>OY820591.1:0-3145412 GCA_963555985.3 Dehalococcoidia bacterium
AGGGTCGGGCACTGCAACGCGCGCGCGGTCTCCCAGATATCGGAGCGGCTTTCGGCGACGCCGCGAAACTCCGCCTGGCGGAAGCGTTCGTCGAACTGCTTGGCCATGCGGCCATCGGGCGTCTCGCGCAGTGAGACGGCCAGGCGCTTGCGGATGCCTTCCTTGGAGCGGAAGGGATAGTACCGGTGGGTGTGCTCGACCCACTCGTCGAGCGAGTCCATCTCGTAGGGTCCGGCCACGAATTGGCGGACTTGCTGCGCCCCGTCGACCGTGACTTCGGGACCGACATCGATCAGGACGAGCGCGCGTAGTTGGTCGGGGTGGCGGGCGGCGAAGGTCATCGAGTTCATGCCGCCCATTGAGTGCCCGACCACGATCGGACGATCCAGCTGATTCGCCTCGATGAAGGCGCGGATGTCGTCGGCCATGTGATCGCGGGAGTAGTCGCCAAGTTCGGAGGCGCGGTCGGAGAGTCCGTGTCCGCGTTGATCGAGCGCGTACCAGTGCAGACGGTCGGAGAGCGCCGGCGCCACTTCGTCGAACGAGTGGCAATTGAGGGCGAATCCGTGCAGGGCGACGGCGGAAACGGGAGCATCGCCGCCGTGATCGACGTAGTGCAGTTCGAGTCCGTTGACGGAGGCGCGGGCGCTCATGGGCGGGTACCTTTGCAGTCGGCAAGCAGCTCTGTCCGTGCCTCGCTAGAGCCCGAGGCTGTCGTACGTTTGAGGATACCCGCGCAGGTCGGGATATCTTGTCACCATGCGAGAACGCACTCCATCCCTGAGATATGACGTCAACGAACGCCCGCCGTTTCTGTTGGCGCTTGGCCTGGGCGTCCAGAGCGCGCTCTTTGTGGTCGGGGGCACCGTCTTCCTGCCGATTCTGATGGAGCAATTGGGGCTGATTGATTCGGGCGAGGCGGCCTATCTGATCTCGGCCAGCATGTTGATCGGCGGGATCACGACCGCGATCACGGTGACGCGGGTCGGCTACATCGGCTCCGGCTACATGTTGTTCATGGGCACATCGGGCGCATTTTTCGCGGCGACGATGGATGCAGTCGAACTGGCGGGGATCGGTTTCGTGGCGGCGCTGGCGATGATCGCCGCGCCGACCGAGTGGGCGGTGGCCTGGTTGTTCCGCTTCCTGCGCAACATCTTTACCGCGCCGGTCGGCGGCGCAGTGGTGATGTGCGTGGCGGTCACGATCGTGCCGCTCACGATCGACGCCTGGCAGGGCACCGGGACGCCGAAAGAGGGCTCGATCGAATATCTCGCGATCGGCGGGATCGCGGTGTTGGTGACGGTGGCGATGATCGCGGTTGCGCCTCCCCGCCTGCGGCTCTGGGCTCCGGTGGCGGGCATCGCGATCGGATCGCTGGCCGCTCTGGCGATGGGGGAGTGGCACTTCGACAACACGAATGTGGCATCGATCGTCGGCTTCCCGATCAGCGAGTGGCAAGCGCCGACCTTCCCCAATAGCGCCGAGGCCTGGGCGATCTTGGGCGCATTCATCATTGCCACCCTGTCCGGGACGATTGAGACGGTGGGCGACACGATCGCGGTGCAGAAGGTCTCTCTGCGCGATTTTCGGCGGATCGACTACGAGAGCATTCGCGGCTCCCTGAACGCCGACGGCGTCGGCAATGTGCTCGCAGGCGTGCTGGGATCCACGCCAAACACGACCTACTCGAGTCCGATCGGGATGATCCCGGTGATTGGCGTGGCATCCCGAATTGTGGGGCTGTTCGGCGCCGGCTCGCTGGTGGTGATGGCGTTCTTCCCGATTCTGACCGCGTTCATTCTCGACCTGCCCGGGTCTGCGATCGGCGGGGTCACGTTCGTCACGATGATCATTCTGTTCGTGACCGGGATGCGGATCGTGATCGAAGACGGGATTAGCGGACGCTCGGCGCTGATCGTGGGGCTGGCCTTTTGGGGCGGATTCGCGGCCGAACGGGATCTGTTCTTCCCCGGATTGATGCCCGAATGGGCCGATCCGGTGTTGGGCAACGCGATCTCGACCGGCTCGGTGATTGCCGTGACGCTGTCGGCGATCTTCACCCTGATGCCGCGCAAGCGCTTCACCTGGCGGGCGGCGGCGTTCGCCGACCGCCTGCCCGACGTGCTTGCTTTCGTGAATTCTTCGGCGCGCGAGATGAAGCTGGGACCAGTTGCGGCGAACCGCCTGGAAGTCTGCACCGAAGAAGTGTTCCTGCACCTGGTTGATGCGCCCTCCGAGGCCGACCCGAACAGCCGGCGGCTGCGGATCGAGATCATGCCCTCGGAGGATGAGGTGACGGTGACGATCACGGATCGTTCCGAGGCGCGTGATGTCGATGCGCCGGTGGTGCCCTCGGAGTTGTTGGAGGCGCAGCCGGAGGAGTTGCGCGACCTGGGCCTGCAAGTGTTGAGCCATCTCGCCGCGCATGTCTCGCACACCACGATCTCCGGCTGGCACTACGTGGAGTTCTCGATTGAACGCGGCCCCGAGTACAGCGAGCCATCGGAGCAGGCGGAGGCGGCTGTTGGCGACTGAGGATTGGTTGAGGCTGAGCGACGAGGAGCTGTTGTCGCAGTGCCGTGTCGAGCGGTTTCGAGTCTCCGGGCCGGGCGGCCAGCATCGCAACAAGACGGATTCGGCGGTGCGGCTGACGCACTTGCCCAGCGGTATCCAGGGTTACGCATCGGAGCGGCGCTCGCAGCATCAGAACCGCGCTGCAGCGCTGAAACGCCTGCGCCGCGAAATCGCGTTGCAAGCGCGCCGCCCGATTGAGCTGGAGCTGTACCATCCGCCGCCCGAGCTCAGCCGCATCCTGCCGCGAGGCGTGCGCGCCGAAGCGCCGAAGCGAGATCGGATCGGCCCCCGCCACCGCGAGTTCTGGACGGGCGCGCGGGCGCTGCTCGATCTGCTGGAGGCGGCTGAGGGGTCGGTGTCCGATGCGGCCGGGCTGATCGGTTGTTCGACCGGGCAGTTGGTGAAGCTGCTGCACTCGGAGCCGCATCTGTGGGCGGCGGCGAACGCGATCCGGGAGCGGCGGGGGCTGCGTCCGCTGCGGGGGTAGGGACAAGTCTCTCCTTGCTCTCCAGGACAAGTGGGGGAATTTCTGGGCGGGCGAAGAGAATTCGTGGTCGCGGGCGGGAAATTGAGCGGCAGGTAGTCCGGAAAAGTCCAGATTCGTCCAGATCTGTCTGGATTCTGTGATACTTGGAGCAGAAAGTGTGGGTGTGATTCCGGGTTTGTCCAGGGGTGTCCAGGTGAGTTCTGAGGGTCATGGCGGGTTCCGTTTGTTGAGGCGGGATGGTTCGGTGCGGGCAACTATATACGTACGGGAGTTCTGTGGCGGGTTCAGGTTTGGCGTGGTGTTGCGGTGGTGACAGTTGGGTTTGGTGGCGATTTCTCGGGGTGTGGGGAGCGGACCCCCCCTCTGTCACTACGTGACATCTCCCCCCGCAAGGGGGGGAGATGGGAAAGGGCGGTCTGGATTGGGTTTATTCGCTGTTGGTGGAGATGATGGCGTCGGCTTCGATTTCGACCAGCATCTCCGGATCGATGAGAGATGAGACTTCGACGATGGTGGCGGCGGGGCGGGTTTCTGCGAAGCGGCGTCCGTGCTCGGCGGCGACCGCTTCGTACTGCTCCATGTCGGTGATGTAGATGCGGGTGCGGACGACGTCTTGGAGCGATGCGCCAAGCTGGTGGAGGGCGTCTTCGATGATGTCGAAACAGCGGGCTGCCTGTGGGCCTGCTCCGCCCGGCGTGACTGTGCCGTCGGGGTTGATTGGGGCGGTGCCGCTGACGGCGATCTGGTTGCCGACGCGAATTGCGCGGGAGAATCCGAACTGGGCTTCGTAGGGGCTGGCGCTGCTGGTTCGTTGGCGGGTCATGCGGATGCTCCGAGTTGTTCGAGGATGGTCTCGGCGGCGGCGTGACCGCTGCGGACGGCGGACTCCATCGTGGCGGGCCAGCCGGTATCGGTCCAAGCGCCGGCGAGGGCGAGATTGCGGATTGGGGTGCGGGGCTTAGGGCGGTGGGCGGCGATGCCGGGAAGCGGACGGAAGGTGGCTTCGCGCTCTTTGACGACTCGGGCGGCGAGCAACGTCGCTGGGCGGGCGCGTTTCAGGGCCTGGCGCAGACCGGCTTCGGCCCGACTCACGATCGCGTGCTGCGGATCGTCGATGATGTCATGCGCTCCGCTGATCGAGACCGACACCCAGTGCGTCGGCCCGCTCAGTTCGTGCAGACGGGAGCGGTTGAAGACGAACTGCACATTCGGATCGAGCACGGCAGCGAAGTCGCCCAGCATGATGGTGCGATCCCACTGCATGTGGACGTTGACGATGGGGCTGGTCTGGTGCTGCTCAAAGCGCCAGAAAGGTTCGCGCTGCCGCCAGCCTCGAGGCAGCAGGGGAAGCGCGTGTTGGGGCGGGAGCGCCAGCACCACGGCGCGCACCCCGAGCGTCTGATCGTCGCCGTAGCGAACCCGGATCGCGCGGAGGTCGTCGGTCTCGATCTGCTGCACCGGGGCTGTGAGGCGAGCGTCGCCGCCGAGTCTGCGGAACTCTGCGAGCGCATGATCGGAGACGACGCTCAGGCCGCCGCGAAAGAGGCCGATGTCTCCGGCTCGCGGCTTGGTTAAGAAGCCGACCTGGAAAACCTGGATTGCCTGGGCCGCGCTCACGTCTGCGCTGCGATCGTTGCAAGTGGGGAGCACGATCAGGTCCCAGATGCGCTGAATGAGCCGCTCGGTCTGCCCGTTCGCTCGCAGCCAGTCGGCGAAGGTTTGGCGATCCAGGGCGCGGCGTTCGCGCTCGGAGAGGCGGCGGATGCGATCCATCACCAGTCCGAGCCGAGCTTTCTCCTCTGTGGTGAGATGCGCGTAGGTGAGGATCGACCAGGCGAGATGAACAGGCGCCGGGATTGGGGCAGCGGTATTCGCCAGGTGGCGTAAGAGCGGCGGTTGGCTTGCCGCGATTGCGCTGATCCGGCGTCCGCGAGCGAACGGATCGATCACGGGTACGTGCAGCCTGTCCTGGTAGCTGACGAGGCGTTGCAGATCCAGGCGATCGAGCAGACCCTGGAAGGCGGTGCAGCAGCGCATGGTGATGTGCTGGCCGTTGTCGAGCGTGAGGTCGTAGTTGGGATCGCGGAAGCTGTAGGCCTTGCCGCCGGGGAAGGGGCGGCGCTCGAAGAGCACAGTCGGCTGTCCCGCTTCGATCAGATCCAGTGCGGCGGTGAGACCGGCGAGGCCGCCGCCGATCACCGCGACGGGTGCGCCGCCGGTTGAGTGATCCGGGGATGTAGCTGCCACTGCCGGTTAACCGTTGCGGACGAGATTGGGCATTGCGCCCAAGGCCCAGAGCTCGAGCAGGCGGATCACGCGGCCCGCTTTCGAGGGACTGACCCGTTCGCTGTAGACGTCGAAATCACGCGCCACAATCGCGTCGAGGATCATGCGGTAGACGCCTTGCAGCCCGTTGCAGCAGGCGCGTGAGCGCGGCCCGTCCAAGAGCGGGATGAGGCGCAGGCCTTCGCGGTAGCGCTGATAGGCGCGAGTCGCGTATTCGGACATCAGGCTGCGGAATTGGTCGTTGTAGCGAAATTCGAGGATGTCGGCTTCGCTCAGGCCGTGTTGGGCAAGGTCTTCGAGAGCGAGGTAGATGCGTCCGCGCTCGGCGTCTTCGCGGACATCGCGCATGATGTTGGTGATTTGCAGCGCTTGGCCCATGGCGACGGCCGATTCGACGGCCAAGCGCGACTGGGCGCGGTCGTAGCCGAAGATCTCGATGCAGACCAGGCCGATCACGGAGGCGGCGCGGTAGCAGTACTGCTCCAAGTCGGCGAAGGTCTCGTAGCGGGTCTGGATCAAGTCCTGTTCCATCCCTCGCACGAGCTCTTCGAAGTGATCGCGCGGGATCTGGTAGCGGTGGACAGCGTCGCTCAGGCCGTGACCGAGCCACTGCGGTTGTCCCGGTCCGACTTCGCGGCGGTCGTAGGCGGCGGCAAGCAGTTCGTGGGCTTGGCTTAGCGCGGCGGCGCGTTCATCCGGCGTGCCTGCGTCGTCGACGGCGTCGTCCACGGTGCCGGCGTAGGCGTAGGCGGCGTAAATCGCGCGCCGTTTCGGGCCGGGCAAGGCGGAGAAGGCGACGTAGAAGTTGGTCGCGCGGCGACGGGTGAAGGCCTGGCATTGGCGGTAGGCGTCGTTTAACTGGGGGTCTGCGCTGCGCCGGATCATGGGGTCAGCCCAGCTTGAGTTGCGCGGCGGCGCGGAGGGCGAGCCAGGCGCGGGTGGATTTGCCGACGCGCGGACGGCGGGCGAGCACGTCGTAGTCCTGGCGACGGATCGCCTCGAGCACGGCGCGTCCACCGTCGGTGAAGAGGCGCAGATCGATCGCCAACTCGCGCGGGACTTCGTCGATCAGGCGCTCGCCCTGGCGGAACCATGCTTCCGCCCGGTCAACCTGGAAGCGGAGCATGGCGCGGAAGCGGCGGTCGGCGCGGCCGGCGGCGATCTGTTGGGCGATGTCGTCTTCGCTGAGGTCGTAGTGGCGCAAGTCTTCCTGGGGCAGATAGAGGCGTCCGGCCTCGAAGTCGCGGCGGACATCCTGCCAGTGATTGGAGAGTTGCAGCGCCGTGCAGGTAGCGTCGGAGAGTCCGCGCCGGTACTCGTCGTCGATCTCCCAAAGCGCGAGCACCATCTCGCCGACCGGATTGGCGGACAGCTCGCAGTAGTCGAGCACATCCTGGAAGAGCGGGTAGCGCGACTGGCGTTGATCGAGACGGTTGGCCTCAATCAATTTCTGGAACGGATCGAGCCGCAAGGGTTTGCTGCGGGCGACATGCTGGAGCGCGCGGTGAATCGGATGCCGAGGTGCGTCGCTTTCGGAGAAGGCGCGGCGTACGTCCTGCTCCCATTCGTCCAACAGTTGCAGGCGCCGCTCGGGGCCGCCGCCGGCCTCGTCGCCCAGGTTGTCGGTGAAGCGGCAGAAGGCGTAGACCGCGAACATGGGCGCGCGCAGCGGGCGCGGCAGGAACCAGCTGACGACGGTGAAGTTTTCACCGTGGTCGCGGGTGTAGCGCTCGCACCAGCGCAGGGCGTCTCGGGGTTCGGCGACGCTCCAGTCGCGCTGCTTGACAGCAGCAGCGATCGGATTGGGTTCGAGGGCATCCGCGGCGATGGGCATGTCAGTGGTCGGCTGTGTTGAATCGCGCGCGGGTTACTCCGCTTCGAGGTCTTCGGGATCGAGGACGCGGAAACCGACGCCGAGCTTGACCTGGAACCAGCCGATCTCACCCTCGTTCATGGCGCCGCGGATCTCGCGCACCTCGAACCAGTCGAGGTTGCGGAGGGTCTGTCCGGCGCGTTCGATCGCGTTGCGAATGGCGTCGTCCACGCCGTCCGGCGAAGAACCGACCAGTTCGACGATCTTGTAGGTGTGCGAGCGTCGTTCTGCCATGGGAGTTCCCTTTCATCAGTGCTTGACTGGGAGCGGCGGTGGCCGCGTGGCGACGTTAGCCGGCGCCCAGTTCCACATCCATCATCTCGTAGCAGGCCCAGCACAACTGCTTGCCCTGCATCGGGATCAGGGTAAGGGCGAACTGGCCGCATTCTTCGCAGATGCGGCGCTGGGCGGTATCGAAACGCATGACGACGAGATCGTGGAGTTCACCGTCGGCGGCGGCGACGTGGCGAGTCAGCACCGCATCTTCGACGAAGCCGAGGCCCTCGAAGAGCTTGCGCGCGCCGACCTGCATCGGCGTCATCTGGGCGATGATCTTGGCCACGTCGGCGGCGAGCGCGGTCTCGAAGGCGAGCCCGAGCAGCACATGGCCCAAGCCCAACCGGCGGGCATCGACGTCGACCATCACACGAATCTCAGCGACATGGCGAGTCCAGCGCAGGTGTCCGCGCTCGATCGTGGCGTAGCCCTTGATCTCCTGGCCTTCAGTAGCGACAACGGAGGTGATCCGTCCGGCTTCGGTGTCGTTGATCCAGAGGTGGATATCTTCCGTGTTGGTGATATCGCGTTCCTGGAAGAGGAGATCGCTGTGCGGCTGGCGGCGTCCGAAGGCGAGCAGCGTTTCCTCGTCGCTGCGATGCAGGAAGCGGAGCTGAATCGCGCGCCCGCTGAGACTGAGGTCGCGCGGAAGCTCTTGCATCACAATGTCGGCGTTGGAGCCTTGTTGGGTGGTCATGAGCGCGCCTCGTCTCGAGCACTGGGCGGATGGTTCGTGCACGCCATCAACGCATTGCCAAGATGGCGTTGCGAACAGTGAACAGTGGATCGCAGTCTAATCGTTCGCGCCGGCGCTCAGCGCGCTTGCAGGGCGCGCTCGTAACGACCGAGCGCCATCAGCGGGAAGTAATGGCGGTAGAGGTGGTAGTTGATCATGAAATCGGAGGGGAAACCGGTACCGGTGAACTCCGGTTCGTCCCAGGTACCGTCCTCGCGCTGTCGCGCGATCAGGTACTGGATGCCTCTGGCGGTCGCTTCGTGGCGCTCTTCGCCGGCGGCGATCAAGGCCATCAGCGCCCAGGCGGTCTGGGACGGGGTGGACGGCCCTTGCCCGCGCAGGCTGGGGTCGGCGTAGGTGTCGCAGGACTCGCCCCAGCCGCCGTCGGGGAGTTGATAGCGAATCAGCCAATCGACCGCGCGGCGGACGGCGGGCGCTGACATCGGCTCGCCCAGCGCGGCGAGAGCGGGCAGCGAAGCGCCGAGTCCATAGATGTAGTTGACGCCCCAACGTCCCCACCAGGAACCGTCCGGCTCTTGCAACTGATAGAGGAAGCGCAGGCCGCGCCGGGCAGGTGGATACTGGCCGCTGTAACCGAACTGGCCCAGGATTTCGAGCGCGTGCGCGGTCACGTCGGCGGTGGGTGGATCCAGTAGTTCGCCGAAGTCGGCGAAGGGGATGTCGGCGAGGAAGGTCTTCTCGTTATCGACGTCGAACGCGCCCCAACCGCCGTTGGAACACTGCATCGAGAGCATCCAGTGCAGACCGCGATCGAGCGCGCGGCGGCGCTCGGATTCGAGTCCGTCCAGCGGGATGCGCTCGAGCGCCATCATCACCACAGCGGTGTCGTCGACGTCGGGGTAGACGTCGTTGTCGAACTCGAACGCCCAGCCGCCGGGCGGGGTATCGGGATTCTTGACCTGCCAGTCGCCGCCGCTCAATACCTGTTCGCGCAGCATCCAACGCGCGGCCGATTGGAGCGCCGGGTGTTCGGGCGGGAGGCCGGCATCGAGCAGACCGACCGCGGCCAGGCAGGTGTCCCAGACCGGAGACTGGCAGCTTTCGGTCCAGATCCGAGCGCCGTCGGTACTGTCCTGGCTCCAGGTAAAGCGCTTGAATCCGCTCAGCGCGCGCTGGATCACGGGATGATCGAGCGAATAGCCCATCGCCCGCAACGCGAGGATCGCGTAGACCCAGGGCGGCTGAATGCCGCCCCAGCAGCCGTCCGCTTCCTGACGGTCGAGCAGCCAGCGCTCGGAGAAAGCGAGGGCGCGATGCTCAAAGGGTCGGATGCGGTTGCGGTCGAGGAAGCGCAGCAGCGTATCGAGTGCATAGAACGCGCCGGCGGCGGAGAAGGGGTTGCGCGGCGGCGGTACCGCGAAGCGCTTGCGATCCTTGGGTGAGGCCCAGAGTTCGGGCACGCCCGCTCCGGCGGGTAGCGCCGCTGTGGGGCGCAGCGTCATGATCACGGTGATGCCGACGATTGTCGCGCGGGCCCAGCTAGCGAACTCGTAGAGGTTGATCGGGAACCAGCTGGGCAGCAGGTTGATCCAGGGCGGCATTGCCGGCAGTTGTTCCCAGTCGAACTCGCCGAAGAGGGCGAGCCAGATCTTAGTGAAGACGCGGGCGCTGGGGATGCCGCCCTGTTCGAGGATCCACTCGCGCGCGCGGGTCATGTGGGGCGAGTTGGGATCGTCGCCGGCCAGCTTGAGCGCGAAGTAGCACTCGACCGAGGTGCTGACGTCTCCCGGTCCGTCGAGATATTGCGCCCAGAATCCCTGCGGGCGTTGCTGGGCGCGGAGATAGCGGGCGATCCCCGCCCATTGCTGACGGTCGCCGATGCCGAGGTGGTGCGTGAGGAGGAGGTATTCGGAGGTGATCGACGGGTTCGATTCGAGTTCGCCCCACCAGAAGCCGGCGGGGTCTTGGGCTTCGAGGAGCCAATCGGTGGCGCGCTGGATCGTGCGCGTGAGTTGCTGGTCGGTGGGCGCGAGTGTCATCTGGATCCGCCCTAGCGATCGCGCTGGAGCACGAAGGCCGCCAGCGCTTCAAGGTCGGCGACTGCTTCGGGACGTGGATCACATTGCGTGAGTTCGTGCTGGAAAGCGTGGTACTCGTCGGTGGCGGCGCGCTCGGTCGCTGTGTCTGCCCCAACTTCGGAGAGCAGGTTGTGGACCCAATCGACTTGAGCGTCGGAGAGTTCGGGTTGGCGGTAGATCTGCTCCAGCTCGCGGCGGGCATCGGCGGGCGCGTGCGTGAGAGTGTGGAGGACGGGAAATGACTTCTTGCGGCGGCGGATGTCGGCGTCGGTGGGCTTGCCCAACGCTTCGGGATCGGCCCAGATACCGAGCCAGTCGTCGCGCATCTGGAAGCAGCGTCCGAGCCGTTGTCCGGCGCGTTCGAGCGCGTCGGCCTGCTCGCCGGACGCGCCCGCGAAGACCGCTCCGAGGGCGAGACTGACGCCCATCATCGCGCCCGTCTTGCGTTCGACCATGGCGAGGTATTCGTCGACGCCGACATCGAAGCGCTCTTCGAAGGTGAGATCGAGGTATTGACCCTCGATCATGCGCAGCGTGGCTCGGTTGAGGCGTCGTGAAGCGTCGACTACGGCGGCATCGGGCGCGCTGTGCAGCAATCCCCGCCGCAGCGCCCGATCGGCCAGCTCACGCAGCGCGTCGCCGGTGTTGATCGCTTGGGCGATCCCCCAGACACGCCAGACGGTGGGGCGTCCGCGCCGCTCCTCGTCACCGTCCTGAATGTCGTCGTGAACGAGCGAAAAATTGTGCACGAATTCGACCGCTGCGGCCCCGGCCAGAGCGCGGCGCTGGTGTTCAGGATGCGCACTGATTGCATCGGCGCCGAGCATGACGAGCGCGGAGCGTGCGCCTTTGCCGGCCGCGTTCGCAGGCCGTCCCTGCTGATCTTCCCAGCCAAGGGCATAGCGAGCCATCGCGTAGATCGGCAGGTCGCTGTCGCTGAAGGCGGCGCGCATCTCCGCTTCGACGGCGGCGGCGTGGCGTTCGAGTACGGCGGGCGTGGCGCTCATCTCGACTCCCCGGAGTTGGCGGCAAAATCAGGCGCGGTTTGGGGCGCGTTGCGGCAGCGCCGGCAGTGTCCGTAGACGGCCCAGTGATCGAGATCGGCGTGGAACTGAAAGCTGTCGCGCAGGCTCGCCTCGAAGGCGGCAAGGAAGTCGTGGGGCAGGATCGTGACGGTGCCGCATTGGACGCAGACCAGGTGGTGATGCGGATCGCCGCTGCGCCAGGCGTAGGTGCGTTCGCCACCACCGAGATCGGTCTGGGAGATCAATCCCAGATCGCGTAGTTGTGTGAGTGTTCGATAGACGGTAGACGGGTTGAGCTGAGGCGCTGCAGAGACGGCGCGTTGGTAGACGTCGTCGGCGGTGCTGTGTTCGGCGCTGTGGCGCAATGCGGTGAGTACTGCGATCCGCTGGCGGGTGACGCGGAGTTGGTGCTGTCGCAGGAGCTCTTCGGTATCGGCGGTGCAAGACATAGCGGCTATGCGAATCAAGCTGCGGATGGCGGCGGAGGGAAAAACGCGATGCTACCGGCGGCGACGCGGCGCGGCGGCCCCGATCCGTCGGCGGGAACGATGTAGCAGCCGTTCTGGGGGCCGAAGCCGCGTCTGCCCGAGCCCCCGTTGCCGAGCGCGAGACCGGCGAACGTGATCCAGCGTCCATCGGGCGAGACGATCCGGTGCGAGAGCGCGAACTGGTCGAAGAAGGTCAACATGGTCGCAAACTCGGCGCTCGGCTGAAAGCGCGCGAGCCGCTCGCCCGGCGCGCTTGCTTCGAGGTCGTAGCGCGTCAACGCGATCATCGTGCTCGACGGCTGCGGCTCGAATGCGTAGAGCGCACGCCCGTCGGGACTCCAGAAGACGCCGTTGACCGTGCGCTGCGAGAGCGGGCGCTGCTCGCCGTTGGCCGGATCGAGGATCAGGAGATCGTTGCCTTCGCGGTCTCCCTCTTGCAAGGCGACCACGGCCAGGCGATCGTCGTGCGGAGCGCGAACGAATGCGACCGGGCGGGAGAGCTCCATCAGCTCCTCGCGTTCCTCGCCGCCGCGCTGACCGCGCACGATCATCGAGCCGTGGCCGCTGCGGGGCGTAGCGAAGAAGAAGCCGTCGCCGGCAGCGTTCCAGGCGGGCGCGCGGAAACTGGGGCGGCCGCGCAGGATCTGCCGCGGTCCGCCGCCGCTGGCGAGATCGAAGAGCGTCAGCTCGTTGTTGCAATGGACGAGCACGGCGCGTCCGTCGGGCGCCCAGGCGAAGTAGACCGGCGCGCCGTCGATCAGACGGTGCGGCTTACTCCGTCCGCCGCCGGCGACGAGGTTGATCGCCAGCCCGGTGCCGACGTTGGCGACCACCGCGAGCGCGCGCCCATTCGGCGCCCAATGTACGTAGTGAGAGAGCCCCGCCGCGATCTGTTGCAGTCCGTCGCGGGGATTGCTGAACAAGGGCTGGGGTTCGCCTTCGGCGAGCGGGACGCGCCAGAGATCGAGGCGGGGGCGCTCAGGGTGCTTGGAGGAGGCGCTGACCGCGATCTGGGAGCCGTCGGGCGACCAGGAGGGCCACATGAAGAGCAGTTGCTCTCGAGCCACGTCCAGGCGCGTTTCGAGCTGGGCTTCGCCTTCGTCGTCCAGCAGCGCGAGCTGGAGCGAAGCGTCTTCGGAGATCAGCGCGAGTGGGGTCTGGCTCATGGGCTTAGGCGCTCTCACGCGCGCTCAGCGCAGTCGCGCCGCCGGCCGCCTCTTCGTAGCGGGCCAGATCGAAGAGCACTGAGGAGGCGCGGTTGAGATAGCGAATCGTGTCGGGGTTGACCTCGTGTCCGGAGTCGCGCAGACGGATCGTCTCCCGCTCCGCCCGCCGGATCGTGGTGCGGGCCAGATCGAGCGCGGCGCTGCCGGGCGTACCGCCGGGCAGGACAAACTCGTTCGGCGGCGGCGCGAGCGTCTCCAGTTCCGCCGCCCAGTCTTCGAGTTGATCGACATGCTGCGGTTGCGTGCTGAAGTCTTCGGGGATCGGCTTACCGGGCGCGACCGCGAGTTCGGCCATGATCAGATAGAGGCGGCGTTGCAGCTCGATCGCGATCTCGCGGGTGCGCGAATCGACCGCAAGCGCGCGTCCGAGGCCGAGCGCGGACGAGGCTTCGTCCACAGCCCCATACGCCTCAGGCTGCGGGTGGTACTTAGGAATGCGGCCGCCGCCCCAAAGGGTGGTCGAACCGTCGTCTCCGGCGCGGGTGTAATGAGGCATGGGAGGAGTGTATCCGCCCTCATCCCGTCGTTCCCGCGCGCTCTGCCTGTTCGTCATACCCGCGCGGGCAGACTTCTGCAAAAGTCGATGTTCTCCGTCATCGCGGCACCCTGCTAGCCCATCCGACCCCAGAGCAAGATGCGCTTGAATGGGTACAGGTATGGACGCTCATCCGGAAGCAGCGCCAACAGCCGCTCTCGGTAATCGGCGAGGTACGCCTCATATGCCTCCACTGCTAACCGCGTGCGGTAATCGGTCAGCAGCGAGCCCTTGACCCACTCCACCACCTCTTCCGGGCCAGCCAACTGGTGTAGGTAGACCTGCTGACGCACGTGTTGCTCCACGAACCCGAGCCGCGCCAACAATTCCGCGTACCACTCAAGCTCCTGAAGCGGATACTCGCGGACATACCCGCCCAACGCCGCTGCGTGACGCGGCTCCTGCGCGACCTCATGCGCCGCGGTGTGCGAGACGTGATCGTGATTCGCCGGCATCTGCACTGCCAGTTGTCCGCCCGCCTTGAGCGCCGCCGCCAGGCGCGGGAACAGCGACTCGTGATCGTCCACCCACTGAAGCGCCGCGTTCGAGAACACTACATCCAGCTCGCTTCCCGCGAACTCAGCGATGTCGCCCCGCTCGAATCGCACACCCTCCCCCGCGTGCCGTGCGCTCTGAGCCAGCATTGCCTGCGAACGGTCGACTCCGACCGTTTCCGCCGCCCGCGTGCGCTCGTGCAGCACCCGTGTCAGCGCCCCGGTCCCGCAACCCAAGTCCACCACGCGCCCGCCGGGAACCGGTTGCGCCAGCGCCAACAGATCGTAAAACGGCTGCTCCCGCTCAGCGCGGAAACGCGCATACTGCTCAGGTTGCCAGGCATCGCCCACGCCCGTGAACCCAGTGACCGTCCGGCCCTAGCCGGCCGCAGGTTGCAACTCGCGCCACGCGCCCAGGAGCTCAGGCGGGCTGCTGAGGCCGAGGATGATCTGTCCCTTGCCGCGCGGGCGGCGATCGTCGACGAAGCCGAGGAACTCGAACAGCGGCTCCCCCTCAACGTCCAGCAAGCGGTATTGCCGGTCGAGAGCATCGGGATCGAGCAGCGCGTGCCTGGGATCTTCCGGCGTGGCGATCACGCGGCCCTGATCGACCCCGCAGCCAGCGGGCGCGAAGCCCGTCCATTCCGCCTCGTGCAGCGTGGTGACGGGTACCCAGGTGTCCGGCGCGGTCTTGGCTTCGAGCCGGCATTGGGAAATTTGGCGTGCCATCCAGGATTCCTCTCGCAGTGCGGACTACTCGTCCACTTGATCTTCGATTTCGTCGGCGACGTGGCGGAAGGCGTCGTAGGCAACCTGGTCGAAGAGCACAAAGCGCACGATCCGCATTGCCCGGGCTGTGCCGGAGTGTTCGCGGCAGACGTCGATCATCAGCTCCGCCGCGTAGGTGTAGGAAAAACCGCCCACACCGGTTCCCAGCGCGGGGAAGGCGATGCTCGAAATGCCCAGTTCCTCCGCCAGGCGCAGCGCGCTCTCGGTAGAGGCGCGGATGTGCCCGGCCGATGTCTTCAGATCCTGACCCATCGCGGCGGCGTGGATCACATGCTTGGCGGGCAGGTGTCCGCCGCCCGTAATCACCGCTTCGCCCACGTTGATCGGCCCCTGGCGGATCGCCTCGTCCTCGATTTCGCGCCCGCCCGCGCGCACGATCGCCCCGGCGGTACCCGCCCCCATCCAGAGATGGTTGTTGGCCGCATTGACGATCGCATCCACCTCCTGGGTGGTGATGTCGCCCTGGACGATTTCGATCCGGGTATCGGGCATATGCGCGAACTCCTGCGCCGGCTAGCGGTCGTGCGGTTGGTTGAGCGGCGGTTACTTGATCGCGAGTCCGTTCGGGGGACTGCCGGTGCCCCCGGTCACGTTCAGCGGCGCGGCTGCAAAGAATGTCTCATACACTCCGTCTTCGGCACAGTCGGCGGCGAGATCGTCGAGCGTGAACATCTCGCCGATCGCCATCCCGAAGCGCCCGATAATCCAGTGGTGCAGGAACCCGTCCGGGTCGGCGAAGTTGGGCGGCGGCCAGGCTTCGAGCGCGGGGTTGTCGGAACAGAGCGCCGCCACATGGTGATCGAAGAAATAGGCCGCCATCTCCTCCGAGCAACCCAGACCGGGGAAGGCCAGATTCGGCATCTGCGAGAGCGACTGGCGCACGCCCATGTCCTGCTCTTCGTACCAGCCGATCCAGCCGATCCGGATCAACACCACGTCGCCGGTCTGAAGCTCGACCCCCTGTGCAGCGCGGCAGGCCTCGATTGCATCAACCGGGATCGGGACGTATTCGCCCATCGGCAGCGGATTGCCTTGCTCTTCGTACCAGCGCCCGACATCGAGCACGACCGCGCGTCCGGCGATGCCGCGCTTGGCCCAGTGTTCGATGCCCAGCTTGGGTGCGTCCTGATTCTCGATCAGCCACTCGTTCTTCACCCCGCCCCAGAAGCCGTGCTCGAAGTCGCCGACGTGGGTGAGCGCGTCCCACTGAGAGGACTGCTGGGTGTAGAAGTTGTCCAGCACATCATCGCCGTGGTGTCCGAACCCGGCCTGCCGAAACACCTTGTGGCGAACCGCGCCGCGGTTGTAGAGCGGCGGGCTGGGCAGCGACTGATCCCAGTTCATCGGGAACATCTTGCCCTTGCGAATCAGCGACGCCGCCTGCACGATCCGCTCGGCGGTCTGGAGGTTGAACATGCCCACCTGGTCGTCGTCGCCGAACAGACCCCAGGCGGTCTTGGCAGGATTGCCCGCCACAGCGGGAAGCTGGTCGTAGGTGGGAAGCTGGTCAGTCATCGAGTCGCCCTGTCGTTGAGGAATTTTGAGGGCAGTCTAGCTGTTAAGAAGCCTGGCCTTCTGCGACAGGGCGGTTTCGTCAGCGCCTTTGCTCCATGATCGCATCTCGCCGTCGCAACGCAGCCAGCGTTACCCGATTGGCGCACGCTGTGCGAATGAACTCACAGCTCTCCCATCGGTCTGGCGGATATGGACAATCGTCGATCCGAGCGACCAACTCGCTGGCTAGTCCGGCGACGAGCGATGAATGCGCTGTGAAGGCCGGGCGATCAATGGGCCGGAGTCGATACCACTTGTCCGCCTCCACCGGTTTGAAGTAGCGCGCTAACTCCGTGTAGAGGCCCAATGGCACTTGATCCGGAGCCTCAATGCGGAGCACAACATGCGCTGTCTCGATGGCTGAGGCTTCCACATCGTCGAGTTTCGCGTCCGGATGGGCGCTAGCCAACTCCTCGGGAATCGTGACTTCGAGTACGGAATCGACACTGCTGAGGAGATGGTCTCGGACGGCGAGGCGCTTCTCATAGCCTGCCGTGCCCACACCGTCGCCCAACACAGTGACGACTACGCGAGCTTCCAGCGCCGCACGATCTTGAGCCTCTTGTCGTTGTCGGAGTCTGCGCGCTGTCGGGAGATCGTCTTGGTTCAAGACGCGGCGTCCTCGCTCAGCAAGCGCTTGACCAATGCGAACCCGTCGCTCGAGAGCGAAAAAGCCGTACCGACATCCTCAACCAGACGTGCGCGCTGTAAACGCGAGAACCAAATCCATTCCTCCGCTGTCTCGAGGCGCGCCGACAAGTCCTCGCAACTGATCTGCCCGAGGTCGTAGATCGCGCCCAAAATGCCGAGCGCGATCGGCTCAAACCGGATCTCGGCCCGCTCCAGCTCAAGCGTGTTCGACAGCCTCCGGCCGAAGTATTCGTAGGAACGCGCATCAGCCTCTCCGGGCGCGTCTGCCGATCGGCTGCGGGTCGGAGTGGGAGTCGTCATTTGAGGCCTCGTATCACTCGAGTTGCTCTCGATTCTATCTTCGCTGCAATGGCTATGCCACCAACCCCGGATACAGAATCTGCTTGATCTGACCGCGAAAATTGAACGTCCCCGAAGGCATGAACTGGGTCAGGAAGATCACGATCAGCTCCTCCGCCGGATCGATCCAGAAGATCGTGCTGGCCGCGCCGCCTGCACAATCCGCTCGGCGGTCTGCAAGTTGAACATGCCCACCTGGTCGTCGTCGCCGAAGAGTCCCCAAGCGGTCTTGGGAGGATTGCCCGCCACGGCGGGAAGCTGGTCGTAGGTGGGAAGCTGGTCAGTCATCGAGTCGCCCTGTCGTTGAGGAATTTTGAGGGCAGCCTAGCTGTTGAGGAGCCTGGTCTACATTCCCCTTCGGTACCTTAGGCGACGCAGTTTGCGGCCCGCCATCAGATTGAGGCGCTTGGTGAACGAGGCCGTGATCTGCTGACAATCAGCCCACTCGTCTGGGTCGTAGTGGTCGGACTCGATCAGGCTCAGCAGCTCCTTCGCTAAGCCAGCGATGAGCACCGAGTCTTCGGGCGTACTCCTGCGCTGCTCAGGGCGCATGAGAAACCACTTCTCTGGGGTCGTGTCGTCAAAGTAGAGGCGCACTTCCGTGTATAAGCCGAGCGGCGGCCGGGCGGGCGATTCCAGACAGAGGACGACGTCCGCCTCTCCAATAGCGCTTTGTTCGATTTCTTCAGACGTAGCATCTGGATATGCTTCTTGGAGCTGTTCGGGGATAGTGACAGTGGCAACGAAAGGCAGTGATTGCAGCCGTTCCTGAAGCTCTAGGCGCTTCCCGTACTCCGGAGTGCCTGTGCCGTCGCCAAGCAAAGCGACCTCGAGCGACACAGCCGCCTCTGCCGCGCGCCGGGCAGCGGTGAGTTGTAATACTCGCTGCTCGGCGCGGGAAAGCGCCTGCTTCACTCCGCGTCCTCGGACAAAAGCGCCTCAACAAGTTCGCGACCCTCTCGGGAGGCATGGAACTCGGTGCCCGCGTCGTAGACCAACCGCGCCCGCTGCAGGCGGGAGAAAGCGATCCACTCGTCTGGGGACTCCAACCAATTCGCCAAATCCTCACAGGTCGCGCGGCCGCGCTCATAGATTCTCGTCAGAATTACGGCGGCGATTGGATCGAAGGTAACCGAATTCCGCTCCAGATCGAGTGTGTCTGTCAGCGCTCTACACGAGTACTCGTTCCCGCACTGCGGACATCGATCCGGGTCGTTCACGCTGGCTGCGTCACCGACGGACTCCTGAACCGCGCGTTGCGTCGTGGTCATGCATACCTCCTCCCCACACTGTTCCTCTCATGGTAGCCAGTTCGCTGATCCCCGACCTCACCCCACCAACCCCGGATACAGAATCTGTTTGATCTGACCGCGGAAATTGAACGTCCCCGAAGGCATGAACTGGGTCAGAAAGAGCACGATCAGCTCCTCCGCCGGATCGATCCAGAAGATCGTGCTGGCCGCGCCGCCCCAGTAGTACTCGCCGATCGAGCCGACGTTCTGGGTGCGGGCGAGATCCTGGAGCACCGCGAAGCCGAGGCCGAAGCCGATCCCGTCGTTGGCGGTTTCGGAGAAGCTGCCCAGCGCTCGCTCCGACAGGTCCTCCCCGTTGGGGAGATGGTTGAGCGTCATCAGCTCGATCGTCTTCGGACCGAGCACCCGCGCGCCGTCCAATTCGCCCCCGTTGAGCAGCGCCTGGCAGAAGCGGTAGTAGTCGTTCGCCGTCGAGACCAGACCGCCGCCGCCGCTGTAGAAGGTTTGCGGCTGGGCATAGTGACTAGTGGCAGGATCGTCGAGCAGGAGAAGTTGCCTATCCGGACCGCGTTCGTAGTTGGCGGCGAAGCGGTCGATCTTCTCGGCAGGAACGTCGAACGCAGTGTCCTCCATGCCCAGCGGAGCGAAGATGTGCTCTTGCAGATACTCGTCGAAGCGCTGACCGCTAATCGTCTGCACTAGGTAGCCGCAGACATCGGTGGAAACCCCGTAGTTCCAGTTCTCCCCGGGCGAGAACTTGAGCGGCAACTCCGCCAGCCGGTCGATCATCGATTGCAGGTCGCGCCCGCGCATCGTGCCGGCCGAGTAGACGTCGGCCTTGTTGTAGGCCAGCTCCAACCCGCCCTCCATGAAGCCATACGTCAATCCGCTCTGGTGCGAGAGCAGGTCGCGGACGGACATCGAGCGCTCGGCGGGTTTGGTCGTGAAATTGGGCCACTCGCCGCCGCACATGACCTGCAAGTCGCGCCACTGCGGGATAAAGCGGCTGACCGGATCGGTCAGCTGGAACATCCCGCGCTCGTGCAACTGCATCAGCGCCACCGACGTGATCGGCTTGGTCATCGAGTAGAAGCGAAAGATCGTATCGGTCGCCATCGGCTTGTTGCGCTCGCGATCCATCGCGCCCATCGCGGAGAGATGCGCGATCTCCCCGCGCCGCGCGATCAAGGTCAGGCACCCCGCGATCTTCTCCGGCTCGATGTAGCGGCTGAGTAGGTGCCCATCGAGCCGCGCCAGCGCCTCTACCGCAATGCCGCTGCCGCCCACCGTCGCCTCGATCCTGGTGCTCATCGCAACCGCCTTTCACGCGCACCTAGAATACGCCTGCATGGAGGAGCGGCCATGGCCGACTTCGACGAAATCGCCGTGCGCGAGCGCGAAACTCTAATCCAGCCGAATCGCAACACCAACGAATGGAGACAACCATGACCGCCATCGCCCAGACCGAACAGGGCAACCTGCAGGGAGCGCAGGAGAACGGCCTCACCGTCTTCCGCGGCGTGCGCTACGCGCAAGCTCCGTTAGGTCAGTTGCGCTTTCGCGCACCGCAGCCGCCGGAGAGTTGGCAGGGCGTCCGCAGCGCCGAGGAGTTCGGGCCGATCGCCTTGCAGCGCCCGAACGAGGCGCTGGACGCGCTGGTCGGCGGCCTGCCCCAAGAGCAGGACGAAGACTGCCTCTACCTCAACATCTGGACACCCGGCCTCGACGACGCGCACCGACCGGTGATGGTCTGGATCCACGGCGGCGCCTTCACGATCGGATCCGGCAGCGAGGGCTACTACGATGGCTCGAACCTCGCCTCGCGCGGCGACGTAGTCGTGGTCACGATCAACTACCGCCTGGGGGCATTCGGGTTCCTGCATCTGCCCGCGCTGGGCGAGACCAACTTCGGCATGAGAGATCAGGTCGCCGCGCTGCGCTGGGTGCAGCAGAACATCGCCAGCTTCGGCGGCGACCCCGACAACGTCTTGATCTTCGGCGAGTCCGCCGGCGGCATGAGCTGCGGCAGCCTGATGGCATCACCGGAGGCGAGCGGACTGTTCCACAAGGCCATCCCTCAGAGCGGGGCCGGACATCACGGCATGGCGATCGAAACCGCCGAGGCCAACGGCCGCCAGTTCGCCGCCTTCCTCGGCGCCGATCCGGACGATGCAGATGCGATGCGCTCGGCCGATGCGGCGGACGTACTTGCGGCGTCCGTGCAACTCGAAGACTCGATGTTCCTGGCGATGGCCGAGGGCAAGCCGCCTGAGATGCCGCTGCGCCCGGTGATCGACGGCGCCTTCCTCGAAGCAATGCCGATCGACGCTATCCGCGGCGGACAGGCAGCCGCAGTCGCCACCTTGGTCGGCAACCTCGATGAAGAAGCGAAACTCTTCGGCGCGATGGTCCCGGGCGAGCCGCTGACCGAAGAAGACGTTGTCGCCCGGCTCGGCTTCATGCATCCCGACGGCGCCTCCGCCTACGAGCGCTACCGCGACGCGCGCGACGGCCGCGGCGAAGACGCCTCCGCGCCCGAGATCTTCGACGCCGTGCAAGGCGACTACACCTTCCGTGTGCCGACCGTGCGCCTCGCCGACGCCCAGGCCCCGCACAATCCCAACACCTACGTCTACCTGTTCGACTGGAAGTCGCCGGGCCTGGACGGCGCGCTCGGTTCCTGCCACGCGCTCGATATCCCCTTCGTCTTCGGTACCCACGGCAAAACGCCTGACTTCGCCGGCTCGGGTCCCGACGCCGACGCGCTCGCCGAAGCGACGATGGACGCCTGGCTCGCCTTCGCCCGCTCCGGCAACCCCTCCTCCGGTGGAGTCGATTGGCCCACCTGGAACTCGGACGAACAGCCGATCACCGTGCTCGGACACGGCGTCCGCACCGAATCCGCCTTCCGCGCCGAAGAGATCGCCATCTGGGACGGCGTGCTCTAACACCGACCCACAACGAACGAACAGGAAATCACGATGAGCGCAACCGCACAAACCACCGCCGGCAAGATCGAAGGAACCCAAGAAAACGGACTCTGCGTCTTCCGCGGCATCCCCTTCGCTGCCCCACCCGTCGGCGACCTCCGCTTCAAAGCCCCCCAACCGGTCGAACCCTGGGACGGCGTCCGCGAGACCAAGTCCTTCGGATCCATCTCACTCCAAGCCCCCAACGAGATGCTGGAAGCCCTGCTGCCAGTCTCCGACCCGCCCCAACCCCAGAGCGAAGACTGCCTCTACCTCAACGTCTGGACACCCGGCTTGGACGGCGCGCGCCCGGTCATGGTCTGGATCCACGGCGGAGCCTTCACGATCGGCTCCGGCAGCGAGGACTACTACGACGGCGCCAACCTCGCCGCGCGCGGCGATGTCGTCATCGTCACGATCAACTACCGGCTCGGCGCGCTCGGCTTCCTCAACCTGCCCGCCCTCGGCCAGACCAACTTCGGCATGAGAGATCAGGTCGCCGCGCTCAAGTGGGTCCAGGACAACATCGCCAACTTCGGCGGCAACCCCGACAACGTCACCATCTTCGGCGAGTCCGCCGGCGGCATGAGCGTCGCCTCGCTCATGGCCTCACCGGAGGCCGCTGGCCTCTTCCAGAAGGCGATCCCCCAGAGCGGCGCCGCCCACAACGCCCTCAGCAACGAGGAAACCAACGCCACCGCGATCAAGTTCTGCAAGGCGTTGGGTATCGATCCGGACGACGTGGACGCGCTGATGGCCGCCGACCCGGCAGACATCCTCGCCGCCTCGGTCGCAGTCGATCCGATCGCCAGCGCCGAATCAGCCTCCGACATGGCAGACGCCGGCGCGTCCCCGACCCCGCAAATGCCGTTCCAACCCGTCATTGACGGCGCCTTCCTCTCCTCAATGCCGATCGACCACATCCGCGACGGCTCCGCCGACGGAGTCGCCACCCTGGTCGGCTCGCTCGATGAAGAGATGAAGCTGCTTGCCGCCGCCGGACCGGCCGAGCCAATGACTGAGGAGGCGGTCACCGCGATGTTCGGGATGATGCATCCCGACCCCGCCTCCGCCTTCGCCACCTACCGCGCCGCCCGGCGCGAGCGCGGCGAGGACGACTCGCCGGGCGAGATCTTCGTCGCCGCGATCGGCGACGTCATGCTCCGCGTTCCCGGTCTCCGTCTGGCCGACGCCCAGACCTCCCGCGCACCCACCTACGCCTACCTCTTCGACTGGAAGTCCCCCGGCATGAACGGCGCGCTCGGCTCCTGCCACGCGCTGGAACTCCCCTTCGTCTTCGGCACGCACGCCTTGGCCCCCGACTTCGCCGGTGCGGGACCGGCAGCCGACGCATTTGCAGAAGCGACGATGGATACCTGGCTCGCCTTCGCCCGAACAGGCAATCCCGCCAACGACTCCGCCGAGGCGCCCTCCTGGGACAGCGAGACCAAGCCAATCATGGTCTTGGGCGACAACGTCCGCGTCGAGCACGCCTGGCGAGACGCCGAAATCAGCGTCTGGGACGAGGTGATCTCCTAGACCGGCTCAAAAAAAACCCTCCCCCCGCACTGCGGAGCCTGTCCCTGCATAGAGAGGCCTTTGCAAAATCCCCATATCCGTCATTCCCGCGCAGGCGGGAATCCATGCGGCGTATCAAGTGGGACGTGGATTCCCGCGTTCGCGGGAATGACAAAACGCGCAGACCGGGGACTTTCGCAAAGTTCTCCGTAGGCGGGGAAGTAGCCTGTCCCCGCGCAGGCGGGGAACAGAGGGGGGTCCGGCCAACCTGAGCACCGCACACTCATCACAGCACAGATCACGACGGACGCAACTGAGATGACCATCGCCCAAACCGCCGCCGGCAAGCTACGCGGCAGCCAGGAACACGACCTCCACGTCCTCCGAGCCATCCCCTACGCCGCACCGCCGCTCGGTGACCTCCGCTTCCGCGCCCCCCAGCCGCACCCAAGTTGGTCAGGTGTCCGCGACGCAACCGAGTTCGGCCCGATCGCGATCCAGGAGAGCATGGAAGCCTTGGAGGCGCTGCTCCCCGCGCCGCCGCAGCCGCAGAGCGAGGACTGCCTCTTCCTCAACCTCTGGACACCCGGCCTCGACCAAGCCGCACGCCCGGTCATGGTCTGGATTCACGGCGGCAGCTTCACCCAGGGCTCCGGCAGCGAGCCGCTCTATCTAGGTGCAAACCTGGCCCGGCGCGGCGATGTCGTCGTAGTCACGATCAACTACCGCCTCGGCGTCCTCGGATTCCTGCACGAGCCAACCCTGGGCGAGACCAACTTCGGGATGCGCGACATGATCGCCGCCCTCCGCTGGGTGCGGGACAACATCGCCAACTTCGGCGGCGACCCCGGCAACGTCACCATCTTCGGCGAGTCGGCCGGCGGCGCGGCCGTGGCCTGCCTGCTCGTCTCGCCCGAGGCGCAAGGACTCGTGCATCGCGCGATCGGCATGAGCACTGCCGGCGATCACGGCATCCTCTTCGAGGGAACCCAGCCAACCACCGACCAACTCTACGAGCAGCTTGGGATCGATGAAGGCAGCCCCGAACTCCTGCGCAGTCTGCCCGTCGCCGACCTGCTTGGCGCGCAAGCCGCACTGGAAGCGGCCTCGTTCGAGAACCTGGGCGAGATGTGGTCGCTGCGACTCCCGTTCGGCCCCGTCATTGACGGCGCATTCCTGACCGCGCCGCCGCTTAACTCCGCCGCCACTGCGAGCGCGGCAAACGGTGTCCCATTCCTCTCTGGCAACCCCGACGAAGAAATGAAGCTAATCCGCGCCATGATGCCGCCCGAGCAGCTCAGCGAAGCCGACGTACTGGCACGCCTCGAGCGGATCCCCGGCGGCGCGCAGCGGGTCTACGAGGCCTACCGCGACGCCCGCGCAGCCCGCGCCGAATCCAGCACGCCCGACGACATCCTCGACGCCATCGCCAGCGACTGGATCGAGATCATGCCCTCGCTGCGCTTCGCCGACGCCTGGTCGCGCGGCGGCGCGCCCACCTTCGGCTACACGCTCGACTGGAAGTCGCCCATGAATGACGGCGCGCTGGGATCGTCCCACGCCCTCGATATCCCCTTCGCCTTCGGCACCCACACCCACGCCCCCGAGTTCGCCGGAACCGGCCCCGCCGCCGACGCCCTCGCCAACACCATGATGGACATCTGGGCCGCCTTCGCCCGAACCGGCAACCCATCCATCAACGGACTGGAGTGGCCCCTATACGATCCGGACACCCGCGCCCAGATGATGCTCGGCCCCAACCTGCGCGTCGAGCGACACTGGCGAGCACAAGAGCGCACCGTCTGGGACGGCGTCTTCTAGGTCTTGTTCAGATTGAGCGCCGCGCCCGCAAGGACTCCGTCATACCCGCGCTCCGTCGCGGGTATCTCGCGGAACTCGGCACTGACCTCCCGATTTGCAGGAATGCTGTCCGCATCACAGCATTTGCGAGCAGCATCGTGCGCCCGTTTGCATCGTAGAATCCACGCAGACCCACAACGCGACCACAACGGAGGCGCAATCATGGCCATCGCAGAAACCACCGCAGGCAAAGTATCGGGCGCGACCGAAGACGTAATCGAGGTCTTCCGCGGCATCCCCTTCGCCGCTCCGCCCGTGGGCGAACTGCGCTTCCGCGCCCCGCAGCCGCATCCCGGCTGGGAGGGCGTGCGCGACGCCACCGACTACGGCCCGATCTCGTTGCAAATGCCGAACGAGGGACTGGAGGCGCTGCTCCCCTCGGAGCCGCAGCCCCAGGACGAGGACTGCCTCTTCCTCAACATCTGGACGCCCGGCGTCGACGACGGTCGCCGCCCGGTGCTGGTCTGGATCCACGGCGGCGGCTTCACCATTGGTTCGGGCAGCGAGGCCTACTACGAGGGCGCCAAGCTGGCGACCCGTGGCGACGTCGTGGTCGTGACGATCAACTACCGCCTCGGCGCGCTTGGCTTCCTGCATGTTCCGGCGCTGGGCGAGACCAACTTCGGGATGCGCGACCAGGCTTTCGCCTTGCAGTGGGTGCGCGACAACATCGCCAACTTCGGCGGCGACCCCGGCAACGTCACCATCTTCGGCGAATCCGCCGGCGGCATGAGCGTCGCCGTGCTGATGGGTTCGCCGGAGGCGGCCGGCCTGTTCCACAAGGCGATCCCCCAGAGCGGGGCCGGCTCGAACGCGAACTCGCTCGACGACGCCGAAGCGACCGGCGCCAAGTTCCTCGAGCTGCTCGGCGTGGAAGCCGACGATCTCGATGCGCTGCGCGCAGTCCCCGCCGAGTCCATTCTCGCGGCGCAGGGCCAGCTGGAGCTAGCCACGTTCGCCGAGATGGCCGAAGGCGAAATGCCCAGGATGGGCTTCTCCCCGGTCGTCGACGGAGAGTTCCTCACCGAGATCCCGGTCGACGCCGTCGCGAACGGGCAGTCGGCATCGGTCAACGCGCTGATCGGTCACCTCGACGAGGAATGGAAGCTCTTCACCGCGATCATCCCGAGCGATCCGGCCAACGAGGAAGATGTGGTCCAACGGCTAACGGCGATGGGCCTGGACGGCCGCCGCGCCTACGACGTCTACCGCGATGCGCGCTCGAGCCGTTCGGAGCCGGCCGATCCCGGAGACATCTTCGAGGCCGCCGCCGGTGACAGTCTGTTCGGCATCCCCGCCGTGCGTCTCGCCGACGCGCAGTCCTCGCAGCAGCCGGGCACCTATATGTACCTCTTCGACTGGAAGTCGCCGGGGCTCAACGGCGCGCTCGGCGCTTGCCATGCGCTCGATATCCCCTTCGTCTTCGGTACCTACGAAGACGCGCCCGACTTCGCCGGTTCCGGACCGGAGGCCGACGCGCTCGCCGAGACCGTGATGGACGCCTGGCTCGCCTTCGCCCGCAGCGGCAATCCCTCGACCGAAGCCACCGACTTCCCCGCCTACGACGCCGAGACCCGCCCACAACTCGTCTTCGGAGAAAACGTCCGCGTCGAGCACAACTGGCGCGCCGAGGAACGCGCAGTCTGGGAAGGCGTCGACCTCCAAAATCGCCGCCCAGCCGAGGTCGCCGACTGAGCCAAGCCGAGGGCATCGCCGCCAAACGAGAGGGCAGCCTCGTGGAGCATCTCAAACGGCTCATCCGACCCTTCTTCGCCACCCGCCGACGCGCAGTCGCCACCGTCACCGTCGTCATCGCCGCCGCCATCCCCCTGCTCCTCCTGGCCGGCTGGTTAATCCGCCCGCTGTTCGTGGACACGGTCGTGGACGAATCCTTCCCGCTCAGCGCCGACGCCGTCGTGCCCGAAGGAATCACCCAGGACGAAGCGCGAGTGATGATGTCGACCGCAAGCAAACTCGAAAACGAAGTCTCGGAAACGATGACCGAGGCCATGACCGCCGCCACCGCACTCAAGACCGGCACGTTCGTCGACGGCGACGCCTTCCACAAGGGCTCCGGCACGGCCACGATCTACCAACTCGAAGACGGCTCCCACGTCCTCCGCTTCGAGGACTTCAACGTCACCAACGGCCCCGATCTGCGAGTCCTGGTCAGTCCCCATCCCAACCCCGAAGGCCGCGGCGACATCGCCGACGCCGGCTACATCGAACTGGACAAGCTCAAGGGCAACGTCGGTAACCAGAACTACTTCTTCCCCGAAGGCGTCGATCCCGCCGAATACAACTCGGTGATCATCTACTGCAAACCCTTCCGAGTAGTCTTCAGCGTCGCCGCCCTCAACAAGAGCTAGCAGACCACTGCAAAAGTCCGCTCCCCTCTCCCTCGCACCCGCAATACCGTCATACCCGCGCTTGCCGCGGGTATCTCGACGAGTCCTGCACCAACGCCCCAACCCCAACTGTCACCCCCGCAACATCCCCGACAAACCCGGACCCGCCACAGAACACCAGTCCATATACGATCAACCGCACCCACCACCAACGGAACCCGCCATGACCGCCAACACCCAATCTGGACAGACCTGGACAAACCTGTACGCACACCCCCAATTCCGCTCCAAACAGCCCCAAATCCAGCCGGATCTAGCCAAATCTGGACTTTTCCGGACTACCTAGCACCCAATTCCCCACCTACGGCCGCGAATTCGCCTCACCCGTCCAGAAATTCCCGACTGGTCTGAGCAATCACGAAATCAGGGCGAGCCCCGGCGCAAACACGCCCTAGCGCGTCGGCGCGAGCTGGGCTTGAGCGCTGCGCCAGTCGGCCAGGAAGGCTTCGATGCCCCTGTCGGTCAAGGGGTGCTTCAGCATCTGTTCGAGCACGCCGAAGGGCAGGGTGGCGATGTGCGCCCCGGCGAGCGCAGCCTCGGCCGAGTGCTGCGGACCGCGCAGGCTCGCCGCGATCACCTGCGCCGGCAGGTGGTATTGGTCGAGCACCTGCACGCAATCGCGCACCAACTGCATCCCGTCGTGGCCGATGTCGTCGAGTCGTCCCACGAACGGCGACACATACGCCGCGCCCGCCCGCGCCGCGAGCAACGCCTGGTTGAGCGAGAAGATCAGGGTCGTGTTGACCTGAACCCCCTGCTCGGACACACGGTGGATCGCCCCCAGACCCGCTGCGTCGATCGGAATCTTGACCACCACCCGCTCGTGCCAGGAGGCCAGCTCGAGCGCTTCCGCAACCAGCTCATCTTCGCTCCGCGAAACGCATTCGGCCGAGATCGGCCCGGCCACGATCTCGGCGATCCGCAGGATGCGCTCGCGGTACTGAAGCGCCCCCGAACCCTCACGCGCGACCGCGCGGGCATGGAGCGACGGATTCGTGGTCACACCGTCGCAGACGCCCCAGCGGACGGCCTGCTCAATCTCGTCAAGATGAGCAGTGTCGAGGAAGATACGCATTGAAGTTCCTTTCTCTCTCCCCGCATCGCGGAGCCTGTCCCCGCGAAGGGAGGCCGTTGCAAAACTCCCATCTCCGTCATTCCCGCGCAAGCGGGAATCCATCCAGCGTATCGAGTGGGATGTGGATTCTCGCTTTCGCGGAAATGACGAAACGCGCAACTCGAGGACTTCCGCAAAGCCCTCCGAAGACGGGGAACAGAGGGAGGCGCAAAACCGCCGCCCTACGGCTGCAAGGTAACGAGCGCCGCCTGCACAGGCAGAAGGACGCACATAAGCACGGCAAACACCAGCGGCCCCCGATCATCCAGCGCGTCCTGGAGTTCCGCCGAGATGCGCCCGGTCTTGCGCGCCTGCAACGACAGCAGCCGCATCCGCCGCAACCCGGCGAACATCCCAGGCACCAGCACGAAGAGCGCGAGCAGGTAGAGAATTTCCACTGCCAAGAGCCAGCCGGTGCCAATCGGATCGACCTGCTCGGAGATGATCCCCCAGATCGCGCCCACTACGCCCACACCGATGATCCCGGGCAGCAGCAACCGCGTATGCGCACGGTCGGCCAACTGGCAGAGCACGTGCCGTTCGAGATGGTCGTCGGCCGCCCAGGCGCGAACCAACGTGAGCGTGAGCGCACCCACTCCGATGGCGTAGAGCAGAGCGGACAGCGACCAGAAGAAGCGGAGAATATCGTCGGCGCTCATTCGTCGCTCGCCGCCACAGACGGATTCGGAGCCAGCTGCGCAGAGAACGGGACCGCGCCGGCGGAATGACGCAGCGGCGTCTCCGCCTCTTCAAGCACGCTGTCGATGAAGCCCAGAAAGAGCGGATGCGGGCGGCCCGGACGCGAACGCAGTTCGGGGTGGAACTGCGAACCGAGCATGAAGCGGTGGCCGTGAACCTCGGAGATCTCCACCAGCGCCCCATCTTGCGAGACCCCGCTGGCGAACAGTCCCGCCGCCTCCAGCCGTTCGCGGTAACGCGGATTGAACTCCCAGCGATGGCGGTGCCGCTCCAGCGCGACCGCGTCGTCGTAGAGACTCCAGGCCAACGTTTCCGGTTGCAGATAGCAGGGATACCGCCCCAGCCGCATCGTGCCGCCCATCTGAGTCACGTTGCGCTGTTCGTCCAGCAGCGCAATCACCGGATAGGGCGTGTCTTCGTCGGCCTCGGTCGTCGTCGCCGACTCCCAGCCCAGACGCTCGCGCGCGACCGCGATCACCATGTTCTGCATCCCCCGGCAGAGTCCCAGATACGGCAACTGCTGCTGGAGCGCGAAGCGGGCCACTCGCACTTCACCCTCGATCCCGCGCTCGCCGAACCCCCCCGGCACGATCACGCCGTCCACATCCGCTAGCGCAGTCGCGATCTCGGCCTGATCAGCGTGATCCAGATCATCCGACTGGATCCAGTCGATCTCAATCTCCGCGCGCCGCTCCGCGCCGGCGTGGATCAAAGCCTCCTTGACCGAGAGATAGGCATCGCGCAGTTCGACGTACTTGCCCACGATCCCCACCCGGCAGCGGCGCTGGGGATGCGCCTGGCGTTCGACCCACTCCCGCCAACTGGCCAGCTCAATATCGCCCCTCGGCTCCGGCGAACGCTCGCTCAACGAGAGCCGTTTCAGGGTCAACTCGGTCAGACCCGCGTCCTCAAGCACCTGCGGCACCTGGTAGATCGAGCCAACCGTTTCCAGCGGCATCACCGCCTCGATCGGCACGTCGCAGAAGAGCGCCAGCTTGCGCATGATCCCGTCGTCGGGAGGCACGTCCGTGCGCGAGAGGATCACATCCGGCTGAATCCCCATCGAGCGCAGCGTGCGCACCGAGTGCTGAGTCGGCTTGGTCTTCAGTTCGTCGGTGGCCTGGAGATAGAACAGCGGCGTCACGTGGATCGCGAGCGTCCCGTCGCGCGGCTCCTCGTAGCGCATTTGCCGGATCGCCTCGAGGAACGCCTGACCCTCAATGTCCCCGATCGTGCCGCCGATCTCGACAATCAACACATCAACCTTGGCCCGCCGCGCCAACCCGCGCACGCGCTCCTTGATCATGTCGGTCACGTGGGGAACGGTCTGGATCGTCCCGCCCAAGTAGTCGCCCTTGCGCTCGCGCTCGATCACCGCCGCCGAAATCTGCCCCATCGTGACAGACGAGGCGGAGGTCAGATCCTGGTCGAGAAAGCGCTCATAATGGCCGAGATCGAGATCGGTTTCCGCGCCGTCGTCCGTAACGAAGACTTCGCCGTGCTGATAGGGCGACATCGTGCCCGGATCGACATTGAGATAAGGATCGAGCTTCTGAACGGTGACGCGGAGACCGCGGCTAATCAGCAGACGGGCGAGCGAAGCGGTGGCGATGCCTTTACCGACGGAGGAGATCACTCCGCCGGTGATGAAGATGTACTTCGGCTCAGTCGCCATACGTGTGTCGCCTCCACGACCATGTTCACTCTAGCCGCCTCCATTAGCCGCCCCGACAGCCGCCTTGCAGATTGACCAACAGATCCACTAGATCGCCGTCCTTGAGCGGATCGTCCACGTTCGCCTGCACGCTGTTGATCACGACCGCGATCGCTTCCTGGTCCTGTTCGGAGAAGGCTTCCGCTTCGAGGATGTCCTTGGCGGTCATGCCCTCGAACCAGTCGAGTTCGAGGTTGCCGCGCTTGGATTTGGAGAGCGGAACGAGAGTCATAAAGAGCTTGACGTGAACGGCCATCGAGAGCGGCTCCGAACTGGTATGCGCTGCTTGCGTGCAGCTTACCAACGCCCCCTCGCCGGCTCAGGATTCCAAGACCCCGATCGTCTCACGCAAGATCGCCGCCGCTGCCCTCCGCAGTCCCGGATTGTTGGGCGCCCCGCCCATCGGATATGGAAACAGCGTCGCAAAGCGCGAGAGCGAGAGCGCCGCAGCCTGTGCGATGGTCCCGGCACTACCCGATTGCGCATCGCCGCGCCAAAATTCGGCCGCCTCACCCCAGCCGGCAGCCAGCCGCTGCGCCGCCTGCGCATGTCCCTGCGGATCAATCTCAACATCCGATTCGAGAATCGCAATCCACGCCTCAAGTGCCTCCACGACTCGTGGAGCGGTCTCCGTTTGCGCACGCGCCGCCGCCGCCAGCAGCGCATCAGAATCCGGCGCGCCACCGACACGAGCAAAGATCACGCAGAGCTCGGGCGCAGAGGCGAAATCCGCCTCCGCCAACCACGGCCCGACCTGCTCGGTCAATGGCCCATCCCGATACCAGGAGCGACGATCATCATCGAAGCCGATGATCAGCCCCCAGGTCGGTCCGGCCAAATCAAGCCCAGCCCGAAACGCGGTCACCGCTCGCCCAGCTCCGAGCTCACGGCGAATACGCCGACGGATCAGACGCCAGCGGATGGGTCCGATCAGGGAATGCCGATCCGGTCGGCGGTGGATGATGGATACCCGCAGCCCAAGCGCCTCGAGCCCACCATTGAGATGCGGCGGAATTGTAATGGCGTGTGCTTGGGGCGCAAATGCGGCAGGTAGATTCTCCTCTCCCCCCGCATCGCGGGGGGAGATGTCACGAAGTGACAGAGGGGGGTCCGGATCGCTTTGCCAATCTGCCGAACTCCCCTTACCGGAGCCTGCCCCGGGCTCGAACCGGGATGCAGAAAAGGGAACCTGCATCCCCAGCCCGGTCACCGTCGCAATCACCGACGACTCCGCTTCCACCCCAAGCCCCCGCAGCTGCCCAACCAGCGACCCCGCCAGCGGGTTCCAGTGGTACACGTACCGAGCTTCGAGCAGACGTTGAGCCATCAGTTGCGGTCCGCGAGCCGCGCGCGGCCGCTGCGCTCATACACATTGTTGGCGACATAGAAGTGCTGACGCGCCGCCGTAATGTCATTCTGCAGGTGCAGCAGCGGATGATCCTTGAAGATCGCCGAGCCGCCCGCCGTGTAGTGCGCAAACCGCACGATCTCGGCGCACACATCCGTGACCCAGGTGCTCATCGCACGAATTCGCGCATCGTCAGCCGGACTCATCGCCCGGCCCGATTCCATCATCGCCACCATCTCGTCGTACATCGACAGCGCATACGCGCGGGCCGCCTCGAACGCGCACGACAGCTCTCCGAAGTCGCGCTGGAACGCGGGCCGATCCGCAATCGCGCCGTCGGCGCCGAAGCGAGTGCGCGAAGTGAGCTCGCTGTTGAGCAGCTCCAGCGCGCGCTTGCCCGCACCCAGCGCAACCCCCGTGTGCCCCGTACTCAGAAACGCCAGCCCCGGCGCGTCCATCCAGACGCTGCCGCGAGCAACCCGCCGCTCCGTCGACATCGTGTACTCCGGCCGGATAACCAGACCCTCCGCTCGAAAGTGACAACTGCCACTGCCCTCCAGCCCGACCGTGTACCAACTGTCCTCCACGATCAGCCGCTCCTGCTCCACGATGCAGGTCAGCGGCTGCGGCGGCGCATCAGGTTCGATCAAGAGGCTGCTGCAAACCACCCACTGCGAGTGCAGAATCCCGCTCGCAAACGACCAGCGACCGTCGAGCTGATACGAACCATCGGGCAGCAGCCGCGTGCGCCCTTCCGGGTTGGCCGTCCCGGCGACGCGCGGATACTGCGAGCCGAAAATGTCCTCGATCCCGCGAGGATCGGGCAAATGCGCCCCCACCGCCCCCGACGCGATCGAGTGGATCATCGAGATCCAGCCCCCGGACAGTTCAGCCGCAGAGAGCACTTCCAGCACCTCGACCTGGGTGCCCGGGTGAACATCGAACCCCCCAACCTCACGCGGAGCGTCCATTCGGAAGATGCCCGCCTCCTCAAGCGCAGCGACCGCTTCAGGGGCCAGATTCCGCTGCGCACGGGACGCATCAGCGCAGGCCGCCACCCGAGGCGCAATCGCCTCGGCCCGTTCCAGCCACTCGCTGCGTTCCCGCTGCCGCTCCGCCGCGTTCCGGCTCATATCAGCACGTCCCAATCATCCCCGGCAGGCTAGCCGCTCCCGCAACTGGCTACTCTCCCTGCAAGCCCATACACGCCCGCGACCAAGGAGCCACCCATGAGCCGAATCACCGACGACCCACGCATCGACCCTCGCCTCAAGGCCGCCTTCGGCGAATTCTCCTCTCCCGCCCAACCCAACGTCGCCAGCCGCGAAGAGTTGGTCGCGCGGATGAACACGCCCGAGATGCTGGAACTCGCCGAGCAGATCTGGCAGCTGATGGACAATCCCGAACTCGAGACTCTCGCCCCCTCGGACGGTCTCACAATCACCACCGAGACCTTCATTTCCTCGCCCGACGGCAACGAGATCCAGATCCAGTTGATCAAGCCCCAATCAGACGAGCCCCTGCCCTGCGTTTACGAGATCCACGGTGGCGGAATGCAGTCCGGCTCCTGTTACGACCCGATCACGACTGCCTTTGGACGGATGACCGCCGCGCACGGCGTCGCCGTCGCCCAGGTCGACTTCCGCAACTCGCTCGTACCGTCCTCCACACCCGAGATCGCGCCCTATCCGGCCGGACTCAACGATTGCGTCTCCGGCCTGCGCTGGGTGATCGACAACGCTGAGGCACTCGGCATCGACGCCGGGCGCGTGATCGTCGCCGGAGCCAGCGGCGGCGGCAACCTCACCCTCGCCGTCGGCCTGCGCCTGGTCCGCGACGGCGACGCCGGCATCATCCAGGGCCTCTTCGCCATGTGTCCCTACATCGCCGGCAGCTGGCCCCGCGACGACCTCCCTTCCTCGACCGAGAACAACGGCATCCTGCTCGACCTGCACGACAACACCCACGCCCATGCCTACGGCATCGACGCCTTCGAGGCCGAAGACCCCTGCGCCTGGCCGCTCTTCGCCACCGAGGAAGATGTCCAGGGCTTCCCCGAAACCATCATCAGCGTCAACGAGTGCGATCCCCTCCGCGACGAAGGCCTCGAGTTCTACCGGCTCCTGCTCCGAGCCGGACAATCCGCCCGCTGCCACCAGGTGATGGGCACGATCCACGGTGGCGATGTGTTCGTCACCCCGTGCCCGGAGATTTCCCAGGCGACCGCGCTGGCGATTGCCGCGTTCTGCAAGGGCGAGTGAGGCTCCGGTTCCTCCCCGGATCCGTCATTCCCGCGCTCGTCGCGGGAATCTCGATGTTCGCAGTGCCGTCGTCCCGTACCGATCGATGCCACTCCCGAACCCCGACCTCCGCAAACCCTCAAGCGGCTCCATCACAACCCTCCTCGCCGAGGCGAGGATATGGGTTTCTGCGGCCGCCATGACGATGCTGAACCAGTCGGCGCGATGGCGCTCTCCTCTCTCCCCCGCAGTGCGGGGGGAGAAGAAGAACGCGAGATCGTCGCCGTTTTCAGCAGCCTGCTACCGAAACGGACGATCACCCTTCACCGTCACCCGAATCCCCGACCGCGACTCCGGGTAGTAATCCCAGATCGCCATGTGCTGGGTGCAGCGGTTGTCCCACAACGCCACCGAGTGATCCGCCCACTGGAAGCGGCACTGGAAGTTGACGTTCTTCACGTGATCGGCGAGGAAGCCAAGCAGCGCCTTGCTCTCGTCGCGCGGGAGTTCGATGATTCGCCGCGTGAAGACCTCGTTCACGAACAGCGCCTTCTTGCCCGTCACCGGATGCGTCCGCACCACCGGATGCACCGCGCTCGGAAACTCGCGCTGCGGCTTGTGATCGCCGTACTGACCGGTGTAATCGGAGGCGTGCAGCGCCGTCAGCGGATCCAGCAGTTCCTTCATCGGCTCCGAAAGCGCCTCATACGCCGCGTACATGTTCGACCAGCATGTGTCCCCGCCCGACGGCGGCACGTGATGGATATGCAGGATGCTCGCCATCGGCGGCTCTTCGTCCGCCGACACGTCCGAATGCCAGCGTTCGCCGTTGTTGCGGAACGAGTCCTTGTCGGTGTGGATGATCATCAACTCCGGGTTGCCGCCCTCAAATGGCGCCGCCGGATGAATATGCAGATCGCCAAACCGCCGCCCAAACGCCAGATGCTGCTCATGCGACATCGGCTGGTCGCGGAAGAACAGCACCAGGTGCTCCATCCACGCATCATGGATCTCGCCCATCACCGCATCCTCAAGCGGCTGAGTCAGGTCAACGCCCTCAACAGTCGCGCCAATCGTCGGCGTCAACGGCTCCACCGAAATGTGCTGGTAGGTCATCGTGGTCTCTTTCTGGTCCAATCGCGCCACCGCGCATCGCGTAGCTGCAACTCTAAAGCCGCCTCCCTACTCTCCCCCCTTGCGGAGACCTGCGCGTAATCCCGGATTCCGTCATTCCAGGCTTGACCTGGAATCTCGTCCGGAATTGCGGACTATCTGGTCGGAGCGAGATTCCTGCGTTCGCTGGAATGACGAGAGCAACGGGAATCTGATGTACGCGCAACTCTCCTTGCGGGGAGGGAGATGTCACGTAGTGCCTGCCCCCGCGCAGGCGGGGGACAGAGGGGGGCAGCGACTCCCCCCTACTCCCACTGCGACCCGTCCGGCGTCCCCGCCGTCGCCGGCAGCGGAAAGTCCGCCGAAATCCAGGGATACCGAGACGTCAACCCGACCAGCGTGCAAAACCGCGCCGGATTGCGCTCGATCATCTCCGGCGTCACCGTCGCCCAGTACAACTCCTGCGCCTGCACGTGATCGCGCACGAACGGCATCACCAGCGTCACCCGCTGACCCTCCGACGTGCGCGGCAGCGCCCCGTGCCAGAGACTGCCGTGCCAGGCGATCACCGACCCCTTGGGAACCTCCAGCACCTCAATGTCCGGGTGATCATGAGCCTGCTGCAACTCCGGCGGCACATTCCGGCCCCAGCGGTGCGAGCCGGGCCAGACGCAGACCGCCCCGTTCTCCCGCGTGTAGTCGCCTGTGATCCAGTTCAGGTTGCAGTACTGCGCCGTCAGCGGCCACGGCGTCGGAAACTTGTGGCTGTGATCGGCGTGGATCGTCAGCGGCGGCGTCCGCGTGTCCTTCACCAATCCCGTGATCTGGCTGATCTTCGCCCGCCAGCCCAGCATGTACGTCACCAGCGTCAACGGCACCGGAGAGGTCAGCACCTCCTCGAATACCGGATCCCGAGGCAACAAATGCTGCAAAGTCTTGCCCAGACCCGCGCGCAACTCGCGCTCGTCCTCCTCCGCCACCCGCAAAATCGCCGCCCGAATCCGCTCGAACAACTCCATCGGCGCCGCCTTCTCCGGCGGGATCACCGCATACCCCTTGGTTTCGAGATCGGCGATCTCACCCTTGAGGTCGTACTGCTCGATATTCGCCCAGAGCCGACGCTCCGCCTCCTTACCCGCCGGAATCGGATCGCCGGCCAACTTCGCCGCCGCCAACTCCCGCAAGGCCATCAACTCGCGCTCAAGAGCCAACGCATCAATCGCCATCGGAACCTCCTGCCCCAAACACCCGCAGAGTAGCGATCCGAGAATGAGCGCTGCACCAACCTCCTAAACCTCCTCCCCCTTGAGGACACCTGCGCGTATGCCATGATCGATCTCCCCCTCAAGGAGACCTGCGCGCAATCCCAAATTCCGTCATTCCCGCGCAGGCGGGAATCTCGAAGCAACCAAGTCTGAAACCACTCCCAATCTGGTCGTACCACCGACCTCGCATCGCGCGATCCGCTCCTCCGAGTCGTCACTCGCCCGCAGCTGACGCTCGCAAGGCCCTCCAACCCAGACAGAAATGTCACTCAGTAACAGAGCGAGTCCCACCCAACCCTCCCAACCACACCCAAACCAGCTAATCTTATCGGAACGTCAGTATGTATCAACCGGACAGGACCCTCCATGCCGACCGACACGCTCTCACCCGCTCGCCGCGACAAACTCCTCCGCGCCCACCAGCTCCGCTGCCAGGGACTCACCCTCCGCCAGATCGCCGAGCAAATGAACTGCTCGCCCGCCACCGTGCTCCGCTATCTCAGAGAATTCCAGCAGTACCGCTCGCAGATCATCGAATCCCTCGCCAGCGACCAGCTCCTCGACCTCCTCCAGCAACTCGGCGACACCGACGACAGCGCTCACGAACGCCGCATCCACGCCGCACGCGAACTGCGCCTCCTGCTCGACGCCCTCGATCGCATCGTCGACCGCCGTCAGCAACGCGATCGCCGCATCGAAGAACAACACGCCGCCGACAGCCTGCGCACCCTCGATGCGCTCGAAACCGTCCTCCACGAACTGGCCGCCGCCGGGCTCGAACCCCTCGATCTCAGCCAAGTCCCGCCCAGCGAACTCCCCGGCCTCATCTCCCTGCACCAAATCTTTGGCGGCGACCTAGCTGACGAGACCCCGGAATCGATCCTCGCATCCCGTAAACAGGCCCCGTCCCAACCCGAACCCAACCGAATATTCCGGATACAAAATGAAACAAACTGAAACAAGGTGAAACAGGCTGAAACAACCTGCAACAAGAATCCGGCCAATTCCCCGCCCGCAACAGCGAATCGTCCCAACCGGCCCAAAAAAACGCGCCCCCAACGCCGCAGAGCGCCCAACTCCAGGCCGCAACGCCCCAGGACGCTCACCGAACAGAGACTGATGCATAACTCCCTCCGCCGTCATTCCCGCGAATGCAGGCCTTTGCAAAACTCCCATTTCCGTCATTCCCGCGAACGCAGGCCTTTGCAAAACTCCCATTTCCGTCATTCCCGCGAACGCGGGAATCCATGCGGCGTATCGAGTGGGATCTAGATTCTCGCGTTCGCAAGAATGACGAAACGCTCAGATCGGGAATCTTGCAAAGGCTCCGAACGCGGGAATCCAGTCTCCGTATGTGCTCGGCGCTGGATGCCTCATTGAGTCGGAATGGCGGAAATGCGGCAAGTCAGGGGTGATGCATCAGTCACCGAACAGCCCAGGGGCGAATGCCATCGTCGCCGGGACCGCTGATCATTGCGTCCCGCTTGGGTTAGACTGCGCGCGTTCGCCCGGGACGCCCTGGCTTCGCGCGTCCCCGTACCGACAGGAGACAGGATGAATATCGCCGAACTGGGCAAGTCCCCCCACGCCGACCCGCTGGTCAAGACGATCCTGGAGCACGACCTGGCGCGCCACATCGTCGAACTCGACGCCTATGGCTTCACCGTGATCCCACCCGAAAAGCTGGGCACCTCCCCCGGCTTCGCCGAGCGCCTGCGCGACGCCATCCTCAACACCTATCAGAAGCGCCACGACGTCACGATCGACGACTGGCGCACCGCCGACCTTGAGGTGCCGCCGACCAAGGCCTGGCAACTCGTCGACGAAGACGACGTCATCACCGAGGCCGTCCTCAATCCGGTCGCGCTCACCATGGCCCGCTGGCACTGCGGCCAAAGCGCCCTCCTCGGCGGCACCTCCTACATCATCAAGCCGCCCCACGAGCAGAACTACCTCGCCATCCACAACGACACCCACGGCGTGCCCCCGCCCCAGGCCGCCTACACCCACCTCGTCAACACCAGCTGGGTCCTCACCGACTACGAATCGCGCGAAGACGGCCCTACCGTGTTCGTGCCCGGCTCCCACCGCTGGGGCCGCGCCCCCGCGCCCCACGAGACCAACTTCTGGGAGTGGGACGACGACGAAGACCGCCTCTACGAACCCGTCCCGATCCAGGCCAAGGCCGGCTCGCTCGCCGTCTGGGGCGGCAACACCTGGCACGGCGCCATGAACCGCCAGAGCACCGGCCTCCGCGTCACCCTCGTGCTCGTCTGGATCCGCTCCTACATGCAGCGGCTCAACATGTGGGACGAAGGCGCCGTCTCCCCCGAACGCCTCGAACGCTACCCCGAACTGCACAAAATCCTCGGCTACGACCACCCCTACCCCTTCCGCGAGGAAGTCGACAAAACCGACAAGATCATGGAAATGATCGCCCCCGGTCAGGACCAGTTCGCGTGATCGCGATCTGGGTCAAAGTCAGAGTCAAACCCGAAGGCCGCCAACGCTTCCTCCAGGGCATCGAAACCGATGCCCTGGGCTCGGAGCAAAACGAGCCCGGCTGTATGCGCTTCAACGTCCTCCAGGACGGCGAAGACGAGAACGTCTACTACTTCTACGAGGTCTACGAGAACGAAGCCGCCCTCGAAGCCCACCGCCGGCAGCCCCACTACGCCGCCTGGGCCGCCGTCGCCGACACCCTCGAAGGCGACATCGAGATCACCAGAACCGCAACCGTCTTCCCCGCAAACGAGGCATACTGGAGGTCAACCAAAGCAGGCGCATAACCCGCGAGGAGCCGTGACCATGACCAGCGAGATCGACGATCTCAGCGAGGTCAACGAGCAGCAGTACACGATCAACAAGCAGCGGCTCCTGGAGACCGTCTGTGGCGAGTACCGTGTCAAGCGGCTGGAGTTGGTCAGCCTCCGCGACGAAGGCCCACTCGAGGTCGACGAACGCAATACCGAGCTGATCGTCACCTACGAGAAAGGCTTCGCCCTCCCCTGGATGGCGGAGTACACGGGCCTGCTGCGTCACCTCGAAGCGATCTACAACCACGAGGTCGCATTGAACATGGATGGCTCAGACGCGGCTGAGAGCCTGTGCAAGCGCCCAACCGACCGTCGCAGGGTGATCTATGGGGCCTGACTCACCCAAGTATCTGCGGCATGTCCTCACAGCCGGCGGGCAGATCGCCGCCTACACACGGAACATCACATTCGATCAGTACACCACTGGATCGATGCGGATGGCTGCGGTCGAGCGGCAATTCATCACAGTTGGCGAAGCGATCCGCCGGTTAGTCGACCACGATGAAGACACCGCGAAGCAGCTCGGAGGCTTCCGCGACGCCATCGATTTTCGCAATGTGCTGGTTCACCAGTATCACCGCGTGGAACAACAGAAAGTGTGGGAGGCAGTGCAGATTACGCTTCCGCGAATGCTGCGCGAGGTCGAATCACTGCTCGAAACCCACGACACTCCGCAAGAAGACCCACCAGGAGCAACCCCATGACCTACCAAGAAGTCATCTACCAACCCGGACCCGTCGCCCGCCTGATCATGAACCGCCCCGAATACCGCAACGCCCAGTCCCGCGTCCTGCTCGAAGAGATCGACCGCGCCCTGCGCGAGGCCGCCGACGACCCCCAGGTGCAGGTGATCATCCTCTCCGGCAACGGACCCGACTTCTCCGCCGGCCACGACCTCGGCTCGCCCTCCGAACTCGCCGACCGTGAGCTGCGCGGCTGGGCCGACGACTTCGTCGGCGTCTACGACCGCCAGCGCGACACCCGCATCACCAACACCCTCCGCTGGCGCAACATCCCCAAACCAACCATCGCGATGGTGCACGGCAAGTGCATCTTCGGCGGCTGCATGGTCGCCGCCTCAATGGACCTAATCTTCGCCTCCGACGACGCGCTCTTCCTGCCCTCGCACACCCAGTACTTCCACGCCCCCTGGGACCTGGGCGCGCGCAAGGCCAAGGAACTGCTCTTCCAGAACCGCTTCATCCCCGCCCACGAAGCGCAGGAGCTGGGCTGGGTCAACCAGGTCTATCCGGCCGAAGCGCTGGAACGGAAGACGCTCGCCTACGCCGAAGAGGTCGCCGAGCATTCGCCCATGGCCCTGCGCCAGATCAAGTTCTCCGTCAACAACGCCCAGGACGCGCAGGGCTTCACCACCCACATCAACGCCGCCTTCCACGTCTACGCCACCGGCGCACGCTTCGGCAGCGCCGATCCGCGCCTGGTTCCCGGCCGCCGTCAACTCTCGCCCGTCGCTAGAGCGCTAGCCAAGCTCAAGAACGGACGCGGGCGCGACGGGCAGTAGGCCATTCGCACGAGGGCGGGGCAGCCGAGTGACGCTACTTCAGGGTCTGCGAGTGCTCGAATGGAGCCGCGACGTCCCAGCCGCCGCCTGCGCACGCGAATTCGCCCGCTGGGGCGCAGACGTCACCTCCTTCGATCCGCCCGCCCGCTACAGCAACGCCGAACCAATCGTCGACGGCGTTTCGCTGCTCGAAGTCTCACTCTCGCAAGGCAAGCGCCAAGCGCCGCTACCAGCAGACTGGCCCGCCGCACTGACCGATACCGACGTCTTCATCACCGACGCGCCCCTGTCCGAACTGACCAAGCTCGGCCTCTCGGCGGACACCCTCGAACACGACCACCCCAACCTGGTCGTCCTCCACCTCTCCCCGTTCGGAACCACCGGCCCCTACGCCCACTACGCAGCCGACGATCTGGTCGTCCAGGCCCTCGCCGGATTCGCCGGCGCCAACGGACACCACGGCCGCGAGCCGCTTGCTGCCCCGGCCGCGATCATCCCGCGCGCAATCGGCGTCCTCGCCGCCGTGGGCGGGCTGGCGGCGCTGCTCGAGCGTATCCACTCCAACTGCGGACAGTGGATCGAACTCGCCTCAATCGAGGCCGTCTCGACCCTGATCATGTCCCTCCGTTCCGAGTTCTCCGGCAAAGCGATCCCGCGCGTCGGCGGGCCCGAGGGCTGGGCTGAGGTAATGCCCACCAGCGACGGCTACGTCACCCTCTCCGCCTGGTCGCGGGAAACCTTGCGCAACGCGCCCATCGCCTTCGACTGCGAACCGCCCCCGCCGGAGCTGCTGGAGGGCGAGGGGCGTTGGGCCGACCGCGACGCCTCCTTGGAATACATCCGCCCGCTAGTTTCGGAGCGTGCCTCATCCGAAGTCTTCCACCGCCTCTCCGAACTGGGCATCGTCATGGCCTGGCACCGCTCCGCCGCCGAGCTATTGGAAGACCGCCAACTCCGCGCCCTCGACTTCTTCACCGATGTATCCGATTCGCACCTCCCGCCAATGACCGGCGCCGGACGCGGCGCGCGAGTAACCGAGACGACCGCAGACTGGCCCCGCAGAGACAACTTCGCCCAACGCGAGCGTCCGCACGCAACCCCCGGCCCGCTTGACGGCCTCCGCGTGGTCGATTTCACCCATGCCTGGTTAGGGCCGTACGCCAGTGGTCTGCTCTCCGACCTCGGCGCAGAGATCATCAAGATCGAAGGACCGAAGCGTCCCGACCTCTGGCGCTACGACGCCGGCGGCCCGCTGCCGGTCGCCGCTCCGAATGCGCATCCGCTCAATGTGCGCGCCAATTTCAACATGGCCAATCGCGGCAAGCGCACGGTTTCGCTGGCGCTCGATACGGAGGCGGGACGCGAGCTAGCGCTCAAATTCATTGCGCGCGCGGACGTTGTCTTAGAGAACTTTCGCCCGCGCGTACTCGAAAACTTGCGCCTCACCCATACAGATATGCGCAAAGTCAATCCGCACATCGCCCTGATCTCGTGGAGCGGCTTCGGTTCCGGCGGCCCCGACGACAACTACCGCGCCAACGGCGGCACGACCGAAGGCAACGCCGGCTGGGATCTGCTCTACGGCTATCGCGGCGAAGCGCCGCTCCTGCTCGGCACAATGCAGGCCGACCCAATCGTCGGAGCGCAGATGGCCGCCGCCGCCCTCGCCGCCGCTTGGCGAGCGCAGCAGCACGCCGCCGGCGCGATCCGGATCGAAGGCTCGATGTTCCAGTCGGCGGTCGCCTACATCGACGAATACCTGCTCCAAGCCTCACTCGGAGCAGCCCCGCCAGAACGCAACGGCAATCGCATCCCCAACGCCGTCCCCCGCGAGTGCTTCCGCTGCAAAGACTCACCCTCCGGCGAGGACGAGTGGATCGCCATCTCAATCCTCGACGACGCCATCTGGCAATCGCTCGTCGGCGTAACCAACGGCCTGGACCGGCCCGAATGGAACACGCTCGAAGGACGTTGCGCCGATCGCGATTCGCTCGAAGCAGCGCTCAGCGAGTACACCCGCGAATGGGACGCGCGCACACTCCAGGAGCGTCTGCAAGCGGCCGGCGTCGCGGCCGGCGTCGTGCATTCAACGCTGACGCATCTCCGCGATCCGCATCTGGCCGCCCGCGACTGGTGGCTCCACCTGAACCACCCCGACACCGGCCTGCGCCAATACCAGGGCTTCCCCTGGCGTCTAAGCCGAACCCCGGCCTCGTGTCTCCGCCCCGCCCCCCGCATGGGCGAGCACACGCTCGAGCTCCTGCGCGAAACATTGGGCTGCGAAGAGAGCGAGATCAAGCAGTGGCTCGCAGACGAAGTCATCGCCGGCTTGACCGACTCGCGCAAAGAAGACGATCCCGCGCCGCGCCCAATCAGCCCCCGCTAGCGCCGCAATCCACCGCTCAACGGACCAGCCAAAAAGACCCGTACGTAAAATCGCAATTAATCTCCCCTAGAGAGGCCGATGCATAACCCCATATCCGTCATTCCCGCGCAGGGAGCCCGTTGCAAAATCCCCATTTCCGTCATTCCCGCGTAGGCGGGAATCTCGAAGCAACCAAGTATGAAACCGCTCCCAATCTGGTCGTACCACCGACCTCAGATCGCGCGATCCGCTCCTCCGAGCCCCCAATGCACCAGGATGAAATTTTGCAAAAGCCTGCCCCTGCGTAGAGACTGATGCATAATTCCCTCCGCCGTCATTCCCGCGAACGCGGGAATCCAGTCTCCGTATCTGGTCAGCACTGGATGCCTGTTGAGTCGGAATAGCGGAAATGCGACAATTCAGGGGTTATGCATCGGCCTCCCCCAAAAGGACAGCTTGAGTGTACGTGCAAGCCGCCAAAGGAAAGAGAGGGGAGTATGAAGCCTGTTAGTCGCTCCCCAGACCGAAAGCTCGGAGATAGAACGCGCGGGCTTCAAGGGGAGTGAGCCCCTCGCCCAGCCAACTCTCGCCGATCCGGATCTCGAAGTGGAGATGAATATCCGTACCCGGTGCCGCGTAGCTCTCGCGTTGACCGCTCTCTCCGGGGTAGCCGATCAGTTGACCGCGGCTGACGTGGACGCCGACTCCGATCCCTGCCGCGATGCGGCTGAGGTGGGCGTAGCGGGTGACCACGCCTCCGGCGTGTTCGATCCAGATTTGGCGTCCACGCAGTTCGTCGAGGATCTGCTCACCCTCAAAAGCGACCGCCTCGAAACGAGCCCAGTCTTCGGGCGTGACATCCACATAGTCGAGGTCAGCCCGAATCACAACCCCGTCTTTAGCCGCAAGGATGGGCGTGTCGTAGCTGACCGTCGTACAGGAGGCCCACTCATAGAAATCGAGGCCCTCATGGATGCCGTCGTTGCGGTAAGCGCGAGGAGCGGCGGGCAAGTGACCCTCGAACTCGGTCACGCAAGCGCCGGCGATGGGAACGATGAAACCGCTCAGCGGATCAGGTTCCTCGACTGTGACCGGTTCGATCACCTGGGACTGTTGAGTGGTCGGTTGCGACTGCGAAACCTGCGCTTGGATCGGCTCGCCAGACCGATCTGCTTGTTCTGGCGGAGACACTGTGCTCCGCGGCGGGGCGCTGGCGACGCTCTCGGTTGCCGCTGGCTCCTGCTGCTCAGGAGGCTGCTCGTCTCCAGTCGAGACTTGCACCGGCGGCGCTGGCTCAGGTCCGCCTTCGGCTCCGTCGCTCGAGGAGACGCCGAGCATTGCGATCGTGAATGCGATCGCGAACACGGCGACTGCTCCGAGCAGATAGACCCAGACGGGCCCGAGCAGCCAACTGGCGCGATCGGGCGCGTCCGCCGAGCGCCGCCCGGCCAGTCGCTCTGCTGCGCTCCGGCCGCTCTTGGGCGAGTCTCCCCAAGGTCCCTCAGGACGGCGGATAGCCTTCCTCCTCCAGGGCGGCGTCGATCTGCGCGGGAGTCGCAGCGCCGGCGTCGTATGCCACCTCAACCCGCTTGGCGTCCACATCCACGGCCACACGATCCACGCCGTCTAACGCCGTCAAGGCTTCGGTGATCGCGTGCGCGCAGTGTTCACAGGAGATATCGGGCGCGGTGCGCGTCAGAGTCGCCGTTGTCTCACTCATAGCTCATGCTCCTGATTGTCTTGCCGACTGGTGTTAATTCTACGCGCGCTTGCGGCGGAGGGGGTAGAGGATTCTGCCTGCTCTCGCCACCCCCTGCCGCTTCGTGACGCCCTCTCGCACCGCCAGGGGAGAGAATCAGGCGAAGCGGCGGCCCAGCGCTGGTTCACGCTCCTGCGGGTTGAGCGTGGCGTGCAGCGCTTCGGCGTGGGCGCGGATTGCGGCTCGGTCGCTGAGGGGGGCGAGCCCGGCCGCTTCTTCGCCGTAGCGCTGTTCCAACGCCAGTGCAATCAGACGATCCGCCAAGCGTGGATTCTTGGGCAGAACGGCACCGTGGAGGTAAGTGCCGAAAGCGTTGCCGACGCGCGCGCCCTCGGAGCCGTCGCCGCCGTTGTTGCCGAAGCCGCTGACTACGTTGGCAAAAGCCGCTTGGCCCGTGTTGAGATAGCTGCGGCCGCCGTGATTCTCGAAGCCGACTACAGTGTCGCCCTCCCAGAGTGCGACCACATTGCCGACGCAGCGGGCGATCTGAGGACCGGGGTGCGACGTGATCATGTCGAAGACGCCAATGCCCTCCATGATCTCCCCGTCCCAGCCGCGATAGTGCAGACCGAAGAGCTGATAGCCGCCGCAGACCGTGAGCGCCACGCCGCCGTCGCCCACCCAGTCGCGCAGCGCTTGTCCTCGGCGCTGGAGATCCAGCTGCACCCGCCGCTGCTCGCGATCCTGTCCGCCGCCGACCAGAATCAGGTCGGCCTCTTCGGGCGACCACTCGTCGCCGATATCGACGCCGCGCACGGTCGCCGATATCCCGCGCGCCTCGCAGCGGCGCTCGACCGCGCGGGCGTTGCCGCGATCTCCGTAGAGATTGAGCAGGTCGGGGTAGAGCACGGCGACCTTGAGGCTGCGTTCGGGGCTCATGCGACCTCCCAGAGCCGGGAACCACTCATGCGGCCAAGCCGTTGGCGCACATCGAGCATGGCCGTGTAGGTGGGCAGGATGATCAGCGGCTCGCGCTCGGGCAGAGAGTCGAACGCCTGCCGCAAGGCGTCGCCGATGTCGTTCCGGATCGGCTCCCGGGCCGCAGGCAGGCCGGCATACTCCAGACGCAGGGCGATGTCCGCCGCCCGGCTGCCGCCGACCGTGAGGGCGGCGCAGTAATCCGCCTGCGATTCCCAGTCCACATCCCAGATCCAAGAGACATCGGTGCCGTCGGCGATCCCGTCGTTGAGCAGGACGAGCAGGTGATGGCGCTGCCCCGGTCGCTGCAAGGTGCGCAGGGCCTGATTCAGGCCGGACGGGTTCTTACCCAGCAGGACGCGGACTCGGTGTCCGTCGATGACCAGTTCTTCCTGCCTCCCAAAGGCGGCGCGGTGAGCTTCCAGTCCGCGCCGAATCGCGTCGGCGTTGACGCCGAGCGCATAGGCGGCGGCGGCCGCGGCGAGGGCGTTATAGACGCTGTAGAGACCTTCCGCAGGCAGCGTGATCATCATCGGCTCGTACTTGGGCAGCGCGAGCGTGAACGCCATCCCGCCTTCGATGCTGGTAATCGCGTGGGCGGCGATCTCAGGCGTGGGGCGTTCGGCTCCGGCGTCGGTGTACCAGCGCCCAAGCTGAGCGAAGTAGCGTCGCCGATAGCGGAAATCGGCTTGAGTGACAGGATCCCAGACGGCGTCCATAATCTCTCCCGCAGGCGCGGGAGGAACATCCGGATCTTCGATCCCGAAGCGCAGCGAGGGACCACGCCAACGATCGCTGAGCGAGGTAACCAGCGGATCGTCCACGTTGACCACCATTTGCGTGCCTGCGGAGAAATTGGCCAGTGCGTCCCCCCAGCGCAGCGCAATCGATTCGATCTCGCCGTAGCGGTCGAGCTGATCACGCATCAGGTTGGTGAAAACCGCAACCGTGGGCGGGACCGCTTCAGCGACGGAGGCGAGCGCAGCCTCGTCGGTTTCGAGCACGGCGGTGCGGCGTCGCGGCAGATGTCCGCTCGCGCCGGCGGCATCGATCAGGGCGGTCAAGACGCCGCGCATGAGGTTCGAACCCGCGCGGTTGTGGATCACCCCGCGGCCGCTCTCGCGCAGGATGCGGGCGAGCATCGCCGCAGTCGTGGTCTTCCCGTTGGTTCCAGTGATCAGGGCGGCGGCGGTGAGTTCTTCGGCAAGGCTGTGGGCCAGACCCGCATCGACGCGCTCGGCGACCAAGCCCGGCAACGCGGTACCGCCGGAGCCGAACATACGCATCGCGCGGCGGGTCGCCTTGCCCGCCATCACCGCCGCCAACTGGCGCGCCGGCGCGGGAGCGTGCACTCTGGTCAAGCTCATAGTCGACATATCTGAATTTTAGGACGACGCGCGCGCCGTGCCGGCGTCTCGAGGGCGCAATGATCAGTCTGCGTTAATTCAGTCAAATCAACGCGAACCGCAGACAGGGCAGCCCAACTCAGGATTGTGACGGCACGGACTTCTCGCCGCGATCGCGAAGCGCCTCAATGATCTGCTCCAGTCCGACCACGCCCAGCAAGCGCCCATGTTCGACGACCGGCAAGACGAAAGCGTGATCTTTCTGCAAGCGCCGCAACGCCTCGTCGGCGGGAGCTTCGGGCGCGATTGGCTGGATCTGTCCAGCTGAGAGCATAATCTCGCGCATCCGCGCGTTGAGATAACGCTCTTCTTCGAGCAACAGAATCTGCGCGGCTGAAGCAATCCCGATCGCTGCGCCCTGCTCGGCCACGATGTAGGCGTCGTGATGCGCGAGCTGCTCACGCGACGGGACCAACGTGCGCACCAGCAGATCCGCCTCCACCGTCCGCGCTTGCGGCGGCGACAGCATCAGCTCGCCCACCCGCAGCTCGGCCAGATCGCGCTCCAACTCGGCTGCTTTCACGCCTTGCGACGCCTGCGAGGCCAGCAGCAAGCCGATGAAGATCAGCCAGAAACTGTTCAGCCCGCTCTCGAAGATCACCCAATCGAAGATCAGCCCGCCGATCCCGTAGAGGATCATCAGCAGGCCAAGCCCCTGCCCGAGCCGCGCCGAGGCGCGGGTCGCGCGGTGCCGCGAACCCGTAATCCGCCAGATCGCCGCGCGCGCGACGCGACCGCCGTCCAGCGGGAAGCCCGGCAGCATGTTGAACGCGGCTAGGAAGCCGTTCAGCACGCCCAGGACGAAGATCAACGTGCCAACGGCAGAGCCGTCGGGCAGGACGAACAGCGCCAAGAGGATGAATACGGCCGCCAGCGCAGCCGACGCCAAGGGACCCACGATCGCGATCCAGAGCTCCTGTCCGGGCCGGCGCGAATCCTCGCGGATCAGCGAGACGCCGCCGAAGAAAAAGAGCGTGATCGAGGTCACTTCCATCCCGTAGCGGCGCGCGACCAGGCTGTGGGCGAGCTCGTGGATCAGAAGCGAGACGAAAAAGGCCACGCCGCCCGCGAGACCCAGCAGCCAACGCTCGAGGTCGCTCAAGCCGACAATCGCGTCGGGCAGCACCTGGGTGGCGAGCAGGAAGACGATCAGAGCGAAGATGAGGAAGAAGGACAGGTCGAGCCGAATCGGGATGCCAAGCACCCGTCCGGCCGGAATCCCGCTGCCGCCGATCATGCCGAAGCGCATGTCCACAGCATATGTCGCTCAGCATCGTTCGGAGCGGTCGCGGTCATTGCTCCGGTGACGCCGATCAATGGGATGAGTGCGACAGTTGACCTTCGAGCGCAGCGACCAGATTGGCGACCGAATCCAGCATCAGATCAGCCTCAATTGCTGGATCGCGCTTATCGCCGACCTGCACCGTGACTGCAAACTGCGCGTGTTGCGCGCCGAGGATGTCCGCCTCGGGCGTATCGCCTACGAATGCGGTCTCCGCCGCGGATACGTCCAGCTGCTCCAACGTGGCTGCGAAGATCGCCTGCCCGGGCTTCCAACTGAGCACGTCGTCGGACCAGACCCAGGCATCGATCCAGCGCTCAAACCCGCGCGAGCAAAGCGCCTGTTCGACGTAGCGTCCGGGTGCCAGCCCTGTGTTCGAGACCACGGCCAGGCGCAGGCCGCGCTCGCTCAATTCGGCAAGCGTTTGCTCCGCGCCTGCGATGATGTCCGGCGGCTCCCAAGAGGCGCTCTCGCAGATCGCCTGCTCAATTGCGCTCAAGAGCTCGTCGTCCTCAACGGTCGTGGGGCAGCGTTCGAGCATCGCCGCGCGAAAGGCGTTGAGCCGATCCTGCCCGCTGAGGTCGATGTTGCTCTGGTGCGCAACGACTAGCGCATCAATCGCGGCGCGAATCGCCTGCGGTACAGCTGCGGCTGCGCCGGAACCGGCTCCCGCGCGCTCGTAGGCCGCGCCCAGCCGCCGCTCACGCTCCAGCATTCGCCGCCGCCCGCCGCCGGGCGCGTCGCGGATCAGTGTGCCCCAGAGATCAAAGGCAACCGCTCGCAAGGACGTCGCAGCCAAGAACGACGAACTCAGGACGGCTTGCTTTCGCCGCCGTCGTCAGACGTCTGAGCCACGACCTCTTCATCGCCGTTATCGTCCTGGTCTTCGGAATCGGACGTGCGCGCTTCCTCGCGGAACTCGCGCAGGCCGGTACCGAGCGCCTTACCCACGCCGGCGAGACGCCCCGCGCCGAAGACCACGAGCACGACGATCACGACCACAATCGCCTCGACGGGCCCGAATCCAATCATCGCCAATTCAGACATCCGGTTCTCCTGCTTGCCGCCGGCGCTCAGCGCGCGCCGCTGAGCCCTGCGACGCTGCGCCTCGGTCTACCCGTCTCGCGCCCACTCAGCGCAGACCGGCCCGGTCGAGGCGGCCGTCTCTCAGTGTATCAGCCGCGCTGGGATTGGGAGTCTAGGCGGCGGTCGTGGGCATCACTCGGAGGACGGGCAGCAGGTCGCGGGCGATCTGCAGCGCGAGATTGGCGAGGGCGCGCCAATCGCTAGCCCGCTCGCGAGCAAAGACATGTTGCGTTTCCGGATGCGCATCGCCGCAGAGGTAGTCGGCCACTTCTCGCATCTTTTTGAGGCGTTGTAGCGCATCAACGTGTCTGGCCTCAAGATGTTCGGCTGCTGCTGCGATCACAGCGATGTGAGACGGGCGGCGTCCACCGCGCCAGCGTTCCGCATCCAGGCCGTAGAGCTGATCGCGGGCGGTCAGATGGCAGGCGTAGTAGGCGCGATTAACAGCAGTGCGGAAGTCCGCTTCCTCGCTGCCGGCTTGCACGTGTCGCTCTGCGATCGCAAAGAGACGGGTAGGGTCAAGCGTCACTGAGCTGCTCGCGATGTTCGTCGACCCCGACGACTCCCAACGCGACCAGAAATCGCACCGCGCGAGCTTCGGGCTCGAGCTGATCGATCCAGCGCCGCACATCGAGACTGATGATGTTGCTCTGGAAATCCCACGCTTCGGCACGTGAGGTGTCGCTGTGGACAGTGAGCGGGAACCAGACGACGGCCTCCATGTCCACATCTACGTCAACCCAAGCGCGGACGATCGGAAAGCCCGTTTCCTCCGCGTGGCGCTGCACGATCTCCCAGTACTCGGTCGCCAAGCGTCGGATGAGCGGAGTGAGCCTGGGATCATCCAAGGGCCATTCGAGTTCGATCTCGCTGGCCGGCTTCGGCGCTGTGCTGACCATCGCTCACCTCACCTGCGCTGCACGCCGCTGAGAGGCGGGATCAGGACTGCAAGCGCTCCACGAAGATCCGCATCACCCCGCCGCAAATCTTGTCTTCGCCGTCGGTCGGCTCGGTCAGATCGACCACGACCATCCGCGCCTCGCCGTCGTCAAGCGCGTCCATCGCCTCCTGCCAGACCTCAGCTTCACCGCAACCGCCGCCGATCGTACCGACGAAGCTGCCGTCCTCTTTCACCAACATCTTTGCGCCGGTCTTGCGCGGCGTGCTGCCCAGCGTCTGCGCGACCGTCGCCAGCGCCACCGGCGACCCCAACTCAAACGCTTCCGACATCGCCTCGTACACCTCGTCGTGCGCCATCACGTGCCTCCAAGCCAGCTTCCTGCGAGTACAGTCTACCGTCTGCTAGCGGGCCGTTGCCGCCAAGCGCCTGCCCTGCTCCGACATTGGCTGCGCGCCGCCGCCGCGGCGCACGAGGATGATCTCGCCCAGCACTGAAACCGCGATCTCCTCCGGCGTCTCCGCGCCAATGTCGAGCCCGATCGGGGTAAACACGCGATCCAGCGCCTCCCGATCCACACCCTCCTCAGCCAGATGCTGCAAGACCGTGCGCGTGCGCCGCTTCGACCCAATCATGCCCACATAGCCCGCCCCCCGCTCCGCGACCCGGCGCAGGGCCAGCTCATCGACCTTGTGTCCGCGCGAGACCAACACGATGTACGTGTTCGCCCCGATCGGAAAGCGCTCCAACTCCTCGTCGAAATCGCCGCAGATCACGTTCGCCTCATAGGGGAAACGCTCGGGGCTGGCGTACTCCTCGCGGTCGTCGATGATCGCGACTTCCATCCCCAGCATCGCGCCCAACTGTCCCACGGCCAGCCCCACATGCCCGCCGCCGACCACCAAGAGCGTCGCCGCCGGCTCGACCACCTCGATCAGGACTTCGACAATCGCTCCAGCTGCCTCAATCGCGCGCCGCCCCTGGACCATCTCCCCCTCCGGCGTGAACGCGACCGCCGCAACCAGATGTTGCGGAATGGCGTCCCGGGCGCGGGAGACCACAGCTCGTTCGAGCGCTCCCCCGCCGATCCCGCCGAGGACAGTCCCATCCGCATAGACCAGCAACTTCGCGCCGAGGGCGACATCAACACGGTTGGAGGCGGCCATCACCGTGCAAGAAGCAACAGCCGGCCCATCGCGAGCGGCAGTCAGAAGCGCTTGGGCGAGGTCGGCCGGGGAGGCTGTAGCGGTCATGGGAGCAGGATAGTTGCGGTGTGGAGCGGGGAATGTCTATTGCCCTTGGTCGCCTTGCTGCTGCTGTCTTCTTCTGCGCCGCCAACGTGCGCGCGCGCTGGGAATGAAGATTGCCGCCGTGGGAGCAAGCTGAGAAACCGCAGCGACCACTGCCGGCCAAGTTGCTCCCTCGAGCGCCAGCGCAAGAGCCACTCCCAAGAGAGCCAAGCCCAAGAATGCGCCGATGTACATCCCTCGCCTGGTTCGAGAGGCATCCTCCGCCAATACAACCGCACTGAGCCGCAGTCGCTCAGCATTCCGCTCATGTCTGCTAGAAGCCTCTCTCTCGGCCATCGACAAGATGCGGTCAGCAGACCCGGGGAGAATCTCTTCATATTCTCGCAACGCCCACGGTGGCGGGATCGGGCCGGTGAATGACCGTTCCGTAGACAAGCTGATCGGCCGGCCATCTTGCTCCCCAGAGTCGGGGGCGCTCTGTTCGACAATCCCGAGTTCCGGGCCATCGTCGTCGGGTGCGTTCATTGCTCATTCGGACGAGCGAGAGCCTCGCGTGGCGGAAGCGCAGTCCATATATCTCGCCCAACTGTCTCCCAGACATCCATGAGTGACTCAGCCGTCGGCTTGTCCTCAAAGACATGGCTGATGAAGACGTGCGGCCCCAGCATGTCGCCAAGGCCCCAAATGGTTGCAAGGCCCTTGGCGAGCGACGGCCCAAAGTCCGCGATCATGACTGACTCATCGATCAGAAGTGTCGGGCCGTCCTCATCCAGATCGCCGTCGACAGCGAGTACGTCCTCAAGATGCCAGTACGGGCTCTCCTGCTGGTCCGGCATGTTTCTGCCCTGCACTCCGTGACACCGAGCGTCGCTCACATACTACATCCAGTCCAATGACGATCTATTGCGCTGTGAATGACAGAGGGACGGCATCGGCTACACATTGAACAGGATGTGCAACACATCCCCGTCCTGCACCTCGTACTCCTTGCCCTCGGTCCGCAGCAACGCTCGGCGCTTCGCCTCCGCTTCCGCCCCCGAGGCTCCAACCGCCTCGCCGCAAACCAGCAAATCATCCCACCGAGTCACTTCCGCCCGAATAAACCCCCGCTCCATATCCGAGTGAATTCGGCCCGCCGCTCGCGGTGCGCTCGACCCGCCCGGTACCGTCCAGGCGCGGCACTCTTCGGGCCCAACCGTGAAAAACGTGCGCAGACCCAACAAACGGAACGACTCCTGCAAGGCCGTCTCAACCGCCCCTGCTCCCACTCCCAGCTCGGCGCGGTAGTCGGCTGCTTCCTCTGGCTCGAAATCACGCAACTCCTCTTCCAGCCGCGCCGAGAGCGCGACCGTCGCCCCGCCCGCCGCCTCCCGGTATTGCGCAGCGGCGGACTCCGCCTCGCTCGTCTCGTCCTCGCCGAGATTGATCAGCGTCAGCAGTGGACGCTCGGTCAGGAAGCGATACTGCCGCAAGCTTGCCCGCTCGTCCTCGTTGAGCGGCGCCTCGAGCATGTTCCCGCCTGCCCCGAGGTGCTCCTGCATCCGCGTCAGCAGCGCCGCCTCGCGGTCGGCCGCAACCCGCTCCGCTGGCTTCACCGACTTGGTCTCCTCACCGATCCGCTCCAATCGCTTCTCAATCAGCGCAAGGTCGGCAAAGGTCAGCTCCAACTGCATCGCCTCAATATCTGCCGCCGGATCGATCCGCTCCGCCGGATGCGGAACCGCATCATTCTCGAACCCGCGCACCACATGAACCAGCGCGTCAAGCAGCGACAACTGGTCAAGCAGACGCATGGTCGGCGGTTCGCCGCCGCCCAGCGCGCCCGCGAACCCCGCCCCGGGAAAATCGACCACCTCCAGCGTCGCCGGAGTCGTCCTGCGCGGCCGATACAGCGCCGAGAGCCGGTTCAGCCGTTCATCAACCGCCGGCACAACCCCTTCATGCGCATCCTGATGCGTCATAAACCCGGTCGCCCGGCCCGCGCCGGTCAGCGCGTTGAAGAGCGTCGTCTTGCCCGAACGCTCGAACCCGATCAGTCCAACGGATGGCATAACCCACCCATCATCGCACGCCGACCAGTTCCCGGCTGCATAGCCGTGATCGCACTCACCTCTACCGCAACTCCGACGGCGCAAACTCCGTCACGCCCAACCCCGGACGCGCCAAATCAGCCAGCGCCTCCCCCACCAGCGCCAACGAATCCCGCATCGCCTGCCAATCCACCGCCCCAGCCGCCTCCGACGGACTCGCCCAGCGCCAGGCCTGATGCTCGTCCGAGAGTCGCGGCTCCGCGCCAGCCGCCGTCAGCGCGGCAAAAGCGGGAACAAAGTAGATCGTGTCGTTCTCAGGGTTGTAGAACGTCTCCGGCCGATCCAGCCGAAACCAACGCTCCACCGAAAGCCCCGTCTCCTCGTCCAGCTCGCGCAGCGCTGCTTCCCAAGCAGTTTCGCCCTGCTTCTCCTCAATGTGACCGCCCACCACCTGCCAGGCCCCCGCAAACCGGTGACCCGGCGGACGCTGGAGCAGCAACAACTCGATCCCGCCCACCTCACAAGGACGCGCGATATAGACCGCAACGAGATTGCTGCGCAGACGCGGCACGCGCCTACTCCGCCCACTTCGGAATCGTGCCCTCGAAGCTGTCGTAGAACGTGACGTAAGGCTTCACGTCCAGCACCGGCGTGCCGTTCGTCAAATCCAGGCCGATCACGCGCACAGTCTCACCCTTGACCGACTCCAGCGGACAAACGCTGATCGAGATCGGATTCGGGCGGTGCGCCGTGCGCGTCGCCAACACCCCGACCTCCGGCGTATCGGAGCCGCCCGAAGGATGAATCTTCAGCAGCGCCCGCCCTTCATCCGTCACCTGATCCATCCAGGCCACCACGAACAAATGCGAGAACCCGTCCAACCCCTCCAGCGCCGGCGCGAACTCCGGACGAAAGACCAACTCCGAGCGCACCTGCGCCCAGACCCGCCCGGAGGTGTCGTCAATCCCGTTGCGCACGACCGCGATCGGAGTCAAGTCGTCAATTCGTTCCGGCAGCGAGCGCAACGCCTCCTCGCGCGCCTGCGAGGGGTTGGTCAAGCGCAGCCGTTCGCGCCACGTCACCATCAATGCACACTCGATCCGCAACCTCGATCGCACCCGCCCCAGTTTGCCGAACGCCCGAACGGGTACGGTCATAACGTGGTATCGTAACCAGTATCACACACCCGCTCAGACGCAAGACGACCAGATAAGAGAACGCAATCTATGGCGACCGATGGAGCAGGCGCGCAGGCGCCCCTGCCGCTTGACGGCAACAACGTGATGCCGCTGGACGGCGCTCAACTCACGCTCGAACAGGCCACAGAAGATCAGGCCAACGGCTACACCGCCGACGACATCCAGGTGCTTGAAGGCATCGAGGCCGTCCGCCGCCGCCCGGGCATGTACATCGGCTCCACCGGACAGGCCGGTCTCCATCACCTCGTCTACGAGATCGTCGACAACGCCGTCGACGAAGCCATGGCCGGCTACGCCAAGCACATCGGGATCACCCTCCAACCCGACGGCTGGGCGCAGGTCGAAGACGACGGCCGCGGCATCCCCACCGACAAGCACGCCAAGACCGGCAAATCAGCGCTCGAAACCGTGCTCACCGTGCTCCACGCCGGCGGCAAGTTCGGTGGCGGCGGCTACAAGGTCTCCGGCGGTCTGCACGGCGTCGGCGCCTCCGTCGTCAACGCGCTCGCCGCCGAACTGCAAGTCCGCGTCCACCGCGACGGCTACTACCACTGCCAGCGCTACGAGCGCGGCATCGCCACCAGCGAACTGGAGCGCGGACGGCTGAAGCAAGCCGACCCGCCCACCGGTACCCTCGTCCGCTGGAAAGCCGACCCCGACGTGATTGACGCGCTGGAGTACGACTTCGACATCCTTGCTCAGCGCTTCCGCGAAGTCGCCTATCTCAACAAGGGACTCTGGATTCGTTTCCGCGACGAACGCACCCTCAGCCCGGGCGGAGAACCCGCCAACGAGGTCAACTTCTACTTCGAGGGCGGCATCCAGTCCTACGTCCGCTTCCTCAACCGCGACCGCGAGACCCTCCAGCCGCTCCCCTTCCACCTCGACCGCGAAGTCGGCGCGAACGGCCAGACCGTCGCCGTCGAGGTCGCGCTCCAATACAACACCGACTATTCCGACTCCGTCTACGCCTTCGCCAACACGATCAATACCCACGAGGGTGGCTCCCACCTGACCGGCTTCCGCTCTGCCCTCACCCGCGCAATCAACGATTTCGCCCGCAAGCAGAAGCAACTCAAGGACAACGACCCCAACATCACCGGCGAGGACACCCGCGAGGGCCTCACCGCCGTGATCTCGGTCAAGCTGGCCGAGCCGCAGTTCGAGGGTCAGACCAAAACCAAGCTCGGTAATCCCGAAATCAAGGGCGTCGTCGAGTCCGCCACCGCCGAAGCGCTGAGCGAATACCTCGAAGGCAACTCGCGCGAGGGACGCCGGATCGTCGACAAGTGCCTCACCACCGCTCGCGCCCGCGACGCCGCACGCAAGGCCCGCGCCCTGGTCCAGCGCAAGGGCGCGCTCGACGGCGCGGCGCTGCCGGGCAAGCTCGCCGACTGCTCCGAACGCAACCCCGAACTCTCCGAACTCTTCATTGTCGAGGGCGACTCCGCCGGCGGCTCGGCCAAGCAGGGCCGTGACCGCCGCACCCAGGCGATCCTGCCTCTGCGCGGCAAGGTGCTCAACGTCGAACGCGCTCGCCTCGACAAGCTCCTCGCGCACGAGGCCTACCGCACACTGATCACCGCGCTCGGCACCGGCATCGGCGAAGACTTCGATCTCGCCAAGCTGCGCTACCACAAAGTCGTGATCATGACCGACGCCGACTCCGACGGCGCCCACATCCGCACCCTGCTGCTGACCTTCTTCTTCCGCCACATGCCGAACCTGATCGAGGCCGGCAACCTCTACATCGCCCAGCCGCCGCTCTTCCGCGTCCAGGCCGGCCGCCAGAAAGCGGAATGGCTCTACTCCGACGCCGAACTCGAGGCCTTCATGAACCGCCAGAAAGAAGGCCAGAAGAAAATCTCGGTGCAGCGGTATAAGGGCCTCGGCGAGATGAACGCCGATCAACTCTGGGAAACCACCATGGATCCCCAGGCGCGGCTCATGCTGCGGGTCGACATCGACAACGAACACGCCGCCGACGACCTCTTCGTCAAACTCATGGGCGACGACCCCTCCAAACGCCGCAGCTTCATCGAAACCCACGCCGACCTCGCCCGCCTCGACGTCTAGCCGCCGCCACGCAAGCCCAATCCCCTTCCCCACACCCCTCTCCCCCTTGAGGAGACCTGCGCATAATCCCAAATTCCGTCATTCCCGCGCAGGCGGGAATCTCGAACCTCTCAAGTCTGAAGCTGCTTCCATATCTGGTCGTACCACCGCCCTCGCATCACACGATCCGCTCCTCCGAGGCCTCACCGCACCAGGATGGACTTTCGCAAAGCTCTCCGAACGCGGGAATCCAGTCTCCGTATCCGCTCAGCACTGGATGCCTCGTTGAGTCGGAATGGTGCAAATGCGGCAATTCAGGGGCGATACATCTCCCCCTCAAGAGCCTGTCCCCGCGCAGGCGGGGAGGGAGATGTCACGAAGTGACAGAGGGGGCGAGAACGCCACAACCAGCATCCAACACCCCTTCCGGCGGGAGCCGCCGCAAAAGTCCACTCCCCTCTCCCCCCGCACTGCGGGGGGAGATGTCGCGCAGCGACAGAGGGGGGTCCGACCGCCTCCCCAACTCCGTCATAGCCGCGCTTGCCGCGGAGCCTGTCCCCGCCAAGGGAGGCCGTTGCAACACCCCCATTTCCGTCATTCCCGCGCAGGCGGGAATCCATGCGGTGTAGCGAATAGCACCTGGATTCCTGCTTCCGCAGAAATGACGAAACGCGAAGTTCGAGAAGTTTCGCAAAGGGTTCCGAAAAAGAACACCCATTCCCCATCTGTCAACCCCAACACACCACCCTCATACCCATATCAGCTAACCTGAGCCGAACGTTCGTACCCGCCAGAACAGGACTCCGCATGTACATCCCGCCCAAACGCCGACGACGCATCCTCCAAGTCCAACTGCTCCGCCACGAAGGACGCTCCCTGCGCCAGATCGGCCGCCGGCTCGGCGTCTCCCACGCCACCGTCCGCAGCGACCTGCAACTGCTCGAAACCCACTGGAGCGAGATCGCCGGCCCGGCCGCCGACGACTTCCTCCTGCAACTCCTGCACCTGCTCGGACACCGCCTCGTCGCCCTGCTCCAGGAAGACGTCTACGCGCGCTACGCCGACCAGCTCGCGCCGCAGGAGTACATCCGCTTCCAGCGCGCCCACACGGCCGAACTCGCCGTGCTCCTGCGCGAGACCCGGCACGCGATCCAGGCCATCCACCAACACGCCCCCCAGCGCCGCAGCGAGGCCGCCCAGATCCAGGCGGAACTCGAACAGCACCTCGCAGCACTGGACAGCCCGACTGACCAAGACCATCCAAAACCATCCACAATTGACCACTCCGAAGCGACGATTCCCCAGCCGCAACAGGAGCTCGTCGATTCCGAAGAAGCACAGGGGGATGCAGAAACTATCCACCCGGACCAGCCCGCCGAGGAGCGGGACGAAGCCGAACTGGTCGCCTTCATCAGCCAGTTGGAGGAGCAAGTCCGCGCCAAGTTCGCCGCCGACCCACCCGCACACGCCTTCCCCGACGCCGCCGGCGGCGGCTGAGAAGACGCCCAAACACGCCTGCCTGCTCCCACCTTGAGAGCCTGTCCCCGCGCAGGGAGGCCCTGACAAAACCCCCATTCCCGTCATTCCCGCGTAGGGGGACCGTTGCAAAATCCCCATTTCCGTCATTCCCGTGCTCCGCCACGGGAATCTCGCCGAGTTCTGCACAGGCGCCCCGCACCCGACGCCCCTTCCGCACCTCCCCTCTCCCCCTTGAGGGGGAGATGTCACGTAGTGACAGAGGGGGTGAAAACGCCACAACCAGCACCCCGCCCCCCTTCCCCTTGCAGAGACCGTTGCAGAGCTCCGCGATCGGCTGAGCCCGTCACGCCCGCGCAGCGAGAGCTTTGCACAAGTCGATGTTCTTCGTCATTGCCGCGTTCCGCCGCAGCCTGCCCCTGGCCTGAACAGGGGGCAATCTCGCCGTGATCTGCACAGGCGCCCCGCACCCGACGTCCCTTCTCACCTCCCCTCTCCCCCTTGAGAGCCTGTCCCCGCGTAGGCGGGGAGGGAGATGTCGCGCAGAGCCTGCCCCCGCGAAGGCGGGGGACAGAGGGGGTGAAAACGCCACGCCCAGCGCAGACGCCCCAACCGCTCCCCCCGCAGTGTGGAGAGAGAGTGTCGCAAAGCCCTCCCCAGGCGGGGAACAGAGAGGCCCCAACCACCTCGTACCCTCAGTGAACAGCAACCCCCAACCTCCAACCAGCCTTGGCCGCCGCCGCGTGACCCGCCTCACCACCTCTGCCAACACTCTGCGCCGGGCTCTGCCCAAACCCCTCCGCCGTTGGTGGCGCGGACAGCCCCGCCTCGCCCTCGAAGACTCCGCCGCCGTCCAGATCGTCGAACAGCTCCCAATCACGCCCGACGACCGCCTCCTTGCGCTGGGCCGCGACGCACCCCTGCTCGCCGCCCTCTTGGCCGACGCCGCCCAACTCGAAGAGCGCCCACTCGCCCTGATCGGGCGAACAGCGCCCGCCCCCAGTCCGGCCGAGCTCGAGCTCGGCATCCTCCGCGGCCGCGCCGACCGCATCCCCCTCGCCGACGCCTCGGTCAGCGTCGCCGTCCTCCCTCACCAACTGCGCCGCTGGGACGACGATCGCGCCCTCCGCGTCCTCCGCGAACTCTGGCGCGTCCTCGAACACAACGGCGTCGCCGTCCTCTGGGAGATTGCCCCCTCCCGCTCTCCCCGCCTCAACCAACTCTGGCGCGCCGCCCTCACCGACCCGCACGGCCCTCCGCAACTCCGCAGCTTCGCCCAACTCGGCCGCCTCGCCTACGACGCCCACTTCGCCTGGGTCCAAACCCTCCCCCTCCGCCCCTTCCTCTGGCCGCCCGGCCCCAGAGTCAGCGTCCTCATCCGCAAGGAACACTACCGCCGCGATGCAGCGGAGTAGACAGGACTCTCGATGGTTGTGAGCGAGACAACAGGAACCGACGGCAATGGCTTTACCTTTTGAATTCGTGATTGAAGGTCCGCCGGTGTCGCAACGAGCCTCGAGCAGATCGCGGCAACGATGGCGACAGGACGTGGAAAGCGCCGCCAGCCGGCAGTGGCGCAGCGATCCGCCCGAAACCGGGTCGGTTGAGGTGTCAATCTCGTACTACTTCGTCGAAGACACTCTTGACGTCGACAACATCCCCAAGCCTATTCTGGATGCGCTGAACGGGCTGGTCTTCCTGGATGATCAGCAAGTTACTGACTTGTGCTGCCACAAGCGGGATGTGAAAATCAGCCGCCGGATCTCAGACCTCCCGCTGCCGCTTGTCCGGTATGTCGGAGGCGCAACGTCGGTGCTGCACGTCTCAATCGCCCAGGCACCGGACTAGGAGGCGATGCAGTGCCAGGTACACCAACACCTGCCGAAGAACTGATGGTTCTCAAGACGGCGAAGCGGTACCGCCAAGAGGGCTATGAAGTCTCCGCTGACGTTCCGCTGGACTTCTTGCCCGGTGCCCGAGCGGACCTGCTCGCCCGCAAGGACGATCAAGTGCGCGTGATCGAAGTCAAAGCGCGATCCACGCTTGCTGCTACACCTCAGATCGTGGAACTGGCCGAGATCGTTGACGCGAAACCCGGCTGGAGCTTTGACTTGGTACTCGTGGGCGAGCCGGAGAAGATCAACGCGCCGCCAGGAGCACAGCGCTTCGGCGGCGAAGAGATCCTCCAGCGGATTGATGATGCGCAGCAGCTCCTCGATTCCGGCTGCTCCGAGCCCGCGTTCTTGCTTGCCTGGTCCGCTTGCGAGGCGGCGATCCGGAAGCTGATCGCCGACGAGGGAGTGTCGGACGATCGCATCACGACAGCGAGCTACGTCCTCGAACAGGCGACGTATCTCGGCCTCATCGACCGCGAGGACTACTTCCGCCTGAGCGACGTGCTGGAGTACCGCAACGCCATCGCGCACGGCTTTAGTCATGAGGGCTTTGGAGACGAGCTGGTCACCGAGTTGCTTGAGACGACCCGCAGCCTGCTCGCGCCAGCGCCCACGGCCTGAACCCGGCCCAGCCGCCTATCGCAAGCTCTCGCTCCGGTACAACCCATGCTCCCGGATATACGCCAGCACCGCCTTCGGCACATCCGCGCTCACATCTTCGCCAGCCGCGATCCGCGCCCGCAGCTCACTCGCCGACAGCTCGATCGGCTCCATCGGCACCCAGTCCAGCCAGCGGCCCAGCCCATAGACGATCCGATCCAGCCGCGTCCGCTCCAGCTGCGCTCCCGGCCTCACCACGGCGGCGATCCGCGCGCAGGTCAGAATCTCCCCGGGCCGGTGCCAGTGCGGCATATCCAAGACCGAATCCGCGCCCATGATCCACCACAACTGCCGCGCGCCCCGGTCGCGCAACTCCCGCACCGTGTCCAGCGTGTACGTCGGCCCCTCGCGCCGCACTTCGATATCCGAGACCTCCAACCCGCCCCCGCGCTCCGCGACCGCCGCCGCGGCCATCGCATACCGCTGCGCCGCCGAAGTCACGTTCCGATCGCGCTTCCGCCATGGATCGCCGGCCGGGATGATCACCAGCCGATCCAGCTCCAACGCGGCCGCCGCCGCGTCCGCCAGATGCAGGTGAGCGCGGTGCAGCGGATCAAAAGTGCCGCCCAGCGCTCCTACCCGTTCCTGCGGGTCGAATCGCAGGTCGTCGCCGCACGCGCTCAAGCTCAGCGCTCCCATTCCCAGCGCAGCCGCGCCGCGCCAATCCGAACTGTGTCGCCCGGACGCGCTCCCGACCGATGCAGCGCCGCCGCCACGCCCCGGCGATCCAGCCAGCGGTACGTCTCCGCCAGCGCCTCCTCGTCGTCCAAGTCCATCATCGCCACGAACCGCTCCACCGATGCGCCCTCCACCGCATACGAACCCGCGCCCCGCTGCTCGACCGAGAACCGCCGCCCGTCAGGACGCGGTCGCACCACCGGAATCGTTGGTTCGCGCCGCGGCTCTGCCGCCCGCAACTCCGACAACGCCGAAGCGCAGGCCGTGACCAGCTCCTCCGTCCCTTCGCCGGTCTCGGCGCTGCAAAACAAGGGCGGCTCGTCGAACAGCGCCGCCAGGTCGTCGCGGAACAGGTCCACCTCCGCCAAGTCAACTTTGTTGATCGCCACAATCTGCCGCCGCGCCGCGAGTTCCGACGAATACGCCGACAACTCGCGGTCGACCAGCGCTTTCGCCGCGGCCGGATCCTCGCCCGAGCCGTCGATCAGATGCACCAGCAGCCGCGTCCGGCTGGTGTGACGCAGGAAGTCGTGGCCCAGACCGGCGCCGTCGGCAGCGCCCTCGATCAGGCCGGGCAGGTCGGCCATCACGAACTCGTCCCAACCCACCGAGACCACACCCAGATGCGGCTCCAGCGTGGTGAAGGGATAGTCCGCAACGCGCGGGCGCGCCGCGCTGAGCCAGCGCAGCAACGAGGATTTGCCCGCGTTCGGCAAGCCCACGATGCCCACATCCGCAAGCACCTGGAGCTCAAGCCGCAGCCGCAGCCGCTCTCCCGCCTCTCCCCGCTGCGCGACCCGCGGTGTGCGGTTGGTCGCGCTCTTGAAATGCGTATTCCCATAGCCGCCCCGACCACCCCAGGCAACCACCAGCGACTGTCCATCCTCGCTCAGATCGACCAGTCGCTCCGCCTCTTGCCCGCGCACGGCCGAGACGACCGAGCCCACCGGCAGCTCCAGCAGCATCGCCGCGCCCGCCCGCCCACGGCGCTGATTCGTCCCGCCGGGCAATCCCGCCTCAGCTCGGAAGCGGCGCTGGCGGCGGTAGCGCCGAAGCGTGTTCAACTGCCCGTTGGCGACCACGATCACATCGCCGCCGCGGCCGCCGCGGCCGCCGTCCGGCCCGCCTCGGGGCACGAACTTCTCGCGCCGAAACGAAACCGCCCCGCGGCCGCCCGCGCCGCCCTCGACCTCAATCTCCACGGTGTCGATCATGTCACCGAGTGTACGAGCGCCCGTAGTTGAACGCTCTCAGCAAGGCGCCGACAGTCGAAAATCCCAGTTCTCCGCACTTCCCACCGCACTCTGATCCAACTTGGTAATTCAAGAGAGAGGTAACAGAGTTAACGTGATGATGATGTTAATGGCCGCGTGAGCGCTGTGGACGACTCGTCGATCCAGCGTGTGAGCGGGAAGATCGCCTCGGTTTGGAACAGTGCAGAGCCTGCGGATGCGCTGCGAGCGAGAGGTGAGCGGTCTGTGGAAGCCGGGGTGCCGGAACCTTGTTCACATTTGGCGCCCGCATCGGCTCACCCGTCGTCGCCCCGTTGCACGGGACAAAGAGACCAGCCGCACTTGGCGGTCTCCGTCAAGCGGGAATGGCAGAGGCGGAGCCGCGCCCAGACTCTACGCGCCTAGACGCAAGCGCTTGCAGATCTCGCGGTGCAGGCGCCGAGTTTCGGCCGCCCAGTCGTCGTCTTGGGGCGCGTCCTTCAGCTGCGCCTCGATCTGGCGGCAGCCGTACATCACCGTGGTGTGATCTTTACGTCCGAGTTGGCTTGCGATTTCGGCGAAGGAGGATTGGGTGTGCTCGCGGGCCAAGTACATCACCAACTGGCGGGCGCGGGCGGTGCGCTTATCGCGCCGCCCGGAGGTGAAGAGATGCAGCGGCACTTCGCAAACCGTGCTGGCGACGCCGATCAGCTCGGCAATCGTCGGCGGTTGGCGGGTGGGCTGTTCTGCCTGGTAGTTGAGCAGCACGCGCATCGCGAACTCGACGCTGATCAGGCCGCGGTTGGCGCTCGCGCTCGCTGCCTCCACGCGCATCCGGTTCAGAGCGCCGAGCAGCGCGCGCACGTGCGCGCCGGCCTGTTCGGCGATCAGTTGGGCGGCGTCGTCGGTCAGCGTGAGTTGCATTCGCTGCGCTGCGCGTTGCAGGATCGCCACGCCCAACTCGATGTCCGGCTGCTGGATCTCCGCGACGATACCCGCCTCGCAGCGCGTCGCCAGGCGCTGCGTGAAGCCGTGCAAGCGCCAGGGCGGTTGGTCGGCGCTGAAGACGACCTGGCCGCCGCGATCGATGATGGCGTCCATCACCTGAAAGAGTTCGTCCTGAGTGCTCGATTTCTGGGCCAGCAGCTGCACATCGTCAATGATCAGCGCGTCCGCGGCGTGATACTTGTCCGCGAAGTCGCCTCGGCTGACCTCCTCGCGCACTTTGGCGATGTAGTCCTGCAAGAAGCGCTCGGCGCTGCAATAGACCACGTACAGCCCGCGCGCGAGCGTGACGTGCCCGATCGCCTGCAAGAGATGCGTCTTGCCTTGACCGGGGTCGGAGTAGATGAAGAGCGGATTGTTGTGTTCGCCGGGCGCTTGCGCCGCGCCGAGCGCGGCGTTGGCCGCGACCCGGTTGGCTTCGCCGATCACGAACTCGTCGAAGGTGTGCGTGCGCCGGAGCGTAGGTCGCGTGTGGTTGGCGGAAGTGTGCGCCGGCTGCGACGCTGGCGAGTGCGTCGCCTCTAGCGCCTGAGCGGTCACTTGCAGGGCGGTCCCGGGGTCGGCGGCGTCGGGTACTGGCCGGATCTGGAACTCGATGTTCATCCGCCGCCCGGAGACTTCCTGGACGGCGCGCGAGATCACGGAGTAGTAGCTCTGGCGCAAAGTTTCGCGCGTGATTGCCTTGCCAACGGCGACGTAGAGCGCGCCCGAACGAATCTCGATCCCCTGGGTCTGAGAGAACCACTGCTGGTAGACCTGCTCGGTCAGGGACTGGCGCAAGCGGGTCAGGGCGCGCTCCCAAATCTGCGGGCCGCTAAGCCAGTCTGCTGAACGTTGGGTCTCCATCGCTCGCCCCTTGTCGGCCGTCTGCGCGACGCAATGCCGCTTGCGTTCAGCGGCTCACCCTGTCTGTCGGTGAGCCGCTGCAGGCGCATGCGGCCACATTCGTGGCCGCATCCTGTATCCGACCGGAGGGAGGATGCGGCACTGCTCTCACCCTAGCAAACCCGCCCGCTTATCCACCGCCGCGTCCAGATATTCAGAACAAGGTTATCCACATATGCAAGGAGTGCCGGCCAGCCGCCCCGGACGACTGCTGAGCGCCCCGGGCGCGTTGCCCAAGCTGCGCCGAATAGAATGACGGCGACCCCGCCGAAGTCACGGCGCGCCAAGCGGCGCGGCGCACTGCCAATCACCTTAGCGCAGGAGGCTTCCCGATGCTGATCGCCATCGACATCGGCAACACCACTCTCCAGGTCGGCGTCTTCGACGATCGTCGAATCGTCCATACCTGGCGTCTGGCGACCGACCACAAACGCTTGGCCGACGAGTACGGCATCCTCGTCGCATCGTTGCTGCGCTCCGAGGGCATCCAGCGCGAACGGATCGACGGCGCGATCATCTCCTCGGTGGTGCCCGCGCTCGCGCCCGTCTTCCAGGAGGTCTGCCGCAAGTTTCTGCATACCGAGCCGCTGCTCGTCAGCCCGCACATGCGCAAATCGGTCCGAATCGCGATCGAGCACACCGAAGAGTTGGGCGCGGACCGGATCGTGGACGCGGTCGCAGCGATGGCGCGCTACGGCCCGCCGCCCCTGATCGTGGTCGATTTCGGTACCGCCACCGTCTTCGACGCCATCAACGAGCACGGTGTCTATGTCGGCGGCGCGATCTCGCCCGGGATTGGGATTTCGACCGACGCGCTCTTCGCCCGCGCCGCGCGGTTAGCCCGGATCGATCTCGAGCGGCCGCCGCACGCGATCGGCACGCGCACTGAGACCGCGCTGCAATCCGGCATCCTCTTTGGGTATGTGGGTTTGGTCGAGGGCATCATCGCCCGCTTCCGCGATGAACTCGGCGGCGGGCGCGTGATCGCTACCGGCGGCTGGGCCCCGCGCATCGCCAAGGAGACCGATGTGCTCGATGTGGTCGATGAAGACCTCATCCTCTGGGGTCTGCGGGAGCTGTACTTCCTCAATGCCGAAGGCCACCCATGACCACTCAAGAAACTGCACCGACGCCGCAACCGCTGGCCGGACGCCGAATCACGCTCGGCGTGACCGGCTCGATTTCCGCCTACAAGTCGGTCGAGATCGCCCGCCGCCTCGAGGACGCCGGCGCAGTCGTTGATGTCGCGCTCACGCCCAGCGCGGCCCGCTTCATCCCCCCGCTCACCTTCCGCAGTCTCGTCCACGGCGAAGTTGCCGCCGATCTCTGGGATCCTGCCGCACCCGCCGAGCAGCACGTGGCGATGGGCAGACGGGCGGATGCGGTCGTGGTCGCGCCCGCGTCCGCTACCACGATCGCCAAGCTCGCCTACGGGATCGGCGACAACCCGGTCACGCTGACAGCACTGGCGAGCGCTGCTCCGCTGGTGGTCGCGCCGGCGATGGACGCGGTGATGTTCGCGCAGCCGTCGGTACAGGCCAATCTGGAACTGCTCAAGGCGCGCGGCGTCGCGATTGCCGGGCCCGCCGAGGGCAGACTCGCCTCCGGTGCACGCGGACTGGGGCGACTGCTGGAGCCGATCCAGATCGCCGCCGCCGCTCGCAGCGCCATTGGCCGGGCGCAGGGCCCGCTGCGCGGGCGGCACGTTCTGGTCACCGCCGGCGGGACGCGGGAGCCGATTGATCCAGTCCGCTACGTCGGCAACCGCTCCAGCGGCAAGATGGGTTTCGCGGTCGCGGAGGCGGCTCGGGATCGGGGCGCGGCGGTCACGTTGATCACGACTCAGCCGCCGCCGGATGGGATGTACGGCGTGGTCGTGCGCCGGGTGGAGACGGCGCTGGAGATGCAGGAGCGGATTCAGCAGGCGGCGCGGGGCGCGGACGCGCTGATCATGGCGGCCGCGGTCGCCGACTACCGGCCGACCGAAGCGGCGGAATCGAAGCTCAAGAAGCAGGACGCCGACGAGGCGGGTATGACGCTCGAACTGGTCGAGAACCCCGATGTGATCGCTTCGATTGAGGCTCCGCTGCTCAAAGTCGGCTTCGCCGCCGAAACCGACGACCTGGTTGCTAACGCGCAGGCCAAGATTGAGAAGAAGGGATTGGCGTTCATCGTTGCGAATGACGTGTCGCAGCCGGACGCGGGCTTCCAGGTCGATACGAACCGGATCGTGCTGCTGGATGCGGAGGGCGGGATTGAGCGTTTGCCGCTGCTGCACAAGTACGATGCGGCGGCTGCGATTCTGGAGCGGCTGATGGGCGATCCAGGTTGGCGCAAACGCCGCGACTGAGTTGCTCTCGCCTTCGTCATTGCCGCGACGGAGCGAGGCAATGACGGAGTTCTTGCGGGAGCGATCGCAGCGTGGGCGGTTATTCTGGGGGCCGGCTCCGCTCAGGGTCAGAGAGTGAGGGATGGCGCCATGAATGAGGCGGCGACGCGCTACCGCGACCAGGGGCATGTGTATTTGGCCCAGGCGAGGGAGGAGTTCGCGCGCGAGGACCTGATGCAGGCCTCCGAGAAGGCTTGGGGGGCGGCGGCGCAATTGGTCAAGGCGGCGGCGGCGGATCGGGGATGGAGGCACGGTCGCCATGCGACGCTCTATCAGGTTGTGCGACAACTAGTGGAGGAGACCGGGGTTGACGCGCTCAGGCTGGAGTTCGCGGTCGCCGGAGAGTTGCACGCCAATTTCTACGAGGGGTTCCTCGCGCCGGCAGTAGTCGAGGACTACTTGCAAGATGTGGCCCGCTTCGTCGAGCGGGTCGAGGGATTGCTCAACGGTACCTCCGACAACGGAGCGGGAGACTAGAGATCGATATCGATCTCCTCCTTGAGCGGTGTCTTGCCTTCGGGGAGGGTGAAGAAGTTGCAGAAACAGGCGCCCTCGAAGTCGACCAGGCCGTTGAGCACCGGTTCGCAGACGCAGATCGTGTCGTCGTTGTTGGCGGGTTGGCAGGGGCAGTAGAACTTGCCGAAGCGCAGGCGCATGTTGACGAAGTCGTTGATCGTCTGGTCGGCGTTCATGAGGATGTAGCCGCGCTCTTCGCAGAACTGGTCGGCCAGTTCGGTCATTTCGGCGCGGTACTGCTCGCGCAGCGCCCGTTCTTCCTCTTCCGGCAGATCGGTCAGGCGCTCAAACTCGCTCATGATCCGTTCCCTTCAGCTTGGGCGGCGACGCGGCCTTCGGCAAACCGTACCAGCGAGCGTACCGGTACGCCGGTCGCGCCCTTGACTTGGGTGCCGCGCACTTTGCTTGCGTCGTCGGTGCCGGCCATGTCGAGGTGGGCCCAGGGCGTGTCTCCGGCGAAGCGGGCGAGGAACTTGGCGGCGGTGATCGCGCCCGCCAGGCGGCCGCCGGTGTTCTTGATGTCGGCGACCTGGCTGCGAATCTGCTCGTCGTATTCGCCGAACATGGGGAGCTGCCAGATCTTCTCGCCGGCGCGCTTGCCGGCCGCGATCACCTCGGCCGCCAGGTCGTCGTCGTTGACCATCAGGCCGGTGGCGACATCGCCGAGCGCGACCGCGCAGGCTCCGGTCAGCGTGGCCACGTCGATCAGTGGCGAGAGGCCCAGGTGGTTGGCGTAGGAGAGGGCGTCGGCCAGCACGAGGCGGCCTTCGGCGTCGGTGTTGATCACCTCGATCGTGGTGCCGTTCATCGCGGTCAGCACGTCGCCGGGCTTGATCGCGTTGCCGCCGGGCATGTTCTCGGTGCAAGGCGCGAGCGCGGTCACGTTGATCGGCAGGCCCAGGTCGGCGATCGCGCCCATCGCCGCCACGACTGCGGCTGCGCCGGACATGTCTTGCTTCATCGCCTCCATGTTTGCGGCGGGCTTGATTGAAATGCCGCCGGTGTCGAAGGTGATGCCCTTGCCGCAATAGCCCAGCCCCGGCTCGGAGCCGCCGCCGCGATGGCGCAGGATCAGGAACTTGGCGGGCTGGTGCGAACCCTTGGCTACGCCCAGGAATGAACCCATGCCCAGCTCCGCCGCCGCCGCCTCGTCGAGGACCTCGATCTCGATCCCGTGATCGCCGGCCCAAGCCTCGGCGCGAGCGGCGAGTTCCGTGGGGGTAAGCACGTTGGAGGGTTCGTTAGCCAGATCGCGGGCGAAGTTGGCCGCTTCTGCGAGTGCGCGCCCGTGCGCGATCCCCGCCTCGACAGCGGCCACGCTGGGACTGTGCAGCGAGGCGCGCTCCAGCACATTTGGCGATTGCTCCGGCGTCTGATGGCGGTCGAAGCGGTAGAGGCCCAGCAGCAGGCCCTCGGTGATTGCGCCTGCGATCTCCTCCGCGGTCAACCCGCATTCCTCGCCGTCGACCGCGATGGCGAGCGAGCCGGAGGCCATTCCCCGCGCTCGGCGCGCGCCGGTCGCGGCGGCGTTGCGGATCTCGTCCAGCCCCATCTTCTCCGCCGGGCCCAGCCCCGCGATCACCGCGCGCGAGGCTGTTGTCCGGCCCAGCGTGTGCACGACGACCGCTTCGCCGGCCTTGCCGGAGAGTTCGCCCGAAGCCGCCAGCGGCGCTAAGCCGCCGTCCAGCGCTTCGTTCAGGGCGCGGACCGCGCCTCCGTCGAGGATGTCGTCGCCTTTGGTGGCGAATACCAGCAGGTGGTCGGCCGCCGCCTCAATTGCGGGCGCGGCGCTCGCGGTGATCTCCATGTCGTCCCTGTTTCCAGCGCAGGCGCTTGTGCTCGATGATGATCCTACAGAACGGCTGGGTTGGCGTGGAGGGAGAGGGGAAAGGCACGGTAGGGACTGGACGGTCGCGGTTTGCGGCCTGACGGGGGCTGTAAGAAAAAAACGAGGTGGGGTCGCCGCTTGCAGTCGGGGGATTACTGCGGCTCTTCCTCTTCCTCGAGGCTGTCGTCGTCGTCCGGCAGGGGCACGTCTTCGCCGCGCATGAGGGCGACGGCGATGGCGTGGGGATGGAGGTGGAGTTCTTTCTTCTGCTCGGGAGTGAGCGGAGCTTCGGGGAGTCTGGGGGAGTGGTTGGCTCGGGGTTTGGGCGCGGGTTCGGGGTGGGGTTCGAGGTCGAGCGCGTGGTGGATCTCGCGGCTCTTGGCGTTGGAGGGGGAGAGTTCGCGGACGAGGAGGGCGAGCGCTTTGATGCGGACGTGGCCGGCTTCGTTGGAGTGGGCGATTTGGCCGACGCCGGTCATGCTGGACTGGTAGGTGTAGTCGAAGGGCATGGCGGGGTGTTCCTTTCTTGGGGAATGAAGGACTCTTGAGCTTATCTGGATGGATGTTCGGATTGCAAGTTGGTTGGATGTGTTGTGGTTGTCGTTGGGGGGTTGGGTGCTGGTCACGGCGAGATACCCGCGACGGGGCGCGGGTATGACGGAGCTTTTTGGGAATGACGGAGTTCTGGGCGCGGGCATGACGGAGCCTTTTGGGAATGACAGAGGGGGCGCGGGAATGAGAGGGCGAGGGTTGGGATGGCAGACTTTAGCGGGGAGGGCGGGCTGATGCGTGCGTTTTTGCGTGAGCTCGTGGCTGTTGGGGCGGCGGGGCTGCTTTATTTTCTTGTGCGCGGGGCTGTTGTTGATCGTATTGAGGAGGCGTTTCAGCGGGGGCGGGACATTCTTGAGCTTGAGCGACGGCTGGGTCTCGATTGGGAACTGGCGATCCATGAGCTGATCTTGCACTCGCCGGGGCTGATTGATTTGGCGAACGGGACGTATTTCTGGGGGCATATGCCGCTGCTGATCGTGCTGGCAGTCTGGCTCTGGCGGAGCCAGCGCCCGATCTGGCGGGTGTTTCGCAATGCGCTGCTGATCTCGGCGGTGGCGGGGATGGTTTCGTACTTTCTCTTTCCGACCGCTCCGCCTCGGCTGATGCCGGAGCTTGGCTACGTGGACACGCTCGCGCTGCGGGCGGCTCCGGCGTATCAGGCGCAGGAGGTGGGGTTGTTCGTTAATCCCTATGCGGCGCTGCCGAGTCTGCATGTGGGCTGGGCGCTGCTGGCGGGGATCGCCTGTTGGCAGGCCGGACGGCGATCTTTGGGCGCGACGGCCTGGGTTTGGTACGTCCTGGCGCTGCTGATTCCGTTTTCGCAGAGTTGGGCGGTGGTGGCGACGGCCAATCACTGGACGTTGGATGCGTTTGCGGGGATCGCGGTCTGCGCGATTGCCTGGTCGATCGTGATCCTGGCGAATAGGCTGAGTTTCAGATCGCCCGTCCAATTCAAGAGGAGTTGACGATGCTCGTCGTGACCACGCCAACGGTGCCGAACCGCGAGATTTACGAGGTGCTTGGGATCGTGAGCGCGAACAGCGTGCGCTCGCGGAACGTAGGGCGCGACATCGTCGCCGGCCTCAAGAGCCTGATCGGGGGCGAAGTGCATACCTACACGAGGCTGATGACGGAGACGCGGGAGCAGGTGCTGGAAAAGCTGGAGGCCTCCGCCGAGCGGATGGGGGCGGACGCGATCGTGGGCGCGCGGATGATGACGTCGGATATCGGCCAGAATATGGCTGAGGTCTACATGTACGGCACGGCGGTGAAGCTGAGGTAGGGGTTAGCGCCGGGGGTAGGAGGGCGGGTCGATTCCCTTGTAGGCGATGTCGCGCGGCAAGATGCGAGTCACGCTGATAGTTCGACTGCCCTGTTGATTGGCGAAGATCAGGCGATAGCCGTTAATCCGCCGGCGAAAGAGATCGGGGTTGTTGTCCAGTTGAATCGTGCCCGGCCCAAATGGGTTACGGCGGAGTTCGCGCAAACATTCGTTCACAACGCGCCGAAGTCGCAGTGACAGTTCCGCCCGCTGGCGTTGAGCAGCCGGTTGCAGCCGAACCTGGTAGTTCAACGACGGAGGCACTGGCTAGTCGACAAACTCATCGGGGCAGAGCTGTTCCAGCTCCTCAAGCGAGACTGCGGCTTTTTCGTCGGGGTCCCACTCGTAGCGGATGTAGTGAATGTCGTCCCAATCTTCCGCGGGCGTGAATACGTAGCTGTACGGCGTTCCCTTTGGCGAAAGCCGAAACGGCGGCGGCTCCGTCGCGAGCCCGAGCGCCTGATCCCAGCGCCCGTTTGGAGATCGAATTCGGATTCGCTGGATGTACACGTCATCGGGCACACGACTGGCGGGCTCGTCGTCTTCGCGGAAGGTGGCGAAGTCGAAGTCGTGCATGGCGTCATCGGCCAGATGCTCGTCTTGCAGGTGCTCCGCTTCATCCATGCGGGCGCGCAGCCAAGCGACCGGATCGTCTCCGGCCTCCGCCCGCAGGCGCGCGCACTCGCTGCGCAGCCACTCCTGCTGATTCTGCTCTTCCTGAGCGACCACCAGCGCACTCCTCAGTTGTGGTGCTGGAAGATTGGGAGCGGGGCGAGGGGGGCGTAGATCTCGACGGAGAGCTCGTAGACCTGCTCGGCCCAGCGATCCCAGTCCTGTCTCGCGGCCCGCGCTTCTTCGGACGAGAACGCCTGCTGCACGGCTGACTCGTTCTCGAACATGTAGCCCATCAGGTGGGCTCCGGCGATCGGGTCTGCGGAGCGGACGCGGAAGGCGGAGACGATGCCCGGGATTTCAAGTACGTGGGGGAGATGGGTCTGGCGATGCCAGCGCTCGAACTCTTCGAGCACGGAGGGATCGATCCGGGCGCGGACGATCATGATTGGGTGGCGTTGCAATGGCGTCACCTACACAGTCTCGCACTTCCGGCCCATAGACGGGAGCGGCGCGGCTGTCCGGGGTGTGCGTAATCCACTTTGCGCTGACTTGTTCCGGTTCGCCCTCAGCGGCTGCGCTCTGATAGTGTGATTGCGTCGCGCAGCGGGTACAGCGCCGACATCCGGTGGGGGGACAGACAGGAATCCCCAACCGCACCGCAGCCGGTGGGAAGCAATGCTCAGCAAGGACGAGAAAGCCGCAATCGCCCGGAGATTCGGGCGCAGCGAAGATGACACCGGCTCGCCAGAGGTTCAGGTGGCCGCGCTGACCGAGCGCATCGCCCGCTTGACCGACCATCTCCGCGAGCACAAGCACGACTACGCCACGCGGCGCGCCCTGATGAAGCTGGTCGGGCGCCGGCGGCGGCAGCTCGCTTATCTCAACCGCGAAGATGTCGGCCGTTACCGCGCCCTGATCGCCGAGCTTGGCCTGCGCCGCTAGCGAATCTGGGCCCGAACCCGCTCGCGCCGAACCACCCCCTGTACGGCATTGGCCTGCGGGCCAGGCAATGTCATGCCGTGCAGCGCGCACCGAAGGCGCAAGCGCGCCGGTGCGCACGACACCTGCTTCGCCGCCCGGAGCCTAGAGCGATTGTCCGCGAGCGCGAAGCCCGAAAGAGACGAGGAATCCGAAACCATGCCCGATGCCGTTGAAGTTGAAATCGCCGGCCGCAGTCTGAGCATTGAAACCGGCAAGCTCGCCGCCCAGGCCGGCGGCGCCGTGACCGTGCGCTACGGCGACACGATGATGCTCGGCACCGCCACCGCCTCCAAGCCGCGCCCGGGGATCGACTTCTTCCCCCTCTCGGTTGAGTTCGAAGAGCGCCTCTACGCCGCCGGCCGCATCCCCGGCTCTTTTTTCCGGCGCGAAGGACGGCCTACTACGGCCGCTGTCCTCTCCGCTCGGCTGACCGACCGGCCGATCCGGCCGCTTTTCCCCAAGGGTTACAACGACGACACCCAGCTGATCATCACGATCCTCTCGGTGGATATGGAGAACCCGCCGGACACGCTGGGCACGATCGCTGCGTCTGCGGCGCTTTGCGTCTCCGACATTCCCTTCGAGGGTCCGGTCGCCTCCGTCCGGATCGGACACGTGGACGGCGAACTGGTGCTCCAGCCGACGTTTGCCCAGCTCGAAGCGAGCGACCTCAACTTGATCGTGGCCGGTACCAAGGATGCGATCACGATGGTCGAGGCGGAGGCGGGCGAAGTGCCCGAGACGCTGCTGGTCGAGGCGCTTGCCCTCGGGCAGGAAGCGATCACCCAAATTTGCCTTGCCCAGGAGGAGCTGGCCGAGGCTGTCGCGACGCCCAAGCGCGCCTACACCCCGCAGGAGATCGACGCCGACGCGCTCGCCGATGCGGAAGCGCAGATCGGCGCGGAACTGGCCGACGCGCTCAGCAACAGCGGCGACAAGACCGAGCGCGACACTCGCCGCGAACAACTCAAGACCGGGCTGCTCGAACCGCTCGATGAAGGCGACCGCGAGACCTATGCCGACGCTTTCGACACGCTTGAGAAGCGGATCGTGCGGCGCAACATCCTCGAGCACGGCCAGCGCCCCGACGGTCGCGGTACCGCCGACCTGCGTCAACTCTCGGCCGAAGTCGACCTGATCCCGCGTACGCATGGATCGGGGCTGTTCCAGCGCGGCGAGACACAGGTGCTCAGCATCACCACGCTGGCCGGTTCAGGCATGGCTCAGCGCCTCGACGACCTTAACCCCGAGGACTCGAAGCGCTTCATGCACCACTACAACTTCCCGCCCTTCTCGACCGGCGAGACCGGGCGGGTGGGCAATCCGTCTCGGCGCAGCATCGGCCACGGGATGTTGGGCGAGCGCGCGATGCAGGCGATTCTGCCGCCGTTCGAGGATTTCCCCTACACGATTCGGGTCGTCTCGGAAGTGCTCGCCTCCAACGGCAGTACCTCGATGGCCAGCATCTGCGCGTCGGTGCTGTCGATGATGGACGCCGGCGTGCCGCTGCGCACCCCAATCGCCGGGATTGCGATGGGTCTGATCAAAGAAGACGACGAGGTCGCGATCCTGACCGACATCGTGGGCATGGAAGACCACCTCGGCGACATGGACTTCAAGGTCGCCGGCAGCCGCGAGGGCGTCACCGCGTTGCAGATGGACATGAAGGTCAAGGGGATCGACCTCGAGATTCTCGCCCGCGCGCTCAACCAAGCCCGCGACGCGCGGCTGGAGATCATGGACGTGATGACCAGCTGCATCGCCGAGCCGCGCGAGGAAATGTCGCCGCACGCGCCGCGCATCCTGCGGATCGATGTGCCCCAGGACAAGATCGGCCAGATCATCGGCCCCGGCGGACGCAACATCCGCGCGATGGAAGAAGAGACCGGCGCCGACATCTCGGTCGAAGACGACGGCGCGGTCTTCATCACTGCGACCGACGCCGCGTCCGGCCAGGCGGCCTACGACCGCATCTCCGCGCTCACCCGCGAGATCGAGCCGGGACAGATTTACACCGGCAAGGTGGTGCGCATCCTGCCCTTCGGCGCGTTCGTCGAACTCGTGCCGGGCAAGGACGCGCTCGTCCACATCTCCGAGCTCGCCGAGCATCGCGTCGAGCGGGTCGAAGACGTGACCGCCGTGGGCGAAGAGATGCAGGTCGAGGTGATCGAGATCGACTCGCTCGGCCGGGTCAACGCCTCGCGCCGGCGCTTGCTTGGTCTCGACGACGATGCTCCGCGCCGCAGCGACGACGGTCCGCCGCGCCGCCAGCGGCGTGAACGAGGCGATCGTAGTGATCGCGGCGATCGACCGGATCGGGACGGCGGACCTTCGCGCCGCCCGCCGCGACAGCGCCGCGCACGTCCCCGCAACGAAGTCGAACCGGAAGAAGCCCGCACGGAAGCTCCGCCTGAGCCGGTGGCAGTCGAGGCCGCTGAAGCCGCCGAAGCCGCCCCCGAACCGGCAACGCCGGAACTCGTCCCCGCCGCCGTGAGCGAGCCGAGCCCGGTCGTGGATGGCGAGGACGCCCCGCAGCCGGAGGGTGAGCGCTCCGCCGCCGTCGCTCCGCCGCGCGAGGGCGCGCCGCGCCGCCGCCGCCGCCGTCGCCGCCGTGGAGCGGCTCAGGCCGACGACAGTGCCCCGCCGAGCGAGAGCGGAGCTCCCCAGGCGCAGCAACGCCAGCCGCAGCCGCGACCGGAACCGGAAGAGCGCCAGCCCGAGAGCAACGACGGCGGCCGCCGCCGGGCCAACATCCTCTCCCGCGTCGGCATCCGCCGCAACGAGCCGCCGCCCTCCGACGGCCCGCCTCCGCCCCCGCCTCCGCCCCGCTCCGACTTCGGAGCGCCCAGCCGCTAGCAGCCGCTACAGATTGCAGAGATCATGACCACCCGAGTCGCCATGAGCGGCGCCGGCAATATGGGCCAACAGATCATGGCCGCGATTGAGGCCGCCGACGATCTGGAACTCATCGGCGCGCTCGACGGCCTCTCCGACCAAACCAGCATGACCGTCGCCGGCCGCGACATCCCGCTCAGCAACTCGCTCGATGCGCTCGCCGACTGGTCGCCCGATGTCGTCGTCGACTTTTCCCACGCCGACTGGACGGCTCAGCTTCTGCCTGCCGCCGTTGCCGCCGGCGTTCGGCCTGTGGTCGGCACTTCCGGCCTCTCCGACGAGGTGATCGCCGACGCTGAGCGGCGTGTCGCCGACGCCGGACTAGGCGGCGTGGTCGCCGCCAACTTTGCGCTCGGCGCGGTGATGATGATGCACCTTGCGCGCGTCGCCGCGCCCTTCTTCGATTCGGTTGAGATCATCGAGCAGCACCACGCCGGCAAGGTGGACGCGCCCTCCGGTACCGCCGTCGCTACGGCGCAGTTGATGCGCGAGGTGCGCAACTCCGATTTCGAGCGCCGCGAGGCCGAGCGCGACAACATCCCGGGCGAAGACTCGCGCGGCGCAGCCCTGGGCGGCGCGACGCTGCACTCGGTTCGCCTGCCCGGACTGGTCGCGCACCAGGTGATCATTTTCGGCGGCACCGACGAGACTCTCACGATCCGCCACGACTCGATGAGCCGCGCTTCGTTCATTCCGCAAATTCTGCGGGCGATTCGGGCGGCTCCCGAACTTGATCGGCTCGTCGTCGGCCTCGACCGGCTGCTCGGTCTGCGCGACGACTGACCCGACACGTTCGTACCAGCGCGAACGCACTCGAACGTATCCGAACACCAGCGAACACATCCGAACACCAGCGAACGCATCCGCACGCACAAGGGAAGGATTTGCGAGATGTCCCGTGCATTGACCGTGGCCCTGGTCGGAGCGACCGGCGTCGTCGGCGCAGAATTCCTGCGCTGCATGGAGGAACGCGACTTTCCTGTTGGGGAGCTGCGTCTGCTGGCGACCAAGCGCTCGGGAGGGCGCGAACTCAGCTTCCGCGGTCAAACACACATTGTGCATGAGACAACCCACGACGCCTTTGACGGCGCCGACATCGCCTTCATCTCCGCCTCCACCGCCGCCTCGCGCGAGCTGTGCCCGGTTGCGGCCAAGCGCGGCGCGGTCGCGTTCGACGACTCTTCGGCGTTTCGCCAGCAGGAAGGCGTGCCCCTGGTCGTGCCCGAGATCAACCCCGAAGACCTGCGCGACCATTCCGGCATCATCTCGACGCCCAACTGCACCACCGTGCCGCTAGTGCTGACCCTGCACCCCCTGATGCAGGAGCGCACGGTGACCCGCGTGATCGCCGACACCTATCAGGCCACCTCCGGTTCCGGCAAGGCGGCGGTCGACGAGTTGCAGCGCCAGAACGCCGTCCTGGTCGGCGGCGAGCCGGTCTCCGACGACCAGATCAACGAGTACCCCAAGCAAATCGCCAACAACGCCCTCCCCCAGGTGGATGTCTTCCTCGACGACGGCTACACCAAGGAGGAGTGGAAGATGCTGGTCGAATCGCGCAAGATCCTGCACCAGCCGGAGCTGCCGCTGAGCGCGACCTGCGTCCGCATTCCCACCGAACTCTCCCACGCGATCGCCGTCCACGCCGACTTTGACCGCCCGATCAGCGTCGAAGAAGCACACGCGCTCTGGGCCGCCCAACCCGGTCTCAGCGTGATCGATGGGCGCGCGGCGGGCGAGTATCCGACGCCGCTCGATGCGAGCGGGATTGACGACACGCTGGTCGGCCGGGCGCGAGTGGATGTGACCAACCCCAACGGTCTCGCCTGGTGGGTAGTCGCCGACAACCTGCGCAAGGGGTCGGCGCTGAACATGATTCAGATGGTCGAGTGGATGCTTGCGGACGGGTGCCTCTAGCCCTCACTCCGTCATACCCGCGCTCGCCGCGGAGCCTGTCCCCGCGCAGGGAGGCCTGTGCAAATTGGCATTCCCGCTGCTCTCGTCATTCCAGCGAAAGCTGGAATCTCGCCCGACCAGATAGACCGAACTCCGAACGAGATTCCAGGTCAAGCCTGGAATGACGGAAATGGGGGTTTCGCAAAGGCCTCCGAAGGCGGAGATCACTCGCCGACATCTGCACCGTCGTCACCCAACACCGCGAGATTGCCGCGACGAGGCGCGGCAATGACGGACTCATGCGCCCTATCGCCGAACTGTCACGACAGGTGCGGAGCTGGTGAACTGAGCAATGTGCGAGCCGCCTGCCGGCGCTTCACTCCCGCTCACACAGGCCCACTATGATCGCCGCCATGAAAGCAACTGACACCGCTCAAATCGGACGCACCTCCCTGCACGTTACGCGCCTGGGACTCGGTGGCGTCTTCCTGGCCAGCGACGCGCCCCCTGCCGAAGCGGAAGCGCTGATCGATCGCGCTGCCGCGCTCGGCGTGCGTTACTTCGATACCGCTCCGATGTATGGCGTCGGCGAGAGCGAGCGCCGCTACCGCGCGCCTCTCGCCCGGCTCGACCGTTCGGAGTTTGTGCTCTCGACCAAGGTCGGCCGCCGGCTCCAGGAGGATGCCGGCGGCACCGAACCCTGGCACTTCGATTTCAGCCGTGACGGCGTCCTACGCTGCTTCGAAACGAGCCTCGAACGACTTGGACTCGACCATGTAGACATCCTGCTCGTGCATGACCCCGACGACCACGCCGAGCAGGCGTTGCGTGAGGCCTTCCCTGCCTTAATCGAACTGCGCGAGCAGGGTCTGGTCGGAGCCATCGGCGCGGGCATGAATCAGTGGGAATTGGAGCTGCGCTTCGCCCTCGAACTGCCGCTCGACTGTTTCCTGCTGGCCGGGCGCTACACCCTGCTCGAACAGGGCGCGCTCGCCGAGTTTCTGCCCTACTGCGAGGCGAACGGGATCAGCGTGATCGCGGGCGGTCCGTACAACAGCGGCATCCTCGCCTCGAACCTCAGCCCCGGCGCGAGCTACAACTACCGCGCCGCGCCGCCGGCGATGCTCGAACGCGCCCGCTCGATCCAGGCCGTCTGCGACCGCCACGATGTGCCGTTGAAGGCCGCCGCCCTACAGTTCATCCTCGCCCATCCCGCCCTGGCCGCCGTGATCCCCGGCGCAGCCTCCGTGGCCGAGGTCGAGGAGAACGCGCGCATGGTCGAAACGGCGATCCCGGCTGGCCTCTGGGACGAGTTGAAGCAAGCCGGCCTGCTCAACGCTGCGGCGCCGGTTCCGGTCTAGCAGGCTGCCGCAAAACTCAACCCTCGTCATTCCAGGCTTGACCTGGAATCTCGCTCCCCTCGTCGCCGGATCTGGCCGGGCGAGATTCCAGCTTTCGCTGGAATGACTGAGAGCAGGGCGATGCCCCGAGGCGGGTTCTTCAGTACCTTGCAGCGCCCGACCGACGACGAACCTAGTAGCCTTGATCGACTGCGACCGACGGAAGGCCCGGATCATGACTGTCGAGACAAACTGGGGACGCCTCTACACGGCGATGGTGACGCCCATGCGCGAGGATGGCGCGATTGATGTGGAGCAGGCGCAGGCGCTCGCGGTCGCATTAATCAAGAGTGGCTCTGACGGCGTGGTCGTGGCCGGGACCACCGGCGAATCGCCGACCCTGACCCACGAGGAGGAGCGCGTGCTTTTCCGCGAACTGCTGCCGGTCGTGCATGAGCTCGATGCGACCCTGATCGCGGGTACCGGCTCGAACAGCACCGAGACCGCGGTGGAGGCGTCCGAGCTGGCCGCCGAAATCGGGGTGGACGGTCTGTTGCAGGTGGTGCCCTACTACAACAAGCCCTCGCAGGAGGGGTTGTACCAGCACTTCAAAGCCGTCGCCGATGCGGTTGAGACGCCGATCATGCTCTACAACGTGCCTGGGCGGACGGGTCTGAACATGACCGCCGCGACGACCGTGCGCCTGGCGGAGGACTGCCCCAACATCGCCGGGGTCAAGGAAGCGTCGGGCGACCTGGAGCAGATCGCCGAGATCATCCGCAGCGCGCCGCCCGCGTTCAAGATCTGGAGCGGCAACGACGGCGATAACCTCGCCATCCTGGCGATGGGCGGCTACGGCGCGGTCTCAGTGTTGAGCCATCTCGTGGGCGGCCAGATTGCGGCGATGTACGACGCCTGGGAGCGGGGCGACACGGCCGAAGCGGGACGCCTCCAGGTGCGGCTCGCGCCGCTGGTCAAGGCGATGTTCCTGATCGGCAATCCCGCGCCGGTCAAGTGGGCGCTGAACGACGCCGGTTTCCGCGCCGGACCGCCGCGCGCCCCGCTGGCCGAACCGGACGCCGGCATCCAGGAGCAGATTCGCGCCGCCGTCGAGGCCGTGGGCGGCGTCGATCTGGTGATCTCCGAATAGATGCAGTCCGAGGCGGCGGAGGCCTGGGGCTACGCGCTCCTGCTGACCAGGCGCGTGCTGACCACAGCGCTGGCGGGTGCGAGCACCGAGCAGCTGCACGAGCTAACCGCGCTCGGCTCGCTGGCAGAGTGCGCCGCCGCTACCTGCGCCGAGGAAGCGCGCCTAGTCTGGCCCGAAGACTTGCCCCTGGCGCGGCTCGATCCGCCGCAGACGCAGGTGGAAGCGCTCTACGCGCTGGTGCGTCATCGCGCCGTGACCGAAGAGCTGTTGATGCAGGCGACTGATGAGCAGATGTCGTCGCCGCACTGGACGGCGGCGATGCGTCTGGCGGGAGACTCCGAGACGACGCTGACCCAGTGTTTGCAACAGCTGGCCCTGGGCGAGTTCGCAGCGGCTGTGAAGGCGACGATGATTCGGACGCGGATTGATCCGGCCTGGTCGCCGCAGTTGGAGTTGCAGGAGCGGGCGCAGGCAGCGATCGTGGCGGCGCGACGCCCCTGAAGCCGCAGCTTCGCCCAAGTATAGGAAGTTTATGGGCTTTTAGCCGATCTCCTTAAAGTCGCCTAAAGTTGTTATATTTGGTTGGTGGATCCCGTCAGCAATCCCTACAGCCCCGGTGCCGGAACGCCCCCGCCCGCCCTGGTTGGACGTGACGGGGTACGCCGGGAATTTGACATTGCCATCCAGCGATTGACGCTGGGCAGACCGGCTCGCAGCATGATGCTGACCGGCCTGCGCGGCGTCGGCAAGACAGTCCTGCTGCGCGAGTTCGGGATGATCGGGCAAGGCCGCGACTGGGCCCATCTTCATCTTGAGGCCAGCGAAGATGACCGGTTTCTCGATTCAGCAGCGACACTCGCCCGCAAGTCCATGCTGCAACTCTCACGCAGGCTGGAGTTCTCTGATCGAGTCCGCCGCGCACTCGGCATCTTGCGCTCGTTCCAGTTGCGCTGGAACGTGCCGGACGCCGGCAGTGTCGATCTGCGCGTCGATCCCATTCCCGGGTACGCCGATTCCGGCGCGCTCGAGGATGACCTGTCCGACTTGCTCGCCGAAGTTGGTCAGTTGGCAGCCACGCAGCGGACGGGCGTCCTATTCACGATCGACGAGATTCAGTACCTCTCGCGTGACCATCTCGCGGCTCTGATCGTCGCCCTGCACCGGATCAGCCAGGAACAGCTGCCCCTGATGCTGGCGGGCGCGGGATTGCCCTCGTTGCCCGCCCTCGCGGGTGAAGCCAAGTCATATGCCGAGCGATTGTTTACGTACAACGTCATTGACAAGCTCAGCCCGGAGGAGGCCGAGACCGCGCTCGCCGCTCCAGCACGGCGCGAAGGTGTCGAGTGGGATGTCGGCGCGTTGGAGCTTGTGGTTAAGCGGTCGGAAGGCTATCCCTACTTTCTGCAAGAGTTCGGGAAGCAAGCGTGGGATGCCGCTCAGTCTGATGCAGTCATCAGCCGGCAGGATGTAGAAACGGCGATTCCTATCGCCGTCGATGAATTGGATAGCGGGTTCTTTGCGGTTCGCTTCAACCGCACGACGCCCGCTGAGCGCGACTATCTCTCGGCGATGGCATCGTTAGGAGGAGGGCCGTATCAATCCGGCGACGTGGCGCGCTCAATAGGCAAGACAACATCTCAAGTCGGCCCCGTCCGAGATTCGCTGATCAAGCGCGGGCTCTGCTATTCCTCCGGGTACGGCGTCATCGATTTCACAGTGCCAATGTTCGACCAATTCCTGCGCCGCCAACTGGCCTGAGCGCGTGCGGGCATTTCAGGAGCATGGCACACGCCCTGAGTTATTTCGACGACTGACCAAGTTCCCGGATGATCTTGCGCGCTAACTGCTCGTCGATCTCGCGATGGCGAGGAACAGCCTAGTACACGCCAGTCGTCGGATTGCGATACCAATCGTGGTTGCTGCCGTGACGAACCAGCGCGGCAACCCAATCGGCGGATGCGCTTCTCAAGTTCCCTGCGTTTCACGCCACGGACAAGTCAACGACACGTCGTACGCCCGGCAGTTCGCCACTGGTCAGGTCTTTGTACAGATCACGAAGATGTTCCTGTAGGTCTTCAAAAGTCTCTCCCTGTGTCCAATAGTCCGGGAATTCTTCCAGATATCCCAGCCACCATTCCTCGTTCCGCCAGTAGACCATTTTGGTCGTCGCCACGCGCAGCCTCCTCGATCGCCGCTGCATCCTACCCTGATCGTAATCCTAACAAAGGACGGAGACCGCCGATGACCTGGGAACCTGAAATCGCCGAGATCGCCAAGCGCAAAGAGTTGGCCAAGGGGCGGGGCGGGCCGGAGGGAGTGGCGCGGCAGCGGCGGCGCGGCAAACTGCTGGTCAACGAGCGAATCGACGGACTGGTCGATCCCGGCTCCTTCACCGAATTCATGTCACTGGTGGGACAGCCACACTTCGACGACTCCGGCGAACTGGTCGGGTTTACGCCCAAGGGCGCGATTGAAGGCTTTGGCAAGGTCAACGGGCGCAAGCTGGTGGTCTCGGCGGGCGATTTCACTGTGCGCGGCGGATCGGGCGGCGGCGACGGATCGGGCAGTCTGGGCTCGGAGAAGCGCTCGAACGAGCGGGCCCTGGAGTGGCGGGTGCCCTATGTGCGGATGCTCGATGCGGCCGGCGGATCGGTCTCGGGCTTCGAGGCGCTGGGGCGAACCTATCTGCCCGACGGCAATACCTGGTCGACGATCGACATGGATTTGCTGCGCGTGGTGCCGGTGGTCTCGGCGGTGATGGGTTCGGTGGCGGGGTTGCCGGCGGTGAATGCCTGCATGGCCCATTTCACCCTGATGGTGAAGGGCATTTCGCAACTCTTCCCGGGCGGTCCGCCGGTAGTGAAAGCGGGACTTGGCTACGACATCACCAAGGAAGACCTCGGCGACGAGCGCGTGCATGTGTACCAGTCGGGATCGGTCGACAATCTGGCCGAGGACGAGGCGGACGCCTTCCGTCAGATTCGGCAGTTCCTCAGCTATCTGCCGCAAAGCGTCTACGAAATGCCGCCGCGAGCGGAGCCAACCGACGATCCCAACCGGCGCGAGCAGCGGTTGCGACGACTGGTGCCGCGCGACCGCCGCCGCGCCTACGACGGACACCGCGCGATCAACTGGTGCGTCGATCAAGGCTCGTTCTTCGAGATCGCGCCCTTCTATGGACGCTCGCGGATTACCGGACTGGCGCGGATCAACGGCTACCCCGTCGGGGTGATGGCGAACAACCCGATGCACGAGGGCGGCTCCACCGACGTTAAGGGCGGGAGCAAGGTGATCCGCTTGATCCAACTCTGCGACATGTTTCACTTGCCGATCATCTCGTTCGCCGACGAGCCGGGCTTCATGGTCGGCCTGGAGTCGGAGAAGCAGGGGATCGAGCGCGCCGGCGCGCGCCTGGTGATCGCCACCTGCCAGTCGCGGATGCCTTGGGCGACGGTCGTGATGGGCCGCGTCTTCGGCGTGGCGGGCCAGTGTCAGCAGCGTCCGACCGGCATGTTCCAGCGCTGGGCCTGGCCTTCCGGCCGCTGGGGTTCGATGCACATCGAGGGCGGCACCCGAGCCGCCTATGCGAGAGAAATCCGTGAGGCCGACGATCCGGTGGCGAAAGAGGCGGAGATCGAGGAACGCCTGCGGCAGGTGGCGAGTCCGTTCCGCACCGCAGAAGCGACTGGCCAGGACATTATCGATCCGGCCGACACCCGCCCCCTCCTCTGCGAGTTCGTGGAGGACGCGCAGGCGATCTTGCGGACGCAGTTGGGTCCGTGTCCGAATCCGTACATGCCCTAACAGGGTGCTGAAAAATGCTCCTGTCCTTCGGATCCGTCATTCCAGCGAAAGCTGGAATCTCGCCCGGCCAGACACGGCAGCGAGGGAAGCGAGATTCCAGGTCAAGCCTGGAATGACGGATAGTGGTACCGTGCGCAACTCCAATCATTGAGAAATGAGCGATCATGACGAGACAACCGTGTGTCTACATCCTCGCCAGCCGTGCTGGGGGAGCGACCTATGTTGGCGTCACGTCGGACCTTGCGCGTCGCGTGCAAGAACACCGAGAGGGCCGCGGATCAGCATTCACCGCGAGATACCAGATTCGCAAGTTGGTCTGGTACGAGTGGCACGATCGGATGGACGAAGCCATTGCGGGAGAGAAGCAGATCAAATCTTGGGATCGTGCGTGGAAGTCTGACCTCATCGCAGGGCACAACCCGCGCTGGAACGATCTGTACGACGAGCTCTCGTAAGGTCGCCGACCGTCATTCCAGCGCGGGGAGACCATTGCTGAACGGCCTCTTCTTCCGTCATTCCAGGCTTGACCTGGAATCTCGTTCGGAATTCCGGTCTATCTGGTCGGAACGAGATTCCAGCGTTCGCTGGAATGACGAGCTGGACCGTTATGCGATCCTTGCAACGGCCTCGCAACACTCGAGCGGATGAACAAGTGAGCCCCACGCCCAGATGAGCCCGCACGCTGACCGCAGCCGCGTGATCTCAGACAGCCCCCGTCCCTTCCGGGGTCTGGGCCGTTGGGCGCATACGCGACTCGTCCTGCTGGCATTCGTTGCCGGACTGCTCGCAGCGCTGCTGACGAGCGGATGCAGCGACGACGTTGCCGAGGCCCCGGCCGCCGAGCCGGCGCCCGTCGCCGAGCCGGAACGAGCCGTCGCGGTCGAGCAGAGCGAGTCCGTGCCCGAGCCAGAACCCCAGCCCGATCCGCCGCCCACCCCCGGCGAATCCGAAGCCGTGAGCGCGGCGCTGCGCGAGTGGGGCGCGTCGATCTCGACGATCCGCTACGACGGTCAATTCTCGATTCGCAGCGGCGTCAGCACGACCGCCGGACGCAGCCGCGTCGCCCGCGACCTGGCGGCCGACCGGTTTTGGGTGCAGGTCGAATGGCCCGCCCTCGCCGGCGCGCTGGGCCGAGAGCTGATCGCCGACTTCCTCGATGTCGACGGTGAGCCGTACATGGTGGCGCGCTTCGGTGACGGCTCCAGTCCGCAGTGGATCCCGCTCAACCCAGACGAGCTCGACCCGGCGGCGCTGACGTTTCTGACCTTCGTCGCCCGGGCCGCCGGCCAGAATGATGCGCTCAACGCCGCCTGGCTGGAGCAGCGTCTGAGCTGCGCTGCCGAGGGCCTTGGTCAACTGAGCCCCGTAGAGGAGGAGTCTGGTCCCGTCTGGCGGCTCGGCTGTCGTGCGACGATCGAGGACGTCAGCGCTCTGGACGGCCCGGCCGAGCGATTCGCGCTGCTGCTGATCGAGGAGTTCGTCGGCGACTGGGAGACCTTGCGAACCTTGCAGGACGACGAATCGGGCTTGCCCGATGGCGACCCGAACAGCGTCGAGGACCTGACCATCACAGCCGCCCTCTCGGCGGCGATCAGCCGCGAGACCGGCGCGCCACTCTCGGTCGTCGTCACGATTCGCGCGACCGAAGGCGAGAGCCGCATCGATCTCTCGGCCGTCTTCACCCTGGTCGGAACCAACCGCCCGATCAGCTTCCCGGAACCGTAGCGCTGGCAGAAGCACTAGTCTGCGCGCAGACTGGTAGTGCCCACGGAGGAGATTCGACGATGGCAGACGTCACCATTCACATCGGAACCATTGGACAGGGAGTCTGGCGCTCGCCCGACGGCGGAACCGTCTGGCAGAAGGGGCGCGGCGTCGGCGAACAGTCGGTGCGCTCGCTGACGAGCTTCCCCGACGATCCGCAGCGGCTGCTGGCCGGCGCAGACGACGCGCTGCTGGAATCGACCAACAACGGCTCCAGTTGGCAGGTCGTGGACTCGTACATGGCCGACCGGCAGACCTGGTCGCTGGCAGTTGACCCGACCGACACCAGCACGATCTTCGCTGGCGGCCGCCCCGGAGTGCGCCGCTCGCGGGACGGCGGCCAGAGCTGGGACGATCTGGAGACGCAGATCTCCGAGGAATGCCCGATTGGGATTCCGCGCACGACCGTGGTCGTGATCGATCCGCTCAACTCGCAGCGGGTCTACGCGGGCGTTGAGGTGGACGGCGTGCACAAGTCGCTAGACGGGGGCGACACCTGGGTGCGCGGCAATCCGCTCGGGCCGGAGACGTTCCAGGGCGACATCCACTGCATGGCGCGGGCGATCCGCCCGGAGGGAGCGACGACCTACGCCACCTCCCCGTTCGGAGTAGCCCACTCGCAGGACGAAGGCGAGTCTTGGATCCAGCACGAGTTCGCGCCGCTGACCGAGCGCACCCAGCGCAGCTACTGCCGCGCGATGGTGGTCAGCCCAGACGATCCGCAGACGATGCTGGTCGCCAGCGGAGACGGCATTCCGGGCAGCCGAGGCGCGATCCAGCGCACGACCGACGGCGGCCAGACCTGGCAAGCGGTCGATCTGCCGACGCCGCCGAACTCGGTGATCTACTGGCTCGCGACGCATCCGCAAGCGCCGGGCGTGGTCGCCGCAGTCAGTCTCTACGGCTACGTCTACCTGAGCGAAGACAGCGGCGAGTCCTGGCGCAAGCTGGATCGCGAGTTCGGCGAGATTCGAGCGGTGGCTGTCACGCCGGTCTAGGCGGTTATTCCGGCCGCTTCGGGATCATCACCGCCCGATGAAACGACAGCACCTGCGTCCCGTCCTGATTCGTGGCTGTGGTGTGGACGGTGACGATCCCGCGATCGGGCTGACTCTTCGACTCCCGCACCTCGAGCACTTCCGTCTGCGCGGTCAGCGTGTCTCCGTGAAACACCGGCGCCGTATGGCGCAGATCGGTCGTGGCTAGATTGGCGATGGCCTTGCCGCTGATCGTGGGCACGGTGATCCCAAACACGAGCGAGTACACGAACGGCCCCGAGACCACCCGCTGACCAAACTGCGTCCCCTCCGCGAACTCCTTGTTCGTGTGCAGCGGGTGATGATTCATGGTCAACATGCAGAACATGAGATCATCGGCTTCGGTCACGGTGCGGGTGGGCCAGTGCTCGATCACTTCGCCCACCGTGAACTCGTCCAGGTAGCGGCCAAACATCTCTTTCGTCGGCATCGTCGTTCCCTTTCGCGGGGTGTTGGGTCAGCGTCCCCTGAAGAGACCTGCGCTTACATCAAAGCTCCGTCATACCCGCGCTTGCCGCGGGTATCTCGCCGCTCTGGCACCGTCGTAGCCAGCACATCGAGATTGCCGCGACGGAGCGCGGCAATGACGGAGATAGGTGACTTCTGCAATGCCTTCCGCACCTTCCAGCCAGGGCGGGCGCAACGATCTGTCGTCAGTCCACCTGGTACAGCTCCAACAGCCGCCGCGCGATCACGATCCGCTGAATCTCGTTCGTACCTTCCGCGACCGCCATCAGCGGCGCGTCGCGGTAGTAGCGCTCAACCGGCAGCTCTTTCGTGTAGCCGACGCCGCCGTGGACCCGCATCGACTCCAGCGTGCACTCCAGCGCAACCTCGGTTGCGAAGAGCTTGGCCATGCCCACATCGAGGTCGGAGCGCTGGCCGCTGTCCTTCTTCCGCGCTGCGTCGCGGGTGAGCAGACGCGCGGCCCGGATCTTGGTCGCCATCTCCGCCAGCTTGAGCTGGATCGCCTGGTGCTGCGCAATCGGACGCCCCATCGTCTCGCGCCGCTGCGCATAGACGATCGCCTGGTCAAACGCCGCCTGAGCCACGCCCGTCGCCCGCGACGCGACATTGATCCGCCCGATCTCCAGCCCCGAAATCATCTGCTGAAAGCCGCGACCCTCGCGTCCGCCAAGCAGGTTGCCGGCAGGAACCCGAGCATCCTCAAGAAACAACTCAGCCGTCTCCGGACCCTTGTAGCCCAGCTTGTCAATCGTCCGCGCCATCGTGAAGCCCGGCGTGTCTTTCTCCACCAGGAAGGCCGAAATCCCCCGGTGCCGAGGCTGCGCCGAAGGATCAGTCTTGGTCATCGCCAGATAGACATCGCCGCGATCGCCGTTGGTGACGAAGAGCTTGTTGCCGTTGAGCAGGTAATCGTCCCCGTCGCGCGTGGCGGTGGTCCGGATCGCCTGCGCATCCGAGCCGGCGTTCGGCTCGGTGATCGTGAAGCAGCCCTGCTTTTCGCCCGTCGCCAGACCGGGCAGGAAGCGATCTTTCTGCTCGTCGGTGCCGTGCTCGTCGATGATCCAGCCGTCGATCACGTTGGTGTTAATGATCCCGGCCAGCCCCATCCAACCGCGCGAGATCTCCTCGATCACCGCCGAGTACGTCTCAAACGACAGCCCCAGCCCGCCGTGCGACTCGGGGAAGGTGATCCCGAAGATCCCCATCTCGCACATATCCGCGTGGATCTTGGCCGGGAACTCCCCGGCGTGTTCGAGCTCGTCGGCATAGGGGATCACCTGTTCATCAACCCAGCGCCGCACATTGCGCGTGATTTCCACGCCGGTCTCGCCGTCGCCGGCGATAATCTCCCGCACGTCGGACACACCAGCCATCGTCGAGCTCCAATCCCCTGCAACAGCGTCGCTCGGTCAGTGTACGCGCCGATCCGTCGTCGCCAGGCCGCGACCGCCGTACCCTGAGACCGCGATGACCTCGAACCTCACTGCCCAACTACGCGAATGGCGCGAACGCACCGAGTCGATCGACACGACGCTGCGAACCGCCGCCGATCGCAACGAAGAGTTGCGCCATCTCTCTCCGGCGACGATGGACGCCTTGCGCAGCATCGACGCCTTCGGCATCTGCACTCCGGTCGACCTAGGCGGTTCGGATCTGCACCCGGTCGCGCAACTGGAGACCGTCGCAGCCGTCTCCGCCGCCGATCCCGCAGCTGGCTGGAACCTGATGAACGGCTGCCAGGAATCCGCCTGGCTCGCAACCCGCCTGCCTGAGGAGACTGCCCAGCGAATCTTCGATCCCGGCGCGAGCGCATGGCGATTTCCCGTCACCGCCGGCGGACTGGCGCCCGAGGGCGAGGCCCGGCAGGTGGACGGCGGCTGGCTGGTCAACGGGCGCTATGCCTGGGCCTCGGGCATTCACACGGCGGATTACGTGCTGGCGCAGAGCTTCCTCGCCGATCTTGAGCGCGAACCAGGACGGCCGCGCCCCACCGTGACCGTCGCTGCCCGCCGTGAGGAAGTGGTGATCGAAGACACCTGGCACACGCTCGGGATGCGCGGTACCGGTTCAGCCCACTACCGCTTCGATCAGCTCTACGTGCCCGATGCGATGAAACTCCAGAACCTCGAACTGCCGCCCTTGCGCGGCAGTGACTTCGTCACGCGCCCCAATCCGATCTTCCTCGTCCCCGCCATGTACGCGACCAGCCTCGGCATCGCCCGCCGCGCGCTCGAGGAGTTTGCGACCCACGCGCCGACTCAGTACCGGCGCGCCTACCGAGCGCCGATCGCCGAGCGTGAACGAGTGCAGCATGACATCGGCGAGGCGCAAGCGATGCTCGACGCCATCGAGGGCTACGGTCGCCGTCTCTGCGAACTGCTCCACGACACGCCGATCGCAACGCCCCAGGAAGCCGTCGAGTTGGGCGATCGCGCCCGCTCCGCCTATCGCTGGTGCAACCAGACCACCGAACAGATCGTGAGAATCGTTCACCAACACATGGGTGGCGCTGACGTCTTCGAAAGCAGCATGATCCAGCGCTTACAGAGAGACATCCAGACCTCCGCCCAACACGTCATGCCCGGCGACAGCGCCTACGTCCGTCTCGGCAGACACCGCCTCGGCCTTGAAGTCCGCCCGGGGATCTAACGGGCTGCTGAAAAGCAATGTCGTCGCGCTCTCACTCTCCCCCCGCACCGCGGGGGGAGATGTCGCGTAGCGACAGAGGGGGGGGCGCCCCTACCTGAGCAGGTTCGCCCACGCCATTGAGTCGAGTCCGCATACCCTAAGCGAAGCCAGCGGATTGAGGGAACCATGACCAACACCCTGACCGACCAACGAACCGAATGGCGAGACCGCATCGCCGCCATCGGCGACACCCTGCGCGCCGAATCCGCGACCAACGAGGAACTGCGCCAACTCTCACCGGCGACCGAGGCTGCGCTGCGCAGCGCGGACACGTTTAACCTCTGTTCGCCGACCGAACTGGGCGGACTGGAAGCGCATCCTGTGCTGCAAACCCAGGTGATCGCGGACATCACCGCCCACGACACCGCCGCCGGCTGGTGCTCGCTGATCGGTGCCCACGAGTCCGCTTGGCTCGCTTCGCGCCTGCCCGACAGCGCTGCCGAGCGCGTCTTCGCCGACGCCCGTCGGCGCTGGCCGGTCACCGCCGGATCGATCGCACCCGACGGCGTGGCCGAACCGGTCGAAGGCGGCTGGTTGGTCAACGGACGCTGGGGCTGGGCTTCGGGCATCCACCACAGCGACTACGTGCTCGCCCAGTGCCGTATCCCCTCGCGTGAGCCGGAAGCGGGCAAACCGCCGCCGCTGGTCACCGTCGCCGCGCCCAAATCCGACGTGATCGTCGAGGACACCTGGTACACGATGGGGATGCGCGGCACCGGCAGCACGCATTACCGCTTCGACGACGTGTTCGTGCCCGACGAGATGTGTCTGACCGGCTTCGAACGTCCTGTCCTGCGCGGCGACGGCTGGCTCCGGCGTCCGACCGTCACCTTCCTCACCGCCGCCGGCTACGGCTTCCCGCTCGGCGTCGCCAAGCGCGCCCTGGAGGAGATCACGACGCTCGCCACCACCCGCACCCGCACCGGCCAACGCGCGACGATCGCCGAACAGCAGCACTTCCAGGCCGATCTCGGAGAGTTGGCGGCGCTCGTCGACGTGATGGAAGGGTTCGGCCATCACTTCTTCGAGGAGACCCTGACCGTCCCGGTGCGCTCGCTGGAAGACGCCGTGCGGATCGACGACCGCGCCCGCTCCGTGCTGCGTTGGGCTCATCAGACCGCCGAGCACGTCGTCCGCACGGCGCACGAGCACGCCGGCGGCGCAGCCGTCTACAGCGACAACATGCTCGCCCGCCTGCTGCGAGACATCCAAACCGTCAGCCAGCACGTGATCCAGACCCAATCCGCCTACATCCGCCGCGGCCAGCACCAGCTCGGCCTCCCGGTCCGGCCGGGTCTGTAGGGGTAGGCTGCGAGTCCCGCAGGCAGTGGGAAGGACGATTCGATGCTGCGAATCGCACCGAAGCCGGAGGCCGTCGCGCAGTTGACGCGAATCCTGGAGGAGACGCCGGTGGGATCGACCTACGTGCCCGCCACCGTGATCAACCCCGCTGAACCGGGACGAACGTGGCAAGCCGATTTTCTGGTTGACACTGGTTCGATGAGCTGCGTCGTGCCTGAATCGGCGTTGCTCTCGATTGGAATCATCCCGCGCGCAGCCACCGAGATCTTCCTCTTTGATGGTTCAAGCCAGAGGCGCCTGGTTGGGAGTGCCGAGTTCGAGCTACTGGGCGACTCTGCGCCGAGCCGGGTCATCTTCGGCGAGGATGGCGAAGAGCCGATCATCGGCTTGACGCTGCTGGAGTCGCTGGGCCTGATCGTCGATCCCTTCGCCGAGCAACTGCATCGACGCTCGGTCATCCGCAACGGCGCCGAGTGACGGTCTCGCCAGACACCGGCGCGCCATTCTGGACGGCCATGACGATCCCCACCAGGGAGATCGGGATCGAGGACAGTTGGCACGTCACCGGCCTCCAGGGCACCGGCAGTCCGCACTACCGAGCGCATGATCTGGTCCTCTCCGCCGCTTACGAGATGCCCTTCGGGCGAACGGCTCCAAGGCGCGGCGGCGCCTGGGATCAGCGGCAGCGCGGCGAACCCTCACAGATCTCGCAGGCGGACGAATCGCGCATCCGGGCGATGGGCTCCTGGGTCGATCTCACAGGCGGACGAATCGCGCATCCGGGCGATGGGCTCCTGGGTCGGAGATGTCTGCCTGGGCACCGTCCGCTTCCCCGCCTCCGGCCTTTCCAGGCGTGAACAGGAACCTACCAGAGCACTCGCAAAACTGAACTTAGGCTGAGAAAACCAACGCTAAACTGACCGCCGCTAACCAACGCTAACCGTCCTGAACACACGATCTCCCGTAAAACACTGGACTTCCTCATTTTTCGAGCCGGTACAAAGAATTCTCCGCAGAGCGATCGCTCGAACGCACCCAAATGTTCCTGCCCCCGCCCCGCGCAAGTAGTATGAACAGGCCCCGGAGGTCTACATGAGCCGCACTAGCCCAGAACGTCAGCGAGAGCGCTCAGACTGGATCGGGCGGGCGGAATCCATCAGCCGGATCCTCAGCGATCACGCGGCAGAGTCGGCGCAGGCCAAAACACTCGCGCCCGCCGCCGTGACCGCGCTCGAAGACGCCGGCTTCTTCGCCATGGCCTCACCGCAAGAGGTGGGCGGATACGACGTCCACCCGGCTACCCAGGTAGAGGCGTTCGAGCAACTCGCCACCGCCGACGTCTCCAGCGGCTGGGTCGCCATGATCCAGGCCGAGACGCCCGGCATGGCCGGCTCCCACCTCGCCGACGGCCTCGGCCTCGATACGGTCTTCGGCAACGGCTTCCCTCGCATCGCCGGTACCGCCAATCCCGAAGGCGTCGCCACTGCGCTGCCCGACGGCTCGTTTCGGCTCAACGGTCGTTGGTCGTTCGCCAGCGGTATTCGCCATTGCGGCTGGGTGTTGGCGAACTCGATCGTGCACAAGCAGGATGGATCGCGGCCCGCTCCCGAAGACGGCCTGCCGCCCGTGATCGGCTCCGTCGTGGAGCAGTCGCAAGTGATAATCGAGGACAGCTGGGACGTGATGGGTCTCGAAGGCACCGGCAGCTGCCATTACCGGATGCAAGACGTCGTTGTCCGCCCCGAGTTCACCACCCCCTTCGGCGGCGTCCACTCCAATCGCGGCGGACCTTGGTTCGAGAACCCGACGATCACCTTCCTCAGCCCCGGACACACCGGGATCGCGCTCGGATCGGCGCGCCGGGCGCTGGACCTGCTCAGCGGCGAGCTGACCAGCCGCACCCGCTTCGGCGCCGCCGGCGCAATCGCCGATCGCGGCGCCTTCCAGCGCGACTACGGCGAGATCTGCTGCCGCTACGAGGCCGCCCGCGCCTACGCCATGAGCGTGCTCGACGAAGCAATGGCCTTCCGCGAGGCAGGCGGACAAACCACGCCGGACCAGGATGCACGGATTCGCGGCATGGTCACTTGGGTCACCGACACCTGCGTCGACGTCGTCCGCTTCGCTCACCACACCGGCGGCGGAGCCGCCGCCTTCACCAACAGTCCGCTCCAGCAAGTCCTCCGAGACATCCTCGTCGCCAGCCAACACATCTTCGTCGCCGACAGCGCCTACGAGCGCACCGGAGCCCTGCGTTTGGGCCGCAAACCATCCAGCGTTCTCTGATGACGCGGCCTGTCAGGGTCGCTAGCCTCGGCCTATGGCGCTCGTACCTTTCCGCGGCTATTTTCCCTTCTTTGCGGCGATTGACGCTGCGCAGTATTTCCTCTACATCGCCGGTGAGCACGGGGATCAGCTCAATCACCGACAACTCCAGAACCTGCTCTACTACGGTCAGGGCTTCTCTCTCATTTCACCTGGCAAACTTCTCTTCGACGAGCAGATCGAGGCCCGCCCGGAGGGCCCTGTCGTCGCCTCCGTAGCCGATCAGTACTCCGCCAGCGATGATCGACCGCTCGTGCTCTCAGAGTCGTTCTCTTCCAGGTCGGACACGATGGTTGCGAGCAGCCTCCTAGCTGAGCGAGTGGTCGCCCCCCTCTACATGCGCTTCAGACAGGCCAACTGCGCTGAACTGACCCAACAGATCATGTCCGAACAACCCTTTCGCCGGGCAATAGCGAGTGACGGAATGATCGAACCAAGCGATCTCCTGCGCTGGTGGAACGAGCAGCTCGCACGCGAGCGCGCCAGCAGACCACGACCGAAGCCGGTGAAGCTGAGCGAATATCTCAAAGAACATCCCGAACTTGCCGCGCGTCTCAAGCAGTTGAATCCAGAAGCTGACGGGAACAGTCAGCCGTAGTGGAGCGCGAGCCAGCCGGATTCGACTTGTTCTACTCGGACAATGCGATGCGCGATTATCAGGCGCTGGACCTCATCTCTATCGCGCGAGTGGACGAGATCATTGAATTCTTGCTGGAAGATCCCACCGAACAGAACCCGCAGGTACGCAATCTCTCAGGCGATGCCGCCGATGCCGTGTATCAGCTCAGTCGCAACAGCGTCACGGTCTACTACCGCATGGCCAACGCTCTGGTCGCTGAAGTGATCGCCCTGATCCCGCTCGATTTCGACGCCGACTAACGCGCCGACTCCATCGCCGCGATCTGCTCCGACCAAGCCAATACGTTCTCGGCCTGTTCCAGCACCGGTTTGTCGATCATCTGGCCGTCCAGCGCCACCGCGCCGAGGTTCTGGCTCACTCCCTCCTCATATGCATCCACGACCCTTCGCGCCCAGCTCACGTCCTCCTCTGGCGGGCTGAAGATCCGATTCGCGGGAGCGAGCTGATCCGGGTGAATGCAGAACTTGCCCTGGAAGCCGATCTCCTTCATCCGCCGCAGTTCGCCTTCATAGCCTTCTGGATCGCGGATATCGGTCCAGGGCGTATCGAGCGGGACGATCCCGGCCGCATGAGCCGCGTTGACCGACGCTCGCCGGGCCAGCTCCAGCTCTGCTCCGCGCTTGGTGCGGCGGACTCCGATGCTGACCGCATAATCTTCGCCGCCGACGCAGATGCCGACCAGCCGCTCGGAGGCCTGACAGATCTCGTATGCGTTCGATACTGCGTGCGTGTTCTCGATCCAGGCTGCAATCGACACTTGTCCGTCGGCCAGGCCCCGCGCTCGCTCCAGCAGCGTCAGATAGTCGTCGATCCGCTCGATATCGCGCGCCGTTTCCACCTTCGACACGCTCACCCCATCGAGCCAGGGATGCACCAGCGCGTCGAGCTCCTGCTCGATCAGGCCGGTGTCGTAGCCGTTGGTGCGGACGAAGACGTTGCGCCCGCGCTTGGGGAAATCGGGCAGCACCTGCGCCAATAGCTTGCGAGCGGTCGGCTTGTCGTCCCAGGCGACCGAGTCTTCGAGGTCGAAGCAGAGCACATCCGCTTCCGCCTCGCGCGCCTTCTCGATGAAGCGCTCACGGATGCCGGGTACCGACAACATCGTTCGCATCACGGTGGCTGCCACTACGACGCCTCCTCTGTTTGCACTGCTTCGGACTCCGCTTCGGGCCGAGCGAAGATATCGCGCAGCCGTGCGATGTCGGACGGAAAGATGGTCGCGCAGCCGCGAAACCCGAATGAGGCGGCGGCTTCAGCGTCGTCTGGATCGTCGTAGACCACGGGTAGGTCGAACGCCGCCGCGGTCAATACAGCTTGCGCCGACGCCGCCGCGATCGTGGGGCTCGCGGGGTCGACGCCGAGCGTCTGCGCGAGCTCGACATGGTTGAACGCAACCCAAGTCATCCGGTCAGCCGAATCCCGCATCGCGCGCAGCGACTCGGCCATGATCACCAATGCGCGGGGGTGCTCGAAGCCAACCGCCATTGCGGTCAATCCCGGCCGAACCCCGGCGCGAACCTCCAGCTCTTCCAGCAGACTTTCCAGATAGCGCAGTTGATCCACGCTTTGCGGCGTCCGCGAGGCGACGCCGTACACGCCAGGCATGAGCAGCGATTGGAGATACGTTTTGATCGAGCCCTCCTCCAGCGGCGGCAGCGCGATGTAGACGGGCGGACCCAGTTCGATTGCCGCTTTGACGTGATCGGCTGAGGCGTCGAAGTCTTCAGGGTCGGGGACCAGCACGAGCGCGCCAGCGTCGGCGACTTCGTTCGCCTCGGGGAGCGGCTGGCCGGGGAGCAGAATCAGCGTGGCGCGGACATCGTCCATGACAGTTCCCGAGTACGCATCAGTTCGGGCTGTAGCCGAGCGTGCGCTCGCGGAGCGCATCCTCATCGTCGAACGGCCCCACCACCGCCGCCGCCAGATTACCCTCCCGCACGATCCGCTCGGCGACGCGCTGGATATCAGCGGCGCTGACCGACTCGTAACCGGCGATCGTCTCGTCGACCGGCTCGATGAAGCCGTTGCTGATCAGCATCCCGCCGGCGCGATGACACCAACTCGCAGCGGTATCGAGGCTGAGCCGGAACGAGCCGCAGACGTGCTCGCGCGCTCGCGACAGTTCTTCGTCGCCGACCGGCTCGGCACGCAGCAGTTCGAGCTGTTCGAGCATGACCGTGGCGGTCTCGAGCACGTGCTCGGCGGTGACGCCGGCGGAGATGCCCAGATGACCGGTGTCGTCAAAGGCGGCGGCGTGCGATCCGACCGAGTAGGCGAGACCGCGGCGCTCGCGGATTTCGAGGAACAGGCGCGAGCTCATCCCGCCGCCCAGCACCTCATCAAGCAGGCGGAAGGCGTAGCGGTCGGGATCCAGTCGCGGCATCGCCCTCAGCGCGAGCATCAGATTGCACTGCTCGATCTCTCGCTGCTCAATCCGCACCGGATCAGCGTCCATCGCGTCCGCCGCCAGCGTACGTGCCGGCGTGCCGGCTGGCGCGGCGTCGCCCCAGTGACGTTCCGCGAGCTCTAGGACTTCTTCACGAGTGACATTGCCGGCGACGGACAGCACCGTGTTGCTGGGCTGATACCAGGTTGCAATATGGGCGGCGAGGTCGTCGCGCGTGATCGCGCCGACCGATTCCAGGTCGCCCGCGATCTCCCAGCCCAGCGGCTGCGCGCCATAGGCGGCCTGAGTGATCAGCTGTCCGGCGCGCTGTTGAGGCTGATCGTGCGCGCGCCGGATCTCGGAGCAGATCACGGTGCGTTCGCGCTCGATCTCAGATTCGGCCAGGGTGGAGTGCTGCACCGAGTCGGCGAGCACATCCATCGCCAGCGCGAGACGGTCATAGGGAACGCGGTTCCAGTAGGCGGTGAGTTCGCGCGAGGTGAAGGCGTTGAGCGATCCGCCCGCGCCCTCGATCGCGGCGGAGATGGCGGTTGGCTCCGGCCGTCGCTCGGTGCCTTTGAACAGCATGTGCTCGAGGTAGTGGGAGAGCCCCAGCGTGTCGCGCGCCTCATCGCGCGAGCCGACGCCGACATACGCGGCGAGCGTGGCCGCCTGCGAGTGGGGCAGCGAGGTGGTGGCCACACGCAGCCCGTTGGCGAGCGTGTCGACGCTGGTCAGAGTGGTAGGGGCGGTGGAAGTCATGTGCGCGGAGTATACGGGCGCTTGGGTTCGGGAGCCTTACCCGCCCTCGGCCAGGGCGGCGATGTCCTGCGCGGTTGCCAGCGCGAGGTCGGTGCAGGGCAGCACGACATTGTCCCCACCGTGCGTGGTACCCATCACCTGCCGGCAGCGAGCGGATTGTCCGGCGCGCAGGAGCAGCCGATAGAACGCAATCCCCTCGTCGCGCAGCGGATCGCACTCATTGACCGAAATGATGGTGTAGGGAAAGCCCTGGACGTGTTCCTCGTTAGCGAACAGCGGCCAGGCCTCGGGATCCTCGGCCTCAAATGCCTCCATGCCGTAGCCGAGCGCGCCGAAGTTGCTGTGCAAGTCAAGCAGCAGACCGTTGTTCTCGGTCGAGGAGGGCAGGTCGTCACGAGGCCAACTGCCGGCGATGTAGGGGCACATCGAGTAGAGGCCTTGGATCAGGCCGGCGTCGCCCTCACGAGTGAGGCGCAGCCCCACCGCAAGCGTCAGATTGCCACCGCCGCTCTCGCCCGCGACCGCGATCCGGCCCGCGTCGATGCCGAACTCGTCCGCCTGCGAGATCAACCAGCGCAGGCCCGACACGCAGTCGTTGAGGCCGGCCGGGAACGGCTCGATCTCCGGCGCCGACGACGGCGTCACGCAGTTGCGGAAGTCGACCATTGCCACGGCGACGCCCTGATGGGCGATCATCCGGCCCCAGGCCTGGTACATCACGTCGAAACAGGACGCAAACGCCATCCCGCCGCCGTGGATGTAGTAGACGCAGGGCAGCGGCGCATCGGACTCAGGCCGGATCAGCAACAGCTTGATCGAGTTGCCGTCAGGCTCCGAGACGAACGACTCGGTCGTGATCGTCAGTCCGGCTGAGGGCGCAACCGCCTGAGCCGCTTCCTCGCTGAAGAAGTCGAGGTTCATCGCCTCCAGCGCCTCCGGCGTGTTCATCGCCGCTACCAGCGCTTCGCGGGTGTCGAAGTTGGGCAAGGGGAAGTTTGGCATATCGCCGAACGCCTCCTTGATTCGCGGGTCGATGCGTGGGTCTTCACTGATCAGGCTCATGTCGTTCTCCTGGAATTCCTCTTCTCCCCCCGCATCGCGGGGGGAGATGTCACGAAGTGACAGAGGGGGGTCCGGTTTCGTCCGCGTGCGTGCAAGCCTTCCACCAACAGCAATCAACCATACGCCTCCGACAGCAGCTCTTCGAGGATCGCGTTGAACTCCGCCGGCAGTTCCCAGTAGACCGAGTGGCCGCCGGTCGGCACTTCAACGTATCGAGCCTCCGGCACCATCGCCGCCGCTCGCTCAATCACGGCGGCGGGGATGATCGCGTCCTCCTCCCCGGCGAGGAAGACGACCGGCATCGTCAGCGCCGAAAGCTCCTCGACTGCGATCGCGCCGTCCTCAACGCCGAAGCTGAGCGGACGATCCAAATCGAGCGGCGGATTCAGCGCCCGAATCTGGTTGTAGAGGAAGACGCCCGTGGGCGAGCGCTCCAGGTAGGCCGGGCCGACCATCCGCGTCATCCCGCCCAGGCGAGCATTCTCGGCGGCGGCTGCGGTGGCGGTGCGCATGTCGTCAAGCAGCCCCTGGTCGGCGATCCCGAGCATCGTGTCGGCCATCAGCAGGGCGGTCACGCGCTCGGGATTGCGTGCGGCGTAGGGCAGGATCGAGAACCCGCCCATCGACTGCCCAACGAGTGCGGCTCGTTCGATCTCCAGCTGATCCATCAGCTCACCCAGGTCGCGTGCGAACGCAGTGCGGCCCTCGCCGGACAGATCCTGGCTCTGTCCCCAGCCGCGAACCTCGTAGGTGACGCAGCGGAAGCGGTCGCTGAACTGGGGAATCTGGTTCCACCAGCTGAGATGATTCCCGCCCGCGCCGTGGACGAAGACGATCGTGTCCGGCCCTTCGCCGAACTCGTCGTAGATCAGCGACGCACCGCTGACGTTGAGGGTCTGAGGCATGGGGAGCACTCCCTTCCTGCATGAGGGTCTGGCAAAGGCTAAAGCCTGACGTGGAGACGCGGTTCTGTACTCTCGAAATGCGAGACCACGGCGATCTTGGCGATCGCCATCGCTCCGGACGCCAACAGCATGACGACCTCGACCCGGACACATATCGGCAGCCTGGAACCCGTCATCGCGACGATGGTCGACCGCCTCGTGTCCGAGTTTCGGCCCAAGCGCATCATCCTCTTCGGCTCGCGCGCCCGTGGTGACGCCCGTGCAGGGAGCGATGTGGACTTGCTCGTCGTCGTGCCCGATCTGACCGACACCAACGAAGCTGCGCTCCAGATGCGAAGCTGCTTGAGCGGCCTGTCCGTCGCCAAAGACATCTTGGTCACCACGCCAGCAGAGATCGCATACCGTGGTCATGTCACGGGCAGCGTCCTCCACGCGGCGCTCCGCGAGGGACGGGTCGTGCATGATGGCGACGGCGTGATCGAAACCGAAGCGTTGCAATGGCTGGAGATTGCCGAGGAAGACCTAGAGGTCGTCCGTTGGGCGCTCTCGAGTGAGCCGCCTCGACTCCGCTCCGCCTGCTACCACGCGCAGCAGGCTGCCGAGAAAGCCTTGAAGGCGGCGCTCGTGTTCGAGGCAGTCGAGATCCCCTACACCCACGACCTGACGGAGCTGCGTGGTCTCCTGCCCGAAGGCTGGCCGCTGCAAACTCCGAGCGCCGACCTCAAACTCCTCACTGGATGGGCTGCCGGAGCGAGATATCCCGGCAGTGCGACAGCGCCAAGCGCTGAGGACGCCGCCGCTGCGGGGGCGGCCGCGGAGTCGGTCTACGATGACATCACCGCTGGATTTGAGCGCCGCGGCGTGCTCGCCGACTGAATGAACATCCGGCGCACCGCCTACCCTGCGACCGCACCGGATCGGAGTTGTCCCATGACCACTGAGACTCAACCAGCATTCGCATACGCGGACACCGACTGGCCAATCCGCGAGACGACGATTGCCGCGCACCGCATGAGTTGGGATGTGATTGCCCGCCCGGGTCGTTGGTGGAGCGGAGCCGAGCGGGTGGCGATCGCAGCTGTCACTCGAGCGGCGGCGGAGTATCAGCCCGCGCCGGGGGGCACGCCGCTGCCGGAGGCGGCGATTCACGCGATCCAGAAGCTGGTCGTTGATAACGCCAATCTCTCGCGGGAGTGGTACGAGGAGATGATCGCGCAGCCCGGAATGTCGGACGCGCGCTATGTGGAGTTGGTGGCGGTGGTGGTGCACGCGCTCTCGATCGACGAGTTTCACCGGGGCCTCAGTTTGCCCCTGGAGCCGCTGCCGGAGCCGATCGCGGGCGAGCCGTCGCAGATTCGCCCCGAGCTGGCGGAGCAGCGCGACTCCTGGCCGCCGCTGGTGCCTCGCGGCGGACTCAACCCGAGCGATGCGATGCTCTACGGCCCCTGGGAGTGGGGCGCGAACGTGATCTCGGCGCTCTCGCTGGTGCCTGAGAACGTGCGCTGGCTGCACGATCTCTCGGAGGGGCACTACCTCAGCTTTGCCGAGATGCGAATGCCCGATCCGCTGCGGGCGATCTCGCGTGCGCAGATTGAGTTGATCGCGGCGCGGGTCTCGGCGCTCAACGAGTGTTTCTATTGAACAACCTCTCATGTGCGGATGCTCCGTGAGAGCAGCCCCAACAACTCGGCCCTGAACATCCAGGCCACAGTCGATCCGGACGAGGACAGCGGCGTCGCCGAGGGCGAGCTGATGATCGCGTTCGCCGAAGCTGCGGTGCAACGGCGCGAGAACTTGCCAGCCGTGCGCGATCAGATCGCAAACCGGTTGGGCGCGCAGGCGGCGGTCGACGCGGCCGGCGTGGTGGCGAATTTCCAGCGCATGGTGCGGATCGCGGACGGCTGTGGGATTCCGCTGGACGAATTCACCGAGCGCGCCTCCGACGACTGGCGCGGTCAGCTCGGGATTCACGAGTACGCTTCGGCGTCGAACTCGCCGTCGGCGGTGCTGACGGATTAACCGAGTTGAGGAGTCTGCGATGACCACCACTACCGCCCCCTTCGCCTACGCGAACACGACTTGGCCCGTGCTTGATCGGATGGCTGAGGCGCACCGTCGCAGTTGGCAGATGCTGGCGTCGCCGGGCGACTGGTGGACGGGCGCGGAGCGGGTCTCGATTGCAGCTGAGAGCCGGCGCGCCTCGGCATTGGTAGACGGCTTGCCCGATCCTGGACCGGGACCGGCCGAACTGCCCGAGGCGGCGGCGTTCGCGGCGCATAAGCTGATCGGCGACCTGCCCAACGTCTCGCATGAGTGGTACGAGGAGACCACGACCGCCGAGGGGATGTCGGACGCGCACTACATCGAGCTGCTGGGCGTGGTCGTGCACGTCTGGTCGGTAGACGAGTTTCACCGCGCGCTCTCGCTGCCGCTGGAACCGTTGCCCGAACCGATCGGAGGCGAACCCACGCGGATTCGGCCAACGGGCGCGAAACAGCACGGCAGTTGGTCGCCGACCGTCCGGCCCGAAGACCTGGGCGAGCGCGAAGCGGACATCTACGGCGGGGCCGAATACGCCGCCAACGTGCGCGCGGCCATGAGCCTGCACCCCGACAGCGTGCGCTGGCTGGCCGATCTGTTCGACGCGCACTATCTGAGTTGGATCGAGATCGCCGGCGAGCAGGAGTCGTTCCGCATACTGACCCGTCCGCAGCGAGAGTTGGTGGCGGCGAGAGTATCGGCGCTGAACGAATGCTTCTATTGAACGATCTCGCACGTGATGCTGCTCGGTCGGAGCAGCGAAGGTAACGACGCATTAAACCTGAACGGTACGGTGCGGAACGATATTGATAGCGGCGTCGAACACGGCGAAGTACTGCTTCGCTATTCCGACGCAGCGGTGGCTCACACATCCGATCTGGCGGCTGCGCGCAATGCGCTGAACGCGGCGATGGGGCCGGACGCAGTCGTGGATTGCGCCGCCACCATCGCCAATTTCCAGCGCATGGTGCGGATCGCGGACGGCTGCGGCATTCCTCTCGATTCATTCTCCCGCCGCGAGTCGGAGAAGTGGCGAGACGGTCTGGGGATCGACGGCTTCCGCAGTCGCGGGAACACGTTCGGCTGAGGAGGTTTTGGGCCGGCGAGCGTGCGAGTTGATCTGGTTTGCCGCTCGCTCTATCGTTGAGCCTTGAGCACCCAGCTCTGGGTCGCCAAATGTTCGGAGTTGAGCCCACTCTCGGCCTTCGACGTATTCCGGCAGTCCAGTCCCGGTCACCACACCTTCGGTGGTCGGAGCGCCACCGAAACCAGGACCGGCGCGTTGGATCGCTCGATGCAGCGCCGAACCACGGGACCTCGCTTGGCTCCATACGAACGTGGCGTCTTACCGCTGGGGAATTCTCTGGACGCCCCCACTCACTGCGAGCGGGGGCGTCCGGCTGATTGGCGATCATGTCACAACGGGTTTCGTTGTTCATCGACTACCAGAACGCATACGGCCAAGCACGCGACCTGTTCCACCAGCCGGATGACGATCCCACCTGCGGGCAGTTTCGCCCCTGGGCGCTTGGCGAATTCGTCTGCGGCCAGTACAACGAGCGACATCCTGGGGAACCGCCCCTGGAGCTGAATGAAGTGCGGCTCTATCGGGGAGAGCCCGTGCGGCGAATGAGCCAGGTTGCATATGACGCCTTTCAACGCCAGCGCGCTGCCTGGGAGCAGGCGGGCGTGCAAGTCTTCTCAGCACCATTGCAGTATGACCAGCATGGCGAACCGCAGGCTGAGAAAGAGATCGACGTACAACTCGCGATTGACTTCGTCATTGGCGCGGTCGAGCGGACATACGATGTTGGCGTGCTCTTCTCATTCGATCGCGATCTGCTACCGGCACTGCGATACGTTCGTGCGCAGCAGGCAAGCCACTGCCGGGCCGACGTTGCCGGCTGGGGCGGGATCAGAGACGGTAGATACTTGAGTCCGCCTGGTCAACGCCCTGTTCGTCATCTGGTTGGCAAGTCGGATTATCAGCGTCTGGCGGACGCCACCGACTATACGAAGCGAAGCTCGAACTATCGCCGAGCTCGACGACAGCGCCGCCGCCGCTGACCACCTATTTCACCGTCCCCAACACTCGCACCACCTCGATCGCGGCCTGCGCAGCTTCTTCGCCTTTGTTGCCGGCTTCGCCTCCGGCTCTGGCGAGGGCGAGGGCGACGGTTTGGGTGGCGAGGACTTCGAAGATGATGGGGACGCCGGTGTCGAGGCCGACTCGGGCGATGCCTTGAGTGGCTCCGTCTACGACGAGGCGGTAGTGGTCGGTTTCGCCCTCGATCACGGCGCCCAGGCAGATGACGGCGTCGAAGCGTCCGGTTTGGGCGCACTTCTGGGCGACCAGCGGAATCTCGAACGCTCCGGGCACCCAGTAGACGTCGATTGCATCCGAGTCTGCGCCGCTGGCTTCGAGGTGATCGAGGCAGCCGTCCAGCAGTTTGCCGGTGACGAAGTCGTTGAAGCGGGAGACGACGATGGCGAAGCTGAGGCCGGCGGCGGGGCCGCGTTCGGGGTCGGGCGGGAGTGCGCCGTCGTGGATGCGGACCATGGGCGGCTCCTAGCCGATGGCGGCTCGGCGCGGAGGACGGGGCGGTTCGTCGTCGGCCGGTTCGGTCGAGCGAATGTCGTCGGCGTCGAGCATGTGCCCCATCTTCTCGTGTTTGACCGAGAGATAGCGCACGTTGTGGGGGTTGGCGCTGGCGATCACGGGCACGCGCTCGACGATTTCGAGGCCGTAACCGGCGAGACCGTGGCGCTTGGCCGGGTTGTTGGTCATCAGGCGGATGCGGGAGACGCCGAGGTCGCGCAGAATCTGCATCCCGATTCCGTAGTCACGGCGGTCGGGGGCAAAGCCGAGCGCGAGATTGGCTTCGACCGTATCCATGCCCTGATCCTGGAGCGCGTAGGCGGCGATCTTGTTGTGCAGACCGATCCCGCGGCCCTCCTGAGCCATGTAGACGATCACGCCGCGGCGCTCTTCGGCGACCATGCGCATAGCCAAGTCCAACTGCTCGCCGCAGTCGCAGCGCTGGGAGCCGAAGACGTCGCCGGTGAGGCATTGCGAGTGGACGCGGACGAGGGTGGGATGTTCGCCGTTGACGTGACCCATCACCATCGCTACGTGCTCTTCGGCGTGGTCCGAGGTGCGGTAGCCGATCAGCCGCCAGGTGCCGTGCGCGGTCGGCAGCTTGGCCTCGGAGACGCGCTCGACCAGCTGCTCGGTGCGCAGGCGATACTGGATGATCTGCTCAACCGAGACAATCTTGAGCTTGTGGCGCTTGGAGAAGCGAACGAGCTCAGGCAAGCGCGCCATCGTGCCGTCGCGCTTCATGATCTCGCAGATCACCGCACCCGGCTGGAGTCCGGCCAGACGGCAGAGATCGACCGAAGCCTCGGTCTGGCCGGCGCGGACGAGCACGCCGCCGTCGCGGGCGCGGAGCGGGAACATATGCCCCGGCCGCACGAGGTCGTCGGGGCCGGAGTTGAGATCCATCAAGACTTGAATCGTGCGGGCGCGGTCGTGGGCGGAGATGCCGGTGGTGACGCCGGTGCGAGCTTCGACGCTGACCGTGAAGGCGGTGCCGAGCGGCGCCGTGTTCTGTCCGACCATCGGGTAGAGGCTGAGTTGATCGAGCCGATCGCCGTCCATGGGTACGCAGATCAGTCCGCGCGCGTGGGTGGCCATGAAGTTGATCGTGTCGGCGGTCACGAACTGGGCGGGCAGCGCGAGATCGCCCTCGTTCTCGCGATCCTCGTCGTCCGTGATGATCAGCATTTCGCCCTGGGCGAAAGCCTCGATCGCCTCTTCGACGGTGCAGAAGGGAGACTGCCTGCGCTTGGACGCGCGGCGCTTGGCGGGCTTGCGCCGCGCGCGCGGCTGCTTCGCCGCCGCTTCCCGGCCGGCGCTCTCATTGGCGGGAGCGGATTCAGGGACGGACTCGGCCTCAGTCATGGATTCCCCCTCCGGCGAGATCGAGTTGGGGTCGGTCATGGCTTTCCCGTTCCGCTTCTCTGGCGCTGATCAGCGCGTCCACATAGCGCGCGAGGATGTCGGTCTCCAGATTCACCTCGTCGCCCGCTCGGCGGTCGAGCAGGTTGGTGTGCTCCTGAGTGTATTGAACCAGGGAGACGGCAAAGCCCAATTCGTCCTTGTCAATAATCGTGAGCGAAACGCCGTCGATGCAGATGGGCCCTTTGACGATCATGTAGCGAAGCAGTTCGGGCGGCGCGTCGTAGGAGACGACGATCGCGTCGGCCTCCGGGCGGGTGTCGCGGAAGGCGCCGCGCCCCTCAACCACGCCGCGCACCAGATGCCCGCTGAGCCGATCCATCGGCCGCACCGATCGCTCCAGGTTGACCCGCGCTCCCGCTCCGAGTTGGCCCAGATTGGAGCGGCGGTAGGTCTCGGGCATCACGTTGGCGAGGAAGCGATCGCCGTCGATTGCAGTGACGGTGAGGTCAACGCCGTTAATGGCGATGGAGTCGCCGAGCTTGGCGTCTGCGAGGATGAGGGGAGCGTGGATCCAGAGGAGTCCGTCGTCGGCTTGGTCGATCAGGCCGACTTCTTCGATGATGCCGGTGAACACGTGCGCCTCCTGGGTTTGGGGTCATGGTACCTGGGAGGCTGGCTTTTGGGCGTTGGGGCGTCCCCTCGCCCCAGCTCCTTCCGCCTACCTCCGTCATACCCGCGCCCAGAGCTCCGCCATCCCCGCCCCAACAAGCTCCGTCATACCCGCGCCCCGTCGCGGAGCCTGTCCCCGCGAAGGCGGGGATCACTCGCCGCGACCAGCACCCCAGCCCCGGCCGCCTCCCATTTCCGTCATTCCTGCGCAGGCAGGAACCACGAACCTCCCAACCCCCAAACGCAAATCAAAACCCCCGCCGTACCCCGACCGCCCCAAACCCCAACTCCCCTCTCCCCCCTCCGCGGAGCCTGTCCCCGCGTAGGCGGGGAGGGAGATGTCCCGTAGGGACAGAGGGGGGGGCGCCCCTCAAATGCCAACCACGACACACCCCCAAATTACCCACCCGAACACCCATCCATATAAGATCAAGTGTCCTTCATTGAGCAAGAGAGGAACCCGGACCCATGCCCTTCAACTACAGCTACCAGTCCGCCATGGCCGGCGTCGGCGAGCTCGCCTTCTCCAAGCGCGAACCCGGCTACGTCCGCGCCCAAGCCTTCGCCATCCTGCGCCGCGAACTCTCCCCCGCCAACCCCAAGAGCCGCGAGATCCACTACGCGCTCGGCATCGAACCCCACCCCGAGCCCCCGCCCCGGCCCAACCATTCCCCCCACCTGCCCGAAGCCCCGCTCACCGCTGAGCAGCAGAAGGAGTTCCACCTCCACTCGGTCCACGCCCAAGCAGCCGCCCTCATGCGCGGCGAAGACGTCCCCCTGACGGAGGACGAGGAAAGCGAAGAGGAAGAGGATGAGCCACAGTAATACCCCCAGCTCAAAGCGGGCGGTCGTTGCGTTCGACCGCTTGCACAAGTCTCGCGGTTTTTTTCCGACGGACAGACAGCGCGAGCTCTGTTGCGCAGTCGCTACCGTGCCCAATCCCGGCCTCGCCCTGGTCGGCTACGGCGGCGCCATGGGCGGCGGCAAGACCCGCGCCCTGGCCGAGCTCGCCCTGGACGCGGCCTTGATCTTCCCGGGCAACAACATCCTGCTCGCACGCGACACGTTCACAGACCTCTACACCACGACCATGGGCGAGTTCCTGCGCATCTGCACCGCAGACCCCGACCTCACTGTCCAACGCCGCAGTTCACCCACCCATTCCCTCACGGTCAGCAGCCTCCAGTACTCGAGCGAACCCTCCACGATCCACTTTCGCCATCTCTCCGACTGGACCGGACTCGGCTCCCAGCAGTACGGAACCGTGCTCATAGACGAAGCCGGCGAAGTGGCCGAAGAAGCCGCCCAAATGCTCTTGACCAGACTCCGCCACCCGGCCCAACCGCAACGCTGGTTCGTGGCCGCCTCCAACCCCCATCCAGGCTGGTTCGAGCGCTGGTTCGTCCAACGCGAACTGAACAAAGCTGAACTGGAGCACGCCGGCGGACAAGCCCGCTTCATCCCCGCCAAGATCGAGGACAACCCCTATCTCCCGGACAACTACGCCGAGCAGCAGCGCGCCCTGCTCCCGCCCGACTGGGTCGAACGCTTCATCGAGGGCCGCTTCGACGCCTTCGACGGCCTCGTCTACCCCAAATTCGACCCCAAGCTGCACTGCTGGACGGGACGCCTACCCAGCTTCGAGCGCTACATCGGCGGCCTCGACTTCGGCGCTCAGACCGAGCAAGCCCACTACACCGCCGGCATCGTCGCCGGCCTCACCGCCCGCTACGCCGTCTGCGGACCCAACGTCTTGATCCGCCTGGCCGAGTTCGAGGACAGAGGCCCCGGCGTCACCCAGCGGCTCGAACAGTGGATGCTCCAGTGCCGCCGGCGCTTCGGCTCAATCAGTTGGAACGCCGACCGCAGCCAATCCGCCTGGATCGACCATCTTCACCGCCGCGGCCGCGACATCCGTCCCAGCCGGGGCGGGCCCGGCTCCGTCCACCAGGGCATCGGCCTGGTCCAAGAGCGGCTCGCCGCCGACCCGCCCCAGTCCTTCTACACCCCCGAGCTCGTCCAGTTCCCGCGCCGCATGAGGGAGTACCAGTGGCGAGACCCCCGCGCCGCCAACCCCCAACCCCGAGACCGCGACGACGACCTCCTGGACGCCGACCGCTACTGCCACGAGCTGGCCCAACCCCAGCCCCAAGCCCCAACCACCCGGATCGAGTTCTTCCACCTCCCGCCCGTCGACCGCGGCCGCATCGCCAGCATGAGAAACCAGCTCTAACCCATGCCCACCCACAATTCCGTCATCCCCGCCCCCAAGAATCTCCCCCTCAAGGGGGAGATGCCCCAACGGGGCAGAGGGGGTGAAACGCCACCCCCAGCACAAACGCCCCCAACCAACCTCCCCTCTCCCCCTCTGCGGAGCCTGTCCCCGCGCACGCGGGGAGGGAGATGCCGCGCAGGCGGGGGACAGAGGGGGGTACCCACCCCCAGCATCCAAGCCCCAAGCAACCCCCAAGGAGACCTGCGCGTAATCCCAAATTCCGTCATTCCAGGCTTGACCTGGAATCTCGTCCAGAATTGCAGACTATCTGGTCGGAGCGAGATTCCAGCGTTCGCCGGAATGACGAGAGCAACGGGAATAGCCAAGTGAGGCGCTACTCGGTGAGGGCTTTGATGAGGGTGTTGAGGCCGTTGGGGGATTTTCGGTAGTAGCGGTAGCCGGCCTTGCGCCAGCTATCGGCGGTGGGGGCGTTTCGGGAATGGAGCGGGGCTGTGATCCATTGGCGCTCGCGGCCTTGTGCGGAAGCTTCGGAGGCTTCGCGGAGGCGTTCGGCGGCGCTGGGAGCGGCGCCTGCTCGGAGAGTGAGGCAGACCAGTTCGGCGCTCTCGCGCTCGGCCGGCAGACGCAGCGCGGCCACGCCGAGCGCGGGACGTCCGCGCTCGGCGCTTGCCATCCAGAGCACAGCCTCGCCCCGCCGAGCCTCTTCGAGCAGGGTTGCGGCCATGGGCGGAAGTTGGGCGGCGGCCAAGAGTTCATCGATCTCAGCTGCGTCGGCGGGGCCGGCGGGACGCAGGCGGATATCGAGTTCGTGCTCGGGCGGCGTGGGATAGCCGCTGATCAGGAGGTCGTCGCCCAGCTGCTCGACGCTGAGGCCGGAGAGCCGGAGCGCGTCGCGCATCCGCTCGGCGCCGCGCCCGCGCACGGCGGTCTGAGCGTCGCCGCCGATCAGCATCGGCGCGACGACGGCGTGGACTTTGTCGATCAGGCGTTGGTCGAAGAATGCGCCCAGGACTTCGCCCCCGCCCTCGACCAGCAGGTGGACGACGCCGGCCTGCTGTCCGAGCTGGTCGAGCAAGGGTTCGAGGGGGACGCGCCCGTGCTCGGCGGGGAGCGTGAGCACGCTGACGCCGCGCGCTTCGAGGCTGACGCGCCAGTCTTCGGGCGCAGCCTCGGTAGTCGCGATCAGAGTGGGGGAAGTGTCGATCCCGTCCAGGATGCGCGCATCGAGAGGAGTGCGGCCGCGGCTGTCGAGCACGACGCGGAGCGGTTGGGGCACGGGTCCGCGCCAGTCGGCGGGGCGGGCGGTGAGTTGAGGGTTGTCGAGCAGGATCGTGCCGACGCCGACCAGGATGGCGTCGAAACGGGGTCGGTTCTGGTGCGCCCAAGCGAGCGTCTGAGGACCGGAGATCCAGCGGGAGTCGCCGCTGACGGCGGCGATCCGTCCGTCGAGCGAGGCGGCGAACTTGGCCGAAACGAAGGGGCGTCCGCTGCGGCGGTGATGTTGGTACGGCTCGTAGTGTTGCGCGGCCTGGGCTGCGTCGTCGCCGACGCTGACGCTGATGCCGGCCTTGCGGAGTTGTTCGAGTCCGCGTCCGGCGACTTGGGGATCGGGGTCGAGGCAGGCGACGACGACTTGGGCGACGCCGGCGCGGATCAGAGCGTCGGCGCAGGGCGGGGTGCGTCCCTGGTGGGCGCAGGGTTCGAGGGTGACATAGAGGGTGGCGCCCCGGGCTTGGGCGCCAGCCTGGCGCAGGGCGACCGCTTCGGCGTGAGGGCCGCCCGGGGGCTGGGTCGCGCCTTCACCGACGATCCGGATCGATTGGCGGCGCTCGTCGCTGCGGGGGTGTTGGACGAGGACTGCGCCGACGGCGGGGTTGGGGCTGGTCCAGCCGAGCGCGGAGCGGGCGAGTTCGAAGGCTCGCGCCATGGGGCGGGAGAGTGCGGGTTGGGCGGGCGTGGTCGTCATGTCGCGCGGCGGCGGTTGAGGTTCCAGAGGAAGGCCCAGAGCAGGAGGGCGGCGACGGTGACGGCGGCGAGCGCGATCTGGACGGGGGTTTCCCAGCTCGGGTCGGCGCTGAATTCGCCTGCCGCCTGGGGCCGGGCGGGGATGGGCCAGTCGTCGGCGTGGCGATCGGCGCTGCGGTGGACGGTGCGCTGGTCGTGGTCGGGGATCTGGATGCGGCGGACGCGCTCTCCGTCCTGTCCGGCTGTGGAGACGACGATCACGCGAACGGGTTGGGGATCGTCCGGTTGGTCGTCGCTGAGGGCGGCGGGTTCGCTCTGCTGCTCGGGCTCGGCGACGGGTTGGCTCTGCGCTTCGGCTTCGGGTTGGGCGTCGGCGTCAGTGGAGGCGGTGTCTGCGCCGGCGTCGTCTGCCACGTCTACAGCGTCCGCTGCCGGCTCAGCTTGGGCCGTCTGGTTGGTGTTGGGCGCGTCGTGCTCGGGGGTGGCGGACTGGGACTGGGACTGCCCGGTGTTGATGCCGGCGGTGACGGCGCCGCGAGCGGGATCGCGGGCGGCCTCCTGTTGCTCGGCGGTGATGGCAGGAGGCGTGTCTTCGGCGGCGGTCTGTTCGGCTTGGGCGAGCGGCTGCGCTTGCTCTGTTTCGGCTTGCGCTTCTTCGGCTGCCGCCGGCGCAGCGGTTGGTTCAGGTGCTTGGGATTGCACCGCTGCGGTCGCCGACTGTTGGGCCGGTTCGCTTGAGGCGGCGGCGACAGTCGCGGTTTGTTCGGCCGGTTCGGTTTCGATTGGAGCGGCGGGCGGATCGGCGGCCTGGGCTGCGGACTGTTGGGCGGTCTGCGCGTCGGCGGTTGCAGCGGTCGTGACTGCGGCGGCGGTTGGTTCCGGAGTCGCGGCGAGCGGTGCGGAGCCGTCGGGATCGTCGAGCATGTCGAAGCCGCTGACGGTGGCGAGCGCGACCAGGGAGGCGACGGCGCCGGCGGTGGCGAGCCGCAGGGGGATGGCGCGGACGGCGGTCGCGCGTTCGTTGAGGGGTTGGGCATGGGCGGCGCGGGCGGCGGCGAACTGGGTTTCACTGAGCTCGAAGCTGCGGGGCAGTTCGGCCGTGGAGAGCAAGGCGAGGGTTTGCTGGACGTGTTCGATCTCGGCGAGCCACTGGCGCCGCTCCGGAGAGTCGTCGAGGCGGGCCTGGGCGCGTTCGCGTTGGGCGGAGGTGAGTTCGTCGTCGGCGTATGCGGAGAGTTCGGCGCGCCAGGCGCGGGTCCAGGGTAGGCGCGGCCGGAGCCGGAGTCTGAGCCCAGATCGGCGGGGTGGATTCGGACCTCTCACGGTTGCTGCTCCTGTACAGCTAGACGCTGAAGCATTGGTCAGAGTTCCCCTCGCTCGGGCAGCAGCTCGCGCATTTTGGCGCGGGCGCGGGCGATGCGCGACTTCACCGTACCAACTGAGACATTGGTGGCGCTGGCGATTTCCTGGTAAGAGAAGCCGTCGATGTCGCGCAGGGTCAGGGCTTGGCGCTGATCGTCGGGCAATTGGGCGAGAGCGGCGACGATTACGCGACGTAACTCGCTATCGAGCGCGCGGCGTTCGGGGGAGCGCTCTCGGCTCGGCAGGGCGTAGGCGTCGCCAAAGGTCTCCATTTGCTGGTCGATGGAGTCGGTCGGTCGGCGTTTGCGGCGTCGCAGTTCGTCGCGGCAGCGGTTGCCGGCGATGGTCAGCAGCCAACCGGCGAAATTTCCACCGCGATAACGATCGAGCGAGCCGAGGGCGCGAATGAAGGTGTCCTGGGTGATGTCTTCGGCGGTGTCCGGTCCGACCATGCCGGCGCAGAGTGCGAAGACGCGGCGCTGGTAGCGGCGGACGAGGGTGTTGAAGGAGGCGCGGTCGCCGGCGCGCGCGGCGGCGGCGAGATCGTCGTCGCTGGGAGGCGGTTGGTCGGCTGCGCTGCTCACCCTGTCCTCCGCCGCCCCGCGCCGCGCAGTCGCCCCCTGTTCACGCCAGGGGCAGGCAGTGGAGCGGAGCAGCGGCCAACGTGAATACGGGGGAATTTTATCAGGGGGCGGGGGTGTTGTGCGAGACTGGATGGAGGCTGGATTCCGGTCTCGGACCTCCCTCTGTCCCTGCGGGACATCTCCCCCCGCAAGGGGGGAGAGATTTGGAGTTGTGATGGTGTTGGTTGATCCTCGTCCGGTGGTTGCTGCGGCCTATGAGTCGGGGCGGGCGGTGGTGGCGGGGAATGTGTCGACAGTGGAGATGGTTCGGGGGTTGGTTGGAGCGGCTGAGGATGCGGAGCGGCCGATCTTGATTCAGTTCAACCGGGCGGGCTTGGGGCAGATTGGGGGACTGGAGCTCGCGGCGGCGGCGGTGCGGGCGGCGGCGGGAGAGTCGGTTGCGGAGGTTGGTTTGCACCTGGATCACGCGGATTCATTGCAGGAGTTGTCGGACGCGATCAATGCGGGCTTCGGCTCGGTGATGATCGACGGCTCGACCTTGCCGTATGCGCGTCATGTGCAGCTGGCGCAGTCGGCGCGGGGGCTGGCGGCGTGGAGCGGTCTGCCGCTGGAGGCAGAGTTGGGGCACGTGGCGGGGACGGAGGAGGGAGTGACGATCGGGGCGGCGTCGTGGACGGATCCGGACGAGGCGGCGGCGTTCGTGTCGGCGACGGAGGTGGACTGGCTGGCGGTGGCGGTGGGGAACGTGCACGGGGGCGCGCCGATCGGTGGTCTGCACGTGGAGCGCTTACAGGCGATCCGGGAACGGGTGGCGGTGCCGCTGGTGCTGCACGGCGCGAGCGGTCTGGGGGAGGCGGAACTGAAGCTGGCGGCGGAGTTGGGGGTGGCGAAGATCAATGTGGGCACGGCGCTGCATGAGGCGATGGCGGAAGGGATGGGTTCGAGTCTGCGTGAGCGTCCGGGCGATTTGCGGCGGGCGTTGCGGAGCGGAGAGGCGGCGGTGCGAGAGGTTGGCCGGGGGTTGTTGTTGTCGAGTTGGGCGGTGGGGTGAGAGACGGATGTAAAGCTTGTACTTGATATAGAACGAAGGTGATTCTCGGTTGTAGTGTTCGCTGCACAGATGTTAGACTGGTCTACGTACACCGATGGCGTTTGCTCCCTGCGTGGATGGTGTACAAAGTCGAGGGAGTTCCACTCTTCCCCGCTTCCGGCGCTCACGACGGCGCTGGACTGGCGGGGAATATTCGAAGCCTCAGCTTGCGGCGATCTGAAGCTTGAACACGGTCTGTTCCTGATAGGAGTGCAAATGGTTCGGCGGCTTGTCTCTGCGGAAGCTCGCGTGCTAAGGTAAGGAGCACTCCTCCCCGCCCTTCGGCGTCCACCGAGGCGTCGACCTGGCGGGGGTTGTTTGCGTCCAGCCAAGTATGCCTCAGCGCGTCGCCCTGTTCATTGATTGGCAGAATGCCCTGATCGGGGCTCGAAACCTCTATCACTCCAGAAGAGGCTCGCGGCTTCCAACCGATGGCCAGTTCGATCCGGTGCAGCTGGGCGAACTGATCTGTCAGCGAGCCGGAGGAGGTGAGGACCGTCAGCTCAGTCAGGTGCGGGTCTACTGCGGGTTGGCGGATCGTCGTCTTGATCCCAAAACGCATCAGGCACGGTCACGTCAGGCGGCCGCGTGGCGAATGGCTGGCGCGACGACTGTCATGCGTCCACTGCAGTACCTGCGGGATCGTGAAACCGGCTTTCGGCGGGCACGCGAAAAGGGTATCGACGTCGCAATCGCTGTCGACTTCGTCACGATGGCTGTACGAGGAATTTACGATGTCGGAGTCCTCTTCTCCGCTGATACAGATTTGCGTCCGGCGCTTGAGTACGTCGCATATTTTCACCCCGAAGTCCGGGTGGAGACGGTGGCTTGGCGCGCGGACGGACGCAGCCGTCCACTCACATTTGACTCGCCGTACTCCACCTGGTGTCACCAACTCGATGAAGTGGACTACGACCGGGTGCGCGATCTGACCGACTACCGCCCGGCTCGCTGAGGCTTCGCTAGCCTGAGGGGGTTGAGAGGGGGTGTCGCATGTTGCGGGACTACCGGATTCTTGATCTGGCGGATGAGCGGGGGTTGATTGGGGGGATGATTCTGGCTGATTTGGGGGCGGATGTGATTGCGGTGGAGCCTCCGGGCGGGAATGCGGCGCGGCAGCGGGGGCCGTTTGCGAATGGGGCGGGAGTTGAGGATTCTCTGATCTGGCAGGCGTGGGCTCGAGGGAAGCGGTCGGTGGTCTTGGATCTGGACACGGAGGAGGGACGGGCGGCGTTTCGGGAGTTGACTCGGGGGGCGGACGCGATCATCGAGTCGGACGAGGTTGGGGCGATGGCGGCGCGGGGGCTGGGATACGAGGAGCTAGCGGCGGAGAATCCAGGCCTGGTCTACGCGGCGATTACGCCGTTTGGGTCGAGCGGTCCCAAGGCGGGTTGGGCGGCGACAGATATCACGGTGGCGGCTGCGGCGGGGCCGATGGCGCAGAGCGGAGACCGTGATCGTGCGCCGTTGCGGGTCGACTTGCCGCAGACGGGGTTGCACGCCGGAGCGGAGGCGGCGATCGGGGTGCTGATGGCGCTGCACGAGCGGCGGCGGTCAGGACGGGGACAGTTTGTGGATGTGTCGGCGCAGGCGGCGTATGCGCAGGCGACCCAATCGGGGATTCTGGCCGCGCCCAATCATGCAACGCTGTTTGGGCGATCGGCGATCGGCGCTGCGATGGGTCCGCTGGAGATTCGGTTGTTCTGGCCGTGCAAGGACGGGCATGTTGCTATTACATACTTGTTTGGCGCTGCAATTGGTCCGTTTTCGGCTCGCTTAATGCAGTATGCGTATGAAGAAGGCTTCTGCGATGAAGCAACGCGAGACAAGGATTGGTTAAACTATACGAACTTGCTACTGACCGGGCAGGAGCCGATTACCGAATACCTTCGCTGTTGCGAAGTGGTGGGAGCGTTGTGCGCGGAGAAGACGAAGGCGGAACTGTTTGCCGTCGCGCAGGAGCGGCGTTTGCTGCTGGTGCCGGTTTCGACCGTGGACGATCTGGATCAGAACGCGCACCTGGCGGCGCGCGAGTACTGGCGCGAGTTGGAGCTGAACGGTCAGACGGCGCGCTTTCCGGGGCCGTTCGCGCGGCTTTCGGGGACGCCGATCCAATACGAGCGCCCCGCGCCGAAGCTGGGCGAGCACACGGACGAGGTGCTGGGCGAATCGCGTTCGGCGGCGAGCCTGCACGGCGCGGACTCGGACAACACCGATCCGCCGCTCTCCGACCTGAAGATGCTCGACCTGATGTGGGTGATGGCGGGTCCGGCCGGTACCCGCGCGCTGGCCGATTTCGGCATCGACACGGTGCGGGTGGAGTCGAGCGTGCGGATCGATACGGCGCGCACGCTGCAACCGTTCATCGACGACGATCCGACCCAGCCGGAGGGGTCGGCGATGTTCCACAACATGAACGCGAACAAGCGGATGACGACGGTCGATCCGGCCAATCCGGCCGGGCGCGAGCTGCTGCTCGACCTGGTGCGCTGGGCTGATGTGGTGACGGAGTCGTTCACGCCGCGCGCGATGCGGGGCTGGGATCTGACCTGGGAGACGATCCACGAGGTCAACCCGCGCGTGATCATGATGTCGTCCTGCCTGATGGGTCAGAACGGGCCGCTGGCGGAGTTTGCGGGGTTCGGCAACCTGGCGGCGGCGTTTGCCGGATTCACGCCGCTGTGCGGCTGGCCGGATCGGTCCCCGGCAGGTCCATTCGGGGCCTACACGGACTACGTGGCGCCGCGCTTCGCCTCGGCGGCGCTGCTGGCGGCGTTGGAGGAGCGGGAGCGAACGGGTCAGGGACAGTACATCGACGTCTCGCAGATGGAGGCGGCGATTCACTTCCTCACACCGGCTCTGCTGGACTACCACCTGAACGGGACGATCTGGTCGCCGAGCGGCAACGACGATCCACACATGTCGCCGCATGGGGTGTATCCGTCGGCAGGAGCCGACCAGTGGGTCGCGATCGCGTGCCGCGATGACGCCGAGCGAGCGCAACTCGCTTCGCTGACAGGCGAACTGACAAGCGAGGCGATCAGCGCCTGGACGCAAGCGCGTTCGCCGGAAGAGGCGACGGATGCGTTGCAGGCCCTGGGCGTGCCGGCGCACGGCGTCCAGACGAGCGCGCACCTGGCGATGGATCCGCAGTTGGCGCATCGCGGGCACCTGGTCGAGATGCGCCACCCGACCCAGAATCACTCGGTGGTCGAAGGGGCGCGGATCGTGATGTCGCGGACACCCGCGCGAGCGCCGACGGTCGCGCCGACGATGGGCGCGGACAGCGACACGGTGCTGCGGGAGTTGCTGGGTTACAGCGATGAGCAGGTCGTGGAGCTGGTGGCGTCGGGGGCGTTGCAATAGCGAAGAGGAAGAAGGACTGAGATGGCAACGCATCACGACGAGCGAATGATTGAGGCGAATGGGATCGAGATCTGCGCCGACGCCTTTGGCGATCCGGCCGATCCGGCGATCCTGCTGTTCTCGGGCGGATCGGCGTCGATGCTGCTCTGGGAGGAAGCGTTCTGCGAGCTTCTGGCCGACGGCGGGCGCTTTGTCGTCCGTCACGACCAACGCGACACCGGCAAGACCACGTCGTGTCCGCCAGGCGAACCGAACTACACACTCAACGATATGGCTGCGGACGGCGTGGCGGTGCTCGACGGCTATGGAATCGAGCGGGCGCATATCGCGGGCATGTCGATGGGCGGCTTCATCACTCAATTGGCCGCGCTTGAGTATCCGGAGCGGGTGCTGACCCTGACGCAGGTCATGTCCACGTCTGACCTGCACGGGTTCCTGGCCCCGTTGCTGGGCAATCCCGAGGGGGCGAAGCTGCCGCCGCCTAGGCCTCAGGTGATGGAGGCGTTCGCCGCGGTCGGCGAGATCGACGGGAATGACCGGGACGCCGTCCTGGCTGGCAGAGTCAGGTTGTTTCAGTCGCTACAGGGCTCGAAGTACCAGGGTCAGGGCCGCAGCGAGGAGCTGCTGCGCGCAGAAATCGACCGCGCGATCAGCTTCCAGAGCAACATGAACCACGTCGGCGCAGAGCTGCAGACCAAACCCTGGGTCCACCGGCTCGGCGAACTGGACCTGCCCACGCTGGTGATCCACGGCGACGAGGATCCGATCGTGCCAATCGAGCACGGCGAGGCGGTTCAGGCTGCCATCAACGGCTCGACGATGCTCACCCTTGAGGGAGTTGGTCACGAGCTGCCCAGAGGCGTGTGGGACGTAGTCGTGCCCGCGATCCTGGAGCACACCAACTGAGGGCTCGCGTCTGCGGCCGGTCTGACGCTCTCACGGTTGCGCGAGCGCACTGTTAGCGTCATCAGCACAGCGACCGACTTCAGACGACTCTGGAGTGGAGACAGACCATGGCGACCCATCACAGCGAGCGAATGATCGAAGGCAACGGGATCGAGATCTGCACCGACTCCTTCGGCGACCCTAACGATCCCTGCATCCTGCTGGTCATGGGCGCCGGAGCGTCGATGCTGCGCTGGGACAACGACCTCTGCAGCCAACTGGCCGACGGCGGCCGCTTCGTGATCCGCTACGACAACCGCGACACCGGACGCACGACCTGTTACCCGCCGGGTGAGCCCAACTACACGCTTACCGACATGGCCGCCGACGGGGTTGCGGTGCTGGATGCTTACGGGGTCGAGCGTGCGCACATCGCGGGCGCGTCGATGGGCGGCATGATCACGCAGATGATCGGTCTCAACCACCCCGAGCGGGTGCTGACCTTGACGCCGATCATGTCGACTCCGGATCCCGGCGCGACGCTGGAAGCGTCGGACGCCTTCGAGAGCGGAGGGCACGGGGAAGCGCTGTCGCCGCCGAGGCCTGAGATCCTGGAGGCGATCGGCGCGATGGCGGGCCTCGACTGGAGCGACCGTGAGGCTGTGATCGCGGTTCAGGTGCAGATGGTGCGCGCGCTGGCCGGGTCGGGCTACCCGGATGACGGCTCACTCGACGAGGAGTTCTTTGGGGCCGACTTCGACCGCTCGATCAGCTACGTCAGCAGCTTCAATCATGGGCCGGCGATCGCGCAGTCGGAGCCGTGGGCGCAGCGGCTGAGCGAACTGGACGTGCCGACGCTCGTGATCCACGGCGACGACGATCCGATCCTGCCCTACGATCACGGCCAGGCTCTACACGCTGCGATCCCGGGTTCGACGATGCTCACTCTCGAGGGGGTCGGGCACGAACTGCCGCGCGGCGTCTGGGATGTGGTGATTCCGGCGATCCTGGAGCACACGAGCTGAGTCGCAAGACGACCAACACGCCGCTACGCTGAATCGCAGCAAGCGAAGGAGCGGGGTCTGATGTCCGAGACCGTCAGTGTTGAGTCGGTCGAGTCACTGAGGAATCCCTATTGGGTGATGGACTCGCAATCGCCGGATTGGGTCTGGTATCCGGAAGTGTTGGCTCAATTTCCGCCGATCGAGGAGTGGACGGACGAGGTTCGGGAAGACGCGGAGCACATGCAAATGTCCGAATGGCGCCGGCGTCATCCGCAGCCGGGGTCATCGGTTCCTTGGGAGGAACTCAAGCGGCGGTGGGCGGAGCGTCTGGCACAAATCGACGATCCAGAAGCGGCAGAGTTGCTACGAGAGCTCGAATCAGAGCGTTAGCCGTCGCCGGTTCAGAGAAGAACCAGGAGTGAGTCTGCACGATGTCGGCGGGCTACCTGGTTGACATTCCAGATCATGTCCGCGAGACGATCGATGATCTGCCGGATCGGGATTTTATGGTGGTCTTTCGGCGATTGCACCGCTTACAACTCGATCCATGGGCGGGAGATGTGCGCCGTCTGCAGGTGAGGGGTGAAGTCGAGTTCCGCGTGCGTGCGGGTGACTACCGCATTGTCTACACGGTTGACGAGGAGCGGAGGATTGTGCAGGTCAAGCAGGTCGGGCTGCGCAGGGATGTCTATCGCCGGCGGTAGACCGTCATGGCGACGCCGTTTGGGGTGGAGCCGGTTCGGACCAAGCTGAGCTCGGCGGGACTGACGCTGCGCTCGAATAGATGCTTGCCGCCTCCGACGACGACGGGGAACGTCCAGAGTCGGTATTCGTCGATCAGATGGTGGCGGTGCAGGGTTTGGTTTAATCGCCAACTGCCGTGTACCTGGAGCAGCGGGCCGTTCTCGCGCTTGAGCCGGCGGATGTCTTCGACGGTGTTGCCGTTGATGCGGATGCTGTTGCTCCAGGTCAGCGGGCGGCGCGAGTTGGAGACTACGTACTTGCGTGCCTGGTTGAGGCGGGCGGCGACTGGGTCGGAGTCGGGTTGGTCGGGCCAGTGGGCGGCGAAGATGTCGTAGGTCTTGCGGCCGAGGAGCAGGTCGTAGGGCTGGGACATGAACTCGGCGTAGACCCGGGGCATGGCTTGTTCCCAGAAGGGGGCGGCCCAACCGCCGCCGGTGAAGCCGTTGGAGGTGTCCTCTTCGGGGCTGGTTGGGCTTTGCACCACGCCGTCGAGGGTGATGAAGCTGAGGATGGCGAGTTCACGCATGTCGAGGTCAGCCTACTCGGGTCATGGTGTTAGCGGCGGCGGGCAACGACAAATCGCAGATTGGCGAGGGCGGGCTGCTGGCGACGACGGTACTGATCACGGCGAGATACCCGCGGCAAGCGCGGGTATGACGGTGTTGTGTGCGGTAACGACGGAGTTCTGTGGTCGCGGTTAGAGGCTGTCCAGGTTGATTGGGCTTCCCGACTTGGCCGACTCGTAGATGCCGAAGACGATTTTCATCGTTTCGAGGTTGTCGCGGCCGCTGCTGATTGGTTCTCCGCCGTCTTCGCAGCAGCGGGCGAAGTGCTGGATTTCGTTGATGTAGGGGTTGTCGGTGGGCAGTGTGAGGTCGCTGGTGTCGATTGGCTGGAAGCTCGTGTCCAGACTGAAGCTGTTCTCGCCGTCCTGCTGGGCGCTGGCGATTACGGCGGGGGTTCGGTGCCACATCAAGGGCGTGTTTTCGGCGGGCGGGGGAGTCCAGGCTGCGCCTTCATCGCCGAGGATCAGGATTTGGAAGAGCCAGGGCGCGCGGCTGGTGAGACTGGCGGTGAGTTGGCCGACGGCGCCGTTGGCGAATTCGAGGGTGGCGACGGCGCGGTCTTCGGCGTCGTTGGTGAAGCTGGGGTGTCCGCGCCAGGCGCGGGCGTCGACGCGGGCGACTTCGCCGACGAAGTAGCGCATGAGGTCGAGGTGGTGGACGGAGAGCAGGGTGACGACTCCGCCGCCGCCGCGCTTGCCGTCGAAGCCCCACCAGCCGGCGCGGGGGGCGATGGGCTGGTTTGGGTCGTCGAGGGCGGCGGTGAGGAAGGTGTCGACGCGGGCGGACCAGATGCGGCCCAGTTCGCCGGCCTGGATGCGCCGGCGGAGGGCCATGTAGGTGGGGACGTGGCGGAGATGCTGGGCGACCATGAAGGTGACGCCGGCTTGGTCGGTGGCTTCGACGATGGCGCGGCATTCGTCGATCGAGACGGCCATCGGTTTTTCGAGCAGGACGTGTTTGCCGGCGCGGGCGGCGGCGATGGCGAGCTCGGCGTGGGTGTCGTGGATGGTGCAGATGTCGACGGCGTCGATGTCGGCGTGTTCGAGCATTGCGTCGGCGCTGGTGAAGATGCTGTCGACGTTGGCTTCGGCGGCGAACTCTCGGGCGGCGTCTTCGCGGATGTCGCAGACGGCGCTGAGGCGGATGTCGTCGGGTTTGAGTTGGTAGCCGGGGAGGTGCTGGCGGGAGATGCCGCCGGTACCGATGAGGCCGACCTTGAGCGGTTCGGGCATGGTCTGAGTCCTGCCAAGCTGGGGCGCGGGGAGCGGGGGCAGGATAGCGATTTGGGAGTTGAGGTCGGCGTAGACTGGATTTGGGCCCTTAGCTCAGTTGGCCAGAGCAGCGGACTTTTAATCCGAAGGTCCTGGGTTCGAGTCCCAGAGGGCCCACCACTCGCGCTTGGGCAGGCGGGGATATCTTGGCGTTGCGGTAGCGGAGATTAGAGGTTGTCATGGGCGAGATTGTGGTGGAGATTGAGTTGGAGAACATCGGCGATCGGAAGCTGGCTGAGGCGGGGATTCGAGCTGAGGCGGATGTGCGGCGGGAGACGCTTCGCGCGGTGGCCGATACCGGAGCGGTGATGTTGGCGCTGCCGGCGGATGTGGTGGAGCGGCTCGGCGTGCCCGTGGTGGACACGATTACGACGACGTATGCCGACGGTCGCCGGGGGGAGCTGCCGGTGTCCGACACGCTGACGATTCGGATTGGGGATCGGCGCATGGGGACGGAGTGCATCGTCGTGCCGGAGGGCGCGGAAGCGCTGGTCGGGCAGGTGGTGATGGAGGTGCTGGATCTGATTGCGGACCCGGTGAACCAGACGCTGGGCCCGAGGCCGGAGTCGCCCGATCGGCGGTTGTTGCGGGTGTGAGGGGTCGGCCCTTCATCGTTCGTGACAGGGGCGGCGGGTATATTGGGGCTGTGAGCGCGGCGTTTGGAGGTTGTCATGGGCGAGATCATCGTTGAGATCGAGTTGGAGAATCGCGAGGATCGTTACGACGCGCTCAGGGGGCGGATAGACGAGAATTCGGTGCGGCGGGAGACGATTCGCGCGGTGGCCGACACCGGGGCGGTGATGTTGGCGCTGCCTGAGGATCTGGTGGAGCGGCTCGGCGTGCCCATGGTGGACACGATTACGACGACGTATGCCGACGGTCGCCGGGGGGAGCTGCCGGTGTCCGACACGCTGACGATTCGGATTGGGGATCGGCGCATGGGGACGGAGTGCATCGTCGTGCCGGAAGGCGCGGAGGCATTGGTTGGTCAACTGGTGATGGAGCGCCTCGATCTGATCCCCGACCCGTTGAATCAGACGCTGGGTCCGAGGCCGGAATCGCCCGATCGGCCGTTGTTGCGGGTGTGAGGGGCACCAACTAGTCGGTGATGTAGGTGTGGGTGATTACTTCCCAGACGTGGCCGTTTTCACAATCGAAGTAGAAGCCGCGCCCCTGATGGCGGTGATTGATCCGGCCGTCCGTGCGTGAACCGGGACCGCTGCCGAACACCACGCCCTCATCCTTGACCCGCTGCAAGATCGCATCGAACTCCTCGTCGGAGGCGAGGAAGGCGTAGTGATTCGAGCCCGGGCTGTCTGAATGATCGAAGTCCAGGGTCAGGGTGTCGTTGATCTTGACCGGGGCGAAGTGTCCCCAATTTCCCTCATAGGTCAGGCCGAAGATGCGAGCGATGAATTTCGCCGAGCGTTCCTTGTCGTAGGCCGGCACGATGGTGTGATCGAGCTGCAATGGCATGGCGTCCCTCCTGGCGACTCAGCAGGCGTCGTCTGCTGCCAATGTATCGATTTGGCCGCAGTCCGGAGCAGGCGTCGCGAGCCGGGCGGGCCGCCAGGCCATCTTCATGTAGACGTCTCCGCGCTCCAACTCGTCCAGCATCTGCTGGAGGCGGCGCTGCTTCGTCTGCGCTCGCTTGGCGCGGTTGATCCAGCCCAGATAGTCGTTCCGCTGATAGGGCGGTCGAGCGCGGTAGGCCGCCATCAAGCCGCGCTCAAGCAGGGCGCGCTCAACGGCGGACGGCATGGACTGGATCGGGCGGGTGAGCCGAGAGCCGGGTTCAGTCACCGCTCGCCCCTTGCGGTTGCTCAGCGTTGGCTGGCGGCGGTTGGGTGCGGATCGGCCACGCTCGCGTGGACTTCCAGCAGAGCGGGAATGGTCTCGGCAGGCCGGCGTCCGAAGCCGCACTCGGTGGCGACGCCGAAGCCTGCGACCGCCGTCTGCGCTGCCATAATCCGGGCGCGCGTCCCGTCGGCGCCGTCGGTCAAGTGAACCAGGCCCAGGTAGAGCTCCGTCTGCGGCGGCAGCCGTAGGTCTCGCAGCGGCGCGAAGTAGGCTGCGTCGCTGCGATCTCGGGGGACCGGCAGGTGCAGCCACTGGAGCGGGCGGGCAATGCCCTCGGCGAGCCCGCGCGCAATTGTGGCGAGCTTGCCCGCATCGGCCGGCTGAATGAAGTGCTGGTGTTCGACATCGCCGTAGCAGAGGTGGTAGCCCAGTTCGACCGCCTCGGGCACGTGATTGCCGAGCCGGACGAGGCGCTCCAGGATGTCCCGCTCCGGCTCCGCGAGGAACGAGTCGACCAGTCCCTCCAAGATGGCGAACTCGACCGCGGTGTCCCACTGGATCGCCAATTCGCCGGCGGGGATCGCGGCGGCGATGCCGTCTAGCTCCTCCAGCAGCTTGCGCTCGTAGGCCTGCTCGACCGCTTCCTGATCGCGCGGGACGAAGCGGACGTGAATCACCGCCAGCGGCGTCGGCAGACAGACCTGGAACCTGACTCCGGCCGGGATGATGCCATCCTGCTTGAGCCGCGAGAAGACCGCATACGACTCGAGCGCCGCCGCCTGATAGCCGAGTTCGGGAAAGGCGATCTCTGCGCGGCTGACTCCGCTTCGAAGCTGGAGCCTGGGACCAAAGGGGCCGGGCGTCTCATCGGCCGGCTCGAACTCCGGGACCTGGGTCAGCAGCGGGAACTGCCACTGGATCCAGTTGGTGCGAATGCCGGTCTCGCCGTCGGGTATGCGGCGGAGGCAGGCGCCGAGCCCGGCCGAGACTGCGCGAAAGACAGTCTCGCTGTCGGCGAGCGGAACGCTGCCGACAAGATGCGCGCCGCGCGGCCGTGGGGCTGCGCTCGCGCTCTCAGCGCCGGACGAGTCGGCCATCTCGAGCCTCCATACCCCAAGACACTCCGTCGTCCCGCCGCCGGCGGGATTACGAAGCGTGGTCAGGATATCGGAGCATCGCCAGCGCGTGCCAGCCGTCTGCTCAGAGGACCTGATCGTCCGAGGCGGCCGCGAGCAGGTTGATCAGAGGGGGATTGGGATGTGGGGGGGGGGGGGGGGGTACGTGTGTTCGGCTTTCAGGCTCGGGCATGCGGTAGCCGAGGCCGGGCTCGGTGAAGACGTAGCTGGGGCGGTCGGCGTCGTCGTTGAGCTTGCGCCGCAGCCGCCGGACCAGGGAGCGGACCGGGCGGGTGTCGTCGAAGCGGCGTCGGTGCCAGACGCGGCTGAGCAGGCGTTCGTAGCTGATCGTCTCTCCGGCGTGGAGGGAGAGTTCGCGCAGCACGGCGTATTCGGTAGCGGTCAGCTGGACGGTTTTGCCGGCGACAGTGACGGCGCGTTGAACGTAATCGATGCGGAGTTGGCCGAGTTGGAAGGGCGGTTCCGCTTCGGGTGCAGGCGCGGCGGGCGCGGCGGGGATCGTGGAGGACGTTTCTTGGCGATTGAGGACGATTTGGAGTCTAGTGATGAGTTCGGTGGGCGAGATTGGTTTATTGAGATAGTCGGCGGCGCCCTGTTGGAGTGCGCGGGCGATGCGTTCGTCTTGGCCGGGCCGGGAGAGCAGGAGTACTGGGACCTTGAGACGCCCGGTAATTTTGGAGATCAGTTCGTCTTGGTCGATCTCGGGCAGCATCAGGTCGAGGATGGCGGCCTGGGGCCGGTGACGTTCGATCAGGTTGAGGACGTCCGCCGGATCTTCGGAGGCGATCGGCGCATACTGCGCTTGAGCGAGCTGTTGGTGGAGGATGCGCAGACTCTCCGGGTCTCTGTCTACCAGCAGGACGGAAGCGCGAGCGGTCGGGTCTGCTGCGGGCGGCTGGGCGGCGGCGAAGGGGAGGGTGAAGCTGAAGTGGCTGCCTCGCCCGGGTCCCTCGCTCTCGACCCAGATGCGGCCGTCGTGAGCCTCGACGATGCCGCGGCAGACGGACAAATCGAGGTCGGTTGCGAGGGACCCGGGTTGCTCGTCGTTGTTCGAGAAGTCGAGCTTGCGGAAGACTTGGCGCAGGCGTCCGGGGGCGATGCCCTCGCCCCGGTTCGTGACCGTGATGGCGACGTGCGCGTCGTTGATTGCGGCGCGGAGCAGGATCGGCGTATTGGCGGGGGAATGCAGGACGGCGATGGTGAGCAGGTCGTGGAGGACGCGGGTGATCCGCTGACGGTCGGCGAGCACCGGGGGCAGCTGCGGTTCGAACTCGAGCACGATGCGGCGTCCGCCCGGGAAGGCGTTGCGAGTCTCGCTCAGAAGCAGCGCGACATCAACGGTTTCGCGGTTCAGCGAGAGCGTGCCGGACTGGGCCTGCACTTGTTCCAGCAGGTCTTGGATCAATCTCTGCAAGTGCTCCGCCTGGTCGTTGATGATGCGCAAGAACTGGCGCATCTCGTCCGCCCGGAAGTCGTCGCGCTTGTCCAGCAAGGCAGCCGCTGCGCCTTTGATCGAAGTCGCCGGGAGGCGCAGTGCGTCGGCGGCAAAGGTGGCGAACTCGCCAAACCGGCGTGTCACTTCCTCGATCGGCTGCATATCCTGGAAGGTGACGACGACGGATTCGACCTCGCCTTCAGCTGAGCGGATTGGAGCGACGTTGAGGATCGTGGTGACCGATTGACCGTTGGGCAGTTTGAGTACGATTTCCTCGGCGCGGGTCCGCAAGATGTTGGTGTTGCGCAGGACGCGGGGGAGGGAGATTTCGTTGAGCGCCTGCTCGCGTCCGTCGCCGCGCCGGATCGTGCCTCGCTGCATCAGCTCATCGAACAGTTTCTCCGTCGGGCGGCCGGGCTGGTTCACCTTGGCGAGGATGTGCCGCGCTCCGCGGTTGAGCCAGGGCGTCGCGCCGGTCTTGGCGTCCAGGATGATCACGCCGACCGGCAAGGCCTCGAGCAGATCGCTGGTGTCGATTTGAGCGTGCGCCTGCTCGGCCTGACGGCGCGCGTTGGCGAGCGCGAGCGCGGCCTGGTCGGTGAAGAGACGCATCAACTCTTCGTCTTCGAGGCTGTAGCCGCCCGTTGCCTTGGTCGCGTGCAGGACGGCCATGGGCGTATCGCCGTCGCGCAGGGGGAAGGCGAAGATCGCACTGATCGGCATGGGCAAGTTGAGCCAGTCGAGCGGGGTGGGGTTGCTCTCGATCTCACCTACGCGCATCGGCGTGCGCAGCCCCGGTACCGGCGTGTAGGACTGCCGGTGCATGTCCAGGGCGCGCAGGGCCTCGTGTTCGTCGGGCGTGAGCCCCGAGGAGTACAATTCCTCCAGCGCTTCGCTGGGGTCGTAGAGGCCGAGGGCGGCGTAGTCGGAGCCGAGCAGACTGCGGACGCTCTCCATGATCACATTCGGCAGCGTCTCCAGATCGAGGTTCGCGTGGAGCTTCAGGATCGCCTCGCTGAGCCTGGACAGGCGCTCGCCGGGTGACGTCTCGGTCTGCTCTGCGATCTGCGCTGCCTGCTCTATGAGCTCCGTTGACTGATTCATCTTGCCTCCTCCGTCACGCCATCACTCAACTCGACACGGACTGTGCTCGATTCAGCACGGATTGTGTGACAGTAGCCGATAATTCGCGTCTGTCAAGCGGGCTGCCCGTCACGGCGGCGGCGCCAGATCGTCACAGAGCGCTTTGGGGCTGTGACACAGTGTCTTCGGGTTGTCGCTTTCACTGCTCAAAAGTGAACAGACACCCAGAACGGGCGGCGTTCGCTAGACGGTAATATCACAGATCTGATGTGATATGGCAAGGAGCGCAGCGATGCGGATTACAGACGACGCCGGTATTTCCGATTTGCTGATTGGCGAGGAAACGCGGCTTTGCGGCGGTTTTGGGTTCATTGAGGGGCCGATCTGGATCGCCTCCGACAACGCACTCGTCTTCAGCGACATCCCGGGCAACCGCCAGCACATCTGGCGGCCGGGCGACTCCGAGGCGGAGGTCTACCGCGAGCCGAGCGGCTGGTCGAACGGGCTAACGCTCGATGCAGCCGGCAACCTGCTCGCCTGCGAACACGGCGGCCGCCGCGTCTCGAGCGCGCCCTACGGCTCGCCCGGCAGCGAGACCGCGCTCGCCGACAGCTGGGACGGCAAGGCGCTGAACAGCCCCAACGACCTCGTCGTTCACTCCTCGGGCGCGATCTTCTTCACCGATCCGGCCTACGGCGTCGACACGGGACGCACCCCCCGCTTCGGCCAGGAGGGTCAGACCCAGGAGCTCGACTTCCAGGGTGTCTACCGGATCGACCCCGACGGCTCGCTCCACTGCGTCGCCCCCGCCGGCTTCTCCAACCCCAACGGCCTCGCCTTCAACCCCGACGAGTCCCAGCTCTACATCGGCGACTCGCAGGAGGGGCTGATCTGGCGCTACGAGGTGAACGCCGACCTCACGCTCGGAGACCGCATCCTCTTCGTCGATCAGTCCAACGACGACCGTCTAGGCGCGCCGGACGGGATGAAGGTGGATAGCGAGGGTCGGCTGTGGACGACGGGCGCGGGTGGGGTCTCAGTCCACGCCGCCGACGGCGCCTACCTCGGTGTCTTCGAGATGGACGAACACGCCGCCAACCTCACCTTCGGTGGCGATGATTTTTCGACGCTCTACATGACGGCGGGGACGAGTCTCTACAGCATTGAGACGTCGGTGCGCGGGATCGTGCCGGGTTCGCGGTAGGGCAATGCTCCGTCATTGCCGCGCTTGCCGCGGCAATCTCGCCGCGCTGTGCACTGACGTCCGAGCTGGAACGGCGAGTGATCCCCGCCTTTGGAGGCCTGTGCAAAACGCCCGTTTCCGTCATTCCCGCGCAGGGAGGCCTTTGCAAAACAGCCATTTCCGTCATTCCAGGCTTGACCTGGAATCTCGTTCGGAGTTCGGTCTATCCGGTCGGGCGAGATTCCCTAGTCTCACAGACGAAGTGCGACAGATGATTGAGGTGAGCCCATGGGCGCGCAGTACACGCAGTTGGACCTGGCGGAGCGATGCGCGGTTGCCCGCTTACAGGCCGAGGGGCGCTCGATCCGGCAGATCGCTGCAGCTCTGGATCGCTCGCCATCGACGATTGCTCGAGAGCTGAAACGCAACACGGCGCGCGACGGCTACCGTCCCGACTACGCCCAGCAACAGGCCCAGGCGCGGCGCTGGCGCGGTTCGCGGCTGGAACGCGACGATCAGCTGCGCGCGCGGGTGCTGCGCGAGTTGGCCCGCGGGCTCTCGCCGCAACAGGTCGCAGGCCGGCTGGCGCGCGAGGCGGGCGCGCCGGTGATCTCGCACGAGAGCATCTATCGCTTCATCTACGCCCAAGCCTCGCGGGCCAAGCCCGGCCGCGGCGGCGGTTGGCGCCAGTATCTGCCGCGGCGCAAGGCGAAACGCGGTTGGCGCGGGCGCAAAGGCGGCAGTTCGGTCGAGCGCATCCAACTGCGGCGGCCCCTGAGCGAGCGCCCGGCGGCGGCCGCCGGGCGGCTCGAAGCCGGTCACTGGGAGGCCGACCTGATGCTCTTCGGGCGCGGCGGTCCGCTCCTGCTGATGCTGCACGAGCGCTCCTCGCGGCTGCTCGTGGGCTTGCCCGTGGCGGGCAAGGCGGCCGCTCCGGTCGCGCGCCTGCTGCTCAGCCTGCTCCGCGCCTGGCCGCCCGCCCTGCGGCGCACGGTCGCGTTCGACAACGGGACCGAGTTCGCCCGCCACTACGAACTGCACCGGCTGGGCGTGGAGACCTTCTTCTGCGACCCCTACGCGCCCTGGCAGAAGGGCGGGATCGAGAATGCGATCGGACGCCTGCGCCGGGTCCTGCCGCGCCGGCTCGACCTCGCCCAACTCAGCCTCGCGCGTTTGATCGAAGTGCTGCAGTTGTACAACAACACCCCCCGCCAGTGCCTCGACTACCTCTCCCCGGCCGAAGTCTTCGGTCGGCAGTTGTTGCAGTTGCAATGTGAACCCACCTTCCAGCTTTCGCTGGAATGACGAGAGCAGCGGGAATGCCAATTTGCAAAGGCCTCCGCAGGCGGGAATCTCGAAGCAACCAAGCCCGAAGCCACCTCCACATCTGGTCGTACCGCCAAATTCACATCGCGCGATCCGCTCCTCCGAGTCCTCAGCCGCCCGCAGTGGATTTTCGCAAACGTTTCCTCGGGCCTGTTCACACAACCACGAGCGCGGTCGGCCCGCACGCGCGCCGGTCTCGAGGCTGAGCCTCGGCGCTCCGCTCCCCGCCCTCCGCAACCGAGCCGAAACCGGGTATGCTCAGAACATATACGCGCACGAATCCAATGGGAGCTCGCGATGTTCCGTGAACGACTCGCGCCAAACCTGGACGCTGCTGGACAGGCCCGGATTCTTCGGGAAAAATCTGCCCGAATCGAGATCAATCCAGACGGATCTGGACAAATCTGGACAGATCTGGACAAATCCAGACCCGCGAACGCGCGATCCTCAGCGCTCAACAGGAGATCCGCTCAATCCCTCCGAAATTCTCCCGCCAAACAGCGCCGACACACTTCGCGCAGTGTGAACACGTCCTAGCCCGCCTCGCGCAGCACCGACTCGAACACCGCCAGCGTCCGCTTCGTGAACAGCCACATGTTCTCTTCGCGGTCTTCGAGGCCGGTTTCGAGGGTTTCGACATATTCCGTCGGGCCGGCGATCGCGATGCAGGTGTGGCCGGAGGCATCCCCATAAACATTCCCGCCCGGACCCGCCGCGCCCGTCTCGCCGATGCCCCAGGTCGCGCCGAGCCGCTCGCGGATCGTCTCGGCGATGATCTGCGCGTAGGGTTCGCTGCTGGATCGGACACCCGGGTAGTCGTCAAGCTCGATTTCGAGGAAGGTCGAGCGCGCCACCCCCGTGTAGGTCACGGCCGCGCCCGCGTAGTAGCGCGAGGCGCCCGGGATCGAGAGCAGCGCCGCCGAGACCAGCCCGCCCGCCGTCGTCTCGCAGATGGCGACGGTCTCGCCCCGCTCTCGCAACAGTCCCGCGATCGCCTCGGCCATCGGTTGCAGTGATTCGGCCATGATTCCTCCGTCCGCGTTCGCCCAGGCGATAGTATCGGGCAAGATTGCAGCGCTTGCAGGAGGACCGTCATGAGCACACCGATCCGCGTCCACGTCGTCGCCGGAGGATTCCCGCCCGGCAAACACGCCGGACATGACATCGACTACGCGCGGATGCGCATCCTGATGGCGTTGCAGTCGAACGAGGACGTGCACACCACCGTGAGCAGCGACTTCAGCGACTGCCACAAGTGGATCCGCGACGCTCACCTGCTGATCTGCTATGTGGCGGGGCCGTTCGCGGACGAGTACCAGACCGGCATAATCCGCGACTGGCTTGGCGAGGGCGGTCGCTGGCTGGCGCTGCACGGGAGCACCGGCGGCAAGGCCGAGCGCATCGGCCGCGACGACAACCGGCGACGCCTCGTCAAGATGGACTACCACGAGGCGCTAGGCGGATTCTTCATGACTCACCCGCCGATCCGCGAGATGGACGTCAAGGTCTCCGACCACAACCACCCGCTCACCTACAACCTGCCCAACAACTTCCCAGTCCAGGACGAGCCCTACATGGTCGAGGTGATCCACCCCGACACGCAGGTGTTGCTGACCACCGAAGACATCGAGTCGCCGCCTTACGTCGAGGAGATCTACGGCGGCGACCTCTCGCTCTTGCCCGACGGCAAGTCGCACGCGCTCGGTTTCGCTCGCAAGGTCGGGGAGGGCGAAGTCGCCTACATCGCGCCGGGCCACTGCCACACGCCGCTGACCAACGGCCAGCGATCGGTGCATGAGAGCATCTCGCCGGACGGCAGCGTGCCGCTGCACTTCCGCGGTCCGTGGGAGACCGACGCTTACGAGCAACTGCTGAAGAATGCGATCGACTGGGGCACGGGGGTCAATGGGTAGCGCAGCCGACTGCCCAGGTGGCGGCATTCGATGTACAATGACTGAGCACATTTGCAGAGGCGCTTAGGCATCGAGCCGAACGCCGCACCCTACGGCCGCTTTCGGGCGGTCGTAGTCGTTTCACACTCCTATGTACGTTTGCTACGTCGACGAGTCAGGTGGGTTTGAGGCGCCGAATTCGGGAAGCGGCGCAACGCCGCTGATGGTGATCGCTGGGTTGATCGTCCCGGCAACGGCCATTTCTGCGATGACTGAGGATCTTCTGTTCTTGAACCGCGAATTTTACCCGAACCGAACGTCGCGGAGACTCGACGATGTTCTGCTGGAGATCAAAGGGTCGGCGCTTCGCGCGCAGGCTCGCTCAGACCGGCGCCGCAGCCGGCGACATGCGATTCAGCTCCTCGATCGCATTGTTGGACTCCTAGAGCGGCATGAAGTCCGGCTGTTGGGCCGCGTATGGATCAAAGAGCCAACCGAGGGGCTGGAGCCGCGAGCGACCTATACATTCTCGATTCAAGACATCGCAAGGCACTTCAACCACTTTTTGGAGGCGCAGGATTCAGAGGGCATCATCTTGTGCGACAGCAGAAGGCACGCCCAAGACGTCCAGGTCGCGCACTCCATCTTTACCCAGAAGCACAAGGCTTCCGGAGATGAGTTTCCTCGCCTCATCGAACCGGTCGTGTTCGGCCGAAGTGAGAATCATGCCGGCCTGCAGATCGCGGATATCGTGGCATCAAGCCTGCTCTTCCCGATCGGGGCGCGCGTGTATTGCAGCCAAGAGACAGGCGGAGTCCACTCGGATCCGAGATTTGACGACCTTCGCCTGAGATACTCCTCCCGCCTGGGCGCTCGCCGGTATCTCTACGTTGATTCCGCCGGGAAGACGCGGGGCGGTGTGGTAGTCAGCGACAGACTGACCAGAAAACCGTCCGGGTTACTCTTTCGGTTGTGATCGCAGCGAATTGCATCCCGTAGCCTGCCTTTGGCTCGAACAGAGGCGCAATCAGGACTCCCGCCCAATCATGATCCCTCCGATTCCCACACACCCGAACAGACCCGACCCATGACCACCAACGCCGACCTCGAACACCTCGCCGAACTCCGCCGCCGCCGCGACGAATTCTTCGCACCCAATCCTGACGCCGAAGAACGCGCGCACGGACGCGGACTCCTCACCGCCAACGAGCGAATCAACCTGCTGCTCGATCCCGGCAGCCAGTGGGCGTTCGGCTACGGCCTGGGACCAACTCCGCTGCAGCTGGGCTTCGGCGAGATTCACGGCCGGCCGGTGCTCTACAAGGCGCACGACGCGTCCGGCGGCGTAGGCGCGTACAACCTGCGCTCGCGGGTCAACATGCGCGCCGTCGGACACATCGTCGACAAGGCCGCCCTGCCCATGTTCTACCTCTTCCAGGGCGCGGGTGGACAGATCGAGGACCACATCATGTCCTCGGGTTTCTCCGCCGTCGGCGGCCAGAACGTCGGTGCCCGCTCCAGCGTGCCCCGACGCGGCGGCGTCTATACCGCCATCCTCGGCAACTCGTTCGCTCCTTGGGCCGCGTCGGTCGCCGACTTCTCGGTGATGACCCCACGCGCCACGGCGACTTTCGTTAGTCCCTTCATCATCGAGTTCGCCACCGGCAAACGCCCCGATCTCTACGAGATGGGCGGCGTCGACGTCCATACCAAGCTCACGGGACAGATCTGCCGACGCGCCGAGGACGAAGCCGAGGCGATGGAAACGCTCCGCACCTGCTTCTCCTATCTCCCCGGCCACGCCTTCGAGTCCGCCCCCCGCGTCATGTCCGGCGACCCCAAGGATCGCTGTGACGAAGAGCTGCGCACGCTGGTACCGAAGTATCCCAACCGTCCCTATGAAGTGCGCAAGATCATCGAGCGGGTCGTCGACCGCGACAGCTTCTTCGAGTGGCAGCCCGAGTTCGGCATGAACCTGGTCACGGGCTTCGCCCGCCTGGACGGGCACACAGTCGCGATCATGGCGAATCAGCCCAGAGTGCGCGGCGGCGCGATCGACATGAACGCCTTAATCAAGGCGCGGCGCATGGTCAAGACCGCCCGAACCTTCTCTCTGCCGCTACTTACCTTCTGCGACACGCCGGGAATCATGACCACGCAGGAAGAAGAACACAAAGGGCTGCTGACCGAGACCACGATCTACATCTCCGAGAAGATGGCCTCAGAGGTACAGACCGTCTGCGTCACGCTGGGCAAAGGCATCGGCATGGGCTACTTCATCATGGGCGGCAGCGATCCGGAGGCGATCACGCTCTCCTGGCCGACGACCCAGATCGCTTATCTGGGACCGGAAGGCGGCGCGGCGGTCGTGTATCGCAAGGCCTTGGCTGCGGCAGAGCCGGACGACCATCGCCGATTGCTCGACGAACTGGCCGAGCCCTTCCGCCGCAACATGAACCCCTGGCGCGGCGCTCAGATGGCCACGATCGACAACATCATCGATCCCGTAGAGACGCGACCGCGCGTGATTCAGGCGTTTGAAGCCCTGCGCCGCAGATCAACTCACCGGGGACGTGGAGGACGCAGATGACCACCCGACCAAAACGACACATCAGCCCCGAGAAGAACCTGACCATGGAGCAGCGGCTCCAGCGGGTTGATGCGGAACGGGCGCGTATTGAGTCGTTCGACCGCGACCGCGAATTGCAGCCGGGTCAGCTCACGCCGCGCGAGCGGATCGCCGCGCTGGTCGACGCGGGCACGTTCCTCGAAATCGGCGCGTTCGCCAAGAGCCAGCATCGTGAGGCGGCGGCGCAGACGCCCGCCGACGGCGTGATCACGGGCTATGCCGAGATCGGCGGTCGCCGCGTCATCGTTCTGGCCGAGGATCCGGTTGCGCTGGCTCGCACCGATGCGCAGGTGGGTAAGGTCAAGCGCAACCGGATGCTCTCCAGCGCGGTCTACCGCCGCTTGCCGCTGGTCTATCTGGCCGACGGCACGCCTGAGGAGTCGCCCGAGTTCGACATGCACCGGGGCTACCTGCTCAGCCGCGTGGCGGAGCAGGCGCCCGCCCGCGACATCGCCGAGCGTGAAGCGCCGTTCGTGACGATTGCCTTCGGCCTGTGCGCTGGCCAGAACGGATCGCTGGCGGTGCGCTCCGACCTGCTGATCGCCACGCCGGCGGCGCGTCTGGGCGGACTGGGCGGCTCGCCGGAGAGCATCGCCGACCTGGTCTGCGACGACGAGTCCGGCGCGATCGCCAGCGCGCGACGGTTCCTGAGCACTGTTCCCGAAGAGCTCGACACACCGCTAGCGCCGCTCAGCGATACGCCGGCGGCGCCGATCCGCGTCCTCGCGGAGGAGGAGCTGTCGGCGACGCCGCGCGAGCAGTTCGAAGCCATCTTTGACTTCGAGGGAGCAGTCCTGCTCAGTCCGGCGGACGGGAACTGCTTTGTGGGTCTGGGCCGGATTAGGGGTTTTCCAGTCGCGTTCGCCTTGACCGGCGGTTCGCCTCGTCCGGCGCTCAACACAGCCGACATGAAACGGATCGCCCGCGCTGCGAGCTGGAGCGCTAACTACCAGATCCCCTTCTTCTCAACTCAGGACACGCTCGGTTACGACCCGCATGACGCAGCGACACCGGAGTTCATGCACGCCGCTGCGCGCGCGGTGGAGTCGTTGCGGGCGTCGCACGCAGCCAAGATCACGATCATCACCGGCTGGGGCTACATGCTGGGCGATTTCGCCCTGGGCGGAATGGGTACCGGCTTCGATCTGCTCTGGTGCTGGCCCTCGGGCCGGGTGGGCGTGACCGAGAGTCCGGGCTACCTGGCTCGTGATCCGGATTCGCCGCCTGCCGATGATCCCTGGTCGGCGGCGGAGCTGGGCATCGTCTCGGAGATGCTCACGCCTGCGGATACTCGCGATTGGCTGGTGCGGGCGCTGCGGCTGATTGGTCCGGGGCGGGCGCTGCCCGCTGCCCACTACGATCGCGGCCAGCAGATCCACGACATGACCTGAGCCTGCCTACGAGCATCCTCCCTCAAGCAGCTTGCCTGCTTCGTCTACCGATCCTCAACTCCCTCAAACAGCACCTCGCGCATGATCTTGCCGTTCCCGCGGACACGCTCGAAGTCGGCTTCGTTCAGCCGACCGCTTGGGAGTGGGGCGTGAGTGAAGTGGCCGTAGCGATCTTCTCCGCTGACGTGGGCGACCAGCGGCTTGATTCCGCTGCGCTGGGCCATGGATGGGGTGATGTAGCGCAACGCGGCACCGATCCGGCGATCGTCGCTGCCGTTCGGGTTGGAGGCGTGGAAGAGGTGTCCGTGGTGCAGCGAGACCTGCCCGGGTCTGAGCACCACGTCGACCGCATCGTCCTCGTCGACTTCGACCTCAATCTCCTGCCCGCGCGTGAGCAGATTCTGCTCCGCGTGGGTATCGAAGTGACTGACGATCGGCTCCTTGTGCGTACCCGCCACGAAGCGCATACAGCCGCTCTCAATCGTGGCTGGTGAGAGCGCCACCCAGGCGGTGACCTCCATTTGCTGGTCAAGTCCCCAGTAGGTCAGATCCTGGTGCCAACTCACGTAATCCGGAGTGCGCGGCTCCTTGATGAAGAGTCCGCTGCCCCAGACGAGCAGATCAGGGCCGAGTACCTCGGAGACCGCCTCGATCAGACGCGGATGCCGGATCAGTTCAGCGAAGGAGGGGAGGACGTGAGCGGGGCTGCTGCGCAGCATGGCAAGCTCAGCGGGACGGTCGGCGAGTTCGGCCTCGGCAGCCTCAAAGTCGTCGCGGACGACCCGGGCCTCCGCCTCGGTCAGGATGTCGACGGGGAAGTAGAAGCCGTCGCGCTCGTAGACGTGGGCGATCTCAGAGGTCGATGTGGTCATGCTGCGCGTGCTCCGCTGAACGGTGGTGAACTGCGTCTCTCAGGCGCGAGTCTACCCCGTTCCCTTTCCCTCCTCACGCATCGTGAGGAAGAGCCTACGGAATCCCGATCAACTCCGTGTCCGCGCCGAACCAGATGGTCTCAGCCGTATCCACCATCGGACCGAACGCATCCGGCGTGATCGTCTCGCCGTAGCGCGTCCAGCCTGAGGGGTCGCGGAAGTAGAGCTCCGCCATGCCCGCGTAGGGCTCGTCGTCGGGATCCATGCTGTGGCTGACCACGTAGCGCAGTCCTCCGACCTGGTGCATGGTCTGCTCGACGTTGGGCGCGTGGTCATCCAGCCAGGTAGCGAAGAACTCGTCCCAGTCGACTCCTTCTTTGGCTTTGACCAGGAATGTGACCTTGAACAGGTTGCTGCGAGTCGTCGGGAAGGGCTCGTTCAGCGTCAGCGGCACGACCGGCAAATCCTCGGCCCCGTCGATCACGACGTGCTCGGTCGTCGCCCAGGGCACGAACGGCTCGACCTTCTGGTCGAACGTGTCCCTCGGCTCGGTGAACATGGGACCGTTGGGCTTGCGCAGCGGCCGGTCGAACCAGAGCTGGGCCATGCCGTCGTAGGTTGGCCGCTGCTCCTGCTTGCCCCGCTCGCCGTTGAACAGGGTGACTAGGTACTTGCGCGCCGGCTTGCGGCCGGCCGCTTTCGCGTCCTCTTGAGCCTGGAGCACGCCGGGCATGTGGTTCTTGTACCAGTGCGCGATCATCTCGTCGCGCGTGGCGTCTTCGCGCCGCCGGATCATGAACATCATCTTTGCGCCGGGCGTCGTTGTGATGGTGTCGCTCATCGTTAGCTCCTTGCGCACGGGCGAGCGCTGTTGAGTTTTGGCCGAGTCTACGCGCTGGAGCTTGCAACCGTGCGGCCGAGCGCCCACAATCGCCACATGACTACACCAACCACCGAAGAACTGCTGGCCCGCCGCGAACGACTGCTCGGGACGGGCATCGCCACGTTCTACCAATACCCGGTCCACATCGTGCGCGGCGAAGGCGTCTGGCTCTATGACGCCGAGGGACGGCGCTACCTCGACCTCTACAACAACGTGCCCTGCGTGGGGCACGCGCACCCCCATGTGGTCGAGGCAATGCGGCGCCAGACCGAGACGCTCAACGTTCATGCGCGCTACCTGCACGAGGGCATCCTCGACTATGCGGAGCGCTTGACGGGGCTGCACGCGGACCCGATCACGACTGCGGTCTTCACCTGTAGCGGCACCGAGGCCAACGAAGTCGCGATCCTGATGGCCCGCGCCGCCACCGAGGGACGCGGGCTGATCCACACCGACGGCGCCTACCACGGCAACTCAACCGAGGTGCGCAAGCTCTCGCGGCTGCGCGGCGAAGACGAGCGGGAGATCCGCTCGATCCCGGTCCCACAGCACTACCGCGCGATCGCTGATGAGCTTGAAGGCGAGGCCCTGACCGACGCATACCTCGCCCGTCTGCAAGCCGAGATCGACGGCTTCGCCGAAGACGGCGTGCCCTTCGCGGGCGTGATCTTCTGCTCGATCCTCGCCAACGAGGGTCTGCCTGACATCCCACCGAACTTCATGGCTCGCGCGGCAGACCTGGTGCATGAGGCCGGCGGGTTGTTCATCTGCGACGAGGTGCAGGCCGGCTTCGCCCGCAGCGGTCGCTGGTGGGGCTACGAGACCTCCGGCGTAGTGCCCGACATCGTCAGCATGGGCAAGCCGATGGGGAACGGCCTGCCGCTGGCGGGAGTGGTCGCCTCGCAGGAGTTGGTCAACACCTTCCGCGCCAAGACGCACTACTTCAACACGTTTGCCTCCAGTCCCTTGCAGGCCGCGGTCGGACAAGCCGTGATCGACGTGATCGAACAGGAGGGCCTGGTCGAGAGCGTCGCCTCCGTGGGCGCCTACGTGCGCGACGGATTGCGGGCCATCCAGGAGCACTGCGAGCCGATGGCCGAGGTGCGCGGACCGGGACTGTTCATCGGGGTTGAGTGGGTTAAGGATCGTCAGAGCAAAGAGCCGGATCGCACGGGCGCATACGAGATCGTCAACCGCATGAGGCAGGCAGGCTTCCTGATGGGCCAATCCGGGGAGCACGGCAACGTGCTCAAGCTGCGGCCTCCGCTGGTCTTGCAGCGGGAACACGCCGACCTGTTCCTCGAAGCGTTCGAGACCGCCGTCGCCACGCCCGTCTGAGCCCACATAGAACTCCGTCATACCCGCGCTCCGTCGCGGAGCCTGTCTCCGTCCTGTGGGATATCTCACTGTCCAGAGCACCGCCGTCGCGCGCAGATCGAGATTGCCGCGGCGGGGCACGGCAATGACGGAGGGGGGCGATCTTTGTAAGGATCCGTCAATGCCTGAGCCGACCAATCTCAGCGACGCTGAGCTGCGGACAATCGCGGAGCGCGCCCTGCCCTACTGGGGACTCAAGCCCGAAGCAATCGAGCTCGTCTCGCGCAGCGAGAACACCGTCTACCGGCTCGACATGCCCAGCGGCAATCGCTACGCGCTGCGCATCCACCGTCCCGGCTACCACACGCTGCCCGAGCTCGAGTCGGAGCTGCTCTGGACGCAGGCGCTCAACGACGCCGGCATCAGCGTCCCGGTCGGCGTGAGAACATTGGACGGCCCCGGCTACGCCACCATTCCCACGCCCGACGGGAAGTCGTCGCGGGCGGTTGGACTGGTCGAGTGGATCGACGGCGAAATCCTCGGCCCCTCACTGCAAGGTGAGACCGACGCAGAGCGGATCGTCCCCCACTTCGAGCAGATGGGCCGCATCGCGGCGGCGATGAACAATCAAGCCACCGTTTGGACACCACCGGATGGATTCACGCGGCACGCCTTCGATGTGCCGGGTTACGTGGGCGAAGCGCCGTTCTGGGGCCGGTTCTGGGATATTCCCCCGGTGCAACCCGCTCAGCGCCGGATGCTCGGTCGCGCCCGCGAGCAGATCCGCGGCATCCTCAGCGACTACGGCAAGGATCGCGGCACCTATTCGATGATCCACGCCGACCTCCACCTCCACAACATCCTCGTCGCCGACGACGGCTCCCTGCACGTGATCGACTTCGACGACGCCGGTTTTGGCTGGCACCAGTACGACTTCGCCACCGCCTTGTTCGGTTACGACGATCAGCCCTACTTCGACGCCATCCAGGACGCCATGATTCGCGGCTACCGCACCGTGAGGCCGTTCGGCGACGAAGGGGTCTCGTTGCTGCCGCTGTTCCTGCTGATCCGTCGCCTCGTCCTGATCAGCTGGCAGTGGGATCGTCCCGAACTCGGTCGGAGAGAGGGTCTGGAGGCCTACATCGCGGATGCCTGCGAGCGGGTGGAGGCGTTTGGGTTCTGAGGCCCGATGCACTCTGCTTCTGGCCCCCTCTCTCTAGAGACCTGCGCGTAAATCAAAGCTCCGTCATACCCGCGCTTGCCGCGGGTATCTCGCCGTGATCTGCACCGTCGTCGCTCACACGGCGAGATTGCCGCGGCGGAGCGCGGCAATGACGGAATCGAGGATTTACACGCAACTCTCCCTTGAGAGAGGGAATCCCGCGCAGGAATGACGGATCTGCGACGTGCTGCTTGACATGACCGCTGGATCTCTGTACTTTACTAATAGGTTATATAATCGATTGGTGAAATACCGTGCCGAGCGCCAGAACCACCCGCGACCCACTCAGCGCGACCTTCGCGGCCCTCGCCGATCCGACCCGCCGCGCGATCCTGACCACGCTGGCCGACGGTGAGGCGACTGTCACCGCCCTGGCCGAGCCCTTTGATATGACCCTGCCGGCCGTCTCCAAGCACCTCAAGGTGCTGGAGCGGGCCGGCCTGATTAAACGCAGCAGCCGCGCCCAGTGGCGTCCCTGTCGGCTCGCGCCGGAGCCGCTCAAGGACGTCTCCGACTGGGTGGAGCGCTACCGCGATCTCTGGGAACCACGCCTCGACCGTCTCGACGACTACCTCAGCGACATGCAGAGGAGCGCCGAAGCGGACGGGCGCGAGCAACCACAGCAGGATCCAGCCGAAGAACAGGAGACCGGCAATGACGACAGCTAACAGCACCATCACCGCAGACGAGCAGGGCGTGATGATCGAGCGCATCTTCGACGCGCCGCCCGAGCTCGTCTGGCGCGCCTGGACCGAAGCCGAGCATTTTGCTCGCTGGTATGGCCCCGACGGGTTCACCGTGCCCGAATGCGAGATCGACTTCCGCGTCGGCGGCAGCTACTCCCTCACAATGCACTCGCCCGACGGCTGGGAGGTGAAGAACACCGGCGTCTACCGCGAGATCGTCCCGAACGAGCGCTTCGTCGCCACGATGGCGGCGGACATGCACGAAGAGACTGTGCTCACGGTCGCGCTCGAAGATCTGGGCGACGGCCGCACCAAGCTGACCATGCGCCAAGACGGCTGGGCAAACGCGGACATGGCCGCCGGCGCCGGCGGGGGCTGGTCGCAGGCGCTTGAGAAGCTGGCTGCGGAGTTGGCGCGTTAGGAGCGCCGAATCCTGCGTCGATCCGTATACGACTGGTTACGCTGCAAGCAGTCTCGGAGAGGACGGCGCGATGTGCTGGAAAGACCGAATTGAGCTGAACCCCGACGTGTTGGTCGGCAAGCCGATCATCAAAGGCACGCGCATCTCGGTTGAGTTTGTCATTCAGCTGCTCGCCGACGACCTGTCCGTCGACGACGTCCTCGAGAACTACCCCCACCTCTGCCGCGAGGATGTACTTGCCTGTCTCAGCTATGCGAGTCACTGGCTGCAAACCGAGCGCGTCTACCCGCTCAAGACATAGCCGCGCATGAGAGTCCTCGCCGACGAAAACATCTGGCCGGGCGCCGTTGACGCGTTGCGTATGCGCGGAGACGATGTGGCCTGGGTGCTCCAGGATGCACCTGGCACGATCGACGAAGAGGTACTGGCCCGAGCGGGCAGAGAACGGCGCCTGTTGATCACAGCCGACAAAGGCTTCGGAGACTTGGTCTTCGTACGGTTGTTGCCCGCAGACCACGGCGTCATCTTGATCCGGACCGAAGGCCCGCTTGACTTTCGAACCGCTCGATTGCTTGAGACGATCAACATGCGCGAAGACTGGAGCGGCCTGTTCGCATCGGTCGGCGACACCAGCGTACGCATACGGCCAGTACCGCCGTCGAGCGCCTGAATCTGCGAAACATCCCGCTCCGGAGCGCCACTATCCTGCCTCCCGACGGAGGAACTGCCATGCCCATCACCAAGCTCCTGGTCGCCAATCGCGGCGAAATTGCGATCCGCATCATCCGCGCCGCGCGCGAACTGGGGCTGGACTCCATTGCCATTCACTCGCAGGACGACGCGAGCTCGCTCCACGTGCGCCGCGCGGACGAGGCGATCGCGCTCGAAGGCGTCGGCGCGCGAGCATACCTCGATGTCGAGGCCGTAATCGATGCGGTCAAGTCCTCAGGCTGCGACGCACTCCACCCGGGCTACGGCTTCCTCGCCGAGAGCGCGGAACTGGCGCGGCGCTGTGAGCAGGAAGGCATCACCTTCGCCGGACCGACCGTCGCTTCGCTCGAACTGTTCGGCGACAAGGCGCGCGCGCGGGCGCTGGCGGCGGAGCATGACGTGCCGGTTCTACCGGGCAGCGCCGGAGCAGTTGATCTGGCCGGAGCCGCCGCATTCTTCGACTCGCTCGGCGACGGCGGCGCGATGATCATCAAAGCGATCGCTGGAGGCGGCGGCCGCGGGATGCGCATGGTCACGGCGGCCGATCAGCTTGAGGAGGCGTTCGAGCGCTGCCAATCCGAAGCCGCCGCCGCCTTCGGCAACGGAGCAGTCCTGGTCGAGCGCCTGATGACCCGCGCCCGCCACGTCGAAGTCCAGATCATCGGCGACGGAACCGGCGCGGTCTCCCACCTCGGCGAACGCGAGTGCAGCTTGCAGCGGCGTCATCAGAAGGTCGTCGAATGGGCGCCCAGCCCGTCGATCAGCGCAGAGACGCGCGAGCGACTGACCGCCTCCGCCGTACGCATAGCGGCTGCGGCGAACTACCGCACCCTGGGCACGTTCGAGTTCCTCGTCAACGGCAATGACGAGCGCGATTTCTCCTTCATTGAGGCGAATCCGCGACTCCAAGTCGAACACACCGTGACCGAGGAGGTCACCGGCGTCGATCTGGTGCGAGCGCAGCTACGAATCGCTGGCGGCCAAAGCCTTGCCGAGGTCGGCCTGGCCCAAGACAACGTGCCCGCCGCGCGCGGTTACGCGATCCAGGCGCGGGTCAACATGGAGCGGATGGAGCCGAGCGGCGAGGTGCGGCCCTCGGGCGGGATGCTGACCACCTTCGAGCCGCCCTCGGGTCCGGGCGTGCGCGTGGACACCTACGGCTACCCGGGCTACACGACCAACCCCAACTTCGACTCGCTGCTGGCGAAAGTGATCGCATACTCCGCCTCGTCCGACTTCGGCGATGCCGTGACGCGGGCGCAGCGAGCGCTAGCCGAGTTCCGAATCGAGGGCGTCGAAGCCAATCTGCCCTTCCTCGAACGAGCCCTGGCTCACGGCGACTTCGCCGCAGGCGAGATCTACACCCGCTGGGTCGATGACCAGATCGCCGATCTGGCAGCGCCCGCGACATCCGGCGCGGCTTCCCAGAATGGCGCAGCCGATCTCGCCGCCGGACTGGCGGGAGCGCAACTGGATACCCGCGATCCGCTGGCTGGACTGAATTACTTCCGCGAAGGCTCAGGTACCAGAGCGCAGCAGGCGGTCGCAACCGTCGCGCCGGGCACGCAGCCCACACCCCAGATCGCCGGACCGCCGGGCACCGAGCCGGTGCGCTCGCCCTTGCAAGGCACGATCATCCAGATTCTCGTGGAAGAGGGCGACGCAGTGCGCGAGGGTCAGCAGATGTTCGTGATGGACTCCATGAAGATGGAGCACGTGATCAACTCCGACCTGGGCGGCTACCTGCGCCAGCTCACGGTCGCAGTCGGCGATGTGGTCTATGAGGGACATCCGCTCGCCTTCATCGAAGCGGCGGACGTCGGCGATGCGATCCGCGAAGAAGTCGCCGAGATCGACCTCGACTACATCCGCCCCGACCTGCAAAAGCTGCTCGACAATCTCGCCGCCGGCAAGGACGAGAACCGCCAACCATGGGTCGAGCGCCGACACGCCAAAGGCAAGCTCACCCAGCGCGAGAGCCTGGCCGAACTGGTCGATGAGGGCAGTTGGGTCGAGCTGGGCGAACTGGTCCTGCCCGCCCGCCACCGGATCATGTCGATCGAGGAGATGCGCGTGCGCGCTCCCGCCGACGGCATGATCACCGGCATCGGCACCGTCAACGGCAACCTCTTCGACGAACACCGCGCGACCACCCTGGTGGCGATGTACGACGAAACGGTCTGGGCCGGCACCCAGGGGATGATGGGTCACCAGAAGACCGACCGGATCATCAAGTTCGCCGACGAGCAGGCGACGCCCCTAATCGTCTGGGCCGAGGGCGCAGGCGGACGCTCCGGCGACACCGACTTCGGCGACATCTCCGCCGCCGGTCAGTGGGTGCCGACCTACGACATGATGGCGCGGATCAGCGGCACCGTCCCGATGATCGGGATCACCGCCGGCCGCACCTTCGCCGGCAACGCCTCAATCCTCGGCATCACCGACTGCATCATCGCCACCCGCGACGCCAACATCGGCATGGGCGGCCCCGCCACAATCGAGGGCGGCGGTCTCGGTCTGTTCACGCCCGAAGAGATCGGCCCGATGTCCGATCTCGGCCCCGCCGGCAGCGTCGACATCCTCGTCGACGATGAGCACGAAGCCATCGCCGCCGCCAAGCAGTACCTCTCCTACTTCCAGGGCTCGATCCCAAGCTGGGACTGCGTCGACCAACGCCTCCTGCGCCACGCCATCCCCGAAAACCGCAAGCGACCCTTCAGCGTGCGCAAGGTGATCGAGCAGATGGCGGACATCGACTCCGTACTGGAGTTACGCGCCGAATTCGGCGTCGGCATCATCACCTCGCTGATCCGGATCGAGGGCCACCCGATCGGCGTGATCGCGAACAACAACGAGCACCTCGGCGGCGCGGTCGACAGCCCCGGCGCGGACAAGCTCTGCCGCTTCGCCCAGCTCTGCGACTGCTTCAACATCCCCATCCTCGTCCTGGTCGACACGACCGGCATGATGGTCGGCCCCGATGTCGAGCGCACCGGCCTCGCCCGCAAGTGCAATAACGTCTTCGTCACGTTGGCCAACGCTCAGTCGCCGCGCTTCACAGTGATCCTGCGCAAGTCCTACGGACTGGCCGCGCAAGCGATGATGACCGGCAGCTCGCGCGCCCCGCTCTTCGCCCTTGCCTGGCCGACCGCCGAACTGGGCGGCATGAACCTCGAAGCGGCAATCCGGTTGGGCAACCGAGCCGAGTTGGAGGCGATCGAGGACATCGAGCAACGTGCTGCCCGCTATGAGGCGCTGGTTGCCAACGCCTATTGGAGGGGCAACGCGATCAACTCCGCCTCCGTCCACGAAAACGACGGCGTGATCGACCCCGCCGAAACCCGCCGCTGGATCGTCCGAGGCCTGATGGCCTGCGAAAACCCCGAACCAATCCGCCGCGGCCGCCGCCCCAACATCGACACCTGGTAGAGACCAATCACAACATCGCCCCTCTCCTCTGCACCCTCACCGTCATACCCGAGCTTGCCGCAGACAGGTTGAACTGCACAGCGAGCGGGCGTAGGGTCAGCCCCAGACCTGAGTGGATGCAGCGCGAGGAGTCAAGCAATGTCTGAACAACCGTCGGGCGACGCGATGCTGCGCGAACGCATCGGCCAAATGCCCGTGCCCGAATTCGCCGAAACCGCCTGGACTACGCCGCCCCCGCTCTCCGAGGCGCGCGTCGCAGTCGTCACCTCTGCCGCTCTTTACCCGCGCGACGGCGACGCCTTCATCCCCGGCGACACCAGCTACCGCGCGCTCGATCCCGCCGTGCGTGAGCTGGTGCTGGGCCACTGGAGTCCGAACTTCGACCGCTCCGCCTTCGCAATCGACTACAACGTGGTCTATCCGCTCGCTCGCCTGGACGAACTGGCCGAACAGGGCGTCATCGGATCAGTCGCCTCGAAGCACTACTCGTTCGCGGGCAATCAGCCCGACGATGTGGCCACCGTCCGGCTCGATTCCGGTCCGGCCTGCGCCGCCGAGCTCAAGGCCGACGGCGTGGACGTCGTGCTGCTGACACCGGTTTGACCGCTCTGTACTCGTACCGTGTGTACGCTCGCCCACGTCTTCGAGGCAGCCGGCCTCACCACCGTCACGATCTCCGCCATTCGCCGCGTCCCCGAGCGCATGCGCCCGCCCCGCGTCCTGCACGGCGAGTTCCCGCTCGGACGACCGCTGGGCAAGCCCAACGATCCCGACTTCCAGCACGATGTCCTCCGCCGCGCCTTCGCGCTGCTCGAGCGCGACGCCGGCCCCGTGCTCGAAGACCACCCGGAGACCATCGTCGCCGACGAAGAGCCGCTCAGTTGCACCGTCCCACCGCGCTTCGATCCCGATCTCGCGCCCGCCGTCGATGAGGCTGGCGGTCTGCGCAAGGCCTACGACCGCGCGCTCGCGCGGCGCGGTGTCAGCAATGTCGGCCGCGCCGTCGACGCCGACGGCGTCCCCGCCGCGCTTGACGTCCTCCAGCAGATCGTCGATGGCACGCCCTGGAAGACAGCCGGCATCCCGGGCGGCAACACCATGGCTATCGCCCACGACATCCGCTCCTACTACGAGGAGGCCGCGCTAGAGCTCACCGACGCGCCCAACCCGGGCGGTCGCCAGGCCGAAGCCTGGTTCTTCGAGCGCACCGAAGCCGGCAAGCTGATGCTCGCCGTCCGCAAAGCCCTCGCCGCACAGGGCGCCCCACAAGGAGTTTGGTTCTACATGGCCCCAGGCCACCGCAGCTAACCGCCCTCCCTTCGAGAGAGGCTGTCTCGCGGGAGACCTGTGCGCAAATCAAACACCGTCGTCGCGCACGCGGCGAGATTGCCGCGGCGGAGCGCGGCAATGACGGAGCCGGGCGGTTCCCATCTCCCCCCGCACTGCGGGGGGAGAAGTCACGAAGTGCCTGCCCCCGCGTAGGCGGGGGACAGAGGGGGGTCCGCCCACCTGAGAGGGAGCTCCGATGACGCTCCGAATCGGCATCCTCGGAGCCGCCAACATCACCCCCCGCTCACTGATCGCGCCGGCGGCGGCGATGGACGACATCGAACTCGTCTGCGTCGCCGCCCGCGACCGCAACCGCGCCGAGCGCTTCGCCGCCGAACACGGCATCCCCGTCGTCCACGACCGCTACGAGGAGGTAGTCGCCGATCCGGGGATCGACGCCGTCTACAACCCGCTCCCGATCAGCGGGCACAAGCCCTGGACCATCGCCGCGCTCGAAGCCGGCAAGCATGTCCTTTGCGAGAAGCCGCTGGCGATGAACGAGGCTGAGGCGCAGGAGATCGCCGATACCGCCCGCCGCACCGGACTGGTCTGCATCGAGGGCTTCCACTACTGGTATCACCCGGTGGCGTACCGAATGCGCGAACTCGTGCAGAGCGGCCGGCTGGGCAACGTGCTCTCAGCCGATGCCCATTTCCAGAACACCGCCCCGGACACGCCTACCCAGATCCGCTACCGAATCGAGCTGGGCGGCGGCGCGACGATGGACTTGGGCTGCTATCCGCTGCACATGCTCCGTCACATCTTCCAGGCCGAGCCGGAGGTGGTCAGCGCCCGCCCGGAGATCGTCTACGACACCATCGATGTGGCGATGGAGATCGATCTGCGCTTCCCCGGAGACATCCCCGCCCAAGCCAAGTGCCGCATGTCGCCCGGCACGCCGCGCTCTGTCGAGGTCGTCGTCATCGGCGAGACTGGGCGGATGCGCGTGGTCGATCCGCTCACACCCCATCGCGGCCACCGAATCGAACTGGAGACAGAGTTCGGCCGAGTAGTCGAAACGCTCACGCTCCGCCCTACCTTCGAGTTCCAACTACAAGCGTTCGCCAATCAGATCGCGGGCGGCGAACCAATGCCCACCGACGCCGACGACGGCGTGATCAGCATGAGAGTGATCGACAACGTCTACCGCGCAGCCGGCCTGCCCCTGCGCGGCAATCTGGAATAGCTCGCCATTACCCTCCCCGCAACCTCGAGCTCCCTGCTTTTCCCCCTCTGGAGACCTGCGCGTCAACCAAGGCTCCGTCATACCCGCGCTTGCCGCGGGTATCTCGCTGTTATCTGCACCGTCGTAGCCAGCACCGCGAGATTGCCGCGGCGGGGCGCGGCAATGACGGAAAAACCGAACTACGCACGGGTCTTCTCTGGGGGCACAGCCAATCTCCCCTACCAAAACGGCGCAGCAGGCTCCTGACCCAGCAACACTCGCCCCGCCGCCGCATAGTTCGACACCCCCAGCACCACGTGCTGATTCATCGCATGCATATCGCGCAGCCGCCGATCCAGACTCGAACGCTCCGTATACAGCGCCGTCGAACCGGCGATTGCGTACAGCTCGTTCATCACCTTCAGACTCTCCTGGTGGACCCAGGTAATGGCGAGCCGTAGGTGTGCTCGGTTCCGATCCGACATGGCTCCGGTTTCGCAGACCTCCTGCCAGGCCGTATCCGCCGCCGACAGCGCATACGCGCGGCAGGCTCCGATCCGCGCGGCAGTCTCCCCCAACGTCGCCTGCGTGAGCGGATCGTCTCGCAGGGCACCGCGTACTGCCCTGCGATCGCGGCTCAGCTCGACCACCTCCTCGTGTGCCGCCTGCACGAGTCCAAGCGGCACGCCCATGTGCTTGGGCAACAGCCAGGCCGGATGCCGCAGCGGATCGCCGGGTACCGACCGCTGCGAAGGTCGCGGTGCGACGCTGCGCTCGTTCGGGATGAAGAGGTCGTTCACTTCGACATCATGGCTGCCGCTGCCGCGCATCCCCGTCGTGCGCCAGGTGTCCAGCACCGTGACTTCGCTGGTCGGCGCGACCAGCCGCACGAATGCAGGCGCAGCCGACCGATCCGAGCCGTCGCCGACGAGCCGGCAGCTGAACTGCATCCAGGCAGCGTGAGTGATCCCGCTCACATACGGCCAGCGACCCGTCGCCAGATAGCCGCCGTCAACAGCGACCGCCTTGCCCGGCGGAAATGCTGCGCCGCAGGTGGCGGCGTCAATGTCGGCGTACAGCTCACGCGCCACAGCCGACTCGAGTTCGCGGCTGAGCAGGCCGCCGTCGCAGCCGATCATCACACACCAGGCCGCCGACGCATCAGCCTTGGCGATCGCTTCGATAAAGAGAATCTGCGTCACCGGATCGGCGTCGTGCCCGCCCATCGCCTTGGGCTGAATCATCCGAAACGCGCCCGCCTCCTTCAGCAGCTGCACGACATGCGGCGGGAGCTGGCGCCCCGCCTCAATCTCGTCGGCGGCCTCGCGGATCTGCGGCACAATCCGGCGGGCGGCGGCGAGCAGCGCCTCGCGTTCCTCGGGGGTCGGTCCGAAGGCCGTGCTCATGCGTTGGTCCTGCTTCCCCGCCGCGCAGGTCGTGACGATCAGCAGGCTAGGACTTGTTGATCCCTCCTAGTGCATCACCAGACCGCCGTCGACGTTGTAAGCCTGGCCGGTGATGTTGCGCGCGCCGGGACCGGCGAGGAACCGCGCCATCGCCGCGATGTCGTCGGGCGCGTTGGCTCGGCCGATCGGGATCCGCGCGTCGCGGGCCTGCTCCAGTTCGGCGATGCTCACACCGGAGCGCTCGGCGCGGCCGCGCATGTTGTCGAGCGACAGGTCGGTCACCGTCACGCCCGGACAGATCGCGTTGACGTTGATCGCGTGCTGCGCCAACTGGTGGGCGGCGATCATCGTCATCGCCAGCACCGCGCCCTTGCTGGCCGCGTAGGCCGCGTTGGAGGTGCCCGAGTAGCCCTTGCCGGCGATCGAGGCGATGTTGATAATCCGACCGCCGCCGCCCTGCTCAATCATCTCGCGCGCGGCGCCCTGCATACAGAAGAACACGCCCTTGGCATTCACCCGGTGGATCCGGTCCCAGTCCTCTTCCTCCACGTCCATCACGTACAGGTAGCGGGTCACGCCGGCGTTGTTGACAATGATGTCGATCCGTCCGAAGGCGTCCCGGGCTTGACCGATCATGCGGTCGATCTCCGCGAGGCTGCCCACATCGGCGTGGATCGCCAGACTCTCACGGCCCAGCTCCCCGATCGCAGCGCCGGTGTCTTCCACATTCGCGGCGTTGATGTCGGCCACCGCCAGGCTGGCTCCGGCTTCGGCCAGTTGCAGCGCAATCGCCCGGCCGATCCCGCGCCCCGCGCCGGTCACCACCGCAATCTTGTCCTGAAGTTCCATGAGGGCGCGTCCTCCTTGCTCGAATGCGTGGCGAGTGTAGATGCGGCGCTAGGAATTTCTCTACTCCCGCAAACAGGCGGAGGAGGATTGTTCGGCGCATTCCTAGAATGCGCTGCACGGACAACGGATCGCCGAAACTGAGAGGGCGCTCGTGATGGATGAAGTGCAGTACGACGTCGACGGACGAATCGCCACGGTCACCCTGAATCGACCTGAAAAGCTCAACGCGATGACGGATGAGATGTACCGCGCCATCGCCGACGCCCTGCTCGAAGCCGACGCCGACCCCGAGGTGCGTTGCAGCATCATCGCCGGTACCGGCCGCGCCTTTACCTCAGGCCACGATCTGGGAGAGTTCGCCGGCCGCAGCCAGTGGATGCCCTGGCGCGGCGAGCGCTTCGATAACGGCCTCGAGACCGCCAAACCCACAATCGCCGCAATCAACGGCTACTGCCTCGCCGGCGGCCTCGAATTGGCCCTCTACTGCGACATCCGCATCGCCGACGAGACCGCCCAGTTCGGCTGCCCCGAAGTTCGCTGGGCGATCCTGCACGGCTACGGCGCGCTGCGTCTGCCCGGATTAATCGGCGGCTCCGACGCGATGCGGCTGCTGCTGACGGGCGCGTTCATCGACGCACAGGAAGCCCTGCGGATCGGTCTGATCAGCGAGGTGGTGGCGCCCTCCGACCTGCTCACGACTGCCCGCAGCATCGCCGATCAGATCGCGGCCAACGGCCCAATGGCAATCCGCATGACCAAAGAGTTGGCCCGCCGCGGCCGCGACCTGCCCCTAGCCGACGGTCTCCGCATCTATCAGGAGTACTCCCGCCAAGCCTTCGCCTCCGACGACGCCCGCGAGGGAATCCAAGCCTTCGCCGAACGGCGCGATCCGCAGTACGGCGCTTAAGATGAAGGGGATGCTGGAGGAGCCCTCATGCCGAAACCAAAGACCGTGGATCCCCGACTGGAGTTAGTCAACTTCGATGTCCTCGACATGGACAAGTTCCCGCCGGTTGAAGAGTGGACCGAGGACGACTGGGAAGAAGCGGGCCTGCTGACGCTGGCGGCGCTAGGGCGCGAAGAAGCCGAGCGGGATGGCTGGGTTCCCGGCGAAGAGATTGATGCGAAGTACGGTCCGCTTACCGATGCCGCGGACTGATCGACTGTGGCGTATCACTACGAATACTCGCCGCGCGCGGAACGGCAGTTGGCCAGACTCCCACAACGGGAACGCGAGCGCGTACTTCGCCGAGTGAAACAGCTCTCCGAAGATCCAACCGGGCGCTTGGCGAAGCAACTGAAGGGCCGCCCTGTTCTGTGGACATCACGAATAGGCAGCCTGCGAGTCGTGTACGAGATCGACGAGGTGGCCGAACTGATCTACATCGAAGCGATCGGCAACCGCGACCGAATCTACGAGCTGATGCGCCGGCGACGCTGACTGAGCCCTACAACTCCAACGGCGCTCCCTGCGCGACCTGCTGCGGGTCGGTCTTCCAGACATCGGAGCCGTCCACGTACAGCTCCACTCCGTTCCCGTCGGGATCGTTCAGGTAGAGCGACTGCGAGACCACGTGGTCGATCGTGGCGAAGACCTTCACGCCGGCCGCTTCGAGTTCCTCGCGCGCATCGCGGAGCTCGTCCAGCGTGTCGCCGATGCAGAAGGCGAGGTGATAGAGGCCCGGAGCCTTCGGGTCGGCCGTCTCGGGACCCTCTTCGCCCACCTCGAGCAGGGCGAGGTCGTGGTGGTTGCCGAGCGTGTAGAAGGTCATCGGCATCGATTCGTGGCGCGCGGCCAGCTTCATCCCCAGCACATCGCCGTAGAACGCCTCCGAGCGCTCGCGGTTGCGCACTTTGATCACCGCGTGACCAAGTTCTCGAACCTTCATCGATCTCTCCTTCGACGCTGAACCTCAAGGCGAATCGAGTATACGTCCGCCGCCGCCGCTACGCCTGCCCTACGATTGAGACAGACGGAGACGAGCCATGCCCAAACCGGCGACAGCAGACCCCCGCGCGGAACTGATTGACTGGGACGAGATCGATCTCAGCGAACTACCGCCCATCGACGAGTGGACGGACGAGGAGTGGGAGGACGCGGTGCTTGGAACGATGGCAGTGCGTAGCCGCAAGCGGCGCGAAGCTGGGCTCGACGGGCCGGGAATCACGCTTGGAGAGTACCTCAAGACGCGCGGAATCAAGCTCGATCCCTGAGACTTGGCAATCGTGCCCTACCGTTTCATCCTCTCTGATCAAGCCACGGACCAGCTTGACGAGTTGCCTGAGACGGTTCAGTTGCGGGTGCTCAATCGGATCACGCAGATTCCGGATGCGCCTAGAGGGCGTAGATCTAAGAAGTTGCAGGGATTCGAGACGGTCTGGGCAGTGCGTGTCGGCGACTATCGTCTCGCGTACGCGATTGATGACGATCGCCAGACCATCACGCTGGAATCGATCGGCCATCGGCGCGACTTCTATCCGAGCCTCCGCCGACTCCCCCATCTGCGCTAACCCGCATCAGATCTGCGCTGCGACGCCGCGCGCCTGCCCTACGATTGAGGCAGATGGAGGCAAGCCATGCCCAGACCAGCCACAGCCGACCCCCGCGCGGAATTGATCAACTGGGATGTGATCGATCTCAGTCAGCTGCCCCCGATCGAGGAGTGGACGGATGACGAGTGGGATGATGCGGCGTTAGGCACATATGTGCATTGGTGCATTCAAGAACGAGAAGCGGGCCGAGGCGGACCGCTGATCACGTTTGAAGAGCTCCTCGACCGGCTCGGGATCAGGCCTGAGCAACTGGACCTGCCGCTATCCGATACCGACTAGCGTCCCCTGATGAGATCGAAGGCCACATTCGCGATCTCCCGGAGGAGATCCAGTTGCGGGTGCTCAACCGAATCGCGCGGATTCCACTCGATCCGCGCGGACGAGGCAGCAACAAGCTCAGCAACTACGTAGCAGTCTGGGCGGTTCGCGTCGGCGACTATCGAATCGCTTACACGATCGACGATGTGACCGCAGAAGTTCGGATTGCAGCGGTCGGCCACCGCCGCGACTTCTACCGACGTCTCCGCCGGATCCCCCATCTGCGCTGAGTGCTCAGATCTTCGCCGCCACGCCCCCGTCAACGTTGATGATCTCGCCCGTGATGAAGCGCGAATCATCGCAGGACAAGAACAGCACCAGCTTGGCCACGTCGATCGAGTAGCCGGGACCCTGCACGATCTGCGCGAAGTCAAACATCTTCTCGAAGACGTGGTGGCCGCCGTCCGGATCGTTGTAAGTGCCGCGAGTCGCGCCCGGCGTGATGATCTGGCCCGGACGCACGCAGTTGACGCGGATGTTGTCCCTGCCTCCGGCGCCGGCCATGTATCGCGTCAGCGCGTCCACGCCCGCCTTGGCCGCGTAGTACGACGCTGAGGCAGTGCCGAACTCGTCCTGCATCCGCGAAGAGAATCCCCGTTGAGCGGCGAGTGAGGACATGTTCACGATGGCCCCGCCGCCCTGCGCCTGAATGTGCGGCCAGACGGCCTGGCTGACATAGAACGTCCCGGTCAGATTGACGTTGATCACCCTGAGCCAGTCCTCATTGGGCTCATTGGGGAACGTCCCAGGCCCTCCTCCACCGGCGTTGTTGAACAACAGATCGATCTGGCCGTAGGTCCGGGCTGCCTGGGCAACCGCCGCGACGACCGAGTCGTTGTCGCCCACATCGCAGGCGATGAACGTCGCCTCGCCGCCGGCCTCATTGATCTCAGCGACGATCGCTTCGCCCTCGGGAACGCGCCTCGCCATCAGGATCACCTTCGCGCCCTCAGCCGCGAACAGACGCCCGGTCTCCGCCCCGATCCCGCTGTTCCCGCCCGTGATCACCGCCACTTTGCCCTCGAGCTTGCCCACGCGAACCTCCAGATGCTGAACGCGCCCGACCGCCTACGAGTCGCCGCGCAGTAATCATCCTAGCGAGGGGTCGGCTCAGTCCGCCGCCGGCTGCCAGATGACCTGCCAGCCGATCCCGAAGCGATCCCTGCACGAGCCGAAGTAATCGCCCCAGAACATCTCCGCCATCGGCATATCGACCTCGCCCCCGTCGCAGAGCGCCGCGAACTTCCGATCAGCGTCGTCGCGTCCGCCGGCGCTGTAGGAGATCGTGAAGTTCGTCCCCACGACCGGCCCCGGACCGAACGCCGGGTTGGAATCGCTGCCCATCAACACGCTCTCGCCAATCGGCAGCGAGACGTGCATGATCCGCCCCTTCGCCTCCTCTGGCACGCCCATGTCGGGCGGACCATCGCCGAACGTCTGCAACTCCGAGAACTCCCCGCCGAACACGGAACGGTAGAACTCGAACGCCTCGCGGCAACTGTCTTCGAACGTGAGATAGGTATTCAGGGTCATCGTCGTCTCCGTTGTTGGCCTCGTTGGTCGCTGTGGCCACTCTAGGTGTGCAAGCTTCGGATCGCAGTGCCACCAGATACAGAGAGGGCGACGTCGGGGCCTGGCGCATAGCGGATCGCGGAGCTGCGACATACCCGCCGCGATTCTTCTAATCTGCGCGAGCAGTTGGCTCGTGAACACGTGAGGTATCGAAATGCCGCTTTCCGCCGAAGACCGCTCCGAAATCCAGAACCTGGCCGGACGCTATTCACACGCCCTCGACCTCGGCGAACCCGAGGCCTGGCGCTCCGTCTTCACCGGCGACGCCGTGATGGAAATGATCACCCAGAGGCGTTGGATCACCGGCGACGAGCTCTGGGGCCTGTCCGCAGACCGCGACCCCGACGCCCCGCAGAGCCGCCACATACCCTCCACCTTCCACATCGAAGGCGACGGCGACGACGCCACCATGCGCTCCTACGTCACCGTGATGCGAACCGGCGACGGCGGACCCGCCCATGTCGTCTTCCAGGGCCGCTACGAAGACGTCCTGAGGCGCGAAAGCGGGGCCTGGAAAATCGCCCACCGCACCATCCACACCGACTGGATCGACGCCGACACCGCCCGCGAGGTCACAGCAGAGGAATAGCCCCGCAGCTCGGTATCGTGGAGGCTCAGTGAAGGGGTGTGCCCCGTGGCCGAGCCTGTCCACGCCGATCCGCGACTTGAGCTCGTCGACATGGACGCGCTCGATCTGGATGACTTCCCGCCGCTCAAAGAGTGGGACGAGTTCGATTGGCAAGAGGCGATCGTGATCACCCGCTACGACCGCGCCCGAGCGGCGCACCGGCCGGGCGACCCCGACCCGCGCCTGCACTTGATCGATCTACAGGTCCTCGATCTGGACAAATTCCCACCGCTGGAGCAGTGGAGCGAAGACGACTGGGACGAGGCCATGCTGATCACGCGCTCGGCGATGATCGAGAAGTACACGACTGAGTGGATTCCACTTGAGCAACTGATCGAGAAATACGGGTTCGAGGTCGTGGATGGCGAACTGCGGCGGCGCGAGTGAACTATCGCGTTCTTCCCACTCCCGACTTCGACCGTGACTTGGCCAAGTTGGACGTCCGCACACAGGAACGCATCATGCTGAGGGCGCTCAGACTCGTCGCGGATCCACGTGGGTCCGGAACGAAGCAGTTGCAGGGCCGCCCAATTCGTTGGTCTATGCGTGTTGGTCAGTACCGGGTCATCTTTCGGATTGTTGAGGATGAAGAGATCGTGTACCTCACCGGCATCGATCTCCGCGACCGCATCTACCGTAGAATTCGCTAAACCCCCACTCTCAGGACAACACCACATGACCAACACCTCTGTCCGCTTCGGCTGGTACATCCCCACGCATGGAGATTTGACCAACTTCGCCGATCCCGATCAGTTCATTCCAGCCTCGATGGAGATGTTCGAGCGCGTCGCGCTGGCCGCAGAAGCGGCCGGCTTCGAGTACGCGCTCGTGCCCGTCACCCCGACCTGCTGGGAAGCCTGGATCTCGACCGCGATGATGTCGGCCAAGACCACGAAGCTGAAGATGCTGGTCGCTGCCCGCCCCGGATACATCCTGCCCACCCAGATGGCGCGCATGATCGGCGCCTTCGACAACCTCAGCGACGGCCGCGTCTACATCAACCTGATCGCCGGCGGCAATCCCCGCGATCTCGCCGGCGACGGCATCACCTACTCGCACGACGAGCGCTATGAGGTGATGGACGAGAGCGTCGAGATCATGAAGGCGCTCTGGACCGCCGACGGCCCGCTGAACTGGGACAGCCGCCACTTCCAGTTACAGGGCGCGCGCTCCTATCCGCCGCCCTTGCAGAAACCCTGGCCGCGCTTCTACATCGGCGGCGAGTCCGACGCCGCCCGCGACGTCGGCGCGAAACACGCCGACTGCTACCTCTTCTGGGGCGACACACCCGAACGCACCGCCGAGAAAGTCATCGACATCCGCCGCCGCGCCGATCGCTTCGGGCGCGAAGGCATCGACTTCGGCATGAGGCTCCAAGTCTGCGTGCGCGAGACCGAGGACGAAGCCTGGGCAGCCGCCAACGACCTGATCGCCGGTACCACCGACCGCCAGCGCGCAGCCCGCGCCACCTGGCGCGGTGACTCCCGCGCCGATACCCGTATGTGGGAGCTGGCCAACGGTTCACGCGACAACGACTACAAGATCGCGCCCCACATCTGGAGCGGTCTGAGCACGGTCCGCGGCGGCGCCGGCGTCTGCATCGTCGGCGACCCGCAGCAGGTCGCCGACACCTTCCAGCAGTTCATCGAGATCGGCTGCACCGAATTCTGCCTCTCCGGCTACCCCCACGACGACGAAGCCACCCGCTTCGGCAAGTGGGTCATGCCCCTCATCCAGGAACGCAACCGCAACGGACTGCCACAGCCGACACACACGCCCGCTCTGGTTGCAACCGCCGACTGACTGCCGCCGCGTTAGGCTCAGAAGCAGAGGATTGGAGCCGCCCTATGTCCCGTGTCCAACTCGCCCTCAACGTCGCCGAGCTTGACTCCGCGATTGATTTCTACTCCCAGCTTTTCAAGACCGACCCGCACAAGGTGCGTCCCGGCTACGCCAACTTCGAGGTCGCCGACCCGCCGCTCAAGCTCGTCCTGATCGAGCATCCCGACGCTGGCGGGCCGCTCAACCATCTCGGCGTTGAGGTCGAGTCCACCGCCCAGGTCGTCGCCGAGACCCAGCGCCTGGGCGAACTCGGCCATCCCATCGAGGTCGAGGACGCTATCGTCTGCTGCCACGCCGAGCAGGACAAGGTCTGGACCAGCGACCCCTCGGGCACCCGCTGGGAGGTCTACACCATCACCGACGACGCGCCCGTCGCCGACACCGCCGTCCTGGTGCCGCTGATCGAGACGAACGGCGTCCTCAGCCCGTCCGGCGCCTGCGTCTGCGACTGAGTGAGCGCCAGCGCTCGCATCTGCATAGACTGAGATCGTGCCCCCGATCCTCAGCATCTCCGACCTCAGCATCGAGTACCGCACCCGCGAGGGTCCGGTCCGCGCCGTGCGCAACGCCTCCCTCGAACTCGAACGCGGACAGATCGTCGCCCTCGTCGGCGAGAGCGGCTCCGGCAAAACCACGCTCGGACTCAGCATCCTCCGCATCCTGCCCCGCAACGCTGCCGTCACCAGCGGCGAAATCCACTACCAACGCCAGAACATCGCCGAACTGAGCCGCGAGGAATTGCAGCGCATTCGCGGCGACCAGATCTCAATGATCTTCCAGGACCCGATCGCCGGCCTGAACCCAATTATCTCGGTCGGTCAACAAGTCGAAGAAGTAATCACCTCGCACCGCCCCGTCGATAAGAAGGAAGCCCGCGCCCGCGCCCTCGATGCGCTCGCCGCCATGCAACTGCCCGACCCCAAGCGAATCGCCAAAGCCTACCCCGGCGAACTCTCCGGCGGCATGTGCCAGCGCATCATGATCGCCATCGCCACCGCCCTCGATCCGCAGGTTTTGATCGCCGACGAACCCACCGCCTCACTCGACGTCACCGTCCAGGCCCAGATCCTCTACGAACTCGAGCGCCTGCGCGACGAGCGCGGCACCGCAATCCTGCTGATTACGCACGACATGGGCGTCGTCGCCCAGATCGCCGAGCGCGTCGCCATCATCTACGCCGGGCGGATGATGGAGATCGACGAGATCATCCCGCTCTACCGCGAGCCGCGCCATCCCTACACCTGGGCCCTGCTCGACACCCTGCCCCGGCTCGACCGCCGCCGCCGCTCACGCCTCACTCAAATCCCCGGCACACTCCCCGACCTCGCCGACACCGAAATCGGCGAGCACTGCGCCTATCTCGCCCGCTGCCCCAAAGCTCTCACCCAGTGCCGCACCGATCCCGAACCCGAACTGACCCACGTCCCCGGCGGACGCATTGGTCAACGGCTCGCCTGCTACAACCCGGTCGAAGTGGTCAACGCCGTCTAGACCGTCCGCCGCTCGCCCCCGCCAGTTCCGCCACCAACAATTCCACCGCCACATTCTCCGGCAACCCGCCCTCTCCCCGGCGGTAGTCGATGATCGCCGTCTCCGCCTCCAAAATTCTCGCCAGCGCCCCATCCGCCGACGCCTGCGTATACGCCTGCGCCTGCCGGCGCATTCGCCGCGCCAGCCACTCGAAGTTCGTCTTCAGCGCCGCCTGAATCTCCTGGTCTCGCCCGCCCGAATCCAGCACTTCGCGCGTAACAATGATCTGCCGGTACTGCCGCGCCAGCATCTGCATAATCCGCTGCTCCGATTCGCCCTCCGCCCGTACCCCCTCCAACGCCTGCATCGCCGTCGCCAGCCGACCCTCCGCCACCGCGTCGACCAGATTGAAGATCGTGACCGAGCGCATCGCCGGCGTCATCGTCTCCACCAGCGCCTCGTCAATCTGAGCATCGCCCGCATACAACGCCAACTTCTCCAACGCCTGCGTCAGCCCTCCCCGATCACCCCCGGTCCGATCCACCAACATCCGCGCCGCGTTCATGCTCAGATGCAACCCTCGAGTTCGCACTTCCCCCCGCAGCCACTCCAACGCCTGCTCAGGCTTCAGCCGCGCAAACTCCTGCACCTCCACATACGGCTCAATCAGCTGCCGCAGCGGATTATTCCGCCGCAACCGATCATCCACGAACACCAACACCGTCGAAGCCGGAATCCCTTGCAACAGATCGTCAAGCTGCGCCCATTCCCCAATCCCCCGCCGTCCGCCCTGCTCAAACCGCCCCAACAACCCATCTACTCGAACCCAGCGGATATCCCCCAAAAACGGAGCCGCCGAAGCCGCCCCCGCAAGCTCCCCAAGCGTCACCCGCTGCCCCTCAAACGAGACCGAGTTGTTGCCCAGCGAACCGTCTGAGTCAAGCGAAGCCCGAAGCTGAGCCACCGCCTCAAGCCGAGCAAAACGATCCTCGCCAAAAATCAGATAAGCCGGCATCCCCTCCACTCTAAACAGACCAACCCCCCAACAGAAAGCTCACCCCAAAAGAGCTCCGTCATACCCGCGCTCCGCCGCGGGTATCTCGCCGTGACCAGCCCCCAACCCTCATCCCACCTCCCCAAAATCTCCCCCTTGAGGGGGAGATGCCCCGTAGGGGCAGAGGGGGTGAAACGCCACACCCAGCACAGACGCCCTGCACCTCCCTCCCCGCCCCCACTTCCGTCATACCCGCGCTCCGTCGCGGGTATCTCGCCGTGACCAGCACCCAACCTTCCGACAACCGCAACACACCATCGGTTTGCAACCCGAACATCAGAACATATAAACTCACCTATCCAAAACACAGGTTCCCAAGAAAGGAACACCCCACCATGCCCTTCGACTACACCTACCAGTCCAGCATGACCGGCGTCGGCCAACTCGCCCACTCCAACGAAGCCGGCCACGTCCGCATCAAAGCGCTCGCCCTCCTCATCCGCGAACTCTCCCCCTCCAACTCCAAGAGCCGCGAGATCCACCACGCGCTCGACATCCCACCACATCCCGAACCCGCGCCCAAACCCCGAGCCAACCACTCTCCCCGCCTGCCCGAAGCTCCGCTCACTCCCGAGCAGAAGAAGGACTTCCACCTCCACCCGATGTTCGAGATCTACGACGAAGTCGTCGCCTTCATGCGCGGCGAAGACGTGCCCCTGCTGGACGACGACGACAGCCTCGAAGAAGAGGAAGAGCCGCAGTAATCCCCCGACCGCAAGCGGCAAACCCAACCTCGTTTTTTTCTCACAGCCCCCGCGAGGCCGCGAACCGCGACCGCCCAGTCCCTACCGTGCCCTGCGTTACACACGCTCCCCCCGTTCACACGACCGCCGCCTGCGTAAACCGGTATGCAACAGCTGCGGACAAGCCGGACGCCGAGGAGACTCGCATGGCCGTCAACAAGATCGAAGTCATCAAGTCCGCCAAAGACGGACTCGACGTCCTCCCCGACTTGCACCGCTACGCCGCGCTCGCCGCCGCCGGCCAAGACCACCAAATCCCCGCCGACGACTTCGAGCGGCTCAAGTGGTACGGCCTCTTCCACCGCAAGCGCACCCCGGGCTACTTCATGCTCCGCATGAGAATCCCCAACGGCGTCCTCAACTCCGAACAGATCCAAGCCGTCGCCGAAATCTCCGAGACCGCCGGGCGCGCTACCGCCGATATCACCACCCGCATGAACATCCAGCTCCGCTGGATCACCATCGCCGACGCCCCTTGGGTCTTGCAGCGCCTGGCCGCTGCCGGACTCAACACCCAACAGTCCGGCATGGACAACGTGCGCAACCTGGTCGGCTGTCCCCTCTCCGGCCTCACCGCCGACGAGCTGATCGACACCCGCCGCCTGACCGTCCGAATGCAGCAAGCCATCGTGGGCGGCAAGCGCTTCTCCAACCTCCCCCGCAAGTTCAATCTCTCCATCACCGGCTGCCGCGACGACTGCTCGCACGCCCAGACCCACGATCTCTCCTTCACCCCCGCCGTCAAACACAGCGCCGAGGGCGAGACCATCGGCTTCAACGTGCTCGTCGGCGGCGCGCTGGGCGGGATGCAGCCCGAACTCGCCCGCCCGCTCGATGTCTTCGTGCCCGAGCGCGATGTAGTCGAGTTGGGTACGACCATCCTTGCCGTCTACCGCGACCACGGCCTGCGCGAGAAGCGCAAAGAGTCGCGCCTCAAGTGGCTGCTGCGCGCCTGGGGCATCGAGAAGTTCCGCGCCGCCGTCGAAGAACGCTTCGGACGCCCGCTCGAACGCGCCGGCAAGTCGCTCTCGATTCGGCACGGCGGCGACCACATCGGTGTCACCAAACAAGCCGACCCCGGCTTGCGAGTCGTCGGCTGCCACGTCCCCGTCGGACGAGTCACCTCGGACGACCTCTACGAGTTCGGCCGCCTCGCGCGCGAATACGGCAACGCCGAACTCCGCCTCACCGTCCAGCAAAACCTGCTGATCCCCAATATCCCCGCCGAACGCCTGCAAGCGCTCCGAGCCGAGCCGCTGCTGGAGAAATACAGCCCGTCCCCCTCAGCCTGGTCGCGCGCCATGGTCACCTGCACTGGCAACGACTACTGCCACTTCTCCCTCATCGACACCAAGGGCGAAGCGCTCAAGCTCGCCGCCGCCCTCGAACAGCGCTACGAGGTCGCCGATCACACCCCAATCCGCATCCAAATGTCCGGTTGCCCCCACGCCTGCGGACAGCACCGCGCCGGAGAGATCGGCCTACTCGGACACAAAGTGCGAGTCGGTGGCCAGGTCATGGACGGCATTGACATCTTCACCGGCGGAAAGCTCGGCGCCGACGCCCAACTCGGCGAGCTCGCCGACAAGGGCATCCTGATCGACGATCTCCCCGAAGCCGTCGCCGCCCAAGTCCGAACCCTGCGCGGTCAATCCGCTCTCAAGCAGCTCCCATCTCCCCCCGCATCGCGGGGGGAGATGTCGCGTAGCAGCCTGCCCTCGGCTCGAACGGGGGACAGAGGGGGGTCCAACCGCCAACCCACCCTGAGAACCTAGCCAACCATGGCCCGCCTCCCCTCCTCCGTCCGCGTTGACAGCTGCCTAGACTGCGCTCACCCCGCGATTCGCGCAGCCAGGCACATCCCCGAGGAGAGCCAAGATGTTCATCGGCTACTTCACCGAACGGCCCTATCAAGACCCCAACTCCGGCTACTTCGGAGCGACCGGACGCGACATCCAGGACCTCGGCATGAGCAACGACAGCTACGATCCCCGGATCGGCGCCGAGCTCTACAACCGCTACTTCGACGAGAAGCTCTACGCCGAGGAGATGGGCTTCGACGGCCTCATGCTCAACGAGCATCACTCCACCCCCTTCTGCATGGGCGGCGTGATGAACGTCGAAGCCGCGATCCTTGCCCGCATCACCAAGCGCGCCAAGATCGTCCTGCTCGGCAACGTCCTCCCGATCTGGGACGACCCGCTCTGGTTGGCCGAGGAACTCGCCGAGATCGACATGATCTCGCGCGGCCGCCTGGTCAGCGGCTGGGTGCGCGGCACCGGCCGCGAATCCGTCGCCCACAACACCGCCTCGCCCTTCAACTGGGAGCGCTACCAGGAGGCCCACGACTTCATCGTCAAAGCCTGGACCACACCCGGCCCCTTCCGCTGGGAGGGCGAGCACTTCCAGTACCGCTACGTCAATCCCTGGGCGCGCCCCTACTCCGATCCGCATCCGCCGATCTGGATCCCCGGTGTGATGAGCCGCAACACGGTCAAGTGGGCCGCCGAGCGCCGCTACCCCTACATCATGCTGGCAACGGAAATGGAGCCGACCAAGCTGTCATTCGCCTATTACCGGGACTGTGCGCGCGAAGCCGGTTACGAAGCCGGAACCCAGCACACCGGCTACGTGTTCAAGATTCACGTCGACGAAACCGAAGAACTTGCGGAAGCGACCGCGCGCAAATTCCTCCAGGGCCCGAGCAACCCCTTCCTCGAGGGCAACCAGGGCAAAGTCCGCCCCTTCCTCCAGTCGCTCCCTGGTCTGACCTCCCGCACCGAGGTGCTGCCGACATCCCAGATCCCGGCCCTCGCCGCTTCGCGCGGGCGGATCGAACTCGAACGAGCGCTCGAACAACGCAGGCAGGATGCGGGGGAGGAGCAGCCCAAGAAGAGCGACCCCTTCAAGGAACAAGTCGACAAACAGGCCATCATCCACGGCACGCCAACCACCGTCCTGCCCAAGATTCGCCACATACTGGAGGAAATCCGCCCCGGCTCAATCACCTTCTGGGACGGCGACGGCTCGATGGACCACGAAGACGCGATGCGCAGTCTGCGCCTGATGGGCGAGGAAGTCCTCCCCGCCGTCCGCGAGATGGGCGCCGAACTCGCGCTCGACAGCCCCTTCGAGGTCGATCCGGCCAACAACGAGCGGATCACCGCAGCCGGCTGAGAACACGCGCCGATCGCGCCCTTCATCCGCTTCCCCAAGCGAGTCGAAGCAATCGAACGCCGGCGGATGCGCGAAGCATTGGGCGAGCTCCGCACCTCAGTCGCCGTGGCCGACGAGTTCGCGCACCTGCGCGACTGCGCCCGCAAGATCCTCTACATCGCGTTCGGCGTTGGCGTGGAGGAAGAGGAAGCGGCAGGCGGACACCGGGCGGCCCAGCGACTGCTCCAGCGCCAGCGCGTAGGTTGCGCCCTGGAGTTGATAGCGCTCCAGCGCTGCGTCGACCGCCTCGCCGTCGCGCAAGGCATCGGTCTTGTAGTCAACCACCACGAGCTCGCCCTCGGCGGTCTCGTAGAGCAGGTCGATGAAGCCCTCCACCAAGACCTCACCGCCGTTACCGTCCGAGATTGGCGCGGCTACAAAGAGCTCGCGCCAGTAGCGATCCGAAGCGACGGCTTCGCGCACGCTGGCGCTGTCGAGCGCGACGCGGATCAGGCGGGCGACTTCGGCGGCGGCGCGGGGAGGCAGCCCTTCGGCGGCGCTCTGCGCATTCGCAGCAGCGAGAATCTCCGCTGGATCGGGTTGTTCGATCTGGATCGTCTGGAGCGCGGAGTGAACCGCGCGCCCGATGCTGGTGCCCGCCCGTCCTCTGCGCCAGGGCGGGAGGTCGTCGGGCGGTTCGTCCTTCTCAAGGTTGGGATCTTCGGCGCTGGCGCGCTTGGCGATGCTGGTGGCGGACTGCACCGCGAAGCCGGCGTTGGCCTGGATCGCGGCCTGACGTTCGGCGAGCCAGCGGTCGCGGTCGTCGGCGGTCTCGGCGGGAGCAGGGGACTCCCCTCTGCCTTCGGCATCTCCCCCCGCACCGCGGGGGGGGAGAAACTGCGGTTCTCGCCCCAAGCGGCGGAAGAGGGGAGTGTCCGGATCGATTGGCAGCCGATCCAGCTGCTCGGCGATGCGGTGTGCGTCGGACTTCTTGTCGTTGGCTCTGCGGTAGAGGCTGACCACCAGATGATCGCGAGCGCGGGTGGCGGCGACATAGTTGAGCCGCACCCGTTCGGCCTGTTGCAGGGACTCTTCGCGCTCGTAGAGCGCAACGTATGCGGGCGTTTCGAGGCCGCCTCCGAAGTTCAACTGCGGTGCGCCGTCAGCGCTCCAGAGCAGCAGCGGACGCTCATTCCTCGGCGCCGCACTGAGACCGGCCAGCACGACCACCGGAAATTCCAGCCCCTTGGCCGCATGGATTGTGAGGATGCGCACGGCGTCGCTATCCCGTTCGGGCACGACCGACTCGATTACGCGGGTGTCTTCGTCGGCCTGGCGCTGCGCCCATTCGAGGAACTCGTGCAGTGTGCGTCCGCCGCGGTCGCAGAAGTCGCGGGCCTGATCGAGCAGGAAGCGCAGCCGCTGCCAACGGTCGCGCGGTCGCCGATCGACGACAGCGAGTTCCAGCAGCCGGCGCTCGCGGATGACGTGTTCGACCAGGGCGCTGACCGACAGCCGCCACTGCGCGGCGGAGGCGTCGCGGAGCCAGCGCAGCGCATCGGCGACAGGGTGATCGTTGGCAATCCCGGCCGGAACGTCGGCGCGGTAGTCCCACTTGCCGCCTGCTTCGTGCCAGCGGAACAGCTCGGCGTCGGAGCAGGCGAAGGCGGGCGAGCGCAGCGATCCGACCAGCGCGAGCTCGTCGGTGGGATCGTCAATCGCGCGGAGGATGCCGAGCAGTCCGCGCACTTCCTCGGTGTGGTAGACGAGCGAGCGGCTCTCAAGTCGGTAGGGGATGTCTCGCTCTTCCAGTTCGGGCAGTAGTTGCGTCAAGCCGGTGCGAGTCGGGACGAGCACGGCGATATCGGCGTAGTTCAGCGCTCGCCAGGCGCCGTCATCCTGATCGAGCACCTGCCACTCCGAGTCGCGCGCCTCGGCTATCAAAGCGGACAATGTCTCGGCCTCAGACTGGCGCACCAGCGGAGCGAGCGCTTCGAGTTCGTCGCCTACCACAGTCACGACAGGCTGCTGGCTGCCTTCCAGGGGCTCGCGGTCGGCGCGCAGGTCTTCCCAAGCGGCCTGTCCGCCGTTCTGATCGGCCTGCATCAGCGGCCCGAAGATCGCGTTGACGAACTCGGTGACGCCCGGCTGGGAGCGGAAGTTCTGGGTCAGATGCACACGCGAGTCGGCGTAGCGCACGCGCACGCGGTTGTACTGCTCGATATCGGCGCGGCGGAAGCGGTAGATCGACTGCTTCGGATCGCCGACGAAGAAGAGGCGTCCTTCCTCGCCTTGAGCAATCGCGTCTGCAATCTCGGTCTGGAGCGGATCGGTGTCCTGAAATTCGTCGATCAGCAGATAGCGGTAACGCTTGCGGACTTCGGCGGCGACATCGAGGTTTGCAGTCAGCAGATCGCGGCAGTGGACGAGCAGGTCTTGGAAGCCAAGCCGTCCACGTCGTCGGCGTTCGTCGGCGTAGTCGAGCACGAACTGGCGAACGGCGTTGTAGATCGGTGCGATGCAGCTCAGCACCGCCTGGCGGCGGAGTTCCTCGCGGGCTTCGGCAAGCGCCGTCAACGATTCTCGAATGGCGAGGTGGGCGTCGTCGGGCCAATTTCGCTTCGCCCCCACGTTGCCCACCCGCATGGAGGTAGGCGTCGTGTGCTCTAGCAGCTTGGCTGCTCCGCCCGGATGCTGCGCTGCCTCGTCCAATTGCGTTGCAAACTCCTCCAATGCCGTCAGACGCTGATAGAGCTTGTCCGACTGATCGATGCACGCATCTCGCTGCTGAATGACCGAGCGCAGATCGGACACGAACGGGGTGAGATTGACGCTAGCTCCGGTCATCACTGACGACTCGGACTCGGCCCGATCCCAGTCCTCATGCAGTTTGCGAGCGACGTTGCCGAGATGCGCCAGTGTGACGCCTGCGTCCAGCGCGTTGCGCAGCGGCATGGCCAGCGCGGGGTCTTCGAGCAGCTCGTCAAGCCGGTCTCGCCAGCGTTCGGCGAACTCGATGCCCGACTCGGTGTCGTCGATGATCTCGAAGCCCGGCGGCAGCTTCGCCTCGATTGGGTAGAGCGAGAGGATGCGTCCGGCGAAGGCGTGGATGGTCTCGATCGCGGCGCGGTCGAGTTGGTCGAGCGCGTCGCGGCAGCGTTGTTGGCGCTCTAGATCGCGAGGCTGGTCGGATTCTGTTTCGAGGCGTTCGAGGATGCGGTCGCGGAGTTCGGCGGCGGCCTTTTCGGTGAAAGTGATCGCAGCGATCGCGGAAGGATCGGCGCGGCCCGAAGCGATCAGATTGACGATCCGCTCGACCAGTTGGCGCGTCTTGCCGGTGCCGGCGCCCGCTTCGACGAAGAGAGTTTCGCCGAGCGCCTGCTCAATGCGGTCGCGGTCTGCCTGATCGGGAAGTGTTGGAGCGGCGCTCACGATGGCTCGCCTTCCACGAGCTCGACGTAGCGAATCAACTGACGGTCGCGCTTGGTCGCGTCCCAGGCGCGCTGACGGTCGCGTGAGCAGACCGCGTCGTAGGGGCAGTATTGGCAGTGCTCGGGGCCGCGGCTGGAATCTCGCCCGGGATGCGCGGGGAACAGTCCCTGACCAATGCCGTCGATGATCCGGCTGAGCACGTCGTGGAAGCGGTCGCTGGCCTCGGCGCCCCAGTCAACCTCACGCAACGCAAATCCTCCGCGCTCAGTGATGAACCAGTAGGCCGTCGAAACCTGGGCGGCAGCGGAGTCTGGGTGGCGCGCGCTCGCGGCAACGGCGTAGATCGGGAGTTGGAGGTATTGCCCGGCCACGACCGGATCCGCCTCAAGGTGGTTCTTGGCCGGAAGCGCCCGCCCCGTCTTGTAGTCGATCACATCGAGGCGCGAGCCGTCCTCGGAGCGGTCGATCCGGTCGATCTTGCCGCGCAGCCGGACGGTGCGGCCGTCGGGCAAGGTGATTGGTACGGGCGGATCTGCTCCGAGGCCAAAGGCGAACTCGCTCTCGGTTTGGACGACATTGCGCTCCTTCCGGCGCTTGTCATCTCTCGTGAGTAGTGCTTGCAGGTCGTTCTGGATCAGCTCGCGCTCGCGGGTCCAGAGCAGATCGCGTCCGGTGACGCCGCGTCCTTCGGCGGCATTCATCTTTGCGTCGGCAATTTCCGCGAGCTGGTCACGGTGCTGATCCGACCATTGCTCGCCCGGACTGGCGAGCGGGTCGACTGCGCGGAAGAAGGTATCGAGGATGTCGTGGATTAATGCGCCCTTTTCGAGCGGGGAGATCGTGAGTTCGTCCTCGGCCTGATCGCGTTCCGCGACTCGGAGTACGCGACCGAGGAAGTAGCGGTAGGGGCAGACGGCCCAGTCTTGCAGGGCGGTGGGGGAGTGCGGGCGTTCGGCGTACTTGGCGGTGTTGTCCGTGATCCGCCCGTCCCACTCGCCGAAGGATGGCCGCCGGCGCGCCTGTTGCAACTCGAATCCGCACTGCAAGGCCGGCTCGTTGAGTGCGAGGAAGTGTGTTTGAGGAGTTGCCGCCTGGCGCAGACTGCGGAGGTCGTATTCCTGGATTGCGCCCGGCTGCGATGCGTTCCGGATCGACCACTCGAAGGAGGGAGCGGCGTGGAACCAGTCGCTGCGTTCGAGCGTGTCGATCTTGGAGCCGTAGACGCGCTCGCCGCGACGTGCGGAGGCGGATTCGAGCAGCCAGCGGCTGGGCAGGCGGGCGCGCTGTCCGCGTACGTCGGCGCGGGGGTAGCTGAGTTGGCGTTCCTGCGCCGACCAGAGCGCGGCGAGATACTCGGAGCGCTGACGGCGCGCGCGATCGTCCGCGCCGTTGAGTCCGACCTGTCCCCGCAGCGCTTCGGGCAAGAGCGGGTCTTCGCGCTGCGCAGGAGGCAGCGAGCGTTCCGCAGCGCCGAGGATGTAGACGATCTCCCAGTCCGTACCCGCCGCCTCTGAGAGCGAGCCGACGAAGACGCCCTGGCCGAAACGTCCCACCCGTCCGGCGGGGCGCGTCAGCCCACGCTCAACGGCGGCGAGGAAGCGGGCCGGGTCGGTCTCGCCCAGTTCGTCCAGTTGGGGGAGGGAGCGGAGGAGGTCGTGGATGGTGTCCCAGGCTTCGAGCTCGCGTTCGCTGTCGGTGGTCTGGTTGCGCTCCACGTCAGAGGAGACGGGGTCGTTCTCCCCCCCTCTGTCGCTGCGCGACATCTCCCCCCGATGGGGGGAGAGGGGAAGCTGGCTGGGCGACGGCTCCTCCCGGCGGGGGGAGAGGGGATGGTTGCCCAGGCGGTTGGCGAAGGCGGTGCGGCTGCCCAGGTAGCGTTCCAGCAGTTTCTGGGCGCGATCCGTGTAGGCGGACCAGGAGGCTGAGATTGGCGCGCTCTGGATCTCTTCTACGAGCGTGGCGACGAATGCCTGAAATCCCCGCAATTCGCGTAGATCGCGCTCGATTCCCCGCGCGCGCCAGGGCTGCTCGTCGTCGGCGTCGGCGAGCAGCCGGTCACGCTCCTCTGTGAGCTTTGCTCCGTACTGATCCAGGCGCTCCAGCCACTGCTGCGGATCGCGGAGCAGGTTGGCCTTGCGCGCGATCTGATTCCAGCGCGCGGCGGGGACTGGTTGTGCGTAGGTGTCGAGGATCGGCGCACCCGCAAGCCACGGGGCGACGATCTCGCTCCACGAGATTCGCGGCGGCGTTCGCGCGGCCCGCTCTGCGAGCTGGAGCAGCGAGAGCAGGGTGCGCCCCACGATCGTCTGGCCGTAGCTGACGGGCAGGCGTCCGTTCCAGGGGATGCCGGCGGCGTCGAGTTGTTCGGCGGCGATGCGTTGGTAGGGATCGCGCTGGGCGTAGAGGATGGCGGCGCGGTGCAAGGACTGCCCGTTGCGGGCCCGCTCGCCGAGTTGACGGATTGTGTCTCGCACCTCCTCCTCCGCGTCGGGGGCTTGGAGGATGCGCTCGGCGATCGGCGGCGCGTCAACCGCAGCCGACGCGGGCGGCGCAGACCATTGCGCGAGTGCGTGCTCGTCTACGACCGGATCGCCGCTGAGTCCGAGGATGACTTCGAGCTGTACGCGGCTGGCGAGTTGTTCGAGGAAGCTGCGCTGTTGGGGCGTGAGATCGGGGGGGAGATAGAGCACGGCGTCGCCGAGATCGCGCAGGCTGGGGGCGTCGTGATTGAGCGCGGCGGCGGCGGCTTGGGCGAGTTCCCGATCGTCGTAGAAGTTGCGTACGCGCTCGCGGAATTCGCGGTAGCGGTTGACGAGATAGCGCTGTTGCGGGGAGTTGGCGGCGATTTGGTTGAGGGCGTCGTCGTTGCACTGGTCGAAGTCGGAGAAGGCGGCGTCCAGACTGCGCAGAGCCGGGCCTTCAAGCGGTACGTCTCCGAGGAACTCCTGTCGGGTATTGCTGACGACGGCGCGGATGGCCTCGATGCGGAAGGAGTCGGAGAGGGGTCGGTGTCCCTGGGCGGCGAGCCGGGGCGCGCCGATGAACTCGATCAGGCGGGGCAGGACGAGGAAGCGAACGTTGACCAGGCCTCCGGGCCGCATCCCAAACGTGCGCCGCAGGCTCAGTCCGCTGAGTGTGTTGGGCGGCACGACGGTGACGGGTTTGAGGCGGTCGCCGTCTTTGAGGCGCTCAATTGCGGCTTCGAGCGCGGCGCGCGCGTCCTGTCCCATTGCCGCTGTGGTGACGTGCGCAACTGTCATGCGGCTCACTGTATCGGGGCTGTTTGGGAGTCAGGAACACTCTGGACAGCTTGATCCGGGTCATGTCTGTGGAGGTCGGACCCCCCTCTGTCGCTGCGCGACATCTCCCCCCGCACTGCGGGGGGAGAGAGGTGGTTCAGCAGTTGGGCAGACTGACGAGCAAGTCGTCGCCGGCGGCGGGATCGGTGCGGATGATCTTGCCTTCATCGGTGAGGGCGACGACTACGGCGACCGGGCCGGTTTGGCCTGCCACGAAGTAGCGGTAGCGATCGCCCTCGATGTCGTCGACGACGTCGGCGATCCAGACCGACCAGGTGAAGGGTTTGGAGCCGCAGATGCCCATCATCAGGCCGGTGCGGTTGCGGGAGACGGCTTCGACTTCGAAGGTTTGGATCATGGGTTCAGGCGATCCGGATTCGCTTCTGGAGACCAGCGCGTGGTATCTCGCCGTGACTTATACCCTCGTCGTCAGCGCCACGAGATTGCCGCGACAAGCGCGGCAATGACGGAGCATTAGCTGTCTTCCCATTGGACGAACATGGGCATGAGGACGTGGACGTAGTTGTCGCGTCCGACGACTCGGAAGACGCCTGGGTTGGAGGGGCCGGAGGTCTCCATCGCGATCTCGGCGGAGGTGCCGGAGGCGACCTGGAGGACTTCCTGGAGGTAGCGGACGTTGTAGGCGATGCGGGAGTCGGAGCCTTCGATTGCGGCGGAAACGCGGCCGCGGTGGTTGCCCAGTTCTTCGGCGCGGGCGGTGAGGGTGATTTCGCCCTCGCCGGCGCCGTTGCCGTTCTGTTCGCTGTTGAAGAGCAGGCGGATGATGCCGCTCGACTCGCGGGCGAAGACGGCGGCGGAGCGGACTTTCTGTTGCAAGGCGGAACCGGGCAGCACGGCGCGGGTCTGATACTCGCTCGGGACCAGCTGGTTGTAGCTGGGATAATTGCCCTGGATCAGCTGCGCGGTCATCTGCACGTTGCGCAGGTGGAAGCGGACGTAGCTGCGGTCGTGGTGGATGTACATCTCGACCGAGGCGTCTTCTTCGCTGAGCAGGCGTTCGAGTTCGCTGAGGGCGCGGGCGGGGACGGTCAGTTCGAGCGCTTCGCTGAGTTCGGAGGCGACGCTCATGTCGTAGACGGCGAGGCGGAAGCCGTCGGCGGCGGCGAGGGTCATGGTGTCGCCCTCGAAGCGGAAGTGGACGCCGGTGAGGACGGGGCGGCCGTCGTCGGTGGCGGCGGCGAAGACGACGTGGCGCAGCGCTTCGCGGAGGTCGGAGGCAACGATCTTGATCCAGTCGCCCTCGCCCACGCCGGGGATGTTGGGGTAGCTGCTGGCGCTCATGCCGTGGATCGAGGACTCGTTGGCGTCGGAGGCGCGGATCTGGGTGACGAGCGAGCCATCGGCCACGTCGATGATCAGGTCGGCGGCGTCGAGCGCGGAGACGAGATCGTTGATGAAGCGGTGGGGGACGGTGATCGTGCCGGGTTCGTCGACGGCGGCGTCGATCTGCACGATCAGCGCAATTTCGGTGTCGGTGGCGGTGAGGCGGACGCCCTCCTCGTCGGCAGCAAGGTGGACGTGCCGGAGCTGATCGAGGCTGTGGCGCGCGGCGACGGCGCGGCTGACGGTAGAGAGTCCGCGTTCGAGCGCGGCCTGGCTGGTCTGGATGCGCATCTGAGTTCCTCTTCGTTGCGCCGCCAAAGCGGCGGTTTGGAGTCGGCCTGTAAATGATCACCCGTGTGATCGATATGGCCTGATGCAGATACAGTATGCCTATGCAGCCGCTCGCACTGCCCGCCCGTGTTACTCACCATAGGTAGCGGGGGAAAGGGTGGATGATGGGGATGTTTGAGTGCGTAGGCAAGGCGCGGCGGGGGTGTTCAGGTTGTTCAGCAAGAATTTTTTTCGGAGCGGCGGAATTGCGAATTTGCTGCTGTGGCTGGGAGATGAGCGTTCAGGGTGTTCAGAGATGTTCAGGGCTGAGCGGGCGGGTGGAGATTGGGCGGGGCTGAATTCGGATGAGGTCTTGTTGAGATGACGCCGACCGGGAGATGCCGAGGGCAGCACGGCAGTCCCGATCCTCGTCATACCCGCACTCCGTCGCGGGTATCTCGATGTGTTCAGGTCCATGTTCGGTCGAAGCAGGAGCGGCGACATGGAGCCTCCCGTTGAGGCGTTTGTCATACTGATGTGCGACTAGTATAGCTGGTTTGGGCTTTGGTGTGGGTGTGTCGTGGTTGGCAGTGGTGGTTAGGACGTTCGGGGTATGGCGAGAATCCATGTCCGATGCGATGCGCTGCATGGATTCCCGCTTTCGGAGGCCTTTGCAAATTGGCATTCCCGCTGCTCTCGTCATTCCAGCGAAAGCTGGAATCTCGCCCGACCAGATAGACCGAACTCCGAACGAGATTCCAGGTCAAGCCTGGAATGACGGAAATGGGGGTTTCGCAAAGGCCTCCTTTCGCGGGAATGACGGAGGGTGGGGAAGTGGGATAGGGCTTGGGTGCGGTACTCAGCGAGTGATCCCCGCCGTCGCGGAGCCTGTCCCCGCGACGGAGCGCGGGTATGACGGAGTTCTTTGAGATCAGCGAGGCGCTTGCGCTGGCAGGGCTTCGAGGATGCCTCGGAGATCGGGGCCTCTCCAGGTGGGGAGAGCTCTCATCATGCGTTCTCGTTCGGGATCGGGGTAGCGGCTGACCCAGTAGACGGGGAGTCCGGCGTGGTTGGCTCCGGTGACGTCGGCCCAGGGGCTGTCGCCGACGTAGAGGACGGCTTCGGGGGCTAGATCGAGGCGTTGGCAGAGTTGCTCGAAGAAGGGTCGGCGGGGCTTGTAGGACTGCGCCTCCTCCGAGGAGAGCACCAGCTCGACCTCGTGTCCGGCGCGGATGCTGGCTTCGGCCAGCGCCGCTTCGAGGTGGTCGTCGTCGGCGTTGCTGCCGATGGCGACGCGGTAGCCGCGCTCGCGCAGTTCGCTCAGCACCGGCAGCACTTCGGGGTAGGCGGGCGCTTGCGAGAGCACATCCCAGAGGTGCTGGAAGGCGGTCATGGGCGGGATCGTCTCGACGGCGTGGGTTTTGAAGGCGTCGGCGAAGAAGATCGGCCAAGTCTCGGAGAAGGGGCGGAAGACCGGTTCGGGGCCTTCGAGCGGCCGGTCGGGGTTGCGGCCCTCTTTGCGCGACATTTCGCGGGAGGCGTCGAGCCAGGCTTGCCAGACCTGCTCGCCGGTGGCGTGTTCGACGCCGTGTTGGAGCAGCAGCTCGTGGACGAGGGTGGCGAACTGGCGCTCTTCGAGTTGGAGCAGGGTGCCGTAGCAGTCGAAAGCGACGGCGCGGACGGTCTCGCTGGCGCGTTCGGGTGCGACGGTGGGCGGGGAGGGTTTGGGGGGAGGGTCGGGGGTTGTGGAGTTTTGGGCGGACCCCGCTCTGTCGCTACGCGACCTCTCCCCCCGCGATGCGGGGGGAGAGGGGGATTGGTCTTGTGACATCTTCTCCCGTGATGCGGGGGGAGAGAATTTTGCCTGTGCGTCGGTGGTTTCGCTCATGAGGGTCGCCGTGCGAGCCAGCGGGCGGCGTCTTTGGCGTGGTAGGTGAGAATCATGTCCGCTCCGGCGCGGCGGAGGCCGGTCAGGGTTTCCAGGACGATCCGTTCTTCGTCCAGCCAGCCGTTGGCGGCGGCGGCCTTCACCATCGCATACTCCCCGCTGACGTTGTATGCCGCCAGGGGCACATTGACCGACTCCCGCGCGGCTCGCACCAGATCGAGGTAGGCGAGCGCGGGTTTGACCATCACCATGTCCGCGCCCTCGGCTAGATCGCGCTCGATCGCGCGCAAGGCTTCGCGTCCGTTGGGCGGATCCATCTGGTAGCCGCGCCGGTCGCCGAAGGCGGGGGCGGAGTCGGCGGCGTCGCGGAAGGGGCCGTAGTAGGCCGAGGCGAACTTGGCGGCATAAGAGAGCAGCGTGCGGTCGGCGTAGCCGGCGTCGTCAAGCGCCTCTCGGATCACGCCGATGCGTCCGTCCATCATGTCGGAGGGAGCGATGATGTCCGCTCCCGCTTCGGCCTGGCTGACGGCGGTCTGGGCGAGCAGCTCGACCGAGGCGTCGTTGATCACGGAGCCGTCGTCGTCCAGCAGACCGCAGTGACCGTGATCGGTGTACTCGCAGAGGCAGACGTCGGTGACGACGATCAGGTCGGGGTTGGCGTCCTTGAGCGTGCGCACGGCCTGCTGGATCACGCCGTCGTGAATCCAGGCGCCGCTGCCCTCGAAGTCCTTCGTGTCAGGCAGACCGAAAAGCAGGATCGCGGGGATGTCGAGCGAGCGCAGTTCGGCTGCTTCCTGCGGGAGCTGGTCAATTGAGAGTCGGAACTGTCCGGGCATTGAGGGGATCGGCTCGCGCTCGTTGTGTCCGAGCGTGACGAAGATCGGGTAGATGAAGTCGGCTGGGGCGAGGCGGGTCTCGCGCACCATCCGGCGCAGACCCTCGCTGCGGCGCAGGCGGCGCATTCGGTGGGCGCTGGGAATTGCAGTGTTGCTTGTGGACGGACGCACTGTAGATACCATGCCGTCGCTCACTCTTCCTGAACGTGACGCGCGATTGCGTCTAGCAATCCGCCGACCGTATGCGTCTGCGCGACCACGCTGACTGACCAACCCAATTCACGCGCGGCGGCAGCCGTGACCGGACCGATGCAGGCGATTGTTGCGCCTTTGATCGCGCGCTGCACTGAGTCTACGCGGGTCAGTTCATGCAGACCGCGAGCGGTGGACGGGGATGTCAAGGTGACCACATCAACGCCGTCTGCGAGCGCGTCCAGCGCTGACGGATCGGGTTGGGCGGTGACGCTGTCGTAGAGGGGGATGTCGTCGATCATTGCTCCGCGCTCGCGGAGGCCGTCGCTGAGCCGCCGGCTGCCCTGGGCGGCGCGGGCGAGCAGGATTCGGCGTCCGCTCAGGTCTTCCTGGGCGAGCTCCTCCAAGAGGGCGGCGGAGGTGTAGGTCGCGGGTATGAGATCGGCGCTGAAGCCGCGCTGCTTCAGGGCGTGGGCGGTGGCTGCGCCGATCGCCGCGATGCGGGTTGTACCGCAGGCGCGGGCGTCCAATCCGGCCTGGCGCAGGGCTGTCCAGAGACGCTCGACGCCGTTGACGCTGGTGAGGATGAGGTCGTCGAAGCGGCCGGCGGTTAAGGTTCGCACGGCCCAGCCAATGAGGGCGGGGTCGGTGTCGATCAGCTCGATCGTGGGGAGGAGGACGGGTTCGGCGCCGTGTTGGCGGAGGAGGGTGGCGAACTCGGCGGACTGTGCTTTGGGGCGGGTGATCAGGATTCGGAGGTCTTGGAGGGGAGAGACCGTATGAGGGTAGAGATCGCGTTGTTGCGGGGATGGTGATCCGTCGTGGCGCTGGTCTGCGTCTGGAGCTTGGGAGGTTCGAGATTCCCGCCTGCGCGGGAATGACGGAATAGGGGCTTGGGCAAGAGCGACCACTTGCCCGATCACGACTGTCATGGGTGGTCGAAGGTTGGCCTCGGACACGGCTTGCGGCAGATCGGCGAGTGTTGTGGTGAGGCTTTGCTGTTGTGGAGTTGAGGCTTGTTCGATTGCGGCTGCGGGGGTGTTGGGATCGAGGCCGGCGGCGATCAGACGATCTGTGATCTGGGGCAGGTTTCGCCAGCCCATCAGGATCACGATTGTGCCTCCGGTTCGGGCGAGGGCGTTCCAGTTGAGCTCGGGCGCTCCTTCGGCGGCTTCATGGCCGGTGACGACGGTGAAGGCGGAGGCGGCGCGGCGATCGGTGACGGGGATACCGGCGAGGGCGGCTGCTGCGGAGGCGCTGCTGACGCCTGGGATCACTTCGTACTCCAGGCCGGCCTCGTGGAGCGCGGTCGCCTCTTCGCCGCCGCGTCCGAAGACGAATGGATCGCCGCCCTTGAGTCGGACGACGCGCAACCCTTGGCGAGCGCGGTCGATCAGGAGGGCGTTGATCTGGTCTTGCGAGAGGCGGGCGTCGCCGGCGCGCTTGCCCGCGTCGATTCGTTCGGCGTTGGGCGCTTCGTCCAGGAGGCTGAGGGGGATCAGGCGGTCGTGGATGATCACGTCGGCGCGTCGGATCGCTTCCAGACCGGCCAGGGTGATGAGCTTGGGATCGCCCGGTCCCGCGCCGACGAGGATGATCGGCGGCGGTTTCATGACGACTGCTCCATCAGGGCGCGTCCGCCGCGATCGAGCAGGGCTTGGCCGAGTTCGCGGCCTACCGCTTCGGGATCGTCGCCGGGGCCGCTGCGCTGGAGTTCGATCCGACGGGTTCCGTCCAGGCTGAGCATTCGTCCGGCGACGACGACTTCATCCAAGCGCACATGTCCCAGGGCGGCGACGGGCAGCGTGCAGCCCGCGCCAAGCTGGGAGAGCGCCGCCCGTTCGGCGCGAACTGCCAACTCGGTCGGACGATGATTTGCGGCGGTCAAGGATGCGATCAGCGTGTCGTCGTCCGAGCGCGACTGCAAGGCGATTGCGCCCTGTCCGGGCGCGGGCAGCATCAGGTCGATTGGCAGCGGCGCGATCGTGACGCCCGACTGCTGTCCAAGCCGCGCGAGACCTGCGACCGCGAGCACGATTGCGTCGAACTCTCCGGCCAAGAGCTTGCGGATGCGGGTATCGACGTTGCCGCGAATGTCGGCGATTTGCAGATCGGGTCTGCGCGAGCGCAGTTGCGCGGCGCGTCGGCGGGAGCCGGTGCCGACTCGCGCGCCGTGGGATAGATCGTCAACTCCCGCCCAGCCGCGTTCGGTTGGGGTAACCAGCGCGTCGCGGACATCGGCGCGGGGGAGGAATGCCGCCAGCGTCGTGCCTGCTTGGAGCGCGGAGGGGATGTCCTTGGCGCTGTGCGCGGCGAGATCGATCTCGCCGTTGAGCAGGGCGGTCTCGATGGCGCGGACGAAGACGCCGCGTCCGCCGAGGACGCGCAGGGAGGTGGCGCGGTCGCGGTCGCCTTCGGTGCGGATGATCACTGCTTCGGCTTCGAGGCCGGCGTTGCGCAGGGCAGCAAGCGCGAGCTCGGTTTGAGCGCGCGAGAGGGCGCTGCCGCGCGTGCCGACTCGTAGCGGGGCGCTCATGGCTGCTCGTTGCGGCAGGCGACGAGTGGGGCGTCGCTCGCCTCGGGGGCTGTGATGGGAGCGCCCAGACGACCCAGTAGCAGCGCCTTGGCGCGGCCTCGTCTTCGTTGCGAGAGGAGGACGCGCAAATGTCCGTCCATCGCTGTCTGCCACTGTTCCGAGGGGATTGGACGGAAGACGCTGCGCTTGCGCAGATCGGCGCGGACTTCCGCGACTAATTCTGCCATCGGTGCGGTGTCGGCGCTGAGGTAGTGGGAGAGTTCCTCACGCAACCGCCGGGCGATCGCGGGACTGCCGCCGCCGGTCGAGATGGCGAGCGTGAGCGGCGGTTCGCGCACGACGGCGGGGAGGATGAAGTCGCAATAGGCGGGATCGTCGGCGGCGTTGATGGGTACGCCGATCGCGCGGGCGTCCTGTTGGAGTTGGGCGTTGGCGCTGCGGTCTTCTTGGGCGGCCATGATGATCGCGCAGCCGTCCATGTCGCCGCATTGGTAGGGGCGGGCGATGTGTCTCAGTGCGCCTCGATCGCGAAGATCGGCGAGTGCGGGGATGAGTTCGGGCGCGACCACGGTGATTGCCGCCTGAGCCGCCAAGAGCCCGCGCACCTTCTCCAGCGCCAGCGCGCCGCCGCCGATCACCAGCACGGGGCGGTCGGCGAGATCGAGGAAGATGGGGTAGTAGGGCCGGGTCACGGGAGGGAGTTCAGGGGCGGTCAAGCGAGATCGAGTTGGGCGATGGCGATGCCGCGCTCGCCCTGGACGGTGTAGAGCAGCCAGGCGCCGGCGTTCTGTTCGAAGACGGCGGGGTCGCGCAGTTCGTGGACGGGTTTGGGCGCGTAGCCGCGCACGCTGGGCGCGATCGGCAAGGTCGCGCCCTCCCAGTCGTAGGCCGGGCGGAGCACGTCCTGCGCGGGTCCGGCGCTCCACTCGCGCCAATCGCCGTCAAGCGCGACCGGCGAGGCGAGGATGCGCTCCGGGGTGTCGCCGACATTGCTCCAGAAGACCCAGAGCGTGTCGCCGCGCCGCAAGAGGGCGCAGTGGCGCATCGTGTCGGGGAAGAGTTGCGGCCCCTGCTCGAACTCACTCAGGCCGTCCTCGGAGCGGTAGAGGATGCCCGGCATCGACATCCCGTACCAGCCCGGCTGGTCAACGTCGTCGAGCCGGATCATGCGCAGGTAGCTGGTCGAAAGCACCTCCTCGCGCGCCTCGAAGTGGATCCCGTCGGAGGAGAGCGCGAGACGGGAGACCTGGCGTCCGTCGGTCAGCTGACCGTGGTAGTAGAGACGAATTTGGCCTGTGTCTTCGTCAACTTGCGCATCGGGCGAAGCGACGTGGGGGTAGACCCAGCCTTTGGCGGCGAGCTCAGCGAGTTCGGGCGCGAACTGGCCGGGCGTGGTGGGGAAGTGCGACTGTTCGAGCTGAAGCGTGCCCGGTTCGTAGGTGGTCCAGGGGCCGATCAGTTGATCTGCGTAGGCGAGCCGGATGTAGCGGCCCTTGTGGTCGGCGAAGTAGAGGTAGTACTCGCCCAGCCGTCCGGTTTCGGTGTCGGCCAGCCATGCGGGTGCGCGGATTAATGAGGGGCCGTTGATGTTGTCGCCCATGCGGGCGTCCATGTCGGGACGGATGATCGGTTCGTCGGCGAGTCGGGTCGCGCGCATCTGCTTCGTACACTCTCGCTGCTGCGCGACCACCCGGCCGCCGCTTGGTTCATGGTAGGGCGCAGGCGAACTCACCGGTAAGCTGGAAGGTGATGAACCTGCAATACGGTCCTCTGCGCGAGATCATCGAGACCGCGATTCTCGGCCTGATCGTGTTCCTGCTCGCACGCGAGGCGGTGCAGAACTTCCAGGTCGAGGGCAGCTCGATGCAGCCCACGCTGGAGACCTCCGAGCTGGTGCTGGTCAACAAGATCGGCTACTGGGAGATCGACCTCGGCCCCTTCGACGCGCTGATTCCCGGCCGCAGCAATGGCGACTTCCTCTTCAGCACGCCCCAGCGCGGCAGCGTGATCATCCTGCATCCGCCCTACCGCTCGGAGCACGATTTCGTGAAGCGGATCATCGGCTTACCCGGCGACGAGGTTGAGATCAGCGGCGGGCGGGTCTACGTCAACGGGGTCGCGCTGGCCGAGTACGACTACATTTCGCAGCAGCCCAACTACCGCTGGGGCCCCGCGATTATCCCGCCGGAGCACTATTTCGTGCTCGGCGACAACCGCAACAGCAGCCAGGACAGCCACGTCTTCGGCCCGATCCACCAAGACCAGATCGTGGGTGAGGTGATGTTCCGCTGGTTCCCCTTCGACAAGCTCACGAGCGGGATCAGCCGCGATGTGGTCGATGCGGCCGGAATGACGCTGCCATGAGCGTTACCGATCCGCTCGAACTGCTGCGCGACGCCGGCGCGGTGCTGGAGGGACATTTCCAGTACGCGAGCGGTCGCCACGGCGATCGCTACATCGAGAAGTTCCGCCTGTTGGAGCGTCCCGCCACCACCGCCGATCTCTGCGCTCAGATCGCCGCCGCATTCCGGCAGGCCAACGTCGAAGTCGTGGTCGGGCCGACCACCGGCGGCATCCTGCTCTCGCACGAGACGGCCAAGAACCTCGGCACGAAGGCGTTCTTCGCCGAGTCGTCGGACGAGGGCGGGCGCTACCTCGGGCGAGGCTTCACGTTCGCCCCGGGCCAGCGCACGCTGGTCGTCGATGACGTGCTCACGACCGGCGGCTCAATCCGGGACACCATCGCCGCAGTCAGAGCATCGGGCGGAGAGCCAATCGGCGTAGGGGTAGTAGTGGATCGAACCAACGGCCAGACGAGCTTCGAGGAGCTGCCCTTCTTCGCCTGTCTCACGATCGAGGTGGCGAGTTGGGATGCGAGCGAGTGTCCACTCTGTCGTGAGGGTGTGGAGTTGGTGGTGACCTAGCGTGGTGCGCGGATCTGTTCAGCGCGCTGCTATACCGTTTCTGAATCCTCGACTGGTATTTCTTGGATCAATTCGACAATGCGCAGAGGCGGAGAGATTGTCAGCGTGAAGTCGTTGAGGATGTCCCTGCCCAACAGGGAAGGCATGTACTGATTCACGATTGTTCCCCGTTCGTCCTTAAGCTCCAAAGCGATCCACAGGCTCTGATTCACAACAACAGGCGGACTCGTCTCCGTACGAAACACCAAGAGCAGTTCACGTTCAACCACCTCGCCTCCGGCCCCGACGCCACCGACCGGAATCCGGCCCTCGGATTGGCGGTTCAGCGCATGGTATTGACGCTCTCCAAGAATAGTGACAGCGTCTCGCGGAGAGATCATTGTGCGATCAGCCCCGGTATCGATCAGAAACTCAATGTCGACAAATCGTTGATCGTGAAAGGCCGTGACGGGGAGGTATGGAGCTGGAGGTTGGCTGGCGTGAGTTTGTCGGAAGTGACCCAAGAGCCGTGGCTTTAGAGGATCCACAGGCCCTCCCGTTGCCATCGGCATAACGACCCGTCACGAGTGACTGGATCTAGGCTCTCTCGTCGTCTGATCAGATCGGAGAATTCTGCGAACGCCTCAACCTCTGTTCCGCTGTGGATCAACACAGTCTTCGCAGGGTGCCGGTCCCAGATATCGCGTTCGTTCGCCAGGAAAAACTCGTTGTTCCGCTGAATTTCTTTGATCACAACGTCCAGGTACTCAGGATCAATCTCGAATTCCGCTAAGGCCTCGGCAGGCAGTCTTTGTGCCGTCGTCATCGGATTGCCTCTCCGCAGCGCGTTCCGTGAGCGCATTCTAGTCATCTTCGAGAGTAAGCCGGCGGATGAACTTGAGAGGCCCACGCAGGACGCTTTTCAGGATCAGTATCCCGCGTGGACGAAGACGCCCGGTGCGATCCCGGCGAGGTTCGCCGCCAGCGTCAGCAGCAGCACGTAGACGCTGAAGCCGATCCCGACCGAGATCACCGCCCCGCGCTCGTCGAGTTCGGGCGACGCTGCCCGCACCGCCACGACCGAGAGCAGGAACCAGGCCATCAACCCCAGGAGGCCGACCGCAAACGAGATGCCGGGCACCAGGAGCACGAGCTGCCAGACCCCGAACCCGGCCGCCAGCGCCAGCGGACGCGCCAGCCGCTGCAATTCCACCCGCACATCGAACAGCCGCTGCATCGTCCACCAGGTCGCGGCGGCGAAGGCCGCCCAAGCCGCAACCGAGCAGACCAGACCCAGACCGACCACGCGCGCGGCGGCGTAGCCGGCGCTCACCTCTCCGCTGTTGAAGACCAACCAGAGCCACGCGCCCAAGGCTCCGGCCAACGCCGCCAGCGCCATCACGGCCAGAGTGGGCGCGCCGTCCGTCTCGTTCTCAGCCGTTTCGCGCAGCGTGCGCAGATCGCCGGCCAGCAGACGGCGGTGCAGACTGAACGCCCGTCCCCAGTCGAACGATCCCGCGAGTCTGCGCAGACCGGCGCCGACTGCGGAAGTTCGACGCTGACTCAGCCGGGGAGTCGGCGGGGGCGGAGCAGGGGCGCGTCGCAGCGTCGGCGTGGCTGCAACCCGGCTCGGTTCGACCGGCAGCGGCGCCTGCGCCGGGGGCGCGCTGGGCATGGCGGCGGCGTGCGTCTGTCCGGAGCGCGAGTGCGCGAACTCCGGCAACGGCGAGTCGAAGGCCGGCGGCGGGGACGGATCAGGCAAGCGAAAGTCGAAGGCCGGGTGCGCGGCAGGATCGGACGAGCTCGGGCTCGGCGTAGTCTGTGCCATGTCGATTCACCAAGTGCGGCAAGCGCCCGCAGCCAATGTCACCGTACGGCGCGGCGAACGCGGGCGGCAACAGCGCGTATGTCAAATCAGAGTGAGCGATCACGGGCGTCACAAACGGCGCTGGCCAGGCTCGACGCCGAAGTCGCGGTCTGCCGCCGCTGTCCGCGTCTGGTCGCATGGCGCGAGCGCATCGCCGCCGAGAAGCGGGCCGCCTACCGCGATCAGGACTACTGGGGCCGCGCAGTGCCCAGCTTCGGTGCAGCCGGCGCTCGCGTGTTGATCGTGGGTCTCGCGCCGGCCGCGCACGGAGCCAACCGCACCGGGCGGATGTTCACCGGCGATCGCTCGGGCGACTGGCTCTACCGCGCGCTCTGGCGGGCGGGTCTGGCGAATCAGGCGCAGTCGCGCTCGCGCGACGACGGCCTGGAGTTGATCGGAGCGCGGGTGACCGCGGTCGTCCACTGCGCGCCGCCTGAGAATCGGCCATCAACTGAGGAACGCGACCACTGCCTGCCCTATCTGCGGCGGGAACTGGGGGCGCTCACGGAGTTGCGCGTGATCCTCTGCCTCGGCGGCTACGCCTGGGAGAACGTGAGCCGAGAACTCGGTCTGCGTCCCCGCCCCAAGTTCGGCCACGGAGCCGAGGCGCAAGCGGGAGCGCTGACGCTGCTCGGTTCCTACCATCCCAGTCAGCAGAACACGTTCACCGGCCGCCTGACCGAGGAGATGTTGGAGTCGGTCTGCCGGCGCGCCCACGCCCTGGCCTGGGGCGCGTGAGCTCCGCTCAACCAACTCCGTCATTGCCGCGACGGAGCGCGGGTATGACGGAGTTGGACAGAGGGCTCCCTATGCAGAGACAAGCTCCGCGCCGGAGGGAGGCTTGATCTGGCTCGCTCAGTGCGGGCGGCGGATGATCGAGACGACGCGGCCCTGGACCTCGACATTGTCGGCGTGGGTGTAGATCGCGTCCATGGTCGGGTTCTCCGGCTGGAGCCGAATCTCGTCCTGCTCGCGGAAGAGCCGCTTGAGCGTGCAGAGATTCTCTTCGCGCAGCCAGACTGCGGCCATCTGGCCGTCTTCAACGGTGCTGGTTCGTTCCAGAATGACGGTGTCGTCATTGGCGATCAGCGCGTCAATCATGGAGTCGCCGCGCACAGTGAGCGCGAAGATGTTCTCCTGCTCGCGTCCGCCCAGCATGTCGAGTGTGACCCCGATGTGCTCCTCGGCGTGGTCGGCGTCGGCGCTGTCCGGGTCGAACACGCGCGTACCGGCGGCGATCCGGCCAAGTACCGGCACCATCTGCAAAGGCGACTCCGCGCTCACGCGGGCCGGAACGACCGGCTCGACCAGGGAGATCGTGCGGGCGCGCTCGCGGTCGCGGCGGATGTGCCCCTCGCGCTCGAGGATCTTGAGGTTGTAGTCGGCCACGGAGGTCGAGGAGAGGCCGCAGCCCTCCACGATGTCGCGCACCGAGGGCGGGTAGTTGTGCTCCGTGAAGTACTGGCGCAGATAGGCGAGGATACGCTGCGGCTTGTCGGAGCGCGGCCCGCGCTTGCGGCGAACTGGCGGCGTGGTTTCGGACTCGGAGGTCGGCATGGTCTTTGTCCTTCCTTGGACAGCGGGCGGATGCGCCCGAATGATTGCGCGAAACCGATATTCAGCGCTTGTGTGCGATGGTGGACGATAGAACGTTATTTGTCAAGACCGCAACGTATTCTAGAACACGTTGCATCGGCAATGCGGTCAACAGGACGGCTCTCCTCTGTTGCCCGCGCAGCGTTTCGCTGCTTGAAGAGCGTCCTGCCCCCTGCACTGAGAGCGCTTGAGCCGCCAGAATATGCATATCAGTGCATAGTGAGGACACCAGTATGACTCAACCCCCGGACACCGAAAACAAGGTCGGCCTTGTGGTGGCCGCGCACCCCGACGATCCCGATTTCGGCGCCGGCGGCACGGCCGCGCTCTGGAGCTCGCTCGGTTGGCAGATGCACTATCTCGTCGTCACCAACGGCGCGAAGGGCACCTCCGATCCGGAGATGAGCTCGGAACGACTGGTGCCGATGCGCGAAGAGGAGCAGCGCAACGCCGCCGCCGAGCTGGGCGTGCTCACCTGCACCTTCCTCGGCGCGGAGGACGGCGAACTCGAGTACACGCGCGAATATCTCGGCGGAATCGTGGAAGCGATCCGCCGGATCAAGCCGCATGCGGTCTTCACCCACTCGACCGACATCATCCACCGTCGCGCGCTGGAGTCCGACCCCTCCGATCCGCTCTCCGAATACCGCGGCTTCATCAATCACCGTGATCACCGCTGCACCGGCGAAATGACGATCGACGCGGTCTACCCCACGGCGCGGGATCGGCTGAACTTCCCCGAACATCTCGAGGCCGGTCTCGAATGTCATAAGGTGGCCGAGCTCTTCATCTGGGGCAGCCAGGACTCGAACTACGACGTGGATGTGACGGACATGCTCCGCACCAAGATCCGCGCGCTCTCGCGCCACGTCTCGCAATTCGGCGATCGCGGCGAAGACTTCATCGAGAACGTCGAAAAGCGCTGGGCCAGTCCCGACGGCCGCTTCTACGAGCGCTTCGAGCGGGTTTCGCTGCCGGTCTTCTAGCCCCGCCCAAGCAAGGGAGCGCGCCGATGCCGCCCCCGCCGCTCTACTGTCCCCAATGCCGCGCGACGCTGGCGCTGGACCAAGACGGCCGCCGCGCCTGCCCGCAGTGCGAGTTCGTCCACTATCTCGATCCCAAAGTCGCGGCGGTCGTCCTGGTCGGCGACGGCGACGGCTCGCTGCTCTACATCAAGCGCAACCACGAGCCGGCCATGCACCAATGGTGCTGGCCCTCAGGCTTCGTCGACGCCGGCGAGACCGTCGAAGCCGCCGCCGCCCGCGAGGTCCGGGAAGAGACCGGATTGCACGTGGCGCTGAGCGCGCTGCTGGGCGTCTGGTCGGCGGAAGGCGATCCGGTCGTAGTGATCGCCTATGCAGCCTCACCGAGCGGAGGCGAACTCGCCCCCGGCCCGGAGGCGACGGACGCGCGCTGGTTCCCGCTCGAGGCATTGCCGCCGCCCGCATTCCCGCACGACGAGGCGATTCTTGAGGCGTGGCGTCAGGATCGAACCGATCAGAGCAGCGCTATCCGGCTCTGACGTTGCAGTGGGTGCGGGTATGACAGTTGCGCGGGGGAGAGAGATGGCGAGCCGGACGCTACTCCTCCGACCACAACGGCAACCGCGCCCGGCAATGATCACAGATCAACTGCGCTTCGGTCGTCAGCTCGCCCCCGCGCGGGATCGTCAGGATCACCTGCTTCATGTGCTCGGCGCAGTAGCGGCAGACGCAACGATCACAGCGCGTCGCTGGGGACTCGGGACAGCCGTCCTCACCGCAGGTTCCGGCGGCGTTTCGCGCTCGCGCCTCGGCCTTGAAGACGAGGTGCCGCTCAACGTCGACGCGGAGCAACTCACAGCGCTTCTGAACGCAGATCTCCTGGCCGTCGTCGTAGACCTTGCCGTGCCTGGCGCAGAAACCCCGCGCGCAGTACTGACACTGACCCAAGAGTGTCCGGCGGCAACGCAGCAAGCGCCCGCCGTGTTCACAGCGGGTCGCCTTGCGGTATTCGCGCAACTCCACGGAGCACTCTCCCGGCGAACGCGATCTTCGCCACGGGTCAGGCTATCCGCCGAGCAGCGTCGGCGTTGTGGAGCGTGGAGGGAACGGGAGGATTAGAGGCGGAGCTTGCCGTGCGAAGGCTGGCGGCGGCGCTGGCGGCCCTCTTCGACAGCCTGTTCACGCTCAAGTTCGAAGACGGAGATGATGTTGCTCTCATAGACGTAGCCGCAGGCGAGGCAGCTGCTGTAGACGCTGTGCGCGTCCGACTCGGTCAACATCACTCCGCTGCAGCGAGGGCACTTGGATGGAGGCGTGACGGGCATCTGTGGAACTCTCTTCCGGTCGCCTGCCGCGCGGCGGGGAGCGGCGCGGACTCAGATTGTTCGGCTGCGCGAATCATTTGTGAAATTCCGCACAGCGATTGTGAAACCGCGCACATTGTGGGCAGCGCAACTCGAGTTGTCAAGGGTTGCAAACGGAATTCGCGCAATTTCCGCCCAACTCGCACGTGTTACGCGCATGTAAACGGGCGGTTCGGGACTCCGTTTGTGAAATGCGACACACTTCCGCCCGCTGAACCGGCGGAATCGACTCTGCATCCGCCTAGCGGTTTCACTCTAGGCACTCTCGCAAACGGCTGCCGTACATCCGCGCCTTGCCGATATGCTCAGGTTCTGATGCGACGCACCACCGATCGACTCGCCGTCTTTGGCCTGGCGCTGCTCTTCCAGACAGCAGCGCAAGCCTTTCTGGGGCCGCCGCCCGAAGGCCGTTCGAGCTGGCTCGCCTGGGCCATCGAACGCGCCGGGCGGGCGCTGGAACTGCCGCCGCGTCTGCGTCCGCTCGCGCCGCTTGCAGCGGCCGCCCTCGCCGTGCGCGGCGCGGCCCTATTGGAGCAGAACGTGTCGCGCCGGCGTCCCAGTGGTTGGACGCGATTCTTCGCTCTGACCAGCGAGGCGGCGCTGCTGGCCGCGACCTTTGACGCCTGGCGCTCGCTGGGCGCAGCCACCGCCGCCGAGCGCGAACTGGAACAGAACAACGTTGATCCGGTTGCGCTCGAGGGACGAGTCGAGGCCGAGCTGGGCTCGCTCGCGCAGGGAGTGAGCGAAGGCGTGGTCGGCCCTTGGGCGGCCTACGCCGCGTTTGATCTGCCCGGAGCGGTCGCATATGCGGCGGTAGAGTCGTTGGGTGGACGCGCCGGCGGCGTCGAAGGTCCCTTGTCAACCCTGATCGATCCGCGCCGCCGTCTGGTCTCGGTGCGCCGCGCCCGCGACGCCATCGCCGGCGCAGCCACCCTCGCCGCTCGCGGCCGCGGCGAACTCGTCACGCTCGACCTGGAAGAATTCGCGCTCGGCTCCGAGACCCCGCTGCCGGTCACCGCGATGACGGTCGCGCTCGATCGGCGCGTCGCTTGGAACGGTCGCGTCGCCGGCTGGACCAGACCGGCCCCGTCGAAGCGAGACCTCTCACGCGGGCGGCGCCTGGCGCTGCGCTCGCTGGGCATCCTCGCCGGCGCAGCGGCGCTCTGCATCGCCGTGGGCGATCTACTCCGCCCGCTGCCGGCGGAATCGCCCAAGCGCGAGTCTGAGTGGAGCTAATTGCTAAGCTCTGCATAACGGTCGGCACGGACCGCACTGAAACAGAACTGAGACAGAAGGGGGCGGATGATGCCGCAGTTTCCGTCAGTCGAATGGTTTGAAGCGCTGCGCGACACGGTCGAGGACGACCCCCACTGGCGCGACTTCGGAATGATGGATTGCGCCATGGGCGTGAACGTCGGCGAGACCACGATCAAGCTCGTCTTCGACGGCTACGAAATCCCCGAAATCGCCGACATCTCTGCCAACCCCGAAGGCGAAGACCTCGATTTCACCCTCGTCATGCCGGCCGAACGCTGGCGCGAGATGATCGAAAACATCCAGACCAACGGTCACGCCGACCTCCACCACACCCTCAACACAATCGACCTCGAAACCCCGGAAGAACTGGCCAAAGGCGAGGACTACACCCGCCGCGACCTCTTCTACCGCTTCAACCAGACCCTGCAAGACTTCTTCGACGCCTCCTCGGAGATCGAAACCACCTTCCCCGAACCGGCAGCGACGGCCTAGCGAGCGCTGAACAAGCCCCCGGTCTCCGAATCCGTCATTGCCGCGCTCCGTCGCGGCAACCTTGCTGTGCGCGCGACGACGGTGCAGATCACGGCGAGATATCCCACAGGACGGGGACAGGCTCCGCGGCAAGCGCGGGTATGACGGAGCTTTGTTACGTACAGGTCGTTACTGGGGAAAGCCTGTGGAGGGCTAACCTACCCGTCTAGCAACCTACTGTTGATGGTGGCACGATAACTCCATGGCCATTGAAGTCACCCTGATCGACCACACCGAAGACCCGATCCGCGCCCTCTACATGGCTTATCGGGTCTGCTACTCCGCGCTCACTCCCCAACAGGTGCTCAAACGAATCGAATCCGAGCGCATCTCGCACGAGAAGATGCTCGAATTCGTCGAAGCCCGTCTGCTCACCGGACACATGTCGCCGCTCGAACAGGTTCACTTCGAGTTCGGCATCTCCGGCGTCTCCCGCGCCTTCTCGCACCAGTTCGTGCGCCACCGGATCGGGATCAGCTTCGAGCAGCAGAGCCAGCGCTACGTCACCTACAAAGGCGGCAAGTTCCCCTACAGCGTGCCCAAGACGGTCGAACGCGCAGGCATGGGCGACGAGATGGCCGCCCTCTTCGCCGAGGCGGGAGCGCTCTACGAGCGCATGGTCGAAGCCGGAATCCCCGCCGAAGACGCCCGTTTCCTCCTGCCCAACGCGACCAACACCAACTTCAAGATCACCGTCAACTTCGCCTCCCTGCTCCACATCGCCGACCTCCGCCTCTGCACCCGCGCCCAATGGGAGTTCCGCAAAGTCGTCTCGCTGATGCGCGCCGAAGTCGTCAAAGTCGCCCCCGAACTCGGCCGCCACCTCCAACCCAAATGCGGAGAACGCCGGCTCGGTTACTGCGACGAAGACTACGAAGCTTGGGCCGACTGTCCGATCGGCCGCAAACGTCCCCACAAGACAGAACTGTTCCAGCTCTACGACGCCTACCGCAAAGGCGAACTAGACGACCTCGACGCCGAAGACATGGCCATCATCGCCTCGGAAGCAGGCTGAGCGGGCTATGATCGCCCCAGCGGAGCGATCCCATGACTACCACCAACACCGTCCTGCCCGGCCAACTGATCCTCGAACAGTGCATCAAGGCGCACGATCTCACCATCCCCGAAGCCGCCGCTCGCGCCAACTTGACCGTTGAGGAGTTGGAATGGGTGGTCGCTGGGAGGATTCGGCTCACGCCGAGCATCGCTGAGCGCATGGAGAAGCATCTGGGCGGCTGCGCAGAAGAATGGTGGAGCGCTCAAGAGGCGCTCGATCTCGCCAATGGCGGCTACAGCCCCGCTCGCCTGCTTGTCGGAGAGACCAAGCCATGGTCTTGGCCCGAAGATTGGGAACCCAGCGCGACGCCGGAACAGATCGAAGCACATGAACGGTTCCTCCGCGATCTCCGCAGATGTCCTGAGTGCACAAACCGGGCTGACCAGGCTGAGACGTGAACGGGCGCTTCGCTGATCTGATTGTCGACACCAACATTGTGTCCTACATCCTCAGAAACGCTCCTCTCGCAGTTCGCTATCGCCCGCTGATTGACGACAAGCGCATCGCCGTCTCGTTTCAAACCGTCGGCGAGCTCCGCCTCGGTCAGTTACTTGGTCACTACGACCGGCCCGCCCTCGAGGCGTGGGAGCGGCTGCGCTCCCAGTGGCGCATCATCGATTCCAATCATGAAATCGTGGAGATCTACGCCGCCCTCCGCGCCGACGCCAACCGCGCAGGACGCGAGCTCTCCTCTCAGGACGCCTGGATCGCCGCCACCGCGCTCTGGCTGCGCGTCCCCCTGGTCAGCCACGACCGCGACTTTCGCAACGTCCCCGAACTCAACGTCATCACCTGCGCCTAATCCACCAGCTCCAACAACTGCACGTAATTCCCGTCCGGATCCAGCAGCGTCGCCACCAGACCGCCCCACGCCTCCCGCTCCGGCGGACGATGCACTCGAACCGACGGATCAGCCTTCATCACCCGCGCGAACTCCGCCCCCACGTCGTCCACGAACAGATTGATCTGCATCCGCGCCGGCTCCATGGTCGGCCCTGCAATCTCCGAGTGATCCAACAGCCGAATGAATCCGCCTGCCGCGACAAACACCGGATCCCGAAACCGCGCCACTCGCTCCAGACCCAGCGTCGGCCCGTAGAAGCGGCTCATCGCCTCAATCTGGCCGGTCCCGACCATCAGCGTCAGTTCACGCACCTGCATCGCTCAGACCTCAATCGCCAGACCGTCCGCCGCGATCACGATTGGCCCCTCAAACGCACTCCGCGCGTCGGCCAGCAGCTCGTCTTCGCGCTCGGTCGCCAGCAGATGCGTGAGCACGAGCAACTTCACCCCCGCCTGCTGCGCGATCCGGCCGGCGTCGACAGCGCTCGAGTGCGTAGCCCGCATCCCCGAGAACAGACCCTCGCGCGCCGACTGAGGCATCGGCGCGGCCAGCCGCTCCAGCCCGGCTTCGGTAAACGCCTCGTGCACGAGCAGGTCGGCCCCGTCCGCAAGCGGCACCATCGCCTCCGGCGCATAAGTCGTGTCGCCCGAGTAGACCAGCGCTCGCCCATCCACCTCAAAGCGCCGCGCCAGACACTCCAGGTACGGCGCATGAGGCACCTCCACCGACCGCACCCGCATCCCCCGAATCTCTCGCTCGTCCCCCGCTCGGGTCAGCTCCACCGAGACCCCATCGAGCCACTCGTGCATCGAGGATCGAATCACATTCACCCTCGCAAACCCAACCGCCGCCGCGATGTACGAATCCGTGTCCCGAGGCCCGTACACCGTCACCGGAGGCCCCGTCCGCCCCAACAGCCGGGAGAACAGGTCCACCACCCCCATCGCATGGTCGAAGTGCAGATGCGAGAAGACCACATCCGTCACCAGATCGGGATCCAACTGGGCCCCCGTCATCCGCTCCAGAAACCCCGGCCCGGAGTCGAGCAGCAAGTTCCGCCCGCGATGAGTCAGATGAATCGAGGCGTTACCCCGGTCGGGCCCAATCGATCCCCCAGCCCCGGTCCCGCAAAACGTGATCAGCATGATTCAAGCCTTCCCTCGCTGGGCTTAGAGTAGTCTCCTACATAAATAGAACCCTCGTGCGCCAGACGTGTATGATCACGCTGCGGCGACGGCGCGTTGGAGCCTGCACTTGGTGGAATGATGGCGCAGTTCGCAGAATTCTTCGCCGGCATCGGCCTCGTCCGCGAGGCAATCGAGCCGCTCGGCTGGGACTGCGCCTTCGCCAACGACATCGCCGAGGACAAGGCTGAGATGTACCGCGAGCGCTTCGGCGGCGAGCATCTGGTCGTGGACGACATCAGCAATCTCACCCTGGACGACCTACCCGACCATCTCGACCTGCTGACCGCCTCTTTCCCTTGCATTGATCTCTCCCTGGCGGGAAATCGGCGTGGTCTGGCCGGTGAGCATTCCGGTACCGTCTGGCCGTTCCTCGACCTGACGACGGCGCTCGCCCGCGAACGAACCGCGCCCAGCGCGGTGCTGCTCGAAAATGTCACCGGCTTCGTCACCTCTCACGGCGGACAGGATCTCGCGGCGGTCTGCGAGCGACTGGGCGAGCTCGGATACCTGCTCGACCTGCTCGTCGTCGACGCCAAGTGGTTTGTGCCTCAAAGCCGCCCGCGACTCTTTGTCGTCGCGCTCCAACGCGGCATCGCCGGGGACGAGTTCCCTCCAACGGACGAAGTCACCCGACTGCGAAACGTCGCGATTCGTCGATTCCAGGATGCCCATCGCAATCTGCCGTTCGTCGAGTTTCCCTTGCCCGAGCCGCCTCAGAGATCAACCACGCGGCTGATCGACATCCTCGACGATGTTCCCGCCAATCACGGCTCGTGGTGGTCCACCGAGCAGGTGAACGCGCTCGCCATGCACGAGCGTCATGCAGCGCGGGTACAAGAACTGCTGCAAGGCCAACGCGACGGCGTGGCCACCATGTACCGGCGAGTGCGCAACGGTCGCACCGTCGGCGAAGTCCGCAGCGACCGCATCGCCGGCTGTCTGCGCACGGCAGTCGGCGGCAGCAGCGTGCAATTCCTCGTGGACTGTCGATCCGGCAGGCCGCGCGTCCGGCCCCTAACCGGTCGGGAGTACGCCCGTCTCCAGGGAGCCGGCGAATTCCCCATCAATGTGGGTCGGCGGCAAGCTCAGAACGGTTTCGGCGATGCCGTTTGCGTCCCTGCCCTGCGCTGGCTCGTGGATCACGCCTTCAGCTCGCTCGTGGGCGAAACTCCCCAGCCCGCCGGCGTCCAGTCGCGTTTCGCCGAACGCCCCGCCGCCTACGCAGCGGGAAGTTAGAGCGCCATGACCGCCGTGCGCCGCGATCCCCTGTCGCCCGAACAGCGCTCCGAAACCATGCGCCGCATTCGCCGTAAGGACACCAAGCCCGAACTCGCGCTGCGCAAGGAGCTCTTTCGTCGCGGCTTCCGCTACCGGATTGACTACCCGAACGCGCCCGGACGCCCCGATATCGCCATGGTCGGACGCAAGCTCGCCATCTTCGTCGACGGCGAATTCTGGCACGGCAAGAAACACACCGCCGAACGCTACGCCGAAATGACCGGGTACTGGCGAACCAAGATCGCGCGCAACATGGAACGAGATCGCCGCGTCAACGGCGAACTGCGAGCCCTCGGTTGGACAGTGATCCGCGTCACCGATCGCGCCGTGAATGGAGACGTATCCGCCATCGCCGACTTCGTGGAAAGCGCCGCTAGAGGGCGGTTCGACACCTACCCGCCGCCCGGCATTGAGTTCTACCGGGCGTTGTGATGGATGTCTCCCTGGACGTTGAAGCCGCGATCGTCTACTTCGACGCCTTCATGTACGGCCCGCTGCTGAGCCGCTCCCATCCCACCGCAATCCTGATACCATCAGTACGTATGCGCTCAATAGCTCAGGAGCCGACTGTCATACCCCCAGCCAGCCCACCAACCGGCTCATGCCCCGGCGCGATGTCCGACCACATCCGCCGCCTTCCGACATCACCCGAACGGCCCCGTCCAAATCCGCCCACAATCGTCCACAATCGTCCAAAACCGAACAAAGCCGACCAAAGAAACCTGAAAAAAGCTGAAAGAATCTGAACGCCTGAACGCGCGATCTCCAGTGTTTTACGGGAGATCGTGTGTTTCCCACCCTAGAAAAAAATTTTCGCTGAACACCTGAAACCGGCCAACACTCGTCCACAACCCGAACGGAGCGCACAACCTAGACTCACTCTATGCCGCCCCTCACCGGACTCCGCGTTCTCGAACGCGGCCTGTTCTGGCAGCAGCCCGTCTTCGGCGACTACCGTCCTGACGACAATCCGATTCGGAGCCTCCGAATGACCACCACCCTCAGCCCGCCTGCCGACGCCTCCGCCCAGACCGCGCCCCAACACTGGGGACTGCTCGCTCTGCGACTGCCCGACGACTGGGTGCTCACCGACGAGTGCCTCGAACAACTCTGCCAACTCAACCCCGAATGGCGGCTCGAACGCGGACACTTCGGCGAACTGGTGGTGAATATGGGTTCCGGCGGTCCAAGCTTCATGATTACCGCAGAAATCCTCGCCGCCGTCTTCGCCTGGGCAAAGACGGTCGGCGCATACGCCTTTGGCGCTGACGCCAGCTTCAACGTGATCGACCCGCGCGGCGGCGAACCCATGCGCAATCCCGACATCTCCTGGGTCAGCCCCGAACAAATGGATTCGATGGGCGGCTTCCCGCCCCTGCGCGGTTTCTGGCCCATCTGCCCCGCCTTCGTCGTCGAAGTCCGCTCCCCGGGCGACAGCCTCCGCAATCAACAGGGACGCATGACCGACTGGCTCCGCTTCGGCGCGCAACTCGGTTGGCTGGTCGATCCCCACAATCGCGATGTCTGGATCTACCGTCCGGATCAAGATCCAGAGCAATTGCGCCGACCGACCGTCCTCGCAGGCGAAGCGCCGATCGACAGCTTCAGCATGGACTTCACCCCGATCTGGGAGCTGATGGACGGCGCAGAAGCAGCCGCAGCCGACGCCGAATAACATGCCCCCATGCCCCCACTCACCGGACTCCGAGTGCTCGACCACGGCCACGTCTGGGCCGGACCGCTGCTCGGCATGTTCCTCGCCGACCTCGGCGCCGAGGTGATCAAAGTCGGCGCGCCCCACCGGCTCTCCGGCATCTCGATCGGCGGACAGCGCGCGCCCGTCGGCTCAATCGGCGGCGACCGCGGCTCCACTCCCGCCGACGATCCCCGCGCCTTCCACGGACTCGACCGCGGCAAGATGTCGATCGCCATCCACCTCGGAGACCCGCGCGGCAAGGAGCTCTACCTGCGCCTGGTCGAGCAGTCCGACATCGTGCTCGAAAACTTCTCCCCCCGTGTGATGCCCTCCCTGGGTCTGGGCTGGGAGCAGCTGCGCGAGGTCAACCCGCGCCTGATCATGATCGCCCTCTCCGCCGCCGGCGCGACCGACGGCCCCTGGCGCAACCTGGTCACCTACGGACCCTCACTGGCCGCCCTCTACGGACTCAAATCCTTGCTTGGCTACCCCGACCACCCCCAGCCGCGCGAAGACACCGCCGACCTCGACCCGACCGCCGCCGGACACGCCTTCGTCGCTGTCTTAGCCGCGCTCGAATACCGCGAACGCACCGGCGAGGGTCAGTTCATCGACCTCGCCCAGGGTGAAGCCACCCTCCAACGCGCCGCTGCGCCGCTCATGGACTGGCTGCTCAACCGCCGCAACCCAGGACCGCAGGGCAACCGCTCCCACACGCTCGCGCCGCACGGCGTCTACCCCGCCGCCGGCGACGACCAGTGGCTCTCCGTCGTCGTCCGCTCCGACGTAGAGTGGCGCGCCCTCTGCGCCGAAGCCGCAGCCGACGGCTACACCCTCGACAAACCGGAGTGGTCGCGCGGACTCGCGCGAAGCCAAGATCAAGACGCCCTCGACGCCGCCCTCAGCGAATGGACCCGCCAACACGACGCCATGGAACTCACGATCCGCCTCCAAGCCGCAGGCGTCCCCGCTTTCCCCATGATGGATCCCACATCGCTCCTGATCGACGACGACTACGCCACACTCTCCGCCGCCGCAATCGACCTCTCCGCAGACATGGCCGAGCCGGTACGCGGAGGAGCCCTCTACACCGGAGCACCCTGGAAACTCGCCAGAACCCCCGCCGCCATCACCGCACCAGTCTCAAACCGAGGCGAACACGACGAACACATCTACACCAACCTCCTCGGCCTCAGCCAAGCCAAGCGCGAAGAACTGCGGGCGGACGGTGTGATCTAGGTCCTGGTTCGGCTCAATTCCAGAGCGCCAACGTCCCCGGCGCGCCGGGGCAGAGCGCCTGCGACCTCGCCGCCCGTCAGGTTCGGGCGCACCATCCCCTGCGGTAGAATATTCGGCCATAGGGTCTGTCCATGAACAACGAGCTCCTGCAAGACTATGTTGCCAGCGGCTTGTCGGACGATGAAATGTTCGACGAATCCGGAGCGCTCCGGCATGACTACCGTGAGCTCGGCGAGATCCTGCAAGGCTGGTCGCTGGAGGAGCACCTGCAACGCGAAGATCGCGCCGACCTCGCGCTGTTGAGCGCGGGCATCACGTTCAATGTCTATTCGGATGAAGAAGGCACAGAGCGAATCTTCCCGTTCTCCTTGATCCCGCGAATCATCGGAGCGCAGGAGTGGACCGACGTCGAATCCGGGCTGAAGCAGCGTCTCCAAGCGCTCAACCTGTTCCTCTCCGACGTCTACGGGGCGCAACGGATCATCAAAGAACGAATCATCCCGGAAGCGATCGTCCTCGGCGCTCCCGGCTACAAACCTGAGATGCAGGGCTTCCGGCCGCCGTTGGGCGTCTACGCGCACATCGCCGGTTGCGATCTGCTCCGCGATGAGCAGCGCGGGTTTGTCGTGCTGGAGGACAACCTCAGAACGCCTTCCGGCGTCTCTTACGTGCTGGAGAACCGAACCGTGATGCTGCGCGTCGTACCCGATCTCCTGCCTCGTTGGGGCGTGCGCGCCGTCACTGATTATCCAAACCAGCTGCTGGCCACCCTGCTTTCGGTTCGACCGGCGGACAGCGGCGATCCGCCGCGCGCGGTGCTGCTCACTCCGGGCGTCTACAACTCCGCCTACTTCGAGCATTCCTTCCTCAGTAACCAGATGGGCATTCCGCTCGTTGAGGGTTCCGACCTGATCGTGGGAGACGACGACTTCGTTTATCTGCGCTCGACCACCGGCCTGGAGCGTGTCGACGTGATTTACCGTCGGATCGACGACGATTTCCTCGATCCGGAGGTCTATCGAGCAGACTCGCTGTTGGGCGTGCCGGGACTGATGCGCGCCTACCTCAACGGTCACGTGACTCTGGTCAACGCGCCCGGCGCGGGCGTCGCCGACGACAAAGTCGTCTATCGCTGGGTGCCGGAGATCATCCGCTTCTATCTGGACGAAGATCCCATTCTCCCGAACGTCGAAACGTACTCGCCGTTGGTGCCGGCCGAACTGGACCACATTCGCGCCCATGCGCGAGAACTCGTGCTCAAGCCGGCCAACGCCTCCGGCGGCTACGGAGTGCTGATCGGCGAGCAAGCGTCGAGCGCTGAACTGGAGGCGACGCTGGCCCAGGTCGAGGCGGAGCCGCGCAACTGGATCGCGCAGCCGCTGGTCCGGTTCAGCACGATTCCCACCTTCGACGACGATCGCCTCAAACCGCGCCGCGCCGACCTGCGTCCCTTCATCCTCTCGGGTCAGGAAACCTGGGTAATCCCCGGCGGTCTGACCCGCGTGGCCTTGCGCGAGGGCTCGTACATCGTCAACTCCTCGCAAGGCGGCGGCAGCAAGGACACCTGGGTGCTGAACGAGGAGCCGTCCTGATGCTCAGCCGCGTGGCCGAGAACCTCTATTGGCTCGGACGCTACCTCGAGCGCGCCGAGAACATCGCTCGCATGGCGCGGGTCGAGCATGAGGTGTCGCTCGAAAGCGGTCAGGAGATCTGGCACAGCCTGGTCAGCACGACCGCCTCCAATCAACTCTTCTGGGACACCCTGCGTGAGTCGCCCGATCTCACCCATTCCGAGTTCCTGATCTACTCGATGCAAAACCCGGCTTCGCTCCGCTCTACGCTCATCCGCGCCCGAGAGCTGGCGCGCGGACTACGGGAACACATCTCCCGCGAGGTCTGGGAAGAGATCAACGCGCTCTACCTGTTCCTGGCGCTGCGCAAGCAATACATCGCCAGCGACATCCACGAGTTCTGCACCGAGACCCAGCGCCGCACCCAGACGATCCTCGGGCTCTACGACAACACCGTGCTCAGGGACGAGGGCCGAGAGTGGTTCCGCTGCGGGATGTATCTGGAGCGGGCGGACATGACCAGCCGGATCATCGACGCCAAGTATCACATCCTGCTGCCGGGCGGCGACTCGATCGGCGGGCCCTTCGACCGCTTCCAGTGGATGGCGGTCTTGCGCTCCGCTTCGGCTCGCGAGGCTTACCGCCGGATGGGGAACAGCGAGGTCGACGGCGTCCAGGTCGCGCAGTTGTTGATCTTCTCCCAGGAGTTTCCGCGCAGTCTCGCCTTCTGCGTGCTGGCGCTTCAGCGTCACTGCCAATTGGCGACGGCGCAGACGCCCAAACGCCGGCGAGCGGCGGCTGAGCGAGGGATCGCGTTGTTGCATCTGGATGTCGGCGCGACGGATATCGAGGATGTGATCAGCGATGGTCTGCACGACTTCCTCGACGGCTTCCAGCAGCGGCTGATCGAGATCGACCGCGCGATCACGGACGACATCTTCCGCGCGGAGCCCAACGCCGGCCAAGCTCAGCGCCAATCGAAGATTGACCAGGGTTGAGATGACCTTCTGCCTGGGCATCAAGTGCAAGGACGGCCTCATCGCGATCGCCGACACGCGGATCACCAGCGGTTCCGAGGTCTCGACCGCCAAGAAGATCGCGGTACACCAGGGCGAACGGCAGGTCATGTTCGTGCTCACCAGCGGCCTGCGCTCGGTGCGCGACAAGACCCTCACCTACTTCGAGCAACGCTGGCGGCAGAACGGGAACCAGCTCTCCCGCTCCTACCAGGCGGTGAACGCCCTAGCCGAAGAGATGCGGCGGGTCTACGACGAGGACAACGACTGGCTGCTCAAGGCTGGACTGCATTTCGACCTCCACTGCATCGTGGGCAGCCAGTTGGCCGAGGACGAGGCTCCACAGCTCTATCTGCTCTATCCGCAGGGCAACTGGGTCGAAGTCTCTCGCGGCACGCCCTATCTGATCATCGGTGAGACCCGCTTCGGCAAGCCGATCCTCGATCGCGCGCTGCGCTACGACGCCTCATTGGAGGAGGCGCTGCGGCTGGGAATCCTCTCATTCAATTCGACCGAGGCGAGCTCCGCAGACGTCGGCCCGCCGGTGGACGCCCTGGTCTATCCAGCTAGTTTGTTCGCCGTGCGCGAGCGCCGCTTCAGCGCCGAGCAACTGCAACCGGTCGCGCAATTCTGGCAGCGCGCGATCGAGAACGCGGTAGAGCAAGCGGAGGTTCCCGTCGCCTCGTTGGCGCAGGCGCTCGGCATCGACTCGGCGCGCTAAGTGTGCGCTCAATACACCGAGCGCCGCCCTAACCCGTCTGCTTCCCCCACGCCCGTTATCCTCGCTACGCCGACACCAACCACCACTAGACAGGACGCCAAACATGTGCCACCGCTACGAAGCTCTGCCCGCAATCACCCCCATCGCCGGCGCAGCCGTTGACGTCGAAGACCTCACCCTCACCGCCGCCGACGGAACCGAGTTTGCCGCCTTCCACGCCCGCGCCGAATCTCCCACCGGCCCCGGCATGGTGATCCTGCCCGACGTGCGCGGACTCTTCCGTTTCTACGAAGAACTCGCCATCCGCTTCGCCGAGATCGGCGTCGACGCCGTCGCCATCGACTACTTCGGCCGCACCGCCGGCGTCTCCAAGCGCGACGCCGAGTTCGACTTCTGGCCGCACGTCCGCGCGACCACAGCGGAGGGCGTCAATGCCGACACCGCCGCCGCCGTCGCCGTGCTCCGCGCCAACGACCCCAACCGCGCTGTCTTCACCGTCGGCTTCTGCTTCGGCGGCAGCAACAGTTGGCTCCAGGCCGCCGCCGGACATGGCCTCGCCGGCGCGATCGGCTTCTACGGCCGCCCCACCGCCGAGGGATTGAACGGCGGACCTGCACCCGTCGCCAAAGTGCCCGAGATCGAGGGCGCGATCCTCGGTCTGATGGGCGGCGCGGACGAGAGCATCCCGGCCGACGCCGTCGCCGAGTGGGACGCTGCGCTCGAAGCGGGCGGCGTCAGCCGCGAGATCATCACCTACGAAGGCGCGCCCCACAGCTTCTTCGACCGCAGCTACGACGAACACGTCGAAGCCTGCAACGACGCCTGGCAGCGCATCCAAGCCTTCATCGCCGCCAACAGCTAGACGAACAGACCCGAACATATCCGAACAGCCCGAACAACGTTTGTCAGCCCCAGAAAGGACATCCTCCATGCGCGTGACCAAATCCTCCGACGGCGACACCAACCAGGCCAACGCTCCCATCTTCACCGGCGGCGATGTCTGGGTGCGAGCCCTGGCCGGCTCGATCGGCGGCCAGAACGCCGCCGACGACAACGACTTCAACCTCGCCGTTGTCCAGTTCGGCGCTGGCGCTCGCACCAAAATGCACACTCACACCAGCGAGCAAATCCTCTACGTCGTTGCCGGCATCGGCAAAGTCGGCACCGCCGACGAAGAACACACCATCTCCGTCGGAGACTTCGCCATCATCCCCGCCGGCGAAGACCACTTCCACGGCGCCGCTGACACCGGCTCGCCCATGTCCCACCTCGCCATCACCCGCCGCGACTCGATCACAGAAGTCACCGAGGACTAAAGGAACCGGTACCGTGATGACAGTGAGCGAGGTTTCGTCATGGTGACTGAGGAACATCCGAAGAAGGAATGGGGTCCGCGCCCGGGAGAAGACTGGCGCGCCCATCGGATGCGGGTGTTCGCCGATTACCCCGAGATGCTCGAAGTCCTGCGCATCGCCGAGTCCAGAGAACACGAAGCGGAAATCTGGCGCGAGCGCAGCTTGGCAGCGTGGGAGGGTGATCCCGAAATGCAGCAGCTCATCCGCGAGACGCCGTTCGACCTCGAGTCCAGCCCCGAAGAGGACGAAGAAGACATCCGCATCTGCCGCGAGCGGGCCGCTCGTGGAGTTTCCTACCCGCTTGAAGACGTACTCCGCGAACTGGCGGAGGAATTCCCCGACGAGGCCGAAGATATCCTCGCCGGACTATGAGATACGTCGTCAATCTTGACCCGGACGCCAAAGCAGAACTCCGCCGCCTGAGCCCGGACCCCAAGAGCGAAGTCAACAAGGTGCTGAAGCGTCTGGTGATGGGACCCGACCCGAAGCGTGGTGACCTGCGGTTGCAGGGCAAAGGCGACAAGTTACAGAGCCAAGACAACCTCTGGCGCGCTCTGGCCGGGCGTCGTTGGCGAGTCGTCTTCGCAGTGCTGCCCGAGCGGCGCATCGAAGTGCGACGAATCCGCAGACGACCGCTCGCCTACAAAGGCATCGAACACCCGGGCCGACAAGAACTCCAGGAGGACGCCGCACCATACTCCGGCGAAGCCGCTCCAATAACCCTCGCCGCCCACACCGGTTCTCCCATGCCTCGCCTAGCCGCCACCCGCCGCGACTCTGTCACCGAAGTCGCCGAAGGCTAAACTGGCTCAAGAAACACGACATCATGGTCGCCGAACCGCACCACACCCAAGCCGAAGCCTGGCAACGCGCCGAAAAGCTGCGCATCGCCGCCCAATACCCCGGCGAAGACGAAGACTTCGCCGAGACCATCCTCGCAACCCCCTGGCGCGACACCCTCGAAACCGATGTCCGCCGCGTCTACAAGGCGCACATGGAGTGGGCTGCGCCGGTCCGCGCACAAGGCGAGTTCACGCTTCCAAGCCTCGATCTCTTCTGGGAAAACGTCGCCTTACTGCTGCCCGACTATGAGCTGTATCTCAGCAAAGTGCAGCGCGAGACGCCCGCAGGCCGCGAATTCATGAAGCGCGTCAAGCGAATCTATCCGGACGCCGCTGACACGTTCAAGTACGCCGACGTTCCTCCCGAACCGTGACCACACCACCCTTCTGGCGCGTGATCCTGAGCGCTGACGCACAGCGACAACGCCGGCAGTTGATTGGAAGAGCAAAGCGTGAGCTCAACGACGCGCTTCGGCTGCTCCGAGGCGGGCCAACGCGCATCGCGGACTCCATCGAGCTACAGGGACACCCCCGCATCTGGAGAATCCGGCTCGCCGTCGGCAATCGTCGGCTGATCTTCCGAGTCGATCAGGAACAACGTCGAATCGTCGTCCTCGACATCCTCAGACGCGATCAGGCGTATCTGAAGTACCCACTGCCCAGCGATGACTAGACGTCTCTAGTACCCACTCCGACGACCCACTGACCGCACATCCCAGACCGCAATCCCTACTACCGCCGCCAGACTCAGCGCAATCAACACCAGCAACACCACTCCCCCAGCGCCGCCGATATCCGCCAACTGACGCATCGCCACCATGATCCCGGCCGCCGAAACCGCCAGCCCGACATACAGCCAGTGCCGTACCCACTCCGCTGCAAAGTTCACCGCAATCGCCACTGCAACCGCCAGATTCACCACGATCAGCAGATGCACGTCCGCGTGACGGCTCCACCCGCCCCAGGCCGTACCCGTCAGGTCGTTCACTTCAACTGCCGTCCCCCCGCGCAGCGCGAGGAAGAGCACAATGATCGCGCCTCCCGCGAACCCGCCCACCAGCGGACGGAACATGCGCGGACCCATCACCTCCCAGGCGCGCGAGGGCAGCGCTCCAAGCCGAGTCCGGCTGTGCTCGTACTGGTGCTCGTCGGCCATTCGGTGCTCCTTGACCGCAGTCTAGATGTTCGAGCGTGTCTGCCCGCCGTCCACGTTCAGACACGCCCCCGTCACCCAACTCGCGCGCGCCGAGCAGAGAAACGCAACCACGTCCGCCACCTCCTCAGGACGACCGAAGCGATTGAACGCAATCGTGTCCAGCACGCTTGCCTGAATCCCCTTGGGATCAGTCTCATAGCGCGTCTGCCAACGACTCCCCGGCCAGGCAATCGACCCCGGCGCCACCGCATTGGCGCGGATATTCTGCGGTGCCAGCTCCAGCGCCAACGACTTGGCATGGCTATGAATCGCCGCCTTCATCGCGTTGTATTGCGCCGAACCCCCCGCCTCCCGCCCAAAGATCGAGCCGATGTGCACGATGCTCGAACTATCCGCGCCCTCCCCCCCGGCAGCGGCCGCAAGATGCGGCAGCGCCGCCCGAGTTGTCCGCACCGCCGCCATCAGATTGAGGTCAAACATCGACTGCCAAACTTCGTCACCCTCACCACGCAGCGAGACGCCCATGTTGTTGACCAGAATCGAGAGTCCGCCCAACGCCTCAACCGTGCTGGCGACCACACGGTCGCTCGAGTCCGCCTCCCCCAGATCGGCGGCCACAGCATGAACCCGCCCAGGTCCAGCCGAGTCAATCGCAGCCGCCGCCTGCTCCAGCGTCTTCGGACGCCGCGCGCAGATCGCAACATCCACACCCTCCGCCGCCAGCGCCAGCGCGCAGTAGAAGCCGATCCCTTCCGACGCGCCGGTCAACAGCGCCGCCTTGCCATTCAGTCCCAAGTCCATTCGTCCACCTCCGCAGCGCATTCTAAAGACCACGCCTCAGTTCCTTCCCTCTCTCCGCGCCTCTATCGCCCAACCTGCCCTGTCCGCGTAATCTCAAGATCATGACCACCCAGACCCCGCTCGACTGGCGAGCCGCCGCCCTCGCCTTGCGACAAGGCGCGTCCCTGATCCGCGCTCTCGCCGGCACGACCGCCTCGATCGCCCTCCAAGCTCCCCAAACCCACAAGCGCCGCGGCCGCGTCTCCGTCTCCGGCATCGACGCCACCGTGGAAATCCTCCGCGACCGCTGGGGCGTCCCCCACTGCTTCGCGCAGTCCGCCGCCGACGCGCTCTTCGCGCTGGGCTACGTCCACGCCCAGGATCGTCTCTGGCAGATGCAGTGGAGCCGTCGCGCCGCGCTGGGACGGATCGCTGAGATCGCCGGCCCGCAAGCGCTCCCCACCGACCGGCTTGCTCGCACGCTCGGACTCGAACGCGCCTCACGCGCCGCCTGGGACGCGACGCCGCAACAGGGCCGCGAGGAATTACTCCCCTACATCGCCGGCATCAACGCCGCCCTTGCCCGCGCTCCCAAACCCCTCGAAGCGCAGATCCTCGACGACTGGATCGGCCCCTGGCAAGCCTCCGACTCCATCGCCTGGGGCAAACTGCTCTCCTTCCTGCTTGCTCCTGCTTGGGAACAACAGCTCATGCGCGCGCGCATCGTCCAGACCGCCGGTCTGGAGACCCTGGAAGCACTCGATCCGCCCTTAGCTCCCGATACTTCCGTCGCCGCCCCGCCCGACGCCGACTACGGCGAACTCTGTACTCCCTTGCACGAAGCCGCCGCTCAACTCAGCGAGCTCCTCGGCATTCACGGCGGCGCGAGCAACAACTGGGCCGTCGCCGGAGAACACACCGTCAGCGGCGCTCCGATCTTCGCCTGCGATCCCCATCTCACCCCCGTCGCTCCCCCCCACGCCTACTTTGTCCATCTCCACTGCCCCGAATTCAACGCCGCCGGCGCGAGCATCCCCGGCCTGCCCGGCATCATCTGGGGCTGCAACGACCGGATCGCCTGGGGGCCGACGGCGGGAATGCAGACCATGCACATCGCCGTCGTCGAAGAACTGTCCGCCGACAGCCAGTCTTCGCGCACACCCGACGGCTGGCAACCGATCAGCACGCGCATCGAACAGATTCCCGTGCGCGGCTACCCCGATGAGACGCTCGAACTGCGCGAAACCGTGAACGGTCCCCTGGTCTCCGAGGTGCTCCCGCCCAATCTGGCGCAACGCTGGAACAGTACCCGCGCGCTCGCGCTGCATTCGCAGGTACTTGCTCCGACCCACGGCGGAATCGGCATCGCCGATATCCTCCGCGCCCGCAACTGGGACGAGTTCTGCGCCGCCACCGACAATATGCGCGACTTCAACCTCTGCTACGCCTACGCCGACATCAACGGCCGCATCGGCCTACGGGTCAGCGGCGACGTACCGCGCGGCAACCCGCAGTCGCTCCGCTTCCCGGTCGCCGGATGGCTCCCGCCCGAAGCTGGCGGCGTGCCCCAGGATGTGCTCTGCGGCGACCAACTCCCGCACACGGTCGATCCCACCGAAGGCATCGTCATCAGCGCCAACTCACCGCTCACTCCCGCCGAACGGATGCAATTCGGAGCCGAGTACCTCGATCCGGCGCGCGCCTCCCGCATCCGTGAACTGCTGACCGAACACCGACCTCACACCCGCGCCGACTCGGCCGCAATCCAGCGCGACCGGGTCTCCCTGCCGCTGCGCGCCTTTGCCCGCCAATTGGCGCAAGCTGAACCGAGCGACGACGACGCCCAACACCAACTCTCCACGCTCGCGGACTGGGACGGCGCAATGCGCGCCGACTCCACCGCCGCCGCCCTCGCCGCCGCCGCCCTGATCGAGTACCGCCGCGCCGAACTAAGCGAGCTGCTGGGCGAACGCGGTCAAGACCTGCTCGAACCGCTGCTCGCGATCCCCACCCTCGATATCTTCGCCGCCCGCGCCACCACCTGGGCCTTGACCCGGATCGAGAACGATCCCGAATCCGCCTCCGAGTTGGGCGCAGCTCTGGATCGCGCCGTTCGGGTGCTTCGGCGGCGCTTTGGGCCAGATTCGGGCGCCTGGACCTGGGGACGCTCCCGCCCGCTCGTGCTCAAACACGGATTGGCCGATGCCCCTGTGATCGGCTCCCTACTCTCCGCCGGCCCCTTCGCCCACGGCGGCGAGGCGGACACCATCGCCCAGTCGGGAGTCCTGGGGCTGCGCCACGGACAACCCGTCTCCGCTCTGCCCGCCTTACGCCTGGTCGTAGAGCTCACCGATCCGCCCCAAGCCGAATTCGTTCTCGCCGGAGAACAAGTCCACGAACCCCTCCGCCCCAACGGACCCATGCTCGACGCCTGGCGTCACGATCGCCTCCACCCACTCCTACGCGACCGCGAGGCGGTCGAAGAAGCCTCCTCCCGCCGTTTGCGCCTGGAGCCGTATCGTCCCGTCGAAGGACGCCGCCAAGAGCTGCAATGAGCCTGCCCAAGGGAGACCGATGCCTAACCGTCATACCCGCGCTTGCCGCGGGTATCTCGCTGAGTCGAGCACCGACGTCGGCGCAAAACACGGCAAGATTGCCGCAGTCTGACCTTGGCTTGAACAATGGGCGGAGCGCGGCAATGACCGAAATGAGGGCTTGCGCATCGGTTTCCGAGAGCCTTCGGTAGACTGGATCACTTAGAGATCACTGCGAGCGAGGAATCGATGGCCACAGCAGGATCAGCACTGGAAATTCAACGCGACGGAGCCGTCGCCGCCGTCACCGGCGGCGCAGCCCTCGACGCCGATTTCCGCTTCCAGCTTGACGACTGCTGCGCCGCGCTGGTGGACGACGCGGAGGTTCGAGCAATCCTGCTCGGTCCCACTCCCGCCGTCTGGAGCGGCTACGCCGAACCGCCCGAACCGGGCGACCTCTTCGCCGCTCTCGCCGAACTCCCCCAACCAACCATCGCCGTCCTCAGCGGCGACACGCTGGGAGGCGGACTCGAGCTCGCCCTCAGCGCCGATCTGCGAGTCGCCGGCAGCAAAATCCGGCTCGGCCTCCCCGATCTCCTCACCGATGCCGACCACTTCCCCCGCGCCGGCGGACTCCAACGCCTCAGCCGCGCCCTCGGACGCTCCCGCGCCGCCCAGCTCACTCTGCTCGAAACCACGCTCTCGGCAGAGCAAGCGCTGGACTGGGGATTGGTCAACGCCGTCAGTGGCGACCCGAGCACAGCAGCACTCGAACTCGCCCACCAGATCGCCCAACGCGGCCCGATCGCCGCCCGCTACGCCAAAGACGCCGTCCGCCACGGCCTCGAGCTGCCGCTCGCCCAAGCGCTCCACTACGAAACCGAGCTCACGATCTTGCTCCAAGACACCGCCGACCGAGCCGAAGGCGTTCGCGCCTTCGTCGAAAAGCGGCCACCTCAGTTCCAGGGCGCCTGAGAGACGCCCAACCACACCCACGCCGCCTAGCAGACTGGAGGAACACCGATGCAACTGATCCTGGATGAAGAAGAAACCTGGTCGTTAATGGCCCTTGTCACCGCACAGGTGCTCGATCAGGTCGAACTCTCGGACGATGCCGCCAAAGCCGTCCGCGACTGGCGCGCCGCCCACGTCGAAGGCAACGCCGCCATGCTCGAATTGACCGAACAGGTCAACGCCGCGCTCGGCAACACCATCGACGAAGAACTCACCCGCCAAATCCGACGCCGCGACTACTACCGCACCGTCCGCTAGAAAGCACCCCATCATGGTCAAAGTCGAACTCGATGTCGAAGAAGCCTGGGCGATCTTCAACCAGATCGTCAACCAGATGCTCGATGAAGTCGATCTTCACAAGAGCGACCGCGCCGCCATCCGCCGCTGGAAATCCGGCGAAATGCGCCCCGGCCGCGAAGAAATGGACGAACTCCACGAGAAAATCAACGACGACGTCGAACGCCTCTGGTCCGTCCGCCGCAAAAGCGAAATCCGCTCACCCGACTGGCGCTAGTCGAGCTCGCGCAGCCTCGCGACAAAGCGCTCGACATGCGCGAGCCCCTCGGCCACATCCGCTTTCGGGAACCAGTTCTCATAGAAGTTCGTATGCAGCGCGCTGGCTTCCCGGAATTGATTGCCGAGCTCGGCATCGCCGGTCTCATCCACCAACCCGCGGACGACGATGAACAGATCGCGATGACCGCCGTGTCGGAGTCCTCTGGCCTCTGCGACCGCCTTAACAGCGACGGTGGCAGCTCCCCAACCCTTCTCCGACGCCTGCGTCAAGTCTTCCTCCGCCAGATGTAAGCGAGCCTTGCGCAGATATTCAGCGCTCAGATCGGTGTACCGTTCAGCGCCGGCAGTAGTCATAGACTCAGGCTAGCATCGCGCCGCTGAGGGCCGCCCGTCATGACCGACCCCCTCGTCCTCTACGACAAACCCCATCCCACCATCGCCCACATCACCCTCAACCGACCCGAGGCGCTCAACGCCATCAACCTCGCCATGCGCGACGACCTCTGGACCTACCTCCAGGCCGTCCAACTCGACCCCGACGTCCGCGTCCTCGTCATCCGCGGCGCAGGCCCCCGAGCCTTCTCCGCCGGCGCCGACATTTCCGAGTTCGGTACTGCCCCCTCCCTCCACCAGTCCCGCGAAGCCCGCCGTCAGCGTGACCTCTGGGCCTTGCTCGAAGACCTGCCCATCCCCACCATCGCCGCGCTGCACGGATTCTGCTTCGGCGCAGGCATCGAACTCCCCCTCTACTGCGACCTCCGCATCGCCGCCGACAACACCCGCATCGGCCTGCCCGAAGTCACCCTCGGCTACATCCCCTCCGCCGGAGGTACCCAACTCATGCCCCGAACCGCGCCGCCTGCCGCTGGACTTGGCATGATCCTGATCGGCAACCCAATCGACGCCGAGCGCGCCCTCTGCTGGGGCATCGTCCACCGCGTCGTCCCCCTCGAACAACTCGATCCCGCCGTCAACGCCGTCGCCCAACGCCTTGCCCAGGCTGACCCCGCCCTCACCGCCGCCGTCAAGCGCAGCATCCGGCGCGGACTCGATCTGCCGATCTCGGCCGCGATCCGCCAGGACGCGCTGACCGCACGCCGATTGCGCCATACACTGTCAGATCGTTAACCGCATTCTCACCCGCTCGCCCACAGGAGCGCCAAGGAGCCGACTCGTGAATACCGCCGACATGCTCGACATCGCCGCCGCCAATGTGCCCGACCGCGTCGCCCTGCTCTGTGAAGACAACAGCAAGACCTTCGCCGAACTCGCCGCCGACGTCACCGTGCTCGCCAACGCTCTCCAGGGACTCGGCCTCTCCCGCGGCGACCACATCGGCGTGATGTCCGTCAACTCCGCCGAATACGTGATCATCTACTACGCCTGCGCCAAGATTGGCGTCACCTTCGTCCCGCTCAACTACCGCGCCAAGCGCGAAGAACTCACCTACATGATCAACACGGTCGAAGCCAAACTGATCTTCGTCTCTGACCGCTACCAGGACCTCGTCCGCGCGATCCGCGACGACTGCCCCTCGGTTGAGCACTACGTCGCCCTTGAGCACGATGTCCCGCTGGGCCAGCAGCACTACCGCGACCTGATGGCCGCCGGCTCCGATGACTTCCTCTACGCCGAAGTCGAAGACAGCGACCCCACCGTGATCATCTACACCTCCGGCACCACCGCCATGCCCAAGGGCGTCCAGGTCACCTACGGCGACCTCAGTAGCTACGCCATGAACACCATCGAAATGGCCGACCCCACCGGCATCCACAACAAAACCCTGCTCTCCGTGCCGCTCTTCCACATCGCCGGCGCGACCACCATGATCTCCTCCGTCTGGGGCGGGCGCACCCTCGTCATCCTGCCCCAGTTCTCGCCCGCCTCCTGGATCGACGCTGTCGACACGCACGGCATCACCCACTCGATGGTCGTCCCCACCATGCTCAAGCGCACCATGGAGGACGAGAGCTTCGCCAACTTCAAGGGCGACACCCTCGAAGTCCTCACCTACGGCGCCGCGCCCATGCCCTACGACGTGATCCGCGCTGCCGTCGACGTCTTCCCCGCCAACGTCGGCTTCATGAACGCCTACGGCCAGACCGAATCGACCAGCACCATCTCCTTCCTCGGCCCCGACGACCACCGGCTCGACGGCAGCCCTGAAGAGGTCGCGGTCAAGGAGCACCGCCTGCGCTCCGTCGGCCGCGTCATGCCCGACATCGAGGTACTGATCCTCGACCCCGCCGATCAGCCCGTCGGCGCCGGCGAAGAGGGCGAAATCTGCGTCCGCGGCGACCGCATCATGAGCGGCTACCTCAAGCAGGAGGAAGCCACCGCCTCCGCCATCCGCGACGGCGTCCTGCACACCGGTGACGTCGGCTACCTCGACGACGAGGGCTACCTCTTCATCACCGGACGCACCAAAGACCTCATCATCCGCGGCGGCGAGAACATCGCCCCCGGCGAAATCGAGCAGGTCCTCGAAGGCCACCCCGCCGTCGCCGAGGCCGCTGTCATCGGCGCGCCCGACCTCGAGTGGGGAGAGGTCGTCAAAGCCGTCGTCATCCTCCACGAGGGCCAGACCCTCACCCTCGACGACGCCGTAACCCACACCAAGTCCCAACTCGCCAGCTACAAAGCCCCCAGCTACCTGGCCGTAGTAGACACCCTCCCCCGAAACCACATGGGCAAAGTCCTCAAAAACGACCTCCGCAAAACCCACGGCGAAGCGAAGAATGGGTAGGTAGTCCATTGCGCAGAGGCCTCGCTGGACTGCGGCAAAAGCGGATATCGCTCACATTCCTGTATACTGCCCAGTAGAAAGCGGGTGAGTGCGCACGTGAGACTGGCTTCCTAGGAGTTCGTGGAGCTTGCGCTGAACAACCCCGCCCACAATGGGTAGCGAGCCCGCTACCGGCGCCGTCCTCCGGAAGGGGGGCGGCGCTTCACTTTGCCCTAAATCTGTCTCGATGAGCTTCGATCCGTTCGCTGAGGTCCGAATCGGGGAAGACTTTCAACCCGAACTTGCCCATCCTCAGGTCATCCCGCCCGTACCATTTCCGTCCAAACAGACGCCAGCGCTCTGCTTCCTGCGTACAACCTGAGATCACCCAGTCGTACACGGACCTGGCAAGCATGTCGCTGATCTCGAGAGGATGGGAGCCGCGTTTGGGTCGGAAACTCACTCCGGGCTCCAGGTATCTCTGAAATGCCCTGTTGGACACCCAACGTGTGCCGTAACGAAGGGTCTCGGCCACACATAACTGCACTTCGACGTCCTCCCGAGGTCCTCTTGCCTCAAATGTCAGCCTGCCGAGCGGATATTCGGTATTGGCTGCCAGAAAGTCGACGACCCGTTCAAGCAGCAGGTGTACTGCCAATTCGTAGAAGTCAACAGGCAGAAACGGGTCCTTACCTGTGGCCAGAAACTCACGGCCGAAGACCTGCTTGCGTACTGCGACGGCAAAAGCCGTGAACTCAGTGTCATCGATCAATTGATCAACGGCCCGATCGAACTCTTGCTGCTTTTGAACATCGCCTCGAAAGTAGAAATCACCGAGGCGTCGGCTCATTTCCGGTTCGTGCAGTACCACCTCCGGGAGGCCGAAATCCCTCTTCAACCTGTCGGCGCGAACACGGTAGTTCTCCTTTTCACCCTCTGTGATCGCGATGGTGCCTAATGCGAAGCAACCGTTCTCGCCTTCCGACGCGGTCAGCCTCGGTACCCCGGACTCATCAGCGAAGAACAGCCGCAACGGTCGCTGGTCGCGGTTGGGATTTCCCGAACCTGCGCGGCGCTTGAAGTGGTTTCGACCCGGAATGGGTCCGGTTACGCGCATCAAGTGGGACTGTTCGAGGTGCAGAAGTTGGGACACGACAGTCGCGACATCGACTTCGTCCCCGATGCCGGCTCGTCGCACCAGGTTTTGAAGTAGCTCGCTGAATCGCGCAGCTTCAGCAATGGCACGAGTCTGGCGCAACGCAAGCAGACCAGTCGAGGAGGCGTCCTCTCGCGATGAGTTTGGCATTTCTTTAGAGTATTGGCTGACTCTGATAAACAAGCGACAACCTCTCGATTATCCATAAACTCCTGTGAGTCGTGGATTGTCTGGACAAACGTTGCTCGCCTCTTGGAGAGAGGTGAATTGACGCCCGCGTCCGATCGTGCCCTGACGAGACCTTGCCAATTGCTGGCACTGCGGCGACCAGAATCCGACACTCCACTCCCCACCCCCATTCTTGCAACCCCAACCACGCCCTTCCTAGCATGAACCCCCAAACAGACGAAAGGCGGCACCATGGGACGCGCGATCGGCATCGACCTCGGCACCACCAACTCCTGCATGGCCTTCGTCGACGAACAGGGCGAAGCCAACGTCATCATCAACGCCGAGGGCGGACGCACCACCCCCTCCGTCGTCGCCCGCACCGCCGACGGCGAATACCTCACCGGCGCCGTCGCCCGCCGCCAGGCCGCCACCAACCCCACCGACACCCTCTTCAGCGTCAAGCGCCTGATGGGACAGCGCTTTGACGACCGCTCCGCCCAGGAGACCATCGCCCGCTATCCCTTCCGCGTCGAACGCGCCCCCAACGGCGACGCCTGGGTCCGGCTCGGCGGCGAACCCATGGCCCCGCCCGAAGTCGCCGCCATGATCTTGCAAAAGCTCAAGTCCGACGCCGAACACTACCTCGGCGAAGACGTCACCGACGCCGTGATCACCGTCCCCGCCTACTTCGACGACGCCCAGCGCAACGCCACCAAGGCCGCCGGCGAAATCGCCGGACTCAATGTCCGCCGCATCATCAACGAACCCACCGCCGCCGCGCTCGCCTACGGCATGGACACCGCCATCGCCCAGAGCGACCAGCCCGCCGCCCCGATGCATCTCGCCGTCTACGACCTCGGCGGCGGCACCTTCGACATCTCCATCCTCCGCCTCGACAGCGGCGTCGTCGATGTCGTCGCCACTAGCGGCGACGCCTTCCTCGGCGGCGACGATTTCGACGCCCTGATCGTCGAGCATCTGCTGGACGACTTCCGCCGCGACGCCGGTATCGACCTCGCCGCCGACCCGGCCGCCCTGACGCGGGTCAAGGAGGCCGCCGAGACCGCCAAGCGCGAACTCTCGACCACCCAGACCGCGCGCGTCAATCTGCCCTACATCACCGCCGATCAGACCGGTGCCAAGCATCTTGAATGTGAACTCACCCGCGAGCAGCTGGACGAGTGGGCGGCGGATCTGGTGCAAGCCACGATTGAACCGTGCGAGCGAGCGCTCAGCGATGCTCAGCTGTCGCCGTCCGACATCGATCAGGTCGCCCTAATCGGCGGTCAAACCCGAATGCCGCTCGTCCAGGAGGTCGTGCGCCGCTACTTCGGGCGCGAACCCAGCCGCAGCGTCAACCCCGATGAGGTCGTCGCCGTCGGCGCCGCCCTCCAGGGCGGCATCATGGGCGGTGATGTCGAGCAAGCCTTGCTCCTGCTCGATGTCACCTCGCAGACCCTCGGCACCTCGACCATCGGCGACGTCTTCAGCCCCATCATCGAGCGCAACACCTCGATCCCCACCAGCCAGAGCGAGAGCTACGTGACCGTCGCGGACAATCAGACCGCCATGCAGATCGATATTCTGCAAGGCGAATCGCCGACCGCTTCCGCGAATCGCGAGCTGGGCGTCTTCATGCTCAGTGGGTTGCGCCCAGCGCCGGCCGGCGAGGTCAGCGCCGAGGTCACCTTCTCGCTCGACGCCGACGGCATCCTCAGCGCCCGCGCCTACGACGCCGACACCGGCGCCGAAGCCCAGATCACCCTTGAAGACGCCGTCGGCCTGACCGGTGCGCAGATCGAGGAGATGACGCAGAAAGCCGAGCGCCGCCGTCAGGAATCCGGCCAGGCGCGCTAGGCCACTGACAGCAGCGCTCCTCAGTTGACGGCAGGATGCCAGTGTCCGACTTCGACACGTTCGACCTCTACCAGGTGCTCGGCGTCGACCGCGACGCCTCGGAGGCCGAAATCCGCGACGCCTTCAACCGCGCCGCCCTGACCGAGCATCCCGACCGCAGCGGCCACCCCGACGCCGACCAACGCATCCGCCGCGTCTACCAGGCCCGCGACACCCTGCTCAACGCCAGGCTGCGCGCCGCCTACGATCCCGACGCCGACCAACGCGACCGCCGCGAGGCCCAGGAGCGGGACCAGCAGCGGCAGCGCCAAAGCCCCCCGCGACGCACGCCGGAGCAGCCCAAACCACGCTGGCGCTCACGCCCCCGGCCACGTCCCGAACCATCGCCGCGGCAGGAGCAACCGGAACGACCGGAGCACGAGCACGATCGAGCTGCGGCGCAAGCGGAACTGCGCGACCTGGCCGGCGCCACGATCCTCACGCAGCGCCGCTGGTTCCACGCCGATCCCGATCGCCGGGACTACAACCCCGCCGCCTACGCCGAGTTCCAGCGCCAGGAGCAGCGCTACTTCATGGCCTTGCGCTTTGGCCCGGGACTCTTCTTCGCCTTGCTCGCCATCGGATCGTTCGCGACCGGCGATACCGTAGGCGGCATCATCTCTCTGGTCGTTACCGTGGTCGCCTTGGTCGCCTGCGCATATCTCGCCGGGATCGCGTGGTTCGTCTGGCTCTACCTCATCGTCGCCGTCTCAACCGTCGAACTAGCCAAACTCGTCTACGCCGCCCTGCGCGTCACCTTCTACTTCATCCGCAGTCAGCTCCGGCAACGACGAGAAGCACGCACAAGCCCATCCGCCTCGGACGACTGAACCCAGCGACGTTTGAGGGCGCTTCGCTGACCACACCCAACCCCAACCCCCGCTCGATACACTGACCCCATGACCACCACCGACCAACCCCTCTCCATCGACGACATCCTCAACCAGCCTGCATACGGTCGCGGCTGGATCATCGGCCCCGTCACCCACGTCGATCAATCTCGCCGCCAATGCCAGGTCGCCGACCGCACCGGCGACACAGTCACCGTCTGCTACCGCCCCGAAGACGAACAAGCCGTGCTGCGCTCACTCAAGCACCCCGACGAGTGTCGCTTGAAGGCGCTGGGTCTCGCCGAGTACCAGCCCGGCTCGGTAATGACGAGCATGGCCGACATCGAGCAGCTGTTTCTGATTACGCGGGAGGAGGCCGAGCACCTGACGTTCTTCAGCCTCTGGCGCGAAATGTGGGATGCGGTCGACCGCAGTGACTGGCCCAAGCTGCCCGCAGACATGGCAGAAAACCACGACGAATATCTGGCCCGCGAATATCACAATGACGACTGAGATCTTCGCCGACACCGTGTTCTGGTTCGGTCTGATCAATCCGGAAGACTACTGGCATCAATCAGCGCAACAAGCCAGCGAAGCGCTGAACGGCATCACGGTTGTCACGACTGAAGGAGTGCTCTCCGAGTTACTCGCCCTCGCCTCTCGACCCCAGACGCCGGTCCGTCGCGATGCCGCCGATCTGGTGTACAGTCTCCAACGCTCCAGTGAACACATCATCATCCCCCAGACCCACGAACTCTTCCAACGCGGACTCGACCTCTACGCCCGCCGCGCCGCTTCCACCCTCAGCCTCCAGGACTGCATCTCCATGATCGTCATGCGCGATCGCAACATCACCGATGTGCTCACCGCCGACGCCGAATTCCGAGGCTTCGGCTTCCGCCTCCTGATGCAGCGCTGAGACCAAGCCCGCCCACGTGCGATAATGCCCCCAAACCACGACGCTTGGGGGTGCTGCGGTGACCAAATCTGCCCAAACCAAACGCAAAACCAGCCCGGCCTCCACCGGCAAGCGCGTCTCCGCTCTCGCCATCCCCGCCTGGCTCCCACTCGGCGGACTCCTGCTCGTCTCCGGCGTCGAGACCGTCCGCGTCACCGGTGCCCACCGCGAACTCTTCTTCAACATCGACAACTTCTGGGTTCTCTACCTCCTCCTCCCCTTTGTCATCAGCATCATCATCTACGGACTCGTCCGCCGCTCCCGAGTCTGGCGGCTGGGCAAGCCTCAGTTCTCATTCGACAACCTCCCCACCCGCATCCTCCGCGTCCTCCGCGGCGGCGCAGGTACCGAGCGCGTCCTCCGCGACGGCTACTCGGGCGTCATGCACATCTGCATCATGTCCTCGATGATCGTCCTCTTCCTCGTCACCGCACTGCTCGCGATCGACGACTACATCCCCGTCGACATCCTCGTCGGACCCCGCTACCTCGGCTACTCCCTCGTCGCCGACATCTTCGGCATCGTCGGACTAATCGGCGTCGGCATGGCCATCGGTCACCGCTGGGCTCGCCCCCGCACCGCCTGGCTGCCCACCTGGGAAGACTGGCTGATCGTCGGCGGACTCGGCATCCTCCTGATCTCCGGCTTCATCGTCGAGGGTCTCCGCATCCACACCTCCGAGATCCACGTCAACCCCGAGTGGTCCTACTGGTCGCCCGGCGGCTGGATCGTCGCCAAGATCTTCTCCGGCGTCCGCATCGACGCCGCCCTCGACATGCACCGCGCCTTCTGGTGGTTCCACATGATCGGCGCGCTCGCCTGGATCACCCTGCTCGGCTACTCCAAGCTCAACCACCTCCTCCTCGCCCCGGCCAACGCCTTCTTCAAGCGCACCTCCGCCCCCGGCAAACTCGACATGATCGAGGACATCGAGGAGCAGGAACACTTCGGCGTCGCCGAGCTCGAACACTTCACCATGAAGCAACTCTTCGAGCTCGATGTCTGCGTCCGCTGCGGACGCTGCACCGACAACTGCCCCGCTGATATCGCCGGACAACCCCTCTCGCCGATGCACATCATCCAGGACCTCAAGTCCTACGCCACCGCCGTCGGCGAGCAGAAGGTCGCCAACCAGATGCGCGGCGACGAACTCAACTTCGGCCTCGAAGATCACGCCCCAATGGTCGGCGGCGTCATCCGAGACGAATCGCTCTGGGCCTGCCGCACCTGCGGCGCCTGCGTCGAAGCCTGCCCCGTCTTCATCGAACACATCCCCACCATCGTCGACATGCGCCGCTCCCTGGTCATGGAAGAAGCGCGCATGCCCGACACCGTCCAGGGCACCCTCGAAACCCTCGAACGCCAGGGCCACCCCTGGCGCGGAACCCCCTACACCCGCGAGTCCTGGATGGAAGGCATCGAAGTCCCCGAATGGACCGGCGAGCAGGAGTACCTCTACTTCGTCGGCTGCACCGGTGCCTTCGTCGACCGCGCCCAGGCCGTCACCCGTTCCGTCGTCTCCCTCCTCCGCGAGGCCAACGTCTCCTTCGGCGTGCTCGCCGGCATGGAGTCCTGCAACGGCGACCCCGCCCGACGCCTCGGACACGAGTACCTCTACCAGATTCTCGCCGAGGGCCTGATCGAACTCTTCAACGAAGAGGGCGTCAAAAAAATCATCACCCACTGCCCCCACTGCTTCAACACCTTCCTCAACGAGTACCCCGACATGGGCGGCCAGTACGAGGTCATCCACCACACCCAACTCCTCGAACAACTCCTCAACGACGGCAAACTCGAACCCCGCGAGGAAACCCCCGAACAAACCGTCACCTACCACGACAGTTGCTACCTGGGCCGCCACAACGACATCTTCGAAGCCCCCCGCCGCATCCTCGAACAGGTCCCCAACGTCACCCTGATCGAAATGCCCCGCAACCGCGAACAAGGCCTCTGCTGCGGAGCCGGCGGCGGCAACATGTGGATGGAAGAACAAGGCCGCAGCCGCGTCAACGAAGTCCGCGTCGAAGAAGCCGTCGCAACGGGCGCCGACAGCGCCTGCACCGCCTGCCCCTTCTGCATCCAAATGTTCGACTCCGGCATCGGAACCGTCCAACTAGACCTCGAAGACCAAGAAAAACTCAAAGTCCTAGACGTAGCCGAACTCCTCCAAGCCTCGGCCGTCGCCGACACCGACTAGAGATCCCTCTCCCGCACACCGCGGGCGAAGATGTCGCACCGCGCTTCTAAACTCTCCCCCCCTTTGCGGGGGGAGATGCCGAAGGCAGAGGGGGGGCGACCGCCCAAGACCCCACCCCCCATCCGCTACGCTCGCACCACCGACCGGAGCGACATGTCCACTGCCGATGCCTCATCCACCGCCCAAACCTTGGTCCGCTTCCGCCTGCCGGAACCGCCGGAGCGGAATCCCGACGAAGTGACTTCTTACGACTACGTCCATCTGACCGGCAACCCGCATTTCCTGGCGCAGCACTTCGCCCAGCCCGAGACGACGCTCGTCAGCGCGGAGCGCTACCTCGTCGCCGCTCGCGGCTCTCGACTGCGCCGCGTCCCCGACCTGCTGATCGCCTTCGACGTCGATCCCGAGCTGTACTACGAGCAGAACGGCTACGTGATCTCGGACCAGGGCAAACCGCCCGACTTCATCCTCGAGGTCGCTTCGCCCAGCACGGCGAAGATCGACACGGTCGACAAGCGGCGCGACTACGCCGCCCTGGGCGTGCGCGAGTACTGGCGCTTCGACCACACGGGCGAGTGGCACGGCGCGCGTTTGGCCGGCGACCGGCTGGTCGGCGAGCGTTACGAGCCGATCCCGATCGTCGAGTTGTCAGCGGGCGTCTTGCAAGGCGAGAGCGAGGCCCTGGGCCTCTGGCTGCGTTGGGAACAGGGCGCGCTCGGTTGGTACGACCCCGCCACCGGCCAACACATCCCCACCTTCGACGCGGAGCGGGAAGGCCGCCTAGCCGAGCGTGAGGGTCGGATAGCCGAGCGCGAGGCGCGATTGGCTGCGGAAGCGCGGGTGCGGGAACTTGAGGCGGAGTTGCGGCGGCGCGGTGAGCGCTAGCGGCGTATCCTCCCACCACCGACCGGAGCGACATGTCCAGCGCCGATGCCGTCCCCACCACGCCGACCCAAGTCCGCTTCCGCCTGCCGGAACCGCCGGAGCGGAATCCCGACGAAGTGACTTCTTACGACTACGTCCATCTGACCGGCAACCCGCATTTCCTGGCGCAGCACTTCGCCCAGCCCGAGACGACGCTCGTCAGCGCGGAGCGCTACCTCGTCGCCGCTCGCGGCTCTCGACTGCGCCGCGTCCCCGACCTGCTGATCGCCTTCGACGTCGATCCCGAGCTGTACTACGAGCAGAACGGCTACGTGATCTCGGACCAGGGCAAACCGCCCGATTTCATCCTCGAGGTCGCCTCGCCCAGCACGGCGAAGATCGACACGATCGACAAACGGCGCGACTACGCCGCCCTGGGCGTGCGCGAGTACTGGCGCTTCGACCACACGGGCGAGTGGCACGGCGCGCGTTTGGCCGGCGACCGCCTGGTCGGCGAGCGTTACGAGCCGATCCCGATCGTGGAGTTGTCAGCGGGCGTCTTGCAAGGCGAGAGCGAGGCCTTGGGTCTGTGGCTGCGCTGGGAGCAGGGCGCGCTCGGTTGGTACGACCCGGCGACGGGGCGGCACATCCCCACCTTCGACGCGGAACGAGAAGCTCGGTTAGCTGCGGAAGTACGAGCCGATGCGGAGCGAGAGACTCGCCTGGCCGAGCGCGAAGGCCGTTTAGCGGCCGAAGCACGGGTGCGAGAGTTAGAAGAAGAACTGCAACGCCTGCGCGAACCCTGATCACCGCCCCGCTCCCCGCTCCCCCTGTGGCGGGAACCGCCGCGAAAGGACGCTCCCCTCCCCCCTTGCGGGGGGAGATGTCACGTAGTGACAGAGGGGGGTCCCCCTCGGATCCAGAGCCCGAATTCCCGCTCAAGCCGGCAATGACGAAAACGACATCTGCGCAACAATCTCCCCCAAGAACGCACACTCCCAATTTGACATCCCCACCCAAACACCCCAATATCGAATATCCGCGCTAACTCGCAACCGAAAGCCGACCCATGTCCCAACCCACCTCCAAACCGCCCACCCCAAGACGCTGCCAACGCATCCTCCAGGCCCATCACCTCCGCTGCCAGGGACTCTCGCTCACCCAGATCGCCGCGGCTATGAACTGCGCCCGCTCCACCTCCGCCGCCTACCTCCGCGACCTCCGCCTCCACCATCACCACATCCTCCAGACCCTCGTCGAAGACCAACTCCTCGACCACATCCAACTCCTGACCGAACCCGGCCAGGAGCCCAAACAACACCAGCAGCGAGTCGCCACCGCGCGCGAACTCCGCCTCCTCCTCACTGCGCTCCCCAAGATCGAAGCCGCCCGCGAGCGCAAGCGCGAACAACCCGGCTCCGACGAACCCGCCGAAGAGCAACCGCCCTGCTCCCAGTACGACCACGCCTTCGCCCTGGTGAACGGCCAAGACCGTCCCGACAACTGTCCCGACGACTGCGAGTTCACCAAGCCCCCCTACGCCCGCGACCTGGATTCCCCTGGACAAACCGAGCCAGACCGAGAACCATCCCCCCAAATCAGCCCGCAATCCAGCCAAATCGAGCAGAATCTGGACAAATCCGGACTACCCCCGAGCGCATCCCCCGCTCCGGACAGTGAATTCTCCCCGCCTGCTCCAATTTCGCGCCCCAAACCCAAAGTCGGCCCGCAATACCCCTACCACGAGTACGACAATCCCTTCGGCCACGCGCCCAAACCGACCCTGGAAGGGCTCCTCGTCGAACGCCACCTCGCCGGACTCTCCCCGCCCCGCGAATACCCCTACTTCGAGCCGCTCAAGCCGCTCAATCTGTGACCCCCGGCATTGCCCCAGTCGCCACAGCGCGGTACAAACGTCTACGTAGCCCAGACTGCGAGGACATCACATGGACGCCATCGTCTGCGTTAAGCAGATCCCAGACCCCGAAACCCCAGCCGCCGCCTTCAAGGTCGACGAGGCCGCCATGCGCGTGCTCCCGGCCCAGGGCATCTCCCCCGTCATCTCTCCCTTCGACGCCCAGGCCGTCGAGGCCGCCCTCCGGCTCGCCGACGCCGACGGCGGCGGCGCCGTCAACATCATCTCCCTCGGACCCGACTCCGCCCGCGACGCCATCAAGCATTCCCTCGCCATGGGCGCAAACGAGGGCTACCACCTCCACGACGACGCCTTCGAAGGCGGCGACGCTTGGACTACCGCCCTCGCCCTCAGCAAGGCCATCGAACACATCGGCATCCCCGACGTGCTCATCTTCGGCCGCCAGGCCGCCGATTGGGACCAGGGCACCGTCGGCAGCATCGTCGCCGAGCTGCTCGATCTCCCCTCTGCCACCGTCCTCCGCGCCGTCGAAATGACCGACGCCGGCATCAAAGTCTCCCGCGTCGTCGCCGACGGCTTCGAGACCGTCGAACTCCCCACCCCCTGCGTACTCACTATCTCCAACGAGTTCGGCGACCCCCGCTACCCCCAACTCCGCCAAATCATGCGCGCCGCCCGCAAACAAGTCACCGAACTCACCGCCGCCGACCTCGGCCTTGACCCCGCCGAAGTCGGAGCCGCCGGAGCCCGAGTCCAGATGCACGCCCTCTACCAACCCACCTCCGACGTCGAAGTCGAAATCATCGAGGGAGACACCCCCGAAGAAAAAGCCGCCGGCCTCGTCAACGCCCTCCGCGAAGCCAAAATCATCTAGCAATCCGTCATTCCCGCGAAAGGAGGCCTTTGCAAAACTTCCGTTTCCGTCATTCCCGCGCAGGCGGGAATCCATACAGCGTCTCGAGTGAGACGTGGATTCTTGCTTTCGCAAGAATGACGAAACGCTCGGATCGGAGATTTTGCAAAGCTCTCCGAAAGCGGGAATCCACCCCCTCTAGACCTCCGGAGGGCTGCCGCGAAAGGACAATCCCCTCTCCCGCCCACCGCAGGAGAAGACATCCCGAAACAGATCCCCTCTCCCCCCCTTGCGGGGGGAGATGTCACGAAGTGACAGAGGGGGGTCCCCTCAACAACCACCAGAGAAGGAAAACCCCAACCATGACCGCCATCCTCGTCTTCGGCGAAACCGACCCCGCCGGACTCACCGCCCCCACCCGCGAACTCCTCGGCGCAGCCGCGCAACTCGCGCCCCAACTCGGTGGCGGCGTTGCCCTCGCCCTGCTCGGCGAGAACCTCAACGACGCCGCAGCCGACGCCGGTCCCGCCGGCGCAGACACTGTCTACACCGCCGCCGCCCCCTCCCTCGCCCAATACCAGACCGACAGCTACCTGCCCGTCGCCCAGGCCATCGTCGAGACCGACAGCCCCGCCGTCGTCCTCCTCGCCCAGTCCAGTATGGGCCGCGACCTCGCCCCCCGACTCGCCACCCGCCTCAACACCGCCGCCGCCATGGACGCCCTCGCCCTCGAAGTCGACGGCGATCGCGTCAAGGCGACCCGCAGCTGCTACGGCGGCAACGCCCGACAGGTCGTCACCGTCCAGACCAACCCCCAGATCATCACCGTCCGCCCCAAATCCCAGGAAGCCCTCGAACCCGACCAAGCCCGCAGCGCCAACGTCCAAGCCGTCGCCGTGGACGGCGCCGACGTCCGCGCCCGCGTCACCGGCAAAGAACAAGCCGAGTCCGAGGGCGTCCGCCTCGAAGACGCCGAAATCGTCGTCTCCGGCGGACGCGGCCTCGGCGGCCCCGAAGCCTTCAGCGACCTCGAACGACTCGCCGGCGTCCTCCACGCCGCCGTCGGCTCCTCACGCGCCGCCTGCGACCTCGGCTGGTACCCGCCCTCACAACAAGTCGGCCTCACCGGTACCGTCGTCTCCCCCACCCTCTACCTCGCCGTCGCCATCTCCGGTGCCTCCCAACACATGGCCGGCTGCGGCGGCTCCAAGAACATCGTCGCCATCAACAAAGACCCCGACGCCGCCATCTTCGCCTTCTCCCGCTTCGGCATCGTCGACGACTACAAAAAAGTCCTCCCAGCCATCGAAGCCGCCTTCACCATCGCCATGTCCGACTAGCGCCGTTCACATTGGCGCTTGCCAGGCCACCGTCATACCCGCGCTCGCCGCGGGTATCTCGCCGCGTTCTGCACCGTCGTCCGTAAACCGAGATTGCCGCGGCAGTCAATATGAACAAGCCCTAGCGCAAACCCTCTCCCCCCGCACCACGGGTGGGAGTTGCCGCAAAAGGACAATCTCCTCTCCCCCCGCACTGCGGGGGGAGATGTCACGTAGAGCCTGCCCCCGCGCAGGCGGGGGACAGAGGGGGGTCCGGTCACCCGACCCGATCACTACCCACAGACCTCAGAAAGAAAATTGAAACCCCGCCTACCCCACCCGAGTCTTCCGCCACGTCCGAATCTGAGCCGCGTGCTCCAGATCATGATCCACCAACGCATCAATCAAAGCGTTCACCGAAAGCTCATGCTCGCCGATCTGCATACACGGACGCTCACGCTCCCCATCCGTCAGACGCCCCGCCCGCGACGCCAACTCGTCCCGTGTCTCCGCCAACCGCCCCAGCAACTCCTCCATCGGACGATTCACCCAATCCCCCGGCGCCGCCTCATTGATCTCCCGCTCCGTCGGCAGCGGCCCCAGCGGCAGCCCCGCCGCGTAGCGATCAAACGCATTCAGCACCCACGCATCCCAGCCCACCAGATGCGCCAGACAGTCCCGCACGCTCCAGTTGCCGACCACATTGGGAAGATCAAACTCCGCCGCTGTCAGCCCCTCCACCGCCTCCAACAGACAACTGCGCCCATCCGTGCAATCCGTCGTGTCGCTCTTGACCTCGGACATCATCGAGTCGGATACCATGGCCCGCTCCTCAGAGGCGCGTTCGGCGCAGAAACAGCGATCACACCGCCTACGCGGCAGTCCGCCGCGCGCAGCCCGATTCGCAACGCAATTGCAATCAGGCTAACAATCCCTCTCGCCCCTTCGTCCCCGTTGCGTTGTCTGGGCAACATTGCGCCCGCTCGAATCCCGCTCAATCCGCCCAGACAGCCCCATCCCGCCAACCCGCGCGACCGCCTGCTTGACCACCATCAAGCGCGCGCATAGCCTGCCACACAGCGCCGTCTATGCCGCCTGCTCATCGCGGTCGCAGCGGCGGACAAGAGACGCGCTCGCCATCTACGGCCAGCCAAACTCACCGACAGAACACACGCCTGGGATGCGGGGCAGCTGACAACGATGCGCTCGATCGGACTCACCGGCGGCATCGCCTCCGGCAAATCAACAGTGGTTGCGCAACTGCGCGAACTCGGCGCCGCCACCATCGACGCCGACCTCCTCGGCCACCAGACCTACGAACCCGGCACCGACACCTTCCATCAGGTCGTCGCCGCCTTCGGCGACGACCTCGTCGCTCCCGACGGCACAATCGACCGCTCCAAACTCGGCCCCAAGGTCTTCGGCCACCCCGACGGCATGAAGCGCCTCACCGATATCGTCTGGCCCGGCATCCGCGCCCTCGCCGAAGCCGAACTCGCGCGCCTCGAGGCCGACGGAACCGCAGTCGCCGTGCTCGAAGCCGCCGTCCTGATCGAAGCCGAATGGCAAGATCTCGTCGATGAAGTCTGGGTCATCGCCGTCAGCCGCGACACCGCCCGCGAGCGCCTCATGGCTCGCAACAACTTCTCCGCCGAAGAAGCCGACAAGCGGATCGACTCCCAAATCACCAACGACGAACGCCTCAAGCACGCCGACGTGCTGATCAGCAACGACTGCGACATGGAACAGGCCGCCGCCCGCGTCGCGCGCGCCTGGGCCGGCTTGCAGGCATCCTGAATGCCCAACCGACGCCAACGCACGGGACCAACCCGTGCAAAGCGGGAGAACGCCTGATGACCACCGAAACCGCGCCCCTGACCGAGTACCGCTCCTGGGCGGTTGAAGAATTCCGCGCCGAAGAAGAGCCCTACTACGTGCCCGTCAAGGATGAGGTGGAAGTCTTCGAAGCTGCTTGGCGCAGCAAGATTCCCGTACTCCTCAAGGGCCCGACCGGCTGCGGCAAGACTCGCTTCATCGAGTACATGGCCTATCGCCTCAACCGTCCGCTCGCTGTCGTCCGCGACGGCGAGACCGAGATCGAGCAGGAATCCAACCTCCCGCTCGTCACCGTCGCCTGCCACGAAGACCTCACCGCCTCCGACCTCGTCGGCCGTTACCTGCTCGAAGGCAACGAGACCGTCTGGATCGACGGCCCCCTCACCCGCGCCGTCAAGGCCGGTGCCATCTGCTACCTCGACGAGGTAGTTGAGGCCCGCAAGGACACCACCGTCCTCATCCACCCCCTCACCGACCACCGCCGCATCCTCCCCGTCGAAAAGAAGTCGCAGCTGCTCCAGGCCCGCGACGGCTTCCTCCTCGTGATCTCCTTCAACCCGGGCTACCAGTCCGCGCTCAAAGACCTCAAGCAGTCCACCCGCCAGCGCTTCGTCGCCGTTGAGTTCGACTACCCGCCCCGCGAGACCGAGGCCGAGATCGTCCAGCACGAGGCCGGCTGTTCATACGATGTCGCCCTCAACCTGGCCAAGATGGCCGAGAAGATCCGCAACCTGCGCGAGCACGGCTTGGCCGAAGGTGCCTCAACCCGGCTCCTGATCTACGCCGGCCGCATGATCGCCCAGGGCGTCTCCCCCCTCCGAGCCTGTCAGGTCGCCATCGTCTGGCCCCTCACCGACGACGGCGAAATCCAGCGCAGCATCGAAGAAGTCGTCTCCTCGATCTTCGAGGAGTAGCGACCGGAGAACTTCGTCATACCCGCGCCCCGCCGCGGGTATCTCGATGCGCGGGCGACGGCGGTGCTGTGAACGGCGTCATACCCGCGACGGAGCGCGGATCTGACGGGGCTGGAATAGACGAGGGCAAGACTCAGTGCGGATCGGCATCGTCTCCGACATCCACTGCAACCGCGCCGCCCTCGATCGCGCTGTCGAGCAGATGGGCGACATCGACGAGCTGCTCTGCGCCGGAGACGCCTGCTACCAGTACCGCTTCTCCAACGACGTCGCCGAGCGCCTGCGCCAACTCGGCGGACGTTACGTGCTCGGCAACCACGAGGAAATCCTGCTCTCCGACGCCGGAGCTCGAGCCCAGGCTTCCCCCAGCGTCAACCGCGAACTGCTGGAGTGGACCCGCGAGCAGCCCCACCTGATCCGCACCGAGATCGGCGGCAAGAAGCTGCTCATGTTCCACGCCACCCCTTGGGCGCCCTATCGCGACTACCTCTTCCCCCACGATCCCCAACTCCAGCGAGTCGCCGAAGAGGACGCCGACTTCATCATCTACGGTCACACCCACGCGCCCCTCGTCACCCGCATCGGCCGCGCCCTGATCGTCAATCCCGGCTCCGCCGGCGAAGCCCGCGGCTCCGAACAACTCCTCACCTATGCTGTCTTAGACACGAGCGCCGAGGCCGCGACCATCGAACAGATCACATTCGCCTGATTCGCCTCCCGCACGCCCTGCCGGAGGCGCTGGCGATTGCCGCATCTGCACCAACTCGCCCAGCCTCACGCAGCACAGGCCCCACATGCTGGATGGATGCCGATGACAGACCGATCCCCCAACCCACGGCTCGACGAGGCGCGCGAAGCCCTGCGCGCCTTTCCGCCCGCCCTCTCCCAGGACTTCGAAGCCGCCGTCGAAGCGGTCGAACCCATCCTCGAACCGGACGAACTCGACATCTGGATCAGCACCGGGCTCGATGTCGCCCGCCACTCCCTCCGCAGCTGGGAAGCTGCCGCCGAGTACTTTCGCGCCTCCGGGCCCGTACTCGAGCAGATCACCTACGACCGGATGCGTGAGTGGTGCGGTGTGGGAATCGATCTGATGGAGACCTCCCCGGCCCTGGCCGGCGCGCTCTTCCGCGCCAGCCCCACCGTGCTCCCCCATCTCTCCGTCCCCCAGGCCAACGACTGGGCCGCCCAGGGCAAGTCGCTCTACAAAGGCACCTGGAAGTCCGGCTCGCTCTCCGCCCAGTACTTCGATGTCTCTCCCCAAATCCTGCCCCATCTCCCCCTCAGTCAGATGCGGCTGCTCGTGGAGTTGATCGACTCGCTCGCCTCACACTCCTACGAACTCGCCTCAGCTTGTCTCGGCATGGCCCCCGGCGTGCTCTCCCAACTCGAACGCTCCGACCGCGCTCCCTTCCTCGAATTCGGCGGCGTCGTTGCTCACACCGCCTGGGTTGACGCCCGCGTCTACTTCGAGCGCGGCCCCACCGCCTTGCGACAGATCAGCCCTGAACAGCGCCCCCGCTATCTCTCCCTCGCCGGACAGGTCGCGCTCCAGGTCGGACGCCTCGGACACCCCTACTTCATCGAGGCCGCACAGGCCCTCTCGGATGTCGACAAAGACATCCACGAAGGCTTGCTCGAACTCGCCGAGCAACTCTCCCCCCATTCCGGCGACGCCGCAATGGAATTCCTCAAGTCTTCGCCCCGAGTCGCCCAACGCCTCAGCATCGACGACATCGCCCGCTGGCAAGAGTTCGGCCTGACCATCCTCCAGCAGTCCGTAGACGGCGGCGAAGCCTTCTTCCGCCTCGAATCCGCACGCGGCGAAGAGGTCATGGAGGCGCTCAGCTCCCGCGTCGACCTCGATCGTGTCTCCGAACTGATTCGGATGTACTGCAAGGCGCTCACCGGCGTCGATGTCGGCGTCAAAGCCTCCGAAGAACTGACCGCCAAGGGCGTCGGCTGGGTGGACGAATCCAGCCCCACCACCGAGGGCACCACGATCTACCTGCCCGAGAACGTCGAGCGCTACGCCACCAAGCAGGAGAACTTCAGCGTCTACAAGGTCTTCGCCACCCACCAGGCCGGACGCCTCGAATTCGGCTCATTCGAATACCAGGCGGAACTGCCCTCCGATCTCTTCCCGCAGAACGGCAGCGCCGGCAACGGCGTCTCCGGCAACGGCGGCGCCCCGGTCATAACCGAAGCGCCCGAGGACGCCGCTGAAATCCACACCGACATGGAGCGCTTCTTCGACCAGTTCGGCGACCGCCGCCTCGCCCACGACCTCTTCACCATCGTCGAAGACACCCGCATCGACACCATCGTCAAGCGCGAGTACGCCGGCGTCCGCCGCGCCTTCTCCCGCCTCCAACAGGCCGCCGCCGACCGCCGCCGCCCCGTCGAAAATATGCCCGCCCGTCAAGCGATGGTCGAAAACCTCCTCCGCGCCTCGCTCGATGAAATCGGCCGTATCCGCTGGCCCAACGAACTCGCCGAGCAACTCCGCCAGCCGCTCCGCATCCTCAACCGCATCCGTCAGGAAGGCGCGACCGTCCAGGACAGCGCCGCCGCCACCGCTCTCCTCTACGAGTGGGTCGCCCAAGTCCCCAATGTCGAGTTGGAGAGCGAAGACTGGGAAGAGTTCGACCAGGAACACGCCGGCGATCCCGACGGCGACGAAGACGGCGACATGATGCCCGGCTCCGGTTCCAGCGGCTTCGAAGAATCCTTCATGCCCTTCATGCCCGGCAGCGAAGAACGCCCCTACGACAGCCCCGATCCGGTCGACTTCCGCGGCGACTTCAAGCCCGAACTCGTCCAACTGCTGATGAAGCTCAAGGGTGAAACCGGCTCCGGCGACGCCCCCCCGATCCCGCTCTCCAAGGAGCAGCTGCAAGAACTTCTGGAGAAGTCCGTCGAGATCTCGATCAACGAGCTGATGGACATGGACCTGGCCGAATCGAGCGGGATGTTCCTCGACAACCTGCTCAAAGAGGTCAATCAGATCCAGGGCGAGCGTCAAGAAGGCCAGCAGGCCATGGGCGACGACTCGACCGGTGCCGACGACGGCGACGAGCTGCCGGTCGAACCGCAGTCGTTCTACTACGACGAATGGGACTTCCGCGCCGCCGACTACAAGCCCCGCTGGTGCCGAGTCCAGGAGCAGCGCGGCGAGTCCGGCACGCCCAACTACTACAACGAAACCCTCCACGATCACGCGCAACTCGTCCAGGAGACGCGCAAGCAATTCGAGATGCTGCGCCCCGAACTCTTCCGCAAGATGAAGCGCCTCACCGACGGCGAGGACTACGACCTCGACGCCGTGATCGAGTGGTACACCGAGAAAATCGCCGGCGCCACCACCGAAACCAAGCTCTTCTACCGCCGCAACAAGGTCGAACGCGACGTCGCCGTCGCCTTCCTGCTCGATGTCTCCGCCTCAACCGACGAGGAGATCCAGAAGCACCAGGATCAGCGCCACGACGACCAGTTCGACGACGACCCGCGCAAATACCTCAGCTGGTGGGCGCAGCGTCGCGCCGAAGCCGCCCGCCACCCGGGCAAGCGCATCATCGACCTCGAGAAGGAAGCCGTCGTGCTTCTGATCGAAGCGCTCGAAACCATCGGCGACAAGTACGGCGTCTACGGCTTCTCCGGCTACGGCCGCGACAACGTTGAGTTCTTCGTCTACAAAGACATGGACGAACCGTTCGGCGACCGGATCAAGGAGCGCATCGACAAGATCGCCCCCGTCCGCTCCACTCGCATGGGCCCCGCCATTCGCCACTGCATCTGGAAGCTCCAGAACACCGACGCCAAAGTCAAGATTCTGATCCTCCTCTCCGACGGCCGCCCCCAAGACCACGGCTACGGACGCGACCGCACCGAGAAGGAATACGCCATCCACGACACCAAGATGGCCCTCACCGAAGCCCGCCGCGAGGGCATGGTCCCCTTCGCCCTCACGGTCGACCGAGCCGGCCACGACTACCTCAAGCAGATGTGCCAGGACATGGCCTACGAGGTCGTCGCCGACATCGAGCGCCTCCCCCGCCTGCTCCCCGCCCTCTACCGCCGCCTCACCGGCTAGCCCCAATGCCCTCTCCCCCCGCACCGCGGGGGGAGATGTCGCGCAGCGACAGAGGGGGGTCTGGGGCGATTGCTGTCGCACTATGTCCCTATCTGCTCGGGATCGGATCCCCCTCTGTGCCCCTCCCCCGCATTGCGGAGGAGAAGGGATCGTGACATCGGATACCATGACCTCATGTCATTCATCGCAGGAACCCTAACCGCCGCAGGCATCGCCGCCGCCTTCGTCGCAACCCTGATCGGCCACGACTCCACCGGCCTCTACATCATCTGCGCCACGATCGCCGCCGCCGGACTGCTGCTCATGCTCCTCCAGATCGCCCGACGTCGGCGGGATGCCGCCCCCTGGTACGCGCTCGCGCCGATGGCCATCGTCGTCGCCCTACTCGGCGTCGCCGCCTCAGGAGCCAGCTGCGGCGTCGCCTGCATCGCCTGGGGCGGTCCGGCCGCAGCAGTCACGCTAGCCGCGCCGGATATCCGGGGTTGGTTCAGGAGCCGGACACCGCTGAGGCGGGTCTGACCGGCTGGGAACACGCCCAGCGCGTCCACTCGGCTGTTCTCTCCCCCCGCACTGCGGGGGGAGATGTCACGTAGTGACAGAGGGGGGCGGACCAACCTGAGCTGATCCAGACACCTTGATGCATGGGAGAACGCAGGCTCTCTGTGCCTCCGCCGCCTGCGCCAAGCGGTACTACCCAGAGCAGCGGACCTGATCAGTTCGTCAACCGCAACTCCCGGTTCAGCTCCAGCCGCAGGAACCACCGCCACGTCGCCAGCACCCCGATCACCAATACTCCGACCAACACTGCGAACGCGATCCCCAAGATCTGCCAGTCAGTCTCCACTTGGAACGGCGGCAGCACCACTCGGCCGCTCTCATCGATCTCCAGGTAGGCCAGCAGCAGCAGCGAAATCCGGTTGCCCAGCAGCACTCCCAGCACCAGTCCCGTACCGACAATGATCGCGTACTCGAGGAAGAGCTGAATCAGGATCGAAGCATTGCCCACGCCGACCGTGCGCAGCAGCGCCATCTCAAGCCGTCGCTGCCGTGCCGAGACCGCCATCGAGACCAGGAAGGCCAGCGCTAACAGCACCGAGATCGCAATGAACGCGACCAGCAGAATGCCGCTGCCGCCGGCGGTGGTGAGCGGGTCTCTGCCGCTGTCGTCGATTCGTTCGTTGCGATCGTTGAGGTCCGAGATCGAGTAGCGCGGGCGCTCGAGCTCTTCGATCGTGAGTTGGCGCTGTTCCGGATCGTCGCTCAAGTCCAGCCAGACTTCGGTTGGCGAGATCGTGGGCCGCAAGGCGGTGATCGAGCCAAGGTGGAAGAGCGCGTCGTAGTCGGCGACCACGAAGGAGAACTCGTCTGGGCGCAAGGTGGGGAAGAGTTCGACGATCTCGGCAACTTGCGCGGTGATCACCATCGTGTCCAGCCGGATCGGGTAGCGGTCGCCGATCTCCAGCCGCTGCCGTTCGGCGAAGTCTTGGCTGATGATCGTCGGCAGCAGGCAGCGCGTGCTGCTGCACAGCGAGGGATCGGCGAAGTACGCGGCGCGCAGGCCGGGGCTTTGCCCCAGACCGGGAATGAAAGCCATCACCTGATCGCCCGAGACGGCATCTTCGGCGTCCTGGAACTTGATCTCGTCGTCTACCTCGCGCCGTTGCCGGAATTCGATCCAGTTGCCGTTCTCAAAATCTTCCACGATCAGTTCGCGTCCGTCGGACTGAATCGCCGTGATCGCGTCGTAGCGGACGGTAGACGGCTCCGAGGCAAAGAGGCCGAACGGTTCACTCATCACGATCGAGTGCAGGGCATAGGGCGCCACCGCGCCTGAGCCGACGATCTCTCGCTGGAAATCGATATCGATTGCCGTCCAGCCGCTGCCGGGTTCGGGCATCTCAATCCCGCCCGCAGTCAGATAGCGCCCGTTCCCGTCGCGGATGCGCAACCAGAGCGATTGATCCGACTCGCCCTTGCCCACATCGACCCAGACGCGAAGCGTCTGCGTCTCTTCGGGAATGCCCACTCCCCGTCCAACCGGGGGCACGTCGATCGTGCTGATCAGCTCTTCAAACGAGAGCAGCGACATGTCTTCGCGGAACCACATCATCTCGAGCGCGGCTTTGGGTTCGAGCGCGAGCAGGGTGACGGCGGAGGTGGTGCCCACGCTCCGTCCCGCCGCGGCGCGGCTGCGATGGACCGAGCTGACCCGCTCCACGCCCTCGATCACGCCCAGCCGGTCGCGCACGCCGGCGGCGGTTGAATAGCCGCTCTCGCCGAGCCCCGCGCGAAACTCCACACCGTTGTCGTACTGAATCCGCTCTTCCAGTGAGCGCTCAACCGTGTCCGCATAGGAGGCGGCAAACGTCCCCAGCGCCGCCCCCAGCATCAGCAGAATCGTCAGCCGCGCGGCCGGACCCACCGTCCGGCTGACGTAGCGCAGCGTCGCCGCGACCGAGAGCGGCGCGCGGTCATATGTGATCCAGGCGAAGAAACGATAGATGTAGGGCAAGAAGCGCAGGATCACCAGCGCCGCCGCCAGCGCGAACAGGATCGGTGTACTGAGCAGGAGCGGATCGGCGCTGAGGCCGCCGACGCTGTTGCGCTCGAAGACCGTGCCGCGCAGGTCAGCCTCGAAGATCAGGCCAGCCGCCACCAGCACCAGCGCGACATCGAGGAAGTAGCGCTGCAATGCGTTTGGCCCCGCCGGACGCGAGACCCCGCGCAGCCGCTCGGAGAGCACCCGTGTCCGGCTCGCCAAGACCAGCGGCGCCAGCGTGAACAGCACCGCCACAATCGCTCCCGCCGCCGAGAGCAGGAAGGCCGTGTCGGTCAACGTGGTCGGAATCGGGTTGCCGCCCGTCAGCGGCTCGAAGACGGCGGTATAGCCGAGCAAGCCGATGATCCCGATCGCGATGAACGGCCCGATCGCCGCAGCAATGACGGCAAGGATGATGCCTTCGATCGCAGTCAGGCTGATCACCTGGAACAGCGAAGCGCCGCGGCTGCGCATCGAGAACAACTCCTCGCGCCGCTGCGCCACCTGCACTCCGGACACGATCACGACATAGAACAACGCGATCCCCACTACCTGCGCCAGCAGCATCAGGATCGGGACCTGGGTGAAGTTGAGATCCTTGACGAACGAGTCCAGGTGCGGCTCGATCGGTGAGCGCACGCCGCCCTCGATCGAGCGCAGGTCGGCGCGCAGGAGGTCGAACGACGCCCGCATATCGTCGAGGATGGCGACATTGAGCAGGTCGGTTTGAATCTCCGAAATCCAGGTGGTGTTGACGAGGTATCCGCTCAACAGCGGGGTGAGCGCCTGATCGAACGTCTCGGAAGAGACGATCAGCGGAATCGACTGCGCGCGCGGCGTGCCCCAGTAGACGCCGTAGGTGATCTCACGCGGCGTTCGTTGCCAGAACTCGCTCTGCAGGTTGTCGGGAGCGATGATCCCGGTCACTTTGAACGGAATCGTCCGTTCCACCAGCATCGTCGGTTCGCAGGGTGGGCGCGGCGGCGGCGGCGGCCCGCCGGGCGGTGGATCGGGTTCGCGGTCGCACTCATCAAAACGATCGATGACATGCCACTCATCGCCGACATCGAGACGGAACCGGTTCGCGATTCGCTCGGGTACCGCGACTTCGATCCGTCCAACCAATGCGCCGGATGAGTCGATCTGCGGCTGATTCGGCAGCCTGCCCTCGAGCACTTCCAGACGTTCTTCGGCGCCTTCGAGTGCTGCGAAGAATGCGGTGTCTTCGATCACTGCGCCTGGACGCGGCGGGACATCGGTGCCGGTCGGAACCGTTGAGGTAAAGCGGGTGCGGCGTCCTTCTAGCTCGCCAAAGCGCTCGCTGATGCTGTTCCGCGCGAATTCGCGGGCCGATTCGTTGGGACCGCCGGCGAGGGGCACGCCCCAGAGACTCGTGAAGGCCTGACGTCGGTCGGTCAGGTCGTCCTGGAGCGTGACCGTGAGCGAGAGATCGGAGACGGCCCGCGTGTAGATCGTCGTCGCGGCCATCAGGATCGCAGCCACGAGAATGCCCGCCGCGATCACCAGCTGGAGCCGCCAGCTGTCGCGCATCCGGCGCAAGACAAAGCCAAGAATGGCGCCGAACGACTCCACCGCTCCCCCGCTTCGTCCGTCTCGCTCGCGCGACGCCTCTGCGCCGGCTCGGTCAGGCTAGATCGGCTGCGTATTCGCCAACGCCTAGTAGTCTACGAAGACTTGAGCCAATGAACACATCCCGCCGCTGAGCGCGGGATGAACCGCTTCCGGGTTTGCACGTATGGGCGGAATCTTCAGTTCGTTGCCGACCGCCTTCCGCATCGCCGTGCGGCGGCTCAACGGCAACCGCCGGCTCATGGCCGCTGTCGCGATCGGCGTGATCCTCGCCGTCGCCCTGATGGCCTCAACCACGATCTACCGCAACGCCCTCCAAGACCTGGGGCTGCAAACCGACCTGCGCCGCTCCAGCGACGCGGAGTTGGATGTGCGCATTCTCAACGCCGCGCACGGCCTCTCCGGCGATCTGGCGAACGATTCCTTCGAGACGATCGACCGCCGCCTGCGCATTCCGCGCCAATACCTGGGCGAGATCAATCACTCCCTGACCACCGCCACCTTCTTCATGACCCAGGTTGGCGAAATCCCACCCGAACAGGACCCGCGCGATCGCGCCCGCGTGCTCTGGTTTGAGAACGTCCGGGATCATATCGAAGTCGTCGCCGGACGCTTCCCCGATCCGGCATCTCCCGCCACGCCTGACACCCAGCCCACTGTAGAAGTCGCGATCGGTGAGAAAGCCGCCGCCGCGGGTGGGTTCGAGCTCGGCCAGACCCGCGCCGTCCACGCCTCCTGGCGCGACGACACCGAACCAATCCTGATCACCGTGGTGGGGATCGTGCGCCCAATCGACTACACCGAGCGCTACTGGGGCGTGCGCCGCGACCACTTCCTTGTCCCGACCGAGAAGACCGACGCCTTCGCCTTCTTCGCGCCGCGCGAGACGCTGATCGGAGCGATGGCCGGGTTCATGCCCGAACTGCGGGCGCGCTTGGAAGTCTCCGCGCAGGTGGAACGCCGCCAGTTCGTGGCCGACGAAGCCGGTCTCGCGGCGCTGCGTTTCCGCGCCGCCTTTGAGGCTGTGACCAAGGAGATCGAGCGCACTCGGATCGAGACCGAGATCGTCAATGTGCTCGAGAACTACGAGACCAAGGAGTTCTTCTCCTCGATCCCCCTGCTCGTGCTCACATTGCAGATCGTCGGGATCGTGCTCTTCTATCTGGTCTTGGTCTCGACGATGGTGGTTGAGCGGCAGTCGGCCGAAGTCGCGCTGCTCAAGAGCCGCGGTGCCGGACTCGGCCACATCATGTCGATCTCGACGCTTGAAGGTCTGCTGCTGGTCGCGCTGGCATTGGGGGTTGGGCCGATTCTGGCACGCGAAGCGATCGGCTGGCTGGGCTACAGTCCTGCCTTCGAAGGACTCACCGGTGGTGCGCGGCTGACGGTGGAGCTGACCGGCGAGACCTACATCTGGGCCGGGATCGGCGCGGCGCTCAGTTTCATCGCCCTGCTCTGGCCGGCCTGGCGCTCGAATCGCGCCACCGTAGTGCATTACGCCCGCGCGACTTCGCGGCCCGAGGATAAGCCCGTCTTCCAGCGCTACTACCTCGACCTCGTCGTCGTCGGCGTCGGCGCACTGCTCTTCTTCCAGTTGCAGGACAGCGGCTCGCTGGTGACCGAGGATCTGTTTGGGGGCTTGCAGCAGGATCCGTTGCTCCTGATCGCCCCGGCCGTGTTCGTGGTCACCGTTGCTGTGCTCTTCCTGCGCTTGTTCCCGCTGATGCTGAGCGGGTTCGCCTGGATCGCGCGGCTGCTGGGCGGCGCCTCGTTGCAGATGGTGCTCTGGCATCTCACGAGGGCTCCGGTGCAGCCCGGACGCCTTGCGCTGCTGCTGATCATGGCGACCTCTCTGGGCATGTTCGGCGGCACCTTCGGGGCGACCCTGGACAAGTCCTTTGATGATCGCGCCAGCTATCAAGCGGGTACCGCCCTGCGTCTGGCCGATCTGCGCTCGGGCGGCGCCTCGGCGCAGATGTTGGAGGCGGACTTGGCCGAAGCGCCCGGCGTCGCGCACGCCTCCTACGTCGTCCGCGCTAACGCCTCCTATTCGCGCGGCGCGCTCGATGTGACCGACGCCACCCTGCTTGGGGTTGAGCCGGAGTCGTTTGCCGAGGTGCTCTGGTACCGCGACGACTTCTCGGTTCAGGACGCGCGTGAACTGCTGCAACGTGTGACTACAGATGTCGTCGAACCGCCTCGGATCGAGATTCCGGCGGATGCCAAGTACGTCGGGCTCTGGCTCTGGCTGCCCGAGAGCAGCGGCTCGCTCAGTCCCTCGCTTCGTCTGCGTGACGCGAACGGACGCTACCGCGACGTGAGTTTGCGCGGTCTGCCGCGCGGACGCTTCGGCGGCGGACAGTTCGAAGAGGGATGGCGCTTCATTGCCGGCGACCTCCACGCAGGCTCCGGTCAGCCCCATCTCGGCCCCTGGTCGTTGCAGGCCGTCTCGATCCGCGCCGGTGGCTTCTCCAGCTTCTCGGGACGACTGATCTACGACGCGATCCAATACTCGACCCAAGACCAACTCCCCGAAGACTGGCTCGAGCGCGGTTTCGATGACGGTGTGATCATCGAGAGCTTTGAGGATGAGGGCCGTTGGACGGTCTTTACGGACATCGCACGCGAACCGCTGCCCGACGATGCGCGTCTCTCCGGCGACAACGTATGGCACGGCGAGTCGGCCATGCGCTACACCTGGACGCGGCAGATCCGGGCGGGGGTTCCGCGTGGCGTGCGGCTGGTTGGGCCCGAAGCGGCCGTTCCCGTGATCGTGAGCAATCAGTTTCTGACCGAGGCCGGACTGGATCAGGGTCAGATCGTGCTGATGGGCATGTCGAACGTGTTCGTGCCCGTCAAGATCGTGGGTGCGTTCGATCTGTTCCCGACCTGGGATCCGAGCGGCAACCGCTCGTTGATCATCGCCGACCGCGACTATCTCTTCTACCGCGTCAACCGCAATCCGACTACGGCCGGCGCGATTGCGCCCACGGAGATCTGGATCGAGCCGACCGACGAGGAGGGTTTGGCCCAGCTTCGGCGCTGGCTTGAGCTGAGCCCGCCCTGGCTGCATACCCCCTACGACGTCGACGCGATCCGCAATTTGCAGGATGAGGACCCGCTCGTCGCCGCCGGCTGGGAGGGTCTGCTCTTCCTCACCTTCATCGCGATTGTGCTGCTGAGCGCGCTTGGCTTCCTCGTCGCCTCAGTCCTGGTTGCCCAGCAGCAGCAGGGAGAGTTTGCCGTTTTGCGGACGATGGGCTTCTCGCTGCCGCAGGTGCTGCTCGTGGTCGGGGCCGAGAAACTGCTGATCATCTTCGTCTCGATGGCCTTGGGAACGCTGGTCGGCCTGCAACTGGGCACGATGATGCTGGAGTTCGTCGGTTTCGTCGAAACTGGCGAGACGGTGCTGCCGCCCTTCGTCACCGTGACGGACTGGGCCACGATCGGCAGCGCCTACGGAGTGTTGGGGCTGGTCTTCCTGGGGGCGATTGCGATCATCGTCGCGCTCTACATGCGCATGACCATCGGCCAAGTCCTCCGCATCGGCGCAGAGTAACCAGCATCCCCCGCACTGCGGGGGGATGTCACGTGGTGGCAGATGGAGGGTCCGCTTTGTGGCCCCGATCGCGCCCCCGTCAACAGCAATCCCTGGAAACGTGAACAAAACCCGAACCGATCAATAGACTCCTCAGTCGCCGCCACCGCCGCCACCCACGCGCTCTTCGAGCCCACTGTGTTGCGGTTCCCAGCGAGCGGCGATGTTGTTCACGACAACCGTAGCCGCAGTGCTCACTGCCGCCGCCGCTCGCGCGACGATGCTCTCCTCGACCAACTCACCGTGCATAAAGGTTGAACGCAGGCGCGGCATCCCCACCGCCCACAAGACCAGGGCGGCGAAGAAGATGATGCCCGGGATAGTCAGCAGATAGCGGACATTGACGACATCCGAAGCCAGTCCGTTGGCGAGGATCATCAGGGCCATGATCCCGCCCGCGAACATCGCGTAGAGGCTCATCACCCGCCCGCGAATCGCGTCGGGCACGACGGCCTGGATCATCACGCTCGACAGAGCCATAAACATCGCCTGGGTCGCGCCGACCAGCGCCGCGCCGAGGATCGCAATCGGCAGGCTGCCCGCCAGTCCCAGGATCGGCATCAGTATGCCGCTGGACAAGCCACAGAAGAGCATCAGCCGACCCCGAATTGGCCCGCCCGGGACCATCGAGAGCGCCACGGTGGCGACCAACGCGCCGCCGCCCACGCCCATCACCAGGTAGCCGTATTCGTTCGCGCCGCCGTTGAGCACGTTCTTCGCAAACACGACCAGCAGCGCGTCGAACGACATCACCAACATGCAGTGCAGTGCCGTCAGCGCGATCAACATCCGCACACCGGGTGCCTCGCCCAGGTAACGCAGCCCTTCGCGGACGTGCGTCGCTGCGTCGCGAAGGATGCCTGAGGTCGTGCCGGCAGAGATCCCGCCCGTCGAGCGAACCTTGATCCGGGTCATCTGCCAGACAGAGAGCGCGAGTAGGATTGACGCGCCGAGGAAGACCCAGCCGGGCCCGAACTCGGCCAGCACCGGACCGGCGACCGGCCCGATCACGCGCGAGCCGAACTGCATCATCGAGGCCAGCGTGATCGCTGAGAGCAGCGCCGCCATCTTGACCGTGTTCGGCAGCAAGGCCGCTTGCGCGGGCATCTCGGCTGAGCGAATGATCCCCGAAAGCGCCGTAATCAGAATCAGGTTCCAGAGCGCGATCTCCCCGCTGAAGGCGAGCAACGCGAGCGCCAGCGCTAATATGCCTGCCCCGATCCGGCTGAGCATCACCACCCGCGCGCGGTCGAAGCGGTCGGCCAGCGCACCGCCAATCGGAGCGAGCATCCACGGCCCAATCGCAGCGAAATAGACCACGCCGACGGCCCAACCGCTATCGGTCAGGTCACCCGCGAGCCAGCCGCGAGCCGTGATCATCGCCCACAGAGAAATCGCCGACAGCCCCGCCGCGTAGAAGAGCTTGCGGTACTCGAGCGACTCCATCGCCGGGAACATCCGCAGCAGACGGCCCTGAGGCTGCGTCTGCGTCTCTGTGGTCCCCAGTTGCGACATCGATAGACTCCGCTCTCCGACTGACCTCGCGGCGGCAGCTCGCCGTCCGCTCGGCGCTGAGGCCTATCCGCCCCCGCCCCCGCCTCCACCGCCGCTGCCCAGACGCTCCTCGACCACGCTCCGCTGCGGGGCCGGACGCGCCGCCAGAATCAACGGCCGCAGCGCAGCGCCGGCCGTCGCCGCCGCTTGTCGCGCCGCTTCCTGCGCCATGCGGCGGCCCTCTTCGATGAGTTCGCCGTTGCGAATCACTGATCGGATGCCCGGAAGGACCAGCGTCACGATCATGATTCCAGCGAAGATCAACCCGGGACCGATCAGCAAGGGGCGAATACTGATGTAGTCCGCTGCCAGTCCGTTCGCCAGGATCATGACCGCCATGATTCCGCCGGCGAACATCGCATACAGCGACATCACTCGGCCGCGTACGGAGTCTGGGACCACCGCCTGGATCATGGCGCTGGTCAGGACCATGAACATCGCCTGACTCGCACCCGCGATCACGCTGCCGATCAGCGCGATCAGCAGCGAATCGGCAAATCCCACCCAGACTAGCGACAGCCCCGAGAAGATCCCCGCGACCATGAATACTCGCCCGCGGATCGCGCCGATCGGCAGCATCGACAGCCCCACCGACGAAACCAGCGCGCCACCGCCGAGCGCCATCAGCAGGTACCCGTATTCCGACTGCCCGCCGCCCAGAATCAGGTCCGCGTAGGCCGGCAACAGCGAGAAATCGAAGGCCATCGTGAACATGCAGTGCAACGAGACCATGATGATCATCAGCCGCACCGACGGAGCTCGACCGAGATAGCGCAATCCGTCGCGAATGTGTCCGGCGGTGTCGCGAAACACTCCACTGGCGTGGCCCTGGATGCCGCCGGTCGATCGAGTCGTCATTCGGGTCATTTGCAGGACCGACAGCAACAGGAAGAACGCTGCCCCGACGAACACCCACTCGGGGCCGAATGCTTGCAGGATTGGACCCGCAACCGGACCAACCACTTTGGACCCGAATTGCATCATCGAGGCCATCGTGACCGCGCTCAGCAAGGCGTGCAGCTTGACCGTGTTCGGCAACAGCGCCTGCAGTGCCGGCATCTCACCCGAACGAATCACGCCCGAGATCAGCGTGATGATGACTAGATTCCAGATCGTGATCTGACCGCTGAATGCCAGGAAGGCAAGTCCGAGCGCGCAGGCTGCCGCTCCGCAGCGGCAGATGATTACGATCCTGGCTCGATCGAAGCGGTCCGCCAGCGCACCCGCAAACGGCGCCAGCACCCATGGAAAAATCGCCGCAAACGTGACGATCCCGGTGCCGGATGGATTGCCGGTCAGCTCATAGCCCAGCCAGCCGCTGGCGACGATCATCGCCCACAGCGAAACGGAGGACAGCCCCGCCGCGTAGAACATGCGGCGATATTCGAGGTACTGCATCGCCGGGAAGATGCGCAGCAGTAGCCCCTGCGGTCTGACCTCTGCCTCGGCTTGCTGATTCATTGGCCGTGCCTCGCTCAGTCCACCGCATGGTACGGCTTGACGAACCTTCCTGACCAGTCCCTGCCGGTACGCTATCGGCGACACCACGGAATCCCATCCAGAGCAGGCAGTTCCATGACCTCCACTGACCACCTCCGCGAACGCTCCAGCGTCCTCGTCGACGGCCCCAACCGCGCCGCCGCGCGCTCCCAGCTCTACTCCGTCGGCTACGACGATGAGGCGCTCTCCAAGCCGCTGGTGATGGTCGCCCACTCCTGGATCGGCACCATGCCCTGCAACTTCTCGCACCGCGAGCTGGCCCAGGACGTGATGCGCGGCATCCGCGAGGCCGGCGGCACCCCGATGGAGGTCAACACCGTCTCGATCTCCGACGGGATCACGATGGGCACCGAGGGCATGAAGGCCTCCCTGATTTCGCGCGAAATCATCACCGACTCAATCGAACTCTGCGCCGTCGGCTACGCCTTCGACGCCGCCGTGATCATCTGCGGCTGCGACAAGACCATCCCCGCCGCGGCGATGGCCCTGGCCCGGATTAACATCCCCGGAGTGGCGCTCTACAGCGGCTCGATCGCGCCCGGACGCCACCACGACGGACGTGATCTCACGATCCAGGATGTCTTCGAGGCGGTCGGCCAGCACTCCGCCGGCACAATTGACGATGAAGAACTGCACCAGGTCGCGCTCAACGCCTGCCCGGGCGCGGGCGCCTGCGGCGCGCAGTACACCGCCAACACGATGGCGACTACGCTTGAATTCCTCGGCCTCTCGCCGATGGGCAGCGCGACCGTCGGCGCGACCGACCCGCGCAAGGCCAACGTCGGCGAAGCTGCGGGCCAGCTCGTGATGGACGCGCTCAAGCGCGGCGCGCGACCCCGCGATCTGCTGACCAAGGAAGCGCTCGAAAACGGCATCGTCTGCGCCGCCTCGACCGGTGGCAGCACCAACGTTGTCCTCCACCTGCTCGCGCTGGCGCGCGAGGCCGGAGTCGACCTGGACATCAACGACTTCGATCGAGTCTCCGAGCAGACCCCGTTGATCGGTGACCTGCGTCCCGGCGGCCGCTATGTCGCGTTGGATATGGATCGCGCCGGCGGCACGCCGCTCCTGGCCAAGACCCTGCTCGATGCCGGCAAGCTGCACGGCGACGCCATGACCATCACCGGCCAAACCATCGCCGAAGCCTGCGCCGACGCCGAGGAAACTCCCGGTCAGGACGTGATCCTGCCGGTCGCCCAGGCGCTCAAGGAGACCGGAGGCCTGGTCATCCTCAAGGGCTCGCTCGCGCCCGAGGGCTGCGTCGTCAAGGTGGCCGGCTACGAGCGCCAGCTCCAGAGCGGTCCGGCCCGAGTCTTCGAGCGCGAGGAAGACGCAATGGCCGCCGTCACCAACAACGAGATCAACGCCGGCGATATCGTCGTCATCCGCTACGAAGGCCCCAAAGGCGGCCCCGGCATGAGAGAAATGCTCGGAGTCACGGCTGCCATCGTCGGAGCCGGCCTGGGCGAAAGCGTCGCTCTCCTCACCGACGGCCGCTTCAGCGGAGCCACCCGAGGCCTGATGGCCGGCCACGTCGCCCCCGAAGCCTTCGTCGGAGGCCCCATCGCCCTGGTCGAAGAAGGAGACCAAATCACCCTCGACATCGCCAATCGGGAGCTGAATCTGGATGTTGACGAGGCTGAGCTGGAACGCCGGCGGGCGGCCTGGAGTGCGCCGAGTCCGAACTACGAGAGCGGCGTGTTTGCGAAGTACGCTCGACTGGTCAGCGGTGCCGAACGCGGCGCGGTGACGAGTTAGAAGTCCGATTGGCTCAACCGAGCCGACTAAGCAAGCGACTCAGTCGAGCAAGTGGTCGCCTGTCTAGCTGACGCTGAAGGTGAGCATTCTTACGTCTTAGGGAGTCTGTCCGCTCGCGCTCGCGTCTCAGTCCATGCCGAATCTCGTCGAGTTGGCGCTCCAGCGCATCTCGCTGGCGTTCACCTTCTTGGCGCTCTTGGAGGAGTCTGGTTTCCGCGTCTCTAAGTTGGCGCTGCAGTTTGTTGGCTTCGTCGCTCCGGTGCTGCAGTTTGAGGTGGCTATCCTCAATTTGTCGCTGTAGGTCCACATTCTTTTCCATCAGGCTTTGTAGGTCTTGCCTTTCAATCTCTGCAAAGAAATCGTCTCCATCTTGTTCTTTTCGATGAAACCACGGGCGAACGTCCCCGTCTCTAGGAGAGTCCTTCCAAACCCCACGCCGCTGAGTACGAGCAGTCAGTTCCGCTTCGCCAATGCCATATTCGTTGCGCCGATCATATCTCGGATCCCAATATGCCATTCCATTCAACGCCATGTGCCGATTGACTGAGTCATCGGCCGAGGAGTCGGAGGGATACACCAACCCTACCGTACGTCTGTAGTGGTCTTTGTCTTTGACAAGAAGGGTCCACTGGCTGTGCCCGTACATCAGTTTTGCGAGCAGGCCCGCAGCTTTATTCCCAAGAGGTTGAGCGTGTTCTGGTGCATCTATGCCGTATAGACGCACTCTGGCAAGCTCACGCTTGCCCTCGATGTTTATCTCTAGTTCAAAGCTATCGCCGTCCTTGATTTCGAGCAATCGTGCCCCGTACGTCTTTCCTTTGATGAGCACGTGCCCCGCCCTCCTTTCCTGAGTCAATCGCAGCGGCTGATCAGAGACGGACATGCCATGCAAGATACACCCGAGGCTATGCGCGGATCACCATCGCCGCCTCCGACGACGACTCCTCCTCCGACCACCACCCTGAGCCGACGCCTTCAGCATCAGCTTCATGAGCTCCACGAACAGTTTGAACACCCCGCCGATGATGATCACCCACGGCGACTCCGCCGCCTCCCGCTTTCGCTTCCGATCCTCACGCTGGTACCTCCGGTGATCCCAGGGACGCACGGGATCCCGCTCACTCCAGACCCCCGCGCTCGCTCGCTTCGCAACCCGCTCCGAGCTGTCAAAGCCCAACTCTCTCCCGCCGTACTCGCGGTACCAGTAGGCCCAGCCCGCCTCGACCATGAGATGGTTCGCCGATTGCCGAACCGATTCGCCCTCTGCGTACAACACTCCCACCAGCCGCTGATAACGGTCGACATCGACCACGCGCAAGCGCCATTCACGGCGGCTGCGCACGACTCGATCCAGGTACTCATGTGACTCCCGGCCACCCCGCTGATCCTTCTCTGGCGCGTCGATCCCGTACATCCGCACCGAGTGCTCCCCACCGTCGGGCAGTCGCACCCTGACGGAATCCCCGTCAATCACCCGCACCACCCGAACCGGATAATCCTCGGCCATGACTTGGAGGATATCGGCGTTACCCTCCAGTGCATGACACGCATACAGATCTCTCCCGACCTCTCCCTCGACGCCGTGGACCGCGGCGACGGGCCTCTCTCCCTCCTCATCGCCGGCGGGTTCATGGACATGGATCAGTGGCAGCCCGTCGCGGAAGCCCTCCACGGCCGCGCCGTGCGCTATGACCAGCGCGGCGTCGGCGACTCCGATCACCCCACCGAGGGCTACACGGTCGACCAGTTCGCCGACGACGCAATCGCCCTGATCCAGACCCTTGACGCTGGCCCTGCGCTGCTAATTGGCAACTCCTTGGGCGGCACGGTGGCGATGGCGGTAGCGCTCAAGGAGCCGTCGCTGGTACGCGGACTGGTCCTGTGCGCTACCTCCGCCGGCCCGCAGGGGCCGCCGACACCGCCGGAATCCATGCAGCGAATGATGCGCGGAGCGTCCCTGCCGGTGGAGCAGGCCGCCATGGCGATCATGGACATCCTCTTTGCGACCGACTTCATGGATGAGCATCCGGAGCTACTGGATGCAGCGATCGAGAAGCGGCTCAAGGGCACGCCAATGATTGCCACACTGGGGCCGTTGCAGTCGGCGCTGATCTTCGATCCGCTCGAGGAACTGCGGAGTTTCGCTGCGCCGGCTCTGATCCTCCACGGAGAGGACGACGAACTCGTCCTCCCAGTCCACGCCGAGATCCTCGCCGAAGCGATCCCAAACGCAACCACACAGGTGATTGAGGACGGCGGTCATGCGCTGGTCGTAGAGCAGTCCGATGCAGTTGTAGCTGCAATCTCGGATTTCGCGTCAGGGCTGTAGTGGTCTGGTCTTCTCTCCCGGAGAAAGCTGCGAACAATACCGAATCTCGTCATACCCGCGCTTGCCGCGGGTATCTCGCCGTGACCTGCACCGTCGTCGCCAGCACATCGAGATTGCCGCGGCGGAGCGCGGCAATGACGGAACGATCGATCTAGGTAACCAACTCCGGCCGCTGAAGATGCCAATCCGTCGACTGCTCATACGCATGAGCCACCCGACAAACCGTCGCCTCATCGAAGTGCCGACCGCCGATCATCAATCCAATCGGCAGACCATTCCGGTCGTACCCACAGGGAATGCTGATCGCCGGAATGCCCGTCACGTCGTAGGGGGCGGTGAGGCGAGCGAGTTCGGCGGTGTCGTCGCCGTCAACGATCGCTGGCGCGGTGCGTGAGCACGTCGGCGAGACCAGTACGTCCACCTCTCGCAGCACCTCCACCGTTTCGTCGATGAACCTGCGCCGCAGGCGCTGGTCGTTGATGTAATCGACCGCTGTGACTGAGAGTCCGGCTTCGACTCGTGGCAAAATGTCGCCGTACTCGTCGCGGCGTTCGCGCAGCCACTTGGCGTGGTAGGCGGCGGCTTCGGCGATGATCGTCAGCCCGCGCGGACGATCCGTCTGTAGCGGCAGCTCCACCTCGGAGACAATCGCACCCATGCTGCGGAAGTGATCGACAGCCTCCTCGCAGTGCTGGATCACGTCGTCCTCGCAGCCCGTCCAGAGCATCTGGCGGGGAATCCCGATCCGGATCCCGTCCACGCCCTCGGTGAGCGTCTCGGTGGCGTCATCTACCGGAACATCGGCGCTGCCCGGATCGATCGGGTCATAGCCGGCGATCGCGTTGAGCACGAGTCCCGCGTCCTCAACCGTCTTGGTCAGCGGCCCCACGTGATCGAGCGTCCAGGACAACGGCAGCACGCCCGTCCTCGAGACCCGCCCATAGGTGCCCATCAACCCCGTCACCCCGCAAAGTGATGCCGGAATGCGGATGCTGCCGCCGGTGTCCGACCCGAGCGCGCCCAGACTCGACCCCACCGCCACCGACGCGCCCGAGCCGCCGCTGCTGCCACCGGGCACGCGCTCCGTATCCCAGGGATTGCAGACCGCCCCGTAGTGTGGATTGCGGCTAGTGGTGCCGAAGGCGAACTCGTGCAGGTTGAGCTTGCCCGGCATCACCGCGCCGGCCGCCTTGAGCTTGGTGTAGACGGTCGCGTCGGCATCGGGAATGCGCTCGCGCAGGAAGCCGGAGCCGCCCGTGGTCGCGATCCCAGCCGTATCGACCAGGTCTTTGAGCGCGATCGGAATCCCGTGCAGCGGGCCGAGCTCGCGCCCGTCTCGAAGCGCATCGTCGGCTGCGGCCGCCTGTTCCCGGGCCTGGTCGGCGGTGACGGTGATGTAGGCGTTGAGCAGCGGCTCGGTCTCTTCCAGCCGCGAGAGCACCGATTCAGTCAACTCAACGGCCGTCATCGAGCCGTTGCGCAGCGCAGCGCCCGCTTCGACGATCGAGAGCTCGTGCGGTTGGCGGTGTTCGAGCATGGTTCCGCGTCCTCTCCCTAGCCGCGATCGAAGCGCAGGCCGAAGGCCGGCTCAGTCTCACCCAGATCGATGAGTGTGTCCGTACTCAGTTCGTTCTTGAGCACCCGCGTCACGATTGGCAAGGCGCGCTCCAACTGCGCGTCGGTTGCGGTCGCGCCGAGCGCGTCGGCCAAGCGCCGCAGAGCGGCATGGGGCGATTCAGGGGTGGTCATCTCCGCCTCCCGTCAGCGGAGCGAGTATAGGTGGGGGCGGCCTCTATGCTGCCTGAGGAACGCAGGAGAAGGAGTGTCCAATGGCCGATGAAGTCCTGTTCGATGTCTCCGAGCGCGTGGCCACGATCACGCTCAACCGCCCCGACAAGATGAACACGATCAACCGAGCCTTGGGCTCACAGCTGATCGACGCGCTGGTCGAAGTCCGCAACAACGACGAGATCCGCAGCGCGATCATCACCGGCGCCGGCGACCGCGCCTTCTGCGCCGGCGCAGACCTGACCCAGGGCGACGGCCCCGCCGCCTCCGCCGGACCAGCCGGCCATTTCGAGCCGAACCCCGGCCCCCGCTTCGACGAGTTCGACGCGAAGAAGCCGCTGATCGCTGCGATCAACGGACACGCCCTCGGCGGCGGCTTCGAGATCGCCCTCGTCTGCGACCTCCGGATCGGCGCGGAGAACGCCCGCGCCCGCCTCGGCCTGCCCGAGATCACCCTCGGCTTCTTCCCGCTCGCCGGCGGCCCCATGCGGCTCCCCCGCGCGATCCCACAGGCCTACGCCAACGAGATGCTCTACCTGGGCCGCCGACTCTCGATGCAAGAGGCGCTCCAGTGGGGCGTGATCTCGCGCCTCGTACCGCAAGAAGAACTGCTCCCGACCGCCCAGGAGATGGCCGCCCAACTCGCCGGCTACGCCCCAATCGCCGTCCGAGCGATGAAAGAACTGATCAACGCCCAGGGCGACATGACCCTCGCCCAGGCCAACCGCTTCGGCGGAAGCCTGCGCTGGATCGTCGGCCAAACCGAAGACTCAAAGGAAGGCCCCCGAGCCTTCGCCGAGCGCCGCCAACCCGACTTCAAGGGCAAGTGAGTCCAGACTATGTACCGTTGCCATTGAACGATCTGACAACGATCGGGGACAGCGCCATGACGACCACCGATGGAGGGGAACTGACGATTCATTTCGGAAGTTCCCTTGGACAACGACTACAGGCGGCAGCTCAGCGCAGAGGAGTTGGTGTAGGCCAATACTGCACCGACGCCATTGAGCGCGAACTGATGAGGGACGAAACGGATACTCAAGAACCGACTGGGAAGTCCTATGACTTCGACAGCCTATTTGCTTTCTGCGACGAGCTGCTCGGCGGTCGCAGATTCAGCAAGACTGGTTTGGAATATCTGCACGATGCTCGTGAGATTCGAGCAAAGCAGATGAAGGAGTGGTAGTGGACGAGGCTGTGGTCATTGACACCAGCTTGGCGTTCAAGTGGTTCGTTCTGGAGGAAGATTCAGATCGAGCCCGCGCGCTCGGCCGACGCTGGTCGGCGAGCGCAGTGCGAATAGCGGCTCCCCACCTCCTGTTGGCGGAGATGTCGAATGCCTTACACCGCATGGTCGTTGAAGACGATTTCTCAGTGCGGGATGCCGCATCCCTCCTCGGTCAGGTGTCCGCATTGGACTTGGAGCTATATCACTCCTTCCCGTTGTATCCGCGAGCGTTAGAACTTGCCTCGACGCTTGCCCAGGGAGCTGTCTATGACTGCGTGTTTCTTGCCTTGGCAGAATCGCTCGACTGCGAACTCTGGACCGCCGACGCTCGCTTCTATCGCGCAGCACGTGAGCGACACCCTCGTGTCCGCCTGCTCACCGAATTCGACCCTCTAGCCTGAGACCCCACGCACGACAGGACCAGACCCATGCGAAGCCAGGAATCCCTCAACGAACTCCGCTACCTCCGACGCATCCAAGAGGAAGTCGAAGACCAGTGGCGCGCCCCGAGACCCGACCTCGACCGCCTCCACCGCACGATGGCCCTGCTCCACACCAGCCACGGCCTGGTCTGGAAGTCCCACGGCTGCTCCGGCTCCGGCGAGCACGACCCCTTCGCCAGCGAGATCGTCGACCTGGCGCTGCGAGTCGAACGCCAGAAGCAACACGGCGCCTACCGAGCCTTCAACACCTTCGAAGAGTGGCGCTGCGAAGCCTGTAGCTGGGATCACAAAGCCCTCTACACCCAATGGGCCAGCCACGCCCGCGACGGCGACGAGTTCCGCCCCCTCGATGCAATCGACGCCCACCAAGTCGTCCACCAAGTCAAGACCGAGGGAGTCGCCCAGCCCCTACCCGAGGCAGTCGAGCTGAGAGATCAAGCCGCCCAAATCCGTCTGGAGGCAAACGCGCGGATCGCGGAGCGGCTCGAACACTGGACTGCCGAAGGCCTGCTTAGCAACAACGTCGAAACCCGCTACCGCTCCGAACTCACCGCCCCAACTCCCGTTCCCGCCTGATTCGACCTAATCAGCGACCAGTTCGCACCGATCCGCGAGTTGCGACGGCATCATCGACGCAAGTACGTCCCTGAGCCGCTCGCTATCGGGAAGCCCACGTAGGTCAAGTTGGTCGTCAATGCCGATGAATTCGACGCCCAACACCTGGTGATTCTCATCGAAGTCGACGAGCCGGTCGGCCTCAAACGCCTTGGTCTTGGCGATCTTCCCCTCTCGCAGGCGCACGTAAAGAATGTCGCCAACATCGTTGATCTTGACTGATTCGGACATGATCGACTCCATCATTCACCATGCCACGCCACGATCACCGCAACAGGCGGAATCAGCGTATACAGCGCGCCCCTTATCCTGACCACCATGACCTACCTCCCACTCGACCACCTCTTCGTCCTCGACCTCACCCGCGCCCGCGCCGGACCCACCGCCACCCGACAGCTCGGCGACTGGGGCGCCGACGTGCTCAAGGTCGAACAGCCCGCCGTCCCCGGACAACCCGAAGGCGTCACCGGAGCCCGCGAGTCCTCCGACTTCCTCAACCTCCACCGCAACAAGCGCTCCCTCACGCTCAACCTCAAAGAGCCCGAGGCCGTCGAAATCTTCCTCACCCTCGTCGAGCGCGCCGATGTCGTCGTCGAGAACTACCGCGCCGACGTCAAGCGACGCCTCGGCATCGACTACGACGCCTGCCGCGCCCGCAACGCGCGCATCGTCTACGGCAGCATCTCCGGCTTCGGCCAGGACGGACCCTATGCCTGGCGCGCCGGCGTCGACCAGATCGCACAGGGACTCGGCGGCATCATGTCCGTCAACGGACTCCCCGGCGGCGGACCCGTCCGCGTCGGCATCCCGATCGCCGACCTCACCGCCGGCAACTTCCTCGCCCAGGCCATCCTGATCGCCCTGCTCGAGCGCGAGCGCTCCGGCGAAGGCCAGTGGGTCCACACCTCCCTGCTTGAGGCCCAGATCGCCATGCTCGACCTCCAGGCCACCCGCTGGACGATCGACGGCGAAGTCCCGCCCCAGGCCGGCAACGACCATCCCACCCTCATGCCCACCGGCGTCTACGAGACCGCCGACGGACACATCAACATCGCCGCCTCCGGCGGCGTCATGTACACCCGCCTCTGCCGCGCCATCGGAGCCGAGGAACTCCTCGACCACCCCGACTACGCCTCCTCAGTCCGCCGCTCCAAGAACCGCGCCGCCCTCAACGAAGACATCAACAAACGCACCCGCACCAACACCTCCGAGCACTGGATCCAGTGCCTCAACGAAGCCGGAGTCCCCTGCGGACCGATCTACGACATCCCCGGCACCTTCGACGACGAACAGGTCAAACACCTCAACATCGCCCGCCAAGCTCCCCACCCCGAGCGCGGCGAGATCACCGTCGTCGGACAACCAATCAACCTCGCCCGAACCCCCCAACCCGAGAAAATGCGCCTCGGAACCCCCGCCCTCGGCCAACACAACCACGAGATCCTCACCGACCTCGGCTACAGCGACGCAGCAATCGCTGACCTGCGCGAACGCGGCGTCATCTGAACTCCCCTCCCCCTCTGGTCCCCTCTCCCTTGAGGGAGAGGGTTAGGGTGAGGGTGGAAACACAGGAGTAACACCATGAAACACCACATCCCCCTCGAAACCGACAAGATGCTCGCCTGGTCCGAGGACGGCATCGGCTGGATGGTCTTCAACAACCCCCAAAAACTCAACGCCATGGGCGTCGCCATGAACGCCGCTATCCCCACGATCATGCACACCTTCCGCGACGACCCCGACGTGCGCGTCGTCGTCATGAAGGGCGCCGGCGACCGCGCCTTCGTCTCCGGCGCCGACATCTCCGAGTTTGAGTCCCGCCGCTCCGACCCCGAAACCATCGCCAAATACGACCAAATCGGCGCCGCCGCCGGACGCGCCTACGGCGAACTCGACAAACCCATCATCGCCATGATCCAGGGCTACTGCATGGGCGGCGGACTGCTCACCGCCCTCCGCGCCGACCTCCGCATCGCCTCCGACGACTCCCAGTTCGGCGTCCCCGCCGCCCGCCTCGGCCTCGGCTACGGCTACGGCGGAGTCAAAACCCTCGTCGACCTCGTCGGCTTCGCCGCCGCCCAGGAAATCCTCCTCACCGGCAAACGCTTCCCCGCCGCCGACGCCGCCCGCTGGAACCTCATCAACCGCGTCACCACCCGCGAAGACCTCGAACCCACCGTCCAAGACCTCGCCGCCGCCATCGCCCAAAACGCCCCCATGACCATCAGAGCCATCCGCCATGCCATCCAAGAAATCCCCAAAGACCCCGACCAACGAGACATGGCCAAAGTCGAAGCCCTAGTCCAAGCCTGCTTCGCCTCAGAAGACTACAAAGAAGGCCGCCGAGCCTTCATGGAGAAACGCCGCCCCGCCTTCCGCGGTACCTGAAAGAGTGCGCCAGATGTGCTAAAGTGGCCTCAAGAGCGCACACATGCGCGATGTTTGGAGTGAAAGATGGCCACCCAACGCACTCTGATGCCGCTCGATTCTCCCACGGCCAACAAGCGAATTTCGCGCAAGAGGCCGGATGGCGAAGCGACGACCGATCTCGTCGTGTCGGCGCATGTCGGCTCAAACGCCGATGTGTTCCCGGAAGTGCTCGAACTCCACGTGCCGCAAGGTTCACGAGTCGCCGACGTGACCTACGGCAAAGGCGTGTTCTGGCGCAACATCGCCACGAGTGACTACGAGCTGTTCCCTTCCGATATCTCCGATGGCGTCGATTGTCGCAATCTCCCCTATGAGGATTCGTCGTTCGATGCAGTGGTCTTCGATCCGCCTTACATGGAGGGCTTCTTTCGGAACGGCAACTCCGAGAAGGCTGGGGCGGGAACACACGGCGCGTTCCGCAACCACTACTCCAACGGAGACGAGGTCCCCGCCACTGGCAGAGGCAAGTGGCACGCCGCCGTCCTGGACCTCTATTTCGACGGCGGACGCGAGGCGCATCGCATACTCCGCGACAAGGGCGTCCTGATCGTCAAATGCCAAGATGAGGTCAGCGCAAACCGGCAGAACCTCACGCACGTCGAGATCATCAACGAATACGAGCGCATAGGGTTCTACTGCAAGGATCTGTTCGTCGTCGTCCGCACCAATCGCCCCGGCATGAGCCGCGTGCTGAAACAGGTTCACGCACGCAAGAACCACTCCTACTTCCTCGTCTTCGTCAAGGTTCCGTCTGGTAAGACCGTGGCTCAGATGCGATCCTGAATGAGCTCGTTCATCAGCGTGAACGGCTCTTCGGAAAACGGTGGCTGAGGTGGCCAAGTGACCGTCACCAGAGTCGCGAGCAGGTGCTGTCGCTGGTATTCGCTGTAGTTACGGTATCTACTCCTGGGAAGATCATCGTTCTTCGCAAAGACGAACCGCCATTCATCCTGAAACGCGAACACATTCACGGCCAGAATATCGAAACTGCCCACTTGCAAACAGGTAGTTGCAACAGTGCTGCCGTCGGGGAGTGTAATAGGACGTCGGTCACTGGCATCAACTTGCGCCTTGCCCGTCCAGATGTCGTCCTGGTGTCGAATGGATGCGGTCTGCAAAGACTTCGACTCGAACACGAACTCATGGCCCTTGTACCGGACGGTCCGGTCGCCGTGTTTGCTGCGGTCGTGGTCATCGGCCTTGTAGAGATCAGAGAAGTCAGGCCCGCTGAGCCAGAGCTTCTCCAGCTTCAGCTCAGCCAGATAGCCGAGGATCATCCCACGCAGGCTGGGATTGTTGTCCACCACTTCGGTGAGCTCTTCAGCCGTGATGTCCCACCGCTCAAGGATCGTGTCATGGGAGCTCATGCGGGAACCTTACTCAATCACCCGGAGGTTGGGGGTTCTTTTCGATACATATGGCGGAGGTTCAATGGGGTGGTCAACCACCAGATCGAAGCCGAATGTCATGTCATTGAGGTCTCGAACTTGGATTGATAGTGCATTTGCGATGGCAGCCGGCGTGATGTTCATATCAGCGCAGGCATGGAGAATCTTGTCGATGACTTGAGAGCGTTCGGGAGGGAGCGAGTTTGGTTCGTCAGTGCGGTACCCCCGTCGGCTGATGTCGATGAAGAGAGCACGATATTGCCATTCGGACAAAACGTTCAGCTTGAACAGTCGGCGGGTTAGAGCAGGTAACGAAACTCCCCACCGTCGTTTGAGCCTGATGAGCGCGGGAAGCGTGGGAGCGGGTGGAGCGTACGCGATGACATCTCCTTCAGGCATCATGAACGCTGCGGCAAAGTCGTTTGCTTCTTGCTCTGCTTGCTTGCCATGCGCTTTGCTGCTGCTATGCATGGTGAGGTGACCGAGTTCGTGCGCAATGTCGAAACGGCTGCGTTCTGTCGATTTGCTGCGGTTTAGCAAGATGAATGGTTGGGAGTCGAGCCAGAATGAGTACGCGTCGACATCGGCAAGTTCACGCGGCAAAGAGAACACCCGCACACCGTGCCTTTCGGCAAGATCGATCGTGTGTCCTATAGGAGCTTGGCTGAGTCCCCATTCATGCCGCAAGGCGTCAGCTGCTAACTCTGGTGCCGTGTCGGAGAACTGCGGTACGTTCAGCGTTGGGATCACGAAGCGCTCGTCGATCCAGCGAGAGAAATCCACGGCGGTAGCGGCGAAGCTCAAGGCTTGGTCGCGGGAGCGAGCAGACATTCTGCTGACGGCACGAAAGCTGGCCGCCTCAACGGCGGGACTGTCTAGGTCGTCCTGCGCGAAGAACGATTCAGGGAAATCGAGAGTGGCGGCGATGCGGCTGAGCGTTTCTTGGCGTGGTAGCTGCGCTCCGCGCTCGTATTGCGTGATCGTTCGCGGTGCGAGGTCTACTGCCATCGCGAGGCCGACCTTGGTCATACCTCGTCTCTGTCGGGCGAGGGTGAGTCGGCCGGGGTTGAAGGAGTCGAGGTGTCCCATTCCGTCTTCCTCCTCACCGGAATGTCAATACGTGCAGGATATCCCCAATCTTGCGCCGATGGCGAAAGAGAAATCGGATCGCTGGCACGAAGGGAGTCGGTCAGAATCAGACGATGTGTCCAGACCGAAACGTGCCCTTGAGTGTCGAAACCCGCTGGCTGCGATAGTTCTGCGCGAGCGGCATAAGTGCTCGAGTCAATCCGGATGAGCAGAATCCAGGTTTCGCGCTTCGGCGGATCGAACGCTGGTGAGACCTGGGAAAATGTGCCTTGGCGCTGATTCTGTTCAACCGCGCGGCGTGTTCCCCTGCCCTTAGCGGCACGAGTTCGAGGATCTGCGTCCAGATAGGGATGCCCTGTCGGTCTGTCGCCATTGGCCACCATTACCGCGATTTCACGGGTGGGATGAAGCGCAAGTGCTTGATTCTTCTCGTTGACAATTCTCCATTTCCGCCGTCGGAGTAATCGACGCAACTCAGTGATCGCAGCATCGTGAACGGCGGTCCCTTGTGCGGTAGGCGGGTGGTCAGGCGTCCATTCGGATCTTGCCACTTGAGCAGCCCAGACAGCTCTGACCAGCTCCTCTATCGTGAGATCGAGTGTGGCGAGATACGCAGTCACCTCGCGCGGAGCCGTAACGATGATCGGAAGCTCAGGCTGGCGCGGTTGAAACGAGGATTTCATCGGGCCCCTCCTTTGACATCATCATATCACGTCAAAAATGAGGATGATTGTCTTTCACGCCGATCACGACGGACCCGGCGCGTTCGGATATTCCGCGATCGGACGCCACGAAGGAGGAGACTTCTGTGGCGTCGCCAACGTGATCGAGCGAAGCCTCCGACAACCCCCACCCCTCTACGAAACCATGTAGAATAAATGCGCGAGCCGCCGACCGCGCACACGCCTCCCAACCCCTACCCACGCAAAACCAGGACTCACCCAGAATCCCCCAGACAAATCGAGCAAAATCGAGCCAGAGCTGGACTCATCTAGACAAATCTGGACAAACCCGGACCACCTGAAGGCCAATTCCCATCCCACAACGCGCCGAGGAGCGCCGGACTACCCTGAACCGACAGGAGGCCCGCGATGGAGTACCTCTTCCACGAGCGCAAGGCGGGCCAGGCCGCAGCCTATCTGCTGCGCAAGCTGGGCGGCGAATCCTCGCCGATCGTGCTCAACCAACTGCTCTATCTCGCCGACCGCCGGGCGATGTGCAGCGACGGCTTCCCCATCACCGGCGACCGCCTGATGGCCTCACCACTGGGCATGATTCTGGGCCGCGTCTACGAGCTCAACCTGCCCAAGCAGTGGCCGCCCGCCGAGGCCTGGCGCGAGTACGTGACCGCGCCGGACGAGTGCGGCCTGATCCGCCCCGCCGGCGCCACCGACACGCTCGACCTCTCCGAGTGGGAGGAACTGATCCTCGACGCGATCTGCGACGAATTCGGAGCGTTGCCCGGCTACGACCTCGCCGCCCGCCTCCAAGAGCTGCCGGAGTATCACGTACCCGAAGGCCGGCCCGAACTAGTCGATCCCAAAGTCGTCCTGCGCAGCGCCGAGTTCACGGACGAGGGCATCGAGGGGGTCATTGATCAGCTCGGCGCGGATTGGTCGATGCACATGTCGGCGGGCGAAGTCTTCGCCGAGTAACGCACGATGACGACGCCTGGAGACGCCGCTCAGGACACCGATAGCGGCAACCATTTCTGGTTCGTTTTGAGCGCTCCGTCGCCGGCGGGCACGATCGCCATCGCGAGTTTCATGACGCATCGGCCGCGCATCGGAGGACACGATGCCTCGTGTCTCATCGTCGAGGTGGGCGAGCACCCGTTCGTTCGGCGCCAGACCTGCGTGGCCTACCGGCACGCCCGCATGATTCCGGAAACTCAGTTTGAGACCGATCTGCGCAGCGGCGAGCGCACTCGCTGGGACCCGCTCAGCCCGGAGCTGTTACGACGAATTCAGGAGGGCGCGCTGACCACGCCGCAGAAGATTCCCAAGCGAGTCGTGGCGGCCATCGTTGCGACACTGGATCGCTGATCTGGATCCGCCAACCTCTCTCCCCAAAACCGTGTAGAATAAATGCGCGAGCCGACACCCAACCGCACACGACTCCGCCAACCCCGAACGACAACGCGCACATCCGAAACTCCCCTGAACACCGCCAGCCCAAAATCGATCGCAATCGAACCAGCTGAAACAAAATGAAACAGAATGAAACAGAGTGAAACAAAATGAAACGCAAACCCGCACAATTCCTAGCCCACAACGCTAAATCAGCCCTCCGCCACCCCAAATTCTCCTCCCGCCCCGCCTCCCCTATCCTGTCACCCAAGACCACGAAGCGAGGTGACATATGCCTATCGAATTCCTCGGCATGATCGGCGTCAAGCCCTCCGAGTCCAACGCCGCCATGCACATCATCGGCGGCGGCATCGACCTCGACTACCTCTGCCGCTTCACCCGCGCCCACGAGGACTCCGGTTTCGACGGCGTCCTCGTCGGCTACACCTCCGCCTCCGCCGACGGCCTCCATGTCGCCCAGGCCGCCGCCGCCTGCACCGAGCGCGTCAAATTCCTCATCGCCCACCGCCCCGGCTTCGTCGCACCCACCCTCGCCGCGCGCAAATTCGCCACCCTCGACTTCTTCACCGGCGGGCGCGTCTCCGTCCACATCATCACCGGCGGACACGACGCCGAACAGCAGCGCGACGGCGACTGGAAAGGCCACGACCAGCGCTACCGCCGCACCGACGAATACCTCAGCATCATGCGCCGAACCTGGGAGCACGACGCCCACGGACGCGAACCCTTCGACTTCGACGGCGAGTTCTACCAGATCGTCGGGCAAAACCCCGAAGTGCTGCCGATCCAGCCCGGCGGCATCCCCCTCTACTTCGGCGGCGCCTCCGACATCGCCTTCGAAATCGGCGTCAAACACGCCGACGTCTACATGATGTGGGGCGAACCCCGCGCCTCAATCGCCGCCGCCATCGAGCGCGTCCACGAAGGCGCAGCCAAGCATGGGCGCAAGCCCCGACTCTCCGTCTCCTTCCGCCCAATCATCGCCCCAACCGAGGATCAGGCCTGGGAAAAGGCCCGCAACTACCTCGCCGCCGTCAACAAGCTGGCCAAGCAGCCGCTCGACTTTCGCCCCCAGTCGCGAGGCTCGCAGCGCCTGCTCGAATTCGCCGCAAAAGGCGACATCCACGACGAGCGACTCTGGATGCCAATCGCGGGCGCAACCGGCGCCGCCGGCAACAGCACCGCCCTGGTCGGCACCCCCGAACAGGTCGCCGAAGTCCTGCTCAAGTACATCGACTTGGGCGTCACCACCATCCTGATCCGGGGCTTCGACCCTCTCCCCGACGCCATCGACTACGGGCGCGAGCTCATCCCGATGGTCAAGGCCGAAGTCGCCCGCCGCGACGCCGAAGCCGCGCAAGTGGCCAAGCGTCAAGACGCCGCGGCCGTCGCAGACTGAGCGGACCGATCATGAACGACGCCGAACGCCGAATCCGCGCCTACGAAGAACTGGGAGACCATCGCACCGGCCGCGAGGCCGACAACAAGACGACCTGGTGGATGCTCGAAGAACTGCGCAAGGTCGGCGTCCAAGCCGACCCCCAGACCTGGCGCTTCCCCCGCGTCGAGATCCACGACGCCGGAATCCAATTCGGCCCCTGGGACATTCCCGCCGTCCCCACCTTCGACTGCGCTTTCACCGACCACAACGGCCTCAGCGGCGTCCTCCGCACCGATAGCGGCCCCGGCATCGTCATCTGGGAGTTCGCCGCCGACGACCAAGAGCGCATGGCGGCAGGCATCTACACGTCGTTCGAGTTGGCCCGCGCAGACGGCGCCGACGCCATCATCCTCGTCATGGGCGACCCCGACGGTCATCCCGTCCTGCGCAACGCCGAGCGCCCGCTCGACCCGATTCCCCTGCCCATCCTGCAAGTCGCGCCGATGGATGCCGAACCGTTGCTCGATGCGATCGGTTCCGAAGCGACCATGGTTGTGGACGGCGGCCGGGTAGACGCCCCAGCCCACAACGTGATCGCCGGCATTCCCGGCACGGATCCGGACGCCGCCCCAGTCACCCTGATGACCCCAAAATCCGGCTGGTACACCTGCGCCGCCGAGCGCGGCGGCGGCATCGCCATCTGGCTGGAAGTCGCCGGCCGCATCGCCGCAAACCCCGGACGCCGCAGCCTCAACCTCGTCGCCTCCAGCGGACACGAACTCCACCACTTGGGCCTCGATCACTACATCCGAGAGCTCGGCGACGCTGCGCATCAAGTCCACGCCTGGATGCATCTCGGAGCCTCAATCGGCTCCCGCAACGGAATCCCCAGCTACGCCGCCTCCGACGACGAGTTGTTCGCGGTCGCCACCGACGCCCTCAACGCCCAAGGCCTGAATCGCCGAGCCTTCCCCGTCGGCAACGCCGGCTTCGGAGAGGCCCGCAACATCGGCGAGATCAACGGCCGCTTCGTCTCCTTCCTCGGAGGCCACCCTTACTTCCACAGCCCCCAAGACACCTACGACCGCTGCGTCGATCCAGACTCCCTGGCCAAACACACCGACGCCGTGGAGCGGATTGTCCGGTACATGCTGAAGTAGGCCCAGAGTCACGCGACGCCCGCACGACGCAATCGTGCCAACTCCGGCGCGCCAACACCAACCTCCAACAGCGCCTCCGCCGTCTGCTCCCCGAGCAGTGGGGGCGGACGCCGAATCGACCACGGACTCGCGCTCAACTGATACGGCGCACCGGGCAACCGGAGACCGTCGGGAAACTCCGGGTGCTCAAGCTCGGCCCAGAAGCTTCGCGCCGCTAGCTGCTCCGACTCTGCGACTTCGCCGATCGTATGCACTGGCTGGAACGAGATGTGGTTCTCTCCGAACAGCTCCATCAGCTCCGCTTTGCTGCGCTCCGCCATCCAGGGATGCCAGAGGGCGTCCAGGTCGTCGGCGTGCTGGAAGGCGAGCCAGCGGTTCTGGAGCCGCTCGTCGTGCTGCCAATCGGGATCGCCCATCAGCTCTATGAACCGATTCCACTGACGGTCGACCATTGTGATCACTTCGTAGTAGCCGTCTTTAACCGGCGTCACCTGCCAGGGATAGAAGGCGTTCATGTGCGTGCCCGCGCGCCCGCGCGACTGACCGGTGAACACATACGCGGCGACCCCTGAACCGGCCATCACGTTGCTGATGATGTCGACGATGCTGACCCAACTGTGCTGGCCCGCACCGTCGGCGCGCGTCGCCCGGCGGCTCAGCAGCGCCGCGATCGCTCCGTGAATCCCGCCCTGGTACTGAGGCGCGTCGTAGGGCAGTCCCAGCGGGGCGCGGTCGGGATCTCCGATCCGGTAAGAGATGCCGGAGGCGAGAGAGGCGTTCAGCGACTCTCCCTGCCAGTCCTCACGCTGCGTGCCGATCCCGAAGACGGTGATGCTGACCTGGTTGAAGGCGGGATCGCCTTTGGCAAGGTCTTCCCATGTCAGCTTCAGCCGCCGCTGCCCGGCGATCGCGCGTGAGCTGATGACCGTGCCGGCGCTGCGGGCGAGCTTCCGATAGAGGCGGCGTCCGGCGGCGGATTCGAGATTGAGCCTGACCGATCGTTTGTTGGTGTCCAGGAAGAGATGCAACCCGGAGCGTTCGCGCTGGGGCGCGTCGCCGGGGAAAGGCGCATGGCGACGGACGGAATCGCCGCTCGGGGGTTCGACCTTGATCACATCCGCGCCAAGGTCGGCGAGCAACTTGCCCGCGTAGGCGGCGGCGATCCCGCCGCCCTCTTCGAGCACACGGAATCCATTGAGTGCGCCAACTGAGTCAGCCATGCGCAGCAGGCTACCCTCTGCCTAGGTTCTGGGCGCGGGAGAATCTGATCGGAGCGGATCATGGACGAGTTGAGCGGCAAGGTGGCGCTGGTGACCGGCGCCGGATCGGGCATCGGCCGAGGGATTGCTCTCGCGTGCGCCGAAGAGGGCATGCACGTCGTGCTCGCCGATGTCCAGCCGGGGACGGCTGAGGCCGTCGCGGTCGAGGTCGAGGCGAAAGAGGTACAGGCGCTCGCCGTCGACCTCGACATCACCGACACGGTCGGCTACGAGTGGCTGGCCGAGCGCGTCTACGAAGAGTTCGGCGAGGTCAACCTGCTGGTCAACAACGCCGGCGTCTTGACCGCCGGCCCTCTCACCGACGCCACCCAGGCCGACTGGGACTGGACCTTCGGCGTCAACCTCTACGGCATCATCAACGGCGTGCAGACCTTCCTCCCGCGAATGCGCGCGCAGGACGGCGAGGCGCACATCGTCAATACGGTCTCGATGGCCGGGCTGCGACTCAACGAGGTCATCCCGCTCGGCGTCTACAGCGCCAGTAAGCACGCCGCCTTCGCCTACTCGGAATCGCTGCGCGACGAGCTAGCCGCCGAGGGTATCGGCGTCTCGGCGCTCTGCCCCGGCGGCGTTGACACCCTGATCGGCGAAGCCGCGCGCAACCGTCCCGGCCAGTACGGAGGCCCCAGCGAAGGAGCCGCGCGCGGCTTCAGCCCCGGAGCGATGTCGCAACAGATGAACCCTGAAGACGTGGGCCGGATCGTGATCAGAGGCGTCAAGGCCAACCGCTGGCTGATCTTCTCCCATCCCGAACTGCGCGCCCACGTTGAGCGGCGCTACCAGCGGATCATGGACGACTTTGACTTCTTCGCCAACCAGTAATCCGTCATTCCCGCGAAGCCTGCCCCCGCGGAGGCGGGGAGCGGGAATCTCGCCCCAGGGATGACGGACTAGATGAGGCTTCGAGCAGAACCGAAACGAGGAGAATCAGATGAGCACCGAACACACTTCCGCCAGCGATGTCCTGCCCGATCCCGAGACCGTCGAAGTCTCCGACGGCATCTTCGCCTACATCCAGCACGACGGCTCCTGGTGTCTGAACAACCCCGCCTTTGTCGATGTCGGCGACCAGGTGATCGCGATCGACGCCTGCGCCAATGAGCGCCGCACCCGCCTCTTCCGGGAAGCGATCGCCGAGGTCTCCAGCAATCCCGTCCGCACCCTGGTCAACACGCATTCGCACATGGATCACACCTACGGCAACTGCCTCTTCGCAGACGATGCAGTGATCATCGGACATCGAAATTGCCGCAACGACATCCTGCGCGACGCACCCAATCAGCGCGAGCGCGTCTCGGTCATGTTCCCCACCGTTGAGTGGGGCGACGTGACGCCGGTCGCGCCGAACGTCGTCTTCGACGACACGATGACCTTGTACGCCGGAGACCTCGAGCTGCAACTGATCTACGTCTCGCCGGCCCATACCAACACCGACGCCGTGGTTTGGATTCCCGAGCGCCGGGTGCTGATCGCGGGAGACATCATCTTCAACCAGGGCACGCCGTTCGCGCTGATGGGTTCGGTCGCCGGTTGGCGGTCGGCGCTGGATCGCCTGAAGGAGTTGCCGATCGAGACCGTCATCGCTGGTCACGGTCCGGTCGCGGACGCATCCGTGCTCGACGAAGTGGACGCCTATCTGGAATTCGTCCAGCAATCGGCCAAGTCCGCCTTCGACGCAGAGATCGACCCGCTCGAAGCTGCCCGCGACCTCGACCTCGGACGCTTCGGCGAGTGGACCGATGAAGAGCGAATCGTCGGCAACCTCCACCGCGCCTACAGCGAACTCCGAGGCGAGGAGTGGGGAGCCGAGATCGATATGGCCACCGCCTTCGGCCAGATGCTCGAATTCAACGGCGGTCAGCCGCTGCGCTGTTTGGCGTAGCGGGCGGCCACCCAGTTTCCGCTTCACGGAGACCTTTGCGTAAATCAAGGCCCGTCATACCCGCGCTTGTCGCGGGTATCTCGCCGTGACCTGCACCGTCGTCGCCGGCACGGCGAGATTGCGCCCGGTTCAGGCTAGGGGCAGGCTGCAGCGGAGCGCGGCAATGACGGAGAACATCAACTTTCGCAACCGTCTCCGCAAGCGAGAATCCACGTCGCACTCGAGACGCTGCGTGGATTCCCGCGTTCGGAGGGCTTTGCAAGATTCCCGATCTGAGCGTTTCGTCACTCTTGCGAACGCGAGAATCCACGTCGCACTCGATACGCCGCATGGATTTCCTAGTCTCACAGACGAAGTGCGACAGATGATTGAGGTGAGCCCATGGGCGCGCAGTACACGCAGTTGGACCTGGCGGAGCGATGCGCGGTTGCCCGCTTACAGGCCGAGGGGCGCTCGATCCGGCAGATCGCTGCAGCTCTGGATCGCTCGCCATCGACGATTGCTCGAGAGCTGAAACGCAACACGGCGCGCGACGGCTACCGTCCCGACTACGCCCAGCAACAGGCCCAGGCGCGGCGCTGGCGCGGTTCGCGGCTGGAACGCGACGATCAGCTGCGCGCGCGGGTGCTGCGCGAGTTGGCCCGCGGGCTCTCGCCGCAACAGGTCGCAGGCCGGCTGGCGCGCGAGGCGGGCGCGCCGGTGATCTCGCACGAGAGCATCTATCGCTTCATCTACGCCCAAGCCTCGCGGGCCAAGCCCGGCCGCGGCGGCGGTTGGCGCCAGTATCTGCCGCGGCGCAAGGCGAAACGCGGTTGGCGCGGGCGCAAAGGCGGCAGTTCGGTCGAGCGCATCCAACTGCGGCGGCCCCTGAGCGAGCGCCCGGCGGCGGCCGCCGGGCGGCTCGAAGCCGGTCACTGGGAGGCCGACCTGATGCTCTTCGGGCGCGGCGGTCCGCTCCTGCTGATGCTGCACGAGCGCTCCTCGCGGCTGCTCGTGGGCTTGCCCGTGGCGGGCAAGGCGGCCGCTCCGGTCGCGCGCCTGCTGCTCAGCCTGCTCCGCGCCTGGCCGCCCGCCCTGCGGCGCACGGTCGCGTTCGACAACGGGACCGAGTTCGCCCGCCACTACGAACTGCACCGGCTGGGCGTGGAGACCTTCTTCTGCGACCCCTACGCGCCCTGGCAGAAGGGCGGGATCGAGAATGCGATCGGACGCCTGCGCCGGGTCCTGCCGCGCCGGCTCGACCTCGCCCAACTCAGCCTCGCGCGTTTGATCGAAGTGCTGCAGTTGTACAACAACACCCCCCGCCAGTGCCTCGACTACCTCTCCCCGGCCGAAGTCTTCGGTCGGCAGTTGTTGCAGTTGCAATGTGAACCCACCTTCCCGCCTACGCGGGAATGACGGAAATGGAGATTTTGCAAAGGCCTCCCTGCGCGGGGACAGGCTCTCAAGGGGGAGGTTTGACTGAGAGGATGAGACATGGTGTAGCAGAGAGCGCTGCGGCGTTTTCACCCCCTCTGTCACTGCGTGACATCTCCCCCTCAAGGGGGAGATCGATCACGGAGAGGAGATGGGAGTTAGCCGGCGGCTGCGGTCTGGATTTGGATGGGTTCCTCGTTGGGGCTGGTGAATTGGTCGAGGAATGCGAGGATGCGCTCCTCCGACTGGCCTTGGAGCTGGGGGAAGCGGTCGACGACTTCGCTGAGCAGAGCGTCGTGTGCAGGCGGCTCGGGGAGTTGGACGGAGTTGGAAGGAATTTTTTCCTCGGGGGCCGGAATTTCGACGATCTCCCGCTCTGCGCTGGAGATCGCGGGTTCGGGCTGTAAGGCTGTGGAAACCTCGGGGGTATTGGCCGGGGTTGGCGTCTCTTCAGCGTGGAGGTTGGGTTGGGCGGGTTGGGGAGATTCCGGAAGAATTTTTTCCTCCGAGGCCGGAATTTCGACGATCTCCCGCTCTGCACTGGAGGTCGTCGATTCGGGCTGTAAGGCTGTGGAAGGTTGGGGGGCGTCGGCCGTGGTCGGCGCTTCCTCGGTTTCGAGGCCGGGTTGGTCGGGGCGCTGCTCGGCGCGGCGGTGAACCTCGCCGACGGTGCGCCGGATCTCGCGCACGAGCGCGGTCAGTTGGGCGTCCTGAGCGTCGCGGGCGCGGAGGTATTCGACCGGGGTGAGGTGGTCGGCGAGGCGGGTGACTTCGTCGCCGCGCGTGGCGAGGGCGAGCCGGAACTGGAGCAGTTGCAGGGATTCGAGCAGGAGATCGTCGGCCGCGGGGGCGGCGATGCTGCTCCAGTGGGATTCGAGCAGTTGGAGGTCGTCGCGGACGGTGGTGTGGGAGAGGCCGAGTTGTTCGTCGATCTTGCGCAGGGAGTGGCCGCGCTGTTGGAGGTAGTGGACGCGGAGCGCGCGGCGGCGGCGGGCGGGGTGGATCTGCATGGGCAGTCCTTTCTGAGTGATACGGGTGTTCTGTGATGACTATAGTGAATTGGTGTTCGGGGTTGTGTGTCGTGGTTTATGGAGGGGGGAGGGAACGGATCACGCGATGCGGGTTGGCGGTACGACCAAATGTGGAGATGGCTTCGGACTTGGGTGCTTCGAGATTCCTGCCTACGGAGGCCTTTGCAAGATTCCCGAGCTGAGCGTTTCGTCATTCTTGCGAACGCGAGAATCTGCATCCCACTCGATACGCCGCATGGATTCCCGCGTTCGCGGGAATGACGGAAATGGGAGTTTTGCAAAGGTCTTCCTACGCAGGAATGACGGAGATGGGAGTTTTGCAAAGGTCTTCCTACGCAGGAATGACGGAGATGGGGGTTTTGCAAAGGCCTCCCTACGCAGGAATGACGGAATAGGGCTTAGACCGGGATCTTCTCCACCGGTACCGGCATCGGAATCCCCGCCCAGCGGCGTAGATCCTCGCTCAGACGATCCCGCCGATCCGTCAGATGGCAATGGTCGAGGTAGCCGAGGTAGGTCTCGACCTGACGCTGGCGCAGCGCAGCCACATCCAGCATCGCCTCTTCCGCCTGCTCGCGGCCCTCTCCCATCAGCACGGCGAGGGCGGAGTAGAGCGTGTCGTCGCGGTCCTTGGCCAGGTACCACTCGGCCTTGTTCAGGTAGCGGTGGATTTCCTCGCGCCGGATCGGTTCCCTGAGCAGGAGGTAGCGCATGTGGTCGACGAAGTACCTGAGGTGGCGCTCGATGTCTTTGGCGCAGAGCCGGTAGATTTGGCGTTCGGCCTCGTTCTGGGCGAGGTTCTCGCCTTCTTCGAGCAGCGCGATCAACATCGCGTCGTGCATGATCGAGGCGACCGTGAACTCCGAGAAGGTGTACGACTGTGTGAGCGGGAGGAACTTCCAGTTGCGTCCGCCGCGTCCGAGTCCGCCGCCGTTGGAGAGCGCGCGCTTGCGCCAGACCTCGTAGAGCCGCGCCGCGTCAAACACCACCGTGCCCAGGAACAGCTTGACTTCGATGTAGCCGTAGGAGATCTCCTGGAGCCAGCGCCCCGTCGTCTGCGCCTTGGTCCAGGCGTACTCGGACATCAGCGTTGCGATCTGGCAGATCGCCCGCTCGATGTCCGAACTCAGCGGTTGCATTGAGGCCCAGTCGATATCGGCCGACGAGTTCCAGCGGTCGGCGATGGCGTCCTCGTACAGCTCGGCGCAGAGGTCGGACCAGACCTCCGACTTCTCGAAGATCGAGTAGCCCATCTGTTCGGTGCGGGTGTCGGGGATGGCGCCGCGCGGAATCTCGGTGTTGTTGTCCCAGTGTTCGGGCACCTCGCCGTAGATATCGACATTGAGCAGCCCGAAGCGCAGGCCGCCCGTCTCCGGCTTCGCCTGGTCCTTGGCCTTGACGCCCCAATGGACCGGAACGTCGAGCCAGTCCGAGGGCAGACCGGACTGCTCCAGCCGAGCTTTGGCGGTGGCGACGACTTCGTTGTCGGGCATGGTGGTCCTCCGCAGACAGCAAGCGGCGCGGGTCGAACCCGCGCCGCTGTTCGTTTGAAGTTGCTTGTCCTAGTTCTCGTCGAGGGCGCCTAACAGGGCCGGATGCAGGCGTCCGCTTTCGAGCCGGCCGCCGAGTCCGGCCACATCAAGCCGGTGCAGGTACTCGAGTACCTGCTTGCGGCGCACGTGCCAGAACAGACGCCAACCCTCGTCGACGTCGCCGTCGCCGAGCAGGTAGACCAACGCGCCGGCGAGGCCGGGGTTGGCCTGGTCGGGGTCGACGATCGTGTTCTCGAACATGTCGAGCGTCCAGTGGACTTCCTCGGCCTTGTCCGGCTCGTTCTCCAGCGTGTACTTGAGGTGGGTAACGCCGAAGGCGACGTGGCGCGACTCGTCCTGCGCGGCCAGGCGGAAGATCCGCTTCTCGGCTTCGTTGTGCGCGATCAGCTCGCCCAGGCGGAAGAGCGACTGGACGAAGCCCTCGCCGAGGATGTGCAGCATCGAGGACATCTGGGTGAAGTCCTCGGCTTCGAGGATCTGGCGCAGGCCGCCGCCGCCGCCCTGGAGCAGCAGGCCGCCGCCGTTGGCGAGGGCGCGCTTGCGGAAGACGTCGGTGTGGCGGGCTTCGTCCATCACCTGCGACATCAGGAAGAGGCCGGACTCGAAGTGGTCGGCGGCGATCCGCGGCAGCCACTTGCCGGGCACATCGCCGGCGATGAACTCGACCTCGGTCAGCGAGGTGCAGAGCTGCGCCATCGCGCGCTCGATGTCCTCCGGCAGCTCTTCGAGCGTGTCCCAGGGGATGTCGGTGGCCGAAGACCACTGACGCGAGACAGCCTCGTCGTAGAGCAGCGCGGCCGAGTCGGAGAAGGTCTCGGTGGCGTCGCTCAGGACCCAGGGCGACATGCGTGGCGTCACGCCATCCGGCGCCGCCGCCCCGCGCGGACGAGCGGAGCTGTCGTCGGTGGAGGCCGGGATCTCGCCATAGAGCGTCTTGTTGATCTGTTGGAGCGTCAGCCCCTTGCGGCCGGGTTCGGCGTTCACTCCCCATTCGGTGTCGAGGTTGAGCCAGGAGAGGTCAAGCTCCGGAACCTCAGGTTCGAGTTGCAGTTCGTCAAGTCGGTCGGCGGTAACCATGCTGTCCTCCAGAGATGCCCAGGGGGCACCGTCAGCGCGATCTGTATCGGGCGCAAGCTAGCGGTTTGGGAGCTGGAGCGCAAGCTGCGACCTGCCGACCATCGCTCTCCTGCATTACGGAGGGAAGAACGGGATCGGGTCAATGCGACAGTCTCTCTCGGAGAGAGGCGCTAGACTGCCGGATCAAGGTTGCCCGCTCACCGGGCTGGCCGAGGAGACAGGCATGAATTCAGCCGCCGCGCAGAGGGCACTCGATGGACTCGCACCGGCCTCGCGGCGGCGAGTTGTGCGGAACGGAGCTCCGACGAATGATCTTGTCTTCAGCGCATCCGTCGCAGGAAATGAGACTGTCTTTCCTCAAATCCTCTCTCTGTACGTGCCAGAGTCAAGCGTGATTGCCGACGTGACGTATGGCGAAGGCGTCTTCTGGCGCAATGTTCCGGACGACCAATATGTTGTCCATGGAACTGACATCCAGACCGGAGTCGACTGCCGAGATCTGCCTTACGCGGATGGTGAGATCGACTGTGTTGTCCTGGACCCGCCATACATGCACTCTCCTGGAGGAACTGCGCACCAGGGGACGCCTTTTGAGCGCCATTACCGAAACAACGGGACCCGCAACACCACGCCGAAGAAGTATCACGAAGCAGTTTTATCGCTGTACGAAGACGCAGGTAGAGAGGCGTACAGAGTTCTTCGTGATCGCGGAGTGCTCATAGTCAAGTGTCAGGACGAAGTGTGTTCAAACCGTCAGCGCTTCACGCACGTAGAGATCATGCAGGCGTACGTCGAGCTCGGGTTTGTGCCTGAGGACCTCTTCGTGGTCGTGAGGAACAACCGCCCTGGCGTGAGCCGTGCTGTGAGACAAGTCCACGCGCGAAAGAATCACTCGTACTTTCTCGTATTCTGGAAGAAGGGTTCTTCTCGCGGCCGTTGGGAGCGCCCAGGATGAACCCTGTGGAATTGTTGGTCGAGATCATTCAGGAACACTCCCCAGAGGACATTTGGCGAGATTCTCCGCTCATTGGCTATCGGATGTTGGGGAACACGAATCGGGGAGAGATTGGAGAGGAATTCGTCAGGAGATTTCTGGCAGCCCACGGGATCACCGTAGGCAACGGGAGCCGGACATCGCAGACGGACCTCCGGATCGAGAGCACCCGTTTCGAGGTAAAAACGGCGTCGCTCGGTGCCACCGGCACTTTCCAATTCAACCATGTGCGACTGGATCGTGCGTACGACCTTCTGCTTTGTCTCGGTATCTGTCCACATGATATTGTGTTTAATATGTGGCGTAAAGGTGCGGTTGCTGAAGGACGAGCAGGAAGATTGGTCCGGATGGCCGAGGGACAGGCCGTGACTTACAAGCTCACGAAGAAACTCGACGACATGAAGAAAATCGCAGAACTTCCCGGAGATGTAATGGAGGCGCTCTCTCAGAGTGAGCCGTGACTTGGACGTACAGCCATCGTCAGCACGAGTCATCTCAAACTTGGAGGAGTATGTAAGATCTAGAATATTCTAGGAGCGCCTCGGCGTAGCCAGTGCTAATTGTCCGTCCGATACAGATACCGAATATCCCATAACCCGTACAGCGTCGGCGTCGAATTTCCGAACACGTTTCGCACCGCTGTGATCCGCTCGGCGTGAGTGGTGTAGATCAGCGGCAAATGCTCCGCCACGATCTCCTGCGCCCGCTGATAGTGCGTCACCCGCAGCTCGTGATCCAGCTCCTGGCTGCCGCGGATGTAGAGATCGTCGATCTCAGCCTCCCACGTGGTCGCCGGTTCGGGCTGGAATGGATGCCAGACATGGAACGCCTCACTGCTGTGCCACATGACGATGCCGCCGTGGGGATCGGTGCCGCCGCCGAAACCGACGACCATCGCCTCCCAGTCGTAGCTGGCCGTCAACTGACCCACGAGCTCGCCGAACTCGATCAGCCGGAACTCGACGTTCAGACCCAGCGCGAGCATTCCTGCGTGGATGATCGAGGTCACCTGTTCACGCACGCTGTTCTGCGTATTGGTGACCAGCGAGAACGCGATCTCATTGCCCGCGTCGTCCTCACGGAAGCCATTGCCGTCGCGATCGGTCCAGTCCAACTCATTGAGTAGCTGGTTGGCTCTCTCGAGGTCGTACTCGTAGATGCGCACGTTGGGATTGTGGAAATCGCCCGCCGCCGGACTGATCGAGGCCCACTGCGGATAGCCCAGACCGTGCTGAACCTCGTCGATGATCCGCGCCTTGTCGATCGCATACGCCACTGCGCGCCGGAACTGCGTGTTCGTGAACCAGCGATGCTTTTCAGGGCCGACCAGCGGTTCGCCTGTGTCGGGGTTCGTGCCCGGGTTCATGTTGAAGCCCAGAAAATTCGAGCCGAACGTCGGCCCGCGCCGGTAGATCGTGAAGTTCTCCGCTTCTTGCAATGGCTCCAGGTCGGCGAACTCTTCGCCCAGCACGCCGTGGACGTCGGACTCGCCGTCGCGGAAGGCCTCGAGCTCGGCCTCAAGGTCGGGCACGATCAGCAGCACGACTTGTTCGAGGTAGGGCAGCCGGTTGCCGCCGTCGTCGGTCAGCCAGTAGTCGGAATTGCGTCGGAAGAGCACGCGCTCGCCCGGTTCGTAGCTGTCGATTAGGAATGGACCTGTGCCAACGATCTCCGATGGATCCGTGTCGAGTCCCCAGGTGTCGACGAACGTGCCGTCGACCACGTGCGGCGCGAGGATGTGCTCGGGGAAGATCGCCTGTCCCATCGAACGCAGGAACGGCGCGAACGAAACCGGCAGCACACACTGAATCGTGTACTCATCGATCGCCGTTACCGTCATCGGCGCTTCCTCCCACTCATCGCTCTCGTTGAGGAAGCGGAAGGTGAAGGCGGCGCGATCGGGCGTGGGAATGTCCTCGTTGTAGATGATCCGATTGAAGGTGAACTCCACATCTGCGGCAGTGAACGACTCGCCGTCGTGCCAGCGCACATCGCGGCGCAGATAAAACGTCCAGGTCAGACCGTCGGCGGAAACATCCCAGGATTCGGCCAGCGCCGGCTCGACCTCATCAGTCAGCCACGATGTCTCCGTCAGACCCTCGAAGAGGTAGCTGAGCACCCCGGCCGACCCGCTGTCGCTGGCCAGCGCGAGATTGAAGGTCAGCGGCTCCGCAATCGTGGCTGAGGTGAGTGTGCCGCCGAACCTGCCAATCTCGTACTCGAAGGCGTCAGCGGTAGCCGCCAGCCGCTCAACCAGTGAGCCTTCCTCCTCGCTGCTAACCACCAGTTCTTCCGGGGCGGTCTCGAGCTCATCGGCGCAAGCGATCAGGATCAGCGCGGCCAAGATCGCGGCGAGCAGTCCACAGGCGCTCCGAAACCAGGTCATGCGCGTCTCTCCCCCGCTGTTCTCGATTGGAGACCGGAGCGTATCAATCCGTGTACGAAGGTCCGGCGTGGTCTTCGCACCGCTGGATTACAGAGAGCGATTAGGATGAGGCGCAAGACACCCGCAACTTCGCTCAAGGAGATCCCCCATGGCGCTGCCCACTTTCGACAACGTCCTGCTCGAACGCACCGGCACCGACGACCGCATCGGCGTGCTCACGCTCAACCGCCCCGAGAAGATGAACGCGCTCTCGCAGGAGCTGATCTACGACTTCCGCGACGCCTGCGAGTACTTCGAGGCCGACGACGATGTGCGCGTGCTGATCGTCAAGGGCGCCGGCCGCACCTTTTCGGCCGGCTACGACCTGACCCCCGCCGGCGGCTACGGGGCCGACGCCATTCACCGCCGCTTCCGCACTGTCGACGACGACGGCAACCGCCTGATCATGGGTATTCGCGGCGGCATGGCCCGCGTCACCGACATCTGGCTCTACTTCTGGAACATGCAGAAGATCACCATCGCCCAACTCCACGGCTACGCCATCGCCGGCGGCTTCGAGCTCTCGATGATGGCCGACCTCGTGGTCGCCGCCGAGGACACGCAGATTGGCCACCCCGGCCTGCGCTTCGCCGGCAGCCGCACCTCGGCCATCCTGCCCCTGCTGACCAACATGCGCAAAGCGAAGGAACTCTTCTACACCGGCGACCCGATCCGGGCCACCGAAGCCGCCCAACTCAACCTGATCAACTACGCCGTCCCCCGCGACGAACTCGAAGAGAAGACCCTCGCCCTCGCCGAGCGCGTCTCCAACCTGCCGGCCGACCACCTGGCCCAGCTCAAGGTCCACGTCAACCGCTTCTACGAAAACATGGGCATCTACTCCTCGCTGCGGTCTTCGACGGATCTGGATGCGGTCGGCACCTTCACCAGCCAGCACTACGAATGGTCGCGGCGGATGCGAGACGAAGGCCTGCGCGGTGCCCTCGCCTGGCGAGACGGCCCCTTCGGCGACTACTCCCAGGCCCCCCGCAACCGCTAGGCGTTTCCCAGCGTTCCGTCATACCCGCGCTCGCCGCGAGTATCTCGTCTGACCGGCATGGAGCCGCAATGCCCACCTTCATTGGCCTCGACCTTGCCTGGACGACCAAGAACGAGAGTGGCATCTGCTGGCTCGAGGGCGATTCGCGGGACAACCTGCGCTGCACCCGTCTTCACGCCGCAGCCTACGAAACTGCAGCGCTGGCAGATGAAGTCACCGCAGTCGACGGACCGGTCGTCGTCACCATTGACGCTCCATTGCTCTACAACGAAGAACGACGCGCCGAAAGCAAGATCGCCAGTAAGTTTGGTCGCTACAAGGCGTCGGCCTATCACCCTTCGCTGGCCGTCAGGCGTGGATACACGGCCGGCATCGACCTCGGCAAGGCCCTGGAGTCGTCAGGCTTCACGCTGGACCCGGCACAACTGTTGCGCGGCCATCGAGCCGGTCGTACGGCAATCGAGGTCTTTCCGCACACGATCCACGTTCGCCTCTTCGGCCTCGACGAACGGATCCTGTACAAGAAGGGCCGTGTCGCGCAGAAGCGAACCGGACTGCGTCAGTACCAGGGACACCTGGGAGGACTGATTGAGCGAGAGGCGCCCGATCTTCTCGACCACGAAGACATCGCCCGCGCCCTGGATCCCGAAACCGCCCGGAACGCCAGGGGCAAAAGCCTCAAACGCCTCGACGACACCCTTGACGGTCTCACCTGCGCACTAGCCGCCTGGCTGATCTGGAAGGCACCAGACCGCTGGGAGATGATCGGCGACCTCAACGGCTACATCGTCGCGCCGCGTGAACGTTAGGACGGATAGTCCGCGTGAGACTTGAGGGCGAGGATCTGGCGCGTATGATCACCGTCGTGGAAGGCCTGGAATAGCGGCCACGCCATCGACGGCAACTCCCCGAAAAAGGCGTGCGGCACTGTCGTCTCGTTGTCGATCTCCTCAGGGAACGCATTCGCCACGCTCAGCAGACGTTCGCTCACTGATGTGACCTGCAACCGCAGGTCATCAACATCCGACGCCGGAGCGGTGATCTGCCCCGGCGGACCCTTGACCACCGTGCGACCATTCGCGGTGGCGGCGATGATCTCGGCGATGTTCGGCGACGCGGTAATCACGTGCCGCATGATCTCGCTGACGCTCCAGGTTGCTTCGTCGTCCGGGTCCATCGCGGTCGGGGTCCAGTCGGCCTGTGTCTGGGTGACGCCCTGAAGGGCATCGATCAGTGCGAAGCGCGCGTTGGCCATTCGCAGCCAGATCTCGTCCCACGGCAATGTCGCCGCGCCCTCAAGAAACTCGGCGCGCATGCGCTCGCGAAAGTCCGAATTGCGGATATCGGCCATGTCACCCCTCGCGAAACTCCGGCGCGATCTCCTCGATGAAGCGATCCATCTGCTCGGTGCGCTGGAAGGCGTTCGAGCCGAGAGTGAAGTCGGGGATGATCAACTCATCCACGCCCGCGTCGATGTACTCCTGCACCGTCCGCTTGATCTCGTCGTTCGAGCCGCCCAAGACCGGACGCCCGCTCGCCCGGACTGGGCCGAGCACATCCTCGTTCTCGGTCATCATCAGCAGCAGGCAGGCCGAGCGCTGGATCTCCGCCGGGTCGCGGTGGACATCGGCGCAGTGTGCATCAAGCACCGACTGCTTGTGAATCATCGTCTCCGGCGTGCCCCAGACGTTCCACTCGTTCGCGTACTGCGCCGCGATCCGCAGCGTGCGCTTCTCACCGCCGCCTCCGATCATCAGCGGCAGCGGCGTCTGGATCGGTTTCGGCTCCAGCGGCGCATCGATCAGCTGGTAGTGCTGACCGGTGAAGTTGCTCTTCTGGTAGCGGAACAGATCGGTCACCATCTGGCAGGCCTCCTCGAAGCGATCCATCCGCTCCTTCAGCGTGCCGAAGTGCATCCCGTAGGCGTAGTGCTCGTTCTCCTGCCAGGCCGCGCCCAGCCCGAGGATGAAGCGTCCCCCGGAGATGACATCGATCTGCGCCGCCATCTTCGCCGTCAGCGCCGGGTGACGGTAGGTGTTGCCGCTGACCATGTGCCCCAGCTTCACGCGCGGAATCCGCGACGCGAACGCCGCCAGTGTCGTCCACGACTCGTGCATCAGTTCGTCGGAAGCGTCTTCGCCAACCGGTTTGTTGGGCATGAAGTGATCGGCGAACCAAATCCGGTCCCAACCCGTTCGTTCCGCGTGTCGCGCGACGGTCAGCACTTCCGCCCACGGATTGGATGCGCCCGCCCAAAATCCGAATCGCATGACGCTCTCCTCGCACTGTTCGTTATCTCCAGTACCGCTGTGCGCGCAGGTTAACGAGTTTGCAACCGCCCCCGTCGCGCAGCGGCGATATCCTCTTGTCATACGAAGGAGACCGGCGTGACTCGCACTCTCTTGGTCGTCGAAGACGAAGCCCCGCTCGCGGAAACGCTGCGATTCAATCTGGAGCTGGAGGGCTACCGCGTCCGCACCGCCGAAGACGGCGTCGAGGGACTTTCGATGGCGCGCGCCCTCCAGCCCGATCTGGTGCTGCTCGATCTGATGCTGCCCCGCCTCGACGGTCTCGATGTCCTGCGCGGCATCCGCGAGCATTCTTCTACCCCGGTGCTGCTCCTGACCGCACGCACAACCGAAGCCGATCGCGTGCGTGGTCTCGACCTCGGCGCCGACGACTACATCACCAAGCCCTTCAGCATCGCCGAACTCAAGGCCCGCGTCCGCGCCCACCTTCGTCGCCGCCAGGATGTCGCCGTCGGGCCGCGAATCATTGAATTTGGCGCCTCCGACCATCAATTCACGCTTGATCTCAACCGCCGCCTGCTCAAACGCGGCGAAGAATCAATCGCCCTCCGTCCCAAAGAGTACGAACTGCTTGCCTACCTCGCCCAACGCGACGGCCGCGCCTTCACCCGTGATCAACTGCTCAACGACGTCTGGGATATCTCCTTCGCCGGAGGCACCCGCACGGTAGACGTACATGTCCGCTGGCTGCGCAAGAAGATCGAGCAGCCCGACCAACCCCCGCGCCACCTGATCACCGTGCGCGGAGCCGGTTACCGCTTCGAGCGCTAAAGCGCGTAGCCTGCGCCCACGGCAACCTCTTGCACTCCCCCGCGCCGCGGGGTGAGCGATCCCGTAAGGCCAGAGAGGCCCGGTCACATATCGCACAGGGCAGTCAGATGTCCACAGCAACCGGCGGACTGGCGACGCTCCTGGGAGGACCGCTGATCGCGGCGCTGGGGATCGGTCTCAGCATCGGCGCTGAGCGCGGCCCGGGGTTGATCGCCGGCATCGTCCTCTGTGTAGCCGGTGTGGTCATCCTGCTCGCCTGCCTGCGACAACTGCGGCAACGCACCCAAGCTCTGGAACAAGCGTTGACCCTGGCCACCCAAGGCGAACCGCCGCCGCTGCCCGACCCTCGGGCCAACCGAATCGTGCGCAACGTCGCTGACCTTAGCCGACGCCTCCACGACGAACTCGACGAGCGCAGCGGCGAACTCGAACAGGTCAAACGCGCCCTCGCCGCCGCCGGCGACCAAGTCATCGCTATCGACAGCGACGCCCGCATCGCCTATCTCAACCCCGCCGCCGCCGCCGATATCTCCCGTTCCGCCCCCTACGGCGGACGCGGACGCGACAGCGCCGATGACTGGCTCGGCGCGCCCCTGATCGATGCGGTGGCAGACCCCGATCTGTACACGGCGGTCGAGGCTTGTCTACACGAGAGCGCGCCCGCCGCGCTCACAGTCGAGCGCGAGTCCCGACGCTACCGCGCCGTGGTCGCGCCATTGGTCTCCGAAGACGGCGCCTCGCCCGCCGCCGGCCCCTGGAGCGTGGTTGTGGCTTTGCATGACCTCTCCGATCTCCACGAAGCGGAACAGTCCCGCCGCGACTTCTTTATCAACGCCTCGCACGAGCTGCGCACCCCGCTCGCCACCATCGCCGCCGCCGCCGAGACCCTTGAAGTCGTCAACGATCCCAAGGATGCCCAGCGCTTCCGCGTGATCATCCAATCCGAAGCTGAGCGCATGAGCGAGCTGATCGAGGAAATGCTCGCCCTCGCCCGGCTCGAATCCGGACTCTCCCCGCCCGACATCCGCACGCTCGAACTGGGGCCGCTAGTCGAGCAAGCGGTCGAGCGTCTGCGCCCTCAAGCCGAGCGCAAGAGCGTCGATCTCAGCTTGCGCACACCTGAAGCGGTTGTCGCCGCCGACCCCGACCTCACCCAGCGGGCCCTCATCAATCTCGTCCACAACGCCATCAAATTCACTCCTGCCGGCGGACAGGTGGAGGTCTTCGCCGAGTCCGGCCCACTGTTCGATCCCGCGCCGATGATCTGGCTCCGAGTCCGCGATACCGGCATCGGCGTCCCCGCCGCCGAACAGCCCCGCATCTTCCAGCGCTTCTACCGCGTCGACCGCGCCCGCACCGGAGAACGTTCCGATGGAGCCAGCGCCGCTCCCGGTACCGGCCTGGGTCTAGCCGTCGTCCGCCACATCGCCGAAATCCACGGTGGCGGCGTGGCCCTCGAAAGCGCCCCAGGCGACGGTTCAACCTTCAGCTTCTCTCTCCCCCTGGCCCAGCAGCGCCCCGCCGCTCCTCTCAACCTCGGGGCCGACGCATAGCGCCATACCCGTGCACAGCGCGCCATAACGCCGGACTCTGCTAACCCCTCCTTAACTCCTCGTTAGCCGCCGGATTACCGCTCAAGATCGGGTTCGTTCATACGCTGCGAGTGCTCGAACCCGACCTGTCAGTAAGCGAGAGGACCTGCATCGTGACCGAAACTGTCGTGAAGAAGCCGCTCTTGTGGCTATTGCCGGTACTGCTGGGCGTCGGCTTGCTGCTCGCCGCCTGCGGCGGCGGCGATGAGCAGCAAAGCTCTGCCGCCTCAGCCGCCCAAGACCAGCAGCAAGCACAGTCCAATGCCACTGCTTCCTCAGCCGCCGCTGACGACGCTCAGCAGCAAGAAACCCGCGCAGCGGTCGCCGGACTCGAAGGCGACATCGCCGTGGACGGCTCCTCGACCGTCTTCCCGATCACCGAAGCGATGGCGGAAGAGTTCGGCATCCTCACCGATCGCGGTGTCCGCGTCACGGTCGGCGTCTCCGGCACCGGCGGCGGGTTCAAGCGCTTCTGCGCGGGTGAGACCGACATCTCCGACGCCTCCCGCCCGATCAAGGACAGCGAAACTGAACTCTGCGCCGAGGCTGGGATCAGCTTCATCGAAGTCCCGGTCGCGTTCGACGGCCTGACCATCGTGATCAACCCTGAGAACGACTGGGTTGACGCGCTGACCGTCGCCGAGCTCAACCACATCTTCCGTCCCGACGACTTCGCCACGAGCTGGGCCGACGTGCGCGACGGGTTCCCCGACGTGGAGATCACCCTCTACGCCCCGGGCGCGGACTCGGGCACATTCGACTACTTCACCGAGGCGATCAACGGCGACAGCGGCGTCCACCGTTCGGACAACACGACCTTCTCCGAGGACGACAACGTGCTCGTGCAGGGCGTCGCTTCCGACCGCGGCGGGATCGGCTACTTCGGCTTCAGCTACTACGCCAACAACGCCGACCGGCTCAAGGCGGTTCCGGTCGTGAACGACGCCGGCCAGGCGATCATCCCGACCAATGACACGATCAACGACGGTTCCTACAACCCGCTCTCGCGCCCGCTCTTCATCTACGTCTCCGTCGCCTCACTTGAGCGCGACGAAGTCGCCGCCTTCGTCGAGTACTTCCTCACCGACGGCGTCTGGCTGGTAGACACGGCAGAGGTTGGCTACGTGCAGCTCCCCGCCAACATCTACGCCGCTGCCTGGCGCCGCGTCAAAGACCGCATCGCCGGCTCCGCGATCGCCGCTGCCCAAGAGGGCGACACGCTCGCCATGGTCTTCGACGCTGAGTAACGTTGCGCAGCCTCCGCTCCCCAATCTCCCCTTTGAGGAGACCTGCGCGTAATCCCGGATTCCGTCATTCCAGGCTTGACCTGGAATCTCGTCCGGAATTGCGGGCTCTCTGGTCGGAGCGAGATTCCAGCGTTCGCTGGAATGACGAGAGCAACGGGAATCTGATGTACGCGCAACTCTCCTTGAGGGGGGGAGATGCCGCAGGCAGAGGGGGTGAGAACGCCGCAGTCCTCTCCGACCGCCGCGTCTCACCTCTCGGCAGCTGCCCCGACAAGAGTCGGCAGTGCAAACGATCCCACAACACCCATTACCGGACTTACCCACTGTTAACCAGCCAAGCAAAGCCAAACCTAGCGTGACATCTACCCGCAATTGAGGGTCAAGAGTTGCCTCTGCACCCCCTACCAAGCGGAACTGCCGCAGCATGAGCACCCAAGCGCCCCAGCGAGACACCGTCCGCTCCCTGCTCGCCGAACTCTGGCGCGATCGGCTCCAGCCCTCCCGCCCGGGCAGCGGCCGCGAAACCCGAACCGGCCGTCTGATCCACGGTCTGCTCTTCCTCACCGCCACGCTCTCCGCATTCGTCACCGTCGGCATTGTCCTCGTCCTGATCTTCGAGACTGTCGAGTTCTTCCGCGAAGTCCCGTTCGGGGACTTCTTCGGCTCAACCAAGTGGTCGGCCCTCTTCGCCGAGAAAGAGTTCGGCGTCTGGGCGCTGGTCTGGGGTACCGGCATGATCGCCCTGATCGGCCTGGCAGTGGCGATCCCCCTCGGTCTGATGGCGGCGATCTTCCTGAGCGAATACGCGCCTCCGCGCCTGCGCGCGATCGTCAAACCGATCCTCGAAGTACTGGCCGGCGTGCCCACCGTCGTTTTTGGTTACTTCGCCCTGCTCTCGGTTGTGCCCGTGCTGCGCTCGATCTTCGGCGCCGATCTGATCGGCAGCTACAGCGCTCTCGCCGCCGGAATCGTGGTCGGGTTGATGATCGTGCCGATCATCGCCTCACTCTCCGAAGACGCGATGAAAGCAGTGCCGCGCGCGCTGCGCGAGGGCGCCTACGCGCTCGGCTCCACGCGGGTGGAAGTCTCCCTACGGGTGGTGCTGCCGGCTGCCTTCTCCGGCGTCGTCGCCTCGATCATCCTCGCCGCCTCACGCGCCGTCGGCGAGACCATGGCAGTCACGATCGCCGGCGGCGGCAACCCTCAATTCGGCGTCAATCCGCTCGAGGCCGTTCAGACCATGACCGCCATGATCGTCCAACTCTCGCTGGGCGACACGCCGACGACCTCGATTGAGTTCAAGGTGCTCTTCGCGGTCGCCATGACCCTGTTCGTGCTGACCTTGGCGATGAACATCGTCGCCCAGTGGGTCGCGCGCCGCTTCCGGGAGGAATACGAATGACCGCTGCTGCGCCTGCGGCAGGCTCGGGCGGACTGGCGCGTTACGCGCCGCGCGTGCGTGTGCGCCGGACTGTCTCGGTCGGCTTTATGGTCGCCGCGCTGCTCGCGATTGCGATCAGCATGATCATGCTGGGCGCGTTGATCGTCGAGATCGCCGTCGATGGCGCTGCCCGCCTCTTCACCGACGGCGCCGCTGTGACCAAGGAGTACCGCGGCGAGCTGATCACCGACTCGCCCACGCCCGAGGGCATGGCTTGGTTCACTTGGGCGCTGCCGGTGGCGATCCTGCTGCCCTTCGTCGGGCCGCGCCTCGTCTACAGCCTGATGCCCCAACTCTCCGAGCTGGCGGGCAAGCTGATCGGCCTGGCCGCCGTCGCCCCCGCCGCGATCTTCCTGCACCTGCTCTACGTCCGCTTCGAGTCGGTCTACTTCATCGAGTACTGGCGCGACCACGACGGCGCCAACGGGCACATCTTCAGCCTCTTCGGCGACGCCGAAGGGTTCCAGATCGTGCGCCTGCTGATCGTCGGTCTGGGACTGCCTCTGGCGATTCTGGCCGCAGGCTGGCTTGGTTCACGGCGGCTGCGCCGGCCCTCGCTGGTCATCCCCGGCATCATGATCCTCGCCTGGATCATCTATCTCTTCATGGATCCTCACTTTCTCTCCGCCTTCCCCTCGCGCCGGCCGCAGGACGCGGGCATCTTCTCCTCGCTCACCGGCACGCTCTACATGATGACCATCACCGCCGCCGTCGCTTTCCCGCTCGGCGTGGGCGCGGCTGTCTACCTTGAGGAATACGCACGCCGCAACTGGTTCTCGCGCATGATCCAGGTCAACATCTCCAACCTCGCCGGCGTGCCCTCGATCATCTACGGGTTGCTCGGCTTACAGGTCTTCGTGCGCGTGCTCGAGTTCGAGCGCTCCGTATTGGCGGGCGCTTGCACCATGGCCTTGCTGGTCATGCCGATCATCATCGTCTCGGCGCAGGAAGCGCTGCGCACGGTCCCGCCCTCGATGCGCGAGGCCGCCTACGCCGTCGGCGCGACCCGCTGGCAGGTGATCCGCTATCACGTCCTCCCCTACGCCTTCGGCGGGATGCTGACCGGCAACATCCTCGCCATGTCCCGCGCGATCGGCGAGACCGCGCCCTTGATCGCGATCGGCGCGCTCACCTTCATCGCCTTCTTGGCGGACTCGCCGACCGACGACTTCACCGTGTTGCCGATCCAGATTTTCAACTGGGTCACGCGGCCGCAGTCCGGCTTCCACGAGATTGCCGCTTCGACGATCATCGTGCTGCTCGCAATGTTGCTGCTGATGAACGCTGCCGCGATCATCATGCGCCAGCGAACCCGCACCGACTGGTAAATTCGCCCGCGACCGGATTAGGGCGCCGAACAGGGAGCGTTCAGAATGGCTCGTAACCTCTTCACCATCATGCGGTCCAGCGCGCCGGCGAGCACCCCCGCGCCGACCGAAACCGCGCTCCCGCCCCCGCCCAACATGAAGGAAGACGCAGCTACTGGTGTTGGCGTTCACCTTGATCCCACCCTCGAAGCCGTCCGCCACGAGATACCGGACGACCTCGAAATGGCGCTCGAGCTGCGCGACGTCTCCGCCTTCTACGGCTCCTTCCAGGCCATCGACCGCATCTCGATCGACGTGCCCCGCAACCGCGTCACCGCCTTGATCGGACCCTCCGGCTGCGGCAAGAGCACCCTGATTCGCTGCCTCAACCGCATGAACGACCTGATTCCGGGCGCGCGCATCGAAGGCGAGATTCAGTTCGAGGGCCGGAACCTGCTCGACCCCAACGTCGACGCCGTCGAAGTCCGCCGCCGGATCGGAATGGTCTTCCAGAAGCCCAACCCCTTCCCCAAGTCGATCTACGAGAACGTCGCCTTCGGCGCGCGTATCAACGGCTACTCCGGCGACATGGATCGCCTCGTCGAAGACTCGCTCCGCCGCGCCGCGCTCTGGGACGAGGTCAAGGACGACCTTGATAAGAGCGGTCTGGCGCTCTCCGGCGGCCAGCAGCAGCGGCTTTGCATCGCCCGCGCCATCGCCGTCCAGCCAGAAATCATCCTGATGGACGAACCCGCTTCGGCGCTGGACCCAGTGGCTACGCTCAAGATCGAAGACCTGATGCGCGAGTTGGCCGAGGACTACACCATCGTCGTCGTCACGCACAACATGCAGCAGGCCGGGCGCGTCTCCGACTTCACCGCCTTCCTGCTCGCCGGTGAAGAGCGCGTCGGACGCCTCGTGGAATTTGGCCCTACCACCGACATCTTCACCAACCCCCGCGACCAGCGCACGGAAGACTACATTACTGGCAGGTACGGCTAGACCGTCGAATCCACAGCGCGAACCGCGCGTTCCGAATGCCAGGCCTCGAAGGGACCACATATGGCCACCTCGAGGATTTCCTATACCGCCGACCGCCAAGAAGTGATCGACCGCCTGCGCCTGCTCCACGCCCGCACCGATCGCTCGATCGTCGACGCGATGCAGGCCCTGCTTCGCCGCGACCTCGTGCTTGCCCGCCGCGTCTGCGCCGCCGACGCAGACGTCGACCGCCTCCGCTACGACATCGAATCGGCCGTGCTCAACATCATCGCGCTCCAGCAACCAGTCGCGGGCGATCTGCGCGAGCTGATGTCGATCAACGCGATCGCCACGGATCTGGAGCGCATCGCCGACCACGCCGAAGGTATCGCCCGGATCGCCATCTTCCTCGGCGACGATCCGATCGCCGCCACCGAGCCCGAACTCTGGCGTATGGCCGACGTCGCCCGCGGAATGCTCCACGACGCCACCCGCTCCTTCATCGATCGCGACGAATCCCTCGCCCGCGAAACCTACGGCCGCGACGACGAAGTCGACGACCTCTACGCCGAAGTCCACACCCGCCTGATCGCCCGCCTTGCTCAGGTCGAACAAGACGCCGCCTCCGACGCCATCACCCACGTGCTCTGGTGCTCCCACAACCTCGAACGCATCGGAGACCGCGCCACCAACATCTGCGAACGAACCATCTTCCTCGTCACCGGCTCCTTCAACCGAGACGATCTCCCCGGCTTCTAGGACCTGTTCACACTGCGCGAAGTGTATCGGCGCTGTTTGGCGGGGAGAATTTCGGAGGGATTGAGCGGATCTCCTGTTGAGCGCTGAGGATCGTGCGTTCGCGGGTCTGGATTTGTCCAGATTTGTCTAGATCTGTCTAGATCTGTCCAGATCTGTCCGGATTCGTCTCGATGCGGGCGGATTTTTTCCAGGCGAATCCGGGCTTGTCCGGCGCCGTCTGGGTTTGGCGCGAGTCGTTCACGGGACACAGCGGGCTCCGATTGGATTCGTGCGCGTATATGTTCTGAGCATACCCGGTTTCGGCTCGGTTGAGGAGGGCGGGGCAGGGAACGCCGAGGCTCAGTCTCGAGACCAGCGCGCGTGCGGGCCGACCGCGCTCGTGGTTGCGTGAACAGGCCCTAGCATCCCCCATCCGCTATTCCCTCAGGTCTCCGTCATTCCCGCGCTCCGCTGCGGGAATCTCGCCGTGACCAGCACCGAACACTCCACCCACTCCCAAAAACCGCCCCGCAAATCGATCTACCCTTCTCCCAATGGAAGCTCTGGTCATTGCCCTGATCCGCGTTGTCGGATCGCTCCCTGTTCTGCGCTGGGCCTTTGTCGGCGGACTGATCGCCGTCTTCGTCGACCTTTCCGATCTGTTTCTGCGCCAGGCGATTGATCTTGGAGGGCTGTCCAACTATCAGGAGTGGGACAAGTGGGTCGATCAGGTCTACATCTTTCTCTTCTTCTATGTCGCCATGCGCTGGAGCGGCTGGGAGCGGAACATCGCGCTCACGCTCTTCAGCTGGCGGCTGATCGGCTTCGTCGCCTTTCTGGCCGGCGCCGGACGGGGCATCCTGATCTACTTCCCCCACATCTTCGAGTTCTGGTTCCTCTACGTCGCCAGCCGCCCCCACTGGCCTCGATGGACCGGACGCTTGCGCGGCACGAATCCCGACGGTACTGCCGCTCCGTTGACCGGACGCGAGGCTGCGGGTTGGCTACTGGTGGTAGGCGGCCTCAAGATTTTCCATGAGTACATCTTGCACACGGGCAAGTGGCTGGACGATTTCAGCGCTTTTGAGGCGGCTGAGGCGATCTGGGACTTTATCAGCGGTCCTTTTGCGGTTGTTTTTGGGTAGATTTGGGCGCTCTCGCTTGTCTGGGGGCGGGTCAGTCTTCGTTTTGGGTGCGAGCCCAGATGGGGCGCTCGACTCCCGGGGGCGGGGCGAAGCTGGTGTCTTCTTCAGAAGGTGGTTCGGGGTCGGCGATTTGGGGGGTGGGGAGTGCAGCGTCTTCGCCGACGATTTGGCGGGCCTGAGCTTCGGTGAGTTCGGGGTGGGCGGAGACGGTGGCGGCGACTCGTTCTTCGGCGGTGGGGGCGAAGTCGACCGCGTGGGCGGCTGAGGAGGCGACTTCTTCCTGGATATCGGTGGGGAGTTCGGCGGCGAAGCGTGAGCGTTCGTCACGGACGGTGTAGCGGAAGAGTTCCTGCTCTTCGGGCTCGAGCAGGCGTCCGTCTTTCATTTCTTCGACGCGGGGGACGAGCTCCATGACGGTGCGGTCGTGGGTGGTGGTGATGATGGTGACGCCGTGTTCGGCGACGAGATCGTGGAGCAGGCGGAAGATGCTGACGGCGGTGGTGGAGTCGAGTTCGCCGGTGGGTTCGTCGGCGAGGATGAGGGCGGGGGAGTTGGCCAAGGCGCGGGCGATGGCGACGCGCTGCTGTTCGCCGCCGGAGAGTTCGTAGGGGCGGTGGCGGGCGCGGCCGGCGAGGCCGACCGCTTCGAGCAGTTCCTCGGCGCGGCGGCGGCGCTCGCGGATGCCTGCGCCGGCGATGCGGAGCGAGAGTTCGACGTTCTCGTAGGCGGAGAGCAGAGGGAGCAGGCCGAAGGACTGGAAGACGAAGCCGACGCGATGGCGGCGGAGTTGGGTAAGTTGGCGCTCGGTGTAGTTGGTGATGTTCTCGCCGTCGATGTGGACGTTGCCCTCGGTGGGCGCGTCAAGGCCGGCGATCAGGTTGAGGAGGGTGGTCTTGCCGGAACCGGAGCGTCCGATCAGGGCGACGAATTCACCGCGATGGACCTGGAGGGAGACATCGCGGACGGCCCAGATGTCTTCGCTGCCGACGACGAAGCGTCGGCTGACGTTGCGGACATCGACGACGAGGTCGCGCCCGTTTGGGGCGGGCGCGCCGATTGCGCCGTTGACAGCGTTGGAGATACTCATCGGGCGGGTCCTTCTTCTTCACCCTGGACCGGCGTGATCACGATCCGCCCGTCGCGGGAATCGACGTAGGCGCGGCGTCCGAGCGCGACTGAATCGAGCAGCGGTTTGGGAATTTGCAGGCGGCCGGCGCCGTCGACGACGGCGTATTCGTCGTGGACGACCTCGGCGATCTCGGTACCAGGATTCTCGATTCGGCGCACGGTCTCGGTGGCGATGCTGCCGTCGCGGATGGCGACCACGCGATCGACGCGGGCGGCGATGGCGGGGTCGTGGGTGACGACGATGATGGTGAGGCCGAACTGGTTGGAGAGATTGCGGAAGAGTTCGAAGATCTCTTCGGAGGTGTGGGTGTCGAGTTCGCCGGTGGGTTCGTCGGCGAGGAGGAGCGGGGGGTCGTTGGCAAGGGCGACGCCAATGCTGACGCGCTGCTGCTCGCCGCCGGAGAGTTGGTCGGGGCGCTGGCGGCGCTTGTCCATGAGGCCGACGGCTTCGAGCAGGTTGAGGGCGCGTTCGCGGGCGTGCTTGCGCGAGCGGCCGGCGAGGATCATCGGGACTTCGATGTTTTGCTGAGCGGAGAGGTAGGGGATCAGGTTGCGTCCGGTTTGCTGCCAGACGAAGCCGACCTGTTCACGGCGGTAGTCAACGAGTTCGGCTTCGGTGAGGGCGAGCAGGTCGGCGGTGTTGACGAAGGCTTGTCCGGCGGAGGGCACATCAAGCCCGGCGAGCACGTTGAGCAAGGTGGACTTGCCGGAGCCGGAGGCGCCCACGATGGCGAGCACCTCGCCTTTGGCCACAGTCAGGTCGAGTCCGCGCAGGGCGACGACTTCGAGGTCGGCGATTTTGTAGATCTTGAAGAGGTCGCGGCAGACGACGTGATTCTCCTGGGGGAGTTCGTCGGGCCGGATCGGCGGGGCCGCAGCGTTGGTGGTCATCTGCCGCTCGCAAGGTGATCAGCCGCCCGCGCCGGTTCAGCGGGCGCACGTTTTGAGGATACCGGCAGGTTCGGGTTTCGGTCATTTCCGGGGGGTGGGAATGGCGGAGTTTGAGGACTGCCGGTTACTCCGGCTCGGTCGCAATATCCACCAGCACAAACCGCCGAGGCTGCTGATCCCATCTGATGAGACGGTGGGGCGGGTCTACTTCGTACCAGGCTCGGCTGACCTCGACCCCAGGCGTCGCCACTACCTGCCAGGTCACCACATCGCCCTGCGGCCCGCGCAGCGTGTCCTGCCCGCGCACGGCAACCTGGACCAACTGACTGCGCTGCTGCACGACGTTGACCGAGCGGTAGGTCAGCTCCAAGTCCTGCTCGAACGCGAGCGAACGCCAGAGCCAAGCGGAGGAGTCGTTGTCGAAGGCGAACTCCCCCGCCTCCACGCGCTCCTCAATCCGCTTCTCGGTCGGCTCATCCGTGTCCGCCCCTTCCACCGTCACCATGATCACATCCGCGTAGGTCTCCCCGTCCGCGTTGGCGCCGTACTCGCCGCGCACGCGGATCGTCTCATCGGCCGCCGCCGCCGACCGCTCATAGCGCAGCGGGCGCAGCGTCTCGGCGTCAACCCAGACCGTCACCTCGTCCCGAACCGGACCTTCCTCACCCTCGAGTTCGAAGACCAGCCGCAACCGGAATTCATCGCCCTCACGGACGGTCTCCAGCGCCATCGTCCCTAGCTCGGTATCAGTCTGATCGAGCATCGCGTAGGTCAGCCGCTCGTAGTCGGGCCAGGCGATCTGGGCGACGGGGTTTTCGGGGTCGTCGAAGTCGGTCTCGGAACCGCAGGCGACGAGAAACGTCGTGAGAACGGCGACGACGAGGAGAAGGGATCGAGATTCCCGCGACAAGCGCGGGAATGACGGAATGAAGCTGGATGATGCCGCCATCACGAATTGGGGCCGATTTCGGCTTCGGCCATGCGGCGGAGGGCTTCGGCGCAGTCCTCGCTGGTCAGGTCGGCGTGGGTGACCAGCCGAATCTTGGTTCGGTCGGGGGTAGTGACGAGGATGCCGAGTTGCTTGAGTTGGGCCTGGAGGTTTGGGGATGGCGCGGGATCGCGGGTGGTGTCGAGTTGGACGATGACGATGTTGGTTTCGACGCTCTCGGGATTGATGTCGAAGCCCAGTTCCGCCAGACCGCGCGCCAACTGCCGCGCGTTGGCGTGGTCGTCGGCGAGTCGATCCACCATCTCGTCCAATGCCACCAACCCCGCCGCAGCCAGAATCCCCGCCTGCCGCATCCCGCCGCCGACCAGTTTGCGCGCGCGGTGGGCGGCGCGGATGAATTCGGCGTCGCCGCAGATGAGCGATCCTACGGGCGCGCCTAGTCCCTTGGAGAGGCAGAAGCAGACGCTATCGGCGGGGGCTGCGAGTTCGGCGACGGAATGTCCGCTGGCGACGGCGGCGTTGAAGATGCGGGCGCCGTCGAGATGGACTCGCAACCCGGCCTCATGCGCGATCGCAGCCAGCGTCTCGGTGCGTTCGAGCGAGAGCACCGTGCCGCCGCAGAAGTTGTGGGTGTTCTCCAGTGCCAGCAGGGAGGTGCGGGGCTGATGCACATCGTCTGGTCGCACCGCCGCCGCGACTCGATCGGGATCGAGTCCGCCGTCCGGTTCGTTGGGCAGGATCGTCGCCAGCACGCCGCCGAGCCGCGAGACGCCGCCCTGCTCGGAGCGCACGATGTGGGCGCGGTCGCCTACCAGCAGCTCATCTCCGGCGCGGGTCTGGGCCAGCAGCGAGACCAGGTTCGCCATCGTGCCGGAGGCGACGTAGAGGGCCGCCTCCTTGCCGGTGCGCTCCGCCGCTGCCCGCTCCAACTCGGCGATCGTGGGGTCTTCGCCGAACACGTCGTCGCCGACTTCGGCCTCGAAGATCGCCCGCCGCATCGACGCGGTGGGGCGGGTCACAGTGTCGCTGCGCAGATCGATCAGGGGGCGGTCGATCGCGTCGTTCGAGTCACTCATCAGCTGCGCTCCCAAATCGTGCGAAAGCCCTCGCCGCCGGTGATCGCGGCGAGCGTCACTGCGCGCTCACCCTCTAGTAATTTGCGCCGGACATCGTCGATCTGCGACTGCTCGACATCGAGGCTGAGCAGGCGCGATTCGATTCGTTCCCAGATGCCCGCTTCCTCGAAGGCCGAGACCGCTCGCGGCCAGGGGAAGGAGAGGATGCGTTCCGGCAGCGGTAGACGCGGACGCAGCGATTTGAGGTGGCTAAAGCGCTCCTCGGCCGAGTTCACACGGTCAACCAGGTCGATGATGGGTCCGTCCGAGCCGTCCGTGCGGAAGTCGACCAGCAGGCGCGGTTCCAACACCTCGAAGCGCACGATCAGGACGGCGGCGCGGTCGATCACGCGCAGGATTTCATCCAGGTCAACGCCGAAATCGTCGCTCACGCGCCCATCTCCCTGCTTCGACGCTGCTGATCGGCTTCGCTCGCGGCATCTATGGGGAGTGTATGGAGCCTCCCCCAGCGCGTCCAATGCGGGGGCTTGCGACGCCTCCCGAACGCGCCGGCGGGCCGCCGATTCCGAGCAATGCTTCGCGGGCGGCGTCGTAGCGCTGCTTGGCCCGCGCTTCGCGGTTGAGCAGGCCTTTGAGCTTGGGCGGTTCCAAGGGTTCGCCGTTGAGGAAGACGTCGTGCAAGCGCTCGAGTTGCCGCTGCCAGGCTTGCCAGGCATCGCGGTACTCGCGCTGACGCTCCGGATCGACGTAGACCATCGTTCCTGCTCTCCGCTAGACCAGGTTGCGGTAGATGTGGATCTCGGCCGACTCGAAGACCATTGCCTCGCGCACGGCGCGGCGCAGCTCGGCGAAGCGCTGATCCTGCGCGGCCAGTTCCTCGAACTGTTCGAGTTCCTTCAGGTCTTCGAACTCGGCGATGATCTCGACATTGCTCGCCGGCCCGGTGATCGAATCCCAGACCGAGAACTGCGCCTCGATCCCGCGCGCCGACTGATAATCCAGGGCCGCTTCAACCGCGCGCAGGAAGTCGGAGTGGCGACCCGGCGACACACGCCCGGTCAGGACTCGTCGGTACATGGCCATAGGTGCTGCTCCTCGGGCGGGGGGCGATCGCCGTGCTGCTGATCGTGCCCCGGTTGGCGGGCGCGCAGGATGCGGATCACGCGCTCCAGGTCTTCAGTGTGATTGACATTGACGAACGACTCCAGCGCCGCATCGGCCGAGCGCAGTGTGGACTCGTCCAGAAGGCGGTGCGGCACCAGCGGCAGCAGCGCTCGCAGCCGCCCCTCGTTGCGATCGAGCAACTCGCGCACGACCGGCTCGATACCTCGCCGATAGGCGGCCAGCAGCGGCTGCGCAAAGCCGCCGACCTCGGGCATCGCAATCTCGACCCCGGCCGCGCCCGCAGCGACCGCCCGCAGCGTCGCGCGACGGAGCAGGGGCATGTCGCAGGCGACGAGCAGGGCCAGGTCGTGCTCGATCTCGTGCAGCGCCGCTTCCAGCCCCGCCATCGGTCCGCGTTCCGCCCGCAGGTCGGTCAGTTCCCGCCAGGGCGCGCCCATCGCGGTCAGAAACTGCTGATCGGGACGGCGCACCACAACAATGTCGTCGGTCACGCCCGCCGCCGCCAGCGCCGTCCAGTGCAGCAGCGGACGCCCCGCTGCCATGCAGGTGGCCTTGTCACGCCCCAGCCGTCGGCCAAACCCGCCGGCCAAGATGATCACCGAAAACGGCTCGCCCTCAAGCTGTCGATTAGTCACAAACTGAGTCTAGGCTGCCCACATGACACTGCCATTGCACTCCGCGCTGGGAATCGAGCGTCCCGCTGTATTCGCCACAGTCGGCGGCGGCGGCAAGACGACCGTCCTCTTCGCGCTGGCGGCGGAGTGGGAAGTGGCGGGCGGCGACGGTCTGACCGTGCTGACGACGACGACCAAGATGACCGTGCCTGCCGAGGGCAGACAGCTGCCGCTGTTGCTGGGTCGCAAGGATGCGTTTCGGGCTGGCGCATTGGCAGACGTGCGTGCCCGGGGCTTGTCGAGCGCAGTCGTCGGCAGTGGTCGCGGCGAGCGCGAGCGCGTGCTCGGCGTGAGTGCAGATTGGCCGCGAGCGGCGGTGGACGGGGGGCTGGCGTCGCTGGTCGCGGTCGAGGCGGACGGCTCCAAGGGACGCCCGTTCAAGGCTCCAGCCGAACACGAGCCAGTCTTGCCGACCGGAGTCGACGTGGTCGCGGCCGTCGTGGGCGCGGGCGTGCTGGGGCGTCCGCTGGACGAGCGCTCGGTGCATCGCCCGGAGTTGGCAGCCTCAGTCTTAGGTGCAGCGCTGGGCGATGAAGTGACGCCAGAGCTCGTGGCTGCGGTGCTGGCCTCGCCGCAGGGCGGGCGCAAAGGCGTGCCGAAAGGAGCGTCGTTCGTCGTACTGGTCTCAAGCGCCGCGCGCAATCCCGATGGCGCGGAGGCGATCGCGTCGGCCTGTCTGGAGCGCGGCGTTGAGCGAGTCGTGGTCTGGGACGCATCCGCAGAACTACTGCACGCGCGAACGATCGCGCGTTGAATTCCCTACGATCCACACCAAACGCCCAGCCGTAAACAGTACGCGGCGCCGCTTGGAAAGAGTCTCAACATGACCTCCGGCATTACCGATCGCATCAAAGTGATCGACGTCGACACCCACATCTCCGAACCCGAAGACCTCTGGACCTCGCGCGTCTCGTCGAAGTGGGGCGACCGCATCCCGCATGTGGTCAAGGCCGGCGACGCCGGCGCCACGGGCGGCGCCGATGTCGTGCGCAACATTGAGATCGATCGCGGCGCTACCGACGACATCTGGATCGTCGACGGCAAGCCGGGGATGCCCACCGCCTTGCTCGCCTGGTCGGGCCACAACGAGCACTGGCCCCGGCACCCGCACACCCTGGCCGACGCCCACGCTGCCGCCAGCAACGCCGACGCGCGGCTGAAGCTGATGGATGAAGTCGGCGTCCACGCCAACCTGATCTTCCCCAACGTCGGCGGCAGCCGCCAGTACCTCAACATCGCCCGCTCCGAACCCGAGCTCGCGCTCGAATGCTGCCGCGCCTACAACGACTTCCTCACCGACTGGTGCAGCGCCGACCCCAACCGCCTGCTCGCGCAAGTCTCGCTGCCGCTCTGGGACATTCCTGCCTGCGTCGAGGAGATCGAGCGCAACGCCGCAGCCGGGCATAAGTCGGTGATGATGACCTACCAGCCCGACGGCTACGGTCTGCCCTGGCTCGCCGATGAGCACTGGGATCCGATCTGGAACGCCACCCAGGACGCCGGCCTGCCGATCACCTTCCACATCGACGCCGGCCGCGAGATGAACGTCTGGCCCGGCTACGATCCCACGACCTATCTGGTCAAGCTCACGATCATGAGCTTTCTCGGCAACACCGACGCGATCTCCGAGGTGATCTACGCCGGACTCTGCCACCGCTTTCCCGAGCTCGACTTCGTCTCTGTCGAGAGTGGGATCGGCTACATCCCCTATCTGCTCGAGTCGATGGACTGGCAGTGGATCAACCTCGGTCTGGACAAGGCGCACCCCGAGCGCGACCTCTTGCCGAGCGAGTACTTCTACCGTCAGGTCTACGGCAGTTTCTGGTTCGAGCACGACTCGGCCCTGCGCGTGATCGACCTGATCCAGGACAACGTGATGTACGAGACGGACTTCCCCCACCCGACCAGCATCACGCCGGGAGCGTTCGAGTTTTCCGAAAGCGCCAGCGAGAACTTGGACCGTAAGTTCAGCAACTCCGGCATCTCCGAGGAGATCCTGCGCAAAGTCCTCCACGACAACGCCGCCAAGGTCTACCACCTCGACTGAGCGATCTAGTTAACCATCTGATCCCCCTGCACACTTCTGGTCAATTCGCCCAGTGCGATCTCCCCTCTCCCCCCGCACCGCGGGGGGAGATGCCGCAGGCAGAGGGGGTCCGGTCAGCAAGCCCATCAGCCAGCAGCCACTTACTGTACGGGTGACGAGCGCGTAGGTGGTCAAGGGGACATTCGATGAGCTGGCAAGCCGAGCTTGATGAGCTGGAACGGCGGGCGGAGCTCGCGCGGCAGATGGGCGGGGAGGAGAGCGTCGCCTTTCATCACGGGCGGGGCAAGCTGACCGTGCGCGAACGGATCGACCTCTTGGCCGATCGCGATGGCTTCCAGGAATCCGGCGCGCTTGCGGGCAATCCCGAGTGGGACGGCAACCGGCTGAGCGGATTGACGCCGGCCAACAGCGTCGTCGGCGTGGCCCGGATCAACGGGCGCAAAGTCGCCGTCCAGGGCGACGATTTCACGATTCGCGGCGGCTCGGCGGATGGTTTCGTCGGCAGCAAGTCGATCTGGGCGCTGCGCCACGCCTACATGAACCGGATCCCTTTCGTGCGCCTGCTCGATGCGACCGGCGGCAGCGTCCGCACGTTCGAGAAGATCGGGCGCACCTACCTCACCGGACCAGAGCAGGGCGGCAATCACGGCTACGAGGATGCGCTCTGGTATGTGCCGGTGGTCAATGTCGTGCTTGGATCGGTGGCGGGTCTGCCGGCTGTGCTGGCGGCGGACGGCCACTTCAACGTGATGGTCAAGGGGACGAGTCAACTGTTCGTGGGCGGGCCGCCGGTGGTCAAGGCGAGCCGCGGGTTGGACATCTCCAAAGAGGAACTGGGCGGCGAGCAGATTCAGGTTTTCGAGAACGGGGTCGTCCAGAATCTCGCCGAGACCGAGGCTGAGGCGATGGCGCAGGCACGGAGGTTCCTGAGCTATCTGCCGCAGAACGTCTGGGAGACGCCGCCGCGAATCGAACCGACCGATGCTCCGGAGCGGCGCGAAGAAGGCTTGCTCTCGGTGATCCCGCGCAATCTCCGCCGGATCTACAACGCGCGCAAGATTCTCGACTGGGTGTTGGACCAGGATTCGTTCTTCGAGATTCAGCCGCATTGGGGCAAGTCGCGGATCACCGGTCTGGCTCGCGTTGATGGCTACCCGGTCGGCGTGATGATCAACAACCCGCGCGAGAACGGCGGCGCGACGGACAAGGCGGCTGCGGAGAAGGTGATTCGCTTGATCCAGCTCTGCGACACGTTTCATCTGCCGCTGATCTATTTCTGCGACGAGCCCGGATTCTCGGTTGGCCCCGCCGACGAACGCTCCGGCATCATTCGCGGGGGAACGCGCTTGATGCTGATCAGCCGGCTCTCGCAGATGCCCTATCTGGTCTTCATCACCCGTCAGGCTTACGGGGTCGCGGGCGGACTTCAGTACCGCCGCGGCAACGCGCTCTACCGCCGCTACGCCTGGCCCTCGGCGCATTGGGGATCGATGCACATTGAGGGCGGCGTCACCGCCGCCTATCGGCGCGAAATCCGCGAAGCGGGCGATCCGGAGGCGAAACGACTGGAGATTGAGGCGCGGCTCAACGAACTACGATCACCGATGCGCACGGCGCACGCCTTCGGGATCGAAGACATGATCGACCCGCGTGAGACTCGTCCGTTGATGGTGGATTTTGTGCGCGACGCCCAGTCATACATCGCCACCACGCTGGGCCCAACGACGCGCATTCCCTACCTGCCCTGATCTACACCAGCATCAGACGTCCAGCGGTCGATCGGCGCACCAGAGCAAGCCGTTCCGGACGAGTCTGCCAAACGCCGGGTGCTTCCAGGTACGCGGGTCGTGTCCGAGCTGCATACAGAAGATGCGCGAATCGCGGTACGTTCGGGTCCAGGCCAAGGTCTGCATCGAGTTGGGATTGTCGGTCGTCAAGAGCACATCGCAGTCGTCGCCGCAATCGGCGATGTCGTAGGTCTCGTCCTGGATTGAGAAATCCGAGAGTCCGGCTGCGGCGGGGTGATCGAGATTCACTCGGATGTCGTAGGTGCTCTCCCAGGTGTCCGCGACCTCGATCGTGCGGTCGGGCATCCCGATGACTTCTGACCACAAGCCGCCCGTACCCCAGTTCAGCAGCGCATGGTGCATCACGAAGATCGGCATCCCTGATTCGATCATGCGCTCCAGACTGTCCACCGTCTTCTTGCTTGGCTCGTCCCGCAGCATCGTGTAGAACAGCGTCACGTCGTAGCTGTCGCGCATGTCCTGATCGTCCGAGGGCGGCTCGACAATCCCGTGGTCGCCGCGCAGGTCGGGCCGGCTGATCCGGTGCCCGTCCTCCATGAAGGAGTCGTTACCGGCGCCGAAGAGCCATTGATCGAAGTGGTGGACATAGGCGTCGATCCCGTCGAGGCCGTTAAAGAAGTCGATGAAGGGCCGGACGTGGAAGAAGTGTCCGCCGGTGAGGACGGCGACTGAAAGGTTGGTCATGCTGGTGTCCGTTTCGTTGGGCGCTCCGCGAGCGACGATGACCGGTCTACTCCCGAGCGGGCGTCACCACTCGGCTTGGACCTCCCATTCGGCGGAGATCAGATCGGGCGCCGTCCAGCAGGCGCAGGCGTGATGGGCGACTCGATCCGGATCGATCAGGCGAATTGCGCCGCGCCGAATAGAGGAGACCAGGCCCTCGCGCGTGAGCAGTGAGAGGGCTGCGCTGACCGCGGGTCTGGTCGCTCCTACGACTTCGGCGAGTTCTTCATGCGTGATCGGCACGATCTCGTCGCCGGTCTCCTGATGCACCAGCGAGAGCCAGGCGCAGCAACGGGTGCTGAGCGAGTGGAAGCGGGCGCAGACGGCGTGGGAGGCGGCGAGCCGGAATTTTCTCGCGCTGGCGCGCGCCAGCGCCACGCGCAGGGTTGAGGAGTGGGTGGCGAGTTCACGCACCGTCGCCGCCGAGACGACGATCGCTTCGCCGGCGACGCGGACTTTGTAGGTGAGGAAGAAAGGCATCCCGTGCACCGCGCGCATCCCGCCCAGTACGCCCTGGGGTCCGACGAAGACGGGCTGGATGCAATCGCCGTCTTCGGTTTCGAGCACGCCGCCGAAGATGCCGCTGAGCGGGAAGAGCACGCTGCCGCGGTTGAACCAGCGATCGAGCCGATCGCCGCGCTTGAGGAACACGAATTCGGCCTGTTCCAGGAGTTCGGCCAGAGGCTCGGGCGCGACCTGCGCGAGAATCCGGTTGCTGCGAACGCGGGCGTCCCAATTGACGCCGAGCTGTGTGGGCACGCCATTTCCTACTGCTTGAGTCATCGTCGGGTCCTTGCTAGGAGAGGCGTGCGAGTCGTAGGGCTGTGTCCTATCGTTCGCTCCGCAGCAAATGTTAGCGCGAGTGAATTGATCCAAGCAGGACCATCAATCGCGTTGAAGGATTATCGCTGTTGAGAATTGCCTTCGCAACGCCTAGTCTGTGCGCCGGTCAAGGCTGTTTGGCCGCGTCTTGGGCAGAGGGGAACGAGCATGGACGAGAGCAACGCGATTCTCGAAGTTCGCGGTCTGCGCAAGTGGTTTGGCGGCGTGCATGCACTTGACGGCGTGGACCTGGAGGTCTACGACGGCGAGATTCTGGGCATCATCGGCCCCAACGGCTCGGGTAAGACGACATTGTTCAACGTGATCGCCGGGGTGCATCGCCCGACCGGTGGGTTGGTGACGTGGATGGGCGAGAACATCACCGGCAAGTCGGCCGAGTCGATGGCGGGGCGGGGGATCATTCGCACCTTTCAGCAGGCGATGGCGTTCGAAGACCTGACGGTGCGGGACAACGTTGGGATCGCCTGCCAGCACCGGCCGCGGTCGACGCGCGCCGACCGGACCTATGAGGGGCTGCACAGCGCGGCGGAGATCATCGATTTCGTCGGCCTGAGTGAGTTCGCCGACGAGAAGGCGACCAATCTCGGTTTTGGCAACCTGCGCCGGCTGGGGGTGGGGATCGCAATCGGCGGGCATCCGCGGCTGTTGATGGCCGACGAGCCGGCCGCGGGCTTGAATGACAACGAGACCGCCGACCTGAGCCAGCTGATCGAGTCGATTCGCGGGCGCGGAGTGACCGTCGCGGTGATCGACCACGACATGAACATGATGATGAACATCTGCGACCGCTTGGTCGTGCTGGATTTCGGTCAGAAGATCGCCGAGGGCAAACCCGACGAGGTGCGGAACGATCCCAAGGTGCTCGAAGTGTATTTGGGGGAAGATCTTGCCGCTGCTGGAGATTAGCGACCTGCATACCGCCTACGGTCGCACACGGGTTCATCGGGGTATTGAGCTGAGCCTGGAGGCGGGCGAGATCGTCGCCATTCTCGGCCCCAATGGGGCGGGGAAGTCGACGCTGTTGAGCGCGATCGCGGGCTTGATCCGTCCGACTGGCGGGCGGATCGAGTACCAGGGGCAGAATTTGGCCGGATGGACGGCCGATCGCGCGGCCAAGGCGGGGATCAGCCTGGTGCCCGAAGGCCGCCGCATCTTTCAGGGGATGACGGTGCGCGACAACCTCGAGTTGGGCGCGTATGTGCAGTCGGATCGCGGATCGGTTGAGGAAGATTTCGGGCGGGTGCTGGAGTATTTCCCGATTCTGCACGAGCGGCTCGATTCGCAGGGCAGCGACCTCAGCGGCGGCCAGCAGCAGATGCTGGCGATTGCGCGGGGCTTGATGGCGCGTCCGACGCTGATGCTGCTGGATGAGCCGTCGTTGGGGTTGTCGCCTGTGCTCGTGAAGGATCTTGAGGCGATCATCCTCGGTCTGCGCGAACAGTTTGGCGCGTCGGTGCTGCTGGTGGAGCAGAACGCAAGTCTGGCGCTTGCGGTGGCAACGCGCGGCTATCTGATGCAGACCGGCTCGATTGCGGCTGAGGGACTGTTGGAGGAGATGCGCGAGACGGGTCTGATGCGCGAGCTCTACCTGGGGGCGGCGGACGCGGCCGGGGGCGCCTGAGCGCACAGCGTCGTACCTCAGCCCAGGGCGGCTGCGCCGGCTTGGGCGACTTCGGTGTCCTGCTGGTAGCTGCCGCCGCTGACGCCGATCGCGCCGATGATCGCGCCCTCGCTGACGAGCGGGACGCCGCCGCCGATCATCATGAAGTTGGGGATGGCGGTGACGCCGTGAAGCAGGGGCGGATCGTTTTCGATCACGCTGTACCACTGGTCGGTGGCCAGACCAAAGCCGACCGCTGTGGTCGCCTTGTGCTGGGCGACGTCGACGCTGGCGAGGAGCGCTCCGTCCATGCGCAGGAACGCCTTGAGCTTGGCGGATTCGTCGACGATCGCGATCACCATCGGTACGCCGAGCTCGTTTGCTTTGGCGATGGCCGCTTCGATTGCCTGTCCGGCGCCTTCGGCGCTGATGGTCTGCTTGGAGGTCGTTGAGGCCACGTTGTGCTCCAGTTTCGTTGTGTCTGATTGACGCGCACTCCGGCGGCGCTAGGCCGCCGAGCCTCGCAGCAGCCCCTGCGGGCGCACGAGCAGGATCAGGATCATGAGGCCGAAGGCGTAGGCGTTGGTCCAGGCGGGGGCGAAGTAGCCCTGGCTCATGGCTTCGAGCAGGCCGAGGAAGAGGGCGGCCAGTACGGCTCCGGTGACGTTGCCCAAGCCGCCGATGATCGCGACGGCGAAGCCTTTGATCACGAAGTTCGCGCCGACGAAGGGGGAGACGGGGAAGAAGGAGATCAGCAGCGCTCCGCCGAGACCGGCGATGGCGCTGCCGACGATGAAGATGCCCATGACGTAACGCCGAACCGGGATGCCCATCAGCGCGGCGGTGTCGCGGTCGGTGGCGATAGCGCGGAGGGCGCGTCCCCAACGAGTGCGCTGGATGCCGTAGAAGGTGGCGGCGAAGAGGGCGAGGGTGGTGCCGATCACGAAGACGCGGGTGGCGAGCACGCGGACATCGCCGACGTCCCAGACGACGTTGAGGGGACGAGGGATATCGACCGCATCGGCGTTCCAGATGCCGGCGACGACGTGTTGGAGGATGAAGATCAGACCGATCGAGACAATGAAGCCGTTGATCGGTTCCTGGAGGGTGAAGCGGAACAGCCCCCGTTCGAGGGCGAGGCCGAGCGTGCCGACGACGGCGATCGCGACCATCAGACCGAGGAAGTACCAGCCGAAGCCTGCGCCCAGGCCGAGTTCGACGACGACGGCCCAGACGGCGTAGCCGCCGATCATCAGCATTTCGCCCTGAGCGAAGTTGACGATTCCGGTGAGGCCGAAGATCAGGGTGATGCCGATCGCGATCAGGGCGATCACGCTGGCGATGGAGAGACCGAGCACGACCTGCTGGAGGAAGGTATCCATCTGCTCGCCGTCCTCTCGCGGGCGCGTCCTCCGGGAGCGCGGAGCGGATCGTCTTGCTGCGTCGCAGCCGCGCACAAGTTAGCGAAGCGGCGCAGCCTGTTTCGTCATGACGCTTACTGACATCGCAGCTCGATATTTTCATCTTGCCCGCAGGTTGGCGGCCTGAGGCTGCCGATGGTCGTTCTGCCGCAGATGGAAAGCGCAGACGACGAACGAGAGGAGCGGGAACCCATGATGGCGACACGATGGAACAGGCTGTTGGGGGGTCGAGGGTTGCTCGCCTTTGTCAGCCTCTTTGTGATGGGAGCGATGATTTTCGCTGCCTGCGGCGATGACGACGAAGAGCAGCCGCAACCGGCCGCCGCCCAAGCGCAGGAACAGCAGGAACAGGAGCAAGCGGCTGCGCAGGCGCAAGCGGAAGAGCAAGAACAAGAGCAAGCGGCCGCCGAGGCAGAGGAAGAAGAGGTCATCTGGATCGACATCGGCGTGGTCGCGCCGAGTTCGGGCGGCTATGAAGTCTTCGGGCACACCTATGAAGCCTCGGGCAAGCTCGTTGAGCACGAGATCAACACGGGCGCGCAGTACTGCGTCGACATGGGCGTCTGCGAGCCCGGGGGCGGCTTCCTGATCGACGGCAAGCTGCACAAGCTGCGGATCCACTTCCGCGACGACCGCAGCGACATCAACGCGCACGTTGCGCTCGTGCAGGAGTTGGTCCGCGATGTCGGCATCGTCGCCTGCATGTGCGGCACGCCGCACGACTTCGCGGTGGCCAGTTCGAAGGTGACGCAGCCGGCCAAGGTGCTGCATTTCTCCGGTTCGAGCACGCTGGAAGAGATTCTGACCGAGGAGGCGACCGCGCCCGGCGGTGAGAACCGCTACCTCTTCCAGACCGAGACGCGCGAGTGGCAGCGCAGCGGCAGCATCATGAAGGGCGCGGTCGACCTGATCGACCCCAACTCTGAGGTCACCGTGATCATGATGCTCAACGACGCGACCGGCCAGTTTCTCGCGCCGTACATCAAGCGCGCGCTCGAGGCGAACAACCAGACGGTGCCCGAGATCATCTACTGGGATCCCGACACCACGGACTTCTCGCCGTTGTTCTCGCGCGCCAAGGGGCACAACCCCGACATCATCGTCTTCATGTACGACCCGGACCGAGCGATTCAGGCCATCCCCCAGGCCCTGGAGATCGGTACCGCGAACAGCGGTTACTTCATGTTCGGGATCGACCCCGGCGAGTACCTGAAGCGCGAGCTCCAGTCCGACCTGCCGGTTGGCATGGCTTGTGTGCCGATCTGTTGGGGCGCGACCGACCGCCAGCAAGCTGCTGACTACTGGGTCCGCTACGAGGAGTTCGGCAACGAGCTGCGCTCCTTCTCCTCGGTCAGCCTGCTCACCTACGACGACTACTACATGCTGATCAAGGCCTACCAGGCCGCCGGCACGTTCACGGACGCGGACGCCGTGGTCGATGCCTTGCTCGAGGTCCGGCACGACGGCGTGATCGCCGACGGGTTCTACTTCGACAATCGTCACATCGTGGCGCACGGGACTGAGGTTTGCGTCTCGCGCAACCTTGAGTTCGAGTGCCAGTTCACACCGCCGCCGTCCGATCCCCCGCCCGGCACGCCAGGCTTCTGATCGGCCTCGGAGCGGAGCGGACGTTCGGCGCTCGTGATACAGCCGAACGTCGAGGAGGCGCTGGCAGCCGCCCGGTCGCGGGCGGCCGCCAGCGCCGCGCCAATCGCATTGCCAGCTCGTTTCAGGTCGGTCAATCGCGGCAGGGGGACTGCCAAAGCGGTATGTTCCGTCTGCGAGCGAAGCACGAGGTAGGACAGGGCCGTGATTGCTGAGTTCTGGGACTCGCGGGGACGCCGCCTGGCCAGCCAGTTGACGCGCGAGCTGACACCGGCGCAGACCGTGATCTGGACTGCGCTGGTGATCGTGATGGTGCTGTTTCCGACGATCGTCCATAGCTCACGCTTTCTCGATGTGGCGATCACCTACGGCATTTTTGCGATTGCGCTCTACGGCCTGGGATTTTTGTACGGCCAGACGAATTTTCTCTCGATTGCGCACTCGGCCCTGATGGGGGTCGGCGCCTACACGGCGGCGATTCTGTTCATTCAGGCCGGGCTGGGGTTCTGGGCTGTCTTGCCGCTGGCGGCGCTGCTGGCGATGGCGGCGGCGCTGCTGCTTGGCTATCCGGCGCTGCGGGTGAGCGGCTATCACTTCGTGATCGTCACCTTCGCGGCGTGCGAGTTGTTCGTGCTCGCGACGCGCAATCTGGGCGGGGCGGAAGCGCGCAAGGGGCTGACCGGCGGCGCGCAGGGTCTCGACATCACTGAGCCGGTGGGCGCGATTTTCGGCCAGAGCTTCGACATCAACCTCGAACTGGAGCCGTTCTATTACCTGGTGATCGCGTTTCTGTTGATCACGATCGTGGTCACGCAGGTATTCGTTGGATCTCCCCTGGGCCGGACCTTCCGGGCGATCCGCGAGAACGAGCCGCTGGCGCGCTCGGTTGGGATTCAGGCGAATTGGTACAAGATTCTGGCGTTCGGGATCAGCGGCCTGTTCGCGGGCGTGGCGGGAGCGTTGTTCGCGTACAAGCTGCGCCACATTGCGCCCGATCTGTTCAACTCGTTCGAGGGTGTGGAGTTGGCGCTGATGGTGTTGCTGGGCGGTTCGCGGCGGCTGATGGGTCCGCTGGTGGGGGCGATCATCGTTGGTTTCCTGCCGGATGTGCTCGACGTGATGGGGCTGGGGCTGACGCCATTCCAGCGGCAGATCGTGTTCGGCGCGCTGCTGATCGCGGTGATCATCCTGTTGCCGCATGGTCTGGTGCAGGGCGTGGCTGATCTCTATGGCCTCGGCAAGCGTGAGTTGGGGGCGAGGCTGAGACCGCCGCCCGGGCCGCCCAGCCCGGGTGGAGGAGCGGCGGAAGCAGAAGCGGAAGCGGAGCTGCCTGCCGTGGATGATGCTGAAGAGGAGGCCGCGGTGGCGGATGAGGAGCCGGCTCCGAGGGGCTGAACCTGAACATAGCTGAACGCGGTTGGCGCCGGCTCCGCCCCTCTGTCCCCCCGCCTACGCGGGGGCAGGCTCTACGGGACATCTCCCCCGCAGAGGGGGGAGGGGATAAGAGGAAAGGCACGGTAGGGACTCGCGGTCGTGATCCGCTCGGTCGGTGAGAAAAAAACGAGGGGTTGAGTTTGCCGCTTGCGGGCTGGGGACAGCCCTCCGGTCGGGGGATTACTGCGGCTCTTCCTCTTCTTCGAGGCTGTCGTCGTCGTCCGGCAAGGGCACGTCTTCGCCGCGCATGAGGGCGACGGCGATGGCGTGCGGATGCAGGTGGAGCTCCTTCTTCTGCTCGGGGGTGAGCGGGGCTTCGGACAGGCGAGGGGAGTAATTGGGTCGGGGCGCAGGTTCGGGGTGGGGTTCGATGTCGAGCGCGTGATGGATCTCTCGGGTCTTGGAGTTGGACGGGGAGAGTTCGCGGATGAGGAGGGCGAGCGCTTTGATGCGGACATGGCCGGCTTCGTCGGAGTGGGCGATTTGGCCGACGCCGGTCATGCTGGACTGGTAGGTGTAGTCGAAAGACATGGGGTGTTCCTTTCTGCTGAATCCAGGACTCTTGATCTTATATGGATAGATGTTCGGTTTGCAAACTGGTTAGGTGTGTTGTGGTTGTCGTTGGTGGGTTGGGTGCTGGATGTGGCGTTTCACCCCCTCTGCCCCGTTGGGGCCTCTCCCCCTCAAGGGGGAGATTTTGGGGGAGGTGGGGTTGGGGGTTGGGTGCTGGTCACGGCGAGATACCCGCGGCGGAGCGCGGGTATGACGGAGTTTGTTGGGGTGGGAATGACGGAGATGGGGATTTCGCAACGGTCTCCGCAGGCGCGAGTCCAGATGCCATTCGAGACGCTGCATGGATTCCCGCGTTCGCGGGAATGACGGACATAGGGATTTGCACAGGCCTCCCTGTGCGGGGACAGGCTCTTGAGGGGGAGATTTTGGATGGGGGGCGTGGTTGTTAGGGTTGCTTGGAGGTTGGTTCTGGGGGTTTGAGCAGGTTTGTGAGGAGTTCTCGGGCTTGGAGGTAGAGGGCTTTGACGCCGCTGACCATGCCTTGGGGGAGGAGGAGGATGAGCAGGATGAGGGCGAGGCCGTAGGCGATCTGGACGTAGTTGGGGTTTTCGGCGAAGGGGAGTTCGGGGACGAAGAGGACGACGGCGGTTCCGACGAGGGGTCCGAGCAGGGGGACGGCGCCTCCGAGCAGGACCATGAGGGCGAGTTCGATTCCGTCCTGGGCACCGAAGAGGCTGGGTTCGATGTGTCTGAGCAGGAAGGCGTAGTGGACGCCGGCGGCTCCGGTGAAGGCTCCGCTGAGGGTGAAGGCGATGATTTTGGTGCGCGCGAGGCGGATGCCGATGGACTCGGCGAGGTCTTCGTTTTCGCGGACGGCGCGCATGGTGGCGCCGAATCCGGAGCGGCGAATGAGGTAGACCGCGAAGATCGCGATGACGAGATAGGCGACGGTGACGTAGTAGATCGAGTTCGCCGACTGGAGGCCGATACCGAAGAAGTCGGGCATACCGCCCTGCACGATCAGGCCGAGCCGGCGGCCGCTCTCGAAGCCGCCGCCGTTTTCGAGCACGATTCGCACCAGTTCGCCGAAGCCGAAGGTGGCGATCAGGAAGAAGTGGCCGCGAATGCGGAGTGCGGGATAGGCGAGCATCGCCGCTGCGACCGAGGAGAGGATGATGCCCAAGGGCAGCACGGCCCAGTAGGACCAGCCAAACTCACGGAAGAAGATGGCTCCGGTGTAGGCGCCGATGGCCCAGAGTCCGGCGTGGGCGAGCGAGAGGATGCCGGCTTGCCCGAAGATCACGGCGAGTCCGTAGACGGCGATTGCGGTGGTACCGGTGACGGTGGCGAGGAAGAGGTGGCGGCTGGTGGTGAACTCGGGAATCAGCAGGATGAAGATGCCGACCGCGATGATCACGACGACGCGCTCGGCGGTGGACAGCCGCCGGGGGCCGCTCATGGCTTCGGCGATCCGGTTGCTGGCGAAGGTGCTCATTCGCATCTGATCGCGCAATCGTGGGGCGCGGCTAGCGCGCCGGCGGGCCCTGCAAGCCGGTCAGCAGACCTCTGGGGCGGACCAGCAGGATGATGATCATGACGATGAAGGCGTAGGACTCGGACCATTCGGGCTGGAAGTACTGGGTGCCCATGGCTTCGGCGAGTCCGAGTCCGAAGGCGGCGAGGATCGCGCCGAGCGGATTGCCCAAGCCACCGGCGAGAGCGACGGCGAAGGCCTTGATCACGAAGCGTCCGCCGATGAAGGGGTCGATGGGGAAGAGTCCGATCATGAGCGCGCCGCCGAGGCCGGCGAGCAGGGAGCCGACCAGGAAGACGATCATGATGTAGCGGCGGACGGGGATGCCCATGAGGGCGGCGGTGTCGCGGTCGATCGCGCTGGCGCGGAGCGCGCGTCCGTGACCGCTGCGGTAGATCACCCAGAGCATGATGGCGACGACCGCGAGCGTCGCGCCGACGACCAGCACGCGAGTAGCCGGGATGCGGGCGCCGCCAAGGTCGAAGACCTTACTGATCGGGGCGGGGATATCGACGATGCTGGCGCCAACTGGAGACAGTTCGACCAATAAGTGCTGTAAGACGATGATCAGACCGAGCGAGACGATGAAGCCGTTGATGGGTGAGTCGAAGGTGAAGCGGAAGACGCCGCGTTCGAGGGCGAGCCCGATCAGTCCGACGGCGACGATGGCGAAGACGAGGCCGAGCCAGAAGCTGCTGCTGAGTTGGATCGTGACGAACCAGGCGAGGAAACCGCCGATCACCAGCAATTCGCCATGGGCGAACATGACGAGTCCGGTGAGGCCGAAGATCAGGGTGACGCCCAGGGCCATGAGGGCGATGACGGCGCCGATGGACAGGCCGTTGATCACCTGTTGCAGGAAGATCTCCATGAGTGGCTCATCCTCCCCGAATCGGCCTGACCGCTAACGACGCGCAACCCCTGATCCTGCTCTCCCCCCGCGCCGCGCACGGGGGGAGAGCGACTGTTTCAGCTCACGATCTGTCTCTTACTGCTCGGAGCCGTCCTGGTTTGCCAGCACGAACTCGTCGGTGACGCCGAGCGCTTCGGGGCCGTACTCCTCAAGTGAGAAGTTGGTGCATGAGATCTCGCCGAGCTGGACCCGGCAGGTGTCGTAGCCGTGTGCGACCCGATGCCATTCGGGGTCCATCGTCAGGGTCGAACTGAGTACTCCGTCGATGGTGATGCCCTCCATCGCTTCGGCGATCGCGGTGGTGTCGTCCACCGTGCCGGCCTTCTGCATCGCCGCCACCAGCATGTAGACGTAGTCGTACTGCCAGAGCGTGATGTCGGTCAGCGGGGCGGGTGAGCAGCCGTCGGGGTTGCCGCATTCGAACTCGTTGACGGCGCGGTAGTGCTCGCGCGAGCGCTCGCTGCTGTTGATGGCGCGGCAGAGGTTGATGCAGGCCAGCACGATCGGGGCTTCGTTGTCGATCCCGCCGGGGAAGTTCTCTTCCCACCAGCCGGGGTCAACGCCGAAGACCATGTAGCCGCGGGCGACTTCGAGTTCGAGCGCCTGCTCGGCGATCAGGACCGAGTCGGCCGCGATGTACCAGTTATGCATCCAGTCGGGCTCAAGCCCCTTGAGGCGGGTCAGGAAGGGGGTGAAGTCGGTGGTGCCGGGCGGGTAGAAGACGACCGGGTGGGTCTTCTGCCCGAGCGCGGTGAGGACGCCGTTGTAGAAGCGTCCGAGGAACTGTCCGGAGGGGTCGTCGGTGGCGATGATGACGGAGGTGTCGCCTTCTTCGGCACCGAGCAGTTCGAGCACGCCGGCGGCGGTGATGGTGCTTCGGGTGAGCTCGGAGGGCTCGATCTGGAACAGCCACTTGTGGGTGGTTTGCGATGTCTCCGGGTTGAGCACGCCATCCTCGGAGGTGAGGATGCTGAGCGACATCAGGTGCAGCACCTGCTCGGGCTGGGTCAGCTCGGAGGCGGCCAGGCCAATCCCGTGGGGGATGGGGCCGAAGATGATCTTGATGCCTTCGTCGCGGATCAACTCCTGCACCGCCGCGATGCCGACCGCGTCGTCGGAACGGGTGTCGCGGGCGACGACTTCGATGGTGTAGGTGGTGTCGCCGACGACGAAGCCGCCGGCCTCGTTGATCTGCTGGACGGCGAGCATCAGCCCAACCTCTTCGGACTTGCCGTAGAAGGCGAGGCCGCCGCCGGAGAGCGGCTGGACGGAGCCGATGCGGACGACGCCGGTCTTGGCTTCGGGTTCTGCTTGTTGCTGGGCCTGCGGTTGGGGCTGCGGCTGAGCTTGCTGTTGTTGCGCTTGCGGCTGGGCTTGCTGTTCCGCTTGCGGTTGCGCCTGGGCGACCGTTTGTTGCTCGTCATCATCGTCGCCGCAGGCGGCGAGGACGAAGCCGAGCAGGAGCGCAGTGAGCGCGACGGCGACCATTCCGATCCAACGCCACCGGGGCAGGCGTGTATCCAACTGCTGGTCGTTCATCTGGGCGCCTCTCTGGCTCCAGCGCCGCACCGCCGGCGGGGCGGTCAGCGCTCCTTACTCATAGGTGTGTCCGGGCATGAATTGGATCTCCTTGATCGCCAGTTCTCCCTGGGAGTACTGCATGCCCGATTCGTCGTGGCCGGGGAAGATGAAGGCATCGAGTTCGGAGGCGATGCCTTCGACCTTCGTGCATGAATTGAGGAAGTCTTCGTTGCTGGTATTGACGAAGTTGGGGATCGGGGGCGGACCGAAGGCGTCGTGCGTGCTGACCGCGTCGCCGGCGAGCAGCGCCCAGCCGGTGGTGTCGAGCCGCACGAGGACGCCCATCGAGCCGGGGGTGTGACCGGGCAGGCTGATCGTCCAGAGGTCTTCGAGGATCTCCTGGTCGCCGTACATCAGGGTGGGATTGCGGCGGGAGATGAAGTGCCAGTCCTTGCGCACGAAGAAGTTGTCGGCCGACCAGATGTTGGTGGCGTAGCGGTGTTCGTCTTCGTGCAGGACGATCTGCGCGCCGGCGTCTTCGAACGCTCGCAGGCCGCCGGCGTGATCGGCGTGGCAGTGGCTGAGGATCACATAGTCGAAGTCGTCCGGGCCCAGTCCGATCTGTTTGAGCGAGTTCTCCAGCAGTACATCGGCGTTGAGTTCACTGAGGTCGATCGTGGCTTGCCATTCGGGCAGCCACTCCTCGGCGAAGTTGGTCGAGATGCCGGTGTCGTAGAGGATGCGTCCGGCGGGGTGATTGATGATGTAGGCGAGCGAGGGACAGCGGTACCAAGTACGCGGCATACTGGTGCGGCCGGGCAAGAGCATGTCGTTGGGGTTGGGGTAGCCCAGCAGCCCGTAGTCCATGCCCATGTAGCCGAGCTTGAGGCCTTGCAGCGTGATGCCCATCGTGATTCCTACCTCTCGGTCAAGGCCCGGTTGGGGAGTCTGGCTGGGACCCCCTCTGCCTTCGGCAGCTCCCCCCGCAGTGCGGGGGGAGCTGGGAATGCGCTAGGCGCCGTTGGTCGGGCTGAGGCCGGGCGAGACGTCGGGGTTGACCACGAGGCCGCCACAGGCGTCGGCGAGCGCGGGCATGCACTGGTCGGCGAACATGTGCATCTGCTCTTCGGTCTCTTCGCCGCGGTAGCCGCCCATTTCGAACCAGCAGGTGAACATGAAGTCCTCGTAGCCGACGGTCTCCTTGACCTCCATGATCTGTTCAACGATCTGGTCGGCGGTGCCGACGAAGGCGAGGCCCTTGTCGATGCAGAGGTCGGCGGTGACGGGGCGGTCGGGCGGGGGGGGCGGCTCGTCGATGTCGGTGATCACGCCGCCGAAGCCGAACGCGCCGAGGTAGGGCCAGGCTGCTTCCATGCCCAGCTTGTAGCGTTCGAGGTCGTTCTTCTCGTCGCCCGGCTTGAGGATGTGCACGTAGCGGGCCGGCGAGAAGCCGCGCTTGACATCCGCGTCGTAGCCGAACTTCCAGGGACCCTCACGGTCGAGGCGGTCCGGCCAGCTGTGCTGCTCCAGCGTCTCGTAGTAGCGCTCGACATTGGCCTTGAGCCGCGAGTTGGGCTCGGGAATCGTGTAGCAGTTCACCCCGTGCGCGGCGGCCCACTCGATCGAGCGCGGGCTGGTGACCGGCATCCACATCGGCGGAACCGGCTTCTGGATCGGGTGCGGATAGACGCTGATCTCCTTGAGGGTCGTACCGGTCGCGTAGACGGGCGGACCGGAGGCGTACATGTCCGGCGCGCCGAGGTCGAGCACGCTGTCGAGGTCGCGGTCGACGTGCTCCTGGCTGAAGTAGGCGATCGTCGAGGGGTTGCCCCACTTGGTGTAGCTGGGCGGCAGGTTGAAGAACTCGCCGGTGTGGCTGAACGAGTGCTCCCTCCAGGCTTTGTTGATGATCTGGAAGCACTCTTCGAAGAAGGAGCGGTTGCGCTCCTGGTCCTGGATCGTCGCGCCCTGCGCGCCGCCGAGGACCTCGGTCTCGCGCGACTGATAGCCGCGTCCGACCCCGAATTCGAGCCGCCCGCCGCTGATCACGTCGAGCATCGCGCCCTGCTCGGCCAGCCGGATCGGGTGGTGCCAGGGCAGGATGTTGGCCATCTGGCCCAGGCGGATGCGGCTCGTCTGGGCAGCGATCGCGGTCTCGGCGAGGATCGGGTTGGGGCTGAATTCGACCCCCTCCGGCTGCATGTGGTGCTCGGTCATGAACCAGTAGTTGAAACCGAGTTCCTCGGCCAGGACGCCCTGCCGGATCTGATTGACCAGGACTCGCTGGAAGCTCTCGCTGGTCTCGTCGAGCGTTCCGGCATTGACCCGCGTGCCGTTGACCACGTTGCTACCGAGGTCGACGGCGCCGTTGTGGAAGATTCCGAGCTCAAGCATGGTGTTCCTTTCGTTCGCCGGCTTCGGCGAGGCTGCTGTCCACCGCTGTGGTGGAGCGCTGCGACTAATGGATGCGTCTCCGTTCGGCTATCGCAGGCGATCCGATCTGCGCGGACGCCTACTCCAGCGCGTAGCGGCATTCTGCGAATCGCAACATGGGCTGTCAGTACGCGCCATGACAGTGAGGGGCGCTCCGTTCTCCTCTCTTTTGGAGGTGAGTGGATGGGAAGAGAGGGATGTTGCAGCCGCCTGCACTCGCGCTATCATTCTCGTACGGTTGTGCCGTATCAGTCGAAATGACCGACGCTTTGCCGACCTCGCTCTCCGCCTCCGAATTCGCCGCCAAGTGGCGCGACAACGCGCGACGTGAGCGCGCCTCCTCTCAGGAGCACTTCATCGACCTTTGCCGCCTGCTTGGTCTCCAGACCCCCAACGAAGCCGACCCGGCCGGCGAGTGGTACAGCTTTGAGCGCCGCGTCGACAAGACGCTTGGCGGCAAGGGCTGGGCTGATGTCTGGAAACGGGGGCACTTCGGCTGGGAGTACAAGGGCGACCACGCCGACCTGAGCGCTGCCTACCGGCAACTGCTTGATTACCGCGAAGACCTCGAAAATCCGCCTGCGCTGGTTGTCAGCGATATGGACCGGATCGAGATCCACACCAACTTCACCTACACCCGCCCGACCGTTCACACGCTGACCCTCGATGACCTCGCCGCCGGCGGCGAAGCGACCGCCGATGCGTTGCGCATTATCCGCGCCGTGATGAGCGACCCGGAGGCGCTGCGACCGCGACGCACGCCCGACGAGGTAACTCGGGAGGCGGCCTCGCGCTTCGCCGATCTCGCGCGCGGAATGCAGGAGCGCGGCCACGATCCCGAAGTCGTCGCGCACTTCCTCAATCGCGTGTTGTTTTGTCTGTTCGCTGAAGACGTCGGCCTGCTGCCCCGGCGCTTGATGACCGACCTGATCGAATCGCGCAAGGACGACCCCGGCGAGTTCGCCCAGGGACTCGCCGATCTGTTCCGGCTGATGTCCGAGCGTGACGCCGGGCGTTTTTTCGGTACCCAGCGGATCGAGTGGTTCAACGGCGGACTGTTCGACGACGACTCGACGCTGGCCTTCACGCGCGACGAACTGCGCACCGTGGCCGAGGCCGCCACGCTCGACTGGTCGCAGGTCGAACCCGCGATCCTCGGCACGCTCTTCGAGCGCGGACTCGACCCGGCCAAGCGCGGACAACTGGGCGCCCACTACACCGACCGCGAGAAGATCCTGATGGTGGTCGAGCCGGTCGTGATCATCCCGCTGCGGCGCGAGTTTGCGACGATGCGTGAGCGCGCCGACGGGCTGATGAAGGGCCGCGCCCCCAGCCCGCTCACCCGCGAGGGCAAACGCCGCACGCGCCTGCCCCAGTGGGAGCGGAACGCCGAAGCCGAGTGGCGCGGCTTCCTCGAGCGCCTGCGCAACGTGCGCGTGCTCGATCCTGCCTGCGGCTCGGGCAACTTCCTCTACGTCACCCTGCGCCTGCTCAAAGACCTCGAACACCAAGCGATCCGCTGGGGTGCAGAGCGCCTGCGGATCACCGGCGAATTCCCCCAAGTTGGCCCACACAACGTGCTGGGGATCGAGATCAATCCCTACGCCAAGGAACTGGCGGGAGTCGCGATCTGGATCGGGCACATTCAGTGGATGCTCGATCACGGCTACGGATTTCCGCGCGATCCAGTCTTGCAGCCGCTCGACAACATCGAGTTGCGCGACGCGATTCTGGCCTATGACGAGGAGGGGAGTCCGGTCCTGGCGACGTGGCCGGAGGCGGAATTTGTGGTTGGCAATCCGCCGTTTCTGGGTACGAAACTGATGCGGTTGTCGCTTGGGGATGCGTATGTGGATGACTTGTTCACTGCATGGGATGAAGTGGTCGCTCGTGAGTCAGACTTGGCTTGCTACTGGCACGAGCAGGCGCGTCGTCAGATCGTCGCGGACAATTTGAGCCGCGCAGGATTGCTGGCGACGAACTCCATTCGCGGCGGCGCGAATCGCGCCGTGCTGAACGCTGTCAAGGAGAGCGGCGACATCTTCATGGCGTGGTCGGACGAGCCCTGGGTAGTTGATGGGGCAGCAGTTCGAGTCTCAATCGTTGCGCAAGACGGCGGCTCCGAAGAGCGCCACGTACTTGATGGCAAGACGGTGACTGCGATCAACGCCGATCTGACCGTCGGGATCGATCTGACGCAAGCTCGGGTGCTTGCGGAGAACCAAAGCGTCTGCTTTATGGGCGATACCAAAGGCGGCGCATTCAACCTAGCGGGCGAAGTGGCTCGTGAGATGTTGCGGGAGCCGACCAACATCAACGGCTGCCCGAACGCCGATGTGGTAGTACCAAGAGTGAACGGGTTAGACGTTACGCGCCGGCCTCGGGACGAGTTCGTCATTGATTTCGGCGCGGAGCTCTCCGAATCAGAAGCTGCTGCCTACGAAACGCCGTTTGAGTACCTGGTTGAGCATGTGCAACCAATTCGATCAAAGAATCGGCGGAAGGCATATCGGGAGCGTTGGTGGTTGCATGTCGAACCTCGTCCAGCGATGCGTGAAGCCTTAGCCCCGCTTCATCGCTTTATCGCTACACCGGCGGTTGCGAAACACCGGCTGTTCGTCTGGTTGTCAGCCCCGACTCTGCCTGACCATGCCCTGTTCGTATTCGCCCGCGACGACGACTATGCCTTCGGCGTGCTCCACTCGCGAGCGCATGAGCTCTGGTCGCTGCGCATGGGCACCTGGCTCGGTGTCGGCAACGATCCCCGCTACACCCCGACCTCTACCTTCGAGACCTTCCCCTTCCCCTGGCCGCTCAACACCCCCGACGACGCGCTGACCGCCGAACAATGCGCTCAGCGCGACGCGATCGGCAAGGCGGCGCGGGCGCTGGACACTGCCCGCCGGCGTTGGCTCAACCCGCCCGAGTGGGTGCGCGCAGAGGCGGACGTGCTGTCCTCGCTGCCGCCGCGTCTGTTGCCGGTCAACGAGGACGCGGCTAAGCAGTTGCGTAAGCGCACGCTGACCAATCTGTACAACGCGCGTCCGGCCTGGCTTGCGAATCTGCATCACGCCCTGGATCTAGCGGTCTTTGCCGCCTACGGCTGGCCGGCGGAGTTGGAGGATGATGAGATCCTGGAGCGGTTGCTGGCGCTCAATCTGGAGCGTGCTGGGGATTAGGGGGCGTGGTCGTCTCTTCCCCGTTCAAGCCGGGGGTCATCGCCGCGCCCGCTTCCGTCATACCCGCGCTTGTCGCGGGTATCTCGCCGTGATCTGCACCGTCGTCGCTTATACGGCGAGATTGCCGCGACGGAGCGCGGCAATGACGGAGAGAGGGACGCGGGTATGACGGAGAAGATCGACTGTTGCACAAGTCTCCTTGAGGGGGTGAGACGTGGGGTATCAGAGGGGGCTGGGCGTTCTCACCCCCTCTGCCTGCGGCATCTCCCCCTCAAGGGGGAGATCGATTGAGGTTTGTGCGCAAGTCTGCTCAAGGGGGGAGATTGGATTTGTAGATGGCGTTGCTCGCAGCAGCCTTTGTGGTCGTCTTTGGCTTGCAGTTGTTGCGGGGCATGGTGGCGGGGCTGTCGGTTTACCTGGGGCAGGTGCGGGATCTTGATCCGCTGCTCCTGGGCGGGCTGATCTTCGCGGTCTTTCTGGCGGGGTTTGGGGCGCGGTTGGTGCGGCTGCTGCTTGGCGTCGGTTGGGCGTTTCCGATCCTTGCCGCTGTCTTGGCGCTGCTGCGCCTCGCGGAACAGTTCAGTTCGCAGCCGGACGCTCGGCTCATCATCGAGATCGCCGGAGTCGTGGTTTGGCTCTGGCTTGTACCGCTGGTGCTTGCGGGCGATCACGCGGTCGGCAAGAGGCGCGATGCGGCTTCGCCGGTTGTGGCGCTGTTGCTCGGGCTCACGTTCGATACGGCGATTAAGGGGGCGTTTGGGACGCTTGATCTGAGCTTTGCTGCGGGGTTGGCGCCGCAGCTGACGACGGTTGCGCTGACGTGTGCGCAGCTCGGGTTGATCCTGTTGATGGCTCGCACTCGCGCCCAAGCGGAGAGCGCGATTGCTCTGCCTGCGTCCGCGTATGTGGTTGGGTCCGGGCTTGCGCTGCACCTGCTGATCTTTCAGAACATCGCGCATCATGCGGCGCTGATTGGCTGGTCGTTGCCGGCGGTGTTCGCCTGGACGCTGGCGGCGAATTTGATTGCGATCTGGGCGGTGGTTTGGTTATCTCGGCGTGCTTCGGGCTTGCCTCGTTGGGCGTCGGTTGGGGCTGCGGGGTTGCTGGTAGCGAGCGTCGCGCCGGGTCTCTCGCCGGCGTTGGCGGCGATTGCCGCGCTCGTGGGGCCGGTTGCGATCGCGGTGCTGTGGACGCCTGCGCTTGCGGGCAGTAGCGGAGATCGGCGCGGGTGGGTTGCGGTTGCGCTGGGATTGTTGGCGATTCCGGTGGTGCTGTTTGGATGGTACGCGCACTATGAGATTGCGGTTCCGATTCCGCAGTGGCTGATTCCGTTGGTTGCGGGGCTGTTGGTTGCGGGTCCGGTTTGGGTGTGGAGTCCCCCCTCTGTTCCTTGTTCAAGCCAGGGACAGGCTCCTGCGGGACATCTCCCCCCGCACTACGGGGGGAGAGTGGGGATCGGCGTTGCGGTTGGGGCGATCTTGTTGCTCTTGCTGCCTTTGTATCAATTTCTCGCCTGGAATTCGCCTCCTGCGCCTCCCGCTGAGGGTTCTTCGCTGCGGGTGATGACTTACAACATTCATCAGGGTTTCGACCTCTCCGGGCGGCCCGGGCTCGAAGGCGTTGCCGAGGCGATTGAGGCTGAGCAGGCTCAGATTGTGGGCTTGCAGGAGGTTCCGCGCGGTTGGGTGGTCAATGGCTCGGTGGATGCGCTGAGTTGGCTCGCGCAGCGGCTGGGGATGCACGCCGCCTGGGGTCCGGCCGCCGATCCGTTCTGGGGCAACGCGATTCTGAGCCGTTATCCAATCGTGCGGGTTGAGAATGCGCCAATGCCGGACAACGCCGACATCCTCTTCGACCGCGCCTATTTGGTCGTCACGATTGAGGTCGGCGGTAAGCAACTTCAGGTCGTTGCGACGCATCTGCACCACGTCCAGCGGGAGCGGCAACACCGCTTGCCTCAGGTTCGGGCGCTGATCGAGGGCGTTGACTGGAGCCGTCCGACGATCCTGTTGGGCGATCTCAATGCCCAGCCGCAGCACGAGGAATTGCGGCTACTGCTGCGGGCGGGTCTGGCGACGAGCGAGCGTCCGATCCCGACGTATCCGTCGGATCGGGCGAGGCGGCAGCTTGACTACGTTCTGGTAACGCCCCACTTCGCACTCAGCGAAGCGACGGCAATCCGCACCACTGCCTCGGATCATCGACCGCTGGCGGCGACGCTGATTCGTGTAGAAGCTGCTCAGTGATACGGAATCACTGTTCCTCGTCGATGATGATCACGTTGGCGTCGAGGACGACTCTCATTGCTGTGAGAGGCTGATGCATAACCCCTGAATTGCCTCATTTCCGCCAATCCGACTCAACGAAGCATCCAGTGCCGACCAGATACGGAGACTGGATTCCCGCATTCGGAGGCTCCCTGCCTACGCAGGGACAGGCTTTTGCGAAAGTCCATCCTGGTGCGTTGGGGGCTCGGAGGAGCGGATCGCGCGATGTGAGGTCGGTGGTACGACCAGATTGAGAGTGGTTTCAGACTTGGTTGCTTCGAGATTCCCGCCTACGCGGGAATGACGGAAATGTGGATTTTGCAAAGGTCTTCCTGCGCGGGAATGACGGAATTTGGGATTGCGCGCGGGTCGCCTCTGGGTGTTACTCAGTCTTACTCCGAGTTTCGGAGCGCGCTGGTCGGTTGTCAAGTCCGGCCTGGCTTGCTTAGTCGCGCTTGGAGGGGTGCCAGCGCAGGACGTAGCGGTCGATGCCGGCGACGATCATGTACTGGCTGATGCCGAGGGCGCAGGCCATCACGATGGCGGTCCAGACTTGAACGGTACGGACGTTGTTGGCCTGGTTGCGGATGTAGCCGCCGAGGTTTTCGAAGCTGCCGCCGAAGTACTCGGAGATGATGGCGACGATCATGGCGATTGTGACCGCGATCTTGAGACCGGAGAAGAAGAGCGGCAGCGCATAGGGCACGTGCAGGCTCCAGAAGGTGCGGAACGGTCCGGCGGCGTAGGAGCGCATCAACTCCTGCGCGTTCGGGTCGGCATTGCGCAGGCCGACCAGCGTGTAGGTGAAGAGGATTGGCGCGGTCGAGATGGCGACCGTGGCGATCTTTGAGCCTGCCTCAATGCCAAACCAGACCACAGTCAGCGGAGCGAGCGAGATCACCGGCACGGCCTTGAGCACGGCGGCGTAGATGCCGACGCCTTCGGCCAGCCAACGAGTACGGGAGGTGAGCGCGGCGAGCACGATCCCGATCGCGCCGCCGAGCAGGAGACCGCGTCCGGCCACGCCGAGCGTGTTCCGGCCTTGGCGGATGAGCCTGCCGAAGTCCTCGAAGAAGAGGTCGATGATCTCGCTCGGGCGAGGCAGCAGGAAGCGCTGGATCGCGAAGACTTCGATGATCAACTCCCAGAGCGCGATCGCGGCGATGAACACGAGCAGAGGCGGCAGCACGACAGCCGCGTGGCGAGTCCACGGTCGCGGCTGTTCGGGGGCGTCCTCTTCGAACGCGGGCCGGTCGGGATCGACGGTCGCGGCCATTGCTTACCAGCCCATCGCCTCGCCCAGGGCTTCGCGGACCTCGGTGACGAGTTCGTAGTAGCGGGTGGATTCCTCCACCTCGGTGGTGCGGGGGTAGGGCAGATCGATCGGGATGATGGTCTGCACGCGGCCCGGGCGTGCGGTCATTACCACGACTCGGCCGGAGAGGAGCACAGCTTCGGGGATGCTGTGGGTGACGAAAAGGATGGTGGTGTCGGTCTCGGCCCAGATGCGGTGGAGTTCGAGGTTCATGCGGTCGCGGGTGATCTCGTCGAGCGCGCCGAACGGTTCGTCCATCAGCAGGATCGAGGGGCGGAAGACCAGCGCCCGCGCGAGCGAGACGCGCTGCTGCATCCCGCCGGAGAGCTGGTAGGGGTGGTGTCCCTCGAATCCGTCCAGGCCGACCATGCCCAGCAGCCGCTCGATCTCTTCCTGCCGCTTGGCCTTGGTCATGCCCGGGATGCGCATGAGCTCGAGCGGGAGGGCGACGTTCTTCCAAACGGTGCGCCAATCGAAGAGCGTGGGCGCTTGAAAGATGAAGCCGTAGTCGCGATCGAGACGGGCTTGCCGCGGAGTCTTGCCGTTGACGAGTACGTTGCCGCCGCTCGGTTCGATCAGGTCGGCGGCGAGACGCAGGAGGGTCGATTTGCCGCAGCCCGAGGGGCCGATCAGGGAGACGAACTCGCGCTCGGCGATGTCGAGGTCGACGCTCTCGATCGCGAGCGTTGCGTTACTGCCGCTGCCGAATTCCTTGCGTACGCCCTCGAAGGTGATGCCGCGCTGCGAACCGGTTGAGAGCGTCTCGGCCGCGGTGTCGGGTGTGGTCATGGCCTTGTCCCTTCAGCTCAGTTCCTGGGCGCGGTGTCCGCGCAAGATGACGATCTGGATGATGCGCACCATCGCCACCATTGCGCCACCGAGCAGGCAGGCGCCGCCGATGGCTGCGAACAGGGACTCGGGTTGCAGGCTGAAGTATTGCTGTGAGGTGAGAATCACGACGCCGATGCCGTCCTGCGATCCGACGGGCAGCTCAGCCACGATCGCGCCGATCACGCTGAAGGCGGCAGCCACTTCGAGGCCGGTGAAGATGTAGGGCAAAGCGCTGGGCAGACGCAGCTTGAAGAACACCTCGGTCGGTGAGGCTCCGTAGGAGGCCATTAAGTCGAGACTGTCCTGGGAGACGTCGCCGATCCCGCGCGCGGTTGAGACGGCGATCGGGAAGAAGGCGAGGAAACCGGCGATCAGGGCCTTGGTTTCCCAGCCGGTCCCGAGCCAGATCACGAGGGCCGGCGCGATCGCGACGATTGGGACGGTTTGCGCGCCGATCACGAAGGGCATGATCCCGCGTCCGGTCCAGCGGCTGAGCGCCATTAGCGTGCCAGCGGCGAATCCCGCGACGATCGCGACCGAGAGACCGGTCAGCGCTTCGATGAAGGTGAGGCGCAGATTGCGGCCAATCGCGAGCCAGACCTTGTCGCCCTGCGAGTTGATGCTGAAGAGGTAATCGGCGACCTCGTGGAAGTGGGGCAGCGTCGTTCGGGGCGCGTCGGTGACCCACTTGAGGAATTCCCAACCGCCGAGGAAGAGCGCGATCAGAATCAGGATGAGGGTGACTCTGGCCGAAGCCGAGCGCAAGCGTTCGGCACGCTCGTCGGTGAGGAGGCGGTCACGTGCGGCGAACTGCGGGGATGTCTGCGGACTCGCGCTGGCGCTCATCGATCGGCGGGCTCGCTTTCGGCTGCTGGACGGGCTATCCGACGGGCCGAACCGCCCGTGCGATCTTCTCGACGGTGCTCTCGTAGTTGGCAAGCGGAGTGAGCACGGGTTCGCTGCAACCGGCGGCGACGAACGCTTCGATGCGTTCGATGGTCTCTGAGGTGGTGCCGCAGCAGCAGACGTCGCGGACGAGCTCGTCGGGGATGAACTGCATCGCTTCCTCGATCTGCTCCTGCGTCGCGGGCCAGCCCATTGTGCTCTTGACGCCGGCGATTTGCTCCTCCGTCGCGCCGCAGGTCTCGGTGATGTGCGGCTGCTGCCCGATGTACTGGGTGAGGAACTTCTTGCAGGCGTCGACCGCCGCCTTCGGATCGTCGTCGTCGATTGCGACTCCCAGCAGCTGGGGGCAATCGATCTCGTCCATTGAGCGACCGGCGCGGTCGGCGCCGATCTTGATGTGCTCCACCGAGAGCGCGGTGTATTCGGGCGGAACGAGGAAGTCCATCAGGGCTCCGTCGGCGATCTCGCCGACCAGTTCCATCATCCGCAAACGGACGGCGCCGATGTAGATCGGCACGGGATAGGAGGGGCTGTCGTCGTCTTCGGGGGTGTCGAACTTGATCTCTTCGACATCGACGTATTCGCCTTTGTAGGTCACCGACTTGCCATCGAGCAGGTCTTTGAGGGCGAGGATGATCTCTTTCATCGCGGTTCGGGGCTTGGCCGTGTGCAGACCGTTGCGGGTCGCCAGCGGCTCCCACCAGGCACCGAGCCCGAGTTTGAACCGGCCGGGAGCGAGGTCGTCAAGCGTGCGTGCGGTCATGCCCAGCAGCCCGACGCTGCGGGTGCGGAAGGGGAAGATGCCACTGCCAAGCGTGATCCGGTTGGTGTTGGCGGCGGCCAGGGTGAGATGCACGACCGAGTTGCGGGTGAGCCGGCCCTCACCGGTCCAGACCGTCTCGAAGCCCTGCTCTTCCGCCCACTGCGCCTGGGGGACGATATCGCGTGGATGGTCGATCCCTGACATCAATCCGAGTTTCATGTCTGCTGCTCCCATCCCGATCAGTGCGCACCGGCTGCGCTACCCGGTTAGCTGTCGTCCTCCGCGTCAATGGCGGCGAAGACCTCTGCGGCGACCTGCAACCCCGATAGCCCCATCGGGAAGCCGCCGTAGGCGAACTGGTGGACAAAGACGCTCTGGATCTCCTCGCGCGTGAACCCTTGCGCGAGCGCGCCGGCGATGTGTCCGCGCAGTTGCCGCTCGCGTCCCAGCGCCGAGATTGTCGCCAGCGTGATGATCCGCTTCGTGCGTACGTCCAGCGGTCCGTGAGTCCAGACATCGCCGAAGCAGAACTCGCCCAGCATCCGTGCGACCTCTGGGCCGACCTCGCCGTTGGCCGCGGCGATCGCGTCCATGCCGCTCGGATCCATGCTGATGCTCTGCATCAGCTCGACGCCTTGTTGGTAGCGATCGCTGTCGTGGTAGTCAGTCACAGTCGGAACCCGTCCTTTCTCTGCTCTCTGTCAAACTGCGCCGTTCGCGCGGACTGGATAGCGCTATGCACGGACGGCTTCGTCGGTGAGCTCGAGCGCGCGGTCGACGACCGACAGCGCCCAGCGCAACTCTTCTTCGCTGATCGAGAGCGGCGGGTTGCCGAAGATGAAGTCGCCGCGCACGTTGACGAACATGCCCTCGTCGCGGAAGAACTGATCGACCCGTCGCGTGAGCTCGGGATCGACCGACATCAACGGCGCTTTGCTGCGGCGATCCGCTGTCAGCTCCAGCACCGTGAACAGCCCTCGTCCGCGCCCTTCGCCGACCGACGGGTGCCGCTCGGTCATGGCGGCGTATTCGGACTGGATGAGCTGGCCCATTCGGGCGGCGTTCTCGATTAGGTCGTCTTGCTCGTAGACGCTAATGGTCGCCAGGGCGGCGGCGCAGCCGACGGCGTGGCTGCCGTAGGTGATCCCATGTCCGAGCGGGTGCTGCTCGAAGTGAGCTGCGATCTGGTCGCTGACGATCACCGCACCGAGCGGCACGATCGCGCTGGTCAGGCCCTTGGCCATCGTCATGATGTCGGGCACGACGCCCTCGTGTTCGATCGCGAACCACTTGCCGGTTCGGCCGAAGCCCGCCATGACCTCATCGTCGATCAGCAGGATGCCGTAGCGATCGCAGAGCTCTCGTACGCCCTGGTACCAGCCTGCCGGCGGAACGATGATCCCGTTGGTGCCGGTGATCGGCTCCAGGAGGAAGGCCGCGATCGTGTCGGGCCCCTCACGCTGGATTACGTCCTCGAGGTACTGCATGTAGGCGGGAACAAAGTCCTCCTGATCGACCGCCAACGGGCTGCGGTAGAGATATGGATCGAGAATCCGGACGACACCGGTCATGCCTTCCTCGGACGGCATTCGGCGGAAGTCGCCCGATGCGTACATGACGCCCTGGCTGCTGCCGTGATAGGAGCGGTAGCGGGTCATGATCTTGTGGCGGCCGGTGAAGAGGCGGGCAATCCGAACCGCCGCCTCGTTCGCGTCGGCTCCGGCCAGGGTGATGTAGGACTTGTTCAGACCGGGCGGCGTGATCCGCGCCAGTTCGCGCCCCAGCGCGCCCCGCGCCTCGGTCGCGTGGGCCGGCACGACGTAGGGCAACTGCGAGACCTGCTCGTTGATCGCGCGGACGACCCGATCATCGGCGTGACCGATGTTGACGCACATCGCCTGCGAGTTGAAATCGAGGTAGCGCTTGCCGTCGGCGTCCCAGAGGTAGTTTCCCTTGGCGCGCACGAACGGGATCGGGTTGATCTGTTCCTGCGTGCCCCACTCGTAGAGGGTGTACTCGCGGCAGAGATCGAGGATCTCTTCCGCGCTCGCGGCTGCGACCGCTTCGTTGGTGGTCATGTCAGGCCGTCACGCTCTGGGGATGGTCGAGCACGTAGGGCGTCGATCGGCGAATGTACTGTCCGCGTCCCAGCGATCCCAGGAACTCCTCCCCGCTGACGATGATCTCGCCGCGCGAGATCACGGTGCTGGGGCGGCCGCTGACCTTCATCCCTTCGTAGAGGTTGTAGTCCACGCGCATGTGATGCGTCGCCGCTTCAATCGTGTAGTTCGCGTTCGGGTCCCAGACCACGATGTCGGCGTCTGCGCCGACGCCGATGATGCCCTTGCGTGGGTAGAGGCCGAAGAGCTTGGCCGGCATCGTGCAGTTGAGGTCGACGAAGCGCATCATGTCGAAGCGGCCGCCCTGCACGCCGCCCTCGTACATCAGGTGCATCCGGTTCTCGACGCCGGGCACGCCGTTGGGGATGTAGCGGAAGTCGCCCTTGCCCATCGGTTTCTGCGGCGGCAGTTCGGCCAGATCGTCATTCATCCGGAAGGTGCAGTGGTCGGTGGCGATGACCGAAAGGGCGCCGGTCTCGATCCCGCGCCAGAGTTCGTCCTGGTTCGCCCGCTCCCGAATCGGCGGCGAGCAGATGTATTTGGCCGCCTCGAAGCCGGCATTCTCGTAGTCCTCGTAGGCCGCGAACAGGTACTGCGGGCAGGTCTCGGCCCAGACATTCTGTCCGCGGGCCTTCGCCGCTTCCACTTCCACCAGCGCGGTACGGCTGGAGAGATGCACGATGTAGACGGCTGAGCCGGCCATCTCGGCCATGGCGATCCCGCGATGCGTCGCCTCGCCCTCAACGAGATGAGGGTGCGCGTGCATGTGCATGTGCTCCTGGAGCTTGCCTTGCTGGGTGAACTGCTCGGTGATCTGCTGGATCACGTGGCCGTTCTCGGCGTGCAGGGTGACAATCGCGTTCGTGTCGGCGGCGACCTGCATGGCGCGGAAGATCGTCAGGTCGTCCACCATCATCGTGCCCGGGTAGGCCATGAGCAGCTTGAAGCTGGTCACGCCTTCGCCGGGCAGTGCGGCCAATTCTTCCAGGTATTCCTGCGAGGAGAGATTGGTCGCCATCAGGTGGAAGCCGTAGTCGATCACCGCCTGCGACTCGGCCTGTCGGCGTCGGTGCTCAATCGCTTCAATCGGCGACATCCCTTCGCGCTCCTGGCGCGCGAAGTCGACGACTGTGGTCGTGCCGCCAAAGGCGGCGGCCACCGTGCCCGATTCCCAGCTGTCGGCGGTGATGGTGCGGAACACGGTCTCGCCGAGGTGGGTATGCACGTCGATCCCGCCCGGGATGACGTACTGTCCCTCAGCCGGGACGACCGTATCGGCGGCGACTTCGAGATCGGCTCCGATCTGCACGATCACGCCATCGTCCACAAAGACATCGGCGACGTACTGTTCGCTTGCGGTGGTGACGGTTCCGCCGGTAATCAGCACTGACGGCATGCCATACCTCCTTCAGGCAGATTCGCGGTTAGGGCTTAGTCAGCGGGGCGTACATGTCCGGACGCCGGTCGCGGTAGAAGGGCCATTCGGCACGAGCTTCGGAGAGTTGGTCGAGGTCGAGGTCGGCCACGATCACCTCCTCTTCCTCGCCCGCCTCGGCCAGCACTGTGCCGCCGGGGTCGCAGAAGTAGCTGTGTCCGTAGAAGTGGACATCGGGCTTGAGCGCGGTACCGACGCGGTTGATCGTGCCTACGAAATAGCCGTTGGCGATCGCATGGAAGCGCTGTTCGACATCCCACAACTGGCGTGAGAACCCGGCCGTGGCAGCCGGGATAAACACGATCTCGGCACCGTTCAGCCCGAGTGCGCGCGCACCTTCAGGGAAATGCCGGTCGTAGCAGATGTAGACGCCGATCCGGCCGACGCTGGTGTCGAACGTGGGGTAACCGAGATTCCCGGGCCGGAAGTAGTACTTCTCCAGGAAGTTGTCGGAGTGTGGGATGTGCGTCTTGCGGTACTTGCCGAGGTAGGTCCCGTCGGAGTCGAGCACGGCGGCGGTGTTGTAGAGGAAGCCCGGCGCCTCGCGCTCGTACACGGGCACGATCAGCACCATCCCGGTCTCGCGGGCGACCTCCTGCATTCGCTGCACGGTCGGTCCGTCGGGTACGGGTTCGGCGAGGTCGTACCAGCGTTTGTCCTCTTCCTGGCAGAAGTAGGGACCGGTCGCCAGCTCTTGTAAGCAGGTGATTTGCGCGCCCTGTTCCGCGGCCTGGCGGAGGAGCTTGACTTGATGCTCGACCATCTTCTCCTTGGGCGTCATGCCTTCGGTTTGGATCAATGCAGCGCGTACGATGCGGCTCATGGTTCACCGTTCCTGGTAGCGGAGCGGCAGCCATGATTGGCTACCGCTCCTGTCGCCTTAGCTGTCGTCGGGCAGCAGGTCTTCGACGTCGAGATCGAGCGGCGTGTAGTCGTTGCGGAAGCGGTCCGCGTCGGAGAAGCCTTCGAGTGCAGCCTCCACGAACTCATTCGTGTAGGCCGCGTCGAGGTCGGCGGCTTCGGAGATCACTTCGTACTCCAGCATGATCCCGGCGGTGCGCTCGGCCGACTCGCGGTCGATTACGCCCCAGCCCTTGGTTGAGGGCCACATCAGCTTGTTGATCTCGTTCATCATCCAGGTCTGGTGCGCGCGCGGCAGCGCGGGACCGTACTTGAGCACGATCTCGACGCAGGCCTCCGGGTCGTCGGCGCAGAGCGCCCATCCGCGAGCGGAGGCGCGCAGGAAGCGGGTGACGATGTCCTGGTTGTTCTCATCCGCGAGCCATTCGCCGCGAGCCAGGAGCGCATCCTCCAGCGTGTTGGTGTCGTGGTCTCCAAAGTCGACCACGTGGAAGTCGCTGACCGGGTTGCCGGCCGCAATCAACTGCGCGAACTCGTTGTAGATCATCGCCGAGGCGAGATCGACCTGGCGCTCCAGCAATAGCTGCATGTCGAAGCCCTGGCCGACCAGTTCAACCTGGTCGGAGCCTGAACCCTCAGTCAGGCCGTACTTGTTGATCGTGGCTGAGACCATCTCATGTCCGGCCCACACTCCAAGCTTCTTGCCCGCCCAATCTTCTGGCGACGTGATCCCGTCGTCGGCCCAGGAAACGAGTCGGTAGCCGGAGCGCTCAAACACCTGCGCCACTGCGACCACATCGATTCCCTGATCACGAGCCGACAGTAGGACAGCGAACGGCTGCACAGCTAGTTCCGCCGCGCCGGCCGCTACCAACTGCACGGGCAGGATGTCGGGGCCGCCCGGCTGAATCTCAACCTCAAGGCCCTCTTCCTCGTAGAAGCCGTTCTCAAGCGCGGCGTAGTAACCGGCGAACTGGGCCTGGACGACCCACTGAAGGACGATCTTGACCTTGTCGGGCTCGGCGGCTGGTTCAGGTTCGGGTTGCGGTTGTTCCTGCTGCTGGGCCTGCGGCTCGGGTTGAGCCTGTTGTTCCTGCTGCTGGGCCTGCGGTTCGGGTTGGGCCTGTTGCTCCTGTTGCTGAGCCTGCGCCGCCGCCGGCGCTGCTTGTTCTTCGTCGTCGCCGCAGGCCGCGAAGACGAGCGCAACGCCCAGGGCGAGCGCGGTGAGTAGAGCGGTCAGATAGGAAAGTCGTGGTCTCGGCATTCGTTCCCGCTTTCTGGATTCAGGCTTGGCCTCCGGTGACGCCAGACGCCCCCAAGCTCTTGAGCGGCTGTGGCGGTGAGGCTAGATCGCTCGTGCAGTATTCTCAAGCGGACAGGCGTCCGTTGGACAAGTCCGCGTTGCAATCCAGGCCAGAGATCGCAAGAGTCGAGCCGGGTCGTCGCTCACCCGCCTGCTCCTTGACGGTGTGAGGACTGCCAACGAACGCAGAGGAGTCACCAATGGCACTCGTCATCAACAGAGGCCGGGCCAGGCGAATCGCCGAGCTGAACGCCGCCTCTGAGGTCGTCGAAACAGCCTCCGGGCCCGTCGAATTCGCCCGCCATGGCGACCCGCCCTACGTCCTGATCATCCACGGCACGCCTCAGGGTCACAACGCGAGCTTTATCGGCGAGCCCATGGAGGCAGCAGGCTTCGGCACGATCACGCCCTCCCGGCCCGGTTACCTCCGCACCCCCCTCGAAACCGGCCCCAGCTTCGAGGCCCAGGCCGACGCCCTGGCCGCCTTGCTCGACGAACTCTCGATCGATCAGGTCGCTGCCTACGCCCTCTCCGGCGGCGGACCGACCGGCATCCAGTTCGCCGCCCGTCACCCCGATCGTGTCAGGGCGCTGATTCTCGAAGTCGCGATCTCGCAGACCTACAACCCCGCCGTGTCTGGCCTGGTCCTCGCCCTCTTCTCAGCCGGCATCTTCATCTGGCTTCAGGCACAGATGACGAGGTTCCTGCCCCGGCTCGCTGTGAGCCAGTTCGTTGGTCTCGAAAGCACCCTCGAGCCGGCGGATCGCGCGCGTGTCACGGCCGACATCCTCGCCTCGCCGGAAAAGATGGCCTTCGTGTGCGACCTGCAAGACAGCGCGCCGCCCATGAACCTGCTCCGCGCTGGATTCGACAACGACATGGAACGCTTCAGCGCCATCGAGCAACTGCCCATGCAAGACATCCGCTGTCCGACCTTGGTCGTCCACGGCACCCACGACGGCGACGTTCCCTTCAGCCACGCCGAAGCCTCCGCCCAGGGCATTCCCGGAGCCGAACTCTTCGAAGTCGAGAAGGGCTGGCACCTGCTCGCCCTCAGCGACGGCGACAATGCCTACCAGCAGGCCGAGATCGACTTCCTGCGCGAGCATCTCGCCGGATAACCAGCGTGGCGCAGATGTCGATTAATGCGGCAAGCCGTGCTTGTCACAGAGGTGAGCGGCAGGGCCTACCCACAATCCTTCCGGTCTGAGCTCGCGCGGCGATCGGCGAGGCGTTGCGGCTCCTTGGGCGATGCCGTCAGCGGCTACATTGCAAGTACGGTCAGAGCCGAACAGAGGACAACGCAACGATGAGCCAACGCACTAACGCCTTCCCCGAACTCGAACGCGACCTGCGCTTTTTCCCGCTCGGTGTGGACGAACCTCGGCATCTGACTACCGATCAAATCCGGCAGTACAACGACAAGGGCTACGTCTTTCCGATCGATATCTTCTCGCAATCCGAGATCGAGGCGATCCGCAGCTACTTCGACGAGCTCTTGCCCAAAGCGCTGGACGCGGGCTGGAATAGCTACGAACTGACCAACTGGCATAAGCACTGCCAGGGTGTCTGGGACATCGTGACCGACCGCCGCATCCTCGACATCATGGAGGACATGCTCGGCGACACGGTGATCCTGCGGCACAGTCACTTCTTCGCCAAGCTGCCGGGTGACGGGATGCGGGTGAGTTGGCACCAGGACGCCTCCTACTGGCCGCTCACGCCGAGCAAGGTCGTCTCCGCCTGGCTCGCGATCGATGACTCTGATGTCGGCAACGGCGCGATGCAGGTGATTCCCGGCTCGCACCACAACCCGCAGGCCGCATTCCGCGACAGCACGGCCGAGGAGCGTAACGTGCTCAATCAGACCGTCGCGAATCCCGAAGACTACGGCGATCCGCCGGTCGCGCTGGAACTGCGTGCGGGCCAGATCTCACTGCACAGCGACTGGGTGTTGCACGGCTCGGATCCGAACGTATCGAACCGCCGCCGCTGCGGATTGGCGATGCGCTATCTGTCCAAGGACGTCCGCGCTTACAACGGCTGGAACGAGAACTCGATCGTCTGCCGCGGCGTTGAGCCGACCGGCCACTGGGCCAATCACCCACGTCCGGATGGCGAACTGATCCCGACCAAGGAGGGGCTCGATGCTGTCACGGCGTCGAGTATGGCGCTGCGTTCGGGCGACGACGCAGCCGAATAACGCAGCGACGCTCAGTCCAGATCGGTCACGCTCGCCCCGTTGCGCCCCGCCACCGAGTGCTGCGGCCGCACCTGCGCCACCCAAGCCATCCCTTCCTCGCCGCCCGGCACGCGCGCTCCGTTGCCGCTCGCATTCGCCTCGCTCACGACTGGTATGAACGCCGGCTCGTCAAACGTCTGGGCAGGTCCGTAATGGCGATGGTCGACGGGATCCGGCTCGTCGTGCTCTCCGGTGCGGAGCCGTTTCTCGCGCAAGGTTAGGACGGCGACCAGCGAGATCATGCCGACGCCCACCGAGATCCAGAAGTTGCTCGTGATCGCGACGGCCAGCGCTTCGGGCAGCGTGACGAGAATCTCGATGAATCCTGATTCCCCGATCTCAGCTAGGAGTCCGGCTCTCGCTTCCTCGTTCAGCAGTTGCGTCGGGTCGGCGTGAGCGGCAAGGTCGGCCGGCAATCGGGAAGCGAGTTCGCTCGCCAGCCGCCCCGTGACGAGTGCGCCAACCAGCGTCACACCAATGATCCCGCCGATCTCCTGGAAAAACTGGGTCGCCCCGGAAATCGTGCCCAGCATGGCCTGCGGGAGCGCGTTCTGCGCTGCCGTCATCAGCGACGGGTAGAGCAGCCCCAGTCCGGTACCGAAGATCACCAGCCGCCAGACTACGTCCACCGCCCCGGATTCCGTGCTCAGCTGGGTCATTAACCAGGAGCCAATCACGATCACGAACGCGGCGATGATCGCCAGGATCTTGTAACGGCCGGTGCGCGACATTACCTGGCCGGCGATCGAGGCCATGAACACCATCGAGATAATCTCGGCGCTCAAGAGCAGGCCCGAGGCAGTCGGCGTGTAGCCCAGCACGCCCTGCATGAAGTAGGCGAGGAAGAACGAGACGCCGAACAGTCCGCCGCCGACCACGGCCATCACCAGCGCTGCCACTCGGAAGGTGTGATTGCGGAACAGCGCGCCGGGCAAGATTGGCTCCTTCGCGGTTCGCTCTGCCGCGATGAAGGCGATCACGCCCACGCCCGAGACGCCGAACAGCGCCAGGGTCTTGATGTCGAGCCAGGCAGTCCCGGTCGAGACCAGCGCCAGGGCCAGCATCGCCGGCATCAACATCAGCAGCATCGCGCCGATCCCCAGCCAGTCGATTGTGACTTTGCGCGGCGGCGGCCGCAGCCAGGGCATGATGAAGGCGATCGAGGCGAACGCCAACACTGCCAGGGGCAGAATTGACCAGAACACCCAGCGCCAGCTCAGCGCGTCAACGATCAGTCCCCCGAGCAGCGGCCCGATCAACCCGCCGATCCCGAATACGGCCGCGAAGATGCCCATGTACTTGGCGCGTTCGGATGGCGGAAACAGATCGCCGGAGATCGAGAACGAGTTGCCCATCAGGATCCCGCCGCCGATGCCTTGCAAGGCGCGGAAGCCGATCAGCATCTCCATCGAGGTGGCGAAACCGGCTAAGGCGGTGGCTCCGGCAAAGATCACCAGGCCGATCAGCAGGAACGGTTTGCGTCCGTACGAATCAGATAAGCGCCCGGCGATCGCGACGGCCGGCATGGAGGTCGCCATGAAGGCCGACTCCATGAACGCGATCAGATCGAAGCGGCCCAGATCTGCGGCCAGCACCGGCGTCGCCGTGGCGACGATCGAGTGCTGCACCGCAGAGAGGAACATCGCGACGACGGCGCTGCCAAGAATCAGCATCTTGGTGCGATGCGGCAGTGCGAAGCCGACGGTCGCGGCAGTCGGGGTGAATTCCAGCGCTGGCGCGTCCGCTGTGGAATGACTCATGGGCGCTTCTCGTGCGTGTCCACACTAACGGCAGGACTTGCCGAAGCGCTGTGAGATACGTAGCAGAGAGGCGATTTGGTTCCGGCGAGTTCGAGTATTGCGCCGCTCAACCGCTGGCCTCAGCCGACGGTCCATCCGGCGGTGTGAGCGAGTCGAGCATGGCATTGCTATTCACCGCGGGCGCGCGGTGGCGACGGACGCGCTCGATCGGATTGCGCCGGGAGCCGCCGTCGGAGCTGGCTGCCCGACGCTGGTCGACCCGATCTGCATCCGTGAGATGGTCGCGTACGCCGCTTGGAGCCGCCCGGGCGAGTCTTAGCCGTCGTAGCCCTGCACCGCTAACACGCTGGATCGCACGGCCCGGTGGCGAAGCTCATCAAGCGTCGTGTACTCGGCCGAGCTGAGGAACTCGCTGGCCCCATTCGCGCTCTCGAACTGCATGATCACGAGTCGTTGCGGTCTCCAGTCACCCTCCATGGCCTCCGGATTGCCGCCGCGCACGAGGAACGTACCGCCGTGGGCCGCCAGTGCGTCGGCAATCTTCGCTGCGAACTCCGAGTACGCTTCTTCGTCCAACGTCTCGGTGTCAATCACGACGTAACTGCTCATCTCAGCAAACCCTTTCTTTGGCAACCGCGCGTTTGGCGCGCAGTTTTCGGCGTGTGGGTCGAGCTCCGGTCTCGTTCATGAACGAAAACCTTCGATCTCGACCGTGACGATGTCGATACCATAATACTTCCGGTGTCTCACCGCCGAGGCGTAGAAGCGCAACAGGCGGAACGAGATATCGCCGACATCAGGTTCCTCGGCCTGGTCGCTCAAATAGGCAATGCGGTCTTCAATGTTCTCCTCGGAGAACAGCGCTAGGAACTCTAACTCGACTGAGCCGCTGCCCGGGCGGGCGATCAGCACCAGGCGGGGCGGCTGGTCGGATTCATAATCGTCGCGCAGATGCAGCATCGCGGAAAGGGTTTCTTCGCCTGCCGCGTGCAGTTGGTCGATCGATGCTTGATTCCAGCGCAGATCGGCGCCGAGTTTGCGCAGGAACGCCTCAATGTCGGGCAAGGCTGAGAGGTCCAACGCAGTCTCCAGGCGCCGGGAGCGTGAGCCGGTCAGCTCGAGCACCAGCGTCAGCAGAATCGCGGCGAATACGCCGAATACGACGCCGTTGCCCAGGGTCGCTCCCCAGGTGCCGCCGATGATGTCGGCCAGGATGTTCTGGTTCTGCAGGCCGACTGTGATCGCGAGCGAAACGCCAACAATGAAGGCTCGTTGCCGGTTGAGTCCCTCGCGCAGGACAGTGCGCATACCTTCGACGAAGAGCAGCCCCATGATGACCATCAGCAACGCGCCGCTGACCGGTCGCGGCATCGTGAGCAGTATGGCCACGATCTTGGGCAGCAACGCGACCACGATCAGGATCGCGCCGATGACAATGCCGACCCGCCGGGCGGCGACTCCGGTGAACTGGAACAACGAGATGGTTGACGGCAGGTAGGCGATGGTGGGCAGGATGCCGGCGATTCCCGACAGCAGGAGCGCGATTCCGCCGACGTTCAAGGTGCGCTGGACGCCGCGAAAGTCGATGCTGCGCGGTTCGCGCCGGGAGGCCTGCTGGATCGCGGCGCCTTCGCTGCTGGATCTGATCGCGACCACGGCGCTGACGACCAGAAAGACGAGCAGTAACGCCCAGAAGTCTTCGTCCAACACCGAACCGAAGCCGGGCCAGCCGGAGACCTCGGGGAGATCGAACCAGGGTGCGTCGAGCGCCCGTTGGATGTCATATACGCCAAGCGGCACGGCGATCGCGCAGCCCGCTACCAAAGCGATCGGCAGGGCCCAGAGGCTCCAGAGGCCAGTTCCGCGCAACATCAGCAGGGCGGTGATAGCCAGAGTCGCCAATCCCACTCCGGGGCCGGCCAGGTCGCTCACGCCGGCAGGCACGTCGGTGAACCGTTCAATTGCGATCGGCATGGCCAGGACTGCGATGATCATGAATGCGACGCCGGAGACGACGGGTGTGATCAGGCGGCGCATCTGCGCCAGTCGAGCCGCTACTGCGAATTGCACGAACGATGAGGCGATCACAAGGCTCGACATCATCGCCAGACCACCTTGTTCCACAGCGAGCACACAGGCGGCGAGAAACGGGACTCCCGATCCCATCAGGAGCGTGTGGCCCGGTCCCAAGCGGCCAATCTTCGATGCGTGCAGCGCCGTGGTCAGGCCGGCAACGATCAGGGCGCCAACAATGGCCCAGGTCACATAGCTGCCATCGTCGCCAATCGCGGCAGAAAAGAGCACCACCCAAGTGACCACGTTCGAGACGATCAGGACCGCGCCCTGGAACGCGACATTGAGCGTCAACGGCGGCGGGACGGTCTCTTCGGGTTCGTAACGGATGTGGTCGTTCGCGGCCATCTTCGCCGGCCTCGTTACCGCTCGGCGCCCTGATCCATCGGTACGCCCGCCACAGGCTACGGCCTGGTGCAGCCGGTTCCGAGGCTGGGTCAATCGCGAGGTTTCGGTTCGGCGTGTGAGTCGGCCGGGTCCACTGTGTCGGGCAGGAATTGCCGGTACCAGCGACGCATGGCGTGCACCGGGCCGTCGTCGCGGCAGAGCACGGGACGAGCGCGGTAGACCTTGTTCTCCCAGATCTCGATGTCTTGTTGCCACTGGGACACCCAGCCGCCGATCACGTACGAGACCAACAGTCTGGGCGCATGTCGATCAGCGAACCAGTGGAAGTGGACTCTCTGTTCCAGCGGCCCGACCGGGAGAAGGGTCTGATACATCGCAATCTCGCCCACTTTGGGGATCGAGAAGCGAAAGATGATCACGCCGCCCGGTCCCCAGAACGACACCCGCGCATGTACTTTGACTTGATCGATTCGGCGACCAAACAAGTTGAGCACCGCATCATCGAGTAGATGCATGGCCCAGGGACGCTCGTCATCGAGCATCCAATCGATTGAGTGTTCGACCTGGATTCCGCGTATGGGGATCGGTGTCCAGGGAATCAGGAACTGACCGTGCAGCGGCTGAAAGTGAGCGGAGTCGGCCACATTCTCGGCGAACTCGATGATGTGCATCCCTACGCGGCCGCCATCGTGGTGACCGCGATAGACGAAACGGCCGTCGTCCACTTCCTCAATCCGGGGGACATCGTAGGGAGGCGGGAGATCGTCGCCGTAGGCCGAGCGGTCGTGACGGTGATAGGCGAAGATCTGCCCGTGGACTTCTTGTACGGGAAACGGCCTGGTCAGGACGCCCGTGGGCGGGTGCTCGCTGTAGGGGATGTGCCGGACGCGACCATCGTTGTCGAATTGCCAGAGGTGGAAGGGGCACTCGATGCAGTCGCCGCGAACGCGCCCCAGCGCGAGGTTGGTTCCGAGATGCGGGCAGAAGGCGTCCATCAGATGTACGCGGCCGCTGTCCTGTTCGCGCCAGAGGACGAACTGACCGCCGAGGCACTCGAGGTAGCGAGTCTGGCCGCGACGCAGCGATGCCGAGGCTGCCAGTCGATACCAGCCCTCGGGGTAGGGGTGGGGGTAGCTCGCCACTCGCGGCGCATCGGAGACGCGCGGGGCGCGGCGGCGAATCATGGGTCCGAGGGCGACGGCGCGCTATCGACCGCCGGCTTGCGGGCGTCTGGTTGGGCGTTCGTCATAGCGGCAATGTAGCAAGCGTTGCGGTGGTTGGGTGTTTAGCGCCCTACTAGTCCCCCCGGCAGAACGCCGCCACGTCTCGCGCGGTCGCCAGCGCCAGATCGGTGCACGGTAGGACCATGTTGTCGCCGCCGTGGATCGTGCCCATCACCTGCCGGCAGCGCGCCGACTGACCCGCGCGCAGCAGCAGACGATAGAACTCGATCCCCTCGTCGCGCAGCGGGTCGCACTCGTTGACGCTGATTACGGTTGTGGGGAATCCCTGGACATGCTCCTCGTTGGCGAACAGCGGCCAGGCCTCGGGATCCTGCGCCTCGAACGCATCCATGCCATAGCCCATTCTGCCAAAGTTGCTGTGCGAATCGAGCCAGACTTCGTTGTTCTCGATCGACGAGGGCAGGTCATCGCGCGGCCTGCTCCCGGCGATGTCGGGGCACATGGCGTAGAGCCCGTTGACCAGCCCCGCATCGCCCTCGCGGGTCAACCGCAGACCAAGCGCGAGCGTGAGATTGCCGCCCCCGCTCTCGCCCGCGACGAGGATCCGGCTCGCGTCGATGCCGAACTCGTCCGCCTGCGAGATCAACCAGCGCAGTCCGGACACGCAGTCGTTCAACCCCGCTGGATATGGCGCAATCTCCGGCGCCGACGATGGGATCACGCAGTTGCGGAAGTCGACCATCGCCACGGCCACGCCCTGGTTCGCGATCATCCGCCCCCAGGCTTGGTAGCCCAGGTCGAAGGCCGATGTGACCGCCATGCCGCCGCCGTGGATGTGGTACACGCAGGCCAGCGGAGCGTCGGACTTAGGCCGCATCAGTGAGACCTGAATCGTGTTGCCGTCCGGTTCCGAGACGAACGTCTCGGTGGTGATCGTCAAGCCCTCGGACGGTGCGACAGCCTCCGCCTCTTCCTCCGTGAACAGCGTCGTCGCGTGCAGGCCCTCAAGCACCTCCGGCGCATTCATCGCCGCAACTAGCTCTTCTCGCGAGTCGAAGTTCGGCAGCGGAAATGCCGACAGCCCGCCAAACATCTCCTTGATTCGCGGGTCGATTCGGGGGTCCTCAGTCATCCGGCTCACGAGTCGCTCCTGCCTTGATCCTGGCTCGGACATGTTCAGACTGCGCGAAGTGCGTCGGGGCTGTTTGGCGGGAGAATTTCGGAGGGATTGAGCGGATCTCCTGGCGAGCGCTGAGGATCGTGCGTTTGAGGGTCTGGATTTGTCCAGATTTGTCCAGATCTGTCTGGATTCGTCTGGATTGATCTCGATTCGGGCGGATTTTTTCCAGGCGAATCCGGGCTTGTCCAGCGCCGTCCGGGTTTGGAGCGAGTCGTTTGTGGGACACAGCGGTCTCCGATTGGATTCGTGCGCGTATATGTTCTGAGCATACCCGGTTTCGGCTCGGTGGAGGAGGGCGGGGCAGGGAGCGCCGAGGCTCAGTCTCGAGACCAGCGCGCGTGCGGGCCGACCGCGCTCGTGGTTGTGTGAACAGGCCCTCAGACCTCACTGTGAGCCTCAGCCAGCAGTTCATCGAGCACGGTGTTGTACGCGGCCGGCAGCTCCCAGTAGACCGAATGCCCGCCGGTTGGCACCTCAACGTAGCGGGCGTGCGGGATCAGCTTGGCCGCCTCCTGCACGATGGCCGGCGGCACCAGTTCGTCCTCGGAGCCGGAGAGCAGCACGACGGGCATGTTGAGATTGCCGAGTTCCTCGTTGGAAGCGGCTCCGCCCTCGACGCCGAAGCCCGCCCGCACCATCTGATCCAGCGACGGGTTCAGCGCTCGAATCTGGTTGTAGAGGAAGACGCCTTCGGGCGAACGCTCGCGGTAGGCCGGCCCGACCATCCGATTTTGCTGGAGCACCGCCGGCGCATTTGCGGCCTGTTTCTGGAATTCGGCAACCAGCCCTTCGTCGCCGAATCCGATGATCGTGCCGGACAACAGCAGCGCTGTGACTCGCTCAGGGTTGCGCACGGCATAGGGCAGGACGCTGAAGCCGCCCAGCGACTGTCCGGCCAGCGCGGCCCGCCCGATCTCAAGATGATCCATCAGTTCGCCGAGGTCGCGCGGATGAGCTGCGTTGCCCTCGCGGGAGCGATCCTCGCTGCGCCCGAAGCTGCGCACGTCATAGGTCACGCAGCGAAACCGATCGCTGAAGTGAGGAATCTGGTTCCACCAACTCAGATGATTCCCCCCACCCCCGTGGACGAACACAATCGCCTCTGGCCCCTCGCCGAACTCCTCGTAGAACAGCGTGCCGCCGGTCACTTCAAGCATTTCGGGCATCTGGGTCTCCTGTCTCGCTGCCGATCCCTTCAGAGGGTATGACTGGGGCTTCGAGCCGATCCATACGGCCGCGTAGATTCGTTAGCCTCGCTTCGCACGGAACATCGCGCTCTGACACGAGGGAGTCGAAGATGGAGTTGCTCTTCACCGGCGGGCGTGTGCTGACGATGGATGCGCTCGATCGCATCGCTTCGGGTGTCGCGGTGCGCGATGGCCGGATCGTCGCGGTCGGAGAGAGCGACGAGGTACGCAACGCGGTCAGTCCCGACGCGACCCACGTCGAATTGCAGGGACGCGCCCTGATCCCAGGCTTCTGCGACCCGCACAATCACTTCTCGATGACGACGTTTGAGCCGCGCTCGGTCGATTGCCGCATTCCGCCGCTGGCAGGGAAGCCGGCTGTGCTTGATGCGATCGCGGTTGCCGCGGCTGGAAGTCCGGCCGGGCAGTGGGTCTGGGGTCTCGGCTACAGCGCGCGACATGCGAACGGCGGTTGGCTGACCCGCTCCGAACTGGACGACGCGGCTCCGAACAATCCAGTTTGCGTGATGGACTTCTCCTATCACGCCAGTTACGCCAACTCCGCGGCGATGGCGATTGCGGGGATCAATTTCGAGACTCCCGATCCGCGCGGCGGCCAGATTCTGCGAGACGAGAGCGGCGAGGCGACGGGGATGCTCTACGAGCGGGCGTCCGATCTCGTCCACCACGCTTCGATGCGGGCGCACATCGACACGCTCGGACCTGAGGTCGTAGCTGATCTCGTTGAGCAGAACGCGCTGCGTCATCTGTCGCATGGGGTGACTAGCGTGGGCGACGCGGTGGTCATGCCGGAAAGCGCGGAGATGTACCGCCTCGCCGACGAGCGCGGCAAGCTGCCGATCGTAATTCATCAGATGCGGGGCGGGAACGGCTTCTTCGCCGCGCCCGAGGCGGCGGCAGGCGGGGCGTTCTTGCAGGACGACGTGTCGGATCGGCTGCGGGGCGGGATCGTGAAGCTGTTCATGGATCCGGTCTATCCCTCGAACGCGCTGCGCAAGTGCCACGCGGACGGCACGTTTGAGGATGTGGGCGAGCCGTACTACAACCAAGATGAGGTGGATCAGCTCGTGCTGAACGCCGCTTCGCACGGCTTGCAGACGGCGATTCACTGTCTCGGCAATCGCGCCATTGAGCAGGCGCTCAACACCTACGAACGTGTCCAGCGCGAGATTGCGCGCAGCGACGCCCGCTACCGGATCGAGCACTTCTTCTTTGCGGATCCGGGTCAGATGGAGCGGGCAGCGTCGCTTGGGGTGATCATCTCGCACCAGCCCGCCTTCCTCTATTCGGTCGGGCAGGGGTTCGTCGATTTCATCGCGGATGCGGGCCTCACGATCCCGCCGCTGCCCTACCGCTCGTTCCTCGACGCGGGCGTGACGGTGGCGTCGGGTTCGGATTTCCCCTGCGCGCCGGTCGAACCGCTGCTTGGTCTCTACGGGTTGACCGCGCGTCGCTCGCGCGACGGCGATCTGATCGCAGAGGAGGAAACGCTTTCGCCGCTCGAAGCGCTGCGCACACAGACGATCAACTCGGCGGTTGCGATGTTCCGCGATCACGAGGTCGGCTCAATCGAAGTCGGCAAACGCGCCGATTTGGTCGTCCTGAGCCACGACCCGTCGTTGGTGGACGCCGAGTACATCCGCGAGATCGTGGTTCAGCAGACGTACGTTGACGGTGAGCTGAAGTACGCGGTCTAACAGGCTGAATGAACAGTCTGCGCGTTAGCGCTCATTGCTCTCCCCCCGCATTGCGGGGGGAGATGTCCCGTAGGGACGGAGGAGGGCGACCAGAACCAGCGCAACGAAATCGCTAGCCTCTGCGCGCCACTGATAAATCCTGCGCAACCGAGGAGTTGATCATGGAACTGCTATTCACCGGCGGACGAGTACTGACGATCGATCCGCTCGATCGCATTGTCTCCGGCGTTGCCGTGCGCGACGGCCGGATCGTCGCGGTCGGCGACAGCGATGAGGTGCGCAACGCGGTTGGGCCTGACGCGACCCACGTCGATCTGCGCGGCCGTGCGCTCGTGCCCGGTTTCTGCGACCCGCACAACCACTTCTCGATGACCACCTTCGAGCCGCGCTCGGTCGACTGCCGCACGCCGCCGCTGGCAGGACCGCGGCAGGTACTTGACGCCATCGCGGCGGCGGCGGCCGGCAGTCCGGACGGGCAGTGGATTTGGGGTTTGGGTTTCGCCGCCCGCAACTTTGAGCCTTCCGGCGATGATGTGCTGCACCGCCGCGAGTTGGACGAGGCCGCGCCGAACAATCCGGTCTGCGTGATGGACTCTTCCTATCACGCCTGCTACGCCAACTCGGCGGCGATGGCGCTGGTCGGCATCAACCGCGATACGCCGAATCCGCCCGGCGGCGAGATTCGCAAGGACGACCACGGCGAGCCGAACGGGATTCTGTGGGAGCGGGCGATGGACCCGGTGCATCATGCCTCGATGCGCTCGTATATCGACACGTTCGGCCCCGAGGTCGTGGCCGGCTTGGTCGAGCAGAATGCGCGCCGCCACCTCTCGCACGGAATCACCAGCGTCGGCGATGCGTTGGTGATGCCCGAAAGCGCGGAGATCTATCGGCTGACCGATGAACGCGGCCAGCTGCCGATCGTGATCCACCAGATGCGAGGCGGGCCGGGCTTCTTCGCTGCGCCCGAGGACGCTGCCGGCGGCGCGTTCATGGAAGACGATGTTTCCGACCGGCTGCGCGGCGGGATCGTCAAGATTTTTATGGACCCGGTCTGGCCGAGTCCGGCGCTGGAAATCTGCCATGCCGATGGGACGACCAATCCGGTGGGCGAGCCGTACTACGGGCAGGAAGAGGTTGATCACCTCGTGCTCGACGCCGCCTCGCACGGGTTGCAGGTGGCGATTCACTGCATCGGGAACCGCGCCATCGACCAGGCGTTGAATGCGTTTGAGCGTGCTCAGCGGGAGTATCCGCGCGATGATCCGCGTTACCGGATTGAGCACTTCAGCTTCGGTCTGGCGGAGCAGATGGAGCGGGCGCGCTCGCTCGGCGTGATCGTTTCGCACCAGCCGCCCTTCCTGAACGCGATTGGCGAGTACTTCGAGATGCGGATCGCCGAAACGGGACTGGACGCGATCCCGATCCCCTATCGCTCAATGCTGGACGCGGGCGTCTTCGTCGCCTCCGGCTCCGACTTTCCCTGCGCTCCGGTCGAACCTCTGCTCGGCCTCTATGGATTGGTCGGGCGGACGGCGCGCGACGGTCATCAGGTCGCGCCGGACGAAACGATCGCTCCGCTCGAAGCCATCCGCACCTACACGCTCAACTCCGCTACGGCCATGTTCCGCGAGCACGAGGTCGGCTCGATCGAGGTCGGCAAGCGCGCCGATCTGGTCGTGATGAGTCACGATCCGACGCTGGTGGATCCGACCTTTATCCGCGAGATCGTGGTGCAGCAGACGTATATCGATGGAGACTTGGTGTATTCGATGTAGGGGGCTGACATGCGCTAATCGCGAGTCCAGGCTTGGCCGTCCGTGTCCGCTTTGGGCAGGAATTGTTGATACCAGCGGCGCATCTCGTAGACCGGGCCGTCGTCTCGGCAGAGCTTCGGCTGAGGGATGTGGACCTTGTTCTCCCAGATGTCGACATCTTGAGGCAACTGCGAGGCCCAGCTTCCGATCACGTACCAGACCAACCAGCGAGGCAGTCTGCGGTCGGCGAACCAGCGGTAGTCCACCTGCTGTTCGAGCGGGCTGATGGGGAGGAAAGTCTTGTACATGGCGATTTCGCCTCGGCCAGGGAGGTCGAAGCGAAAGAGCAGCAGGCTGCCGGGGCCGAAGTAGGAGACGCGCACGCGGGCTTCGGTGCGCATGGACAGGCGGCCAAAGATTCGCAAGAGCACGTAGTCATCGAAGTGCATCAGCCAGGGATGGTCCTCGTCCAGCGTCCACTTGGCCGTGTGCACGATCTCAATGCCCGGGATCGGCACTTGCGTCCAGGGCACTCGAAACTGCCCGTGCAGCGCCTGGAAGTGGGCCGTGTCCACCGCGTTGTCGGCGATCTCGATGATGTGCATCCGCACGCGGCCGACATTGCGATGACCGCGCATGAGGAAACGTTCCTCGTCTACTTCGGGGATGCGCGGGACATCATACGGAGGCGGTGAAGCCTCATCGTCCGATGAACCGTCGCTGCGGTGGTAGAGGAACAACTGACCGTGGACTTCTTGGAGCGGATACGTCCGTGCCAGGACGCGGTTCGGAGGCAGGTCGCTGTAGGGAATATGCGCGACGCGGCCATCTCCGCTGAATTGCCAGAGGTGGAACGGGCACTCGAGACAGTCGCCGCGAACACGTCCGCGAGCGAGGTTGGCGCCCAGATGCGGGCAGAAGGCGTCCAGCAGATGGATTTCGCCGCTGTCCCGTTCACGCCAGAGGACAAAGCGCTTGCCCAGGCATTCGAGCTCACGAATCTCGCCGGGGCGAATGGAGTCGGTTGACGCCAGTCGATACCAGCCCGTGGGGTAGGGATGGGGGTAGCCCTCCGCCTGTTGCGTTTCCCAGCGCGCTTCCAGAAGCGGGGAGTTGCCGTCGCGTCGGCGCCTGAGACTCAGCATGGCGTCTCTTCGTCAGCGGGGGGCTTTCGAGCGTGGATGAGGAAGCTGGGGGTGAAGATTTCGAGTTGGCCGGCTTCGACGAGGGCGTCGGCGGCGATGTTGAGGAAGCTTGCGGTTTCGCTAGTTCCCGCCGGGGCGATGCGCAGCGTTTCGAGGAAATTCGTGACGGCCGCGGTGAAGCGGCGACCGACGGGCGTCCGCGCCCATGAGCTCAGGGAGAAGTCGCGTCCCTGCAGCGCCATGTACCAGGGCGTGTCGGGGTTGCCGTTGGCGGCCTGCTGGTCGATGGCCTGGATGATCTCGAAGCCGGCCTGTCGAACGACCTCCACATGCTGTTCGGTGGTGGGCAGGTCGGGCACGGCGTTGGTGGTCTCGATGCGGTTGCGGATGTCCTGATGCTGGGGATTGTCGGGGTCGAAGCGATCGGTGAGGCACCAATCGACGATCGCCATTTCGGCGCCGGGCTTGAGTAGGCGGTAGAGCTCGCGGAAGAGGAGCAGGTTGTTGGGGGCGTGGCAGACGGCCTCGAAGGAGTAGATGGCGTCGAAGGTCTCGTCCTCGAGGGGGACGTCCATGAAGTTGGCGTAGAGGAAGTGGCAGGTTTGTTGCAGTCCGGCCTTGTCGACCATGTGTCGGCCGCGCTCGATCTGGTAGGTGTTGTAGTTGATGCCGGTGATGTTGGCGCCGGTCGCTTTAGCGATCGTGACCAGCGGCCCGCCGACGCCGCAGCCGAGATCGGCGACGTCCATACCCGGCTTGAGCCGCAGGATCTCTCCGATTTCTTCGTCGTGCCGTCGCTGGGAGGCGGCCAGGTTCTCTCCGGGCCGGCGGGGCGAGAAGTGGAAGGTCGAGCCCCAGCCGAATTCGTAGAACCGCGTGACGGCGTCGTAGAAGCGGCTGACCAGCCTGGGCTGTTCGGCGATTCTCGCGGCGTCTTCCTGCGATTCGCTCAGTTCCTTGATCTGCTGGTAGTCGTGCAGCGCCTCGCGGATTCCGCTGTTCGGGTTGGCTTCACCGCTCGGTGGGGTGCGGGTCTCCGGTTGGACTTTGGCCATGGCCGCCTCTCGCGAGTCTTTGCGTTCGAGCCATGATAGCGTCCTGAATATTCACCTCAAATTCATTACAAGAGATTCAGAACTGCAAGCAAGACACGATACCGATCCTCTACCGCTCAATGATCGGTACAGGTTGACTGTCAGCTTCTACGGCTGCCAGATTGTCCCCAGGCGCGTCTTTCCGCGCCAGGACTCTACCGAGATCACGAAGCGACGGATGTCCGGTACGGCGTAGTCCACCGTGAGCTCGGCGAGTCCAGACAGACCTTGAGTCGCAGCGCGCTGCTCGATGGATTGAAATGACTCGAAGGAACGCTTGGTGACTTTGCCGAACATGGGCATGGCGAAGCCGGAGTTGATCGGGCAGACCGTGATCCGCTCCATGTAGCTGTCGACCAAGCCGCGAGTGTCCAAGGTGAGCACGTCGTGCGGATCGTTCCGGTAGGGTGCTGCGTTGAGCATTCGCATGAGGCGGTCTTCGGAGAGCCAGAGGAACGCCTTGCGATTGAGGAAGCGGTACCACTGCTCGGGCGTGATGCCGTCCAATCCCTTCGCCAGGTGTTTGGGCGGCATGGGCCATTGGTCGCGGATCACAGCGGTCCCGTGGATTGGATGATTGATCGGTACCTTCGCCGGCCGCCACTGTGATTCAAGGCTGGTTCGATCCTTGCCGTCAAGCTCGAACAGATCCAGCAAGGCGGTCGTGCTGAGCAGCCCTTGCTCGCAAATGCGCGGCCAACTGCCTGACTCGGCCATGTGGTAGAGGCGCGGATATCGCGCGACGAACTGATCCAGCAGGCGGGAGATCACTGTCCTGGCTCCGATCGTCTATTGGCTCGCTGGGCGGCTTTGTTGGGCGCGGGCGGGAGTATTTTCGACCGCGCAGCGTGGATTGGCAGTGGAAGGCGGGGAATTGTCCGACAGATAGTCCGAGATAGTCCAGATTTGTCCAGATCCGTCTGGATTTGTGGAGTGTGTGTGGCCGATTTTGTGGTGTGAATCCGGGGTTGTCCAGCTCTGTCCAGATGGGCTGCGGCGGTCATGGCGGGTTCCGTTGTTGTCGGCGAGGGGGTGGGTGCGGTCGATTATATGTGGACGGGTGTTCGGTGGCGGGCCTTGGCTGTGCGGGGTTGTTGCGGGGGTGACAGTCGTGTTAGGGGGCGGGTCGAATCCCCTCTGTCACTTCGTGACATCTCCCTCCCCGCCTGCGGAGGGAGATGCCGCGGGCAGAGAGGGGTCTGGGGTGGTCGCCGTTGCTGTGTGATCCCATCTGGTCAGGCGCAGCGGGGACCCCCCCTCTGTCACTTCGTGACATCTCCCCCCGCAAGGGGGGGAGAGGAGAGCGGACTTTTGCAAAAAGCACTCTCCCGGCGTCAACTCCGTTGCGGCTCTCAAGAACCATTGTCGTTTCCACCGATGACACAACCGACAGGCGGCAATCATTCGCAGTGATTAGCGCTTATCTGAGTTCTTCAGCATCTGCTTCTCCCAACAGAATGAATACAAGGACCGAGGTGTCGATGATCAATATGGGAGTCCATTTTCGTCGTACATCCAGTGGTCGATGTCTCTCTGGGTCATGGGTCGCTTGATCACGGCCTCAATCTCCTCGAAGCCAGATCCAGCTCGGGACATCTCACGGATCTTCGCCTCGATCGCTTGCTCGCGTTCGATTGCCGACCGCAGTTCCGCTGTGATTGCCTTTTCCGGCGACACGCCGGTCAACGACGCAAGTTCGCGTGCCAGTCGGCAGGTCTCTTCGTTCGTGATCGTCAGGCTCATGCGACACTCGCAGTCCCGTCTTGCAGGGTCCTGATTACGATATCGCGCTCCGCTAGCCTGAGGGCGCTGGAGACTTGGTTCGGAGGGAGTGCGAGTGACTGCTGAACAGCCAACTGCGACGCCGTTGTTGAAGGGCCTCAAAGTCGTCGAGATGGCGACCTGGCTGTTCGGGCCGATGAGCGCCTGCATTTTGGGCGAGCTCGGCGCCGACGTGATCAAGGTCGAGCCGCATGAGGGCGATCCGATGCGCGGGTTGATTCATCGGCTGCATGACGGGGTGGATTGGGTCTTTGAGATTCCCAATCGGAACAAACGCAGCGTGGCTCTGAATGTGCGCACGCCCGAGGGCATCGAGGCGCTGCGCCGGCTGCTGAGCGACGCCGACGTGTTCATCGTCAATCTGCGGCGGGGCGCGCTGGAGCGGCTGGGGATCGACTATGGGTCGATCCAGGCGGAGCATCCGCGTTTGATCTACGCGCACGCGACCGGCTACGGCACGGAGGGGCCGGATATCGACCGTCCCGCCTTTGACGAGCTGGCTTACTGGGCGCGGGGCGGGTTCATGGAGACGCTCGGCCCGCCCGACAGCGAGCCGATCCGGTTGGTCGGCGCGATGGGCGATTTGCCCAGCGCGATGAATCTCTCGGCGGCGATCTTCGCGGCGCTGTATCAGCGCGAGTTGACCGGCGAGGGGCAGTTCGTGACCTGCTCGCTTTACGGCGGCGGGATTTGGGCGAACGGCTTTGCGATCCAGGGTGCGCTGGCAACCGGTCAGAACTTCCCACGCAGCGACCGCTACAGCGCGTTCAATCCGCTGTACAACTCCTATCGAGCGGCGGACGGCAAGTGGATGCAGTTGGCGATGATCCAGGAGGAGCGCTTCTGGGGTCCGTTTGCGGAAGCGATTGAGCAGCCGATTTTGACGGAGGATGCGCGGTTTGCGGTCGCCAATGAGCGGCGGAAGCACATCCGCGAGGCGGTGGAGGTGATCGAGCGGCGGATCGGCGAGCAGCCGCGCGAGCACTGGGCGGCGATCTTCGACGCCAACGACTTTCCCTGGGCGCCGGCGGCGGATTCAGTGGAGATCGCCAATGATCCGCAGGCGGCGGCCAACGGCTACGTGCGCACGATGCAGCATCGGACGGCTGGCGAGTTCAAGATTTTCGGTCTGCCGTTCCAGCTCGAGCAGGCGCCGGCGAAGACGTTCAGCAGCGCGCCTGAGTTGGGCGAGCACACCGAGCTGGTGCTGGAAGAGTTGGGCTACGACTGGGACGAGATCGCAGGTATGAAGCAGGCGGGGGTGATTCCTTAGAGGGCAAGGAATGCCAGAACCCTCACCCCAGCTCCCCGCCTGCGCGGGGACAGGCTCTCTTCCAGGGGGAGAGGGAGCAAGAAGGAGAGCAGATGCCGGAAATCATTGACTTTCGAGTAACCCTGCCGCCGCGCGAGTACGCCGATCCGTCGGGCGACGGCGACGAGCGCTTCAGCGACAGCAGCTATCTGTCCAACTACAACCGCATCTACACGCGCGAACGCGGCGGCGGCGCGGACGCGCAGGCGATGATCGCCGCGATTGCGGAGGCGGGTATCGACCGGGCGGTGCTCCAGGCCGAGTGGGGCGCGGGCGACTATCGGGCGATGAACGACGCGGTGCATCGGATTGTGGCGGGGCATCCGGAGATGCTGACGGGATACGTGACGGTCAATCCGGCGGCGGGCGACAACATGGCGGCGGTGGTCGAGCGAGAGGTGCGCGAGCGCGGCGCGAAGGGCGTCAATCTCCAGCCGTTCTCGTATCGCGTGCTGGCCAACGACAAGCGCTTCTATCCGCTTTACTCGAAGTGCCAGGAACTGGGCGTTCCGGTCACGATTCATTCCTCGATCAACTTTTCCAACGACCGCCCCATCGAGTACGGCCGTCCGCTGTACCTCGACGAGATCGCCTGCGATTTCCCCGACCTCGTGATCGTCGCCAATCACGGCGGCTGGCCCTGGGTCAACGAGCTGGTCGCGGTGGCGTGGAAGCACGCCAACGTCTACATCGAGATCGGGGCGGTCGCGCCGAAGTACATCGGCACGCCGGGGACGGGTTGGGAGACGTTGATGCAATACGGCAACTCGTCGCTACTGAGTGATCGGGTGCTGTTCGCCACCGACAATATGATTCCGTATCGGCGGGCGGTGCAGGAACTGCAAGAGTTGCCGCTCAAGGATCATGTGAAAGAAGGCTGGCTCGGCGAGAACGCCGCCCGCCTGCTGGCGCAGGTGGAGGATCGCCTGGCCGTCCTGTGATGTACCCCTACAGAGAGCGCGCGCTATGAGCGAAAGAGACCACGCCCTACGCCAAAATGCGGAGTCAACCGATCGTCTGCGCGGGATCGTCGGGCGACTCACGGACACAGACCTGGAACGCTCGCTGGGCGGCGGTTGGACGGTCGGGTTCGCGCTCGTACACCTCGCGTTTTGGGATGCGCGTCAGGTCTTTGCGGTGCAGAGCTTTGCTCGCGGCGACGGCTTCCCGTCCGAGGACTGGATGACGAACGCCACGCTGGAATCGATTGCGCCGCTGTTCCGCGCCGACATCGCCGCTGACATGGCTGTCACAGCCGCCGAGCGGCTCGACGCGACACTCGCGAAACTCAGCGCCGAGCAGCACGCCGCCTTGCGCGAGGCAGGCTTTGCATATGCAATCGAGCGTTGGCCGCACCACGAGGAGCATCTGGCGCAGATCGAGGAGGTCTTGGTGTGAGGGCTTGGGACCTGCGAGCGCGTCGCGTCACCAACCGGCAGTTCGGATGGACTATCGCCTTCATGTTGCTGTTGGGTTCCCTCTGGCTTCTGTCCGCTGCCTGTAGCGGCGGCGAAGCGGACGCCACTGTCGGTGAGGCGGAGACGGCGGACTACGAGACGAGCGAGGCAACGGAGACGAGCGCTCCTGAGCCGGTCGCCACAGCCGACGGAGAGCTATCCGATGCGGCTGAGGCGGGCAAGAAGCTGTTCATCGCCAATTGCGCACAGTGTCACGGCCGCCGGGCGGACGGCACGGACCAGGGGCCGCCGCTGGTGCACCAGATCTACGAGCCGGGGCATCATGGCAACGCCAGCTTCGTGATCGCCGTCACGCGAGGCGTCCGCGCCCATCACTGGGACTTCGGCAACATGCCCGCCGTCGCCGGCCTCTCCATCGACGATATCCACCAGGTCATCTGCTACGTGCGCGAGTTGCAGGTAGCGAATGACATCATTGGTGAGGTGCCGGCGTCAACGCCTTGTTGAGGGGGGTCTAGCCGACGACTCCCGACTCTCGCAGCTGAGCAATCGCCTCGGGCGCGCAACCGATCTCTTGCAGCAGCGCATCTGTGTCCTGACCTAACTCTGGCCCTAGACACTTCACTCGACCCTGGACGCCATTCGCCCGGATCGGCGAACCCACCGTGGTCAGTGTGCCGAAGCGGGCGTCCTCGTACCGGACGATGTACTCGTTGGCGGCGGCCTGCTCATCCTTGGCGATCATGGGGTAGTCCTGGATTAGGGTGCTCGGCACTTCTTCGGCGTCGAACCGCGACGGCCATTCGGCGGCCGGTCGGGTGGCAATCGTCGAAGCGACTTCGCTCCTCAGTTCCTCCAGGTTTGCGTTGCGGTCGGCGAGTGTGCTGAAGCGCGGGTCGGTGACCAGGTCTTCGCGCTCGAGCGCCCGGCACATCGGTACCCAGCGGTCGGTGATGTAGCCGACGAAGAGCCAGTCGCCGTCGGAACCCTGCGCTTGCAGGGTGAACATGTTCGAGATGGGCATGTTGCGGGCGGAGGGCACGATGTTGCCGTTGGCGATGGCGTTGATCGCGGGCGCGCGGCCCCAGATTTGGCTGCCGTAGAGCGATGTCTGCACGAGTTGGCCCTCGCCGCTGCGTTCGCGTGCGACCAGGGCGCTGGCGATGGCAAAAGCGAAGATCATGCCGCCGGTCTGGTCGGGGTCGGGGGCGGCGACGTTCGCGTATGGTTTGGCGCCATTCTCGCCGCGGACACCGTTGGGCCACATGCCGCCGCCGGCCGCGCCGGCGACTGAGGCCCATGAGGTCGCGTTCGCTCGCGGCCCCTTCGGTCCGAAGCCGCTGGCGCTCGCGTAGACGAGCTTGGGATTGCGCTGCTTGAGCTCTTCCCAACCGAGGCCGAGGCGGTCCATCACGCCCGGTTTGAAGTTCTCGGTGACCACATCGACGCGCTTGACCAGTTCGTAGATCAGATTGCGCCCCTCGGACGAGCGCAGATCGACGGCGATGCTGCGCTTGCCTCGGTGGTGAGTGTGGAAATACTGCGAGAATCCGTCCGCGCGTCTGGCGACGTGCCGCGAGGGATCGCCAACCTTGAGGCGCTCCACCTTGATCACCTCAGCGCCGAGGTCGGACATCAGCACAGTCGCCGATGGGCCTTGCTGAAATTGCGTGAAGTCGAGTACACGGATGCCGTCGAGTAGTGGTTGGGTCATGGTTGCCGCCTCCGGATCTGGGATCAGTGAGTACGAATATACGCGGCGCTAATCTCTGAGCTCGGGGAAGGATCAGCGCCATGAAGATTACCGATATCACTTGCACCCCGCTGACGATCGGCAAGAGCCTGCTCAGGGTCGTGACCAACGCCGGGGTCGAGGGCTGGGCTGAGGTACCGGGCGGCAACTACAACACGAGCTCGAAGGCGGCTGTCTTCCAGGCGTACCTCGAGACCGACATCAAGCGAGCCCTGTTGGGTGAAGACCCGCGCCTGATCGACCGTCACTGGGAGACGCTGGCGCTGGGTCGGGGCGAACGCGCCTACAAGCTCCCCGGCTGGGTGGTTGGAGTGGTGGACGTGGCGCTTTGGGATCTGCTGGGTAAGGAGACCGGCCTGCCGGTGCATACGCTGATGGGCGGCGCGCGCCGCACCACCATTCCGCTGTACTGGAGCACCGGCTCGGGCTGGCGGATGCAGCCGGAAGAGATGCTGGCGCTAGTCGAGGCGGGCAAGGAACAGGGCTACGAGTCCTTCAAGATTCGGATGGACTGGCGCGGCTGGCGACAGGACATTGATCCGGAGAAGGACTTCCGGATCTTCAAGTTGGTGCGCGAGTACCTAGACGAAGGCCAGTACCTCGGCTTTGACGCCAACAACGGCTACTCGGTCTCGACGGCGATCCAGCAGGGACGGCGTTTCGAGGAGCTAGGTATCGACCACTTCGAGGAGCCGATCCCGCACTACGATCTGCTCGGGCTGAAGCAGGTGTCCGACGCTCTGGACGTGGCGGTCTCGGCCGGGGAGCAGGACGCTTACCGCTGGTGGTTCGAGCACCTGGTGCTGCTCGGCAACGTGGACATCCTCCAGCCGGACATTCTCAACGCGGGCGGCCCCAGCGAGGTCAAGCGCATCTTCGAGATGGCGACGGTGCTGAACAAGCCGGTGATGCCGCATAGTCCGCAGGCTGGGATCAACTCGATGGCGTCGTTGCACGTCTACGCCACCGTGCAGAACGCTACCCGTCCGCATGAGTACTCGGAGGAGTTCTCTGGCCCGATTGATGACGTGGCTGACCTGTACGGCGAGTCGGTGATTCCGAAAGACGGCTGCATCCAGCTCAGCGACAAGCCGGGCTACGGGATCGAGTTGAACGAGGCGGCGGTGCAGCGGTTGACGGTGCGCTAGGTCGTCTCGTATTCCCACGGGTTGATGATCTCGATGCCTAGTCCCTCGAAGTCGCTCACATTGCGAGTCACGACCGTCATCTCGTGGGCCATCGCCGTGCCAGCGATCAACGCGTCCGCGATACTGATCGTTCGTCCGCTGCGGCTTGCCCGCGCCCGCAGTACCGCCGCCAATTCGGCCGCCAATCTGTCCAGTGAAACGATGCGATTCTCGAATGCTGAGAGGAACTGTACGTGTGTGGCATACAGTCGCTCACGGCGGCGACCGTCGGGAAGCCGTTGCAGTCCGAACTCCAATTCATGCAAGACGACCGCCGAGATCCATTGGTCGGGATGCTCCAGGATGAACGCGGCCACGCGAGGGTTGGGGTCATCGTTCGCGAGCTCTGAGACGACATTGGTGTCCAGTAGATAGCCACTCACTAGTTGTCCGGATCCGCCGCGTCAAACGCGGCCCAATCCTCTTCTGTCCAGTCGGCATAGGGAATTGGACGGTTCGACCCTCGTTCGTGCGGAATGTCGTCATAGATCCCGCGCGGCATCATCTGAAGCAAGTACTGACCTATGGACATTTGCGGCGGCTCGCCCGAGGGCGAGACGTCCTCCGACACTTGGGGCGACGGCTCACGCTCGAGCCAGACCTCCTCTGGCACGACGACATAGCGCTTGCGCCTGCCGATCCGTTGCGGGCCTTCGCTCTCGGCCAGGCGCAGAATCTCGGACAGCTTGGCCTTCGCTTCGGCGATGGTCCAGACGGGACGTGCTTCATGTTCTCGAAGGCTCAAGGGGCAGCCCTCCGGTATGCACCAAGCCTGTCGGCGTGTCCAGGATGCGACTCCGCTGTCGTTGGCAGCAAGCCGGACCCCCCTCTGCCTTCGGCATCTCCCCCCGCGGTGCGGGGGGAGAGGAGATCCGGTTTGTTGGGCTGGTCCTAATCCGCCAGCACCGGCTCCTGGGCTTCGCTCATGGTGAAGCCCTCGTAGCTGTTGGCGGCGATTTGGTCGCAGCGCTCGCGGTAGGGGCCGACGCCTCCGGCGTAGGGCATGAAGACCCGGGGCTTGCCGGGGATGTTGGCTCCGAGGTACCAGGAGTCGGCGAGCATGTACATCGTCTGGTCGGCGATGTCATACACGTGCTGCACCCAGTCGACCTCTGCTTGCGGATCGGCATCGACCACGTCGACGCCGCGCTCGCGCAGGTACTCGATGAAGTCGGAGATCCATTCAACGTGCTGCTCGATCGAGACCGGCATGTTGCTCAGCACCGACGGGCTCTGCGGACCGGTGATCATGAACATATTGGGGAAGTCGGCGGTGGCGAGACCGAGATAGGTCGTCGGGCCGTCGGTCCACTTCTCCTTCAGCTCGCGTCCGTTGCGGCCGCGGATGTCCATCTTGAAGAAGGTGCCGGTCATTGCGTCGTAGCCGGTGGCGAAGACGATCAGGTCGACCTCGTACTCGTTGCCGTCGGCGGTGCGGAGGCCGGTCGGGGTGATCTCCTCGATCGGGAAGTGGCGGATGTCGACTAGGTCGACGTTGTCGCGGTTGTAGGTGTCGAAGTAGTTGGTGTCGATCAAGGCCCGCTTGGAGGCGAAGGGGTGGTCGCGCGGGAGCAGCTTCTCGGCGGTCTCCGGGTCCTTGACGATCTCGCGGATTTTGCCGCGGATGAACTCGGCCGCGGTGTCGTTGGCGCGGCGGTCGGTGGAGATGTCGGCGTAGGCGCCGAAGAGGAAGTTGAACCCGCCCTTCTTCCAGAGCGCCTCGTATGTCTGGGTGCGCTCTTCATCCGTCACTTCCAGGGCAGATTTTTCAGAGAACTCGTAAGGCATGCCAGCAGCCGAGAGCTTCGACTTCTGCATGATCTCGGCGTAATTGGCCTTGACCTCCTTGAGGAACTCCTGGTCGACGGTCTCGTGCCGGGCCGGGATCGTGTACTGCGGCGTGCGCTGGAACACGGTCAGGTGCTTGCATTCGCGGGCGATCACGGGGATCGACTGGACGCCGCTGGAGCCGGTGCCGATCACGGCGACGCGCTTGCCTTCGAACGAGACGCCCTCGTGCGGCCAGGCGCCGGTGTGGTGCCAGTCGCCCTCGAACGAGTCGAGGCCGGGAATTTTCGGAATCTGACCGGTCGAGATGCAGCCGATCGCGGTAATCACGTACTGAGCGGTCACGCGATCGCCCTGGTCCGTTTCCACCTGCCAGAGGCCGGTGTCGTCGTTGAAGTGGGCGGAGGTCACGCGCGTGTTGAACTGGATCCCGCTGCGCAGGTCGAAGCGGTCGGCGACGTGATTGAGGTATTCCAGAATCTCCGGCTGCTCCGGATACTTGCCGCTCCAGTTCCACTCCTGGAGCAGGTCGTCGTCGAAGGAGAAGCAGTAGATGTAGCTCTCCGAGTCGCAGCGCGCGCCGGGGTAGCGGTTCCAGAACCAGGTGCCGCCGACGCCGTCGCCGGCTTCGTAGACCTGGGTCGTCATGCCCAGGTCGTCGCGCAGCTTCTTGAGCATGTACATGCCGGAGAATCCGGCTCCAATCACGACGGCGTCGACATGTTTGGTCGTGGCGTTCTCAGACATCTTCGTTCTCTCTCTGGTGCGCTCAATCGAGCTGGCTGGACCGGGTGCTCTGTACGGGCGCTCGGTTCGGGGCGCGTCGTTCAGTGCGATTCTACTACCGCGCAAGCGCGGCATGTTGGACGACGTGGCGGCGAATCGCTTTCACGACCTGCTGGAAGCCGCGTTCGCTGCCCGGCAGCATCAGCAAGGCGAAGAAGGCGTGCATCTGGCGGTCGTGCCGCTGGAAGTCGACCGGTACGCCGGCGTCTTCGAGCCGCTGGGCATATTCCTCGCCCTCGTCGCGCAGCGGGTCGTGCTCGGCGGTCAGCACGACGGCCGGGGGGAGACCGGAGAGGTCGGGTGTGTAGAGCGGCGAGGCCTCGGGTTCGGTGCGCCGTGAGACATCGGGGATGTAGTGGTCGAAGAACCAGATCATCGAGTCCCTCGTCAGCAGGAGCTGGTTCTCCGGGTCGAGGTACGAGGGCCGGTCGAAGTTGGCGTCGGTGACGGGGTAGATCAGGACCTGCATCGCGATCTTGGGTCCGTTGCGGTCGCGTGCGCGGATCGCCATGACGGCGGAGAGGTTGCCTCCCGCGCTGTCGCCGGCGACGATGAGCGGCAGCTCGCGTCCGGCGATCTGGTCCATGTGCGCCGCCGTCCACTCCAGCGCCGCGTACGAGTCATCGACTGCGACCGGGTAGCGATGCTCGGGCGCGAGGCGGTAGTCGACCAGCACGACCGCGCATGATGTCCGCTCGGCGAGCTTGCGTCCGAGCGCGTCGGACTCGTCAATCGAGCCGACCACCCAGCCGCCGCCGTGGTAGTAGACGATCACGCCGGCGGGAGGCTCGATCGGCACGAGCACGCGAACCTGGAAGCTCCCATCGGCCTGCTCGATCGTGTGTTCCTCAACCCGGGCCATGTTCGGGGCAGGACCGTTGAGCGCGGCCAGGTTCGCGCGGTAGGCGCGCGCGTCTTCCGGAGTGCGCTCGTTCATCGGCCTGGCGTCTTCGCCTCCCCGGAGCGTTTCTTCGACGAAGAGTGTCGTCGCAGGATCAAGGGTCACGCACTGCTCCAATCGTCTGCTGAACGGTCAATGCTGCAAGGGTACAGACGCGGCGTACGAGCGCGAGTTGGGCCGCTAGCAGGTCTCCAGCGCCGCGCCAATCCGCGAGCGCGATCGGAGCATTGGCGTCGGCACTTTTCGGCGGCTCGAACACGTACGGGTCACAGCAGCCGGTCGATGGGATTGGAGCCATCCGCGCAAACGAAGCTTGGCTACGCGCTAGCCTCGCCCGAACAGCGGCATCTTCGTCGCCATCACTGTGATGAATGGCACGTTCGCGTCGAGCGGCAGCGCGGCCATGTAGACGATCGCGTCCGCCACGTGCTCGACATCGAAGGTCGGCTCCTGCATTCGCTCGCCGTTCGGCTGGGGCACGCCCCGGCCCATGCCCGCCGTCATCTCGGTCAAGGCGTTGCCGATGTCGATTTGCCCGCAGGCGATGTCGTACTTGCGGCCATCGAGCGCCGTCGACTTCGTCAGCCCGGTGAGCGCGTGCTTGGTCGCCGTATAGGGCGCGGAGTTGGGCCTCGGACGGTCGGCCGAGATCGAACCGTTGTTGATGATCCGTCCGCCGCGTGGATCCTGCTCCTTCATGATTCGGAACGCTTCCTGCGTACAGAGAAACGAGCCGGTCAGATTGAGATCGACGACCCGCTGCCATTGCTCCAGGGACAAGTCTTCCAACAGCAGCGGCGGGGCTCCGCCGCCTGCGTTGTTGAACAGCAAGTCCAGTCGCCCGTATTCCTCTCGGACGCGCGCGAACAGCGCCGCCACCGCGTCCGGATCGGACACGTCGGCGGCGACCGCCAGCGTCCGCGCTGCATCCTCACCGGCCATTTGCTGCGTCTCTTCCAGGCGCTCCATCCGCCGACCCGTCAGCACCACTGACCAACCCTCCCGCAGCAGCGCCAGCGCCGATGCGCGGCCGATTCCGGTCCCGCCGCCCGTTATCAGCGCGACTTTCGGCAATTCGGTATCTGTCATCTTGCTGTCCCTTCGAGTGCCGGCCCGGCCGAGTTCGTCACACCGTAAGGCCGTGCCCAATCCAGCCCGGCCAGCGTGCCGGCGCGCGGGCGGTACTCGCAACCCACCCAACCGTCGAAGCCCAGTTCGTCGATCAACGACAGCAGGTAGGGGTAGTTGATCTCCTGCTGCTCGTCGGGCTCATGCCGTCCGGGCACGCCGCTGATCTGGACATGGCCGATCACGTCGAACTGGGCGGCAAACGTCTCCGCCAGGTGGCCTTCCATGATCTGGAGGTGGTAGAAGTCGCATTGCATACGCACATTCGCACGCGCGACCTGCTCAATGATCCGCCGAGCCTGCGCGCTGCCGGTCAGGAAGTAGCCGGGATTGTCGATTGTGTTCAGCGGTTCCAGCAGGATGCGGACACCCTGCGCCGCCGCTGCATCGGCTGCCCAGCGCACGTTCTCGATCAACATCGTTTCGGCTGCGGGATCACCGCTGCGTCCCGCCAGGCAGTGCACCTGCTCGCAGCCCAGCACATCGGCGTACTCCAGCGCCGTCGTCATCCCCGCCCGGAACGCCCGCTCCTCGCCCGGTACCGCCGCCAGCGCGACGGGCGTGTTGATCAACACCGCCCGCAGCCCCGCGTCGCGCAACCGCTCCGCCAGCGTTGGGGCAGGCTCGGTGTAGGGCGCCTGAATCTCGACCGCCCGAAAGCCCGCCGCCGCCGCCAGCGCAAATCGATCCGGCAAGGCCGCTTCCTGAAACATCCAAGACAGGCTCGCAGCGAGGGCTGGCATGGACTCATGCTAGGGCGTGTTCAGACTGCGCGAAGTGCGTCGGCGCTGTTTGGCGGGAGAATTTCGGAGGGATGGAGCGGATCTCCTGGCGAGCGCTGAGGATCGTGCGTTCGCGGGTCTGGATTTGTCCAGATTTGTCCAGATCTGTCCGGATTCGTCTGGATTCATCTCGATTTGGGTGGGTTTTTTCCAGGCGAATCCGGGCATGTCCAGCACTGTTCAGGTTTGGAGCGAGTCGTTCACGGGACACAGCGGCCTCCCATTGGATTCGTGCGCGTATATGTTCTGAGTATACCCGGTTTCGGCTCGGTTGCGGAGGGCGGGGCAGGGAGCGCCGAGGCTCAGTCTCGAGACCAGCGCGCGTGCGGGCCGACCGCGCTCGTGGTTGCGTGAACAGGCCCTAGGGCCTGCTCAGATGGCTCTGGCCGGAAGCTGTGGAGGGACTTGCAGAAGCTGCTGATCCCCGTCATGGCCGCTCGCGTCACGTTCCGCGATCACAGCAGGGTTGCGAGCGGTTATCTTGCCGCCTGATGAATGGACTCGATGGCGTCCGCGCGCTCACATTTGATCTCTTCGGTACTGTGCTGGACCTCGACGGGAGTCTGGTACCGCCGCTCGGTCGCTTCTTCGGGGAGCGGGGCATCGCTGTCGACGCGGCGGAGTTCTGGGCGCAGTGGCGCGCCCGCCAGCGCATTGAGCAGTACCAGGACACGCTCTTGATGCTTGGCCACAGCGGCTATCTGACGACCTGTGAGCGCGCCCTTCGCTACACCCTTCGCCTGCACGGCGTCGACTTCGACGACGGGACCGACGCTGAGATCATGGCCTTCTGGCAACACTTGAATCCCTACCCGGAGGTTCTCGATGCGCTCGCGCGCCTGTCCGAACGCTACGACCTCGTCGCGCTCTCCAATGGGAATCCGGGTTTTCTCCAGCATCTGGCCCAGAACCGCATCCGCTGGGAGTTCGACGCCATCATCTCCGTAGCCGCAGTGGGAGCGTTCAAGCCTCACCCCGCGGTTTACCGCCACGCCGCCGCCAAGCTGGGGCTCGAACCGGCCGAGTGCCTGATGGTCTCGGCCAACTCGTTCGATGTGCTGGGAGCGCGAGCCTGCGGCTATCGAGCCGCATTTGTGAATCGCCGCGGACTCCCCTACGAGGACTCGTCCCTTCAACCTGACCTCACCGTCCCCTCCTTCACGGAGCTCGCAGAGGCTCTGCAATAACCGTGTCCCTCCCCCGCGCAGGCGCGCGCGTCATAGACCTGACCGGCGGGTGAGCTAGTGAGTGCCCTGGGCGGCCATCACGGTCGGCATGCCCTGCATCCCGCGCAGGGTGTTGATCTCGCCGCGATGGCCGTTGAAGTGCCCCATCATGTGCAGCGAGATGGCCTCGCCCACGCTCTCGGTACCGTTGCGTGCCGGGATTTGGCGCTCAAGGTCTTCATCGCTCGCGTCGGCGAGGAACTGACGGGTGCGCTCGAAGACGGCTTCCTGGTAGCCGCCGAGCGCGTCGAGGTCGGTGATCTGAATCTCCTGGGCCTCGTCGTCGGACATGCCGGTGCCGAAGCCCTTGAAGGGCAGGCCGGTGCGCTCGGCCCACTCTTCGTCCCAGATCGGGGGCTGGCCGCTGACGTTGCTCATGACGAGATCCTCGACGCGCGACGTGTGCCAGAGGCACCAGGCGATCGAGTGGCTGCCGTGCTCGGGCACGAAATGAAGCTGTTCGTCGCTGCCGTTGCGGGCGTCGATCAGTGCGGCGTGGGCGAAATCGAGGCTGCGCTGGATGAATTCGACGGTGCTCATGGACTCACTCCTCTACTCAAGCCAAGAGTCTAAGCGCATCGCTGCCGTGCTCGGCGACAACGCCGGGAACTGTGCACAGATTGCTCCCCGCGCGCATCCACGCCGCCGGTGCTGCCTGAGTCGAGCGCCTCTCGTATCGTGAACAGGTTCCTGGAGGCATCCATGAAGACTGAAGTCCACCCTCTCAGCGGCGCGACCTATACGGAGCTCGGCGACGGCAGGGTGCGCGTCGACAAGGCGCAGAAGTACGGCATCTTCGACTGGGAGGGTCACCACATTGAGGGTGATCTGCACTACGCCGACCCGCATCTGCTCCAGTGGGTGGGAGGTCCGGAGTTGCCGTCGCGCGCGGCCAAGCGCGATCCCCGGCGCAACAACTCCGCCTCGCAGATGCAGCGCGACGCCAAAGCAGCCGAGGCGCAGTACACGGGCGGCACTGCCCTGCTGGGCGAAGTCGACGAGAACTTCACCCGCTACACCGGCGATCCGGGCCGCGACACGGCGGCCGGGAGGCGCTCATCGGGCATCTCGTTCATGGAACTGCTGGAGCTGGATCAGTTCCCGGAGCGCATCCCCGACACGCTGAGGATGGAGCGCTCCCTGCCTGGCGGCGTACGCAAGGTGCCGACCGAGCGCTACACCTCACAGAAGTGGCACGACCTTGAGGTCGAGCGGCTCTGGAAGCGGGTCTGGCAGATGGCCTGCCATGTCGACGACATCCCGGAGGTGGGCGACTACATCGTCTACGACGTGGCCCAGTTCTCCTGGATCGTGGTGCGCACCGGAGCCGACGAGTTCAAGGCTTACAACAACGCCTGTCTCCACCGCGGCCGCCAACTGCGCGAGTTCGACGGCAAGCAGGCGACCGAGTTCCGCTGCCCCTTCCACGGCTGGTGCTGGGAGCTGGACGGTTCTCTGCGCGAGATTCCCTCGGAGTGGGACTTCCCCGAGGTGCGCGAGGACGTCGGCCATTTGCCCGAGGCCAAGGTCGGAACCTGGGGCGGCTTCGTCTTCATCAACCCCGATCCGGACTGCGAGCCGTTCGAGGACTTCCTCGGCTCATTGCCGGCGCATTACGAGAAGTACGACTACGAGACGAAGTACAAGCAGGTCCACGTAGCCAAGATCGTGCGGGCCAACTGGAAGGTGAACCAGGAAGCCTTCATGGAGGGCTACCACATCATCGCCACTCATCCGCAGCTCATGATCTACGGCGGCGACGGGGCTAACCACCAGTACGACTCATTCGACAACTGGTCGCGCGCGGTGACGCTGGCCGTGAAGACGAGCGCTCACCTCAATGTGCATCCGCCGCGCGAGGAGTTGAGCGAATCGCGCAACAGGATGGCCAACATGATGCGCGAGAGCTTGCGTGAAACGATCGGCGAGCGGGTCGATATCTACTGCGACGCCGAGCTGATCGACGGGCAGTACAACAACCTCTTCCCCAATTTCCACCCCTGGGGCTCGTTCAGCCGGATCGTCTACCGCTTCCGCCCCTACAACGACGACCCCGACATGTCGATCATGGAGGTGATCTACCTCGCTCCCTGGCCGGCGGACAAGCCCAAGCCGCCGGCCGCGCCGATCCACTGGCTCGGCCCCGACGACCACTGGACCGACGCTCCCGAAATGGGCGGCCTGGCCCGGGTGCTCAATCAGGACAGCTACAACCTGCCCAAGCTCCAGCGCGGCCTCAAAGCCAAGATCGATCCTCACATCTACTTGGCCGCCTACGAGGAGGGGAAGATTCGCCATTTCCACCACCTCTACGACCAGTGGGTCGCCTACGACGACGGTTAGGCGCTACTCGGTCTGGTAGAGCGGCGCGGACGGCGCGCCGGCAGCCGCCGCTTCAGTGACCGCCAGCAGCTCGCGGATGCGCGCAGCTTCCCGCTCACGCTCCTCCGCGTTGAGCGAATAGGCGTGTGCGGCGATGCCGCCCATGCCGTGCGATCCCCAGGCGATCACTAGGTCTTCGATTTCATGCAGGACCGGAGCCGGAACCGCCTTGCGCGGCAGGCGCAGTTCCGCAATGCGAGTCCATGCCGCCGCGAGCGCCGGCGCGCTCACCGGCGATTCAGAGATATCGCCGACCGCATCCCGTAGCCGCTGGAGCGTCGGTTCAAGCTGTTGCGATGTGTACGTCGCGTCGCCGTGCTCGCGGAACATCTCCGGCAGATCGAAGTCGTCCGGCATCTCTGCGCTATGCCCTGTCGAAGAGGATGTGCAGGTCGTTGAGGCCGCGCAGGATGAAACTAGGCACGTGGTTCGGAGTCGGATAGTCCGGATCGAGACGGAAGTTCGTCATCCGCCCGAGTACCTCCTCGAACGCCACCCTAATCTCTAGTCGGGCCAGGGCCGCTCCGATGCAGTAGTGCGGACCCGCGCTGAAGGCGACGTGCCTCGGTGCGTTCTCTCGATTCACGTCGAACTGGCCCGCATTCGCAAACGTGCATTCGTCACGGTTGGCGGCTGCGTAGAGCAGCATGACCCGCGTCTGCTCCGGCAAATCGACGCCGCCAAGCGTGACCGCCCTGGTCGTGGTGCGGAAGAGCGCCCGAACCGGGGACTCCACTCGCAACGCCTCCTCCGCCATGTTGGTGATCAGCGATGGATCGGCTTGCACCGAGGCGAGCTGGTCGGGATTCTCGATCAAGAGCAGCATCGCGCTGCCGATCAGGTGAGCGGTCGTCTCCTTGCCTGCGACCTGGAGCTGCTGGAGGATGCTCAGGATCTCGTCGTCGTTGAGCGGGCGCGAGCCGTCGTCGGTCTCCAGTTCGGCGGTCACCAGCGTGGTCAGCATGTCGTCTTGAGGATCTTGCCGGCGCTGCTCGGCTCGTTCCAGGAAGTACTCCTGGAGTTCGATGCCGGCGCGCAGGACGGCGCGTTCCTCCTCCGGCGGGATGGTTCGCTCGATCCCGCCGATGGCGAAGTCGGCGCGGCGCTTGAATTCGCGCAGCTCCGAGCGCGGCACTCCGATCTGGTCGGCGATCACGGCCATCGGCAACTCGTCGGCGAACTGCTTGGTGAAGTTGGCCTTACCCTCGTCGATGAAGCCATCAATCAGATCCGTGACGATCTCGCGGACGTATCCCTCCATGCCCATGATCCGCCTCGGCGCGAGCGCCTTGTCGACCAGCGATCGATAGCGGCGGTGGTAGGGCGGGTCGGCGGCGAGCAGCGTAGGCACGCTGGCCCGCCCGAAGGTGCGTCGCAGCTGGTCCAGTTCCGCATCATCGCCGCCACCGCTGCGTCCAGGCGTCGCGGCGTTGCCCACGGCCATCGCGGACGAGTAGGTCTCGGGATCGTGCACGACTTCCTGTAGCAGGTCATAGCTGCTGACCACGAAGAATGCCATGCCAGGCGCCTCCCACACCGGGGCCTCGGCGTGCAGCGCCGCGTAGAACGGATAGGGACACTCAAGCGTTTCGGGATCTATCGGGTTGTAATCGCTGAGCGCCATGATCGACTCCCCCGCCCTGGTCACTGATCGCCGGTGACCCCATTCTATGGGTCGTCCCAGTGTCGACGAGCCAGGCGCACGCGACCGCGACGATTGTGATCCTCGATAATGCCGCCAACTTCACCTGAGGGGAGCGGATCGTGATTGAATCGCTGGGTATTGAGCACCTGTTCGACCTCACGGCAGAGGAGAAGGTGCTCGCGTTCTTCACTCCGCTGGTCATCTTCGCGGCGTTCGCTGTCGCCCAGATGGCGATGGCGGCCCGCAAAGTGACCGGGTACGTGGTTAATCCCGAGACCGGGGAGCCGCGCACCTACCGGCTGAACGGGCTCCTGGTCTTCGCGATCGCGTTGGTCATTTGGGCCACCGAAGCCACCGGGATGCCGCGCGACTGGTTTTACCGGGCGTCGATCTGGTCCGTGTTCGGCGGCACGGTTTTCGCCGCTATCTTTTCGCTGATCGCCATGTTGAGTCAGCCGCAAGGCGAGGTGCAGAACCCGATCATCGCCTTCTACCTGGGCCGCAAGCAGGAGTTCTCATTCTTCAACGAGTATTTCGACGTCAAGATGTGGTTCTACGTCGTCGGCGGAACGATGTTGTCGCTGAACGCGTTGTCAGGCGCGGTCTGGCACCACGAGAATTTCGCCGATGCGAATCTCGGTGTCTACCTGTATGCGGCGATCTACACGTTCTACATCCTCGACTACTTCATCTTTGAGCGGGTGCAGCTCTATACCTACGACCTGATCCACGAGAACACGGGATTCAAGCTGTTTTGGGGCGGGCTGGTGGTCTACGGCTGGCTGTTCATCCTGCCGTTGTGGGCGATGGCTGCTCAGCCGGATCCCGGGTTTTCGGCGGCCGCATCGTACGCGCTGGTCGCGGGCGCGGGCGCGCTGTTCCTCGTCGGCTGGACCATCTCGCGCGGGGCCAACCTGCAGAAGTACACGTTCAAACGCTGGCCCGAGCGCAAGTTCCTGGGGCTGATTGAACCGGAATACATCGTGGCGGGCGATCGGAAGATTCTCTGCAGCGGATTCTGGGGCCGGGCTCGGCACTTCAACTACTTCGGCGAGGGTCTGTTCGGGCTGGCGATCGCGCTGAGTTTCGGCCACTTCGGCAATCCCTGGGCCTGGAGCTACATGCTCTTCGTCGTGACCATGTTCACCTGGCGGCAGATCGAGGACGACCGAGCCTGCGCCGCAAAGTACGGCCCCGAAAAGTGGGCCGAGTACCAGGAGCGAGTCCCCTGGCGCATCTTGCCCGGCATCTACTGAGCCGAACACTCACCGGGGCTTGGCTAGACTCTGCACATGCTAACCGGAGTCAGTATCTGCCCGGCGGCAACCTGGGACCGCGTTGGCTCGGCGTGCTGCTCGAGCATGGCTTCTCCTACGACAGCTCCATGGCGCCAAACGACTTCCAGCCGACCTGGCGCCGAATGGGTGATGTGATCAAGACCGATGGCTCCTTCGAATTCGGCCGCGAAGTCGATCTGGTCGGCCGAGTTCGACTGCCTCTATCAGCAGGTCGGTTCCGGCGTCTTTGTGCTCACGATGCATCCCCAGTGCATCGGCAAGGGCAGCCGCATGCTCATGCTCGAGCGCCTGATCAATCACATCAAGAGCCACGACGGCGTCCGCTTCCGCACGATGCAGGATGTCGCCGCTGAGTTCCGGGCGGCCGCATCCTGATCCCATCTCCAAAAGGAGACTTGCGCGCAAGTCGCCGCGACCCGGCTGGGGACAACCCCCTCTCCCGCTGGGAGAGGGGACCGGAAAGGGAGGTTCGCGCAGGTCTCAAGTGGGAGAGGCATGTATCGCCCTTACCATCGCCCTGTGTATCGATGAGTGAGGAGTGAGTGATGACCAACACCAGCTACGACCCAACGACGTATCAACTACTTACCTTCCACGACGCAACGTCTGCCTTCCGCAGCGGCGGCGATACGCCGAGCGCCTACCTCGAACGCTGCCTTGCGACCGTTGAAGCGCGCGAGCCAGTCGTCCAAGCATTCGCCCACGTTAATCCCGCGTTGGCTCGCGAGGCAGCGGAAGCGAGTACCAGGCGCTGGGCGGCGGGCAGTCCGCGCTCTGCGATCGACGGCATGCCGATCGGGATCAAGGACCTGCTGGAGACCAGGGACATGCCCACCGAGTTCGGCTGCGAGGCCTGGCGCGGCAATTTCCCGAAACGCGATAACGCCGCCGTCTGGGCCCTCCGCGAAGCAGGAGCGGTCATCGTTGGCAAGACCGTCACCGCCGAGCTGGGTGGAGCGCAGCCCGGTCCGACCACCAATCCCTTCGACCCGGCCCGCTCGCCGGGCGGCTCATCCTCCGGCTCGGCGGCGGCGGTTGGAGCGCGGATGCTGCCGGCTGCGATCGGTTCGCAGGTCGGCGGCTCGATCATCCGGCCGGCGGCCTACTGCGGCAACGTGGCGCTGAAGCCGACTCAGGGCGGCATCAACAGGGGCGAGCGTCAGGCCACCAGCATGAGCACCCACGGAGTCCACGCCGGCTGCCTTGAGGACATGTGGCAGGTCGCCATCGAGATCGTCAAACGCGCCGGCGGCGACCGCGGTTGGCCGGGCATCCAGGGCCCCGGCACGACTCCCGCGCCTCGCAAGCCTACGCGGCTGATCGTGCTTGAGACCCAGGGCTGGAACGAGCTTGACGACGCCAGCAAGACCGGCTTTGCCCAGCTGCTCGAGCAATTGCGAAGTCTGGGAGTCGAGACCATCGGGCGGCGAGAGCACCGCCTGGCCGAAGCGCTCGAATGCGCTGTCGGCGACGCCCGCGATGTTTGCAACGCGATCACCAACTGGGAGAACCGATGGGCGACTCGCAATCTCGTCGATCTGTATCCGGACGCCGTGAGCCGGCGGGCGCAGGAAGCGCTCGCGCAGGCCGAGTCGATGTCGGTCGACGACTACCGCGCGGCCCTGCTCGCGCGCGACATCGCCCAGCAATCGCACCGGGCTGCGGCAGGCGTCGGTGACGCCATCATCACGCTTGCCTGCCCCGGTCCCGCGCAGGTCTGGCTCGGCGATCGGCCTGGACAGCCGCTCGACCCGCGCCCGACCGGCGACCCGGTCTTCAACTTTCCCAGCTCGATGCTCTTCGCCCCCGCCGTCACGATGCCGCTGATGGGTGTCGGCGGGATGCCGGTCGGGGTGCAGGTCTTCGGAGTTCCTCACCAGGACGCGGATATGACCTCGATCGCTCGTTGGATGCTCGGAGCCCTGGATCCGGTCACGGTCGGCTAACGCGACGCCAATCGACGATCTATCCTCGCCGCACATCGATTCCCCCTGGAGACCTGACCATGACCACGACCGAATCCCCATCCGCCGCCATCCGCGCCCGCCTCGATCATCCGATCATTGACGGCGACTCGCACATCGTCGAGTTCATGCCGACCTTCTTCGACTATCTCAAGGATGTGGGCGGTTCGGAGATCGTCAAGCGCTACCGCGACTCCAGCGTCAGCCGCCGCTGGGCGGCGATGAGCTGGGACGAGCGCCGGGCCGAGCGGATGACGATCCCGCCCTGGTGGGCGCTGCCGACCGAGAACACGCTCGACCGCGCGACGGCGATGATGCCCGCGCTGCTGCACGAGCGCATGGACGAGGTCGGGATGGACTTCGTCGTGCTCTATCCGACGATCGGGCTCGGCTTCCCGCACATGCAGGACGATGAGGTGCGGCAGGCGGTCTGCCGCGCGTTCAACGAGTTCACGGCCGAACAGTACGGCGGGTTTTCCGACCGCATGACGGTGGCGGCGGTGATCCCGCTGCATACGCCCGAAGAGGGCATCGCCGAACTGGAGCACGCGCACTCGCTGGGCCTGAAGGTGGCGCAGATGCCGGCCTACATTCGCCGCCCCGTGCCCGCGATCGCCGAGAAGTATCCGGAGCTGGCCAATCAGGTGACCTGGCTGGACGCATTCGCGATCGACAGCGAGTACGACTACGACCCGTTCTGGCAGCGCTGTCTCGATCTGGGCTTTGCGGTTGCTTCGCACTCCTCCGGCATGGGCTTCATCGACCGCGCCTCGATCTCGAACTACATGTACAACCACATCGGTCACTTCGCGGCTGCGGGCGAGGTGCTCTGCAAGTCGCTGCTGATGGGCGGCGTGACGACCCGCTTCCCCGAGTTGCGGGTGGCGCTGCTCGAAGGCGGCGTGGCGCACGGCGCGCGGATCTACGCGGACATCATCGCGCGTTGGGAGAAACGTAGCCCGGATCGGCTCCGGCGCCTCGATCCCGGGAATATCGACATTGAGCTGGCTCAGGACCTGTTCAGCCGCTACGGCGGCGAGCTGACCGAGGGCAAGCTGGATGATCTGCCCCGGACGCTGGGCATGACCGCGCCCGACGTTGAGGAGCGGCTGCGGGACAACTTCAGCGAGATGAACATTGAGCGGGCGGAGGACTTCTACGACCGCTTCGTGCCCTCGTTCTACTTCGGCTGCGAGGCTGACGACCCGGTCACGGCCTGGGCCTTCGACGACAAGGTCAACCCGTTCGGGGCCAAGATTCGGGCCTTCATGAGCACCGATCTCGGTCACTGGGATGTACCCGACATGTCGACGGCCGTCGCCGAGGCCTACGAGCCGGTTGAGAACGGAGTGATCAGCCCGGAGGACTTCCGCGACTTCGCCTTCACCAACCAGCTTCGGCTCTACGCCCACTCCAACCCGAACTTCTTCAAGGGCACGATTGTCGAAGACGCCGCCGCCGATGCGCTGGCGCAGGAGTCGGCGAACGGCGTCTAGGCCGGCTCTGGGCTAGGCGAGGCGGAAGCCTTCGTAGCCGTTGGCGGCGGATTGCGCCAGGTGTTCGCGGTAGCGGAGGGAGCCTCCGGGGTAGATCTGGTAGCGGGTTTGGTCGTGCTTGCCGTGGCCTTCGACGTTGGAGTTGTAGCCGGTGAACCAGCTTTTGACTTTGCTCATGAGCTGGAACTGGTACATCTCCTGGACATGTTGGAGCCAATCCAACTCGGCTTGCTGGTCGGCTTCGACGCGGCGATAGCCGTGGTCGCGCATGTAGCTGAGCAGGTCGGAAATCCAGTCGACGGAGGTCTCGATGCCGCGGGGGAAGTTGGTGGAGACGGAGCCGCCCTGGGGTCCGGTGAGCATGAGCAGGTTGGGGAAGCCGGCGGCCTGCATTCCGAGGAAGGTGTGGGGGCCGTCGGCCCAGCGGTCGCGCAGGGCGAGGCCGCCGGCGCCGGTGAAGTTGATCCGGTCGAAGGCGCCGGTGATTGCGTCGAAGCCGGTGGCGTAGATGATTAGGTCGAACTCGAACTCCTGGTAGGAGGTGCGGATGCCGTTGGGGGTGATCCGCTCGATTGGGGTCTCGCTGATGTCGATCAGGTGGACGTTGCCGCGGTTGTAGGCCTCGTAGTAGCGGGTTTCGAGGGGGACGCGGCGGGTGCCGAAGCCGTGGTCTTTGGGGATCAGCTTTTCGGCGGTGATCGGGTCGTGGACGCGCTCACGGATCTTGCCGGCGATGAATTCGGAGTACTCGGCGTTGGCTTCGGGGTTGATGCCGACGTCGATGAAGTTGCTCATCCACTTGCTGAAGCCGGGGGTTTCGTAGAGCTTCTGCCAGAGCGCGAGGCGCTCTTCTTCGGGCACGTCGTGGAACTTGCGCGGATCGGGGGCGTGGATGAAGCCGCCGGCGTTGCGGTGGCAGAGGTCGAAGATCTCGTCGTAGGAGGCTTTGATCGCGGCCATCTCGGTCTCGTCGATGGGGCCGTTGTGGAGCGGCGCGCACCAGTTGGGTCGGCGCTGGAAGACGGTCAGATCGCCGACCTTATCGGCGATCTCGGCGATCACCTGGACGCCGGTCGCGCCGGTGCCGATCACGGCGACGCGCTTGCCCCCCATGTCGACCGGCTCGTGGGGCCAGTAGTAGGTGTGCCAGGCTTCGCCTTCGAAGCTGTCAATGCCCTCGATCCGGGGCAGGGTGGCGGCGGAGAGCATGCCGATCGCGGTGAGCAGGAAGCGGCTGGTGAGTTCGCGGCCGTCTTCAAGGTTGACCCTCCAGAAGCAACCCTGCTCGTCGAACGAGGCGCCGGCGACCTTGCAGCCGAACTGCATGTGGCGGCGCAGATCGAACTTGTCGACGACGTGGTTGAGGTAGCGCAGGGTCTCGGGCTGTCCGGCGAAGTGCTCGCTCCAGTCCCACTCGTCGAGCAGTTCTTTGGAGAAGGAGTAGCCGTAGGTGTAGCTCTCGGAGTCGAAGCGGGCGCCGGGGTAGCGGTTCCAGTACCAGGTGCCGCCGGGTCCGTCGGCGGTTTCGAGGACGGTGGCTTCGATGCCGAGTTCTTGGAGGCGGTAGAGCTGGTAGATGCCGGCGACGCCGGCGCCGATGATGATGGCTTCGTGCTGGGGTTGGTCTTGATCGGTCATCGTTCGCTCCTTCGCTCAGGCAAGGCAGAGGCTAGTCCGCGAGGGGTTGTTCGGCAACGAAAAAAAATCGTTGGCGTTCAGGTGTTCAGGGACAATTTTTTTCTGGGGGCCTTTGCGTGCGAATCTCCGGTAAAACACTGGAGATCGTGTGTTCGGTCGTTCAGCTTTGTTCAGGTTGGGGTGTTCGATTGCGTTCGATTTCGTTCGGCTAGGTTCGCGGGTGTTTTTCGGTGTGCTGTCAGGTTGTCCGGGGTTCGTCCGGATGGCGGCGATGGTCATGTTGGCTGCTTGCGGATGCGGGTTTGCGGGTTGGGTGGGATCGATTATATACGTATGGATGTGCTGTTAGAGTGGGGGGGGTTGGCTGAGAGTGTCGGAGGCGACAGTCGTCATGGCGGAGAAGTGGAGGCGCGGCGCATCTTGGCTGAACGCAGTACCGTCGTTCGGAGCCGGACCCGCCTGGGAGCTGACGCCATGTTGCCGTCGATCCGCATCGACAGCTGGGACGATTGGACTCGGGTCTACAACGACGTCTCCGTCTGGCGGGGTCTCATCGACGCGATTTGCGTGCGGGAGGGCCTCGGCTACCGGCAAATCCATCCGGCCAGCGCGAACACCAACGCCGTCTTCCTCCTCGACCGCGCCTACGCACTCAAGATTTACAGCCCGTTTTGGGACGAGTTCGAGTTTGAGTGCGCGCTGCTTGACGCGCTCGGGCCTAACGAGGAAATTCCCACTCCGTACCTCGTCGGCTCCGGACAAGTCAGCGATGCTGCCGGAGTGGCCTGGGACTATCTGATCACCCGCTACTGCGCAGCCCGACCCTACTCGGAGCTTCGCCAGCAACTTTCCGAAGATGACGCCTTGTCGATCGCCGCGCAGCTTGGCCCGACGCTGCGCGCGCTGCACGAATTGGATCTGAATCTGGTTGCCAACGCGGCGACCGAGCGGGCCTGGACCGATGTCGTAGCCGAGCGCCGGCGCAATGCGCTCAATGAGCTCATTCAAGCAGGAGTGCTGAGCGCCGCCATTGTCAGTTCCCTCGAATTCTCGCTTGACGATGCGATCGCGGCGGACCGGCAAGAGTCTCGCGTCATCGCGCATGGCGACCTCGGCGCCGATCACGTGCTTTGCGCGCCAACCGACAACGGCTGGCAAATCGAAGCGCTGATCGACTTCGGAGACGCCAAGATCGGAACGTGGGAATACGAGTGGATGCCGCTGTGGCTGGGCTGTTTCGCCGGCGAACCTGGCTTCGCCCGCGTTTTCCTCAACGCCTACGATCCTACCCTTCTAGAAGATCCCGAATTCCCCAGGCGAGCCGTCGCCTGGACTCTCCTCCACGACTTCGGCGCCGACGAGATCAAGAGGCTTTGGCGAGAGCAGGGTGCGGTTGGGCCGATTGAGTCGATCGAAGTGCTGAAGCAGTTGCTCTGTCCAGAATCGATCTTGCCGTGACTCAGGCGTGTTGGGAGACCACGAGCAGACAATAGGGCCACTCTCTTAAGGAATCTGTGATAGGTTCCTGGCTACACTTGCTAAGTTCCTAATAGCAGATGGCAATTCTCTAAACGTAGCGACCTTGGCAGTTGCTTTGGACAAGTCGTGGGCTGCAGTGAACTCGTTGGCAACCACAATACAGTCAATGCCCGCCGCGATTGCTGACTTCAATCCCCTCGCCGAGTCTTCAACAACAACCGCTTCAGCGGCAGTCGCGCCAAAGCGTTGGAGCCCTGTCAGATAGGGTTCGGGATGTGGTTTGGCTCGCCCATAATCCTCTACTGTCAGATAGAACTCCATGTAGTCCAGGATGGAGCGATGTTCATGTATCAAGGCGAAGTCAGGTCGTTTGGATGTCGTAACTATGCCCATCCTATACGTATCTGCGAGTTTGGCTAACGTTTGCAGAACGCCCTTGATCTCGATGTCTTCGGTCATCAGGTATTCCTGATAGTATCGGTTTCTTAGTTCTCGGCCACGTTTAATTTCAGATTCGGATATTCCTGAGGCTCGCGCCGCTTCCCAGGCGGAAACTCCATTGGCCATGTTCACCAGGTATGCGTCTCGTGGGAGATCAATGCCGAGAGATTCCAGCGCTCGTTTGTTTGCCAGGTAATACCAAGATTCTGTTTCGACTAACACCCCGTCATGGTCGAAGAGAATGTATCTTTTCACTTTTGCGCTCCGTTCGATTCGTCCGAAGTCTGGGTCTGCCTGGTACGCGAATGGTATCACAAGGCGGTATTGACTCTGATTCGCCGACGCAGTTCACACATCCATGCTCTCGACCAGGCGCACGGCCTGGCGTTCTTCGTTGCTGATGGGGGCCCCTCTGGGACGCGAACCTAGGACCTTCGGATTGAAAGTCCGGTGCTCTGGCCGACTGAGCTCAGAGCCCAGAGCCAGTTTACGCGGGTTTCGGGCAGGCGGGGGCTGGGTAGGCTTTGGTCATGCTCTCTCAACTGATGTTGGGAGGCGGTCTGAAGGCAAGAGCGGCGGCAGCGTACACGGGGATACGACATGGGCAGAGTGTTCGTGAATATCGAGTTGAGCCTCGATGGGTACATGGTCCTGGCGGGGATGGATGTGGTGCACTGGGATGATCCCGCATACCTGAACTGGGCCGCCAAAGGGGGCTGATGGGCTGGATTTTCGAGCTGGAGCACTTCCGCGCCAACCTCGGATATCGCACCCGTGCTATATTGGTTCAATGCCAAAGGTCAGCTACTTTCGGGACGACGATGGTTCGGTACCCGTTGCCGACTACATCGTCTCCCTGGACCGGGCTGGCCGCAGCGCGGAGGCCGCGCGCATACTGCGCGACATCGACCTACTGGCTGAGCATGGCATGGCCGGAGCGCAGCAATTGGGCACTCAGTTCAGCCGAATCATCGATCGCGATCTGAGAATCTGGGAGTTGCGTCCCGGCGGGCATCGGATCGCCTATGCCGCCATAGGTGACGAGCTTGTGCTTTTGCACGCGTGGAGAAAAGCGACGGGGCGACTCGATCCAAGGGCCTTGCGGCGAGCGCAGCGGAACTATCGGCGCGAAGTCGAACGGACGGGCTCGTAGGGGTCCGAGCGGAACGGACGAAACCATGGCTGATCAACAAGGACTGACTCACGCTGAGGTGCGCGACCGGTTGCTTCGCGAGGGCAGTCAGGAACTACGCGAAGAATACGCCCGGCTCGAACTCCGCAATGCCGCGATTGGCGCGTTGCTGCGTGCGCGGCGGACGCGCAAACTGACTCAGCAGCAGCTCGCCGAACTTGCCGGTGTCAGCCAGGGCGTGATCAGTCGCCTCGAGAGCGGCGAGCACAGCCCCAAGCTGGAGACACTCGACCAAATCGCACGGGCGATGGATTACCGCTTGGAGATCAAGCTCGTCGACAACCGCAGGAGCCGAGCCGCCCAGCATCGACGCAGGGTGTCCAGATAGCATCACGCTTCGCTCCCCTCCGCTGTGCAGGGCTGGCCGGTTGGCGGTGTCGCGCACAGGTGATCGGTTCGACGGCCTGGGCGCTGACGCCGCTGCGGTTCTGCTATGTTCGGCTTGATTGCGACCGGTGTCGTTGGCGCTCTGGGTTGGGCGCGGACGGCCGGGATGCTAGGGATTGGAGGCCTGAGATGTCTGGGGAGCGGCTGGAGTTGATGGCGCATTTGATGCGCCGGGTTGGTGTTGGGGCTCGGCGGGACGAGCTCGAGGCGCTGGCGGCGCGGCCGTATGCAGAGGTGGTTGAGGAGCTGCTGCACCCGGAGGCGTTCAGCGATCCCGACCAGGATGTGATCGAGCGCTACCTGCCGACCTCCACCTCGGTCGAACTGTTGACGGCGCCGGCCTCGCGCTGGATTTACAACATGGCCAACGGTCCGCGGCCGCTGCGCGAGAAGATGGCGCTGCTCTGGCACCAGGTCTTCGCGACCGCGTACTTCAAGGCTGTCCACGCGCGGACGATGGACGCGCAGATCGAGCGCTTCCGCGAGAACGGGCTGGGCAGCATGCGCCAGATTCTGCTCGACCTCTCGCGCGACCCGGCGATGATCGACTGGCTGGACAACTCGGAGAATCACGCCGACTCGATCAATGAGAACTACGGGCGCGAACTGCTGGAACTGTTCTCGCTGGGGATCGGCAACTACAGCGAGGACGACGTCAAGTCGGCGGCGCGGGCGTTTACCGGTTGGACGATCGTGCCGGGGCCGCCGATCAACCCCTACGAGATGAATGACGGGAAGTTCCTCTTCGACCCGGACGACCACGACAGCGAGGAGAAGATGTTCCTCGGTGAGACGGTCGTCAGCGGCGAGGACGTGATTGACGTGATCGTCGGGCAGGAAGCCTGTGCGCGCTTCATTGCGCGTCATCTCTACAACTTCTTCGTCGCGGACGAGCCGCCGGTGCCCTCGTGGCATCAGACGCCGCCGCGCGACCCGGAGGCGATCGAGGCGCTGGCCGCGACCTTCCTCGAATCCGAGGGCGACATCCGCGAGGTGATGCGGACGCTGCTCAACTCCGACTTCTTCAAGGCGGCGCGGTTCCAGCGGGTCAAGAGTCCGGTGGAGTTCGTGGGCGGGGTGATCAAGCTTGCCGGAGCGCCGCAGTTCCCCGACCTCTCGCTGACGGAACTGTCGCGGGCGGCGGAGTTGATGGGCCAGAAGCTGTACGACCCGCCCTCGGTCGAGGGTTGGCACACGGGCCAGGAGTGGTTTGACTCCGGCACGCTGACGCAGCGGGTCAACTTCGCGGTGGAACAGGTGATGGACACCTCCAAGCCCGGGATCGCCCAGATCGTGGAGCGAGTCGCCGCCGAAGGCGACGCCAGCCCCGAGCAGCTCGTCGACCGCTGCCTCGAACTCTGCGGTCCGCTCGAGGTCAAGCCGCAGACGCGGGCCGAGTTGATCGAGCGTGCGCAGGAGGGCGGGACGCTCAGCTTCGGCAACGGCGCCAGCGCCGAGGCCGAGAACCGAATCGGACGGATGGTGCAGCTGATCGTGGCTGCGCCCGAGTATCAGTTTGCCTAAGTCCCAGAGGAGGGACCGACCATGACGACAACCGCAGCCAAGCCCCCGGTGCTGGTGGTGATCCAGCTCGCCGGCGGGCTCGACTTTCTCAACACCGTGATCCCCTACCAGAGCGGGATCATCCGCGATGCGCGGCCGACCGTGAGCGTGCCGGTTGAAGAGACCTTGCCGCTCAACAACGAGCTGGCCTGGCACCCGTCGCTGACGCCGATCCAGGAGCTCTACGACGCCGGCAATGTCGCCGTCGTGCAGGGCGTCGGCTGGGAGCACCAGGACGGTCCCGGCGCGGACCGCTCGCACTTCCGCGCGACCGACATCTGGCACACCTGCACGCCCGACAAGATCTCGACCGAGGGCTGGCTGGGCAAACTGACGCGCGAGTTCGACCCGCAATCGCAGAACCCGGTCACGGCGGTCAACTTCGGGCTCGGATTGCCGCGCGCGCTGGCCGCGCCGGGGGTGACCGTGACCTCGGTGGACTCGCTCGACCGGTTCGGTCTGATGACTGAGATCGAGTTGGAGCAGGAGCGGGCCAAGGATCTGGACAGCTTCAAGCGGATGTATACGCCGGTGGTCGGTACCGCGATGGTGCAGGAGTACCTGGCCAAGACCGGTCTGAGCGTGCTCCAGAGCGCGGAGATCCTGGCCGATGCGCCGAGCCAGTACGCCTCCGAGGTGGAGTACGGGAGCAGCCCGCTCGCGCAGTCGCTGCGCGATATCGCGCGGGTGCACACCGCCGGGCTGGGGTCGCGCATCTTCTACACCCTGCAGCGCGGCTACGACACGCACTCGGGCCAGAACGACCAGTTGCCCGTGCTGCTGACCCAGCTCTCCGAGGCGATCCGCGACTTCATCCAGGATCTGCGCAACCACAATGCGTCGGAGGAGGTCACGATCCTCGTCTACACCGAGTTCGGACGGCGGATCCGGGACAACGGCTCGGGTACCGACCACGGCTCCGGCGGCGGCGCCTACATCATCGGCGACGGCGTGCGCGGCGGCCTCTACTCCGAGTACCCCTCGCTCGAACCGAGCGACTGGCTCTACGGCGAGGACCTCTCGCACACGATCGACTTCCGCAGCGTCTACAGCACGCTGCTCGAGCAGTGGCTGGGCGTTGACCCGACCGAGATCGTGGGCGGCACGTTTGAGCAGATTCACCCCTACCGCGAGCCGATCGGAGTGGGCTGATGACTGTCGAGACGAACGGGGCCAACGGGGCCAGCGCCAACGGCTCCTACGCAGTGCTGCTGCGGGCCGGCTTCCCCTATGAGCAGACGCTCGGGCGGCGGCTGGTGACATTCAATCCGATTGACCTTGCGGTCGGCAACAACGGGCGGATCTACACGCTCGGGCGAGGACCGTTCGACACGGGCGGCCCGGTGCGGATCACGAACTGGGACGACGAAGACCTGGGCGTGGTCCGCCGCCGGCCGGCGGAGCCGACCGATCGGCCCGCCGAAGTGGACTGCGGCTGGGTCTGGCCATCCGGGATCGTCTGCGATCCGGACGAGCGGATCATCATCTCCGACGAGGCCGACCACACAATCACCATCGTTGCGAACGATCATGAGCAGGTGGCGCGTTGGGGCGAGCACGGCAGCGGGCCGGGCCAGCTTGATCGTCCGGCGCACATGGCGATCGACGACGAGGGACGCCTGCTCGTGGTGGACACGATGAACCATCGCGTGCAGCGCTTCACGCTTGAGGGTCAGTACATCGACGGATTCGGCAGCCATGGCAGCGGGTTGGGCGAACTCGATATGCCATGGGGGATCGCGCTCGACGCGGAGGGCTGCATCTACGTCGGCGACTGGCGCAACGACCGGGTGCAGAAGTTCAGCGCCCCGGGCGAGCCGCTGATGACGATCGGTTCCAGCGGCAGCGGCGACGGGCAGCTCAACCGTCCGGCGGGCGTGGCCGTCGACCAGCACGGCGACATCTACGTCGCCGACCGCGGTAATCACCGGGTGCTGCTGTTCAACCGCGAAGGGCGCTACGTGGAGAAGTTCATCGGCGACGCGACGCTCTCGCCGTCGGCGCGGCAGATGGTGCTTGATAGCCCAATCTTCCTGCGCCAGCGCGATCTGACGGTGCTCGAGGACGAGAAGCGGCTGCGATCGCCCGCCTCGGTGCGGATCGACGGCGAGCGGCTGTTGATCGCCGACTTTGGCTACAACCGGGTGCAGGTCTACCGCAAGGAGGCCTATCCGGTGAGCGAGGATCAGGTCGCGCCGATCCCCGCGCGTCCGGCCCTGCGCTAGGCCGTCGCCGTTCGCGCGAGTGTGGCCTGTCGTCCGTTCCTGCACCCACTGCCTGCGTGCGCGCGATGTCCCAGGATGGCGAAGCACAGTTCGAACTCGCTGACGGCGATGTTGAGGTCGGGCATGGCCGCTTCGCGCTGGGGTTGTTCGGCAGTGAGGGAGCTTGTCGGCGTTCAGGTGTTCAGGGACAATTTTTTTTCTGGGGCCTTTGCGGGCGAATCTCCGGTAAAACACTGAGGATCGCGTGTTCGGTCGTTCAGCCTTGTTCAGGTTGGGGCGTCCGGATCAGTCCAGATTCGTCTGGATCTGTCCAGTTTTCGGGGGTGTTCTTCTGCGTGGCGCCAGGTCATTCCAGGGTTTGTCCGGATGGTGGGGATGGTTCATGTTGGTTCCTTTCGGATGCGGGTTCGGGCTTGTTCGATTCCGTTCGGCATTGGGCGTGTGGTTCGGGCGATGGTCGGGCTGGTGGCTGTGTCGGCGAACGGGTTGTTGCCCACTCAACTCTACCATATTGTCTCGACTGATCTGCCACGCTTTCGCGGCTATGATGGCTGCATTCGACCACGCCTCGGCCCGCATCGCAGTGAAAACAGACCTCGCTAATGGCGGCTGATGCCAAAACCGAGCCTCTCCAAGTTCCTCCAGGAGCGTCGCCATGAGAATCGAACTTACAGAACCTCACAAGTCCATCGCTTCTTTATCGGCCGAGGGCATCTCCGACTTTGCCCTTCTGATCGGTCGCAACGGAGCGGGTAAAACCCAGATTTTCGAGGCCCTCGGGGAAGGGCATGCATCGATTGCCGGCATTGAGACAAAAGACATCGAGATGTATCACATGGGCTCCTTTCGATCGTCCGACACGGGCCGCGCGGATCGCTACGCCAACAAATTTGCCAATGACACTGCCGACGCCTACCTAAACCCCCGTGCTTCTGGTCCGCGACCTATCGAGGCCGCGGAGGCGATCTTCGTCCGGTTTACCGACAGGATCGAACAGAGGTCCGGGATCGAAGCGCGTGAAGAATTCGTACGGAACCTATATGGCGGCCTTGAGCGCCTTGCAGATTTTAGAATCTTCGCCGAGAGTACACGCTCTGCATATGAGCAGGAACTGTTTCAGCAGGTGCTGGAACCGCTAACACCGAAAGATCGTCACGGCACCAGGGTACAGAACCAGTCCACCGTCAACTTTGGAGGCGACCAAGCTGCATTGCTCAGCACGGCGATGAAGCTAGCAGGAAAGCTCCCTCACGAGTTGACCCGCGACGACATCATGCGCGCCGGGCGATATGAGGGGAATACGCTCCAAAACTCTCTTAGCGAAGTCTTCACGACCTATAGGGTCGAAGAGTTCATCTGGGCACATAAGCGGATCGAAAAAGAGCCTGTCAGCTTCGGCAGCCTCATTGCGCAATACCGCTCCGAGCACCGTCCACCATGGGTGACTCTGCGTGAGATTTTATCCGAGATGCGCGACGCTACAGGCCACGACGGGCTCTTCGAATTCGATTTCTCCGATCCTGAGGACCTCGAGCTTGATATGGGTAACTACGAGGAATTCACTTTCAGGGCCGAAATGACGAATCGATCCACTAGAAGCCAGTACGAGATTAGCTCTCTATCGTCAGGCGAGACGGTGCTTATGGCGCTTTGTATCGCCTCCTTCAACCAGTATCTTGGGCGACGCGTCCCAAAACTGCTCTTGCTCGATGAATTAGACGCGGTGCTCCATCCCTCCATGGTTTCGGCGCTAGTCAGCACGCTTAAGACCCTGTTCCTGCCGCAAGGCACGAAGGTTCTCATGACTTCTCACTCGCCTATGACGGTCGCGGCGCTGGACGAAGCCGACATCTTCCGCGTCGCTCGGACTGGCGATCATGTCAACGTCTCTCGCACCACGAAGGCGGAGGCGATCGAAGAGTTGGCAGAAGGACTCGCTACCGTGGACGTCGGCCTTAGGATTGCCGCGTACGACGAGGCTAAGGTGACGATCCTCACAGAGGGACACAACACCAAGCACCTCAGGCGATGGGCAGATCTGAATTTTCCGAACCAGGTGCGAATATTCGAACAGCTTGAACAACACACGAGCGATAGTCAGTTGCTTGACTATGGCCGACTGCTTGGAAGGATGGACACGAACACACACTTCGTCATTGTGTGGGATTGTGACGCTGTTGGCAAGGCCGAGAAATTGAGGCAGGATCTGAGCGGCACTGCAAAGGTCACTCCATTTGCGTTTGTCAGGCGACCGGAAAACAAGATCTCCCATAGCGGTATCGAGAACAACTACGACGAGTCGGTTCTGGAAAGCTTTTCGATCAAGCAGGTAGACAACGACGGCACGTTATTGAGTAGTTACTTGCCGGGGAATCGAAAATCAGAGTTTGCTGACCACATCCTGCAACATGGGACGCCTGAGGACTTTAGGCATTTCCAAGGTCTTCACGCCGTCATCGAAAAGATCCTGGAATTGGGCGGTTAGTCATATAATGCGGCGCCCGTGAACCTGTGCCAATCAGCGCTTTCGGCTTGGATATGCCGGGCAAGCGCCTGCGATACTCGGACCGGATCGCCTAGTCGGCCATGTAGCCGCGCTTTGCGTTTTCCCGGCGCAGCCCGCTGAGTGTGTAGATGTTGCTCTTCAGCTTGTTGCACGGCCCGCAGAGCAGCACGCGGTTACTCACGTGGTTCAGGCCGCCGTCGGCTCGCGGCGTGTTGTGGTCAAGCTCCAGGTACCTGGCGTCGTCGAATTGGCGGTCGCAGCCCTGGCAGACCGAGCCGTTCTGGGTGATCAGGAAGTCGTACATCTTGGCGCGGCTCCAGCGTGGGCCGTCCGGCTCGGCGACGCGCTCTTTGACTCGCAGGAACGGCGCGGCGCTCTCTCCGTCGTCCGTGCGCTCCGGGACGGCCTGCGTGAGCTTCACTTGCCCGAACAGCCCGGTCGCCTCGCGCAAGCGTTTTTCGACCAGTCGGTGTGCGCCATCCCAGATGTCCATGCCGATCCACTGACGCTCAAGACGTTCAGCGGCTACGAGGGTCGTAGCGCAGCCCGCGAACGGGTCTAGGACGATATCGCCGACGTTCGATGATGCTTCGATGATCCGTTCGTAGAGGGCGAGCGGTTTCTGCGTCGGGTATCCCATGCGCTCCTTCGAGACATTGCGAACAGGCGCGATATCCCACACGTCGGCGACGGCTACGCCAGCGTCGGCGTAGTAGCGATTGCCCGCCTTGACGTAGTAGCGGCGGCCATCATCATCGGTCAGGTTGAATCGTGCCAGATCGCGTGATGTCTCACGCGGCAAGTCAAAGACGTAGGAATCCGACTTTGAGTAGAACAGCAGATTGTCGTGCTTCCGCGCGAACCATCGGCGACTAATCCCACCAGTCCGATACTGCCAGATCACCTCGTTGCGGAATTGCTTCCAGCCGAAGATCGCGTCCATGACAGCCTTAAGGTAGTGGGAGGCCGTTGGGTCGCAGTGGAGATAGATTGATCCCGTCGATTTGAGCACGCGCCGCATTTCGAGCAGCCTGACCGCCATAAAGCACATGTAGGCGCCCATGCCGTCGGAGTGCGCGTAGCGGGCGCTCTCAATCGCCTCCATCAGGCGCGGGTAGTCGTCGGTGATCTGGTCTACCCAGTCCTGATGCACGTCGCGCTCCCACGACCAGCGGTCTTGAAACTTGGCACCGGCGGCGAGGCTGTCCGGCGTCGCGTGGAAATCGCGGCCCTTGTTGAACGGCGGGTCGGTGGCGATCAAGTCGATGCAGTCGGAATCGATGCCGCGCAAGAAGTCGAGGTTGTCGCCGTGGAAGAGCGTGCGATTGTCGAAGTTCGGGTTGACCATGCCGTTCACGCTACCCGTCGATTGGGCGTTTGTCAGCCTACCTATGTTCTTCCCGGCCTGTCCGGGAAGCTGGCCTGAGTAGACGGAGGCCGAGCGGGAACGAGATTCCCAGGCAAGCTGGGAATGACGGATGCTGGGTGTTTCAGCACACTATCGGTGGCTGGTGCGGGGACGGTGATTAGGGCGGGGAGGGTGTTGGTTGGTTGATCTTCGTCCTGGGGGTTGGCGACTGCGTGGTAGCCGGCTCAGTGGTGGGACATCTGGGACTTGACCCCAGGGCTGCGGCGGTTTCGGGCTGGCGGGGGGTGCTACCTTGCCGCCACGGGGTTGGGCAATTCAGCGGAGAGTGGGTGCAGGATGCGTGTCGCAGTGCTGGGCGGGAGCGGCTTTATTGGGCCGCGCGTGATGCGGCGGCTGGTCGAGCATGGACACGAAGTCCACTGCATGGACATCAATCCCAACGCGCCGGTGCTCGACCCGCTGCGCGACCGGATCGAGATCTCCCACGGCGACATCACGGTGATGGACGATGTGGTCGAGGCGCTGGTCGCGGCCAAGCCCGAGCGCGTGCTCAACCTCGCCTATGTGCTCGGCGCGTCCGAGGCCGACCCGCATCCGCAGGTGCGGATCAACATCCTGGGCATGGACAACTGCTTTGAGGCGGCGCGCCTGCTCGATATCCGCCGCGTGATCTACGCGAGCTCGCTGGCGGTCTACGGTCCGCAGCGATTGCACGGCGACAAGATGGTGACCGAGGACGACCTGTGCCTCGGCCGGGGCATCTACTCGGTCTCGAAGCGATTCAACGAGCACCAGGCGGACTGGTACAACCGCGCCTACGAGATGGCGATCACGGGCATCCGTCCGGCCAACATCACCGGTCCCGACAAGGTGCGCGGTTCGATGAATCACGTCCAGTGCCAGGTGCTGCCGGCGCGCGAGGAGCCGGTCAGTTTCCCGCATCGGGACACGATGACGCTGCCGCTGCATGTGGAGGACATTGCGGAGGTCTTCGTGCGCGTGACGCTCGCAGAGGAGACTGCCCACGCGATCTACAACTCGGGCGGACACCCGACCAGCATGGGCGAGCTCGCGGATACGGTGCGCGAGTTCCTGCCCGAAGCGGAGATCACATTCGACGCGGACGAGGGCGGGCACGACGCCTCGGGGCTCTACCTGATGGACAACTCGCGCCTGGTTGAGGAGTTTGAGGTCGAATACGCGCCCTTCGAGCAGCGCGTGCTGGAGACGATCAACGAAGTCCGCAGCGGCGAAGGGCTGCCTGCGGTCGGCTAGCAGGCTGCATCGCCTGTTCCGATACCCTGCCCGGCGATGCCCGTCCGAGCTCCCGGGCGGCTGAGCAGAACGAAGCGCCCGCTATGCCAAAGCAAATCCGCTCCAAGATCACCAGCGACGGTCAGCTTGAGCTGTCGCTCGCTGAGGTTGAGATCCCCGCGCCCGCTCCCGACGAGGTTGTTGTGCGGGTCGAGGCCGCGCCGATCAACCCGTCCGACCTCGGCCTGTTGATCGGCCCCGCCGACATGAGCCAAGCGCAGGTCTCGGGCACGCCCGCTGCTCCGATCGTGACCGCGCCGATCCCGCCCGCGCTGCTGGCGTTGCAGGCCGACCGCTTCGATCAGTCGCTGCCTGCGGGCAACGAGGGCGCGGGCGTCGTCGTCGAGGCCGGTTCCAGCGAGGCCGCCCAAGCCTTGCTCGGCAAGACGGTGGCGCTGATCGCCCGCGAGATGTACTCGCAGTACCGCGTGGTCGATGCCGGCCAGTGCCTCGTGCTGCGGGAGGGGACGACTCCGGAGCAGGGCGCTTCCTGTTTCGTCAATCCGCTGACGGTGCTGGGGATGGTCGAAACGATGCGGCTAGAGGGCCATACGGCGCTCGTGCATACTGCGGCCGCTTCGAACCTCGGGATCATGCTGCAGAAGGTCTGCATTGACGAGGGGATTGATCTGGTCAACATCGTGCGCAGGCCGGAGCATGTCGAGCTGCTGCGCGGGATCGGGGCGCGCTATGTCTGCGACACCAGCTCGCCGTCGTTCGAGGATGACCTGACCGCGGCACTGATTGAAACCGGTGCCACGCTGGGATTTGACGCCACCGGCGGCGGCCGTCTGGCCGGGCAGATCCTGAGCTGTATGGAAGCCGCCGCGAAGGCCAAAGAACCCGGCTTCAGCCGCTACGGTTCCAACGTCTATAAGCAGGTCTACATCTACGGCGGTCTCGACACTTCGCCGACGGTGTTCCAACGTAACTTCGGTCTGGCCTGGGGACTCGGCGGCTGGTTGCTGACGCCCTTCCTGGAACGAGTCGGTCCGGAGGCGGCCGAGCGCCTCCGCCAGCGCGTCGCCGACGAGATCACGACCACCTTTGCGAGCCAGTATGTGAGGGAGATCTCGCTCGCCGAGGCGCTCGAGCTTGAGCACATCGCGGTCTACAACCGGCGCGCGACCGGTGAGAAGTACTTAGTCAACCCGAACAAGGATATCGGCTGAGCTTTTCAGCACGCCGCTACGGGCGGAAGGTCGGGCCGGAGCCGGGGCCGAGTTGGGTTTTGATCACGCCTTGGGCTAGCTCCACGAAGTCGCAGAGGCGGGCGCGTGTTTCGCGGGGGTCGATTAAGTCGAGGCCGCTTGCTTCGGCGGTGCGGAAGGGTGAGGAGATGCGCTGGAAGGTCTCTTCGAGTTCCTGCCGCTTCGCCTCCGGGTCGGGGGCGGACTCGATCACGCGGCGGAAGGCGGCGCTGGTGCCGCCTTCGATGTGCATCGATCCCCAGTGGCCGGAGACCCAGGCGAAGCGGCGGTAGAGGTGCGGTCCGGGGCGGTACTGGAGGCTGCCGGCCAGACCGAACGACTGTCGGCAGATGAACGAGATCCAGGGCATTTTGCTATGCACGATGGCGTGCACCAGGCGCGAACCGGCGCGCTCGATGCCCTGCTCTTCGGAGGCGGGACCAACGAGGAAGCCGGGGTCGTCCATGAGCACGACCATGGGAATGTGGAAGGTGTCGCAGAGTTGGACCAAGCGCGTTGACTTCTCGGCGGCGGCGACATCCATTGAGCCGCCCCGCTGGTAGGGGTTGTTGGTCATCACGCCGACCGGATAGCCGTTGGCGCGCGCCAAGCCCACGATCCGCGACATCCCGTAGTCCGGCGCGATCTCGAAGAACGAGTCTTGGTCGAGCACGCCCTCGATCATCACGCGCGCGTCGTAGGGCCGACGCTTGTTGCGCGGAATCAAGGTGAGCAGGCGCTCGTCGCGGCGGTTGGGATCGTCGCTGGTGTCGCCGCGCGGCGGCAGCTCCCAGACGTTGTCGGGCAGGTAGCTGAGGAACTGTTTGACCTGTTCGATGGCGTCCGCTTCGTTCTCGGCCGCGTTGTCGACGACGCCGCTGATCTTGGTGTGGATCGCGTGTCCGCCCAGCTCATCCTTGTCGATCTCGAGTCCGAGCGCCGCTTTGACGACCGGCGGGCCGCCCGGGAAGACCTGTCCGGTGCCCTTGGCGATCACGCTGAAGTGACTGAGGCAGGGCAGCGGCGCGAGTCCGCCGGCGGCCGGGCCGAGTACCGCCGAGACCACCGGCACGACATTCAGCATCTTGCAGGCCTCCTCGAACTGGCCTCCGTCCGGGATATAGGTGCGGCCCAGGTCGGAGAACTCGGTCACGCTGCCGCCCGCGCCGTCGATCAGGTTCACCATTGGGAGCTGCAACTCGCTGGGGGTGGGATGCCCATGCCCGATGTCGACGCCGCCGTCGTCGGTGCGGGCGGAGCCGCCGCGAATCGTGAAGTCCTGCCCGCGTACGTAGACGCGGCGGCCGTTGACTTTGGCCAACCCGCGCACGCTGCTGACTGGGGTGAAGGAGACCAGCTCACCGCGTTCGTCGTAGGTGGCGCGACCCTGGAGTTTGCCGAGCTCGTCGAAGCTGCCCGGATCGGCCAGCAACTCGATTCGCTCGCGCACCGTGAGTTTGCCTTGCGAGTGCTGCCGTTCGATTCCGCTCGGACCACCCATCGCCTCTTTCAGCGCATGGCGGCGCGCCAGTTCGTCGATCTCTTGTTGCCAACTCATGGATGACTCCCTTGGTGATGTCTGACCGGCGGCGAACCGCAGTCTCCCGCTAGGTTACGGCGGAAACGTTGATGCCCGCCGACGAATGATGGCGATGCATACGCTGGTAGGCTGCCCACATGCTTGATGGTGTGAGCGTCTGCCTCTCGTTTGATCTCGACGCGATCTCGGTCTGGGTCGGTCCCAGGCGATCGAGGTCTCCGAACCTGATTGCGCGCGGCGAGTTCGCCACGGTCGGGACGGAACGCCTACTCAAACTCCTGGACCAACGCCAGATTCCAACGACCTGGTTCATCCCCGGCCATACGATCGATACCTACCCCGATACCTGCCGTAACGTCGCCGCCGCCGGGCACGAGATCGGTTACCACGGCTATTGCCACGAGGCGCCCTCGTCGGGGCGCGGCGAGACGGAGGAGCGGGCGATCCTGGAGCGCTCAATCGAGTGCATCGAGCGAATCGCCGGCCGGCCTCCCGTTGGGGAGCGACTGCCGGGCGGCAACCTCGGGCCGCGTTGGCTCGAGCTGCTGCTGGAGTACGGATTCTCGTATGACAGCTCGATGGCGCCCAACGATTACCAGCCGACGTACTGCCGCGCCGGAGACGTTGCCAGGACGGACGGCCCGCACGAGTTCGGATCCGAGGTGGATCTGGTCGAGCTTCCGTTTGATTGGAATCTCGACGACTGGCCGCATTTCAGCCATGAGCCTCGAACCGGAGTCGAGGGCTTGCGCTCGCCCAACGAGGTTTACGAGATCTGGGCGGCCGACTTCGACTACCTCTACCAGCGGGTTGGATCGGGTGTGTTCGTGCTCACGATGCATCCCCAGTGCATCGGCAAAGGCAGCCGGATGCTGATGCTGGAACGGCTCATTGATTACATGAGCAGTCACGACGGCGTGCGCTTCCGGACGATGGCAGACGTAGCAGCCGAGTTCCGCGCGACCACGCCTCTGGGCGGCTGAACGACGATCCAAGCCACTGCGCCCGGCTATACCCCGCTGAGCTTCCATGTTGAAGACATCGTCGAGGTCTTCGTCCGCGTCACTCTCGCCGAAGAGACCGCCCACCCGATCGACAACTCCGGTGGCCATCCGACTAGCGTCGGCGACCTCGTAGATACGGTGCGCACGTTCCCGCCTCAGGCAGCAATCACCTTCGATGAGGACGAGGGCGCCCACGCCCCTCCAGCCTCTACAGGGTGGACAACTCGCGCCCGACCGGCCGAGATCGCGTCTGTCAGCGCGCTTACCGAAAAGTGGAACTCGGAACCCTGTACTCTGGTGTTCGCCGTGACGCGTGAGGCACGACGTCCGGCTGGAGAAGGATGTAACGATGGCAGAGCGAAACTACTGGCAGCGAATCCGGCGGAATCGGATGACGAGGCGGTCGCTCTTGCGCGCGTCGGCCCGGGCGGGAGTTGGCGCGACCGGTCTCGCGCTGGTTGGCTGCGGGGATGACGATGACGACGGTCAGCCAGCTGTCGCTCAGGCGCAGCAACAGCAGCAACAACAGCAGCAAGCGATGCAAGAGCAGGCGCAGCAGCAAGAGGCGATGCAAGAGCAGGCCCAGCAGCAGGCGATGCAGCAACAGACCCAGCAGCAGCAAGCCGAACAGCAGGCCCAGCAAGCCACCCAACAGGAAGAGGTGGCCGAGGAGATTGCCGAAGGAGCCGGCGAGGTCGAAGAGGCATGGTCGATGCCGCTTCCGCTGGACCAGGTCGATCTGGACGCCGAGATTGTGATCGCCGTGCCCTCCGACTCCGGCGGGCTGGACCATCACCGCACCGGCAGCGCGCAGAACTACATCAGCCACGGCGCCGTCTACAGCGGGCCGCTCGACCGCGATCCGCGCGACAACTCGATGCACGCCGGCCTGGCGACGCCGGAGTGGATCGACCCCGTCACGCTGCGGCTCGACATCATCCCGGCCAAGTTCCACGACGGCTCGACGCTGGTCGCCGGAGACATGGTCTTCAGCTACGACCGGATGGGCGGCTTGGCCGAATATCACAACGGCGGCGAGACGTCGGATCATCCCGGCGGCTGGGTGCCGGCCTACCCGGCCCGCAGCGCGCTGAACTGGGTGCGCAATGAAGCGCCCGACGACCGCACCTGGTCGATCGAGCTGCCCGGGCCCGACGCCGGCTTCCTGACCGTCAACATGGACGGCTCCGGCGAGGTGACGATCCACTCGCAGGCGGACACCGAAAGCCGCGGCGATCTGGCGCTGGACCAGGAACCGATGGGCACCGGCCCGTTCCGCTTCGTCAGCCACACCGACGATGAGAACTTCATCTTCGAGCGCTTCGACGATCACTACAACCCGATCGATCACCCGCTGCGGGTCACGCACGTGCCGCACCACAAGCGGCTGATCGGCTTGGTGCGGCCTGAGCTGCAGTCGCGCCTGGCCGGCCTCGAAGCCGGCGAGATCGACGTGATCTCCGAAGGCGTCGGCGTGCAGGCGGCCAAGCCCTACATCGACGATCCCAACTACACCGTGCAATATCAGCCGGGCGCCGGCTGGTCGGTGCACAACATCTACCCCAACCTCTGGCAGCAGACCACGCCCGACGGCGATCCCAATCCGTTCCTCGACATCCGCGTGCGGCAGGCCGCCAACCATGCGATCAACCGCCGTGCGATCATCGACAACCTGTTCCTGGGGGTCGGCGAAATGTCGATGCTCGTCTACAGCGGCGTGCCGGGCTATCCCAGCCCGGAGCAGAAGGCGGAGGTGGAATTCGATTACAACATCGAAAAGGCGAAGCAGCTCATGGCCGAGGCAGGCTATGAGGACGGGATCGATGTGCCGCTCTACTACACGCCGGACTGGGGCGGCGATGTGGTCGCCGATCTGGTGCTGGTCGCGATTCAGGATCTCGCTCAGATTGGCATTCGCGTCACGCCGGTGGCGACGCTGGGCTCTGAGTACTTCACGCCGCAGTACTCCAGCGGCCGAGACGCAGCCCCCTGGGGCCTCTACTGGTTCTACGCCAACGCCGTCCCCGACATCGGCTCGATGTGGGAATGCTGCGGCAGCGCCGAGGGCTTCTTCACGATCTCCCCGCCGCAGGACCCGCGCCTGCAGGAGCTCTACAACCAGCAGCGGGTCGAGCAGGACCCCGAGCGCCGGCTCGAGCTGATCTCCGAGCTGCTGCTCGAACACACCCGCCAGGCCACCTTCATCTTCATCGTCGAACCGCCCGACACGGTCGTCACCCGCGCCGACATCAACTACCCGAAGGGAGGCCGGGTCGGCAACCTGAACTTCCTGATGACCTTCGCGATTCAGAAGATCAAGACCTGAGTCTGCGGGTTCCGGTGCTTCCCTTCTCTCTCCCCCCGCTCTGCGGGGGGAGATGTCCCGCAGGGACAGAGGGGGGTCCGCCTCACTCTCCAGCGCCGACCAGACCCCCCTCTGCCTTCGGCATCTCCCCCCGCAGAGCGGGGGGAGAGGGAAACCCGTCCTCCGTCAAGAAACTCCGAGTCTGGGATTTCCGTAGACTGCGCCAACCACAGCGTGCCCGACCTGAGATCTGATGCAGTTCTGGAACTACCTCATCATCCGGCTGATTCAGGCGATCTTCGTCACGTTGTTGGTCGTCACGATTGTCTTCTTCGTTTCGCGCAGTGTGGGCAATCCGGAGGAGTCGCTGCTGCCGCCGCTGACGACGACGACGGAGGACAAGGCGCGCTTTCGCGAGCTGCTGGGGTTGAACGATCCGCTCCACGTCCAATACGGCAACTTCCTGCTCGACTTGCTGCAAGGCGACTTCGGGACCTCCTGGCGGGGCGGCGGTACGTCGGCGATCGATTCGATCGGCGAACGGGCGCTGAATACGGTGCAGTTGGGAGTGGCCGGCGTGGTCTTCGCGTTGGTGTTGGCGGTGCCGCTGGGGATCATTGCCGCCTTGAGACGCGGCACGGTCACTGACTGGCTGGCGCGCTTTGTCGCGGTGGTCGGCCAGGCGACGCCCAGCTTCTGGCTGGGCCTGATGATGATCTTCTTCTTTGCCGTGCAGCTTGGCTGGTTCCCGACCGGCGGCGCGAATGACGGCTTCCGCTCGCTGATCTTGCCTGCGATCGCGCTCGGATTGTTTGAGATGGTCGCGATCATGCGCCTGACCCGCTCGGGCATGATCGAGGTGATGGATACGGACTTCGTGCGTACGGCGCGGGCCAAGGGTTTGAGTGAGCGGACCGTGATCTGGCGTCACGGCGTGCGCCACGCACTCTTGCCTGTGGTCACGATGCTCGGTCTCTCGCTCGGCCGATTGATCGGCGGAACGGTAATCATCGAGATGGTCTTCGCCTGGCCCGGCATCGGGCGGCTGATCATCGATTCGATCCTCAAGAACGACTTTCCGATGGTGCAGGCCTCAATCATCGTGCTGGCTGCGTCGATTGCGATTGTCAACCTGGTCGTTGACGTGTCGTATCGCTTCATCGATCCGCGGATTCGGGCGGGAGCGGCCTGATGGCGGAGAGCGCGGCAGCGACGGTCGAGGTAGCGCTAGGCAGGCGGCGGCGCCGGATTCGTTGGCGGCGTTATCTGGGATTGTCGGTACCCGCGTTGATCGCGCTGGTGGTGATCGTGGCCGGGATCTTCGCCGAGTTGCTCCAGACGCACGAGCCGGAATTCATCGACCTGGCCGCGCGCCTGTCGCCGCCCATCTTCGACGGCGGGACCTGGGACCATCCCCTCGGTACCGACGAGTTGGGGCGCGACATCTACAGCAGGCTGCTGCACGGGGCGCGCGTGTCGTTGATCGTGGTGGGGATCGTCGTTCCGGGCGCGGCGCTGTTCGGGACGCTGATCGGCCTGGTCTCCGGTTGGGTCGGCGGCATGACCGGGCAGATTCTGATGCGGATCGTGGACGTGCAGCTGGCCCTGCCGGCGATCCTCTTCGCGGTGCTGATGGCAAGCCTGGTCGGGCCGAGCCTGACCAACGTGATTGTGATCCTGTTGATCTGGACTTGGCCCTCGTATTCGCGGCTGGTGCGGGCGGATGTGCTCTCGCTGAGGGAGCGCGATTTCGTCACGGCATCGCGGTCGGTAGGCGCGGGCCCGTGGTGGATTATGCGTAAGCATCTGTTCCCGAACGTGCTCAACACGATCGTGATCATCATGACCCTGGAAGTGGCGCTCGTGATCCTGGCCGAAGCAGCGCTCAGTTTCCTCAGCGTTGGGGTGCCGCCGGGCACGTCGTCGTGGGGCGCGATGATCTCGGAGGGCCGCGACACGATGAATGTCGCCTGGTGGCCGATCTGGTTGCCGGGCCTGACCTTGCTGATCATCTCGCTGACCGGCAATCTGATGGGCGATTGGCTGCGGGATGCGTTGGATCCTCGGTTGCGCAACTTGCGTTAGACAAAGGGTTGCGCGATATCTAGAGCGCCTCGGCGATTGCGGCGCCGAGGTCGGCGGTTGAGGCGCGGCCGCCGATGTCGGGTGTGCGGGGCGCGCCGCTTTTGGGGTCAAGCACGGTCTCGATTGCGCCGAGGATTGCGTCGTGGGCGCGTTGGTAACCGAGGAAGTCGAGCATCATCGCGCCGCACCAGATCTGACCGATCGGGTTGGCGATGCCCAGTCCGGCGATGTCGGGCGCGGAGCCATGCACTGGCTCGAAGAGGGAGGGGAAGGCACCCGGTGGGTTGAGGTTGGCGCTGGGCGCGATGCCGATCGTGCCGGTGCAGGCCGGTCCGAGGTCACTGAGGATGTCGCCGAAGAGGTTGCTGGCGACGACGACATCGAAGAAATCGGGCCGCTGGACGAAGTGGGCAGTGAGGATGTCGATGTGGAACTTGTCGACCTCGACCTCGGGATAGCTTGAGGCCATTGCCTCCACGCGCTCATCCCAGAACGGCATCGTGATTGCGATCCCGTTGGACTTGGTGGCGCTAGTGAGATGCCGCTTGGGGCGCGACTGGGCGAGCTCGAAGGCGTACTTGAGCACCCGGTCGACGCCGACGCGGGTCATCACGGTCTCCTGCATCACCATCTCGCGCTCGGTGCCCGAGAAGATGCGGCCGCCGATGCTGGAGTACTCGCCTTCGGTGTTCTCGCGCACGATGTACATGTCGATCTCGCCCGGCTCGCGGGGGCTGCCGTCGCGGCGCACGACTGGCGCGATGATGCCTGGCATGAGGCGCGCAGGGCGCAGATTGATGTACTGGTCGAACTCGCGCCGGAACTGGAGCAGTGAGCCCCAGAGCGAGATGTGGTCGGGGATCCGCTCAGGCCAGCCGACCGCGCCGAAGAAGAGCGCGTCGTGTCCGCCGATCTGGTCTTTCCAGTCGTCGGGCAGCATCTGGCCGTGCTGCTCGTAGTAGGGCCAGGAGGCGAAGTCGAAGTAGTCGAAGGTCAGATCGAGCTCGAACTTGGTCGCAGCTGTTTCGAGCACGCGAATGCCCTCCGGCACGACTTCCTTGCCGATACCGTCGCCTAGGATGACGGCGATTCGCTTTGTACTCATCGTGACCAGTCCTTTGCCCGCGCTGTCGGAATGCTCAGCAAGCTAGCGTGTCCTCTAGCCTGCGCGGGACGGTGAGGAGCGATGGCATGGCTACGTTTGTATTGATTCACGGCGCGTACCAGGGCGGCTGGATTTGGTCGCCGGTGGCGACTCGGCTGCGCGACGCCGGCCATCGGGTCTATGCGCCCTCGCTTGACGGCTGCGCCGAGCGTTCGGCGCAAGTGCGATCAGGAATCACGACGGAGACGCAGGCCGACGAGCTCGCGGAGTTGCTGCGCTACGAGGATCTCTCTGAGGTCGTGCTGGTCGGCACCTCGTCGGGCGGGATGGTGCTGGCGCGGGTCGCTGAGCTCGCCCGCGAGCGGATTCAGCGGATTGTGTTTGTCGATGCGCTTGCTCTCTATAGCGGCGAGACGATCCGCGACATCGTGTCGGGAGCGGCTGTGAACGCCGACGAGGTGGCGACCGGTCCGGCGCCCGGTGCAATGTTTGACGGGCTGCGGGCGAGCATGGAGCCGGAGTTGGCGCAGTGGGCGGCGGATCGCTTCGGGCTGCACCCGGTCGCGGCGTTTAACAGTCCGGTCGTGTTGGAATCGTTCTGGGAGCAGGCCTGGGATACGTGTGTGATCTGGTGCCGGCAGGCGCCGAATCCGGGCGAGGCACATCAGCGCCGCTGCGCGGAGGCGCTGGGCGCGCGCTGGCACGAGCTCGACACGGGCCACTACCCAATGCTGAGCACCCCCGACGAGCTGACGCGGTTGATCCTCGAGGGCTAGGCGTTCCCGCCGTGGATCGTTTCCGACGAACTGTCCGTCAGCGCCGCGCGATTACTCTCCGAGAGGCGCTCGCTACCTGGGGCTCCTCAACGCTCTACGCGAAGCCGGGCGGCGCGATCGCGCGAGTCCGGTCAGTAGCTCACGGGCGGATCAGCGCAGAAGCAAGGCGTTCTCTTGGCGTGACGGTTGGTAGGGCATAGGGGATTCGAACCCCTGATCTCCGCCTTGAGAGGGCGGTGTCCTTGGCCGCTAGACGAATGCCCCACGCGCTTCGGCCGACGACTTTTGAGTGGCTGGGGATGGAGGATTCGAACCCCCGCTAACTGATCCAGAGTCAGTCGTCCTACCACTAGACCAATCCCCAACGGGGTCAGATTATCAAGCGCGGGCAAGGGCGGCAAGCGGAGGTCGGTGCGCTGTGTTGTCTAATGCCCGTTCACTTTGGCCCGAGTCTGATCTACGACACTCCGTCATTGCTGCGCTCCGACGCGGCAATCTCGCCGTGGGAGCGACGACGGTGCAGATAACAGCGAGATACCCGCGACAAGCGCGGGTATGACGATCCTTGATTTACGCCACGGTCTCCGTTCGCGGGTATGACGGAGGAGGCGGAGGTTTGGCTAATCGTCGGGGCGGGCCAGGCGTTCGGCGGCGGCGTTGAGGCGCTCGACGGCGGTTTCTTGTCCCAGGACCTCCAGGGTCTCGAAGAGCGGGGGGGCGATTCGTTTGCCGGTGGCCGCGATTCGGATTGGGGTGAAGAGCGCGCCCGGGCGCTCGCCGCGTTCGCCGGCGAGATCGCGCAGGGTTGTCTCGAGGGTTGCCGTTGTCCACTCGGCAGCGGGGAGTTCGCGCAGGGTCTTGAGCGCCGCTTCGACTGCCTCCAGCGCCGCCCAGGGTTTGTTGCGGTAGGCGCGTCCCATGAGCTCCGAGTTGTTGTACTCCAGCGGCCCGCGCCGGTAGAAGAAGTCGGTGTAGTCGACGAACTCCGGCATTAGCTTGACGCGCTCCTGGATGGCGGGGGCGATTGGGAGGAGGCGGGCGGTATCGACCGACTCCCCCAGAGCGGCTTCGAGGTAGGGGCGGCCGCGTTCGAGGAAGTCGGCGGGCTCGAGACTGCGGATGTAGCGGGCGTTCATTTCGCGCAGGCGCTCGATGTCGAACATGGCGGAGGCGAGGCCGAGTCCGTCGAGATCGAAGGCGGCGACGATTTCGTCGCGCGACATGATCGTGGTGGTCTCGTCTTTCGACCAGCCGAGCAGGGCGAGGAAGTTGAGCAGAGCTTCGGGCAGGTAGCCCTCGACGGCGTACTGGCGGACGCTGGTCGCGCCGTGGCGCTTGGAGAGTTTGCCCTGGTCGGGGCCGCGAATGATGGGGAGGTGGATCCAGACCGGCTCGTCGTAGCCCAGGGCGGCGTAGGTCTGCACGTGGCGCGGGGCGGAGGAGAGCCACTCGTCGCCGCGGATGACGTGCGTGATCGCCATCTCGTGGTCGTCGACGACGGAGGCGAGATGGTAGGTGGGGAAGCCGTCGCGCTTGAGCAGGACGTGGTCGTCGAGCAGGTCATTGCGGAAGGTGACGGGGCCGCGCAGGTGATCGTGGACGATGGTCTCGCCGTCTCGGGGCATGGCGAGCCGGACGACGTGCGGTTGGCCGGCGGGCTGGTCGGCGTCGCGGCAGCGGCGGTCGTAGCCGGGCGGCTGTTTGGCTTGCTGCTGGGACTTGCGCAGTTGCGCCAGGCGCTCGGCGCTGCAAACGCAGCGGTAGGCGCGTCCCGACTCGAGCAAGCGGTCAGCCGCTGCGCGGTAGAGAGGCAGGCGCTCGGACTGGCGGTAGGGGCCGTATGCGCCGCCGAGATCGGGGCCTTCGTCCCAGTCGAGTCCGAGCCAGCGGAGGGCGTCGAGGATCAGTTCTTCAGCACCCTCGACGGCGCGGGACTGGTCGGTGTCTTCGATGCGGACGATGAAGTGTCCGCCGAAGCGTCGCGCGAGGAACCAGTCGAAGAGGGCGGTGCGGATGTTGCCGACGTGGGGTTCGCCGGTGGGGGAGGGTCCGTAGCGGACTCGCACTTGCATTTACAGCCCCCGTCCGTGATTGGCGCGATCAGCGTAGGCCTGAGGCTTTGCCGGGGTTGGATTGGGCGGGTGCGGGTGAATTTTGGGGCGCGCGCCGCGAATTTGCGGCTTTGCGGGGAGAATTGGACGACAGGTAGTCCAAATTTGGACAAATTTGTCCAAATTTGTCCAAATCTGTCCAGATGGCGACGGTGTTCTGCGCGGTAATGGGGGTGTGAGTCCAGGTTTGTCCAGGTGTGGGAGTGGGGTGCGCGAGGTGGTCATGAGGGTTCCGGAGGTTGCGGGCGCGGAGTTGCGCGTGGGCAATCGTATACGTATGTACGTTCTGTGTCGAGGGTTTGGATCGGGTGAGTGAGGCTTGGGTGACATGTTGGACTGGAGCTTTTAGCGGATGCGTTGGGTGCGTCGGCGTTTGCGGTTGCGGCGGTTGTTTCGCCGGTGTGTTGGATCTCGGGGCGAGGTTTGTTCGGGGCCGGTGAGGAGTTCGCCCTCTCGCAATGTGCTGAGGAGGCGGCGGATGTCGGTTGGCGGCTCGGCTTGGAGCGCGATTCGCTCTCCGCTTCGGGGATGGTCGAAGGCCAATGAGCGGGCGTGCAGAGCTTGCCGTGCGATGAGCGGGGAATCGAAGCCGTAGATGGCGTCGCCCGCGATTGGATGGCCGATTGCGGCGAGATGGACTCTGAGCTGGTGCGTTCGACCGGTGATCAGGTCGCATTCCAAGACGGAGGCGTCGGCGAAACGCTCTGCGATTCGGTAGCCGGTTTGGGCGGAGCGTCCGCGTTCGACCACCGCCATTTTGCGAGGATCAGCGGGATCGCGACCGAGTGGGGCGTCGATCAGGCCAGCTTCGGGATCGGGGATGCCGGCCACGACTGCGAGATAGCGCTTCTCGACCGAGCGTTCGCGCAGTTGATCGCGCAGCGATTCGAGCGCCTCTGTGGTCTTCGCCACCATGAGGAGGCCAGTGGTGTCGCGGTCGAGCCGGTGCGCCAAGCCCGGCCGGAGCGCGTCCGCTTCGCCTTCGGCCAGGGCAGCGATCTCCGGCCAACGCGCGAGCAAGGCTCCGATCAGGGTGGCTTCGCGTTCTCCCGGCGCAGGGTGCACAGTGAGGCCGGCTGGCTTGTCGATCACGGCGAGTTGCGAGTCTTCGTAGACGACTTGCAGCTCGAGCTCGACTGCGGACTCCAGCGGCGCGGCGCGACGCTCGTGCACCGCCACGATCTCACCGAAGCGGAGGCGGTAGCCGGCGCGTTCGAGGCCGCCGTCCACGCGGGCGAGGCCGTCGTCGATCATGCGCCGCACCTGGCTGCGGCTGGCGTCGTCGAGGCGGCGGGTGAGGAACACGTCCAGGCGCTCGCCGTCGCGGTCGGCCATCAGCTCCAGGGCGGGCGGATCGGGGCTGTCGGGCATGGTGTCAACGCAGTTTTGGACGCGGGCGCAGGTTGTCGGCGAAGAGGATGGCGATCACGATTGCGGCGACGCCCACGTTGATTGCGGCGTCGGCGACATTGAAGGCGGGGAAGTGGATGAAGTCGATGAAGTCGGTGACGTGTCCCTGATAGATGCGATCGAGCAGGTTGCCGATCGCGCCGCCCAGGATCAGGGCGAGTCCACTGCGCACCAGCCAATGATCGAGCGGGGGGAAGAGGTAGTAGATCGCGACGACGCCGATCGCGACTGCGGCGGATACGGCCAGGATTGTATTGGCGCCGCCGAAGAGCCCGAACGCGCCGCCGTCGTTGGCGACATGGGAGAAGGCGAAGAACTGGGCCAGCCACTCGCGTTCGCCCAGTGCGAGGGTTTCGCGCAGGATCACTTTGGTGAGTTGGTCGAGCGCGATCACGGCGACGGCCAGAGCTGCGAAGCGGAGATGCTGCCGCTTCGGTTTCGCCTGCTTGGGCGCAGGGGGGGCGGGTCCCCGCGTTCGCGGGGAACGGGGGAGCGGCGGCTCGGTCGCGGTCGTCGGGTCTTGGTTCATAGTTCGAGATTACACGCGCCGGTACCCGAGTTTCGGCTAGGCTGAGACTATGGCGAGCCTGATTCAGAGGATCTGGGGGAGTGATCGCGTGTCTGAAGAGCTCACTGCGCCGGCGGCTGATCCGGCGAACCCGAGTGGTCTGGTTGGCCCTCGCTTCAGCGAACTCCAGCGGCGGCGTAAGGAGACCGGGCACGACCGGCTGCCGCCGGGTCAGCGTCTGATCCAGCAATGGCCGGTGCTCACCTATGGCGGCACGCCCGTGATCAAGCCCGAGGACTGGAATCTCCAGGTCTGGGGCGCGGTGGCTAACGAGCGGGTCTTTGATTACCGGCAGTTCACCGAGATCGGGCTGAGCGAGAAGCTCAACGACATTCACTGCGTCACGCATTGGTCGCGCTATGACAACACCTGGCAGGGGGTGCTGTTCTCGGATCTGTTTGCCCAGCTTGAGATCGACGCCAACGCCGACACGGTGATGTTCCATTGCTACGGCGGCTACACCTCGAACGTGCTGATGTCGGACATTCTCGCCGACGATCACGCGATGTTGGCGGTCGCGCATGACGGCAAGCCGCTGGAGCCGATGCACGGCGGCCCGGTGCGGGTGGTGATTCCTTCGCTCTATTTCTGGAAAAGCGCGAAGTGGGTGGGGGGAATGGAGTTTCTGACCCGTAATCAGCCCGGCTTCTGGGAGATGTACGGCTATCACATGCACGGCGATCCGTGGCGCGAGGAGCGCTACGGGTAGCGGGCCTGAGACGACGAATGACGACGCAGACCGAAGCCGCCGCCGCGCCGCCTGCGGGTGATGCAGTTGAGCGCGCCTTTGATGATCCGCAGCCGATCCGTCTGCCTCCCGATTGGGTGCTGACCGACGAGCGTTTTCTCGAGATTGCGCAGCTCAACCCGGACCAACTGCTTGAGCGCACGGCCGACGGGAGGTTGCAGCCGATGGCTTGGCCTGAGTTTGCGAGCGAGCAGGTAACTGAGGCGATCTGCGCGCTGGTGCGCCTCTGGACGCGGGTTGCGGGCGGCGCCCAGCGCGGCCCGGTGGGCGGCTATATCTTCAGCGATGGCCCGGCGATGGCGCCGGATGTGTCCTGGGTTTCGCCGGAACAGCTCGATCGGGGGCGGATCGAGAGGGGGCAGTTTTATTTCGCGCCAGCGTTCGTGGTGGAAGTGCGCTCGCCGTCGCAGAGCATCCCGGAGCAACAAGAGCGGATGGAGGAGTGGATCGGCCGCGGCGTGCGCCTGGGCTGGCTCGTCGATCCGTATGAGCGCCGGGTCTGGGTCTACCGCGCTAGCGGGGAGGTGGAAGCGTTGGACAATCCCGCCGAGCTCTCCGGTGAAGACGTGTGCGTGGGCTTGACGATTGAGCTGTCGACGGTGTGGGGCGACACATAAGCGGTTGTTCATTGCCCTATCGTGATCGCGGAGAGATGTCACTATGGTCGCTCAGCGCCAGCCTGCGATTGAATCGACTGAACTGACGGCGGTTCCCTACGACGATCCGCAGCCGATCCGTCTGCCTCCCGATTGGGCGCTGACCGACGAGCGTTTTCTCGAAATTGCACAGCTCAACCCGGATCAGCTGCTTGAGCGCACCGCTGACGGGAGGTTGCAGCTGATGGCTTGGCCAGAACGCCTGAGTGAGCGTACGACGACCCTGATCAGCGCTTTCATCGCGTTGTGGCATCTGAGCGTCGGCGGTGAAGCCCGCGGTGAGGGCGGCGGCTACATCTTCAGCGACGGTCCGGCGATGGCTCCCGATGCATCTTGGGTCTCGCCCGAGCAGCTGGAGCAGGGGCGGATTGAGAAGGGGCAGTTCTATTTCGCGCCGGCGTTCGTGGTGGAAGTGCGCTCGCCGTCGCAGAGCATTCCGGAGCAACAAACGCGGATGGAGGAGTGGATCGGCCGCGGCGTTCGCCTTGGTTGGCTGATCGATCCGTATGAGCGTCGAGTCTGGGTCTACCGCGCTAGCGGGGAAGTGGAAGCGTTGGACAATCCCGCCGAGCTCTCCGGTGAAGATGTGTGCGTGGGCTTGATGATTGATATGTCTCGTGTCTGGGGCGACACGTAAGCGGACAGCTCCGATCAGCGCGATGCGCAGCATTCGGGTTCTACTGTGATAGCCTGGGCGACGATGAATCGCTTGCCACGAACACTGCTCGCAACGCCGATCATGGGCCGCATGGCGATGCCCGGGGCCCTGCCCCAGTAGGCGCGCCGCGCGCCTGAGGGGTACGGGCCGGACTGACTTCCCCGACCTCTCAGCGAAAGCCCCTCGTCATCATGTCCTACGCCACTTGTCTCGCCTGCCGCGAATGCGGCCGCGAGTTTCCGCTTGATCCGATCAACGTCTGCGACTTCTGTTTCGGGCCGCTCGAAGTCCAGTACGACCACGATGCGATCCAGTCGCGCATCTCGCGTGAACGGATCGAGAGCGGCCCGCGCTCGATCTGGCGCTACAAAGACCTGCTGCCGGTCGATGACGAGTTCATCGTCGATCTCAACGTCGGCTGGACACCGCTGCTACGGGCCGATCGGCTCGCCGAGCGGCTCGGCCTGCGCGAGCTTTGGATCAAGAACGACACCTGCAATCCTTCCTGGTCGTTCAAGGATCGGGTGGTGGCGGTCGCCTCGAGCCGAGCCAAGCAGCTTGGTTTTCAGACGCTCGCCTGCGCTTCGACCGGCAATCTCGCCAATGCGGTCTCGGCGCACGCAGCTCGGGCGGGCATGAACGCGATCGTCTTCATCCCGCACGACCTCGAAGCGGGCAAGGTGCTCGGCTCCGCGATCTACAACCCCACGATCGTCGCCGTGAACGGCTCCTATGACGATGTGAATCGGCTCTGCTCCGAGCTAGCCGATAATCGTCATTGGGCGTTTGTCAACATCAATGTTCGTCCGTACTACGCGGAGGGATCGCGGACGCTGGCCTATGAGGTTGCGGAACAGCTCGGCTGGCGTGCGCCGCGTCAGGTGGTCGCGCCGATGGCGTCGGGGTCGCTCTTCACCAAGATTCACAAGGGCTTTCAGGAGTTCCAGCGCTACGGGCTGATTGCGGAGACGCCCGTGCGCATGATCGGCGCACAGGCGGACGGCTGCTCGCCGATTACAACGGCCTGGCAGAACAACACCACCAACATCCGCCCGGTCAAGCCGAAGACGATCGCCAAGAGCCTCGCGATCGGCAATCCCGCCGACGGCTACTACGCGCTCAAGACGATGAAGCGCACCGAAGGCGGCGCTACCGCGGTCTCCGATGCGGAAGTGGTCGAGGGTATCCGCCTGCTCGCCGAGTGTGAGGGCGTCTTCGGCGAGACGGCCGGCGGGGTCACGATCGCCGGCCTGCGACAAGCCGTTGAGCAGGGTCAGATCGATCCGGACGAGTCCACGGTGGCCTTCATCACCGGCGGCGGTCTCAAGACTGCCGACGCGGTGGTCGACCACGTGACCCAACCGATTCCGGTCGAAGGTACGCTCAAGTCGTTTGAAGACGCATTCGCTGCCGCCGGCGCAGCCTGACTTGTCTGCCGCGCTGCGGCTTGAAACCGGGAGAGCGCCATGGCCAGCCGCCGCGTCCGTTTCACGTTTGAGGGCGACGCCGTCAAGGAACCCGTGATCTATCTCGTCGGGCACGAGTTCGATGTCGTCACCAATATCCGCATGGCCGATGTGGAGCATGACTTCGGCTGGGTGATCCTCGAACTGGACGGCGAGCACGACGAGATTGATCGTGCACTGGCCTGGGTAGAGGCCAAGGGTGTGCGCGTCGATCCGGTGGCGGGCGACGTGGTGGAGGGATAGGTGGCGTCGGGCCGGGATCGGCTAGGGTGAGGCTGTCTTCGGTACCCGAGGGGCTAGCAGCGATGACAACCGAAACGACTCCGCAACTGCTGACCGCCGATGATCTGCTGGAGCTGTACAGCCAGGGCGTGCGTGGCGAGCTGATCCGAGGAGTACTCTGCGAAACCATGTCCACCGGGGTGAATCACGGCCAGATTGTGGTTGAATTCGCATCGGAAATTCGAGCGTTTGTCAAACCGAGACGCTTGGGCCGGGTGGTTGGATCCGATACCGGCATCCGCATCGAGCGCGACCCCGACACCGTGCGCGAGCCGGACATCGCCTACTTTTCCGCCGAACGGATGCCGCTCGATCAGCAGGTAAGCGGCTACGCCGAGGTCGCTCCCGAGTTGGTCGTCGAAGTGAAATCGCCGAACGACAGCCGCCAGACGGTGTACGACAAGGCTGAGATGTGGCTGCGCTACGGCGTGCGCCTGGCCTGGGCGGTCTATCCGGAGCGACGGACGGTAGAAGCGCATCACGTGGATCGGGGTGTCGTTGTCTACCAGGCTGATGACGAACTGGACGGGATGGATGTGTTGCCGGGGTTTACATGCGCAGTCGGGCCGCTGTTCGAGGTCTAGTCAGCCATGCCTCAGCCCTTTGCCATTGACGTTCCCGACAGCGAGATCCGCGACCTCAAGCGCCGCCTGGCCAACACGCGCTGGCCCTCCGAAGTGACCGACTCCGGCTGGCGGTACGGCTCGAAACTTGGCTACATACGCGAACTCTGCGACTACTGGCGCACAGAGTTCGACTGGTCGGCGCAGCAGGCACGGCTCAACTCGATGCCGCAATTCACGACCCAGGTTTCGGCCGATGGGGTCGAGGACTACACCGTCCACTACGTTCACCAGCAAGGCGTCGGGCCAAACCCGCTGCCGCTGATCTTCACGCATGGCTGGCCTGGATCGTTCTACGAGGTGAGCAAGATTCTGGGGCCGTTGACCGATCCGGGCGCTCACGGCGGTGATCCGGCGGACGCCTTCACGGTCGTTGCGCCGTCCTTGCCGGGCTACGGTTTCTCGGGGATTCCGGCGACGGGCGGGTTTGGGCACATGCGCGCGGCTCGCATCTGGGTCGCGCTGATGGCGAGTTTGGGCTACGAGCGTTACGGAGCGCAGGGCGGCGACATCGGCGCGCGGGTCTCGGCGCTGACCGCATACGAAGATCCGGAGCATTGCATCGGCGCGCAGATCAATATGCCAAACAGCCTGCCTCCGGCGGATCGTCCACGCGAATTCTTGAGCGCTGAAGAGCAGGCCATCATCGCCAGAATGACGGAATGGCAACGCAACGAAGCCGGTTATCAGTGGATCCAGGGCACGCGGCCCCAGACTCTGTCCTACGGTCTGACCGATTCGCCAGCGGGACTGGCAGCCTGGATTGCTGAGAAGTGGCGCTCCTGGTCCGACTGCGACGGCGAGATCGAGACTCGATTTAGCAAGGACGAACTGCTGACCAACATCTCGATCTACTGGTTCAGCAAGACGATCAACTCTTCGACTCGCTACTACTACGAGCGACGCCAGCACGACGCGGCGAATGCATTGCCTGGCTACCTGGAAACGCCGGCGGGCTTCTCGGTCTTCCCCAAGGAAATCTTCGGCCCGCCGCGCAACTGGGTGGAGGCGGAGTACAACGTGACGCAATGGTCGGTACACGATCGCGGCGGTCACTTCGCGGCGATGGAGGAGCCGGAGTTGCTGGTCGGTGATATCCGCGAGTTCTTCCGTCCGTTGCGCTGAGGGATCGTGCGATACTGACGCCGGAACACGATCCGCAGCGGAAGAGGACCTCCGATATGCCCGAGCCCTTCAAAATTGACGTGCCCGACACCGACATCCGCGACCTCAAGCGCCGGCTGGCGCAGACTCGTTGGCCCTCGGAGGTGAACGACTCCGGTTGGCAGTACGGGTCGAACCTGGCCTACATGCAGGAGCTCTGCGAGTACTGGCGGACGCAGTACGACTGGCGGGTGCAGGAGACGTATCTGAACCGGATCCCGCAGTTCACCACGCAGGTCTCGGCGGACGGGGTAGAGGACTACACGGTCCACTACGTGCATCAAGAGGGCGTCGGCCCCGATCCGCTGCCGCTGGTCTTCACCCACGGCTGGCCGGGCACGTTCTATGAGGTGAGCAAGATTTTGGGGCCGCTGACCGATCCGGCCGCGCACGGGGGCGATCCGGCCGACGCCTTCACGGTGATCGCGCCCTCGATTCCGGGTTACGGCTTCTCGCAGATTCCGACCAGCGGCGGCTTCGGGCAGAAGCGCACGGCGCTGCTCTGGGGCGCGCTGATGGAGCAGTTGGGCTACGAGCGCTACGGCGCGCAGGGCGGCGACTGGGGCGCGATCGTGACGGCGCAGGTCGCCTATCAGCACCCGGACCACTGCATCGGCGCGCAGATCAATATGCCGATCGGGCGTCCGCCGGAGACCGACCCTGCCACCTGGACCGATCACGAACGCGCCGTTGCCGCCAAGGCCCAGCACTGGCAGGCCCAGGAGACCGGCTACCAGGCGATCCAGGGCACCAAGCCGCAGACCCTCGCCTACGGGCTGACCGACTCGCCGGCCGGACTGGCCGCCTGGATCACCGAGAAGTGGCGCTCCTGGTCGGATTGCGACGGCGACATCGAGAAGCGCTTCAGCAAGGACGAGATTCTGACCAACATCTCGATCTACTGGTTCGGCCAGACGATCAACTCGTCTACCCGCTACTACTACGAGATGCGCCAGAACCAGGCGGAGAACTTCCTACCCGGGCGGCTGGAAACACCGACCGGATTCTCGGTCTTCCCCGGCGAGATCATCACCGCGCCGCGCAGCTGGTGCGAACCCGGCTACAACATCACCCACTGGTCCGAGCACGACCGCGGAGGCCACTTCGCCGCGCTCGAAGAGCCCGACCTCCTCGTCGGCGACATCCGCGACTTCTTCCGGCCCCTCCGCTAGGTTCCCTCTCCACCCGCACTGCGGGGGGAGATGTCCCCGAGGGACAGAGGGGGGTCCGCCTCACCCGAAACATGCACCCCTTCCAGATCCACGTCCCCGACGCCGACCTCGCCGAGCTTCGCCAGCGCCTCGGTGACATTCGCTGGCTGCCCGAAGTGCCGGGCAGCGAGTGGCTCTACGGGGTTGAGCTCGCTTTTCTCCAGGAGCTCTGCGAGTACTGGGCTACCGAATTCGACTGGCGCGAGCTCGAATCCGGTCTCAACGCCTTCCCGCAATACCGCACGACCTTGACCGCCTGGAACGGCGAAGCGCTTGAGATCCACCTGATCCATCGGCGCAGCTCTCGTCCCGATGCGCGTCCGCTGTTGATCCAGCACGGCTGGCCCTCGAGTGTCTACGAGTTCTACAAGATCATTGACGCGCTGGCGGAGCCGGATGATCCCGCCGCGCCTGCCTTCCATGTCGTCGCGCCGTCGCTGCCCGGTTACGGCTGGTCGGGCATTCCCCAACGTGCCGGCATTGGACCGGCTGCGATCGCGGATCTGTGGATCGACTTGATGGCGCAGCTGGGCTACGAGCGTTTCCGCTATCACGGCGGCGACTGGGGCGCGGCCGTGGGCGGGCAGCTGGCGCTGCGGCATCCGGAGCAGATCGAGCAGATTCATCTGACCGCAGCGGCGCTCGCGCCGGCGGGAGATGCGGCGAACCCCCAGAGCGATGAGGAGGTTCGCTTCTTCCGCGACGAGCAGGCGCCCTACATCCGCGATGACGCCGCGCATCGGGGGATTCACGGAACCAAGTTCCAGACGCTTTCGTTCAGTCTCTCCGATTCGCCGGTCGGCTTGGCCGCCTGGATCGTGGACAAGTGGTGGATGCTGTCGGACTGTATGCGCGCTGAGGAAGCGCCGCGCGGGGGCGATGTTTATCGGCGCTTTACCCGCGACGAGTTACTGGCGACGGTCTCGATCTACTGGTTCACGCAGACGATCAACCCGTCGATGCGCATCTACCACGAGGTCATGCGACCCGCCGCCGCAATCGAAGCCGAAGTCGGGGGGCAGGTAGCGCTGCGCGAAGGCCAGCGCACGACTGTGCCGGCCGGGTTCGGCAAGCTGGTACGTGGCACCCCGCATCCCCCGCGCAGCTGGTGCGAGCGCGCCTTCAGCGTTACGCACTGGACCGAGTTTCCCGAGGGCGGGCACTTCCCGGCGATGGAGATTCCCGAACTGCTACTCGCCGATCTGCGGACGTTCTTCGCATGAGCGCGGTCGCGCGACACACGCTGCGCTGTCTCGATTGCGGCGCTCACTCGAATCCGTCGCTGCGGTTGTCGTGCCCCAACTGCGGCGGTCTCTGGGAGATCGAATACCAGCGGCTCCCGCCCGGCGACATTCGCTTGCCGGCGACGCCACTTCCACTGGGGGAGGGCAGTACACCGACAATCGCGTTCGACTGGGCGGCGGCTCGCTCGGTGCGGCTCGATCTCAAGCTGGAATTCCTCTCGCCCACCGGTTCGTTCAAGGATCGGGGCGCATCGCTGTTGATCGGCGCGGCCTGGGGCTTTGGCGTGAGTGAGTTCGTTGAGGACTCCTCCGGCAACGCTGGAGCGGCGCTCGCGGCGTATGGTGCGGCTGCCCGCATGAAGGCTCACATCTTCCTGCCCGCCGACGCCGCTTCCGCCAAGTTCGCGCAGATTGAGGCGGTTGGCGCGACACCTCATCCGGTTGCAGGCCCGCGCAGCGCTGCCACCGAGGCCGCCGAAGCCTTTGCCCGCGAGCAGGGTTTGCCCTTCCTTTCGCATAACCGCAATCCCTACTTCAGCGAGGGCATGAAACCCGCCGCGGCCGAGATTGTTGCGTATGGTCTGCCCGATTCGATCGTGCTGCCGGTCGGCAACGGTTCGCTCCTGATCGGTCTGCATCGAGGTTTCGAGGAACTGCGCCAGATTGGGACAATCGAGCGCATTCCGAGACTCCACGCCATCCAGGCCAGCGCCGTTTCGCCGCTTGCAGCGGCCTACCGGAATCACGCAGCGCCCCCGCCGGGCGCGACGATCGCGGAGGGGATCGCGGTCTCGGAGCCGCCGCGTCTGGCGCAGATGCTGTCGGCGATTCGAGAGACGGACGGGTCGGCGACGGCGGTCTCGGAGTTGGAGATCACGAACGCGCATCGAGAGATTGGGCAGCGCGGTCTGTACGTGGAGCCGACGTCGGCGGTTCCATTTGCGGCGCTGCCGCGTCTGGTGGAGCGTGGGCTGATCGGTGAGGGCGAGCGGGTGTTGATTCCGGTGACTGGATCAGGATTGAAGAGTCCACAGATACGCTGAGTTCCATGCGGCGTGATGCGTGGCCCGACCCTGCTTGGTGGATCTGGCGTCGGTTGACGTCGGTCAAGTGGGCGATCGGGCTGATTTTGGCGGCGGCGCTGTTTTCGGCGGTGGGGGTGGTGATCCCGCAGGTGCCGCCGCAGCTTGCCGATATCCCCGCGCAGGTCGAGGAGCACATCGAGGCCCAGCGCCCCACTTGGGGCTGGTTCACCGACGTGCTGGCCGACTTCCCCTGGTTCTACGAGACCAATGGCGGCATCTTCAATCTCTACAAGCAGCCCTACTGGTACGCGGTAGTGGCGCTGGTGGCGTTGGCGATCTCGGTCTGTACGGTTAGCCGCGCTCCCCCGATCTGGCGCACCGTGCGGCGGCCGCCCAAGCGCGTCAATGCGGCCTATTTCGAGCGGGCGCGGCATCGCTATGCGGTAGATGCGCCGCCCGGAACCGATCCGGTTGCCGCGCTCAGCGCCCGTCTGAAGGCTGCGCGCTATCGGGTCGAGTCGATTGCTTCGAACGATGGCGCGACGCTGCTCTTCGCCGACCGCTTCGGCTGGGCGCAGTTGGCGACGTTCATCACGCATCTGGCGCTGCTGATCCTGCTCGGCGCGACGCTCGTGACCAAGTTCGCGGGTGAGGAGTACCAGTTTTGGGTGGCTGAGGGCGAGAGTCACCCGCTCTTTGCGCCGGGCGCGGAACGGCCGCAGGTGCAGATCATCGTGGATGATGCGGTTGCCCGTTTCGCAGACGACGGCCAAGCGCTCGACTTCCGCAGTCTGGTGCGCGTGGCCGAGGGCGGAACTGAGGTCGCGGGGGGCGATGTGACGGTGAACGGGCCGCTCCACGCTGCCGGTTACCGCGTGCATCAGGCCGCCTACTGGGAGCACGGCGCGGAGTTGCAGGTCTTCGATCACGGCAGCGGACAGCTGATCTACTCCGAAACGCACTTCCTCGACCAGCAGATCGTCGGCCCCCGCGTCCGGATCGAGCGCGGCGGCGCGCTGGTTTCAGAGGAAGTGATCGGCCTGGAGCACATAGTCGCGTTGCCGGACGACGCCTCGGAGGAGACGCTGGCTCGCTACGAGGGCGCGGGCTACACGCTGATCCCGCTGGATGGGGAACGTTCGTTGGCGATCGCGCTCGTACCTGCGCCGGAGCAGGCGGGCGGGTTCGAGTTTTGGTATCGGGTGCTTTCGCTGCCGCCGGATACGAGCGGCCTCACGCCCGCCGATCTTGGCATCAACGCTGCGCCGCCTGAGGAACAGTCCTATGTTCCCCGTGCGCGAGTCATCATCGACGACGAGATCGCCTTTGAGGGGACGCTCACGCTGGATCAAGAGGAAGGCGCGGCCCGATTCACGGCGCTGCCGCTACCGGAGGGCGGTCAGTTGGTCGTCGGTTTCGCCGATGTGGAGACCGGCGAGCAGTTTTTCTACTACTCGCTCGTGAGCGCCGAAGATCGGGGCGAACTCGCGCCCGGCGAGCAGATCACGATCGGCGGCCTGACTCTGATCTACGAGGGCGCGGAAGCTGCGAGTCCGCCCCAGGGCAGCCTTGAGGTTGGCGAGACGCGGACGGTGGGCGCGGTCGAGATCACCTGGCTAGGCGCGGAGTCGGTCTTCTACAGCGTGCTGCCCGATGTTCCGGGCGCGGATGGCGATGCGCTGGTGGCGCTGGAACGGTTCGGTCAGGCGCGAACTGCTGCGGTCTTTGATGCTCAAGGCGGCGAAGACGTCGAGCTGGCCATCGGCGCGACCAACCAGTCCAGCGCCGGCGGACAGGTCGGACGTCCCTCGCGGTTAGTGCTCGGTTTGGGCGGCGGCGCGGGGCGGATTGAACTGGACGAAGGACAGGAGATCGTCCAGAGCGGCTACCGCTACCGCTACGCGGGCCCGCGCGAGTTCACGGGACTGAACGTGCGCCGCGATCCGGGCGGGATCGCCTTCTGGGTGGGGATTGGGTTGGGACTGTTGGGCATGTCGCTCACCTTCTTCATGCCCCGCCGCCGCCTCTGGGCGCGGATTGTGGATGGTCGGGTGCAGCTGGCGGGTCAGGCCGGACACGGGGTCGATTACACGCGCGAGCTGGAGCGGATCGCCGAGTCGCTCAACGCAGACGAGCCACCGCCGCGCGGCCGTCTAGAGTGGAAACGGCGAGGCGTGAGCCGCTTCGAGGGCGACTACCGGGTTGCGAGCGACGAGTGAGCAGAATGAGCGGCGCAGTCGATCAACTTCACGGCAAGCTGTTCTTCGGCGACAACCTGGAAGTGCTGCGGCGCGACTTTCCCCACGAGAGCGTGGACCTGATCTACCTCGATCCGCCGTTCAACTCGAACGCCAGCTACAACGTCCTCTTCCGGGATGAGAGCGGCAATGCCGCTCCAAGCCAAATCCGCGCCTTCGACGACACCTGGCACTGGGGTCCGGATGCGGTGGATGCGCTGCTCGATCTGAACGGAACGCCCGCCGGCAATCTCCTGCACTCACTCGCAGAGTCAATCGGCGAGAATCAGCTCACTGCCTATCTCTGCATGATGGGGGTGAGGCTGGTTGAGCTGCAGCGTGTGCTGAAACCGAGCGGCAACATCTACCTGCACTGCGACGACAACGCCGCTCATTACCTGCGAATCCTGATGGATGTGGTGTTTGGCCCCACCCAATATCGCAATGACATCATCTGGCGGCGCGCGATCGCTCACAGCGATGCAAGACGTTTCGGGCGCATCACTGACCACATCCTCTTTTACAGCAAGTCCGATCAGCGCTATTGGGATGGTCGGGCAGCGGCGACCCCAAGATCGGACGAAGAATTGCAGTCCGCCTATCCGTCGGAGGACGAGCGCGGTCGGTATCGCAATAGCGACCTGACGGCCCAAGGAGTCCGACAGGGAGAGTCTGGTCAAACGTGGCGCGATTACGAGGTCACTCGCCGCCGCCGGCACTGGAGTCCGCCCAGAACCGGTGCGTACGCCGAGTACATTGAGCGCGAGTTCATTCCCGGCTACCGCAGCATTGCCGGCCTGCATGATCGCTTGGACGCGCTTGAAGCTGCCGGTCTGGTGCGACATGCAGAACAAGGCGCTTGGCCCGGACTGAAGCGTTACGCCGAGGCCGACATTGGTCATCTCCCCCAGAATCTGATCCTGCAACCGACCGGCTTCACGAACTTCAATGTGGGACGCGGGGAGCATCTCGGGTTCCCCACTCAGAAACCACTGGCGCTGCTCGAACAGCTCATCCCCGTTGCCTGCCCGCCGGGCGGGCTCGTCTTTGATCCGTTCTGCGGTTGCGGGACTACCCTTGAAGCAGCCGAACGACTCGGCCGGCGCTGGGTGGGAATCGATATCACGCATCTTGCGATCGGACTGGTTGAGGAGCGTCTTCTGCGCGCCGGGGCCGAATCCCACGTGATTGGGGCGCCCCAGGACCTTGTTTCGGCTCAGGACCTCGCCCGCCGCGACCCGTTCCAATTTGAGGCTTGGGCGGTGCAACGGTTGCGCGGCTTCCGCGCGAATCAACGCCAGTGGGGCGATGGAGGCATTGACGGGCGGATGCGCTTTCGCAAGACCGATCGCCGCCGCCCGGACGGGCTTGCCGTTGCACAGGTCAAGTCGGGTCGGGTCAATCCTGGTGATGTGCAGGCGTTTCGCGGTGCGCTGGACGACGCCAATGCCGATCTGGGCGTGTTCATCACGCTGGACGAGGTGAGCGCCGGCGTTCAAGCCGCCGCGCGGCGTGCAGGACGGGTCGCCATCGGCGACCGCCAATATCCCATCGTGCAACTCTGGTCGCTAGCTGACCACTTCGCCGGATGCCCGCCGGAGCTTCCGATCCCCGCCGCCTGGGAGCGCCAGCGCCTGCTTTAGGCCGCTCACGATAGGCTCGTGGGGTGCAGCTCCTCCCACTGATCATCAACATCAACATCAATCCCGTCCTGATCGACACGGGCGGCTTTGAACTGACCTGGCACGGACTCTTCACTGCTGTTGGCATTGCCTTCGGCGTTTGGCTCGCGATTCGGCTCGCCCGCCGCGCCGCGATCTCCGAAGACGACGCGATGTCGATTGCGGTCGTTGCCGTGCTCTCCGGGATCATCGGCGCGCGTTTGCTCTGGGTGCTCGAGCACACCGACCAGATCCGCAGCGTGGGCGACATCTTCGCGCTCACCGACGGCGGCATCTCGATCTACGGCGCGATGATCGGCGGTGTCGTCGGCGGATTCATCTACGTCACCCTGTTCAAGCCCAATTTCCCCAAATGGATCGCCCTAGACGTGGCTGCGCCGGGAATGATCCTCGGTCAGGCGATCGGGCGTTTCGGCGACACGATCAACGGCGAGCACTTCGCCAAGATGTCAGAGCTGCCCTGGGCCTTCCGCTACACCCATCCCCAGACCGACGGCCCCTGGGCGATCTGGGAGGGTGGCCAGCCGGGCGACTCCTGGTTTCGCGGATCACTCGGGCAAGAAGGCGAAGCGCCGGTGCCCGTGCATCCGGTCGCGGGCGGCTACGAGCTGCTGCTCGATTTCGCCATCCTCGGCGTGCTGCTGTTGTTGAGGCGCACCAAGATCGGCGCGGGTTGGGGGTTCACGTTCTATGTCTTCGCCTACGCCGCCGTGCGCGGCGGACTCTCGCTGCTGCGCACCGACGAGGCCGGGATCGCAGGGGCGCTCTCGGTACCGCAGTTGCTCGCGATCGTGACCGGCGCAGCCGCGATCTGGATGGCGCTGCATCTGCTGCGGCATCCACAGTCGCCGGTTCCGCAGATTGCAACTGGCACGAAGCGCACGCTGCACCGGGTCTCACGGCGCGGCGGCATGGGCCGGGGTTAGGGCAGTTGGAACGACAGCTATCATGAGCGCAGGAGCCGACGATGGCGGTAACGGCCAAGAATCTTGAAGATGCCTTGACGGGGGCGGGGGTTGAGCCGGATCTGGCTGCGTCGATCGCCGTAGCGATGCAGCCGTTCATCGAGAACGGCGGTGTTGCACAGGCGGAAGCAGCGAGCAGGGAACGCAGCGATTCTGACGAGGTTCGTCTGGCCCGGCTTGAGCAGAAAGTGGACGACCTCCGCGACCTGGTGATGGTCGGGTTGCAGAATGTCGATCGTCGCTTTGACGACATGGAGAAGCGGATCGACCGTCGCTTCGAGGATGTGGATCGTCGCTTCGAGGATGTGGATCGTCGCTTTGCAGAGGCCGAGAGACGAGAAGATCGTCGCTTTGAAGGTGTCGATCGTCGCTTTGAGGATGTCGATCGTCGTTTCAGCGATCTCAACAAGCGGCTCGATCGTGAGCGAATGGAACGCTGGGCGTTTGTCGTCGCAGTTGGCGGGTCGATTACGGCCGCTTTGCTGCGCTTGTTTGGCGCGATCTGAGTAGCTATGTCGGCTGTTCAGTTGGTGCTCTGGGTCAAGCAGGACTGCGGAGTCTGCCACGAGGCAGAGGACTTGATGGCCTCGTTGTCGGCGGCGCTGGGCTTCGACTGGCGGGTGCGCGAGGGCGAGTACGGCGATCGCGTACCGGTAGTGACGACCGCGAGCGGCGAGGTGTTGGCGGAGGGGCCGATCATTCCCGGCGAATTGGCGCGGCGGATTCGCGCGCTTACCGTTGCGGCTCCAGATTGATCGCGTGCAGACCGCACTCTTTCTGCGTCGCCTCTTCCCACCACCAACGACCAGCGCGCTCGTGTTCGCCCGGATGCGTCGCCCGCGTGCAGGGTTCGCAGCCGATTGACTTGAAGCCGCGATCGTGGAGCGGGTTGTAGGGCACGCCGTAGCTCATGATGTACTGCCAGACCTGGGCGCTGCTCCAATTGGCGAGCGGATTGAACTTGACCATCGGATCGGACTCGCGCCCGAAGCCCGGGTCGAGCTGCGCTACAGGCAAGTCTGAGCGCGTGCCCGGACTCTGATCCTTGCGCTGACCCGTCACATAGGCAGAGACGCCCGCCAACGCTCGTCCAAGCGGCTCCACCTTGCGAATGCCGCAGCATTCGCCGTGACCGTCGCGGCGGAACGAGAACAGGCCCTTCTCGCGTACCAGCGTCTCCACCGCCGCCGCCTGCGGAGCGAAGACTTCAATCACCACGCCGTACCGCTCCCGCACCTGTTCAATGAAGCCCAGCGTCTCGCCGTGCAGGCGGCCCGTGTCGAGCGTGAAGACGCGAAAGCTCGTATCGAGTTTGGCAGCCTCGCGGCTGGCCATGTCGACCAGCACGACATCCTCCGCGCCGCTGAACGAGATCGTGAGGTTGGGGAAGTGCGCCAGAGCTTCGGCGATGATGTCCGAGGGGTGCGCGCGTTCCAGTTGCTCCGCCGCCTCTGTCACATTGAATGCAGTTGTGGCGGCGGATGTGCTCATTGCGGGCGTTCCTCGCTGTTGCCGAGTGGGTGATGCTAGGTGAAATGCTACTATTTCAGTCAAGATTATCCGCATCGCGCGGAAATCGGGCGAGCGTGGCGCGCAGAGAGACCTGTTCCGGCCATGATGAAGCTCTCCAGCATCAGCGACTACGGCATTCGCGCCTTGGTCGATCTCGCTCAGCGCGACGGCGGCGATCCCACACCCGCAACCGAGATCGCGCAGCGCCAGGGCATCCCCAACTCTCTGGTCGGACAGGTGCTCGCGCGTCTGCGCGCGGCGGGGTTCATCGCCTCCGTGCGCGGCGCTCAGGGCGGACACCGACTCGCGCAGCCGGCAGACGAAATCCGGCTTGACGCGGTGGTGGTGGCGCTCGAAGGCCCGCTCGCAATCGCCACTTGCCTCGAACGCGGACAGAACGCCGATGGCCAGGGCAAGGCCTCCGAGCGCTGTACCGGGGCGGCCGCGCAAGTCCCGCTCTGGGACGATGTGCGCGCCGCCATGCTGGAAGTCCTGGCCGCTCGCAGCATCGCCGACCTGGCCCAGGACGCGGCCCAACTCAGCGCTCCCGCCGGTGGCCGCTACCAAATCTGATGATCCCATCCACTCCGCGATCCGCACCGAACACCAACCCGCCAGCCAACGAGTAACCCCGTGAGCGTGCTCCGCCCCGCCCTCGCCGACTCCGTGCTCGACCTGATCGGCGCGACCCCGATGGTGCGCCTGCACCGGGTCGTGCCCGAAGACTGCGCCGAGATCGTGGCCAAGCTCGAATCGCTCAACCCGGGCGGCTCGGTCAAAGACCGGATCGCCCGCTCGATGATCGAGGACGCCGAGTGCCAAGGCGCGCTCAAGCCGGGCGACACGATCGTCGAACCGACCAGCGGCAATACCGGCGTCGGACTCGCGCTTGTGGCTGCGGTCAAGGGCTACCGCCTGGTCCTGACCATGCCCGAGGACATGTCGCACGAGCGCCGCCGTCTGCTCCAACGCTTCGGCGCGGAGGTCGTGCTCACACCCGCGATCGAAGGCATGACCGGCGCGGTCTTCGCTGCCGAAGAGCTCGCCTCCGCCCCGCGTCATTTCATGCCCCAGCAGTTCGCCAACCCCGCCAACCCGGAGATTCACCGCCGCACCACCGCCCTCGAAATCTGGGCTGCGCTCGAACCGCAATTGATGCCCGACGGCGAGCGCCTGCACGCCTTCGTCACCGGCGTCGGTACCGGCGGCACGATCACCGGCGTGGGCGAATGGCTGCGCGAACGCCAGCCCGACCTCGCGATCACCGCTGTTGAGCCGCAGCGCTCGCCTGTCTTGCAAGGCGGACGCTTCGCCGTTCACGCGATCCAGGGGATCGGCGCGTCCTTCGTGCCGGGCGTGCTCAACCGCGAGATTTACGACGATGTGATCGGCGTCTCCGACGCCGACGCTGAAGCGATGACCGCCAGGCTCACGCGCGAAGAGGGCATCCTCTGCGGCATCTCCTCCGGCGCAAACGTCCACGCCGCCCTGACCGTCGCCCAGCGCCTCGGACCCGGCCATCGCGTCGTCACCACCATCTGCGACACCGGCGAGCGCTATCTCAGCCTGCCCCTCGGAGACAGCTAGACGACAAACTCGAACAAGGCCGAACAGAACCGAACGCGGCCGCACAGCCCGCACACCACAAGGAGCTCCACATGAGCGTCAAGGTCTACATCCCGACACCGTTCCGCAAGATCACCGGCAACCGCATCTTCGTCGACGCCGATGGGATCGACGTCAACGGCGTCCTGCGCGACCTCGAACAGCGTTTCCCCGGTTTTGGCGAGATGGTCTTCGACGGCGAACAGGAACTGTTCGAGCACGTCAACGTCTACGTCAACAACCAAGAGATCCACTCGCTCGAAGGCGCAAGCACGCCCGTCTCCGACGGCGACGAAGTCGCGGTAATTCCCGCCATCGCCGGCGGCGCGGCGATGACCCCCGAGCAGGTCGAGCGCTACTCGCGCCACCTGATCATGGACCAGGTCGGCCCGCTCGGACAGCGCAAGCTGATCGACGGCAAGGTGTTGGCGGTCGGCGCAGGCGGACTCGGTTCGCCGGTGCTCGTCTATCTCGCCGCCGCCGGCATCGGCACGATCGGGATCGTCGACTTCGATGTGGTCGATCGCTCCAATCTCCAGCGCCAGATCATCCACGGCACCTCCGACATCGGCCGCCCCAAAGTCGAATCCGCCCGCGACCGCATCCACGACATGAACCCCAACGTCACGGTCGTCAGCCACACCGAGCCGCTCACGTCCGAAAACGCGATGGAGATCATTCCCGAGTACGACGTGATCATCAACGGGGCCGACAACTTCGCCACCCGCTACCTCGTCAACGACGCCGCCTTCCTCTCCGAGAAGATCCTGGTCGACGGCTCGATCTTCCTCTTCGAGGGTCAGGTCACGACCTTCTATCCGGGCGAGGGCTGCTACCGCTGCCTCTATCCGTCGCCGCCGCCTCCGGGCATGGTGCCGAGCTGTGCGGAAGCCGGTGTGTTGGGCGTGCTGCCGGGGACGGTCGGCGCGATCCAGGCGACCGAAGCGATCAAGGTGCTGCTGGAGCTGGGCGAGCCGCTCAAGAACCGGCTGCTGCTCTATGACGCGCTGGCGATGGACTTCCGCACCGTCAAGATTCGCCGCGACCCCGCCTGCCCGCTCTGCGGCGACGCCCCCAGCGTCATCGAACTCATCGACTACGAAGAGTTCTGCGGCTCTCCCTTCCACGAGGGCCCCGCAGTCGCCGCCGGAGGCTAGGCAAGGAACCCTCTCCCCCCGCACCGCGGGGGGAGATGTCGCGCAGCGACAGAGGGGGTCCGGTCACCGACCGCAGTCCTCAAACCGCCGAGGTGACCCCGGACGCAAGCGACACAAAACAAAAAGAGCGAGAGGATCCACCGCATGGCAGTCGAAGTCCGAGTCCCTTCCATGCTGCAAAAGTTCACCGACGGCGAGAAGCTCGTCCAAGTCGAGTCTGAGAGCGTCGGTCAACTGCTCCACTCGCTCGAAGCCAACTACCCGGGCATCGGTCATCAGCTGCTCGAAGACGGCCAACTGCGGCGCTTCGTCAACATCTACCTCAACGACGAAGACATCCGCTTCCTCGACGGCATGGACACCTCACTCGCCGACGGCGACGTGCTCGCGATCCTGCCGGCCCTCGCCGGAGGCGATCACAGTAATCCGGGGGGAGCCCGCTAGTGGTCACCGCCGCGCCCGTTCGCTATCAGTCGCTGCTCGACACCATCGGCGATACACCCCTGGTTCGGCTCCAGCGGATGTCGCCCAGCCCCGACGTCTCGATCTGGGTCAAGCTCGAAGGCCAGAACCCCACCGGCTCGGTCAAGGACCGGATCGCCAAAGCAATGATCGACGCGGCTCACGCCGATGGCTCGCTCCAACCGGGGCAGACGATCCTCGAACCGACCAGCGGCAACACCGGACTCGCCATCGCCCTGATCGGACGCCTTTCCGGTCACCCCGTGCGCTGTGTGATGCCGGAGTCAGTCTCAGTCGAGCGCCGCGACCTGCTCCGGTTCTTCGGCGCAGAGGTGATCCTCTCCCCCGGCGAGACCGGTTCCAACGGCGCGGTGCGCATGGCTAAGGAGATCTACGCCCAGGATCCCTCGGTCTTCATGCCGATGCAGTACGAAAACGCCGCCAACCCCGGCGCGCACTACGAGACCACCGGCCCCGAAATCCTGCGCGACTGCCCCGAACTCACCCACTTCGTCGCCGGCCTCGGCACCGGCGGCACCCTCACCGGCGTGGGCCGCTACCTCAAGGAGCAGCGCCCCGACGTGCGCATCGTCGCCGCCGCCCCGCACCCAGGCGATCTCGTGCAGGGCCTGCGCTCGCTCGACGAGGGCTACATCCCCCCCGTGCTGGACGAGTCGGTACTGGACGCGCGGATCATGGTCGACAGCCGCACTTCGTTTGCAGTCGTCAAGCAGCTGCTGGAGGACGAGGGCATCTTCGCCGGCATCAGCTGCGGCGCCGCCGTCCGCGCCGCCCTGCGCATGGCCGAACGCCTGGAGTCGGGACACATCGTCGTGCTCCTGGCGGACGGCGGTTGGAAATACCTCAGCACCGGTCTCTGGAGCCGCGACTACGAGGACATCGCCGGAGACGAAGAGATCGAAGGCAAAATCTGGTGGTAACCCGCACTTCGTTCCTGGAGGCAGTACCGGGCTATTCCCTCTCCCAGAGGAAGAGGGGACCAAATCTTGACCTCACTCACACCCACAGTCCCCAGAAAGGACACCCCCAATGGCCGAATACGCACACCCCGAAAAGCTGGTCTCGACCGATTGGGTCGCCGATAACCTCGACGACCCTGGCGTCGTCCTAATCGAGGTCGACGTCGACACCTCCGCCTACGACGAGGGCCACCCGCCCGGCGCAGTCGCCTGGAACTGGACTTCGCAGCTCCAGGATCAGGTCACCCGCGACGTCGCTTCGCGCGAGACCGTCGCCGAACTGCTCCAGCGCGCCGGCGCGAGCGACGACTCCCAGATCGTCCTCTTCGGCGACAACAACAACTGGTTCGCCGCCTACGCGCTCTGGATGCTCGAGCTCTACGGCGTCACCAACACCGCCCTGATGAACGGCGGCCGCGCCAAGTGGGAGGCTGAGGGTCGCGAAATGACGACCGACGCCCCCTCGCCGCTGGCCGGCAGCATCGCCGTCGCCGAGCGCGACGAGACCCTCCGCGCTCGGATCACCGATGTGCTCGCTCACGTCGAGGCCGGCGGTCAACTGGTCGACGTCCGCTCCCCGGACGAGTTCAACGGCGTAATCATGGCTCCGCCGGGTCTGCCCGAGACCGCTCAGCGCAAGGGCCACGTGCCGGGTGCCTCGAACATCCCCTGGGTCACGGCGGTGGCCGAAGACGGCACCTTCAAGTCCGCCGACGAACTCAGCGAGATCTACCAGTCCAGAGGCATCACCGGCGACGAACCCGTGATCGCCTACTGCCGCATCGGTGAGCGCTCCAGCCACAGCTGGTTCGCCCTCCGCTACCTCCTGGGGATCGACAACACGACCAACTACGACGGCAGCTGGACCGAATACGGTTCGGTCGTGGGCGTGCCGATCAGCAACCCCAGCGCCTAGGAAAATCCCTCCTCTCCCCCCGCACTGCGGGGGGAGATGCCGAAAGCCTGCCCCAGGCCTGAACTGGGGGCAGAGGGGGGTCCGACCCGAAGCCGTAAACGACCCATGAGCCAAGACCGAGTCTGGCGTCGAACCGTCGCCCGCGCGCTGAGCGCGAGCGATCCGGCGGCGTTGCCCATCTTCTTCCACGCCGCCGTCCTGAGCGACTACATCGAACGCGGCGCGAGAGTCTTGCGCAGCGACTCGGTCGGACGCCTGATCCAGCCCGGACGGGCGGTGGTCGATTTCGGCATCGTCGCAGAGACCCAAATCCACCTCCGCTGGGGAGATTTCCTCAACCTCATCCCCGAAGCCGAGCGCGCCCACTGGCTCGATCATCTCGCGCCCCCGGATGCGAGCCGGGTCTATCTGCAAATGACCTTGCAGCCGGGCGCCTGCCACGACGACGGCCCCCTCCGCGACTGGACTCTCGAGGCGTCCGCTTGACTGAGTTTCCGAAGCTGCCCGACGACCAGTACGCGATCATCTACGCCGATCCGCCCTGGGACTACAAGGGACAGCTCCAACACGCCGGCCCGGGCAGCGGCGACACCGGCGGCGCAGTGCGCCACTACGACACGGTGAAGCTCTCTGACCTCAAACAACTCGATGTCGCCCGGATCGCCGCCGCCGACGCGCTGCTCTTCCTCTGGGCCACATCGCCCCACCTCGATCAGGCGATTGAACTGGGCAAAGCCTGGGGATTTCAGTGGGCGACGGTCGCGTTCGTCTGGGACAAGCAGCGAGTCAACCCGGGCCACTACACGCTCTCGCAGTGCGAACTCTGCCTCGTCTTCAAGCGCGGGCGGATACCAACTCCGCGCGGCAGCCGCAGCGTCCGCCAGTTGGTGTCCGTCGAGCGCGGACGCCACTCGCAGAAACCCGAGGAAGTCAGGCGTAGAATCGACGCCATGTTCCCCGCACAGCGCAAGCTCGAACTCTTCGCCCGGCCGAACACCGCACTCCCCGACGGCTGGGACACCTGGGGCGAAGAGCTTCCACACCCACAGACCGAGCGCACGTTCTGGCAGGCTGCCTCGCCATGACCCTCGAATTACCCCAGTCCCTGATCGACGAGATGGTCGCGCACGCCCGCGACGACCTGCCCAACGAGTGCTGCGGCGTGATCTCCCGCGACGCCGACGGGACGCTCAGCCTCTACCGCGCCACCAACTCCGAAGCCTCGCCCTGGCGCTTCAACATTCCCCCGCAACAACTCCTGCACCTCTACAACGCCATCGACGCCGCCGACGGCGATCTGCTCGTGATCTACCACTCCCACGTCGCCTCCGAAGCGCGACCCTCCCCAACCGACCTCAACATCGCGCGTCTGCACAAGGGCGGGCAGGAGTGGCCCTACTGGGTGCTAGTCTCACTCGCCTACGACCCGCCCCACGTTCGCGCTTGGCGAATCGACGACGGCGAGCAACCCGATACGGTCGCGCCTGCCGAGATCGATCTCACTGTCTCCAACGACGATGGCGCGCGCCGGCTGCGACTCGAGCTGATCGAAGTCGATGGTCGCCCGCGCGTCCGCGAAACCGCCCTCTAACACCATGACGGCCCCACTCTTCACCTGGGGCGAGCGCACCTGGATCGTCGGCATCCTCAATCTCTCGCCCGATTCCTTCAGCGGCGACGGTCTCAGTGATCCCGATGCGGCGCTCGCTCGCGCCACGCAGATGCTCCGCGACGGCGCCGACGCGCTCGACATCGGCGGTGAATCGACCCGTCCCGGGTTCACCCCGATCAGCGCCGAGGAAGAGCTGCGGCGCATCGTTCCGGCGATCGCCCGCATCGCCCGCGAACTCCCCCGCCTGCCTCTGAGCATCGACACCACCAAACCCGAGGTTGCCAAAGCCGCCTTCGACTCCGGCGCGAGCATCCTGAACGATATCCACGGACTGCGAGGCGATCCGGCCCTGGCCGTAGTCGCATCCAACTACCGCGCAACCGTGATTGCGATGCATAACCAGCGCGGCCGCCCGCTTGCCGACGATCCCGTCTGCGCCGCGCTTGACGGATTCCGAACCTCGCTCTGCATCGCGGCCGAAGCGGGCATCGCCGAAGAGCGGATCATCCTCGATCCGGGCTTCGGCTTCGCCTGGACGTTGCGCGAAAACGCGGCCATCCTCCGCCGCCTGCGCGAACTGCGCGTGCTGGGCCGACCGATCTTGGTAGGGATGTCGCGCAAGCGCATGACCGGCGCCCAGCATGGCTGGGGCGTTGAGCGGCGGCTCGAAGGATCAGCTGCTGCGACTGCAATCGCGATCGCCAACGGCGCAGATCTCGTGCGCGTCCACGATGTCGCCGAGATGTCGCGGGTCGCGCGGATCACCGACGACATTATCCGGAGCGGCGCATGACTGCCCCCGAAGCAGTGGCCGTCTTCCTCGGCCTGGGCGGTAATCTCGGCGACCGCCGCGCCAACCTCCGCGCCGCCGTGCGAGAACTGCGCGCACTCTTGGACGACCTGCGAGTCTCCGCGCTCTACGAAACCGCGCCCTGGGGCGACACCGACCAGCCCGCATTCCTCAACGCCGTCGCGCGCGGCCTCACGACACGCGCACCCCTCGATCTGCTGGACGCCACCCAGGAGATCGAGCGCCAACTCGGACGCCAACGCAACAAGCGGCGCTGGGGCCCTCGACCAATCGACATCGACGTCCTGCTCTACGGTCAGCAGATCATCACTCACCCACGCCTAATCGTTCCCCATCAGCACATGCAAGAGCGCGGTTTCGTACTCCGCCCGCTCGCCGATCTCGCCCCCGGTCGAACCTTGCCCAACGGCGCGCTGGTGGGAGAGTTGCTGACGATCGTCAACACCGACGACGTGCGCCGGATCGAGGGCCCGCAGTGGGCCGACGGCGACAATTGCTGAACCAGACCTCTAGATATCGTCCAACGGCTCCGGCGCGAACTCCAGACCCTCCAGATCGTCCTCCATCTCCGCCACTGTCCAGCCCGTCCAGAAGATCAAGCCTGTGATCGCCAGCATCAACACCGCCGCCGGCAACGCCACCGCCGCATAGCTCTGCCGCCGCAAACCGAGCGCAAACCAGAGCGCCTGCAACAGCGCCAAACCCATCAAGACCAAACCGGTCAGCCGTGTCCGCTCCATGCCCACGAGCATATCCGCCGCGTTGATAGACTCGCCCCATGTCCGACGCCGCCACCGATCCCGCCCCCGAAGCGCTGCGCGAGACCGCCGAAGCGACTGAGCATCCGGCCCAAGAACGCAGCTTCGAGCCGCGCACGGCGGTTGCCGAACCACTCGCTCCACGCTCACTCTTCCTACACCGCCGCGTCGTTCGGATCAGCCCCGAGCGGATTGAGATCCGGCCTCCGCGTTCCGCAGTCGTGTTTCCCACGATCGGCGTGGCGGTCACGGCTGGACTGCTCGCCCTGCTCGGTACCTCGGTCGATTCGTTGCCCTTCTGGACCCTGCCCCTGCTCCTGCTGGTCGCCGTGCTGCTCTTGCCGCTTTCGGGAATCTCCCTCGTCTACGCCCTCATGGGGGCGCAGATCGTCGCTGACAAGGGCGGACAGAATGTCTCGCTCAAGCAGCGTTTTCTCGGTCTCGGAATCGGCACCAACGAACTGATTCCCTTCTGGAAAATCCGCGAACTGCTGGTGGAGGATGAAGGCCGCGCTGTTGCCCGTGCGACGGGCGAGCTTCCCCGCGAAGAGATCGCCCAGTGGCAGCTGGTGCTGGTCAAGAAGAGCGGTACCCGGCACGTGCTGGGGCAAGTCAGCGTTCCGCGCGAACACGAGGAAGACGGCCTCGATCAGATCTTCGAGGTCGCTGACGCCTTCGCCGCACTCACCGGCGCAGAGATTCGAGGTCCGATCTGGTGACTGAGCACAATGAAGCAACCGCTTGGCAAGTCCAAATCGACGCCGACGCCCGCGCCGCACTGGACAAGATGGGCACGATCGCCGTGATCGGCCTCTCCCCAAGACCGGAACGCGACTCGCACCGCGTCTCCGCCTACATGCAACAGCACGGCTACCGCATCATCCCCGTCAACCCCGCCGCCGTCGGTACGGAAATCCTGGGAGAGACGGTCTACGCCGCGCTCGAAGACATCCCCCACGAGTTCGACACTGTCAACGTCTTCCGCCGCTCGCATCAAACTGACGAGCCAATTGACGACGCCATCGCCGCCCGCGCGCAGGGAGTGCGCCAGGTCTGGCTCCAACTCGGCATCGTCAACCCGGACGGTCTCCGCCGCGCCCGCGCCGCCGGTCTGCGCGCGATTGAGGATCGCTGTCTGATGGTGGAGCATCGGCGGCTCGCTCAATAACCTGCTCCGCCTATGTCAGCCTGCGCCGCGTTGGTATCAGCGCCCTGGCTGCGCTACATTGCAGTCCCAGTAATCCCGCCTGTTCGTCGAGGGGGGGTTGCAAATGATCACCCCAGCGGTTTCGAGCGAGCGCGTGCATCAGCCGATCAACGCGGCCCACTCTGCCCACGGTTGCGCTCCCGCCCCGCCCCAGCATCCCCGTTCCCCGGCGCTTGACGACGCTCCGCACGAGGCCTGCGGCGTCTTCGGTATCTGGTCGAGTGCGGTCGACGTCGCCCGCGCTACTTTCTACGGCCTCTACGCGCTCCAGCATCGCGGACAGGAGAGCGCCGGCATCTGCACCACCGACCGCGAGCAGCTCCGTGTCACGACCGGGATGGGGCTGGTTTCGCAGGTCTTCACCGAAGAGCAGGTCGAGCAACTCGACGGAGCCGCTGCTATTGGTCATAACCGTTATTCGACCACCGGCTCCAGCCGCTACCGCAACGCCCAGCCGATCAAACTGACCGATCCCTACAGCGGCGAGGAAGTCGCGATCGCGCACAACGGCAATGTCGTCAACGCGGTCCAGGTCAAGGCGGAACAGCTCGAAGCCGGCCACCGCTTCGAGACCCAGACCGACACTGAGGTGCTGGCCAAATACATGCTCGATCAACCGGGCGACTGGCTCGCCCGCACGACCGCGCTGATGCGCCACATCCCCGTCGCCTACTCGTTGGTGCTGCTGACCAACGACCGCCTGATGGCGATCCGCGACCCCTACGGTGTGCGTCCGCTCTGCATCGGTGAGATTGACGGCGGCTACGTGATCGCCTCCGAGACCTGCGCGCTCAGCAACATCGGCGCGACCTATCTCCGCGAGGTACGCCCGGGTGAACTGGTGACAATCGACGACGACGGGCTGCGCAGCGCTCAGGCGCTCGAACCCGAACAGCCCGCAGGCTGTGTCTTCGAGCACATCTACTTCGCTCGCCCCGACTCCCAGCTCGACGGGCGCGCCGCCGCCGAATCGCGCGATCGCTTGGGCGCAGAGCTCGCCCGCGAACAGCCTGCCGAAGCCGATGTCGTGATCGGCGTACCCGACTCCGCCACCACGCACGCGCTCGCCTACGCGCGGGAATCGGGCCTCCCCTACGCCGAGGGACTGGTCAAGAATCGTTACGTCGGACGCACCTTCATCTCCCCGGATCAGCGCCTGCGCGACCTTGGCGCCCATCTCAAGTACAACACCGTCGATCAGTTCCTGGCCGGCAAGCGCGTGGTCGTGGTCGATGACACGATCGTGCGCGGCACCACCACGCCCCGGATCGTGCGCCTGTTGCGCGAAGCGGGCGCGACCGAAGTCCATATGCGCGTCGCCGCGCCCCCGATCCAGATGCCCTGCCACTACGGCGTCGATATGGCTTCGCGCTCCGAACTGCTCGCGGCCACGCACTCCGCAGAGGAGATCCGGCGACATATCGAGGCCGACTCGATTGGCTACCTCAGCATCGAAGGGCTGAACCGCGCCCTTCAGCTCGGTAAAACGACCTGTCTCGCCTGTTTCAGCGGCAACTATCCCGTCGCCGTCCAAGCCGACTTCGAGGAAGCCCGCGCGATTGATCACAGCGACCTCGCAGCCGCGGCTCCCCTGTATGTCAACGGCGCAGGTCGCAACGGACATACGCCGCACGAACCGTCCAACAACGGCCGCGGCGGTTGCCCCCGCTGCGATTTCAACGCGCACACCGACCGTTCATTGGCGGTGGCAGCGCCCGGACTATGACTGAGCCACAGACGCCGTTCGCATCACCCAGCGCGCCCCAATACGCCGCCGCCGGCGTCGATGTCGACGCCAACGACCGCCTGATCCCGCGCTACCGCCAACTCGCCCAGTCCGCAGTGCGACCCGAGCAACTTGGCGGCGTCGGACCGTTCAGCGGCCTCTTCGATCTCTCGCGCTGGCGCAATCCTGTCCTCGTCGCTTCGACCGACGGAGTAGGCACCAAAGTCATGCTCGCCACACTCGCGGGACGGCTTGATGGGGTTGGACGAGATCTCGTCAACCACTGCATCAACGACATCCTCACCGCCGGCGCGGAGCCGCTCTTCTTCCTCGACTACCTGGCCGCGCACGAACTCTCCGAAGACGACAAGGTGGCTGTCGTTTCCGGCGTCGCCGCCGCCTGCCGCGAGAGCGGCGTCGCCCTGCTCGGCGGCGAGACCGCCGATATGCCCGATCTCTATCCGTCAGGAGCGTTTGATCTCGCCGGCACGATCATCGGCGTAGTCGAACGCGGTACTCAGGTCACCGGCGAAGCAATCGTGCCCGGCGACGTGCTGATTGGGCTGCCGAGCAACGGGTTACACACCAACGGCTACACGCTCGCCCGCGCCGCGCTCGGCTTGCGCCCCGCCGACGGATCGGAAGCGGAGCGCCGTTCGCGCCTGCTCGCACATGAACCTGAGCTCGGCGAAGCATTGGCCGACGCGCTGCTCCGCCCGCATTTGCCCTATTGGAGCGCTTTGCGTCCGCTCTTGGCGCAAGTCAAGGGCATCGCCCACATCACCGGCGGCGGCATCGCGGGCAATCTGGAGCGTATCCTGCCGCCCGAAACGGCAGCCGAGGTGACGCGCGGAAGCTGGCCCGAACCGACAATCTTCAGCCTGATTCAGCAGCGCGGCGTGATCTCCGACGAGGAAATGTTCCGAGTCTTCAACATGGGCATCGGCCTGATCATCGCCGTATCCGCAACCGACGCCTCCGCTACGCTCAGACAGTTGGGTGCGCATGGCGCAACCCAGATAGGAGCGATCACAGCTCGCGCCGGTGGCGCTGCCCCGCCGGTACGGATCGCGGGCCTCTCCGGATCGAGCAATGCGGCAGCCGCATCACAGGGGTGATCTTGACCGAGTATCAGCGCCGCCTTACATTTTCTGAGCGCCCGTATCGAGCACGGCGGCGGGCGATTGGCCAACACCCATTGGGGGAGAGGTAGCCGGTGGACCTGCTCGTATCCGCCCTTGTCACGATTCCTTTCCGCTCCGAGATCATGGAGCTGCCGCTCGTCGGGCTGACGATGCTCTTCTGCTTCGGTGCGCTCGTCATCCTCGGACGCTGGTGGGAGCGCTAACCGACCATGGCCAATCTCGAACGCGCACCGCGCAAGTCCATGAACGAGCAGCTCTACGACCTGCTCTTCAAAAACTACGTCTGGCAGTCGATCTTCCGCACCGGTTACCCGAACACGCCGCGTAATCAGATGCTCGCGGTGGCGACCAACGTCTTCCTCCATCTCCACCCCACGCGGATCCACCGCACCCACGTCAAGATCACCCACACCTACTGCCTCGGCGGTCTCTCCTTCTTCATGTTCCTCGGCCTCACCGTCACCGGGGTGCTCTTGATGTTCTACTACGTCCCCTCGGTCGAACGCGCCTATCAGGACATCCAGGCGCTCGAAACCAACGTCCGCTTCGGACAGCTCCTGCGCAACATGCACCGCTGGATGGCGCACGCGATGATCATCCTCGTGCTCTTGCACATGATGCGCGTCTTCTACACCGGCGCCTACAAGCCCCCGCGCGAGTTCAACTGGGTCGTCGGCGTCGTCCTCTTCATCCTCACCCTGCTGCTCAGCTTCACCGGCTACCTCCTCCCCTGGGATCAGCTCGCGTTCTGGGCCGTCACCGTCGGTACCACGATGGTCGGTTCGGCCCCGGTGCTCGGCGACGAGAGCAAGTTCCTGCTCCTGGGCGGCTTCTCGGTCGGCCCCGGCGCACTGATCCGCTTCTACACCCTGCATGTGATCGGGCTGCCGCTCGTGATCTCGATCTTCATGGCCGTCCACTTCTGGAGAGTGCGCCGCGACGGCGGACTCGCCCGGCCGCTGTAGCGCTGCGGAGCAGGCATCATGGTCAGTCGCGCCGCTGCCGCCATTCGCACCCGCCCGCGCCGAGAGCGCGAGGCCGAAGTCTTGGTCTGGCCCGACCTCGTCTTCATCGAGTTCATCTCCGCCCTGATCTTCTCCGTCGCCCTGATGGTGCTCTCGGCGATGGTCAACGCGCCCTTGCTCAACCGCGCCGACCCCGACACCACGCCCAACCCTTCCAAAGCGCCCTGGTACTTCCTCAACCTCCAGGAACTGCTCCTTCACATGGAGCCCGCCTGGGCCGGTGTGATCGTGCCCACCATCGTCCTCGTCTTGCTCGCCGCCATCCCCTACTGGGATCGCGACACCGAAGGTCAGGGCGTCTGGTTCGGCACCAAGTTCGCCGGACGCCTCGCCGTCTTCGGTTTCACCGCCTCGGTCATGATCACCAGCCTGCTGATCATCTACGACGGCTCGCTCCACGTGATCTGGACCGAGAACATCATCCGCGGCCTTGGCCTCAACTCCGACTTCAGCTGGCCGGGAGGCCTCGACTGGTTCCGCAACCTGCGCGGACTTGATACCGGCATCCCTTGGGAGTCGATCGGTTTCACGATCGGCGACTTCAAGATGTTCGAGGACTGGCGAGCCATTCCCTTAGGCATCCCCGGCACCACCACCGATCCGTGGCTGCTCAACCTCAACTTCCCCTCCTTCCTCTCACAACAGCTCGTGCCTGTCGCCACCATGGTCGGCCTGCCCGTCCTCTTCGTGCTCTTCTGCAAGCTGCTCGGCTGGATTCAGACCCGCCGCGACATCGCCCTGCTCATCTTCTCGGCCTTCATCGGCGTCTACCTCACGACCACCATCGTCGGTACTGCCTTCCGCGGTCAGGGCCAGGACCTCAAGCCGCCCTGGGACATCGTGGTGTTGGAGGAGTAACAGGTGGCCAACGGATCAGATCAGTCCACGGGTGAAGGCGGACGCCAGCGCCGCCTGCCGGCCGCATCGGAGCCCTCCGGCGGCTCGCGCCCGCAACGCGCTCCGCATCTCGCCTCCACCGCCCGCCGCGGCGTGGTCGAAGCAGGCGCAGGCGAACGCGCGATCGTCACGCGCGCCCAGCGTCGTCGCGCCCGCCAGGGACAGGTCAGCCGGCGCCAACTCCTGCGCGTCTCCTTCTGGGGCTTCTTCACCTTCGGCCTCACCGGTGGACTCGGCGCCTTCCTCTCCAACTTCTGGCCACGCAACGTCACCGGCTTCGGCGGCAAGATCTCCGTCGCCGCCTCCGATGTCCCCGCCGCCGGCGACAACCCCGAACCGATCCAGATCGGCAAGTTCTACCTCGCCCACCTCCGCGCCGGCGAAGGTACCCACGCCGGCTTCGGCGAAGAAGGCGACGAGGGCCTGCTCGCGCTCTGGTGGAAGTGCCCCCATCTCGGTTGCACCATCCCCTGGCGGCCGGGCTTCCCCTTCGAGGGCGTCACCGGCTGGTTCCGCTGCCCCTGTCACGGCTCCACCTACACCCGCGGCGGCATCCGCGTCTTCGGACCCGCCCCGCGACCGATGGACACGATGGACATCACCGTCAACAACGACGGCTCGCTCAGCGTCGACACCGGCAAAATCACCAAGGGCGGCCAGGACAACCCCAAGCGCACCACGAGCTACAACGTCTGATCCGGCGCAACTGCCGGAACCAACCCAACCGCCAGCGACAGCAAAGGCAGTGGACATTCAGCCATGACCGGACAGAACACCGAAAAGCAGATTCTTGCGATGGTGATCCTGCTCGTATTGTCCGTCGCCTCCCTGGGCGCATATACCTGGTTCGACAACGGACGCCGCACCGAAGCCATCTCCGAGGTCTACGAGCGCGACGCCGAGCGCGGCGCCCACATCTTCGCCCGCAACTGCCGCGTCTGCCACGGCAACGACGGCCGCGGCTCCGAATCCGACTCCTCCCTCGTCGGCCTCGCCCTCAACAAGCCCTCCAACACCTACGCCTGGCGCACTGACAACGAGGGTCAGCTCCTCACCATCCAGAACCGCTTCCGCTACACCATCGCCTGCGGTCGCAACGGCACGCCGATGCCGCCCTGGTCGCTCGAACAGGGCGGCTCGCTCGACGACTTCAAGATCGACAACCTCGTCACCCTGATCACGACCAACGCCGGCGACGCCTGGCACGTCGCGATCGAAGCCGCCAAGCACGAGGACGAAATCAACATCGACAACCTCCACATCGCCCTCGACGCCGCGACCGAGACGATGAACAAGTCCGGGTTCTTCCCCTCCGCCCGCGACGCCGAGGATGCCGTCAGAGTCTTCGAGGCGCGCGACGATGAGCTCAACGCTCTCCGCGTCGCCGTCGCTGAGGCGGAAGAGTCGGGCGAAGGCCTGGAAGAGGCGGAAGCAGCTCTCGCTGAATACGAGAAGCAGTACGGCGACCTCGTGCTCGCCGCAGTCGCCGTACGCACCTCATCCGCTCTCTCAGAACGCAACGCCGCCCAGACCCTGCTCAATTCCGCCTCCCGCGTCCAGCGCGACGTCGCCGAGAAGCGCGCCTGGCTCAAGATCGCCGGTGAGTTCGAAACCGCCCGCAGCAACGTCGAAACCGCCGAAGAACGATTCGCCCAGGGCCTCCCGATCGACCAGCCCCCCGCCCAAGTCACCGCCTCCACCTGCGGACAAGTCCACGACTTCAGCCAGTTCGACCTCTCCGACATCCCCGAACTCTCGACCGGTCAGGTCGGCGCAAACATCGGTGCGTGGCTGACCACCCTGCCTGAAGGCGACGACAGCTAGACGACCCAGCCCCGCTCGCAAGTCTGCCTTACCCCTAACCCACCGTTCACGTATTCTGAGCGTCTAGGCCCGCTCAGTGAGGAGATATCCAAGATGGCAGCCCAAACCGGCAAGCGTTACTTCTGTCCCAGCTGCGGCGCGGAGTTCATCGTCACCCGCGGCGGCGAGGCCGACCTCAAGTGCGGCGACACCCCCCTCGAACAAAAGAAGTAACCACGCCCGGACCGAACCACGCTCCCAAGCTTCCAGGAGACCCCAGATGGCAGTCCAACTCGGCAAGCGCTACCGCGACGAACAAACCGGCATCGAAGTCCTCTGCATCAAGCCCGGCGAGTGCGACCTCAAGGTCGACGAGCGCGAGATGGAACTGATGCAGCCCAAAGTCCTCCCCTCCGCCGACTAGCTGCGATCCGCCCACAGCCCTAGCCGGCCGCCGCTCATGCCCGACACGCTTCGAGACCGCCTCCGCAACGACCTCCGCGACGCCATGCGCGCGCGCGACGCTCTGCGCCGCAACACCATCCGGATGCTCGAAGCCGCGATCAAGAACGCCGAAATCGAACGCCGCCAGAAGAACACCGATCTCGCCGAAGCCGACGTCCTCGCCATCCTCCAACGCCAGGTCAAACAGCGCCGCGACTCAATCGAGCAGTTCGAGCAGGGCGGACGCGACGACCTTGCCGAGAAGGAACGCGCCGAGATCGCCGTGATCGAGACCTACCTGCCCCAACAACTCTCGCGCGAGCAGGTGCTCGAGCGCGCCCGCGCCGTCGCCGAACAGGTCGGCGCGAGCGGCCCCGGCGATCGTGGCAAGGTCATGGGCCCGCTCATGCGCGAACTGCGCGGAATCGCCGATGGCGCAATGGTCAACGCGGTCGTCGGCGAGTTGCTGGCCGAACTCGCTCAGGCGGAATGACGCGCCGCGCAGCCAGACCCGCCTCCTATCTGGTCTGTATGATGAATTCTGCCTGAACGCGCCTGCTCGCGTGCCCAAACGATCCCCGCACGCGAGCCGACCCAGGCGGAATGACCATGGTCCGACCGACATACTTCACCGCCTGGCGAGTCGGTATCTTCGCAATTGCCCTCGCGATCGGGATCGTCCTCGCGCTCACGCCCTTCCGCCGCGCCGAACAGTTCCCCGCGTTCGGAGCCGAGGCCGAGCGCGATGTCGTCGCCGGACACGACGTCACCTTTCGCAGCCCCACCCTGACCGAAGAAGCGCGCACTGAGGCGCGGGAGCGCGCCGAACCCCAATTCGCCTACGACACCGGCGTCCGTTCCTCCCAACTCGAAGCCTTGCGGCGCTATCTCACCGATGTCATCGCCGCCCGCGCCGCCCTAGAATCCACGCTCGCAGCCGAATCGGGCGCGACCGCAGAACCGGACGCCGCCGCTGAGACGGACACGTCCGAAACCCAGGCCGCAACCGATACCGCGACCCCGGCCGCTGCTCCGCCTGCCCCGCTCGCCAACTCCCGCCTCTCGATCCGCGACGAGCAACAACTCATCGCAATCGAGCGCCCCCGCTTCGTCGTCATCCACGAAGAATCGCTGCGTACCCTCGACCTCCTGCTCCAGCGGGAGCTCTATCCGCTCGATGTCGAGAGCCTGCGCCTGCGCCTCAACGACCAACTCAGCCCGCAACTTCCCTTCACCGAGTCAGCCCTGGTCGCCACGTTGGTCGGAGCCTACCTGCGCCCGACCATGGCCGAAGACGCGATCCTCACCGAGGCTGCCCGCGATCGCGCCGCCGACGCGGTTCCCTCGGTCTCGCGCAGCTTGGTGGAGGGCGAGCTTGTCGTCGAACGCGGTCAGATCGTCGATCCGCTCGCAGCCGAGGCGCTCGCAGCGTTAACCCCAGACAGCGGCGGGATCGAGCTAGAGTCGCTCGGCGCAGTCGTCATCCTCGGACTCGCCGCCGCAACCGCCTTCGGTCTCTATCTCTATCTCGGCCGCCCCCAGGCCGTGGCCAGCGATCGACGCTTGATCCTGCTCGCCTTCCTCGTCCTCCTCTCCGTCATCGCCGCTCGCGCCTGGTTCGAGTTCGCCCTCCCCGACGGACGTGGGCAGTCGCTCGATCTGATGATCCCGCTGGCGGCCGGAGCCGTCTTGGTCGCCGCCCTGCTCAGTACCGCACTCGGCGTCATGACCGGCGTGCTGATCGCCGCCCTCGCCGGTTTCGCCGCCATCGCGCTCCCCAACTACCCTCTGGATCCCATCGGACCGCAAGCCCTCCGCCCCTTCGCCTTCTTCCTCGTCAGCAGCCTCGGCGGCGTCCTCGTCGCCGCCCGCGCTCAGGCCCTCGCTCAGTACGGACTGGCCGGCCTCGCCGCCGGGACCACCGGGTTTCTCGTCGGCGCCGCCTTCTGGCTGCTCGATCCCGACCGCGCCACCGACCAGCTCGGTTGGCTCGCTCTGGCCGCGATCGTCACCGCCGCCGGAGCAGCCGTGATCATCATCGGAGCCTTCTCCCTGCTCGGAGCGCTCTTCGGCATCACGACCCCGATGCGCCTGCTCGAACTCGCGCAGCTGCAACGACCGCTCCTGCGCCGGCTGCAAGATGAAGCGCCCGGCACCTTCCACCATTCCCTCCTGGTCGCCACGCTCGCCGAGCGCGCCGCCGCCCAGATCGGCGCCGACGCGCTCCTCGTCCGCGTCGGCGCCTACTACCACGACATCGGCAAGCTCCACCATCCCGCCATGTTCATCGAAAACCAGGGCGAGAGCGGCAATCCCCACGAAGACCTGAACCCCAGAGACAGCGCGCAGGTGATCATCGCCCATGTCCACGAGGGCGACATGCTCGCCAGGCGCGGCCGCCTCCCGCTCGCAATCCGCGACTTCATCAACGAACACCACGGCTCCCGCCGCGTCACCTACTTCTACCGCAAGGCCGCCCTGGCCGATCCACGCACCGATCCCACCTGGTACACCTACGCCGGACCGCCCCCCCAGTCCCGCGAAACCGCCATCGTCATGCTCGCCGACAGCTGCGAAGCCGTCGTCCGCGCCAGCCGCGAACAAGACCCCCAAACCATCAGCCTGCTCGTAGACAGCGTGATCGACGAGCGCCTGCGCGAACGCCAACTCGACGAATGCGACCTCACCCTCCGAGAACTCCAACAAATCAGCGCCAGCTTCAAACAAACCCTCAACGGAGTCCACCACCAGAGAATCGAATACCCCCCAGCCAGCGAAGCCGAGCGCCGCGAACAAACCACCCGAGCCGCCCCCGCCCCCACGCCCCCGTCATAACCCACCCGTCATCCCCACTCCCAACCAGCTCCGTCATACCTGCACCCAGAAATCCGTCATACCCGCGCTCCGCCGCGGGTATCTCGATGTGAGCACTACCAACCTCCAACCCTCACCCCACCTCCCCAAAATCTCCCCCTCAAGGGGGAGATGCCCCAGAGGGGCAGAGGGGGTGAAACGCCACATCAAACCCCCAACGACAACCACAACACACCCAACCAGTTTGCAACCCGAACATCAGAACATATAAACTCACCTATCCAAAACACAGGTTCCCAAGAAAGGAACGCCCCGCCATGCCCTTCGACTACACCTACCAATCCTCCATGACCGGCGTCGGCCAACTCGCACACTCCAACGAAGCCGGCCACGTCCGCATCAAAGCGCTCGCCATCCTCATCCGCGAACTCTCCCCCTCCAACTCCAAGACCCGAGAGATCCACCACGCGCTCGACCTCGAACCCCACCCCGAACCCGCGCCCAAGCCCAAACCCAACCACTCCCCCCGCCTGCCCGAAGCCCCGCTCACTCCCGAGCAGAAGAAGGACTTCCACCTCCACCCGATGTTCGAGATCTACGACGAAGTCGTCGCCTTCATGCGCGGCGAAGACGTCCCTTTGAGCGAGGACGAGCAAAGCGCCGAAGAAGAGGAAGAGCCGCAGTAATCCCCCGACCGCAAGCGGCGACCCCCTCGTTTTTTTCTCACAGCCCCCGTCAGGCCGCGAACCGCGACCGTCCAGTCCCTACCGTGCCCGCACCCCCAATCAGCCCCTGACACAATGCTCCGATAGCATCTAATCGAGACCCCAACGACCAAGCCGGAGTCCCCCGTGCGCTTCGCTGTCCTCGTCTTCCCCGGCACCTGGAGCGACCACGACTGCGTCCACGCCCTCCAAGACCTCGGCCAAACCGCCGAGCGCGTCTGGCACCGCGAATCCAACCTCGACCGCTACGACGGCGTCATCCTCCCTGGAGGCTTCTCCTACGGCGACCACCTCCGCTGTGGAGCCATCGCCCGCTTCTCCCCCGTCATGCTCGCCCTCGAACGCTTCGCCCAATCAGGACGCCCCGTCTTCGGCTCCTGCAACGGCTTCCAAATCCTCTGCGAAGCCGGACTCCTCCCCGGCGCGCTCATCCGCAACGCCTCCCTCCAGTTCCGCTGCCAACCGCAAATGCTCCGTGTCGAACACGCCGACAGCGGCTTCACCAGCGCCTGCGAAGACGGACAACTCCTCCAACTCCCCATCTCCCACGGCGAGGGCCAATACCACGCAACACCCGAAGTCCTCGACGAACTCGAAGACGCCGGCCGCGTCCTCTTCCGCTACCACGGCGAGAACCCCAACGGCTCCCTCCGCGACATCGCCGGCATCCTCAACCCCCAGGGCAACATCCTCGGCATGATGCCCCACCCCGAACGAGCCTCCGACTCCCTCCTCGGCGGTACCGACGGCAACTACATCTGGCGCTCCATGATCGAACGCTGGAGCTAAATCCGTCATTCCCGCGAAGGCGGGAATCTCGAACCTCCCACTTCGCTCACGGCACAACCTGCGACGTACTCCTCAGCTCAGTTTGCACACACCCCGCACGAAACTACCCCGCCATGCCCACCTACCCACCCCCTACGCACGCCCCGCCAGCACCCATCGACGACGGCATCCTCGCCCAGATCGCCCTCAGCCCCGACGAGTACGCCCGCGCCCGCAACATGCTCGGACGCGAACCGTCCGAGGTCGAACTTGGCATGATCGGCGCGCTCTGGAGCGAGCACTGCGGCTACAAACACTCCCGCCCTCTCTTCCACCACTTCCCCACCGAAGACGAACGCATCCTCACCAGCCTCGGCGAAGAGAACGCCGGAGCCATCGCCATCAGCGAGGGCTGGGTCGCGGTGATGAAGATCGAATCCCACAATCACCCCTCCGCAATCGAACCCTATGAAGGCGCAGCCACTGGCGTCGGCGGCATCGTCCGCGACATCTTCGCCATGGGCGCGCAACCGATCGCCCTGCTCGATTCGCTCCGCTTCGGCCCGCTCGATGATCCCGACGGAGGCCCCCGCAACCGCCGCCTCTGCACCGGCGTCGTCGCCGGCATCGGCGGCTACGGCAACTGCCTCGGCATCCCCACTATCGGCGGCGAACTCGTCTTCGGCGACTCCTACAGCGGCAACCCTCTGGTTAACGCCATGTGCCTCGGCGTCGCCCCGCGCGGACAACTGATCTCCGCCACCGCTGGCCCGCCCGGTACCCGCCTCATGATCGTCGGCGCAGACACCGGCCGCGACGGGCTGCACGGCGCCACCTTCGCCTCAGTCGAACTGGACGAATCCTCCGCCGAGCGCCGCCCAGCCGTCCAGGTGGGCAACCCCTTCCTCGAAAAGCTGCTCATGGACGCCTGCGTCGGACTCGTCCGCGACCACCGCGACTGGATCGAGGGACTCCAGGACTGCGGCGCAGCCGGCATTACCTCGTCCACCGTCGAAATGGCCGAGCGCGCCGGCGCGGGCATTCGCATCCAGACCGCCAACGTCCCCCGCCGCGAGACCGGCATGACCCCCTACGACGTAATGCTCTCCGAGTCGCAGGAGCGCATGATCGTCGCCGTCAAGCCCAATCACGTCCCCGATGTCGCCGAGTGGTTCGCCTACTGGGACCTCCACGCCGACGAGATCGGCGAGGTCACCGACGACGGCATTGCCCGAGTCTTCGACGGCGACGCCGAAGTCGCCGCCATCCCGGTCGAACTCCTCACCACCCCGCCCGCCTATACGCCCGAAGCAATCCGCGACCCCGGTACCGCCCAACGAGCCGCCTTCGATCCAGCAACTCTCCCCGACCTCGAACCTGCCGAAGCGAACGACGCCCTGCTCCAACTCCTCGCCTCGCCCAACATCGCCTCCAAACGCTGGGTCTACCGCCAGTACGACCACCAGGTCGGTACCAACACCGTGATCACCCCCGGCTCCGACGCCGCCGTCCTGCGCCTGCGCGGACTCCAACAAGGACTCGCCCTCTGCACCGACGGCCCCGGTCGCGCCGTCGAGCTCGACCCCTACGCCGGTACCGCCCGCGCCGTCGCCGAAGCCGCTCGCAACGTCGCTTGCACCGGCGCACGCCCCGCCGCCGTCACCGACTGCCTCAACTTCGCCAACCCCGAACGTCCGCACATCTACTACCAGCTGAGCCAGGCCATCCAGGGCATGGCCGACGCCTGCCGAGCCCTCGCTACCCCCGTCGTCAGCGGCAACGCCAGCCTCTACAACGAGTCCGAAGACGGCCCCGTCGCCCCAACCCCCGTCGTCGGAATGCTCGGCATCCTCAAAGATGTGCGCCAGGCACTCCCAATGGCTTTCCAGTCCGAAGGCGACGAAATCTGGCTGCTAGGCGCAGACCTGGAGCAGCCAGCCGCAACGCTAGGCGGCAGCGAGTATCTGGCAGTCAGGCACGGTCTCGCAGCGGGGCCGATCACAGTCGATCTGAACGCCGAGCGAGCGCTGGTCGACACCCTCGTCGAAGCAGCCGAAGCCAACCTCCTCAAGTCAGCCCACGACTGCGCCGACGGAGGTCTGGCCGTCGCAATCGCCGAGTCCGCGATCGCAAGCGGAATCGGCGCAGAAGTGAAAGCAATCACCGGTCGTCTCGACGCAGCTCTCTTCGGCGAAGCCGGAGCGCGAGCAGTTGTGACTCTGGCGGCGGATCAAAGCGAAGCTCTGCGCCGGCTCGCAGCGCGGCATGGGCTAGGAGCCACACCGATCGGAACAGTTGGCGGAGATCGTCTGCTGCTCGAAGGTTCGATCGACCTTCCCATCAACGCGATTGCAGAAGAATGGCAATCAGCTCTACCCAGACTGCTCGACGCCTAGCGGCCTGGCTAGACTGGCTGCACTGACACGGAGAGGCACAGATGGTCGCCGCACGGCGTGACTTTGAAGAACTCTTGCTGGAGCACGGCTTCTCGCCCGAACGCGCCCACTACTGGGCATCCGCGCTCGAACGCGCTGCTCATGCGGTCACGCAGGAGGAGTTCGAGGCTGGTCTCGAGCGGGCGATTGAGCGAATGACTGCGGTCATGCGCGAGGAGTTCGCCAAGCGTGATGTCGAAATTGCTGCGCTCAGGACCCAACTCCAATACCTCATCGATCAGCGTCAGGAGGACCTCGATCGCCTACAAGCCCAGCGTCATGAAGACCTGGAGCGCGGGCGCGCCGAGCGTCAGGAACTCATCGATCGCCTAAATGCGGAACGCCAGGAAGACCTGGAACGCTCGCAGGCTGAGCACCAGGAATTCATCGATCGCCTAAATGCGGAGCGCCAGGAAGACCTTGAGCACTCGCAGGCCGATAGCGAGCGCTTGCGCGCGGAGCGCCAGGAGGACCTCGAGCGCTCGCAGGCCGATAGCGAGCGCTTGCGCGCGGAACGTCAGGAAGACCTCGAGCGCTTGCGCGCGGAACGCCAGGAAGACCTCGAGCGCTTGCAGGCCGATAGCGAGCGCTTGCGCGCGGAGCGCCAGGAGGACCTCGAGCGCTCACAGGCCGATAGCGAGCGCTTGCGCGCGGAGCGCCAGGAGGACCTGGAGCGCTCACAGGCCGATAGCGAGCACTTGCGCGCGGAGCGCCAGGAAGACGTCGAGCGCTTGCGCGCGGAGCGCCAGGAAGACCTGGAACGCCTACGCATTCAACGCCAGGAAGACCTCGAACGTCTGCGTATCCAGCGCCAGGAAGACCTTGAGCGGGAGCGTGCCGCTCGCCAAGAGCGCCGCGCCATTGCTCTCGCCTTGGGCGGCACGCTGATCGCGCTACTCCTGAGAGTCTTCGGCGCGATCTAGTGAGACAATCAGTCCCCAGCCGCGGCCGAACCCTGACTCCGCACTGCCGTCACGCCCGAATCGTGCAGACGCTCGATGTCGGCCCAGTCGTAGCCCAGATCGAGCAGCGTCAACTCGGTGTCCTGACCCAGCTCTGGCGCGGCGCGTTTCACCTCAGTGTGCGTCTCCGAGAACGACACCGGGATACCCACGACCTTGTGATGCTCGAAGTGCGGGTGCTCCGCCTCTTGCAGGTAGCCGTTCAGCCAGAAATGCTCGTCTTCGTCGACTCCCTGGTAGTCGTAGACGGGGCCGCAGGGGATGCGCTGGGCGATCAGCCGCTCCAGCCACTCGTCGCGCCCGCGCGTGAGGAAGGTCGCCTCCAGTTCGCTGCGCAGCCACTCCTCGTTGTCGCGCCGCGCGAACGGATCGGTCGTGCGCTCGTCAGCCAGCAGGTCGGGACGTTCCAGGGCCTTGCACAGACCCGGCCAAGACTTCGGGTCCAACAGTCCCATCGTCAGCCACTCGCCGTCGCCGGCCTGATACCACGAGAAGGTCGCGCTGAACGAGCGTCCCGGCTTGAGTACGAACTGGTGCTGATTGTGCAGATACGCCTGCAACGACAGCGCTTGCAAGGTCAGCATCGCCCCAAGCTGCGAGACGTCGATCTTCTGGCCGACTCCGAAGCGCTCTCGCGCCAGCAAGGCCGTCATGATCCCGTAGGCGAACATGATCGAACCGGTCTGGTCTGCCAGACCCCATGGAGCAGTGATCGGCCGTTCGCCCGGCCCGCCGCCGAGTGCGACCATCGCGCCCGACATCCCCTGCGCGACGACGTCGAACGAACCGCGCGTCGCCCACTCGCCCTTTGGCCCGAAGCCGGAGTTGGTCGCATAGATCAGGCGCGGATTGACTTGGCGCAGGTCTTCGTAGCCCAACCCAATCGAGTCGAGATAGCCGGGCCGGAAGTTCTCGGTGAGCACGTCCGCATCGGCGATCAGCTTGTGCACGACCTCGATCGCGCCGTCGGCGCGCAGATCAAGCGTCATCGAGCGCTTGCCTCGGTTCAGCGCCTCGAAGTAGGAGCAGAAGCCGTCCGGGCCAACTCCCAGTTGGCGGCCCGGATCGCCGTTACCGGGCATCTCCACCTTGAGCACCTCCGCGCCCATGTCGGCCAGCATCGCCGTGGCGTGGGGGCCGTTCTGGTAGCGGGTCAGATCAACTACGCGAATACCTTCGAGTGGCGCGGGCATGATGTTCCTCCTCCAGGAGCAGATAGAACGAGAATATCCGATTCTCCGTCCCTATTACTCTCTCTCCATGCTCGCCGAAGTCTTCGAGACCCCCGACGCCGCCGTCGCCGATATCCCCAACGGCTCCTCGATCCTCGTCGGCGGCTTCGTCTCTGCCGGTACGCCCTCGAACCTGATCCGCGCGCTTACCCGCACCGGCCAGACCAGTCTCACCGCAATCGCCAACAACATCGGCCTCGGCGACCTGCTCGACGAGCTTTGCGAACAGCGACAGCTTGCCAAAGTGATCGCCACCTTTGCCATCCGCGCCTCCGGCGCCCGCCGCTCGCGCTTCGAGACGCTCTACCACAACGGCGAGGTCGAACTCGAACTGGTGCCGCAGGGCACCCTGATCGAGCGTATCCGCGCGGGCGGCGCAGGACTCGGCGGCGTCCTCACCCAAACCGGACTTGGCACGATGATCGCGGAAGGCAAGCAGACTGTGGAGATTGATGGGCAGACCTGGCTGCTCGAACGTCCGCTGCGAGCTGACATCGCCTTGCTCAAAGCGTGGCGCGGCGACCGCCACGGCAACCTCCAATTCCAGCTTGCCGGACGCAACTTCAATCCAGTCATGGCGACCGCTGCCGACCTTGTGATCGCTGAAGTCGAGCAGCTCGTCGAGCCGGGCGAGATCGATCCAGCCGATGTCCACGTCCCCGCCGTCTACGTCGACCGGATCGTCCGCTGCGATCCGATTCCCGTGCGCTGGGAGGGCTGAGCGATGCCGCCGATTGGGCTCAGCCGCGAACTGATCGCTCTGCGCGCTGCCCGCGAGCTCAAGCCCGGCTCGGTCGTCAATCTCGGTATCGGCCTGCCCACGCTAGTCGCGGGCTTCGTCGAACCGGAGGACAATATCCTCTTTCAGGCCGAAAATGGCATCCTGGGCTATGCCGGGATCTCCGCTTCCGACTACCAACCCGATCTGATCAACGCCGGCGGACAGCCCGTCGATCTCGTGCCCGGCGCGAGCTTCTTCGACACTGCCGACTCCTTCGCCATGATTCGAGGCGGGCACATCGACACCGCCATCCTCGGCGGACTTCAGGTCTCGGCGCAGGGCGATCTCGCCAACTGGTATGTCCCCGCGCGCGGTGGCGGCAGCGTCGGCGGTGCGATGGACCTGGCCATCGGCGCGAAACAACTGATCATTGCGATGGCCCACACCACCCGCGAGGGCGATCCGCGCATCGTCGAAGTCTGCGACTATCCGCTCACCGCACCCCGCTGTGTTGACGTGATCATCACCGACCTTGCCACAATCGATGTCACCGCCGACGGACTGGTCTTACGTGAGACTGCGCCCGGTATAGACGCCTCCGAGGTGCAGCGCTTCACTGACGCGCCGCTCGCGATTCCGGCAAACCTTCCCGAAATGAGCCTGTGACCCAGACCGACGCGCTGGCGGGTGCGCTATCCTATCTGGCGGTGGCTAATCACAGGCCACATGTGGAAGGGATCGGGGACATGCGCGGTGTATTCAAGGTCATCGGACGTGGAGCTCAGGTGCTCAGTCGCGGACCCGTCACTGTTCATTACCCCTACGAGAAGAAACAGCTGCCCAAGCGCGCCCGTACCTTCCCCTACCTGATCTGGAATCACGAGCTCGAAGAGCCGAACTGCACTGGCTGCGGCAAGTGCGCCGCCGCCTGTCCGGTCGACTGCATGACCACCACCTTGATGAAGAATCCCGCCCACGCCGCCGGCAAGAGCAATCACAAGTCGGTCATCGACGATTTCTACATCGACTTCGGCCGTTGCATGCGCTGCAACATCTGCGTCGAGGTCTGCCCCTTCGACGCCATCGCCATGCTCCCGCTCTGGGAGGGTCACGAGCAGACCAAGTACGACCGCCGCGAGCTGGTGATGGACCTCGACGACCTGCTCGCGCCAAGCCGAGCCGACGTCAATCTGCCCTTCTGGATTCCGGAGACGATCCTCGAGAAGACCGAGAAGGAGCGGGTGAACCGCAAAGAGTTTGCCGCGCAGCTCGCCTCTGGCGAGGAAGAGTAGTCCGGGCCTCAGCTAGACCAGTTCGCCTGCCTCGCGTCGCCGGGCCAAATCGGCAAAGTCGAGTTGCGCCGGAGCGCCTCGGGAGAGGATTCTGTCGACCCGGTCCCTCACGATCTCGTCGAAACCTGGGTGCGGCAGGATGTAGAACGTGTCGTTGACGATGGCGTCCCAAACGAGCGAGGCGACGTTGCCCGGATCCATAGCGGTGTGCCACCCCATCTCGGCAGCAAAGCCCTCTTGCGTGGGCTCGGCGGGCCCGCCGAACTGATCGGGCCGATTGCGCTCGGCGTTGAGCAGATTCGTATTCACAAGGCCGGGACAGAGCACGCTGGCGGAGATATTCGAATCGATTGCGCGAAGGTCGAGATAGAGGCCCTCGCTGAGCGACAGGACGCCATGCTTGGAGACGCTGTAGGCCCCGGAACCGGCAACGATCCCGCCCACCGAGGAGGTGTTGACTACGTGCCCCGGCTCGCCGTGTTCAATCATGTGCGGCAGGAATGTCTGGATCCCGTAGAGCACGCCGTAGAAGTTGACGCCCAACACCCAGCCCCAGGTCGCGTCGGGGATGTCCCATAGATGGCGAGTCCCGCCGTCCTCGCTACTGGTCACGCCGGCGTTGTTGCAGAGCACGTGGATGTTGCCAAAGCGGTCGATCGCCTGGTCGCGCAGCGATTCAATTGATTCGCGCTGGATCGTGTTGACTTCGATGCCGACGACGCTGCGCTCCTCTTGCTCCAGTCGCGTGACGGCCGCTTTGAGCGCGTCGGTCTCGATATCGGCGAGGACCACGTTCATGCCCTCGGCGGCGAAGCGCTCGGCGAAGGCGAAGCCCATGCCCGAGGCGGCGCCCGTGACGACCGCGGTGGCGTTGCTGAAATCGCGCATGTTGCTGCTCCCCTAGACGATCTCGCCCTGTGCCCGGCGTTGCATCATCTTCTCGAAATCGACCTCGACCGGCTGTTGGCCGTCCAGGATCGCCTCGACTCGCTCGCGGACGATATCTCGCCAGCCGTCGTGGGGCAGGATGTAGAGCTGATCGTTGACCATCGCCTGCCAGACCAATTCAGCGACATCGGACGGATCCATGCCTCCACCCAGGAAGATCCGAGAGGCGGCGCGCTGTGCTTCGTTGGCCTCGATCGATTCGCCAAATTCGCTGGGGCGATTACGTTCCGCCTCGGTGATCTGCGTGTTGACAAATCCCGGGCAGAGGACCGACGCGGAGATATTGGAGTTCGCGGTTCGCAGATGATGCCAGAGACCCTCGGTCAACGTCAGCACACCGTGCTTCGAGACGCTGTATGCAGATGCACCGGGGATCAGTCCGGCGACTGAGGCCGTGTTGACGATGTGGCCTTCCTCGCCGTGCTCAAGCATGTGCGGGACGAACACTTGCAAGCCGTAGAGCACGCCCCAGAAGTTGACGCCCATCACCCAGTCCCAGGTCGAATCGGGCACTTCCCAGACCGGAACCGCGCCGGTTCCGGGACCGAGGCCGCCGTCCCGGCGCGAAGTCACGCCGGCGTTGTTGCAGATCACGTGGATCTTGCCAAAGCGCTCGATCGCCTGATCGCGGAGGTTCTCAAGCGTCTCGCGGCGCATCGTATTGACCTCGACCCCGATGACGTTGCGCTCCTGCTGTTCGAGCCGGGTGACGGCGGCATTGAGCGCGTCGGTTTCGATATCGGCCAGGACCACGTTCATGCCCTCGGCGGCGAAGCGCTCGGCGAAGGCGTAGCCCATGCCGCTTGCTGCACCGGTGATGACTGCCGTCCCGCCGGAAAATTCGCGCATGGTCCATCCTCTCAGAGTGTTCTGAGGTGTCGTTCGACGATGGGTGCAGTCTACGAGTGGCTCTTAGCTCTGTCCGCCGCCGGTCTGGCGGCTCGTGAGTTCAACGGGCAATCGCGCTGCCGGGACTGTCCGGGCAATGATGTTCTCGACTCGCTGACGTACGAAATCGTCCCACTCGGGATGCGGTAGCACGTAGCAGCGTTCTTCGATGATCGCTTGCAGCACCTGCTCCGCGACGTTGGCCGGATCCATGCCGGATGCGAGGAAGGCGTCAAAGGCTGCCGCTTCGCCTGCGGACCGTTCGCCGACGCCGCCGTACTGATCGGGACGATTGCGGTCGGCGTTCATGATCTGGGTTTGCACTGCACCCGGACAGAGCACGGATGCGCCGATCTTCGAGCCGATCCGCTCGAGGTTCTGGTGCAGGCCTTCGGTCAGCGTGAGGACGCCATGCTTCGAGACGCTGTAAGCGCTGCCGCCCGGGGTGATGCCGGCGACCGAGGAGGTGTTGACGACGTGTCCCTCCTCGCCGTGAGCGACCATATGCGGGAGGAAGGTCTGCACGCCGTACAGCACGCCCCAGAAGTTCACTCCGATCACCCACTCCCAGATGCTGTCTTCCACATCCCAGATATTGATCGCATCATCGCCAATGCTCATCGCGTCCTGAAAGCTGAACACGCCGGCATTGTTGCAGAGGATGTGGATGTTGCCGAAGCGCTCGATGATCTCGTCGCGGGCGCGTTCCAGCGATTCGCGCTGCATCGTGTTCACGGCGACGCCCATCACAGAGCGCTCTTCCTGTTCCAGCCGCTGGACCTGGGCCTGGAGCGCGTCTTCCTGGATGTCGGCGAGCACGACGTTCATGCCCTCCGAGGCGAAACGCTCGACCATCGCCAGCCCGATCCCGCTGGCGCCGCCGGTGACGACTGCGGTCTTGCCTGCAAACTCGCGCACGTTGGAATCCTCTCCGGTGATCAGACTTCTTGGCCCGCCGCCCGGCGGCGGAGCATCTCTTCCATGTCAACCGAGATTGGCGCTTCTCTGGCGAGCACGTGCTCAACCCGGCCGCGCACGACATCGTCCCAGGCGGGATGCGGCAAGATGTAGCAGCGCTGCTCGACGATCGAGTCGAAGACGATATCCGCGACCCGATCCGGATCCATTCCGCCGCCGAGCATCATCGTGATCGCCTGTTCCTGTTCCGCGGTCCGCTCTGTCGTCCCGCCGAACTCCTCGGGCCGGTTGCGATCGGCGTGACCGATATTGGTGTTGACGAAGCCGGGACAGAGCACGGATGCGCTCAGGTTGGCGTTCATCGCCTGGAACTGCTGGTAGAGACCTTCGGTCAGCGTCAGTACCGCGTGCTTGGACACGCTGTAGGCGCCGCCGCCCGGCATCAGCCCGGCCAGAGAGGCCGTGTTGACGATGTGCCCGTCCTCGCCGTGTTCGAGCATGTGCGGCACGAAGACCTGGATGCCGTACAGGACGCCCCAGAAGTTGACGCCCATGACCCACTCCCAGGTCTCGTCCGGCACCTGCCACGAGCCCTGAACGGTGCCGTCGGGGAAGACGCCCGCATCCTCTCCGCCGGCGACGCCGGCGTTGTTGGCCAGGATGTGGATGTTGCCGTACTGCTCGATCGTCTGGTCGCGGAGATTCTCAAGCGCTTCGCGCCGCATCGTGTTGACGATCACGCCGAGCACGTTGCGCTCTTCCTGCTCGAGTCGGGTCACCTGCGCGTTGAGCGCGTCCTCCTCGATGTCGGCGAGAACGACGTTCATGCCCTCCGCCGCAAAGCGTCGGGCGAATGCCAATCCCATGCCGCTGGCCGCACCGGTGACGACTGCGGTCTTGCCTTCGAATTCGCGCATGTTTTGATCCCTTCCGACTGTCAGACCTGCTCGCCGGCTGCGCGGCGGCGCATCAGTTCCTCGAAGTCCAGCGTGATCGGCGCGCCGCGCGCTAGCACGTTCTCAACGCGGCCGCGAACGATGTCGTCCCAGCCCGGGTGCGGCAGGATGTAGCAGCGCTGCTCGACGATCGAGTCGAAGACGATGTCCGCCACCTGGCTGGGGTCCATGCCGCCGCCGAGCATGGCGATGATGCCCTGTTCGGCCTCCGGCGTGATCTCAATCTGGTCGCCGAACTCTTCGGGCCGATTACGTTCGGCGTGGCCGATATTGGTGTTCACGAGTCCGGGGCAGAGCGCGGAAGCGCTGAGGTTGGCGCCCATCGCCTCGAAACTCTGGTACAGCCCCTCGGTCAGCGCGAGCACGCCGTGCTTGGAGACGCTGTAGGCGCCACCGCCCGGGATCAGACCAGCCAGTGAGGCGGTGTTGACGATGTGGCCCTCTTCGCCGTGTTCGAGCATGTGCGGGATGAACACCTGGCAGCCGTAGAGCACGCCCCAGAAGTTCACGCCCATCACCCATTCCCAGGTGCGGTCGGGCACGTCCCAGGGGCCGCGGATCTCCCCTTCTGCGTCAAATCCGCTGTCGTCCAGCCCGGCCACACCGGCGTTGTTGCAGAGGATGTGGATGTTGCCGAACTCTGCAATTGTCTGGTCGCGCAGGTTCTCCAACGTCTCGCGGCGCATGGTGTTGACGACCACGCCGAGCACATTGCACTCTTCCTGTTCGAGTTGGGTCACCTGTGCGTTGAGGGCGTCTTCTTCGATATCCGCGAGGACGACGTTCATGCCTTCGGCGGCGAAGCGCCGGGCGAAGGCGAGTCCCATCCCGCTCGCGGCGCCGGTGACGACTGCCGTCTTGCCTGCGAATTCGCGCATGATCGTCCGCCTTTCTCAGTCTGTGCGATTCATCTCCGGGTTCGCGCAGCAGTCTAGGGGCTACTGTTGTTCGTCGGACTCGCTCTCTCGCCAGCGGATCCTCGCTCCGTACACGAATGTCGCGGCCAGGCCAACGACGGTGCTGACGACGATCCCAGCTCCCTCTGCTGGATGTCCCAGGAAGGCCATATACGCGCCAACGGCGACGACCGCCAGTGCCACAAATGCACCCAGATAGAGGCCGCGATTCGTTCTTCGGTAATCAGATCGGACTTCGAGCGTCTCCAGCTCCAGAGATCCGCGTTCCATGTCGTGGCGATGACTGGTCTCTCGCTCGACCCTCGCCAGAATTCGCTCTGCTGAGTCTGGGAGCGCTGACTCGTACTCCCTCAGTGCCCTCGGCGACGGTAACGGGCCGCGATACGTTTCAATCTGCGTCGCCGAACGGAGCCGGAGTTCGCTCCTGTTGTCGTCATCGGATTCGCTCTCAACGATCGCGCTTTCCTCGTGCTCGTCCACAATTGCCCACCTCTATTCGAAGGCCTCGTCCTCGTCGAGCGGAGGGAGTATCCGCGCCACATCTCCAGCAAGTGCGTCCCAATCGGCAGCAAGCGCGTCAGCATCCGACCGGGTCAGCATCTCCCGATTGACTCGAACTCGAGGAGTCAGCGCACCGCCGAAGTCCCACAAACTCGCAAGACCCAAGAGGAACGATGGGCGTGGAACACTGACGGTCACGTAATCCTGGATCCATGCCCTGCTGTCACGCCGAGTTGGAATCCCAGCCGGCGCCCGCTTGAGCGCCGGCGTGAACTTGTTCGCCGTTTCCCCGATCGACATGTCAGCGTTCCGTTCCCTGCTCGTGAGCGGCCAGTCTAGTCATTTCTCACGGTACGCCCAATCGTCCATGCCGACCGCGAGCACTACAGCGGGCGTTCGCCGAAGAACTCGAAGAGGGGCGGGTACTTGTTGATGTCTGCGCCGCCGTTGAGTTGGACGGTTTGGCCTGTCATCAGGGATGAGGCGTCGGAGGCGAGCCAGAGGGCGAGCTGGGCTACATCTTCGGGCTCGCCGACGCGGCCGAGCGGGGCTTCGGCGGCGAAGGCGTCTTCCAGGCCCGGCACGTCGCGGATGCCCTGGGTGAGCGGCGTGCGGATGAGGCCGGGCCCGATGCTGTTGACGCGGATGTTGTGCCGTCCCAGCTCGAGTGCGGAGACTTTGGTCAGCATGGCCACTCCCGCTTTCGCGGAGCAGTAGGCGGACAGACCCTCCGTCGCTTGGATGCTGTTCAACGAGGCCGTGTTGATGATCGAGCCGCCCGAGCCTTGCTCGATTAGATGCTTGGCCTCGTGCTTGATGCAGAGGAAGACGCCGGTGAGGCAGACGTCGATCACGCGCTGGAACTGCGAGAGCGGATAATCCTGGATTGGCGACCAGCCGCCGATGCCGGCGTTGTTGAAGGCGATGTCGAGGCGGCCAAAGCGTTCGACGCAGGTTGCAACCATGTTGGCAACGTCGTTCTCGTTGGTGACGTCGGCGCTGATTGCGATGGCCTGGGAGCCGAGCTCGCGGGCGGTCTCGGCTGCGCCGTCGGCGTTGCGGTCGGCGATGGCGACCTGCGCGCCCTCCTCGGCGAAGCGTTTCGCGGCTGCGAGTCCGATGCCGGATGCGGCGCCGGTGATCAGGGCGGCTTTGCCGTCGAGTTGTCCCATCGTTTGCTCCAATCCGTTTGGCTACTCGCTTCGCGGCCGCCTCAACTCGGATTCCAGCACGTTGAATCCGGGCGGCAGCTCGCTGACTGTGATTCCGCCGTCGACGTAGAAGAGTTGGCCCGATACCCAGGGGCTGGCGTCGCTGGCCAGGTAGAGCGCCATTTGGGCGATGTCGTCGGGTTCGCCGAGGCGGCCCAATGGTGTTGCGCCGATCATTGCTTCGTCGAAGCCGGCTACGTTGCGGGCACGGGCGGTGAGCGGGGTCTTGGTGTGACCCGGGCCGATTGCGTTGACGCGGATGCCGTATTCGCCCAGCTCGAGCGCGGAGACTTTGGTCAGCATGGCTACGCCCGCTTTGGCGGAGCAATAGGCGCTGAGGCCTTTGGTCGCCTGAGTTGCGTTGATGCTGGCGGTATTGATTAAGGAGCCGCCCTCGCCTTGCGCGAGCAGTTGTTTCGACTCGTGCTTGAGGGAGAGGAAGACGCCGGTCAGGCAGACGTCGACAGTGCGCTGGAACTGCTCCAGTGGATGATCGTGGATCGGCGCTGCGCCGGCGATGCCGGCGTTGTTGAAGCCGATGTCGAGGCGGCCGAAGCGATCTACGCAGGCCGCGACCATGGCGGCTACGTCGTCTTCGCTGGTGACGTCTCCGGTGATGGCCAGGGCGCTCGCTCCAAGTTCTCGTGCGGTCTCGTTCACGAGGTCGGCGTTGCGGTCGACCATTGTTACTTGAGCGCCTTGTTCGACGAACAGTTGCGCGGTGGCCAACCCGATTCCTGAGGCTGCGCCGGTGATCAGCGCGACTTTGCCGTCGAGTGCTGCCATGCTGTCCGCTCCTTGCGCCGAATCTGTTCGCTGCTGTGGGTGAGCAGGATACGTGTCGTTACGGACGCGGATTCATCGATCTAGATTGTCTCTAGTCGAGAGCGCAGAGGCGAATCGGAGGGATAGCCATGGATGTACCTCAGAGACTCCGCGAATGTTGGGACGACACCGGCTGGCGGGCGGCGACCATCGCTGCTGTGTTGATCTTCTTGCTTGAGACGTTCATGGAGATCGGCAACGGTTCGGTCGGCGACTCGGTTGGCTGGACGGCGATGCTGGTCTCGCTTGTCGTGATCGGCCGCGTGCTCACGCTGCGGCCGCTGCGGGGCGATCTGTCCTCGATCGAGAACCGCAGTCTCGTCCTTGGCATCGTTCTGATCCTGCTTGGCGAGATCGTCGTGAGCTGGACGTCGATCGGCGGAACCTTCGCGGCCGAGCCGATCTTCTGGCCGTTTTCACTGGTTTTCATGGCTCTGGTCTTCGCGGCTCGCGGCGTCGCGCCGTATCTCGAGAGCGCGCTCGACCATTGGCTGCTGCTGTTCGGCTTCGTGGTCTTCTGGCTCCAGGTGGGGATGTGGGCGGGCAATGTGGTACCGCCCGCGCCTCCGCTGACCTGGGGGGTGATGCTGATCGGGGCGGCGGTGATCGTTCGCGGGATCATTGGCCGCGGCTTCAGTGGGCCACTCTTGAGTCCACTCAACGTCGCCGTCGCGATCTACGCCTTTCTCTTGCTCTGGCTCGAGTACGGCGCGGAGATCTCCGGAGCGGGCGGCGTCTGGGTGCGGCAGGAGCTCTACTGGCCGTGGATGTTGTGGGCGCTTGGACTTGCGGCGGGGGCGAGAGTGGTTGCACCGATGGTCGCGCGGCGATTCGGGTCAGACTGAGCGCGCCTCGTCCCGTCCCGCTACGATCGTCCGCACAGCGAGAGTACGACCGGAGGAGATCATGCCCAGCGCTAATCCGACCGTCCATGAGAACCCGATGCTGAACGCGATCCAGGGGATCGACGTGATCGACTGCGACTCGCACGTGACCGAGCCGCCCGATCTGTGGACCTCGCGCGCCCCGGCAGGGCTGCGCGAGCGGATGCCGCAGCTGCGCAAGGTCGACGGCGAGGACTTCTGGTTTGTCGACGGCGATGTGCCGTTGGGACCGGTGGGTCTCTCGGTCGTGGAGAGCAGCGGCGACAAGGTGCTCGGCGTGCTCGGTGTGCATGACTTCGACCGTCTTGATGCGGCGGCCTACGAAGTTCCGGCGCGGCTGGAGCTGATGGAGCGGCTGGGGTTGTACGCGCAGATCGTCTATCCCAACATCTCCGGTTTCGCCTCGGCGCGATTCCTCGACATTCCCGATCCCGAGCTGCGCAACGCCTGCGTTTACGGCTACAACGACGCGATGGGCGAGTGGCAGTCGGAGTCGGGCGGGCGGCTCTATCCGCAGGCGCTGCTGCCATTCTGGGACCTCGACGCGACGCTTGCTGAGATGCGGCGCACGGTCGAGGAGTACGGCACGCGCGGCTTCACGATCTGCGACACGCCCGAGAAGTTCGACCTGCCCGACTACGGTACCTCGCACTGGGATCCGTTCTTCGAGCTGGCGCAGGACCTCGATGTGGTGCTCAACTTCCACATCGGCTCCGGCGGGGCCAAGGGCGCTCCGTCGCCGTTCGTCTCGTCACCCTGGGAGTCGATGGGGCCCGAGCGGAAGCTGGCGATTGGCGCGGCGAATATCTACATCGACAACGCGCGGATGATCTCGAATCTGCTCTACAGCGACGTGCTGGAGCGGTTCCCGCGGCTCAAGTTCGTCTCGGTCGAGAGCGGGATCGGCTGGATTCCGTTCCTGCTCGAGGCCTGCGAGTACCAGTGGGACGAGATGGTGCCGACCGAGGTGAAGCATCACGAGCTGCGTCCGACTGAGAAGTTCCGGCGCAACATCTGGGCCTGCTTCTGGTTCGAGGATTTCGGTCCGCGCAAGGTGATCGAGCAGATCGGGGTGAAGAACGTGTTGTTTGAGACGGACTTCCCGCATCCGACGTGTCTCTATCCCCGGAGCCAGGAGCACATTGCGAATGTGTTGGGCGATCTGGATCCGGAGGTGCGGACGGCGGTGTTGCAGCAGAATGCGTCGGAGTTGTACCGGATACCGGTCGGAAGCTGACCCGCTAAGCTGAGGCCATGACGACAAGTCTCTCGCTCGACGATGACGTCGCCGTCGCTCTCGCCGATGAGGCGGAGCGGCGCGGTGTCTCGGCGGATCAACTCGCCAACGAAGAGCTCCGCGCCAAGTTCTGCCAAGAACAATCAGGGTCTCGAAAGCCATTCGTGGTCAAGACGTTCAGCACCGGCTTTCAGCCAGGGATCGATCCTGAGCGACTCAAGGAGTATCTATACGAAGAGGACGACGAGCGTCTTCGTCGGCTCAGCCAGCAGTCCGAAGAGTGATCGTTCCTGACACGAACCTGCTCGTCTACGCGCATAGCGAACAGGCCCCGCAACACACTCGTTGTCGCGCATGGTGGCAAGCCTTGATGGAGGGTCCGGGGCTCATTGGCCTACCTTGGGAAGTCATCATCAGCTTTGTGCGCCTCATGACCAAGCCTCAGGTAGTCACGAATCCGCAGCCGCCTCGGGAGGTTGTCGCCATTGTCGAGAGCTGGATCAGGATGGACCATACCGTTGTCTTGGAACCAGGACCGCGCCATTTGGCCCTGGTCTCTGACCTGCTTACGGCAGCCGGGGCAGGCGACAAGCTCGTCCCTGACGCCCACATCGCTGCACTCGCGATCGCGCACGATGCCGAAGTCCATACCAACGACCGAGACTTCGCTCGATTTCCTGGACTGCGTTGGAGCAATCCGTTGACTGGAACCGCCTAGTTCCCCCGAGCGCCCGACGCGACCGCTGCGCGATTCTCATGGGTGGTTTGGGGGGGGATTGAGCAGCCTCCGGTGACGAAGATGCGCGTGTTGCCGACGCTTGCGGCTTCGGCTGCCTGCGCTCGAATCTCGTCGGCTCCCAACTCTCCGAGGCCGGTGCGGCTGACGCCGCCCATCACCGCCTTGTCGGTTTGCTTCCAGACCTCCGACAAGCTGGAGTTCGTCGGATCGCGGTCGTCCCAGTTGAAGGCTTGGACGGGGTAGTCGAGGACGTCGGCGAGCATGTTTTGGTGGTGGCAGACGTGGAGGATGTTGAATTCGGCGTCGCGGATGGCGTCGAGCACCTGGAGGTCGTAGGGGCGGCCGAACTCGCGGTAGAAGTCGGGGGTGGAGTTGGCGTGGGAAGCCCACTGGAGGGGGGCGTAGAAGACGCCCGATGCGCCGGCGTTGAGGTTGGCGCGGCTGTAGTTGATGATCGTCTGGGTGATTCGTCCGATTGCGCCGTGCAGGGCGGCCGGGGCTTCGCGGGCGGCCTGCTTGAGCGCGCGCGGATGACCGAACATCAGCCCGACCACCGACATTGGCGAGAAGACGGTCTGGACGACGTCGACTGCGCCGTTGGTGCGTTCGATTACGCGGCGGGTTGACTCGACGTGCTCGCCGAAGACGCCGCGCTCGGCGTGAACGGGCACGACTTCGTGGAGTTGTTCGAGCTCTTCGAGCGCCGGTCGGATCAGGGTTTGGTTGGTTTGTTCCTGCGGCGGGGTATAGATCGCGCCCCAGGCTTCGGGGAACATCGACCAGCGGGGATTGATCTTGATGAAGTCCCAGTCGTAGGCCTCGTACTGCTCGCAGGTGGCGCCGACCAGATCGTCCAGGCTCCACTCGCGGAGGAAGTCGTGTCCCCAGAGCGAGGCAGGGGCCTGATCGACGGGTTCTCCGGCGATTGCGGCTCGTACTCGTTCGCGCTTCGTCATGGTCATGTCGTGTTCCTTTCTAGCGCAGGCGCAGCGGGTGCGGTTCAGCGCCATTTGAGGGCAAACAGGTGGACGGGTTCTTCGAAGCCGCGCAGGACATGCACGCCGCGATCGTCGAAGCGGTAGCCGCGGCCCTCGACGAGGCCGCGCACGAGATCGGAGACCAGGATCTCGCCGCCGCCGGCTGTGCCCATGATCCGGGCGGCGCGGTTGACGGTTGCGCCGTAGAGGTCGCCGGCCTCGGCGATCGGTTCGCCGGCGTTGATCCCGATTCGCACGCGGACATCAAGGTTGGCGCTGATCGCGCGCTCGATCTGGACGGCGGCGTCTAGCGCAGCGGAGGCCATCGTGAACCAGGCCATGCTGCCGTCTCCCATCGTCTTGACCTCGGTGCCGCCATGCGACTGGAGGGCGGAGCGGGTGATGTTCTCAACCTCGCGAGTGATTTCACGAGCGACGGCGTCGCCAAGCCGATCGACGAGGTCGGTGGAGCCTTCCATGTCGGTGAAGACGACGGTGCGAGTGGCGCTGACGGGAGCTTGGCGAGGGGCGGCGACGCCCTGGATGAACCTCTGGACGAGGTTGGCGAGTTCGTGTACTGAGCGGGCGTCTGGCGCGAGCAGGGCGGCTTCGGACTGCAGGAGCGCGAGTTGCGCGCTGGGGATGACCTGGGCCCAGGCGCGGCCCAGTCCGGCGTCACCGCGGGTGACGGAGATCAAGGTGGGCAGATCGACCTCGCGCAGTTCCTGGGTGAAGTTGAGTGAACGCAGTTCGGGGATCAGTTGGAGCACGCGCTCAACACTGGGATAGGTGTGGAGGGCGTCGGCGATCTGATCGATGGTCTCGTGGTCGGTGTCGGGCAGCGCGATGGTCATCAGGGCACGGCGCGCGGTTTCGCTGTCGTAGCGCCAGCCCAGCCGCAGCAGGCGGTCGACCACTTCGTCGAACAGTTCGTTCTGCGCCTGATCGTCTTTCGAAAGCGGCTGGCCGAACCCCATTGGCACCGGATGGTGCAGGATCAGGTGGGAGTAACGTTCGGGTTCGTTGAGCACGCTGATCACGGCGGCCGGGGTGCCGATGTAGTAACCGAGCAGGGCGACTCGGGGAGCGCCGATCGCGTTGACGACGGCGGTGATGTCGGTCGCTTCGTCCTGGAAGGAACCCCAGACGCCGTGGCGATCGGAGAGGCCGCATCCGCGCGGGTCGAAGCGCACGACCTGAAAGGACGTACTCAGGCGTTCCCAGAGTCCATCTTCGACCCAGCCGAAGTCGAGCGGCATCATCGGGCCGGTGGAGACGACCAGGGGCGGGCCTTCTCCGTAGACGGTGTAGGCGATCCCGACGCCGTCCTCGGTCTGCGTGTAGCGCACGGGGGGAGCCAGCATGGTCATGACGATCAACCTTTCGCGCTGGCCCTCCGGCGGCCGGGGCTGAGCATGGTTGGCTCAGATGCCTTGGGTCATGCCGCCGTCGATGATGAATTCGACGCCGTTCATGTATTCGGAGTCGTCGGAGGCGAGGAAGAGGGCGAGTTTGGCGACTTCTTCGGCTTCGGCGAGGCGTCCGTAGGGGACGCGGCGCACGAGCTGGTCGCCCATGCCCTGCTCGATCATGGGGTGCTGCTCCAGCATCGGGGTTTCGATCAGGCCGGGATGGATCGAGTTGACGCGCACGCCGGCAGGCGCGAACTCGTTCATCGCGGTCTTGGTCATGCCGCGCACGGCCCACTTGCTCGCCGTGTAGGCGACCATGTTGGCTGGGCCGCGTAGACCGGCGACCGAGGAGATGTTGACGATCGAGCCGGAGCCGGCTGCCGCCATCATCGGCCCGACGTGCTTCAAGCCGAGGAATACACCGAGCTGGTTGATCTCGATGATGCGCATGTACTCCTCAACCGTCGTGTCGGCGATGGAGCTCGACCTGAAGATACCCGCGTTGTTGAGCAACGCGTCGACCTTGCCGTAGTCCTCAAGCACTTCGGCGACGATTGTCTGCCACTCGGATTCCTGGGTCACATCGTGATGCAGATAGCGCGCGCCCTCGATCGAGGCTGCGGTCGTTTTCCCTTCGGCGTCCAGCACGTCGGTGAGGATGACGTGAGCGCCTTCGGCGGCGAACAGGCGACCTTCGGCTGCGCCTTGTCCTCGCGCCCCGCCGGTGATCAATGCCACCTTGCCGTCGAGCCGTCCTGCCATCGTCGCTTGCCTGCTTCCGTTCTCGGTCTGTGTAACTAGCCGGACCCCCCTCTGTCACTTCGTGACATCTCCCCCCGCGATGCGGGGGGAGAGTGTGCCGAGCTTTCTTAGATTCCCTGAGTCATGCCTCCGTCGATGATGAACTCGACGCCGTTCATGTACTCGGAGTCGTCGGAGGCGAGGAAGAGGGCGAGTTTGGCGACTTCTTCGGCTTCGGCGATGCGTCCGTAGGGGATGCGGCGGACGAGTTGGTCGGTCATGCCCTGTTCGATCACGGGCAGCTGGTGCAGCATCGGGGTTTCGATCAGGCCGGGATGGATCGAGTTGACGCGCACGCCGGAGGGTGCGAACTCGCTCATGGCGACTTTGGTCATGCCGCGCACGGCCCACTTGCTGGCGGAGTAGGCGACCGATCCCGCGCCGCCGCGCATTCCGGCGATCGAGGAGATATTGATGATCGATCCCGACCCAGCCGCAACCATCACCGGCCCGACATGCTTCAGACCGAGGAAGACGCCGATCTGATTGATGTCGATCACGAAGCGATAGTCCTCAAGCGTGGTCTGATTAATTGGGCTGCTGCGGAAGACGCCCGCATTGTTCACGAACGCATCGATCTTGCCGAAGTCTTCCATCACCTCCGCGACTACGGCTTCCCACTCCGACTCTTGGGTCACGTCGTGGTGCAGATAGCGCGCGCCTTCGATTGAGGCCGCGGTCTCGTTGCCCTCGGAGTCGAGCACGTCAGTGAGCACGACCTGCGCGCCTTCGGCGGCGAAGACTCGTCCCTCCGCCGCGCCTTGTCCGCGTGCGCCGCCAGTGATCAGCGCCACTTTGCCGTCAAGCCGTCCCGCCATGGTCGCCTGCCTTTCTGATCCGTCGGAAGACAGGGGCAGGGTAGCTGCACGCAATCGGAGATTCCTATGGGGGTGGGAGGAGCGGGGCACGGTAGGGACTGGGCGGTCGCGATTCGCGGCCTCGCGGGGCTGTGAGAAAAAAACGAGGTGGGGTCGCCGCTTGCGGTCGGGGGATTACGGCGGCTCTTCCTCTTCCTCGAGGCTGTCGTCGTCGTCCGGCAGAGGGACGTCTTCGCCGCGCATGAGGGCGACGGCGATGGCGTGGGGATGGAGGTGGAGTTCCTTCTTCTGCTCAGGGGTGAGCGGAGCTTCGGGCAGGCGGGGGGAGTGGTTGGCTCGGGGTTTGGGCGCGGGTTCGGGATGGGGTTGGAGGTCGAGCGCGTGGTGGATCTCGCGGGTCTTGGCGTTGGAGGGGGAGAGTTCGCGGATGAGGAGGGCGAGCGCTTTGATGCGGACGTGGCCGGCTTCGTCGGAGTGGGCGAGTTGGCCGACGCCGGTCATGGTGGATTGGTAGGTGTGGGGGAAGGGCATGGCGGGTGTTCCTTTCTTGGGGAATGCAGGACTCTTGAGCTTATCTGGATGGATGTTCGGATTGCAAGTTGGTTGGGTGTGTTGTGGTTATCGGAAGGTTGGGTGCTTGATGTGGCGTTTCACCCCCTCTGCCCCGTTGGGGCATCTCCCCCTTGAGGGGGAGAGGGGAGCTGGAGTTGGGGTGTCTGTGCTGTGATGTGGCGTTTCACCCCCTCTGCCCCCCCGCCTTCGCGGGGGCAGGCTCTTCGGGGCATCTCCCTCCCCGCCTGCGCGGGGACAGGCTCTTGAAGGGGAGATTTTGGGGAGGTGAGATGAGGTGTTGGTGGCTCACTCTGGGGGCAGGATGACGTAGGTGCCGTTGCCGTGGCCGATGTGGCGGCCGGATTGGTCGTAGAGGTCTACTGCGCAGTGGCTGAGGGTTCTTCCGCGCCGGATGACTTCTGCTCGGGCTCGGATGATGTCTCCGTCGAGGCCTCGGAGCCAGCGGAATTCGGATTGGGCGGTGATGACTCGCTCGCCTTCTGCCTGGACGGTGCCGAGGGCGCCGCCCATCGCTGAATCGGCGACGAGGAGCCAGACGCCGCCGTGGACGATGCCGTAGAGGTTGTGGGTCTTAGGGGTGGCTTTGAGGGTGATCTCGCACCAACCGTCACCGGCGTCGGTGAAGCGGTAGCCGAGCTCCTGGAAGAGGGCGACCGCTTCCATCTCGCGGAGGGGCGGGTAGCGTTCGAAGATGTCGTCGGACATCGCGTCGCCGGCGGTCTAGTCGCGGCGCATTTCGGCAGCGTGTTCGGCCAGGTGGTCGCCCAGGAAGCCGAAGGCCCCGCCGACGGTGATGGGCGTGCCGAGGAATTCGGCCCCATTGCCCCACTCGTCGTCGGCGACCGTGTCGACCAGGGCGAGCGTTTTGCCGTAGCCCTGGTCGAAGAAGGCGAGCACCGACTCCGGGGTCGCTCCGCGCGAGCGGATGCGGACCATCCAGAGGCTCATGAAGTTGAACACGGCCATGAGCGGCGCCGGCGGGTTCATGCCCTTGTTCTGGCGCAACCTCGACACGGTGCGGTCGCCGGCTCCCGCCCCGAAGGCGATGTGCCAGCACAGCTGCCCGTTGGTCCAGCCGGCGTTGTCGCTCTTGCGGCTCCACTCGTCCTCGGAGAGCCCGAGGACCAACTCGCGGAAGCCTTCACGCGCTTCCACCATCGCGGTTCGCGCCTCATCGGCGTTGGTGATCTCGGCCATGGTTCAGTCCTATTCGTTGCCCGCAGCGGCGGCCTGGAGCGTGTTCACATGGGCCGGAACTTCCAACCAGATTCCGTCATTGCCGCGGCAATCTCGCCGTGTGCTGCACGGACGCTCTTGCCGTATGCAGCGAGATACCCGCGGCAAGCGCGGGTATGACGGAATTCCGGGTCGGAATATGGCCCATGTGAAATACCCTAGTTGCGCCGCATCTCGGCCGCGTGCTCACTGACGTGTTCGCGCAGGAATCCGAATGAGTTGCCAACGGTCATCGGCTCGCCCAGAAAGACGCCGCTGTTGCTCCACTCGTCGTCGGCGACCGTATCGATCATCCCGCGCGTCATCGCCAAGCGCTCCTCGAAGAAGGCCAGCACCGAATCGGGCGTCGCGCCGCGCGAGCGGATACGCACTAACCAGAGGCTGAGTAGGTTGAGGACCCCCATCAGCGGAGCGGGCGGCTTCATATCCTTGTTCTGGCGCAGTCGCGCCACCCTCAGCGTGCCCCCGCTCGCGGTGAAGGCGATGTGCCAGCAGAGCTGGCCGTTCGTCCAAGCGGCGTTGTTGCTCGTTCGGTTCCATTCCTCGCCGGACAGTCCCAGCACGAGTTCGCGGAACTGCTCGCGCGCCTGGTCTAACTCGGCGTGCGCCTCGTCGGCGTTGGTGATCTCCGCCATCGTGTCGTTCCCTTGCTAACTGTTCGGTCTCAGATGGCTGAGTACCACTCGCGGATCGCCTCACCGATCTCGTGGGGCGAATCTTCCTGGACGAAGTGAATGCCGGGCACCGTCACCTCGGTCTGATTGGGCCATGCGCGGCAGAATTCGAGTTGAGCGCCGTTGAGGATGGCGCCGGGTTCGGCGTTGATCAGCAGCTTGGCGATGTGTGCGGAGTCGTCTGAGGACAGGAAATCGGCATAGGTTTGCACGATCTCGACGACATCGGGAGGTTCGCCGTTGAGCGGGATCTCGCGCGGCCAGGTGAGCGTCGGTCGGCGCGACTCGCCCGGCTCGCGGTAGGGGAGGCGGTAGACCTCCATTTCCTCGTCAGTGAGGCCGCGGATGACACTGCCCGGGAGGACGCGCTCGACGAAGACGTTCTTTTCGAGCACCATTTCCTCGCCCGCTTCGGAGCGGAAGCCCTGGAAGACGCGGGCGGCGGCGGCGGGCCATTCGTCCCAGCTGACGGGGCGGACGATCGCCTCCATGTAGGCGAGTCCCTTGACCTGCTCCGGATGGCGGCGGGCGTAATGGAAGCCCAGCGCCGAGCCCCAGTCGTGGATCACGAACGTCAGATTCTCGTTCAGGCCCATGCCCTCAAGCCAGGCGTCGAGCCAGGCGGCATGGTCGACGAAGCGGTAGGAGCCGCTCGGTGAGGACCCGGACTGTCCCATGCCGATCAGGTCGGGGGCGAGGCAGCGTCCCGACTCGAAGCAATGGGGCATGATGTTGCGCCAGAGGTAGGAGGAGGTGGGATTGCCGTGGAGGAAGATGATCGGGTCGCCGTCGGGGTCGCCCTGGTCGACGTAGGCCATGGTGGTTTCGCCGATGGTGAGTCGTTTGCGGGGGAACGGGTCGTCGGCGGAGATGTCGGGCATGGTTCAGCGTTTCGTCAAGCGTGCGGCGTTGGCGGGAGGATATCAGGCGGCGTCACCCGCCGATTGGAGAGTCGCGCGTACATCAAAGCTCCGTCATACCCGCGCTTGCCGCGGGTATCTCGCCGTTGTCTGCACCGTCGTTGCCCACCCCGCGAGATTGCCGCGACGGAGCGCGGCAATGACGGAGCAATTGGCTTACGCAAAGGTCTCCTTCAGTTCGCATCCATTCCGACGGAGATGGCGCAGCAGTACGCCACGCTTCACTTCACAATCACCGTTGCGATCTCGGCGTCAGCCGACACGTCGCTCAGAGCTTCGGCGCGACGATCCAGCAGCGCCAAATCGATGGAATCCGCGAGATTCTCCAGCACTTCGTCGCGTGTGACCCAGGCGTGGAATGTCTGCTTCATCTGGGATCCCTCGGGACTTCTTGCTCATGGGCCTGATGCGCTCGATCCTACGCCACTGGACTCGCGGCTAACATGAGGAGCAGGCGAAGATTCGGAGGCTGACGATGCCTGTGACCGGAATGGACCATGTGGCGATTCCCGCCGGGGATCCGGAGGCGCTGATGGGGTTCTATCGCGCGCTGGGCTTCACCATCCTGCATGAGGCGGAGTGGCGCGCCGGCGACTTCCCCGCCTTCGCGATCTCCTGCGGCGACCAGAAGATCAACGTCCACGATCCGAAGCTCTGGCAGAACTCCAAGTTCACCTTGCGCGGCCCCACCGCCGAGCCCGGTTGCGGCGACTTCTGCTTCGTCTGGGAGGGCACGCCTGAGACGGCCGCAGCCGCCATCGAAGCCGCCGGAGCCGAGGTCATCGAGGGCCCGGCCCCGCGCCAGGGCGGCCGCGCCGGCGGACTCACCGAAGGCATCAGCGTCTACACCCGCGATCCCGACGGCAACCTGGTCGAACTGATCTCATACGGCGGCTAAATCGAATTGGAGCGAATCACATGGACTTCTGGGATGTCGTCAGCACCGCCCGCGCGATGCGGCGGTACAAGCCGGATCCGATTCCCGAGGAGACTTTGCGCCAGCTGATCGAGGCGGCGCATCTGGGGCCGAGCGGGTCGAATCGACAGTCGCGGCACTGGATCGTTGTGCGCGATCCGGCGGTGAAGCAGCAGCTCGCCGAGCTGAATCGGGCGGGGGTGTCGATGTACCTCGCCAACAACCGCGAGGCGGCCAATCCGCATGTCGATCAGGGTCGGCGGGAGCGCTTTTTGGCGGCGGTTGAGCACCAGATGAACCATATGCACGAAGTGCCGGCGATTGTGATCGCCTGCGCGGATATGGTGCGGGCGCCTGGAGACAACTTCAACGCCGGCTCGGCCGCTGCGACTGAGGTTTGGGGAGCGGTGCAGAACCTGCTGCTGGCGGCGCGTGCGCTGGAAGTCGGGAGCGTGCCGACTACGCTGGCGTTCATCGGCGACCAGCGTGAGCAGGCGCGGGAGGTTCTGGGTCTACCGGAGCATATTTTGCCGATGGTGCTAATCCCGCTGGGCTGGCCGACGGGGAATTTTGGTCCGATTCGCCGGCGTCCGCTGGACGAGGTGCTGCACTGGGATCGGTATGAGGAGAAGTCGGAGTCACCGGAAGGGGTCAAGGTATGACCGGCACAGCCGAACTGCGGATGCCCGCGTTGGTCGGCCGCTACACCGTTGCGAAGTCGTTTGAGGTGACGGCGCGTGCGATCACGGCGTTTGCGGGGGGTGTGGGGGATTACAACCCTGTGTATTTCGATGATGACCGGGCGGGCGGTCTGATTGCGCATCCGGGGATGGTGTTTTCCTGGCAGTGGAACTCGCGCTTTACGCCGGACCAGGAGTTCCCCCTGGAGCTCGTCCGTCGCGGCGTCCACGCCTGGATCGATGTCCGCTTCGAGCGCGTCGTGCGCGAAGGCGACGTGATCACCTCGCAAGGCCAGTCGATTGCCGCCCGCCAGACCCGCCCCGGCGTTCTGACAGCACAGCGCTACACGATGCGCGACTCCCAGGGCGAGACCGTCGCTGTGATGGACACCGGCGGGATTACCCGAGGCGCAACCCTCGATGGCGAAGACGTTGAGCTCGAGTCGGCTCCGCCGCTGCCGGTTCCGTCGGCGAACGGGGCGTCCGAGCCGGTCTGGAGCGTGGAGTTGCCGATTGATCCGCAAGCGCCGCATGTCTACACGGAGTGCGCGGATATCTGGAATCCGATTCACACTGAGCGCAAGGTGGCGCTGGCGGCCGGGCTGCCGGACATCATTTTGCACGGGTCGGCGAACATCACGATCGCGCTGCGGGAGGTGATTAACCGCAGCTTCGACGGCGATCCGACGCGGTTGCGGCGTTTCGCGGGGCAGTTCCGGGGGATGGTGATTCCGGGTCGTCCGGTTGTGGTTCATGCGCTGGAAGAGCGGGATGAGGGGGATCGTACGGTCGTCTTTTTCGAGATGCTGAATGATCAGGGTCAGGCAGCGGTGGCGAACGGGGTGGCTGTGGCGGTTTGAGTGATGGAGCTATGGAGGTCTCCCCCGCGCGCAGGTTGTTGCGATCTGCGGATGCTTAGGTGGGTACCTCTGTGAGCGGAGTGAGCAGCTCCAACAGCTCGGCGACGCTCTCAATGTCTCTGGCGATGATTTCGGCGTCGAGATGGCGTTTGCGCCGGTAGTAGTTGCTGTGGAGGTCGTTGGCGATGGCGCGTAACGCGCGCAAGCGATCGTTGCCGGTCGCGCGACCGGCTTGGTTGAGCACGAGGCTCAAGTCGGCGTGTGTCTCGTAGCGCCAGCCCTGGGCGTTGGCGGCGGCTTTGGCCATGTGCGCGACGGCTCCCCAAGCCTTCTCCGAGGCTTGGTGCAGATCGTCGGCTGCCAGGTATTCGCGGCTTTTGTCTAGAAATGCGCGAGCTTGGGCCGCGAAACCAGCGACGGCGAGTGGATCGGCGGTTGTCATCGCGGTTCTCAGTTTCTCCAAGTCGATCCTAGTCGACTCCCGAGTTCCTTTTCGTGCACCACCTTGGCGACTGGACAGCCTTCGTTTGGCGGTTCGCGTTGCCCTATCCTCTCTCCGAGCACGGTTACTCAGCCTCGAACGGGGCTAGCGAAGGACGCTGAGATGCATGACATCGTGATTCGGAACGGACGGATTATTGACGGGACGGGGGCGACCGAGTTTGTCGGCGACCTGGCGATTGACGGGGAGCGGATTTCGCAGGTTGGCGGGGAGGTTGGGCCCGGGCGCCGCGAGATTGACGCCGAGGGCAAGCTGGTGACGCCGGGCTGGATTGACATTCACACTCATATGGATGCGCAGGTCTCCTGGGATCCATACATGACGCCCTCCTGCTACAACGGGGTGACGACGGTGGTAATGGGCAACTGCGGGGTGGGTTTCGCGCCGGTGCGTGAGTCCGACCGCGAGTGGCTGATGGACTTGATGGACGCGGTGGAGGACATTCCGGCGACGGCGATGTCGGCCGGGATCACGTGGGAATGGGAGTCGTTCCCGGAGTATCTCGACGCGATCGACGGCAAGCCGCGAGTGATGGACATTGCGGCGCAGTTCCCGCACTGCGCGCTGCGGACGTACGTGATGGGGCCGCGCGGTGCAGATGATGTGCAGCCGACCGATGAAGAGTTGGCGCATATGCGCCGCCTGGTGCGGGAGGGGATTGAGGCCGGCGCGGTCGGGTTCTCGTCGAACCGGCTGCTCGCTCACCGGACCAAGGAAGGTGAGCTGATTCCGGGCACGCTGGCGCAGTACCCGGAGCTAGAGGCGGTCGCCGAGGGCATCTCGCAGGGCGGTGGGGGCGTGTTCCAGCTGGTCGGTCCGTTCGAGCGCGAGTGGGTCGAAGAGATGGCGCTCAAGCACGAGTTGACCATCACCTACCTCTCGGGCGAGGGTTCGGTCACGGCTGGCTCAGGCTGGAAGCAAGGTCTGGAAAGTGTCGAAGATGCGACCGAGCGCGGCGTTCGCATCTTTCCCCAGATTCGCGGTCGCGGCACAACCTTGCTGATGAGCCTTGAGGGTTCGATTCATCCCTACGTGCTCAACTACGCCTACCGCGAACTGGTCGAGCATCTGCCGCTGGCCGAGCGGATTGAGAAGATGCTCGATCCGGAGATCAAGGCCCAGATCCTGGCCAGTGACTGGGATCTAACCAACGACGTGCGCAAGAAAGTCCAGAACGCGGAGGATCATCCGTTCCTGGTCGACACCACGCCCGGCAACCTGATGCCCGGGATGTTGGAGATGGTCACGAACTGGCCCGAGGGCGTCTACGTGTTGGGCGACCCGCCGGTCTACGAGCCTGAGTACGAGCGATCCGTCGCTGCACACGCCGAGCGTGAGGGCTTGTCGACCGAGGAGGCGTTCTACGACCTGATGACGCAGGGCGACGGCTCGACGCTGTTGCTGGTCTACCTCGAGGGTTACTCGCAGGGCAACTTCGACTATCAGCGCGAGTTGATGCTGCACCCGTTGACCCGCAACGGTCTCTCCGACGCGGGCGCGCACGTGGCGGCGGTCTCGGACGCGCACATGGTCTCGTGGAATCTGGCCTATTGGGGACGCGACCGGACTCGCGGAGAGCGCGTACCGCTGGAGACGATCGTGCATAAGCAGTCGGGCGCGAACGCCGACCTATACAACCTGCGCGATCGGGGCACGCTGGAAGCGGGCAAGCGGGCCGACGTGAACGTGATCGACTTCGAGCGGCTGGAGACCGACGCGCCGCACATGGTCTACGACCTGCCTGAGGGGGCGAAGCGTTTCATGCAACGGCCGTCGGGCTATGTCGCCACCATCTGCGCAGGCGAAGTGATCCTCGAGGATGACGAGTTGACCGGCGCGCTGCCGGGCAAGCTGGTGCGGGGAGCGCAAGGAGCTTAGCCGGAGCGGTCATGGGGTTCCGCTTCATCCACACCGCCGACTGGCAGATTGGCAAGGTCTTTCGCTTTGTCGATGATGCGGCGATGGGTCCGTTGCAGCAGGCGCGGTTGGAGGCGGTGACACGGATCGGCGAACTCGCGCGGACGCACAACGCGCACCACGTACTGGTCGCGGGCGACGTCTGGGATCACGCTGCGCCCTCTCCGCGCTCGCGCAATCAGGTCGTCGAACGGATGCGGGCGCAGCCCGAGGTGGATTGGCACCTTCTGCCCGGCAACCATGATCCGTACCAGCCCAACGGCCTCTGGGATCAACTCCGCCAGCGTGAATTGCCCCGCAATGTTCAGATTCACACGGAAGCTGAAGTTGCGATCATTGAGTCAGGCACTGCCGCACTGCTCCCGGCTCCGCTTCAACACCGGCGCACGCTGACTGATCCCACGGCCTGGATGGACGATGCACGAACGGACGACGGCCTGATTCGGATTGGGCTCGCACACGGAGCCGTTCGCGGCTTTGGATCGGACGAACAGCAGCGTACGAATCCGATCGATCCCCAACGGGCGCAACAAGCACGGCTCGATTATCTCGCCCTGGGCGACTGGCACGGCGCATTGGAGATCAACCAGCGCTGCTGGTACAGCGGCACACCCGAGACCGACTCGTTCCAGACGCGGGGCGAGGGCACCGCCCTGCTGGTAGAGATCGACGGGCCAGGTCAGGCGCCGAAGATCACCACCCTCCAGACCGGCCAGTTCCGCTGGTTGTCGCTGGCGAATGAATATGTGGAGCGCACGGAAGACATCGATCTGCTCGAGAGCAAATTGCGGAATCTGGGCGGCGACCTGAATCGCACGCTGGTTGAGTTAAGCCTCTACGGGGTGCTCGCGCTCGCCGACATGCAGTATTTCGAGGAACGGATCGGGGAACGTGCGGCGGCGGCGCTGTACCACCTGCGTCTGAGTGCGGAGCTCCAGCCGGATCCGACGGACGACGATCTGGATAGCATCGATCCCGGCGGGATCGTGCGCGCCGCTGCGGACAAACTGCGTCAGATGATCAATGACGACGGCGATGACGCGGAGCTCGCGGGCGAAGCGCTGCGTCGTCTCTATATCGAACACAAGCGACTGGAAGCGGGTGCACCGTGAAGCTGCGCTCGCTCGCCGTCAACCAGTTCAAGAAGTTCACTACTCCCAGCCGCCTCGAGGGGATCGACGATGCGCTCAATCTAGTGGTGGGTCCGAACGAGTTGGGCAAGTCGACGCTGCTCGACGCCTTGCGCGCGGTGCTGTTCGAGCGTTATAGCTCGCGGGCGCGGCCGATCATGGCCTTGCAGAACGATCGCAGCGGGGCTGCGCCGGTAGTTGAGTTGGTCTTTGAAGTCGCGGGCGGTGAGTACAGGTTGACCAAGCGTTTCGTGAAGAGCGCCTACGCGCAGCTGCGCTGTCCAGACGGCACGCTGCTCGAAGCCGATGCCGCCGAAGCGGAACTGCGCCGCTTGCTCGGCTTTCGTGAGGCGGGCAGCCGCGGGGCGAATCTCGAAACCCTGGGGATGTGGGGCGTGCTCTGGGTGCAGCAGGGGCAGTCCTTCGGGCGGCCGGATCTGCCCGAATCGGCCCTCGCCAGCCTCAGCGCGGGACTCGAATCGGAAGTGGGAGCAGTGCTGGGCGGTCGGCGCGGACGGCAGCTGCCGCAGGTGATTGAGCAGCGCCGGGGCGAGCTGATCACGGCGGCGCGGCGTCAGCCGCGCGGCGAGTACAAGGAGGCTCTTGATCAAGTCGAAGGACTGCAAGAGCAACTCCACACGCAACAGGCGCAGCGCCAGGAGAGCTCGGAGACATTGGAACAACTGGAGGCCGCTGAGGGCCGCCTGCGCCGGCTTGAGTACAGCGATCAGGATCAACTCGATAGCGAAGATTTGCAGCTCACCCGCGAACGTCTGGCTCAGGAGAACCTACTCGAATCGCGGATTGAAGCCGCGCAGAGCGATCTACAGCTGCGCCGCGATCAGTGGGAGCGGGCCCGGCGAGCCGCCGCCGCTCGCGCCGATGCGAGAGCTGAACTCAAACAGGAGGCCGCCCAGCTCAGTGCCGAGCGCCGCCGCCTCGCCGATCTGGAAACCGAAGACCGCGACTCGGCGGCGCAATTCGAGTTCCTGCGTCAGCGCGTCGCGCAGGTGGAGGCGGCTGCCGTCGCTGCGGAAGACGACGCTGGCCGTCTGCGCGACACGCTCGATTCGCTGCTCTCCAGCGCAGAACTGCGCCAACTTGAGCAGCAACATGATGCGGCTGCGGCCGCTCAGGAGCAGCTCGAGCAGGCCCGCCGCGAGTCCGAATCGATCCGTGCCACCGATCAGGCTTTACGCCGAATCCGCGAGGCTCTCAACGCTCACGACCGGGTGCAAGCCCAGATCGGCGGCGCAGCGACCAGAGTCCGCTTCGAGATTCCCCCCGAACAGCGGGCGGGCATCGAACTGAACGGAACACCGCTGATCGATTCGGAGGCGCCGATCGAGACCGTTGAGCCGCTTGTGATCTCCATCCCCGATCGCGGGCGCATCGTGATCGATCCGAATGTCTCCGATCGCGAGCTGCTGTTGGATGCGCGCAGCAGCGCCGAGGCGGAGCTGCGGGCCGCGTTGGAGGCGGCCGGCGCGGTCTCGCTGGCGGACGCCGAGTTACAGGCGGAGCGCCGGCGCGGGCAGGAGCAGGCGGCGGCGCTGGCGCGGCAGCGGCTCGAGTTGCTCGCGCCGGAGGGGATCGCTGCGTTGCGCGAACGTCTGGACAGCCTGCGCAACCGTCTCGCTGTGCGTCCGCCGGTGACGGACGATCAGCAGCCGCACACGCCGGAAGAGGCGGAGCAGGCCGTGCGTAAGGCGGAGGAGACTCTGCGCGAAGCCCGAGAGCAGGAACGCGCCGCCCGAGCCGCCGCTGCCGAGCGCGGTGAGGCCGTCGCCCAACAGCGCGAGCGTATCCGCGCCCTCCGCGCCGAGATTGACTACCGCGACGATCTGCTCGAGCGCCGCCGTACAGAATTCGCGCGAGCCGAAGAGGAACAGTCCGACGACCAGCTGGCGCTCGAGCTCTCCGCCGCGCAACAGCAGGCTGAACTGAGTGAGAGCGTCGCGCAGACATTGACCGCCAAACGCTCAGCGGGGGCGCGTACGCAGCTGGAGGCGCGGATCGCGCGGCTTGAGACTGTCCTGCGCGAACGCGGTCAGACTCGCGCGGACCTTCGGACCGAGGTTGCACGGCTCCGTGAGCGGGTCGAACTGCACGACAGCGCCGGGATCGACGAAGCGATCGAGCACAGCGAGCGCGAACTCGAACAGGCCGTCCGTGAACGCGAGCGGCTGGCGCGGGAGATCGCCGTGCTTGATCTCCTGGCCGACACGCTCGACGAGGCGGCCAGCGAGGCCCGCGAGCGCTATCTCGCGCCGGTGCTCGATCGTGTTCGCCCCTATCTGCAAATGCTCTTCCCCAACGCCGAGATCGCAATGGACGAGAACCTTGAGATTGTGGGTATGTCGCGCCAGGCTGGGTACGAGGAGCGCTTCGATCATCTCAGCATGGGCACCCAGGAACAGATCGCGGTGCTCGTCCGCCTCGCCTTCGCCGAGATGCTGGTTGAACAGGGCGCTCCGGCGGCGGTGATTCTGGATGACGCGCTGGTCTTTTCCGACGACCAGCGCATGAGCCTGATGTTCGACATCCTCTCGCACGCCGCCCAGCGTGTGCAGATCATCGTCTTCACCTGCCGCGAGCAACTCTTCGAAGGCCTCGGCGCGCGCCAGCTCCAGCTTGTCCCGGCCGACCGGGAGTCTCTCCGCTCGGCCTAGCGGGCTGCACTGGGGAGTCATACTCGAGGAGGCTCAGGCAGTCTGAGCGAACGTACGCTGGAGGGTATGCAGACGCTCCGGCGGCTCGCAGGACTCGTATCGGCGGTGCTGTGCACGGCCTTGCTCCTGGCCTGCGCTCAGCCGGAACAGGCAGAGCAGACAGCGCCGCCCGCTCCTACCGCTGCTGAGCGCGCGCCGGCGCAAGCTGCCCAAGCAGAAACGGCTCCGTCCCAGGAGGGCGTCTGCTCGCGTACGCCTGCGGTGCGGGACGCGCTCGTTGCAGCTATTGAAGGAGTTGACGACTGCGCTGCTGTCACCGCCCGACAGCTCGTCTCGATCGACGGCGCGCTCGACCTCAGCGGCGCGGGCATTCATACGCTTCGCGCGCATGACTTCAGCGGCCTCTTCAAGCTGCGCGAACTTCGTCTCAACGATAACCAGATTCGCCGGCTGCCCCCGGAGCTCTTTGCCGACCTCTCCGATCTTCGTCTCCTCCACCTCCACAACAATCCCGGCGCTCCCTTCCCGATCAGATTGCGCCTGATTGAAACTAGATTCGAGGACATACCCGGCGTCGCGATCGAAGTGCCGACTGCCGCTCCTTTCCTGATCGACGTTCGTCTGCTCAACGAACACGTCGCCCTCTCCGGTGCGTTTGTGCGGATCGAAGCAGGCAAGCGCTACAGCGCAGATGTGCAGACCGGCGGCATTTTCGGCTCCGATCAGGGCCGGATCCGGATCGTGGATGCAACGTCTGTGCCCAGCGACCGCTGCAACGGCGACCTGTGCTGGCAGGGCCTGACCATCGTCCCGGATCCGACAGCGTTGATCGTGCGCGCCCCGCAGCAGGACGCCGGAGTTCATGCGTCTGCTTCTGGCCTCTGTGCCGGGATGCCTACGCAGGTCACCGTGGTCACTCCGCAGAGCTTCGAACACGATGCGCGCATCGTGCGTCGGGTCTTCGCTCCTTCCGGACAGTGTTCGAGCGCCGTCACGATCAGTCCGGCCCCGAACCGGCCACGCAGAGTGTGCACGCTCACCCAGTACGTCACGCCCACCCGCCACGGCTCGAGCGCGTCACATGAGCGCGAGGGCGATTGCCGTTGGCTGGAAATCGAGCATCAGTCCAGTCAGGGCGCGATCCAATCGGACACACCCGCCTGTGGCGATCCCGGTGCGCTCACGATCATCGCCAACGCCGAGACCTTCAATCACCGCGGCCGGATCGATGCAGTCTCCTTCGACCCTGAGACTCGCTGCTACTCCTTCCTGAGCGCCGCGCAAGACCCGAATCGAGCCGAACCGTTCATGTTTTCGCCCGATCAAGAGTGCGTGATCCAGCGAAACCAGGCTCCGGTCGGTGATTGCGGTGCGATCGTGTTCTGGAGTGGAGAGGGCGTTGGCGGCGTCCGTAACCTTGTGGAAGCTCAAGCCGAGGTCGCGCGCATCCGGCCACACCGCCAAGGTGAAGAGGAAGCGCAACGGCTCGGATTGATTGAGGCCTGCCGACAGCTGCCGCCGCTCTCCGTCACCGCCGACGCCGGATCATTCAACGAACAGCGCCTGCTCTATGCGATCGGCGCGGATCCCGACGAGCTCTGCTTCATCACGCTCTATGTCGCCGCCCATCCAGCTGCCGACGAGTCGCGCGTGCTTGCTGCGGGCGAGCAATGCACGATCAGCGCAACGTTTCAGCTGCTTGGCTTCCCCTATCTCCTGCCGACAACGCAAACCGGCGATTGCGAGGCGTTGATCCATTGGACGCAGTTCTGGCCTGCGGAAGGCGACGCTTCTGTGGAGGAGATCACACATTGGGCGGAGAGCATCGCGCGGCAACTGGCCGGAACGAGCGCCGAGGAGTGGGCCGCGCTGGAGTCGCAGTTCTTCTGCATCAACGATGTCTGCACACTCCGACCGTCCGCCGGCGCAGGAGACGAAGAACGGTAGGCGCTCGCGAACCACCTGCGCGTTGCAAATTCGTTTGCCAATCGCCATACTCCCTCCAACTGGGGCCAGGATGCGCATATTCGGCTCGTCTGCGCCCGGATCCGAGAAGGAGTGAACAATGACAGAACGCAACTATTGGCAGCGAATGCGACGGTCTCGCATGAGTCGGCGCGGACTCTTGCGGGCTTCGGCCCGAGCCGGGGTTGGTGCAGCCGGCCTTGCCCTGGTCGGCTGCGGCGACGATGACGACGACGCCGTCGCGCAGGTCCAGCAGCAGCAACAGCAGCAGGCTCAGCCCGCGGCTCAGGCGCAGCAGCAAGATCAGCAGCAGCAGGCCGCGCCCGCCCAGCAGCAGCAACAGGCCCAGCAACAGCAAGCCGAAGCGCAGGCGCAGCAGGCCGAACAGCAGGAGCAGCAGGCGGCGGCTCAGCAGCAACAGGATCAGCAACAGGCGGTCGCCGCGGCTGATTCGGCGCGCGAAGGCGACACCGACTGGGAGCGCACCGTCACCGTGGCGGTACCCAACGCGGTCGGCGGCCTCGACGTGCAGGCGCCGGGCAACTACACGCTCAAGTGGAACGGTCCGCTGCACTTCGATCAGTTGCTCCAGTACGACCTGGTCACCCGCGAGATCGTGCCGCATGTGGGGAACTTCGAGTGGATCGAGGACTTCACGGCCCTGCTCTGGCACGTCAATCCCGGGCACGCCTGGCACGATGGCACGCCGCTCACGGCTGAGGACGTCAAGTTCTCAATTGAGCGCGCCGGCGGTACTGCCGCGTACAACGAGAGCGGGACATACGAGACAGGGATCGCGTACATCATCTCCGCTGTCAACGGCACTGCGGAAGTGATCGACGACTTGACCCTGCGCCTGCCCGTCAATACTGACGTCACCGCTCCGGGCAGCGTTGGTACGACGATGCCGCTCGTCCCGAAGCACCGGATCGAAGAGCTGGGCGACGAGGGCTATAACCGCGACGGTTTGGCCAGCGGGCCGTTCCAACTCGCCAATTTCGAGCCTGACATCGAAGTCCGCAGCGTCCGCAACGACAACTATCCGATCGGCTACGAGAACCTGAACCGCAAACACCGCCCCTGGGTCAAGGAGATCGTGCAGTCGGTGCGGCCCGAGCCGGTCGCGCGACTGGCTGCGATCCAGGCAGGCGAGGCCGACGTCACACCGTCGCTTGAGTGGGAGTTGGTGCAGGAGTTCGTCGATGAGCCCGGCTACGAGGTGCTCTTCGACCCGGGCTGCTGCCCGCACACGATCTTCCCGAACACGCTGGTGCCGATGTTCGAGGACGGCTCCAACGCCTACCGCGACATCCGCGTGCGACAGGCGATGAACCACGCCGTTGACGTGGAGACGATCTACACCACGTTGGCAACCGGCCGCGAGCAGCGCGCCTACGGGATCGGCACGCGGCAACTTGGCGGGATGCAGCCCGAGCAGTCGGGTCCGCTGACGATGGAGTACGACCCTGAAAAGTCGGTCCAGCTCTTGGACGCCGCCGGCTACCCCGAAGGGTTCGAGTCGGACTTCTACGGCACCGCCGGCTTCTTCGCCTGGACCGACCAGATCGCGCTCTCGGTGCAGCAGTACCTGGATGTAGTTGGGATCCGGACGAACCTGCAACTGGATCCGCTGCCCGACTTCCGCGCGCGGATGGCGCAGCGAGACGTGCCCGGCTTGCATTACTACTTCACCAACCAGTCGCCTGACCCGTTCCAGGTGATCAACGCCGAGGTGGCCGAAGGCGGCACGCTCTCGGTGGCGGAGTACCCCGGCTCGGGCATTCAGGAGTTGGTCGAGGCGCAGCGCTCGGAGTTCGACCCGGAGAAGCGGAAGCAGTATCTCAACGAGCTCGCCCAGCTGATCTACACCAACGCCTCCTGGCTGTTCCTCTTCGAGACCGTCGGTACCGGACTGATGCGCGACGACCTCGAGTGGGACATGAAGGGCAACTCACGCGACTACGGCGGCCTCTGGGGTATCCGGCCACTCGTCACCTAGCGTCGACCACTCCCTGCAGGAAGGCCGGACATGGGTCCGCAGAGTATCTCCGCGATCCTGATTTCGCGCCTCCTGCAGGGGATTCTGGTCGTGTTCCTGGTCGTTTCGATCGTCTTCCTGGTTTCGCGTCTGGCGCGCAACCCGGTCGAATATCTGACCACGGATGAGACCACGGTCGAAGAGAAGGAGCTGCTCAAAGAGCAGCTTGGGCTGAGCGGCCCGATCGGCATCCAGTACGTCAACTTTCTCTATGACGCGGTCCAGGGTGATCTTGGCAATTCGTTCATCAGCGCGCGTCCGGCGTTGAGTGAGGTCAGCAGCCGCGCGGTGAAGACACTGCAGCTCGGCGTCGCCGCGCTGATCTTCTCGATGGTCCTGGGGATTCCCCTGGGGATCATTGCGGCGCTGAGACGAGCGACGCCGACGGACTGGCTGGCACGGCTGCTGGCCGTGCTCGGGCAGGCGACGCCCAACTTCTGGTTGGGCTTGATGCTGATCTTCTTCTTCTCGGTCCAGCTGGACTGGATGCCGACCGGCGGCAGCGGCGGGATCGAACACATCGTCTTGCCGACGATCACCCTGGGCTTGCTGTCCTCGGCGATCTCGATGCGATTGACCCGTTCCGGCATGATTGACGTGATGAACACCGATTTCGTCCGCACCGCGCGGGCGAAGGGCTTGCGCGAATCGACGATCATCTGGCGTCACGCCCTGCGGCACGCCCTGCTGCCGGTGGCGACCATCCTCGGGATCCAGGTGGGATACCTGATCGCGGGCACGATCATCGTTGAGCAGGTCTTCGCCTGGCCCGGGATCGGGCGGCTGATGCTGCACACGATCACGGTGGGCGACTTCCCGGTCCTGATCGCCGCGATCCTGGTGATCTCGACCAGCATCGTGGCGGCCAACATCCTGGTCGACCTGTCCTATCCGATCATCGATCCGCGCATCCGGGCAGGAGCGCGCTAATGTCGACGCAGGCGGCAGCGCCCGCCAGCGGGATCATTCGCCGCCGTTTCCGTCTCGGCGTGTCGTGGCAGCGCGCTGCCTTGCTTGCCCCGGCACTGATCATCCTGGGCGTGTTTCTGGTCGCCGGGATCTTCGCCGACCTGTTGTCGGCGTACGATCCGGAAAAGATCGACCTGATCAGCCGCCTGACTCCGCCAGCGCTGCAGGAGGGCGGCAGTTGGGCGCACCCTCTGGGTACCGACAACCTTGGCCGCGACATTCTCTCGCGGGTGATGCACGGCGCGCGAGTGTCGCTGCTGGTGGTGGTGACCTGTATCCCGGCGTCGGCCTTGATTGGGACACTGATCGGTTTGCTGGCGGGCTGGCGCGTGGGCTGGTGGGACCGGCTGCTGATGCGGCTCGTGGATGTGCAGTTGGCGTTGCCGGCGCTGCTCTTCGCGCTGTTGATTTCGGTGGTCTTCGGTCGCAGCCTGCTCAATGTGATCGTGATCATCATCATCTTCAGTTGGTCCGGCTACGCCCGGCTGGTCAGGGCCGACGTACTCTCGCTGCGCGAGCAGGAGTTTGTCGTCGCCGCGCGGGCCAGCGGAGCCAGCGACAGACGCATCCTCTTCCGGCACGTCTTGCCCAACATCGTCAACACGATCGTGATCATGGCGACTCTGGACGTGCCGGCCGTGATCCTGATCGAGGCGGCGCTCAGCTTCCTCAACATCGGGGTCGCGCCGGGCACGCCCTCGTGGGGCGCGATGATCTCAGAGGGTCGCAACTTCATGACGATCGCCTGGTGGCCGATCTGGATGCCGGGGATCGCGATCCTGTTGGTCTCACTGACCGGCAACCTGATGGGCGACTGGCTGCGGGATACGTTGGATCCGCGCTTACGCAACGTCCGCTAGCGACACGGACAATCTGAGCCACCGTTCAACTCTCGAAACTCACCATCCAAGGAATTCCTTACGTATTTTTGAAGGAACCCCCTGATCGTTGCAACCTTGTGTGGGTCATGTCATATTGACGCTGCACCAGAGAGTGGGTCCCACACAGAGAGTGGGTCCCACACAGAGAGTGGGTCCCACCATGAGCGAACAAAACTACTGGCAGCGGCTGCGGCGCAAGAGGATGTCGAGGCGCTCGCTCTTGCGCGCTTCCGCCCGCGCCGGAGTCGGTGCGGCCGGACTGGCGCTCGTCGGCTGCGGCGGCGATGACGACGACGATGGGCAGCAGGCCGCCGCTCAGACTCAACAGCAAGCCGAACAGCAGCAACAGGCCGCCGAACAGCAGGCGATGCAACAGGAGCAGCAGGAGCAGACTCAACAGGAGGCGGACGAGCAGGCAGCAGTCGCTCAGGCGCAGCAGCAGGCCCAGGCCCAGGCAGCTCAGGATGTGCGCCGCGGCGGTACCTGGAGGATTTCGGACGCGTTCGCTCCGCAGTGGGGCTTCGACCCACTGGTGACTCCCTCGGGCGGTGACCACTACCAGTCGATCCCGATCTTCTACGACCGCCTGCTCAACTACGACGCGCAGGGCGCAGCGTTGCCGATGCTCGCGGAGGCGTGGGAGATCCCCGACGACGTGACCTACGTGTTCAGCCTGCGACCGGGACTGACCTATCACGACGGAACGGCCGTCGACGCCGCCTCGATCCAGACCAACATGGACCGAATCGTCAACATCGAGGAAGAGAGCGTCGAGGCGACGCCGAATCAACGTGCGGTCACGCTCGGTCAGACGATGGCAAACTCCGAGGCGATCGACGACGTGACCTGGCGGTACGTGGCCAACGAGGTCTTCGCGCCAACGCTGTCGCTGTTCTACGGCAAACCGCCGGGCATCGCGCCGATTGCGCCCGACTCGTTTGACACCGCCGTGACGCATCCGGTCGGGGCCGGCCCCTTCACCTTTGACAACTACATCGAAGGTCAGGAACTGACCGCCACCAGGTTCCCGGACTACTGGAACGCCGAGAACATCTACTTCGACAACTACAGCTTTGAGATCCTGCCGGACTCGAACACGCAGTGGTTGGCTTTCCTGGGCGGTGACCATGATGTGGTTCGTGTTCCCGGATCACTGGCTGCCGACGCCGACCAGATGGCGGACATCGAAGATGACGGCTTCGTCGTACTGGGCGACGTATCGAGCGTCTTCGTCCAGACCTGGTTCAATATCAATCCCAGCGGGCCGGAGGAGCTGACGATCTGGCGCGACCCGCGCATGCGGCACGCGATCAACCTGGCGACCGACCGCCACGCGATCAACGACGCCGCCTTCAACGGGACCGGCGCGGCCTCGCGCGCGCCGATCGGCGTGACCACGCCGCTGCTGCCCAAGGATGTCGACTGGTACGACGACTCGCCCAACCCGGCCGAAGCGGTCAAGCTGATCGACGCCGCCGGCTACACCGGTCAGGTGACCGGCGACATGATGACCTACAGCATCGACCCACTCTATCTCGGTACGAGGCCGATGCACGCTCAGCTCGCGGAAGTCGGCATGGACTTCAACCTGGTTGAGGGCACGATCGCCGGCATCGTTGACCGCCTCTTCCAGGCGGAGGACTACGCCATCGCGGTACTCAGTTGGGAGTCGCCATTCGACCCGGATCAGATCCTGCGGCCGAGCATGAACGGACTGCGCGAGTGGTACTACAGCGGCGGGCGCGAGCAGTACGACGAGCTGCTGGCAGCCGGCAGCGAGTATGAGGTTGGTCTGGAAGAAGCGTCACGCCTGCAAGACCTGACGGCGCGCACGACGGACTTTGAGGAACGCGTGAAACGCTACGCCGAGTTCTTCGAAGTCTATGTCGAAGGCGCGTACACCGTGCCAATCATCCACTACCCGCTCAACTACGGATTCTCACCGGGGGTCAGACATACCGGGGACATCAACAGTCTGTTCCGAGGCTGCGATGGAATCGGAGGGACGGCCGACATGCTGGCTGGGGTCTACAAGGTGGATACGTAGGTAGATGCGGCGTGACGGGTCTCCCGTTCGGGAATCAGACACGCCGCGATCTCCCCGCTGCTTGAACGGGAGACATCTTCCTGAGCGGGAAGCCCTGGAGTCCGGTCGATGATCAGCTACATCGGGGCGCGCTTTCTCTCGTCGTTGTTGGTCCTCTTCATTGTCAGTGTCGTCGCGTTCGTCTTGATGAACGTGGTCGAGGGCGATCCGGCCCGGGCGATGCTGGAGCTCAACGCGACGGAGGAGAAGCTCGCGGCCGTGCGGGCCAGTCTCGGTCTCGACAAGCCGCTGCACGAGCGCTATGCCCACTGGATCTACAACGCCTTCCAGGGCGACCTCGGTTTGGCGCTGACGTCCAGAATTCCGATCACCGAACTATTTCGGGAAAAACTCGTGCCGACGATGCAGTTGGGCATTCTCGCCCTGATTGTCGTGCTCTGTCTCTCGATCCCGGTCGGCGTACTCGCCGCGCTGCGGCCCGGCTCCAAGACGGAGGTGGCGGCCAGCACATCGATGATCGTGGGCGCCTCGATCCCGGAATATCTCAGCGGCATTGCGCTCGTCTACATCGTCGGCTTCGAGCTCGAATGGTTGCCCCGCACCGGCTACGTGCCGTTAAGCGAGGACGTGATCGAGAGTCTGAAGCACATGGTGTTGCCTGTGATCGCGCTGTCGCTGATCTCGACCACACTGGTCATGCGGCAGACACGCTCGGCGATGATCAACGTGCTCCAGGACGACTACATCCGTACCGCGCGGGCCAAAGGTCTGCGCGACCGGGCCGTGATTGTTCGCCACGGACTTCGTAACGCCATGATCCCCGTGATCACGGTGCTCGGCTTCCAGGTCGGCGTGGTCTTCGGCGGCGCGGTGATCACCGAGCAGGTCTTTGCCATCCCCGGCATGGGCCGGCTGTTCGTGCAGTCGGTGGTGCAGGTCCAGGACTACTCCGTGGTCCAGAACCTGGTCATGTTCTTCGCGATTATCACGGTCGCCGTCAACCTGTTGGTCGATTTGACCTACCCGCTGATTGACCCGCGCATTCGGCAAGGGATCAGCGCATGAGCCTTGCCGAGCCGGCCACGGATGCCGTTCAGATTGCCGCCCGGCAATCCTGGCGCGACAGCCCGCGGGTCGAGCTCGCGCTGCGCGTGCTGCGCATCTACGTGCGCAATCGGCCGGCGGTGTTTGGCGCCTTCATCCTCTTCGGCCTCGGCATCGTCGCAGCCTTCGCGCCGTTCGTGGCGCCCTACGATCCGCTCGGCGCCGACCTGTGCAGCGAGTGCGTCTTCCAGGCACCGACTCTGGACCATGTCGCCGGCACCGACCTGCTGGGACGCGACGTGCTCAGCCGCACGATCTTCGGCGCCAGGATCGCCTGGCAGGTCGTGGTCGTGGCGATCGGCGTGGCGATCTGCATCGGCGTGCCGACCGGCCTGGTCGCCGGCTATGTCGGCGGCAAGCTGGACGAGCTGCTGATCATGCGGATCGTCGACGCGCTCATGGCGATGCCGGCGCTGATTCTGATCCTGGCAATGACGGCCGCGGTCGGTCCCAACATCATCAACACGATGCTGATCATCGGGATCGTCTGGTCGGCCGGTTACGCCCGGCTGACGCGCGGAGTGGTGTTGTCGATCATGCAGGAACCGTACGTCGACGCGGCCAGATCAATGGGTGCCGGACCACAACGGATCATCCTGCGCCACCTGATGCCCAACGTAGTTGCTCCTGTTGTTGTGTTGGCCTCGCTCTCCGCAGCGGCAATCATTCTTGTTGAGGCGGGATTGAGCTTCATCGGCGCCGGCGTCCAGCAACCGACTCCGGCCTGGGGGGGCATGGTCTTCGAGGGCTACTCGAACCTCTTCCGCTCGGCCTGGCCAATCGCCGCGCCGGGCATCGCCGTCGTGCTGATGGTGGTCAGCTTCAACTTCGTCGGCGACGGCCTGCGCGACGCGATGGATCCACGCCTGCGCAACGTCCGCTGACTTTCGCTCCGCGACCACCCGATAGCATCGAAGCGCTGCCTCGGCTCATTCAAGGAGCGCCTCGATGACCACGATCACCGCCGTTCGCTCGCGCATGCTGCGGATTCCGCTCGATAATCCGACCTCGTTCTCCAACCGCACCGTCACTCACCGCGACCATCCCATAGTCGAGGTCGAGTGCGACGACGGACACACGGGGATTGGCTTTTGCTACGCCGGCAACTCGAACGGTCAGTTGGTCACGTCGGCGATTGATGGTCTGTTCGCGCCGTTGCTCCTTGGCCAGGACCCGTTCCGGGTCGAAGGTCTCTGGGCCGAGATGTACCAGGAAGCGTTGCTGCACGGCCGCGCCGGCTCGACGATTCGCGCTCTGTCGATGCTCGACATCGCGCTCTGGGATCACAACGCGAAGGCGGCGGGGCTGCCGCTCTACAAGCTGCTGGGCGGCTACTACGAGGAGACCGTGCCGGCGTATGCGTCGGGCGGGTACTACCTCGAGGGCAAGGGTCACGAGGGGTTGCAGCAGGAGCTGCTGGGCTACGTGGAGCTGGGTTTTGATGCGGTCAAGATCAAGGTTGGGCGGCTGTCGGTGCGGGAGGAGGCGTCGCGGATGCAGGCGGCGCGGGAGGCCGTCGGACCCGATGTCCACGTCATGCTCGACGCCAACAACGCCTGGTCGAACCTCGAAGACGCGCTGCGCTACATGGCAGCCTATGAACCATCGAATCCGTACTGGATTGAGGAACCGTTCAGCCCCGACGCGATCAATCTGCACGCGAAGCTGGCGCAGCGGACGAGCATACCGGTGGCGACCGGTGAGATCGAGGTCGGGCGCTGGCGCTTCAAGGACTTGATGGACCAGGACGCGGCGATGATCCTGCAACCGGATGCGGCTGTGCTGGGCGGCGTGACTGAGTTTCGGCGGATTGCGAATACGGCGGCGTCGTACGGGGTCTCGATCTGTCCGCACTGGTTCCATGATCTGCATCGGCACCTGGTGGCGGCGTCGCCGAATGCGACGTATGTGGAGTTCTTCCCGGACGATCAGGTGCACAACTTCCGCAATGTGATCGACCGTCAGACGGAGGTACGTGACGGCCGGCTGGTGTTGCCGGATACGCCGGGCCTGGGGTTTGAGTTCTTGCCGGAAGCGTTGGCGCGCTATGCGGTCGGCGGCGAATGAACGGCGCCGACCGCCAGGCGTTCGCTATCCACCCGGCATGGGTGGTGTCTCCGGGGATGAGTCAGCGTCGGCGATCGTGAAGTCGGTAGCGGCTGGCACCAGGTTGATTGCCGCCCCGGGTGGGATCTCGAAATCCCCCACCGCTGAGATCAGAACGCCGTCATCTAGACCAATGGTGCTCGCCGAGACGCCGTAGCTCTGCGCCACGCCTTGGTCGTAGTAGATGACGCCGCTGTAGTTCGGCAGCGCGGCCAGAAACTCGGACGCCTTGATCGGCACGGAGGCCATCCAGGTGGCGTTACCCTGCTCGTCCACAGGCGAGATCGCCGCCGCCACTTCGCCGGCCAGCGAGGTGGTGTAGAGCGAGCCGGGGCCGTAGTCGAGATCGGAGATCTGGGCGCAGATCAACTGCGGGCTGGCCGTCGGCTGGCCGCGCATCAGCTCCCAGTAGGGCAGGTAGAGCGAGGAATCGCCGTAGATGTCGCTGTCCGCATCGAAGGGCGACATCAGGTCGGCGTCGGCCGCGTAGTTGCCGTCGTCGTCCGGGTTGTACTTACCGTTGTAACGCGCGATCAGGGGAATGCCCTCGCCCTGGGGAGCGGGCAAGCAGACATTGATCGGCTCGCTCAGGGCGCCCGCGATGCGCCGGCTGCGGTTCGGCGCGTCCGTCCATTCCTCCAAGTCTTTGCGCTCGTAGATGGCGTAGAGCTGGAAATCGTAGACCGGGCTGAGCCAGGGCGTGATGTAGCGGTGATTGCTGATCGTGAAGGCGGTGCGGCCGTTGTACCAGGGCTGGTAGGAAGTCTCGCGGTGCGCGTAGCCCCAGGTCTGGCTGGGCACCGCGTAGACACCCACCATGCGATCCTTGATCGTCGAATCGAGGTGGTTGAAGACGTTGAAGATATTGGCGTTGAAGGTGACGCTGCCGCAGGGCAGATGGCCTTCGCCCGGGTCGCGTTCGCAGCGGATCACGCAGGTGCGCTCGGTGGTGGGAATCTTCAGCGTGATCGGGCCGGGCGAATCGGGGCTCACCGGCGCCACGTCGCTGCGGCAGACCGACGCCTCCAGCTCGGCCCGGTCCTGGGCCAAGAGCCTGGCCGACCGCAGGAATGAGTAGGTCACTTTCACAAAGGACACAGGGGCGGTCCAGCGCGTGACGGTCTTGGTGCCCTGGTTCCTCTGCCAGGCGAACTCGACCCAGCGCTTGTCGCCTCCGGACTCCGGCGGGTTCGTCCAGTAAATCGGGAAGGTTCGAGGCGTGTTGTAGGCGGTGTTCACGGAACAGGCAGTGTCCGTGGCCGCTTCCCATGAGTCTCCGTCCCAGCGTTTCGCCGTGTCGTTCTCGTACTTGCAACTCCAGTCGATGGTGAACTTGAACTGCTTCTCGCCGTCCTTCGTGACGGCGACGCTTTCGTTCTCGGCGAAGTCGTCCGAGTAGTCGTACACGACGATCGCCCATTCTTCCGCGTGGGCATCCGGGTCATTGGAGTCGAACGTGGGAGTCGGCTGCTGAGCCGGGAATCCGCCTGGGTACGTGTAGCGATAGGTTTCGACGAACGTGTGGGTTTTGCTGTCGATCTTCGGAGTTAAGCGAAGCGCACGATCGAACGGTAGATTCGGAAGATTTGGAGTACCACCAACCGGGTCCTCGGCGATGGCGGTCTGCCCGCTGGCGTTCTGGATGGTCGGGTGGCTGTTGTTTCCCGTCTTGAGGTGAATGCAGTTTCCGTGACCGAGGGCGTTGCCGCCGGTGGTTTGCAGGGGCCCGCGGAAGGTGAGCGTGCTGGTGTCTGAGTCGGAGTCGTAGGTCGTGGATACGTAGTCGGCCTTGTAGCCGTCGTGCGCCGCGCTTCTCGGGTCCGGGCAGTTCACGCCCATGGGGATATAGGGCTTGTTGGCGCCTGAGTTGTCGTCGACCGTGACCTCCTGGGTGAAGGTGACCTCGTAGACGCGCTTCTGACCGTCGGCGGCGGCGTTGTCGACCCGGGAGACGAATCTGGTCAGCACGGGAACGAGGGTCTGCGAATGTACGGCCGACCAGCCGCCCCAGTCGTCGTTTCCGTCGCTGTCGTGGTCGTTCGCGCTCCTGACCGCGACAGCGTAGGTGCTGCCGGCGGTCAAGCCGGGGATTGTGTGGCGCCTCTGCTCGCCGCCTTCGATGAGCGGATCGGGAACCTGGGCGTCTGTCAGCTCGGTGATCGTCCAACTGCTATCCGGCGCCGTTGTGGGACAGGCGCCGCTGCAGAGCTTGTAGGCGACTTGGTGCTTGGTCGGTGCGTCGGCGTCGTTTTGCCATTTGACAAGCGCCCACGTGACGCGAAGCTGATCGGACTCGGGGCCGGGCAGCAGGAGTAATGTGGACGGTGCGCCGGGTACCGGGGCTTTCGGCGCGGCGCCGGAGCTGGAGATCTTCCAGGGGCCGTACTTGCTGCTCTTGCCGGCTCGGACCCGGAACCAGTAGGTCTTGTCGTTGGTCAGGCCGGTGACTCGCTCCTCGCACTTCAGACGCGGGTTCCCGGTGCAGCTGCTGGTGAAGGTGTCGGTTGAGGTCCCCCAATCCATCCAGCTTTGGGAGTTGCCGTCCGGGTTGGTGAAGGTGTTCGTGTTGGGCGGGTTGTTGTAGCACGGCTCGCTGGTGTCTGGGTCTGTGCCGAAGCAGTAGTCCACGTACTGGATGTCGTAGTCGTCCCACTTGTCGTCGGGATCGGCGTCGACCTCCCATTCCACATCGATCTTGCCCGAGCCGGCGTTGAATACGTGGACGGTGGGCACGGGCTCAAGCGTTGCAGTCTGCGTGGCCGAAAACGCGCTCCACTCCGTGTTGACGGCGGTCTTGACGGCGACCGAATAGGTGGCGAAATCATCAAGGCCGGTCAGCGTGTATTCCCTGACCAAGGGATTCGTCGGCGTCAAGTCGCTGCTCTCGTTGACATTTGTGGACTGCCAGCCATTCGCGGGGCAGGCGCCGCTCGCCAACTTGCAGTAGGCGATCTGGTATTTGGTCGGCGACGAACCGCCGGGTACCCATTCCACCTTGAGCTCGCCAGACTTACCGGAGTATGTCAACCAGAGCTGGGACGGCGCGGGCACGAGGAGCTTACTGGAAGCACCGGACCACACTCCCCAGTCGTTGGCAGTGCCATAGTTGGGTCTGACGCGGATCTGATAGTAGGAGAAGTCGACCAGGCCGGTCAGCGTGTGCTGCGTGGTTGTGGAAGTTGCATATTGCGGATTCTTGTAGCCGCAGTTCCCCGTACAGTCCCATTTTGCGTATTCGACCTGGTAGGAAGCCACCGTTTTTCCGGTCGGCGTTGAGGTGGGAGCCGTCCATGAGACCTGAAGCGAGCCGGATGCGCCGGGCGCGGCCAGGGTCACGCCGGTCGGGGCGTAGGTAGGAGCGAGCGATATGTATTTGAAATCCGACGAGTCGCCATAGCCGGACGAGTTCTTGGTTTTGACGCGGATCCCGTACCAGTTGTAGTCGGTCAGGCCGGTCAGAGTGTATGACCTGTTGTCACCGTTCGACGAAGTGTCCGCTTCCGTGATCTCTACGTCTGGCATCGAGGCCCACGAGCCATTGCTCCAGTGCCAACGCCGAATTGTGTAATGGGTCGGGTTGTCGGTCGCTGCGATTGTCCAGGTCACCTTCAACTGACCGGAGGGTCCCGGCGAGGCCAGGGTCAGCCCGGTCGGCTTGCCCGGTACTGCTTGAGTCTGGGCGTTCTGGAGAAACGCGAACCCTCCGACCGATTCGCCGGGCCCTTGCTCGGGCAGACCGGAGGGGGCAGATATCTGCTGCGGTGGAGGACTCTGCGCCGACGCCAACGCCGTAGCCAACGCGAAGAGCGCGCCCACCAGCACCGCGAGGGCCGCCGCGCGGGCGGCCCTGCGAGATATCGGATCGTCGTCCAATCTTGCCGCAGCGTTCATGTCTCAGGCCTCTCTAGCCAGCCGGTGTTGCCGGACACGCCGTTGAATTCAGGCTGGAAGCTTGAGACGCTATCCACCCGGCATGGGTGGTGTCTCCGGGGATGAGTCAGTGCCGGCGATCGTGAAGTCGGGAGGCGTGGAGATCAGGTTGAGTGTCGCCCCGGGCGGGATCTCGAAGTCGCCGACCTCTGAGATCAGGATGCTGTCACCAATGGTGCTCGACAAGACGCCGTAGCTCTGCGCCGCGCCCGCGTTGTAGTAGATGACGCCGCCGTAGTTCGGCAGCGCCGCGAGGAACTCGGAGGCCTTGATCGGCACGGAGCCCATCCAGGTGGCGTCGCCCTGCTCGTCCACGGGCGAGATCGCCGCCGCCACTTCGCCGGCCAGCGAGGTGGTGTAGAGCGAGCCGGGGCCGAAGTCGAAATCGGAGACCTGGGCGCAGATCAACTGCGAACTGGCGGTTGGCTGACCGCGCATCAGCTCCCAGTAGGGCACGTAGAGCGAGGAATCGCCGTAGATGTCGCTGTCCGCATCGAAGGGCGACATCAGGTCGGCGTCGGCCGCGTAGTTGCCGTCGTCGTCGGGGTTGTACTTGCCGTTGTAGCGCGCGATCAAGGGGATGCCTTCGCCCTGGGGAGAGGGCAAACAGACATTGACCGCCTGGCTCAACTGGCCGCTGATCCGGCGGCTGCGGTTAGGAGCGTCCGGCCACTCCTCGGCGTCTTTGCGCTCGTAGACGGCGTAGAGCGAGAGGCCGTAGACGGGGCTGAGCCAGGGCGTGGTGTAGCGGTGGTTGCCAATCGTGAAGGCGGTGCGGCCGTTGTACCAAGGCTGGTAGGAAGTCTCGCGGTGTGCGTAGCCCCAGGTCTGATTCGGCACTGCGTAGACGCCGACTGCTCGATCCTTGATCGTCGAATCGAGGTGATTGAAGACGTTGAAGATGTTGGCGTTGAAGGTGATGTTGCCGCAGGGCAGATGGCCTTCGCCCGCGTCGCGTTCGCAGCGGATCACGCAGGTGCGTTCGGTGGTGGGAATCTTCAGCGTGACCGGGCCGGGCGAATCGGGGTCGACCGGCGCCACGTCGCTGCGGCAGACCGACGCCTCCAGCTCGGCCCGGTCCTGGGCCAGCAGCCGGGCCGACCTGAGGAATGAGTAGGTCACCCTCAGATCGTGGTGCGGCGGGACCGCGCTCTCGGCGGTGCCGCCGATGTAGAAATCGACCCAGCGCGTATCGCCTCCGGACTCGGGCGGGTTCGTCCACTTGATCGTGAAGCTTTTGCCGGTGTTGAAGGCGGTGGCGGCGGAACAGGTGTCGCTCGAATCGGTGACCGCGACCCAGGACGTTCCGTTCCAGCGTTTCGCCGTATCGTTCTCGTACTTGCAGTTCCAGTCGACCGTGAACGTGTTGTTGCTCACCGAGACGCTTTCGTTGGCTGCGAAGTCGTCCGACCAGTCGTGTACGGTGATCTCGAACTCCTGCTCCATCTTGCTCGTGGGAATGTTGTCCAGTTGGGCGAAGCCGGGGGTCGAGTGCTGATAGGTCTCGACGTAGGTGCGGCGTTCGTGCCTAGCCACCGTCGAGAGTTCGAGCGCGCGGTCGGAGGCGACGTATTTCGGAGTCCCCGAGGCGACGCTGGTCATTAGACCCCTGTGGCTGAGAGCGGTCTGCCCGAAGCTGTTCTGGATGGTCGGGAGCGTGTTCGTGCCCGTCTTGAGGTGGATGCAGCCCATGTCACCGAGGGCCTTGTCGCCGTTCATCGAAGGCCCCTTGAAGGTGAGCGTGCGCGTGTTCGAGCCGGAGACGTAGGTCGCCTTGAAGCCGCTGTACACGTCGGTTCTCGGGTCCGGGCAGAGCACGCCGTCGCCCGCTTCGCGCAAGGGGATGTAGGGCTTCTTGGTGTCGTCCGAGCCGTAGTCGACCGTCACCGCCTGACTGAACGTGACCTTGTAGACGAGCTTCTGGTTCGCGGCAGCTCCGCTGTCGATCTCGGTCGTGACCGATTCGAGCACGGGAACGAGGGTCTGCGAGGCTATCGGCGACCATGTGGCGCCCCAGCCGTTTGCATTCTTGGCCAAGACCGCGACCGCATAGGTACTGCCGTCGGTCAGGGCGGTCAGCGTGTATCCCATGTTTGTGTTCGAGCCATCGATCGAGACCAGCGTTTTTGTGAGCTCATTGGTGACCACCCAATCGAGCCCGACAAGCTTGGTATCGTTGCCGTCAGGCACCGCCGCCGGACAACTGCCGCTGCAGGTCTTGTAGACGATTTTGTAGTTGGTCAGACTCTGGTTCTCCGACACGGACCATGAGACTCGAAGCTCGCCGGGCTCGGGACCGGGCAGCAATTCAGGCTTGGACAGCTGGTCTGGCAGTCGCTGCGGCTTCGCCCCGCTGCCGGAGACTTGCCAGTTGCTGTAGTAGCTGCCCCATTTCGCTCTGACCCGCACCCAGTAGTTGGTGTCATTGGTGAGGCCGGTGATCGTCGCCTCGCCACTCGCCTTCCCGGCGATGGTCTTCCGGTTGCCCCAACTGGCGTTGCTTGGCGGGGGATTCACGCATGTCTCGCCGTTGCGTTCGCCATTGCAATAGGCCACGCGCTCAATTTCCAATTTTTCCGGTGCAGGATCGGCGTTGGGATAGGGCGGGAGGTAGCTCCAGCTCACCTCGAGCGTGCCGGAGCCGGCGTTTCCCACACCCACTGAGTTGGGCTTAGGCGTGACGGCCCGCGATTGCTCACTCGACCAACTGCCCCAGCCGGTTGAGTTCTTGGCCCGGACTTTGATCTTGTAGGTGACGCCGTTGCTCAGCTTGCTTAGTGTGGTGTTCGTGGCCGAGATGTTCTGCACACGTGTCTCGCCCTTGTCGCCGCAGTCCCAGCCGTTATTCACGTACTCACAGCCGTAGTACACGTGCCTGATTTCGTACCCCGTGATCGTACCGCTGGGCGCCGTCCACTTGACCTGAAGCTTGCCGAGCTCGTCGTGGGCTTCGAGCGTCACGCCGGTCGGCGCACCTGGGCACGCTGCCGTGGGCTGGAGCAACGCCCCTGCGAAGTCCGACCAGGGGCCGTCGCCGGTTGTGTTCGTGGTCTTGACGAAGATCCCGTAGCTGGCGCAGTCAGTCAGGTCGCTCAGGGTGACCGACCTCTTTCGACCGTCCTTCGTCGTATCACTTTCCGCGATCACTCTGCCGTAGTCCTCGACGCCCCACTTCCACTCCCATTGCTTGGTGGTCGCATCCTGGAACCAGCCGTTGCGCTGGATCTGGATTGTGTATTGGGTCGGGTTGTCGCTTGCGCCGATCGTCCAGGTCGCCTTGAGCTTGCCGGAGGCTCCGGGCGAGGTCAGGGTCACGCTGGTCGGCTTGGCCGGTACCGCCTGGGCTTGGCCGTTCTGGGCAGATGCAAATCCTCCAACCGATTCGCCGGGCGCTTGCGCCGGCTGAGGCGGCGGCCCGGGGTCAGCGGACGAGAAGGCCGTGGACAATGCGAAGAGCACGCCTGCTAGCACGAGCAGGGCGGTTGCGCGGGCAGCCCAGCGAATGATTGTGCGGCCGGCCAAACCTGTGGTTGCGTTCATTGGTTTGGCCTTCTCTCGTTCTCTAGCTCTGCTCCGGTTCGCGCGGTTGGGACCTCTGGGCGCTAGCTCTGGGATACGGCTGAGGCCGACAAGGGGTCGTGGGCAACGGCGAAGTCGCTGGCGGGACTGCGCAGCAAGGTGAACTGCGTGCCCGGCTCGACCGCGAAGTCGATCAGGTCCACGACCGAGGCGCCGCCCAGGAGGCTGTAGCTTCCGTAGTGCCGGACCAGCGCGTACTCATGCACGTCATGCACCACCAGGGCGTCGTAGCCCGGATGCGCGGCGAGCAGCTGCGAAGCCATGATCGACACCGACGCCATCCAGACCGACTCCCGCTCCCCGAACCTCGGCGCGGTCGCCGCTACCCCGGTCGCCATGCCGTACTGCGTGAACTCGTTCCAGTACCAGGCTTGGGACGACTGGTTGTAGCGTAGTTTCGGCTGAAACCTCATACCTTCCGCAAGCTTGTAACGACGGAAGGCGTTGACGCTTTCAAAGTTGATGATGTGCGGAAACTCATCGGTGTACTTCTGAACCGGTTTGGGGTCGGTTGGGTGCAGGTTGACGATATCGGCGGCGAGCGCGCCGTCCTCATCCGTCGGCAGCAGGATGTAGTTCAAGCTTGGGTAGAGCTCGTTCTGGTCGAGCTCGGGTTCCAGCGCGACAAACCCGCTGAAGGTGAGCGTGTTGGTGCCGGAGCCGCTGTGGTAGGGCATCTTCGCGGCCGGCGGAGTCTCTTCGCCGTCCTCGAAAAGTTGCTCGCCCTGGCGGTACATGGGGATGAAGGGCAGCGCGCCCTCGGAGCTGATCTTCACCGGCTGGTCGAACTGCACCGAGATGTCGTACTGGAATTCACTGGGGTTGGTGGCGTCGGAGTTGATCGGAGTGCCCCAGCCCAGCTCCTGGTAGACCGCGACCGGAACGGGGGCGGTGGAGGAGTCGGAGGCCAGCGCGGTCGTCGCGCCGAGTGCCGTGAGCGCTGTGACAATCAGTGTGATCAGGGCTGTCACACGGGTAGTCTGTCGCGCGATCGGTGTGATATTCGGCCTGATTGCTGTGATCATGCGTGTGACACGCTTTCGCTGTGTCTGCTCTAGCTCGTGGGAGCTGCGGACACCAAGCATGTCAACCTCCAGGCGCTAGTTATCGTGCGTGTGGCTGCGCGTAACAGTCCATGCGCGGGGCAGACTATGAGTGAGGCTCCGCCTTGTCTGCTAACTGGTTTACAGAGCGATTCTGAGTCAAGATGCATCGCTATCAATGACAATTGATCGCGTCCGCGCCCTGGGGCGGCGGCGCGGGGGACTCTTGCGCCGCCTCAGCCGCCCAGAGGCCGGACGCGCCCTGAGCGAGCGCCGGGAGTCCGGCGGGGTGCGTGAGCCAGACCCCTCCCCGCTCCCCAGCGTACGCCTAGGCGAGCTTCTAGGGGGTTTCTGCCCTCTGTTCGGGCAGAGGCGGACTCCGCGCCGCGCCGGACGCCGCAGATCAGGTGCGGCGGACGGGGGGCGAGTTCGCGCCGAGGCGCGGATGTCCCGGCTCGATTGGGCGCTTGTCGGCGAGCCAAGTGTGTCTTGCTTTACAGAAGAAACCTCGAAATTTCGTCGTCGGCGCTCGTGTTCGCGCTCTCCGGCCGCTCCGGGCGGATCGCGCCCGGCGGCCCCACAGCGGCGATCGGCGCTCTCTGAGGCCATGATCGCCGCCCGACGCAGTGTGATAGGAATCGCATGTTCAGTGGTGACGGCGTGTGATCGAGGGGTTGCGCTCTGTCACGAGGTGATGTTTCTCGGTTGAGGCGTGTCGCAGCAGAGCTCTCCGTCAGCGGCGATTTGCGGTGAAGCCCGGACCTCTGCCCTTCTCCCAGACCTTCTTGCGGGCGACATCTTCGTCGAAGTCGATGCCCCAGCCCGGCTTGGTCGGCAGCTCGAGCTGGCCGTCGACGATCTTGAGCGGGCCGCCGCCGAGGTCGTCCTTCCAGGGCACGTCGTCAATGTCGATCTCCATGATCCGCACATTCGGAACAGTTGCGCAGAGGTGCAGCGCGTGCATCGTGGCCAGGTGCGAGTAGTAGTTGTGCGGCGCGCAGTTCAACTCATAGCTCTCGGCCAGCAAGGCCACATCACGCGATCGCGCAAAGCCCTGCCAGGGCACGTCGATCATCACGTTGTCCATCGAGCGCTGCTCGAAGTAGGGACGGTAGTCGCGGATCGTGTAGAGGTTCTCGCCCGAGGTGATCGGCACCGTGGTCTGTCGGCGCACATCCGCCAGCGCTTCGGGTTCGTACATATCGATCTCGACCCACATCATCTCCAAGTGTTCGAGCGACTGGCAGATCTGGCGCGCCACCAAGGGGGTGCAGTTGAAGTTGAGGTCGAGCGCGATCTGTACGTCCGGGCCCGCGCCCTCCTTAAGCGCGCCGATGTACTCGGGGATATGGCGCAAGAGCGACGGCGTCGCGTTGCGGTCGATATTGCCCACGCCGCCCCAGCCCGGTCCGTAGACGCCGGTCGGATCGCCGGGAAAGACGATGTTCGTCTTCAGCGCGTGGAATCCCTTGCCCCTGACCTCTTCGCCGAGCGCGGTCACGTCGTCCATCGTCCTCAGCGGCGGCGCGCCCACGACCCACTCCGAGCCGTTGTCCCAGAGAATCTGGTCGTAGCTTCGAGCTCGCGAAGAGCCGCAGTGCGACCAGTAGATCAGCTGCCGCTCGCGCGTCGGACCGCCGAAGAGCGAATAGACCGGCACACCCAGCGCTTTGCCCTTGATATCCCACAGCGCCAGCTCGACGCCCGCAATCGCCTTCGCCGCGATCCCGCCCGGCGACTGCCGCGCCAGCCGGTACATGTCCCAGTAGCGAGCCTCCACCGCGAGCGGGTCGCGGCCGATCAGGATCGGCTCCATATCGGTGATCGCGCCCACGATCCCGTAGGGGTTGCGTCCGTCCGACATCTCGCCGTAGCCGGTGATGCCTTCGGAGGTGCGCACCGCCACGAACTGCCACGGTCGCCAGCCGGCATCGACGACGAAGGTCTCAATCTCGGTGATCTTCATCAGTTACTCCACTGTGTCCTTGGGTCAGCCGCAGGCTATCGCGCCGAGATTGATTCACGTTTGCCGAAGACCTTTGCAAGAGTCGCATACCTGCTGATCTCGTCATTCCAGCGAAAGCTGGAATCTCGCCCGACCGGACAGGCGGCAACTCCGAACGAGATTCCAGGTCAAGCCTGGAATGACGGAAATGGCCGCTTTACCAAGGTCTCCTTGCCGAGGAAATCAAGTCGCGGCAACCCGTTCATCCCGCAGCTAGTGCCGAAGCCCGCTAAACCCAGGACCCCGCCCCTTCTCCCAGACTTTCCCTCTCGCCAGCTCCTCGTTCAGATCAACGCCCCAGCCTGGCTTCGTCGGCAGCTCTAGGTGTCCGTCCACGATCTCGATCGCGCCGCCGGTCAGGTCGTCTTTCCAGGGCACGTCGTCGATGTCGATCTCCATGATTCGCACGTTCGGCACGGTCGCGCAGAGATGCAGCGATTGCATACTGCCGAGGTGTGAGTAGTAATTGTGCGGCGCGACGTTGAGCTCATAGCTCTCGGCCAGCAGCGCCACATCCCGCGAACGCGAGAACCCCTGCCAGCAGACGTCGATCATCACGTTGTCCATTGAGCGCTGCTCCAGGAACGGCATGTACTGGCGCACCGTGTAGAGGTTCTCGCCCGACGTGATCGGCACCGTCGTCGAACGCCGCACGTCGGCCAGCGCTTCCGCGTCGTACATGTCGATCTCGACCCACATCATCTCAAGATCTTCAAGCGTCTGACAGATCTGCCGAGCCGCCAGCGGCGTGCAGTTGAAATTGATGTCGAGCGCGATCTGCACGTCCGGGCCCGCGCCCGCCTTGAGCGCGCCGATGTACTCGGGCACATGCCGCAGCACCGCCGGAGTGGTGTTGCTGTCGATGTTCTCCACCTCTTGCTGCAACCCAAAGGTGCGAGCAGGATCGCCCGGGAAGAGGACATTTGTCTTGAGCGCGTGGAAGCCCTTGCTGCGTACCTCTTCCCCCAGCGCGGTGACATCGTCCATTGTCCGGATCGGCGGCGCCCCGATCACCCAGTCGTCGCCGTTGTGCCACTTGATCTTGTCGTAGTTGCCGGCCCGCGAACTGCCGCAGTGCGACCAGTAGATCAACTGCCGCTCGCGGACAGGGCCGCCGAAGAGCGAGTAGACCGGCACGCCCAGCGCCTTGCCCTTGATGTCCCAGAGCGCCAGTTCGACCCCCGCGATCGCCTTCGCCACCACCCCGCCCGGCGACTGCCGCGCCATCCGATACATATCCCAATAGCGAGCCTCGACCGCGAGCGGGTCGCGGCCGATCAGGATTGACTCCAGGTCGTTGATCGTTCCCACGATCCCGTACGGAGTGCGCCCGTCCGAGATCTCACCGTAGCCGGTGAGGCCGTCGGAGGTGCGTACCGCGACGAACTGCCATGGCCGCCAGCCCGCGTCGACCACGAACGTCTCGATCTCTCGAATCTTCGTCATTCACCTGTCTCCATTTCGGCGCCGGCCTGGAAGCGGCGGTTCCACCACCGCCCGCACCCCTGCGGAGGCGGCGCGCAAGCCGCTGATCGTCACCCGCGAGTCTAGGCTCGTGGCGGCTGCGGCCGCCGCGCTCACGCTAGGGCCTGTTCACACAACCACGAGCGCGGTCGGCCCGCACGCGCGCTGGTCTTGAGGCTGAGCCTCGGCGCTCCCTTCCCCGCCCTCCGCAACCGAGTCGAAACCGGGTATGCTCAGAACATATACACGCACGAATCCAATCGGAGACCGCTGTGTCCCACAAACGACTCGCTCCAAACCTGAACAGTGCTGGACATGCCCGGATTCTCCTGGAAAAAATCTGCCCGAATCGAGATCAATCCGGACAGATCTGGACAAATCTAGACAAATCTGGACAAATCCAGACCCGCGAACGCACGATCCTCAGCGCTCACCAGGAGCTCCGCTCAATCCCTCCGAAATTCTCCCGCCAAACAGCGCCGATACACTTCGCGCAGTCTGAACACGCCCTAGCATTCGCCGCCCGACCACGAGGAGATGCCCATGCCTGATGCACTCTGGAAATGCACCGCCGTCGAGTTGGCCGCGCTGATTCGCGACCGTGAGGTCTCCAGCCGTGAGGTGATCGAGGCCCACCTCGACCGCATCGCCGAGGTCAACGGCCAAGTGAACGCGGTCACACTCGTGCTCGCAGAAACCGCGCTGGCCGGGGCCGACGCCGCCGACCGCAGCGAGAGCTCGGGTCCATTGCACGGCGTCCCGTTCACGATCAAGGAGAACATCGACTGCGTCGGCTCGCCCACCACCTCGGGGATTCCGGCCCTCGCCGACGCCCTGCCGCCGAGCGATGCGCCCGTCGTCGAACGGATGAAGCGCGCCGGCGCAATCCCGCTCGCACGCACCAACCTGCCCGAGATGGGTGGTCGCCTCGATACCGATAACCCACTCCGCGGCCGCACATTCAATCCCTGGAACCCCGCGCTGACTCCCGGCGGCTCGAGTGGCGGCGAGGCCGCAGCGCTGGCCACCGGCATGTCGCCGATCGGGCTCGGCAACGACATTCTCGGCTCGCTGCGCAACCCCGCCTACTGCTGCGGCATCACCTCGCTCAAGCCCTCGGCGGGACGCATCCCCTGCGTGCTCTCGATGGGCGTCGACGCCGGGATGGCCGTGCAGGCGATGCTGGTCGAAGGCCCGATGGCGCGATCCGTCGCCGACCTGCGCCTCGGCCTCTCCGTGCTCGCCGGCCGCGACGTTCGCGACCCGCGCTCCGTCGATGCCCCGCTCGAAGGCCCCGAACCGGCGGCGCGACAGGCGGCGCTGGTCACCGCGATCCCCGGCTTCGATCTCCCCGCCGTGACGGTCGCCGAGATCCGCCGTGCCGGAGAGGTGCTCGCCGACGACGGCTGGAGCGTGGAAGAGGTCGAGCCACCCGAGCTGGACCGAGTCAATGAGATCTGGGCCTATGTCATCGTCGCCGACCAGGACGAGCAATCGCTCCAGGAGCAGGAGGCGCTGATCACACCGCAGCTCGCCGCCCTCCATCGACAGATCGGCGAGCGCATCGCCTCTGCGCCGTTGTCCAACTCCGTCGTACACGCGGAGCGTTCGCGACTGAGCCGCGTGTGGTCTGATTTCTTCGGCGCGTACCCCGTCGTCATCGGGCCTACCTGGACTTGCTTGCCGTGGCCGATCGACTCGGATCTGGATCCCGAAACCGGGATCGACACGACGCTCGGCACCGCGCATTTCATCAGCCCGGCCAACGTGCTTGGCCTGCCCGCCGTCGCGCTGGCCACCGGCGTCGCCGACGGTCTCCCAACCGGCGTCCAGGTCTACGCCGACCGCTGGCGCGAAGACCTCTGCCTCGCCGCCGCCGAACAGATCGAAGCGGCAAGCCCGATGCCGACACCGATCGACCCCGTACCGCCGGGCGACTGACGGGCCAGGCGGTCCATGTCCCCATAGCGGGCCACGGCCGCCAGCCCGCGTCGACGACGAACGTCTCGATGTCAGTGATCTTCATGGTCTGATCCAACCCGCCCGTGCGTCAGCCGCAGGCCAGTCCCACGTGCTCAGTTGCTAGATTTGGCACGGAGGCTGTGTTGTGAACGATCAAGCGGAGTTGCTCTCCCCCTACCGCGTCCTCGATCTGACCGACGAGCGCGGCCAGTTCGCGGGCAAGTTGCTGGCCGACCTCGGCGCCGACGTGATCAAGGTCGAGCCGCCCGGCGGCGATCCCGTGCGGCATCGCGGTCCGTTCGTCGATCACGAACCGGGTCCGGATCGGAGCCTGCGCTGGCTGGCCTGGAACACGAATAAGCGCAGCGTTGCGCTCGACCTCCACGACGCTGCCGGCCGCGACCGGTTCCTGCGGCTGGTCGAATCGGCTGATTTTGTCCTGGAGTCGTTCGCGCCTGGATATCTCGATCAGCTCGGTCTCGGTTACGAAAGACTTGCGCAGGCCAACCCGGGACTCATCCTGGTCTCGATCTCGCCGTTCGGTCAGAGCGGACCGTACCGCGACTACCAGGCCACCGACATCGTCTTCTGGGCGATGAGCGGCAACATGTCGATCATGGGTGAGTCGTCGAGACCTCCCGCGCACATCAGCGACGATTGCCAGTCCTTCCTCCATGCCGGGGGCGACGCGGTGATCGGCGCGTTGATCGCGTTGACCCAACGACATCGAACCGGGCGCGGGCAGCATGTTGATCTCTCGATCCAGGAAGCCACGTCCAGAGGCCTCTATCAGGTCACCGGTAGCTGGGATATGACTGGCCGCAATCTCTCACGTGAACTTCGCCCGAATGTCGGTGGAGCCGAACTGCCGTGGACATGGCGGTGCCGCGACGGCTACGTGGTCTGGATCTGCGCCGTCGGACCGAGCGCCAGTCGGCGACTGAGCGGGTTCTTCGCCTGGCTCGACGAGATCGGCGAGGGACGCGAGCTGAAGTCGATCGACTGGGAGCATCTACCGCTCCAGGAGATGACGGCGGATGACTGGGAACCCCTGGGTCGATTGTTTGCCGACCTGTTTATCAATCGAACCAAGCACGAGCTGTACGAAGCGGCGACGCGGCACGACTTCTTGCTCTACCCATCCGCGACATCGGCCGACACGCTCGCCAACGAGCAATTGCAGGCCCGCGGTTTCTGGCGCGACGTGGAGCACCTTGAACTGGGTCGCAGCATTCGCTTTCCCGGCGCGATTGCCAAAGGTGATCGCACGATCCCGTCGCAGACTCGTGCGGCTCCGACGATCGGTGAGCACAACGGCGTAGTCCTGGGCAGGCTTGGCAAGACGACCGATCCGAGTGATGCGGCGGTCTCGGAGGCACCGGGGAGCGAGATTCCAGGTCAAGCCTGGAATGACGGGGTTGCGCCTGTCTTGGCCAGCACAGCGCCGCTGGCGGGGATCAAGATCGCCGACTTCGGCTGGTTCATGGTCGGACCGTTGACGATCAAGCCGTTTTCCGACTTTGGCGCCGACGTGATTCGCGTGGAGAGCACTGCTCGGCTCGACGCGCTGCGTCTGGTCGGACCATTCAAGGATGACGTGCCGGATCCCGAGTGCAGCGGCGAGTTCGCACAGGTGCGCACCGGCGCTCGCGCGCTCAACATCGACCTCGGGACCGAGCAAGGCATGGCGATCGCCCGGCGACTGGTCAAATGGGCCGATGTCGTCTTCAACAATTTCTCGGCCGGCGCGATGGATCGGATGGGCCTGGGGCATGAGGCGGTGCGTGAACTGAACCCGGACGTGATCGTGCTCAGTTGCAGTGGACAGGGGCAGGACGGCCCGCACGCTCAGGGGAAGGGCGGCGGCGGACACTACGCCGCGCTCGCCGGATTCAATGAACTGACCGGTTGGCCCGAGGGCGAGCCCGGATACCTCAGCGCCTATACCGACTTCATCGCGCCGCGCTTCAACGTCCCGCTGTTGCTGGCCGCGCTCGATCACCGCCGCCGCACCGGCCAGGGTCAGTACTTCGACGTTTCGCAATACGAGGCGGGCGTTCACTGGCTCGCGCCGTCACTGCTTGATTACACCGTCAACGGCCGCGTCGCCGAACGACTGGGCAACCGCCAGCCCGACGCTGCGCCGCATGGAGCTTATCGCTGCGCGGGCGAGCGCTGGTGCGTCATCGCAGTCACCAGCGACGCCGAGTGGCAATCGCTATGCGCCGGAATGCAAGCGCCCGATCTTGCTGCAGACCCGCGTTTCACCACCATCCAGGATCGCAAGGCGAACGAGGATGAGCTGGATCGGATCGTGGAAGTGTGGACGAAGCAGCGAGACGCGCGCGAGGTCATGACGCTGCTGCAAGGCTGCGGTGTGCCCGCAGGTGTCGTCCAGACCGGCGAAGACGTCTTGGAACACGACCCGCAACTCCGCCATCGCAACTTCTATCAGCGCCTCGAGCATCCGGCGCTCGGCAGCTACCGCGCGCCCCAATCGTCATTTCGGCTGTCCGACGCTCCCTGCGAGTTGCAGCGCGCCCGCCTGATCGGCGAGGACACCTATGCGGTGCTGAGTGCGACGCTCGGCTACTCCGACGAGGAGATCGAGCGGTTCGCTCTCGCGGGGGCGTTGCAGTAGTCGTGACACGCCTCCGGCCCGATGCCGGTCGCAGGCCACTGCCGTTAGAAGTCCGAGTGAACGTGGCGAGAGAGTAGTTGCACGTATCTGCGACGCGATTGATGGAGGAGCGGCCATGAACCGCGAACCAGGTGACGGCGGACTGCTTGGGCTTGCTGAGCGAGGGTTCCGCCCTGGGAGCGCGATCCCACTCAAGGAAGTGTCGGCGATCGCGGCTGAAGTGCGGCAGCTGATCTCGCTTGGCCGGGAGGAGCAGGCGATCGAGCTGATGCGCAGCCTGCATCCGGCCGACATGGGCTTGATCATCGCCGGTCTGCCGCGTGCCGGACGTGAGGCCGTGTTAGGCATCATGTCACCGGACACGGTGGTCTGGATGCTGCGCCAGATGAACCCGGTCGAGGCCGGGCGCGTGGGGACCCGCCTTGGTGTTCAGGCCCTCTCCTTCGTACTCGACCAGGTGCATCCGCAGACCGCGCTGGCCACCCTGCGGCGCTTGCCCCTGTACCGCGCCCAGACGGTGGCGGAAACACTGGACGCGCCGCTCGCCGACGATGAACTGCTGACCCAGGAAGCGGATACCGCTGGCGCATTGATGGTGGTTGAGTTCCCGGCAGTGTCCGTTGATGGTACCGCCGGTGACGCGCGCGCCAGCGTTCGTGAGGTCGGGGTCGATCGCTTCGAGTTCACCTACGTCTATGTCCTCGATCAGGCTGGGGAGTTGGTCGGCCAGATTCCGATGCCGGAATTGGCGATCGCCGATGACGACACTGCGGTCGAATCAATCGCGCATCCAATTGTGGCTTCAGTTACCACGGATATCGATGCGGCGGAGTGTGCCCGGCTGCGCCGGCATTACAACCTGACCCAGTTGCCGGTCGTCGAGGAGGGCCGGCTGATCGGGGCGATCCTGCCGGAGTCGTTGCTGGGCGCACTGGTCGAGCAGGACACGCGGCAGATGCTGCAAGTCGCCAACGTCGCCGGCGAGGCCGCCGACGGACCGCTGGCCGGATCGATCCGCACCCGCCTGCCCTGGTTGACGGTCAACCTGGCGACGACCTTCCTCGCCGCCGCCGTCATCTCCGTCTTTGAGTCGACCCTGGCTCAGGTCGTGGTGCTGGCGGCGTTCTTACCTGTGGTCGCGGGTCAGGGAGGGATCGGCGGGACGCAGACCTTGACGCTGATTGTCCGCGCGATTGCGCTCGGGCAACTGGTCGGGATTACCGCGCGGCGCTTGCTGGTGCGCGAAGCCTTGCTCGGCCTCTTCCACGGGGTCTGGCTGGGCTTGCTCGTCGCCGTGATCGCGCTGCTCTGGCAGCAGAATCTTGGGTTGGCGCTGGTGCTCGGCCTGGCGATGCTGGGCAACATGATCATCGCCGGTTCGGTTGGCGCCGCGATCCCACTGATCCTGCGCCGGATCGGGGTCGATCCGGCGGTCGCGTCGGCCGTGATCGTCACGACCTTCACCGACGTGTTTGGGTTCCTGTTGTTCCTGGGCATCGCGCGGGCAGCGATCGACCTGCTCGTGTAGCGAAGTCTCAGGCCCCACCGCTACCGGGTCGTCGCTCAGTTGATAGCTTCTGCCCTGACAGCCATCCCCAGAAAGACGACGCCATGAAGATCACCAAGATCAGCGCCATCCCTGCCTCGCCGGGGACTACTGCCCACCCGATGTTCAACTTCCCGCCCTGGAACTTTGTCTTCGTCAAGGTCGAAACCGACGAGGGCATTGTCGGCTGGGGGGACGCGACCTGCGGGCCGATGGCGGTGGCCTCGTTGGTCGAGGAGTACGGCGGCATGATCGTCGGCGAGGATCCGTTTCGGATCGAAGAGCTGTGGCAGACGATCCACCACCGTTATTTCACGCGCGGCGGGCCGATCCAGAACAGCGCCCAGGCCGGGATCGAGATGGCGCTCTACGACATTAAGGGCAAGGCCCTGGGCGTGCCGGTCTACGAGCTGCTGGGCGGCAAGATGCGCGACCAGATCTGGTGCTACGGCCGTTGGGACGGCCCCTCGCCGGAGAGCGCGGCGGAATTCGCGCTCAGCCAGCTCGCGCTGGGATTCACGGCGCTCAAGGGCGACCCGTTCGATCACCGGGGCCTGTTCATTTCGTACGAGGCCGAGAAGAAGGCGATTGACACCCTCGCCGCGGTGCGCGACGCGGTTGGCTTCGAGGTCGAATTGCTGGTTGAGGTGCATGGTCGCCTGACTCCGGCTGAGGCGATCCGGATCGGTAACGCGATGGAGGAATACCGGCCCTTCGTTTATGAGGAGCCGGTGCCGTTCGAGAACATCGACGCGATGGAGCAGGTGGCCCGCCACACCAACATCCCGATCGCTACCGGAGAGCGGATCTACAGTCCCTTCACCTACTTCGATCTGCTCCAGCGGCAGATCGTGGCGATGATCCAGCCCGACATGATCCAGACCGGCGGGATCGGCCAGATGAAGCGGATCGCGGCGCTGGCTGAGGCGCAGTACGTCGGTGTTCAGCCGCACGCGATTCACGGACCGATGGAAGTGCTCGCTGCGCTGCACGTTGACGCCTCGATCCCGAACTTCAAGATCCATGAGGGCGGCTCGCGCGCGTGGTTCCAGGATGCCTGCATCGGCGAGTTCCCGGCCCAGGTGGACGGCTACCTGTCGGTGCCCGAAGCGCCGGGCCTGGGGGTCTCGATCGACGAGGACTGGCTCGCCGCCCATCCGCCGCATCCCGAACCGGGCTGGGCGCCGGCGTTGGGGACGCTGCCGTCGAAGCAATTCAGCAAGGTCGCTTCGCCGTAGGGCCTGATCCGGCGCGAGGGCGGGGAATTGCTGGGCAGCTGACGCGAATTGTCAGCCGTGGATGGGGAATTGTGCGCGAAGGCGGCGCGATCCTGTTTCAGCTTGTTTCATTCTGTTTCATTTTGTTTCAGTGTGTTTCATCTCGTTTCGGTGGTGTCGGCTCTGTATGGCTCTGTCCGGGTGGTGTTGCGCCGTGTTGGGGATTCGAGTTCGAGCGCGCCGGGGAGTGTGCAGGCCAGGCTGGGTGGTCGTGCCGGGCCCCGCCGAGCGGCTGGAGCCGGGTCGCACGGAGGTCAGTATATACGTACAGGCGTACGATGGCAGGTGCGGGGTGGTGCGAGTGTTGCAGTGGCGACAGTCGGCTTGGCCGACGGATGGCTGCGCCGCCGATGTGCGCAGTCCCGAGCGAGCCTGCCCCGGCTTGAGCGCAGGGATGAGGTAGCCAGGCCGCTTGACAAGCAAAATTGAGCGCACTACGTTCGCGCAGATCGCCGATAGATGCAAATACTGACCAGGCGATTTTCGAGGAGACGTCCCAATGAGCGAGCGAAACTACTGGCAACGGATGAAGGGGCGTCGGTTGAGCCGGCGATCGCTGCTGCGAGCCTCGGCTCGCGCGGGGATCGGTGCGGGCGGCCTGATCCTGATCGGCTGCGGGGACGATGACGACGATGGCCAGCAGCAGGCGGCGCCGGCTGCGGCTCAGGCGCAGCCGCAACAACAGCAGCAGCAGGCTGCGCCCGCGCAGCAGCAGCAACAAGAGCAGCAGCAAGCCGCTCCGGCGCAACAGCAGCAAGAACAGCAGGCCGCCGTCGCTCAGGCTCAGCAGGCCGACGACGGCCCGCGGCAGGGCGGCAGGCTGATCGCCGGCGACACGACCAACTTCGAGGACGATGTGACGCTGCCCTACGCGATCGCTGAGGGCCGATTCACTCAGCCGCCTGACGCTGGGATCTGGGACTGGTTGGCACAGCGCGGGGACTCGCTGGAGCCGGAGCCGCGACTCGCCGAGTCGTGGGAGCAGAACGCCGACGCGACGGCCACGATCTTCAAGCTGCGTCCGGGCCTCGAATTCCACAACGGCAAGCCGCTCAACGCCGAGGCGGTCAAGCTCAGCTATGAGGCGATGAACTGGGAGGACACGCCCAACAGCCAGGTGCGAGGGCTCGCAGGCGTATACCTCGAATCGATCGACGTGATCGATGATGTGACCGTGCAGTTCAACCATTCGAACTGGCCGGGGCCGGTGATCTACGACCTGGTCACGTTTGCGCCGATCGCCGACTCTGACACGATCACGGCCTTGGCCGCGATGGAGGAGATCAATGGCAGCGGCCCGTTCAAGTTCGACTTCAGCGAATGGGAAGCGGGCGCGAAGTGGGTGTCGGTACCGCACGAGAACGGCTACCTGACCCCGCACCTCGACGCGATCGAATATCGCAAGATCCCAGACGAGGACACGATCGTGCTGGCGCTCGAGAGCGAAGAACTCGACATGGCCGTCATTCCGCTCCCGCAGTTCGACCGCCTGAGCCAGATAGAGCACCTGACCACCGATGTCGGGCCGGCATTCGGGTACTGGGTCGTCGGGCCGACGCAGACGGCGCTCGGCGGCGGTCACCCGGCGAACGACGATCCGCGCTTCCGTCGCGCGCTGCAAAAGGCGATCGACCGAGAGCGCATCCATGAAGATGTCTTCTACGGCGTGATGCCGATTGCGAACCAGATGTGGCTGCCGACTTCGTCGGCGTATGACCCGCAGTACGACGTGGTCGCATATGACCCGGAAGGGGCGAGGGCGTTGCTGGAAGAGGCCGGTCTGTTGGGCACCAAGCTGGACATGCACATCTTCGAGGGCTGGCTCCCCGCCGGCGCGCCGGAGATCATCCAGGCGAACTTCAACGCCATTGGACTCGAGGTCACGATCAAGGTGATCGACCGGGCAGAATGGATCGAGCTCTTCCTGGCCGGCCAGATGCCCGGCTTGTACATGGCGAGCACGGGCTTCTTCTGGATGGAGCCAGAGACACTGCCGAACATGAACTATCAGTTCCGGCAGCCGGTCAACGCCGTGGCCGAGGTTTCGGACGCGTACGTCTCGATCCTGGAGGGATTTGCTTCGCAACCGACTCCGGCCGAGCGTCAAGAGTTGTTCGACCGCTGGAACCAGCTCTATTTCGACGCGCCGTGGTTGCTGCCGTACGCGGGCGCGGCCAACATCGGGGCCTATAACCACAATCGCGTGGGCGGGTTCTACACCACGACCGCCTCCGGGAAAGTGCACAAGGAAGAGCTCTGGTTGAAGGCGTAGCCGCTCAACCGCATGTGTCGCGCCCCGCAGGAGCGCTCGGCGACGGCTCCTCATCCATCGGCTGATGGCCGAGGGGCAGTCGTCGCTCGCGCCCGTCCGCAGATCCGCCCTGAGCTCTGTGGGATTCGGTATGGTCAGCCCTCAGAGGAGCGTCGTCCATGGGTTCGTTCCTGATCCGCCGCTTCGCTCAGGGCGTGGTGACGGTCTTGCTGGCCAGCATCCTGGTCTTTTTGGTCATGCGCTTGATTCCCGGCGATCCGGCGCTGCTGCTGGTCGGAACGGATGCGAGCGCCGAAGATATCGAGCAAGTGCGGGAACGGCTCGGGCTGAACGAGCCACTGGTCGAGCAGTACGTCGACTGGCTGGCGGGCGCGGTGCAGGGCGACTTCGGGCCGTCGTTTACGAAGGGCGCCGAGGTCGGGTCGCTGATGACGGTCGCGCTGGTGCCCAGCGCGGAACTCGCGGTGGCCGGCTACCTGTTCGTGCTCGTCGTTGGCATCCCGCTGGGAATCTTCGCCGGCCTGAGACCGGGCGGTGCGCCCGACTACGCCGCGACCGGATTCACGATGTTCACGCTCGGGATCCCGAACTTTGTGCTCGGGATCATCCTGATCTGGGTGCTCGCAGTCGAGTTGAGCCTGTTACCGATCACGGGCCGGGTCGCGATCACTGAGGATCCACTGGAGGCGCTCAAGTTCCTGGTCATGCCGATGATCGCGGTGGGGGCGGGGACGGCGGCGATCCTGGCTCGGTTCGTGCGGGCCTCGATCATGGAGACGTTGAACCAGGACTACGTGCGGACGGCGCGGGCCAAAGGGCTGCGGGAGCGGACGGTGGTGCTGCGGCACGCGATGCGCAACGCGCTGATCCCGGTGATCACGGTTGCGGCACTGCAGATCGGTTTCCTGATCTCCGGCGCGGTGATCGTTGAGGTCGTCTTCGCGCGGCCTGGTTTCGGGTCGCTGATCATTGACGGCGTGATCGGCCGGGACTACCAGCTCATCCAGGGAATGCTGACGGTGCTGGTGACGGTTTTCGTGGTGGTGAATACGCTTGCCGATGTCGCCTACGGGTTCGTTGATCCCCGGATCCGGGTGCAATGATGGCGAACGTACAGCAAGCGCTACCCGGATTCGGAAGCGGGCCCGTTCGTGCCCGGGTCTTGCGCTGGCGGCAGCAGTCGCAGTGGTTCGATGTCGCCTATCGCGTGTCCCGCGAACGGCGAGGCCAGATCGCGATCGTGATCCTCGGCGTGTTCCTGGTCTGCGCCATCTTCGCGGGACAGATCGCTCCGTATGACTACGCGGAGCAGATTCGCGGAGCCCGGCTCTTGTCGCCGTCGTGGACGCATCCATTCGGCACCGACGAGATCAGTCGCGACCTGTTTAGCCGGGTGGTCTACGGCATCCGGATCTCGCTCTCCGTGAGTGCCGGCGCGATCGCGATCGGGATGCCGATCGGCGTCGCGATCGGCTACGCGGCGGGCTACTTCGGCCGCTGGACGGACGCGGTGGCGATGCGGTTCATCGACACGATGTTGGCGTTTCCGGGGATTCTCACGGCGCTGGTCGTGTTGGCCGTGCTCGGGACGGGCACGCGGGAAGTGGCGATCACGCTCGGGATCGGGGCGATTCCGGTCTTCGCGCGACTGGCGCGGGGGCAAATGTTGCAGGAGAAGGAGCGCGATTACGTGATGGCGGCGCGCACGTTGGGCGCTCGGCCGATCCGGATCATCATGCGCCACATCGCGATCAACACACTGCCGCCGCTGATGATCCAGGCGGCGCTGTACATGGCGTTCGCGGTGATCGCGGAGGCGTCGCTGAGCTTTCTCGGCCTGGGCGCAGCGCCCCCGACGCCGACAATCGGGCTGATCCTGAACGCGGCCAGGCCGTTCCTGACGCTTGGCGCCTGGTGGTTCCTGCTGACGCCGATCGCGGCGCTGGCGCTGCTGCTGATTGCGCTGAATTTCCTCGCTGACGCGATTCTTGAGGCGACGAGTCCGTATGTGCGGAACAAGTAGCGACCGAGCCGAAGCCCCGGCAAGTTCGCTTGCAAGCAGCAATCCAAATCGCCATACTGCGCGGAACCTTCACCACACCTTCGTGCAACAGGGAAGAGGCGACCATGGCCGAGCGAAACTATTGGACCCGAATGCGCCGAAATCGAATGTCGCGGCGCGGACTGCTGCGTGCCAGTGCGCGGGCTGGCGTCGGCGCGGCCGGACTCGCGCTGGTGGGCTGCGGCGATGACGACGACGATGGCCAGCCGGCAGCGGCTCAGGCGCAGCCGCAAGCTCAGGAGCAGCCTGAACAGCAGGCCGAACAGCAGGCGATGCAGCAAGAGCAGCAGACACAGACTGCCGACGAACAGCAGGCGCAGCAGGCGGCCGTCGCCCAGGCTCAAGCGGCCGGCGGAGCCAAGTTCGGCGGCATGGTTCAGATCGCGGGCGACGACGGCGGCCTGTTCGACCCCGCCGCGACCATTCACGGCGGCACCGACGCATCCATCTTCCAGTGTTTCGACTTCATCAACTACCTCGGCGCGGGCAACGAGATCACCGATGCGATGGCTGAGTTGCCGGAGATCGTCGACGAGACCAATTTCGTCTACCAGATCAAACCCGACGTCTACTGGCAGGATCTGCCGCCGCTGAACGGGCGCCAGTTCACAGCAGAAGACGCCGTGTTTGGCTACGAACGCTTCGGTTGGGACAACCCCGAGTTCGTCTATCGAGATCGCTACGTGCTGGTTGAGAGTTTCGAGGCAGTCGACGAGCTGACGATGCACGTCCAGGCCTCGGAGCCGTTCGCGCCGCTGCTGGTGGCGATGGCGGAGACCGGCGCGCTGATGGTCGCGCGCGACATCGTCGACCAGTTCGGCGACGCCGAAGTCGGCAGCAATCCCGACCTCGTCATTGGTACCGGCTCGATGATGCTAGATTCGCGCGAGCCGGATGTCGAGACCGTGCTCAAGCGCAATCCGAACTACTACCGCCCGGCCCCCGAGGGCGGCACACTGCCTTATTTCGACGGCTACAACATCATCTGGGGCCTCGACAACGCGAACCGGATCGCGCAGTACATCGCCGGCAAGACCGACTTCCTCTGGTTGCAGTGGTACGGCGAGCTGCAAGAGATCGAGACCGTCCAGGCGGAGATCGGCGAAGACTCAATCGTGGTGGTGCCCAACCCGGTCGCGTTCGGTCTGGCGACGCACGTGCACTGCGAGGTCGAACCGTACACCGATCCGCGCGTGCGCTTGGCGCTGCACCACGCCGTCAACCGGCCCGCGATCATCGCGACCACGCTCGGGGCCGGCAATATTGGCGGCCCCATCGCCGAAACGATCGCCCCCTACGGCTGGGGGGTGGACATCCTCACGCAGTTGCCCGGCTACCGTTCCGGCGACGAGCGCGAAGCCGACCTGGCCGAGGGCCGCAAGCTGCTCGAGGCGAGCGGCTACGACCCGTCGGCAGTGCCGCCGATGGAAATCTGGGACTGGGCCTCCGATCAGGGCCAGGTGTTGCAGCAGAACTTCGGTGAAGTCGGATACGAGGTCGAGATTCTCGAACTCACCACGGCCGACTCCCTGGCCGCCCGCCAGAACCGCGAGTTCTCGATGATCACCTTGGGCCAGCAGGCCGCAGCGGACCCGGATCTGCTCTACAACGACCTGCACACCACCGGCGGCCAGAACTACGGCAACTTCTCCGACCCGGCGATCGACGAGATGCTGGTCAAGGGCCGGACGACGTTCAGTGTGGAAGATCGCAAGGCGATCTACGACGAGATTCAGACGATTCTGCTTGAGCAGTACGCCCCGAGGCTCTGGTGGCATTGGAGCCAGGCCACGATCGGACACCGCCCCTGGTTGCAGGGCTACTACCCGACGCCGGGTATTACGCCCACCAACCAGGTCATGAACCAGTGCTGGTTCGACGACACGAGAACCATCTAGGCGGTGCCTCTGTCAATCGGTTGCAAGCCTGATCGCCGCGCGTCATACTGCGCGGGTATCGCGTGAAGCACGCTCTGGATCACGTGTGCTCATTAGACGGAAGAGGTCGGCATGAGTGAGCGAAACTATTGGAAACGGATGAGCCGCAATCGCCTGTCGCGGCGCGGATTGCTCCGCGCCAGCGCCCGCGCCGGTGTCGGCGCGGCGGGACTGGCGCTCGTCGGCTGCGGCGACGATGATGACGACGGCCAGCCCGCCGCCGCCGCTGTCCAACAGCAGCAAGAGCAGCAGGCGGCCCAGGTGGAGCAACAGGCCGAGCAGCAAGCCGCCCAGCAACAGGCCCAGACCCAGACCGCCGAAGAACAGCAGGCCCAGCAGCAAGCTGCCGCTCAGGCGCAGGCCCAGGCGGCCGACGGACCCAAGCAAGGCGGCATCGTCCGGATCGTGATGTCGGACGGTGGCATCTTCGACCCGGCGATTGTGATCCACGGCGGCACCTACGCCGGCGTGCACCAAATCTACGACTGGGTCAACTACCTCGACGAGGGCTTCGTGATCACTTCGGGGATGGCGGAGTTGCCGGAAGTTGTGGACGAGCTCAATTTCGTCTACTCGATCAAACCGAATGTGTATTGGCACGACAAGTCGCCTCTGGACGGGCGCCAGTTCACCGCCGAGGACGCCGTCTTCGGACTTGAGCGTTTCGGCTTCGATAATCCGGAGTTCGTGTTCAAGGATCGCTTCTCGATCGTCGAAAAGTTTGAAGCGACCGACCAACTCACGATGCACGTGGAGGCAGGTCAGGTCTTCTCGCCGATTTTGACGGCGATCGCCGAAGACAACATGCTGATGGTTTCCCGTGACGCGGTCGAGGCCTTCGGCGACGAAGGCTTGTCGACGGACTTCGAGGCGCAGATCGGCACGGGCGCATTCATGGGACTCTCACGAGAGCCGGAGGTCGAGCTCAGGCTGGAACGGAATCCCAACTATTACAAGGAGGGGCAACCCTACTTTGACGGCTACAAGGGCATCGCCCTGCCTGACGACGCTCTGCGCACCGCCGCCTTTGCGGATGGCCAGATCGATTTCCTCGACTACCAGTGGACCGGTAGCCAAACCAATCTCGAAGAGGCGGCCTCGGTGCTCGGCGAAGACGAAGTCGTGGGCGTCCAGAATCCGGTTACCTACGGTATGGCCACGCACATCCATTGCGAAGTCGAGCCCTATACCGACCCTCGCGTCCGCACTGCTGTGCATCTGGCCGCCGACCGCGAACAGCTCATTGCGCTCTCTCAGGGTTCGCTGGTGATTGGCGGCCCCATCGCGGTCGCAATCGCACCGTATGGCCGAAGCGAGGACGAGCTTCGGCAGCTGCCCGGCTACCGCTCGGGCGATCTCCGCCAGGAGGACCTGGCCGAATCGCGCGCCATGCTCGATGCGGCCGGCGTCGACCTCAACGGCTTCCCACCGATGGACATCTGGGCGCCGAGCGCGTCGGACTACGCCCAGGTGCTACAGCAGAATCTCGCCGAAGTAGGCATCAACATCGACATCAACGAGTTGACCACCACCGACGCGCTGGCCGCCCGTCAGAACCGTGAGTTCACCATGATCATGCTCGGTCAGCAGGGAGCGTCCGACCCGGATCTGCTCTACAACGACCTGCACACCACCGGCGGTCAGAACTACGGCAACTTCTCCAACCCCGAGTTCGACGCGATGGTCGAGAAGGGCCGCTCGGTCTTCGACGTGGAAGAGCGCAAGGAGATCTACGACGAAGCGCAGGACCGTCTGCTCAACGAGTGGAACCCTCGCCTCTATTGGTCCTGGAGCAACGCGGTCGTCGCCTTCCGTCCGTATCTGAGAGGATTCCGTCCGACACCAGGACCGACCGCGTCGAACGCCATCATCTGGGGCATGTGGTTCGATCAGATCCCCGATGGCGCCGAAGAATTCTAACCTCCCGGCTGGTCGCCCATGGTTGGCCAGTTCGAGCCTGGCCAATACCAGGATCACAGTAAGTAGAGTCTGCGTCCGGACAAACAGCGAGCGATGCGCAACTACATCTTCCGCCGCTTGATGCTCTTGCCGATCACGGTGATCCTGCTGTCGATCTTTGTCTTCGGACTGATTCGCCTGGTGCCCGGCTCGGTGATCGACGCGCGGCTCTCGGCCGGCTTCCCCGGGACCGCCAACGCCGACGACCGGGCCAAGCTGGAAGCGCACTTTGGACTCGATAAACCGGTGCATATCCAGTACGTCAACTGGATCGGTCAGGTCTTCAGCGGCGACTTCGGCACCTCCTGGCTGACCAAGGAAGACATCCTCGACAACTTCCGCCGCCGGATGCCGGTCACGATTGAGTTGCTCTTCTTGACGCTGCTGATCTACATCCCGCTCGGGATTGGAACGGGGGTGTGGTCGGCCGTTCGCCAGAACAAGACTGATGACTACAGCATTCGCTTCGTCACGATCCTCTTCCTCGCCATTCCCAACTTCTGGCTGGCGACGCTGGTGGTCGTGGTCCCGCTCGTGCTCTGGGGGTATGCGCCGCCCGTTCCCTATGTGCAGTTGTGGGAGGAACCCGATACCAACCTGATCCAGATGATCGTGCCCGCTGCGATCGCCGCGCTGGCTGGCGCGGCCGTGCTCGGCCGCGTCGCGCGCTCCGAAATGCTCGAGGTCTTGCGTCAGGACTATGTTCGCACCGCCTATGCCAAGGGCTTGAGCGGCTATGTCGTCGTTCTCCGCCACGCGCTGCGCAACGCGATGATTCCGTTGATCACCCTGATCGGCCTCGTCTTCGCCAACGGCGTGGCCGGGGCGGTGATCGTCGAGCAGATCTTCGCCATCCCCGGCATGGGACGCTATCTCGTGCAATCGCTGCTCAACAACGATCTGCCAGTGGTCCAAGTTTGGATGCTGATCTTTGGAGCGGCGTTCATCCTGGTTAACCTGCTCGTCGACCTGAGCTACGGCATGTTTGATCCAAGGATTCGGTTCCAGTGAGCAGCGCAGAACCTGCCGCAGTGGCGTTTGACGTCTACGGGCTTCCAGAGAAGCCGCCGCTCCGCGTCCGCGCGCGCCGGCTCCTCCGGCAACATCCTCTGGGCGCATTTGGGTTGCTGATCGTCGTGTTCGTCATCTTCCTCGCCGCGGTTGGGCCGCTGATCGCGGGCGACGCGGAGACGATTTCCCCCGACATCCTGGTCGGGCCCAGCGGCGAGCACTGGTTCGGCACCGATCGACTCGGCCGCGATTACCTGGCTCGGGTGGTCGCGGGCGCTCGACTCTCGATGTCTCTCGCGCTGGGCGCGATGGCAATCGGCGTCGGCGTCGCGCTGGTGCTGGGCATGGTCTCGGCCTACGCCAAGGGTGCGGTCGATCTGTTCTTGCAGCGGATTATCGACATGCTGCTGGCCTTCCCCGGTCTGGTGTTGCTGCTCCTGCTGTCGCAGGTGATCGGGAGGGGCTGGCAATCGGTCGCCCTTGGTATGGGCATCATCTTCGCCGTCGGCATGGTCCGCATTGTCCGCGCGAGCACGCTCGCCACTCTGGCCGAGCAGTACGTCGAGGCTGCCCAGTTGATCGGCGCGTCGCCCTACCGCATCCTCTGGCGGCACGTCCTGCCCAATATGGGACCGCCGCTGCTGATCTACGTCACCGCATTGCTCGGCGGGGCCATCCTCTTTGAGGGCGCGCTTTCATTCCTCGGCCTCGGCGTTCCCCCGCCTGACCCCTCATGGGGACGGATGCTGACCGAAGCCCGCACGAACTGGAAGCACCCGCACTTGAGCATCTTCCCCGGTGTCGCCATGACGATCGCCGTACTCGGCTTCAACCTCGTCGGCGACTCTGTCCGCGACATCTTCGACCCTCGTCTGCGCGGGGCCTAAGGGCCATTCACATGATTCACCTGAGGGGCTGCCGCGGACTCAAGGGGAGTGAGGCCAAGACCGCCTAGTCGAGGACGTCTTGCAACCGACCGACGAACTCTTCGACATTGGCAAGCCCGCCGGAGACGGCTGCCTCAGTCATCCAACCCTCATAGAAGTTTTGATGCAAGGCGTTCGCTGATTGGAAGAGAATCCGCAGCCGTTGGTCATTGGTTTCGTCCGTCAGGAGATCAACGGAGCGATACAGGTCGCCGTGAGAACTGTGCCGCCAGCCGCGAGTCTCCGCGACGGCTTTCACCATGCGCGCCGCGGCTCCCTAGCCCTTCTCCGAGGCCTGCAACAGATCATCATCGGCGAGATACACGCGGGCCTTGCTCAGGAATTCGTTCGCAGCGTCGGCGTGGTAAGTGGCGCGCGTCGTCATGGCTTGACGATACTACGAATATGAGAGCGTTAGTACTGATTCGGAACGCCGGCCGTTCTCAGTCTGGCAACGCTTCGGCCACCGCGCCGCAGGCGATCAACTCCGCAATCTCGTCGTCTCCATATCCCAACTCGCCCAGCACCTCTCGAAGGTGTTCGCCAAACGCCGGCGTCTCGGTCGCCGCCGTATAGCGACTCTCACTGAATTGCACCGGGGCCTGCGGCATCAGGACCGGCCCGACTGCCGGGTGGTCGAAGCTGTGCACGTAGTCGTTCGCGCGGGCGTGCTCGCTGAGCATCGCCTCCTCAAGTGAACTCAGCAGCGCACAGGGCACTCCGGCCGCCTGCATCCGGTCGCGCATCTCTGCTCCGTCGTGCTTGAGCGCGACATTGCGAATCTGCTCTCGGATAGAGCGGAAGTGTTCGCGCGGGTCGTCGGGCATCTCCCAGTCCGGATCATGCACGCTCGGATCCTCAATGCCCAATACCTCCAGCAGGCGCTCATAGGCCGCCTTCGATGAACCCAACGTGATCCAACGCCCATCCCGCGTCTCGTAGAGTCCGCCAACGATCAGCGCGGTCTGCTCGCGCCGATACTGCGCGGCGTCGGTTGGGTGCGGCCGCTCCTGCGCCATCCAGTCGGCGAACTCTCGTTTCCAACCGTCGACCGCGTCGAACAGGTTGGCGGTCGCGTGTTGCAGCGAGAGTCCGGCCTGGTAGAGCGAGGTGCGTACGTGCTGTCCCTTGCCCGTGAATTCGCGCCGGTAGAGCGCTCCGGCGATGCCGAAGGACAACAGCGTGCCCGCGTGGAAGTCGCACAGGTAGGCGTCGAGGATTTGCGGCTCGTCGCCCTCGAAGTTGGCTGTTGACAGCGCCAGCCCCGACGCCGCAGCGGCTTGGAAGTCGGCGCCCAGGTGCATCCCGTAGGGGCCTTGCTCGCCCATCGCGGAGATTTCGGCCACGATGATCCGCTCGTTTTCGGCGCTCAGCGATTCGTAGTCCAGACCTAAGCGCTTGAGCGCGCCGGGGCGCATATTCGAGATCAGCACATCGCTGTCCAGCGCCAATTCGCGCGCTAGCGCTCGACCTCGCGGATGGCTGAGGTTGATCGGGACGCCGCGTTTGCCCCGCGCCTTGATGATGTAATGGCGACCCTCGCCGTGGACGATGGCGCTATTGAATCGGGTGGCGTCGCCAGTGACGGGTTCAATCTTGATCACGTCGGCGCCGCCGTGGGCCAGCAGTTCGCTCGCGTACGGTCCGGCGACAAACAGTCCAAATTCGAGCACGCGCACGCCGGAGAAGATGCCGTCCGGCTCGCTCGTCATCGCCTCGCTCCCAACCTCTCTCAATGCTAACGAGCGCGCTCTCTCGGAAAGAACTGGCTACGATCAATCCCATGACGACGCTCCAAGCTCCAGCGGACATCAACGCCGCCATTGACAAGATGGTCGAGATCATCGTGCAAGGTTGGGATCCGTTGCAGATCGTCCTGTTCGGCTCCCGCGCCCGAGGCGACCACCACGAGGCCAGCGATGTCGACCTGCTGGTCGTCCTCGACCAGTGTGAAGACCGCCACAAATCGAGTTCGGCGATCAGCGCCGCCCTGCCCAAGCTGGGGATACCGACCGACGTCATCGTGACCACGCCCGCGCTCTTCCTCAAGCGCGCTTGTCTGGTCGGCGCGGTCGAGCGCAAAGCCCTAATCGACGGTCGCATACTCTACGTGCGGGGAGGCGGCGATCCGGTGATCGAGGAAGCCCTGCACCAGCTTCGACTGGCATTGGAAGACTTGGGTGCCGCTGAGTTCCTAATGAGCATTGAGAGCCAACCGCCGCGCCAGCCTTGTTTCCTCGCGCAACAGGCCGCCCAGAAATCGCTCAAAGCGGCCCTCGAACTGGAGCGCAACGATTACCCCCACTTCAACCGGCTCGACAATCTGCTCCCGCAGTTGCCGCCGGCTTGGCCCGTACACCACCTTCAGGTCAATCTCAAACGACTCAATGCCTTGATCGTTGACGCCAGCTATCGAGACGTCGCCAAGCTACCCACCAGCGCCGAGGCCGCCGTCGCTGTCTCGGACGCCCGCCTGGTCGTCGAGGCCATCGCCGATGAGTTCCAGCGCCGGGGCCTCGAACTCCCCTAGCCGCCCCGGATCGTCCCGCTACCGCGACGCGTCGCCGTCCGTCGTCCTATCTTCTCCGAACCGCGTATGACTGGGCTCAGGATCAGGAGTGGCAGATGTCCGTACAAGAAGAATTCGGCGGAGTGATTGGGCGCACCTTCCGCGACTCCGAACCGTGGTGGCCGCCGCTGCCGACTGCGCCGCAGGATCGCCCCAACGTGGTGATCATCCTCTTTGACGACACCGGCTTCTCGCACTTGGGCTGCTACGGCTCGACGATCGCCACACCGAACATCGACCGTCTCGCCGCCAACGGTCTGCGCTTCACCAACTTTCACGTCACCGCGCTCTGCTCCCCCACTCGCGCCTCTCTGCTGACCGGACGCAATCACCACACGGTCGGGATGCGCTCGATCGCCAGCTATGACCCCGGTTTCCCGAACATGCGCGGCGCGGTGAGCAGGAACGCGGCGACGATGGCTGAGATGCTGCGCGACGAGCACTACGCCACCTTTGCCGTGGGCAAGTGGCACCTCAATCCCTCCGAGACCTGCTCGCAGGCCGGCCCCTTCCACGATTGGCCGCTCCAGCGCGGCTTCGACCGCTACTACGGCTTCCTCTCCGGCGAGACCGATCAGTTTTACCCCGACCTGGTCTATGACAATCACCTGATTGATCCGCCGCGCACACCGGAGGAGGGCTACCACTTCAGCGAAGACATCGTGGATCAGGCAACCGGATTCCTGCGCGACCACCAGTCGGTCTATCCGGGTCAACCCTTCTTCCTCTACTTCGCGCTTGGCGCGACGCACTCGCCGCATCAAGCTCCGCAGGAGTACATCGAGCGCTATCGGGGCAAGTTCGATCAGGGCTGGGACGAGGTGCGGAAGGAATGGTTTGCGCGGCAGCTCGAGCTGGGCGTGATCCCCGAGGGCACCGAGCTTGCGCCGCGCAATCCGGGCGTCAAGGCTTGGGACGAGCTTTCGCCCAACACGCAACGGTTTTTCGCCGCCTTCCAAGAGGCCTTCGCCGGCTTTCTCACGCACACCGATGAGCAGATCGGACGGCTGATCGGCTATCTCGAGGACTCGGGACAGCTCGACCACACGATCCTGATGCTGATGGCTGACAACGGGGCGAGCCAGGAGGGCGGGCCGCAGGGCGTCTCCGACTCGGCCCGCTACGGGCAGCCGCTCTGGGATGACATCGACGAAGCGCAGTCGCGCCTCCACCTGATCGGCGGGCCGCGCAGTTCGCCCAACTATCCCTGGGGCTGGGCCCAGGCCGGCAACACGCCGCTGAAGTGGTACAAGCAGAACACCCACGGCGGCGGGGTGCGGGTGCCGCTGATTGTGCACTGGCCCGACCGGATTCAGGATGGCGGCAGCTTCCGCCGGCAGTTCCACCACGTCAGCGACGTATTGTCGACGGTGCTTGAGGCGGTCCAAGCGACGGCTCCGGACGAGTACGCCGGCCACCGGCAGTTGCCGGTGAGCGGTACCAGCTTCGCCTACGCCCTTGACGACGGGGACGCGGAGACGGCCAAGGAGGCGCAGTACTTCGAGATGCTCGGGCATCGCGGGATCTGGGTGGACGGCTGGAAGGCGGTCACGCGGCACGAGAAGAACGACCCCTGGGGCGACGACGAGTGGGAGTTGTACCACGTCGCCGAGGACTTTTCGGAGTCGCGCAATCTCGCGGCCGAGCAGCCTGAGCGTCTGCGCCAGCTGATCGACCGCTGGTGGGTCGAGGCGGGACGCTACGGCGTGCTCCCGCTTGACGACCGCAGCTTCCAACTCGGCGGGCCGTCGCAGCGAGCGGGAGGGCCGCACAACGGTCTGAGCTACCGCTACACACCGCCGGTCTCGCACTTGCCCGGCGAGATCGCGCCTGCGATTGGCCTCGGTTCGTGGACGCTTGAGGCGGAGATCGAGCGCGACGGCTTGGGCGACGGAGTGATCTTCGCGCGCGGCTCGATCATGGGCGGACTGAGCCTCTACATCCAGGACAACCGCCTTCACTTCGACTACAACGCCTTTACCGAGATCACCCAGATCGTCTCGGAGGGCGAACTGCCGGACGGCCGCTGCACGATCGGTCTGCGTATGGACGGCGAAGCGCCTTCCGCGCCTGGCTACGTCACGCTCTCGCTCAACAGCGAGACCATCGCCGAAGGGGGCGTTCCTTTCCTCGTTCGGGGAGGCTTCGGCGGCCGCGGCGGAGCCGATATTGGCTCTGATCGCAAGTCGCCGGTGACCGATTCCTACGAAGCGCCGTTTGAGTTCGAGGGTGCGATTCACGAACTCCAGGTCGTCGTCACGCCCTATCCCAAGTCCGGAGCCGCTTACGAGGCGGCGCGCAACGCCTTCCGCGAACTCATGGCCCAGCAGTAAGTCGCAGCAGCCGTTCGCATGAGCGGCTGTTGCGCTGCCTGCCGCTTCGATGCTCTCTCCCCTGAGGTGCGGGAGGAGAGAGGAGTGACGGAATCAGTCGAAGGTGATCACGAAGCGGCCGCGGTGGCCTCCTTGCTTGAAGAGGCGGTGGGTTTCTGAGGCTTGTTCGGCGGGGTAGGTGGAGTTGACGCGGAGGGTGACCTGGCCGTCCTCGACTTGCTGGCGAAGGGTGTCGAGCAGGTCGGCGCGGCGATCGTAGGTGAAGACCATCGTGACGTGGAAGTTGATGTCGCGCTGGGGTTCTCCGCGCCAGCCGCGGACGCTGGCGTAGTGGCCGCCGTCCTTGATTGCGCCGACCGCGAGCTGGTTCTGGACGGCTCCGTCGGCGAGCCCGTCGACGCCCTCGGGGATGACTTTGCGGATCTGCTCGGAGATGTCGTCGCCGCGCGGGACGACGATGTCTGCGCCGAGGTCTTTGACCAGCTGGACGTCCTTCTCGGAGGCGTCGCCGATCACGGTGAGGCCGTCGGCCTTGCCCAGTTCGACCATGTAGCCGCCGTAGCAGCCGGCGGCGCCGGTGACGGCGAGGGTCTGGCCGGGTTGGAGGCCCATCTGGTCGAGCGATTGGCGGGCGGTGAGGGCGTTCATCGGCAGAGTCGAGGCCTCGGCGTGGCTCGCGCCGGCGGGAGCGCGGGTGACGGCGTCGGCCTTGAGCACGATGCTCTCGCGGTAGGCGCCGTGGCTGCCGCGCGGGATGACCATGGCCATGACTGCATCGCCGACCTGGAGGCCGGTTTCGGTGTCGGGGCCGACCTCGTCGATGACGCCGGCGGCGTCCATGCCGGGGATGTAGGGCGGCGGGCCGGACTCGCGCAGGGCCTCGGCGCGGGCGCCGCCGCGAATGAAGGTGTCGGTGGGGTTGACGGTGGCGGCGTGGACGCGCAGGCGGACCTCGCCGGGTCCGGCGTGGACTTCGGGCAGGTCGACGACCTGTAGCGCTTCGGGTCCGCCGAATTCGATTACTCCTACGCCGCGCATGGTCTGCTCCTTGTGCTTGGGGAATCTGGTGAGGTCAGAGTAGAGGCTGTTCGGTTTGTTCGGCTGTGTTCGATTGCGTTTGGCGCCGGGATGTCGGCGCAGGACGCGGCGAGATTCCCGCGGCGAGCGCGGGAATGACGGAGATGGGCGGTGGAAAGTCGAAAAACTTTTTGGGCGATCCAGTTTGGAAGCCCAGTGTTTTGCGGGAGATCGTGCGGTTGGGGTGGAAGGTGGCGGAAAGTCCTGGATGGTCGAAAGCGTTCGGTTGTGTTCGATTCCGTTCGGCGTCGGTGCAGGACGCGGCGAGATTCCCGCGGCGAGCGCGGGAATGACGGAGATGGGCGGTGGAAAGTCGAAAAAACTTTTTGGGCGATCTGGTGCGGAAATCCAGTGTTTTGCGGGAGATCGTGCGGTTGGGGTGGAAGGTGGTGGAAGGTTCTGGATGGTCGAAGGTGGTCGATTTTGTTCGATTCCGTTCGATTTCGTGCGGTCTCGTTCGGTGTCGTTTGAGTCTGGTGCGTTGGGGTCGGGAGCGGTCGCTGGCAGTTGGCTGCGACGGGTGAGCGGGCATGAGACGGCTCCGGATTCAGGTGTCACGTACAAATGTACTGTGTAGATCGCGATCGGTCAAGCAGGTTCCCGTGTGAAGGAGACGTTTGCAACAGTCGGAGTTCTCCGTCATTGCCGCGCTTCGACGCGGCAATCTCGCTGTCTGAGCGACGACGGTGCAGATAACAGCGAGTGATCCCCGCCTTCGCGGGGACAGGCTCCGCGGCAAGCGCGAGTATGACGGAGTGGGGAAAGGGAGTGGTCGCCCGCGTGCAGCGAGGACTGGGATGTGCGTTGGGGTACTCCCTTTGCCCTCACCCTAGCCCTCTCCCAGAGGGAGAGGGAACAGCTGGATTTTGCAAACGTCTGCCTGCGCGGGAATGACGGATTTTGAGATTACGCGCAGGTCTCCTCTCAAGGGGGAGATCGATGAGAGTTTATGCACAAGTCTCCCGAAGGGCGGCATTGAGCGTTTATTGGCGGGCCATGGTCTGGCGCTGGCGCGCGGCTTGGGCGTGGAAGGCGGCTTCGCCTTTGTAGGGCGTGACCTCGATGTCGACGGTGTGGATTTGGCCCTCAAACGCGAAGGGGGGGGCGTAGTTGTCGCCGACGGGTGAGCGCTTGTCGGCGCCGATGTCGAACTCGCCGTGGGCGAAGAGGATGCGTCTTTGCAGGACTGCGACCTCGCCGGTTGCGACCTCTTGGCCGTCGATCGTCAGCGTCAGCTGGGCGGGTCCGTTGTAGGACTCGCTTTGCAGGGATACACCGAGGACGAAATCTCCGACCGGTACGGGTACTTCGGACTTGATCCGGGCCCAGTCGTCGTAGGCGTGGTAGTCGAAGTGGAGGCGGTTGTCCTTGATGTAGCAGGTGACGCCGGTGAGGATGGAGCCGCGGTTGAAGATCACGCCCTGCTGCTCGCTGGAGGATCTTGAGATGGACGCTTCGAGCGTCCAACTGCCCAGATCGAGGGCCGGCGATGTCTCAACCGGCATGTGAGCGATTGGCGGGGTGTAGTGATAGCGGAGTCCCGCGTGGGGCGCGCCGGGGAGTTGGGAGGGTTGATTGATCTCGATCGTGCGGTCGTCGAGCGGGAGGACGCCGTGGCGTCCCGCCTCGATCCACCAGCGATCGATCAGGGTTCGCAGCCGCTCGGGTTCCTGTGCGGCCAGATTGTTGGTTTCGGAGAAGTCCTCGTCGACGTGATAGAGCTCCCACTCGTCGTCGGACCATTCGGTTCCGCGCCGATGCCAGGTCACGGCTTTCCAGCCGTCTACCCAGATGCCGCGGTGTCCGAACATCTCGAAGTACTGGGCTTCTTTCGGGGTTTCCGCCTCAGCGTCTGCGAATGCGTAGCTGAAGCTGGCGCCGGCGATGGGGATTTGGGTTTCGCCGCGCACGCTGGACGGGGCTTCGACGGCCAGGGTCTCCAGGACGGTTGGCAGCACGTCGGTGACGTGGTGGAACTGTCCACGAATCGCGCCGCGTTGGGCGATGCCCTCCGGCCAGTGGACGATCAGGGGGACGCGCACGCCGCCGCCGTGGGTGTTCTGCTTGTACCAGCGCAGCGGCGTGTTTCCGGCCTGGGCCCAGCCCCAGGGATAGTTTGAGTCCGAGCGTGGGCCGCCGATCTCGTGCAGGCGTGATTGGACTTCATCGAGGTCGTCTAGCGGTCCGAAGACTCGCGGCTCGTCGGAGACGCCACGTGGTCCGCCCTCCTGCGAGGCGCCGTTGTCGGCGAGCAGCATGACGATCGTGTTGTCCAGTTGGCCCGAGGACTCCAGGTACGAGAAGAGTCGACCAAGCTGTGCGTCGGTGTGTTCGAGGAATCCGGCGAATGCTTCTTGCAACGCGAGCGCGAAGTTGCGGGCGTGATCGGACATGTCCTCCCAGGCTTCGACGCCTCGGTTGCGCGGCGCGAGTTGCGTGCCTTGGGGCACGATGCCCATCTCTTGCTGGCGGGCGAACCATTGCTCGCGGATCGTGTCCCAGCCGGCATCGAACTTGCCGCGATAGCGCTCGATGTACTCCTGCGGGGCCTGGTGCGGGGCATGGGTCGCGCCCAGCGCGAAGTAGAGGAAGAAGGGTTGGCCGGGATAGATCGACTGATGATCGCGCAGGAATCCGGTGGCGTGGTCGACGAGGTCCTCGGTCAAGTGATAGCCCTGCTCTGGGCGTCGCGGCGGATCGATCAGGTGATTGTCGTAGCAGAGTTCGGGATAGAACTGGTCGGTCTCGCCGGAGAGGAAGCCGTAGTAGCGGTCGAAGCCGCGTTGCAGCGGCCAGTTGTCGAACGGTCCGGCCTGGCCCATCGCGTCGACGGGACAGAGGTGCCACTTGCCGATTGCGAAGGTCGCGTAGTTTTCCTCGGAGAGGATTTCCGCCATGGTCGCGGCGCTGCGCGGGATCTGGCCGCGCATGTTCGGGAAGCCGGGGTCGAATTGGGTGACGGAGCGCATGCCGACGGTGTGATGGTTGCGTCCGGTGAGGAGCGAGGCGCGGGTCGGAGAGCAGAGCGGGGTGACGTGGAAGTTGGTGAAGCGCAGACCGTTGGCGGCGAGTCGGTTGATGTTGGGCGTTTCGATGGTGGAGCCGTAGCAGTTGAGGTGGGCGAAGCCGAGGTCGTCGAAGAGGATGATGAGGACGTTGGGGCGGTCTTGCGGTGCGGTCGGAAGCGGCGGCCACCAGGGTTCGGAGTCGCGGAAGGTGCGGCCGATCTTGCCCTGGAAGTGGTCGTGATTCGTCATCGTTGACTCTCCTACACGTCGTGATCCTCAGCAGGAGAATAGCCGAGCGCCATCGGCATTCCTGATATGGTGGGTGCATGACAACGCCACGAATCTCCCGCCCCAAACTGATTCCCAAGGAAGCCCTGAAGATCGATCCGGAGCGGCTCGACCGCGCCATCGAGTCGATGAAGCGCAACGAAGCCTATTTCCGGGAGCACATGGAGGAGCTGTTCGAGCAGTGCCCGGAGGGTTGGATCCTGATCTACGGCGACCAGCAGGTGGAGATGTTCGAGGATCCCATCGCCGTCGCGAAACGACGCTGGAGCTTGAGCGAGGCGGACCGAGATGGCGCGATCATGAGGCATCAGTGGTCGGGGACCCGGATCCGGATCTTGTGACCGACCTCATCCGCGGTCACTTCCGCCCTCAGCGTCCTGATCTGAGGAGCTATCCCGCCAACGCGCCGTTCGCCTCCGGCGCTCTCTTGTATGGCAATCGTCTCGAAGGGATCGACTGGTTGATCGACACCGGAGCCGATCAAACGATCGTCAGCCCGCAGGACGCCTTCAATTTGCTGGGCTTGGACCGATATGTGGAGATCATGCGACAACGCCCGACCCTCACGATATCGGGGATTGGCGCGAGTTCAGCAGTCCAGTTGGACATTCAGATCCATTTGTACGATTTAGAGGGAGGATTTGCGTCGTTTGATCATACTGCTATCGTCATGAACGTAGCAATCGACGATAGCGGCAACCCGCTTAACTGGTCGATGCCATCGTTGTTAGGGCGAGACATCCAGGAGGATTTTCGGCTCACCATTGCTCACCGCCCGCCTGATATCGAACTCCTTCGCCTAGACGATATCTAACATCAAACGCTGCTACAGTCGAACGCAGCGGAAGCCGGTGTTGCTGGTGGCGCTGTCGGGGGTGAGCGCCATTCTGGCGGCGGTTCGGTAGCGGAGGCAGTAGCTCTCGTGGCAGAGGAAGCTGCCGCCCTTGAGCACTTTGAGGTCGCCGCTGGGCGGTCCGGTCGGATCGGTGAGCGAGTTGGGGTCGTGGAAGATGCCGAACCAGTCGGCGCACCACTCCCAGACGTTGCCGGTGGTGTTGAAGAGTCCGTAGGCGTTGGGTTCGTAGGCGTCGACGGGGCAGGTGGCGTACCAGCCGTCGGCGTTGGTGTTGTCGGTGGGGAACGCGCCTTGCCAGACGTTCATGCGGTGTTGGCCGCCGGGGGTGAGTTCGTCGCCCCAGGGGTAGGGCTGGGACTTGAGGCCGCCGCGGGCGGCCCGCTCCCACTGGGCTTCGGTGGGGAGGGTCTTGCCGGCCCAGTGCGCGTAGGCGACTGCGTCGTTCCAGCTGACGTGGACGACGGGGTGATTGAGGCGGTCGGCGATGTCGCTGCGGGGGCCTTCGGGGTTGCGCCAGGAAGCGCCTTCGACCTGTCTCCACCAAGGCGCGTCGGCGGCGGCGCGGGTGGGCGGGAAGTCGTCGGGCAGGAGTCCGGCGAAGACGAATGACCAACCGAGTTGTTCGGATTCGGTGCGGTAGCCGGTGGCGTCGGCGAATTCGGCGAATTCGGCGTTGGAGACGGCGCAGCGGTCGATTTCGTAGTCGGTGAGGTGGATTTGGCGGAGAGGGCCTTCGCCGTCGCCGGGGTAGGCGAGGTGGTCGGTGGCGCCCATGGTGAAGGTTCCGGCGGGGATTGGGGCCATGCGGTTGTTGGCGGGTGGGACGGACCCTCCTCTGTCCCCCGATCGAGTCGGGGGCAGGCTCCTACGCGACATCTCCCCCTGCGATGCGGGGGGCGAGGAGGGACTTGCTTCGGGAATCTTCGCCCGCGGTGCGGGGGGAGAGATGGGATCCGTGCTGCGGTTCGGGGCGCAACAGTGGGTCATGCGAGTGGTCTCTGCGGGTTGCTGCCGGCTATGCGTTTTGGGCGGGTGTTGTCGGTTGTGCCGTCGATGGGGCGGGCCACGTTTTGCGGCGGCTCCGGATCGTGTTCTCGTGCTCGCTTGAGAACGATGCCAGTTTCCTTGTTGGGCCGGCGCAGCGCGGTTTGCTAAGTCGCCTTGGCGGGATCCGCGACCAGCAGCTCGGCCTCGACATCGTCGGCGAGGTTCTCGAGCACCGGGGTCTCGCCCAGACAGCCGTCCTCGACTTGCATGTCGAAGGCGTCGGCGAAGTAACGGTAGGACTGGTACTGGTCGCCGTACTTCATGTGACCGGCGGTGTGATGGGCGGCCGAGAGCAGCAGCGTGTTGCGCAGCTCGGACGTGGTGCGGCGGTAGTCCTCCAACATGCAGAGGCCGATCTCCTGGTTGTGGGGGTCGTTGCCCTGCTTGGCGATGCCGTCGGCCAGGGTCTCCACCAGCGGCCCGTCGCCGTAGCCCTGCTTGAGGTAGTGCTCGACCCAGAAGACCGACTGCTCGCTGTCGAGCGCGAGCATGGCGTCGTTGAGTTCGCCCAGCAGCTTGCCCTGCGACATCGGCGGCGCGTCCTCGTCCATCGAGTAGCCGGCGAAGTAAGTAACGGCGCCGCGGGTCTTGTTGCCCTTGGAGTTGGTCACCCAGTGGGCGCACTGGTTGATGAAGTTGGCCGCGATGAAGAGCAGCTTGGTCTTGTGCGGGTGGTCGAAGTGCTGGTAGAACCAGCCGAGCATGTTGGTGTACTCGTAGCCGTGCTGGGGCATCGAGAAGTTGGCGGGCAGACCGCATTCGAGCACCACGCGCGCGGCCGCGATCTGGATCGCGTCGAGGATCGACTTGGGCGAGCGCCCGGCCTTGAGCAGGGCCACGATGTCCTCGATATAGGACTCCTCCGGCTCGCGGATGATCGCGCGGATCAGACCCTCGGCTTCGGGCGGGGAGAGCGGGAGTTGGTTGCGGAAGAGTTCGACATCGCGGGTGGAGTCCGCCGTCGCGTTGAGCGAGGAGGCGGGCGGCTCCTCTTCGAGGTGGTACATCATGATCTGGCAGGCGGACTCGTAGAGCGAGTACCAGCGCGGGCCGACGGCGAGGTCGGGCACGCCGGCGTAGAGCACGTGCTGGGCGTTGTCCCAGCCGATCGCGCGTCCGAGTTGGATCGTGCTGCGCGCGCGGAAGGACTTGTGGCCGGTGGTGTAGGAGCGGTTCCAGAACATTCTGTCCTGCACGTCGATCAGGCCGGCGAACATCAACTGAGCCAGGATCTCTTCGCGCCGCTCGGGGAACTTGTGCCAGAGGCCGAGGAAGAGTGAGTACTCCTCGTTGACGTGTCCGTACTGGACCAGCGTGAGCCAGTCGTTCAGGCCCTCTTCCAGGGAGCCGTCGTAGTCGGCCGGCTCCTGCTCGTCCCAGTGCGCGGCGGGCGGGGCGGGGCCGTCGGGGTACTTGGCCGGGTCGTAGGTGCGGCGCGAGTAGTGGCCCGGCATCCGGCCTTTGAGTTGGTTCCAGATGTCGAGGCCGGTGGGCACGTACCAGGCGGTCTGGCTCAAGGGCAGGTGGCGCAGCTCCTCGGAGACCAGGTTCTGCAAGCCCAGCGTGGCGCGCGAGGAGAGCAGGCAATGGTCGTTGTTGACGAAGCGGACGACGCCGGCGTCGATCCGCTGGTGGTAGGGCACATGCGTGTAGGGCGCGTGGGCGCGGATCGTCTCGGAGAGGATCTCGGTGGTCGGGCGTCCGTCCCTGATCAGGTCGAAGGCCTGGTGCAGGGCGGAGGCGTTGTCGCGCTCGACGACGGTCTCGCGGTAGCGGTCGTAAGCGGCGGCGGTTGTGCGATCCATGTAGGCGGGGGACTTGCCGCTGTCGCCGTTGCCGGATGTCTTGTGCAGACTCATGGAGCGCTCCAGGGACGGGATGCAAAATTGCTGACGCCGGTGGGCAGTATAGGGCGGCCTGATGATCAGACTTGGCGGCTGGTCGTGCTTTGTGGATTGGCACTCGGGAGCGGGGGCATCTGTGCTGGATGCGGCGTTTTCACCCCCTCTGCTTCGGGGCAGCTCCCTCCCCGCCTGCGCGGGGACAGGCTCTTGAGGGGTAGATTTTGGGGAGGTGGGATGGGGGTTGATAGTGCTCACATCGAGATACCCGCGACGGGGCGCGGGTATGACGGAGTTGTCGAGCGCGGGTATGACGGAAGTGGGTGCGGGAGTGTTTTGTTAGCGGACGTTGCGTAGGCGTGGGTCGAAGGCGTCGCGGATGCCGTCTCCGACGAAGTTGAAGGCGATCACCATGAGGATGATGGCGGCGGCCGGACCGAGCATCGGCCAGCCGTTACGGCGGATTAGTGTGCGATACGCCTCTGAGACCATGCCTCCCCAGGCTGGGGTGGGGGGCTGGACGCCGGCGCCGATGAAGCTCAGCCCCGCTTCGACCAGGATGATCCCCGCCGCCGAGAGCGAGGCCAGCACCATGATCGGCGCGACTGCGTTGGGTAGCAGGTGACGCCACATGATCCGCCACGGCGACGCGCCCAGCGCCCGCGCCGCATCGACATACACGTCGTTTCGGATCGACACCACAATCCCGCGCGTCAGCCGCGCATATCCGGGCGACCAGACGATCCCGATCACGATCATCGAGTTGGTGATCGATGGCCCGAGCGCACCCGTGACGGCGAGGATCAGGATCAGGCCGGGCATCGCCATCAGCGCGTCGACGATGCGCATGATGATCAGTTCGTCGAGTTTGCCGCCGATGTAGCCCGAGATCAGGCCGAGCGGGACGCCGAGCACGATCGCGACCCCGATCGCGGCGAGCACGATCTGCCAGGCGATGCGCGCGCCGTAGAGAGTGCGGCTGAGCACGTCGCGGCCTTGCGCGTCGGTGCCGAAAATGTGATCCCAGCTGGGCGCTTGGAAGACGGATTCAAGGCGGAGATTGGTGGTGAGGGGGTCGGCTGGTGCGATCAACGGCGCAAAGGCCGCCACGATGCCGAAGCCGAACAGCAGCAGCCCGCCGATCACGGCGGGTCGATTGCGCACGTAGACGCGGACGATCGGGGCGGCTTCCTGGACCATGCCGAGGTTTCTGATGCGCTGCCACAGCCCCTGGCGTTCGCCCGTCGTCTCGATGATCGCGGTCATTCGCTCGCCTCCGCTCCCATGCGGATGCGCGGGTCAAGCAGCGGATAGGAGAGATCGACGAGGAGGTTGACGGCGATCACGGAGACGGCGAAGAACATCGTCACGTTCTGGACGACGGCGTAATCGCGCTCCTGCACGACCGCCTCAACGAACAGTCGCCCCATCCCGGGGATGGAGAAGACGGTCTCGGTGATCACCGCGCCCGAGAAGATCAAACCGGCCTGAAAGCCGAAGACCGTGACGATCGGGATCAGCGCATTGCGCAGTCCGTGGCGGACGATCACGATCCGCTCGCGCAGCCCCTTCGCCCGCGCGGTGCGGATGTAGTCGTCGGTGAGCACATTGATCATCGCCGAGCGGGTCTGGCGCATCAGCAGAGTGGTTGCGGTCAGCGAGACGGCAATCACAGGCAACGCCATATGTTTCATGTTCTCGGCCGGGTCTTCCCAGAACGGCACATAGCCGAAGATCGGGAACCAGCCGAGTTGCAGTCCGAGCACGATCACCAGCGCGATGCCGGTGAGGAATTCGGGGATCGAGTTGCCGACAATCATCAGCGTGCTGGCGCTGACCTCCTTCTTCGAGCCCGGGCGCAAGGCGGAGAGCACGCCCACCGGGATCGCGACCGCGATCACGACGATCAGGCTGAGAATGCCTAACTGCATGGTCGCCGGGACGCGGCGCTCGAAGTACTGGTTGATCGAGACCTCGCCGATCAGCGAGGTGCCCAGATCGCCCTGGAGCGCGTTCCAGATCCAGCGTCCGTAGCGCTCGACCAGCGGCTTGTCGAGGCCGAGGCGGCGCTTGGTCGCTTCAATCAGCTCGGGCGTCGCTTCAACGCCGAGGATGCCCGCAGCCGGATCGCCCGGGAGGACGTTCATCAGCGCGAAGACGAGCACGCTGATCACCCAGAGGATGAAGAGCGAGGAGATCAGCCGCGTGGTGACGTAGCGCAGCATCGCAGGTCAGGACCTCAATTCAGACCTCCCCCAGAGGGGGAGGTCTTGGTCAGGCCAGGCGCGCGCCCCCAATCAGACGTTGTTGAACCAGATGCCCTTGTAGCTCATGCCCTTGGGGAAGCCGAAGAAGGGGATGATCTCGAAGCCCTCGACGTGCGGTTGGGCGACCCAGTTGGCCGGCCACTGCGCGATGTAGGCGGAGAACATGTGCTCCTCTTCGGCCTCGAAGACCTTGGCATAGAGCGGGACGCGAGCGTCCTGACTGGCGGGGATGGCCGCGGCATGGACCAACTGCTCGGTGGCGTTGATGTTGGCCAGCACCTGATCGTTGGGGTAATCCGCCGTGCTCGCGCGACCGGTGCGCGGGCCGCCTTCCGGCGAGCCGTACATCCAGTTCTGCAAGCCCTCGAAGGTCGGACGCAGCACCGGGTCGGGATCGAACGGCGACTCCCACGAGAGCGTCGCGATCGTCCAGTCCTGGGTCGCCAGCACGCGCGGGATGATCTCCGCCTCCGTGCCCTTGATGTACTCCATCTCCATGCCGACGTTGCGCATCTGCGAGTTGACCGGTTCGGTCACCACCGTCTGGAACTCGGCGATGTAGCTCAGGTGGATGCCCTCGATGCCGTCGCCGTAGCCGGCGGCGTCCATCAATTCATGGGCCATCTGCGGGTCGTGACCGGGGTAGTAGTTCTTGTCCTTGGGCAGCGCCCAGCTTTCGACCGAGACCGGCGCGCGCGAGGGCGCGCCCAGACCTTCCCAGGCGACCTCGTTGATCGCCTGTCGATCCAGCGCGTGGTTGTAAGCATGGCGCAGACGCGGATCGCGGAAGGCGTTGTAGGGCAGATCACCGGTGGGCGCATTCGGGTTCAGGTTGAACCAGGTCTGCGTCCAGGTCTGGGCCGTGCCGCGGATCACTTTGCGCCCGTCCGCTTCGAGATCGGCCTGGAGATCCGCGTTGACGCCGCCGGTTGGCGCGTCGATGTCGATGTCGCCGTTGAGGAAGGCGTTCCAGGCCGTGTTCTGGTCCGGGATGATGTTCTGCACGAACCCGTCCAGGTGGACATTGTCGTTGTCCCAGTAGCCGTCCCAGCGCTCGCCGACCCAGCGCTCGCCGGGCTCGTGCACGACGTGCTTGAGGTGGCCCGCCCCGACCGGATTCGTCACAGCCGTGTCGAAGTGCTCCGGCGAGATCAGCAGCCCGGTACCGGGGAACTGCTGGAAGAAGGCCAGCGTCGGACCGAACGGCTCCGCGTTGACCAGCTTCCAGGTCGCGTCGTCGGTTGCCTCGAAACCGGCTGCGTACTGGATGCCGCCGCGGTTGCGGGTGCCGCCCGCGAGGTCTTTCACGTCGCGGATGCGCTCCATGTTGAGCTGCACCGCGTTCGCGTCGACCGGCGCGCCGTCCTGGAAGATCGCACCCTCGCGCATCGTGAAGAGATAGGTGACATCGTCCGGAATCTCGATCGCCGAGGCCAGCATCGGGATCACCCGCGCCTGATCGTCGAACCCCAGCAGACGGTCGTAGATATGCACCCAGTAGCCGAGCGCGTCGCCGCCCGTGATCCCGATGTGCGGGTCGAAGCCGCCCTGCGGGTCCTCGAACCAGCTGTGCTGGAGCGTGCCGCCGCGACGCGGACCGCCGCTCGCCTGAGCCGCCTGTTGCTGTTGCGCCTGCTGTTCCGCCTGCGCGACCGCAGCCTGCTGCTGCTCCTGCTGCTCCTGCTGCATCGCCTGTTGTTCGGCCTGCTGCTCCGCCTGCTCCTGCTGCATCGCCTGCTGTTGCTGCGCTTGCTGCTGCTGAGCCTGCGCCGCCGCCGGCTGATCGTCGTCGTCATCGTCGCCGCCGCAGCCGACCAACGCCAAACCCGCCGCGCCGACCCCGGCCCGCGCCGACGCCTTCAGCAGCGAGCGCCGGCTCATCGACCGACGCCGCATCCGCTGCCAATAGTTCCGCTCGCTCATCAAGTACTCGCTCTCTACGCCGGCCAGAGACAGCCGGCAGCCCGTTCGGGGCAGTATCGCCAGTCAGGATCGGGCTTGCAACTCTGGTGAGCGGGCGTTGCGCGGATCTCCCGTCCCCGACTTGATCGGGGATCTGCTCCCAGTACTAACGCAATGCGTTACCATCGACTCCAGTGAAGCGATTCCGAAACCGCGACACCCAACAGCTCTTCGAAGGGATTCACGCCCGCCGACTGCCGCCCGACATCCAGCGCCGCGCCAGGATGCGACTACAGAGGGTGGTTGCAGCCGCAGCGCTCCGCGATCTCCGAGTGCCGCCCTCGCATCGCCTCGAAGCGCTGAGCGGCGATCGCGCCGGCCAGCACAGCATCCGCATCAACGACCAGTGGCGCGTCTGCTTTACCTGGACCAACGAGGGCGCAATGGAAATCGAAGTCGTCGACTACCACTGAGGACAGAGCCATGACCACCCCGGAAGCGATCCATCCCGGAGAACATCTCGCCGAGTTCCTGGCAGAGCTGGGCATCACCCAGTACCGGCTCGCCAAGACCATCGGCGTCCCTCAGGTCCGGATCAGCGATATCGTCCACTGCCGCCGCGCCGTCACCGCTGACACAGCTCTGCGTCTTGGCCGCGCGCTCGATATGACGCCCGAATTCTGGCTCAACCTTCAGCGCATGTACGATCTCGACATCGCCCGCGCCACGACCGATCTCGACCACATCGTCCCCCTCGTCGCAAAGTCAGCCTGAAACAACCCAGACCAGTATTCCCCGCTCCCCCCTCCGCGGGGGAGACGCCGCAGGCAGAGGGGGGTTCCCCGTCCCCGACTAGATCGGGGACCCACACAACTACGCGCCTGGGTGATACTCTCATTCCACGATTGCTGTCCTAGAAGTGCCGCGGCAGGCACAGGTGGAGGTGTCAAAATGAGTGCGACAGGATGCGTGATCTGGGGCACGGTCTGCGAGAGTAGCCGACTCGGAGACTCACACCACCTATCGGTGGTTGGATCGATCCGTGCCGGAGGAGACTACAAGATTAGCTTGGAAGCCAAAGACTCCGTGCGGTATATCGATGATAAGGCTAAAGCACGTCTGACGACTTGGCTTGTCAACCAGCGCAATGCTGGAGTTCACATGCCGCTCATAACGAGTGACATTGTCGAGTCCGTTACGAATTCGCAAGCACTTCTGGTTAGCGACCGTGCTAAGCGACTACTTGCCTACTTCGTGCGAGGGACTCAAAGCATCGGGCAACCAATAGATATAGATCTACCGCCGCAGAACGTCTCAGGACTGTCATTGGAGATGATACCTAGAGCGAGTAGGCACTTGCATGAGTGCTTGGCATGGACAGAATCGACCATAGCGCAAGAAGTGAAGGCGCTTCTAGGTTTCTTGGAGAAAAGAGGATGGTTGAGCCAGGAACACCATCAATACAATAGTCCAGTTTTCGTGACGGTGACCGTCGAAGGCTTCCAACAACATGAGTCCGACCTGATCGATCGTGATTCCCGTCAAGCGTTCGTAGCGATGTGGTTCAACGACGCGATGAAGGAAGCCTATCTCGAGGGGATCGCACTGGCGATCGAGGAAGCTGGATATAGCGCCATCCGCGTCGACCAAGAGGAGTACATCGACAAAGTCGACGACAAGATCATTGCAGAGATTCGGCGTTCTCGATTCCTCGTCGCCGACTTCTCCCAAGGCGAGGACGGTGCGCGTGGTGGCGTCTATTTCGAAGCTGGATTCGCCCTTGGACTGGGCATTCCGGTGATCTTCACATGCCGCAGTTCGGACATGGATGACGTCCACTTCGACACGCGCCAGTACAACCACATCGTCTGGAATTCGTCCGAAGAACTGCGAGAAGCACTGAAGAACCGAATCCTTGCAGTCATCGGCGAAGGCCCAAACATCTCGCCAACCACTACCTGAGCCCCCAGCCTTTCCCTACACCCTGATACCATCCCGCTAACCGGCGCAGCGGTAGAGGAGGCCGAGCGCGTGACCGCTACTCCCCCCTTCGAGGGCATCTACGACCTGCCCGAGGCCGCCCGCTATCTCAAGGCCTCCGCTTCCGGCTCCGTCGTCTATCCGGTCAGCTCGGCCAAGATGATCGGCTGGATCCGTCGCGGCGTCGCCTCGCCCGATCTGGTCGATGTCTCGGGTCGCGAGTTGCTGATCGGCTTTGAGGACCTGGTCTCGATGCGCGTGATCGCCGCCCTGCGCGCTTCCGGCGTCACCTGGCCAGCTATACAGGAAGCCGAACGCTGGCTGCGTCGAGAGACGCAGTCCCAGCGCCCCTTCGCCACCGAGACGCTCTGGACCGGTCAGCGCCAGATCTTCGTCGAGTGGCGCAAGCAGCTCATCGCTGCCAGTTCCGCCGGCCAACTCGCCTTCGAGCTGCTGATGGACTACCTGCTGCCGGTCAACGATCTCGCGTTCAGCGAAGAGACCCGCATGGCCACGTCGTGGGAACCGAGCAACGGCGTCGTGCTGGAGCCCGCGGTTCAGTTCGGGGCGCCGTGCATCAAGGGGACGAGGGTTCCGACGCGCACGGTCGCCGGGATGATCGAAGCCGGCGACTCGCCGGAGTACGTGGCGCGAGCCTACGAGCAGCCCATCGAAGCCATTGAGGAAGCTTGTGAGTGGGAACGACGCCTCCGAGCTGCCTAATCCTCAGTTCCTGCTCGACGAATCACTGGACCCCAACGTGGCGAAGGCCCTGGCGTTGGTCGGCCATGACATCGTGGACGTGAAGACCGCAATCGATCCGGCCGGGGAGAAGCATCGGATTCTCGACCCCGAGATCATCGAGTGGTGTCGCGTGCATGGATCCGTCTGGATACACGCCGACGATCGCGCCCGACGAGAGCACAGAAAACAGTTGCAGACCAGCGGTATCAGGACGTTGTGGGTTCGCCGACCAGGCGGTCGCATGACCGGCCGCGAGCAGCTACGCATTCTTGCGTTTGTCATCCCCAAGCTGCTCGACAACTACGAGCAGCAGCCGCGTCGGCGGCACTACCAGACATCGGCAGCCAATCCGCGCTCCACACCGTCCCTCAGACCGGTGGATATATAGTTCGATCGCACGACCATCCTCAACGAAGCCGACATTGACCGAATCGTCCTCAGATCACAAGCCCCGCCTCGAGCGGATCTTGCGCGACCACGTATCCTTACCCTGCCAACGGAGACCGCCCATGACCACCTGGACCAACCAACTCTACTTCGGCGACAACCTCAACGTCCTCCGCGAGCACATCCCCTCGGAGTCGGTCGACCTGATTTATCTCGACCCGCCGTTCAACTCCAACGCGACCTACAACGTGCTGTTCAAGGAGCGGTCGGGTGAGGATTCGGCGGCTCAGATTACGGCGTTCGACGACACCTGGCACTGGACCAGCGCATCCGAACTCGCCTTTCGGGAGGTGCTCGTCGACGGCCCCGACCAGTTGGGCAAGCTGCTCAAGGCGATGCGCGAGTTCCTCGGCCAGAACGACATGATGGCCTATCTGACGATGATGGCGCAGCGGTTGGCGGAACTGCACCGGGTGCTCAAGCCGACGGGGAGCATCTATCTGCACTGCGACCCGACGGCGAGCCATTATCTGAAGATGCTGATGGATGCTGTGTTCGGCCCGGAGAACTTCAAAACAGAAGTCGCTTGGAAACGAACGAGTGCTCATAGCGATACAAAGCAAGGCAGGCAACAGCACGGACGTATTCACGACCTATTGCTCTACTATGCCAAATCTGCTGAATGGACCTGGAATCCCATCTATACGGACTACGACCGAGAGTACGTTGAATCTGCCTACAGGCATGTCGAAGAGGGGATTGAGCGTCGATACCGGCAAGGAGACCTCACGGCCGCGAAGCCGGGTGGCGACACCTTGTATGAGTGGCGTGTCAAGCGACCGAAGGGTGGCGGTTGGACTGCGGATCTCGATGACGAATGGCAGAATCCGCTCGACGGATTCGAGTACAAAGGAGTGCCACCGTACTCGGGTCGGTACTGGGCGTACACCAGGGAGAACATGGTTCAATATGCGAAAGAAGGGAGACTCGTTTACTCTAGCACAGGGATGCCGAATTACAAACGTTACCTGGATGAAATGCCAGGAGTTCCTTTGCAAGATTTCTGGTCAGACATAGGCCCTGTCGGATCCCGCGCCAAAGAGCGACTCGGCTACCCGACGCAGAAGCCCGAAGCGCTGCTTGAGCGCATCATCAACGCCAGTAGCAACGAGGGTGATGTGGTGCTCGATCCGTTCTGCGGTTGCGGTACCGCCGTCGCTGTAGCCGAGCGACTCAAGCGTCGTTGGATCGGGATCGATGTGACTCATATCGCGATCTCGCTGATGAAGCATCGGCTGCATGACACGTTCGGTACGGAACTGTCCGACTACGCGGTTATCGGCCTGCCCGAGGATGTGGCCAGCGCCCGCGCGCTGGCGACCGAGAGCGAGCACGACGGGCGTTACCAGTTCGAGTACTGGGCGCTGGGGTTGGTCGATGCGCGTCCGGCGACGGGCAAGAAGGGCGCGGATTCCGGCGTGGACGGCTACATCAACTTCTTCGACGACCAAACGGACGAGGTCAGGCGGATCATCGTCCAGGTCAAGAGCGGCAAGGTGAATCGCGGCATGATCGCGACGCTGAAGGGCGACATGGAGCGCGAAGGGGCGGCGATCGGCATTTTCATCACGCTCCAACCGCCGACCGAACCGATGAAGCAAGAAGCGCTTGGCGCGGGTTTCTACGAATCTGAGAGTCTGGCCGCCAATCAGTATCACAAGGTGCAAATTCTGACGATTGAAGAGTTGCTGGAGGGCGCGCAGCCGGAGTACCCGCGCTTCCGCGGTCCGCAGACGTTCAGGCGCGCGCCGCGCCGAAGACGCCGCGAAGGTGTCCAACAAACCCTCGACACCTGAACCCACTCCCGGCTACAGTGAACCCAGAACAGGGGAGCAATGAACCCCGTGCCCCCTCGTACAGAACCGAACGGAGCCGAACAAACCTGTACGCTCCGGACGCCGTTTTTTCTCACAGCGCCCAAAAGAAAAAAATCGCCCCGAACCCCAACGCCGATCACGAAACCCAGCAAAATACGGGGAATTCGCAAATCCACACGACATAACACCCTAGAGAAACCTGAACAAACCTAACCAAAACCTGAACATCCCATCCAACTCCCGCCGCGCGGACGCGGGTATGATCAGCGCCCATGACCACGCACACCGACTACCAGATCGAGACCGCCGCCGAGTTTCTGATCAGGGCGCGCGTCTACCTGGCCGACGACGACCGCTTGCAGGCGTCGGAGAAGGGCTGGAGAGCGGCGGCGCAGGCGGTCAAGGCGGTCGCGGAGGCGCGCGGCTGGGATCACAACGGTCATCGCCTGCTGCACCAGACGATCCGCCGTCTCGTCGAGGAGACCGGCCAAAGCGAGTTGCACGACCGCTTCAATGCGGCGAATACGCTCCACGCCAACTTCTACGACGGCTTTCTCGAAGCGGAAGACATCAGCGAAAATCTCGAACGTGTCGAGCGCCTCGTGGCACAGCTACGCCCGCTCGCATCCTGAGTCCCATCAGCCCCGATAGGCCCGGTTCAGCGCCTGCCTCATCTGCAACGTCTGCGAGGCGGCGACGGCGTTCGACTTGCGGTACTCGTCCCAGCGCGCGCGCTCGCGGCGGGTCAGTTCGGGCCTCACCGAAGTCGGCACTCTGAGGCCGAGCAGCATCGAGGCGTAGCCGCTGTAGCCGAAGATGGTCGCGTTCGAGCTCAGCCGCGCCAGCAGCCTCGAGGGGCCGACCTCGGCGTAGCAATCGACCATCTCCTGAATCTGGCCCAGCGGCGACTCCGCGCGGCAGTGACGCCAGAAGGGCGTGTCTTGGTGCTCGTTGAACTTGTAGTGCAGCGCCAGAAAGTCGCGCACGTCGTCCCAGCTTGAGGCGAAGCGCTCGTTGAGCAGATAGCGCAGCGAGCCGCTGAGGATGCGGTCGGAGTCGGTCAGCGCCCAGGCCAGGTTGTAGAGCTGCTCGATGATCAGATGCAGCGAAGTCGCCTCCAGCGGCTCGACGAAGCCCGAAGCGTTGCCGACCGCGACCACGTTCTCGACGATGTAGCGCTCGCGCCGCCCGCTGGGGAACTTGAGCAGGCGCAGCTCCGCGCCGGCAAGCTGGGGCTGGAGCGCGCGCAGCTCGAACTCCGCTTCCTCCTCCGAGCAGAACTGCGACGAATACACGTAGCCGCGCGTGACCACATCCTCAAAGTCAATCCGCCAGCACCAGCCGTGCTGCATCGTCGTCATCGTCGTGTAGGGGCGAATCGTGTCGTCCTCGGGGAAGTCGGCGCGCGACCAGGAGCCGACCACGGCGCGGTCGCAGTAGAGCGCGTCGCGGTAGGAGCGGTACGGCTCCTCCAGCGTCTTGCCCAGCAGCAGCGAGCCGAAGCCCGAGCAGTCGACGAACAGGTCCGCCCCCAGTTCGCGCCCGCCGGCGAGCTTGAGCGACTTCACGCCGCCCGACTCGTTGCGCTCGACGCTGACTACCTGGTCGGCGATCAACTCTGCGCCCGAGGCGACCGACTTGCGCTCCAGGTAGTCGATGAAGGAGGCGTTGGGGATGTGGTAGGTCGCGCGCGGGTCGAGCGAGAGCCGGCCGTTGCGGAACGTCGCGGGCGAGCGGTCGCGGTCCATGATCGCGTTGAACGCGCTCGCGTCGCGCATGTCGTGCAGGCAGTAGAAGGCGTTCCACTTGGGGAGTCCCTCGATCCGCTGGTCGAGGTACTTGTCGAAGGTGTAGTTGAAGTGGGGCACATCTCTCGCGCCCCACTCAAAGCGCAGGCCCAGCTTCCAGCTTGGGCGGACCTCCTTGTGGAACTCGTTGCGGTCGATGCCGAGGTGCTCGTGCAGATGGACAGGCACGGCCGGCGTGGTCGATTCGCCGACACCGATGATCGGGATATCGGGCGAGTGAACGACGGTCAGCTTGATCTGCGGGAGCATCCGCCGAAAGGTCAGGGCAGCGAGGAACCCGGCGCTGCCGCCGCCGACGACTACTGCGCTGCGAATCGGCTCAGGCATCTGAGGTCTCAGGCGTTCGCTGCTTCAGTGACGGCCGCGGCGACTGTCTGGGCGTTGACGACGCCGTGTTCGAGGAAGTCGGTCACGACTCTCGCGTAGGCCGACGGGACCTCGCGGGGAACGCCGTGTCCGACGCGGCTGAAGACGTGCAGGGTGGCGTTGCCGAGGCGGGCGAAGTCCTTCAGGTTGGGCGTGAGCAGACCGTCGGCTGCGCCGGCGAGCAGCAGGGTGGGCGTCTGGATTTCTCCGAGGCGGTCGCCCTTGCGGTAGTTGACCATTGCGTCCCAACAACCGTCGTAGTGGCTCTCGGAGACGGAGAGTTGGCGGTCGACCTGAGCGGGCACGTCGGCGTGGGCCGACTCGCGCGGCACACCCGCCAATGATGTGCGAATCAGCAGGTCGCGCTCCTTATTCGCCCAACGTCGCCGCATTTCGGCGCGCGCGCCGGGCGGAAAGTCGATCCCGTCCGCCGGCGCCGGCGCCGACAACGACAGGCTCAGCAGTCGGTCGGGATAGGAGAGGCCGAGCTCGAAGCCGATTAAGCCGCCCATGCTCTGGCCGGCGTAGTGGAAGCGTTCGAGGCCGTGGTAGTCGGCCATACCGATCACATCGGCGGCGAGCTGCTCGATCGTGTAGCCGTCGTCGGGGTGGGCGGAGTCGCCTGCTCCGCGACAGTCCATTGCGATGCAGCGGTAGCGCTCGCTCATCCGCTCGATCACGCCCGACCAGCCGTCGTGCGAGGCGGTGTAGCCGTGCTGAAAGATGATTGGCTCGCCAACGCCGGTGTCCTCGTAGTAGAGGTCGACGCCGTTGACGTTTGCGATGGCCATGTGCCCTCCGTCCTTGTGTCACGTAGGGAGCAGGCTACCTCGCGACACCCCCGCTAACGCCGTTGTTGGCAATCGTCTCTTCGCTAGTCGCTGCCGGGGCCTGCGGAGGCAGAGATCAGCGCCTGCACCTCGGGAACCAGATCGCAGGGGACCAGCATCACCGAATAGCCCTCGTCCTCGTACGCCGCTTCTGCCTCAGCAATGGCTTCCTCATCGGTCTGCGAGTCGTAGTAGTCGATAACGGCGCGAATCCTCGACTCCGTCCAGCCTTCGGGGAGGTCAGGAGTTTGGGTGATCTCAGCGCTTGATGCCATTGCCAACTCTCAGATCCGAAGCATTGCTGCCCGAGTTTACTCACCTGGCCGTGTAGCCGCCGTCGACCGGCAGGGCGATGCCGTTGACGAAGCTGGCGTCGTCGGAGGCGAGGAAGGCGGCGGCGGCGGCGATCTCTTCGGGCTGTCCCAAGCGTCCCAGCGGATGCAGCGAGGCGAGGAACTCTTCGGCTCCTTCCATCTCGCGGATTTGGGCGGTCATCGGGGTGTGGATGTAGCCGGGGCAGATCGCGTTGACCCGTACGTTGCGCGGGCCGTAGGTGACGGCGAACTGGCGGGTGATGCCGACGACGCCGTGCTTGGCGGCGACGTATGCGCCCGCGCCCTCCTCCACCTCCAGGTCAAGGTCTCGTATCGATGGGCTGCTGAGCAGGCCGTTGAGGCCGGCGATCGAGGCGGTGTTGATGATCGAGCCGCCGCCGCGCTCGGCCAGCATCGCGGCTCCGTGGAAGGTGCCGTAGTAGACGCCGCTGAGGTTGACGGAGATGGTCTGATCCCAGCCGTACTGGGCGCCGCCGATGCCGGCGTTGTTGAAGAGCACATCGAATCCGCCGAGCACCTGAACGGTCTGGGCCAGGGCGTCCTTGACCGCATCCTCGGAGGTGACGTCGAGTTCCATCGTGGCGGAGCGTCCGCCGTGTTCGGCGATTTGGGCGGCGGTCGTCTGCGCGCCCTCCGCATTGATGTCGGCGCACATCACGGCCGCGCCTTCGGAAGCCATGCGCAGGGCGGAGGCGCGCCCGATGCCCGAGCCTGCGCCGGTGATCAGGGCGACGCGCCCTTCGAGTCGATCGATTGCCATCTCGTACTCCTGTCTGTGACTGAATGCGCGCAGGATAGAGCGAACCAGCGCGGCGCCGGGGCAGATTCGGTATCGCCGTTATCCTGTCACCGACAGCCTCACATTCACTGAAGGAGCGACTGATGCCGATCGCTGCTGGAGACACCCTGCCCGACGTCAACGGGACCGTGATTGCGGACGGCCGACCGGGACCGGCCAACCTGCGCGAGCTGGTGGGCGACAAGAAGACCGTGATCTTCGGCGTGCCGGGCGCGTTCACGCCGACCTGCACGAACGATCATCTGCCGACCTTTGCCGTCGCCGCCGATCAGCTCAATGCGGCCGGGATTGAGCAGACGATCTGTATGTCGACCAACGACATCTTCGTGCTTCAGGCCTGGAACGCGGCGCACGGGGCAGAGCACATTATGATGCTCGCCGACGGCTCGGGCGACATCACGCGGGCGCTGGATATCGGACTGGATCTGAGCGGTCTGGGTCTGGGTTTCCGCTGCACCCGCTTCGCCATGCTGGTCGAGGGGGGCGTGGTCAAGGCCTTCCAGACGGAGCCGAATCCGGGCGCTTGCGCGATGACGTCGGCTGCCGCGATTCTTGAGCACGCTTAGCCCGGCGATGGCCGACAGATGGCGGACGGAGCCGATTCGGCAGGGCTGAAGGCGGCCGCGCTGGAGCGTCTGCGCCGGCGTGATGCGGCGGCGCTTGCCCGCTACTCCGGCGTGCGCAGCGTGCATGGCTATGAGGCCTCCTGGTTCAACAACGCTACCTTTCTCTTTCCGCTGGCGGCGGCGCTGATTGCGGGGATTGTGTGGCTGGCGGCGGGCAGCGGCGAAGCGGGCGGAGCGGCGATCTTCTTCCTGGTGGTGACGGCGGCGATGCTGCCGGTGGTGTTTCTGACCTGGCAGCGGACGACGACCGCGATCGTGGTGCATGAGGCGGGGGTGACGGCGCTGCATCAGGGTTTGGAGCAGCAGACGATCACGTGGTCGGAGTTGCGGAGCGTGCGGCGGATGGAGACGATGGGGAACGTGCGCTGGTATCTGGACGGGCCGGGTGAGGAGCACATTGCGGTTGAGGGCGAGATTGGTGAGCGGGAGGCGCTGCTTGAGGCCGCGCGTGCGGGTTTGGCGGCGAAACGGGAGGATCAGCCGCCTGCGGGCGGGACGGGCTGAGCGCCCGGATTGAGCATGGGGCGGGACGATGGCTTCGGGGCTCAGGTGGAGGGGGCGTCTGAGGGGACTTGTTCGAGTTCGGGGGCGGTTTCGGGGACGACGATTGCGAACTCGGTGACGTAGGGGGTGAGGGCGCAGATTTGGTTGGGATCGTCGCTGGCGACCGGTTCGAGTCGCAGCCAGCGCCACTCCTTGTAGTCCCAGACGGCTACTTGCGCGTTGTCCGGCGCTTCATTGCGGGGCAGGCAGACCGTGAGCGGCGGGTCGAAGGGACGCTGGGCCAGGCGCACGCTGTTCATTCCTCGCTCCTCGAAGAAGTAGATGATCCAGAGATCGAGGTCGAAGATCGGGCTGGTGGGCACGGGGAAGTAGCGTTGTTCGCCCTCGGCGAAGCCGATCCGCGGGGTGTCGAGCCAACGGCGGAAGCGACGCTCCCACTCGTCCAGCGGGCCGGGCTTGGTCACGATGTAGGCGCCGACGGCGTTGTCCTGCACGTTCTGCGAGACGGCCTCATCCAGCGCGGGGAGCACGCCGTAGGTGAAGATCACGACGCCGCAGTTAGGGTTGCCGCTCTGCTCGCAGTCGTTCAGGCTCCGGGTCGGGAAGCGTAGGTCGACAGGCCCCCGCGTCGCGCCCTCGGCCCCGACTGCAGTGTCCGCGACGATCCGCGTCGGCGCGATCAGGCTGCGCAGCACGACCTCCACCGGCTCCTCTAGTTCGGCCTGCGTCTGATTGCCGCCCGGGACGATCGTCGTTCGTTTGACCGTCCAGGTCTCCGAGGGCAGCGATCCCGGCTCCGGCATCCGTCGGTCGGCGTCCCAGTCGTAGGTGGTCTCGCCGCTGCGCTTGGCCAGGATGTAGCTGTCCTTTTCGACCTCGTTCCCTTGATCATCCGTATCGATCCACTTGTCGAAGCGCATCATGAATTCGGGTGCCTGGTTCATTAGGAACTGGTCGGCCATACCTGCGTATCTGCGAATCGGGGGTAGCCAGCCCCAACTGAAGGTCGGCTCAGGCCCCAGGCCGTCGTCGTCCTGCAGCAGGTACTCGAAGATCAGCGTGTTGCTCTCGCTGCCGCTCAGGTACTTGGCCTTGACGATCTTCGTGGTCTGCTCGTCCTTCGATGTGCCGGTGGCGGTCAGGTAGGGCGCGCCGATCACCTTGACCGGCTGTTCGTAGGTGACCGTGTAGCGGAAGCCGTTGGTCACGTTCGACTGAGCGACTGAGGTGATCTTGACGGGTAAGGTTACGTCTGCGTTGTAATCGTACTGTGCATACTGTGGATTGCCACAAATAACGGAGACAAAACCAAACGCGCCGCAAATGAATGAGTCGGTTGGCAGTTCGATCGCGTCGGATGTAACGGTCACCCAGCCGTTCGGGACCTTGTTGACGTCGTCCTGCGTCACCGTGTAGCGGAACTTGAAGATTTCGGAGGTCTGGCCCGACGAGCCGGTGTCACTATCGTAGGTCCCGTGGTACATCGCCTTGCGGGTGACTGATTCGGCGCCTTCGGTAATCTTGATCTCGATGTACGGCTTGTCGCCGCTGTACTTGATGTACGCGTTCGCGGTGAAGGCGACGAAGACATCGATGGGGTAGTTCAACGTCCAGGTGCCGGTGGCGTGCATCGGGCTGGCGCGGCCCGCCTGCGGGATGCTCCCTTCGTAGGGGCTGTAGTGATAGTTACCGAAGGAGACCCAGAGCACCCAGGGTCCGATTGGGTCGAGGTTTGTGCCCCCGCCCGAGTAGGTGGCCTCCCATCGCGGCACCTCGGGTGGTGTGGGGTTCTGCACAGCCGCGAAGCTGGAGTTGCCGCCTACGCCCCAGCTATCCGCCGTGACGCCGAGGGCCAGGGTGGCGCCGGCTGCGGTGCCGTAGGTGGGGGTGAACAAGACGCCCTTATGCACCCAGCCGTCGCGCGCCAGGCCGCTGTCCTGGAATTCGTGCTTGGTGGTGTAGTTGTAAAGGCTGCCGATGCTGCCGTTCACGGGGCCGCTGAAATCGCCCTTCGCGAAGTTGTGCGCATACAAGCCGGGGGCATGCACCCCGAGGTAGGTGAGCACATTGGTCGCCCCGGTCGCGTATTGCTCGCCGTAGAGCGGGTAGCGATCGTCGCGGTCGATCCAGTCGTTGCACTCAGTTCGTCCAGGCATGTAGGTTTCGAGCGCGCCGCGCACGTACTGGGTGAGGCGGTACATGTCGGGTCGGTGCTTGATCTGGAAGTTGATCGTCGTCGCATCGCTCTGAACCGTCCCCGCCAGTGTGCGCAGTTCGAGCTGGTACTTCTTGTCGGGAAGCAACTGGCCGATGCGGATCGCGCTCTTGGTCCCGTAGTGGTGGAGCGTCACCAGCGAGTGATAGCGCGCGTAATCCTTGTCCTTGTTGGCTGGGTCGTTTGGATCCGGCCCAAAGGGCTCGTACTTCTCTGTCGTAGGAGCCCAGACGTAGATGCCTACGTCCCACGAGGCGCGGTAGACGCTGCCGTCCTCGTTCAGGACGCGAACGCGGTAGGCGGTCGCCGCCGGCGGGCCGGTGGGCGTGTCCCACATGAAGATCGCGCGGCCGCGAGGATCCCCAGTCAGGTAGGCAGGGCAGGCCTTCTCAGTGCTGCTGAGGTGCCTGAATCCGTGGATGCCCTGCTCGATCACTTCGAGGTTTTGGGGCGCGGCGGGCTTTTGGGCTTGGGCCGGGGCGATCAGGGCGAGGGCGCTGAGGACGGCGAGCAGGGCGCTCAGACTGAGCAGCCACAGAGGTGGTATTGCGCGGGGGGGGGGGGAGTTTTGACGTCACGCACATCGTCCCAAAGGTGACAGATCCAGATCAGACGCACATAGGATAGTGAAATATGCGACTGCGGATCGCCCGAAGATCGCGCTGGGCCAGCATTATGGCTGGGGGCAGGGTCGATTGAGCGACGATTCAGGGGAGATTGGGGGGCGGAACGTGACGGTTAGCCGCCTGCGGGAGGCCTCGGTTGCGTGCCCGGATTGAGCATGGGGCGGGACGATGGCTTCGGGGCTCACGTGGAGGGGGCGTCTGAGGGGACCTGTTCGAGTTCGGGGGCGGTTTCGGGGACGACGATCGCGAACTCGGTGACGTAGGGGGTGAGGGCGCAGATTTGGTTGGGATCGCCGCTGGCGACCGGTTCGAGTCGCAGCCAGCGCCATTCCTCGTAGTCCCAGACGGCTACTTGCGCGTTGTCCGGCGCTTCATTGCGGGGCAGGCAGACCGTGAGCGGCGGGTCGAAGGGACGCTCGGCCAGGCGCACGCTGTTCTGATCGCGCTCGGCGTGGTGGTAGATGATCCAGAGATCGAGGTCGAAGATCGGGCTAGTGGTCACGGCGAGATAGCGTTGCTCGCCCTCGGCGAAGCCGAGCGCGCGGTTGTCGAGCCAGCGGCGGAAGCGCCGCCGCCACTCCTCGAGCGAGCCGGTTTCGGTGACGATGTAAGCGCCGTTGGCATTGTTGTAGACGGTCTGCGAGATGGCCTCGTCCAATGCGGGGAGCACGCCGTAGGTGAAGATCAGCACGCCGCAGTTGGGGTTGGCTTCGTCCTTGTCTTCGCAGTCGTACAGGCTGTGGGTTGGGAAGCGCAGATCCCTCGGTCTCCGTATCGCGTCTTCCGTGCTGCCAGCGTCTGCGCCGGGCTCGATCGCGCCGCCGCCGAGTGCCGTGGTCAAGGCGATCCGGGTGGGCGCGATCAGGCTGCGCAGCACGACCTCGACCGGCTCCTCCAGCTCCTGCGTCTGCTCGCCGACTGAGGCGGTCGCCGTCCGATTTACCGTCCAGGTATCCGAGGGCACATTCGCCGGCATGCGCCGGTCGGCGTCCCAGTCGTAGGCGGTCTGGCCGGAGCGCTTGGCCAGGATGTAGCTGTTCCGCTCGACCTTGGTTTTGTTGCCCTGACCGTCGTCGACCTCCTCGAACCAGGGGTCGAAGCGCATCATGAATTCGGATACCCGATTGCTCAGGTTGGCGTCTAGCTGAGATAGCACGTCGTATTTGCTGCTGGCCGGCAGCCAGCCCCAGCTGAAGGTCGGCTCCGGACCCAGACCGTCGTCGTCCTGGAGCAGATACTCGAAGACCAGATTCTTGCTCTCGCTGCCGCTCTTGTACTTGGCTTTGACGACCTTCGTGGTCTGACCATCCTTCGAGGTGCCGGTGGCGGTCAGGTAGGGCGTGCCGATCACCTTGACCGGCTGCTGGTAGGTGACCGTGTAGCGGAAGCCCTTGGACACGCTCGACTGCGTGACCGAGGTGATCCTGACGGGCAGTGTGACGTCCGCGTCGTCACTTGTGCCGCTGTCGCAATTGCTTGGTGGCGGCAACCAGGGGAAGCTGGGGCGGGGCGGTAGGCAAATGTGCGAGTCCGTTGGCAGCTGGATCGCGTCCGATGCGATCGTCACCCAGCCATTCCCGACGTTGTCCGCCACTGCGTTTGTGATCTCGTAGCGGAATCTGAAGATCTCGGATTTCCCTGGCATGGTTGGCCACTCGTCGTCGTATACCCCGTAGTACTTCGCCTGCACGGTTTCCGATTTCTCGCCTTCCGTGATTTTGAGCTCGATGTAAGGCTCGGCGCTGTCCCAAGTGATGTTCGTGTTGCTGGTGAAGGCGACGAAGACATCGATGTTGTTGTTCTCCTGCCAAGGGCCAGTGCCGTGCATTGGGCTTTCTCGGCTGTACGCAGAGTTTGCTATCCAGTAGTGCTGATAGTTGGCGAAGGCGACCCAGAGCACCCGGGGGTTGCTCGAGCCCGAGTAGGTGGCTTCCCAGCTTGCCGAGAAGCTGAGATTGGAGGTGATCCCGTCCACCGGCGCGCGCACGCCCCAGCTGTCCGCTTTGACGCCGAGGGTCAAGGTGTCGCCGGCGCTGGCGTTGCTGTCTGGGGTGAAGAGGACGCGCTTGTGTCCGGCGATCCATCGGGTCATGGTCAATGCTTGGTCCCGGAAATGGATATGCTTAGCGTCTCTGGTGTAGTCGAACACCGTGCCAATACTGTCGTTTCCCTGAATGCTGAAATCTGCCTTCTCGAAGTGGACGGGACGGTTACTCGCGTTGTCGTCGTATGTGTTCAGGACGACGACCACCTCGGTCGGCCCGGTGACGTACTGTTCACCGTAGAGCGGGTAGCGCGCCTCACGGTCGATCCAAGACTCTGGGCCGGTGTCTTCTCTGGTGTGGTTTTCCAGCGCGAAGCGCGCGTACTGGGTGGTGCGGTACAGGCTGGGACGGTGTTTGAGTTCGACATCGGCCGTGACGCTGTCGCTCTCGGTTGTCCCTGCCACGGCCCTCAGTTCGAGCCGGTACTTCCGGTTGGGAAGCACCCACAGGTTGCCGATTCGCAGGGCGCTGGTCGCGCCGTAATCGAGCAGCATCACGTCCGAGTTATTGGGGTGGTTGGTGAGGCAACAGTTGTAGTCCCACTCTCCGTGGGCGTAGTCGTTCGCCGGGTCGTAGGTGAAGATCGCCACATCCTTCCAGGCGCGGTACTGCGTCCAAACGATGAGGTTGCCGCTCGGATTGCCTTTCCAGAGCTTGATCTTGTATTTGGTCACGCCCGCCCCGCTGGGCGGCGTGTCCCAGGTGAAGATCGCGCGGCCGACGAGTGCCTGAGCGTAGCCGCCCGCGACGGTGTAGCCGTAGATGCCCTGTTCGATCACTTCGAGGTTTTGGGGCGCGGCGGGCTTCTGGGCCTGGGCCGTGGCGATCAGGGCGAGGGCGCCGAGGACGGCGAGCAGGGCGCTCAGGCTGAGCAGCGCCAGACGAGCTGAATTGCGGGGGGGGGGGGGCACACATCCGGACTCACGTTTCAGATGAAGAGAAAGTTACGTCTGATGCATGATATGAGAATTTTTTGTTGCGGGTGGGTCGCGGCGTTGGGTTGATTGGGGGTTATGGGTAGGGCTTTTGGTCTTGCGCGGTTGTGACGGGGGTGGGGGAGCGGACCCCCTCTGTCGCTGCGCGACATCTCCCCCCGCACTGCGGGGGGAGAGGGGAAAGGGATGATCGAGGGAGGGTTGCGGTTGGCTGGAAGTGGGGTTAGCCGCCTGCGGGGGGGACGGGTTGAGTGCCTGGATTGAGCATGGGGCGGGACTCGGCGGGGAGGACGATGGCGGCGGTTGCGAGTTCGCCATCCTCGTCGAGGATCACGGCGACGGCTGCGCCGGCCTGGATGCTTGAGGGATCGACGCGCTCCAGGCGCAGGAGGAAGGTGGAGTCTTCGCGCAGGTGGAGGACGGAGCGTCCGGTGACGGTTTCGAGGACGAGCTTGCCGCCGGAGATCGAGACGACTCGTCCGGTCAGGACCTGGCGGCCGAGCAGGCCGTCGGTGTGTCCGAAGGGGCTGAGGCCGCTGGAACCCAGGACGAGCGCGGTGTTGGGGTGGGCGGCGGGGTCGATCTCGACTTGCCGGCGTCCGGCGACGACGCTTTCGGCGATGACGAGCTCTTCGGCGCTGGGCTGGGTGGCGACGACATCGGAGCCGACGAACCAGCCGCCGAGGCCGGCTCCGCCCAGGACGGCGAGGGTGAGCAGCCAGCCGAGGATGCGTCTCATTCGTCCGCTCCGCGCTCGATGGCGGCGATCGCGTCATCGCCGGTGAGGGCCTGTCCGTTGGGGATGATCACGATGCCGGTGGTGATGAAGCTGTTGACGTTGTCGTCGGTACCGCCGACGACGATCCAGTCGCCCGGGCTGACGGCGTCGGTCCAGATTGAGCTCATGGCTTCGACGACGGCGTCGCGGGTGAAGCGGATGGGGATGGAGGTGTCGCCGTCGCGGACGATCCAGGCGTCGCCGTCGCGGGAGGTGACGAAGCCGACGACATCGCCTTGGGGGGCGCCGTCGCTGCCGATGCGGGGCTGTTCGGCGGTCTCGTAGACGCGGATGCTCTCGGTGGATTGGGGCGCGCCCCACTGGTAGCCGGCGCCGAGCATGGCGCCGAAGACGACGGCGGCGATGGGGATGATGAGGAGGCGTGAGCTCCAGCCGCTCAAGCGTTCACGCACGTGTCGGCTCTCGTGTTTCCGGGGGTTGGTGTTGTGTTGGCGCGGTGATCATGGGGTGTTTGTGGGTGGGCGGACCCCCCTCTGTCGCTGCGCGACATCTCCCCCCGCGATGCGGGGGGAGAGGGGGAGGAGGGCTGCGGAGGCCTTTGTAACACGATCTGCGCGCTCCGTCATTGCCGCGCTCCGCCGCGGCAATCTCGCTGTACGGGCGACGACGGTGCAGATCACGGCGAGATACCCGCGGCAAGCGCGGGTATGACGGTCCTTTGATTCACGCAACGGTCTCGCTGCACAGCAGAGGGCGGACCGGGGTCCGCCCTCTGGGTTTGGTTGGGTCGGTTGGCCTTTCTTGGTTAGGTGGCGAAGCCGGCGGCTTCGAGGGCGTCGGCGACGTCGGCGAGCTCGATTTCTTCCAGCTTGGCGCGGCTGGGGACGCAGGTGTCCACATCCCAGCCGGAGGCGTTGAGGAAGTCGGTTTCGAGGGTCTCGATGTCGAGGATGACGTCGGCGAGGGGGCCGGTCTTCTGGACGGTGCCTTCGCCGCCCCAGAGGCGGGGTGGGGCGAAGCGGGCGCGGGGGTTGTCGCCCTCGCGGACGGTGAAGGCCATGCGCAGGTTGGCGATGCGCTCGCCGGCGCGCTGGAGCTCTTCGCCGGACATGTCCCAACCGGTGACGGCGTTGATCCACTGGGGGAAGCGGTCGGTGGGGGCGGCCATCATGATGAACTGGCACATGCCGGTGGAGTTGGAGATGTGCATGTACTCAGAGGCGCCCTTGTGGTGCTCGCCGCGGTTGTCGTAGTCCTTGAAGTCGCGCGGGGCGGCGGGGTAGGCGGGTCCGCCGTAGCGGGAGTTGCCCTCGTACTGGGTGTGGCGGGCCGGGGTGGGGTCGAGCTTGTAGGTCGTCCAGTACTCCGGCTGCAACTTGGCGTCGTGCATGGGCAGTTCCTGGCCGCCGACGTCGGTGCGGAACTCCTGGGCGCGGTCGTCGCCGTTCTTCTCGTCGATCTTGGCAGCCGCGACCTGCATCCCGTCGGCGAGCAGGTCGCCGAAGCCCTCGCGCTTGCCGATCAGGTGGAGCATCTCCATGATGCCGTCGTCGTTGCTCCAGGTGAGTTCGACGCCGCCGGTGTCTTCGAGGTCGATCAGGCCGTTCTCGAAGCACTCGATGGCGAAGGAGATGGTGGTACCGGCGCCGATCGTGTCGAGGCCGTACTCGTTACACCAGTGGTTGGCGGCCTGCATCATGTCGATGTTGGCGGAGAGGTTCATGGTGCCGAAGGAGGCGACGGTCTCGTACTCGGCGCGGTGGGTGTCGACCGGGTACTTGAACACGCCCTTGTCGTGTCCGGCTTCGGCGAGGCCTGGCGCGACGGTGCCATGCGGCGATTCGATCGACTCGGCGCCACAGGCCATGGGGCAGCGCCAGCAGCCGTAGCTCTTGTGGCGGACGGCCTTGCCGTTGACGTCGACGGCGCGCGGGGCGGGGGAGTGGTTGGGGTCGATCGGGGGCATCCCCGTTGCGGGGTCGATTTCGAGTTCGGCGTGAGTCATGCGGGTGGCGTTGAACATCATGCCGGACATGGAGTCGACTTCGGGGAAAACGTCGACGCCGACGCCGCCCCAGTTGCGGACGGGGGAGTCGCCGTTGTGGGCGGAGCCGGTGCTGATGCCGGTGGTGCCGAAGCCGGCGAAGAAGTCGCGCAGGGGAGCGATGAACTCGTTGCGGGACTGGCGGGCCAGTTCGCGCACGCCGGTGTCGCGCGCGAGCATGTTCTCGCGCGGGGTACCGCCGGCCTTGACGACGACGGCTTTGACTTTCTTGGAGCCCATGACCGCGCCGACGCCGGAGCGGGCGGCGAGGCGGCCGTGCTCGTTGCAGATGCCGGCGAGGTAGGAGAGTTGCTCACCGGAGGGGCCGATGCAGGCGACCGAGGTCTTTTTGCCGTAGAGCTCCTTGAAGGCGTTCTCGACCTCGATTGCGCCCATGCCCCAGTACTCGGAAGCGTCCTCGATCGAGACGTCATCGCCGTCGACCAGGATGTAGACGGGGTTCTCGGACTGACCGTAGAAGAGGATGCCGTCCCAGCCGGCGAACTTGAGGTAGGGGCCGAAGTCGCCGCCGCAGTTGGCGTCGCCCCAGCCGCCGGTGGAGGGCGACTTGCAGACGGCCTGGAAGCGGTTGCCGAAGATTGGGGTACCGGTGAGCAGGCCGGGCATGAGGCCGAGCACGTTGTCGGGGCCGAGCGGGTCGGCGCCGGCGGGGATGCGGTCGAAGAGCAGGCGCGCGCCGATGCCGTAGCCGCCGAGGTAGTCCTTGTACATCTGCTCGGGCAGGTCTTCGCGCTCGACTGCGCCCTCGCCCAGGCGGACGTTGATGATTTTGCCGTTGTAGGCGACTTCGCTGGGACTCCACTCGCGATCCGCAAACGGATCGGTGGCTTCCGCTGCGGCGTCGTCGCCGTTGCCGCCGGGTACATTCGCCATTTCTGCCAATTCCCTTCGCTGCGTCCCCGCCAGAGCGCCCGTGCGCGCCTGCTGCGGAGCGATGATCAGACTGTCCGCGCAGCCTGCGCGGAGACGTATCAGAGACTACAGAATTCGCGGACTGTGCGCTACGTAACGCGGGGGCGGGGCGATGGTGTGGTTGCGGCTGATGGGCTTGGGGGTGTTCAGGTTGTTCAGGGAGAATTTTATTCGCTGCGCTCGGATCGCGGATTTGCTGTTGTGGACGGGAAAAGCGCGTTCGGGGTGTTCGGGCTTGTTCAGCTTTGGGTTGTGGTTGGGTGCTGGGCGTGGCGTTCTCACCCCCTCTGTCACTCCGTGACATCTCCCTCCCCGCCTGCGCGGGGACAAGCTCTCAAGGGGGAGATTTTGGGCTTGGGGGTGTTCAGGTTGTTCAGGGAGAATTTTATTCGCTGCGCTCGGATCGCGGATTTGCTGTTGTGGATGGGAAAAGCGCGTTCAGGGTGTTCAGGTTTGTTCGGCTTTGGGTTGTGATTGAGTGCTGGGCGTGGCGTTCTCACCCCCTCTGTCACTTCGTGACATCTCCCTCCCCGCCTGCGCGGGGACAGGCTCTCAAGGGGGAGATTTTGGGGTTGGGGAGTTGGGTGCTAGGCGCAGGTTTGGGGAGGGGCATTGGGTCTCCTGCCCGAGTGTTGACGATACTAATGTTCGATAGTAGCAGGTTTGGCGGCGGAGTGGGTGTGTTGGAGGTGACAGGGGATGATGTTTCGGATTGGCGAATTATTGGGATTGGAGTAGGATTCTGCACGTGATCGGGGAATTTGAGGCCTTGCGCCGCGTCAGATGAGACAGCTTCAGCAGACCTTCGCCGCGTTTGGCGTGCGTGATTTTCGCTTCATGTGGGGCGGCTCGCTGTTGTCGGTGACGGCGTTCATGACGTCGTTCTCGCTGATTCCCTCGGTCGCGTATGAGCTGACCGGCAGCTACACGGCTGCCGGGATCGCGATGCTGGGTTCGGGCATTTCGCAGACGCTGCTGGGGCCGATCGGCGGGGTGATCGCCGACCGTTACCGGAAGAAACCGCTTGTGGTGGTTGGTCAGGCGATGCCCGGCGTTCTGCTTGGGGCGCTGGGCACGCTGATTGTCACGGATTTGATCTCCGTGCCCCTGCTGGTGGTGGCGACGCTGGTGATGGGGGCGGGGTTCTCGCTGATGGGTCCGGCGCGGCAGGCGTGGACCGGGTTCATCGTGCCGCGACGACTGTTGCCGAATGCGGTCGCGCTGCAACAGATGTCGATGAACACCGGCCAGGTGCTGGGGCCGACGCTGATCGCCCTGTTCGGGCTGTTCATGACGCTGGAGGGGCGCAACACCGGCATTCTCTTCCTCGTGGTCGCATCGTTCTTCGCGATCGTGGTGCCATTGACGGCGTCGATTCGCACCGAAGGGCCGGCCAAGCCGATCGCCGAGCGGCGGGCGATGTCGGTCGAGTTCCTGGAGGGTCTTCGCTACCTGCGCTCCAATCCGCGGCTGCGGATTCTCTGGGTCTACTTTCTGCTGATCGTGGCCTGCGGCTGGGGTTTTCAGACCTTGCTGCCCGGCATTCTGGCGGAGGAGTTTGGCCGCGCTCCGACCGATGTCGGTCCCACGTTCCTGATCTTCGGGGTCTCTTCGCTGGTGATTAACATCCTGCTGGCCGGCGCTGTTTCAGGGCGTTGGGCTTGGCCGTTGCTGCTGATTATGGGCGCGGTGATGGCGATCGGCTTCTGGCTGGTGGCGATCGCGCCGGGCTACGGGATGTTCTTGATCCTCGGCGCATTCATCGGCGCCGGTCGTTCGGGCACGATGCTCGTTAACCAGTCGCTGATGATGGCGAACACGAGGCCGGACTACTTCGGCCGGGTGATGTCGCTGGCGATGATGGCCTTCGGTTTCCAGGCGTTGTTCGGCCCGGTCTGGGGCGGGATCGCGGACGCGGTGGGCGGGCCTGAGACGATGGCGATGATCGGCGTGATCGCGGCCGGGGCGACGGCGCTGATGTTCTTCGGCTGGCTGCGGACGCGGAATTTGCCGCTGGAAGCGGGAACGGCCGCCGCCAGTATGGGAGGTCGAGTGGGAACGACGGTACAGCGTCCTGTGGCGGCGGCCTCGGCCAACGGCCGGGACCCGCAGCCATCGTTCGCCAGTCAGCTCGCGCCGGTGGCGTTGATGGATCCGCAGAAGGTGCGGTCATGAGCCGGCAAGCCGGCCGTTGGGGCGGCGCGTTCGAGTCGTTTGGGCACCGCAACTACCGCTATCTCTGGGGCGGGTCGCTGCTGTCGACGACCGCCTTCATGACGACGTTTCTGCTCGTGCCGATCGTTGGGTACGAGATCACGGGTTCGTATGCGCTCTCGACGCTCGCGCAGATGGGCAGCGGGCTGTCGATGTTTTTTCTGGGGCCCTTGGGCGGGGTGATTGCGGATCGTTATCCGAAGAAACCGTTGGTGTTGGCGGGGCAGATTTTTCCGGCGCTGCTGATCGTGGCGACGGGCATCCTGATCGTGACCGGCCTGATCACGATTCCGCTGTTGTTTGCGGCCACGCTGACGATGGGCTTCGGGTTTGCGCTGATGGGTCCGGCGCGGCAGGCGTGGTTGGGCGAATTGATTCCGCGCCAGTTGCTGGCGAACGGTGTTGCGTTGCAGCAGATGTCGCAGAACATCGCGCGGGTGCTCGGGCCGATGCTGGGCGCGATCATCGTGTTCGCCGGGGTGGCTTCCGGCTGGCTCTACCTGTCGGTCGCGGGGCTGTTCCTGATCGTGGTTCCGCTGACGACGATGCTGCCCTGGACGAAGCCGCCGCGCGCGGAGGGCGATCAGCCGCGCCGATCGGCGTTTGGCGATCTGATCCACGGGTTTGGCTATCTGCGCACGAACCGCAGGCTGCGTCTGCTCTGGCTCTACTGGATGGTGATCGTCGTCTGCGGATTTTCGATCAACGCGCTCACGCCCGGGATCATGGATCGGGAGTTCGGGCGCGATCCACTGCAAGCCTTCATCGTCTTCCTGCCCTTTGGGATCGCCTCTGTCCTGATCAGCATTCCGCTGGCGGGGTTGATGAATGGTCGGTTTGCCTGGCCACTGTTGCTGATCTTCGGCGTCGCCTCGGCTGTGACTTTGTGGGCGTTTGCGCTTGCACCGTCGTTCACGCTGCTGATCTTGCTGGCGATTCCGGTGGGGGCGGCGACTTCCGGGGTGATGTTGATCAACATGTCGCTGATGATGACGAACTCACGCGCCGAGTATTTCGGGCGGGTGATGTCGTTCATCATGCTGGGCTACGGGATGCAGTCGGTGATGGCGCCGGTCTGGGGCGGTCTGGCGGAGTGGCTGGGCGGGCCGGAGGCGCTGATGTCGGTCGGTGTGGTGGCGTTGATTGCGACGGCGCTGATGACGGTGGGTTGGCTGAGGACGCGGCATTTGCCGTTGGAGGTTGGGACTGCGGCGGCTGAGGTCGAGCCGGAACGGGCGCGGGTGTCGAGTCCGCGTCTGCGCCGACAGCCGGTACCCGCTTTTGCCGCGCAGGTGGCTCCGGTCGTGCTGATGGAAGGTCAGAAAGCAGGCGAAGCGACGGGCATGGGCGGGATTGTCGCAGGGGGTGACTGATGGGTGGGCTGCGCACGGCCTTCGCCGCGCTGGGCATGCGCAACTTCCGGCTGCTCTTCGGCGGCTCGCTGTTGAGCACGACCGCGTTCATGACGACGTTCCTGCTCGTGCCGGTGGTGGCGTATGAGATCAGCGGGTCATACGCGGCGACGGGGATCGCGCAGATGGGCAGCGGGTTGTCGATGTTCTTCCTGGGGCCGATCGGCGGGGTGATCGCCGATCGCTACGCGAAGAAGCCGTTCGTGATCTGGGGCCAGGTCTTGCCGGCGCTGCTGATTCTGGCGACCGGGGTGCTGTTGGCGACGGGGCTGCTGACGATTCCGCTGCTGTTCGGGACGACGCTGCTGATGGGGATCGGGTTCGCGCTGATGGGTCCCGCGCAGCAGGCCTGGGTGGGTGAGCTGATTCCCAGGCGATTGTTGGCCAACGGGGTCGCGCTGCAACAGATGGCGCTCAACATCGGACAGGTGTTGGGGCCTTCGCTGGGCGCGGTGATGCTGCTCGTGTTGGGACTCAGTTCGGGCGATCTCTATTTCCTGGTCGCGTCGTTTTTCCTGATTGTGCTGCCGCTGACGCAAATGCTGCCGCGCACGTCTCCGCCGGCCGGCAGCGGACCACGGCGCTCGATCGTGGGCGAGCTGCGGGCCGGCTTCAGCTACCTGCGGAGTAACTCGCGGCTGCGCAGTCTTTGGCTCTACTGGATGGTGATTGTCGTCTGCGGCTTTGCGGTGCAGACGTTGCTGCCGGGGATTCTCGACCGCGAGTTCGGGCTGCCGCCCAATGCGGCTTTCGTGGTCTACCTGATCTTCGGGGTCGCGGCGCTGGCGATCAATGTGCCCCTGGCCGGGTTGGTCTCTGGGCGCTACGCCTGGCCGGTCTTGCTGGCGACCGGATTTCTGATGGCGTTGGGGTATGCGCTCTTGGCGGTAGCGCCGACGCTGGCGATCGTGCTGATCATGGGCGCGATTCTGGGCGCGGGGCGGTCGGGGGTGATGCTGGTCAATCAGTCGCTGGTGATGACCAACTCACGGCCTGAGTATTTCGGGCGGGTGATGTCGTTCATCATGCTGGGCTTCGGGGCGCAATCGTTCCTCGCGCCGGTCTGGGGCGGGTTGGCGGATGTGATCGGCGGGCGGAGCGCGCTCTTGGTGGTGGGTCTGATCGCTGCGATCGCCACCGCGCTGCTGCTTGTGGTCTGGCTGCGGCTGCGACACACGCCGCTCGAACCCGGCAGCGCGGCCGCTGCGCTTCAGCATCCTGGTACGACATCCGAGCGACCTGCGGCGCCGGAACTTGCCTCCCCTCCGCTGCGCCGCCAGGCCGCGCCCGCTTTTGCCGCGCAGGTTGCGCCGGTCGCGCTGATGGAAGGCCAGAAACCGAGCGAGGCCACAGACGGCCTGAGGCGGGTCGCGGCGGGCGGTGGCTGATGCGTGAGACGTTCGCGGCGTTTGGGGTGCGGAACTATCGCCCGCTCTGGTTCGGGTCGCTGCTGAGCACGACCGCGTTCATGACCACGTTCCTGCTCGTGCCGGTAGTGGCTTACGAGATCACGGGTTCGTATACAGCTTCCGGGATCGCCACGATGGGTTCCGGAATCTCGATGTTCTTCGTGGGACCGCTCGGCGGCGTGATTGCGGATCGCTATGCGAAGAAGCCGCTGGTGCTGGCGGGGCAGATCTTTCCGACGCTCTTGATCGTGATCACCGGCGTGCTGGTGGTGACTGGTCTGATCACGGTGTGGATGTTGTTTCTCTCGACATTGCTGATGGGCTTCGGCTTTGCCGTGATGGGACCTGCGCGTCAGGCCTGGCTGGGCGAGTTGGTACCGAAGCGGCTGTTGGCGAACGGGGTCGCTTTGCAGCAGATGTCGCAGAACATGGCGCGCGTGTTTGGGCCGTTGCTGGTCTCGATTCTGATCGCGGCGTTCTCCTTTAGCACCGGCTACCTCTACCTGATCGTGGCCAGTTTTTTCCTGATCGTGATTCCGCTGACGACGATGCTGCCCTGGACCAAACCGGCGCGGCGCGAGGGCGAGCCGCCGCGCGTGTTGGCGGAGATGCGCTCCGGTGTGGTCTATGTGCTGCGGAGTCCGAGGCTGCGCATTCTCTGGCTCTTCTGGATGGTGATCGTCGTCTGCGGATTCGCTTTCAACACGCTGATGCCCGGGTTTGTCGAGCGCGAGTTCGGGCGTCCCTCCGCCGACGCTTTCACGGTCTATCTCGTCTTTGGGGTCGCCTCCTTCCTGTTCAACATTCCGCTGGCGGGGATGGTCGGCGGGCGTTGGGGTTGGCCGCTGTTGCTGATCATGGGGTTTGGTACGGCGGTCTCATTCTTCTTGCTCGCGGGCGCGCCCGGGTTCGGGGGGATGCTGCTGATGAGCATCCTCAGCGGGGCGATGAGTTCGGGCGTGCTGCTGGTGACGATGTCGCTGATGATGGCGAACTCGCGGCCTGAGTATTTCGGGCGGGTGATGTCGTTCATCACGCTTGGCTACGGCGCGCAGATGTTTATGGCCGGGGTTTGGGGCGGGGTCGCCGACGCGATCGGCGGACGGCAGACGTTCGTGGTGATTGGCTTGATTGCGCTTGCGGTCACCGCGCTCATGATCGTCGGTTGGCTGCGCACTAGACGGCTGCCGATGGAGGCCGGCACCGCGGCCGCCGCGACCGAGACACCCGCCGAGCGGCGCGGGGGCATTCCGGCGCAGCGTCCTGAGCCGGTGTTCACAGCGCGGATCGCGCCGGTCGCGCTGATGGAGGCGCAGAAGCGAGAATTGGCTGGAAGCGCGTTCAGCCCCTCCACGACGGGAGGCGACTGATGGAACGCCTGCGAGTGACCTTCGCCGCGCTCGCCGTGCGTAATTTCCGCCTCCAGTGGACGTCCTCGATGCTGTCCACGGCGGCCTTCATGACGACCTTCGTGCTGGTTCCGGTGGTCGCCTACGACTTGACCGGTTCCTTCGCCGCGTCGGGACTCGCCGCGATGGGCAACGGCATTGCGATGCTGCTGCTCTCGCCCTTCGGCGGCGTGCTCGCCGACCGCTTCTCGAAGAAGCCGCTGGTGATCGCCGGGCAGTTGGCCAGCTTCGTGATCATCGCGGCGACGGGATTCCTGATCGTCACCGAGTTGATCACGGTGGCGCTGCTGTTCGTCTCCACCTTGTTGAGCGGGGCCGCGTTCGCGCTGACGGGACCGGCGCGGCAATCGTGGGTGGCGGAACTGGTTCCGACCCGACTGCTGCCGAACGCGGTCGCGTTGCAGCAGATGGGGATCAACATCGCGCAAGTGCTGGGACCGACTGCCGCTTCGGTGGTGGTGTTGACTTCCGACCTCAACGTGGGCTGGCTCTATCTCGCGGCCGCCGCAGTCTTTGTGATCGTGCTGCCGCTCAGCCTGATTTTGCCGCGCACGCCGCCCGCATCGACGCCTGGGCGTTCGCCTGCGCGTGAGTTGCGCGACGGCTTCGGCTATCTGCGGCGCAGTCCGCGCCTGCGCATTCTCTGGCTGTTCTGGCTGCTGATCGTGACTTGCGGGTTCTCGATTCAGACGCTGATGCCCGGGATTCTTGATCAGGAGTTTGGCCGTTCCAGCGATGAAGCAGTGGTGATCAACTCGATCTTCGGAATCGCCGCATTGGCGGTGAATCTGCCCTTGGCCGGGATCGTCTCAGGGCGGCTCGCCTGGCCGCTGCTGCTGGGTACGGCGGTGCTGATGGGGGTAGGACTGTGGATGGTGGCCTGGGCGCCGACCTACGGACTGATCTTGATCCTCTCGGCGGTGGCGGGCGCGGGACGTTCCGGGGTGATGCTGGTGAATCAGTCGATCATGATGTCGAATACCCGTCCCGAGTACTTCGGGCGGGTGATGTCGTTCGTGCTGATGGCGTTCGGGCTCTCGGCGGTGGTCGGCCCGCTCTGGGGCGTGGGCGCGGACGCGATGGGCGGTCGGGAGACGCTGTTCCTGGTCGGCGCGATTGTGCTCGGTGGGACGGTGTTGATGACGCTGGGCTGGGTGCGCGTGCGCCGTCATCCGCTGGAAGCGGGCACGGCCGCCGCAGCCGGGTTCACGGGCGAACAGGTACGGCCTCCGCGCGAACCGGCGAGCGCGGAACCAAGCGCGGCTCCGTCGCCTGCATTTAGCCCCGTCTTCGCGGCGCGGCTTGCGCCGGTTGTGCTGATGGAGGGACAGAAGCCCCGCGCCACTATCCCGAGCGGCGATTAGCCTGAGGCTAATGAATCGTCTCCGCGTCACGTTTGCCGCGCTTGCCGTCCGCGATTACCGCCTGCTCTGGACCGGATCGCTGATGGCCACGACGGCCTTCATGACCACGTTCTACCTGGTGCCGATCGTGGCCTATGAGATCACCGGCTCCTACGCCGCCTCGGGCTTCGCCCAGGCGGGGATGGTCGCACAGCTGGTGCTGGGACCGTTCGGCGGTGTGATCGCCGACCGCTACAAGAAGAAGCCGCTCGTCTTAGGAAGTCAGGTTATCCCCTGCGCGATCATCGTCGTCACCGGCATCCTGATCGTCACTGACAACATCACGATTCCGCTGCTGTTCGGCTCCACTTTCCTGACGGGCGCGACGTTCTCATTGATGGGGCCGGCGCGGCAGTCGTGGGTGGTCGAGCTGGTTCCGCATCGGCTGCTCCCGAACGCGGTCGCGTTGCAGAACATGTCGATCAACATCGCCGCCGTGATCGGACCGGCGCTGTCGGCGATTCTCGTCGTCTCGATGGGTCTCAACTCGGGCATCCTCTACATGCTCGTGGCCATCCCGTTCGTGATTGTGATCCCGCTGACGATCATGATCAGCGGCAGCGGCCGGGCGACGCCGCCCGAGCAGCGCAAAGCGATGACGACCGAGATGGCAGCCGGTCTGCGCTACCTGACCAGCCGCCCGCAGCTGCGCAGCCTGTGGATGTTCTGGACATTGATCGTGGTCACGGGCTTTGCCTTGCAGACGCTGGTGCCGGGGCTGCTCGACCAGGAGTTTGGCCGCCCCGAGAGCGAAGCGTTGATCGTGGGCACGATCTGGGGCGTGACGGCGTTGCCGATCAACCTGATGCTGGCGGGGATGGTCGGCGGGCGTTGGCCCTGGCCGTTGCTGTTCCTCTCGGCCCTGGCTCTAGCCGGCGGGATCTGGCTGACGGCCTGGGCGCCGGTCTACGCGGCGCTGCTGATCGTCTCCGCGGTCGCCGGCGGCGCGCGGTCGGCGGTGATGCTGCTGAACCAGACGATCATGATGACTAACACCCGGCCGGAGTACTTCGGACGGGTGATGAGTTGGGTGTTTATGGCGTTCGGCTTGCAGGGCATCCTGGCTCCGGTCTGGGGCATCGTCGCGGACGCGGTTGGCGGTCGGGAGACGCTGTACATCGTCGGTCTGATCGTGGTCGCGGGGACGGCGCTGATGATGCTGTCGCGGGCGCGGACGCGGCGGATTCCACCGGAGCCGGGGACAGCGGCGGCGTCGATTGCGGGTGAAGAAGCGGCGGAGCCGGAGGCGTCCCCTGCGGAACCCCAGGCTGCGCCGAGCCCGGCCTACAGTCCGCTGTTTGCGGCGCGGTTGGCTCCGGTGGTGTTGATGGAGGGTCAGAAGCCGCGCGCCACAGGGACGGCGATGGCGAGCAGCGAGTAGCGGGTAGCGTAGCGCGAATGGAACGCCTCCGCCTCAGCTTCGCATCGCTCTCGGTGCGCGACTACCGCCTGCTCTGGTTCGGCTCGCTGATGGCCATTACGGCCTTCCTGACCACCTTCTATCTGGTGCCGATCGTCGCCTACGAGATCACGGGCTCCTACGCCGCCTCGGGCTTCGCCCTGGCCGGGATGGTCGGGCAGCTGGTGTTCGGACCGTTCAGCGGCGTGATCGCCGACCGCTATCGCAAGAAACCGCTGGCGCTCGCCAGTCAGATCGTCCCCGCTGCGATTGTCGTCCTCACCGGCATTCTGATCGCCACCGACAACATCACGATCCCGCTGCTGTTTGGCTCCACCTTTCTCATCGCCGTGTCCTTCTCGATGATGGGACCCGCGCGTCAGGCCTGGATCGCCGAGCTGGTCCCGCGTGAATTGCTGCCCAACGCTGTCGCCTTGCAGACCACCGCGATCAACATCGCCGGCGTGATCGGACCGGCCCTCTCGGCCATCCTCGTGGTCTCGATGAACCTCGACTCCGGCATCCTCTACATGCTCATGGCGGCGCCCTTCGCGATCGCTGTGCCGCTTACCCTGATGATCGGTGGCAGTGGACAGGCCACGCCGCCCGAACAACGCAAGTCGATGACGACCGAGATGGTCGCCGGTCTGAGCTACATCACCAGCCGACCGCAGTTGCGCAGCCTATGGCTGTTCTGGATCTTGATCGTGGTCACCGGCTTCGCCCTACAGACGCTGGTGCCGGGACTGATCGACCAGGAATTCGGCCGGGCCGAGAACGAGGCCCTGATCGTCGGCACGATCTGGGGCGTGACGGCGCTGCCGATCAACCTCATGCTGGCGGGCGTCGTCGGCACCCGACGCTGGCCCTGGCCATTGCTCTTCCTCTCCGCCTGCCTGTTGGCCGCCGGGATTTGGCTGACGGCCTGGGCGCCGGTCTATGGAGCGCTGCTGATCATCTCCGCCGTCGCCGGCGGTGCCCGTTCCGCCGTGATGCTGCTCAACCAGACGATCATGATGTCCAACACGCGCCAGGAGTACTTCGGTCGCGTGATGAGCTGGATCTTCATGGCGATCGGCCTGCAAGGGGTGCTGGCCCCGGTCTGGGGCGCCGTCGCCGACGCCCTCGGCGGGCGCGAAACGTTGTACCTCGTCGGCCTGCTCGTCGTCGCCGGGACCGCTCTGATGGCGATCGCCAGAGCCAGAACCCGACATATCCCGCCAGAGCCGGGCACGGCCGCCGCTGCCATTGCCGCCGAAGGATCATCCGAAGCCGAGCCCCCGGACAGCGACCAAGAACCGCCTCCAGCCCGACCGCCCGAGTCGCCCCGGTCGCGTCGATGAAGGACCAGAAGCGCTGAGCGATCGGGTGGTTAGTCGGCGTTGCGCACTTTGGCGTGGAGCGCTTCCGCGAGGCGGCCAACTGGTGAATGGCTTTGCCGTTGCCAGCGACGATCCCGTTCAGGACTCGAATCGACGGCGCAACGCGCGCATTTCCAGCAACGCCTCGTTCGCCAGTTGAATGAGGTCGTTGTGCCCCGCCTCCAAGTTCGCCATCCGCTCTGAGACCGATTCGAGAGTGGACTTCATCGACTTCAGGTCGTCATGCACGCGGGGCAGCTCGACCATCGCAAGGTCGATCACGGCTCGGGAGTCGGGCGTGCGCAGTTCGATCAGGTCGAACGCTTTGGCCAACTCCGGCTCCATGCCGGCGTTGATGAGGATTTCCGACCAGGACGTGTCCGGTGTCGTCATGCGTCCAGTTTAGCGAGCGAAGACCGCCAGCAGGCTGCCTAGCAGAGCGCCGATCGCGATCAGGGTGGTGTTGAGCATCCGCTGGATGCGGCTTTCGGACTGCATGCGTTCATCGATGATGTGAAGGTCGGCACGCATTTGGTTCATGTCATCGCGCAGGCCGCCCAGCTGTGCGCCGTGTTCGTCCAGACGACGCAGGATGAGTTCCAGGGCCTGGGCGACCTCGGGATTGGTCTCCTGAGAAGTCGTCAACAGCTCAACGAGCGCACGCGCCTGCTTGTCGCTGAAGCCGGTGTCGACGAGGCGGTCGTAGTCGTGGAGGGTGTCTGTGGTCACGGTGGTCTCCTGTCGGAGAAGTTAGCCGTTTACTCCGCCTCCGTATCACCAGCTGAGTTTTCCGGGGACTGACCGTAGCGGTGGATTATCCAGGCTTGGGACGGAGGTCCAGAGCTAGTCACTCTGGGCTAGTTCGCCGAGGAAGGCTCGGGTTCGGGTGATGTGGGACTCGGCGTCGTCGACTAGGACGACAATGGCAGCGAGCATTTCATCGACTCCGTAGTCGTCGTGGAGGGTGCGGACCTTGTCTCCGACCTCGGACTCGGAGCCGCTGATGATGAGGGCGTCGGCCATGCGGTCGGTGAAGTCGCGGCCGGCGGCTTCTTCGTAGCCGGCGTCCTGGAGCATTTGGGAGTAGTAGGGGAGGCGCTGGTAGAAACCGAACTGGCGGCGGGCGGCGGCGTGGATGGCTTCGGTGTCTTCGCTGAGGATGATCGGGGTGTGCACGACCATGGCGGGTCGGTCGCGGCCGGCGAGGTCGGCTCCGGCTTGCTGGGCGGGGAGGGCGACGTCGCGGATGTAGGGCAGGGGCGACATCCAGGAGATGCCTCCGGCGGTGATCTCGCCGCTGAGCGACCAGGCTTTCTCTCGGAGGGCGGAGATCATGGTGGAGACCTGGGTGGGGCCGCCGGGAAGTTGGGCGCGGGCGGTGATCAGTTCGCCCTCATGGTTGACCTCGCCCTCCTCAAGTAGCGCGCGGCAGATCGTCACGTACTCGCGCAAGTGCGAGAGCGGCTTGTGAAAGGGCATACCCCAGGTGCCCTCAATGGCGGGCTTGTGGGAGGGGCCGAGGCCGAGGATCATGCGGCCCGGGGCCATCTGATCGACCGAGGCAGCGCCCTGGACCATTGAGATTGGGTGACGGGGGTAGGTGGGGACGATCGAGGTGCCGAAGGTGATCCGCTCGGCGCCGGAGAGGGCGGCGCCGACGAAGACGGCGAAGGGGTCGGGGGCGGGGCCGCCGACGGTGAGCCAGGCGGTGTCGAGGCCGTCGCGGTCGGCGGCGACGATGCCGTCGATCAGCGACGGAGCGCTCATCATCTGGATGTTCTGGAGGGCGATGTGGACGCCGATGCGCATGTTCTTCATGGTTGCGGTCTCCTTTGAGTGGGTCGTTTGAGGGCAGGGTACTCCCAAGTGTTGCTCTCTCCTCTTCCGCACAGCACTACGAAGGCTGGTGCATCATCGTCATGCCCACCCCGCAACACCGTCATACCCGCGCTTGCCGCGGGTATCTCGCCGAGCCGGGCACGGACGTTCGTGCAGCGCACAGCGAGATTACCGCGACGGAGCGCGGTAATGACGGAGGTAGCGGTGACGCATCGGCCTTAGTGGGGGATCGTCCCTGCTACTCGTAGACGGCTCCTGGAGCGAAGTCGATTCGCTTGGCTTCGGTGACTCCGGCGGTGTATTGGGTGCCAACGGTGTCGTGGCCGGGGAGGAGGAAAGCGTCGCGGTCGGCGGCGATTCTAGCGATCTTGGCGATCGAGTTGTCCCAGGCCTCGGGCAGCATGTTGACCGGGGAGGTGGCGTTCGGGTCGCCGATCGTGTCGTGGAAGTACATGGCGTCGGAGGTCAGGAGGACCCAGCCGGTCGAGTCGAGGCGGATCAGCAGGCCCATTTGGCCGGGAGTGTGTCCGGGCAGCGAGATGCACCAGAGGTCCTTGGCGATCTCTTGATCGCCGTACATCAGCATCTGCGGCGCGCGCGAGAGGAAGTTCCAGTCGGCGCGGATGAAAAAGGCGTCGGCGGTCTCGATGTTGCCGACGCAGAAGCGCCACTCATCTTCGTGCACCACGATCTGCGCGCCGGCGTCCTCGAAGACGCGCAGGCCGCCCGCGTGGTCGGCGTGGAGGTGGCCCTGGATCACGTGCGAGAAGTCCTCGGGCGCCCAGCCGTTGGCCTGGAGCTGCGCCTCGATGCAGACCTCGGGGGTGATCCCGGAGAGGTCGACGAGGTCAGTCCAGTCGGAGAGCCACTCTTCGCTCCAGTTGGTCGAGACGCCGGTCTCGAAGGCGATCAGGCCTGCGTCGGGGTGTTCGATGATGTAGGAGAGTGAGGGGCACTGGTAGAGGCCGTTGACGATATCGCCGTCGTCGAGGCGCATCGACGTGCGTACGCCGCCAGTCTCGAACAGCATCCCCAAGGGGACGGGGAAGCCGCCCAGTTTCAGTCCGTGAAGCTTGATTCCCATGGCTGGTTCCTTCCTAGGTGCTGGTGCACGTGTTTGCTGGGGGCGAGTTTCAGTCGCCGGCTGCTTCGGCTGCGGCGGCGAGATGGGGCGCGACGGCGTTGGCGGGCGGATTGACGACCATGCCGCCGCAGGCGTCGGCGAGTTGGGGCATACAGTCGGAGGCGAACCACTGCATCTGGTGCTCGACCTCTTCGTGCGAGTAGCCGCCGATCTCGAACCAGGTGGCGAAGAGGAAGTCCTCGTAGCCGACGCCCTCTTTGACCGCCATCATTTGCTCGACCACCTGATCCGGGGTGCCGACGATCGCGACCTGCTTGTCGATTAGGAGGTCGGCGGTGACGCGCATGTCGAGCGGGTAGGGGTCTTCGTCGGCGTCGGCGAGGACGGCGGCGAACCCGAAGGGGCCGTAGTAATCCCACTGCAGTTCGAGGCCGAGCTTGAAGCGTTCCATGTCGGCGTCGGGATCGTTGGGATCGAGCAGGTGGATGTAGCGGCAGCAGCCGTAGCCGCGCTTCTTTTCGGAGTCCCAGCCGAACTTGAAGGGGCCGCGGTCGAGGCGGTCGGGCCAGCCGGCCGCTTCGCAGGATTCGTAGTAGCGCTCGACGTTGCCGACCAGCCGCGAGGTGGGCTCCGGCACGGTGAAACAGTTCACGCCCCGTTCGGCGGCCCAGTCGATCGAGCGCGGTGAGGTGACCGGCTGCCAGACCTGTGGATGCGGCTTTTGCGCCGGCTGCGGGATCACGGAGATCTCGCGCAGCGTGGTCGTCGATGCCAGCACCGGACTGCCCATCGAGTACATGTCGGGCGGGCCGAGGTTGAGCACGTCGTCGACCGGGTGCTTGGTGCGCTCCTGCTCGAAGTAGGCGATGGTCTGCTTGTGGTTCCACTTGGTGTAGGAGGGCGGGACGCGGTAGAACTCGCCGTGGTAGGAGAACGACGGCTCCGTCCAGGCCTTCATGATGATCTCGTAGGCCTCTTCGAAGTAGGAGCGGTTGCGCTCCTGGTCCTGGATCGTCGCGCCCATTGCGCCGCCGAGGACTTCGGCTTCGCGCGGCTGGTAGCCGCGGCCGACGCCGAATTCGAGCCGCCCGCCGGATATGACATCGAGCATCGCCGCTGATTCGGCCACCCGGATCGGGTGCCACCAGGGGAGGATGTTGGCCATCTGTCCGAGCCGGATACGGGAGGTGAGGGCGGCGATCGCGGTCTCGGTCTGGAGCGGAGCGGGCGAGAGCTCCGCTCCCTCCGGCTGGAAGTGGTGCTCGGTCATGAACCAGTAGTTGAATCCCAGCTGATCCGCGAGCACGCCCTGGCGGACTTGGTTGGCGATGATCCGCCGCCCGGACTCATGCACCTCGTCCAGATCGCCGTCGTTGACCACCACGCCTTCGTGGGTCGTGGTCAGCGGCAGGTCTGCCGCGCCGTTGTGAAAGACCGCCAATTCGAGCATGATCCGCCCCAGTTCGTTGCACAGTTCCTCTCTGCACGGCGAGGATAGGAAGTTGCACAGGGGATTTGTTGTATTGGCGCTGACCGACGCACGGGTTTCAGCCCTCCATGCTCGCGTGTCCACCAGTAGATGCATTTCCGGATCTCTTGTCGGCCGAAGCGGCCCATCTGCTGGCTGGCGTTGCCTTTGCCGCGCGGCAGTACCTCGATCCGATCGCAGCGGAAGCCGGCCTGCTCCGCGAAATCGGAGAGGATCAGATCGACCGGCACTTCTTCGCCGTGGTAGCGCACGTTGTCGTTGACCATCACGACCCCGCCGCCAGGTCGCACGATCCGCCCGAGCTCGGCGATGATCACGGCCATTTCGAAGAAATAGCCTTCGAGCAGGCGAATCACGTGCCGATTGCCCAACTCGTTGGCCACGTTCCGCAGGATCTCCAAGACTTCGTGGAGTGCGCCCTGCTGGTCGTACATGTTTGTCGCGGACGCGATCGTCGGCCCGTTGTCGTATTGCGCCCACAATGACTCGCGCTTGGACTGATTTTCGACGGTCGCGGACAGCATCCGTTGCCGGAGGGCGGAGAATTGCGCCTGGTCATAACCAAGCCATGCGAGTTCGAGCGCGTAGGTGCGGGTGTAGTCGTAGCGGTTGGCGTACGGCGGCGAGGTCATCACCAGATCGCGCGAGTGCTCGTCCAGCTTCCTCAGCAGTTCGAGACTCGAACCCACGAGCAAGTCCGGGTTTCCCCCGCCGTACTGCTGTTTGAGTGGGATGATGTCCGCCGCGATTTCACCGAGCCGAACTTCCAGGGCATGGGCGAGCGGCGGGATTGGCCCCTTGTTGAGGCGCGCGCGCAGCGGTCGGCCGGAGCGATTGTCCCAGCGCAGATACTGGCCGTCTTTGCGCGTGTAGCTGACCTGTTCGAGCACGCTCAGGCAAGCGAGATCGAGCACCGAGCGGAGCTCAGGAGCCGTGACTGCGCTGATGTATTCGCGAGCGCGCGCCAGCGCTGTTTCCGTTTCCGCCGGAAAGGCGGATTCGGTGATGCGCACGTGCCGGAAGGCATATTCCGGTCGAACCTGAGCGTCTGCATCAATATGCGCGAGTAAGCCGCGCGCGGCCTGCTCAAAGGCGTCACGTTCGAGATCGTTGGCGGTGTGCGCAATCGCTCTGCCGGCCATGACCCCAACCGGACTGATCTCGATCCCGCTCCCGTCCAGCCCGCGGCCGGCGGCGATGAGCGGAACGGTGCCGAGTCCGGCGAATGGATCGAGCACGGAATCGGGTTGCAGCGTGTCCAGACAGCGTTCGACCAGCGCGTGGGAAAAGCTCTCCTTGTACTTGAGCCAGCGAAAACCGGGCGCTGCTTTGTTGCCCTGGTAGGAGACCAGCTTGCGAGTCAACTCGGGATTGACTTGCAGCCGGGAGGCAAAGCGATCGTGCAGCCTGCGCCGCTCGGAAACCGGACCGCCATTGGGAGAGTCCGAGGGAGGCGCGCACTGGTCGCGCGGTATCGGGTCGATCAGGGTCTTCGATTCAGCCATGCAGAGAGCATAGACGACACAGAACGTGCGTACGCGAGAATTTAGCCGTTGTCGTAACCGTCCGTAATCGGACGATCCGTCCGCTGCCCCGACTGACCGTCGGGCGCAAAGTCGTCCACCGTCGCTCCGAGCTCCTCCCGCGATCGCGGCGGCGGGATCTCCTGCGCGCCCTCGACGCTGCTGGCCAGATGCAGCGTCCGTGTCGGGAAGGCGAACTCCACCTGCAACTCGTTCGCCAGACGGATGATGTTGAGGTTGAAGATGTGCCGCGTGCGCAGCTCTTCGTTCCAGTCGGCGGCGCCGATGAAGGTGTAGACCATGATGTTGAGGGCGGAGTCGCCGAAGCTGTGCAGTTCGACGATGTAGTAGTCGTGGCGCATGTCCTGGTTGGCGCGGACAATGGCGCGGATGCCTTCGACGAACGCCTGAATCCGATCCGGATCGGTGTGATAGGCGATGCCCACGGTCGTGGAGTAGCGCCGCCAGGTACGGCGGCCCATGTTGTTGACCGAGGTGTCGGTCATGCGCGCGTTGGGCACGGTGATCAGCGAATCCGCGAAGGTACGGATGCGGGTGGAGCGGAAACCGACCTGCTCCACCGTGCCCTCGATATCGCCCACGATCACCCAGTCGCCCACCTGGAAGGGTTTGTCCGCCAGGATCGTCGCGCCGCCGAGCAGGTTCTTGATCGTGTCCTGCGCCGCCAGCGCGACCGCCAGACCGCCCAGTCCCAGACCGGCGATCAGCGAGGTGATGTTGATATCGAGGTTTTGCAGGACGAAGATCGCGCCGATCGCGCCGACGAAAATCTTGCCCGCCGTGCGCGCCAGCGGTACGAGCTGATCGTCAAGCTTGGAGTCGCTCTCCTCCGCGATCACCGCCCAGTAGTCGGCGGCGACATCCACGATCCGGAACCCGACCAGCACGCCCGCAAGCGTCGCCGCCATCCGCGCGAAGATGCCGACCACTTGCTCGACATCCGTGTCGAAATCGAGGACGGGAAAGCCGATCAGCAGCGTCAGCGCGGCGACCAGCAGGAGCAGCGGACGTTCGAGCCGGCGCAGTTCGCCGCGCCAGAATTCGCGGCGAGCGGGATCGGTGCGGCGTTGGAGCGCGGCCCAGGCGATCCAGATCAGCGCGTAGCGCAGCAGGAAGATGATGACCGCCAGCGCGCCGAGGCCGATGAATTGCCAGACCTCGATCCCGATCGCCGATTCGTGCAGCCAACTGAAGATGAGATTAGGAGCCAGCGTCATCAGCACAATCCCACTGTTCCTCCATGCAGAGACCGGCGCCTCACCCCCACCTCGTCATTGCCGCGCTCCGCCGCGGCAATCTCGCCGTGAGCAGCACCGACCCTCCGCGCTCGGCTCGGCGAGATACCCGCGGCAAGCGCGGGTATGACGGTGATGCATCAATCTCTCGCAGGGGGAACAGAGGAATCTGTAACGCCCTGCTAGGCGGTGGAGGGGTTGTGCTCAAAGCCGCAGGCCTTGTGCGAGCCGTCGCAGAACGGCTTCATGTCCGAGTTGCCGCAGCGGCAGAGCGCGGCCATCGTCCCCTTCGGCGTGGGGATCGTCGAGCCGTCGTTCGCTTTCAGGGTCAGGCCCTCGGTCGAGATCAGGATCGGCCCGTTCGCGTTGATCGTGATTTCCGCCATGCCACTCTCCGATGCGCTGGGTGGGTGCTCTGAATGACTGGTAGTCACGGCTAGCATAACCGCCACAAGACATCTGTACCCTCACCTGCCGACAGGAGCGTCACCCATGCGGCTGACCGCTGACTTTCCCTCCGTCGTCCACCGCAACGGCCCGGCCGAGATTTCACGGTTGGCCAAGGCGATCGAAGAGATTGGCTACGACGAGATCGACATGTTCGATCATGTCGTGATGGGCCATCCCCAGCCGGACCGGGAGTCCGGGCCCTACCCGTCCAACATGCCGATCCTGGAAGCACTGGTCACGCTCGGCTACATCGCTGCGGTGACCGAGCGGGTCGGCTTGGGCACGGAGGTCCTGGTTCTGCCTCAGCGACAGCCCGTCCTGGTCGCCAAGCAGTTCAGCACGCTGGACACGCTCTCCGGCGGGCGACTGCGCGTGGGCGTGGGCGTCGGCTGGCAGGAGTCGGAATATGAGGCGCTGGGCATGGACTATCACACGCGCGGGGCCGCAATGGACGAGGCGATCGCGCTGATGAAAGCGTGCTGGACTGATTCCTCGATCGACTTCGAAGGTGAGCACTTCGTCTCCAATGCGATGGCGATGGAACCCAAGCCGCTGCAAACAGTTGAGGGCAGAGAGATTCCGATCTGGATCGGCGGCGGTTCGAAGGCCGCTCTGCGCCGCACCGGACGGGTCGGCGACGGCTGGATGGCCTCCGGCGTGTTGGGCGATGCGGCCGTCGAGGCGATCAGCGTGATCAAGCAAGAGGCGGAGAAGGCCGGCCGCGACCCCGGTGCGCTCGAATTCCAGTGCCAGCTCGCGATGCCGCCGCGCGCCGGCGATGCGTCGACCCGCGACTTTTGGGCCCGGCCTGCGGATGTCGCGGCCACGGCTGCGGGCGCGCAGGAAGCGGGCTTTGGCTGGGCGGCGATCAATGTGACTGGCATCTTCGTCGCCGGGGCTCGCTCGATCGATGCGATGATCGAGCAGCTCGGCCTCCTGCATGACGCCATCCGCGCTGAGACGGGCTAGAAGTCTGGACTGACGACCGTGCGCCGGCGCTGGCTCTCCATCTTCGTTGTCCTTCTCAGCTGCGGCATGATCCTGGCGATCGACGCCCGTGCCCAGAACGGCGATGACGAACCGCCCCTCGTCCTCGTCATGGACATCGACGGAGCGATCGAGCCGATCACCGAGCGTTACCTCAAGCGCGTGCTGGACAAAGCCGCCTCCCGCGACGCCGATGCGGTCGTGCTCCGGATCGACACTCCGGGCGGGCTGATTACCTCGATGCGGAATCTTGCGGAGCAGCTGCTCAACACGCCGACTCCGACCATCGCCTACGTCCATCCCGCCGGCGCGCAGGCGGCTTCGGCCGGCACGATCGTGACGATCGCCGCCCATATCGCGGCCATGGCCCCGGCGACCAACATCGGCGCGGCCGCGCCCGTCTCCGGTAGCGGTGAAGACCTGCCGCCGACCTTGCGCCAGAAGGTGGACGAGGACATCACCGCGCTGATCCGCAGCATCGCCGCCCTGCGCGGGCGCAACTATGAAGCCATCGAAGCGACCGTGCTCGTGGCCAAGGCCTACACCGCCGACGAGGCGCTGGAACTTGATGTCGTTGACTACGTGGTCACCGATCTCGACTCGCTCCTGACCCGGATCGACGGCACGACGATCGACACGATTGACGGCCCGCACACGCTGCGAACTGCGGGAGCGCGGGTGGACGAGATCGGGCGCTCGCTGCTTGAGCGTTTTCTCGACATCCTCACCAATCCCAATGTCACCTACGCCCTGATCCTGCTCGGCACCTACGGCGTGATCTTCGAGATTCGCGATCCGGGCAATTTCGGGCCGGGCGTGCTTGGCGTCTTGGGTTTGGTGCTCGGTTTCTCCGGGATCGGGCTGCTGCCCGTCAACCTCACCGGCGTCGCGCTGATCGTCGCCGGAATTGTGCTCCTGCTGATCGAATCGCAGCTCGACGGCTTCGGCTGGGCCGGGATCGGCGCGGTGATCTGCTGGATCTTCGCCGGGTTCCTGCTCTTCGGCGAGATCTTCCCGGAGCCGACCGCACTTGATGATCCGCTCGAGATCTCGCGTTGGGTGCTGGTGCTCTTCGCGGCTGTCACCGCCTCCGTGATCGCGCTCTTCTGGATTCTCGGACGCGGCGGCGGCAAGTCGGAAGGGTTCATCCCTGAACACGAGCGGCGCCTGATCGCGCAGAGCGGGATGGTCGTGGATATTCTCAATCCCAGCGGCGAAATTCTGGTCGGCGACGAACAGTGGACGGCTATGACCGAAGGCGGCGACATCCCAGTCGGATCAGCGGTCGTGGTCACCGGCGTCTATGCCGGCGACGTACTCAAGGTCGTCCGGCCTGAAGATGTTCCACCGCCGCCAGTCGCGCGTCGATGGCGAGACCGCTTGGCGCGACTCTCGCTGGCAAGTCTGCTCAGAACACGAAGGGACGAATGACATGGGCGTGATTCAGACAGTTGGCCCCAACGAGGCGCTGGTGCGATCCGGCGGCGGCGAACAGCCGAAAGTGGTCGTCGGCGGACGCACGATCGTGCTCCCCATCTTTCATCGCTCGCAGCGGCTGCCGCTGAGCGTGATGACGCTCCATGTGAAGACCGAGAACGTCTACACGGGCGAGGGCGTCGCGGTCTCGGTGGACGGCGTGGCGCAAGTCAAGGTCGCCCGCTCCGAAGAGGCGATCCGCACCGCCGCGCAGCAGTTCCTCGGCAAGACTGAGATCGAAGTGATGGATGTTCCCCTCCAAACCCTGGAGGGTCACCAGCGCGCGATCTTGGGCACGATGACGATGGAAGACATCTATCAGGATCGGGAGAAGTTCGCCGCCCAGGTGCGCACGGTCGCTTCGCCCGACCTGGCCGGGATGGGACTGGAGATCGTCTCCTTCACGATCCGCGACATTAAGGATCCGGGCGGCTATCTCGACGCGCTCGGTGTGCGCCGCACCGCCGAAGTCCGCCGCGACGCCACGATCGGGCAGGCCGAGGCGGAGCGCGACGCCGGGATCCGTTCCGCTCAGGCCCTGCGCGAGCAGGAGGCCGCCCGCTACGAGGCTGATACCCGCATCGCCGAGTCGGAACGCGACTACAACGTCCAGAAAGCCTCCTACGACCAGGAGGTCAACGCGCGCCGCGCCGAAGCCGAGCTCGCCGACGAACTCCAGCGCGCCAAGACGCAGCAGGAGATCCGCCGCGAAGAGGTCGAGATCGACGTCGTGGAGCGGGCCAAGCAGATCGAGCTCCAGGAGCAGGAGATCCAGCGCCGCGAGCGCGAGTTGGAAGCGACCGTGCGCAAGCCGGCTGAGGCTGAGAAGTACCGCCTCGAAACCATCGCCGAGGGCAACCGCAACGCCGTCGTCGCGCAGGCCACCGCCGACGCTGAGTCCACCCGCCGCCAGGGTGAGGCCGAAGCCGATGTGATTCGGCTGACCGGTCAGGCCGAAGCGGAAGCGATCGAGGCCAAGGGCGCAGCCGAAGCCGCCGCCATGCAACTCAAGGCCGAAGCCTGGAAACAGTACGGCGAGGCGGCGGTCGTGCAGCAAGTGCTCGAAACCTTGCCCGCCGTCGCCGAGGCGGTCTCCAAGCCGCTCGCCCAGACCGATCGGATCGTGATGTTCGGCGGAGGCGGCGACGGCGGAGGCGGCGTCAGCAAGCTGACCAACGACATCACCCGCACCGTCGGCCAGGTGCCCGAAGTGATCGAGTCACTCACCGGCATCGACATCGTGGGCAGCATCAAGAACATCCCCGGCCTCGAAAGCTCCCGTCCGCCCCAACGGGACGAGGAAGAAAACGGCAACCCACCCGCCAACTAAGAAACCGCCTCCCAAACCCAATCCCCTCTCCCCCCGCAGTGCGGGGGGAGAGGTCGCGGAGCGACGGAGGGGGGTCCGCCCGCCTCCCAACCCAACTGTCGCCTCTGCAACACCGCGCCGACCCCAACCCCGACACCGAACGCCCGTCCGCATATCATTGCTCCCACGCAACCCCACGCCGGCAACCAACGAAACCCGCCATGACCGCCGCAGCCCATCTGGACAAACCTGTACAAACCTGGAATTGCGCCCCAATTCCGCTCCAAGCAGCCCCAGATCAGGCAGAATCTAGCCAAATCTGGACAAATCCGGACTACCTGCCGTCCAATTTCCCGCCCACAGCTGCAAATTCGCCCCCCCTCGCTCGAAAATTCGCTGACCGACGAGACCCTGCCCTCCCAAACGAGCTCAAGGCGAGTCCTTGAGCGTCTTCCAGGCGGATTCGAGCTGCGACATCTCCGCCCGTCCGGGCTCCCGGCCGCCGTAGCGGAAGGCGCTGAAGGCCTCCGAGATGCGGCCGGGGAGGGGGTCGTTGTAGGCGCGGCTGAGGGCGCCGGCGAACTGGAGCGGGGTGCGGTGGACGGCGCGGGTGGCGCCTCGGGACTCGGCGTCGTCGAGCAGTTCGTAATACAGCGCGGCGATCGGCGCGTCGGGCGCGGTCTCGTCGCGCTCGCGCCGGAAGCGGGAACCCAGACCGCGCAGGCCCGCCATCAGATCGCCGAGCACATCGGCCTCGCTCCAGACCGACTCGCGCTCCTCGTCCCCGCTTGGCTCACGCCGCAGGAAGCGGCGGAAGAAGAGGATCGCCAACCCTGTCAAAACCACCACCGCCGCAATCCCGCCCAGCACTCGCACGAGTACGATCCCCGCCGTCGGGTCGGGTTCGGCCTCTTCACTCTCAAGATCCTCGGGCGGGAGCCCGATGCCCGCCTCGACCGTTTCGATCACCTCGGGCGGCTGCGTACCCAGGGCTTCCTTGATCTGTTCGACGAGCCAGAAGAGCGGCCAGAGGATGTACGAGATCGCCGTGATGATCGCGCGCAGGATCACGCCGAGCACGTCCAGCACCGGCTCCACTGCGCCGCTGCCCGCAATCAGGCCCACGACTCCAGTGACCAGCAGCAGAAACAAGGTGATGCCGACCACCAGCGCGGCCAGCGTCGCCACGATCGAGAGTCCCGCCTGACCGATGCCCAGACCCTGCACCTGATTGGGATTCGCCGCCTGCTTCAGCGCGATCGTGAACAGACCCACGACCACCCAAAGCAGCGCCAGCACGCGGTAGCTGTCTTCGATTCCGGCGTTGTCGATCAACGGGAAACTGACCGCCAGAACGAAGAAGCCCCAGATTGCATAGTTGGCGAAGTTGCGCTCCTCGATCTCGCTGCTGCCCAGGGCCACCCCGCGAAACCAGATCGGAATCAAGATCACGCCGGCGATCAGTTGATCGATCTGGCCAACTACTGGCAGCCCGCTCTCATCGATGCCGTCCTCGCGCCAGACGCCGCTGCTGGGCGAGCCGAGGTCAAGCAGCCAGGACATGTCCCAGATTCGCGCCGATTCGGAGAGATCGGCTGCGCCGATGATCTGGAGCGAGATCAGAGTGACCAGAATTCCACGCCAGACTCGCTGCCTGCCGCTCAGTTCAGGGTTGGCCAACCAGCGCGAGACCGCGAAACCCAAGACGAGCGTCCCGCCCACTGCCCAGACACTCAGGGTCTCTCCGTCAGCGCCGCCGCCCAACAGACGCGGAAGCAGCTTCGCCAGCAGGATCAGCAGCACCGCCTCGCCGAGCAGGAGCGAAGCGATGTAGGCCGCCTGCATTCGCCGTTGAGGAGCGGCACTGGTCAGCGGCGCCGTCAGCGCGGACATCAGCCGCCCCTCGGTCGCGCCCAGGGGCTGGACGGCTGCGCCGGCGCGGCGGCCGCGCGACCGTTGCCCGCCGCCGCAGCCTCGGCTGCCCCGGCAACGCCGTTGCTCGAACCGGGATCACTCAACTCTTCCGGTTCTTCGCCGCTCACAAAGACCGGCATCTCCACATCCTCACCCGTCGCTTCCAGCCGCGGCCGGGCCTCGCCCCAGAGCCGATCCGAGCGCGCCCAGGGACCAGCCTCCCCAATCCGCTCGTAATGCAAGCCCTCCAGCGCGCGGCGGATGTCATGTACCGGCGAACCGGCGACGGTGGCAGGCGGATCGTCGATGCCGACGTAGATGATGCCGATCTCGAGTCCGTGCCGCTTGAGCCGATGGAGCGAGGCTTCGAGTCCGGGCGTAACGACGGCGGTGACGAGCGCGAGCGTGGAGCCGAAGGGGATGCGCTCCTCGGTCAGCATCCGGTCGATCCGCACCAGGGTGAAGACGTCCGCCATCGCCAACGCTTCGAGGATGCGCGTCATCTGTCCGGGCGCGCGCGAGGGCGCGACGCGGATCGCGGTGTCGTGTCCGGGCCAGGTGCAGTTAGCCAGCAGTCCGACCGGCACGCGCTGCTCGGAATAGGCGTTGGCGAGCGAGGCGGCGACGGAGACGGCGCGCTCGAAGATGTCGCCGAAGAATCCCTGCCAGGCGTGGGGCAGAGTGGAGACGTTGAGCGCCACAATTGCCACCAGATCGCTGGAGGGGTCGTAGACGCGGCTTTGCAGGCTCTGTCGGCGCGCGGTCGCTTTCCAGTCCACGCGCTTGAGCGGATCGCCGGGGCGGTAGTCGCGGATCGTCTTCAGGCGAGTTGGGTCTTCGAAGAGTTGCTGTCCGCCGCGCCGCTCGCCCTGGGGCCGCAGCTGGGGCAGGCTCAGCTGTTCCAGCGGGATCACTTCCGGGTAGATCCAGAGCGTGTTCTCAGCCTCATCCGTGCGTTCGCGCCGATACACGCCAAGCATGTCGCCCGACTTCAGGCCGATCCGGGGCAAGTGGTAGTAGCCGCGGGTTCGCAGCGGAATCTGATAGCGCCAGGTCAGGCGCTCGTACCAGCGCAGCGCGGTGGTGCGGACGATCACACCCTCGGTCGGCTCGGCTTCGTGCTGTCTGCTGAAGGCGGCGTTGGCTGGTTCGAGGACTTCGGGCAGGTTGATTCGTACTTGCAATGCAGTCAGCGGCAGCAACTTGCGGTTCTCGATCCGCAATGCGATCTCGAGCATCTCACCGACGAAGGCGTGAGTCTGCGACAGCTTGGCGCTGGTGTAGAGGCGTTCGAGTGAGTAGCGAGTCCAGGCCCAGGCGGCCCAACCGGAGACCAGGACGGTCGCGGCAATCAGACTGACCACGATCTCGCCAACGGCGACGCCGACGACGACGATCACGACGGCAACGAACGGCCAGATGGCGCGGATGAAGCGGTTGTTGTGCTGAAACGCAAAGATGCCACTGGTCAGCCGCTCGCGTTGGCGGTCGGCCATGTCATCGACTTGGGCTTCGAGTAGCGGTCCGCCCAGCATCGCCTTCGTCTCGTTCGTTGCGCTGTGTCTGGGCTAGTTGACCGCCGCCTCAATCGGGACGGGAATCTTGTTCAGCATCTGCTCCAAGAGGGAGTCAGTCGTGGACGAGCGCAGCCGCGCATCGGCTGAGAGCGTGATCCGGTGAGGCAGCACCACCCGCGCCATTTCCTGCACATCGTCGGGCAGTACGTAGTCGCGTCCACGAATCGCGGCCAGCGCCCGCGTCGTGCGCATCAGCGCCAGCGACGCACGCGGCGACGCGCCCAACTCAAATGCAGGTTCCTGACGGGAAGCCTGCACGATCGAGACGATGTAGCCGCGCACGGTCTCTGCGACACGGACTTGTTCGACGGATTTCGTCATCGCTCGCAGTTGCTCCGATTCGACGACCGGTTCCAACTCCTCCAGCGGTTGAGCGCGCTCGAAACGTTGGAGGATCGCATCTTCTTCGGTCGCGTCCGGGTAGCCCATACGCAAACGCAGCAGGAAGCGGTCGAGTTGGGCTTCAGGCAGGGGAAAGGTGCCTTCGAGTTCGACCGGGTTCTGGGTGGCGATCACGAGGAAGGGGCGGGGCATCGCCATCGTCTCGCCTTCAACCGTGAGTTGACGTTCCTCCATCGCTTCGAGCAACGCGGCTTGGGTGCGGGGCGAGGCGCGGTTGATCTCGTCCGCCAGCACCAACTGCGCCAGCAGCGGACCGGCGCGGAATTCGAATTCACTCGTCTTCTGGTTGTAGATGTTGACTCCGGTCACATCGGAGGGGAGTAGATCAGGGGTGAACTGGATGCGCCGGAAGGAGCAGCCAATCGAGCGTGCGAACGACTTCGCCAGCATCGTCTTGCCCAAGCCGGGCACGTCGTCCAACAGGATGTGACCCTCCGAGAGGATCGCCGCAAGGGTGTAGTCGAGTACCTGCTCGCGGCCCACGATCACGCGGCCGACGTTGCTGCGCACCTGCTCCGCCATTGCCGCCACTTCCGAGAGCGGCGGCGCGGTCTGGTACGTCCGATCTCTGAGGGTCGTGATGGCGCACCTCCCCGATGCCGAACGCGCCCAAGGCCGACTGCGGACGCGGGCGAAGCCACAGATTGCAGGCAGGCTATCAGCCGTCCGTTGATTACCCTTCCTGCGTGCAAGCAAGGCCGCGCCCCGCCGGCGCGGCGCTCAGAAGGGGAGCGGATATGCGCGCGGAAATCATCTCAATCGGCACTGAGATCCTGATGGGCGAGATCCTGGACACGAACGCCCGCTACATGGCGCAGCGTCTGCCGGCGATGGGGATCGATCTGTACTACATGCATCAGATCGGCGATAACCAGGAGCGGCTGGTCGAACTGATCAACACGGCGCGGCGGCGGTCGGATGTGGTCTTGCTGACGGGCGGCCTGGGGCCGACCGAAGACGACATCACGCGTGATGCGATTGCAGAGTCGGTCGATGAGCAGGCATACGTAGTGCCGCAGCTGGAACGGCATCTGCGCAATTTCTTCGAGGGTCGCGGCGGACGGATGCCGGAGCAGAACATCAAGCAGGCGACGATCATTCCGTCGGGCGAGTCGCTGCCGAATCCGCGCGGGACTGCGCCCGGCTGGTGGGTGGACAAGGGCGGGACGATCGTTGTGGCGATGCCCGGTCCGCCGGCTGAGATGACGGGCATGTGGGAGAACGAGGTCGCGCCGCGGCTCAAGCGTCGCAGCGGGAACGAAGTACTGATCTCGCGGACGCTGAAGACGACCGGTCTGGGCGAGTCGATGCTGGACGAGTTGCTGGGTGATCTGCGGCAGTCGCCGGATCCGACCGTGGGGGTCTATCACAAGTTCGACGGGGTTCACGTGCGGATGGCCTCAAAAGCGCGCTCGGAGGAGATCGCGCGTGAGCGGATTGGGCCAATGGAGGCGCAGATCCGAACGATGCTCGGCGATGCGGTCTGGGGCGCGGACGAGGACACGTTCCAGGAGGCGGTGGGCGGATTGTTGAAGGATCGGAAGCTCTCGATTGCGGTGATGGAGTCGTGCACGGGCGGTCTGCTGGCGAGCACGATTACCGATGTGCCCGGCGCGAGCAGCTATTTTCGCGGCGGTCTGGTCTCGTACACGGCGGAGGCGAAGATTCAGTACGGCGTGGATGGGGGTGTGATCGAGGAGTTTGGCGTGGTCTCGAACGAGACTGCGGCTGCGATGGCCGGGGCGGTGCGACGGCAGTTCGATTCGGATATCGGGGTGGGGATTACGGGCGTGGCGGGTCCGGAGCCGCATGGCGGACAGCCGGTTGGGGCGGTCTGTCTGGCGGTTGAGACGCCGCTGGAGAGTTACGCGACGGGCTATACCTTCGCGCAGACGCGGGCGGCGATTAAGGCACGGGCGGTGACGTCGGCGCTGACGCTGGTGCGACGGGCGGCGCTGGGGGAGTTGATGACGGGCTCGTCGGGGGTCTATCGGCGGCTGTAGTGGGAGGGCGTCTAGGGATGACTTCGACTGCCGAACCTGCTCACGACGAGCACCCGCCGGGCGGCGAAGCGAGCCTGGAGGTCGCGGCTTGGCATCTGCAAGCGTTGCTCGCTGCGATCAGCGGCTTTGACGGCAAGATCATGTTCCTGACGGCGCTCAATGTGGCGGGGATCAGTGCGTTGATTGGGGTGGCGGTGACATCCGATCCATCCACGTGGCTTCTTGCACTCGGACTCGGCATTTCGGGTATCTGTGTGATGCTCGGATTGAGCATGCTTTGGGCCCGGAATGTGCAGCAATTCCCAACACCAGAAGACGCGCTGCGCTTCGCCAAGGAGGTCGAGATGGGCAGGGACGATCTCGCCTGGCGACACTTCATCGCGCTACAGCAGGCTGTGAAGCAGGCCGACGAGACGCTTCGCTGGCGAAGTCTGGCCACGCGCACTCTGCTGGTTGCGACCCCGATTGCATTGTCGGTGGTGGTTGCTGCGGCACTCACTGCGGCGCGTTGACCGCTCAGATGATCGTGCGACCCGGCTTGGGATGGGGCGGCAGCTTTGCGGCCTCTTCCTCCCATCGTCGACGCGTCTTGCTCGTTGGGCGTCCAAATAGGAACCACAGGGTTAGCTCGAATGCGTTCTTTAGCCAAGCGCTCATCTTGGTCTCCTGAGTTCAGGATAGCCGGATCGTGAGCAGGCCGTCGGACTCGAATTCGACGGCTTCGCCTCTGGCGACGAGGGCGTCGATGTGGCCGATGACCTCGGCGAGGGCTTGCCAGAGGCGGCGGTCGGGGAGGCGCTTGAAGAGGGTGATCAGGAGCGTGTAGGGGGTGGCGGGGCCTTCTTCGAGGATGTCTCGGAGCTGGGACTGGCGGCGCTGGTGGTGGCGGCGGGTGCGGTCGATTTCGGGTTGGATGGCGTTGGTGTGTTCGCCGTGGCCGGGGTAGAGATATGACGCATTGAGGGCGTCGACCTTCGCCAAGGAGTCGGCGAAGGCGGGGAGGCTGCGGAAGCGTGAGGGCGGATCGGTGGAGAGGTCCCAGTGCCAGCCCGGGTTGGAGTTGACGCCGGGGATGAGTTGGTCGCCGCTGAAGAGGGCTCCGGTCTCGGGCTCGAAGCAGACGGCGTTGCCGGGGGTATGGCCGGGGGCTGCGAGGAGGGCCAGGGTGCGTCCGCCGACGGTGATCTCTGCGCCGTCGGGGAGGGGATCATCGGGGCGGAAGGGGGTGCCGCGAATGAGACCGGGCCAGCGCTCGCGGCGACGGCCGCCGCCGGTGAAATCCCCGGCGCGGAAGGCTTGTCTCATGCGTTCACGGTCTTCGATGAAGCCAGTGATGCGTTCTTCGGGGACGCCGACATTGCGCCAGGTTTGGAAGACGTATTGGGTTTGGTAGCCGATGATGTTGCGTCCGTGCAGGAATTGGGGGGATTCTGCTTCCCACGCGGCGACTCGGACGCCTTGGTCCTGCCAGCGGTGAGCGAGACCGCAGTGGTCAATGTGGGCGTGAGTGATGACGACCGTGCGCACATCGCGGATGTCGAGGCCGGCGGCGTCGAGTTGGGCGGCGAGGGCGTCCCAAGCGCCGTCGTAGTCGGGGCCGGCGTCGACCAGGATGATGCCGTCGTCGGTGGGGAGGGCGTAGGCCCAGTTGTCGCTGAGGGCGATCGGCAGGACACCGTGTTCGGTGAGCATGGACGATCCGGCTTGGGTCACGCGGCGGTTCTCCTGTTGGAGGGGCAAGCTGGCTTACGGTAGCGCAGGTCAGGAATTTCTGAGGGCACAGGGTGAATTTGCGGCTGTGGGCGGGAAATTGGGCGGCAGGTAGTCCGGATTTGTCCAGATTTGGCTAGATTTTGCCGGATTACGGGGATGTTTGGAGTGGAATAGGGGGTGCGATTCCGGGTTTGTCTTGGTTTGTCCAGATGGGTTACGGCGGTCATGGCGGGCTCTGTTGGCTGGTGACATGTGGTTGTGTGCGGGCAATGATATGCGGACGGGCGTTCGGTGGCGGGGTTGAGGTCGGCGCGGTGTTGCAGAGGCGACAGTTGGGTTGGGAGGCGGGTCGGACCCCCCTCTGTCACTTCGTGACATCTCCTCCCGCAGTGCGGGGGGAGAGGGGGAGTTGCGTGTCGGTCTCTGCTAGTCGGAGTGCAAGTAGGGGCATCCTGCTTGATCTTGACTCAGGACGGCGATTGTGGTGCTGACGTCGATTTCTGCGGCGTATTTGAGGTCTTGGTGGAAGCCGAGGTCTTGGAGGCGGCGGGCGTGGGGGGAGTCGGCGAAGGCGGTGGCGGGATTGCGGTCGTAGGCGTCGTAGAGCTTGAGGGCGAGTCTGGCTCCGCCTTGCAGGGCTAGGTGGGGTGCGGCTTGATGAATGGCGTCTACGTACGCGCCGGCTGCGAAGGCGTCCTCGACCGACGGGGCGCTGCCGCCGTGATCGCCGCTGCATACGATTGCGATCCGATCCGTTGCTTGCGCCAGCGTGCGTTCGACTGCGGCGGCGCGGTTGCGCAGGCAGGCGGAGAGGGCTTGGGCAGCCTGAGCGGCCCCGAGCAGGGCGCGGGTGCCGTTGCTGGTGACGTGGACGACTTTCCAGTCGCGGACGTCGAGTGCTGCGAACTCTGTCGCCGAGTTGCCGTAATCGGCTTGGGGGGGCGGGAGCGCGTTGATCTCGCCGATCAGTTTGGCGTCTCCGAGTTTGGTCCGGAGCGCGATTCCCGCTGCGAAATCGGCGACGGGGTAGATGCGTTGCGCTCCACCAGCGATCAGGGCGTCGTGGACAGTGGTGGCGCGGAGGATGTCGAGCACGATTACGGTCGCGCCCGCGAGTAGGTCGGGGGCTGGCGGGGTGATGTGGACCTTGATCGCGGTTTGGGTGGTCACGGGTTCAGGATATTGGAGAGGGCTGGGGGGTTCTCAGGCCCTCTGCTCCTTGGGGCATCTCCTTCCCCGCCTGCGGAGGCCTTTGCGAAAGTCCATCCCTGTGCATTGGAGCTTGGGGGAGCGGATCGCGGATGCAAAGTCAGCGGTACGACCAGATCTGGAAGCAGCTTCAGACTTGAGAGGTTCGAGATTCCCGCCTGCGCGGGAATGACGGAAATGGGGATCTTGCACAGGCCTTCCTGTGCGGGGACAGGCTCTCAAGGGGGAGATTGATCGTGGGCGGGTTGAGGGCTTGCCCCTTGTACCTATGGCATTTCCCTCCTCGCTTGCGCGGAGACTGGCTCTCAAAGAGGCGATCAATCGCGAGTTGGGCATCGGTCTGTTGGGGGGAGTGATCGCGAGTGACTGAGAGGACTGCGAGGCGTCTCACCCCCTCTGCCCCGTTGGGGCATCTCCCCCTCAAGGGGGAGATCAAACGTGAGTTACGCATTGGTCTCTTTTGGGGTTGGGCGGTGTTGGGGTCTACGATGGGGGCATGGATTTTAGGGATCGGGTCGGGGCGGCGATGGCGGCGGCGGGTTCGCTGCTTTGTGTGGGGCTTGATCCGCAGCCGGCTCGGACTCCTGCTGATCGGTTGTTGGCTTTCAACACTGAGGTTGTGGAGGCGACGGCTGATGTCGTGTGCGCGTATAAGCCGCAATCGGCGTTTTATGAGGCGCAGGGAATGGCGGGTTGGCAGGCGCTTTTGGACACGATCGTGATGATTCGGCGGGTGGTGCCGGAGGCGCTGGTGATTCTCGATGCGAAGCGGGGAGATATTGGGAATTCGTCGTCGGCGTATGCGCAGGCGGCGTTCGATCATTTTGGGGTTGACGCTCTGACTGTGAGTCCGTACTTGGGCGGGGATTCGATTGCGCCTTTCCTCGAACGCCCGGAGCGGGGGGCGTTTTTGCTCTGCCGGACTTCGAATGCGGGCGGCGCGGAGCTCCAATCCGTGGCGACGGCCGGCGGCGATCCGCTCTATCTGACGGTTGCAGAGCGGATTCAGGAGTGGTCGGACGCACATCATGGCAACGCCGGGCTGGTGGTCGGCGCGACCTATCCGGAGGAGCTGGCGCGGGTGCGGGAGCGTTGTCCGACGCTGCCGATCCTGCTGCCCGGAATTGGCGCGCAGGGCGGCGATCTGGAGGCGTCCGTGTCTGCGGGCGTGGACGCATTCGGGCGGGGCTTGTTGGTGAGCGCGTCGCGCTCGGTGATCTACGCGGGCGACGCGGCGGCGATTCGGGCCGAAGCGCTCCGTCTGGCCGGGGCGATCAATCACGTGCGCGGATTTTCACGTGTCGGCTGAGGCGGATCATTCGTCTCCGCCGGTATTGCCGTTGCTCCGCAACCGCAGTTTCCTCGCGCTCTGGATCGCCTCGGCGATCCAGTTGACGATCAATTCGGCGCTCCAGTTCGTGCTGCTGATTTGGGTGCTGGAGCAGACAGGCTCACCACTCGCTTCGACCGCGCTCGTGATCTGTCTCGCTGCGCCGCCGGTGGTGTTCGGCGCAGTGGCGGGCGTGCTGCTGGATCGGCTCGATAAACGCACCGTGCTGGTTGTGGCGGTGGTGATCCGTTCAGGGCTGACGGCGCTGCTGTTGCTGGCCGACAACGTTTCGGTGGGAGCGGTCTACGCGGTCGCGTTTCTGACCGCGACGGCGGGGCAGTTCGCCGTTCCGGCGGGGGCGGCGGCTTTGCCCGGTTTCGTGGCCAAGCAACAGTTGCTGTCGGCCAACTCCGCCTTTCAGCTGGCCACGATGTCGTCGCAGCTGATTGGTCTGGTGGCGCTCTCGCCGATCATGCTGAAGCTGTTCGGGTTCGACGCCTCGTATGTGGTCTCGGCGGCGCTGTTGCTTTCGACCGCTCCGTTGCTGTTGCTGCTGCCGCCGATTCCTCCGCAGATCAGGACGCCGCACCGGTTGGGCGAGGATCTTGGTCTGGTGCGGGCGGCGCTGACGACGACGGTGGCGGATATTCGCGCGACCGGAGCGATGATCTGGCGAGATCGCCTGACCGCTTTGGCCTACGTTCAGCTGATCACCGGGGTGATGCTGCTGTTCATGTTTGCGGTGCTGGTGCCGCAATTCGTGCATGAGGTGTTGGGGCGGGCAGAGGAGGATGCGGTGTTCGTGTTCTGGCCGACCGGGATCGGGGCGCTGCTGGCGCTGTTGCTGGTGCCGCGTCTTGGCCGGCGCTTCAGCGTCAACATGATGGCGACGGCGGCGCTGGCGGTGATCTGCGTGGTGGTGACGATTCTGGGCGTGTTTGATTTTCTGCGCACCTCGACCGGCGGGAGCCAGGACTGGCTCTTGGTGGGCACGTTGATCATGGCGTTCCCGCTGGGGCTGGCCTATGCGGCTGTGAACGCGCCGGCGCAGACGCTGTTGCAAGAGCGTGCGCCGGCGGAGATGCGGGGGCGGCTATTTTCGACGCAGATGATGCTGGCGAATGCGGTCTCGATGCTGGCGCTGCTGGTGGTTGGCGGGGTGGCGGACGCGGCGGGCGTGCGGCAGAGTCTGTTTTTGCTGGGGGGAGTGTTGTTTCTGATTACGCTGGGCGCGCTTTGGTTGGGGCGCGACGGATCCGGGCGTCCGCCGCCGGCTGCGGAGAGCGCCGGGGGCTGAGTTTGCCGCCCCGCTCCGGCGCTGCGCTAATCTGAGCGTGAACGTCATGTCCCGCGTCTGCACGGGGCGGGTTTCGGGGAGGAGGATCGAGCATGAAGGAAGTCACGATTGAAGCGCTGCGCGTCTCCCTGATGAACTACAACCGGGTGGTGGTGCTGAAGGAGAAGGACGCGGATCGCTACCTGACGATCTACATCGGGGCGGCGGAGGCGGACGCGATCGCGCTGCGGTTGCAGCAGGTCAACGTTGCGCGGCCGATGACGCACGATCTGCTGACCAACGTGATGGCCGAGCTGGGGGCGCGGGTGATCCGGGTGGTGGTGACGGAGGTCAGGAACGACACCTACTACGCGCGGCTCTACCTGGATGTGAACAACCAGGAGCTGGAGATCGACTCGCGTCCCTCCGATGCGATCGCGCTGGCGGTGCGGGCGGAGGCTCCGATTTTTGTCGAGGACGCGGTGATCGACGCGGCTGGGGTGCTGCTGGACGATCAGGGATTGGTGACGGGCGAGGAAGAGGACAAGCCGGAGCCGGTGAGGCCGGAGGAGTTGGAGAAGATGTCGGCCTTCCGGGACTTCATCGAGAGTCTGGATATGGACGATTTCGAGTAGGGGGCTTTTGTCTCTGCGGCGGTGCTGTGGGTGATGCGGCGCAGGGGCAGGGCTTTCGGACCCCCCTCTGCCTTCGGCATCTCCCCCCGCACTGCGGGGGGAGAGGGGAGGTGGGTTCGGGGCATTCGCTCCGCAGTGGCGGGAGAGGGTGAGGTGGGTTCGGGGCATTCGCTCCGCAGTGTTGGGAGAGGATCCGGAGACTTTCGGGCCTGCGTATCGTGCGACACATGGGGCTGCGGCGCGTTGTCGCAAGGGGACATTGTGATATCTTTCGCAAGGCTCAGGGAAGGGCCGCCCAGATGAGTCAATGGCCGCCGGCCATGCAGCTCCTGGGGATCGGCTGGTACGTCGCGGTCTGCATTGTCGGCGGCGTGCTGCTGGGGCTCTGGCTTGATCGTGAGCTGGGGATATCGCCCGCCCTCACCCTGGCCGGCCTCGGGCTCGGTCTGGCTGCAGCCGGCTGGGGCGGCTACCGAATGCTGCAACAGCTCTTTGCGGCGCAGCAGCAGCGCGACTCGCGGACGGACGGCGACAGCGAAGGAAGCGGGGAATGAGCAGGACTCGCCTGATCGTGATCGCGACGATCGTGCTCGCGGTGGTCGGATTTTTTCTGATGCGGGCTCCTGCGCCGGTGATCGCGCTGGCGGCTGAACCGGTGATCTCGATTGGCTCCTACGAGATCACGAACACGATTCTCTCGGCGTGGGTGGTGATCGCGCTGCTTGCGATTGCCGCGTTCGTGGTCTACCGGCGGACTCGCGATGTTGAGAGCGCGCTCGTTCCGAGCGGGTTTCAGAACTTGGTCGAGGCGATTTACGACGCGTTCATGAACATCGCCCAGCAGGTGGGCGGGGAGCGCAACGGGAGGAAGTTCTTCCCCTTCGTCTTCACGATCTTCATCTTCCTGCTGATCGGCAACTGGTTCGCGCTGTTTCCCTGGAATAACGTGATCGGCCCGGTCGAGAACTACCGCTATCACTACCTGCACGAGATGGAAATCTCAGTCGTGGAGGTGGTTGAGGATCTGGAGAGCGGCGAGCGCGAGCTGTCAAGCGGTGAAATCGACGCGATCAACAAGGCCTTCCAGTCCTCTTTCTTCATGCCGATTCACTTCAGCGACTACGAAACGGGCAGTTTCCAGGAGACGCACGCGCAGTCCGACGTTCACATCGCCGAGCTGATGGCAGGCCAGATCAGCGATCTCGAAGCGGACGTGCGCGCCGAGTTCCTTTCCGAGCCGTTGCCCTCAGATCTGCATGGCGAGGATCTGGAACACGCGCTGGCTGAACGCCTGGAGGCCGCCGGCGTTGATGAGAAGTACGTTCACGACGCGATTTTCTACAATCTGCCGCTGGCCGCCGGCGACGCAGAGTTGGTCCGCGCGACCGGTCCGATTCTGAGTGGTTCCGGCTTCAAGATCATCCCGCCGCGGACGCTGTTCGACACGCCGCGCGACTTCTCTTACGACGCCTTTGCCGAGCCGGTCTTCATCGACGGCCAGGACGCGATCTGCCTGCCGTCAGACGACCGCGAGTGCTCCGGCGATGCCGCGCTGACGACCGTCAACACGGCGCATATCGGTTTCGTCCAGAAGCTCGACGACCAGGGCTTTGCCGGTGAAACGGTCGGGCATATCTTCCCGATCTTCCGAGCCCTGGCTTCCGACGTGAACCTGCCGCTGGCGCTGGCGCTGTGGTCGTTCCTCGCGGTGCAGTACTTCGGGATGCGCGGGGTCGGGGTTGGGGCCAACTTCGGCAAGTACATCGGGGTGGGTTCGCACGCGATCGTGAAGGGGCCGATGGGGGTGTTCGTTGGGATCCTGGAGATCGTTTCCGAGGTGGGGCGGGTGATTTCGTTCACCTTCCGTCTCTTTGGGAACATCTTCGCGGGGGAGGTGGTGCTGTTCATTGCGATGTTCCTGGTCGCGTTCGTGGTGCCGACGGTGTTCTTCGGGCTCGAGGTCTTCGTCGGCTTCATTCAGGCCTTCGTCTTTGCGATGCTCACGCTCGTGTTCGCCTCGACTGCGGTGGGAGATCACGACGAGCACCATGACGAGGCCAGCGGCCACTAGGCCGTTCGCCAGACAAAGTGTGTAACGCGGTCACGGAGGACCGCTCGAGAGGACACGGAATGGAACTGATTGCACAGATCGGCGACGACGGGCTCAAGTACATCGGCGCGGCGCTCGCCATGGGGTTGGGCGCGATCGGTCCGGCGCTCGGGATCGGGATGCTCGCGGGACGCGCGCTGGAAGCGCTTGGGCGTAACCCAGACGCGGCGCCGGTGATCCAGACGAACATGATTCTGGGCATCGCCTTCACCGAGGCGATCGCGATTTACTCGCTGGTCGTCGCCGTGATGGTCGGCTTTGTCTTCTAGCCACAGCCGGGGCGCGAACCGATCTGCGCGGGCTCGGCGCTGAAGTCAGATTCAGCGGCCGGGTCGCAGCAGCAGCGCACGCAGACGAACGGGGAAGCGTATGGACGCACTCGGTCTCAACCTCGCCGGACTCATCACGCATTTCATCAGCTTCGGGATTCTCTTCGCGCTGCTGTTTGTGCTGCTCTACAAGCCGCTCGGGCGTGTACTCGAAGAGCGCCGCAAGCGGATCGAAGAAGGCCTGACCGCCTCGGAACGCGCGCAGGAAGCGGCGGAAGAAGCTCGCGCCGAAGCCCGCGCCGAAATTCAGCAGGGCCGCGAAGAGGCGCAGCGGCTGGTCGCTCAGGCGCAGGAGCTCGCTCAGCGGATCGAAGCGGAGGCTCGCGAAGGTGCTGTGGAGCAGGCGGAGCAGCTGATCGAACGCGCCCGCTCGGAGATCGAGCAGGAACGCGATCAGGCTGTTCAGCAGTTACGCAACGAATTCGCCGGTCTCGCCATCTCCGCCGCCGAGCGGGTGATTGGGCAGGCGCTCAACCGCGACGACCACCAGCGCCTGATCGCCGATGTGTTGGCAGAGTCCAACGCCGGCGAGCGGCGCAACTAGACTGCCGCGACGCGCAATCGCGCGAAGGAGGCGCACGTGGCACAACGCGACCCCGCCGCTCGACGCTACGCCGATGCGGTCTTCGGTATCGCCAGCGACTCCGGCGATGCGGATGCGTTCGATCGCTGGCTGAGCGACCTCGACGACATCGCTCAGCTCTTTGCAGAGCCGACTGTGCGCGGCTTCCTCGTCAGCACCCGGGTGACCCAGGAACAGAAAGAGGCCGTGCTTGAGCAGGCCTTGCCGGATGTGCAGGCGGATTCGCGCAACCTGGCCAAGCTGCTGGTGCGTAAGCGCCGGGTGGCTCTGGCTGACCAGATCGGCGACGCTTTTCGCCAGCGCCTCAACGCCGTCCGCAACATTACCGAGGCCAGTGTGGTCACGGCGGTGCCGCTCAGCGACGAGGCCCGCCGCGCCGTTGCCGAGGCTGTACACCACTACACCAACGCCGAAACGGTGCAACTGACCGAATCGGTGGATCCGGAGTTGATCGGCGGGGCGGTGATCCAAATCGGCGACCGGATCATCGACGGTTCGGTGCGCACCCGGCTCGCCACGCTCCGCCGCTCACTCGCTAGCGGAGCCGCCTAACGACAGGGAGCGTCGCCAGACGCTTCGCCAAGGAGACAGAACATGGCTGTTCGGCCCGAAGAAGTCGCCTCCATCATCCGTCAGCAAATCGAGGGCTTCGAAAGCCAGGTCGTCTCGGCTGAGGTCGGCACCGTGGTCGAAGCCGGCGACGGCATCGCCCGCATCTACGGTCTCGCCGGAGCGCTCTCGGGTGAGCTGCTCGAATTCCGGCCCAAGGACGGTTCCGACCCGGTGATGGGAATGGCGCTGAACCTCGAAGAGGAGATCGTCGGCGCTGTGATCATGGGCGACTACCGCGTGATCGAAGAGGGCGATGAGGTTCGCTCCACCGGTACCGTCGCCGAGGTTCCGGTCGGTCAGCAGCTGATCGGGCGCGTGGTCAACGCGCTCGGTGAGGCGATCGACGGCAAGGGCCCGATCAACGCGGCCGAAACCCGCGCGGTGGAGCGGATTGCTCCCAACGTGGTGACCCGCGCCTCGGTCGATACGCCCGTCCAGACCGGCATTCTCGCGATCGACTCGCAGATTCCGATCGGGCGCGGTCAGCGCGAGCTGATCATCGGCGACCGTCAGACGGGCAAGTCCTCGATCGCGATTGACACGATCATCAACCAACAGGGCGAAGACCTGATCTGCATCTACGTCGCGATCGGTCAGAAGCAGGCGAAGGTGACCAACGTGGTCGCCACGCTCGAGGAGCACGGCGCGATGGATCACACGATCGTGGTCAACGCCGCCGCCGCCGAGTCCGCCGCCCAGCAGTACCTCGCGCCCTACTCCGGCGTAGCGATGGCCGAATACTTCATGGAGCAGGGCCAGGACGCCCTGATCATCTACGACGACCTCTCCAAGCACGCCTGGGCCTACCGACAGATTTCCCTGCTCCTGCGCCGGCCTCCAGGCCGCGAGGCGTACCCGGGCGACGTTTTCTACCTCCACTCGCGTCTGCTCGAGCGCTCGGCCAAGCTCAACGAGGACTACGGCGGCGGCTCGATCACGGCGCTGCCGATCATCGAAACCCAGGCGGGCGACGTTTCCGCCTACATTCCCACGAACGTGATCTCGATCACGGACGGCCAGATTTTCCTCGAGACCGACCTCTTCAACGCCGGTCAGCGTCCGGCGGTCAACGCCGGTATCTCCGTCTCGCGGGTGGGCGGTTCCGCTCAGAAGCGGGCGATGCGCTCGGTTGCGGGACAGCTGCGGATTGACATGGCTCAGTTCCGCGAGTTGCAGGCATTCGCGCAGTTCGGTACTTCCGACCTCGATGCGGCCACCCGGCGTCAGCTCGAGCGCGGGCAGCGGCTCTCTGCGCTGCTGGTGCAGCCGGAGCAGCAGCCGCTGGCGATGTCAACCCAGGTGGCGCTGCTCTTCGCGGCCAACTCGGGCTTGCTCGACGACGTGCCTGTGAACAAGATCGCCGACTTCGCCACTGCCGCGCGTGAGTATCTCAACACCCAGCACCGCGACCTGCTGGACGAGATCGCGGGCAGCGGTCAACTCTCCGATGAGAGTTCCGAGGGGCTGACGCAGGCGCTGCAATCATTCAAGGACACCGTTCCCTTCTAAGGGGCGAACCCGCCCCGCGTAGGCAGGGGTCAGGGAAGGCATCAGCCGCCGATGGCCAACACCCGCGAAATTCGCCGACGCATCCGCTCGGTCGAGAACACCGCCAAGATCACCAACGCGATCCAGCTCGTCGCGGCCTCGAAGATGCGCCGCGCGCAGGATCGCGCGCTTTCGGCGCGGCCCTACGCAGAGAAGATGCAGACGGTCTTGAGCCATCTCTCGAACGTGGCCACCGATCCCGATTCCAGCCATCCCCTGCTGGAGCGGCGTGAGATCCAGGAAACCACCGTGATCCTGATCACGCCCGACCGCGGCCTCTGCGGCGGCCTGATTGCGAACCTCGAACGTCACACCGGTGAGATCGTGCTCGGTTCCGAGCGCTCCGGCGACATCTCGATGATTCCGGTCGGACGCAAGGGCGGGGACTACTTCCAGCGCTTCGGGATCAACTTTCGCGCCAGCTTCCAGGAGCTCGGCGACTACCCGGGGCTGGCGGAGACGCAGCCGATTTCCCGGATCGCGATTGACGACTACATCAACGGCGATATCGATCAGGTGCTGCTGGTCTACGCCTCGTTCATCAACACTGTTCAGCAGGTACCGGTGACGGTCCCGATTCTGCCGGTCGAGCCGCCCGCCTCGGAGGACGGGGCCGAGGGCGGCGAAGCGCAGTACATCTTCGAGCCGTCCCCGCAGGAAGTGCTCGCTGATCTGCTGCCGCGCTACGTGGATCTGCTGGTCTACCAGGCGGTGCTGGAGGCGGCGGCCTCGGAGCAGTCGGCGCGGATGGTGGCGATGCGCAACGCGACCGACGCGGCGAACGAGATGATCGACGAGCTCACGCTCGTTTACAACAAGGCGCGCCAGGAGCAGATCACGTCCGAGCTGCTCGATATCACCGGCGGCGTGGAAGCGCTCAAGGGCTAACTCATGGCGGCAGCGGTGATCTTCGATATGGACGGCGTGCTGCTGGACTCGGAGCCGCTGCATTACGAAGCCGTCCGCCAGGCTCTGGCCGAGCAGGGCGTCGACTTTCCGCTTGACGACTACGCCCGCTATCTAGGCACGACGCTGACCAGCACCTGGGACGAACTCTGCGAGCGCTACCCGATTACGATGACGCTCGCCGAGTTCGAGGCGCGCTACAACGCTGACGTGCTGGCTCAGTATCAGGCCGGCGCGCCGCTAATTCGCGGGGCGCGTGAGCTTGTCCAGCAGTTGCGCGAGGCGGGCGTGCCGATTGCAGTGGCCAGCTCGTCGCATCGGATGTGGGTGGAAGCAGCGCTCACGGGTGCGGGCCTGCGCGAGTACTTTGAGCAGACCACCGCCGGCGATGAGGTCTCGATGGGCAAGCCCTCACCTGAGATCTATCTGAAGGCTGCGGCCAAGCTCGGTTTCGCGCCGGAGGATTGCATTGCGATTGAAGACGCTCCTGCCGGGGTCGAATCAGCTACGGCTGCGGGGATGCGGGTAGTGCTGGTGCGCAGCGAACTGACGACGGACCTCAAGCTGACCTCCGACTGGGAGGTTGACGATCTGACAGAATTCGAGCTCGCATGGCTCAGCGCCGAACCGGCCGATCTGGTCGGGGCGGTCTAGCCGCGTTGCAGACGGGAGAGACAGATGGCTGATGGCACAGTAGTCCAGGTGATCGGCACGGTGGTCGATGTCGAATTTCCGCCCGACAGTCTGCCGGCGCTGTTTAACGGCGTCACGATCACGATGGGCAACGGCGAGTCGGTGGTGACCGAGGTGCAGCAGCACCTCGGCAACAACCGCGCGCGCTGCCTGGCGATGGACTCCACCGATGGGATGAAGCGCGGCGACTCGGCCAGCGACGCCGGCCAGGCGATTGCCGTTCCGGTTGGTGAGGTCGCGCTTGGACGGCTCTTCAACGTGCTGGGCGATCCACTGGACGGTCTCGGTGAGATGCCCGCTGATAGCGTGCGCTCTCCAATCCACCGCGTGCCGCCCTCGTTCGAGGAGCAGGCCTCTGAGACCACGATCCTCGAAACCGGGATCAAGGTCGTTGACCTGATTTGCCCCTTCACGCGCGGCGGCAAGATTGGCGCGTACGGCGGCGCGGGCGTGGGCAAGACCGTCGTGATCCAGGAGCTGATTCGCAACATCGCTACCGAGCATGGCGGTTACTCGGTCTTTGCCGGTGTGGGCGAGCGCTCGCGCGAGGGCAACGACCTCTGGAACGAGATGTCCGAGTCGGGCGTGCTGGAGAAGACCGTGCTGGTCTTCGGTCAGATGAACGAGCCTCCGGGCGTGCGGCTGCGGGTTGCGCTGACCGGTCTCACCTTCGCCGAGCACTTCCGCGACGAGCAGGGCCAGGACGTGCTGCTCTTCATCGACAACATCTACCGCTACACGCTTGCCGGACAGGAAGTCTCAGCGCTGCTGGGGCGGATGCCCTCTGCCGTTGGTTACCAGCCGACGCTCTCGACCGAGATGGGTGAGCTCGAGGAGCGGATCACTTCGACCAACCGGGGATCGATTACGTCGTTCCAGGCGATCTATGTCCCCGCCGACGACTACACCGACCCGGGCGTGGCGACCACCTTCGGTCACCTCGACGCGGTGGTTGCGCTTGAGCGCGCGATTGCGTCGCAGGGCTTCTACCCCGCCGTCGACCCGTTGACTTCGTTCAGCCGGGCGCTCGACCCGAAGATTGTGGGTCAGGAGCACTACGACGTGGCGCGCGAGGTGCAGCGCGTGCTGCAGCGCTTCAAGGACCTGCAGGACATCATCGCCATCCTCGGCGTGGACGAGCTCTCCGAGGAAGACAAGCAGACCGTTGCGCGCGCGCGGCGTATCCAGCGCTACCTGACGCAGCCCTTCTTCGTCGCTGAGCAGTTCACCGGCCTGAGCGGCGAGTACGTCTCGGTGCGCGACACGGTGCGCGGCTTCAAGGAGATTCTGGACGGCACCCACGACGGTTTGCCGGAACAGGCCTTCTTCAACGTCGGCACGATTGAGCAGGCGGTCGAGAAGGGCGCGCGGATCGCAGCCGAGTCTGCCGCCTAGCGCACTTCTTCACCTCTCCCCCTCTGGGGGAGATTGAGAGGGGGGCACATGCCGCTCACGCTTGAGATCATCACCGGCGAACGCCGCCTGTTGCGTCAGGAAGACGTGGATGAAGTGATTGCGCCCGGTTCGCTCGGCGAACTCGGGATCCTGCCTAACCACGCTCCCCTGATCACCTCGCTCGCGCCGGGCGAATTGCGAGTCAAGTCCGGCGGCAACGAAGAGGAGTTCTTCGTCTCCGGCGGGTTCCTGGAGGTTCAGGCGGATGAGGTGACGGTGCTCGCCGATGCCGCCGAACACGGTGGTGAGATCGATGCCGAGCGAGCCGAGGAGGCTCGTCAGCGGGCGCTTGAGCGGCTCGAGCAAGCGAGCGACGCGGATCGCGCCCGCGCTCAGGCTGCCCTCTCCCGTTCGCTCCAACGACTCCGAGTGCTCGAACACCGCCGCCGCCGCAGCGGGCGCGAAATGTCGCGGCCCAGCTCCTAGGCGCTCCGCGGTTATCCCATTCGGGTTCGCCAGAGCATGACTGGTAGGGCTACCGTCTGAGCTATGGACTCCGACAGCGACACGTATCTGCAGATTCGCGGCGGGCGGCGCTTGTCCGGCGTGGCGACTGTGGCCGGGGCGAAGAATGCGGCGCTGCCGTGTTTGGCGGCGACGTTGTTGACTGACCAGCCGACGCGCCTGCGGCGGGTGCCGGCGATCTCGGACATTGGCCGATTTTGCGAGATCCTGGAGACGCTTGGGGCCGTCGTTCAGTTCGACGCGGCCAGCGGCGAGTTGGAGGTACGCCCGCCGGCCGGTGGTTGCTCGGCGACGCCGCCCGACCAGTTGGTGGCCGCGCTGCGAGCGTCGTTTCTGGTGATGGGGCCGCTGCTTGCGCGCAGCGGGCGAGCGTCTTGCGGCGCGCCCGGGGGGGATGTGATTGGCGCGCGTCCGCTGGATGTGCATCTGGCGGGTTTTCGAGCGCTTGGCGCCGAAGTGGAGACGTCCGGCAGCCGCACGACCGCCTTCGCTCCGCAAGGTCTGCGCGGGGCGGTGATCGTGCTCGATTACCCCAGCGTGCTTGGTACGGAGAATCTTCTGCTCGCGGCTGTGCTGGCGGCGGGGCGCACTGAGATCGTGAACGCTGCGATGGAGCCGGAGATCGTCTGTTTGGCGGAGATGCTCAAGGCGATGGGGGCGCGCATTTCGGGGGCGGGGCAGCACACGATCGTGATTGACGGCGTGGAGCGGTTGTCCGGGGTGGATCATGAGTTGATCGCGGACCGGATCGAAGCGGGGACGCTGGCGATTGCGGCGGTGATCAGCGGCGGCGATGTTCGTCTGGGGCGGATCGAGCCGCGCCATTTGGACGCGCTGTGCGCCAAACTGACTCAGATCGGGGCGGAGCTGGAGTGCGAACGGGATGACTTGCGGGTGCGGGCGTTGCATCCGTTGCAGGCGACGAATGTGCAGGCGCTGCCGTATCCGGGCTTTGCGACCGACCTGCAAGCGCCGATTACCGCTCTGCTGACGCAGGCGCACGGGACCTCGATCGTGCATGAGCGGGTCTTCGAGAATCGGATGCAGCATCTCGATCAGCTGCGCAAGTTCGGCGCGAACCTGATTAGCGGCGGGGCGATGCCGGTGGTGCATGGTCCGGCGCGGCTGTCGGGGGCGGTGGTGCGGGGGACGGATATTCGCGCGGCGGCGGCGCTGGTGGTGGCGGCGCTCGCCGCCGAGGGTGTGAGCGAGGTGTACGGGGTGGATCATCTGGATCGCGCGTATGTGGGCTTGGATCGGACGCTCAGGCGGCTGGGTGCGGAGATTGAGCGGGTTGGCTAGGTGGGGAAGGTCATTGCGAGACTTCCTTGGCCTGTTCGGATTTGCACAGATCACTGTGCCAGAGCGTGCGAGTAGGCCGGACCCCCCCTCTGTCGCTACGTGACATCTCCCCCCGCAAGGGGGGGAGAGGGGATCCTCTCTGTCGCTACGTGACGTCTCACCCGCAGTGCGGGGGAGAGGGGAGCTGGTACGGGACATGTCCTCGTGCGGCGCGGGGGTGAGCAGATCACGGTGCAGATGCAGGTTGGGGGTAGAATCGCTCCAGCGCGGCGGAATGCGAGCTACATGTTCTTCACCAAGAAGCTGGGGATCGACCTCGGCACGGCCCACCTGCGAATTGCGATTCCCGGCCGCGACGGCGGGATTGTGGTCAGCGAACCGTCCGTGGTTGCCTTGTCGCAGCGCGAGAACGCGGTGATCGCGGCGGGGGGCGATGCGGCGAACCTGCTGGGACGGACGCCGGAGAGCATCACGATCGCTCACCCGATGCGCGAGGGCGTGGTCGACGATTATCTGATCGTGGAGGCGCTGCTGCGCTACTACATGTCGCAGGTGACGGGGCGCTTCAACCTGGTGCGGCCTGAAGTGATGATCGCGACGCCGGTGGGCGTCACGAACGTAGAGCAGCGGGCGGTGCGAGACGCGGCCGAGCAGGCTGGGGCGCGGCGTCCGGCGCATTTGATTGCGAATCCGCTGGCAGCGGCGATTGGGGCGGGCGTGCCGATGGGTGACGCGCGCGGTGCGCTGGTGGTGGATCTGGGCGCGGGGCGTTCGGAGGCGGCGGTGCTCTCGATGTACGGGGTGGTGGTCTGGGAGTCGGCGCGGGCGGGGGGCGAGGTGATCTCGGAGGCGATCTCGGAGCATATGAAGCGGCGGCACAACCTGTTGATCGGCGAACGCACCGCCGATGAGTTGAAGCGCCAGATTGGTTCGGCGGTGCCGCTGGAGGATTCGATCCGCACCCAGGTGCGGGGACGCGATCAGGTCTCGGGGATGCCGCGCACGGTGGCGGTGACCTCGAACGAACTCTCGCCCTCGATTCAGACGGTGCTGGAGACGGTGGTCGAGGTGATTCGGAGCACGCTGGAGCGGACGCCGCCGGAGCTGACGGCGGACATTATTGATCGAGGGATGATGCTGACCGGCGGGGGCGCGCTGCTGCGCGGTCTGGACACTTACTTGTTGGAGCAGACGAGCATTCCGGTCACGATTGCGGAGCAGCCTGAGGAGGCGGTGGCGCTTGGTGCGGCTCAGGCGCTGGATAATCTGGATTTGATTGGTCCGAATTTGCTGGGCAGCGAGAGCGCTCTGAGCGGGACGGACGGGTTTTAGGGGGTCTGGGATGATCGCCGTCACTGTGTGATCCTGCCTGGTTGGGCGTAGGGGACCCCCCCTCTGTCACTACATGACATCTCCCCCCGCAGTGGGGGGAGAGGGGAGCGGACTTCTGCAAAGGGATCCCTTTGAGGGGACGGGCTCCGCGGTGGGGGGAGAGGGGAGCGGATTTTCGCAACGGTCTCCGCAGGCGGGAATTCACATCCCACTCGATACGCGGCATGGATTCCCGCCTGCGCGGGAATGACGGATTTTGGGCAGATCTCTAGAGGGGGATCGGCGCTTTTGGTTTTAGGCGACCCAGCCGGTTGGTTCCTGATCGCCTGAGTCTTCGGCGCGGGGGAGGTAGTAGGCCATGCTTTCCAGTTCCATGACGGGATCGATTTGGCGGAGGCGGACTCCGTCGGGGACGCTGGTGGTGATGGGGGCGTAGCTGAGGATGGCGCGCACGCCGCCCTCGACCAGGGTTTCGATGACCTCCTGGGCGGCTTGGGCGGGGACGGCGACGATGCCCATGGGCACGGGATGGGCGTCGAGGAACTCGCGCAGCGTGTTGACGTGATCGACACGCACGTTTTCAATCGTCTGGTTGATTCGGGCCGGGTCGAGGTCGAAGGCGCGGATGACCTCGAAGCCCTGGCGGCGGAAGTCGCCATAACCCAGCAATGCTCGTCCGAGGCGGCCGACGCCGACCAGGACGAGCTGCTGGACGTGTCCGTTGAGGCCGAGGATGCGGCGCAGGCGCTCGCGCAGTTCTTCGACCTCGTAGCCGCGGCCCTGCTTGCCGAAGCGGCCGAAGTAGGAGAGGTCTTTGCGGATTTGGGCGGGGGTGACGTTGAGGCGCCGGCCCAGCTCCTTGGAGGAGATGTAGTCGCGTCCCTCGCTGAGCAACAAGCTCAGTTCGCGTGCGTACATGGGCAGGCGCCGAACGACGATGTCGGGGATGTCCTCAGTGCCGTCCTGAGATGCAAGCTCGCTCACCTTGCGCCTCCTGGGGACAGGCTACAACCGACTTGCGAATTTGCCCCTTGAGCGCGGGCGCTGCCGCCGGCCGCGGAGCCAGCGCTCACAGCAGTTGATCCGAGGGTTGGCGCGTGCCGAAATCGTCGGCGCGCAGTTCGGCCAGGCGCCGGGCGCCGGCCTCGGAGAGCGGCGGCAAGTCCATCGCCTTGAGCTGGTCTTCTAGCTCCGCGCGGTTCTTGACGCCGGGGATCACTGAGGAGATTGCCGGCTGATCGAGGGCAAAACGCGCGGCGACACGCGAAAGCGGGACGCTTTCGGTTTCGAGGAAGCGCAGGCGTTCGACGCGCTGTACGTCGCTGGCGACCAGCGAGTCGTCGGCGACGGGGCGATCGACTCCCTGCGAGAGCGCTCCGCCGGCGAGGTTGCGGATGCCGATGACGCCGAGTCCGAGTTCGGCCGCGAGCGGCAGCAACTGCCCGTGATCGTGCAGCGATGAACCTGGCGGCAACGGTTCGGCGGCGGAATTGTTCAACAAGTTGTAATACACCTGGACCGTGTCGAGCGCTCCCTCGCGCATGACCTGGCGCACGCAGGCGGCGTCGCCCAGGCCGGTGATGCCGAGGTATCGAGTGAGGCCGGCGTCGCGCAGGCGGTGGAGCGCTGCGACGGCGCTGAGCGCGTCGGCAAGCGCGATTGAGCGCGGGAACTGATCGCGTTCGGGGGTGATGCTGTTGTGGAGTTGGAACAGGTCGACGCGCTCGCGGCGGAGCCGCTCCAAGGACTCGTGGAGGCCGCGTTCGACGGCTGCGCCGATGTCTTCGAGGTCGTCGTCTCGGAGGGAGACCTTCGTGGCGACGAGCATGTCCTGCCCGACGCCGTTACGCGCTTCCAAGAGGGCGCGGCCCAGGTTGCGTTCGGCGGTTCCGTCGCCGTAGGAGGGGGCGACGTCGTAGAAGTTGACGCCTTCGCGGATGGCGAGGGCGATGGTTTGCTGGATTTCGTCGTCGGTGGTTTCGCCCCAGACCTGCCCGATGCCGCCGCCGCCCAGGCCGATTTCGGAGACGACGAGTCCGGTGCGTCCCAGTCGTCGGTAGCGCATCATGGGCGGGTCCTTTCGGGCGGCGTTCGGGAGAGGCTAGTTGCTGTCTGGGTTAGAGGCAGGGTTGGGGAGGGGCGAGGTGTTCTCACTCCCTCTGGTCGGGCGCCCCCCCTCTGTCACTCCGTGACATCTCCCTCCCCGCCTACGCGGGGACAGGCTCCGCAAGGGGGGAGAGGAGAGCTCCGCAAGGGGGGGAGGAGATTGCGGCTTTGGCAACGGTCTCGGTAGGCGGGAATGCGCATCCCGCTCGAGACGCCGCATGGATTCCCGCGTTCGCGGGAATGACGGAAATGGGGATTAGGCGGGGAGTTGTCGCTGGCGCTGGCGGCTGAGTTCAAGGTACTCGCGGATCCAGGGGTCAGGGCCGTCGACGGCCTGGATCAGGGGGTCTTGGGGGTCGTCGATGTAGCCGGGGTAGGGCGCTTGGGACGGGGGATTCTGGCCGGGTTGGTTCGATTCGCTGTTGTGGTTGGGGGATTGCTCGATTGCGTGTTCGGGCTTGTTCGGTTCTGTTCGGGCCGGTGCGTCGGCGTCTTGGGCGCGTTCGTCGTGTTCGGAGGCGTTCGGTTCCGTTCGGCTGGGTGCGGGTGCGAGGGCGAGCGGTTGGTCGGGGTCGAGGTCGGCGTTCGGTTCGGCGGGAGGTGCCTCGATCTGCTGGATTTCTTCGGGGGTGGGGGGGAAGAAGTGTTCGGGCCTGGGGTAGCGTTGGCCGTAGCGGTCGACGCTGACGCCGCCCTGGACGAGTTCTTGGGTGCGCTCGGATTCGTCGCGGCGGATTTTGGGCACGGCCGTGAGCAGCAGGCGCAGTTCGCGGATGTCGGCGCGGCGGCGGTCGTGGTGGGGGTCGTCGAGGTCGGCGAGTTGGAGCAGGTGGACGACGAGTTGGTCGGCGGCGAGTTCCTGGATCAAGTCGGCGCGGAAGAGTTCGAAGTCTTTGAGGTAGGCGGCGACGGTGGAGTGTGCGCAGCCCATCTCCTGGGCGATTTGGCGGAGGGTGAGGCCTTGTTGGCGGAGTTGGTGTGCTTGGAGCAGTTTGGCGCGTCGGGCGGGGTTGGGGAAGTTGGGGAAGCTCATCTTTGCTCGCTCTCTTGTTCTGTGGGTGGATAGTCGAGCTTACCGTATGTGTGTTCGTATGTGTTGGAGTTGGGGTGTGTTTTGGTTGACAGAGTGGTGAGGGAGGACCCCCCTCTGTCCCCCCGCCTTCGCGGGGGCAGGCTCTACGGGACATCTCCCTCCCCGCCTACGCGGGGACAGGCTCCGCAAGGGGGGGAGAGGGGAGCACTTTTGCAACGATCTCCTCGAGTGGGAATTCGGGTCCCACTCGAGGCGCTGTATGGATTCCCGCGTTCGCGGGAATGACGGAAACGGGAGTTTTGCAAAGGCCTCCTTTCGCGGGGACAGGCTCCGCGGCGGAGCGCGGGTCTGACGGTCATGCATTGGTTTGGGGAAGGGTGGAGTGTGGGCTGCTTGGCGGGAAGGCCGTACTCAGTGTGAACAGGCTTTAGCATTGGCCTCATGGTTCGCAAACGGATGCTTGAGGAAGATGCTCGCCGGCTTTTGGGCGGGTCTCCGGTGCTGCTGGTCAGCACTCGCTGGCGGGCGGTGGCCAATGTCGCGCCGATCGCGTACGCGATGCCGGTCTCGATGAACCCCCCGTTGATCGCGATCGCCGTGCATCCCTCGCGGCGGACGCACGACATGATCAAATACGGCGAGGAGTTCGTGATCAACATTCCCTCACGGGTGCTGCTCAACCACACTCAGTGGCTGGGGATGGTCTCGAACTCGGTCGGCGACAAGCTGGAGGCGTCGCGGGTGCCCTCGTTCAAGGGCAAGGAGGTGGACTCGCCCCTGCTCGAGGGCTGCGTCGGCTGGATCGAGTGCACCTTGCACGACTATTACACGATGGGCGATCACACGCTCTTCATCGGCAAGGTCGTCTCTGCGCAGGCGGACACTGACGGGTTCGATTTCAATACCGGGATGTGGTCGCTGGACGACGCCGAATACAAGCCCTTGATGTACCTGGGCGGGCGCAGCTACAGCCTGCTTGACGAGTCGTTTGACGCGACGGTAGAACAGCGCCCGGTTGAACAGATGCTGGAAGAGGGGATCGGGCGCGAACTGGAGGAGGCCGAGGCGGAGCGGCGGATCAAGCGTGAGGAAGAGGCGGAGCGGCGCGAAGAGGAAGAGCGGCGCGGCGAGTTTGAGCCGGATACGTCGAGTCTGCCGCGCGAACTGCCCGACGCCTGAGCTCAGGCTCGCAGCGCCGGCGCGACCTCTGCCATGAACAGGCGCATCGAGCGCACGACCTGGTCGTGCGGGATGACGCCGCCGGCGTTGCACCAGGTTAGGAAGTGGCCGACTTGGTAGCGGTCGCGCAGGGCCGCCAGTTTGGCGGTGACTTCATCGACACTGCCGATCGCGCACATTTCGTCAAGCAGTCCCTCGTAGCTGAGGGTGCTGTTGCGCTCCATCAGCGGAGGCAGGTTGTTGGGGTCGCCGCCGCGCGCGCGCAGACTGCGCAGACCGGTCTCGGTGACGACCTGGATGTAGCTCATCAGGCTTTCGCGCGCTTCTTCGCGCGCCTGCTCGGGGGTCTCGGCCACATGCACCGGCAACAGCAAGCCGGCGTCGGAGGCAAGGGGACGCGCGCCCTCGCGTTCGGTGCGGCCCTGCCAATAGCCGGCGTAGCGGTGGTCCAGGTCTTCGTGGAAGGCGGTGATTGGCGAGGCGAAGACGCGCCAGCTCTCGCGCATGGCCCGTTCGAAGGACTCATCGCTGTTCGCCGCCATTCGGAGCGGCGGTCCGGGGCGCTGAATCGGCTTGGGCACGACCTGGACGTTGCTGTAGCTGAAGTGGTTGCCGCTGAAGTTGACGGGATCGTCCGACCAGGCCTGGCGGATCACGGTCAGGGCCTCATCAAAGCGCTCTGCTCGATCGGACATGCGCACGTTGAACCCGGAGAAATGCTCACCGATCGCGCCGCGGCCGACGCCGTATTCGAGCCTGCCAGCGGAGATGATGTCGAGCGTGGCGGCGTCTTCGGCGGCGCGAATCGGATCGACCAGCGGCAAGAGCGCGACGCCGGTGCCCAGCCGAATCCGCTCGGTTTGCGCGGCGGCGGCGGCCATCGCCACCATTGGCGAGGGCAGCACGGAGAACTCGCGCACGAAGTGCATTTCGGCGAGCCAGGCGGCGTCCCAGCCGATCCGGTCGGCCTCGACGATCTGCGCGATGGTGTCGCGGTAGCGCGTGGGTACGTCCTGGCCGTCGGCTTGGGGCAGCTGGAAGAAGAGTCCGAACTCGAGCGACGCCATACGCGGCTCCTGTCCTGATGGATCAGGCTACCGCAGCGGAGGCGCTAGTCGGGGAGGGTTAGGTAGACGCTGTTTTCTTCGTAGATTGCGTGGAAGCCGAATTGGAGGAGTACGTCCCGGCCGAGGAGGGAGGGGATGTCCCAAACGGGGTCGGCGTCCGGTGCGGCTGGACGGGGGATGAGGACATTAGTGAGAATGCGCTCCGGCGCATCGACATCATCGACAAACGTCAATGTGAGCTCCAGCGGATAGGCGTCGATTCCGCCTGTAATTCCGGCGAGCGGGACGTGAGTGCGAGGATCGTCGAAGTCGATTTCTTCCCATGCCGTGTCGAGCACGGCTCGGGCATCCTCCAGACTGAGTGTGGTCACTTCGGAGCCTGTGTCAATCAGGAAGTCAATCCGCGGCCGACGATTATCCCACTCGACGTAGGCTTCGATTGAAGGCGCGTAGAGTGCCGGCGGCGGTTCGCCGCTGATGGTGTCAAAGACGAGGTAACTGCCTGGAAAGTTGCGCATTATTGACGTCGACGCAGGTATCCATAGCTGGAACCCAGTCGTCGGCGGGGTACGAGAAACGTGGCGTTGCGCGTGGGCGGGTCAAGTGCGTCATAGAACTCGAACATCTCGCCGCGCGTCTCGAACGAACGCACTTCGCCGCCGCGAATCACCAGGATGTGCCGGTCCCAGTGTGCTTCCAGAATCTCGCTGCGGTGCTCGTCGTAGTAGGAGCGGTTTTGGCGCGACTCGCGCAGGCAGGCGCGCTCTTCTTCGGTCCACTCGCGTTGCGGAAGTCGTCGGAAGCCCGTCAGTTTCAAGGCTGGTTCGGTGGAATTCGTTTCGGTCGTCACGATGCCGACTCCCCACTGATACCAAGATGATATCGGCTTTCGCAGCAGGCTGGACTGAGGGGATGCCAGGAACGAGGTTGTGGCGGTTGCCTATACTCCCCACACTGCTCCAGATCGAGAGGCTCGCCATGTCTACTTACACGATTCAGGACCTCGTCCGCGACGCGCAGCGGATTGCCGACCGGGGCGACTCCGGCGAGCAGCAGATTGCGGCGATTGCGGGGCCGCTGGAGCGGGTGATTAGCCGGCCCGATTGCCTGCTTGATCTGCCCGATTGCGAGACGGCAGACCCGGAGAAGGGGTTTCTGATCCATCGCAGCGACAATCTGACGATCAATGCGGTGGTCTGGGCGCCGGACAGCGGGGCGCCGATCCATAACCACAACGGTTGGGCGATGGAGGGTGTGATTTCGGGAGTGGAGCTGAACCGCAACTTCGACCGCACCGATGACGGTACTGTGCCCTGGTACGCGACGTTGGAGGAGCGCGATCCGACGCGGGTCGAAGCCGGTGGGACGACGTACCTGCCGGAGCCGCCGTCCGACATTCATGCGGTCGAGATTCTGCACGGCAAGACGGTGGCGATTCACGTCTACGGCCTCGACCTCTACCGGCAGTGGCGCTACCGCTTCGATCTGGAGACGGGCAAGGTCTCTCCATTTGGGATGCGCTCTCAGCGCTAAACGACGATCGGTTACAGCGAGAGGGATCGCTCATGGGCAAGCTCGAGGGCAAGGTGGCGTTGATTTCCGGCGGCTCGCGGGGACAGGGCGAAGCTCAGGCGCGTCTGTTCGCTCGTGAAGGGGCCCAGGTGGCACTCGCAGACGTGCTCGACGCGGAGGGCGAACTGGTCGCCGCGAGCATCAACGACACCGGCGGGGAGGCGGTCTACCACCACCTCGACGTGACCGAACAGAGCCAATGGAAGGCGACGGTTGAGGCCGTTGTGGAGCAGTACGGCCGGCTCGACATCCTGATCAACAACGCCGGCATCGCACGGATCAAGTTGATCGAGGAATCGTCGCTCGAGGATTACCTCGAGGTGATCCGGATCAATCAGGTCGGCGTCTGGCTGGGCATCCAGGCCGCGATTCCCGCGCTCAGGGCAGCGGGCGGCGGTTGCATTATCAACACGTCGTCGATCGCCGGACTGCTGGGCAGCGCGGGACTGGGCGCGTATGTCTCCTCCAAGTTCGCCGTGCGCGGCCTGACCAAGGTCGCCGCGCAAGAGCTGGGCCAGTACAACATCCGCGTCAACTCCGTCCACCCAGGCCCGATCGATACGCCGATGATTCGCGATCCGCAGATCGCCACGCGCGAACCGGGCGACACCAGCTTCGAAGCTCCGATTCCGCGCGTGGGCACGACTGAGGAAGTCGCGGCGATGATGCTCTTCATCGCGGCCGATGCCACCTACAGCACCGGCTCGGAGTTTGTGATTGATGGTGGGATGACAGCCGGGTGGTCAGTCACGCGCCAGCAGGATCGCGGCGAATAGGTCGAAGGAGCGATTGAGATGGGCAAACTCGACGGACAGGTGGCGCTGATCTCGGGCGCGGCGCGGGGCCAGGGCGAAGCGCAGGCGCGGCTGTTTGCGCGCGAGGGCGCGGCGGTGGTGCTCGGCGACGTGTTGGAGGCTGAGGGTCAGCAGGTGGCCGAGAGCATCATCGACACCGGCGGCCAGGCCACGTTCCGCAAGCTTGACGTGACCGTTGAATCCGACTGGGCCGGAATCGTTGAGCAGGCTGTCGACCAATTCGGAGGTCTCAACATCCAGATCAACAACGCCGGCATCCTCCGCGCCGGGATGATTGAGACATCCACGCTGGATGAGTACCTCGAAGTGATCGATATCAACCAGGTCGGCGTCTGGCTGGGCATCCGCGCCGCGATCGAGCCGATGCGCGCGGCTGGCGGCGGCTGCATCATCAACACCTCCTCGACCGCCGGATACGAGGGCTATCCCGGTCTGAGCGGCTACGTCTCCTCGAAGTTCGCCGTGCGCGGCATCACCAAGGTGGCCGCGCTCGAACTGGCTCAGTACAACATCCGCGTCAACTCGGTCCATCCCGGACCGATCGACACGCCGATGGTGCGCGATCCGCGCATCGGCGGCCGCAGCGAAGGCGAGATCCCGGTCGACAGTCCAATCGGACGCGCCGGCCGGCCCGATGAGGTGGCCAAGATGATGCTCTTCATCGCGGCCGACGCCACCTACAGCACCGGCGCGGAATTTCAGATCGACGGCGGCCAGATGTCGGGCCGGGGCATCCCGGTCAGCGACTAGTTTCCAGGAATCACGGAATCCGACGGGAGGAACGATATGGGCAAGCTCGATGGACAGGTCGCGCTGATCTCCGGCGGGGCCAGAGGACAGGGAGAGGCGCAGGGCCGACTCTTCGCCCGCGAGGGCGCAGCCGTCGCGCTCGGCGACGTGCTCGAAGAAGAAGGCCAGCGCGTCGCCGAGAGCATCAACGACAGCGGCGGCCAGGCCATGTTCCAGAAGCTGGACGTGACCGAGGCCTCCAGTTGGCAGTCGATGATCGACGAGACCGTATCGCAGTTCGGCCGCTTGGACATTGTGATCAACAACGCCGGCATCGCCCGGATCAAGATGATCGAGGATTCCTCGTTGCAGGACTATCTCGAAGTGATCCTGGTCAACCAGCTCGGCGTCTGGCTGGGCATGAAGGCCGCGATTCCGGCGCTCAAAGAGGCCGGCGGCGGCTGCATCATCAACACCTCCTCGACCGCCGGGCTTGAGGGCTATAGCGGTCTGGGCGCCTACGTCTCGTCCAAGTTCGCCGTGCGCGGCATGACCAAAGTGGCGGCGCTGGAGCTCGCGCCCTACAACATCCGCGTCAACTCGGTCCATCCCGGCCCGATCGACACGCCGATGGTCCGCGATCCGCAGATCCAACGGACGGACAATGTCGACCTTGACCTCGCTCGCTCTTCGCCGATCCCGCGGGTGGGCCACGTCGACGAAGTAGCCAAGATGATGCTCTTCATCGCGGCCGATGCGACCTACAGCACCGGTTCCGAGTTCGTGATCGACGGCGGCGTCACGGCCGGCTCGATGGTCGCGAGGCAAGAGGACTGAAACGGCTGAGGAACAACGGCGAGATTCCCGCTTTCGCGGGAATGACGAGGTGATTGGAGCAACGACATGGGCAAGCTTGATGGACAGGTCGCGCTGATTTCCGGCGGCGCGCGCGGTCAAGGCGAACGGCAGGCGCGACTCTTCGCCCGCGAGGGGGCGGCGATCGCGATCGGCGATCTGCGGGAGGAAGACGGCAACCGCGTCGCCGAGAGCATCAACGACACCGGCGACCAGGCGATCTTCCGCAAGCTCGACGTCTCCGACCAGTCGAGTTGGGCGGAGATGGTCGAGGCCACGACCGAACAGTTCGGCAGGCTGAACATCCTGCTGAACAACGCCGCCATTCTGCGCAACGGATCGATCGAGGACACGTCGGTGCAGGAGTACCTGGAAATGATCAAGATCAACCAGGTCGGGGTCTGGCTGGGCATCCGCGCGGCGATCAAGCCGATGCGCGAGGCCGGCGGCGGCTGCATCATCAACACCTCCTCGACGGCCGGTCTGGAAGGCTACCCCGACTCCAGCGCCTACGTCGCCTCGAAGTTCGCCGTGCGCGGCCTGACCAAGGTCGCCGCGCTGGAGCTGGGGCCCTACAACATTCGCGTCAACTCGGTGCATCCCGGCCCGATCGATACGCTGATGACCACGAATGAGGACACGCCTCGCCGGGCGGACGGGGAGGTGCCGGTTCGGATGCCGATCCCGCGTTTCGGCCACGTCGACGAAGTGGCCAAGATGATGCTCTTCATCGCCGCCGACGCGACCTACAGCACCGGTTCCGAGTTTGTGCTCGACGGCGGCCTGACCGCCGGCCGCTCCCTCGAGGTCGGCGAGTAGCATTCCCTCCCCAACCAACGGCCGCGCGCTCAGTCGAGATAGCGCCGCAGCAGGGGCGTGAAGCCGGCTCTGGCGAACTCTTGGTCGGCGGTGAGGATGGTGGCGATGTTGTACTCGCGCATGATCACGATGGCGGCGCAGTCCTGGAGCGAGAACGTGGAATCGGCGAACTCGCCGGTGTAGAGGTTGAGCGCCGCTTCGGAGAGTCGGCGGTCGTGCGGGAGGACTGTGTAGCGCGGGTCGGCGCGCAGCGACGCGATCCGTTGTCCGGCGTCGATCCGAACGGCGCGAGCCCTGCGAGTGAAATGGGCGAGCGTTTCCAGGATCACGCCCTCGCTGGTGACCAGCGGCTGCTGCGGCAAGATCTCGTTCGCTGCTGCGAGCGCGGCCGCGCGCCAGTTGTCGCGCAACGAATACAGGGCGATCAAGTGGACACTATCGACGAAGAGCGGTTCTCGATCGGGCAACGGGCGATCCGGCATCAAGACTGACGCGGCACGCGAAACTGGTCCAGGTAAGCGGCCAACTCTTTCTGCGTCTCCTCCGACAGGTCCAGCGGCTCGTCGCCCCAGGTTTCGCTCAGTACCTGCTGCGTGGTGCGATGGTCGTCCTCCGGGATCGGCTTGATTGGGATGTACCAGCTCGGACGCTCGCGCGGTTCGTTGGCGTCGGTTCCGTTGGGGGTTGACTCGTCGGACATCTCGGACTCCTGGGTCGATTTTAGCGCCTTGCCCCAGTCTCTGCTCGGGGGCGGAGCGGTTGTCAATCGAGGTAGCGGCGGAGGAGGGGGGTGAAGCCGGCTCTGGCGAACTCTTGGTCGGCGGTGAGGATGCTGGTGATCCCGTACTCGCGCATGATCACGATGGCGGCGCAGTCCTGGAGCGAGAACGTGGAATCGGCGAACTCGCCGGCGTAGAGGTCGAGGGCTGCTTCCATCAGGGCCGGTTGGTGGGGGATGACACGGTATCCAGGATCCGCGCGTATTCCGCGAATTCGGCTGACCAGACGCTGCCGAAACGACCGAGGCGCGCGTGAGAAGTGGGCCAGCATCTCCAGCAGAACCCCGTCGCTGGTGTAGATCATCTGTTCATTATCGAGCTGCCTGGACGCGGCGATCGCTGCGCCCCGCCAATCGTCCTCTGCCGAAAACAGGGCAATCAGATAGACGCTATCGACGAAGAGCGGCTCTCGACTTGGCAACGGGCGACCCAGCATCAAGAATCGCGCGGGACCAGAAACTGGTCGAGGAATACCTTGGTCTCCGCTGCCACTTCCGGAGACAATTCCGGCGGCTCATCACCGAACAGATCTCCGAACGTGCCCTCCAGGACTTCCGCGGCTGTGCGGTGGTCATCCTCGGGACGCGGCTCGAACTCGATGTACCAGCTCGGACGCTCGCGCGGTTCGTTGGCGTCGGTTCCGTTGGGGGTTGGGTCTTGCGGCATGGCGGTCTCCTGCGTCGATTCTAGCGCCGCTGCCCGGCCCTGGATTGGGGCGGGCTGTTCGGACTTGGGCGTGTTTGGCTGGGGATTTGTTGGTGGGGGTGGGAGATGGTTCGGGCGGGGGCGCTAGGGCTTGGCCTGAATGAGCACTTGCCCGCCTTCCTCAATGTCAATGTTCAAGTTGTGGTTGTGCAGCAGGGACATGCCCAGCAGGGGCGTCGTATCTGAGACGTAGGCAACGATCTCTCTTGGCTGGCCGTCCCAGAGCACCGTGACGCCGTAGACGTCGACTGTCGCTTCGCTGCCGTCTGCCAGGATGACTCGGTTGACGCCCCGGTAGCTCAATCCCAACTCTGCGACGATGGCCGGTCGCAGGGTGAGGAAGCGGGTGAACCCGGTGTCGACCACGGCGTCCACGTTGCGGGCTTGTCCGGCCGGACCTCGGAGGGGAAGGGCGACCACCGCCTCGTAGGCTGCGTTCACCGTTCCCTGCATCACTCGGCCCTGGGCAGCGCGCCGCCGCCGATGCTGGCGACCGCGCGGTAGCCCACGCGAAGCAGCCAGATGTCGATGGCATCGGGCCGGGCCTTGCGCAGACGGTCCGATGCAGCCAGTTCGCTTTCGGCGACGGCCCAGTGGCGGCTGTCCACGTCGATGGCGACGTACTGGCCGTCGTGCCTGGCCTCCACCAACGCTTTGATCTCCCGACGGTAGATCTGATCGCCGAGGCGGGCGGTTTCTTGGTTGGGTCGGCGTTCGCGTTGTTCGCGGGTTGGGCCGTTGGGGGTGGACACGATGCGGCCTCGCTTCCTGAGGCCAGTGTAGGCAATCCCCGGTTCCGGCTTCACGCCGGAACCCGCGCGGCGGCGGGCGGCGGCTACTTGGGCACGGCGGTGATCTTGAGCTTCAGGGAGCGGCCCTGCGCGATCGGATTCCAGCTGTTCCCGGAGTAGTTCACCGAGTTCGCGATGCTCCAGCCGTTGCCGGACGGCTTGCCGATGGCGGCCTTGCTGGAGGCTGCCCTGATTGGACACGCTGGCGGTGAGGTTGCGCGGGTAGCTCAACGTCGGCCGGCGAGCGTGGCGACTGCGACCATGGCGCGTTCTTGCGGCGGCGCCGCGTTGAAGTCGATGATCGCCCCTTCGGCCCGGTCGATCCACGCCAGGACCTGAGTGAGCGCAAAGTTCGCGTCAGGGTTGTAGTCGGCGTTCTCACGCGCCTTCTTGATACTTCCAATGATGAAGGCGAAATGTTGCACCTGTGGGCTGAACAGATGAGGCCACCCGTGCAGCGGGTTCTCGGCGCGGTAATGGCGCAGCGAGCGGTAGGTCGCCGTCCAGTCGGATTGATTGGCCAGCGTTCGGGGCCCCACGATCAGGTTGGCGTTGCTGGCCGCCAGCGCGTGGAACATGGCGTAGTAGGCCGTGCTGACCGCGCGCCGCAAGGCTTCCTGGGAAGGTTGACCGTTGGCGAGCTGACGGCTCGCGCGGATCAGTTCTACCCAATCCACGGCGCGCCCAACTGGTCGGCGTCGCTCTCGGAGACGTAGGAGATGGACGGGAGCGCGTGGATGCCGGCCTCACGCAACGCCCGGTGCAAGTAGGCGTCATAGGAGTTCAGCCGGGGGATGTCGAGGATGCTCGGATCGCCCTCGTAGATCACCCAGACATCGACGAACGGGACGCCGTCGAAGTCTTCGTCGGGCTTGGTCCAGACCTGGCGCCAGGGCAACTTGCCCTGGTGGTGGTCGTCCAAGGTGCCGAGGATGATCTCCCTGGCCTGTTCCGCCTGCTCTGCGGTGATCATCACGATGCGGCCTCGCTTCCCGAGGCCAGTGTAGGCAATCCCCAGTTCCGGCTTCACGCCGGAACCCGCGCGGCGACGGGCGGGCGCCTACTTTTGCGTGGCGGTGACCTTGAGCTTCATGGCGGCGTTGCTGGGATCCAGCGCCTATGAGCCTTGCTGGTAGCGCGTGCCGTTGGCGAGGCTCCAGCCGTTGCCGCTCGGCGTCAGAGTCTCGTTGTTACTCGCTGCGCCCGGCAGGTAGACGGCGTTGCCGCTACTGCAACACGCCTGCCGGCGAGATGGTTGTGAGCGTGTTGCCCTCGGGTATCGTGATCGTAGACAGGGGACTTGGCTCCGGCGCCCGCTGCCCGTTCGCCTCCATGCTGGCAATCCAGTCGCGCATGGCGTCTTCCGCATTGCGCACGACCTCATCCAGGGTGTCGCCCATGGCGACGCAGCCCGGCAAATCCGGGAAGACCGCCCCGTACGCGCCCGTCTCGCCGTCGATCAGCACTGGATACTTCACGCTAGTCCTCCCATCCGGCGGCGGCGGCGATACTGCGGGCGACTGCGGGCGACACAGTGCGATGCTATCGCGCAGATTCGGGTGTCGGTAGATGTCGTGATTGCCGCCCCGACGCTCCAGATACCAGCCTTCCCGCAGCAACCGACGTCGGATCCTGCGGGTTTGCAGTTCCATGATGTCAATCTACCGCCTCGGGCCAGTGTCTGAATCGGGATTGTTGGGATTGTGGGATTTTCAGGATGGGCGGGCGGCTAGCTGAAGAGTTGCGCGAGCTGGGCGGCGACGATGAAGGCGATGGCGGCGCGGGTCAACCAGCGCTCGGTGTTGCTGCGCTGGTTGGCTTCGTCGAACTTGGCCAGCATCAGCTTCTCCAGATCGGCGAAGCGTTGATCCATCTGCCGCTGGATGTCGCTGAAGCGGATTTCCATTTCGCGCTGCAACTGATCGCGCAGGTCGGCGAGGCCGTCTTTGAGTTCCTGCTTGGTCGCCGTCTGCGAGAGCACGCGGGTCAGGCCGAGCTCGAAGGCGAGGCGGTAGGCCTTTGCCTGCGGCTCTTCCATGCCCGCTTCGGCCAGATCCTCTTCGAGGCGCTCGGACCAGATGTCCAGCGTTGGGTCGGCCTGCTGCGTGGTCATGCTCGGCTTCCTTGAGGCTCAGGATAGGCGCTCCCTCCCGCCCCGGATGGGGATGGGATGTCTGAATCGGGATTGTCGGGATTGCGGGATTTTCGGGATGGGGGCCGGCTACTTGGGCACGGCGGTGACGCGGATTTTCAGGGAGCGGCCCTGCGTATTCTCACCCCAATTTAGTGAGGAGGCGCGCATCGCGTCCGCGATGCTCCAGCCGTTGGCGGACGGCTGCAACGTCTGCCCGTTGTCCAAGGTGGTGTTCACCTTGGCTTGCGTAGTGTTGCCGGTCCCCCCGAGGTGGACGAAGTACTGCTTGCCCGCCTCGAGCGCGCAACCGGCGCCTGAGCAGGTGAAGGTGGAATCGCCGACCGCGGGGGTCCCGGACAGGGTCGCGAGCGCCGTCGTGGTGTCGGGTTTGCCGTTGGACAGCCGGCTGCGGAGGTAGACGGTGATGCTGCCGGCGCTGTGCATCTCGGCGAAGTTCAGCGTCACACTGGAGAGGGTGTAGCCGCCGCTGTTGCTCCCGGTCGTGAACTCCTGCGCCCACTGGGCGGTGCCTGCGACGATATGAGTCAGGGTTGTGGTCTGGCTCAGGTTGGAGACGGTGACGGCGGCGGTGAACGTCTCGCTGGCGACCTCGTTCGCGCTGTTGCAGCCGGTCGCGCTGTACGCCTTGTAGGTGTAGGTCGTGCCGGCGGTCAGCCCGGTCAAGTCCTCTGTGGCGTCGTTGGCCGCGACCGGGCCCTGGCAGGTGTTGTCCGGCCCGGTGTTCGCGTCGTACCACCACTGCGCGGTGTGTCCGGCGATGGTGAGCGTGGCGGTGATCGTCGTGATCCCGCTCGCGGTGAGCGATGCGGTCGTGGTGAACGCTGGGGCGGCGGCGAGTTCGTTCGCGCTGGTGCAGGTCGAATCGCTGTAGGCCTTGTAGGTGTAGGTCGTGACGACGGTGAGGCCGCTGAGCGCCTGGCTGGTCGTGTGGACCGGGCCCTGGCAGGAGGTGTCGGGGGCGGTGTCGGCCTGGTAGTACCAGGCGCCGGCGTGATTGGCGATGGTCAGCGTCGCGGTGGTGCCGGCGACGTCGCTCGCGGAGAGGGTGGGCGCCGGTGGATCCGGCATATCGGTCGACCAGAGCATGTCGGAGGGTTCGGACCAGGCGCCGTAGCCGATGAAGTTGTCGTGGGCGCGGACGCGGACCTGGTAGGGCACGCCGCCGCGAATGTCGCCGCTCCAGCTGGCGCGGTTGGTGGTCTCGCCGATCAGCGTGGGCGAGGAGGTGACCACGGCCTGACCGCCGCGCTTGCCGTCCATGCCGATGATCGGGGCTTCCCACGACGTCCAGGCGGGCTGCCAGGGCTCGCCGATGGCGGTGCGCCAGATGCACTGCCACTTGCCGTCGACCGCCTGGGGCGGGGTGACCTGGCAGGGGCGCCACTGGATCTGGTACCAGTTGGGGGCGCCGCTGGGCGTGGTCCAGGAGACTTCGATGTCGTTGTTTTTGGGGGCGCCGGTGGGCTTGGTCGGCGCGCCGACGCAGAGGGGCAGGGTGACGTCGTTGCCGGAGGCGTCGTGCTGGGGGTTGATGTCGGAGAGGTACTTGGACCAGCCCGCGGGTATACAGCCGCTGAGCCGGTTCTCGCCCAGTGCGAAGTTGGCGGAGGTCAAGGAGGTCAGGCCGCCGAGCTGGTTCGGGATCTGCCCGCTGAAGCGGTTGTTATTCAGCCAGAGGCGTGTCAAGTTGGTCAGCTTGGCCAGGCTCGCCGGCAGGGGACCGGAGAGTTGGCTGTTGTCCAGGGCTAGCTCGGTCAACTCGGTGAGGTTGCCGATGTTGGCCGGGAGCTGTCCGGTCAGTTCGCGGTTGTACAACCGGAGCGTCGTGAGACCGGTGAGGTTGGCGAGTCCGCGCGGCATCGGGCCGGGGCGACTGGCCAAGACGCCGGATTCGACAACGAGCTTTGTCAACGCATCCAGATCGGCGACGGTGTTGGGCACGTTCCCGGTGCTGGAATACCAATAGAACGTTACGTTCAGTTCCGTCACCCGGCTGTTTTCGACTTTCACACCCGTCCACGAACTCATCGCCGTATCGGTCTTCCAGTTGTCGAGCACGGAATCGCTGACCTTGATGATGTCCTTGGCGGCGAGCAGGGTGTCGCAGTCTTCCACGATGGGGCCTGAGGTCACGGTGCTGCCGCCCACGGCGGTGGTGCCGGCGCAGACGTCGTCGTCGCCTTCGGTGGCGTCCAGCACGGTGGAGACGTTGTTGAAGTTGGCGTCCGTACTGGTCGCGGTGTGGGTGACCGTGGTCGCGCCGTAGGCGTAGTCGCCGTCGCCCTTGCCCGCGCCGGGCACCGTGTCGGTGTCCTGCGCGGCTGTGAGCGTGACGGTCTGCGGGACCGACCAGTTGGAGGGGGTGAAGGTCAGCGTGGTCGGGTTGGCGGTGATGTCGCTGTCGCCCGTCGTGGTGATGGTCACGGTGACGTTGGCGGTGGGCTGATGGCTGAGCCAAACGGTATGGGTCTCCGAGCTGCCTTCGGGAATGATGTGCCAGGGCGTGGAGAGCGCGACCGACGAGGTGGTGAACTCCGCGTCGGTGGCGTCGGAGGTCACTTCGGTGTTGCAGGCGGCGTTCGAATAGGCCTTGAACGTGTACGAGGTCCCGGGCTCGAGCCGCGTGAGGCTCGCTGTGTTTCCCGGCCAGTACACGAGGGTGCAATCACCGGAACTGGGCGCGGTCTGTTTGTAGTACCAGTTGCTGGAGTGGCCCGTGATGGTGAGCGTGGCTCCGTAGTAGGCGACGTTGGATGCGGTCAGCGTGCCTGATCCCGCGGCGGTGACCAGTTGGCCCGAGGCGATCGCCGCGCCGCTGCAGCCGCCGCCGTAGACGGTGATCGTGTAGGTGGTGTCGGCGTCGAGGCCGCCCACGGTCGTCTGCTGGCCGTTGACCGGGCCGACGCAGCCGGACTGTCCGGAGGCGCCGCTGGCTCCGGCTGCGCCGGCCGCTCCGGGCGGCTCGTCGGCGCGGTAGTACCAGGTTCCGTCGTAGTTGCCCAGGGTGAGGTCGGCGCCGTCGGCGGTCTCGTTCTCGACGGTCAGCGTGGGCGCGGCTTCGGGCGTCGCGGCGACGTACCAGGGCGCGGCGGCGGGCGCGGGGCGGCTATTGCCGACGCTGTTGACGGCGCGAATCTTGAAGCGGTATTCGATGCCGTTGTCCAGGCCTTCGACGCGGAAGGAGGTGGTGGTCGCGCCGCTGGTCGGCATCGCCGTCCAGTCGCTCCAGGCGACGCCGGTGTAGCGGATGCGGTACTCGTAGCGGCTGATCGAGGAGTCGGCCGGGTCGTCCCAGGTGAGGATCACGCGCTGGTCGCCGGGTCTCGCGCTCAGCCCGGTCGGTCGCGCGGGCGCGGTGGGCTCGTCGTTGTCGATCTCGGTGGCGGTCCAGTCGACCTTGCCGCCGTACCAGTCGCGGGCGTCGTGGGTGACGTCGCGGGCGCCGTTGGCGTAGTCGTCGTCCTCGGCGGCGATCAGGGTGACGGTCTGGGCGGTGTTCCAGTTGGCGGGGGTGAAGGTGAGCTTGAGCGCCGCGGCGTCGCTGGGTTCGCCCTTGAAGCTGATGTCGGGGTCGTTGTTGTCGCGTACGGAGAGTCCGATGCAGACTTCGACGTCTTCGTCGGGCTGGACGGTGAGCTTGACCTGGTAGCTGGTCTCGCCGCCTTCGGGGACGGAGAGGGCGGTGATCGGGTTGCCGTTGCCGTCCTGGACGATGATGCCGCGCGGAGCGGGCGGCGTGTAGGGTCCGCTCGCGGGGGAGTTGCGCCAGTTGGCGCCGCCGCCCGCGTTCTTGGCGCGGACGCCGACGATGTAAGTCTTGGCGTTGTCGGCGCTGATGGTGATGCTGGTCGCGGTGAGGTCGAAGGCGGCCAACTGCCAGCTCTGGGCGTTGTCGTCGGTGTAGGTGACGTGGTACGAGGTCGCGCCCGCCGGAGCGTCCCAGGAGGCGGTGAGGGTTCCGTCGGCGCGGGTCAGGCTGACGGCCGCGACCGCGCTCGGCGGCGGAGGCGGGGTGTAGGGTCCGGCGGCGGCGGAGTTGCGCCAACCGCTGCCGCCGTGCTCGTTCTTGGCGCGGACGCCGACCACGTAGGTCTTGGCGTTGTCGACGTCGATCCTGATGTTGGTTTCGGCGTGGTCGAGGGCGGCCAGTTGCCAGCTCTGTTTGCCGTTGTCGGAGTAGGTGACGTGGTAGGAGGTCGCGCCCGGCACGGCGTCCCAGGAGGCGGTTAATTTTCCGTCGGCGCGGGCGATGCTGACCGAGTTGGGCGTCGCGGGGGGCGAGGTGAGATCACCGCCGCTCTCGGCCAGGGCGCCGGCGATCGCGGCCAGCGCCGCCAGCAGCGCGATTGCCGCCAAGGTCCAGGTTCGAGAAGCTGAACGCAGGAATGTCATGATGATTTCCTCGCAGTCACGTAATCAGGCTAACAGAGATACGATAGGGCTATATATGGGGGAATGGGTGGCGGTTGTTCATGTTTTGGTTACTTTTGTGGGTAGGTGTTCACTTTGAGGTCGGTGTCGTTCGCGGGCGGGAATGCGGATGCTGCTCGATCCGCCGCGTGGGTTCCCGCGTTCGGAGGGCTTTGCAAATTGGCATTCCCGCTGCTCTCGTCATTCCAGCGAAAGCTGGAATCTCGCCCGACCAGATAGACCGAACTCCGAACGAGATTCCAGGTCAAGCCTGGAATGACGGAAATGGGGATTTTGCGCGGGTCTCCTCAAGGGGGAGCTGCCACGAAGTGACTGAGGGGGTGAAACGTGGTGCAGCGGATAGCGCTGCGGTGTTCTCACCCCCTCTGCCTGCGGCATCTCCCCCTCAAGGGGGAGATCGATCATGGTGTACGCGCGGGTCTCCTCAAGGGGGAGTGGAGATGGGTTTCGCAAACGAGATTTCGTGGCCGTCGGGGTCGACGATGTGGAAGTAGCGTTCTCGCCAGGGGGCGTCGCGCGGTTCGAATTCGGGTTTGAGGCCGGCGTTGATGGCGTTGGCGTGGAAGGCGTCTACGTCGTCGACGTAGAAGATGGCGCGTCCCCAGAAGCCGGTTCCGGGTTCGGCGGCGATCAGGTTGAGGTAGCTGTCGCCGGCTCGGTAGGAGGTGAAGCCGGCTTGCGGTCCGCCGTAGAGCTTTTGGAAGCCGAGGGCTTCGTAGAAGGTTGTGGCGGCTGCCATGTCGGCGGTGGCGAGGGTGACGGCGCTGAGGGACGTGACCGCTGGCATGATCAGGTCAGGTCCGTGAAGGGGTTGTAGGCGAGTTCCCAGAGGTAGCCGTCGGGATCGCTGAAGTAGCCGCTGTAGCCGCCCCAGAAGACCGCTTCGGGTTGCTTCACCAGCGTGGCCCCCGCGTCGAGTGCTTCCGTCATGGCCGCATCGACCGCTTCAACCGAGGCGAGGTTGTGGGCGAGGGTGATCGTCGGCGTGCCGACCGTTGGCTCGGCGAAGAGCACGTCGGCCTCGTCGGGGAACCTGTCGCGGCGGTAGAGCGAGAGCCAGGTTCCCTCCAGTTCAAGGAAACAGATGTTGTCGCCGTCGTTGTAGTTGGGGGCGGGCAGGCCCAGCCCGTCGCGGTAGAAGCGGAGCGAGGCTTCGAGGTCGGAGACGCCGAGGGTGATGATGCTGATCTTGGGTTTCATAGGCACAGCATACGAAGCGGGGCGGAGCTTGCGCCCCGCCCCGCTTGGCGTTCTGTCTTGTGAGCGGCAGCGCTAGAAGGCGAGCGCGCGCGGCTCGGACTGTCCGCCGTCCATGCCCTGGGGCCACCAGTGGTCTTCCCAACCTTCGTCGTCCCAGATGTGCTTGAGGTTGGGCAGCACCTGCTGGGCGGTCATCTCGATGTTGGGGATGGCGAGTTCCTTGGGGATGGAGCCGAACTGGTTGAGGATCATCAGGTGTCCGACGTGGAGGGTCTTGATGACCTCTTCGAGCTGCTCGGTGACCTGGCTCGGGGTACCGGCGACGATGTTGCCCTCGCGGATCAGGTCGGCCCAGGTGATCTCGGAGTTCGCCTTGGAGGCGAGCATCTTTTCCTGGGTCTTCTCGCCCTTGAACTTGTCGGTGTCGCCGAAGACGGGCTTGAGGCCCTGGCTGCGGGTGAAGCCCTGCTCGATGGTGCGGACGGTGCGGTAGCCGGGCGGGTCGGCGTAGCGGGGGTCGATGTGGAGCATCTTGTTGTAGAAGTACTCCGCGTGGGGCCCGAACTTGTCGGCGACTTCCTGCTCGGTCTCGCCGACGGCGACGAGCTGGAGGAATCCGGCCTGATAGGGGTTGAGCGGCTTCTCACGCTGCTGCATGGTTCGCCAGAAGCCGTCGACGTTCTTCTGCCCGGCCTTGTAGCCGCCGTAGGAGAGGTAGCAGTAGACGTAGTTGTTCTCGGCGCACCATTCCCAGGTCTCAACCGAGCCGCCGCCGGGGATCCAGACGGGCGGGTGGGGCTGCTGGATCGGTCGCGGCCAGATGTTGATGTAGCGCAGCTGGTTGTAGCGCCCGTTGTAGGAGAACATCTCCGGGCGGGTCCAGGCCTGCGTGATCACATCGGCGGCCTCGTAGTACTTGTCGCGCAGGTGCGAGGGGTTCGCGCCGTAGCAGAAGCAGTCGTCCATGGGCGTGCCGACGGGGAATCCGGCGACGAGGCGTCCGCCGGAGATGCAGTCCAGCATGGCGAACTCTTCGGCGACGCGGGTGGGCGGGTTGTAGAGCGCGATCGAGTTGCCGAGCACGACGATCGCGACGTCCTTGGTTCGCCGGCAGAGGTTCGCCGCCATCAGGTTGGGCGACGGCATCAGGCCGTAGGCGTTCTGATGGTGCTCGTTGATGCAGATGCCGTCGTAGCCGGCGGCCGCGGCGGCTTCGAGCTCGTCCAGGCCGTCGTTGTACATCTCGTGCGCCTTGGCCGGGTCAAACAGCTCCGAGGGCACGTCAACCCAGACCGAGCTATAGCGCTCGGCGAAGTCGGGGGGGAGGTCCCGATAGGGCATCAGGTGGAAGAACTCAAACTTCACGGCCAACTCCGTTCGTATCCGTCGTCACTGTCCGTCGTGCAGGCGGTCTCTGGGGCAAGGTATTGAATGTCCGCACTCAGTGTCAATCGAGGCCGTCAGCGCCGCCTCCGCGCAGTGCGGAGGCGGCGCTGAGGGCGGCTAGGCCGGGAACTCGGGGTGGGTGGTGTCGAGCCAGGTGTCGTCGTAGCGGTGCGAGGCGTGGGCGAATTGGTAGACGTCCTCGGAGTTGTTGACGTAGGGCCACTCGACCTGGGGCGAGATCGCGTTCATTACCGAGGGTTGTCCGGTCATCCCGTCGACGCCGTGGTCGGGGTGGACGCCGAGGAAGATCTGGAGCAGTTCGGTCGCGGTTTCCTTGCGCTTCTCAACGTCCAACTCGCGCTTCATGCCGAGGATCATCTCTTCGGCGGGCGGGTAGTTGTACTGCGAGAAGTTGGAACTGCCACCGACGACATGGGTGATATTCCACTCGCCGGTCGGGTCGAGATCTTGCGGGGGGTTGGTCCAGGCGGGCGTCTGTCCTGGGTGGGTGCCCTCGAGCAGACGCTGGAGGATGACGGTGTAGGGCTGGATGTCCATCGAGAGTTCGACGTCGAGCGCCTGTTCGTACATCGTGCGGACGGTCTCGGTGATGCCGGGGTAGGTTTGTTCCCAGACATCGGGCGTGATCCAGTAGAAGGTGCGGCTGCCCGGTTCGACTCCAGCCGCGCTGAGCAGGTCGCGCGCCATCTTGATGTCTTCGTCGCGGTTGGGCCGGTAGCCGGGCCAGGTGGCGAGCTCCTCCGGCGGCACGGTCCAGGCCTGGTTGAACCAGGGGGCCTGGGCGATGGCGCTGATCTTGGCGGAGCCGAGGTAGACGGCGTCGATCAGCAGGTAGCGGTCGGTGGCGACATGGAAGGCGTAGGCCAGGCGGCGGTCGGCCCAAGGGTTGCCGAGTCCGTCTTCACCGTCCCAGTCGGGGTTGAAGTTGTAGCGAATCTGGATCGTGAAGCCGAACGGCACGTCAAACGACTGGTGGTCGGGGAAGTCGTTGAGGATGCCCTCGACCTGGAGGCTGGAGAGCGGGAAGCCGCCGATGTCGATGCCCTTGCCGCGATAGGCGGCGTCCACGGCGGTGGCGTCGAGCAAGTTGGTGAACTCAATCCGGTCGAGGTAGGGCAGCGGGCCGCCGTCGACTCCCATCTTCCAGTAGTTGGGGTTGGCGTCGAGGTTGATGCCGAGGTCGGGGTCGTAGTCGAGCGGGATGTAGGCTCCGGTGCCGGAGGAGAGTTCGACATTGGTTTGCTCGTCGCGCCAGCGGTTGCCAAACTCCTCAATCGCTTCGGGCGACGTGATCCACGAGAACGGGCTCAGGTGGGCGCCGAGATAGGTTGAGTCGGGCTCGGAGGTGGTGAAGCGGATGGTTTGTTCATCGAGCACCGAGACCGTGTCGGTCTGCTGGTACTTGCTGGCCGTGAGGAAGGAGGTGTCCTCGATCCCGTCCGCATCGACCGAGTCGATCTGGCGCTGGGCGTTGAAGCGGATGTCCTCGGCGGTGACGATCCTGCCGCCCTCGGTGGGGAAGCGATCCCAGAAGCGCGCGCCCTGGTCGACGGTGAAGATGTAGGTGGTGTTATCGGGGATTTCGGGCAGCGACGCGATGTCGCTCTGCATGATCCCCTTTTCCTTGTTCTGCCAGCGGATCAGGTAGTTCATGTAGAGCCCCATCCAGAACTGGGTGGGGCCGAAGACGCCGCGGTGGGGGTCGAAGTAGTCGTGGGTTGCGGCCGGGGTCGAGAAGCGCAGCGTGCCGCCGCGGGTGATGGCCGAGACTGCCTGCTGTTGCGCTGCTTGCTGTTGCTGCGCCTGGGCGACGGCCTGCTCCTGCTGGTCCGCCTGCTGGGCTTGCTGATCGGCGGCCTGCTCCTGCTGCTGCTGTTGGGCTTGCGATTGGGCCTGCTGCTGTTGTTGCGCCTGCTGCTGCGCGGCCTGTTGGCGCTGTTGCTGTTGCTGCGCCTGCTGCTGCGCGACAGCCTGGCCGCTGTCGTCGTCATCGTCGTCGCCGCAGCCGACCAGGGCGAGCCCGGTCGCGCCTACGCCGGCTCGGGCGGACGCGCCCAAGAGAGCGCGGCGGCTCATGCGCCGGCGTCGCATTCGCTGCCAGTAGTTGCGTTCGTTCGACATCGGGGTATCCCTCGCTCGGTTTTGAGCGGCAGCCCTCACCGCCTGCTCTGAGGCATAGGGTATAGAAATTGAGGCAACACGGGAAATGACAACGAACGGCTACAGGGCTCGGATGGTCAATGAAGCGCTCCCCGGATCGAGCTCGCCGAAGCGGTCAACCAGGGCGCGCCGGCGGAAGCGGAAGATGCGCTCGAGTTGGGGGCGCACCAGGAACTCCGCGATTGGGCGACTGAGCGGATCGAGCGGCAGCGCATAGTGGACGCAGTCGGTCGCGAGCACGCCGCCGGCGGTCTCCTGGAAGTGGTGCTCGTGATGCCACATGGCATAGGGGCCGACGCGCTGCTCGTCGGCGAAGTAGTGGGGCGGGTTGAGCTGGGTGATCTCGGTCGCCCAGCTCACCTCGATCCCCAGCAGCGGCGTTACTCGATAAGTGATCATCATGCCCGGGTACATATCGGCGGGGAGTTCTCCGGTGATGCGGAAATTCATCTCCGGCGGCGTGATCACTGAGAGATTGGCGGGATTGGAGAAAAAGCGCCAAGCGGTCTCGAGGTCGGTGGCGAGCAGTTGGCGGGCGTCGAGTCGGTACACCTGCATCGTGCTCGTTAGCGTACCCCGGCAGCGTTGGCTAGGCTGTGTTGCACTCAACCAGTTGGGGAGCGTGCATGGCGATCATCGACAAACTGCGAGGGGTAGACATCCTGAGTCCGCAGATCGGCGATGAGCCGGCGCGGGAAACCGTCGATTGGTTGCAGGATGAGATGGAGCCGCTGGTCGCAAATCCTGAGCTTGAGCTCATGCTGGATCGTTTGCTGGCGCAGATGGAAGCTCGTATGTGGCGCATTGTCGCGACTGCCACAGCGCTCTTACTTGCTGCACTCGCCATTGCCACCGGTCTGATCATCGCGCTCAACTAGAACGTCGCAATCACCCCGCCCAGACCGATCAGCGCTCCCACCAGCAGGTGCAGTTGCGCCGTGCGTTTGAGCATGGGATTGAGCGCCGGACCGGACAGGCCGTTGGCGAGCTCGCGGACGAGGATCGCTGCGAGCGGCAGGGCCAGCAAGACCAGCAGCGTCCAGAGCGGCAACAGCCCTAGGCCGGCGAAGACGGCGACCGCCGCGAACGCGCTGAGCACCAGTAGGCCGTATTCGATCCGCGTCGCGCCTTCGCCGATCACCACTGCGAGCGTTCGTTTCCCGCTCGCGCGATCGGTGTGAATGTCGCGCAGATTGTTGACCACCAGGATCGCGGTGACCGTGCAACCAACGGGCACCGAGGCAGCAGCTAGTTCCCAGGTCAGTTCCTCAATCTGGACGTAGCCGGCGCCCATCACGGCGACGAACCCGAAGAAGAGGAAGCAGATGATGTCGCCGAGTCCTCGGTAGCCGTAGGGCAGCGGACCTCCGGTGTAGGTCACCGCCGCCAGCAGCGACGCGCCGCCGATGATCAGGATTGGCCAACCGACGATCACGGTTAGGGCGATCCCAACGACGAGCGCAGCGGCCGTGACGATTGCGATGCCTACAGTCATCTCGCGCTGCGAGAGCCAGCCTTGAGCCACGGCGCGTGGAGGACCGAGCCGATCTGGTGTGTCTGCCCCGCGGCGAAAGTCGGAGAGGTCGTTGGCGAAGTTGACCACGATTTGGATCAAGATCGCCCCGATCATCGCCAAGAAGAAGCGGCCAGCCTCGAAATCGCCGTCGACGGCTGCGATCCCGGTACCCGCCAACACGGGTGATACCGCCGCCGGCAGCGTCGGCGGGCGAACGGCAAGCAGCCAGGCTCGGCGCTTGCTCGGCAGTGTGGGCGCTTCAGTAATCAGCGCTTCCCTTGTTTCCGTCATTCCCGCGTAGGCGGGAATCTATGCGGCGCGCGATGTCTGTATGGGTTCCCGCTTTCGCGGGAATGACGAACAAAGCATCATAATTCCTTGGTTGCCGCTCCTATGGGAATCTCGGGTACTTGGAGAAGTCGGGCTTGCGCTTCTCGAGGAAGGCGTTCTTGCCCTCCTTGGCCTCCTCGGAGAGGTAGTAGAGCAGGGTCGAGTCGCCGGCGAACATCTGCATCCCGGAGAGGCCGTCGGTGTCGGCGACGAGGGCGCGCTTGATGAAGCGCAGCGCGGTTGGGGACATGCAGAGGATTTCGCGGCAACGGTTGACGACTTCGAGTTCGAGGTCGTCGACCGGGAAGACCTCGCAGGCGAGTCCCATGTCGACCGCTTCCTGTCCGCTGTACTGGCGGCATTGCATCCAGATCTCGGCGGCTTTCTTGTGCCCGACCAGACGGGCGAGCAGCATCGTGCCGTAGCCCGCGTCGAATGAGCCGACCTTCGGTCCGGTCTGGCCGAACCAGGCGTTGTCGGCGGCGTAGGTGAGGTCGCAGACGGTGGCGAGCACGTTGCCGCCGCCGATCGCGTAGCCGGCGACCATCGCGATCACGGGCTTGGGGATCGAGCGCATGTAGCGGTGCAGGTCGAGCACGTTGAGGCGGGGCACACCATCGTCGCCGACATAACCGCCGTCGCCGCGGATGCGCTGGTCGCCGCCGGAGCAGAAGGCTTCCTTGCCCTCGCCGGTGAGGATGATCACGCCGACCGACATGTCTTCGTGGGCGCGCTGGAAGGCGTCCAGCAACTCGAACAGCGTCTTGGGTCTGAAAGCGTTGCGTACCTCGGGACGCGCGATCGTGATCTTGGCGATGCCTTCGGCGATGTCGTAGTAGATGTCGCCGTAGTCGCCCTGGCGCTCCCAATCGGGCAGGCCGGTGCGTTCGACGGTGACGGTGGGTCGGGACATGAATCGTTACTCCTTCGCTGAGGATGTGTGCGGATGGGATTCGAGCGGCACGCCGGCGCTGCGCAGTAACAGGCGGCGGAGTTCGGGGTAGATGCGCTCGATTGGCGTTGCGATGCGACCGGCGGCCCAGGCGGTGAGCGTTGCTTGCACCATCCCGACCCAGGCACGCGCGGTGAGATCGGGATCGAGCGGTGCATCGAGCCGGCTCAGTCGTCCGCTGTCCAGCGCGCAGCGGAGTTCCCGCGCGATGACGGCGACGAACTCGTCCTCGATCTCAGCCACCCGATCGCGTGCAGCGGCGGAACCGATGACCGTTTCCGTCGCCAGCACGCGGGCCAAGGATCGATGTGCGGAGAGTGTCTCAATCAGCGTCGCCAAGGCGGCGTCGGCGCGGGCTACGGGATCGGAGCCGGCGGCGGACATGGCCTTGGCCACCCGCCGCCGGAGAACCTCCCCGGCGCGCCCGATCACGGCGGCGATCAAGGCTTCTTTGGTGGGGAAGTGGAAGTAGAGGCCGCCCTTGGAGGTGTCGGCCGCGGCGGCGATCTCGTCCATCTGAGCATCCGCGTAGCCGCGCTGGGCGAAGACGCGAGCGGCGGCGTCAAGCAGCTGCTCGCGGCGCTCCACGGCGCGGGCCTGTCGCGGTTGGCTGAGAACCATGCGGGTTCCGCATCTAGCAGGAGCGTCGCAAATCCGACGCACCAGTCGGTTTCGATAATGTATCAGCATGGATCGGCAACCCCCGCCTGCGGAGCGCACCGGCGCAATTGCGGAGATGTTCAGCCGGCTGGCGCCGCACTACGACCGCATGAATCGGCTGATGACGGCGGGCCGCGACGGTCGCTGGCGGCAGTTGGCGGTGGAGGCGGCGCAGCCGCAGGACGCGATGGCGCTTGATCTGGGGGCGGGCACGGGTGATCTGAGCGCGGAGTTCCGGCAGGCGGGCGCGCAGCAGGTGATCGCGCTCGATGTTTCCGCCGCCATGCTCCTACGCGCCCGCGAGAAGTACGGCCAGGAGCGGGTCGATTGGCTGCAAGGAGACGCGCTGCACCTGCCTTTCCCGGATCAGTCATTCGACGCGGTAGCTTCAGCGTTCGTGCTGAGGAATCTGCCCGACCTGGCGGGGTCATTCGCGGAGATGGCGCGGGTGCTGAGGCCGGGCGGTCGGCTGGTTGGGCTGGACATCACGCATCCGCCCGACACGCTCTGGGGCAAGCTGCTGCGCTTCGGATTCGAGCAGGGCGTGACGCGAGTGGCAGGTCTGGTGTCGGGGGATCGGTCGGCGTATCGCTACCTGCCGAATTCGCTTTCGGGCTATCCGACGGCGGACGAGTTGTCGGCGATGCTGGAGTCGGCGGGGCTGGTGGAGGTGTCGTATCGGCGGTTGTCGATGGGCGCGGTGGCGTTGCATGTGGGCAGGCAACGACGCCAATGAATCTTCAATTCACGCGGCATGCGCTCGATGTCATGGAAGAGCGAAACATTCGACGGGAATGGGTGGAACGGACCGCTGGAACGACCAATGCGTCGGATGATCGATCCGCACGATGAAGAAGTCGAGCGCTTCTACCGCAGTGTTCCCGAACGGGACGACCGCGCTCTGCGTGTCGCAGTGAAGGGGATCGCAAGGATGTTTTACACCACACTTCCTGCTCTCAGGATATCGGCCGAACGAGGATGGTCCGGTGAAATGTCAACTAAATCGCGCTATGCTTGGTCTGGAGACTTGGCGAGGCAAGGCCGATGCCGAGCTTCAAGGGCGGGCGGAAAGGGTGCAGGTTGCGGATTGCGGCACCCCTCCGCCCTAGCGCGGGATCGTCTGTTACCGATTCCCGCGCTTGCCCTACCCTATCAACGACTCTCTCAGTCAGTCCCCACTTTGCCGGCGTGACATCGAACCGGGCCAGAAACTCATCGGCGCATCGCCCCTCTTTGGATTCCCATTCTTATCCAGCAGCAGACGCATGTCTGTCCAACGCCTGCTCGAACGCCAGCGCTCGCTCCACCGTTGAGCGGGTCAACTCATACGCCTCGGCGATTGCGGCGACCGTATCGCCAGCTTCGGCAAGCGACGCCAGGGCCGCCGTTTCGAGCCGGCGGCCCTTGAGCGTGGGCGAACCGCCCATCACGTCGGGGCGGCAGCGCGGTCGCGCGGACGGCCCCGGATCGTCGCCAGCGTCGTAGGTCCTCGGTGGTCACGCCTGCCAAAGCCGCCACCAGACGCGACGGCATCGACCCCGCAGCTGACTGCTCGTCCAGGTCTCCGCTGCTCATGGCGTACTTCTGCGCGGCAAGTGTACCCACCGTGACTTCAGCGCTGAGCTTCCAGCGACACCATCGACCGGCCGCTGCCTTTGACCAGGCGGCCGGACCAAGTGGTTGGCGGGGCGTCCGACGCCTCCAGCCATTCCGCTCGTGTCACTCGAAATCCGGCGGCGTCCATTGGGGGCTTGAGGGACTTGCGCAGCGTCTGCGGCGACGGCGCGTCGAATTCGTCGGGCGCTGCTTCGGCGTTGAGCACGATGCTCACCCGCGACTGCTCCGCACACAACCCATCAAGCAAGTCTGCCAATGCTGCGTCACCGTTCAGAACCATCCGCAGCAGGGCGGCCCAGGGAAAATAGATCGTCAGCCAATCCGCCGCCCCGCGCAGCTCTTGCGGCAATGCCTCCGCCCGTGCCGCGACGTAGAGCGCGTTCGGCGCGCCGCCGCGAGCTGGCTTGCGCTCCGCGAGCTTGGCCGCCTCGCGTAATGCATCCCGATCGGAATCGATCCCGATCGCCAGACAGTTGGCATATTCGCGTGCGAAACGCCGGGGCCAGGCGCCGTCTCCCGTGCCCAGATCGACCAGCGTCGATGAAAACCGTCTGCGTAATTCGTCGAATTCGGCCTGGTCCAGCTTGCGCGGGCCGCGTCGGGTGATGATCTCCATGCCACTTCCCCGTAGGGCAGACTAGAATCCCCGAGGCACTGGCTGATCACAAGTAAGGATGCCTCCTATGCCGACCCCCGCGCGAGTGATTTTTCTGCCCGAAGCCGACGAACCGCTGGCCATTGAACGCGTCGACCTGCCCGACCCCACCGACTTCCAGGTCGTCGTCCGCCAGTTCGCCTCCGGCATCTGCCACTCGCAGTTGCACCAGATGCACAACCCACGCAACGGCGATCAGATCCTCGGTCACGAAGCGACCGGGGAAGTGATCAAGGTCGGCGCACAGGTGACCAACGTGCAGGTGGGCGACATCGTGTTTGTCACCTGGGTGCCGCGTAATGCCGAAACGGCCATCCGCGAGGTGGATGAGATCGTCGTGGAGCGCCCGAACGGCCGCACCGCTACCACCCGCAACGTCTTCACCTGGGCCGACACGACGATCGCGGACGAGAAGTACATCGTCAAGGTCCCGCAGGACACCCGCCGCGATGTGACCTCGATCATCGGTTGCGCGGTGTTGACCGGCTCCGGCGCGGTCTACAACACCGCCGCCGTGCGCGAGGGCGACAGCGTGGCCATCTTCGGCGTCGGCGGCGTGGGGCTGTCGGCGGTGGTCGCGGCGTCGGTGGTCAAGGCTGATCCGATCATTGCGGTCGATCTCGACGACAAGAAGCTCGAATTCGCCAAGCGCTTCGGCGCCACCCACGGCGTCAACGCGGGACAGGGCGACGCGATTGAGCAGATCAAGGAACTGACCGGCGGCCCGGCCGGAGTCACGACCAGCTTCGGCGAGCCGATCTCAGGCGTGGACTTCGCCTTCGACTGCATCGGCCGCAAGGTCACGATGGAGCAGATCCTGCGCGCCGTCCGCCCCGGCATTCTCGGAGCCGAAAGCGGCGGCACCGCCGTCCTGGTCGGCGTCCCGCACGAGGCCGGCGCCGAGTTTAGCCAGCAGGAGATGATGAGCCTGCTGATCAACGAGAAGAAGTACATCGGCTCAATCGGCGGCAGCTGCCGCCCCGACCGCGACTTCCCGATGTTCCTGGCCTGGGCCGAAGACGGCGCACTCGACCTCGACGCGATGGTCACGGAGCGCTTCAAGATCGGTCAGATCAACGAGGCGACGGCGGCGTTGGAGCATGGCGAGATCTTCGGTCGGGCGATCATGGAGTTCGACGACTAATCCCCGCTGCACGCGGGGACCCGCTCCCCACTCCCTCATTCCCGCGGCCGGCGTCCTATGAGGCTTCACTCCGAAGCGAGGAACTCGCTGATGTCCGGCTTGTCGGACAGCAACGCCGTCATCGCTTGCACCGCATCCACCACAGAACCGAAGGACTGCAAGACGATCTCACCTCTGTCGGACTTCAACAACACCTCGACCTCCGAAAGCCGAGCCGGCAGCGAATCCACGTCGACATCCAAGACACGACCAACGGATTCTTGCAGATCAGCGCTGATCACCTTCACGAGATCTGCGCCCACTTGCGCCTGAGCCTCCTCATCCAAATCCTGCCACACGTCGAATGCCGCCCTGGGTATGTCTCGATTCTTCTCGGGCCAGTCGAAGTCCACATCGTGTTCGAGCAGCGTGCCTACCATGTGCTCGAACGGCACTTCGAGAATCTCGACTCCGAAACTGCGCAGCAACTCCTTCGACGGCCCGGACCATCTGCCAGCCAGCACCGCGATCGACTTGCGAATCGTCGGGTAGGTTTTGCGAAGATTGTAGTGAGCCACGCAGAGCCAGCTCACCTTATCGCGATTGTGCTTCGTGTAGCGGATGTACTTGGGATCGATCAGGATGATCGGATTGTCGTCGCTGTCGAACACGACCGCGTCAATTTGGTAGGTGTTATTGGTCCCATTGACCATTTTCTCCGGCCTGATGCTGCAATCGCGCTCAGCAACCGCTGTCCGCAAGCACTCCACGACGGCGGCTTCGAACACCTTGCCGACGGCTTCGCCCAACGCGCTCGCCGGATTGGATACCGTCCTCTTCGCAGACGCCATGTCCGACTCCTCACTTCGTAACCGTTACGATGCTCTCTCGGAGCGGAACCTTGTGTCGTTGAGAGTTGTTCGCCCATTTCTCGCCCCTCTTCCGAATGACCTCCACGTCGTAATCGGAAAAGCCGACCGCAACAGACAACTCGCCGATCAGTTCATCCGTACGGACGTGAACGCCGTACGGCGCTGAGTCGCCAAGCACCAGGATGAAGCTGCCGCCCGGTTTGAGAACGGCGTAGGCCCCTTGAATGACCTGCAACATATCCTCGAAGTAGCCAGCGACGAGCAGGTCGTATGCCTTCTTTCCGCCCTTCACCATGCGCAGTTCCGACAATTCCTCAATCATGCCAACCAACTCGGCCTGAATCCCCGGACTCACCGCCTTGACGCCGGGGCACAACCGGACGTCTTGCATGGCCGTCCTCCGGATCTGCGTCGTCGCGGCGATGATCAGGCGGTCGCGGACTTCGCGCGTGATTTCCCCCCAAGTGTCGTACAGGCCCCAAAAGTAAGTTTCCAAGCGTGTGCGATCCGCGTAGTCGTAGTTATTCAGGTAGGGGGGTGACGTGAGCATGAGATCGATGCTCTCGCATTCGGCGTGCTCCGTCAGGCTGCGGGCGTCGCCATTCACGAGTCTGTGTTCGGAAGGCGGCGTGCTGAGCATCGTGCGCGAGGCCACGTCGTCCAGCATCAGGTTGCACCGCTTGTGAAACTCCTGAAATGCGTCTCGGGCCATAGTGCGTTTGGCAAATTTGCTCGGTGCGATGTATGGCCACCCGGCGCCGGCCGTGGTCACGATGCGAAGCGTCGCCGTCAGCGCCATCTTGAGGAAATCCTGACGGTGCTGGTCCGTTTCGAGAGTCAGGATCGCTTCGCGCAACGCGTACAGGTCATGCAGCGTGTTCGTCTCGAAGCACTTATAGACCAGCGATGGCCACACGTCATCGCAGCTGACGCCCGAACGACTGATGGCGCTCGCCTCTTCGAGCACCCGATGAATGTCGTTCGTCAGCTGATCCAGGTCGTAGTCGAAGTGCATTTTGGTCTGCGCGACCCAGAACACGAAGGGGTGGGCTTCGACGCCCAGCGAATTGATGCCCGACTCCCTGGCCGCCAGAGTCGTCGTGCCCGTCCCCAGGAAGGGATCGGCGATCCAGTCCCCCTCGCCCAATCCGAACTGGTCAATCTTGGTCGATACCAGCTTGTGGGAATAGCCCGCCGGATACGTGAACCAGCGGTGAATCGGGGCGCGGAGGCTGTCCCGGAAGGAGCCGTAGCCGCTCGGATCCTCGCAAACCGCAGCCTGGTCCTCACTGGCGGCAAGCCCGCCGGGTTCAGAGCGGTCCGCGTAAACAGCGCCTCTGTCGGACATAACCACCTCCGTTCATCGGAGTCTACCTCACGGCAACCATCCCCGATAGGCCGTTCGACGATCCTGCCGACGCCAACACCCAATGTCGCCCTGCCGTGGCTGACCGCCTAAGCCCGCCGACGGCTCGGCGATGGCCTCGCCTCAGCCTTCAGCCTCTCTGGACCCGCTCACATAACCCTCTCTCCATAAGTCATCCGTCTTATCGTATCGGCTGTAATACCTCTCGTACTCTCCAAATAGGCTTTAGACTTATCCGGTCGTCCGAGCTAGTCGCCGACCAGTTCCTCATATCTGATTTCAACTCTACTCGAGGGACTCTCTTTGCTTGCCGATTCTCGCTCGACTCCGATGTCAATTGCAATCAGGTAGAAGGTCTTACCGGCGTGCTCAAGCCGAGAGGGCGATTCCAACTCTGCCCCATCGGGCGGAGTGAACACCAAATGACGATTTGAGCAGTTGAAAACTACTAAGTATCCCAGGCCCTCATTGTAGTCGTTAGCGTATCGCAGTACCTGATGGAAGCCTTGCCTAATGTGGCTCCTGCCTTTGCCCCGATCCGGATCAAAGATCTTAACTTCCAAGACGATCGGATCTGCCGACCCGAGCGAAGCAACGATGTCGGCTTTGCCCGAAGGGGACGCAGGCTGCGAGAATGGATAATCGACTCCTCCGTCGAAAAGACTTTCTCGTAAGGTATGGTCAAGTTGCTTTTCTCCTATACTCGTATCCGCTCGATACAACTGGTACAACTCCTCGCGCCGAAACCACTCTGTTCTGAATTTGAACCGCTCAACCAGATACAACACATTGCCGGCTTCGTCAAGATGATCATGTAGGAAGTTCAACAACGGGTCGACAACCGCTTCCGTTAGATCGCTGAGAATGTCCTGAAAGCGATTTTCATGGCTGAACTTCCCGCCCCAATTCAACGCCTGTCTTTCGCTGTCATCATAAGCACATTGCTTCAGAATCTCCAGACATACCTTAGCCCTCCCAACTTCCGACTTGGGAAACCGCAGCCCTCTGCTGGTCGAGATGTCGGTGATCCATTGATCGAATTCCACTGCATCGCTCGATTCGATCATTGCCAGCAGCGAGCGCAGGTAAGGGTTGCTGTCAAGAAACTCCAGCAGAAAGCGCAGTTCGGTCTCATAGTGCTCGTACTTGATCTTGTACAGGCGATTCCTCCTGTCTTGGAGCTGGACGCGGAGATTGAGAAGATAGCGCATGTTGCCTCTAGCACTTGATCGTGATTGTCGTGTTGAGTTTTTTGAACTCGCGTTTGAGGTCGTTCAAGGCGCTGTCAAGCTCCTCAGCCGCGCGGTGGGTGCTGGCATCTTGATCCACAAGTCGAATGCTGGCTTTGCAGGCAGAGCAAAAGACAGTCTCTTGCAGGCGAATCGCGCGCAGCTGTATATCCATGGCGAACCCACACCGTGGACAATCCACAGTTACGCAGTAGTCATCTAGGGGAGGCATAGCTCGCTCCAATCTTTGCCCCAGCACGAAGGGGCCACTCACGTGTTGATATTACACCATGTCGGCCCTAAACAGGCACACCCTCGGCTTCGACAAATCCTCCGCCATCCCGAGGGCCGGGGTCTCGAACTCAAATCGCGCCACGACCGTCGGGGTCGAGACCATGAAGATCGTCAACAATGTTCCGCCCCTCGCCGAAATGCACGAGAATGAACGTGCGATATCCACCCGCCCGACGCTGCGCGCCAATCCAGACTCAGGCCGCTAGGCTGATTCCGGGAGTCCGCCATGCCCACCCAAGTCAGGGCCCGCTACGCCGACGGCACACTCGAGCCGTTTGAGCCGCTCGACCTCGCCGAGGGCTGCCTGGTCACCCTCTCTGTCTCGGAAGAGCCTGAAGCAGAGCCGGAATCGCTGCTCGAACTGTTCGAGCGCCTGCACCGCGATTAGCCGACGGAGACGCGGGTCCCATGCCGCCCGACGGCGCCAGGAACTACAAGCACTACCTCTACAGCCACCCCAAGGCAGCGGACTGACGCGAACAGTCTTCGCCGACGCGGGATTCCGGACTGGCCTGCTCCGTGAAGACCGGCTCTGACGCAACGGCCCCGTGCGCGGCCTCGGCTACAACCAGTATTCGGATGAGGATTAGTCGGACGAGAGCAGGGCGGTGATGCGCTGCTGTTGCGACCGCTCAAGCTTGGCGCAACTGGCGCGGGCGCGCAGGGTGTCGGTCAAGGCGGTGAAGACGGCGGCGTTGGGGTCGTTGAGTTGCTCATCCAACGCTGTGCGAAACCATGCGACGACCTGATCCCATGGCCATTCTGTGCAGTCGCCGTTGACGGCTATGAGCCCACCCGGGAAGTCGCCCGGGCCGACGGCCCCAGCTATGAGCGCCTCAACACTCCGCTCGCTGTGGCCTGAGCGTTCGGCGATTTGGTTGATTGTCACAAACGACGTGTCAACGACGCCAACGACCTTGACCCCGCCGACGCTCTCAACCTGCCGGACTCCGGTGAGCACGGCTTCTTCGAGACACTCCCCGTCTCGCATAAAGCCCGCGTACTGAACGCCGCTACGCCAATGGGGGCTGATGTCGTCGTTGGTCGATGCCGACGCGTGAGACAGTGCGCTGAGCGCGTCGTCTTCCATCAGGTCGCGGCCTTCGACGATCAGGTCGAAATCCCAGCGTGTCATGTCAACTCTCCATGGCGTTGATGCGGACACCTGGTCATGGCGCGTCGCAGATACTCCGCATGGGCGCCCGGGTTGCGCGGAGTCGAGAAGATCGGCTCGCGGCATCCTTGCCGGCTGGATTCGGGACAGAGCATGCGTCCCCAGTTGTGACCGCGCGGCGACCGAACAATGCGCCAACCCGCTCGCTCCGCTTCCCGCAGGGCATCCTCGATCTCCTTCTTCGGATGTCGCTCTCTCACGGACTAACGCTAGCTGATGCGACTCAGGCAAGCAGCAGCGGGATCTCCATCTCCTCCGGACGCAGGCCGGCGTGGTGGCCGATTAGTTTGAACTGGGGATTGCCGGCCTCTCCGTAGGTGATGATTTTGGCCTTGTTCGTGATCGCGATGTGAGTGCCGATCCGTTCCGCCGAGGCTGCCGACAGCGTGCCCGCGCCGAACAGTTGCAGCGCCTCAAACTCGGCCCGGCTCAGCAGCGCCCAGTCTTGGCCCCAACGCTCGCGGAATTTGGCCGCGAAGCGGCGTTCGCGGCCGGGGCGGACGCAGAACATCGGCACGCGGGGTTCTCCGAACGGGGCCGTGTGCAGATCGTCCAGCAACGGATCGTGGGGCAGGATCGTGGCCTTGTCCGCTTCGGCGATGTGGAGTTCGCCGTGATCGGGAGTGACGGCGATCCGCGCGCGGCCCGCGAACTGATCGCGGAGTTCGGTCAGGGCGCGGTCAACCGCGTTCAGCGCCCGCTGCGCGTCGCTGCTGTTCGGTCCCGCGCGATGCGAAGCGGCGTCCAGCATGGGCAGGTAGAGATAGTGAACGCCGCCTTCGTTCTGATCGACGATCCGGCGCACGACGGCGGCGACGGCGTTGCGGAGGTGGTCATACGGATCGGTCGGCCACTCGCCCCGCGAGTAGAGGTTGAATTCGCTGTGAGCGATCTGGCGGGGGTGATAGGTGCGCAGATGTGTATCGATCTGCGCTAGGCGCGAGGGGTAGGCGAACGCCTCATTGGGACGGACCCCGAATTGGCGCAGGGGGCGATTGCTGATGCGCTCGACGTAGGGCAGGATCGTGGCTGTGATATTGCGGTCGTGTAAGTGCGTGTTCCAGGCGGGAATGCCGTGTTGGGACGGCCAGACGCCTGTAGCCAACGTCGTCAGCGCCGCCGCCGTCGTCGAAGGGAAGACGGCGCGCAGCTGCACCTCTTCCGCGCTGGCGAGGAATCCGTCAGGGCGGGCGCGCTCATGGAACACGCAGCCGAGTCCGTCAACGAGGACGAACAACAACGGGCGCTCATGCCCGATCCGCTCAACGAGCTCAGCCGCTCGATCGTCGTCATCGCTCAGCGGAACGCCGCCGATGTTGGAGACGGCGCGGGCGAGGTCAACCGTCGAAGGCGGCGCGTCGCCTTCGAAGGGGTGGAGGAGATCGCCGTCGCGGAACCAGCGCTCGACACGCTCAACATCAGCGGACGCCACCGCAATCTCGCAATCCAGCGCCGGCGCCGAACGCCCCCTTCAGTCCCTACGGGACAGCTTCCCCCGGAGGGGGAAGCGGGAATCTTCGGCGATTAGATCTGAGAGTAGCCGGATCCTGGCGAGGTGACGCCGGTGCCGGCCGGCTCCTTGCCGCCCATGTCCCAGCCGAACTCCTTCAGGATCTCCTGCGAGTAGGTCACCCGGCCGGAGACCTTGTCCAGCGGCTCGGTGGCGAGCAGCAGCGCCGCCTGCGCCATGATCTCGACCGACTCGCTGTCGTTGGGGTCGCGGCCTTCCATCAGGCGATGGTGGACGACGCCCGGGGTGGGCACGATCTGCGAGGGGCTGTAGCAGGTGACCGAGACGCCGTACTGATGGACCTCGGAGGCGAGTCCCTGCGTGAAGCGCTCCAGCGCCGCCTTCTCCGCGCCGTAGAGCGTGCCCCCGCCGCCGTCGCCCTCGTACGGGCCTCGGCCCGGGCCGATGGCCGCCGCCGAGGAGACGTTCACGATCGCCCCGCTGCCGCGCTCGATCATGCCGCCCTCATTCAGGCAGAGTTGGCTCATGTAGAAGGGGCCGTGGAAGTTGACCGCAGTCGAACGCAGCCAGCGGCGAATCGGGAAGTCTTTGACCGGGATGAAGTAGGTCAGCGCCGCGTTGTTGACGAGCACGTCGGGCTGGCCGTAGGTGTCGAGGCAGGACTGCACGATCCCGGCGCACTCTTCGTACTCGGAGACGTTGCCGGCCACCGCAGTCGCCTCGCCGCCCGCGTCGCGGATGTTCTTGATCGTCATTTCGAGCGAACCGGGCAGCGGGTGCGTGCCCTCTTGCACCGTCCGCGCGGTCGCGATCACCTTCGCGCCTTCAGCCGCGAAACACTCCGCAATTGCTGCGCCGATCCCGCGGCTCGCGCCGGTCACGATCGCGACCTTGCCGTCCAACTTGCCCATTGCAGTCTCCAGACTCTGATCTCTCAGTGCTTCGAACGTCGCTTGCAGGCAGCATAACGCCGACCCGCGATACCCTCCGCCCATGACGAATGCGAACGGCGCGAGTCAGTTGCAGCGCGTAGTCATCGTCGGCGCCTCGCTCGCCGGCCTCAACGCTGCCGAAACCCTGCGCGCCGAGGGCTACGACGCCGAGATCGTCCTGATCGGCGACGAACCCCACGATCCCTACGACCGCCCGCCGCTATCGAAGCAGTTGCTCACCGGCGAATGGGACACGGATCGCTTGTCTTTGCGAAGTCCGGAGGAGTTCGCCGGCCTGCGGCTCGAATTCATGCGCGGCCGCCGCGCGACCGCTCTGGACATCGCCGAGCAGTCCGTCGCGCTGGACGATGGCGAACAGGTCTCGTTCGACGGCCTGATCATCGCCAACGGGGCCGATCCGATCACGCTGCGCGGCGCTGACGAGTTCGAGGGCGTCCACACCCTCCGCAACCAGGCCGACGCGCTTCGGATCCGGGCTGAGTTCGAGACTGCCGCCGAATCCGGCGGGCGGATCGTCGTGATCGGCGCGGGCTTCATCGGCGCCGAGGCGGCTTCCTCGGCTCGCGCTCGCGGTCTGGACGTCACGCTCGTCGAGGCGCTGGAAGCGCCGATGATCGGCCCGCTCGGGCCGGAGCTTGGCGCCTGGGCCGCCCAATTGCACGCAGACGCGGGTGTCGATCTGCGCATGAACACCAAGCTGGATCGACTGCTTGGCGACACGCACGTCGAGGCCGTTCAACTCGACAACGGCGAGACCATCCCCGCCGCCGCCGTCGTCATCGGCATCGGTGTCCGACCCGCCGTCGGCTGGCTCCAGAATTCCGGCCTCAGCATCGGCGACGGCGTGCTCTGCGACCAGTTCTGCCGCGCCGCCCCATTGATCTACGCCGCTGGCGACATCTGCCGCTGGCCCAACGCGCTCTTTACCCACTTCACCTACCACCAACCCAACCGCACCATGCGAATCGAGCATTGGACCAACGCTATCGAACAAGGCATCGCCGCCGCCCGCAATCTCCTGCTCGAAGCCCGGGGCGAGTCACTCGAACCGTTCGCCCCAGCGCCCTACTTCTGGTCAGACCAACACGGCAAGAGCATCATGGCCTCCGGCATCACATCGCCACGAGATGCAGTCGTAGTAGCGCATGGCGCACTGGACGAGCGCCGCTTCGCCGCCCTCTATGGTTTGCGCGGGTATCTGAGCGGTGTCGTAGCGGTCGGTTGGCCGAGGATGCTGCGGCGATACCAGGCGATGATTCGTGAGCAGGTGTCGTGGGAGGAGGCGCTTCAGTCGGCGGAGTGAATCAAGGCGGCATCGACCGCAGACTCGGCTTCAGGCTGCTCAAAACTGTCCAGTGGAGAGACGGCGTTCGGGTTCATCAATCGCCGCAGTTCAGCTACGCGGGCGACTGCGTCGCCAACGCGGTGGATAGCGTCTGCAAGTTCGGACGAACGGGAGCAGACGACTTCAAGTTGCCCATCGTTGATGCTGACATCGAGCGTTTGCGCGACATCGGCGATATGCCCGCGTAGGATTGGCGTGAGCATAGGCGGTGCGAAGTTCGACTTGAGCCAGGGAATGGCGAGGCCGAAGTCGGTGACCACGATCTGACCGTGTCTGGGTACCAGAAACAGCACGATCGGATCACGATTCGGAAGCAAGAAAGGCGTGTAGACACGCACCTCGCCACGATCCCAACGTTCGCATTCATAGAGTTGGGCGAGTCCGAGTCCCAGTGCGTGTGCGACTTCGTTGCGCTCGATCATCTCATCTGTCCCTAGGTCCGTGGTTCAGAGAGCGTCCCTAAGTGGAGAATACGAGCTTCAGCACAGAACTGCCGCCAAGCGGGGCCGGGTTGATCCCAGGAAGCAGTGTTGTCTCCAGATTCATCTGCCCAGTGGTCGCCGTGTTGGGTAGTCCAGCGATGGAAGTGGACGGGAGCCAGCGGCGTGCCGTCGGGATTCTTATGCCCCTTAAATCCTACGCACATTCTGAGGACAGCGCCGATGTCCGCCAGAACTACGGTGAAGAACAACGTCTCGCGGTGTGGGTACCAACTGCCATAGACCGTGAGCTGCCAATCAGAATCAGAGGAGATTTCAGCCTGAAACTCCATCCCAGGAAGATGGTCGATGTCCGGAAACCAGCGGATATCTCCCACGATCTGTTTCGTGCGGTCGCTCAGAATCTCCTCGAATTCAGCATCGCTCAGCGCCATGAGCGCAGCTTATGACCAGCCTCGCGAACCGGAGCCTCGCCGCTCCGCCCATGACGCGGCCACATCCACCAACACCTTCGCCATTCCCAACCGACCCTGAAACCCCGTATACGTTGCCTCCCCCCGCACGATCCGGCAGAACGCCCGCCAAAACCGATCACTCCGCTGCAAGAGCTGCGTATACGGCCACGGCGTGTAGTGAAACAGCGCCTGCAACTGGCGCGCGGCCGCGAGTTCCGGTTCAATCTCGTGTTCGATGCTCAGCCGGTAGTCAGTCAGATCAGGCGCCTGCCCATCGAGATACTCCCGAACCGCCTGAGCCGCCAACTGACCCGAACGAATCGCATTCCCGATCCCTTCGCCCGACAATGGATCGACCAGCCCCGCCGCATCACCAACGAACACGGTGGAACCGCTGACCAGAGCGCTCTCCGGATCTCTGAGCGGCAGGTGGTGCGCTCGCAGATCGGTCAGTGTCTCCGGGTCGAACGACTCGATCCGTGCGTACTCCGCCAGTTCCTGCCGCAGCGTCGGCGCGGCGCTGGGAAATCCTCCGACGCCCACGTTGCAGTGATCCCCCTTGGGGAAGACCCAGCCGTAGCCGCCAGGCATCGAGCCGAGCTCAAGTCCGACGGCGTCCGTCCAGCGCTCGCCAGCCGGTCCACTTGACCGAGCAGCGTTGCCCTCGAGCGCGATAGCCGCCCGAAGTCGAGGCAGACCCAACGCGCGACGCACGACTCCATTCGCACCGTCAGCCGCAATGATCGCGCCCGCCTGGAGTGCATCGCCGTGAGCGAGCCGAACCGTGATCGTTCCGTTCTGCTCAACCGAACGCACGCCGCTGGAGTCCTGGAACACCGCTCCAGCCGCAACCGCCTGCTCCACCAGGTAGGCGTCCAGCCGTGAGCGCTGTGTCATGATCGCGAGCGGTTGCTCATAACGATGCTCAAACTCGGATCCGCGCCGATAACGCACCCGAAATGATGTGATCGTCTGCTCAGTCACCGGATCGAGCGAGAACGGCAACAGCTTGACCGCAGAGACCAGCACGCCCCCACCGCACGGCTTGTCGCGCGGAAAGCTGGCGCGATCCAGCAACACCACATCCGCGCCCGCCCGCGCGAGCTCGTACGCAGCGGTCGCGCCGCCCGGCCCCGCTCCAACGACTACGACGTCCCGGCGAGTCGCCATTTGTCCCACACTGTCTTGAGCGCGGCGGATATCGGAGCCGCGAAGCAGAAGATGATCGCCTCGATCGGTTCGCCCAGGGCGACCGCGAGCAGCGGCAACGGCGCGGCCACGAGCAGGATGCCCAACTCGGCGATCCGCGTGACCAGATAGGTCAGCCCGCCGACCACAAATGTGATCCCGAACTGCCAGGGCATAAAGGCTCCGGCCGCTCCCAATGCCGTCGCCGCCGCGCGACCGCCGTTGAAGCGCAAAAACACCGGCCACATATGCCCAACCATCACCAGCCCGCCCGCCGCCATCCACCAACCGAGCTCCAGACCCCACCAGCGCGCGATCGAGACCGCGAGCAAGCCTTTGCCGATATCGAAGACGATGATCACCGCGCCGAAAAAATGCCCCGCGCCCTCGCGGGAGGCGTTGGCCGCGCCCACATTGCCGTCGCCCACCTCACGCAGATCCAGACCTGTGCGCCAGCGAAACACCAGCCACGAGACCGGGATTGATCCCAGCAGATAGGCGAGGACGAGCGTGACCGCCTCGGCCATCGCAGCCCTCCCGCGCCGCTAGTCGTTGGTATAGATCGGCGTCAGCCAGTGCGCGTAAGCGTCGCGCCGGCCGATGATCGCGTCGAAGTAGAGCCGCTCCAACTGCGCCGTGATCGGCCCCGTCTCGCCATTCCCGACCGTGCGCCGGTCGACCGACGAGATCGGCGTCACATGCGCCGCCGTACCCGTCATAAACACTTCGTCCGCCAGCCACAGCTCAGAGCGGTCAAGCGTGCGCTCCACCGTGGGAATACCGAGTTCCTTCTCCGCCAGCTCCATCACCGTGTTGCGCGTGATCCCGACCAGGATGTTGTCCGAGCTGGGCGGCGTGTAAATCACGCCATCGTTGACGATGAAAATGTTCTCCCCGCTGCCCTCCGAGACGTGCCCGTCTTCGTTGAGCATGATCGCCTCGTCGAAACCCGCCGTTTCCGCCTCCGTCTTGGCCAGCGCCGAGTTGATGTACGCGCCGGTCACTTTGGCCCGAACCGGAATCGACTGATCCTCAGTCCGCCGCCACGACGACGTGACCACATGCACGCCCCCGGTCGTGTCCAGGTACGCCCCCCAGGGAATCAGAAAACAGAGAAAGTCGTCCGCAATCCCGTGCAGACGCACCCCCAGCGCCTGGGCCGACTTGTAGACCATCGGCCGCACGTACACGTCCTGCCGAAAGCCGCTCCGCCGCACCAACTCGATCGTGAGCTCGCAGAGCTCGTCGTCCGAGAGCGGCAAATCCATCATCAGCGCATGAGCCGACTTCCGCAGCCGTTCGTAGTGCTCGCGCATCCGAAAGAGATAGAGCTGTTCGTGTTCCTCGTTCCAGTTCGCGCGAATGCCCTCAAATACGGCCGTCCCATAATGCAGGGCATGGGTCATGATGCTGATCTTGGCCTCGGAGAGGGGCAAAATCTCTCCGTGCAGATAGGCCATTTCAGTGCCGGACATCGCGCGCTCCCAGAGTGCTTGGTGCAGATGGCGTCAACGCAAACGCATTACCCGCCACGATACACGCGACCTACGGGCTGTTCATTGCCCTGGGCGGTGTGCGTCACAACGGGTCTGGCCGCTCTGCTCCGGGTTGGGGACTAGCGCACCGCGACTGCGGGGTCGGTTGGTCGCGGAATCTGGTACCAGGGCTGATCGCAGACGAAGCGAGCGATTCCGGCCTTGTCCGACGAGCCCAGCGCCAGTCCGAGCTTGCCAGGCGCGGAAATTGGACGCGCCCACGTAGCGCACCTTGCCCCAGCGCACGAGATCGTCGAGGGCCTGCATGGTCTCCTCGATGGGCGTGGACGGATCGGGTCCGTGGAGCTGATACAGATCGATGTAGTCCGTGCCGAGTCGTCGCAGCGAGTCGTCGACCGCTGAGAGAAGGTGCTGCCTCGAGTTTCCCCGCTGATGCGGCATGGGACCGGTCGGCACGAAACCCTTGGGATCACCTGATCGCGGGGCCGACCGGCCAGCCAACGGCCAATGCTCTCCTCGGTGCCGCCGATCTCCGTATTGCCTGCCGGATAGGCGTCGGACGTGTCGAGGAAGATCACGCCGGCGTCGAAGGCGGTATCGAGGATGCGATGGGCCTCCCCCATCTCCGTTCTTGAGCCGAAGGTCATGGTGCCCAGGCAGATTTCTGAAACCCGAAGCCCGGTTCCGCCCATCTTGCGGTATCGCATACACCGTTCCTCTCTAAAGAACCGCATTGGGAGCGGCCAATGTATCGCGTCGAGGGCTGAGAGGGCTAAAGCAGCATTTGGGTTTGGGTGACCTGGGCGACGAGTCTGCCGTCGGGGTTGAGGATGGCGGTCAGAAGAGTCGCTCAAGCGCTTCTTGGGGTTCGAGTGCCGGGATAGGCGAGTTGCTGAAGCCGGTGCGGTCTCTGGTGACGATGTATTCGGCGCCGCAGAGTTCGGCGGCCGCCGCGTGCATCGCATCCTCGAAGTCGGTCATCGGGAGCTCCAGGGCGCGGAGCAACTGGGCAGTCCCCGTCGGCGGCACTTCCACGCTCGACGCCAACAGCTGCACCAATCTGAGTGCCGTCTCGCGGTCAGCTTCGCGTTCCGTGATGTAGAAGGCGGTGGCGATGCCGTGCCACGCTACGCATGCCTGGATCCGCCCTCGCCCCACTTCGTTGAGCAGCGCACGCGCGGCCGGCGCGTGCTCCCCGCGATCAAGGACGACGTCGAGAATCACATTGGTGTCGATCAGGATCACCGCAAGTGCTTTTCCTTCAGGTAGTTGTGCTTCAGCTGATCGATCTCCTCATCGGTGTATTGCCTGCCGGTCGGGTTGGCGATGCCGAGCAGCTGATCGCCGAGCCCCGGAGTCTGTGTCTTGGAAGCCTCCCAGATGGCCTGGTTGACCCACTCGGACAATGAGAGTCCGCTCTCTTTGGCGCAGCGTTCGGCGACAGGCAATAGCTTGGCGTCGACTCGGACGGTGAGGCTCTCGAGCATGGCGTTCTCCAATGACCCACGCCAGTCCAGTGTATGCGGAATCGCTAGAGCACCATTTGGGTTTGGGTGACTTGGGCGACTAGTTTGCCTTCGGGGTCGAGGATGTTGGTTTGCCAGACTTGGGTGCGTCGGCCGCGGTGCATGGGACGCGACTCGCCGCGCAGCGTGGCGCCTTCGACGCCGCCGCGGTAGAAGTTGGTCTTGGACTCGATGGTGGTCGTGCCCGACTCGTCGTCAAGGTTGGCCATCGTGCCGAGCGCGCCCAGCGTGTCGGCGAAGGCCATCAGCGCGCCGCCGTGCATCAGCCCCGGCGCCGTGCACAGCTCGCGCGTGACATCGATCTCGGCCACCATCAGGTCGGTCGCGGCTGAGACCAGGCGGATGCCAAGGTGATCGGGCAGGAGGCCGCGCATGCGCGTGCGGAAGTACTCCAGGTCGAGGTCGCGGCGCTCTTCGCGTGCGGGCATTGAGTGTTCCCAGTCCGGATGGTGGCGGCGTGATACCGTCAGCCCATGGCTGGACTGACCGACGCTACGCCAATCTATCACGTGGGCTCGCGTGAGGTGCGCGTGCTCACCGACGGTGTGATCTGGCTCGACGCGGGTGCCGTCTTCGGGCTCGTGCCCAAGGTCATGTGGTCGACCGTGACCGGTGAGACCAACGAGCTCAATCAGATTCCGCTGGCGCTCAACTGTCTGCTGCTGGAGTCCGACGGCAAGACCGTCCTGGTGGAGACGGGTCAGGGCAACAAGGACTTTGAGCAGACGCGGCGTCGCGGTTGGGAGCCGGATCACGGCAAGCTGATTGAGGACCTGGCTCGCAACGGGGTTCGGCCGGCCGATGTGGACATCGTGATCAACACCCATCTGCACAACGACCACACCGGTTGGAACACGATCGAAGACGGGGACGGGGAGCTGGCCGTGACCTTCCCCAATGCTCGCTACTACATCCAGCGCGGCGAGTGGGAAGACGCAATGCACCCCAACGAGCGCACCCGCGCCACCTATCTCCCCGAAAACCTGCTGCCGGTCGAAGCAGCCGGACAGATCGAATTCATTGACGGCGAAACCCGGGTCACTTCCGACATCACCGTGATCGAAACCCCCGGCCACACCGCTGCCCACGCCTCAGTCGTGATCGCCGACGGCGGCGAATCCGCGATCTACCTCGGTGACATGATCCAGCACGAAGTCCAACTTGAGCGCGTCGCCTGGCTCAGCGCCTTCGACGTGTTGCCCCTGGTCAACCTCGAAACCAAGAAGCGCCTGATCGCCGACGCGATCAAGAACCGCTCCCTCCTGGTCGCCGTCCACAACCCCTTCCCCGGCGTTGGACGCCTCTCCGCCGGAGAACGCGGACGCAACCTCTGGACTCCCGAACCGCCTCACAACGACGACAACTAATCCCGCAGAGCGAGACACCCTGCACGGAGCGAGACAATGGCCTTTGGCGAACACCCGATGCCCGGCGGCGGCATGGACATGGAAGAGGCGCTGCGCAATCTGCCCAAGCCCCGCCGCAAAATCTGGCGGCAGGAAGTCTGGGTCGATGACATCTTCCTGATGTACAAGGACCGCACCGAAGAACTGCCCGACCCTGCACTGGTCGAACGCATCTTCCTGCTCGTCCGCCGCGGCGACCGTCACCTGGTCGTCCGCCACGGCGGGCGCGGCCAGCCCTGGGAACTGCCCATCCTCGAATTCGAAATCGAACCCCGGCACGAACCGGACGAACCCGCCACCGATCAGGAGGCGCGCCGCGCCGAACTGACCCAGACCATCCGCTCGGTCGTGCTCGATACCTGGCAAGTCCCGGTCACCGAGTGGCAGCAACACACTCTGATCCAGATGACCGCCCGCAACAACCAGGACGCCTACGAACCCGGCGTCCGACGCTACGAGCTGGTCGTCACCGCCCAGTGCGGCGAACCCGAAGACCTCGCCCCAGACACCGAGTGGTCGCGCCGCTTCTTCCGCCCCCGCGAGATGAATCAAGTCCTCCGCGAGCGCTACATGGACCGCGAAGAAATCGGCCTCGCCCACGAAGCCCAAGTCATCGAAGCCGCCAAATCCGCCTAGACAACGAGCGAGCAAACCAACCCTGTTTCCGTCATACCCGCGCTTGTCGCGGGTATCTCGCCGCGACCAGCACCCAAGCCCATCCCAAATCCCTCTCCTTCCTTTGCGGGAGAGATGTCACGCAGAGCCTGACCTCGCGTAGGCGGGAGACAGAGGGGGGCCATCCACCCCAGCCAAGCGACCCCAACCAAGCTGTCACCCCAGCAACACCTTGATCCTCCACAGAACACCAGTGCATATACAATCGACCACAACCAACCCCTCCTCCACAAACAACGAAACCCGACATGACCACCGCAACCCGCCTAGACAAATCAAGACAAACCAGGACACACGCCCCCAATTCCGCTCCAAACACCCCAAATCTGGCCGGATCTGGCCAAATCTGGACTTTTCCGGACTACCTCCAGCCCAATTCCCCGCCCCCACTCGAAGATTCGCCCAGTTCGCTCAAAAACTTCCCTCCGCACGTCCACGCCTTCATCTCTCTGAACAAACCCCAGGCGCTACACTGATTTGGACATGCACGCCGCCCCTTCCCGCAGCCCGCGCACGTCAGCGCGCCCGGCCCCCGTCGCTGTACCCGGCGGCCTCGTGTTCCGCGCCTGAGCGTTCGGCGCGCCCCGACGGAACCAGCGCCGCCCGACCTTCGCCACTCAATCCGGATCACACCAGACAGTTCACAGTGACACCGCTCCCGCACACCTGGTGCCCTGTCTCACCCCGAACCCACAAGCCGATCCTGCTGCGTTGCCGCGCAGCAACGCGCGCTCATACCCGATAAGGAACACACCATGCGGCTGACCGGCGCTCAAATCCTCATGGAATGCCTCCGCGCCGAAGGCGTCGACGTCTTCTTCGGCTATCCCGGCGGCGTTGTCCTCCCCCTCTACAACACTCTCCGCGAGTACCCCGACATCAAGCACGTCCTCGTCCGCCACGAGCAGGCCGCCGCCCACGCCGCCGACGGCTACGCCCGCGTCGCCGGACGCACCGGCGTCTGCCTCGCCACCTCCGGCCCGGGCGCGACCAACCTCGTCACCGGCATCACCACCGCCTACATGGACTCTGTCCCGATGGTCGTCCTCACCGGCAACGTCGCCCGCGACCTGATCGGGCGCGACGGCTTCCAGGAAGCCGACATCACCGGCATCACCCTGCCCATCACCAAGCACAACTACCTGCTCATGCGCGCCTCCGAGATCGCCCCCGCGGTCAAGGAGGCCTTCCACATCGCCTCCACCGGACGCAAAGGCCCCGTCCTGGTCGACATCCCCAAGGACGTCTTCATCGAGGAGGCCGAGTGGGACGGCTACCCACAGGGCGTCTCCCTGCGCGGATACCCGATCATGGACATCCCCCGCGAGGAGGAAGTCGCCCACGCCGCCCAGACCATCAACGCTGCTCGCAAGCCGATTATCATCGCCGGCCACGGCGTCGTCCAGTCCGGCGCGCACGAGGAACTCGTGCGTCTCGCCGAACAGGCCGATATCCCCGTCCTCACCACCCTGCTCGGCATCTCCGGGATGCCCGAAGACCACTCCCTCTCCTACGGCTTCCTCGGCATGCACGGACACTTCTACGCCAACATGGCCGCCGACCGCGCCGATGTCGTGATCGGCATTGGCATGCGCTTCGACGACCGCGCGATGGGACGCTTCAGCGACTTCAACCCCACCGCCAAGATCGTCCACATCGACATCGACCCCGCCGAGATCGGCAAGAACTTCATCACCCACGCTCCGGTCAACGGCGATGTCAAGGAGACCCTCGTTCGCCTGCTCCCTCAGATCGAGCACAACGAGCACACCGCCTGGCTGGGCGAGATCGACCAGATCATGAACCAGCATCCCACCGACTACATCGAAGAAGGCACCGGACTGAGCGGCCCCTGGCTGGTGCAGGCGCTCGCCGAAGTCACCCAAGGACAGTCCACGATCGTCACCGGCGTGGGACAGCACCAGATGTGGGGCGCACAGTACTACCCCTATAACCGCGCCCGTCAGTGGGTCACCTCCGGCGGCCTCGGCACGATGGGCTACGAAGTCCCCGCCGCCATGGGCGCCCAGTTCGCCCAGTCCGACCCCATTTGGTCAATCTGCGGCGACGGCGGCTTCCAGATGACCTCCCAGGAGCTGCAAACCATCGCCGAGCACAACCTGCCCGTTCGCTTCGCCATCTTCAACAACGGCTTCCTCGGCATGGTCCGCCAGTGGCAGGAGCTCTTCTACGATCACAACTACCACTCGGTCGACCTCGGACAACCCGACTTCGTCAAGCTGGCCGAGGCCTACGGTGTGCTTGGACTCCGCGCCCAGACCCGCGCCGAGGCGATCCAGGTCATGCGCCGGATCGAGGGCTACGACGGCCCCGTCGTGATCGACTTCCAGCTCGAACGCGAAGAAAATGTCTGGCCGATGGTGCCGGCCGGGGCTGCGCTCAACGAAACGATCGAATCCGCCGCCGACCTCTAACCCCGCGCCCACCGAGCAAGGAAGAAACCGCCCAGCATGGCTTCCCGCAACACCATCGTCGCCCACGTCGAAGACCGCCCCGGCGTGCTCGCGCGCGTCGCCTCGCTCTTCCGCCGGCGCGGATTCAACATCGAGTCCCTCACCGTCGGACATTGCGAAGAGCCCGGCCTCAGCCGCATGACGATCGTCGTCGACGGCGACGACCGCATGGTCGACCAGCTCTGCCGCCAGCTCTTCAAGCTGATCGATGTGATCTCCGTACACGACATCACCTACACCCCGATGGTCGACCGCGAACTGGCCATGATCAAAGTCGCCGCGAGCAACTTCAATCGCCGCGAAGTGCTCGATGTGGTCGAAATGTTCCGCGCCGACGTGGTCGACGTCCACAACGACTCGCTGATCGTCCAAGTGCTCGGCGATGAGGGCAAAGTCAACGCCGCTGTGCAGATGTTCGAGCCGTTCGGCATCCTCGAAATGGTCCGCACCGGCCGCGTCGCCATGCGGCGCGGCTCCGAGGCCTCGAAACCCCCGGCCATCTCCGACTCGCAGCAGGCCGCCGCCGCTGTCCGAGCCATGCTCGGACGCCGCCCAGAAGGCGCGCTCCCCTTCGCCAGCGACTAATTCACTGCGCACATACACTCAGCCCCAGCCGCCACCGCTACAGGAGTTCCCATGCCCGCCAAGATGTACTACGACGCCGACGCCGATCTCGAACTGCTCAACGGCAAGAAGATCGCCGTGATCGGCTTCGGCTCTCAGGGCCACGCCCACGCTCTCAACCTGCGCGATTCCGGCTGCGACGTGATCGTCGGCCTCTACCCCGGCTCGCGCTCCTGGACCAAAGTCCAGGACGCCGGCTTGCCGGTCGACACCGTTGCGGACGCCGCCGCTGCCGCCGACATCGTGATGGTGCTCACCCCCGATCACGTCCAGAAGCAGATCTACGACCAGCACATCGCCCCGACCATGACCGAGGGCAAGACCCTCATGTTCGCGCACGGTTTCGCCATCCACTTCAACCAGGTCATGCCCCCGCCCGAAGTCGATGTGACCATGATCGCGCCCAAGGGCCCCGGCCACCTCGTCCGCCGCGTCTTCGAAGAGGGCGGCGGCGTGCCCTCCCTCCTCGCCATCCACCAGGACGCCTCTGAAACCGCCAGGGAAGTCGCCCTCGCCTACGCCAAGGGCATCGGCGGTACCCGCGCCGGCGTGCTCGAAACCACCTTCCTCGAGGAAACCGAGACCGACCTCTTCGGCGAGCAGTCCGTCCTCTGCGGCGGCATCACCGCGCTCATGCAGGCTGGCTTCGAGACCCTCGTCGAAGCCGGCTATCAGCCCGAATCCGCCTACTTCGAGACCATCCACGAGGTCAAGCTAATCGTCGACCTGATCTACGAAGGCGGTTTCGCCAACATGCGCTACTCCGTCTCCGACACCGCCGAATACGGCGACCTCACTCGCGGTACCCGCATCATCGACGACTCGGTCAAGCAGCGAATGCAGCAGATCCTCTCCGACATCCAGGACGGCACCTTCGCGCGCGAGTGGATCATGGAGAACCAGACCGGCCGCCCCGGCTTCGACAAGCTCCGAGCCCGAGCCGCCCGCCACCCCTCAGAAGAGGTCGGCGCCGAACTGCGAGGCATGATGTCCTGGCTCAACGAAGAAGCCAGCTAGCCTCAATTCCTGCGTTCGGAGACCTGTGCATAAATCAAAGATCGTCATACCCGCGCTTGCCGCGGGTATCTCGCTGTGATCTACACCGTCGTCGCCAGCACATCGAGATTGCCGCGGCGGAGCGCGGCAATGACGGAGAACATCGACTGATGCACAGGTCTCCGAACGCGGGAATCTCACTCCCACCCGCAAGACCGTGGTGAGGGAACGAGATTCTTGGACATGCTGAGAATGAAGAAATTGGGGATTGTGCAAAGGGCTCCCTGCGACTGCGCCGAGACTGCACTCACTCATCCAGCGCCGACTCATACGGCAGCGTCTCGCCCAGTCCCAACTCCCGCCAGCCGAACAATTCGTCCGTCAATTCCGCCAATTGCGACGCCGTTTGCCCGTCCGTCGCCCGCAAGATCTGCTCCACTGCCGCGATCTCCGCGCCGTTGAAGTCAAACAGATTGGCGCTATCCAAGGCCAGCGGACGCTGCTGCGGGTAGCCGCCAACCGTCTGTTCGACCACCGTCAGCCGCCCTGTCGTTTCCAGCTCTTCCAGCCGCTCCTCGAGCCCGACCGCCCAGGGGCCGTACTCCCCGCTGACGTACTGCACCCCCGTGATCGATCCGCGCCAGCGGCGAAAGAAGAGCATGTCGCTCATGCAGAGCAGCACATTCAGCTTGGCCTGACTGAAGGAGCGGTTCGTGATCTGCCGCTCGCAGATGTAGAGCAGCAACTCGTCGAACTTGCGCTCATCGACCTCGGGCACGAACGCAGATGTAGTAGTCATCCCGCTACGCTCCTGTTCTCGCTGCCGAAACCATCACTCGCCGGATCGTTGACACTCGCTTGGGCGAAGGCTCATGCACTCCCGCCGCTGGACGCCTGCTTGACGCGGTGCGGCACCCCCCGCGCCTCGAACAGATCCATCCATTCGCGTTGGGTGCGAACGCGGAACGCCGAGGTGAGCACGCCCGAGAGCGCCTCTGCGTGTTGCAGACGCGCCGCTGCCGTCGCAAAGCGAGGGTCGTCGGAGATCTGCAGCTGGTACTGAGGCAGATACGCCTCCCCGTCCGCCGGATGGCGCTCGTGGTGATCCCACTGGTGATCGGCCAGCGCCGCCTCGCCCAGCGTGTCTCGCAGACGCAGCCATTCGTCGTCCGTCCGCACGGTCAGATGCACCCAGCCGTCGGTTGCCCGATAGGCGCGCTGCAAGGCGTCGTACTCGGCCATCTCTGCGCTTCCCTTCGCTCCGCAACTGCTACTCAGCCTAGCGGTTAGCCTGACCCCGAATTGAGCAACGCTGGAGAGGAGCGCGCCATGCGTGCAGTCGCATCACGAAACGGTCAACTGCGAATGGTCGAGATCGACCCGCCCGAGCCCGTTGAGGGCGAAGCGCTGGTCAAGGTGCTGGCCTGCGGCATCTGCGGCTCCGACCTGCACTTCGTCAAGTTTGGGGAGGACATTGTCAGAGGCTCGGTGGAGTCCGGCAACGGCCGTTTCGCGCCCGACCTCAGCCGCGACATCATCATGGGCCACGAGTTTTGCGTCGAAGTCGTCGCCTACGGCCCCAACACCAGCGGACCAGTCGGGATTGGCGATCGAGTGACGTCGATCCCCAGCCGCGGCGCCTACAGCAACGACTATCCCGGCGGCTACAGCGAGTACATGGTGCTCGACGCTTCGCTGCTGCTGCCCGTCGCCGACAGCGTGCCGACCGAGCACGCGGCCACGACCGAGCCGATGGCGGTCGGAATGCACGCCGTCCGCGCGGGACAGCTGAGCGGCGGCGAGCCGACCGTCGTCTACGGCTGCGGCCCGGTCGGACTCGCCACCATCGCCAGCCTGCGCAACGAGGGCGCAGGCCTGATTGTGGCTTCCGACTTCTCTCCGCGCCGGCGCGAGCTGGCCGGCATCATGGGCGCAGACGTCGTGGTCGATCCGCGTGAGACGCCGCCGATCGCCGCGCTCGAGCAGCGCGGCTACAGCGGCGGCGAAGTGGTGATGTTCGACGCCATCGGCGTGCAGGGCACGATCGCGCTGCTGATGCGCGAAGCCCCCGCAAGCGGCGCGCGTCTGGTGATCGTGGGCGTCTGTATGCAGGAGGACACGATCGTCCCGATGGCCGGGATCGAGAAGGAGATCCAGCTCAAGTTCGTGCTCGGCTACACCCCGCAGGAGTACGCCGAGACGCTCGACGCCATCACCGGCGGCGGCATCCAGCCGGGGCCGATTGTCACCGGTCGGGTCGGCCTGGACGGAGTGGCGGGAGCGTTCGAGACGCTGGGAGATCCCGAAGAGCACTGCAAGATCATGGTCACGCCGCACGAGGACAATGCGCTCTGAGCAGGCTGGCTGCCGGATCAGTCTGCTGCAACGGTGACCGGAGTTTCGCTGGATTCCCCGATCTGCGTCACCTCTTGGATGACGCAGGCCATGCGCGTGATCGCTTCTTCCAACTCGGAGAGCTGGAGGCCGTCAATGACCAGATCGAGTCCGTTAAGCCGGACTTGACCCGCCTCAGTGATCTCAACAACCCGCGCGTAGGTGGTTGGTTTGAGCTCGTCGCCCTCGAGCATCTGCCGCAGCGCTGTGGCCCAACCGCCGTCGTGCACGACGTAGCCGCTCTCTTCGGGACAGACGTAGACGTTGATCAACTCGCCTTCTGGTGTCGGTAATTCGGTGCCGACGCGAATCCAGCCGTCCTCTTCCAGCAGCTCGCAGTCGCGGTAGTCGCTGGGCAGGCTGGCGCGAAGATAGGACGCCAGTTCAGCTCTCTTCATTCGGTCGCCTCCTCCCGTTGCGGCTCGTGCAACTGACCTAGATGCACGATATGCAATCGCGCGCAGATTTGCCGCCAAGCCAGAAGCGTCTGCTCGAGGCGGGCGGTGATTTCCGGCGCTGCGTAGGCCTGTGTCTTTTGATAGCGCGCGTCCCAGAGATGCAAATGCGCGCCTACGATTCGTGTCCCGTCTTCATTGGTGTGCGAGACGGCGCCGAGGTCGAGTCCGGCAATCCGCCGTTCGTCGTAAACTAGGGCGAAAGACAACCGTTGCGTCCTGAGCCGCTCGAAGCCGGCGACGAACATGCCCGCTCCTCCTGCGTGTTGCACCGGCGCCCGAAACTTGAATCCGCCCGGCTTGTCCAGCTGCGGAGCCCAGACCACATCCCCAACGATCCGCTTGGACTCGTCGGCGATGATGGCCTCGAATTCGTTTTGGGTCAGTGGCGTGTTTGGCATGAGGGATGCGGGTGTTCAGGGAGAAAAAATCTTCTGAGTCTCCAGCGGCGCGATCTGCCGTGTTTTACTGGCGATCGTGTGTTTGGGGCGGTTAGGGTTGTTCAGTTCTGTGGAGTTTTGTCCAATCTGGTCCAGTTTTGGTGAGCCCTGGTTCGGCGCTGGTTGGCTCTTGTTTAGCGTTGTTCAGTCGGCCTGGACGCCGGGGGAATTCGCCTGCCCGCGCGAAAACAGGCTGGGGGCGTCGGCTGCGGTGACATTGTAGATTGTACATTCTATGATGGCAATCGGCGAGTGTGGCGCGGCTCACAGTTCGGTTGGATATCCTGCGGACAGCGGCGCTGTGGGAGAGGGAGCGACTCATGGGTGAGATCGTGGTGGACGTTGAGCTGGAGAACCTCAGCGATCGCAACCTGTTCGAGCGCGGGTACCTGGCCGAAGAGGAAATCAGGCACGTACGGATACCGGCGGTGGCGGACACCGGCGCGGTCATGTTGGCGCTGCCCGAAGATGTGGTGGAGCGGCTTGGCATCGACGAGGTCGGAACGATCAACACGACCTTCGCCGACGGTCGACGCGGCGAGTTGCCGATAGCGGGCGGAGTGGGCATCCAGATCGGCGACCGCTCGATGATCGGGCGGTGCATCGTGGCGCCGACGGGCTCTGACCCGCTGATCGGCCAAGTGAACATGGAGGAGATGGACCTGATTGCCGATTGCACCAATCAGACCTTGCATCCGAGGCCGGAGTCGCCGGAGCGGCCGTTGCTGCGGCTGTAGGGTGCGGCTACGCCTGAACTGCCGATTCCCCGCCCAGTGGGGATTTACGACATCAACCTCCGTCATTGCCGCGCTCCGTCGCGGCAATCTCGACGTCCGGGCGACGGCGCTGTTCACGGCGAGATACCCGCGGCAAGCGCGGGTATGACGGAGCTTTAGTGCGCGGGTATGACGGAATGTTGGGGACGCTGACTAACACTTCCCGTCCCCGATTCACTCGGGGACCCGCTCGGTTGGAGGCACCGTCAGGAGCAGGTCCCCGAGTAAATCGGGGACGGGGGATTTGAGCGCCAGCTACGTCCCAAACCGACGATTCCGCACCGACGGCTCCTCCGACAGCGCGCGCCGCACCTCCGCCACCCACTCCCCATCCAGACCCAGCGCCGACGTGACCGCTTCGTCCAACTGCTTGCGCACCGGATCATCGTTCATCTGCGGCAGCGCCAGCAGCACATCATCGCAACGCCAGTCGTAGACGGTCGCCAGCGCGTCTCGCGCGTCGTCTCCGAGTTGGCCGAAGTCCGGTACGCGCAGCGAGCGCAGGGTGTCGAGCGAGAACTGGGGGTAGGACGGTTTGCGGTTGTCGCGGCCTCCGAGCAGGCTGAGGATGCCGACGGAGGAATTGAAGTAGACGGCCAATGCTTTGGCAGTCGATTCGTTCTTGTCGTGCGGACGGCACGGTGCCCAACGTGAACCTACAGTCGGTTGATCAAGCCTCACTGCGCATACGCGAGCACCGGGAAGCCACAGCCGCAGAGCCAAGAGCAGATGGCTACGCTGACTCCAATATCTGTCCGCCAAGCCTTTCTTCGGTGCTTTCGGTTCGATGTAGACGTCAGTCTGTGCGCGCATCGATAGCGTGACAGTGGTTTTGTGATCCCAGAGCGCACGCCGGCCGGATGCCGTCGGTGTATCGGAGCGTGTATACGCATCCCGTATGCGCTGGCCAGCTGGTCCAACTTGGGCGATCTCGGACATCGGGATCATCCCGAACGACTTATCCTCGGTCAACGAGCGGTAGGCCCCGATCAGGAAGGGAGAGAAGAAGTTGACCGCGTTCCAGTCACCTTGCGCAATCCGCTCCGGCTCCACATTCTGCACGGTGAACTTGCCGGATTTCCCGCTTGCCAGAAGATTGGCGAGATTAAGTGCGGCGATCGGTGTGCTCGGATTCTCCGCTAGGTTGACTATTCGCGTCTTCGGCTTCGGCTCTTCGGAGTTCCAGCGGCGGCAGACGATGAGCACTTCGCCGATGTTAGTGTTCTCGGACATGTAGATGCGTTCGGGGTCGTGGGAACTGACGATTGTGTCCAGGTGAAATTGTTCAGCAAGGAATTGGCGCAATCCTTGACCGGAGGGGCCAGTGGGAATCAGCGATGGCAGAATAAGCGCAAGTGTCCCTGAAGATTCACGCAACAGATCCTCACCAAACACGCAGAAGGCAGTGCTAGATCCAGAAAAGTGAACCGCTTTGCGATACTTGTGATCGGCGAACATTGAAGCTTCGCGCTGTTTGAGGCTCAATTCATCCTTCCGCGAGAACTGATCATGCCGCAGGCTGTCGCGCGTAAACGGCGGATTCATGATCACCAGATCCATCGCCGGCGGTTGTTCCGGCGCTTGCCCGCTGTCTTCCTCGTCTACCTGCGACGACAGTTGCGGCCAATCGATCAGCCGCGCCTGTCCCTCCAGGAATTCGAGCGAGCCGAGATAGGGGACGCCGCCGTAGACGCCGAGGTAGGTGCGGTAGACGCGCATCTTGTTGAACTGGGTCTTGGGCGAGAGCATCCCCAGCGCGCTGGCGGCCATATGCGTGGCGGTGAGGTTGATGTCATAACCCCAGAGCACGTCTTCGACCAGACAGAGCGCGAGCGCCGCTTCGTCGTCTTCGCCGCTGGGGCCGGCGGCGGTGCGCAGGGCACGGATGCGGTCGGCGGCGGCCATCAGCAGGGTGCCCGTGCCACAGGCGGGATCGCAGATACGCAGCTTGGCGACGGCGTCGACGTCGGACCAGTCGCAGTCCTGCTCGCGGATTGCCAGCGCCGCCAACAGCGTCGCCGCCGCCGTAGAGGTATAGAACGATCCGTCGTAGCGGGCGGTGTCGAGCACGCGGTGGAAGACGCGCCCCAGCAGGTCGTGGCGCATCCCGTGCAGGCTGGAGGCGATCCGCTCGATCACTTTGGCGAGTTGGTGGATTGTGAGCGAGGTGTCGGGCGATGCGGGCAGGGCGAAGAGCGCCACTCGGGCGGTCTCGAAGACGGGTTTGTAATCGACTTTGAGGATCGCGCCCCAGGCGTCGGCGAAGCGTTGGGGCGCGCCTGCCGGTTCGGCGGCGCATTCCGCCGCGCTCGGGGGCGGCCACGTTCCCTGATATCCGCTCGGAGCGTCTGCCGGCAGATGCTCATGCACGCGGTGATGAAACAGCATCGCCATCGCCACGACCAGCATTCCCCGCTTGGCGGCGGTGAAGTAGCCGTCGTCCTGGGCGGTCGCTTTGCCGCGCGGCAGGTCGAGCTTCTTGGCCAGCGCCTGTCGCACCGGGGTGCTCAAGCCCTGCACGGCGGTATCAAGGCCGTCCGACAGGATCTGCGCGGCCTTGTCCGCGTCGGCGACGGAGTTGGGCGCCTGCCGCACGGCCTCCGCCAACTGCTGCGCCGAGCCGCCCGACCAGTCACTACTTGGCGTAGGCTTGCCGACGCTCTCGGCGGTGCGCAAGAGCCAGCGCAGCTCCGATCCCGCCAGACCGCCCACGGTCGCGCCGGCCGGATAGCAGACGGCAAAGGCCAGCGTGGTCAAACCCTGTTTGAACCGAGCGTCGGCGTCCTTGATCGCCTGCGCCTGCTTGTCGAAGCCGGTCTCCGCTTCGAGCACGACGCGCAGCCCGTCCACGTCGGCGACGACATCGAGTCGGCGTTTGCCCTGCTTAACTTCGGCCTTGGCGGGAATGCCGGACTCGGCGAGGAGTCCGGCGAGTTCGCCGTTGAGCAGGTTTTCGAGGTCGTGTTTGGCCATTGCGCCCTCTCGCGCCACGTTCAGACCTCCGCGAACAGCGGCCGCCGCGTGATCACCAATTCCGAGATGCGCGCGTGGTGCGTGTTCTTCATCAGCACCTGCACTGCCTGGAAGCCATGCTCACGCGCCAGCGCCATCGTCTCCGGCGCGTAGTCGTAGGTCATCAGAAAATCGGCGTCGCAGGCGGACAAGAACTCGAACAGCTGCGGATGGTCGAACTCATGGTGCGCGTAGAGGCGGGCGCCGGCCCGCTTGCCGCCGGCGGTGTAGGGAGGATCCAAAAACAACACTGCGCCGCTCAGCGTCGCAGTGTCCAACGAACGCAGTACGTCCATCCCGTCTCCGGCGCGAAACGTGAGTCGATCGGCGTGATCCCAGATTGCGCTCAACCGTCGCGCGAGCGTGTCCGGATACCAGCGCGAGCGCAGTCCTTTGCCGTTCTCACCGGCGCGGCTGAGCGCCGCTCCCGGCGCGAGAATTCCGCCGCGGCGCACGCGGTTGAGGACGAGCGTGCGAAATCCGCGCTCAAGGGTGTCGGCCGGCTCGCAGCATTGCAGTTCATGCACCCGCTCGCGCGTTGGCTCGAACGACTGCACCCGCGCGATCAGCTCGGGCCCGTGCTCCAGCGCCGCCTGCCAGAACGCGGCCACATCCGCATCCAGTTCGACCATCAGCGCTCGTTCCGCGAAGCCCTCCATCACCGCCGTCAGCGAAACCGTGCCGCCGCCCGCAAACGGCTCAAGCAGCAGCGGAACCGTCGCCTCACGCGATCCCAGCCAAGCCCGAATATGCGGAATCAACCAAGTCTTGCCGCCCGGATAGCGAAGCGGACTGCGCTGGGGAACCTCCGCCACATTGACCGCCGGAATGCTCGAGAACGGCGCATCGCCGTCTGCCCCTGGTTGAGGCAAGGTGGTCTGCTGCGCGAGACGCTCCGCCATCCTGCGCTCCTGTTCGCTCCGTCACGAGGCTAACAGGATCAGTCATCTCTAGGAACGATTGTTCATAATGTGTAGCCTGCGGATCGTCGGCGACATCGAGTCGGCGTTTGCCCTGCTTGACTTCGGCTTTGGCGGGAATGCCGGCTTCGCTGAGGAGTGCGGCGAGTTCGCCGTTGAGCAGGTTTTCGAGGTCGTGTTTTGGCATCAGGCTTGCCCGCCCGGGGTCACGGTCAGTCCCATCGCGATCGCCGCTTCGGCCTGGCGCTGATCCCAGGTGACGAAGGTCAGCGGGTCGCGTCGGCTTGACGAGAGTGCGCTGGCGACATGGACGGCGTCGGCGCCGGAGAGGTCGTGTTCGAGCACGATGTCACGCGCGTGCCGGGCAATATCTGCGACCAGTTCGACAATGGCCGCGCCCTCCCAGATCTCCTCGAACTGATCGAGTGCTAGACCGAGGTCGTGTTCGCTCAGCCGCCCATTGCGGTGCGCCTTGACGATGGCGGAGAACGTTTCGGGATAGGCGAGGCGGCTGGAGAACACTTGATCGGCTTGATGCCATAGCGAAACCGCGAGCTCACTTCCCTCTTCATCTCGGAGCACGAGTTTCGACAGGGCGCTCGCGTCGAAGTAGCGGAGCTCATCGCTCATCGAATACGGCCGAGGTCGCGCAGCAGATCGTCGTTGGTGCCGTGGTAGCGGATCGGGCGCATCTTATTGGGATCGGCGCGATCCTCTTTCCTCGGCGGCAGGCCCTTGACCAAACCCCGGTCCAGCAGGTCTTGCCAATGCTCGTCGATTTCAACAGTTTCGTCGTCTTGCGGCGCTGCGTTGTTCGAGTGTTGCTGCGCCGTGGTCTCGTCTTCGCTCATGGCGATCTCCGATCGATCCGTCCTCTTCCCGATCATATCCGTTTGAACGCGCCGGATTGGTTAGCATGAGCCACACCACGCACACAGACAAAGGCGACCACACCATGACCTACGACCTCGTGATTCGCGGCGGAACCATCGTCGACGGCTCCGGCGCTCCCCGCTATCAGGCCGACATCGGCGTCTCCGGCGACCGCATCGCCGCGATTGGACGCATCCCCGAGCAGGGCAAGGAAGAGCTCGATGCCCACGGTCTGATCGTCTCGCCCGGCTTCATCGACGGGCACACCCACTTCGACGCGCAGATCTCCTGGGACCCGTATGGCACCTCCTCCTGCTACCACGGCGTGACCAGCGTGATCATGGGCAACTGCGGGTTCACGCTCGCGCCCTGTCACCCCGACGACCAGGACCTGCTCATGCGCACGCTGGAGGCGGTCGAAGACATCCCCGCCGACGCCCAGCGCGCCGGGGTCGATTGGACTTGGCAGACCTTCCCCGAGTTCTTGCAGTTCCTCCACGACAAGCCCAAGGGCATCAACTACGGCGGCTACGTCGGACACACCGCTCTCCGCACCTACGTGATGCGCGAGCGCGCCTTCACCGACCAGGCCAGCGACGAGGAAATCGCCGAAATGGCCGATATCCTCACCGAAGCCGTCTCGCACGGCGCGATGGGCTTCTCCACCACCCGCTCGCCCGCGCACAAGACGCGCGAGGGCTTGCCCGTTCCCTCCCGTCTCGCCACTTGGGATGAGGTTCGCACGCTGGTGCTGGCGATGGGCAAGATCAATCGCGGTCTGGTCGAGATCAGCGGCGAGCCGACCATGGGCCAGGACCCCAACGACCCCAATCACTACGAACGCCGCTTCCGCGACCTCGCGATCGAGTCCGGCCGCCCGATGTTCTTCCCGGCGCTCTCCAGCCGCCGCGCCGACCCCAAGGCTTGGCGGCGCTTGTTCGACCACGCACAGGAAGCCGCCGACGATGGCGGCCGCATGTACGGCCAGGCCCACTCGCGCGAGCTCTGCACCAACTGGTCCTGGCGCACGGAGATGCCCTTCGACCGGCTCTCCATGTGGCGCGAACTCCGAGCCAAGCCGCTCGACGAGCAGATGGCGCTGCTCCAAGACCCCGAAATCGTGGCCCAGCTCGTCCACATCGCCAACACCGAGGAGGAGGACTTCTCCAAGGTCATGCCCGCCCAGGCGCGCAAGCCATCCGACTGGGATTGGGTCTACATCCTCGATCATGTGGACGGCACTCCGAACCGGCGGCTCGGAGAAGTCGCGCGCGAGCGCGAGGAAGACCCGGTCAAGACCATGATCGACGTCGGCGTCGAGCAGAACCTCGAAACCCTCTACATGGTTCCGCTCGCCAACGAACACCAGGACACGGTGCTGGAGATCATGCGCGAGCCGCGCTCGCTGGTCACCTTCTCCGACGGTGGCGCCCACGTCTCCCAGATCATGGACTCCTCGCTCCAGACCCACGTGCTCGCGCACTGGGTGCGCAACGCCGGCGAACTCACCCTCGAACAGGGCGTGAAGCTGCTCACTTGGGATATGGCGACCGCCTGGGAGCTCCCCGACCGCGGTCTGCTCCGGCGCGGCTACAAGGCCGACATGATCATCTTCGACGCCGACGAGGTGCAGCCCGAGCGTCCGACGGTCGAATACGACCTGCCCGCCGGCCAGCGCCGGCTCGTGCAGAAGGCGAAGGGCTACCACTACAGCATCGTCAACGGCGGCGTCACCATGCGCGGCGGCGAACCCACCGGCGTCACCACGGGACAGGTCCTCACCTCGGCCTAGAACGGACGCAGCGTCGTGACGACCGAAGCGCCGCAGCGAGTCGAGCCCAAAGGTGGCCAGCAGGAGTTGCCGCCGCTCCCTGCAATGATCCGCGTACCGCTGCCCGAAGGCTGTCTACCAGCCACCGGCTGCGCGGAAACCGAAGCCTGGTTTCAGCGCGTCTACGAGGCCAATCCGGAGTGGCGGATCGAGCTCACGCCCGAAGGCGAGCTGATCTTCAACGAGTACGCTGGCGGCGATAGCTCCGATATCGCTGTGGAGATCAGTGCGCAGATCAGCAACTGGGTCGTCAACGACGCCGGCGGCGGACGGGTACGGGATTCCAGCGCCGGCTATTGGGTCACCAATGCCGCTGGCCGCGACGGAGTGCTGATGCCCGATGTCTCGTGGGTCTCATCGCAGCAGTTCTCCGACGTTCCGGCGGAACAGCGGCGGCGCGCCTGGCATCTGTGCCCGGCTCTCATCGTCGAGATTCGCTCACCCCGGGATTCGCTCCGTGCGCAGCAGCGGCGAATGGAGCATTGGCTGCGGCTGGGCGCCCAACTCGGCTGGCTGATCGATCCGCGTTCCTGGGATGTGTGGATTTACCGGCCCAATCAGGATCCCGAACGCCGACACCGCCCCGAGACGCTCAGCGGCGAGTCCGTCCTCGCTGGCCTGAGCGTGGATTGCACCCGTATCTGGGAGATGGCCGACGACCTCGCCAGCCTCTAAACAACGATCATCCCGTGCGCATCCCCAAATTCGGCCTCAACCGCCAAGACGCTTCCTCACCCGCAGCCTTCGCCGAAGATGTGGCGAGAATCGAGTCTCTCGGCTGGGACGCCGCCTGGCTGCCCGATTCCCAACTCCGTCGCCGCGACACCTACGTCCTCCTCGCCGCCGCCGCCCAAGCGACCGAGACGATCCAGCTCGGCACGCTGCTGGTCAACCCCGTCACCCGCCATCCTTCCGTCACCGCCTCCTCCATCGCCACGATCGACGAGCTCGCGCCCGGACGGGTCGCGCTCGGCTTCGGCGCCGGCGACACCGCCGTCCGTCTGAGCGGATTGCGTCCCGCGCGAGTCGCCGAAATGGAGGACGCGATCGTCCTCATGCGCCGACTCTTGGCCGGTGAGGAGATCGAGGTCGGCGCCGAGCGCCCCGCTTTCCTGCCCTTCCACCGGCCGGTACCCGTCTGGCTCACCGCCGGCGGACCGCGCACGCTCGAAATGGGCGGCCGCGTCGCCGACGGTGTCTTCATGCGCGTCGGTACCCACCACACCGCCATCGCCGATACGGTCAGCCGAATCCGGCGCGGCGCGGAGGCTGCCGGCCGAGACCCGCTCTCGATCCCACTGGGGATCATCTTCCACACCGTCCTCGTGGACGATCCCGACGATGCCCTCCTGATGGCCAAAGCAATGGCCGCCGGCTACTACGAGTACTCCCCCATGCTCTTCGAACCCTGCGGCCTCAGCTGGGACGGCCCCGACCCTGAACTGCTCAAGCGGCAGCGCGATGTCTGGCCCGACTTCCACCACGATCCCGACCTGCTCAAGGCCGGGCGAGCGGTCGACTTCCTCAGCGAAGCCCACGCCGACGCCTTCGCCCTGCGCGGCTCCGCCGACCGGATCATTGAACAACTCGTGCGCGTCCTCACCGACGCCGCCGGCGACGGCATCGAGTTCGAGCACGTCGTCCTCCACCCGATCCCTAACCCACCTGCACCAGACGATGGATACACCGTCCGCGTCGCACGCGACATTCTGCCCGCCGTCCGCCAATATCTCTCCGAACACTAGTCCAATCCGTGCTATAGTCGGTCATCAGTGCGAGGACGCCCCGGCAGGAGGAACCGCCAATGTCCGCAAGCCCATGCCCGTCCCAACCATCCCGTAAGCCCCTGACGGGACGGCAAACGCTGAACAAAGCTGAAAGAAACCTGAACGGCTGAAATTGCGATCACCCCATAATTTACAGGTAATTCGTTCAGCTAACCGGCTCTCCGTAGCCGAAAGAAAAAACTCCCTGAACAACCTGAACACCGCCCCGAACAGCCCGCCACTAGCCTGATCCGCACCAACCTGCGCTCGCATTGGAAGTGATCATGACCGACCAACCCCCCGACCTCAGCAACATCAAGGCGCTCGCCTGGGACATCGGCGGCACGATCTTCGACTGGCATCACACGATCCGCGATGAGGTCGCATCGATCGCCCAGGCGCAAGGCGTCGAACTCGACGCCGCGCGGTTCGCCAACCAGTGGCGCTTCACGATGTTCCGGCGGCTGCAACTCGTGCGTCGCGGCGATCTGCCCTGGCTCAACGCCGACCAGCTCCACCGCCGCGTGCTCGACGAGGTGATGGACGACCATCCGCAACTCAAGCTCGACATGAACGAGCGCGACGAACTCAACCAAGTCTGGCACCGCATGAACGCCTGGCCCGGCTCGCCGGAGTGCCTGGAGGCGCTGCGCTCGCGCTACAAGGTGACCGTGCTCACCGTCATGTCCTGGGCCATCGCCGTCGATTGCAGCAAGCACAACGGCATCAGCTGGGACGGCATTCTCTCCTGCGAGTTCCTGGGCCACTACAAGCCCGAACCCGAGGCCTATCAAGCCAGCGCCAGACTGCTCGGCCTCGACATCTCCGAGGTGATGATGTGCGCCGCCCACAAAGGCGATCTTCAGGCCGCCGCCCGCGCCGGAATGCCCACCGCCTACGTCCCCGTTCCCAGCGAGCGCGGCGAGGGCAACGATCCGGACATGTCGCCCGATCCGTCCTTCACCGTCAACGCGACCGACTTTCCGGACCTGGCTCGGAAGCTGCTGGCCTGAGCCGGACCGATTGCGAGATACACCATGGCGAACGCTGAACCCGTCCTGATCGAGGCTGTGATCAACGGCCAAGCCACCAAAGCGTGGAATCCGAACGTCCCCCGCAGCGTCGCTGAAGTCCGCGACGAGATCCACGCCGTGCTCGACGCCGGAGCCTCCATGGTCCACAACCACCCCGGCGACGGCGCAACCGGTCATAACGGCTACGACTTCTACGTCGCCGCCTGGACGCCGGTGCTCGAAGCCCGCCCCGGCGCGATCGTCTACCCAACCCTCGGCGGCGGCGCCACCTACCACGATCGCTTCGGCCACGTACCTGCGCTCGCCGAAGCCGGTTTGTTGCATGTCGGCCCAATCGACGCCGGCTCCGTCAATCTCGGCGCGATCGGGCCTGACGGATTGCCCGTGCCCAACGATTTCGTCTACGCCAACTCGTTCGGCTACATCAACTACGAGATGCAAATCTGCCGCGAGTACCAGCTCGCCCCCACCTTCGCCATCTTCGATCCGTCCTTCCTGCGCTGCGTGCTCGCCTGGTATCGCGCCGGAGAGCTGCCCCAGGGCGCGTGGCTCAAGTTCTACTTCGGCGGCGACCACGGCTACCCCGGCATCGGCGGCCCGGACGGTCGCGGTATGCCCATCGGTCTCCCGCCAACCGAGAAGGCGCTCGACGCCTACCTCGAGATGATGCAAGGCTGCGACATCCCTTGGGGCGTCAGCGCCGTCGGCGGAGATGTGGTCGAATCCGGCATCGCCGAACTCGCCCTCGAACGAGGCGGACACATCCACGTCGGCCTCGAAATGTTCGCCGCCGAGAGGCAACCCACCAACGTGGAGCTAGTCGCCGAAGTCGTCGAACTGTGCCAGAAGGTCGGCCGGGAACCGCTGAGGTGGGAAGATTGCGCCTCGTACCTGGACTTTCCGTCGGCGTAGAATCGCGCGAAAGAGAGGACCGACGGTGGTATGAGCGGAACTCTGACCAAGGCGTCTGTCATAAGCTGGGCTATCGAAGAGTCCGGCTACAGCGTGCCCCAACTCGCGCAGCAGATGGAGTCGGTGAAGGCGACGGAATCGAAGATCCAGAGTTGGATCGATGGGGAATCAACTCCGACCAGGGGCCAACTCACAAAGCTGGCGAAAGTTCTCCGTCGTCCTGTTGCCGTCTTCTATCGATCCGAGCCGCCTCAATCAGATTCGAAACTCTTGCAGCTTCGCACCGGCCGAGGAGCCAAGAACAGATCGCTGACCCCCGATGAGCGATTTCAGGTGCGCGAGGCGCGTCGGCGTCAGCGCTGGATTTCAGAACTGCTCTCGGATGAACCGACGGTCGATATCCCCTCGTTCCACAGTGGTGTGAGCGCAACAACCGCCGCGGCGCGACTTCGTCAGTGGTGTGAGGTGGATGCCGAGCAGATGGCGAGATGGAATAGTGATCACGACGGCTACCTCGCTTGGAAACGAGCACTCGAGAGCCGCGGCGTCTTGGTAATGGAGCTCCAGCTCGGACAAGATGGTATGCGAGGGTTCTCACTCGCCGATCCGTATGCGCCGGCCGTAGCGGTCAATACAATTGAGAATGCGGCTGCTCGTTCATTCACCCTGTGGCACGAAGTTGCCCACTTGGCTCGATCTGACACCAGTTCCTGTCTCGTCTTGGACGAACTGACAGTAGATGGGTCGGAACGCTGGTGCGACCAGGTGGCAAGCGAAGTGTTGCTGCCGAAGGCGATGCTCGCTGATTTCTGCACTGCACGTCCAACCGCGGAGGGTATCGCGCTCGTTCGTGTGGTGGCGGAGAGATTTCGCACCAGCCTTCGCGCCACAGCAATGGCGTTGCAAACGCTGGATCCAAAATACGATGGGCTCTACGCCCTGGTGAATTCCACGGTCGGATTTGGCGATGCTGACAAGGGATTTCGCAGGAGTAGACGGGAATCGAACAGACGCCCACAGCGCCGCTTGCGCGAGACCGGTAGAGTCGGAAGCCGCACGGTGATCGATGCGTTGGCCGCTGATCGGATTTCTGAACGATCGGCGCGTCGGATACTTCGCCTGGACGGATACGAGCTTGGACGCTTGGGAGAATTGGTTGAGGACCTTGACTGATGCAGCAGAGAGTGTGGGTGCTTGACGCCTCGGTGGTGATTGACTTCAAGATTCGCATCAATGTTCAGTTCCAGTGGGCATTCTTGCGTTGTCTGGAGCTGATGGTGAACGCTGGCTTGGCGTACATCACTGAAGACGTCGTTCGAGAAGTTGGTGACGGCGTTTATCCGGACGCGCCGGGTGCGTGGGTGTACGGAGTTCGCAACGGAGTCCAGGTTGGCTTCCGCACCAGCGCTGAGGTGCTGGAATTCGTGCTGTCTCGCGCCGCAGATGTCGTCGATCCGGACGATTCGGAAGACGACGCCGATCCCTCTGTCATCGCGCAGGCCATCGAACTGATCCGTGACGGAAAACACCCAGTCGTGGTGACAAAAGACCGACGAGATCGCCAAGATCACATCTCCATGCGCACGGCCTGCGACAGGTTCGACATCCCGACTTGCTCGCTGGACGAGTTCGTCGCCGAAATCGACTGTGACGCTGGAGAACTCAAGCCGGAGGCCTAAGCCAAGCCGCCCCCATCCACGACAAACTCCGACCCGGTGCTGAAACTCGACTCGTCCGACGCCAGATACAGCGCCAGGTAGGCCACCTCCGACGGATCCGCGGCACGCCGCAAGGGGGTGTTCCGCAAGAACCGATCACTGTCCGCCTCAAACCCGGGCACCTGATGCAGCATCATCGTATCGATCGGGCCTGGATGAATACTGTTCACCCGAATGTTGTAGCGGCCCCACTCTCGCGCTGCTACCTTTGTCATTCCTCTCACAGCAAACTTGCTGGCCGTATACGCAATTGACCCCGCACCCCCGCGAAATCCCGCCGTCGAAGAGATATTCACCACCGAACCCGACTGCTGCGCGATCATCTGCGGCCCCACCGCCTTCATCCCCAGCCACACGCCGATCTGATTGATCTCGATCACCTGCCGGTACATCTCCTGCGTCATCTCCACGATCGACGCATTCCGGTAGATGCCCGCGTTGTTGATCAGCGCATCCAGCCGCCCGTGCTGCTCCGCGATCTCCGCCACCAGCGCGTGCCAGGCCTCCTCGTCGGTCACGTCGAGGTGGTGATACGAGGCCGCCGCGCCGATCTTCGCCGCCGTTTCCGCACCCTCGGCGTCGAGCACGTCCGCCATCACCACCGCTGCTCCCTCCGCCGCGAACAGCTCCGCCTCCGCCGCGCCTTGTCCCCGCGCCGCGCCCGTGATCAGCGCCACCTTGTCCTTCAGCCGGTCGACCATGATCAGACCCTTCCCGTTTGCAGTCTTGGCCTGCGCAGTCTAGAGAACCACGGCGCGTATCCTACGAGTACGCGAAGCAATCCGACGAAGCGGGAGCACGAGCATGGCAGGACGAATCGACGGCAAAGTCGCGGTGATCACGGGCGGCGCCAGCGGCATCGGCGAGGGTGCCGTTCGCCTCTTCGCCGAAGAGGGCGGCCGCGTCGTCGTCGCCGACATCCAGGACGAACGCGGACACGCCCTGGTCGAATCGATCGGCGGCGACACCACCTACATCCACGCCAACGTCGCCAGCGAAGCCGATGTCGCCGGTTCGATCACCCACGCCATCGACCGCTTTGGCCGGATCGACGCGATCTTCAACAACGCCGGCTACGCGGGCGTGCTCGATCCCATCACCGAAGTCGACGAAGCCGATTACGACTCAACCATGGGCGGCCTGCTCAAGGGCGTCTTCTTCGGCATCAAGCACGCCGCCCGCGCCATGATCGCCCAGGGCGACGGCGGCTCGATCGTCAGCACCGCTAGCGTCGCCGGCGTTGGCGCGGGCAACGGGCCGGCCGTCTACAGCGTCGCCAAGGGAGCCGTGATCCACCTCACGAAAGTCGCCGCTTACGAACTCGGCGAGCACAACATCCGCGTCAACTGCATTTGCCCGGGCGGGATCGCCACTCCCATCTTCGGCAAGTCGCTCGGCCTCTCGGTAGAGGAAGCCGACAAGACCGTCGAAGCGATGGCCGAGGTGATGGGCCAAGCCCAGCCAATCCGGCGCTCGGGCCGTCCCGCCGATATCGCCCACGCCGCGCTCTGGCTCTCCAGCGACGACTCCTCCTTCGTCACCGGCCACGCCCTCATCGTCGACGGCGGACTCACCCTCGGCCGCCCCCGCACCGGAGAATTCGACGAGCAAATCGGCGAACTCTTCGACGCGCTCGGGATTGATCGTCCGGCTGAGTAGCGGCGTATCCTCCAAGTCAGAGGAGCACGGGCCGTGGACGACCTGATCTTCGGCATGGATGCCGATACCTACTACCACCGTCTCTGTCGCGGCGGCATGATGGGCGGTGATCACCTGGCGGCGTTGTCCGGCGCGACCCCGGCCCAGATTCGCGGCTGGCGCACGCTGGGACTGCTGCATCCCGAGAAGCCGGACCCCTTGTTTTTCCCGCTCTATCCCAACATGTGGTTGTACTCGTGGGTGGACTACTCGCGAGCTCGCCTCGCCGTCAAACTGAGCGAACGCCGCGTGCCTCGCCGTCGGCTGCCGGAGCTGTTCGAGCGCCTGGACGCCGCCGTCCCCGGCTGGTATCTGTCGCTCCTGCCGCCCGCGCGTGGACGTGCCATCGTGATCAACCCCGACACCGCTCAACTCACGGTGAAACTGTATGCCGACCACCCTGCGGCTCCTCTTCCCTGCTCAGTCAATCAGAATTGCTGCGACGCGGCCGACACGGAACTGTATGCGGCTGTCGAGATCCTGCGCGAACTCCAGCGTGAGGGATCGCTGGGGCAGCTCAGCCACGTGACCGATCTCATCGTGATAGACCCAGCCATTCAAGGAGGAGCGCCGACGGTGTTCGGACATCGAATTGAGACCGAGTTCGTCGGCCCGCCAGTGCTTACCGGCGCACAGAGCGTCGAGCAGATCGCGGAGCTCTACCGCATCTCTCCCGAGAAAGTGCGGGCGGCAGTTGAGTTTGAACGAGCGTTGGCGGCCTAGGGCGATCGCGTGCGCTGCCTCGTGGATGAGAACATGTCCCCGGCGGTGGCCGCCGTCCTACGGTTCCTCGGTCACGACGCTCAGCACATCAACGACATCGGTTGGGCAACAAGTCGAGACGAAGACTACCTACCGCTCGCCGTCAACCGTTGGGACCTCTTGATCACCAAGGATTTATTCCGCGGCAAGCTCGAGCGTGAGGTCGCTCGACGGGCAATGCTGGATGGACTGATGATCCTGCATCTGCGCATCCCTGGTGAAAACCATGAACAAGACCTCCTCGGACAGCTGCGCACGCTGCTGTATCAGTGGCGCGCTGTGGAGCGGGTGATGACGCCGGGCGGCGATTATCGCTTGGCTGTGATCGCCGACGATGACCTGCGCGCGCGCTTTCGCACGCAGAGCGATGTGGCCGCCATGCCCGGAATCGGCGGCGGCCGATGACCATCTTCGGACGGCATATCTTCTACGGCTGGATCGTCGTCGCCGCCGCCTTCATGGCCCAGTTCGTCGCGGTCGGTGTGCAAACCTCCGTCGCTGCCGTCTTTGCGCCCGAGATGGTCGCCGAGTTCGGCTGGACCCGAACTCAGTTCTTCGCCGCCGACTCACTCGGCCAAGGCATCCTGATGGTGGTCGGGTTCCTGATCGGGCCGCGAATCGACCGCTTTGGCGCCCGCCCGATCATGCTCACCGCCGCCGCCGTCTGTATCCCCTCGCTGATCCTCATGAGCCAGGTCGACCACTACTGGCAGTACCTGATCGTGCGCGGCGTCTTCCTGCTCACCTCCGCCTCCGTGGCCGGCTTCCTCGTGCTCTCGATCGCGGTCTCCAAATGGTTCGTCGTCAAGCGCGGACAGGCGCTCGGCTGGACTTCGATGGGCGTCTCTATGGCCGGCCTGGTCTGGCCCTCATTTGCCGTGGCCGCTCTGATCGACCCGCTCGGCTGGCGCACCGCCTGGATCGTCCTCAGCGCCTTCCTCGCCGCCATCCTGATCCCCTCGGCGCTGCTCATGCGCCGCCGGCCCGAAGACTACGGAATGCTCCCCGACGGCGGCCCGACCCAGCTCACGCCCGACCAGATCAGGGCTGCCCAGCACGACGATGAGACCTCCTTGACCCGCCATGAAGCCTTGCGCTCGAGCTGTTTCTATCTGATCGTGCTGATCTTCGGGATCTCCGTCGTCGGTATCTTCGCGATCTTGCTCAACGGCGTCTTCTTCCTGCGTGAGCACGGATTCACTTCACTTGAAGCGGCGCTCGCTGTCGCCGCCTTTTCGCTGCTCTCAATGCTGACCAAACCGCCCTGGGGCTACGCCCTCGACCGTTGGGATACGCGCGTCGTCGGCTTCGCTTCGTTCGCAATGGGCGCAATGGGCTTTGTGCTCGTGATCAACGCCGCGCCGACCGGCAACTGGTGGCTGATCGCCGGAGCGCTCGCCCTGATGGGACTGGGAATCGGCGGCAACATTCCCATTCAGGACATGTTCTGGGCCGAGTACTTCGGCCGCCGCTATCTGGGCGCGGTGCGCAGCGTCGGTTTCCCCGTTGCCATGGGCATCAACGCCGTCACCCCTGTCCTGGTCGCCTTCTCCTACGACCTGCTCGGCTCCTACGAGGTCGCCTTCTACACCTGCGCCGGACTCTGGGCCGCCTCCGCCCTGCTCTGTATGATGCTCCGCCTCCCGGCCAAACGCCGAACGCCGCTCGGTGAGCTCGCGCGCCGGCTGGCGGCGCTGATCACTCCGGCCAACAACCCCGCCGCGCGCCCCGCCGCCCAGAAGCGCTAGTCGGCCGCCGGAATCTCGATCGGCGAACTTCGCAGCCATCGCCCTTGATCCGGATCGATCGGAAAGTAGCGACGCTGCGGCAGAAAATCGTCGAAGCCCGACACCCGGAAGCCGAACTCAGTACGCCCGTTATCGAGCCGGCGCGCGATGATCCGCCCGCGAACGCCGCTATCCAACTCAACCACCGAACTGTGCAGCCAGCGCTCGGGGATCGCGTTTGCCGGAAAGAGACGCCGCTCGGGCAAAATCTCCCTACCCGCCGCGTCGCGCAGGCCGAACTCGATGCGCCCGTCCTCAAGCAATCGGGCAATGATCTGGATGCTGGGCGCAACCGGCGCGGTCGTTTGCGCGCTGCTGAAATCGCTGAGGCGCACGCGCGTCAGTTCGCCGTAGCGCAACTCGAACTGCCGGCTCAGCCGGATCGAGTCGTTGCTGAGGAGATAGAACCGAATCATCCGCCCGTCGTCCGAGGCGAGGTAGAGCAGCCAGCGACCGTCCTCGATCGTGACGGAGCCGAGCTCGGCTCCGTCAACCGCCACAGCGCGGACTTCCGCTCCCTCGAAGGCGTCAAAGTCGGTACCCCAGAACCAGTGCGGCGGCAGCGGAATACCGTCCTGCGCCTTTGCCGGATCGGCGAGCGTAGCGGCGAAGAGCAGCAGCGCCGACGCCGCGATCGCGGCGGCCCAATCTCGGCGTCGGCGACCGGGAACGTTCATCGCGCTTTCTGATTCGGCTGGGACGAACAGACCCGCGCCGAAACGCGGGTCTGTCTGGCTCTGCGCTCAACGGGTTGCTCAGCGCGGCGGATTGATCTCAATCTCCGAGCTCCGCAGCCAGCGGTTGTGATCGGGCCCGCTCGCGGGGAAATACCGCGCCGACGGGAAGATGTCGTCGTAGCCCGCTACGCGGAAACCGAATTCGATCCGTCCGTTGGGATCGCCTCCCTCACGGCGGGCGATGATCTGCCCGACAAAGCCGTCGCCGAAGTCGATTTCGGAACTGTGCAGGAAGCGATCGTGGCTGGGTCCGGTGGCGGGGAAGTAGCGCGCCCGCGGGAAGATGTCTTCACCGCTGGGTGAGCGCATCCCGAACTCGACGCGGCCGTCGGGCGCGCGCCGCGCGATGATGCGCACCATCAGCGTGGGCGGCGCTTCTACCTGGAGATCGTCATCCGGTACCTCGACTACGGTGAACTGCGCGAGCCGGATTCGCGTCAGCTCGGCCTTCTGCACGTCGTATTCGACCGTGGTGCGCGTGCCGTCGTCCGCGTCAAATTCGAATCTGACCTTGCGATGCTCGGTCGCAATCGTGATTGACCACTGCCCTTGAGTATTGACTGTGGTCGAATCGATCGTCGCGCCGTTGGAGTCGACCGCGCGAATGACCGTGCCGCTGTAGTTGTCGTAGCCGATGCCATAGAACCAGTGCGGCGGATCGGGCAATCCCTGCGCGCTCAGACTGGGGGCAAAGGCCGCGGCCAGGCCCAACAGGGCGGTGAGAGCGGCCAGGCGGAGCGTCCAGCCCCGCCTCATCTCCAGCTTCTGGATCACTCGCATGATGATGTCTTCACCCTTCACTCCGTCGGTACCCACATTCAGCCTGCCGATACACCTGCCCTTGCCGATCCGATAAGCGGACGGTCAAGTAGCCGATGCGGTTAACTCTACACGCGCTTTGCACATGGTGATCGGTGAAATCGGGACGGATTTTGCGCTCCGCTTACGCAGCAAGCCCAAACAGCCCCAATCTGGTAGCGGGAACTAGCGCGCGAGGAAGCCGCCGTCGATCTTCAGCTCCGAGCCCGTGATGTACGAAGCCTCGTCGGAGGCCAGAAAGAGCACGCCGTTCGCCACTTCATCGACCTCGCCCGTGCGCCGCAGCGGGATCGCGCGGACGAGCCGCGCGCGCGCGTCGTCGGTCATGCCCACGCTCGAACGCATCGGCGGCATGAAGCCCGGATGCACCGTGTTGACCCGAATCCCTTGCGGCCCCAGCCGAACCGCCATTGCCTTGGAGAAGTTGCGCACCGCCGCTTTCGAAGCGTGATAGGCCGGATGCCCCGCATCGGAACCGACGAAGCCGTAGATCGAGGAAATGTTCACGATCGAGCCGCCGTTGCCCGCCGTCAGCATCGCCGCTGAACCCAGCTTGGTGCCCAGGAAGACGCCGGTCGCGTTCACGTTCATAATCCGGTGCCAACCCTCGGTCGAGTTGGGGTCGTCCACCGAGGTTGATGACAGTCCGGCGTTGTTGACCAGCACGTCGAGCCGTCCGCCGTGCGCTTCGAGGGTGGAGGTCAGCAGCGCGTTCCACTCCTCCTCGGCGGTCACGTCCATCGAGACGAAGTTGGCGACCCCGCCGGCCGAGCGGATCTGCTCCTCAACCTCGCGCCCGCCTTCCTCATAGAGATCGGCGATCACGACCGCCGCGCCCTCGCGGGCGAACAGCCGGCACTCGGCCGCCCCCATCCCCGCGCCGCCGCCGGTAACGATGGCGACTTTGCCTTCGAGTCTTCCGGTCATGGTGATCTCCTAGCGTTCGGCCTACTGAATGGGATCCGGTTGCTGATTGTTGGAGGCTTGCGCCCAAGCTCTACGCAGTTCGTCATGATGCTGTTTGGCCCAGTCGCGCAGCTGACGCTCATGTCGCTTGGACAGCCTTCCCTCGATGACCAACAGACTTTCTACCGCTATCTGCACTTCATCTGTACCCACCCGGGCGTGGAAGTGCGGCGGGTTGTGGTCGCCCGCAATCATGAAGACCTTGATTGCGCCGACCCGACAGAGCTCAGACAGGGGATGGGCTTCTTTCGTAGAGCTTCATGACCTCTTGCCATGGCAGTCCGGTGACGTCGATGTACAGCGCATAGCCGCATCGCTCGAGGTCGTCGCCCCAGATGACGTCGCTGCTACCGGCCAAACGAACCGACTCAAAGTACTCGCGATCTTGCCATCCTGCGAAGGCAGGACCAGATGCCAAGAAGCTGAGATCGGCGATACCACTCGTCCCATCGGCGAACTCAACCCATATGGAATAACCCTCACGCGGCTCGACGGCAACTACGTCTGTCGGACTCGGCCCAGAACTGCGTAGGGACCACTCTGGGTCCCACTCGGGATACAAGTCGTCGACAGATATGCCGGTCAGCCGCGAGTAGACCTCGTCGGCTGACATCTGGGTCTCGTACTCGACCCAGACCAAATCGCCGTACGGGGCGATCTGGATTCGCTCGAAGTACTCGCGACTCTGCCAGCGCCGGAAGTAGGGCTGATCGGCCAGGTCCGACAAATCGACGAGTCCGCTCACGCCGTCGTCAAACTCGACCCAGATCGTGAAGCCCTCGCGGGCTTCCACCCGGATCGGTGTCTTCCACTCAGGCTCAGGGCCAAGTTCCGACATGACGGGTTCGCTCCTAGCCCCCCGCGGCGGCGCTCTCGTAGATCGAGGCCGGGGCCGGCGGCAGATGGTAAATCCGCTCCGCCGTCGTCCGCAGCACCTTCTCGCGGATGCCCTCGTCGAGGTCGGTCAGGACTTCGGTGATGTGCTCCTGCGCCCTCGGGTAGAGACATGTCGGGTGGGGGAAGTCGGTCTCGAACATCACGTTGTCTTCGCCGATCGCCGAGATCGTGGCGCGCGGGCCGAAGTCCTCGAACCAGAACGAGGCGAAGATCTGGCGGCGGAAGTACTCCGACGGCTTCATGTTCAGGCCTTCGCGCTCGGTCGGCACCGTCTCCTCGAACTGGTAGTCCATCGCCTCGAGCAGGAACGGCACCCAGCCGATCCCGGACTCGACCGAGACGAAGTTGAGGCCGGGGTAGCGCTCACAGAGGCCGGAGAAGATCAGGTTCATAATCACCTTGAAGTTGGTGATAAACAGGCTGATCGAGATCAACGCCAGCGATCGCTGCGGGCCGTAGCCGGGCCAGAGCAGCTTGTCGGCCACGCCGGCGCCCGCGCCGATGTGGAAGTTGACCGGCATCTCCATGTCCTGGCAGGTGTCCCAGAACGGGTCCCAGGCCGGGTCGCCGAGGTGCGGCAAGCCGAACGCCTCGGGCGTGTCGCACATCGTGATCCCGGTCATGCCGAGATCCTTGATCCGCTGCAACTCATCGATGGCGGCCGGGATGTCCCAGAACGGAACCAGGCCCTGCGGGAAGAGGCGGCCTTCGCCCTCCTCCTGGAACTCGGCGATGGCGTCGTTGTAGACCGTGCAGCAGATGTTGCGCAGCTCGTGATCCTCGATCTTGACGAAGTTCTGCGAGCCGAAGCCGGCCACGTTCGGGTAGACGATCTGCTGGGCGATGCCGAGCCGGTCGAGCAGCTTGAGCCGCTCCTTGGGGTCGGTCGCGGCTTTGCTCATCTGCTCGAACGAGGCCAGCGAGATTGAGCCGTACTCCTTGCTGCCGTCCTCGCGCACGACCGTGAATCCGGGCGGGCCAAAGTCGATGTCGTCGAGCACCGTCCAGCGCTGGTTGCCCTCGTCATTCACCGTGATATGGGGCACGGCGTCCTTGTACTTCGCCGGCGCGCGCGAGGTCCAGAGGTCGGGCGGCTCGGTGTAGTGCGAGTCGATGTCGATGACGGGAATCCCGTGAACGGTGAGGGACATGATGCGGTCTCCTTGGCAAGGACTGTGTTTGAACTCATGGTAACGCCTCAGAATTCGGCTAGGAACGCTCCCAAAACTCTCCCCCTGCATCGCGCCGCGAGACGCGCGTAGAGACTTCCCTCACTCTCCCCCGCATCGCGGGGGGAGATGTCCCGTAGGGACAGAGGGGGGTCCAACCTGGAAGCTATTCCCTATCCGGCGGCGACCGCCAACTGCCGCCCGGCAAACTCCAGCGCCGCCGACGCCGGCGTGATCCGCTCAGCCTCCGCCCGCGCAAAGACCTCCCGCGTCGTCTCATACACCCCCTCAGCGTGAGCCTCCGCCTGCTCATAACTCCACCCGCAGACCTCCTGCGCGACCGAGATCACCCCGCCTGAATTCACGACGTAATCCGGCGCATAGAGAATCCCGTGTTCGGCAAGCAGCTCCGCATCCTCCGGATCGCGTTCCAACTGATTGTTCGCCGCTCCGCAGACCGAACGCGCCGGCAGAAACGGAATCGTCTCCGCATTCAAAAGCCCGCCCAGCGCATTCGGCGAGAGCAGATCGCAGGGCGTCCTCAGCGCCTCGTCCACCGAGACTGTCTGCGCGCCCAGTTCCGCCGCCAGCGCCGCCGCCCCGATCGCGCGAATATCCGAGAGCATCAGCCGCGCACCCTGCTCCGCAAGCGCCCGCGCCACCCGCGACCCCACCTTGCCTACGCCCAGAATCACGATCCGCCGCCCGTCCAGATCAGGATCGCCGTCCAGCGCCTCCAGCGTCGCCGCGATCCCCGCCAGCACCGTGGTCGCTGTCAGCGCCGAGGTATCACCGCTCCCGCCCAGCGCCTCCGACTTGCCCACCAGATGTGGCGTCCACTGCGAGAGTTGATCGATCTCGCTGGTCGTCGTGCCCACGTCGGTCGTGGTCAGAAACCGCCCCTCGAAGTGATTGACGAACTCCGCGTACGAGCGCAGTTGCGCCTCCGTCTTCTGCGACGGATCGCCCAGCACGACCGCCTTCCCGCCGCCAAACGGCAGCAGCGCCGCCGCCGACTTCAGCGTCATCGCCTGAGCCAACCGGCGGACATCCCTCAGCGCCTCATCAATGTCCGCGTAGGACAGCCAACGAGTGCCGCCGATCGCCGGCCCGCGAACGGTCGAGTGAATTGCGGCAGCGGCAGTCAGCTCCGCGTCTTCGTCGCGCCAGATGGCGATCTCCTCGTAGTCGTCGGTGGGAATCGTCGTCAGCTCGGCCACGCTGCGTCTCCTCACGTTCGCCCCCTCGTGGGGCCGCCAATTCAAAATTAGATCGCCTTGTCGCCGGCCGCGTCCCCGTTCTGCCAGACAATCAGCAGACGTTGTGTCTCAGGGAGCACGCCCGAATTGATCCGCAAATTCCCGCGTGTGCTCCGCAATCAACTCATCCGGCGCTTGCCCTGCGTAAATCCGCACGATCACCCCGTCCGGATCAACAAAAAACGACCGCGGCGGGCCGTTCGGCCCGCCCCCGCCATAGGCCCGAAACACCGTCCCGCTGTAGTCCATCGGCAAGACGTAGTTGATCCCGAACTCCGAAGCGAACTCCTGCGCCGGATCGTCCGCCTCCTCAATGTTCACCCCCACGATCAGCAAACCGCTCTCCCCGTGCTCAGTTTGTGCCCGAATCAGCGCCGGAACCTCACGCCGGCAAGGGCCGCACCACGACGCCCAGAAATTAATCAGGATCGGCTGCCCGCGATAGTCCGAAAGCCGAAACGTTTCGCCGTCAAGCGTTTGCAGCTCGAAGTCCGGCGCGAGCTCGCCGCTCCGCGATCCGACCTCGCGTCCGTCCACGACCAACTCGGCCGGCAGCGCGACCACGCCCCCGTCAGCGCTCGGGCTTGGCTGGAGCAACGTCAACCAGAGCGCCGCCGCGACCGCCGCGACCACACCGACCGCCGCGATCACCGTCCGCGCCCCGTGATACTCACGCGGACGATTCGGATTCTCGTGCGGCAAGCCGTCGTCGGGCTGGTGCTCGGATTCACTCATGGGGCGGATATCATGCCCTTGCAACACACTCGTGAGCGGACGGAGGGACAATGCCGGCTGAGTCGATCCCCGCCGATCAATTCCTCGAAGCGATTCGGGACGCAGGCGTCCAGGACATCGTCCTGGTCCCCGACACCCACCAGCGTACGCTGCTTGATCTCTTGATGGCCGACCCCGGCATTCGCACAGTCCACTGTTCCACCGAAGACGAGGCCGTCGCCATCTCGGCCGGCCTGATCATCGGCGGACGGCGGCCGATGATGCAAATCCAGCACGCCGGACTCTACGCCTCTGTCAACAACCTGCGCGGCGTCGCCCTCGACGGACACTTCCCCATCGTCCTCCTGATCGGCCTGCTCGGCCGCGACCCCGAACTCGACCCGCGCGACGACGGCGGCTCAATGGTCAGACTCTGCGAACCGCTGCTCGACACCCTGGGCATTCCCTCGCACCTGCTCGACAGCGCCGACGACCTCCATCACGTCGCCGCCGCCTTCGCTGAAGCCGCCGAACGCCAGGGCCCTGTAGCTCTGCTGGTAGGAGCGCCCACCGCATGACCGACACCCCCCAAGCCGAACAGACCGACCAGCGCATGTCCCTCGAAGCCGCGCTCGACGTGCTCGCGCGCAGACGCGATCAGCAGGTCGTCGTCGGCACCATGACCGCCAACGGCCCCTGGCGCGAGCGCTCTCCCCACGAACTCAACCTCGCCTGCATCGGTTTCATGGGCGGAGCCTCCGCGCTGGGCTTGGGCGTCGCCCTCTCCCAGCCCGACCGAGACGTCTGGGTGATTGACGGCGACGGCTCCCTGATGATGCAGCTCGGCTCGCTCGGCACGATCGCCGGCGCCGCCCCAGCCAACTTCGTCCACATCGTCATCCACAACGGCGTCTACGAGACCAGCGGCGCCCAACCCGTGCCCTCGGAGGCCAGCGTCGACTTCGCCGCCATGGCCGCAGGCGCGGGTTACCGCCAGACCGCCATCTTCGCCGATGTTGAGGAGTTCGACAGCGCCCTGGACGAGCTCCTGGCCGCGGAAGGCCCAACCCTGATCGAACTCCGAACCCGTCCCGGAGGCAAATTCTTCACCGCCCGCCCCACCCCCGTCGGCAGCACCCCCGCCCTAGCCCGAATGTGGCCCCCAGTCGCCGAGGCCCTGAACCAAGCGTGAGATCCGAAAGCTGATGAACAGGCTACGGTGAGGCTATGAACGGCAGCTACACCGACGCGGAACTTAGGGCCATGATGGCGGACCTCGAGTCCGAACTCGTGGAGCGCAAGGCGGTGCTCGCCGGAACCGCGCGTGAGCGGATCCGTGAGGCGATCTGCGCGTTCGCCAACGATGTCCAGGGCCACGATCGCCCGGGTGTCGTCTTTCTGGGCCTTGAGGACGACGGTTCGCCGTCCGGGATGACGATCTCTGAGCCTGTGCTGCTCACGCTTGCTGACATGAAGACCGACGGCAACATCCTCCCCCAACCGAGCATGTCGGTGAAGAAACACGAATTGCCAGGCGGGGAAGTGGCCTCGATCACAGTCTGGCCGTCCGATTCGCCGCCGCTGCGATACGCAGGCCGGATTTGGGTGCGAATCGGCCCCCGTCGCGGACTGGCGAGCGCCCAGGACGAACGCATCCTCAATGAACGGCGCAGAATGAAGGACGCGCACTACGACATCCTGCCGGTACCCGGTGCGCGGCTCGAAGACTTGAACCTGCGCCGCTTTGAGGAGGACTATCTCCCCGCTGCCTTCAGTCGCGAGCTGTTGGATGCGAACGATCGTAATCTCGAGCAACGCCTCGCCGCGCTTCGCATGATCGTCTCTCTCCACGATCCTCGGCCAACAATGACCGGCTTGTTGGTCTTGGCGGACGATCCGCAGCGCTATCTGCCCGGCGCGTACATCCAATTCCTGCGCATCGGCGGCGAGCAACTCACCGATCCAATTCTCGATTCCTCGGTCTGCAAGGGCAATCTCACGGCCTTGACGAAAGAGCTCGGCTTACACCTGCGCGCGCATAACCGCATCGCCGTGGACATCACCAGCGGGCCGCTCGAACGCAGATATCCCGACTACCCGATGCGAGCCTTGGAAGAGCTCATCAACAACGCCGTCATGCACCGCGCATACGAGGGCACCAACGCTCCAATTCGCGTGTATTGGTACGACGACCGGATCGAAATCTCCAGTCCCGGTGGTCCCTCGGGCATCATCACCGCCGACAACTTTGGCCAGCCCGGTCTCGTTGACTATCGCAACCCCAACCTGGCTGAGGCGATGCGAGTCTTGAATCTGGTGCAGCGCTACGGCGTTGGCCTCTTGATCGCCCGTCAAGAGCTGCACCAGAACGGACAACACGCACCGGAGTTTCACGTAGATGCACGGCAAGTCCGCTGCATCGTCTGGAAGCAGAAACGACCGGACACCTGAGCCGTATCTGCCCTCTAGTGACCATCCCCCTCAACCAACTCCGGCTCCGACACACACCCATTCTCCAACGACCCAATCCCGTCAATCTCAATCCGCACCACATCGCCCGCCGTCAGCCACGGCGGCGGCGTCATCGCCGCCGCCACCCCCGACGGCGTCCCCGTCGCAATGATGTCCCCAGGCTCCAGCGTCATCGCTTCCGTGATGTAGGCCACGATGTCGTAGCAGTCGAAAATCAGGTGCTTCGTGTTTGAGTTCTGACGCAAGTCGCCATTCACATAGGTGCGAATCCCCAGGTTGTGCGGATCGCCCAGTTCATCCCCCGTCACGATCACCGGACCCACCGGGCCGTGCGTGTCGAACGACTTCCCCATCGTGAACTGCCGCGTCCGGTTCTGATAATCCCGCACCGACACATCGTTCACAATCGTGTACCCCGCGATCACCCGATGCGCGTCCGCCGCCGGCACATGCCGGCACGTCTCCCCAATCACAACCCCCAGCTCGCCCTCATAGTCCACCGCCCGCGACACGCGCGGAATCTGAATCGCCCCGCCCGGATCATTCACGCAGCTCACCTGCTTCGTGAACACGGTCGGATAGCGAGGCGTCTCCGACCCCGTCTCCGCGATGTGATCCCCGTAATTCAGGCCAATCGCCAAAAACTTCACCGGGTTCGGTACCGGCGACAGCAACTGCACGTCACCCAGCGGCCGCCGATTCCCGCCCCGCTCCACCGCCATCTCCGCCATCACCCGCCCGTCTTCGCCCAGCGCCAGAAACTCGCGCATATCCGTCGGCGCCTCCGGCTCCGCGAGATACAGATCGACGATCTCGTCGTCCACCACGACGCCGACCCGCACCGTGTCTTCAAAGGAAAAACTGGCCAAGCGCATTCCGCGCTCCTCTCATGAGTGGTTGTGACATGTCTCAGGCTAGTCGCCCCGAGCCGCGAGCGGAATCGTCCCAATCACGTCGTCCACCTCCATCTGATCGATCTCCGCCTCAGTCAACAAAGTCAGCCGCGCCAGCACCTCGCGCGTATCGCGCCCAAGCGTCGGCGACGGACGATCGACCTCCGGGCCGCTCCAGTTGCCGAAGCGGTAGGGCTGCAATGGATAGCGCCGAGCGCCCGCATAGGTGTGCTGCTGGGTGATGAAGAAGTCGCGCGCTTGCAGGTGCTGGTCTTCCAACAAGTCGCGCCCGTCGTAGACCACGCCGGCCGCAATCCGCAATCCCTGCAACTCGCGCATCAACTGCCCGGCGTCGCGCTCGCGCGTCCACTCGGCGATCGCAGCGTCGATCTCGCTACGGGCCGCGCTGCGCTCGCTGAAAGTGCCGTAGCGCCGGATCCAGTCCTCCCGACCCATCAGCCGCGCCAGATCGGCGAACTGTACGTCGCTCTCACACGCAATCGCGATCCAGTGATCGTCCTGACAGGGATAGGTGTTGTGCGGCGCGATCCGCGGGTGATAGTTCCCCACCCGCCCCGGATCTTCGCCCGAGATCGAGTACGCCGTCACCGCTTCGCCCGTGAACGACGTGGCCGTCTCGGTCTGCGAGAGGTCGATATGGCAGCCGCCCGGCTCACCCTGAGCGTTCAGCCGACGCCGGCGCTCCAACGCCGACAACAAGGCCAGCGCCCCCATGATCCCGGCCAGCGGATCGCCGCCCGTCGTCCCGCTGAAAATCGGCTGGTCGTCCGCGTAGCCCGTCAGATGCGGCAGCCCCGACATCTGCTCGGTCGTGTTGGCGAACGCCGTGTAGTGCGACCACGTACCGGTCAGCCCGAAACCAGGCATCGAGATCATGATCAGCTCGGGATTGATCTCGCGCAGCTCCTCATACGACAGCCCGAAATTCCCCATCACACGAGGCGTGTAGTTCTCCACGAGAATGTCGGCCTCTTTGACCATGTGGCGAATCACGTCCGCGCCGCGCCGGTCGGTCAGATTGAGCGTGATCCCATGCTTGTTCCGGTTGACCCAGTTGAACTGCGGCGCCCACTCCCACCAGAACTCCTCGCTCGCGCCGCCCGCCCGCCAGCCGTCAATCCGCTGCACCGACTCCACCTTGATCACGTCCGCCCCCCCATCCGCGAAGACCAGCGACGTCATCGGCCCCGACATGAACATCGACAGATCAATCACCCGCAGCCCCTCCAGCGGCCTCTCTCCATTACTCCCGCGCCCTCCTCCGTCATTCCCGCGCTTGTCGCGGGAATCTCGATCCCTGGCCTCCCACACTCCCGCCCGAACCTCTGCGTCATGCTCCCCCAGCAGCGGAGTCCGACTCCCTAACGGCCGCTCCTCCCCGAACATCCACGGAATCCCCGGCATTCGCACATGACCCGCGCGCGGATGCTCAAAGTCAAAAAAGAACGCCCGCTCCCGATGCGGCAGCAAGTTCATCACATCGGACAACGTCGGAATCAACCCGAACGGAATCCGCCAAGTCTGAGCGTCGTGAAAGACATCCTCCGCCGTCCGAGGACGAGTCAGATCGGCCAACTCGTTCGCCAGTTCGCGGGAGTTGGCCGTTCGCGCCCACGGATCGGCAAACAACGGATCCTCGATGAACTCCGGCTTGCCGAAGAACTGGCAGAGCATCTCCCACTGCGCCTGCGTCAGCACGTTCGCGCCCACATACCCATCGGAGGTGGGCAGTATGAACGACGGCGCCGGCCCGATATCGGCGCCCCGCACGCCGATCGTGCCGGTGTAGTCGTAACGCTGCACCGGCAGCAGCGCCGCGTTGACCGCCGTCTCCATCACCGACACATCCACATGATCGCCGCGACCGCGCTCCTGCGCCGCATACACCGCGATCAGCGTCGCCACCGCCGCATACGCCCCGGTCAGCGTCTCCGTCACCGAAGCCCCCAACTGAAGCGGCTCCCGATCCGCCCGCCCGCACAGATGCGTAAACCCGCCCAGCGCCCCCGCGATCAGATGGTTCCACTCCCAATCGGCATACGGCCCCACCGACCCAAAACCGCTCACAGTCGTCAGCACGACCCGAGGATTCCGCGCCGACAAGTCCCCATAGCCAAGCCCCCGAGCCGCCAGCGATGGCTCGGTCTCATGCGAGATCACCACATCAGCCTGCTCAAGCAACCGCGCCCGGAGCGCCAGATCGTCAGGGTTCGACGGATCGATCACCACACTGCGCTTCGACGTATTGGCGTACAGGAACGCAGCCGAAGCCTCGATGTCCTCAGACCCGGCGAACGGACCGCGCCGGCGCGCCGAGTCCCCCTGCGGCGGCTCCAGCTTGATCACGTCCGCGCCCAGATCGCCCAGCAACTTCGCCGCAAACGGAGCCGCCAGACCCTCCGAGACGTCCAAGACCCTCAGTCCATTCAGCGCCGTGGTCATGTCGCCGCTCCGACCTGCAACTCCAACCCGTGCAGGGTAATCGTTGTCGATTCCAGTCGAATGGAACTTTCAGTCCCCGCTTCACGCGGGGACCAGCTCGGTCGGTGGGAGCCACTGGCCAACTCCCAACCTCAGCGCCCCGAGCGCTGCTTGTGCATCGGCAACTGCGTCGCCATCCGATGCTCCGGCGATTTGTAGTGCTCGTAGAGCTCTTCGCGCAGCGCGTCTTCCGCTTCTGAGGAGAACGCCGCCTCGCAAGGATCGCAACTCACCGTCACCGGCCCGGCGTCCGCCGCGACTCCGCGAAAGGCGTCCCGCGCCGTCCTCCGCGCGAGCTGTTCGTGCAGGCGATTGCGAAAACTTGCCATCCCGTTCCAGCTTTCCGAGGCCGTTGCAAACTCCCGTTTCCGTCATTCCTGCGAACGCGGGAATCCATCCAGCGCATCGAGTGAGACGTGGATTCTCGCGTTCGCAAGAATCACGAAACGCTCAGATCGGGAATCTTGCAAGGCGCTCCTTTCCCAGAGACACCTAGACTCAGGCCAGCGTACGGCAAGGTCCGAAACAAGGCTTGGAGTTGGGCATGGTCTGGGAACCCGAAGTCGAAGAACTGCGCCATCGCACCGAACTCTCCGCACGCGGAGGCACACCCGACCGCATCGCCCGACAGCACCGACTCGGACGCCTCACCGTCCGCGAACGCATCGAGAACCTGCTCGATCCCGGTTCCTTCCACGAAGTCGGAGCGCTCGCCGGCCTGGGCGAGTACGAAGACGGCGAATTGGCCAACTTCACCCCCGCCTCCTACGTCATGGGCCTCGGCAAAATCGACGGCCGCACCGTCGCCGTCGGCGGCGAGGACTTCACCATCCAGGGCGGCTCCGCGCTCTTCCCCATGCAGCGCTCCAAAGGCGGACTCGGCGGATTCTGCGAAGAGTTGGCGGTCGAATACCGCGTACCCCTGATCCTCCTGATCGACGGCGCCGGCGCCAACGTCGGCGCGACCAAGAAGATGGGCACGACCTATCTCCCCAACGGCGGTACCAACTTCGTCACCTCAATTGAGGCGATGCGCAACGTGCCCGTGCTGGCGGGCGTCCTGGGCGCAATCGCCGGCGGCCCCTCCGGTCGCGCCATGATGGTCCACTGGAGCGTGATGACCAAAGGCCGCTCCGCCATGTTCGCCGCCGGCCCGCCGGTCGTGAAGCGCGGCATCGGACACGACGTCACCAACGAGTCGCTGGGCGGATCGCAGGTCCACGTCCACACCTCGGGCTGCATCGACAACGAAGCCGAAGACGAACCCGACGCCTTCCGCCAAATCCGCACGATGCTCTCCTACCTGCCCGACAACGTGAACGAACTCCCGCCCGCCGCGCCCGCCCTCGACGCCCCCGAAGGCGCGGGCGAGCAGCTGATCGACCTCGTCCCCCGCAACACCCGCCGCCCCTACTCGATGTACAAGCTGATCCGCTCCGTCGTCGACGGCGGCGAGTTCTTCGAGATCAAACCCCATTGGGGCACAGCCGTAATCACCGCCTTCGCCCGCATCGACGGACTCCCCATCGGCATCGTCGCCAACAACCCGCTCAAGAACGGCGGCGCGCTCGATCGCGACGGCTCTGACAAGCAGACTCACTTCCTCGAGCTCTGCAACTACTTCCACATCCCCATCGTCTACCTGGTCGACGTGCCCGGCTTCATGATCGGCGAGCAGGCCGAGCGCGAGGGCACCCTCCGCTCCGGCATGAGAGCCGTCTGGGTCGGCCTCCAGGCGACCGTGCCGCAACTCACCATCGTGATCCGCAAGTGCTACGGCATGGCCGGCATGGCCACCGGCAACCCCCGCCGCCTCAACTACCGCCTCGGCTGGCCCTCGGGCGAGTGGGGCAGCATCCCCATCGAAGGCGGCGTCGACGCCGCCTACCGCCGCGAAATCGCCAACGCCCCCGACCCCGCCGCCAAGCGAGACGAAATCGAAGCCGACCTCCGCAAGCTCCGCAACGTCTTCCGAACCGCCGAAACCTTCGGCATCGAAGAAATCATCGACCCCCGCCAAACCCGAACCTACCTCCAACAATTCGTCGAACGAGCCTACAAAGTCCTCCCCTACGAACTCGAATCCAAACCCCTCCACGGAGTCCGCCCCTAAACCAAGAGCCAACCCCCTCCCCCCTCCCCCTTGAAGAGACCTGCGCGTAAATCCCCAATTCCGTCATTCCCGCGAACGCGGGAATCCATGCAGCGTCTCGAATGGCATCCGGACTCCCGCCTGCGGAGACCGTTGCGAAATCCCCACCTCCGTCATCCCCGCCCCAACAAGTTCCGTCATCCCCGCCCCAACAAACTCCGTCATACCCGCGCCCCGTCGCGGGTATCTCGCCGTGACCAGCACCCAACCCCCAAACCCCACCTCCCCTCTCCCCCCCTCCGCGGGGGGAGATGTCGCGTAGCGACAGAGGGGGGGACTCCCCAACCCTCAGTCAACCACGACACACCCCCAAATTACCCACCCGAACACCCATCCATATAAGATCAAGTGTCCTTCATTGAGCAAGAGAGGAACCCGGACCCATGCCCTTCAACTACACCTACCAGTCCGCCATGAACGGCGTCGGCGAGCTCGCCTTCTGCAAGCGCGAACCCGGCTACGTCCGCGCCCAAGCCTTCGCCATCCTGCGCCGCGAACTCTCCCCGGCCAACCCCAAGAGCCGCGAGATCCACCACGCGCTCGGCATCGAACCCCACCCCGAGCCCGCGCCCCGCCCCAACCACTCTCACCTGCCCGAAGCGCCGCTCACCCCCGAGCAGCAGAAGGACTTCCACCTCAACCCGATCTTCCAAGTCTACGACGAGGTGATGGCGCTCGTGCACGGGGACGACGTCCCCTTCGGCGAAGACGAAGAAAGCACGGAGGAAGAGGATGAGCCTCAGTAATACCCCTGCCTCGAAGCGGTTGAACCGAGCGTTCGACCGCTTCCACGACGCCCGCGATTTTTTTCCGACGGACAGACAGCGCGAGCTCTATAGCGCAGTCGCTACCGTGCCTAACCCCGGCCTCGCTCTGGTCGGGTACGGCGGCGCCATGGGCGGCGGCAAGACGCGAGCGCTGGTCGAACTCGCGATCGACGCCGCCTTGTTCTACCCGGGCAACGACATCCTGATCGGGCGAGACGCCTACACCAATCTCGCCACCACCACGATGCGCGAGTTTGACCGCCATTGTCCGTCGGAACTGGTTGTCGCCCGACGACAGAGCCCGACCCATTCCGCCGCCCTGCGAATGCCGCACTGGCCCGACGGGGTCGTCTCCACCGTCCACTTCCGCCACCTCTCCGACTGGACCGGCCTCGGCTCCCAGCAGTACGGCACCGTGCTGATCGACGAAGCCGGCGAAGTGGCCGAAGAAGCCGCCCAGATGCTGCTCACTCGCCTCAGACACCCGGCCCAGCCCCAGCGCTGGTTCGTGGCCGCCTCCAACCCCCACCCGGGCTGGTTCGAGCGCTGGTTCGTCCAACGCGAACTGAACAAAGCTGAACTGGAGCACGCCGGCGGACAAGCCCGCTTCATCCCCGCCAAGATCGAGGACAACCCCCACCTGCCCGACAACTACGCCGAGCAGCAGCGCGCCCTGCTCCCGCCCGATTGGGTCGAACGCTTCATCGAAGGCCGCTTCGACGCCTTCGAGGGCCTGGTCTACCCCAAGTTCAACCCCAAACTGCACCTCTGGGATAAGCGCCTGCCCAGCTTCGAGCGCTACCTCGGCGGCCTCGACTTCGGCGCTCAGACCGAACAAGCCCACTACACCGCCGGCATCGTCGCCGGCCTCACTACCCGCTACGCCGTCTGCGGACCCAACGTCTTGATCCGCCTGGCCGAGTTCGAGGACAGAGGCCCCGGCGTCACCCAGCGGCTCGAACAGTGGATGCTCCAGTGCCGCCGGCGCTTCGGCTCAATCAGTTGGAACGCCGACCGCACACAGTCCGCCTGGATCGATCACCTTCACCGCCGCGGGCGCGACATCCGCCCCAGCCGGGGCGGGCCCGGCTCCGTCCACCAGGGCATCGGCCTCGTGCAAGAACGCCTTTCGAGCGACCCGCCGACCTCCTTCTACACCCCCGAGCTCGTCCAGTTCCCGCGCCGCATGAGGGAGTACCAGTGGCGAGACCCCCGCGCCGCCAACCCCCAACCCCGGGACCGCGACGACGACCTCCTCGACGCCGACCGCTACTGCCACGAGCTGGCCCAACCCCAACTCGAACCGCCAACCACCCGGATCGAGTTCTTCCACCTCCCGCCGCTCGACCGCGGCCGCATCGCCAGCATGAGAAATCAGCTCTAACCCATGCCCACCCACAATGCCGTCATCCCCGCCCCCAAGAATCTCCCCCTCAAGGGGGAGATGCCCCAACGGGGCAGAGGGGGTGAAACGCCACCCCCAGCACAAACGCCCCCAACCAACCTCCCCTCTCCCCCCCCTCTGCGGAGCCTGTCCCCGCGCACGCGGGGAGGGAGATGCCGCGCAGGCGGGGGACAGAGGGGGTCCGCCCACCCCCACCCCCTACGCTGAACCCAAAAGGAAGCGCCCATGAGCATCGAACTCTCCGAAGCCCAACGCCTGCTCCGAGACACCGTCCGCGCCTTCGCCAACGACCACATCGACCCCATCGCCGACGACATCGACCGCCACGACCGCTGGCCCGATCACCTCTGGCCGATGCTCGGCGAACTCGGCCTGCTCGGCGTCACCATCGACGAGCGCTACGGCGGCTCCGACGCCGGACTCCTGGCCGGCGTCATCGCCACCGAGGAAATCGCCCGCGCCAGCGCCTCCATCGCCCTCTCCTACGGCGCCCACGCCAACCTCTGCGCCAACAACATCCACAGCAACGGCAACGAAGCCCAAAAACAGCGCTACCTGCCCGGCCTCTGTAGCGGCGAACAGGTCGGCGCGCTCGCTCTCACCGAACCCGAAGCCGGCTCCGACGCCGTCGGCATCCGCACCACCGCCGTCCGCGACGGCGACGTCTACCGCCTCAACGGCTCCAAAATGTTCATCACCAACGGCTCCGTCGCCGACACCCTCGTGCTCTACGCCAAAACCGACCCCGACGCCGGCTCGCGCGGCATCACCGCCTTCATCGTCGAATCCTCCTTCGAAGGCTTCAGCGTCGGCCAACACCTCGACAAGGTCGGACACCGTGGCTCCCCAACCGCCGAACTGATCCTCGACGACTGCATCGTCCCCGCCGAAAACATCCTCCGCGCAGAGGGGCGCGGCGCAGGCGTAATGATGCAGGGACTCGCCGTCGAACGCGCCTTCCTCGCCGGAGAACCCCTCGGCATCGCCCAGGCCGCCCTCGATACCGCCGTCGAATACGCCCGCCAACGACGCCAGTTCGGACAGCGCATCGGCGACTTCCAACTCATCCAGGCCATGCTCGCCGACATGTACACCGAACTCGAAGCCGCCCGCTGGCTCGTCTACCGCACCGCCCACATCGTCGAACAAGCCGCCGCTCGCGGCGAGCGCAGCAACAAAGAAGCCGCCGCCGCCATCCTCTACTCCGCCGAAATGTCCTCCCGCGTCGCCGACAAAGCCGTCCAAATCCACGGCGGCTACGGCTACATGTCCGAAAGCCGCGTCGCACGCTACGTCAGAGACGCCAAACTCCTCGAAATCGGCGCCGGCACCAGCGAAATCCGACGCCTCCTCATCGGCCGCGAACTCATCGGCCCAGAGTAAGAACACGGGGGCAGGCCGCCAGAAAACATCGATTGACAATCGCGAACGAAAACGGCAAGATGAGCGACGAGGGCCGACGCCTGCGCAGCGGGAATTGGTCCCGTCGCTGGAGGCGGCGAACGCAGGCTCCGTGTCGCGCCGCTGAGACCAAAGGGGCTCGAAGGTCAGCTTCTGCCATTGCGGGGGCTGGCCTTCACTCTCCCACCATCACAGGTTGATCAGGCCCCAGCGACCGTCAAGTCCGTTTGGATCCGGGTGCAGCTTCGAAGAAATGATCCGCCAGTCTTCATGATCAACCTTGCCGAGTATGTGCCTCCCGATCGGACTCACCACGAGGTCTGCGAGTTCAAGCCCAGCGATGCGATCTCCCTTGTTGTGGAGCTCGATGCGGGATATTCGTCGCCGAATCGTCAATGCGCGTCGATCCTCTATCCCCTCCTTGCGTATACGCCCCCATTCTCGCTCCAAACCTGCGTCAAGAACCGGATCTCGACGCTCCACCACGACCCGTCCTCCATGAATACGCGGACCAATCACATCACAGAAGCGATCAATAAGGCGCTGAAAACAAATGTGATACACATCTCCCTGCCATTCTGCGGACATATCTGCTCGGCCGCTCTTGCTCACTGTGCAAGCCAAAACAGTGTATTCAAGACTATGCATCAACCGATTGAGATCCTCGAAGGCTTGAGCGCGTCGCCCTGGATGACGCAGTGACCGAAATGCGCCCCGAGCACGAACGAGGTCCGCGCTATGCAGCGTGAAGTCGGTACGCCCGCAGTGTTCACTCTTGAACTGTCTGATCGCAGCAGCCACCGTCGTTGCCGCGTACTGCTCCTCCATCACCACTCCACCCAGCACAAAAACTGGGTACTGCGGATCGATCTTGACCAAATTGTGATCCCCCGACTCATCCAGGTAGAGAACGCGCATCTGCTGATCTCACCCCAGCAAGATCCGAACCCCCTGCTCATACCCGTCCAGCGCACGAGCGCACAATTCCTCATCGCTCGCGCTCCCAATCGGATGATCCACCAACGCATACCGAAAATCCGCCAACCCCAGCGTCTTCGCAATCATCCGCCCCGTCGGATCAAACGGATGCGTACACAGCACCAGGCTCGGCTTCCCGCTCTGCTCGAAGGTAATCCCGTCATGCACACTGCACGTCGAACACGAGCCTCAATCGCCCACCGCCGTAATCAGAAAGTCAACGTCGTTCGCGATCCGCTCCAACACCTGCGGCTCCGCGATCCGGCTCGCATTCAGCTTGCCCGTATCGACCACGACTTCGCACTCATGCCGTCGCACAAACTCCTCCGCCGTGAAGCGAAGCAGTCGGTCGGCGTTCACCTTCGCATTCGAGAACAGCCCAATCCGCAAACCGCTGAGCGTCTCCAAACGCGGTGCGTGGCGAAAGCCCGTCGCAGCCGGCTCGCCGGTGGGGTCAAAGAGTTCGAGCGGCATCAAGCATCCTCTCCCTGGAAATCCGGCAAATCTGACCGGAGAACTCTAATCGCAGTCGATGCAAACGCCGATCGCCTTCGTCTGAAAGATCGAACCGCGACCCCGGCTCCACGACGGCAGAAACGCCGAGTGACCGCCCGCTTCGCCGCCCGCGACTACGATCAGAATGTCCTCCGGGCTGCGCCCGCGATGGAACCGCACCCCGTCCGCCCGCGTCGGCCCCCGACCGTCAATCGCCGGCGCAAGCCCGTCCTGACCCGCCGCCGACGACCACTTGCCCGCCCGCAGCATCTCCGTCCCGTCCCGCGCCGCGTGCTCGAACAGGTACTCCTGCACCTCCGCCCGCCCCCAACCGCCGGAGGCCGCAATCGCCGCGTGCTCCGGCGACATCACCACCAGCGATTGCCCGTCCGTCAAAGCCCCCAGCGAACCCATCGCATCCGCAAACGTGTCCAGCAGCCGCTCCGGATCGCTCGTGTAGTGGTTCTCAACGTTGTAGAAACCCGAAGCCGCAAACACTGTCACCGTGCTCACCTCCGCAGGAAACCCCAGCGACTCGTGCAACGGCTCCCAAGGGCTATGCAGGATGTTCTCCGCAATGCAAGCGCTGTACTTCCCCGGCCAGCCCGTCGTCGAACGGTCGGAGACCCCGGGAATCATCTGAAAGATGTTCATGATCACCAGCCGCACCGCCCGCCCAATCGTCGCGTTCGCCCGATTGCCCGGCCCGAACACGTTCACGCTCGCGTTCATCCCGATCTCATCGCGGATGTCGCCGGAGACCACCAGCACCGGAGCGGAGCCGCCCGTACTCGCGGTCGAACCGTGGAAGTTGTACTCGTCCTCGGTCAGACCCTCCAGCGCTGCCAGCACCGTCGGAAAATACTGCGGCAGGCAACCAGCCATCACCGCGTTGACCGCTGCCGACTGCACGCTGCACTCCCGCCCCGTCGCCGGATGCCGTGCCACGATCTCCTCGGGCGGCCGCCCGGCCGCAGCCAGAAAGCGTTCGACCCGCTCACGAGCCGGCGGAACCACGGGCAAGCCGTCCGTCCAGCCCTGCTCGTAGCACCAGTCAATCGCGGAAAGTTCGTCGGTCAGCGTGTGTGTGGTGGTCATAGCCGCAGTCTAGGGCTTCCTCAAATCCGCCCGAAACGCGAATCCAAACCTCCCCTCTCCCCCCCTCTGCGGGGGGAGATGTCCCGTAGGGACAGAGGGGGGCTCCTCTCCCTCTGAACAGATGCGATCGCGCGGTAACGGCGATGCCCTTGCCCCTCTGCCTTCGGCGTCTCCCCGCAAGGCAGGGCGGACTTTCGCAAAGCTCTCCCAATGCGGAGATCACTCGCCGAGCTCGCCGCAGCGGAGCGCCCGGCCCCCGCAGAGACGACGGAGGGCCGGCAAGCCAAGAGAGTAATCTGCGGGCAACGGAGCTCGCCGGGAGCGGGCGTGAGAGGGATGCGATGAAGGCGAGCGTGCGGTGAGCAGGCGGCCCGGCGCGCGCAGCGGGGACTCTCCTGCCGGAATGGACCAGGATCGCCCCTTAGTCACCGGGCCGTCGCTTGGCCCCGTTCCCTATTACTGGGTCGCGGCGATCGTTGTCTGCGTTGGCACCTTCCTCGGTGTCATGGACAACACGATCACCAACATCGCCCTCCCGACCATGAAGGACGAGTTCGGGCGCCCGCTCGACGACGTGATCTGGGTAGCGCTCGCCTTCATCGTCGTCAGCACCGGCCTCTCCCTCACGATGGGACGCCTGGGCGACCTCTACGGCCGCAAGATGCTCTACACCTGGGGCTTCGTCGTCTTCACGGTCGCCACCTTCCTCTCCTCGATCTCCGGATCGCTGGAGGAACTCGTCGGCACGCGCGTGTTGCAGGCCGTCGGCGCCTCGATGACGATGGCGAATGGCGCAGCAATCATCACCGCCGCCTTCCCGCCCTCGAAGCGCGGTACCGGCCTGGGCCTGATCGTCTCCACGGTCGGCGCCGGTGCGGCTGCGGGACCGATTCTGGGCGGCGTGCTGATCGACCTACTGGACTGGCGCGCGATCTTCTGGACCCGTGTGCCCTTTGGCCTGCTCGCCGCCTTCCTCGCGTGGCGCTTCCTGACCGACGCGCCCAGCGAGCAGCGGCCCAAGGGTCTTGACATTCCCGGCTCCGTGTTGCTCTTCGGGATGTTGGCTTGCCTCACCTTCGGGATCAACCGCGCACGCGATCTCGGCCTGACCTCGACCACGGTCACGCTGGTGCTCGCAGCCGGGCTCGTGTTCATGGTCTGGTTCATCATCGTCGAGCGTCGCTCGCGCTCGCCGGTCGTCGATCTGGGTCTGTTCAAGGGGCGTGGATTCTCATTCGGAATCCTGGCGGCCATCTTGCAGTTCTTCGGCTTGAGTTTCACGTTCTATCTGATGCCCACGCTGCTTCAGGACGGGCGCGGCTTCAGCGCGACCCAGACCGCGATGATGATGATGCCGCTCTCGCTGATGATGCTGCTCTGGGCGCCGATCTCGGGACGCTTATCCGACCGCTTTGGCTCGCGTCCGCTGACGACGGCGGGGATGGTGATCGTCTGCACCGGCCTGATCTTGCTCTCCCGCACCTCGGCCGACACCTCGCCGGTCGACTTCGCTATGCGGATGCTGCTGCTGGGCATCGGCACCTCAACCTTCAGTTCGCCGAACACATCGGTCATCATGTCTGCCGTGCCGCCGCAGCGGCTGGGGACGGCCTCGGCTTCGCAAACGACGGCGCGCACCTTTGGCAACGCCTTCGGCACCTCGGTCGCGGTCGCGGTGATGGCCTCGGTCGCGGCGAGCTTTGCGGCTGAGAACGGAGTCGCAGCAGACAGCGGCGAATCCGTCATCCAGGGATTCCGCACGGCGCTGCTCGTGGCTGCGCTCGTCGCCTCGCCCGCGATCCTGTTGTCCTTACTGGGCGGCCAGCGCGGCGTCCGCGTGGCTGCCGAGCGAGCCGCCGACAAGGCTGCCGAAGGCGTGCAGGTCGTGCGCGGGGCGATTGAGATCGAGGTCGCCCGAATGGTGCCGCTGTTCCGGGGTCAAAAGTCGGCGAACTACGGCAGGAACGGACGCAACGGTGTCGGCGCTCAGCAGTCGGTGAGCTCCGCACGGGCAAGGAAAGAGTTGTCGTGACGCATGTGATCGTGGTCGGAGCGGGCAATGCGGCATTGTGCGCGGCGCTGTCGGCGCGCGAGCATGGCGCTGATGTCACCGTGCTCGAAAAAGCGCCCGAAGCCGAGCGCGGTGGCAACACCTACTTCACCGGCGGCGGCTTCCGCTTTCCCTATTCGGGCATCGGCGACATCCTCGAACTGATCCCGGACCTCAGCGACGCAGAACAGGCGCGTGTCGATGTCGGCGCCTACCCCGCCAGCCGGTTCCGCGACGATCTCGCCCGCGTCACCGACGGTCTGATCGACGACGGCATGGCCTCAACCCTCGTCCGCGAAGCTGCGCCCACCATCCGCTGGCTGCGAGAACGCGGCGTCCGCTTCGCCTTAATGACCGGACGCCAAGCGAACGAAGTCGGCGGCAAGCTGGTCTTCTACGGTGGCCTCACTGTGGAGGCGGTCGGCGCTGGCAAGGGCCTCTCCGACCAGGAATTCGCCGCCGCCGAACGCGACGGCGTGCAGATCCGCTACGGAGCAAAGGTTGTGGACTTACTCCGCCAAGGGCGGCGCATCGCCGGCGTCAGCTTCTGGACCGACGACGAGGAAGAAGAACTGGAAGCGGACGCCGTCATCCTCGCTGCGGGCGGCTTCGAAGCCAACACCGAAATGCGCACCCGCTACCTGGGCCCCGGCTGGGACATGGCCAAGGTGCGCGGTACCCGCTTCAACACCGGCGACGCCATTCGCGCCGCAATCGCTGCGGGCGCCCAGCCCTTCGGCAACTGGTCGGGCGCGCACGCCGTCGCCTGGGACTTGAACGCGCCCCCCACCGGAAATCGAGTCGTCGCCGACCTCTATCAGAAGCACTCATACCCCTACGGCCTGATCGTCAATCTCAACGGCGAGCGCTTCGTGGACGAGGGCGCCGACCTGCGCAACTACACCTACGCCCGCTACGGACGCGCGATCCTCGAACAGCCCCAGCGCGTCGCCTTCCAACTGTTCGATCAGCGAACGGCGCATCTACTCCGCGACGAGTACCACGTTCGCCAGGTCACGATGGCGCAGGCCGATACGATTGCCGACCTCGCCGAGGCGCTGGGCGTTGATGTGGTCGGGCTAAAGCAAACGATCGCCGAGTACAACGCAGCTTGCGTTGGAGGCGAGTTCAATCCATCGGCGCTCGACGGTGTGCGCACCGAGGGAATCACGCCGCCCAAGTCGAACTGGGCCTTGCCCGTTGATTCCCCACCGTATCTCGGTTTCGCCGTCACCTGCGGGATCACGTTCACCTTCGGCGGCCTCAAAATCACTCCGCGCAGCGGCCAAGTGCTCGACACCGAAGACCGTCCCATGCCCGGTCTCTACGCCGCCGGAGAACTGGTCGGCGGACTGTTCTATAACAACTACGCGGGCGGTTCCGGATTGATGGCCGGCAGCGTCTTCGGCCGGATCGCGGGAAGGAGCGCAGCACGTGCAAATACCTGACCGAGCCCAAGCGCTGCTGCGAGAGATCATCGATTCGCCGGACGTGCTGATGACCCCGGCCCTGCGTCGCATCGCGCGGCGTGAGGCGCGCGCCTTGAAATCCGCGACCGGCGAAGAGGTGTTGGAGCTCTGCAATGAACTGATCGAGCACGGCGGCAGCGGCCGGGTGCGCCGAGCCGAACACGGCCCCGCCTACGAATCCAGAATGGTGGCGTTCGAACTGGGCGCAATGCACCGTGAGGCGTTCGCCCTCTTGAACTGGCGCGAACTGGAGCGCCTGGGCCGCACCCTAGACGGCTGGGCCTCTGTCGATCACTTCGCCCGCAAACTCAGCGGCCCCGCCTGGCAGCTCGGCCAGATCACCGACGCCCGCATCATGCGCTGGGCCACCTCCACCGACTTCTGGTGGAGACGGGCCGGGCTGGTCTCCACCATCGCTCTGAACGAGCGCCACTTAGGCCGCGGCGACGCCGCCCGCACCCTCACCATCTGCGAACTCTTCATCGACGACCGCGCCGATCTCCACGTCAAAGCCCTCAGCTGGGCGCTGCGCGAGCTCGCCTTGCGAGACCCCGAAGCAGTGATCGAGTTCCTCCTGCTCCGCGAAGACCGCCTGGCCCCGAGAGTCCGACGCGAGGTCCGAAACAAACTCACCACCGGTCACAAGCTGGCAAAGCCGTCCGAAGCAATGCAACGCCGGATGGCTGCGCGTCGATCTAGCGATTGAGGATCAGGGAAACGCTCAGTGGATCGTATGAAAGGTTGAGCTCGAAGTGTTGCAACACGTCTCGTCCCAGCAGCGAGGGCATTTCCCAATACGACTGCCCTCGTCGGAGTCTTCTCACTGGTTCCGCGACCAGGATCGGTTGGGCAAAGTGATACGCTTCGCCGTCCGCGTCGGTGAACCCTAGACCGACGCGTTGGACGAGACATCGCAGGGTGGCGTTGCCGAGGCCGGTCACACTGACCGCATCGCGGCGCTGATTGATCTGAGGATCTTCGTCCCAAACGCCAAGCAACACGCGGCCTGCTTCCGATTGCAAGATGGTGTAGTCCGCGCCCGTATCGATCATGAAGGAGTGTTCGAGCCGCTGTCGGCCAAGCATCACACGGACGCGGATATACGGCGCGGATAGAGCAGACAGTGTGGGGTGTGGCGCGACACCGGTGGGGTGAAAGTACCCGGGTAGGCGGCGTCTCACAGCGCCCACGCAGTGCCGGGTTCTCGCTGACCATGAAAGAGCGCGGCAGCGCGTTGAATCTCAGGCAACGACATGAGCAACTGATGCAACTCCTCAGGATCGGAACAGCCGCAGACTCTCTTGCCGCCGTCGTAGACGACGACCATTTGGCCGGGAAAACGCTCGAACAGCTCGAGTTCGTGCGCCAGGAAATACTCCAGATTGGCTTGACTCTCGCGCGTGATCGCGCGGCTGTCTTCGTAATCCGGATCAGACGGCTCCAGCTGGCGAATCTCGAATGGGATCGGTTCCACTGCTTCGGACATGATCGACTCCGAGCTCTCAGCCTAGCGAGCTCAGATGCATGTCGGCCAACTGGCCAACTCCTTCGTTTCACCTCGTCTGGGAGGCGTCACCGGGAACCGCTGCACCGCCTCCAGCAACCAACTGCGCGTATCCGCCGGATCAATGATCTCATCCAGATTCATGATGCCGGCGGCGCCCCATGGCTCATGGCCCAAAGTCCATTCAGCGATCAGGCGCTGACGTTCGGCGTCGGGGTCGGCAGCGTTGGCAATGTCTCGCGCGTGCACGACGTTGACGCCGACGCCTGGGTCCATGAACGAGATCTCCGCCCCCGGCCAGGCGGTGACCAGGGAGTTATCCATGCTGTTGCCCGAGAGCGAGAAGTAGGCCAGCCCGAATGCTTTGCGCAGCACGACGGTCATGCGCGGGACGGTCATCAGCGCAAGCGCCTCCATGAACATGATCGCTTTATGCAGCAGCCGCGCATGTTCGGGCTGAGAGCCGACGATGAAGCCGGGCACGTCCTGCAACCAGATCGTGGGGATGTTGAAGGCCTCGCACATGCAGACGAACTGCGTGCCCTTGTCGCAGGTGTTGGGGTCGAGCGCGCCGGCGTTGAACATCGGATTGCTGGCGAGAATGCCGACCGTCTGTCCGCCGATCCGCGCAAGCGCCGTGATCAAACTGCGACCGAAACGCGGCTTGAGTTCAAGCATCTCTCCGTCATCGACCAGCCGCGTGATCACGCGGTGCATGTCGTAGGCGCGCTGACGGCGAGTGGGTACGAGGTTGGCAATGGCCGGATCGTGCTCGGCGTAGTCGTAGCCCGCGCGGATTGGAGGCGTTTCCCAACAGTTGGAGGGCATGTAGGAGAGGAACGACTTGATCTGCTCGATCGCTTCGTCTTCCGTGTCCGCCGATACGTCGATCTGGCCCGTGAGGTCCAGATGGATGTCGACGCCGCCGAGCTCCTGCAATGTGATCAGCTCGCCGGTGGCGATCTCGATCACACGCGGCGAAGAGACGTTGAGCGCCGAGCCTCGTACCTGGACGGTGAAGTCGGAATAGGCGCTGTGGAAGCTGGAACCGCCAAAGGACTCGCCCACGATGGCGGTGGCCATCGGAATCCGCCGCCGCCGCCGGGCGGACTCGATGCCCGGCGGGATCTTGCTGAAACCTTCAGAGCCAAGAGCGTCGGGCAAGCGCGCGCCGCCGGTCTCGCCGAAGTAGACGTACGGCACGCCCTGCTTGAGCGCCTGCTCGTAGATCCGCTTCATCCGCTTGCCGCCCACGACCGAGGAGGAGCCATGCAGCACGGTCACGTCGTCGCCGCAGCCGGTGGCGGGCCGGCCGTCGATTTTGCCCCAACCGCCAATCTTGCCGTCGCCGGGCGTACGGTCGCGGACATCGGGGACCTCGGAGAAGGCAAAGGTGCCGATCTCGCGGAAGCTGCCGGGGTCGAAGAGCTTGTCAAGCCGCTCGCGGATCGTCATCCGCCCCTTCGCGTGCTGGCGAGCGATCCGCTCGGGCGAACCCATCTCGGAGACGATCTTCTGCCGCCGCATGAGGAGGTCTTCACGGATCGCTTGGGGTGACAGTGGCATCGAACGCTCCCTCTTGCAGATTGCAGGCCGAGTCTAGGGGCGGCTTTACCGCTTGGGACAGCGAGCAGCGATGGCCTGTTGGCGTGGGTTGGGCGAGCGCTGTTCGGGGGAGAGATTGTTCGGCGTGCGATGGGTGGATAGCGGAAATTTTTTCGGGCGAGTCTGGTGGAGGAAACCCAGTGTTTTACGGGAGATCGTGTGATCTGGGTGGTAGGCGGTGGTTAGTCCTGGAAAGCCTGGGTGTTTCGATTCCGATCGAATTTGTTTCATTTTGTTTCATTTTGTTTCGCCTTGTTTCGCTTTGTTCGGGTCTGGTCGGCGCCGTTCGGGTCTGGTTTGATGGTGTCGGGAGCGGGTTCCCGCGTTCGGAGGCCTTTGCGAAAGCCCAGCTTGTGCGGCTAATGCCTTGGAGGAGCGGATCGCGCGATGGGAGGTCGGTGGTACGACCAGATTGGGAGTGACTTCACACTTGGTTGCTTCGAGATTCCCGCCTGCGCGGGAATGACGGAAACGGGAGTTATGCATCGGTCTCCGCGAGCGGAGCTTCGGGGAACTTGGTGGGGGGTTCGAGGCCGAGGACGTGGCGGATCTCTCTGCTCTTGGGGTTGGCGGGGGAGAGTTCTCGGAGCAGGGTGTTGAGCGCGTTGACGCGGGTGTAGGCGTGTTCGTTGGAGTTGGCGATCTGGGCGACTTCGGTCATGACGTCGCGGTAGCTGTAGGGGAAGGGAGTCATTGGGGTAGTTCCTTTCCGTTGGAACTGGCGTTTGGCGTAGATGGCCGATTATATATGGATGGATGTTCGGGTAGGTAATTTTGGTGTGTGTTGTGGTTGGCAGAGGGTTGGGTGCTGGTCACGGCGAGATACCCGCGACGGGGCGCGGGTATGACGGAACTTGTTTGGGGCGGGTATGCCAGGGAGAGGCGGACCCCCCTCTCTGTCGCTGCGCGACATCTCCCCCCGCAGTGCGGGGGGAGAGAGGATCGGGACTTCTGCAAACGTCTCCCTGCGCGGGAATGACGGATATGGGGATTTTGCACAGGTCTTCAATAGCGTGAGCAGACACTACGGTAGCTGGATTTGGATCGTCTCGCTTGTGGCGGTTCGTAAGAGCCAGGCTTCCGAGACTGTGATTCCGACTGAATGCAGCATCTGTGCATAGGTTTGGAGTTGGGCTTCGTAGCCGCGCAGACGGTCTGCTCGAAGCTCATGATCCGACTTGTAATCGACCAGTACCCAGCGATCGGACTTGCGGAACAACAGATCGGCGATCCCTTCGGTGATGGTCGTAGTGTCCGTGTCGTCACTCTGAATTGTTGTCAGCGGCAGTTCTCGATGGACTTCGTCGGCGCTTCGGGCTCGTTCTATGAGTTCGCTCGCCAGCGCTCGTCGCACATGCGCCAGCACTTCGTGCGGGGGGATTCCATGCGCTGCGCAGATCCGCCGCGTTCGCTCTTCCGTGAGCGCGTGGTCGTCGAAATGGGCAAGCTCCATCGCGGCGTGGATTGCGGTACCAATGGCCAGCGGGTCAGAGCGCGGCGGCAGGCCGGCATCGCTTTCGTCTAGCTCTTCGCCGGGTGACTCTCTTGTCCACTTCGCAAGATCGTCGGCGAGACCGGAGGGTGTTCGAGCCACCGTGCGCGGATCACCCTTGACGAGTGCATCTTCGCGGAGTCGGCGCCACTGCTGAGTCAACTCCGCATGAGCAACCGGCGCCTCAGACTGCGGCGGGGCATGAATCGCGTCGAACTGTTCGGGTGCGAATACCTGAATCGCTGGATCCGCGCCTCGCAATTGCCAGCCGGGAGCGGCTTCATCGAGGAAACCGCGGAAGCTATCGCTGTTGCCCATCGTCTGCGCCTGGAAGGAGGTCAGGATCAGCCAATCCCGCGCCCGCGTGCAGGCGACGTAGAGCATCCGCCGCGCTTCCGCGTCGGCGTAGGCTTCATCTCGGCGTTCTGCTTCGCCGATGCCGGGCGTCGCAAACTGCGTGTCTCGTCCCAGCCGATAGGCGGCCCGCCCGTTGGGCCGATCGACGATGAAGCGAGTCCCGCCGAAGGGCCGATCGGACAGCTTGGGCAGGATCACGATCGGAAACTCCAGTCCCTTCGCCTGGTGGATCGTGAGGATGCGAACCGCGTCGTCGTCGGCCTCGCTGGTTGGCGACTCCGATTCGGGCAAGTTCCGGCCTTGGCGCTGCGAGAGCCAACGGACGAAGGGCCGGAGAGTGTCGGCCTCGCTGTTCGCAAAGTCACTGGCGCGCTGTACCAACATCCGTAGGTTTGCCTGTCGCTCGGCGCTGTCTGCGCCGCTCAGCATCTGCGCCTCCAGCAAGCCGGACCGCCGAATCACATGCTCGACGATCTGCGGCAGCGGCAGATCACGCACTGAGATGCGCAGATGGGCAAGTTCCTCGATCCGGTCGCGGAGCCGGCCGTCGTACGCGGATGGGATCGTTACAGGATCCAGCAGCAACGCAGCGCGCGAACGCTGATCGGCATGAACGAATTCGAACAGTTCCTGATCGGAAGCCGCGACCAGCGGCGACTTGAGCACGGCGAGCGCCGCCACCTCGTCGGTGGGATCGTCAAGAGCCTGCAAAAGATGCGCCGCCGCCCGGATTTCGGGCCGCTGGTAGAACCCCTGGCCGCTATCGAAGTGGTAGGGAATCCCCGCGTTATTGAGAGCATCGGTGTAGTGCGAGATGCCGGTTCGGGTGCGGATCAGGATGGCGATCTCGCGCAGTGCGGGCGGCCGTGCCGCGTCATCGCTTGAGATCCGGCCCAACTCTGAACGTCCTTCGATGAGATGTGCGATCAAGCGAGCAGTCAGCTCGCCCTCGTCTTTTCGCGCCGCATCAACGCGCGGATATTCCGACCGAGAGACGATGCTCACCACGCCGCCGCCGCTGTCTTGGCGGTGTGGTTCGATTGGCTGGAACGACGCTTGCGCGCGTGGATACGCAGGGTCGCTGCTGAGCACTGCGCTCAGGCTGCGATTCTGCCAGTCGGCCAGATTTGGGCGTGCGCGGAAGTTGACGCGCAGCCGCTCGATCGCGGCGGTTCCGGGCGCTGTCTCACTCGCGCGACGGAAGAGCTCTCGAACCTCTTCGTAGGTGTCGATATCCGCGCGCCGGAATCGGTAGACGGACTGCTTGGGATCACCGACTAGCACGAGCCGTCCCGGTCCGGGCTCAGCCTCGCGCCAGTTCGCCGTGTCTTCACGTGCGGTGAGCAAGAGTACGATCTCCGCCTGGAGCGGGTCCGTGTCCTGAAACTCGTCCACAAGGATGCTGTCGAAGCGCTTCCGAAGCGCTCTGCGGGCTCCGGGATGTTGCACCAGTAGATCGCGAGCTTCGAGCAGGAGGTCGTCATAGCTCAGGACGCCTTGCTGCCGCCGTTGGGCAGCGTCTTCGATGACGAGCTCTCGCAGTGCAGCGGTGAGCTCGGCCAAGGTGTTGTCACGGATTCGGCTGAGCAGCCCGTCGCGCCAATCGCGCAGGGCAAACCAGCGCTCACGGATCGCTGCGCGATCCGGATTATGGGCCGCGGGCGCGCCGCGAACATCGAGCGCTGCCAATCGCGGCCCAAGTTCATTCGGCTCGGTCTCACGGCAACGCCGGAGATGGGCAAGGATTCGCTCGGCTGCACTGGAATTCGAGGGCGAGTGACGACGGCAGGCAGCGACGATCTTCTCAGCTTCCTGCTCAGCGCGTTCGAGTTCATCATCGAGATTCGTCGGTTCTTCGCTTGCCGGAACCGGATCGAGATCGCGGTTGCGGGTCATGTGCTCAGCGGCGGCCTGGAGGTCTTGCAACTCGAGACCGAGACTGAGCGCGCGCTGAATCGCCGTCTGCGCTGATGCGCCGGCGTCGGACCAGAGCCACGCTCGCCAGGACTGCCGGAAGCGCAAGTCGGTCTGAAGCTGATCGAGCACGCGAAAGTTCGGATCGAGGCGGGCGTCGAGCGCGCACTCGCGCAGGAGCATCGCGGCAAAGGCGTGCACGGTCGAGATCTGGGCCGCTTCCACCTCTCTCACGGCCTCGGCTAGACCGGCCCGTGCGAGTTCTCGTCGAATCCGCTCGCGCAACTCGCTCGCCGCCTTCTCGGTGAAGGTGATGGCCACGATCCGCTTGAGCGAGAGACCATGACGGGCCATTTCGACCACGCGCGACACCAGCACGCTGGTCTTGCCGGTTCCCGCTCCGGCTTCCAGGAAGAACGAGGTGTCCAACTCGTGAATTATGCGCTGGCGAACATCATCGTCAACAGGCGGGGCATCATCGCTCATTGCAAGACTCGTTTACGCCGCAGGGCGGCGAGCGCCCGCACCCGCTCGGGCTCACGGTTTGCCTTGAACGCTGTTCGCCCGGCGATATCGGGCGTACACGCCGCCTCGTATGGACAGCGGCGGCAGTGCGGGCGGCGTTCGGTAGGTTCGCCAACGTTTGCTATGAAACTGCCTGCTTCGATGCCGTTTACGATCGTGCCGAACGTATCGATCAAGTCGTCGGCGCTGGTCGGCGCAGAGTCGCCGCCCCTTCGCGCGAAGTCTGCGCCCCGCAGTGTTTGCGACGCGAACTCACCGCGCGCGCTGACCGATCGCAGCATGGACTCCCCCGCCGCGATGCCTGTGTCACGCTCACGCAAGTGAGGCATGAGCGCGGCCAAGTCAGCGACTGGATTCAGGACAGAACCGTTGCGAAAGCCTTCAACCCCGGGATCCATCGCTCCCACCGTGTACCGCACCGCGCGCAGACGACCGTCTTTGTGTCGGTCGATTCGCTCGATCTGTCCGCTCAGTTGGACAGATCGTCCAGCCCCAATACTGAGCTTTGCGCCTTCGTAGGACGTTTGACTCTCGACCGGAGTCCAGCCGTCGCGGGCATCGGTGAGTTCGAGGCGCCGAATTCGGCTGAGATCGTTGCGGAGTGCTTCGGCGGTCTGCTCTGCCGTCGCCGGAGGTCCGAGCAAACCGCGGGCCGCCGCGTCTGGTAGAACCTCATCCGCGACGGCGTCCAACCGGCGCTCATCAGAGGTGAATTCCAGCCAGGGCGGACGAGTCTCGCCGGGGACCTCCTGGAGCCAGCGCGACAGCCAGCGTCTCAGAATGCGAACGACGAGTTGTCCGGCGACGATCGGACTGCTGGTCTCAGGCGGTTCGGCGACGCTTTTGAGCTCGATGATGTGCCGGAGAAAGAAGCGATAAGGACAGCGAACATACAGCTCGAGCGATCGAGGCGACCATTCGCGCGCAGTTGGATCCCAATCGGACGGCATCGTCAACCGGCCGTCGAATTCGGTGAAGCGTGGCGCGTTGCGCTCGTGAATCGCGCGCAGCGCCGGCTCAGCCTGCGGCCAGAATTCGGAGAGCAGCGCGGCGCGCCGCACGCCGGGCGCGGTCAGAAACGCTATCCGCAGATCGTCTGGATCAAGCGCACGCAATACCGACGACCAGTCGCTCCGTTCGACCTGTTCAGCCGTTGGAGACACTCCGGAGATGGCGGAGGGAATGCGAAGCAGGCGAGCTTGCTGAGCGAGGTCTTCTTCGCTCTCTAACACTGCCAAACGATCGGTGTCGCCGGGTGACACGGAGGCCGACTCAAGCAGGAGCGACGACGCCCGCGCCGGCCCGCCGATCGCGCTCGAGCGTCGCGCCCAGGAGACTGTGAACCGCGCGCGCGCGGCCTGACGCAGCAGCTGGAAGACCAGCCGATCGCTCACTGCTCGCTCGGACTGCAACGCAAGCGCACCGGGAACGCGCCTGTTGATCTGCGCTCGTACTTCGTCCGGCAGTAGCGGATCCTGCCGGCCGGGCGCCGGGAACACGCGCTCGGCGCAGCCGGCGACAAACACCGCGTCGTAACGAATCCCGCGAGCCGGCCCATTGGCGGGTCCGACGTTTGCTCCGCCAATCAGCCGCTTGCGATCGCGGACAACGACGCCGTTGAGCGCCCGCAACGCAGCGCTCAGAGCTGCGCTTGGGACGTATGTGAGGCTGTGATCGTCGAGCTGACGGAGCCGATCGACCGCCTCAATGGACAGTCGCCGACACGCCTGCTTCTCATCGTCTGCTTGCTCGCTCGCCGGCGCGAGATATGTGTCCAGCGCCTGCATCAACAGGTCTGCGGCCTCGCCCCAGGTGCGCGCCTGCTGCAACTGCTCGGAGCGCGCTGTGAGGTCATCAATGACCGTCAAGAGACCTTGCCCCGTATCCGACTCCGTATCGTCGCTATCGAGCCAGTGCGCCAGACGCGCCCGCATTGATGGCCAGCCGCGTACCAGGGCGGCGGCGCTCGCTGCGCGTTCCCATTGCTGCGGTTGGCGTGTCATGTCATCCACTCCGAGCGGAAGCGGATTGGCCAAGCCTGGCTGCGCGAGCGCATCAATCAAGGCTGAGCGTTCGACTCGCTCGCCGTCCGTCAGGAGCAGCCGCAGCAGGTCTCGCGCCGCCCGCCCGGGCGCGCTTCGAGCAACGGACTCACCCGCAATTGGCCAGACGGGCACGCCAGCGCGTACCAGAGCAGCGCGGATTCGTTCATCCGCTGGCGCACCCTGCTGATGCAGTACCGCCACGCGGTGAAAGGGAATACCGCCTCGCGCCAGTTCGAGGATCCGTCGCGCAACCTCCTCCGCCTCCGCGATCGGATCGCCGGTGCTGAAGCACTCGGACTCGGTCAGCGGCGTTGCCGCGGTCGTATGCCGCACGAGCTCTGCATTCGACTCGCCTGTGAGCAGTTGTGTTGTCCGGATGGGAATTGAGGTGTCATTACCCGCGCGCGCTGGATCAACCATCAATATCCGCACAGCGGCGGCTTCCGCACAGCGGCGTATCAGTAGTCGTTGGATTCGTGTCAGATCGGTGATTCCGCTGACAATCAGCGGAGCGTTGCCAAGCGCCTCTCGATAGGCATCCACACTCGTCGCGTTCGAGACCGCGTCTTCGTAGATCGCTGTCCGGTCGCCCACATCGCTCACCCGCTCGCGCCACGCGGCGAACGCTTTACGGAGATCGCCCTCAGGCAAGTCTTCCGGTCTGAGCGCAGCTTCCCGCAGATCGGTCAGCGTGCGCAGGAGCGCCTGCGTCAATCCGGGCGCATCCGGATCGAATGCGCTGAGCCGCACATCCTCCAGCAGCTCTCGAACCGCCACGAGATCAGCGCCGCGCGGCCAACTCCGGCGCGGCGGCGCATTTCCGCGATCCACGATCGCTTGAGCAAGGTCTACCGGGGTAAACCCGTGGACGGCGGCCAAACCTCCGCCCGCCTCGGCGGCGAGCCTTCGTTGCGCGTCGATCCGCTGGAGCGAAGAGCCAAACAACAGGTTCAGCCGCGTCAGCGACGAGGCGCGTGCACTCACGATCTCGGAGAGCAGGCGCTCGGCGGCGGCAAGGTCGGGCAGGACTTCGATCCGCAGGCTCATGAGTCAAGCGTAGTGAGCTTGGAGAACGAGCCGATCGCTCACGGGAACCTACGCTATCGAGGGCAAACTGAAGCGGGGGCGGCCGAAGCCGCCCCCGCCCCAACCGGTCCCCGCGGAGGGGGGTCGGCCGTCGGTCCCCTAGACGGCGGCCGGCCCCCGTTCGCGAGTCCGCACGCGGACGGCGTCCTCGACTGACAGGACGAAGATCTTCCCGTCGCCGATCGAGCCGGAGCCCGCGTTGTCGAGGATCGCTTCAATCACGTCGTCCAGCGGCGTGGTGTTGATCACGATCTCGATCTTGATCTTGGGCAGGTAGTCCACCTGCACTTGCTGGCCGCGGAATTCCTGCACGATGCCCTTCTGGGCGCCGCGGCCGCGAACCTCGGAAATCGTCATCGAGACGATGCCGATGTTTTCGAGCGCCGTGCGGACCACGGAGAGGCGCTCGGGGCGGATGATGGCGATCACCATCTTCATGTCGATTGTTCCTTCCTCTGCGGAGCGGTCATTGTGCGTGCCGGTCGCGGCGGTGAGGGAAGGCCGCCGCGACCGCACACGTCAATTCGCCGCAGGCTAACTAGTCGCCGCCGCCGGCTGGTGAGGGTGCGGGCAGCTCTTCGCCCGCCGAGACCTCAACCGCCGTGCCAGGCGCGACCGTGGGGAATTCGGGGTAGGCGCCGATGCCGTGCTCCTGCACATCGAGTCCGGCCAGCTCCTCGTTCTCGGAGACGCGGAGTCCGATGGTGTTCTTGATCACGAAGAACAAGATGCCAGCGGTCACGACTGTCCAGGCGAAGACGGCCAAGACGCCGACGATCTGCCAACCCAGCGCGCTGAAACCGCCGCCCATGAAGAGACCGTGCGAAGACGCGCCCCAGGCTTCGGCGGCCCCGGCGGTGGCGAACAGGCCGACCGCAATCGTGCCCCAGGCGCCACAGACGCCGTGCACCGAAATCGCGCCAACCGGGTCGTCCACCTTGATCTTGTCGAAGAAGGCGACCGAGTACACAACGAGGCCACCGCCGATCGCGCCGATGATGATCGCTGCCCACGGCTCCACGAAACCGCAACCAGCGGTAATCGAAACGAGCCCCGCCAACGCGCCGTTCAGCGTGAGACCGAGGTCAGCCTTGCCGTAGCGCAGCTTCGCCACGCCCACGGCCACAATCGCGCCGGCGCCGGCCGAGAGCGTCGTGTTGATCGCGATCCAAGCCGCCTCTGTCGCCAGTCCGCCCGTCAAACCCAGCGTCGAGCCGGGGTTGAAGCCGTACCAACCGAACCAGAGGATGAACATCCCCAGCGCGGCTAGTGTCATGTTGTGACCAGGGATTGCGTTCACCCGGCCGTCCGACATGTACTTGCCAAGCCGCGGGCCAACCAGAATCGCGCCCATCAGACCCGCCCAAGCGCCGACGCCGTGCACCAGCGTCGAACCGGCGTAGTCCATGAAGCCCTCGCTGCCGAGCCAGCCGCCGCCCCAGCCCCAGTTGATCACGACCGGGTAGATCACTCCGGTGATGAACACGGTGTAGAAGAGATAGGCGCTGAACTTGGTGCGCTCGGCCAGCGCGCCGGAGACGATTGTCGCCGCAGTCGCGGCGAAGGCCCACTGGAAGAAGAACACGGCCGCTTCGGAGACGCCGTCGGTCTCGGTCAGGCCGCCAAGTCCCGGGAAGAACGAGTGGCCGCCGATGAAGCCGCCCTGCGAGGCGCCGAAGGCAAAGCCGAACCCGACCGCCCACCAGACGACCGCGCCGAGCGAGGCGTCGAGCACGTTCTTCATCAGGATGTTGGTGGTGTTCTTGACACGCACAAAGCCGGCTTCGAGCAACCCGAAGCCCGCCTGCATGAAGAACACCAAAATGCCGGCGAGCACGAACCAGATCGTGTCAACGGCGAGGATCAGATCCGCGACCTCCTCCGACACTTCTTGTCCGTGTGCAATCCCAAGCGTGGCCAAGAGGCCGGTGGTCAGGCCGAGGATAATCCCCAGGCCGGGTTTCCTGACTCCACCTCGGAGCCGGACCATTCGGGCAAGCTGCATGTGTACCTCCGTTCCCGAAACCGGTCTGGAGGCAAGCTATGGAGACAGTGGATTGCGTGGGTTTCACCCGATTTACGCACAGATTGCGCCAACGTGTCGCTGTGTTACGCGCAGATTGCAGCGTCAACTGGCTTACTCCGCTGACCCTCCCCACGAGCCGCTCTCAATTCACCTATCCTGCCGGCATGGGACCACGACTCATCCGCGCGCTCACCGCGTTTCAACAGCCGCTCTTCTCGCTGATGCGAGGCCGATTCCAGGGACCACCCACCCTGCGCTTGATTACCACCGGACGGCGCTCGGGTAAGCCCCGCTCCGTACTCCTGCTCTATCTGGACGAAATCGAGTCGCAGGGACGACTCGTGGTCGTCGCCTCCTATGGGGGACACCACGAAGATCCTTACTGGTGGAAGAACCTGCAAGCGCGGCCCCAAGCCGAGGTCTGGAGCGCCGCCCATGGCGCTCAGCAAGTCTCCGCCTCGGAAATCGAAGGCGAGGATCGCGAAGAAGTCTGGGAGCGGCTGATCTCGATGTATTCGCCCTACCAGGGCTACCAGGCAAAAACCTCGCGGCGGATTCCGTTGGTCGCACTGACGCCGCTCTAGCCGGTTCCGCTGATACGATGATCCAGTGACCCAATCCCTCTACTGCCCGCCTGCGAGTCGGACTTGAGCTTTCTCCACCGTCTTTTCCCCAAGCGCCCGCCCTCTGAGGCCGTTGCTCCTCCGTCAACTTCCTCTGCTCCCGCTGATCACCCTGTTCGCGCTCCAAGTGCAAACGGCGCTCCCTCCGCAGTCTCCCAGCCAAAGCGACGCAAGCGCCGTCGGCGCAAGCCGCGTCCCGACTCGAGCGCCCCGAGTCCGTCGCCGAACGGCACGGTCGCGCCGCCGGCCCCGGGACGTAGACAGAGCGGAAGAGGCTCACGTTCCCGCCGCCGCCGCCGTTCGCCGGGAAAGTCAACCGGCGCTCCGCTCAGCGCGACGCAGCAGGCGCTGCTCTCAGGCGGATACGACTTGCCCGCGCTGGACGAATTGGATCGGATCGAGACGGACTCCTGGCCCGCCGCCTTCACCGAGCTCGGGCTCTCGCCGCGCATGTTGCAAGCGCTGACCGCGCTCAAGTTCTCCGAGCCAACGCCAATCCAGCAACAAACTGTCCCGCTCCTCCTGGACGGCCGCGATGTCGTCGGCCAGGCCCAGACCGGCACCGGCAAGACCATTGCCTTCGGCCTGCCTGTGGTCGAATCCTGCGATCCGCAGGAAGGCGCAGTGCAGGCGATCATCCTCACGCCCACCCGCGAATTGGCGCAGCAGATCGGAGCAGTGCTCGATTTCCTCGCCCGAGCGCGCGGACTTGAAACGACGGTGCTCATGGGCGGCCGCCGCCTCGCCGACGACTTCGCCAATCTGGAGCGCCGCCCGCAGATCGTGGTCGGCACTCCGGGGCGCGTGATCGATCACCTCGAACGGCGCACGCTCCAGCTCAATCAGGTGCGCATCGCTGTTCTGGACGAAGCCGACCGAATGCTGGATATCGGCTTTGAGCCGGACATGCGCCGGATCCTGCGCCGCTGTCCCCAGGATCGCCAGACTGCACTCTTCTCCGCCACGATCCCCACGCCAATCAAGACCCTGATCCATCGCTACATGTATGAACCGGAGCACATCCAGATCGCGCCGGAAGTGGCCACCGCCGAAGGCATCAACCAGCGCTACTACGAAGTAGCCGATCGCGACAAGCTCCGTGCGATCGAAGAACTGCTGCCCGAGCTCTCAGGCCGCACGCTGGTCTTCTGCAACATGAAGGTGACCGTCGATCGGCTCGTGCGCCGGCTCGCCGATCAGGGACTGAACGCCGACGCCATTCACGGCGACCGCGATCAACGCAAGCGCGACCGCGTGATGGAGCGCTTCCGCGCCGGCAGCTTGCAGTTCCTGATCGCGACCGATGTCGCCGCGCGCGGGCTGGACATTCCCGATGTCCAACACGTCGTCAACTACGACCTGCCCCAGACTGCCGAAGACTACATCCACCGCGTCGGTCGCACCGGCCGAGCCGGCCGCGAGGGCAGCGCGATCAGCTTCGTCAGCGAGTGGGACTTCGATCAGTTGGACAAGATCCTGAAACTGGTGGGCGATGAGTTGCAGCGGGGCGAGTTGGGTCTATACGCAAGCGGCTAGGTGCACGCCGAAACCGGTCCTCAGCTGCGCTGACATGGCCAGCTGAACGCTCGCAGGAGTCGCCATGACCAGGCTGACAAGACGGCGCATCGGCTGGGCGATCTTCGTCCTCTCTGTCTGCGCCATGCTCGCCTTTCCCGCTTACCAAGCCATCACCCACGACAGCGACACCACCACTCCCGCCGCGCCGTCGGTCACCGTTGCCACCCCACAACCCCGATTCCTACCCCCTGCGACCGTGCCCGCATCCCGTACCTCCAGCTTCACCGCCATCAGCACATCCATTATCCGCGTCGTCCCCTCCCACGACGGCGACTGGTTGGGTCTCATCGTTCCCGAGACCATCGTCGCTGTAGTTGAGCATCCTCCCACGGTCCAGGTCGTTACCTTCAGTCCCCGGCCTGCCGTCCTGGTCCTCGAAGACGACGACGGCTGACTCAGCCCGAGCGCGCCTACTATCCTGCCTCCGAGTTGAACGGAGGCGGAGATGGGACGACTTGACGACCGAGTGGCCGTCGTGACCGGTGGCGGCCGCGGCATTGGACGCGCGATCGCGCTCGAAATGGCCCGCGACGGCGCAAAGATCGTGGTGTCCTCGCGCACCCTCGAACAGCTGGAGTCCGTGGTGGCCGAGGTCGAGGAGATCGGCTCGCAGGGCTTGGCGGTGATCGCCGACGCGCTCGACCGCGACGCCTCAAAAGAACCGGTACGTCAGGCCGTGTCGCACTTCGGACGGATCGACATCCTCGTCAACAATGTCGGCGGCGGCGCGCCGATGCGCGGCAGCCAGGACCCGTTCACGCACGACGACGATGTGTTCGAGGCCAACCTCGCGCTCAACCTCACCTCCGCCTACTGGACCACGCGCGAAGCGCTGCCGCATATGCGAGACGCCGGCTACGGCCGCATCCTCACCATCGGCTCGGGCTATGCCAAGCGCTCAGGAGGCGCACTCGCCTACAGCACCGCCAAGCACGGCTTGATCGGATTCACTCGCGCCCTCGCGCACGACACCGCCAAGCACGGGATCACGGTCAACTGCCTGTGCCCCGGCTGGACCAATACGGCCCTGGTCGACTGGGACGCAATGGGCCGGGCGATGGGGATCAGCGCCGAGGAGGCGCATGCTCTGCGAGCTGCGGAAAATCTCCAGGATCGCGTGCTCGAACCGGAGGAACTCGGCCCTATGGCGGCCCTCCTCGCCGCGCCCGAATCAGCCGGCATCACCGGTCAGGTGATCAGCGTCGACGGCGGCTACAAGGTCTGACCAGCGCTCATCTGCTCGCGCAGTTCGGCACACGAATCCTCGAATCGCTCAGTTCCGTCATGGTCGCGCTCCGCCACGGCAATCTCGCGGTCCTGACGACCACGCGATAATCTGAGCCGGCAACGGAAGGCTTCCACGACCATGACCTACGAAGACCTGACCCTGGACATTCAGAACGCTGTCGCCATCGTCACCCTGAACCGGCCTGAAAAGATGAACGCGATGGGCCCGCGTCTCGTCCACGAGCTGCTTGAGGTGCTCGAATCCACCCGCCACGACGACGGCGTCAAGGCGATGGTCCTGACCGGAGCCGGGCGCGGCTTCTGCGCCGGCGCAGACGTGACCGGCGGCGCGGAAGGACGCCGGCTCTCGGAAGAACTGGATGAGGCCGACAGCTTCCGCCGCCACCGGGAAGCGCCGATCGGCCACTACGGAGTGCTCTTCTCGACCCTCAACGATTACCCCAAGCCAATCGTCGCCGCGGTCAACGGCGCCGCCGCCGGCGCTGGCATGTCGCTCGCGCTCGCCTGCGACATTCGCCTCGCCTCAACCAACGCCCGCTTTGTCAGCGCGTTTGTCCACCGAGCGATCGTGCCCGACACCGGCAGTACCTACTACCTGCCGCAGATGATCGGCAAGGGCCGCGCGCTCGAGCTGATGTACACCGGCGAGCCGCTGAGCGCCGCCGACGCCGAGCGCTACGGTCTGACTAATCGCACCCTCGATCCTGAAACGTTGGTCGAGGAGGCGATCGCCCTGGCGGAGAAGATCGCCAGGGGTCCGTCGCTCGCGATCGAACTGACCAAACGCCTCATCAATAACCAGGCTGCCAGCTTCGATATGCAGGTCGAGCGTGAAGCCTGGGGTCTGAGCATCACCAGCAACAGCGAAGATCGTCAGGAAGGCATCGACAGCTTCGTGCAGAAGCGTCCGGCGCAATTCCGGGGTCGATAAGACCGGGCAAGCGCAGGCTAGCAACCCGTGCTATAGCGGCCATCGCGGCCACATCTCCCCCAACACGAAGGCCGCCTGCCCTGGTGCCATCCTAGCGGTTCAGCAGACCCGTAATGGAGGAATTCCGATGGTCAAGATCACCAACCTCAAGATCGACGTCTTCAACTGGGAAACGCCGAACTGGCGCGTCGGCACGGGGATGCGTTTCGGCGGGCCGAACCAGCTCTCCGTCGTCAGCGTCGAGACCGATGCCGGCATCACCGGCAACGCCTTCCTCTCGCGGCCCCAGCATCACGCCCAGGTGTTGATCGACGTGCTCAAGCCGCGCGTGATCGGCAAGAACCCGCAGGACATCGGTCGCATCTGGGCCGACTGCTACAAGCAGAATCGGGCCGTCTCGAACGCCGCGATCGGCGCGATCGACATCGCGCTTTGGGACATCAACGGCAAGCTCGCCGACCAGCCGATTCATCGGTTGTTGGGCACCTGCAAGGACGAAGTGCCGGTCTATTCCAGCACCGCCTGGTGGGAGACCGCCGAGGAGTATGTCGAAGAAGCGCTTCAGTTCAAGGAAGACGGATGGATCGCCCACAAGCTCCATCCACACGGCATCCCGAAGAACGACATTGAGATCTGCAAGGCCGTCCGCGAGGGCGTCGGCGACGAGATGATCCTGATGCTCGATTCGATGTGGTCCTACCAGTATGAGGACGCGGTCCGCGTCGGCCGCGCGATCGAGGACCTCAACTACTACTGGTACGAAGACCCGCTGGCCGAGGAAGACCTCTACTCATACGTGAAGCTGCACCAGAAGCTCGACATCCCGATCATGTCGACCGAGTACGCGCCCGGCCGCTACTACGGGATGACTCAGTGGATCACCCAATACGCCACCGACATCCTGCGCGGCGATGTGGCGGTCACTGGCGGGATCACGCCGCTGGTGCGGCTCTGCCACCTGGCCGAGGGCTTCCAGATGAAGTGCGAGATCCACCACGGCGGCAACAGCCTCAACAACGTCGCCAACCTGCACGTCACGATGGCCGTGCCCAACTGCGAGTTCTTCGAGTACTTTCCCAGCACCGGCGGCTTCCTCTACGGCCTGGTCGAAGACATCGACATGTCGGGCGGCATGGTCTCAGCGCCGACCGGTGCGGGTCTCGGCTACGAAATCGACTGGGATCTGATCAAGAGCCAGCACCTGGCGACATTGGAGTAGTGCGAGGTGCTCGTCAGTCGTAGACGATCACACCGCGGCCGTCCTCGCCGCGTGCCAGTGCGTCGAAGGCTTCGTTGATCTCATCCAGCGGGTAGCGGCGCTGCACGATGTGATCGATCTCGATCCGGCCGTTGACGTAGGCGTCGACCAGGACCTCAAACGTCCGATGCGGCGAGGCCGAGCCGTAGTAGGAGCCGACCATGGTCTTCTGCTTGCGGACCATGTCGACGAGGTCGAAGGAGCCGACTGCCTCGGTTGGGGCGAGGCCGACGATGACGCCGGTGCCGCCCTTGCCCAGGGACTGGAAGACCTGGTTGGCGGTGACGTCGGAGCCGAAGGTGTCGAAGGCGAAATCGACGCCGCCGTTGGAGAGTTCGACAACGGCGGCGGCTGCGTTGACGTTGCGCGCGTTGACCGTGTCGGTCGCGCCGAACCGCCGGGCAAACTCCAGCTTGTGCTCGTGGATGTCGACCGCGATGATCTTGCTCGCGTTGAGCATTCGCGCGCCCTGGATCGCATTCAGGCCAACGCCGCCGGCGCCGATCACTGCGACGGTCATGCCCGCGCGGGCGGTGGGCTGGTTGATGACAGCGCCGACGCCCGTGGTCACCGAGCAGCCGATCAGCGCCGCCACCTCCATTGGCACCTCGTCGGGAATCGGGAAACAGGCCTGCTGCGCCGTGACGACGTGCTCGCCGAAGACCCCGAGCTTGCCCATCTGGTAGATCTCTCGTCCCGCGTCGTCGTGCAGACGAACCGTCCCGTCGAGCAGACGCGAACCGGTTGCCTGGTGCAGGTCGCAGAGCTGCGGCTGTCCGCGCCGGCAAGTCGGGCACTGCCCGCACGGTGTCACGAACGAGAGGATGCAGCGGTCGCCTGGCTTGAGTTCGGTCACGCCCGGCCCCACCTCTTCGATCGTGCCCGCGCCTTCGTGTCCTAGGACGGACGGCAATGGGAACGACGCCGTGCCTTCCATGATGTGATGGTCGGAGGCGCAGATGCCGGCCGCGTCCATTCGCACCCGGACCTCTCCGTATTGCGGATCGTCCTGTTGCAGGTCCTTGATCAGGAGCGGCGTGTTTGGAGATTCAAGTACGGCAGCGCGCATGGCAGTCCCTCCCAGGAATCGCAGTTCGGCCAAAGAGTAACGCAGTCCTCTACCGCCCCGCGTCCGTGACGCCCGCCTAGACCACCCGAATCGGATGCGGCAGCGGCTGATTGAAGAGGTAGCCCTTCCTGTTGAAAGGGACCGCGTCAGGCTGGATGTTGCCGGCGGCGTCCGTGGCACGGGTCATGATCGTGTGCTCGCCCGGAGTCGCTTGCCAGGCAAACGCGAACTCAGCCCAACCATCGTCTACCTGGCGGCCGACCAACGATGCCGGCGTCCAGGTCGCGCCGGCGTCATCGCTCCACTCAACGGTCGAGATCGGGCCGTGCGGCGAGTGCGCATAGCCCCGCAGCTCCTGGCGAGCGGTGTTCATTCGCGCTGGCCAGGGCAGGGCGAGCGCGCTCTTGATCGACTGCGCTGTCACGACGGGTCCCTCAGCCTCACCCTCCCGCTCATAGTCGTCGCCGATCAGCACGTAGGAGGTCGTGTTGTTGCGGGTCCATAACGGCCTGCTCGAGACGATGATCCGGCCCAGCCACTTGATCTGCGAAGCCCCAACCCAGCCCGGAACGATCGCCCTCAGTGGGTAGCCATGATCCCTCGGCAATCGCTCGCCGTTCATCCGATGGGCGAGCATCGTGTCGGGGTGAAGCGCCTTCTCAATCGGCATCACCCGCCGGAATCCGCCTTCGGGCGACTCCCGGTCCAGTCCGATCAGGAGGACGGCGATGGCTTGGTCAGAGACACCGGCCAGTGCCAGCACGTCGGCCAGCGAAACGCCGCCCCACTCCGCGTTGCCGATCGCGCCCCGGCCCCACTGCGTTCCCCCTGCCATCCGGCCCTGGAGCCGGTCGAACATCACCCGCTGATTGCCGGCGCATTCCAGGTACGAGGTCCGAGTCTGCTGCGGCAGCCGGAGGATGTCGTCGAAGCTCAACTCGATTGGGGTGTCGATCGCGTCGCCCTCGACTTGCAGCCGCCAGTGCTCCTGGTCGAGGTCGACGCTGCGCGAATTGTTGCGCACGAAGAACAGCTCGTTCGGCGTGATCGAGCCGGTCATCAGCTCCAACCGCGCTTCCAGTCCCGCGTTGCCGTGGTCAATGAAGGGAGTCGGGTCCTTGAACACCAACGGCGGCTCGGCAGTTTGCGACACACGCTCGGCTCCGTCTGTCCACCCGGGAATCTCGTCGCCGCAAGCCGCCAGTACCGCAGCCGCGCCACCCGCCAAGAGCAACGTCAAGAACCGGCGCCGACTCAGCCCGCGACCGCTCGCGAGCCGCCACAGTGCTTCTCCCTGCGCGCCCAAACCACTGCGAGTCACCTTCATTGCCTCGTCCTGAACCCGATTACACGCAGCATATGAAAGGTCGATTCAGCGGACACCGATTGGCCGATCGTTAGCCTGCGCGACGAACCCAGTGAAGGAGACTCAGCATGAAGCGCGCCGACTTCGAATCGATCAGCCGTGCCGCGGGCGTCGAACCGGCGGCTGCCGAGATCTCCTTCGTCGGCGACGGCGATCCGCTCTACCCGTCGCCGCTCCGCCTCGCTGCCGGCATGGCCGCACTGCTCGGTAACGTCGCCGGCGCCGTTAGCGACATCTACGAATCGCAGACCGGCAAACCGCAGAGCGCCGAAATCGATCTCGGTCAGGCTTGCGTCGCGATTTCGAGCATGTGGGTGCTCAAGGTCAACGGCCGCAACGCCTTCGAGTCGCTGCCGGATTCGATTGCGCCCGGTCAGGGCATCTATCCGACCCGCGACGGGCGCTACCTCTACCTGCTCAGCGGTTTTCCGCACATCGTCGAGCGCACGATGGAAGTCCTCGGCTGCACGGCTGACACCGTTGCCGAGCATGTCGCGGCTCATGATGCTTCGGAACTTGAGCGGAAGCTGGTCAACGCCCAACTCACCGGCGTCACGATCCGCACGCCGGACGAATGGCTTGCACATCCGCAAGGCAAGCTCCTGGCCGATGCGCCCGCCGTCACGATCGAGAAGATCGGCGATGCGCCGCCCCAGCCGATTCCCGGCGGTGAACTCCCCTTGAATGGCGTCCGCGTGATCGACAGCACCCGCGTACTCGCAGGGCCGACCATCTCGCGCACGCTCGCGGCGCTTGGCGCGGATGTCCTCCACATCGGTTCGCCCAACGTGCCGGACATGCAGGCCGCTCAAGCCGACACCGGACACGGCAAGCGCCGCGCCTTTGTCGATCTCGAAACCGCGGGCGGGCGCGGTGCCCTCTGGAACCTGATCGAGGGAACAGACGTCTTTAGCCAGTCCTACCGCGCCAAGTCGCTCGCCCGCCGAGGCCTCAGCCCTGAAGCGCTGGCCGAACGGCGGCCCGGCATCATCTACATCTCCGAGAACGCCTACGGGCAGTTCGGTCCCTGGCAGGAGAAGCGCGGCTTCGACGGCAATGTCCAGGCCGCCTCGGGCATTCACCACATCCAGCAGAAGGATCCGACCGAGCTGATCGGGTCAGGTCCGGCGATGGCGCTGAACGACTACGGCACCGGCTACTGGGGCGCCTACGGAGCACTCGAGGCGCTGAAACGCCGCGCTGTCGAAGGCGGAAGCTGGCACGTCAAAGTCGCGCTGGGCCAGACCGCCGCCTGGTTCCTCAGATTGGGAACGCCGCACCGAATCGAGGACGCCGATCCCGAGGATGGTTACCGCCTCGCCGAGCGCTTCTCCGAAACCGTCGACTCCGACTACGGCAAACTCACGCGACTAAGCTTCCCGATCAGCTTTTCCCAGATCCAGCCCCGCTGGGGACGAACCGTGAAACCAGGCACGCACGAACCAGTCTGGCTCGAGCGCTAACGATGGATCTGACGCAGAACCAGATCATCCTCGCCGACAATATGGACGTGCTGCCGCGCATCCCCGACGCGAGCATTCCCCTCGTCTACATCGATCCGCCCTTCAACACCGGCAAGCAACGATCCCTCAAGCGCATCCGCACCACCCGCGACGACGAATCCGGCGATCGCACCGGCTTCCAGGGCCGCCGCTACCGCACCGAGTTTGCCGGAGAGCTCGGCCGCTACGCGGACGCCTACGACGACTATCTCGCCTTCCTCGAACCGAGGCTGCGAGAGCTGCACCGGGTGCTGACTCCAATCGGCTCACTGTTCCTGCACATCGATCCGCGCGAGTCCCACTACTGCAAGGTGCTGCTAGATCAGATCTTCGGTCGCGAGTGCTTCATCAACGAGATCATCTGGGCCTATGACTTCGGGGGTCGCTCGAAGAAGAAGTGGCCAGCCAAGCACGACACCATCCTTTGGTACGCTAAGGATCCCAATCACTACATCTTTAACTACGACGAGATTGATCGGATTCCATATCTCGCGCCGGGTTTGGTCGGTGAGGAGAAGGCCAAGCGAGGTAAGACGCCGACGGATGTCTGGTGGCAGACGATCGTTCCCACGAGCGGATCAGAGCGGACGGGGTATCCGACTCAGAAGCCGCTGGCGATTCTGGAGCGGATCGTGAGGGTGCATTCGAATCCGGGGGATGTCGTTCTGGACTGTTTCGCGGGGTCGGGGACGACTGGGGAGGCGGCGGTGCGTCATGGTCGGCAGTATGTGCTGGTGGATAGCAACCCCGATGCAATCGCGACGATGTCGGAGCGTCTGGCCGATTCTGCGCCCACTTGTGTGGATATCAGCTCTCCGGATCATCGGAGACAAGTGTCCAAATCTGTTTAAGCGGAAGCTCAGCGCGAATCTCCAGCGAGAGCTGGTCATACAGTCGAAAGATCTCATTCAATAGATCACGGCCACTCCATAGCCGCAGCCGAAAGTACATGCGCTTGCCTTCATCCAGCGCAGGTTTCGTGAAACCACTCCAACTCACGAACAATCCCAGATCGGCGCCATGTTTCTCCATTGCTCCGCATAGGCGGTCCAGATCTGGCGTTCCGATCGGTTTCTCGGTCGCTTTCACCTGCACACAGAGATGAGGTGCGTCAAAGCCTAGCCGACCGCGGCCGGCGAGGATATCCACGCCACCGTCGGGTCCGGGCGGCGAAAACAGCGTCGCATACCCATCGGCTAGGAGTACCGCCTCAACCAGTTCTGCAAACCGGTGTTCGCGAAACTGATCGCGGATGTAGTCGAGAATTCGTTCCTCGGGATCGATCGCAAGATACGATTCTTCCTCCACGTCCGTTTCGATCGCCTCTTCCGCAGTCTCAGGACGCCCGTCAATCACTGCTTGAAATCGCTCTGCAGCGTCTGGCACGTGAATCTGCACGATCGTGCTTGGTAAGCCCAATCGGCGTACAATATCCTCTCGAAAGTCACTCTTCGTAATCGTGTCGCCAAACCAGTCCACTGAGCGGCAGTGAAAATGCTGCTCACCGAGCCTTTTGTACTCATAGGGGCCTGCAATTTTGCCACATGCAACCTGTCCGGGATTACCCTTCAGCGGCATTGCGACATAGTCGCCGCGCTGCATACGTAATCGAAACGAGGTCAGCTGGCCCGTGAGCGATCTCACTCTTCCCTTCTTCATGCCGGGCTGACTGCTCGTGATTACCTCACGAATGGCCGCTCGGTCTTTTGCCTCACTCAAGTCGGAGACCCCGAAGTGGACCATCGTCAGATCATGCGAGCTTGCCGTCTCTTCAAACTCTCCGGCGCTGCCGCCGCGTACCATCCAGACTGCCGGCGTGTCTTCTTGGTCAGTCATCTCGCAACTCCTATCGTAGCGCCACCTCAGGATCGCTTGGACGTGGGATCTCGTACCAGGGTTGATCGCAGAACTCCAGATCTTCTGGCGTCAACTCAAGTTCTGCGTAGCTCAGCGAATCGACGATTTGCTCGGCCCGGCTCGCGCCGACGATTGCGCTTGTGATCCCATCCTGCGCCAGTACCCAGGCGATTGCGGCGTGGGTGATGCTGACCTCTCGCTCGGCGAAGTATTTCTGTAGGCGGGCAACCTGTGCGAACTGGGCTTCGTCCCAGTAGCGGCGGCGGTAGCGCGGGCCGGCGCTGCCCAGGGTGAAGCGGGTGTTCTCGCGCAGGTCTTCGGTGTTGGCGTACTTGCCGGTCAGGAAGCCGCCCGCGAGGGGGTTGTAGGCGATGATCCCGACGCCCTGATCGCGGCAGAGCGGCAGCAGATCCGCCTCGATGTCGCGCCAGAGAATGTTGTAGCGCGGCTGGTCGCAGTCGAAGCGCGTGATCCCGGCCTTGTCCGACGCGCCCAGCGCCAGCGCCAACTGCCAGGCGCGGTAGTTCGACGCTCCCACGTAGCGCACCTTGCCCCAGCGCACGAGGTCGTCGAGCGCCTGCATCGTCTCCTCAATTGGCACCGACCAGTCGGGCGAGTGGAGTTGGTAGAGATCGATGTAGTCCGTCTTCAGTCGCCGCAGCGACTCGTCCACTGCCGCGAGAATGTGCTGCCGCGACGCTCCGCGCTGATTCGGCGACGGCCCCATCGCGCCCACGCACTTGGTCGCCAGCACGATCTGGTCGCGCGGCTTGCCGGCCAGCCAATCGCCGACGATCTCTTCCGTCGTCCCGACGACATTGGCGCCAATCGGGTACACGTCGGCGGTGTCGAAGAAGTTCAGGCCGCCGTCGAAGGCGGTGTCCATGATCCGGTCGGCTTCAGCCTGTTCGGTCTGGAAACCGAAGGTCATCGTGCCCAGGCAGATTTCGGAGACGCGCAGTCCGGTGCGTCCCATGTTGCGGAATTTCATTCAGTCACCTCCCTGTTCGAGAGCGTAGTCCGGTTCGATCTTGGCTCGCCGTACCGAGCGCCTTAGACAAACTGGCTCAGCACTTCGTTGTCCAGACGCTGGAAATACTCCGGATCATTGTCGCCCCGCCGACCGAACATGATCTCGTCGATGCCGAAGTCGATGAACTCGCCGATTCGCTGCACGATCTTATCGGCTGTCCCGTTGAGCGTGCCGGGACCGATCCGCTCCTCCCATTCCCGCGCGGCAGCTTCGTCATCGGTCAGCAGGCAGGGCATCAGCGCCGTGATCTTGATCTCCGCGGGGTCGCGCCCCACTGTCTCGCAGTGCTTGTGCAGGATGTCGACCTTCTCCTTGAGCAGCTCCACCGACATTCCCCTTCCCGCCCAGCCGTCGAGATTGAAGATGTCGCCGTACATGGCCAAGGTCTTGAGCGTCCGCTTGGGGCCGGTGCCGCCGACCAGGATCGGGATCGGTTCGCTATAACTGCCGGGCGAGAGCGGCGCGTCGTCGAGCGAATAGTATTGGCCGTCAAATGTGACTCGTTCGTTGTTCGCGTGCAAGATCGTTCGCAGCATTCGACAGGCTTCTTCGAAGCGATCCTGGCGCTCTTTCATGCCGGGGAAGTCCCAGCCGTAGGCCGCGTGCTCGCGGCGGAACCAGGAGGCGCCGATGCCGAGGGTGAAGCGTCCGTGCGAGATGTGATCGATGCTGCCCGCGATCTTCGCCACGAGGCCGGGATTGCGGTAGGTATTGCCGAGCACGAGATGACCAATCCGCAGCGTCTCGGTGCAGACCGCGACTGCGGCTGCGAGCGAAAACGCTTCGTAGGCCTCGCGGCCCTCTACCTCGACGCCTCGATTCGGCGGGACGAAATGATCCGCGAACCAGATCGAGCTGTAGCGACCGGTGTCCATCGTCTGCGCGACCGTGCGGATGTCGTCCCAGGAGGTGAGGTAGGCGGAGACTTGAGCGCCGAACTGCATGGCGATCCTTTCGCTGGCGCGGACAGTCTAGGCGGCGGCGCGGTTAGGCTAGGGCGAACTGCGACGACTGGAGGCGTGTGATGCGTGTGCTCGTGATGCCCGGACTGACCCTGCCCGAAGTGACCGACGCCCAACTCGACTTGATCCGCAACGCCGCCGGCGACGAGGCCGAAGTGGTCGTCGCCAACAACCGCGAAGACGCGCTCGAACTGATCCCCGACGCCGAAGTCCTGCTCGGCTACCTCACGCCCGACCTCTTCGCCGAGGCGAACCAACTCAAGTGGGTCCACGCGACCGCTTCCGGCGTGGACGGCTACCTCTTCGACGCCTTTAAAGAGTCCGACATCCCCCTCACCGGCGAGAAGGGACTGGTCGGGCCGCATCTCGCCGACCATGCCTTTGCGTTGCTGCTGGCGTTGGCGCGCTCGCTCAAACCCGCGCTCACGCTGAAAGGCGAGGCTTGGGGATCGCGCGTACCGATGCGGCGGGCTGCGTTCGAGCTCTCCGGGCTGACCATGGGCATCGTCGGCTACGGCGGGACCGGCAAGGCGATCGGACAGCGGGCCAAGGGGTTTGGCATGAACGTGCGCGCGATTGACGCGCTGCCCGTGCCCGGAACGCCCGAAGTGCCCGTCGTGCTGGGCATGAAATCGCTGCCCGACCTGCTGGCCAAATCCGATGTGGTCGCAGTCTGCACCCCGCTCACCGCCGAGACGCGCCACCTCTTTAATGGTGAGACCTTCGCCCAGATGAAACCCGGTTCGGTGATCGTCAACGTGACTCGGGGTGAAATCATCGAACTCGAAGCGTTGATCGACGCCGTCGAATCCGGACACCTGCGCGGCGCAGCCCTCGATGTGGTCGAGGGCGAGCCGCTGCCGCCTGACCATCGCGTCTTCGCGATCGACCAGATCGTGATGACCCCCCACACCGCCGGGGCGAGCCAACTCCGAGCCGGACGCAACCTCGAACGTTTCTGCGAGAATCTGCGCCGCTACCGGCGCGGGCATGAACTGGTCGGTCAAGTCGACAAGCAGGCCGGGTTCTGAGCCGTCTGTGGACTACCGCCCCGAACTCCAGACCGCCCAGGAAGCCGCGCGCCGCGCCGGACAGATCCTCCTCCGCTACCGCGAGCGGGGCGCTCGCTACGGCTGGAAGCAGTCCAACCGCGACGGCTTCCTCAACTACGAGGTCGTCTCCGAGGCCGATGTCGAGGTCGACGCCGCCCTGCGCGAGACCTTGCTGGGCGCGTTCCCGGAGGACGGCTGGCTCTCGGAGGAGCAGCACGACGATCCCCATGCTCCCGGCGGACGCCTCAAGCGCGAGCGCGTCTGGATCGTCGATCCGCTCGACGGTACGCGCGAGTTCCTCCAGGGCATTCCCGAATACGCCGTCTCGATTGCGCTGACCGTGCGGGGCGAGCCGGTGCTGGGCGTCGTCTACAACCCCGCCGCCGACGAGATCTACGCCGCCGCGACCCCGAGCGCCGACGACCGCTTCGCGCTTGACCCCGCCCAGACCTTGCGCGACAGTTTCATGCTCGCCGGACGGGGCGAGTGGCGCTTCGGCGACCTTCCGCCCGTACCCGACGGCACCAAACTGATGCCGGTCGGCTCGATCGCCTACCGCATGGCCCTGCTCGCGACCGGTACCGGCTGTCTGATCTTCACCGTCGGCCGCCGCCGCGAGTGGGACGTCGCCGCCGGCGCCGCCCTGCTCAGCGCAGCAGGCGCGACGGTGACGGACGTACACGGGCGTCCGCTGCGCTTCAATCAGCCCGAGACGGAAGTAGACGGCCTGATCGCGGCGCGGGCCCAGATCCACGCAGCGGCGCGCTCGATGTGGATGGGTTCGGGCTGGCGGATTTGAGCGCTCCGTGATTGCCGCGCTCAGCGGCGTCGCGGGAAGAGCGGAGAATGAGGCGCGCCCGCGACTTATACTCGCTGCGAGGCGGGAACGCATGATGACTGACTCTCACGCGCTGATTGACGCGATTGCCGAGCGAATCGGTGAATCAGATCAGCGCCGCGCGGAGCAGTTCCTGGACGATCTGCGTCAGGAGGGCCGCCTGCCCGGTCGGCGCGGACGTTTGGCATATCGTCTGCGCCGCGCCCGGCGGACCCTGCGCGGCTGGTTCGGACCTGTGTTTGAGGCGGTCAAGATCCTGTTCACCGGTCGGCGTCCTGCTTCGTACTGGGTGGATTTGATGGATCAGCTGACCGCCGACGGGTGGTCGGAGGAACGCGCGGGCCAAGAGGTCGCCTGGAAGATGCGTAGGGAGGGCACTGACCAGTTGCTCCGATGGGTCCTCTGGCTTGGAGTCATTTGCATCGTCTTGACCATCGTCATGTTGGTGCGCGTCATCATGGCCTAATTCCTTTCCGTCATTGCCGCACAGGGAGACGTTTGCTCAATCCTCGATCTGCGCGTTTCGTCATTCCCGCGAACGCGGGAATCCACGTCCCACTCGAGACGACGCATGGATTCCCGCCTGCGGAGACGTTTGCGAAATCCACCCCAGTACGTTGGGGCTTCGGAGGAGCGGATCGTGCAATGTGAGGTCGGTGGTACGACCAGATTAGGAGTGATTTCACACTTGGTTGCTTCGAGATTCCCGCCTGCGCGGGAATGACGGAAATGGGGATTCTGCACAGGCCTCCCCGCGCGGGAATGACGGAAATGGGGATTACGCGCAGGTCTCTATACTGACCCGCATGACCACCGAGACCGCACCCGACCCCACGATCGCAGCCTGGTCCGACCGACTCGAGGAGGACCTGCTCGACGCCGGCATGGACAAACCTCAGGCACGCGCCTACCGACTCGCCTTCGAACTCGGACTCACCCGCGTGATCTCCCAGACCGCAACCCGGCAGGAGCTCCAAGACGGCCTCACCGCGTTGCGCCGGGAACTCAACGATCTACGCCAGGAATTCAAGGCTGATCTCGCCGACCTCCGCGCCGACCTTCGCCGTGAGTTGGACATCCGCTTCGCCCTGCTGATCGCCATGCAGGCCGGCCTCTTCGCGGTCCTCGGCGTCATCCTTTCCAAAATCTGACCTCATATACTCACCCGCATGACGACTGAGGCCGCCCTGATCGCGCTCGTCGCCTAGACACACACCCACTCAACGTAACCCCAATGTAATTCCCATTAACGCTGACCCGCTTCCCGCGTTGACCGCTCTCGCCGCAGACGCCAAGATGCACCTATCAGTGTCGACAGCCGCGCCCTCAGTGCGCGCGGCCCCAGCGAAGGAGTGAGGCCCGCGAACCTCCGCTCGAATTTCGAGAAGGCCGCGCCCAAGTGGGAAACAGGATCCCGCAGGGCGCGACACAGGAAGGAAACAGAGATGACGCAAGCGCTCACGCGCAAGCGCATGCACCTGGTGGCGTTGGCGGCCCTGCTCGCCCTCGTCGCCGCCATGTTCGTCTCGCTGCAGTCCGCCAGCGCAGCCGCGTTGGGCAGCTGTGTAGGCAACCCGGACATCTCGGTCGGCATCGGCGACAACTGCAACATCAAGGTTGACGGTGCCACATCTAACACGGACTCTGACTCGAGCAGTGACTCCATCGCCACTGTCGCCCGGGCGCAAGACAGCCAAAACAATGATCTTCCGGACACATTCCGCGTCAACGGTGTAGCCGCTGGCGAAGCGAAGATCTACATCGGCGACTTGGGCAATGACGACCAACTTGGTGGCACCGGCGACGCTGCTGACGGTGTCTACTCCACGTTCAACGTCACGGTTGTCGGCTTCGCGATCACCAAGCTCGAGGTCGTCGACGACGCGGACAACACCGTTAAGGCCGGTCCGCAGATCACCGTGAAGGCGACCGTTCGCGCCGCCACCTCGAATGCGGTGGTGAACCTCACCGTGCCGACCACCGGTCTGTCGATCCAGAACAACAACACCACTACCAACGGGCTGACCTCGGCGGCGCTCGCTGGCGCTACAGCCACGAAGACCACCACGTTCACGGTGAATACGGCCGGCGCCCCGGCGGGCGACTACCTGCTGACCTTCGTTGCTGACAACGACGGCAACCTCACCACCAAGGACGGAACGACCGAGGCGCGCAAGCAGGCGAGCGATACGCTCACCGTCACGATCGGCGACCCGGGCATGGGCATTGCCAGCGCTACGATCTCGCTCGGCAACGCCACGAACGACAATCCGTCCACGCCTGACGACGAGACTGCTCCCGAAACCGGGACGGAGGCGGCCAACGGCGGCGACATCAACCTCGTGATCGAAGTCTTCAACTCGCTGGGTGGCAAGTCCAACTCATCCGCGGTCAACCAGATCATCGTGATCGCGCCGGGCGGGACGATTGCGAGCACGCATTTGACCGGCGACGGCACGAACACCGCCAGCGGCGACAACAGCGCAACGCTGTCCGAAGTCGACGCGAACACGGAGGGCGATGTTGAACCTGGCGATGTCGGACAGCGGACCGTGATCACGATCACCAAGACCGACAAGAAGCCGGGCACGGTGACCGCCTACGCGATCGTCAGCGGCTCTGGTGGCGCAGAGCGAACCAGCAACATCGATCTGACCTTCACCGGCTCGGCCGGCGCGCTCCAGGTCGACAACGCGACCGATTCGCTGATGGCTCACGCCGACGACAGCGTCACGCTTGAGGTGAGGACGCAAGACGCCAGCGGCAACGCGGCCGCCGTGCCGACTGCCGGCGTCTCAGTCAAGATCACCGATCCGGATGGTAAGCGGGTCAACTCGCCCGCGATCAGCTGGACCCAGCCAACCGCAGGCGCGGACAGGAAGCACCGCATCACGTTGACCGGCACTGGCTCGGCGACCGCGCCGCTCGTGACCGGTACTTACACCGCCGCCGTCACGAGCGGTAGTCTTTCGGACTCGGCGAGCTTCGTCGTGGCCGGTCCCGCCGCCAGCATCGTCCTTGCGGTCGATAACAACGCCCCCGGCGACGACGACGCCTTCGTGACCGCCACGGCCACCGTGACGGACGCGGGCGGCAACACCGTGTCCGACGACACCACGGTCAACTTCAGCGCCAGCGGCAACAACGCGGTGCTTGACCTCGTTGAGATCACTAGTGGTCACAAGACCAAGGGCGGCGTCTCTGAAGCCTCGTTCGTGGTGATCGGCCCAGGACGCTCCGTGGTCGCGGCTGTTTCCTCCAGCGGCAAGGCCGCCGTGACGGTCAACAGCACCGCCGGCGCCCCGGCCCCGGCCGAGCCCGCACCTGCTCCGGCTGAGCCGACTGGCGTGGACTGCCTGAGCAACCTGAGCGGCTTCTCGACCTGGACCTGCGAGGGCAGCACGTCCGCGATGGCGCTGTTCAACGAGATTGGCGTCGCTTCGGCGGTGTCGGTCTGGAACGGCAGCGGCTGGGACAGCTACACCGGCGGCTTCGGCTCCGTCAACGCCCCGGTCACGCAGTACGCCACGCTGTACATCACGCGTTAGGAGAGGATTCATGGATCAGAGAGGCGGGCGCCCGGCAACGGGCGCCCGGCTGAAGACGAGCGACCAGAAAGGACGCTGAAATGGGACGATTCAATCTCCTGCCGCGGTTGGCGGCCGTCGCCCTGGCGACGGTACTGGCTGTGGTGGTGGGGGCGACGGCGCTCTCACAGCAGGCCCCCGGTTTCGTCGACGTGACCGTCGACGGGGCGATGGCGGGCGACACGATTGCGGTGCCGGGCATGGGCACGTTCGGCACGGCCGACGCCGATGGCAGCGTGACCGTGACCGTGCCTGAGGCTACGGCCGACAGCCTCAAGGCGATGGCCAACCCGTTCACCGTGAATGGCGAAACCGCCGACGGTTCGTGGGACGGCAACACCTACAGCATCGCGCAAGAGGCCGAGGAACCGGCGGAAGAGCCGGCCGAAGAGCCGGCCCCAAGCGGCGCGATGACCGACCCCAACCCGCCTGCGGTGAGCGTCGGTCTGAGCCTCAGCTTCCCGCACGACGCGGACGCGACCATCCCCTCGGGCACCAGCACCAAGTTGCAGCTCGCGCTGAGCGCCAGCTCCTCGCTGAGCAACGCCAGCTACAGCTTCACCTACGACAACGACGCGCTGGGCAACCTCAGCGTGACCACCGGCTTCCTGCTGCAGGTCGGCGGCGACACCGCTGACAGCGCCGCCCCGGCGCTGGTTCCTGGTCCGTCGGCCGGCGTGATCAGCGTGGACGGCCTGCACGTCGTCGTGCCCGCCGGCACTGCCGACGGCGCCGTCGCCAACATCGCCGCTGCGGTTGAGGTCGGCGTGACGGTCAACTACACCGACGCCAGCGGTCAAGAGTGGACGTTCACTCAGGCCGCCGCCACCGTCACCGGCAGCGCGGCCCTCACGGTCGGCACGGTGCTTCCGGACGCCAATTCGATTGGCTTCGGCTTCAGCGCTGGCATGTCGGACCACATCCTGCAGATGGCTGGCTCGACCGGCTTCACGCTGAACATCCACAACGCCAACGGTCACCCGTCGCAGATCTCCTCGATCAGCTCGATCATTGTCAGCACCGACAACGGTGTGGTCAGCTACACCGGCACGGCCCACGACGACATCATGGGCGGCGTCGACACCGACTGCGGTGGCAACAGCCCGACCTGTGAGTTGGAACCGGTCAAGGGTTCGCCCTGGCCGCTCAAGGACGGTCAGCTGACCTTCGGCCTGACCGGCGCGACGATGGGCACGTCCAACGTGACGGTCGCCGTGATCACGCGAGCCGGCGCGGCGATGAATGGTTCGGCATCGGTGGTCGTCTACGGCCCGGCATCCACGCTCATGGTCCAGTTGAACGACCGTGAAGGCAACCTCCACTACCGCCCGACCGCGGGCGACGACCGCGACATGATCGCATTCACCGTCCGGGCGCATGACGCCAACGGCGTTGCGGTAGGCGTGCCGGCGCTGTCCGGCAGCGGCACGGGACTGTCCGTGAGCGCTGACAACAGCAGGGCGCTCAACCAGTTGACGCGCTCGCCAATGAGCCGCGGCATCACCGTGATGACCGCTGGGATGTTGACCCCGGGCGACGCCTTGGTGAACGTCAGAGGCGGCGCGGCCAGCGGCAGCGGCAGCTTCATTGTTGCCGGTCCGGCGGCCACGATTGACGTGTCTGTGGACAACGAGAACCCGACGAAGCTGAGCGACATCGTGCGCGCTGGGGCCAACGTGACCGACGCCAACGGCAATGCCGTGGCCAAGGGCACGGTGCTCGAGATTCGCGCGCCCGACCTCGACGGCGACGGCGACAACATCTTGGCGCGTGCGCTGAACCAGCTTCAGCACACGGACCACATGGGCGACTCGACCGAGCAGGCGTTCGTGACGATCGGCGCCGGCGATGCGGTCGTGACCGCGTGGATCATTGACGCACACGGCGACGCGAACGGCGTCGTGGGCACCAAGGTTGTCAACAGCACAGCTCTGAGCACCGCCGAGGAAGCTGCAGCGGCGAAGGCCGCGGCTGAGGCTGCGCAGGCTGCAGCTGACGCTGAAGCAGCGGCGCAGGCCGAGGCTGAAGCAGCGGCGCGGGCCGAGGCTGAAGCAGCGGCAGCAGCGCAGGCCGAGGCTGAAGCAGCGGCGCAGGCCGAGGCCGAGGCTGAAGCAGCGGCGCAGGCCGAGGCTGAGGCCAAGGCAGCCGAAGAGGCTGAGGCCGCCCGGATCGCCGCCTTCGTGGAGGCGGTCAAGGCCGCGCTCGAGGCTGACGCAGCGGCGGAAGCCGCCGCCGAGGCAGCAGCCGCTCAGGCTGCCGAGGAAGCTCGCGCCGCCGAGGAAGCCGCCGCAGCGGCCGAGGCTGAGGCCGAGGCCCAGCGCCAGGCCGAATTCGACGCAGCGGTCGAGGCCGAAATCGAGCGCCGCGCTCAGGCAGCCGCCGAGGCCGAGCGCCAGGTCGCTGAGGCAGCCGCCGCCGCTGAAGCCGAAGCTGCCGCGAAGGCCGCTGAGGCAGCCGCCGCCGAGGCCGCCGAGGCCGCCCGCGTGGCGGAAATCGAGGCAGCCGTCCAGGCCGCGCTCGACGCCGAGGCCGCCGCTGAGGAAGCTGTGCGCCAGGCCGCTGAAGAGGCAGCAGCCGCCGCCGCCGCCGAAGCTGCCGCCGCGGCCGCTGAAGCCGCCGCCGCCGCCGCGGCCGCCGCTGAAGCCGCCGCCGCTGAAGTCGCCGCCGAAACCGCGCGACTGTCCGGCGTGAGCGGCTTCGCCAGCTGGCTCTCCAGCACCCCGACCAGCGCCAGCGCGCTCTTCGCCGAGCTCGACCCCGCTGCCATCCACCTCTGGAACGGCTCCACCTGGGTCCGCTACTCGGTCGTGGACGGGGCGATGGTACCCGGCTCGGTCGACTTCGAGATCATGCGCGGCGACGTGCTCTACATCGGCAGCTAAGCGAAAGGTTCATCGTCCCGGGGCGTCCGCTGGGCGCTCCGGGGCGGGTTCCCCCGCTCGGCTACGAAGTAGTAGCGGAGTAAGGAGAGAGAAATGGCACGCAGCACACTCACTCGCCTGCTCGCCGTCGCCGCGGCCCTGGTCGCACTCACTGCGCTGACCGCGTCCGCGCTGGCGCAGCCCGGCCCCCAGCACCGCTTCTACGGCAGCGGCGTGATGGTGGACGGCGAAGCGGCTCCGGCCGGGACGATGATTTCGGCCTGGGTCGACGGCGCGGTCGTTGGTTCGACCACGACCGACGCCGACGGCGTCTGGTACATCGACGTCGACGGCGGTCAGAGCGTCGTCTTCTCAGTCGGCGAACTGGTCGCGGAGGGCAGCTACGACAGCATCACGGGCGGCCAGACCAACGTCAGCCTCTCGGTGATGACGCCGCCGCCTCCTGAGCCGGAGCCGGACCCCTGTCCTGAGGACGGGATGATGGAAGACGGCATGATGGAGGACGACGACGCCATGATGTCGGAAGATGACGACGCCATGATGTCGGAAGACGGCGACTCCATGATGGACGGCGACGCCATGCTCGACTGCCCCGAACCGGGCGACGAGATGGACGGCATGGAAGAGGACGACATGGACGAGCAGCCGCTGGAGCCTCAGTATCCAGCCGGCGGCAGCGGCGGACTGGCCACTGAGGGTGGCCTCTCCACCGGCCTGATCGGCCTCCTGGCCGCTCTGGCTCTGGTCGCAGTGAGCGGAGCCGGCTTCGCCGCGCGCCGCTTGCGCCACCGCGCCTAACGCGTCCAAGTCTCCCTGCAAGGGAGTCCCAGCGAGGGCGGGGCCGCAAGGTCCCGCCCTCGTTGCGTCTGCGCAGAATGCTCCCCCCCTTGCGGGGGGAGAAGGGCAGAGAGACGAAGCCAACGGCGCACAAGCCAACGATCGGCTAGCCTGAAATTCCTCACCCCCACACCTAGAGGAGCACATCCCAATGGCTGAATTGACTGGCGCGCAGATTGTCGCCAAGTCCCTCAAGACTCAGGGCGTCCAGGAAATGTTTGGACTCGTCGGCGTGCCCGTCGTGCCGATCTCGATTGCCTGGATGCAGGAAGGCATGCCCTTCGTCGGCGTCCGCCACGAGCAGGCCGCCGGCTACGCGGCTCAGGCTGCGTCGTACATGCGCACCCACCTCTCCGCTGCGCTCGTCGTCTCCGGGCCGGGCATGACCAACGCGATCTCCGCGCTCGGCAACGCGCAGGCCAACTGCTGGCCGATGATCCTGATCGGCGGCGCCGCCAACGTCACGCTCTCGCAGATGGGCGACTTCCAGGACGCGCCCCAGGTTGAGGCCGCCCGCCCCTTCGTCAAGTGGTCCGACCAGGCCCGCGACGTGCGTCTGATTCCGCGCCTGATCGCCCAGGCCACCCGCGCCGCCATTAATGGCCGCCCCGGTCCCGTCTACCTCGATCTGCCCGGCGACATCATCGACGCCAAGGTTGACGAAGACGAGGTTCGCTGGGCCCCCGCCGTCGAGGAACCAAGCCGCCCGATGGTCTCGAGCGAGTCCGTCGAGGCTGCAATCGAGGCGCTCAAGACCGCTTCCAACCCGCTCGTGATCGTAGGCAAGGGCATGGCTTGGTCTAAGGCCGAGCAGGAAGTCCAGGAGTTCGTCGACAAGACCGGTATCCCCTGGCTCGCCACGCCGATGGGCGCCGGCGTCGTCCCCGCCGACGCGCCCAACAACGCCGCCGCCGCCCGCACCCACGTGCTCCGCAACGCCGACCTGGTCGTGCTGTTGGGCGCGCGTTTCAACTGGATCCTCCACTTCGGCCGCCCGCCCCGCTTCCGCGAAGATGTGCGCGTGATCCAGCTCGACATCGAACCGGAGGAGATCGGCACCAACGTCCCCACCGAGGTCGCCCTCGTCGGCGACGGCAAGGCCGTCATGGGCCAGCTCAACGAGTACCTGGACGAGAACCCCTGGCAGTTCGAGGACAACTCCGAGTGGATCGCTTCGATTAATGCCGAACTCGAGCGCAAGGCGGTCGACCAGGCCCAGTGGATGGCCTCCGACGAAGCGCCGATGAACTACTACCGCCCGCTCAAAGAAATCCAGGACCGGATGCCGCGCGACGCCGTCTTCGTCACCGAAGGCGAGAACACGATGGCGATCGCCCGCCAGGTGATCCAGTCCTACGAGCCGCGCAAGCGCCTCGATGCCGGTACCTGGGGCACGATGGGCGTCGGCCCCGGCTTTGCCCTCGCCGCTCAGGTCGTCAACCCCGGCAAGCGCGTGATCGCGCTCGAAGGCGACGCCGCCTTCGGCTTTGGCCCCTCCGAGGTCGAGACCGCCGTCCGCCACAAGCTGCCGATCACCTGGATCATTTTCAACAACAACGGCATCGGCGGCGGCGCGCCGGAACTGCCGGACGAGTACGGTCCGGGCGAGTTGTCACCGGGTCAGCTCACGCCCATGGCGCACTACGAGATGATCATGGAGGCCTTCGGCGGCAAGGGCTACTACTGCAGCAGCCCCGAAGAGCTCGAGGCCGCGCTCGACGACTCCTTCCAGCAAGAAGGCTCAACCCTGATCAACGTCGAGATCTCGCCGGGCGCCCAGCGCCGCCAGCAGCAGTTCGGCTGGCTCCAGCGCTAAAGGAACAACCTCTCCCCCCGCATTGCGAGGGGAGAATGTCCCGCCGAGACTCTCGCTAACTCTGAATCCAAACCCCCGGCACGTCCACTACGACCCAAACCGCATCCCCCGGCTCCAGCGTCCCCAGAGAATCCAGCGGCGCACCCGGGACCCAGATCAGCCATGTCTCCGTGACCGCATCCCAGCGGTACGCATGAGACAGCCCGGCGATCGATCCCAACGCCTCCGCTGCCGAGGCTGTCCTCCGCTGCCACGAAACCAGATTGCGCCCAGGCGCCAACGCGATCTCTACGCGCGCGCCGGGAGTCGCAAGCGGCGGCAGCCAGGCTCCGTCCTCCGCCAGCTCAGCCCAGACTGCCGATCCGGCGGGCAACCACCGCTGTCCAACGAAGGCTGCGCTCGAAGCGGCGGGGTGATAGCGCTCGAAGTGCTGAATGTCGGCGTGCCAGAGATAGAACGCCACAATCGGCGCATTGAGCGACTGGAAGTGCGCCGCCACTGTCGTCTCGCTGGGCACGCCAACCATCCGCCAACCCCCAACCGGCGCTTCAATCGCGGGAGTCTCCTCCTCCGGCGGCGGCGAGGTCTCGGCAGGGGGTGGGTCCGGCGCCGAATTTGAATCCGGAGGCGCAGTCCATCCGGGAGCGTTAGTCGAGACGAACTCGCGCCCGTAGTGGAGGTTGTATTCGTCCGTCCAGGGCAGATCGTGTCCCTCAAGCGCATAGTTGTTGGTGAAGGGAATAGACGGCCCAAGAATTCCTCCACCGCGCGAATGATGGATCGCGTAGTGGATGTGAGCCAAACCGTAGTTGTTGCACTCGAACTCTGGGCAGACCACAGCCACCTGCTCACCGACCGAGACCGCTGAGCCGCGCTGAAGCTGGCCAAGTGGGGAGACATGGCAAAGCAGATGCTCGAATCCCGCGGCGTCTGTGATCATCAGGCAGTCCCAAGCCCGCCACCGTACCGTGCCATCGATTGGTGAGAGCACCGGTGTGTATGACGTGGTTTCGCGCGGTACTCGCACGAGGTCGATGGCGTGGGGATCGTTGTCGTCGTGGACGGAGTGCGAATCAGTGTTGTATCCGGCGACGACGCTCCAGGTGGTGCCCGCCGGAGCGGGAATGGGCACGCCTCCATCGGCGCGAACCGGCGCGGCGCACAGGACCCAGGCGACGGCGACCAGCAGCGCGGCCAGAGCGACAGCGCGTAATGCGCGGTGTAGATGCCGGATCATCTCGCGCCCTCTCCCATCGTCCCGAAGCACCGAGCGGATGCACGTTGTTCCTATCTGGAACGGAATGCTCTTCCATTCTGCCAAGTTTCCGCGATCAGGTCGTAAGATCAAAGCGTGGATCATTAGCAGGGACAGCTCCGATGGCGGATCGAAAGGATGGGGGCATGAAGTACCGGCGCTTGGGTAATTCCGGCTTGCAGGTCTCGCTCGCAGGACTGGGAACGAACAACTTCGGCATGAGGCTCGATTACGAACGGTCGAAGTCGGTGGTGGATGCAGCGCTGGATGCCGGGATCAATTTCTTCGACACGGCCGACATCTACGGTGGCGGTCTGTCGGAGGAGTACTTGGGCCGCGCGCTGGGTTCGCGCCGAGAGGACGTGCTGATCGCGACCAAGTTTGCGATGCCGGTCGGCGAGGGCCCATTCACGCGCGGCGGTTCGCGCCACTACATCGAGAAGGCGGTCGCGCGCTCGCTGAAGCGCCTGGGCACCGACTACATCGACGTGTACCAAATGCATCAACCGGACTCGGAGACGCCGATCGCAGAGACGCTGGAGGCGCTGACCGACCTCGTACATCGAGGCGTCGTGCGCTACATCGGCCACTCCAACTTCACGGGCTGGCAGATCGCCGATGCGGATTGGACGGCGCGCAGCCGCGGACTCGAGCGGTTCGTTTCGGCGCAGAATGAATGGAGCCTGCTGGAGCGCAAGATCGAGCCGGAGATCATGCCTGCCTGCCGTGAGTTCGGCTTGGGCCAGCTCCCGTTCTTCCCGCTCGCCTCGGGCTTTCTAACCGGTAAGTACCGGCGCGGTGAGGCTTTGCCGGAGGGAACGAGACTCGCTGCTTGGGCGAAAGCGATGCCGGCGCGGATCGACACACTGACCGCCGATGCAAACTTCGACAAACTCGACGCGCTCACCTCGTTCGCGGAGGAGCGTGGGCATACGATTCTTGATCTGGCATTGAGCTGGCTGGCGAGTGATCCGGCGGTCTCGTCGGTGATTGCCGGAGCTACGCGGCCAGAGCAGATCGAGGCGAACGTGACCGCCACGCTCTCTTGGGAACTGAGCGCGGAGGACTACGCCGGCGTGGATGCGATCCTGAGCTAGCGCACGTTTTTCGTTCAAGACACGGTTGATGATGTTCACACGAGCCAATCTGGCAGCGTTTGCTGCGCTCGGCGCGGGTTCTGCGCTCTATGCGTGGTGGGAGTCGACTGCGGTCGAGATCACACGTCGGCCGCTTTACGTGCCCGACTTGCCGCCCGGCCTGGACGGACTGCGGGTGCTGCACATCAGCGACACGCATTTCCCGGAATCGGCGGACTCCGTGGGGCGGTTTCTCGAATTGATCTGGCCGCTCGAATACGACCTGATCGTGTGCACCGGCGACTATGTGGAAACGGCGGCCGGCTGGAACGCTGCGGGGGACGCGCTGACGCAGTTACGCGCGCCGTTCGGCGTCTACGCGAGCTTGGGGGCGCACGACTATTGCGCTCCAGTGCGTACGCTGGGATCGTGGTTGCAGTTCAACTCCGATCGCTTGCGGCATCGGCGCAGACGCATGGTTAATCCGGCTCCGTTTGTCGAGCGGCTCGAGGCGGCGGGAATCGTCGTGCTGCGCAATGAGTGGAGATCAGCCGAGATCGGCGGAGAGCTCGTTCGGATCGCCGGAGCGGGAGACGCATCAGTGGGCATGGCGCACTTGGAGCGGGCGCTGCCTCCTGCGGATTTGACCCCGGCGTCTTTCCAGATGTTGCTGACCCATAGCCCGGATGCCGTTTTTCGCCTGAGTCCAAGCAGCCGAGAGCCTCGCTTGGTGTTCTGCGGACACACGCACGGGGGCCAGATTCGCGTGCCTGGATGGGGCGCGCCCGTCCGTCACTCCAATCTGGTCACGAGAGAGCGGGCGGCGGGTGTGTTTCACCCGTACGGGCCTGAAGGGCCGCAAGTGATTGTCAGCCGCGGCTTCGGTACGGCGTTCGTGCCTTTTCGATTTGCTTGCCGGCCGGAACTTGGCCTGTACGAATTGCGCCGCGCGGAGTCTGCCGGACACGCGGGTTTGTAACCGATCGGCAACGAAAGTCGGCGATTTTTCCTGCTAGACTCGGGATGCACGCAGCCGAACTTAGCGCTGACTCGAGTGAGAACGACAGTTGGCGCCGAGGCGGGGAACCCACCATACGAGGGGTGAAGCGGGCGGACGAGCGAGCCGTCACGGCTTGATCGCACGCCGGCCGATGACCTGAACATCGAACCCGACAGCTGACCCCGCAGGCATGTTCAGGGCGGACGCAGGACCAACGCGGGCGTGATCGAGCCTGGCTCGCCACGATCGCCCTTCCTCCGCCGAGCGGCCGCGGGCTGCGCAGACAGCCGCCAATTCTCGCCTGAGGAGGAGTGATCGATGACCACAGAAACCTATAACCCCGCTGCACTCGGAGCCGACGACTTCGCCTCGGAGCACTACCAGGCGATCAATCTGCACAATTTCGAGAAGCTCCCGCAGATCCAGGAGCTGCCGGACGAGATCATTCACGACATTCATGTCGTGGGCCGGGTGCTCCCGTTCAAGTCAAATCGTTACGTCGTTGACCACCTGATCGACTGGGATGATCCGCTCAACGACGGCATGTTCAAGCTGACCTTCCCGCAGCGCGACATGCTCTCGCCGACGCACTTCAGCACGATGTCGGCGGCGATTGACAGCGGCAAGAACGCGCGCGAGCTGAAGGTCGTCGCGGATGAGATGCGGATGACGCTGAACCCGCATCCCGCTGGCCAGATGGAGCACAACATGCCCCAGCTGGACGGGATGCCGCTGGAAGGGATGCAGCACAAGTACCGCGAGACGGTGCTGTTCTTCCCGTCGCAGGGGCAGACCTGTCACGCCTACTGCACCTTCTGCTTCCGCTGGCCGCAGTTCGTGGGGCTGGAGGGCAAGAAGTTCGCAATGCGCGAGGGTGAGCGACTGCGCGGCTACCTGGCCCAGCATCACGAGGTTTCCGACGTGCTCTTCACCGGCGGAGACCCGCTGATCATGAAGACGAAGACGCTCCGCGACTACATCGAGCCTCTGACCAAGCCCGACGCGGGTCACAACCTGCGTACGGTGCGGATCGGCTCGAAGGCGATCGCCTACTGGCCGCACCGCTTCGTCTACGACGACGACGCTGAGGACTTGCTCAACCTGTTCCGCGAAGTGACCGGCGCGGGAATGCAGCTCGCGCTGATGGCGCACTTCAACCATCCCGCAGAGCTGCGGACTTCCGTTGCACTGGAGGCGGTCCGCCGGATTCGTGAGACTGGCGCGCAGATCCGCACGCAGACGCCGCTGCTGAAGCACATCAATGCCGACTCCCAGCTGTTGGCCGACATGTGGGCCGAGCAGACTCAGGCCGGCTGCGTGCCGTACTACCTGTTCGTCGCGCGCGACACCGGCGCGAAGCGCTACTTCGAGCTTCCGCTGGTCGATTGCCAGGAGATCTTCCGCGGCGCCTACCAGCGCGTATCCGGCGTAGCCAGGACAGTGCGTGGCCCGTCCATGTCTGCCGGTCCCGGCAAAGTCCAGATTCTCGGTGTCTCCGAGCATCGCGGCGAGAAACTCATTATCCTTCGCTTCCTCCAGGGCCGCGACCCGGATTGGGTCGGCAAGCCGTTCTTCGCCAAGTACAGCGACACGGCAAGCTGGCTCGACGAGCTTGAGCCGGCCGAGGGCGACGAGTTCTTCTTCGAGGAACGCCTGCGCGAGCTGCTGGCGGAAGAGGGTTCGCCCTGGGCTCGCCCTGAAATCGCGATCCAGCTCCTCGATACAGCCGCCGCGGGCGGATAGACGGTTCGGCGTGACTGGCGCCGCTGCGGAGGTTGTCGATCCGGTCGTGCGACCGGGCACGCCTGCGTTTCGTTGCCTGGCGGACGAGTGCGGCGCGATGTGCTGTCGCAACCCGTACCGTGTGGACTTGGGAGAGGACGAGGTCGCTCGCCTGGCTCGTGAGGTCGACGTGTCGACCGTGCTAGACGAGCGAGCGTCGATGGTTCTGATGCGCCAGGTCGGCGACGCGTGCGTGCTGCTGACTGAGGATCGGCGCTGCGCGGGCTACGCTGTGCGGCCGAACGGCTGCCGTGATTACCCATTCCGCGTCGTCAGCGAACCGGGCGGAGATCCGACGCTCGTGCGCGATCTCGCCTGTCCCGGATTCGTTGGGCCGCCTCTGAGCGAGTCTGAGTACGAAGAACTGCTCCGGCTGCTGCTGCCGATGTCAAAGCAGCCCTGAGACCTTCTCGACGAATCGACTGACGGCAACGAGAGCCCGCCTGACATTCTCAGGGCTATCCCAATTCTCGTAGAAATTGACATGAAGCTGGTTCGCCACCTGGAACAACAGATAGATATCGTCGTCGTCCGCCTCAGTCGATAGCCGGTCAACGGCTCGGTAGAGCGCTGCATGGTCACGGTGAGGCAAACCCCGCTGTTCCGCAGCGGCTTTGACGATCTGCGCGGCGGCGCTCCAACCCTTCTCCGAAGCCTGGCGCACGTCGTCAGCGGCGAGTTCCGCCTCGGCTTGCGCCAACAGCGTCATGCTGGCTTCGTGATATGCCCGTGTCGTCATGCGGCCTCGCCTTCCGTCGGTACAGCCTAGCCGCCTGTCGGCGTTCGTCGATGTCTCCGTATACTCGACCTGCACAGGAAGAGTGGAGGCGTCTGATGCTCGATTCGGCCACGATTGCGGCTCTGCGCAAGTCTCGCGCGGCTTGGGACCAGCGCGTTGAGGATGAGGGACGCGAGCGCCCCGGACCCTTCATGACGGTCTCTTCCCGTCCAGTTGAGCGCTTGTACGACGCATCGACGCTGGCCGATTCCGGCTGGGATGTCGAACGCGATCTCGGTCTCCCGGGTGAGTATCCCTTCACACGCGGGGTGCATCCCACCGGCTATCGCGGCCGGCCGTGGACGATCCGGATGTTCGCCGGCTTCGGTTCGGCCGAAGAGACGAACGCCCGCTTCCGGCGGCTGCTGGACGACGGCCAGACGGGGCTGTCGATCGCCTTCGATATGCCGACGCTGATGGGCTACGACCACGATGATGAGCTCGCGGCGGGGGAGTTCGGCAAGTGCGGCGTGGCGGTGTCCTCGCTGGCGGACATGGAGCTCCTGCTCGACGAGTTGCCGCTCGACAAGATCACGACCTCGATGACGATCAACTCGCCGGCGGCGCCGATTTGGGCGATGTACATCGCGGCGGCGGAGAAGCGCGGGATTGATCGTTCGCTGCTGGGCGGAACGCTCCAGAACGACATCCTGAAGGAGTACATCGCGCAGAACGAGTTCGTGTTTCCTCCGCGGCCGTCGATGCGGCTGGTGACGGACACCGTCGAATTCGCATCGGAGTACATGCCGCGCTGGAATTCGATCTCGGTCTCCGGCTACCACATCCGCGAGGCCGGTTCGACGGCGGCCCAAGAACTCGCCTTCACGCTCGCCGACGGCATGGAGTACGTGCGCTGGGCGCTGGAGCGCGGCTTGCACGTGGACGAGTTCGCGCCGCGGCTCTCGTTCTTCTTCAACAGCCATAACGACTTCTTCGAGGAGATCGCGAAGTTCCGCGCCGCGCGCCGAATCTGGGCGCGCGAGATGCGCGAGACGTTTGGGGCGGAGAATCCGCGCTCGTGGTGGATGCGCTTCCACACGCAGACGGCGGGCGTCTCGTTGACGGACGTTCAGCCCGAAGTGAACTTGCTGCGCGTGACCATTCAGGCGCTGGCGGCGGTGCTCGGCGGTACGCAATCGCTGCACACCGACGCGATGGACGAGGCGCTGGCCTTGCCTTCGGAGAAGGCAGCGCGGCTGGCCGTTCGGACGCAGCAGGTGATCATGCATGAATCCGGGGCGATCAACACGGTCGATCCGCTTGGCGGCTCCTACTTTGTAGAACAGCTGACCAACGAGATCGAGCGCGAGACGTATGAGTACTTCGAGAAGATCGAGGCGCTCGGTGGTGTGATCGCATCGATCGAGACCGGCTACTTCCAGAAGGAAATCGCGGACGCTTCGGCTCGCTTCCAGCGCGAGATCGAGCGGGACGAGCGGACGATTGTCGGAGTCAACGACTTCGAGCTTGAGGAGCCGCTGGAGATTCCGATCCTGAAGATGGATCCGCAGGGTGAAGCTCGTCACCTGGAGCGGCTGCGCCGAACCCGTGCGGAACGCGATCCGGACGCGGCTGCGTCGGCGTTGGTTGAGTTGGCGAACGTGTGCCGCGATCCGCGCGCGAATTCGATGCCGCAGATGCTCGATGCTGTGAACAGCTATTGCACGCTGGGGGAGATCATGAACACGATGCGCGATGTGTTCGGGGAGCATCGCGAGCACGTGGTGCTGTGATTGCTTGCGTCACAGACTGCGATTCCGTGAAGGGAGCACATCATGTCTGGTCCGTTGGACGGGATTCGCGTCTTGGAATGTTCGACCTGGGGCTTCGGCCCGATCGGCGGCATGATGCTGGGCGATCTGGGGGCCGATGTGATCAAGATTGAGTCGCCGACTCGGCCCGATGCGGCGCGCTTTGTGGAGTCTGTCGCCGGCATTCCGAACCGGATGCCCGATGGACGCTCGGCGCTGTTTGAGGCAGTGAACCGGAACAAGCGCTCGCTCGCGCTCGATCTCAAGCACCCTCGTGGTTGCGAGCTCTTTCGCGATCTGATCCGCGACACCGATGTGTTCATCGAGAACTACCGCCCCGGCACGTTCGAGAAGCTGGGGCTGACGACCGAGTCGCTCCTGGAGCTCAATCCGCGCCTGATTCATGCCGCAACTGCCGGCTACGGCTTCAAGGGTGAAGAAGCGCACTTGCCAGCGCTCGATGCGGTGGGTCAGGCACGAGGCGGATTCATGTACGCCGGTGGTTCGCCGGGCGATCCGCCCAACTGGAACACCATGGGCATCGCCGACGTGATGGGCGCGACCTGTCTGGCCTACGGCGTATTGGCCGCGATTGCGGGACGTGAACTCAATGGCGGCCGGGGACAGCGGATTGAGATCTCCCACATCATGGCGACGATGTGGCTGTCGTTCTGGGGCGTGAGCGTGGGGATGTTGCAGGGTCTCGATTCGTGGCCGCGCTTCGACCGCACTCGTGCAGCGAATCCGCTCTGGAATCTGTACCAGTGCGGCGACGGCGAATGGCTGATGCTGGGCATTCTCGAAGCGGAGCGGGATTGGGCATCGTTCTGCCGTGCGATGCAGTTGGAGGACCTGACTGAGGACGCTCGCTTCACCACTATCGCGGCGCTCGGCGAACATTGCACTGAGTTGATCGCGATCCTGGACGAGCGCTTCGCGAGCGCGCCGAGATCGGAGTGGGAGGAGCGGCTGCGCAGCGAGCCGAACCTCATCTTCACGCGAGTCCAGCAGTTGGGTGATCTCCCCACCGACCCGGCGGTGGTGGCGAACGACTATCTGATTAACTACGACCATCGCCACTACGGCCCGGTGCCGACACTGACGCATCCGGTGCTCTTGCATGGGCAACCGGCCAGCATTCGGCGGGATGCGCCGGACCTTGGCGAGCATTCGGTCGAGGTGCTGAGCGAGCGACTGGGGCTGTCTCAGGCTGAGACGGACGTACTGATCGCCGAGGGCGTAATCGACTGCTCGGCGGCGTCAGCTTGAGGGTTGCGGAATCAGGGGATGGGATAGAGCGTGTCCCCGCTCTGGAGCGTGAAGTCCTTCGAGCCTGGTGCAGCCTCGCCGTCGTGATCGATCGCATAGCCGGTCCAGGTGTTATCGGTCCTGGTCCAAACTCCGATAATGCCGGCAGCGCGCAGGCGCGGGACAAGCAGTGAAGCGAAGCCCTTCGCACCCAACCAGACGGCTCGACCGTCGGGCACCCGATCTGAGATTAGAGGACTGCCGCCGTCGCGCCGGGGCGCGTGACTGCGCAAGATCTCGGCCTCGATCACCTCGCCGTTGTTGGTTGAGGCCACCAGTACTGCCTCGCCGCCTTGATTGACGCCAAACCAGCGGGTGGCGAGTCCCTGATCGGTGACGATGTTCGGCTCATCGACGCCGACGAGGACATGCGCATTCAGGGATTCGATGCGAACGGGTAGACCATTGGCGACCAGTTGAGACTGGGCGTCGGCAATGCGGGCGCTGACGGTGATGATCTGACCGATGCGGGAGCCGCTTGCGGGGTTGGTGTTCATGGTGATCTGAGTGGGTGGTCCGCTGACGGTCAAGGCGCGCTGAGCGCTGAGGTTGCCGCTGCGCGCTTGCAAGATGTAGGTGCCGGGCTCGAGGCTGTTGTCTTCGCCTGCGCGGGTGATGAGGATGAGGGCGTCGCCTCGCTGTTGGGCTTGGATCTGCGCGGCGCCGATCGTCTCCTGGTTTGGCCCGACGATGCTGAATCGCAAATTGGTCGGCGCGGTGGCAACGCCTCTGAGATCGTGGGCGGAGAGCTTGATCGTGACCGGGTCTGCACCGCGGATGTAGTGCAGGCTCCCGTCGGGCTGGCCGAGGCTGAGTGCAACGGCAACGCCGCTGAAGTCGATCCGCAGAGGCGTGGTACCCAAGTTGTCGCCTCCGTCAAGCACACCGACCAGGGCTCGGACTTCGGCCGAGCCTTCTGAGTCGGCGGTGAGGACAAGGTCGATTGAGCCGGTTTGCTCCGGGTCGAGGCGGCTGAGGCGCTGGCCGCTGAGATTGCAACTGGATTCGCAGGCGCCGCCCTTGACGAAGTGGAGCGAACCCCTGGACGTGGTGATGATGATGGCGTTGATCTGTCTGGGGTTGCTGGGGTCGCCGTTGGCGTTGTGGATGCTCAGGCGGATGCGCGTTTGCCCGCCTTGAGCGGGGATGATCGAGGGTTGGTTCTCGATCAGTTCCAAGGTGACGGTGGCCACTTCTCGCTGCTCGGAGACGTGCAGTGTGCGCGAGCCGGGAGCGGTGTCGAACTCCTCCCAGTGCACGGTTTCGGTGTAGTTGGCTCCTGCTTCGCTGACGCTGTAGCTCAAGCTCAGGCCGAGCAAGCGGGCGTTGCCGGAGACGCGGTATGCGCCCAGGGGGAGTTCGTAGGGCACGAGGGCGCGGGCTTGATAGCCGCTCAGCTCGCAGCGCCAGCGGTTGGAACGGGCTGAGGCGCGCCGGCAGGAGCCGGTTGACAGGCCGCCGAGGCCTGACTTTTCGATTTCCAGACCGTCCGATCCCAAAAGCCGGGGCACTTCAACTCGCCCGTAGGCGTCGAGCCGCAGTTTCAGATTCGAGATGGTCTCTCCGGCGCGGGCGGCGAAGGTGAACTCCAGGCTCAGCCCGATCCGGGCACCGCCGATGCCGTCGGAGCCGAAGCCGGGGGCGACGTGTCCGTCGGAGTCATCGGGGAAGCTGAGATAGAGGCGCAGGTCGCTGATCCGCTCGGTTTCGCCGACGGTGAGAGTGACGGCGGCGGTGAAGCTGAGCCGTTCGAGCTCCTGCGCGAGGATGGGGATGTTGGGCTGGTTGGCTCGATAGAGGCCGAAGCTGTCGAGCGTGGCTCGCACCGTGATCTGGCCGCTGGCATCGGCCGCGAGTTTCAGGGGCGGTACGGAGAGATGGTCACGTTTGATTTTGATAGTGCAAGACCAGCCGTTGCCTGACTGACAAGAGCGCTCGGCGCTGGAGAGGGAGAGCGGGACGCTGCGCCGGGTTTCTCCGCCGAGGTGGTCGTCAAAGGTAGCTCCGTCGCCTTCGATTTCGAGCTGGAGGGTGGGGACGCGCATGGCTGCGCCGCTGCCGGAGAGACGTTGCTCGACAGTGAGATCGGCATCGAGCTCGAGCTGGATTCCGCTGACGCCGGGTGGGAAGTGGCCGTCGGACTGGTTGGCGAATGCGAGCGTGATCTCGCCGGAAGTGGAGAGGCTGGTCGGGGTGGGAGCCGTTTGCGCACTGCTTTGCGGCCAGAGCGGTGAGACGCCCGCTCCAAGTGCGGCGACGAGGGCGCAGAGCACTGCCATGAGGCCGATGGCGGCAGTGCGGAAGGGATGCGACATACGGCGTCTCGGTCGGTTCGAGCCCGGGAGTGCTGCGTGTCATAACGCATGGTGCGGCTTGCTCTCACTGTGGCGGAAACACCGCCGCCGCGCTACTCGCTGCGAGTGCGGGAGTGGCGCGGCGGTGGATTGATGTGTTGGTTTGCTCTGTGAAAGGTCTGTTGGATCTCCTCTGTCGATGCAAGCTCTCTCGCCCAAGGCTTGAGCCAGCAGCCGGCCTCAGTGCTGCTCGCATCGAGATACCCGCGACAAGCGCGGGTATGACGAAGTGGGAAACGCGAACGTCTCTAGCGGCCGATGACGAGGGAGACGGAGGTGGTACCGCTGCCGCCGATGTTGAGAGTGGCGGCGCGACTTGCGTCTTGGACCTGGTAGTCGCCGGCATTGTTCGTGACCTGCTTCCAGGCGTCGAGCGCCTGGCGGACGCCGGTCGCGCCGACCGGGTGGCCGCCGCCGATCAGACCGCCGGAGGGGTTCATCGGGATGTCGCCGTCGAAGTCGATGCGGCCGTCCTCGATGGCCTCGAAGCTGCGGCCCGGCTCGGTCAGGCCGAAGTGGTCGATGGCCATGTAGTGCGAGGTGGTGAAGCAGTCGTGGGTCTCGATCACGTCGAGTTGTTCGGGGCCGTCAATGCCGGCGCGATCGTACGCATCGGTGATGGCGCGGCGGGTGTGCGGGAGCACGTAGGAGTCGCCGGCGGCCTGAGCGATCTTCTCGTCGAAGGTGAGAGCGGCGGTGCGGTGTCCCCAACCCTGGATTGTGGGTACATCGGCGAGGTCGATGCCGCGACGCTCGGCCCACTCTGCTGCGCGCTCCTCGTTGGCGAGCACGAGCGCGGCCGCGCCGTCGGTGATCTGCGAGCAGTCGCGGAGCAGCAGACGCCCCGTGATCGGCATCGTGTACTTGCCCTCGTTGAGGTCGGCGCGGGCGTCTCCGAGCCAACTGCGGGTCTGGGCGGCGGGGTTGCGCTGGGCGTTCTCGTAGTTGAGTTCGGCTAGTCGCTGGAGGTGGGCGGGGTCGAGTCCGTAGCGGTCGTCGTAGACGTCGCCGAGGCGGCCGAAGAGCTTGGGGAAGGGGAGTTCGACGCCCTGGGCTTCCAGCTCGTACCAGCCGGCGGTACCGAGGAAGTCGCCGCCCTCGACCGGAGAGACGGTCTTCATCTGTTCGACGCCGAGGATGAGGGCGGTGCCGTAGCGCTCGGCTTCGAGTTCGGCCGAGGCCATGAGGATGGAGATCGAGCCGGAGGCGCAGGCGGCCTCGTGGCGGGAGGTGGGCAGACCGCCGAAGTCGGGGTTGATTTCGGCGAAGAAGCCGCCGAGTTGTCCCTGTTTGGCGTAGAGCTCGCCGGCGAAGTTGCCGACATGGGCGGTGTCGATGTCGCCTGGTTCCATTTCGCAGACATCGAGCGCGCCGTGCACGGCCTCGGCCATGACATCGCGCAGGTTGTGTTCTTCCTTGCGCCAGTTGCGGGCGAAGTCGGTCTGGTATCCGCCGAGGATGTAGGTCTTAGACATGGTGACTCCTAGGTCGTTGCGGTTGTTGGCAGAGTATCAGGGCAGCGCCTCGAGTTTGTTGATGAAGCGACGCACATCGCCGAGGCCGCGCGAAACTACGTCGGGGTTGTCCCAGTCTTCGTAGAAGTTGACGTGGAGCAGATTTGCACTGCGGAACAGGAGGCGAATTTCGTCGTCGCTCGTTTCGTCGACCAGCCGCGTGACGGCCCGATACAGAGCTGCGTGTGTTCGATGCGGCCAGTCTCGTTGTTCGCAGACGGCTTTGACCGCCTGCGCGGCCGCTCCCCAGCCCTTCTCCGAAGCCTGGCGCGTATCGCCCTCGGCGAGTTCGGACTCAGCCTGGGCGAGTAGGTGGAGGCTGGCCTCTTGGTAGGTCTGGGTAGTCATGGGTGATGCTCCTGGGCCTCAGTGTAGGCGGGTGGGCTTGTCGCACAGGCGGGGTGCATTGTCCGAATTGCGGGCACGGTAGGGACTGGGCGGTCGCGATTCGCGGCCTCGCGGGGCTGTGAGAAAAAAACGAGGTGGGGTTTGCCGCTTGCGGTCGGGGGATTACGGCGGCTCTTCCTCTTCCTCGAGGCTGTCGTCGTCGTCCGGCAGGGGCACGTCTTCGCCGCGCATCAGGGCCACGGCGATGGCGTGGGGATGGAGGTGGAGTTCCTTCTTCTGCTCGGGCGTAAGGGGTGCTTCGGGCAGGCGGGGGGAGTGGTTGGCTCGGGGTTTGGGCGCGGGTTCGGGATGGGGTTCGAGGTCGAGGGCGTGGTGGATCTCGCGGCTCTTGGAGTTGGAGGGGGAGAGTTCGCGGATGAGGAGGGCGAGCGCTTTGATGCGGACGTGGCCGGCTTCGTCGGAGTGGGCGAGTTGGCCGACGCCGGTCATGCTGGACTGGTAGGTGTAATCGAAGGGCATGGCGGGGTGTTCCTTTCTTGGGAACCTACGTTTTGGATAGGTGAGTTTATATGTTCTGATGTTCGGGTTGCAAACTGGTTGGGTGTGTTGTGGTTGTCGTTGGGGTGGTTTGGGGAGTCCCCCCCTCTGCCTACGGCATCTCCCCCCGCAAGGGGGGAGAGGGGATAAGGGAGGGGGAAGGTTGGTAGTGCTCACATCGAGATACCCGCGACGGAGCGCGGGTATGACGGAGTTTTTGGCAGGTATAGCGGTGTTGCGGGCGTTTGTGCTGGGTGTGGTGCTTCACCCCCTCTGTCACTTCGTGACATCTCCCCCCAAGGGGGAGATTTTGGGGAGGTGGGGTGAGGGTTGGGTACTGGTCACGGCGAGATACCCGCGACGGGGCGCGGGTATGACGGAGCTCTGGGCGCGGGTATGACGGTCTTGATTTACGCAAAGGTCTCCGGTGGGGAGAGATCGATTGAGCGTTACGCTCCGGTGTTGGTCTGGCGTGGGTGGATGGGGATGGGTCTAGTAGCCGCGGAACTGAGGCGCCCGCTTCTCGCGCCAGCTGAGGCGGCCTTCGTTTGCGTCTTCGGTCTGGCGGTAGCGGTCGGAGACTTCGACTTCTCTGGCCAGCGTGTCGCGGAGGGAGTGCTCGGAGGCGTAGTCGATCATCTCTTTGAAGGCGGAGGCGTTGAGGGTTGGGAGGCCGGCGAGGTTGGAGATGTACTTGTCCGCTTCGGCGTCGAAGTCTTCGAGCGGCCAGACGCGGTTGGCCCAACCGGATTGGAGCGCTTCTTCGGCGAACATGTGGCGGCCGGTGATGAGCAGTTCGAGCGCGCGGCCGCGGCCCATGATGCGGGGCGCGAACCAGGTGGTGCCGCCGTTCATGCCGATCGCGCGCTGGACGCGGTGGTCGCCGACCTCGATGTTGTCGGCGCAGAGGCGGATATCGCAGGCGCAGGCGAGCTCCCAGCCGTGTCCTAGGGCCCAGCCGTTGACCAGCGCGATCACCGGCTTCTTGAGCGCGCGGAGCGAGAGCAGGAAGGGATGGTGGACGGTGATCGAGGAGTCAATGCCGCTGGGTTCCATTCCGTAGAGGTCGTCGCCTGAGCAGAAGGCCAGTTGACCGGCTCCGCGCAGAGTGACGACGCGGACGTCGGGGCGGGCGGCGGCGAAGTCGATTAGCGCTTGGAGTTCGTGCAGCAGGCGGAAGGAGAGCGCATTGAGGCGTTCGGGACGATTGAGCGTGATCGCGAGCACGCCTTCGGCGGTGATGTCCCAGATGGTGACGGCCCATTCACCGTCGGCGAGTGGGGTAGGCGCGTCGGGGATGCTGGACATAATTGTTCCTCTCGGCGTTGCTATCTGGTGACGGACAGTATCGCGGAAACAGCGGGTGAACTGGATGTTACCGCGCTCGTACTCTCAAGACGGAGCGGTGCAATACGCAATGGCTCGGGGTTCACCGGTACCGACGGAGCTAGACCGCCGAGAAGTTGCCGCCGCCAGAGAGAGCATTCCATGATTCTGACGCAGGCATTGTCGAGGCGGCGGGGAGTGGCGCTTGCCGCGTTGACGCTGATCGCGACGGCGATGCTGCTGGCCCTGCCGAGCCTGAGTTTGGCCCAGTCGGCAGAGGAAGAGGAGCCGCAGCCGCAGCCGGCCTACCGCTTCTATGGATTCGCGGGCAGCGTGACGATCGACGGGGAGGCGGCGCCGGACGGGACGGTGATTGAGGCGTGGACGAACGGCGAGATTGTCGGCACAGGCACGGTGCGTGAGGGCGCTTGGAACGTCGATGTGGATTACCTGCTGGGCGGGATCCGGTTCACCGTCAACGGCTTGCCGGATACGGGCGGTCCGCATGATGCGCTGATGCGGGGCGGACAGGCGATGATCGAGCTTGCGGCGGTGACGCCGGAGCCTGAACCGACGTGTCCCGAGGCGGACACGATGGAATCCGGCGAAGAGCCGGCAGCGAACGATGAGCTGATGTCGGAGGACTGTCCTGAGGAAACGGCCGCTGATCTGGAGGAAGAGACGACGCTCGGGTTCCCGAACAGCGGCAATGCCGGCCTGAGCGGCGGCGCAGTGAGCACGACGCTCGTGGTTGGGATTGTGCTGGGCGTTGCCGCGCTCGGCGCCGCGGCCGGCGTCGCGTGGCGGCGGACGAAGACCGCCGTTCGCGTATGACGCGACCGTAAATCTTCAGTCTCCGGTCGCACGGCGGCGCCGATCGCAGCGTGGCGGCTACGGTCAGTGCATACACTCGTATATGTGAGCACCATGATCTGGGCGATGTCGGTGATCGGCGTCCTCTTCCCGCTCCGACGCCGGACATGCGCGCCGATATGCGCGGTGTTGGTCGCAGTGGCCGGGGCGACGCTGGCGACGGCTGTTGCGTTCCAGGGCGCGATTCGGGTCAGCGCGGATCCAGCGCAGCTCTCCGCGCAGGGCGGGCGGTCGCAGATCGTGGTGCAACTCCCCGCCACCGCTGCAAACGGCGAGACCCACGTCACGCTGACGACGGACCTGGGAGCGTTCACGGCCGACAGCGGTCCCCAGCGGCTGGATGCGCAGCTTTCGCCCGCAGGCACGACTGGTCTTCTGCGCGCGTCGGCCGTCTTGGTTGGCGACGGCCGGGCCGGCCTCTCGGTGGTCACGGCGCGTGTCGGCGATCTGTTCGATACCGTCACCGTGCGGTTCATTGGCCCTGCGGCCGACCTGATACAGCGCACGCCGACAGTCGAGCATCCACTCGACGCGCTGCGGACGCACCAGATCAGCGTCGAGGTTCATGATACGAACGACTACGCGGTCTCGGGCGCGGACATCGTTTTCCGGATCGTAGAGGCTGGGGCGGGGGCGGAATTGCGGAGCGGAGCGCGAGCCGAGTCTGAGCAGATGACGGTAGTGAGCAATGCGCTCGGGATCGCGTCTGTGCGCTTATCGGGCGCGCCGGGCACCGTGCGGCTGCAAGCCTCCAGCGGCTCCGCGAGGCTTGAGATCCGCCTGGAGCTACATGGTGAGCCTGCCAGCCTGCGCCTGATTGGTCTAGATGGGGAAACAATTGGGAGCGGCACAGAGGGCGCGGTCGGCTCTTTGCAAGCGTTGTTGGTGGACCGCAGCGGTCGGAGCGCTCCGAATCAACGAATCAGTTTTGAGACGACCAGCGGCGGCCCGTCGGTCGTCGCCGACGGGGAGGGTGAATCGTTCGTGACGGACGGCGGCGGTCGGGCGCGATTCCATCTTGATGCGACCGATGCGCAGTTGGGCAAGCACACGATCACGGGGCGCTGGTCGCGCGGCGGCAGGACCCTGAGCGACAGCATTGAGATCGTCGTCTCCGGGCGGCCGGCGGCGCTCTACCTGACTGCGCAGGCGGTGGTGAGCGAGATCGCGGATCCGATCACGGGTCTGCTCTCGAACGTGAGCCGCTATCAGGTGTACGCGCAGGTGGTCGATTCAAGCGGGCAGCCTGTCGCGGGGAGTTGGGAAGTGCGCTGGCGGCCGCTGGTGTCGGGCGCGCGGGTCTCGGCTACGCCCGAGGTGAGTTCGACGCGGAACGGTACTGCTTCCTCGACGTTCACATTGCATCACGACGGGAGCGGGCCTGATCTGAGCAGCGTGCAGGCGCAGGCGTGGCTGATCGAAGCGGCTCAAGTGAACAGCCGAGGCGCGATTGCGGACCTGGTGAGCTCCGGTCTGCCGCTGCGAACTGGCTGGAATGTCGTGACCTGGCGGGGCGAAACAGTTGCGGTCAGCGAAGCGTTGGCGCCGATCGCACATGCGACGCGGGCGGTCTGGCGGCAGTCTGCCGAGGGCGATTGGGAGGTCTGGTTCACGGAATCGGTGCCGGGGAAGACGGATTTCATGCTGGGGAATGGAGATCGGATCTTCATTGTGCTGCACAGTGCAGCTCGCTTGCAGCACGTTGAGCGGTAGTTTTCGGGCGGGGCGTAGAGTGCGGGCGTGATGGCTCGTTGCTTGCTGACGGCAGTACTGGCGCTGGGAGCGTGGTGTGTGCTGAGCGTGGTCTCGGCGTCGGCGCAGGGGACGCACGAGTGGCTGGTGAACAGCGACGGGGACGATTCGGGGGGATGTCCGCAGCAGTGCACCCTGCGGGCGGCGATCGAGGCGGCCAATGCGTCTGAGGGGGGTGATCGGATTCGCTTCGCGCGAGGGATGACGATTCGCCCTCAGTCTTGGCTGCCGGCGTTGGCGACTGCCGATATCGCGATCGATGCGTCCGACTTGGGCGGCGGGGTCGATCAGGTTCCACAGGTGTGGCTCCAGGGCGCCGAGGCGGGTGATGCAGCGGGGATTGAGATCACGGCGGCTCGGGCGCAGGTGCGCGGGTTGGGGATTTCGGGTTTTCAGCGTTACGGCGTCGGGGTGGTGGGCGCGGGTGCGGTTGATGCGTTGATTGAGGGGAACTGGATTGGGCTGTCCAGCGACGGACGAAGGGCGGAGCCGAATCGTCTGAGCGGGGTGGCGGTGGTGGGTGGGGCTGCGGGAGCGCGGATCGTCGGGAACCGGATTGGGGGCAACAGCGTCACGGCTCGAACGGGACACGGCATCGTGGTCGGGGGCGGCGGATCGATCAACGCGGAGTTGATTGAGAACGTGATTGGGATTGGCATCGATGGGTCTGCGCTGCCCAACGATGACGGAATTTTGATCGTCGATTCGGGACACGCGACGGTGCGGGGCAACGTGATCGGCTTCAGTGCGGTAGCCGGGATCGAGGTGCGAGAGACGCGCATTCCGATCGACATCAGCAGCAATTGGGTGGGTGTTCAGCGCAGCGGAGAGACAGCCGCGAACGATGTGGGGATCTTCTTGGGGCCGGGTTCGGCGGCTGTCCGCGTGGGCGCGAGCGCGGCGAATGTAATCGCGGGGAATCGTGTGGGGATCGCGGTCGAACAGGGCGCCCGCGACGCAGAGCTGTGGAACAACTGGATCGGGCTCGTGCCCCGAGGCGGAAGCATGAGTTCGACCGATCTGCCGCGCGCGCGCGTTCTCCCGAATGCTGAACGCGGTATTTCGATCATCGCCGACGCAGCCAACACGCTCGTGGTCAATAACCTCGTAGCGGCCGGCAACTACGGAATTGTGGTGGCCAATGCGCATACGGTGAGTCTGATCCGCAATGTCGTGGCCGGCGCGCGCAACGGACGGACTCAAGTCGGGATCGACGTGCGCGCGGGGACCGGGGTTGAGATCGGAGGTAAGAGAGGATTGGGCAATGACATCTGCCGCAATGACGTCTGCGGCAATGACATCTGCGGCGCTGAGGTGGCGGTGAGACTAGCGATGATCGAGGAAGCCCAAGTGCTGCGGAACCGGATTGGCCCCGATGTCGCCGAACGAGTCAGATTTGACAGCGACGACCGTATGGACACCGGAATCGAGCTGGGGGCGGGCGTGGTACGGACGAAGGTGCAACAAAACCAGATCGCCGGCGCAGCGGGGGCCGGGATCGCAGTCACGGGCCGCAACGCTCGCGACAACGAGCTCACGCAGAACGCATACACCGGCAATGGCATCGACATCGATCTGGGTGGAGATGGACCGACGCGCAACGATCCGGGCGATGTTGATTCCGGCCCTCATGGGCTGCTGAACTATCCCATCCTTGAGAGTCACACGGTGATCCAGAAGGGCAACCAACTCCACTCGACCTTCTCGGGTACCGCGCAGCCGGGGGCGCACGTTCAGCTGTATGTATTGGACGGAAGCCGCATGAACCCGTTCGCGCAGACAATCAGGCCCGCAGACCTGAATGGTCGCTGGGAGGCGGTCTCGCTTGAGTTGCCGACGGGATCCATTCGAGCGCTCGCGATTTCGAGGACGCGAGCGACATCCGAATTCTCGCCGCCGTGGGAGCCTACACGCCGGGTCAAAGTGCGCAGCGGTGTTTCATACCTTGTCTGGCGCGGCGCGGACACGTCAATCGAGCAGGCTTTTGCCGGTCGCTTCGCCGAGGCCCTGGAGACGGTCTGGCGCTGGGACGCGGCCTCGCAAGATTGGCAGGGATGGGCGCCGAATGTGCCTGGCGCGGAACTGACGCGCGTGCGACACGGCGATGTCCTCACCGTCGAGTTTCGGCAGGGCGTACCCGAGAACTTCTTCATGCCGCCGCGTGGTGCAGCCGGCGAACGCGGCGCGGCCGTGTGGTTGTACGAGGGTCTCAACGAGGTGAGCTGGCTGGCTGGGCCGGTGGACGGGGTTGAGGCGCTGACTGCGCTGGATCGGGCGCAGCCGCGACTGTTGAGCGTGGTCTGGCAGTGGGACGATCGACAGGGGCGGTGGCGTGTGGTCTGGCCGCGTCTGAGCGCGTCTTGGACGCCTCCGCGCTGGACTGCGGATGGGAGCGTGCGGCTGTGGATTCGCGCGTCGCGGTCCGAGCTGTGGTTGCAGTGGCCTTGATCGGTGGTCGGACTCCCCTCTGTCACTTCGTGACATCTCCCCCCGCGATGCGGGGGGGAGAGATTGGGATTAGGCTCCGTCGCTGCGTTCGATGATCTCCGTGGCGATGAGGACGACGATGGCTCGGTCGCCCTCTTGCGCGATTCGGAGTTCGCCGCGGAAGCCGGGGTTGTCGTCGTCGCGGAAGCTGATGAAGTCGACATTGGCGCGGCGCGGATCGGCAGTCACCTCCCAGGGTTCGTTGTCGAGTTGGGAGCGATACCAGCTGTAGAGGTTGTCGGCGTGTTCTTCGGTGGTTTGCCAGCCGACGATGAGTTCACGGCGCTGGTCGGTGTCGGTGAAGGCGGAACCGAGCAACTCCAGTGTGTCGCGGACCGGGAAGCTGGGCGGCAGGTCGTCGACCATGCCCTGCACGCGTACATCGGCGATCGCGGTGCGGTCGGAGATGATCAGGTAGTTGCGGAAGAGGCGCTGGGCGGCGAGGCGTTCCTCGTCGTCGGAGTTGTCACAGGCGGCGAAGAGGCCCGCCGCGAGCAGGGGAGCGGCTAGCAACAGGAGCCAGCGAAGGCGAAGCATCAAGCTCATACGCTCTGTCATTGCTGCGGGGGTATGGATGGGGTGGACGGTGGGATTCGAACCCACGAATACCAGGGCCACAACCTGGCGCCTTAGGCCTCTAGGCGACGCCCACCATGCGGCGGTGGGGCTAGCGTATCACTGTCTTGGAGAGGCGCAGGTCAGGCGATCCGCTCGATCAGCAGCGCGGCGATGCCAAGGAAGAACAGAAAGCCGAGCACATCCGTCGCGGTCGTGACGAAGATGCTGGCGGCGAGCGCCGGGTCGGCTCCGAGCCGGCGCAGAGCGATCGGAATCAGCAGCCCGCTGAGGCCGGCCACGACCATCGTCGCAAGCATGGCTGCGCCGACCGCGACGCCAAGATAGGGATTGTCCTGCCAGACCCAGCCGACTACGCCGACCAGCAAGCCCAGGGCAATTCCGGTGGCGATGCCGATCGCGACCTCACGCGGGAGAACCGTGCGAGTGAAATGACGGTCGAATTCGCCCAGCGCCATCGCGCGCACAGCGAGCGTCGTCACCTGCATCCCCGCGTTGCCCCCCTGTCCCGCGATGATGGGCAGGAAGATCGCTAGCGCGGCGACCCGTGCAAGGGTGTCTTCGAAGGCCGCGATCACCGCTCCGGCGGCAAACGCCGTGGCCAGATTCAGGGTGAGCCAGGGCAGGCGGCGGCGAACGGCGGTGTGAACCGGAGCGGTCAGGGCTTCGTCGTCGACCAGTCCGACCAGGCGGTACATGTCTTCGGTCGCCTCTTGCTGGGCGATGTCGAGCAGGTCGTCGGCGGTGGCGACGCCCACGAGGCGATCCTGTTCGTCCAGCACGGGCAGGGCGTGCAGTCCGTAGTGCTGGAGCGTCTGCAACGCTTCCTCCTGGTCGACGTCGGTGCGAACAGTGGGGCCGGGCGGTTCCATCAGATCGCGGAGGGCGGTCATGGGCGAGGCGAAGACGACATCGAGCAGATGCACGGAACCGAGCAGCACGCCTTCGGCGTCGACGATGTAGACCGTGTCGCGCACGGTCGGGGCGGGAGCGGCGACGCGCAGGAGCGCGAGCGCGCGCTCGGCGGCGAGATGAGGGCCCAAGACCATCAACTCCGGGGCCATGATGCCGCCCGCTGATTCGTCGTCATGGGCCAGCAGCGGAGCGACGATCTCGGCGGCCGGCAGTCTGCCCAGCACGAGTTCGGCGTCCGGCTCGGGCAGTGCGTGGAGCACGTCCGCGCCAACTTGGGCGGTGGTCTGGTCGAGGGCGGCGGTGAGCTGGGGCAGAGCTACATCCGGGGCGACGTGTTCCAGTTCCTCGTGGGTGAGGAAGGGCAGCAGCTGGGCGAGCGTGTGGGAGTCGATCCGGTCGAGCACGCGCCGGCGCTCGTCGGTGGAGAGCGCGGCGAGAGCGTCGGCCTGGTCGGCCGGGTGGAGCGTGTGCAGCAATTGCGCCGCGCCGCCGGGGTCGCCGGCGTCAATGCGGGCGACGACATCCCAGACCGCCGCCGAGGATTCAACGGGGCTATCGCCGCGGCTCTGCGCTTGCGGCTGTCCGGTCGCTTGCGACATGGAGTGCTCCCGCTCGCGCCCGGCGCCCAACCACGGAACGGGTCAGCGCGATAGGCTGAGCGTGTGCGCCCGTAGCTCAGTGGAGTAGAGCACCAGGCTTCGGACCTGGGGGTCGGGGGTTCGAGTCCCTCCGGGCGTGCCATTGCCCCTTGTAGCCTAGCGAGAGAGGCCAGGATGTCAGGAAGACACCATGAGTGAGGTGTTCCACTTTTGTGGTCGGCGGATCCCCAAAGAAGTGGTCGAGCGTGCTCTGGAGTTGTTCGACGAGCAGGTCGGACTCGACCAAGCTATTGCTGAAGCCGAGGCGAACCGGCCGCGCCTCAGTCCCGAGGAACTGGACCAAGCGATCGAGCGGATTCAGCGGCTGGTGGCCAAGTATGTCCCCGACGATGTTTCGCTGGTAGATGAACTGATTGCCGGACGGCGGGCGGAAGCCGCTCGTGAGTGAGTGGGTGCTCGACGCGTCTGCGCTCTTGGCAATCGTGAAGAACGAAGAGGGCTCTGGTCGCGTCCGCTCGGCTCTTGATGCCGGCGCAGCCATCAGCACCGTGAACCTCTCTGAAGTAGTGGCAACCCTGACCGGTCATGGAGTGCCGGCGAATGAGATCCGGTTTGAGCTTGGAAGCCTCAACTTCGAGATCGAGGACTTCATCGAAGACGATGCCTACACCGCGGGTCTGCTCAAGCCCTTGACCGATGCGTACGACTGTCGTTTGCCGATCGTGCGTGCATCGCACTAGCGCGGAGACTGGGATTGCCGGTGTTGACCGCTGATCGACCTTGGGCCAACGTACCGCTCGGCGGCAAGCCGGAAGTAGTCCTCATCCGTTGACTCGAACCCGTGCAGTACCTTGCAGTGAACCTGAGTCGCTGACCAGCGTTGGGAGCGGACGATGTTCATTGCCTGGTTCACGGAGCGGCCCTATCAGGATCCGCAAGCCTCCTGGTGGGGGCGCACGGGGCGGCGGCTGACCGACCTCGACAGTTCCAATGACGAGTACGACCCCAAGCTGGGCGCAGACCTCTATCACCGCTACCTCGACGAGGCCGTCGCCGCTGAGAACGCGGGCTTCGACGGGATCGTGCTCAACGAGCACCACTCGACCCCGTTCTGCATGGGATCGGTGATCAACGTGGAAGCGGCGATCCTGGCGCGAATCACCGAGCGGGCGAAGATTTGCCTGCTGGGGAATATCCTGCCGATCTGGGAAGACCCGCTCTGGTTGGCGGAGACTTTGGCCGAGATCGACATGATCTCCGGCGGCCGTCTGATCACGGGTTGGGTGCGGGGGACGGGGCGTGAGTCGTTAGCGCACAACTCGCAGTCGCCCTACAACTGGGAGCGCTATCAGGAGGCGCACGACCTGGTGGTCAAAGCGTGGACGGATCCGGGACCCTTCCGCTGGGAGGGCGAGCACTACGATTACCGCTACGTGAATCCGTGGTCGAAGCCGTTGCAGCGCCCGCATCCGCCGATCTGGATTCCGGGCGCGGTCTCGCAGCGCACGGTCGCCTGGGCGGCTGAGCGGCGCTACCCCTACGTGATGCTGGCCACGCGGCTCGCGCCGACGCGCGACTCGTTCGCCTACTACGACAAGGTTGCTGCCGAGTTCGGCTATGAGGCCGGCCCGCAGCATCGCGGCTACCTCTGGAAGGTCCACGTCGACGAAACCGAGGAGTTGGCAGAGGAGGTGGGGCGCAAGTATCTGACCGGTCCGGGCAACATCTTCCTCGAAGGGTCGCGCGGCGATGTGAAGCGCCATATCCAGAACCTGCCGGGGATGATTGACCGCCGGCGATTGTTGCCGACGGCGGGCGTGCGGCATGTCGAGGAGTCGCGGGGAACGGTGAATCCGAACGAGTATCGGCGCTTGACGCTGGATGCGGCTGAAGGGTTCGTCGACACGGAAGACACCTACCAGGGTCTGACCGAGTCCTACTCGATTATTTCCGGCACGCCGAAGACCGTGATCCCCAAAATTCGCCACGTGCTCGAATATCTGCGTCCCGGCTCGATCTGCTTCTGGGACGGGGACGGCTCGATGTCGCATGAGGACTCGATGCGTTCGCTGCGCTTGATGGGTGAAGAAGTGCTCCCAGCCGTGCGCGAGATGGCGCAGGAGTTGGACCTGCCCGGGCCCTTTGATCTGCCCGCAGACGCGGAGCCGGCGGGAGTATCGCCGGCGGCGATGGCGAGCATGGAACGGGTCGCCGCAGCGGGCGTCGGGACGTAGCCGGACAAACGGGGACGAACGTGCGTGGATGGATTGTGGGCAAGCGGTGAGCAGCCTGTGCTTGCCGCTTCACCGTAAGCGGGCTCTGCGATCGTTATCGGGTTTCTTTGAGGGCGTCTGTTGATGCTGCGTTAAGCGCCGTGCCGCTGCGCCATCGGCGGCGTTGACCTCCTCTCCGTGCGGATAAGACAGTGGCGCCAGGCACTGTGGGAGAGGAGACCTCCATGACATTCCGAGGCATTCGCGCACGTTGGTTTGCGCTCGTCGGAGCGGCGCTCGCCGTGGTTGCGGTGACGACTGCGGTTCTGGCTCAGCCGCAGCCCCAATACCGCTTCTACGGACTGCCCGGCGATAGCACGATCAATGGTGAGATCGCGCCGGTCGGCTCAATTGTGGCGGCGAGTTCGGGTGGCGAAGTATTGGGCAGCGTCGAGATCGGCGAGGCCGGCACCTGGTACATCGATGTCGAGCCGGATTCGGCGAACATCACCTTCAGCCTCAACGGCATCAACGACAACGTGGCCTACGACGCCGAGACGGTCGGCGGCAGCCGCAAGATCGAGTTGCACGTGACTTCTTCCGTTCCCGATGACGCCATGCAGAGTGAGCCGGCGGACGGCGACATGCTCGAGGCCGAGGAGGACGACGGCGCGATGATGGAAGCCGCCGACGAAGATGCCATGGAGTCGTCTGAGGCTGAGGACGATGGCGACCTGATGGAGGCCGAAGACGACACCATGCAGACCGCGTCGGATGGCGACGGGGAGGAAGACTACCCCGACAGCGGCAGCGGCGGACTGCTGGAGCAGCAGGGCGCCAACTGGCCGCTCGCGGTTGGCGTCACCGCCGCGCTGATGGCCGCGGTGGCCGGCGCCGCGCTGGTGATCAGCCGCCGAACGGACGGCGCGAGCTAATCACATTGACCGCAGTGGTGCGGGGTTACCGCCCGCGGGGGAACACTCCCCCGTGGGCGGCTCCGTGTCTGCTAACCTCGCACTTGGATCTGTCCAGTGATCGCGCCGATATGGTTTGGCGCAGACGAGACGCAGAAGGAATCGAGCGCCCATGCTGCTGGTGAGCCGTAAAGAGCACGAGAGCCCGGAGGCTCTGATTCGCCGTTTCAACAAGATGGTGCAGCGCGATGGGGTGTTGCAGGAGGCGCGGCGACGGCGACGGTTCATTTCCAACCGCGAGAAGCAGCGTCAGGCGGAGCGCCGGGCCGCGCGGCGGCGGCGGCGCGCGATGGTCAAGACGCGCCGCCGCGTTCCGGTCATGTAGGACTTCGTCGCCGCAGCTCTTCGATCCTTCGCAGATGATCTGCGGTTGATTGTCCGCGTCCGCCACTTTACGGGACTCTGACCCAGCGCTGACGCGCCGATGATCTCGCGTCCGCGCCTGCGTGCGATGATGAGGCGGCGCGGGAGGAATGCTCAGTGCCGACGATTCTGGTCGTAGACGACGAAGCCAACATCCGCGAACTCTGCGCTCTCTATCTGGAGCGAGAGGGTTTCGCGGTCGAGTTGGCCGCCGACGGCGAGGAGGCGCTGGCGGCGGCTCGTGAACGCGGCCCTGATCTGATCGTGCTCGACCTAATGCTGCCCAAACGCTCCGGTTTCGAGGTGACGCGCGAGTTGCGCAGCGATCCGGGCCCGATCCGCGACATCCCGATTCTGATGCTCACGGCGCGGTCCGAGGATGTGGACCGGATCGTGGGGCTGGAGCTGGGCGCAGACGACTATCTGGGCAAGCCGTTTCATCCGCGCGAGTTGACCGCGCGCGTGAAGGCGATCCTGCGCCGAACCAATAACGGCGCTGAGCGCGCCAGCCGAGGCCGCGTGAGCGTGGGCACGCTCACGCTCGATTGGGAACGGCACGAAGTTGTGCTCCGGGGCCGGGCCTTGCAGCTGCGCAGCAAGGAGTTCGATCTGCTCCGGCATCTGGCCGAACACGCCGGCATGGTGCTGACCCGCGAGCAGCTTCTCGAACAGGTCTGGGGCTACCAGTACTTGGGCGAGACACGCACAGTGGACGTGCACGTGAATCAGTTGCGGCGCAAGCTGTCGCCGGATGGGGAAGACCCGGGCGTGGCGATCGAGACGGTGCGGGGACTCGGCTACAAGTTGGTCACGACCGGCTAGGCGGCGCGGCGTGGGCGGGGGCTACGGACTGCGGCTGTTTCTCGGTTTCGCCGCGGTGGTGCTAGTGATGCTGTTAGTGTCGGGCGCGGTTTTCGTTTCCGCCTTCGGCGGCTACCGCGACCAATTCGACCGCTCCGAGCTGCGCGCCGCCGGCAATGTCTTGAGCGTGGAGATCGCCAGACTCCTGCGAGGCTCCGCCAACTACTACGACCGCGAAGTACTGGTCACGCTGATCCGCGCTCAGGCTGATCACGCCGGACTGATCGTGATCCTCACGGACGGCCACGGCCGCGTCCTGAGCGGCTTCGAGCCGAGGCGCTGGTTCGGTGAGGACAAGGCAGACATTGACTACATGAGCATCGTCAGCAAGGTGGGCCGGTCCGGCTGGTTCGAGACCAAGCTGCACCTGGCAGGCGAGTGGCGTCCGGCTCTGGCGCGGATTCTGGTTCACCCGGGACGGGACGGAGATCCCGGCGAAGCAGTGCTCATGGCCGTGACCTTCGGCGACGAACACAGCTTTGGCTCCCTCGATGAGCTGGTCGGGCGCCTGCTGCTATCCGGTTTGGTCGGTCTGGGGGCGGCAGTGCTGATTGCGATGATCCTCTCGAGGCAACTCAAGCGGCCTCTGGAGGCGCTGACCAGCGTGGTGCGGCGGTTTGGACCGGACCGCTACGACGCCCGCGCCGCCGAGACCGGCCCCGCCCAAGTGCGCGATCTGGCGCGGGCGTTCAACGCCATGGCCGAGCGTGTCGCCGCTAATGAACGCGCCATGCAAGGCTTCATCGCGGATGTCTCGCATGAGTTGCGCACCCCGCTCACCTCCATTCGCGGCTTCGTGGAGGCGTTGCGCGACGGCACCGTCTCCGAACCCGAACGGCGCGAGCACTCGCTCGATGTGATCCAGGAGGAGACGCAGCGGATGTTGCGGATGGTGGAGCAGCTACTGGATCTCTCCCGACTGGAAGCAGGACAGTACCGGCTCCAATCCTCGCGGATCGATCTTGGAGAGTTGATCGACCATGCGCTGGCGATGTTCGAGGTGCGCGCGGAAGGGCAAGGCCTCGAACTGCACGCCGAGACTGCGCCTGCGACGCCGGTCATTGAGGCCGACTACGACCGGCTAGTGCAAGTGCTGAGCAATCTGCTCGACAACGCCCTGCGCCATACAGCCGAGGGGTCGGTGACGGTCTCGGCCAGACCGATGGACGACGGCGTGGAGCTGCGCGTCTCCGACAGCGGCGAAGGCATCGCGCCCGACGACCTGGAGCGGCTCTTCGACCGCTTCTGGCAACCGGAGTCGAGGTCCGGCCCCGGGGCCGGGCTGGGGTTGGCGATCTCGCGGGAAATCGTCAGAGCGCACGGCGGACGGATCAGCGCCGCGAGCGAGTTGGGCGTCGGCACGACGATCACGGTGTGGTTGCCTGCGGGATAACGCTCGTCCAGCCCCCCGGTTCACTCGGAGACCCGCTTGGGCTGGGTACCGAGCAGGTCCTGAGCGAGTCAGGGGCTGAGGTTGAGCGGTTGACTTGTATCTTCGCGTTGAGCCGAGGTTGATATCCCATGCTCTACTTCCAGGCTGTGCTTGGGATCGTCTTGATCATCGCTGTCGCCTGGGCGCTGAGTGAGAATCGGCGGGCGTTTCCGGTTCGGACGGCGGCGGCTGGGCTGATCGTTCAGTTTGCGCTGGCGGCTTTGCTGATCAAGGTGCCGGGGTCGCAGATTGTCTTCGAGTGGATCGGCGACGGCGTGGATGCGCTGGCGCGCTCAACCGAGGCGGGCACGACGCTGGTGTTTGGTTATCTGGGCGGTGGAACGCTGCCGTTTGAGGAGTCGTACCCGGGCGCGGCGTTCATCTTCGCCTTCCGCTCGCTGCCGGTCGTGATCTTCGTGGGCGCGTTGTCGGCGGTGCTCTATCACTACCGCGTGCTGCCCGTGATCGTGCGGGGCTTCGCCTTTGCGCTGAGCAAGACGCTGAACATCAGCGGCGCGGCCAGCTTCTCGACCGCCGCCAACGTCTTCCTGGGCATGGTCGAGGCGCCGCTGCTGGTGCGTCCGTACTTGCAGAACATGAGCCGCTCAGATCTGTTCATTGTGATGACCGGCGGGATGGCGACGATTGCGGGCACGGTCTATGTGCTGTTCTCGGTGATCCTGGACGGGATCATTCCCGATCCGGCCGGGCATTTGCTGACCGCGTCGATCATCAGCGCGCCGGCTGCGGTCGTGATCGCGCTGATCCTGATTCCTCGCGACGTCGACGCGGTGGATGAGACCAAGATCGAGTTCGCGCGGATTTACGACAACGGGATCGACGCGCTGACTCGCGGCGCGATCGATGGACTGCGTTTGTTGGCCTACATCATCGGGATGTTGATCGTGTTCGTCGCGCTGGTGGAGTTGGCCAACATCATCCTCGGCGCATTTCCCGAGGCCGACGGTGCTGATCTGACCCTGCAACGCATCTTCGGCTGGGTTCTGGCGCCGGTCGTCTGGCTGCTGGGCATCCCCTGGTCCGACGCGGTGGAGGCGGGACAACTCTTGGGAACCAAGGTTGTGCTCAACGAACTGGTCGCTTACATCGACATGTCGAATCTGCCCGAGGGCGCGCTGAGCGAGAAGAGCGCGCTGATCATGACCTATGCGGTCTGCGGCTTCGCCAATTTCGGCAGCGTCGGGATCATGTTGGGTGGGCTGGCGGCGATCGTGCCCGAGCGCCGGGGCGAGTTGGCGCAGCTGGGCCTGAAGTCGATCATGGCGGGGACGATGGCGACCTGCATGACCGGCGCGATCGCGGGTCTGCTGTTCTGGTAGGCGCCCGAGCCTGCGATACGCTGCCAAGCATGGATGCCCAGCAGCAGCTGACCCTTCTGGCGGCGACGATGACGCGCGACGCGCTAGTCGCGGACGGCGTGTCGGAGGTGTCGTTTGAGCCGCCGTCAGCGGGTTCGCTGAGCACGGCATTTCGCGCCAACGACGCAGCGGGAACTCTCGCTGTCTGTCCGTTGTTCGACCTCGCTGCCTTACAGGCCGATGGCGCGACGCTGGCTCGCAAGGTGGACTTGGAGGAACGGCTGCACGCCTATGGGGCGCGGGATGTGGCGCTCTGGGTTCCGCCGGGGGCGGCACTGCCGGAGGACGCCGACCACACGGCGGGACTGATCGCCGATGCCGCGCGCGAACTGGAAGTCGGCGACAAGGGCGAGGTGACGTTCAAGGTCGATGTGGCGGTTCGCAAGACCGGCGGCGAGGGCTCGTACATGAGCGTGTTGGGCGGGCTGTCGCAGCAGTGGGCGCGGTTCACGAATCAGGTGATGGGTGAATATCAGCTCGATTCGTCCAACATCTATCGCCTGCCCGAGGACGAGGGCAAGATCACGCAGATGGTGGATTTTCTCGTGCTGGTCGCCAACGGCATCCGCAAGGAGGGCGTGGCGACGATGGTCGCGGGCGAGGACACCTGGCGGATTCAGCGGTTGGACGGGGTTGAGGAGCCGATCGTGATCTGTGCGCCGCCGGCCTCGGTGGTCGACGGACGAGCGGTGCGGCGCTTGATGCGTCGCTCGCTGCGCGAGGCGGAGGCGGCGATCGGGGGAGCGAGCGGCTTTCGGATCGCTTCAATGATCACGCTGGCCAACAGCCTTGACCGTGAGTTGGTCAGCACGGCGCTGCGCGGGCTGGATCCGCTGCTGCTGGCGGGTTGGGACTATATGCCGCTGCTGGTCGATGGGCAGGTCAGGACGCTGCTCGAACCATCGCCGCCGCTGGCCTGATCGTCAGCGGCGGCGGCCCGTAGGTGCTTGATGCGTTACGGATTCTGACCTCCCTGGCCCTGCCGGATCGAGCGCATGAACTGGAGCCAGGCGGCGGCGTTCTCGGCGGTGTAGATCTTCGTGCCGATGTAGATCTGCGCGTTGCCGATCACGTCGAGCGGGACGCCCACGCCGAAGCGCTGACGCAGCGTCGCTTCGGCGTTGATCAGGAACTCCATTGAGGCAAGCGAGTAGAAGGCCTGCAACGCGGGGTTCGTGTTGATCGCGAACAGCATGTCGCCGGCGACGATTGCATTGAGCACTTCGAGGGTCTGGTCGAACGTGGCCAGCACGACGTCTGCGCCGGCTTCGTCGATGGCGTCGATCGCCGCCAGCCCGATTTCGGTGTTCAGCGTGATCACCGCGCCGAACGACGATGCGTCTTCCGCTCGCAAGCGCTCGGCGATCTCCTCCGTCGTCGCGGCGAGATCGCCGACGCCGGTGACGTAGAGGCGTTCAACCTGACCGTTGGCGTAGCCCTCCTCGATGCCTTCGCAGCGTTCCACGAGGCCGATGTTGCGCTCTTCGTGGAGCACGCAGAGGACATCGCCGCTGACATCGGACTCGTGCAGCAACTCGGCGACGCGCTGACCGGCGGCTACCTCGTCGATGCTCACGTGACGCAGCGAATTGACGCTCTCGTAATCCTGGAGTCCGGAGTTGAACGAGGCGATCAGCACTCCGGCTTGGCTCGCCTCCAGCAGCGCGTCGCGCAACGCATCGGGGTCGCCGAGCGAGGAACCGATCACCGATGCGCCGTCGGCGACGCACTCTCGGATCATCGCCGCCTGTTGGTCCGGCGTCGCGCCGTGTTTGACCATCACGTCGTAGCCGGGTTGGCGAGCGTCCCAGACATTCGCGCCGGTCTCGAACAGATCGACCCAGAAGGCTTCATCGCCCGGCCGTCCGTGAGTGACGAGGCAGAACAGTTCTGGCTCAGGAGCCGGTGCGGCTACCGAACGATCGGCGTCTGAGGCGGAAATGGCGACGCCGTTGCTCCAATACCAGCGCCCGGGCTCGGCGTCGGTGCGCAGGAACCGCGCGTTGGGCAACTGGGTCTCGCTCCAGCCGTCCTCCCCGCGTTGCTGCACGGCGACTTCGACTCGACCGTCGTCTAGCTGCCGCGCTCCGATCCGCACTTCCGCCTCGCCGCCGCTCAGCGCCAGTACGCCTCCTAGGGCGGCGGCCATTACGACGGCTCCAGCCACAAACGCAATCGCCGTTCTCAACATGGCACTCTCCCGTCATAAAATGAGTCCAAAGCTCACATTCTGTCCATGATAGACGAGGGCAAGTGAGATGATACGCACGCGACGCGCGTTACCGCCGTCGCTCAGGCTCGCTCGATGATGGTGACCTGACCGCTGGAGCCGTCCACCCGCAGCAGATCGCCCGAACGAATCTGTTGCGTCGCCTTCTGCACGTTGACCACCGCCGGGATGCCGAATTCGCGGGCGACGATCGCGCCGTGACTGAGGACGCCGCCGATTTCGGTGACGACGGCGGCGGCGAGCGGGAAGATCGGCGTCCAGCCGGGGTCGGTGAAGCGGGCGACGAGGATCTGGCCGGGTGTCAGCTCGCGCCCGGCGGCGGCAGAGTCGGCGACGTGAGCGCGGCCTTCGGCCTCGCCGTTGGATGCGGCGATGCCTCTCAGGGTGAGCGGCAAGCGGACTTCCTGCTCGGCTTCGGGCGCTGGCGCGCTGAGCGGCTGCTCAAGCTGCCTGTCGGCTGCGCTGACGATCGGATCGCCGAAGCGATCGCGCAAGGGCGGCGCCGGCGATTGCTTCCATTGCGCGAATTGCAGCTTGCGGCGGCGAATGCGGCTGCCCATTCGGGCGGCGACGAGCGGATCGGTGGAGCGGCGGGTGAGGGTGGCGAGCTCGTCGAAGAGCAGGTAGTAGACGTCGTCGGGATCGTCGATCAGGCCGCGCTCGATCCAGCGCCCGGCGAGTTCCCGCCACAGACGGCGCTGTTGCAGCGAGAGTTCGAGCAGCGTGAATTTGGGGTTCTCGCGCAGCGGTTGCAAGCGTCGAGCCTGCGTGATCTGCGCCCGGAACAGCGGCCAACGCAGCCATCCCAGCGGATGACGGTAGAGGCGCTCTTTGATCTCGCGCTCGGCCTCGCGCCGCGCCGTGTTCTGCCGTTCGATCATCTCGTCGGGGTTGTTGCCTTCAGGATTGAGCACATAGTCGCGGAAGGTGTCGAGGATCAGCTCGGGCCGTTCGACCCAGCGAGGTTCGGCGGCTTCGATCTCGCCGGCGGCGCGGTGGCCGTATTCGGCCATGAAGCTGTCGAGCTCGCTGCGCAGCCAATGCAGTTGCTGGGGGAGTCGGTCGCTCTGCAGGGCGGGCCAGAGCCCGGCGGCGTCTTGTTGGCGGACAAACTCCCGGGCGCTTTGGTCATAAGACGCCCGCTGCGCGATGCGGCGGAGCGCGATGTTGCCCTCCTGGGTGCGAACGCCCGGCAGTCCCTGCATGACCGAGAGCACTAGATTGTGACGGTTCGATCTCAGCCAGCGTTCGTTGGCCCAGAGCAGGCCCTGGGCGGCGCTGAAGACCGCCGACTGACAGCGCATCAAGAACAGCGTCTGTCGTTCGCTTTCCGCGCCCGAGCGCGAGAGTTCGCGGAAGATGTCGCGTTCGGACAGGGTGGAAGCGTCTAGCGCTTTGAGCCGGTCGCGTTCCGCTTCAGCCGATGCGCGTTCGAGCGGCCAGCGCTTCGGGAGTCGATCTTGGTCGCGCATCCAGCGAAGCATCATCGGAAGCTGGCGCAGCATCTTGGACCATTGGATCTTGGTAGATCGATCTCCATTGCGGTTGGGTTGCACTAACTCCGCCGCTTCCGGGCCGCCCACCGCTTCGAGGAAGTGCACTCCCGTCAGGCCCATCCGCTGCTGGATCAACTCCAGCATCAGGCCGATGTTGAAGTAGGCGTAGCCGTCGTAGAGCGCGACGAAGCGGCGTCCGTCGGTCCAGTCGCCCCAGGGCGCGTGGAAGCCGCGGTCGAGGGCGTCGGCGATCACGGACCAGCTGAGCGGGGTCATCACGTTGGGGATGACTTCGCCGGCGTTGGCGCGAGACCAGCGATCGAAGGAGTGCGGCGTGTGGGGCAGGCCGCGGCCCGGTCCGCCGCCCCAAGGCAGGGGCTCGTCGATCAGGCGGGCGTCGTAGCTATCGACGTTCTCGCCGTAGCTGCGCCAGCGCACGGCGACCGGTCCGCCGAGTTCGAGTTCGGACTCGAGCACGCGCTCGCGGAGCGCGCTGAGCAGTTGCGGATCGCCGCCCTGCGTGAGCCGGAGTGCGCCCCGCCGAGGGATGCTGAGCGAATGCGCGTGCGCGCCCTCGAAATCGATCCGCAGGGCGGAGAGCTGGTAGCCCCTGGGGTCTTCGGACCAGGCGATGCCGCCCTCGGTCTCGCGCGCTCGCTCAGTCATGCAATCAGCCTATACAACGGCATGGCCAACTGCTGAGAATTTTGGCGTTCGTCAGCCCAGGCTCGAGCTGGAATCTCGCTTCCGTGTCGCCGGATCCGGTTCGCTCGCTTCCGCCGTTCGGGGGCTGACTGCGCTGCGACGGGAGAGTTGGGGACAACGACTGGTGTTTGAGTGTTTGATGGCTAGGGAACAAGTCTCTCTGCTCTGTTCGAGCTGCTGAGAGAAGTGCGGAAGTGCCGGTTTCTCCAGGAGATCGTGACTTTTGAGGTGGATAGAAGTGGATAGTTTTGGATGGTCTTGGATAGTCGGTGATCATGGCGGCTTGTCCCTTTCTGCCTTCTAATGAAACTAAAGTTCTTTATTCATATCCGGTCGGAGCGTGATTGAGGAGGGAGAACAGAGACTGTCACCCGGGTCTCAGAGCGCGGTCGGCACCTGGCGGCGCCGTGATCTGCGATGATGACCGCTCCGATCGCCATCATGGGATTCCGAGTTTCGAGGAGGGGAAGATGTCTGCCGCGAATCCCGCTAGCTCCCCACTGGGTAAGTTCCCGCCTGAGTTGCTATTCGCGGCTCTCGGCGGCGCTGCCGACGACCGCGTGATCCAGGGGCCCGGGCCTGGACTGGACGCGGCGATCATCGAATGGGACGGGCGCGGGCTGGCGGCGACGTCCGATCCGATTACGTTCGTGGACACCGACGCCGGGCGGCTCGCGGTCACGGTGAATGCGAACGACATCTGGGCGGTTGGCGCGGAGCCGGAGTGGTTGCTGGCCACGATTCTCGCGCCGCCGGACGCGACTGCTGAGCAAGTCGCGGCGTTGCTCGCTGAGTTGCAACTGGCCTGCGACGAGGCTGCGATCGCGCTGGTTGGCGGTCACACGGAGGTGACCGATGCGGTCAGGCGAACGGTCGTCTCCTGCACGTTGTTGGGCAGCGCGCCGTTGGATCGGATCATTCGCTCGGACGGAGCGCACGACGGCGATCTGGTGATTCAGGCCGGGGCGGCGGCGGTGGAGGGGACCGCCATTCTTGGCCATCCCCGGCTGCTGGAGGATCCGGGCATCAGCATTGCCCGTGCGGCGCGAGCGCTGCGGGCCGTTGATGGCGTCCACGCCATGCATGACGTGACCGAGGGCGGCGTTGCGACGGCGGCGCTCGAACTGGGGGAGGCGGCGGGGTTGGGGGTCGCGCTGAGCAAAGACGAGCTGCTCTGGCTGCCGGAGACGCTGGCGGTCTGTCGAGCGCGCGGCCTGGATCCGCTGGGACTGCTTGCTTCAGGCACGCTGCTGGCGGCAGTGTCGCCCGGTCAGGTCGAATCCGCGTTGTCTGCGTTGTCGGCTGCCGATGTCTCCGCCGCCGTGATCGGGCGCTTGACGGCGGGGACACCCGCTACACTCACTCACGGCGGCCAGACGCGACCGCTCCTCCGTTTCACGCGGGACGAGGCGCTTCGGGCATTGGCCGATGCCGACTGATGTGGCGCGGCCACACGCCTGAGACGAATTGGGCAGCAAGGGACAGGAGTCGTCGTGAGCGCAGCACCAGCCACCGTGGGACAGCTGAAAGACTCCGGCTACCAATCACGAACAGTCCGTGAAGAAATCCGCGCCAATCTGATCGCGCGCCTGGAGTCCGGTGAACCCCTCTTTCCCGAGATTCACGGCTACGAAGACACGGTCGTCCCAGCGCTCCAGAACGCGCTGCTCGCCGAACAGGACGTGATCTTCCTCGGCGAGCGCGGACAGGCCAAGAGCCGCATGATCCGCGCCATCACCAGCCTGCTCGACGACGAATTGCCGGTGCTGGACGGCGTTGAGATCTTCGAGGACCCGCTCAGCCCGATCTCGCTCGAAGGCCGGCAACTGGTCGAAGAACAGGGGGACGACGCCCCAATCCGCTGGATCCCCCGCACCGACCGCTACGGCGAGAAGCTCGCCACCCCCGACATCACCATCGCCGACCTGATTGGCGAGGTCGATCCGATCAAGGTGGCCGAGGGACGCTATCTCTCCGATGAACTCACCATTCACTTCGGCCTGATTCCGCGCACCAATCGCGGCATCTTCTGCATCAACGAGTTGCCCGACCTCGCCGAGCGCATCCAGGTCGGTCTGCTCAACATCATGGAAGAGCGCGACGTCCAGATTCGCGGTTTCCGCGTCCGCCTGCCGCTCGACGTGCTGATCGTCGCCTCCGCCAACCCCGAGGACTACACCAACCGCGGACGTATCATCACCCCCCTCAAAGACCGCTACGGCGCTCAGATTCGCACCCACTACCCCAGTGAGCTCGAAACCGAACTTGAAATCGTGCATCAGGAAGCCGCAGTCACGGGCGCGCCCGGACGCAGCCTCCAGACTCCCAGCTACATGGCCGAAATCGTCGCCGAAATCGTCCGCCTCGCGCGCAAGAGTCCCGATGTCAGCCAGCGCTCAGGCGTCTCCGTGCGCGCATCTATCTCCGGCTTCGAGACGCTCACCGCAAACGCTATGCGGCGCTCAATCCTGGCCGGCGAGATGCAGGTCTCCCCTCGCATCTGCGACCTCTGGCACCTCGCGCCGGCGCTGCAAGGCAAGCTCGAACTCGAAACGATCGACGAAGGCGCGGACGAGCGCGTGATCGAGAAACTAATCGGCGGCGCAGTTGCCCAGGTCTTCGGACGCTACTTCAACGTCGCCGAGCTGGAGCCGGTGGTCGACCAGTTCCGCAGCGGGCTGGCGGTTGAGGTCGGCGAAAGCCTCGCCGCCGGCGACTACGCCGGCATCGTCCAGCGGATCGAGGGATTGCAGGAGGCGTTGCAGCCGCTTGAGGTAGGTGAGGACACCGCTTCGCTGGCATCCGCGATCGAGTTCCTGCTTGAAGGCCTGCACCTCAACAAGCGCCTGAACAAAGACGTCGTCGGCAGCCAGATCTTCTACCGCGGCTGATCGCACGCCAGCACCCCGCTCGAACGGAGGGCGCTCATGCCCACCCGCTTCCGCTATTCGCAATGGGATGGCAGCCAGGATGTCGAGATGCTCGACGCCGATGACGTGCTGCAATCGCTCTCCGACGACCTGCTCAATTTCGGCGACCTGCAACAGGCGCTGCGGAACATGATGCAGCGCGGCATCCGCACGCCCGACGGCGACCGCACCGACGGTCTGCGCGATCTCTTGCAGCGGCTGCGCCAGCAGCGCCGGCAAGCGCTGGAGCGGTTTGACCTCTCCTCCGTCTTCGACGACATCCAGCGCCAGCTGGACGAGATCCTCGATCTGGAACGCGACACCCTTGACGACCGCCTCGATGAAGTCGGCCCGCGCCCTCAACCGCCCACAGGCGCGCCGGAACAGAGCGCACAGCCCGCGCCGACCGGCCAGCAGCAATCCGCCGAGCAGCAGGCCGGCCAACAACAGCAAGCCCAACCGCAAGCGCTCACCGACGACGAGATGGAGCGGCTCAAGGAAGCCCTGCGTCAGCGCCTCGAGCGCAAGCAGGACCAACTCGAGCAGCTACCCGAAGACGCCCCCGGCCAGATTAAGGACCTCCAGGAGTACGAGTTCGAGAACGACGAGGCGCGCGAAAAGTACCAGGAACTCCTCGAACAACTGAAGCAGGCGATGATGAATCGCTTCTTCAACGACATGTCGCAGATGCTCCAGGGCATGTCCGACGCCGACATGGACGCAATGCGGCAGATGCTCCAGGACCTCAACGAGATGCTGGAGCGTCAGCGGCGGGGCGAGGATCCGCGCTTTGACGAGTTCATGGACAAGTACGGCGATATGTTCGGCGACGATCCGCCGCAGTCGCTGGAAGAGCTGGTTGAGCAGATGCAGCGGCAAGCGTCGCAGATGCAGAATCTGCTCGACTCATTGCCCGGCGAAATGCGCCAACAGCTCCAAGGCCTGATGGAACAGCGCATGGGCGAGATGGGAATGCAGAACGAGCTGATGCAGCTCGCCCAGAACCTCGAAGCGCTCTACCCCATGCGCGACATGCGCAACCAGTACCCGTTCCGCGGCACCGAAGAGCTCGATCTTCAGGCCGCCATGAACCTGATGGGCGATATGCAGCGGCTCGACGAGATGGAGCGAGCGCTGGAACAGGTGCAGTACGGCGGCGATATCAACAGCATCGATCCCGACGAGTTGGAGGAACTGCTGGGCGAGGAGTCACGCGAGATCCTCGAGCAACTCCAGCAACTACTCGAACTTCTGGAAGAAGCCGGCTACATCCAGAAGAGCGGCAACAGCTGGGAACTGACCCCGCGAGGCAACCGCCGCATCGGCGAAAAGGCGCTCGCCGAGATCTACGCCAACCTCAAGCAACAGACCTTCGGCAAGCACAACATCCCCGAACAGGGCCGCTACGGCGATCGCGCCGACGATACGAAGGCGTACGAGTTCGGCGATCCGTTCCACCTGCACCTGAAGGAGACGATCTCGAACGCGATCTTCCGCACCGCGCCCGAAGGCGGGCCGCAGGTCCCGGTCAATCTGCACCCTGACGACTTTGAGGTCTACCGCTCCGAAACACTCACCCAGACCGCCACCGTAGTCATGCTCGATCTGTCCTGGTCGATGGCGCTGCGCGGCTCGTTCCAGGCCGCCAAGAAGGTGGCGATGGCGCTCAACAACCTGATCCGGATGCAATACCCGCGTGACTCGCTCTACCTCGTCGGATTCTCCGCCTACGCGCGCGAACTCAAGGCCGATCAACTGCCCTACGTGCGCTGGGACGAGACCGTGCTCGGCACCAACATGCACCACGCCCTGCTGATCGCCCAGCAGCTCCTGGGCAAGCACAAAGTCGGTACCCGCCAGATCATCATGATCACCGACGGCGAACCGACCGCCCACCTCGAACACGGCCGCAGCTACTTCGCCTATCCGCCCAGCCCGGTCACGATCCGCGAAACGCTCAAGGAAGTGCGGCACTGCACGAAGAAAGACATCGTGATCAACATCTTCATGCTCGATCGCAGCTACTACCTCAAGGAATTCGTCGATCGGGTGGCGCGGATCAATCGGGGGCGGGTGTTCTACAGCACGCCGGACGTGCTGGGCGAATACCTGCTGCACGACTTCGTGACGCACCGGCGCAAGACACTGTCGCGCTCGTAGTCGGCAGGCAGAACGCGGGGCGGTTCGCGCGACGCCTAGGTTGGGGACAGCCCCAGGACCAGGTCGCGCAGGGTGACCAGACCGAGAGGCGCGCCTTCGTCGTCGATCACCAGCGCGCGGGATACGCGAAACTGCACCAGCAGCCGCACCGCGTAGCGCGCAAGCATCCCCGAGCGCACAGTCAGCGCCGGCTTCGACATGATCTCGTAGACATTGACCCGCTCGGGCGCGCGATCGAGGGTGATCACCTCCCGCGCCAGGTCGCTGACCGTGACGAGCCCCAACTCGTCGTCGTCGTGCCGCCGGTTCACCACCAGCGAACTGATCTGTAGCTGCTTCATCGCCGCCATCGCCTCGGCCGCCGTCGCCAGCCCGTCAACGGTGTGCAGCTTCGTGCCCATCAGGTCGGACACGCGGATCGGCGGCTGGTCGCTCTGATTGGTCATTGGGCTTCTTCCAACTCTTCCATCAGCTTGGGCAACTGGGTCGAGAGGCCAACCGCGTCCTCGATCGTGATCTGAAAGGCGACGCCGTCGCCATGCTCACGATCCATGCCGCCGGCCGCTGCAATGCGCTCGAGGATGTTCCGCGCCCGCGGCTCCGCCACCAGGAACAGCACCATGTTCCGCCGTGCCGTCAGATCCAGCCCCAGAAAGGTCTTCTCCGGCCGCAGTCCCTCGCCGCGCACGCCGCTGATGATCGTGTCGCCCGTTGCGCCGCCCGCCCGCGCCGCATCGATAACCTCGGTTGTCTTGTCGTCGCTGACCAGCGCGACGACCAGCGCCATCTTCATAGTTCCACCTCCTGTTGCTCCTTCCGCTTGCGCCAGCGCTGCGCCCAGTCGGCGGCAATGGCATAGCCTAGTACCGAGATGATCGGGAAGACACTGGCGAACGCGATCAGTCCAAAGCCGTCGATCAGCGGGCTGCGCCCCGGTACGTTGGCGGCCAGTCCCAGCCCGAGGGCAGCCACTACCGGCACCGTCACGGTCGAGGTCGTGACGCCCCCGCTGTCGTAGGCCAGCGGGACGATCATGCGGCTGCTCAGGTACGTCTGCACGATGACGATCACGTAGGCCCCCAGGATGTACCACAGCAGCGACGTGCCCGTCACGATCCGGAAGCAGCCCAGCGCCACGCCCACGGCCACCCCCACCGCCACGGCGATCCGCAGGCCCCAGGCATTCACCGCGCCGCTGGAAACCTCCTCGGCCTTCAGGCCCACCGCGATCAGCGACGGCTCGGCCACGGTTGTGGCGAAACCGATCGCCCCCGCGAAGAGATAGACCAGCCAGTAGTCCTCCCACCGCACCGCGCCCGCCAGCGCCCGCGCCTCCTCTGTCAGCTGGCGCGCCATCGTCTCCCCGATTGGGAACAGCGCCTGGTCCAGTCCGATCAGGAACAGCGCTAGTCCTAGCAAGACCATCACCGACCCGGTGACGATGCCCCTGATGTTGGGGGGCTTGCGCCGCAGTACCGCCAACTGGAACACCACAAGGATGATGATGATCGGCGACACGTCTCGAAGCGTGTACATCAGGGTTTCCCCGAACAGCGCGAGCGACTCCAGCATCAGGACACCATCCCATAGCCCAGCACGCAGATCATCGGCATGAGACTGGCGAACGCGATCAGGCCGAAGCCGTCGAGCATCGGGTTGCGCCCGCGGATCGCGGAGGCCAGCCCCACGCCCAGCGCCGTGATCAACGGCACCGTGATCGTGCTGGTCGTCACCCCGCCCGAGTCGTAGGCCACGCCCACGATCTCCTCGGGCGCGAACACGGTTATCACCATGACCACGATGTAGCCGCCGATGATGAACCGGTGAATCGGCCAACCCTTGAGAATGCGCAACACTCCCAGGACGATCGCGAGGCCAACGGCGACCGCGACCACCACGCGCAACTCCAGCGCGTACCGGTCCTGGGCAGCCTGGCTGTAGCCGATGAATCTCGCCTCGGCCGCCACTTCAGCCGCCTCGGCCGCCACCGCGATCAGGGCCGGCTCCGCGACCGTCGTGCCGAACCCGAGACTGAAGGCCAGCGCCAGCAACGCCGCCGTGCTTCCCTTCTGCGCCATCCCCTGCGCCAGCGCCTCGCCCAGCGGGAACAGCCCACTCTCCAGGCCCTGAATGAACAACGCCAGCCCCGCGACGACGCACACCAGCCCGACCACCACGTTGACCACATCGGGAAACGGTTCTCGCACCACCACTACTTGGAAGAAGACGATCACCGCGATGATCGGGAGCAAATCTCGAACGGCGCCCAGGACGCGCTTCGCCATGGTCAGCGCGAAACGCAGCAAATCATACTCCTCGCGCGCGGCTGCACGATACGCAGCGGCTGCGAACGGGTCAAGCGCCAATCGACGCCGCGAGCCGACCGGCATCTCCATCTGCAGCGCGGAGGGAGAACAGAGCGTCGTTCGGTACCCTGCTTGAATGAGTTCGATGGGATGGGATGCGTGAAGGCGCGAGCACAATCGGTACGCGCCTACGTCACCGCGCCGCTGCGACTGATCTGGCGGCTGATCCGGCGTGTGGCTCCGCTCGCGCCCGACGAGGCCCTGCATCGGATGGTCTGGGCCTTCCTGAGCCTCACCCTGACCGCAGGGTTAGGTGTCGTTGGCTACGTCGTGATCGACGATTTCTCGCCGTTTGATGCGCTCTACCAAACGTTGCTGACTCTGACCACGGTCGGCTTCCAAGAGCTCTACCCGCTCAGCCGGGGAGCGCGGATCTTCACGGTCTTCCTGATGGTGTTTGGGGTCGGTATCGCGCTCTATCTGCTCGCCGCAATCGCTACGCTGCTGCTGGAGGGCGATCTCTACCGTGATGTGGAGGAACGGAGAAAACGTCGCATGATCGAGCGCATGACCGGACACACGGTCTTCGTTGGGGCCGGGCGAATGGGCAGCCGTCTGGCTGATGTCGCAGAGCAGGCCGGCGATTCGTTCGTCATCATCGAACACGACGCCGACGCTGCTCAGGCCGCCCGCGACCGCGGTTGGACCGTCTTTCAGGGCGATGCCGAGCAGGTGCCGGTGCTGAGCGCGGCTGGAGTGGAACGCGCAGGCGCCATCTTCGTGGTGACCGGAGAAGACTCGACCAACGCGATGGTCACGCTCCGCGTGAGAGAAATCGCGCCGGAGCTGCACGCGACGGTGCGCTGCAACCAGCCGGGCGTCGAACAGGCCATGCGCACCGCCGGCGCAAACGACGTGCTTTCGCCGATTGAGATGGTCGTCGAGCGGGTGGCCGCGGCACGAGCAAACCGGAGCTAATCGCCGCTAGTGCAGCTCGCGCCAGACGGCCCAGCGCTTCGCGAACATCCTCAACCCGGCCCGGTAAGCGAAGCCCTGCACGAGCACGTTGCCGAAGAACACCCCAGCGAAGTATCCGCCGAGTACGAGCACGATGATCGCAAACACCTTGGTCCAGCCGGGCAGCAACAGAATCATCAGGATCGACAGTCCGGTCGCGAGCAGGATGCCCGTCCACGCCGCCAGGTGTACGTAGAGTCCTTCGCGCTTGCGCTTGGCCACATAAATCTGCGCGAGCTCGCGGTCGATCTTGTCGACGGCGGGCGTGTGTTCGGTAGTTTCGCTGCAAACACCGCAGGACTCTTCCTGTCCCAGCGGAGCCGAACAATATCCGCAAAAGCGCCCGAGGTTCGGTGCACGGCCGGCTCGAATCTCCGCGATCAGTTCGTCCAGCTCCGACGAGAACGGCACCTCGTGCGTCGGCACGAACTGACCGTTGTCGAAGGTGGGTTCCGGGACCGTCGCGGCGCGGGCCATCAAGCTACTCCGGCCAGTCGGCCGGACGCCGGCCGGGCAACCATGAGTAGAGCTGAATCAGCACACCGCCGGTGTCGCGCGGATGAATGAAGAACTGGCTCCACTCGAAATCGCTGAATGGCTCCGAGATCGGCTCGATCTCCAGTTCTTCGCGCACGTACCGATACGCCTGCTCCGCGTCTTCGACCTCGATCGTGATGTGGTGCATTCCGGGCCCGCGCGTATCCAGGAAGCGCTTCATAAACGAGGATTCATCCCAGGGGCCGATGATCTCAAGTCCCATCTGCCGCTTCGGGAAATGAAACTGAGCGACCCGAAATCCCTCGTCCTGGCTCAACGTCCAGTGGTCGAGCTCCAGTCCAAACAGCTTCTGCCAAAACGTCGCCGCCCGCCCCGGATCCTCCGCAGCAATGGCGACGTGATCAAACCGCACCCAGCCGATCCCACCCTTGCCGCGCCGGCTGGGAGTCCCCTCGTGACCGCTGGGTGATGCACTCGCCATACCAACCTCCCAAGCGAATGGTAGCTGTCGCTCGGCGGCGAGCGTAATCGCGGGACGAGGCAGCGTATCCTGCACTCATGTCACAGCCACTTGAGATTCGTCCTGGCTCGGTCGTATTCGTGATCAATCCCCGCGCCGGGGGAGGTGGGCAGGTGCGTACGATCGCGGAAGCGTGTCGGTGGGCGTCGCGGCGCGCGGGTCTCGATGGCGTGATCGCGCCTACGCAGTCGCCTGAGCACGCGGCGCAAGTGGCGGCGGCCGCTCACTCAGCCGGCGCCGCTGCGATCTTCGGCTGCGGCGGAGACGGCACGCTCGCAGCCATCCTCCAGGGACTGCCCGCAGGATCGCCGACAGCGCTCGGAGCGATGCCGCTGGGGACGGCGAACGTCTGGGTCGACGAGACCAGAATCCCGCGTCAGCCCGTCCGCGCGCTTGAGGCCCAGTTAGACGTCCTCAACGGTATGCGCGGCGCAACGCTGTGGGCTGATACCGGGCGCATTCATACGCCCGATCACAGTCGCCGCTTCCTGCTCATGGCGGGCTTTGGTCTCGACGCCGCAGCCGTCGCCGGAATCGTTGCCAGCAGGCGCCGCCAGCGCCTGAAACGGCTCATCGGCGAGCCGATCTACTTCTTCTCGGCTGTGAGCGAAGCGATCGGCCAATCCGGTTGGCGCGTGCGCATGAGTATTGACGGCGGCCCGCCCCAAGACGCCGAAATCGGGATGCTTACGGTCGGCAACACCCGTCAGATCGGTACTTGGCTCGAAATCAATCCCCGCGCCGTCGCAACGGATGGAATGCTCGACGTGATCCTCGTGGACGCCCCGCCCTGGCGGGCGCTCGCACTTGCCCCCCTCGCGCGAAACGGCCTGATGGTCGAGAGCCCCGGCGTGCGCCACCTGCGCCTCCGCAAGCTGGAGTTGTGGCCGCTCGGCACGCCCCCGCCTTGCCAGGTCGACGGCGATCCGGGTCCAACTGGCGTTCATACCATCGAGATCGAACCCTACTCGTTGAGAATCCTCTCCCCCAATCCCGATGCCCCAGTCCTCGCAGGCGACTTGGCATAACCGCGTCGGTCTCAAAGCTCCTCTGCACAGTCCCGATTCCCCCACGAACACCGATGCGTAACCAGAGCTCGCTCCTCTTCCCCTTACATCTTCGGGACATCTGACCGCTGTGTCGCGGCGGGACGAGGATCAGCCTTCCCGCAGCCGCCGCAGTTCCTCCTCCAATTCCCGCACCCGCGCTTCCGCCGCCAACCGCCCCTCCTCTGCCGCCAACCGCCCCTCCTCGGCTACCAACCGCCCCTCCTCGGCTACCAACCGCCCCTCCCGCTCAGCCAAGCGGCCTTCCCGCTCCGCGTCGAAGGTAGGGATGTGCTCACCCGTCGCCGGGTCGTACCAACCGAGCGCGCCCTGCTTCCAGCGCAGCCAGAGACCCAAGGCCTCGCTCTCGCCTTGCAAGACGCCCGCTGACAACTCCACGATCGGGATCGGCTCGTAGCGCTCGCCGACCAGGCGGTCGCCGGCCAAACGCGCGCCGTGCCACTCGCCGCTGTGGTCGAAGCGCCAGTACTCGCGCACGCCCAGGGCGGCGTAGTCGCGCCGCTTGTCGACCGTGTCGATCTTCGCCGTGCTGGGCGAAGCGACCTCGAGGATGAAGTCGGGCGGCTTGCCCTGGTCGGCGATCACGTAGCCGTTCTGCGCGTAGTACAGCTCGGGATCGACATCGAAGGCGATCAGCAGGTCGGGCACCCGCCGCCGCGAGCCGCGAGCGGCGACGAGGTAGCGCTCCGCGCTGACGAGCGTCGTCTCGGGCTGGGCGAAATGCTGCGCCAGGAAATGCGGGTTGCCGGTCAGATGGACGTAGTCGTAAGAAGTCACTTCGTCGGGATTCCGCTCCGGCGGTTCCGGCAGGCGGAAGCGGACCAAGGTTTGGGCGGTGGATGAGGCATCGGCAGTGGACATGTCGCTCCGGTCAATGGCTACAGCCTAGCGACCACGCAACTGAGCAGAGATACAGGGCGCGCTCATGGTATGTCCGCATCAAAGTCCATCCCAATCTGACCCCGCTCCCGGAACTCCGCGATCTCCGACTCCGAATAGCCCAGCACCTCCCCATACACGTACTCGTTGTCTTCACCCATCGCCACCGGAGCCTTCCGCATCTCCGTCGGCGTCGACTCAAACCGGAAGAACGGGGCATTGAACCGAAACGGGCCGATCCCGTCATGCAGCGTCATCGACTGGTTCAGCCCCCGTGCCTGCACGTGCGGATCATCCAGCACTCGCGACGCCTCCAGCACCGGCGCCGCCGGTACGTCGTGCCCCTGGAGCAGATGCATCAGCGCATAGTCGTCTTGCCCCACCGTCCACTCCGCGATCCGCGCATCCAGCTCAGCCTCCCGCGAGCGCCGCCCAGCCTCAGTCTCCAGTTCCGCATCCTGCGCCCACTCCGGCTCCCCCATTGCCGCCCGCAGACCGCGCCACTGCGCGTTATCCAGCACCGAGATCGCAATCCAGCGATCGCCTCCATTCGTGCTGTCGCCACCAGTCTCCGAGCGTGCGGGATAGACTCCATGCGGCGCGTAACCTTCGATCGAGCGATTCCCCATCCGCTCCTGCACCACTCCGTTGAGCGAGTAGTCCATGAACGCCTGCGCCAGCATCCCTCCGGCGCATTCCGCCTGCGCCAACTCGATCCACTGCCCCTCGCCTGTCCGTCGGCGATGCCGCAGCGCCGCCATCACCGCAAACGCCGCGTGCGCTCCCGCCACATAATCGCCCGAAAAGATCGACGTGATGTACGACGGATCCAGATCCGGATAGCCGCGCAGCAAGGTATGCCCCATCACCGACTCCAGGTGCACCCCCAGCGCTCGCGCCTCCCGGTAGGGCCCGTCTGACCCGTAGGCCGGCATCCGCACTGCGATCAGGTCTGACCGCGACGCCCTCAGAAACTCCGGCCCGATCCCCAGCTTCTCCAGCGTCCCCGCCGCATTGTTCTCCACCAGCGCATCCGAACGCGAGACCAGCCGCGCAAAGATCTCCCGCCCCTCCTCAGTCAGCAGGTCCACCGTCATCGAGTGCTTGTTCCGATACTGCTGCACGAAGGTGGGGCAATAGTTCCAGGGCCGCGGACCCGGCTCCGAGTTCGGGTAGCCCGTCGCCCAACCCGCCCCTGCCTGGATCGCCGCAGCCGACGGCCGCGCCTGCCCGCCCCGAGTCATCGGCTGCCAGACGTGAATGTTCTCAACCTTAATCACCTCAGCGCCCAAGTCCGCCAGCAACGTCGTCGCAAACGTCCCCGCCCAGACCACGCAAAGGTCGATCACCCGAAACCCGTCAAGCGGCGCTGTCATGGCAGGATGTTCGTCGTTCATCTGCTCAATCCCCTCTGCCCAATGAAGACTTGCTCGCCAGTCCAGAATTCCGTCATACCCGCGCTTGCCGCCGAGCCTGTCCCCGCGAAGGCGGGGATCACTCGCCGAGTCGAACGCGGACTTCGAGACCGAAGCCCGGCAACTCTTCGATCAATCTCGATCGCCGCCGTCTCAGTCTGAGGCCGCCAGCGGCTAGCACACCACACCTCGCTGCTTCAGCTCCCCAATCTCCGACTCCCCAAACCCGCACTCCGACAACACTGCCTCCGTATCCTCCCCCAGCTTCGGCGCCGCGCGCCGCAGACGCCACGGCGACGCCGGCATCACAAACGGACGCCCCGGAATCTGCACCGACCCCAACTCCTCATGCTCCGACGTCGACCAGAATCCCCGATCGCTGAAATGGCCGTCCTCAAACAGCTCGTCCACGCTGAACAGCGGTCCGCAGAGCACCTTCGCTTCCCGCGCCTCTGCCCAGATCTCCCGTTTCGTCCGCTCCAATGCCCAGGGCAGGAAGTTCGCGTGGAACTCGTCCACCAACTCCGCTTGCAAGCCCACCATCGGTCGCCACCACTTCACATCTTGCAACCACTCAGGCCGCCCCAGCATCTCGTTCAAACGCGGAATCCGAATCCCCGCCCCCGAAAACTCCACGTACCCGTCCGCGCAGGGATAGACCCCCGCCAGAATCCCCGCGCTCGGCCCAGGCGCGCGCAGCGACCTACGCCCCGCGAACTCCCAGCCCATCGTCGCCGCGTGCCGCCGATCTACCCCGTTGAACTGGGCATCGGCGAGGGCGAAGTCGACTCGCTGGCCTACGCCCTGCAACTCGGCGGCGATCAGCGCCCCGATCGCGGCTGCGGCTGCGGTCGAACCGCACTCCACCAGCGCCGCCGTGCCGTACATCTTCACCGGCTCGCGATCCTGCACCCCAATTGAGTACATCTCCCCCGCAAAGCCGTAGAGCACGAGGTCGGAGACCTTGAAGTCTCGGTAGGGCGACTCCTGTCCGAAGGGGGCAATCGAGACCAGGGGCAAGTCGTCGCGCCGCGATTGGATGCGCTCCCAACCGAGCCCCAGCGAGTCCAATCGCCCAGGCGGCAACGCCTCAATCACAATCGAAGCCCGCTCCAGCAGACGATCAAAGACCACAGCCGCGCCCTCATGCTCCAGGTCGAGCGCCAGCGAGCGCTTGTTCGTGTTGAAGTAGAAGAACGTCCCCGATCGCTCCAAACCCTCCACACCCCCATACCAGGGCCCCACCCGCCGCAGCGAGTCCCCATCCGGCGGCTCAACCTTGATCACCTCAGCCCCAAAGTCAGCAAACAGCTTCGTGCAATAAGCCCCAGCAACCCCCTCAGTGAGGTCAAGCACAACAGCCCCGTCAAGCGGTCCAAGCTCGGTCATGGTCAGCCAGTCTAAGGCGAAGCGCGCCTTCCTCTCCTCCACACCACAAAGAGAGCCACCCCTCCTCTCCAAACCTCCTCCCCCCTCTCCCCAGATCCCCCTTCCCACCTCCGGTCATACCCGCCCCAAACAAGTTCCGTCATACCCGCGCCCCGTCGCGGAGCCTGTCCCCGCGCAGGCGGGGATCACTCGCCGTGACCAGCACCCAACCCCCAAACCCCTTCCTCCCTCTCCCCCTTGAGGGGGAGATGTCACGAAGTGACAGAGGGGGTGAAAACGCCACAACCCTCAAGAACCCACATGCGCCTTCCGACAACCACGACACACTCCCAAACTACCCACCCGAACACCCATCCATATAAGATCAAGTGTCCTTCATTGAGCGAGAGAGGAACCCGGACCCATGCCCTTCAACTACAGCTACCAGTCCGCCATGGCCGGCGTCGGCGAGCTCGCCTTCTCCAAGCGCGAACCCGGCTACGTCCGCGCCCAAGCCTTCGCCATCCTGCGCCGCGAACTCTCCCCGGCCAACCCCAAGAGCCGCGAGATCCACCACGCGCTCGGCATCGCACCCCACCCCGAACCCGCGCCCCGGCCCAACCATTCCCCCCACCTGCCCGAAGCGCCGCTCAGTCCTGAGCAGCGGAAGGACTTCCACCTCAACCCGGACGAGTTCTTCGAGGCCTACGAAAAGATCGACGCCATCATGCGCGGCGAAGACGTCCCCCTGAGCGAGGAGGAAGAAAGCACGGAAGAAGAGGATGAACCACAGTAATACCCACGCCCCGGAGCGGCTGAACTTAGCGTTCAGCTCCTCCCACGACGCCCGCCGTTTTTTTCCCACGGACAGACAGCGCGATCTCTATAGCGCAGTCGCTGCCGTGCCCAATCCCGGCCTCGCCTTGGTCGGGTACGGCGGCGCCATGGGCGGCGGCAAGACCCGCGCCCTGGCCGAACTCGCCCAAGCCCGTGCTCACCTCCCTCACAGTCCCCCTCCCCCCTCTGCGGGGGGAGATGTCACGTAGAGTCTGCCCCCGCGAAGGCGGGGGGACAGAGGGGAGCGCAACCGGCACAAACGCTCCAACCAGCACAGCCACCCCACAACACTTCAAACCCCCAACCCCCGAGCAACCAACACCCCCAACCCCGCAACCCCGCAATACAACGCAAACGGAACCAAACTCCGACCCCGAACCAACCACAACAACCCCCGAATCGCAATCAGACCGGTGAGAAACGAGATCACCGCCGCCAGCGCCAACGTCGGCTCATCCACGCCCGCCGACTCCGTCGCCACCGCCCGCACCGCCAACACTCCCGCTCCCGCCAGCGCCGGAATCGACAACCAGAACGCCCATCGAGTCGACGCCGAACGCCCAAACCCCAGCGACATCCCTGCCGCCATGCACACCCCACTCCGAGAAATCCCAGGCAAAATCGCCAAACACTGCGCCACTCCGATCGCAAGCGCGTCCAAACCCCTCATCGAGCCCAACTCGCGCGGTCGCCGCAACCGGCGCAGCAACACCTCCGATCCCCCGATCAGCGCCGCCGTCGCCAGCAGCAACGCCCCCGCCGTCGTCGGCCCGCGCAACTCGTCCTCAAGCGCCTCATACAGCAGCGCGCCCACGACCACGATCGGCATCGTCCCAATCAGCCCCAGCCAAATCAGCCGTCGCGGCCGCAGCCCGTCAACTCGCTCGCCCTCTGGCGAACGCAGCCCGCGCAGCACCCCCGCGACCTCCCGCCGAAACGCGAACAGAATCGCCGCCAGCGTGCCCAGATGCACCGCGACATCGAAATCCAGCCCCGGATCGTCCCAGCCGAACAGCCAGCGCGCCAGCGAGAGATGGCCGCTGGACGAGATCGGCAGAAACTCCGTCAACCCCTGCACCACGGCCAGCACGATCACTTCAAGCAGGTTCGATTCAGCCGACACCTAGACTCCACCTAGCCCGCCAACGCCACTCTACGACCAGGAGCCGCCCCAATGGACATCACCGAAGTCATTCGCACCACCTTCGCCTGCCGCGACTTCACCGACGATCCCGTCTCCGATGAGACGATTGCCAAAATCCTCGAACACGCCCGCTTCGCCCCCTCCGGCGGCAACCGCCAGGGCTGGCACGTGATCGTCGTCCGCGATCCCGAAATCCGCGCCCAGATCGCCGACTGCGCCCAGCGCCCCGCCCGCCGCTACGTCGCCATGCAGCAAGCCGGCGAGGGCCCCTGGAACGCCGCCTTCCCCTCCTCCGTCACCGACGAGTCCGCCGCCGACGTCCGCGTCCCCAGCCGCCTTTACACCACCTACACCGACGCCCCCGTCCTCCTCGCCGTCGTCGTCGACCTCGGCGTTGTCGCCTCCGTCGACAAGGAACTCGATCGCGTCGGCGTCATCTCCGGCGCCTCCATCTACCCCTTTGTCTGGAGCATCCTCCTCATGGCCCGCAACGAAGGCCTCGGCGGCGTCCTCACCACCATCCCGATCGCCGAAGAGCCACGCCTCAAAGAGCTCTTGGGCCTACCCGACCACTACGCCGTCGCCGCCTTCCTCCCGATCGGCAAACCCGTCCAGCAACTCACCCGCCTCAAGCGAGGCCCCATCGAACACTTCACCACCATCGACCGCTTTGACGGAGAGGCCTTCAATGGCTAAAAACTTCCGTCATTCCCGCGCTCCGCCGCGGGAATCTCGCCGTGAACAGCACCGTCGTTTCATCCTCAGGACATCCTGTCCCGAATCGCTCGGCGCAGGCGCAACTACCGCCAACTGCTTCGGCGGCGATGCCTTCAGGAGCTAAGAGCCGCCAGCGGCCTCGGTCGGCGACGGCCGGTTCGCCACAGTCAACACATCGGCGATCCGGTCCATGGCTGCATGCTTGATGAAGTCAAGGGAGTCTTCGTTGGTCACACGGCAAGCGGCCAACAGGAGCTTCAGCTCGGCAGGACTGAAGTCGACACAAGGGCTGCCCCAGACCTCGGCAGTTGGGCCAAACGGAGACTCAAGCTCTACGGCCGTGTCCCAGTCCGTGTCCGCTAATTCGTCCAGCTCTGTGTCGATCGGCGGGTCTAGTTCGTTGCTCATCGCCTAATGTCTCCGTCGCCGTTGCCGGTACTCTGCGCGCTCCCGTTTGCCCGCCAAGCGACCAGTGACTACGTGTGACCGACCGTCATCGTCAGGATAGTCAATCACGATGACCAGCAGTCGATCGCCGCGATCGGTTCCGATCAGTCGTTGCCGATCGGGTCGCCTGCGAGTGGAACCGTCTTCCTGTTCTTCGACCTTCCCGTCCTGGTGGATCAAGATCGGCCAATCATGAGCTACATCGAGCACATCGTCGATTGTGAGTCCGTGGAACCACAATTTGTCACGCGTGACGTCGTTCCACGTCAATCTTGGGACTCGCTCCGTCATCTCTCGCCCTGCGCCGCGATGATCGCGTCCAACTCCGACTTCAGCCGCCCCAGAATCTCGTCGTAGGGATAGTGCCCCAACGACTCTTCCCCGCGTTTCAGGTTGACCGCCAGCGGCCCGCACCAGAGACCCAAATCCGCATCGTCCGTCTCGCCCGGACCGTTCACCCGGCAACCCATCACCGCAATCGTGATGTCGTACTCCGAGGCGTACGCTGTCATCGCCTTCACGTCCTGCGCCAGATCGACGAACTTCTCGTTCTCGACCCGCGAGCAGGAGGGACAACTAATGATGTTCAGACCCTCGTCGAAACGCGGCGGCACCGAGCGGAAGCGTCCCGCCGCAATGTCCGCCAGAATCTCCCGAGCAACCGTGATCTCCTGCCCCTTGTCGTCAAACGGCACCGTCAGCGAGACCCGAACCGTATCCCCGATCCCTTGCGAGACCAGTTGCTCGAACGCGACCCGAGTCTTGATCACGCCCTCCGGCGGCATCCCCGCCTCAGTCACGCCAAGGTGCAACGGCACATCCGGACGCTCCGCTGCAAAGCGCTGGTTGACCTCAACGACCTGCTTCCAGTCGGAGTCCTTGAGCGAAACGACGTAACGCCCAAAGCCCAAATCGTCCAGCAAGTCACAGTGCTCGCTCGCCGAAGCCACAATCGCCGACACGTGATCATGCGGATATCGCTCCAACATGCGCGGATCAATCGAGCCGCAGTTCACTCCAACCCGGATCGCGCAATCGTGCTTCGCCGCCGTCTCCGCGATGAACGCCACCTTCTCAGGCACGGACTTCTGCTTCTCGTGATGATGCAGGTGGCCGGGGTTATAGCGAATCTTGTCCACATGCGGCGCGACCTGCGTGCAGAGCCGGTAGTTCTCTTGGAGATCGACCGAGAGCGGCGCGGAAGTCTGCTCCCGCACCTGCGCCAGCGCCTCCACATCCTTGCGCGAGTCCACCGCCACCCGCACCAGATCCGCGCCCGCCGCCTCCAGCAGTCGCACTTGACGCACCGTCGCCTCGACATCCTGGGTGCGCGTCGCAGCCATCGACTGCACGAGGATCGGATTGGCTCCCCCAATCGCAGTCTTGCCCACGCGCACCTCGCGCGTTGGGTTGCGGCGCAATTGTCCGGTGAGTTCAAGCGGCTCTGCCATCTGCGACCTCCGATTACCCGCATCGTACCGTTGCACTGTGCTCTTCAACGTGATCTTCTTGATCCTCTTCGTAGCCGCCTGGAGCGTGGTCGGGATGCTGGTCTGGATCGCATTGAGTCTCCGCCGGCGTGCCGTCGGCGCGCTCTGGGCAGCGCCGTTCGCAATCCTCGGCGCGGTCGGAGCCGGAGCCTTGACCGGAGTGATCGGCGTGGACGTGGGCTGGAGTTTCCTCGCCGCCGCATTGGGGTCGGGTGCGCTCTGCTCCCTAGCATTCCGCACATGGGACGCATGGAAATTAGGCGATCGCTTCGCATCCTGGTCCCGGCGCGATCGCTCGCGCTGATATCGTCGGCTGAGCGCGTGATCCGTTGATCCTGGAGTGATGGCGATGGCAGTAGTTCGGATGTCGGCGATGTTCGGGCGCACGCTGCGCGAAGCGCCGGCCGATGCGGACAGCGCCAATCACCAACTGCTCGTCCGCTCAGGACTGATCGTGCAACTCGCCGCAGGCGTCTATTCATTCCTCCCGCCCGCCTGGCGAGCGCTGCGCAAGATTGAGCAGATCATCCGCGAAGAAATGGAGGCCGCAGGCGCGCAAGAACTGCGGATGCCCGCAATTCAGCCTCTGGAGCTGTGGCAGGAGACCGGCAGAGACCAGTCCTACGGCCCCGTGCTCTTCCAGCTCCGAGACCGCCGCCAACGCCAAATGGTGCTCGCCCCCACCCACGAAGAAGCCGTCACCGACCTCTTCCGCAAAGTCGCCCAGTCCTACCGCGACCTGCCCCAGCGCGTCTTTCAGATGCAGACCAAGTTCCGCGACGAACCCCGCCCGCGCGGAGGTCTGGTGCGCGTGCGCGAATTCATCATGAAAGACGCCTACTCCTTCGACGCCGACGACGAGGCGTTTCAGCAGACCTACTCCGCCATGCGCGACGCCTATCACCGCATCTACGAGCGCTGCAACGTACCCGTCGTCGCGGTCCAGGCCGACTCCGGCGCGATCGGCGGCAAGCAGTCCGAAGAATTCATCTTCCTCACCGAGATCGGCGAGGACAACATCGCCATCTGCGACGCCTGCGGCTACGCCGCCAACCAGGAGCGAGCGGAACTCAACCGAGGCCCCGGCGCCTCAGCGCCGCCGGGCGCACTCGTCGAAGTGGAGACCCCCGGCGTCTCCACGATTGACGACCTCGCAACCTTCCTCGGCATCCCCGCAGATCAGACCGCGAAAGCCGCCTTCTTCCTCGCCGACGGCCAGCCCGTGTTCGCCGTGATTCGAGGAGACCTCGAAGTCAACGAACTCAAGCTGATGAACGCGCTCGACGCCAAAGAAGCCCGCCCCCTGACCGAGGACGAAGTCGCCGACGCAGGCTGGGTCGCCGGCTACGCCTCGCCAATCGGTGTCGATCCGAGCCGCGTCGTCGCCGATCCCAGCGTCGTTGACGGCGGCGGCCTAGTCGCAGGCGCCAACCGCGAGGGCTGGCACATTCGAGACGTTACTTACGGCCGCGATTGGTCAGCCAACACCATTGCCGACATTGCCCTCGCCCGCGAGGGCGATCCCTGCGCGGTCTGCGCTGAAACGCTGTCGATGCGCCGAGGGATCGAACTGGGACACATCTTCCGCCTCGGCGAGGTCTACGCCGAGCCGATGGAGGCGACCTTCCTCAACCCCGATGGCGAGCGCCAGCTGCCCGTGATGGGCTGCTACGGGATCGGCGTGGAACGCCTCATGGCCGCCGTCGTCCAGGCGAACCACGACGAACAGGGCATCATTTGGCCCAACAGCGTCGCCCCCTACGACGTCCATATCGTCGCGTTGGGCGGCGGCGGAGACGTGACCGCCGCCTTGGAGCAAATCGAGACCGAACTGAGCGAGCGTGGGCTGAGCGTGCTCAGCGACGACCGCAACGAGCGCGCCGGCGTCAAATTCAACGACGCCGATCTGCTCGGCGCGCCCCTGCGGATCACGGTCGGCAGCCGCGGACTCAAGCGCGGCGAGGTCGAACTGAAACGCCGCAGCGAGTCCGAGGCGGAATCGGTGGCGCTGGAGACGGCGGCGGATGCTGCGATTGCCGCCTTGCGGATCGAATGAGCACCTGCATTCACCTGCATTCGGCGTGCCCTGAGCGACACTCGCATCGCCCCCGGCTCCGATCCGCGTGTATAGTTTCTCAGTGAAGGGCGGGCGTTGGGTCGGTTCGGTCGCTGGTGACTGGCGTAGCTCTGGTCGGCATCCGAGCCGCACTCGCTCGCCGATGCGCGCGAATCGCCGCCGATCCGGTGGCGCGGCGATAATAGGCTGAACATGAAACCTGATTTTCTGCTGGCAGTGAAGCAGCTCACCGCTGAGAAGGGCCTTGACGAACAGGTCGTGTTCTCCGCGATCGAGCGCGGCATGGCCGCGGCCGTCAAGCGCCGCTATGAACTGCCCGGCAACGTCCTGGTCAACATCGATCGCTACGACGGCAACCTGGCCGTCTGGTCGGAAATGGAAGTCGTCGAAATCGAGGAGGACATCGCCGACGAAGACCTCCAGATCGAGCTCGATCGAGCCCGCCTGGTCGATACCGCCGTCCAGATCGGTTCGACCCTGCGCCAGCGCCATGAGATCAGCGATGTCGGCGGCCGGATCGAAGCCCAGACCGCGAAGCAGGTCGTTTTGCAGGCCCTCCGTGAGGCCGAACGCGAAGCCGTCTTCGCCGAGTATTCGGGTCAGGAAGGCGAACTGGTTTCCGGCCAGGTACAGCGGGTGGAACCGCATCAGGTCATCGTCGACTTGGGCGGCGCGACCGAGGCAGTGCTGCCCGCGCAGGAACAGGTACGGATGGAGCGCTACCGCTCGGCTCAGCGCGTCAAGGCGATCATGGTCGAGGTCTTGAGAGCCAACAAGGGGCCGCAGATCGTGATCTCACGCTCACGCCCGGACTTCGTCCGGCGTCTGTTTGAAGTTGAAGTGCCCGAGATCGCGCGCGGATCAGTCGAGATCCGCGGAATCGCGCGCGAGCCGGGACATCGCACGAAGATCGCCGTCTGGTCGCGTCAGGAAGGTCTGGACCCAGTCGGCGCCTGCATCGGCATGAGAGCGATGCGGATCCAGAACATCGTTAATGAGATGCACGGTGAGCGGATCGACGTGATCGAATGGGATCGCGACCCGCGCCGCTTCGTCGAACATGCCCTCAGCCCGGCTCAGATTCTGGCTGTCCGCATCGACCCCGAAACGAAGACGGCCGAATGCGCCGTACCGGATCTGCAACTCAGCTTGGCGATCGGGCGCGAAGGCCAGAATGCTCGCCTCGCCGCTCGCTTGACCGGCTACCGGATTGATCTGAAGCCGCAGACCGTCGCTGAGCGAATGCAGACAGAGGACCGCGGGCCGTTCGCGCTGCAACCGGAACTGGAACTCGAACCGGAGCCGCTGCCGGAGCCCGAACCCGTATCTGCGCCGCTCGCTGTGGACGAACCCCCGCTCACCGTCGCCGCACAGGTGGCGCAGGCGATCTCCGAACCGGCCGAACCGGCCGCCGCACAGGTGGAAGAGGAAGAACTGGAACCCGAACCGGCACTGCAAGCGATGGAAATCTCGCAGCCGCTGCGTGAAGGCCAGATTCGCTTCGGCGAAGATGTGCTCCGCCGCGAACCCGAGGAACCGCGCGACCGCCGCCGGCGACGGCGACCGCGCTACGTCGAAACAGACGAAGGTCTGGACGACGACCCCTACGCCGAGTACTCCGAATTTGAGGACGACTTCTAGTCGTCGTGCGAAGGGAGCGGAGCGTCGGCGGGTGAAGAGTCTCCGGTCGGCGTTCGCCCCCGCGAGGAACGCCCATGCCCTCCGTCGCCGCGCCCAACGCTGCCGCCGCCGCTCCTGGCCGCCGCGTCCCCGAGCGCCGCTGCGTGGTCTGTCGCCGCATCGCCGCCCGCGATCAGTTGCGCCGGGTCTCCCGCCGCGCGGACGGGCTCATCGCATTTGATCCTGAAGCCCGGCTCGAAGGACGCAGCGCCTATTTCTGCCGTTCGGCGAACTGTGCCCTGGCCGTCGCAACAGACCCGAAAGGGCTGGCGCGAGCGCTGCGAGCCGCGCCGCCGCAGCGCGTGCTCGACGAAATCGCTCGCCACGCAGACGCGCAATTCACGCTCTCATCCCCGGCTGACTGCAAGGAGTCGCTCTAATGGTGCGCCGCACTGCCGATCCCACCGTTCAAATCCCGCGCACGCTGACCGTGCGCGAACTCGCCGACCTCTTGGGCGACACCCCAATCACGATCATCAAAGTGCTGATGACCAACGGCGTGATGGCGAATGTGTCGGAGACGCTCGATTACGGCACCGCCGCCCTGGTGGCGATGGAACGCGGCTTTGAGCCGGAAGAGCAGGGAGATGCAATCGAGGTCGCGGATGCGCCCTCGACGCTCGACTTGCTCGGCCCCCAGGAGGAAGCGGAGGAAGATCCGGCGAGTCTGCGCAGCCGGCCGCCGGTCGTGGCCGTGCTCGGCCATGTCGACCACGGCAAGACCTCGCTGCTCGATTACATTCGCCGAGCAAACGTGGCCGAGGGAGAGGCCGGAGGCATCACTCAGCGCGTGGGCGCGTACCAGGCGGCGGTGGACGAGCGCGTCTTGACCTTCATCGATACGCCGGGCCATGAAGCGTTTACCGAGATGCGCGCTCGCGGCGCCCGGGCCACCGATATTGCCGTCTTGGTCGTGGCCGCGAACGACGGCGTGATGCCGCAGACGCGAGAGGCGATCGATCACATCCACGCCGCCGGTGTGCCCATGGTGGTCGCGCTGAACAAAATGGACCTCGACAACGTCAACCCCGATCGCGTCAAGGCCGCCCTGGCCGACGCAGAGGTCGTGGTCGAGGAGTATGGCGGCGACGTGCCGCTCACGCCCGTATCCGCGACCCGCGGTGACGGCATGGACGATCTGCTCGAGACGCTGCTGCTGGTCGCGGACATTGAGGACTTTCGCGCGAATCCCGATCGTGCCGCCTCCGGTGTCGTGATCGAGGCGGAGTTGGACCGTCGGCAAGGACCGCGAACGACCTTGCTGGTCCAACACGGAACCCTGCGCCAAGGAGACGCCCTCCTGGTTGGCCAAACCTGGGGCCGGATCAAGGCGATGTCGGACTTCACCGGCAAGCGGATTCAGGAAGCCGGGCCGTCCATGCCCGTAGTCGTGCTGGGCCTACAGGATGTGGCCGATGCAGGCGACGCCTTCCGCGCGGTGGAGAGCGATCGCGAGGCCAAGCGCATCTATGAGCAGGCGCGCCGGGAACGCGAAGCGCGCGAAGCGCAATTGCAGCACTCGGCCTCGCTGGATGCGCTCTTCGGCGAAATCTCGCGTGGCGATGTCTCGGCCCTGAACCTGATCGTGAAGACCGACGTCGTCGGGTCGGTCGAAGCCTTGCGCGAATCGCTGGAACAGCTCACCAACGAGGAAGTCACGGTCAAAGTCATTCACGCCGCCGCGGGCGCAGTCTCCGGCAGCGATGTCAACTTGGCGCTCGCCTCCGAGGGTCTGATCATCGCCTTCAACACCACGATCGAGCCGGGCGCGCAGCGCTTGGCCGAGCAGGAAGGCGTCGAAATCCGCAGCTATTCCATCATCTACCAGGTGATCGAAGAGGTCGAAGCGGCGATCAGCGGGATGCTCGAACCCATTCGGATGCAGGTCGTGGACGGGCATGCCGAAGTCCTGCAAGTCTTCCCGATCCGCGGCTTGGGCAACATCGCCGGCTGTCGCGCGCTGGATGGCCCCATTCGCAGAGACGCCCAAGTGCATCTCTACCGCAACGGCCAGCAGGTGGCCGAATCGACGATCAGCAGTCTGCGCCGCTTCCAGGACGATGTGCAGGAGGTCGACGCGGGTCAGGAGTTTGGCGTCGCGCTCGTCCGCTACGACCAGTTCGAGGCCGGCGATCAGCTCGAGTTCTTCCACATCGAGACCCAGTCGCGGATCGTCCAGGGCGGCGAAATCCGCAACGTGACGCGCTGATCGATGTCACGGCGATCGAGCGACCGCAGCGCTGGACGCAGCTTCGCGCGCCCGCTCCTTGGCGGCGCCGAGCGCGTCGATCGCATGGCCCGCGTGAATGATCTCCTGCGCGACACGATCGCCGAGGTGGTCGCGGGCGAACTCAAGGACCCGCGACTCGAAGTCCCGCTGCTGAGCGTGACCGAGGTTCGCGCATCCCGCGATCTCCGCAATGCGCGTGCGTTCGTCTCGGTTCTGACTGATGGCCCGGACGCGACTGATGATGACGATGATGCCGCCGCCAACGCGATCACGGCCCTGAACAGCGCCGCTCCGTTTGTGCATCGCGTCATTCGCCGCCGCTTACGGATGAAGCGCGTCCCCTTTGTTGAGTTTGAACTGGACCCCCGAATCGCCGGTTCGGCTGCGCTCCAGGAACGGTTGCGCGAGCTGAACACGAGTCCACCTGCAACGGAACAGCCGCTGCCATGACTGACGCCGCCGCACAATCGGCAGAGACGGAGCGCGCGGAACGCCCCCGTCGCCGGCGCGGATCCCGTCGCCGCCGCGAGTTCCACCCGGGCGCGGTCTTCCTGGTCGACAAACCCGATGGGCCGACCTCGCACGACGTTGTCAGCAAGCTGCGCCGCTGGACCGGTCTCCGTCGGGTCGGGCACGGCGGCACCCTCGATCCACTCGCCACCGGACTGCTGCCGGTCTTCGTCGGCGTAGCGACGCGGCTCAATGAGTACCTCACGCCGTACCGGAAGTCATACGAGGCGACTGTGCTCTTGGGAACGAGCACCGACACCGACGACGCCGAGGGCGACGTGATCGCAACCGCGCCGGTTCCCGATCTCTCCGCCGAGCGGATCGAGTCCGCACTGGAGGCGTTTCGAGGAGAGATCGCGCAAACGCCCCCGCGCTTCAGCGCCGTCAAGCGCGACGGCGTAGCCGCCCACCGCGCCGCACGCGCCGGAGAGCCGCTCGAACTAGAGCCGCGCGACGTGACCGTGCATGAGTTGACCCTGACCGCGCTCGCGCTGCCCCGGATCGAACTCTCAATGAGCGTGAGCACGGGCACCTACGTGCGCGCGATCGCCCGCGATCTGGGTGAGGCGCTGGGAGTCGGCGGGCATGTACTCGCCATGCGCCGGACCGGGATCGGCGAAGTCCGGGCGGAAGACGGACACACGCTAGACGCCTTGGCCGAGGCTGCGGATGCAGGTGAGATCTGGTCATGCGCGAGTTCACCGGCGGTGCTGTTCGAAGACTGGCCGCAGTTTCACCTCGAAGGCGAGCAACTCACGCGCATCCGCCGCGGACAGGCGATCCGCCATCGGCCCATACCCGGCCGCAGCCAGGCGATGGCGCTCGACCCGGAGGGTCATGTGGTCGCAGTGCTGCGGCACGACCGCCTCGCCGCCGGACGCTGGGAGCCGGAGAAGGTGCTGGCCGGGGCGTAGGCGCATCAGTTGGGCGCGGACGGCGGCGGTGCCGGAGTTGAGAAGACGAAGGCGAGCGCGTCATCGACGGCTACCAGCGAGTAGGCCTCGCCGTTCTGCAAGAAGACCCCTTCGCCGGGTGCGAGTTCGGCGTCGTCGTCGCTGACGCCGACCTGTAGTTGCCCGTCAACCACGATCAGCATTGAGGGCGCGTTGGCGATCCGGTTGAGCAGCGAGCGTCCGGCGGGGAGGCGGATTGCTTCGGCGTTGAGGGTGGTGGACTGTTCGGGGTCGCGCAGGGATTGCGCGAGGGCGCTCGCCTGGATTCGGAGCAACGGCATTGCAGCGCGGGGTCGGCTCAGTCGCCGGCGACGCCGGCGTTGGCGAGGTAGTTGAGCAAGTCCTGGACGGAGCGAATTTCGGCGGCGTCTTCTTCCGGGATTTCGAGTTGGATTTCGTCGGTGGAGAACTCTTCTTCGACTGCGATGGTGAGGTCGACGATGTCGAGCGAATCGGCTTCGAGGTCGTCAATCAGGTGGGCGTCGGTGGTGACGTTGTCGAGCGGCTGCCGGAGCTGGTCGGCGACGAGTTGGCGGACGCGAAGTTCAAAGCTGTTGGGTTCGCTGCTCATAGGGGCCACTCTCCGATTGGGCCGCGGGCGGACTGATGCGGTCGCTCAGAGATTAGTCATTCACCCGCGTGAGCGCGACTACTCCGTTCTGGCCGCCGAAGCCAAAGCCGTTTACCAACGCCGCCTCGAACGCGCAGTCGCGCGCCTCGTTGGGAACGTAATCGAGGTCGCATTCGGGATCGGGGAACTCATGGTTGATCGTGGGAGGGAGAACGCCGTGATAGAGCGCGAGCGCGGTAGCGGCGGTAGAGATCGCCCCGGCTGCGCCCATCAGGTGACCAGTCATGCTTTTGACGGAACTGACGGCGAGTTGATCGGCGTGAGCGCCGAAGACATCGCGGATGGCGCGGGTCTCGACGGCATCGTTGAGGGGTGTGGAGGTGCCGTGGGCGCAGATGTAGCCGACGGATTCGGGTTCGAGTTGGGCGTTGCGGAGCGCCGTGCGCATGGCGCGGGCGGCGCCGTCGCCGGTCGGATCGGGAGCGGTGATGTGATAGGCGTCGGCGCTGCGCCCGCCGCCGCGGATTTCGGCGTAGATGCGAGCTTCGCGGGCGCGGGCGGCAGCGAGCGATTCGACGATGCAGATCACCGCCCCCTCGCCGAAGACGAAGCCATCGCGCTCGCGGTCGAAGGGACGGGAGGCCGCTTCGGGATCGTCGTTGCGGCGCGAGAGCGCCTGCATATTGGCGAGGCCAGAGATGCCCAGCGCGGAGACGTTCGACTCCGTGCCGCCGGCGAGGGCCCAGTCGGCTTCGCCGGTGAGGAGCAACTGGCGGGCGTCGATGAAGGCGTAGATGCTCGCGGCGCAGGCGGCCAGCGAGGTGATCGCGGGTCCGCGCAGCCCCAATTCGATAGAGACCTGGCAGGAGGCCATGTTGCCGGCCATCATCGGCACAAAGAGGGCTGAGACGCGGCCGGGGCCTTTCTGATTCAGGACTTCGGTTTGCTGGGCGATGGTGGTGACGCCGCCGCCGCCGGTGTTGACGACCGAGGCGACACGCTCGGGATCGCTTTCGCTGAGATCGATGCCGGCATCCTCAATGGCGAGCCGGGATGCAGCGACGGCAAGCTGGGAGAAGCGCGCCATCCGCCGCGCCGCCTTGCTCTCCATGTACTCCGAGGCCTGAAACTCGGGCACATCCGCCGCGATCTGCACCTTCAGTCCCGCCTCTTCCAATTCGGGCACGCGGCGGACGCCGGAACGCCCCTCGCTCAGCGAGGCCCAGAACTGATCAACGCCGATCCCGATCGGGGTCACCGGCCCGATGCCGGTGATGACCATGCGTTGGTTGGGGTCGAGGTTGGCGGTGGTGTGAGTCACTCGGAGTAGCGCTTCAAGAGGACAGCGGAGTTGTGTCCGCCGAGGCCGACGGAGAAGGAGAGAGCGGCCTTGGTGTGGAGTTCACGCGCCTCGTTTGGGATGACATCCAGGTCGAGTTCCGGATCGGGTGTGTGGTGATTGAGGGTCGGGGGGGCGACATTGTCCTTGAGCGTCATTGCGGCGACGATCACCTCCAGTGCGCCCGACGCGCCCATCATGTGCCCGGTGGCCGGTTTGATCGAGGAGAGCGCCAGATCGTAGGCGTGGGAACCGAACATCCGCTTGAGCGCCGTGATCTCTACTTGGTCGCCCAGTTTGGTCGCAGTGCCGTGGGTGGAGACGTAGCCGATCTCGGTTGAGTCGATGCCGGACTCGTCCAGCGCCTGCCGGACGCTGACCATGAGGCCGCGGCCGTGACTCTCGGGCTGGGCGATGTCGTGGGCGTCGTTGGCGCTGCCGCCGCCGACCACTTCGGCGTAGATGGGCGCGTTGCGGGCCAGCGCGTGCTCGAGGTCTTCGATCATCATCGCCGCCGCGCCCTCGCCAGGGACGAACCCGTTGCGGTCTAGATCGTAGGGCTGACAGGAGGCGCTGAGCGGCTCGGCCGGTGTTGCGAGCACGCCCATGCGCTCGAAACAGATATGGAAGAGTGGCAGAATGATCGCCTCCGAGCCGCCGACGATCAGCGCGTCGGCGCGTCCGGCCTTGATGTGCAACATACCGTCGGCGACGGCGTTTGCCCCGGTTGCGCAGGCGCTGGTGGGAGAGTAGTTGGGCCCGGTCGCGCCGGTGGCGATCGAGAGATGTCCGCTCGCCGCGTCTGCGATCAGATTGGGCATGGCAAAGGGAGAGACGCGCCGCGCGCCGCGGTCGATGAGCCGTTGCTGCCAATGCGTGACGAGTTCCATGCCGCCGCCGCCGGAGCCGAAGATGATGCCGACGCGGTGCTGATTGTCGTCGCTGATCTCGAGTTGGCTATCGGCGAGCGCTTCCAGTCCGGCGGCCATCCCGTACTGGGTGTTGAGATCCATGTGGCGCAGCGCTTTGGCGTCGGGCAGAAGCGCTTCCGCGTCGAAGTCGCGCACCTGCGCGGCGAGCGGAACCTTCGCGCCCCATTCGTCGGGATCGAAACGATCGAGCCGCGCGACCCCGCTCTGACCATCCAGCAGCGCCTGCCAGGTGCTGGGCAGATCGTTGCCGACGGGCGTGACCGCGCCCACGCCGGTGATGACCACCCGTTTCACGAGCAGCTTCCTTCAGGACTGAGTGACTGAGTTGAGCGGATCACTTGGGGATGCCGTCGCTCTTGTCGGGATAGTTGCGTTGGCGCAGACCGTGGTCCTCGTCGGAGAGTGGGAACGTCCAGGAGGTGCGCGAAATCCGCCGCACGAGTTTGGAGAGCACATCGCCCGGCCCCGCCTCAACGAAGAGGGTCGCGCCCTGGGACGCCATCGTCTTGACCGCCTGCTGCCACTGCACCGGCGAGCAGAGCGCCTGCGAGAGTTCGTCCGCCAGTTGCTCTTTGGTCAGCATCAGACCGCCGGAGATGTTGCTGACGACCGGCACGACCGGATCGCGCCAGTTGACCGCCTGGACGGCGTGCTGGAACTGGGTCTGGGCGTCGGCCATGAGGGGGGAGTGGGAGGCGATCGAGATCGGCAGTCTCACGACGCGCCGCGCCCCATGCTCGTCGGCCAGGCGCATGAGCTTGCGCAGCGGGGCTTCGTCGCCGGAGACGACGGTTTGTCCGGGGCAGTTGTCGTTGGCGACGACGATGGTGCCCTCATCGCCTGCTTCGCCAACAAGTTTGCGCAGCGCGCGATCGCGCAGGCCGATGATCGAAGCCATCCCGCCGGGGCGGATCGAATCGGCGTCGCGCATCAGCTCGGCGCGCCGCTTGACCAGGCGGAGGGCGTCGTCGAAGTCGACCGCTCGGGCGGCGAGCATCGCGGTGATCTGGCCCATGCTGTGTCCCGAGACGACATTGGGTGCGAGCACGCGCCCGGAGGCGGCCCACTTCTCGCGCAGCGCTTCGAGCCAGGCGACGCTGGCGACGAAGATGGCGGGCTGGGAGTGGGTGGTGTCGTTGAGTTGCTCGGAGGGTCCGTGCTCGATCAGGTGCAGCAGGTCGTAGCCGAGCACCTCATTGGCGCGCTGGAACCAGTGCTCCGCACCGGGGTAGACGGCGAGCACCTTGCTGGCCATGCCGACTGATTGCGAACCCTGGCCAGGGAAGAGGAGCGCGTACTCCTCATCTGCACTGGCAGGGTCGGTGAATGGATCTGTGGTCTCGTCCGTCACCGGACTCTGGCTGGTCATGTCGGCTCCTTCGGCGGCCTGACCGTGCGCGGACGGCATTGCACCGAGCGCGCGGTACCTAATTCTAACCGTGTCTGTGCGTATCGTGGGTGACGTTGGGTTCAGGCCCCGCCGTAGCCGAGCAGGTGGAGGCGGTCCGCCTGCTTGGAGGCGGATTTGGGGGGCACGGCGGAGAATGCCCGGTAGAGCTCGCGTTGCCGATCGGTCGGAAAAAAACGGCGGTCTTGGTGGAGGAGGCGAAAGAGCTCCTCCGTCCGCCCGGCTGGGGTATTACAAAGGGTCTGCATCCTCTTCGCCGCCTTCCTCTTCGTCATCCTCCGAGGGAAGCTCGCCGCCGCGCTGGAGGATGCGCACTTTCTGGATGTTGGTGAGCTTCTTCTTCTTGGGTTTGCCGTTCGTCTCCGGTTCGCCGAGGATCGGCTCGGCCAGGCGCTTGGCCAGGTCCTTGGTCTGGTCGTAGAGGCCGAGGATGCGGGCGAGCGCGTTGGTCGCCTGGTGCTGGATGTAGGGGGGTCCGTTGTTGGCCTGGTGCTGGAGCTTGGCGACGACGGCCTTGGGCGAGAAGGGGAGGGGCGGGTTGTAGATGGCGCTGGGGCAGGCGGTCATGGGGTGTCCTTTCTTGGAGGTTCTCGGACTGATGATCTTATATGGATGAATGTTCGATTGGCAAGTTGGGGGTGTGTTGTGGTTGTCGGAAGGCGCATGTGGGTTCTGTTGGGTTGCGGCGTTTTCACCCCCTCTGTCACTTCGTGACATCTCCCCCTCAAGGGGGAGAGGGGGGAAGGGGAGAGGAGAGTTGTTGGGCGGCGTTTGTGCTGGTTGGGGGCGTTTCACCCCCTCTGCCCCTTCGGGGCATCTCCCCCTCAAGGGGGAGATTTTGGGGGAGGTGGGGTTTGGGGGTTGGTAGTCGTCATGGCGAGTGATCCCCGCCTTCGCGGGGACAGGCTCCGCGACGGAGCGCGGGTATGACGGAGCTTGTTGTGGAGGGATGGCGCGCGGGTCTGTTAGGCGGTGACCATGCCGCCGTCGACGTGGATGGTTTGGGCGGTGATGTAGCGTCCTCCGGGGCCGGCGAGGAAGGCGACTAGGGGGGCTACGTCTTCGGGGTCTCCGAGGCGTTCGAGGGGGATGCGTTCGAGCACGGCTGCGACTTGTTCTTCGCTGAGGTCGGCGGTGATGTCGGTTTGGATGAAGCCTGGTGCGACGAGGTTGACGGTGATGTTGCGGCTGCCGAGTTCTTTGGCGAGCGAGCGGGTGAGTCCGCCGAGGCCGGCCTTGGCGGCGGCGTAGTTGATCTGTCCGGGGTTGCCGATCGAGCCGATCACGGAGCCGATCGTGATGATGCGTCCCTGGCGGGCGCGGATCATGCCGCGCAGGAAGGCCTGGGTGACGAGGAAGGCGCCGGTGAGGTTGGTATCGAGGACGGCGCCCCACTCGGCCGCTTTCATGCGCATGGCGAGGGTGTCGCGGGTGATGCCGGCGTTGTTGACGAGGATCGTGGGCGCTCCGAGTTCGCTCAGGATCGCCTTGCGCATGTCGTCGACCTGGTCGGCGTCGCTGACATCGGCGCGGACGGGGAGGGCGTTGCGTCCGAGTTGTTGGATTTCGGCGGCGACTTCGAGGGCGGCGTCTTCGGAGGAGACGTAGTTGACAGCCACATCCGCGCCCCGCTGCGCCAGTTCGAGCGCAATCGCGCGCCCAATCCCGCGCGACCCGCCCGTGACCAAGGCAATCTGTCCGCTGAGTTCGTCGCTCACGCTGATTCCGTCCCGGGTCGGCTCGGGCTGGAGCTCAACACTCCCGCACGACCGCGCCTGCATCCCATTTCATATGTCTGTAACATACCCGCAGACGGCACGGGCGACACTGATCCGACCGGATGCGGGCCGCAGTCGCTGCGGAACTGAGGGGGCGACGATGGATAGTGGCAATACGGCCTGGTTGCTGACGTCGTCGGCGTTGGTGCTGTTGATGACGCCCGGGCTCGCGTTCTTCTACAGCGGGCTGGTGCGGACCAAGAGCGCGGCGGCGACGATCATGCAGTCGTTCATCATGATCGGCGTGGCCTCGATCGTCTGGGTAATGTGGGGCTACTCGCTCGCGTTCGGCGACGGCGCGCTGTCCGGTTTCGTGGGCGACTTGCAGCACTTCGGTCTGCGCGAGGTGGATGATCTCGCGTTCATGGTGTTCCAGCTGATGTTCGCGATTATCACGCCGGCGCTGATCACGGGCGCGTTCGTGGAGCGGATTTCGTTCAAGGCGCTGCTGGTCTTCACGGTCGCCTGGATCACCTTCGTCTACGCGCCGATCTGCCACTGGGTCTGGTCGGCGGACGGCTGGTTGCTGGATCTGGGCGCGGCGGACTTCGCGGGCGGCACGGTCGTGCACATCAACGCCGGCGCTGCGGCGCTGGCGGGGGCGCTGTTCGTGGGACGGCGGCGGGACAGCGTGGCGGAGACGAGTCCGCACGATGTCTCGAAGGTGGTCTTGGGCGCGGGGCTGCTCTGGTTCGGCTGGTTCGGATTCAACGCGGGTTCGGCGCTGGCTGCCGACGGCCTCGCCGTCAACGCTTTCGTGCAAACGCAGATTTCGGCTGCGGCCGGAGCGGTCGCGTGGGCGGTGCTGAGTTGGCGCTACACCGGGCAACCCTCGATTGTGGGCGCGGCCACCGGCGCGGTGGCCGGGCTGGTCGCGATCACGCCGGCGGCGGGGTTCGTTGGTCTCTGGCCGGCGACGGACGGTTATCTGAATGCGATGCCGGCGATCATGATTGGGGCGGTGGCGAGCGTGGGCGGTTTCTACGCGGTGCGAGCGCTGCATAGCTGGCGCGACATGGACGACACGCTGGATGTGTTCGCGGTGCACGGCATCGGCGGGATCTGGGGCGCGTTTGCGACAGGGCTGTTCGCCGTGGCCGCGATTAATGGCGTCTCCGGCGCGATCGAGGGCGGCTGGGATCTGGTCTGGAAGCAGATCGTGGGGATTTTGGTGGCGCTGGCCTGGTCGCTGGTGCTGTCCTCGGTGATCTTGTGGGTGATCGGGCGCTTCATGCCGCTGCGTGTTGACGCGGACGCAGAGTTGCTCGGACTTGACCGTGCGGAGCACAACGAACCGGCCTACCGCTTCGATGAGATCGGCTTCGGCTGGGCGGCGAGCGAACAGACCGAGGACGATGATCTCGTCACCGGCTTCCGCGCGTTGAGGAGGCTGCTGCCATGAAAAAGATCGAGGCTGTGATTCGGCCCGAGGCGCTGGAGAACGTGAAACAGGGTCTGCTGGAGGCTGGGCATACCGGTCTGCACGCGGAGAACGTGGTCGGTCACGGGCACCAGGGCGGCATCGTCCGGAGCGGACGCGGCGGCCAGTTCTACGTGATCGACATGATCCCGAAGGTCAAGCTGATTGTGGTCGTGACCGAAGACAAGCTCGAGGGTGCGATCGACGCAATTATCGAACGGGCGCGGACACCGCAGACCGGCGACGGCAAGATCTTCATCTCCGAAGTCCACGATGCGGTGCGGGTGCGTACCGGGGAGCGCGGGCCTGAGGTCCTGTAGGCCCGCGACCGCGCGATCGGGACTCAGTAGACGACCTGCTCGATCAGCAGATCGACGTAGCGCTCATCGTCGATCCCGAACTCGCCCTTGAGGATTTCTTCGGAGTGTTCGCCCAACTCCGGCGACGGTCTCGTTCCCAAACGCGCGCCGTTCCAGGTGAACGGCTGGTGCTGAATGATGAAGGGGATGTCGCCGCGCTTGAAGCGGAAGAAGAGTCCGGCGGCGCCGGTATCGGTTTCGGCGAGGTCGCCAGCCGTCTCTGCGGGCGCGGCGGGAATGCCGCGCGCCTGAAGCTTGGCGCTCGCGGCCCAGACGTCTTGGGCGGCGGACCAGCTTGAGACGGCGGCGTCCAGCTCGTCCTCGACGGCTTTGCGGCCGGCCAGGCTGAGCAGCTCGGGCCGGGCGGCGAGATCGTCGCGGCCGATGATTTCGCAGAGCGCTCGCCATTCGGCGCGGTTGCGAACCGCAATCGCCAACCAGCGGTCATCGCCCGCAGCCGGGAAGAGACCGTGGGGCGCGTACTCGTTCGAGCGGTTGCCGATGCGGGGGGCGTCGACGCCGTTGAGGAGCGCGTCCATCAGTTCGTGGTCGAGCAGGTGGACGGCGGCTTCGTATTGGGCGATCTCGATCTCCTGGCCTTCGCCGGTGCGCTCGCGGTGGATCAGGGCGGCGATGATCTGGGAGGCGGCAATCGGCGCGAGGGTGAAGTCGGTGTGCAGCGAGCCCAGGCCGATCGGGGCGCGGTCGGGCGGGCCGGTGTGTCCGGCGACGCCGGACATGGCGGTCACGCCGTTGCCGATGCCGCGATAGGCCTTCTTCGGCCCGAACGTGCCCATCACCGGGAACGATGTGTAGATGATGTCGGGCTTGATCGCTCGCAGTTCGTCGTAGGTGAGGCCGAACTTCTCCATCGCGCCCGGGGCGAAGTTGTTGGTCACGATGTCGAAGTGGGGCAGCATTTCGAGTGCGAGTGCGCGCGCTTTGGGGTGGTGGAGGTTGAGCGTGAGGCTGCGCTTGTCGGTGTTGGTGTCGTTGAAGAAGGCGCCGGTATCGATCGTGAAGCCGCGCGGCGGGTGGCAGAACTCACGCACGGTGTCGAGGCCGGAGGCCGATTCGATCTTGACCACATCGGCGCCGAGATTCGCCAGCATCTCGGTGATCAGCGGCCCCGCTGCCATCCAGCAGAAGTCGAGCACGCGCACGCCGGCGAGCGGGAGGCCGGACTCAGGCGCCGGGTCCAGCGTGAGCGGGGCGCGTGCGGCGGGCTGAACGCTTGCGCTTGGCTTCTCACCGCGGACCAGACCGAGGTCAATCAGCGCACTGATTTCGTTCGCGGAGCAACCGGCGAGGTCTCGCAGGGCGGCTGCCGAATGCTGTCCGAGCGCGGGAGCGGGGCGTGGGTTGTGGGGCAGCGCGGTGGAGCGGTAGGGAGTGCGCGGCAGCGGCAGGGTTCGTTCGAGCGCGGGATGCTCGACTTGGGGGAAGAATCCGCGTGCGTGCAGATGCTCCTCGTTGGCGATATCGAGGGCGGTTTGGACGGGGAGGCCAAGATCGCCGTTGGCCTGAGCGCGCCGGATGAGCTCGGCGCGGGGTTGCGCGGCGCAGAAGCGCTCGGTGAATTCTTGCATCTCGTCGCGGTGCGCGACGCGGTACATCAGGTCCGTCCAGGGTTCATGCAAGAGCTGATCGTCGCCGGTGACCTCGGCGTACCACTCGGGGAAGTCCTTCCAGGTGGTGTTGGTGGGCGATTGCAGGTAGGTGACCCAGAGGTCGTCGGAGGTGCGGTAGGTGGTTCCCGGGGTGTCGATGAAGACGATTTCGCCGTCCTCGAAACTGCCCCGCTCGAATGAGCCGGCTCCGGTACCGACGACGGGATAGCGCAGGCCGCCGGTTCCGGTGCGTTCGGCGACCATGCCGTGCCAGAGGTAGAGGTTCGGATTGGCGGCCTGGATGATCGTGGAGGCGACCGCTTCCTGGAGGCTGATCGTGGCGTGGACCGAAGCGCCGCCGCGCGCCTGCTGGAAGATGCTAGAGACGCTCGCAACCGTGGCCAGATATGAGGCTTGCTTGTAGCCCAACTTGCCGACGGGATAGTCGGGCGACAGGTCGGGAAAGCCGTTGCAGACGAGCTGGCTGCCGGCGGCCATGGCGATCAGGTCGGTGGCTTGCTGTTGCGGGTGTTCGCGGCGGAAGACGACATCGATCAAGCTCGGGCCGCTGCCGCTCGCGGCGCGTTGCCCGAGTCCGGCGAAGAAATCGCGCGCGACCTCGTGCTGCTCGATCGGCGCGATGATGATGTCCGCCGAATTGCTCATCTGCTCGATCAGCTCCCACGCCGCCGGGTCGGACAGGTCGAGCGCGAGCGACTCCTTGCCCTGGTTGTAGAGCAAGTGTCGGAGGGCGCGCTCGTTGCCGGGCGTTCCGTCGAGCCAGGGTCCGGTGCGGCGGATGTAGTCGCCGGTGGCGGATTCGATCCGGATGACGCGAGCGCCCAGATCTACGAGATAGCGTCCGGCGATGATCAGCGGCTCGTCGGAGAGGTCGAGGACGGTTGCGCCGTCGAGGGGTGGGGTGGTCATGGTTGGCTCCGGGCGGGGTTGGGTGTTGGGGGGTGGTTCCGTGCTGTGGGGGCACCCCCCTCTGTCCCTACGGGACATCTCCCCCCGCAAGGGGGGGAGAGGGGAGAGTGCTTGTGGCGTTGCTCCCGCGTGCGTGGGAGTTGACCGATCAGAACATGGCGATTGGGTTGATTGGGGAAGCGGTGCCTCCGACGAGGCGGAGGGGGGCGATGGTGAGGAGGAATTCCCAGCGGTTGCGTTCGGCGCAGGCTTGGCCGAGCGGTCCGAGGCGGGCGTTGTCGATCAGGTGGACGCCCATGTAGGTAATGATGATGTGGTGGATGGGGAGGGGCGAGCCTTCGACGTTGGAGGGGATGAGGTCGGAGACGCCGTCGCAGCCGAGGATGGCGACTTCGCGCTCGTAGATCCAGGGCAGGGTTTCCATCATCAGTCCGGCGAGGCCGCTGAACGGCGGCCAGGCGCCTTCCGCCTCGCGGCGTGAGTCGCGGCCGGTGCGGATCAGAAGGATGTCGCCGGAGCGGACGGTGACGTTCTGTCTCGCTTCGGCGGCTTCGAGGTCGTCCACGCTGATGCCTTCGCCCGGTTCGAGCCAATCGACGCCTTTGAGCGCGGCGATGTCGAGCAGCACGCCGCGCGTAGCGATGCCCTGCTCGCCGGCCATGATCGAGTTTTTGGTCGCGCCGGTGCTGAGCACGGCGGAGGCGTCGAAGCCGTTGTACATCTTGCCCTGGTCGAGGATGTGGCAGAGCGCGTCGATGTGGGTGTTGGCCATGCCGTGAGGCGAGATCATGAAGCCGTCGCCGGTCGCTTCGAGGCCGCGGATCGCGCTGGCGCCGGAGACGTCGCCGGCGCCGGTCATGAAGTGCATCACCGGCGTGGGATTGTCGGCGGCGGGTGTCTTGGCGAGTTCGAGCGCGCAGGAGACGGTGACGCCCTCGCTGACGAGGGCGGCGGCCGCAGCGGAGACTCCGGGCGTGATGAAGTTGAGCGCGCCGCGTTCGTCGTCGGGGCCCCAGCGTCCCCAGTTGGAGAGTTGTTGGGCGAGGGCGTCGACATCGGCGCGGGTGGCTTGCTGGCTTGGCATGGGCGGGGCTCCTTGGGTGCGGGAATGTGATCGCGGGCAGTATGCCAGAGCGCAGAGCGCAGAGCGCGGTGGGATGATTGGTGTTCGCGCCTATAGAAGGGCTTTGCCAACGTCCATCTCTGTGCATTGGGGGCTCAGAGAAGCGGATCGTGCAATGTGAGGTCGGTGGTACGACCAGATTGGGAGTGATTTCACACTTGGTTGCTTCGAGATTCCCGCCTGCGCGGGAATGACGGAAATGGGGATTTTGCAGAGGTCTCCCTATAGTGGGCAGGATTGTCCCGGCTTGGGGGCAGTGAGCGGGCGCGGCGTGCGCCGAGGAGGCTGATCGGGCGTGTTAGCCGCGATTCAGGGACGGATTTTCTACGGTTGGTACATCGTCGCTGCGGGGATGGTCATCAACGCGCTGATCGGCGGGTTGGTGATGCACTCGTTCAGCTTCTATGTGGCCGAGCTGAAGGCTGAGTACCTCTGGTCGGCTTCGCTGTTCGCCTTCGCCTTCACCCTGACCCGGATCGAGAGCGGCGTGTTGGGTCCGGTCCAAGGCTGGCTGATCGACCGCTTCAGTCCACGCACAATGATGCGGCTCGGGATCGCATCAACGGCGCTCGGGCTCTTCGCCTTTAGCCGACTTTGGGACCAGGGCAGCTTCATCGGCTTTTACTTCCTGCTCTCGGTGGGCGCGTCGGTGGGCGGGTTCATGACGATCTCGGTCGTCACCGTGACCTGGTTCGAGCGCCTACGCTCCCGCGCCCTCGGATTCATGGCGATGGGATTCGGGTTGGGAGGATTCCTGCCACCGGTCGTGGGCGCGTTGATCGATGAGATCGGTTGGCGCTGGACGGCCGTCGGCTCGGCGATCGTGATCATGGTTGTCGGACAGCTCTTGTCCACGCTGTTCGTCCGTCATCCACGCGAAAAGGGCATGTTGCCGGATGGCAGTCCGCCGGCGGTGGCAAACAGTTCTGGCGCCAGCCGGACAGCGACTGCGTTGCCCCAGAATCCGTACCGCCACCGCGATTTCACCGCGCGCGAAGCGCTCCGCACCCGCTCCTTCTGGGCGCTGGCGCTGGCTCACGGCGCGCCCCTGATGGTGGTGTCGGGGATGATGGTCTACTTCGCTACCCGGGTGCAGGAGATCGAGGGACTGACCGCGGCGGACGCCGGTCTGGCCTGGTTCGTGATGTCTGCGTGTCAGTTGGTGGGACAGTTGACGATGGGTTATCTGGGCGACCTGATCTCGAAGCGGCTGATCCTGCTGTTCTGCATGGTTGGGCACGGCGCGGCCGGGATCATTCTCGGCATTGCCGACAGCTATCTGCTGGTGATGCTCTGCTCAGTCGTGAACGGGCTGGCCTGGGGTGCGCGAGGACCGCTGATCACGGCGCTGCGGGCGGACTATTTCGGCGCATCGAGTTTCGGGCAGATCATGGGTTGGTCGTCGACCGTGATGATGCTGTTCATGGTCGCGGGTTCGCTCATTGTCGGCAGCGTGCGCGATATCACCGGCGACTACCAGATCGGCTTCATTGTCGTGGGTCTCGGCGCGGCGACCGGCATTCTCTGGGTCGCGATCGCCAATCGACCCCGACTCGCGCAGGTGGCCGCCGCCGCGCGCGGTCTGGTCCCGCCCGCCGCCGAGATGATCGCCGTCTCCCGCCCCAACCGCCCGTCAGGCAGCTGAGCTTTCCGCAAGCTCGGCGCACGCTACGTTGATCTGAGTGTTACTCCGCTTTGTCACGGGTCGCGTCTTCTATGGCTGGTACATCGTTTCCGGCGGGATCGTGGTGCAGATCTTGCTGGGCGGGCTGGTGATGCACGCGACCGGGTTCTATGTGGCGGCGCTGAAGGAGGAGTTCGCCTGGTCGGCGACGCTGTTCGGGATCGCGCTGGCGATGACGCGGATCGAGTCGGGGGCGCTGGGACCGCTCCAAGGCTGGGCGATCGACCGCTACGGGCCGCGCACGATGATGCGGATGGGGATCGCATCGACGGCGCTGGGGCTGATTCTGTTCAGCTTCATCGAGAATCAGGCCTCCTTTTTCATCTTCTACTTCATCGTCTCGATTGGGGCGGGCGTGGGCGGGTTCATGACGCTGACGGTGGCGGTGGTGCACTGGTTCCAGCGGACGCGCTCGCGGGCGATGGGTTATCTGATGACCGGGCTGGCGTTCGGGAGCCTGATTACGCCGTTGATCTCGTTCCTGATTGAGGGCGTGGGTTGGCGGACGACTTCGTTGGGGTCGGGGATCCTGCTGTTTGTCGTCGGTCAGCTGATCGCCACGCTGATTGTGCGTCCCGGTGATCGGGGGGAGTCGCCCGAGCCGGCGCGGGCGGCGACGGTGGCGCGGCCGGGCGTGCCGGCGGAGCAGATCGTCGAGCAGCCGCGCGACTTTACGACGCGGGAGGCGATGCGCACGCGGGCGTTTTGGGCGCTGTCGTTTGCGCATGGTTCGCCGTTGCTGCTGGTGTCGGCGGTGAGCGGGTTTTTCGTCGTGCGTGTGAGTGAGATCGACGGTCTCAATGCGGGACATGCGGCGATCGCGATTGTGATTGGCACGGTCTGTCAGTTGGCGTCGCAGCTGATCGCGGGGTATGCGGGCGATTTCATCTCGAAACGGCTGATCATTGCGGTCTGTCTGGCGGGACATGCGGCGGGTGCGGTGGTGCTGGCGATTGCGGATTCGTTTGCGCTGATCGTGCTGGCGGCGGTGCTGCACTGGACGGCGTGGGGCGGGCGTGGGCCGAATATCAACTCGCTGCGGGCGGATTATTTCGGCTCGGCGAATATCGGCAAGATCATGGGTTGGGCGTCGCTCGTGATGATGGTGTATTCGGCGGGCGGGGGTCTGCTGGCGGGCGCGCTGCGCGACGTGAGCGGGGGTTGGACGCTGCCGTTCGTGGTGGTCGGGATTGGGGCGGCGAGCGGGCTGATCTGGATTGCGCTGGCGACGCGCCCGAGTCTGCCGGACTCGGCTCGCGGGGCGGCCTCAGAGGAGCGGGAGATGTCGTACTCTCAACGGCGTCGCTGAGGGTCAGCACGCAGAGGGGGATTTTCGATGGAGTACGACGTCATCATTGCCGGGGCGGGATCGTCAGGAGCGGTCATGGCCGCGCGCTTGAGCGAGGATCGGTCTCGTTCGGTGTTGCTGCTGGAAGCGGGGCCGGATTTTCCGACGCTGGAGTCGCTGCCTGCGGATGTGAACAGCATTCGCGAGCCGTCGGTGGTTCTGCACGACTGGGGGCTGAATGCGAAGTTTGTGCCCGGCCGTGAGCAGCCGCTGCCGCGGGGCAAGCTGGTCGGCGGGTCTTCGGCGGTCAACACCGGGGTGGCGATCCGAGGGGCGCCTGGGGACTACGACACCTGGGCGGAGCTGACCGGGGACGAACGCTGGGCGTGGGAGCATTGCCTGCCGTATTTCCGGGGGATCGAGGACGACAAGGACGAGGGCGGCGATTTTCACGGTCAGAACGGTCCGATTCCGGTTCGGCGCTGGAGGCTGGACGAGATTGATCCGCTCCAGCGGGGGTTCTACGACGCCTGTGTCACGGTTGGCTTCGAGGAGACGAACGATCAGAACGATCCGGAGAGCACGGGGATATCGACGGTGGCGATGAACCGCGACGGCCCGGAGTTGTTGACGCGCTGGTCGGCGAACATGGGCTTTCTCTCGCAGGCGCGCAAGCGGCTCAACCTGACTGTGCGCGGCGACTGCCTGGTCGATCGGGTGTTGTTTGAGGACGGCCGCGCGATTGGGCTGGTGGTGGAATGCGACGGAGAGTTGCAGACCGTCTACGGGCGCGAGATCGTGCTTTGCGCGGGCGCGATCATGAGTCCGGCGATTTTGCTGCGTTCGGGCGTGGGCCCGGCGGAGGAATTGGCGGAGCTGGGGATACCGTCGGTGGTGGACTTGCCGGGTGTGGGCAAGCACCTGATGGATCATCCGATGACGCCGCTGTTGCTGAAGCCCAAGCCGGGCGTGGTGGATCCGACGCATTCGATCATTCAGACGCTGCTGCGCTATACCTCGGCGACGGGTGAGTTTAACGACATGCAGGTGTATCTGTTGGGGCACGTGCTGGTCGCGCCGGGATCGTGGTTTGGGGCGTGGCGCGGGTCGGATGAGGGCGAGGGTCACTGGGTGTTTGGGATCGCGCCCGGGGTGCAGTTGCCGAACTCGTACGGTTCGGTGACGCTGGCGAGCAGCGACTACCGCGAGCATCCGGTGATCGATCTGAAGTTCGATGAGGACGAGGCGGATCGGGTGCGCTTGCGCGAGGGGGCGCGTCTGGCCTGGCAGCTAGCGGGGACGCCGGAGTTGTCGCAGTATCACGAGGGCGCGATTGATCTGGATCAGGCGACGGTCGACGACGACGCGCTGCTGGATGAGTGGATTCACGCGACCTCAACGAGCATGGCGCATCCGACCTGTACGTGTCCGATGGGTCCGGATCCGGCGCAGGGAGCGGTGGTCGACTCGGAGGGTCGCGTATACGGGGTAGAGGGATTGCGCGTGGTGGACGGGAGCATCATGCCGACGATCGTGCGCGCGAACACGAATTTCACGTGCATGATGCTCGGCGAGCGGGTCTCGGAATGGATGGACGCTGGCTGACGTGCGTCCGGCCGCAGTGCTCGCTGCCGCGCTGCTCGCCGCCATCGGCTGGTTCAGCGTCGCGGCCTCCGCGTCCCAGACAGCGACGCTCAGCCTGCAATCCGGCCAAAACGCCGTCACCTGGAACGGCGCGGAACCGTATCCGATCGCGGATTTCGCCGATACGCCGGTCACGCACGTTCACCGCTGGGATGCGGTGGGACAAGAGTGGCTGTCGCATTTCGTGGGACAGGCCGATCCGACGCTGCCCGAGTTGCACCTGCTGCCGCGCGCCCAGTATCTGCTGTTCGCTGAGGCGGATTATGAGCTTGACGTGCTCAATCCGCTCGCGGGAATCGATCCGCACGCCGACCTGCGCATGGCCGAGCCGCCGGACGATCCGCTCCGCTTCGAGGCCTACTGGCCCAACGAGGACAGTCCGTTGGAGGACCTGATCGTCCTGCGTCCCGATGACGAGCGATTGTCGGTCAAGGCTGAAGTGGCGGGCGGCGTCGGCGAGGTTGAGGTGTATTGGGTCTTGGACGGTCGGCTGAACCATCAGGGGATGGCGTCGAACGACGTGGAGTTGCTACCGGGCAAGCACGATGATGCGCGGTTGAGTGCTGTTGATGCAACCGGTCAAGCGGTTGTGGTCAAGCTGCCACGCGTGGTGAAGCTGCTCCCGTTGGAGCTGCCTGAAATGACACATGGAATGTTCGCCTTTATGGGCGCGCTGCATCGCTTTACTGATGCTGAGGTCAAAGTATCGATCGAGGAGATCGCGAACGCAGGGTTCAATCTCCTCGTACACCCGATATGGCAGTGGGGCGCCGCCGGCCAACGATCGCCGGGCGCCCCCTACGCAGTCAACTTGCAGCGCCTCGGCTACACGACCGACCTGGCGTTGGCAAATGGCCTGAGCGTGCTGTTGCTCGCCGCTAATGAGCCCGCCTGGGCTACACGGGCAGACCTACGCATTCACGACTATTGGGACGTCGGCTTGGCTACCGATCTGCATCTGCTACAAGACACCTTGAGGCTCTTCTCTGCGCGTCATCCTAAGATCAAGTACTGGTGGGTATCACACGAGTCGAATCTCAACCATTTCTTCGTGACGCTCGATCCACACACGGATGTGGAGCGCATTCGCATGAGTGCGCTCGGCGTATGGTACGAGAATCCATCAGCGGCGATCATCGCGAATGGACTAGTTCCAGTCGATTATCCGCAGGGGACCTATGTGGATTGCCCCGACTGGCACGACGAGCCCGATTGTGCCGCTGATGCGGAAGAGTACCTGCAAGCCTTGTACGACTACGGCTTCCGCCGGTGGACAGATATCGTTGCGTATCATCCCAATTCGAGCTTTCAAGCAGTCGTGCAACAAACCGCGTTGGTGCGCGAAGTGATGGTCCGCAATGGCGATGGGGACGCCCCACTATGGGCTACATCGGTACTGATTCCTTCAGCGGATCGTGGCCACCAGGGGCTGAGTGACCAGCAGCGCGCTAATGAGATGGCGCGGGCGATTCAGTGGCTGGACGAACATCCCCATGTGAGCGGGCAAATCATATTCAACTTCCGCGAAACGCTTTTTGACCGACCGCTGTTCTGGGGCCTGGTAGAGCGAGACTTTGTGAATGGCCAGCCCGTTCCCACGCCCACCTGGACCGCCGTCGTCGAGTTCCTCCAGCGGCAACGTGAGCAGAGCGCGGCGAACGAGTGACCCGTTCTTCCCAAGCCGCGGTCAAGCAGCGAGGTCAACCCGGCGTGGTCGTCCTTGGAGGGACGTGCGAAACACGAAGGGGTGCTCCTCTGCGTCAATCCGGCGCAGCCAGTCCATCCGCCGGACGATGAAGGAGAGCACGTCGTAGTTCACCGCGTCGCCCGGCTCGAGGATCACCAGTCCGGCGGCGTGTTCGACCACTGCTGCGCGTTCCAGCGGACGAGTCAAGATCGCCTGATCCTGCGTCAGGGCCAGCCAGCCGTGCAGGCCGGCATCGCGTATCCACACCACGTCCGGAATTTCGAGACCATGCTGCGGAGTCTCGCGGTATTGGTCCACGAGCGTGACGCATTCGAGCGCGGGCGCTTTCACCAGGCCCAACGCACGGGCGACACGGGTACCGAGGTCCGCGTCGAAGAACAAGGTCAGGCTGCGGTCTTGAACTTGATCACCGCTTCCGCGAGTGCGATCGGCAGGCGCAGGTCGTCGGTGATGTCCTCCGCCGTGTAGCCCTGCTCAATTCGCGCGAACACGGCCGCGGCCCGGATGTTGGTGCCCGCCACGGTTAGGCGTCCGCTGCCGTACACGGGGTCAATCACCAGCGGCGCGTCTCGCCCGTGCGGGTGATACCGCCGCGCCCACCCGTTTCCCTGATCGTCCGAGTAGTCGAACCGCTCCAGCGCCTCCGTGAAGTAGAACGGCAGCGCCTTCCTGCCGGCTTCGAGGCTGAAGTCGGCGAGCACATCGCCGGACCGACGGCTGGGCGACTGTTGCTCGAGGTCGAGCAAAATTCGGAGACTCGCGAGTTTGAACTGGCGCGTCGCCAAGGGGTACTCGTTGCCTATCCGGGTGCGCGTAAATTCGCGCGCGGTGCGGAGTCTGGCCATCGAGGCGCCGTTCCGGCGCAGAAGCGCGGCGACGATCGTCTCGCTCACTTCCAGAAAGGAGAGGCGAACTTCGCCGCCGCCGTCGCGGAGCCGATCGGCGAACAGCGGCGTCTGCTCCGATCCGGCGCGACCGCGAAACCAGTAGCTCACGGTCTGCGTCGAGACACCCGCCAGCTCGGCCGCCTCGTTGAGGCGGTAGGTGGGCTGGGTCAGATGCTGTTCGAGCGGGGAGATCACGGCTCGGTTCCTCCCAACCCTGATCCTACCGTAGGGGTGCCGCTCCAACCGCCTAGCTCAACGCGCCGGAGGCGGCGAGGGCTGCGATCTCCCCGTCGCTTAGACCCAGGACTTCGCGCAGGATGAGCTCGTTGTGTTCGCCGTACTGAGGGGCGGGACGCTCGGGTTGTGCGGGCGTGTCGGAGAGGATGTAGCGGGGGGCTTCGACGACGGTTTCGCCGTGGAGGGCGTGGGGGAGGCGGCGGAAGTGGTTGCGGTGGGCGAGCTGTGGGTCGTTGGCGGCGTCTTCGGTGGTAGAGAGTTCGTGCGCCGAGATCGCCAATGCTTGCAACTCCGACTCGACTGCTTTCGCGCTGTGTTGCAGCGTCCAGTTCGATACGTTCCGGTCCAACTCGCGGCGTTGTTGTAAGCGCTCGTCCAGGGTCATGTCCGGTGAGGCTGCAATGATTGGGGCGAACTTTCGCCATTGATCATCGTTCGAGATGGCAATCGCCACCCAAGACTCACTCCGGCCTGCGGGGGGAGCGCAGGGATAGACGCCGTGCGGCGCCATCTGGGGGTCGTCGTTGCCGCGCCGTTCGAGGGCGGGGCCGCCGTTCATGTGGTCGATCAGCGCGGGCGCGAGCAGTTGCAGGGTGCACTCGGCTTGGGCCTGATCGATGAAGACGCCTTGGCCGGTGCGCCGGCGGTGATCGAGCGCGGCCAGCAGCGCAGTGAGCGCGAAACGTGGGGCGGGATAGTCGGTGTAGGGACCGAACGGACCCGCCGGCGCGCGATCGGGCCAGCCGGTGAGGTATTGGACGCCGGCCATGCCCGCGCCCTGGCTGCCGAAGCCGCTGACCTGGTTGTAGGGGCCGGTCTGACCGAGCAGGGTGCTGCTGAGCATGATCAGGTCGGGCTTGAGCTGGCGCAGATGCTCATAGTCAAGCTGCCAGCGCGCGAGCACGCCGGCCGTGAAGGACTCGCAGACGATATCGGCCCAGAGCGCGAGTTTGCGGAAGATGTCTTGCGCTTCGGGGATGCGCAGGTCGAGCGTCAGCCCCCATTTGCCCGCGTTGACGTTGCCGTACAGACCGGAGTTCTCCACGCCCGGCTCGTCGCGGTGGAACGGCCCCACCACACGGGCGGTATCGACGCGGCTGGGCGATTCGACCCGGATTACGGTTGCGCCGTAGTCGGCCATTGCGCGGCCCACGGTCGGCCCGGCCACGATCCAACTCAGATCGAGGATCTTGACGCCGGCGAGCGGTCCCGTGCCTGTGGGGAGCGTCATAGCACGCCCTCCGTCTCCAACTCGCGGAGCTCGCCGCCGGATAGACCGAGCTCGGCGTAGAGCTCGTTGTTGTGCTGTCCGATCGTGGGCGGCGGGCGGCGGTTGTAGCCGAAGCGTTCGCCGTCGATGAAGATGTTCAGGGGCGGCCCTGGATAGGTGATGGCGCGGCCGTCCGAGTGCTCGATTTGCCGCCAGAAGTTGCGCGCTTCGAGTTGCTTGCTCTGGGCGAGGTCGACGATAGTCAGGACGGGCACGAGCAAGAGGTCGTATTCGATTGAGATGTTGAGCATTTCCTGTTTCGTTCTGGTTGCGACCTGTTCGCGCATGGCCTGTTGGACGCGGGGAAACAGTTCCGGATCGGCGTCGCCGGAGAGGGCGCGCTCGGCGTAGGTGACGAAGTTCTCTTCGAGCAAGCTGGTGTCCATCGCACCGGTGTCCACCAGCCACTGAGCCGCGTGGTTGGCGAAGTGCCCGACCGCCGGTCCGGGCGCCATCATCAGGACGATGTGGCCGTTGGTCACATCGGCCGTGCCGCGAATGCTCTGGCCGCGAATCTTGACGCCGCCGCCGTAGCGCTCGGGGTCGACCGCGCCGAGTTGATAGGCGAGGACTTGAGAGAGGGTCGCCTGGGCTGCGGAAACCTGGGCGGAGACATCGACATGTTGCCCCTGTCCGGTTTGGTGACGGGCGTGGAGCGCGAGCATCGCGCCGCCGGCCGCATCGGCGGCGGCGTGTCCCCAGGCTTGGGGCTGGGAGACGCGCACGGGCGCGCGGTCGTCGTCGCCGGTCATCAGCAGCGGCGTACCGGCGGCCCAGATTGCGAGGTCGGAGCCGACGTAGTGCGCCTTGGGTCCGGTCTGGCCGAAGGCGGAGATCGAGGCGTAGATCAGGTTGGGGTTCCGCGCGTGGAGGGTCTCGTAGTCGAGACCGAGCGCGGCCATGCGGCCGACATCGGACGATTCGAGCAGGAAGTCGGCGCTCTCGGCCAGGCGCAGCAGCAGTTCGCGTCCGCGCTCGTCGTCGAGGTTGCAGGTGATGCCGCGCTTGCCTCGGGTGTAGGCGGCCCAATAGGTGGACTCGTGCGGAGGTTGGGCGAAGAAGGGGGCGACTGCGCGCGCTGAAGAGCCGACGGGCGGTTCGACCTGGATCACGTCTGCGCCGAGGTCGGCGAGCATCTGTCCGGCGAGGAGGCCGCGCTCGTCGGTGAGGTCGAGGACTCGGTAGGGAGAGAGCATTGCTGGAGGGTAGCGGCAGTTGGCTAACGACTCTGCTGCGGACGGCCCTCGCCCGGTGGGCCGGCGAAGGCTTGGGCGACTTGGAGGAACTCTTCGGCTGGGCCGGAGGTGTAGCTGAGCGCCGTGTCTTTGTAGTGGATGCGCTGGGTGACGACGCGGCAGAAGTCGGGGGCTGTGCCTTGCACTCGGTTGGGGGCGTCTTCGTCGCCGCGCGACCAGGGCGCGCCGGAGGGGAGGCTGAGTTCGACGCGCAGCGGTTCCGCGTTCGGTTCGAGACCGCGTGTCTGGTAGGCGAACTGGCGGGTGATGTAGCCGAGGTGGGCGATGTGTTGGAGGCGGTCGGAGTGGACTGGCTCAACGCCGGCGCCGTCGAGCGCATCGAGTCCGTGCGACCAGCACTCCATCAGGCGGGCGGTGGCGAAGGAGCGGGCGCTCATGGGCGGTCCGGCCCAAGGCAGGCGCTGGCGCGCGTCGAGCGGGCGCAGGGCGTCCTGCAAGCGTTGCCTCGCCGCTCGCCACCAATCGACGAGTTGGAGCCGGGTCATGTGGCGGGAGCTGTCCTGCAAAGCCGAGCGGGTGCCGTCTTGGGAGCGTTCGCCCGCTGCCATCTGGCGGGCGGCGCCCGAGGCGACGGCGGCGGCGCTGTCGTCGACCTCGGCCAGGTGCGCGATCACGTCGCGCACCATCCAGCCTCGACAAGGGGTGTCGTGCTGCCAGTCGGAGTCGGGCAGGTCGGCGAGTTGCGCGTCGAGGTAGCGCTGTTCGGCGACGAGGTCGTCAAGGAGTTGCTGGTAAGGGTCGGGCATGGGGCGCTCCAATCCAGTTTGCAGGGTAGGGCCGCCCCCTCTACTTTCGGCGTCTCCCCCTGCGAGAGACGGATGCATAACCCATATCCGTCATTCCCGCGCAGGGAGACTTTTGCGTGGATCAAAGATCGTCATACCCGCGCTTGCCGCGGGTATCTCGCCGTGATCTGCACCGTCGTCGCGCACACGACGAGATTGCCGCGGCGGAGCGCGGCAATGACGGAGAACATCGACTTTCGCAAAGCTCTCCGCAGGCGGGAATCCATGCCCACCAGATACGCCTTGTGGATTTCTACCTGTGCGGGAGTGACGAGTTCAGCTGATCGTAGGCTGATGCATCAGTCTTTATGAGCGGGAGGGGAGGGATAGAGATGTGCAAATTGAAGGTAGTACTTTCATTTTGCGCAGTTTGCCGATGTCTTCTGGGCGATCCGGTGGTCGCCGATCTGATCCCGGAGATCAATGCCCGCGCGGTTGTCTACGGGGGGTCTGAGCGTCAGTCGCGGAGCGACGGTGAGGTGTTGCCGCTGTCGGACGTGGGCGAGCTGTTGGAGGGGTTTGAGGCTGGGATGCGGGAGTAGGGTCTGGTTGCAGAGCGAGAAGTCTGCGGGGTTGCGGTGGTCGTGGCGAGTTGCTGGTTGGTGGCGATGGCTCCCATCTGTTGCGCGTCTTCGGATCCTCTTGCCTAGCTGCCTGGCAGCTGCTTCACCGAATCCGCAAGGCGCTCGAATCGGGCGAACTGGCCATGTTTGAGGGGGGACGTAGAGGTAGACGAGACTTACGTCGGCGGCGCGAGAAGAACAAGCACCAGAGCAAGCGGCTCAAATCTGGTCGCGGGACGCAGGGCAATCGCCTCCGCTACGCGGACCTGGTCAGCTAGTCGCTAAACTCACTCCATTAAGGTGTGCGTATAACGGAGCGAGTTTAGGAGGCGCGCATGGCATCATCTCTAGAACTCAGGCTTGCCATTGTCGAGCTGCATCAGGCGGGCAAACTGCCAATCGAGGTGACGGCTGAGGATCACGTTGAGCTGCTGACCCAAATCGGCGTACAGGCCAACGCCCGCCGAATCGGGAGAGCGCTTATCGCACTTCGCTTCGAGGTCGTCAGCCAAAAGAGACAGCGCAAATGCAGATGCCGGACCAGTCAATGCGATTGGCCGCTCGAGCAACGCTGCCGCGCGCCGCGCAAACGGTCTGACGGCAAGGCCAGGAAGAGCCATATGGTCGTGGTCCGCCCGCGCGTTTGGCGACGCCCGTTGGCATGGTCGCCCGAAGTCCACGCCCAGCTCAGGTTGAGCCGTTCGCACGCGCTCAAGTCGAATCAGGTGGCCCGCGCTTCCGATGTGGCGTTTCACAATGGAGAACTGCTCAACAAGGCAATCGACCACGCGCTTACGTCACGCGACGCTCCGCTCGACCATCGTGGTATTCTTAAGGCCGCGATCAAGGAGGTCGTCGACGACCTCTGGGAAGATGCGATTCCACGGCGAGAGCTCGCCGAGTGGCTTGGGGAAGACCCGACGGTTATGAACCGAGCCGGCCTAGAGTCACGGACCAGGGGGCTTGTCCGCCTGGCCACCAGCAGGGAGTAAGGAGTTTCTATGTCCCTGTCCATCTCTCGGAGGCGCGAAGCGTGCCTCAAGTACCTGCAAAACGACTTCGATACCGATCGCACGATTGCCTGGGTGTTGAAGGAGTTCGCCAACGAATCGGCGTTTCAGAACGCCACGCACAAGGATCGCCTCGCCCGCAACATCATCACGATGGGCGGCTCCGGCGACCAGCAGCAGTTGAACTGCGTCGCTTTCCAGCAGGCGCTTAGTCAGCATGTCGAAGCCATCCTGGATCGGCGCAATGCCGAAGACCGCAAGGCGCTGATCGACGTGCGCGAGCAGAACAAGACGCTGAACGCGCGGAACAGCGAACTGCATCAACGGGTCGATCAGCTCAATGGTGAGCTTCGGGACTTGATGTCCCGTGCGCACGAAGCGGAACAACTCCAGATCGGGGCTGGTTCCGCCTAATCAGGCCGCTCGCCGTGGAATCCGAGCGGTCAGAAGTCCGTGCTCTGACTGACAGCAGTGGGCAACTCTGCCATGTAACCCTGCCTGCAAAAGTCCACTCCAGACGGCCGACGCCTCGGAGGAGCGGATCGCGCGATGTGAAGTTGGCGGTACGACCAGATGTGGAGATGGCTTCGGACTTGAGAGATTCGTGATTCCTGCCTGCGCAGGAATGACGAATCTGGGGATTTTGCAAAGGCCTCCGCAGGCGGGGATCACTCGCTGTGATCTGCACCGTCGTCGCGCACATGGCGAGATTGCCCCCTGTTCAGGCCAGGGGCAGGCTGTGGCGGAGCGCGGCAATGACGGAGATAGGGGGCGAGGACGACAGAGCAGTGCGGGAATGATCGAACGCATCAACATGAACGGCGACCTCACTCGGGCTTGGCCTGGATCTGAGTTCTCGCAATCAGATAGCGAGTTGGATGTAATTCGCATCGAAAACCGCTGAGGGCACGATTTCGATGTGCCAGGGGTTGTGCCAGACGAGCCAGTCACCGGGGTAGATCGTGGCTTCTGCGCGGTCGTAGTCGTGCCGGGGATCGTCGATGGTGATCTCGCCGAGGTAGGAAAAGGCTTGGATGCTCGCGTTGGTTGGGTTGAGGTGCAGGCAGCCGACGCCGGCGTTGGCGAGGTGGTTGAGCGCGCGGTTTGGCCCGTCCGGTTCGTAGCGGACTGCGTTGACGGTTTCGCCGTTGCGGGTGTATTGGCGCATGTGGCCCTCCTGGTGAACTGAGCGGACCGTATCGGGCCGAGCTCGTGGGATTGGCTTGTGAGCGCGGAATTGTGGGCCTTGTGTGGGCCGATGAACGGTGGCTCCCGCTGGGAGTAGGGAGGCGGGAGAACTGTCACAAAGTGACAGAGAGGGATCATCATCCCCACCCAAACCGACTATCGTGGCACAGAACACCAGTCCTCGATAGTCAGAGGCGCGCCGATGCCCGAGCTTTTTCCCTTTCCCCTCCAACCACGCGCGAACACGCGCCCGAATTTATCCGAATTGATCGAGCGACAGCTGGAGATTTCCGAATGCCCCAAACTCGAATTCCCTGTCCAGGACAGGAAAAACGCAAATTCGACCCCAATAGATTTCGCGCCCGAACGCGAACATAACGAGAATCCCGCCGGTGCGAATACCCCCAAACGAACCCGAACCTCCCCGAACAAGCCGAACACTTATCGAACGGAATCGACCAAAATCGAACGGAATCGAACACCTGCGAACGCTGCGTTTCGTCATTCCAGGGAACGGAGACCTTTGTAAATTGGCATTCCCGCCACTCTCGTCATTCCAGCGAAAGCTGGAATCTCGCCCGACCAGATAAACCGAACTCCGAACGAGATTCCAGGTCAAGCCTGGAATGACGGAAATGGGAATCTTGCAATGGTCTCCGCAGGCGGGGATCACTCGCCGTGATCTGCACCGTCGTCGCTCACACGGCGAGCTTGCCCCCTGTTCAGGCCAGGGGCAGGCGGCGGCGGAGAGCGTTTTCGGCGTCCTGCTAGTCCACCACCGGGGTTGCTCCCAGAGGGCGAAGTTCGTCCATCAGCCAGGTGAGGCGCTCTTCGGTCAGGGTGGGGGCGTGCGACTCTCCGCGCCGCTGTCCCGGGTAGCCGAAGTTGCTGCGGCCTTCTTGCTGCTGGCGGACGTACTGACCGAGCGAGATGCGGCTGGCGTAGCTGAGGTTGGTGCGGACATACTTGGGCAGGTCGTCCCAGGTGGTCGCGTGGGCCATTTCCGCGGCGACCTCGAAGTTGACCGCGTCGGCCATCTTGTCCCACTCGCCCTTGAGCGAGAGTTCGTGCAACTGCATCCCCAACGACTCCAGGCCGTGGGCGCGGAAGACGCCGTGGTAGCTGCGAGTCGAGCCGTAGAAAGAGATCGCGCGGCGCAGGCCGTCGATCGACTGCTCGACCTCGGACTCGTTCTCGCCGAAGGCCATGAAGCCGCCGACGCTGAAGTCGATCTCGTCGAGACTGCGCCCGGCGCGGTCGGCGCCCTTCTTCACGTTGGGGATGACCGTCTCCATCATCACCTTGTGGGTCATGAAGCCGTGCGGACGCAGGCCGTCGGCGCAGGCGCCGGCGGTCCGCGCCATCAACGGGCCGACGTTGGCCAGTGAGATCTTGGGCGGGTCGTACTCGATCGGGCCGGGATCGAACATCGGCGTCATCAGCGTGTAGGTGTAGTTGTCGGAGATGTATTCGGGGCGCTCGCCGGTCTGCCAGGAGTGCCAGACGGCGCGCATCATGTTGATGTAGTCCTCCATCCGCTTGGCGGGCGGCGCCCAGGTGCCGCCGAAGCGGCGCACGTTGTGGCCTTTGACCTGGCTGCCCAGACCGAGGTTGATCCGGCCCTTGGACAGTTCCTGCAAATCCCAGGCGGCCTGGGCCATGATCATCGGCGTGCGCGGGAAGGCGATCGTGACCGAGGAGGAGATCTCCACGCGCTCGGTGTGTTCGGCCGCGATCATCATCTGGAAGAGCGAGTTGTGCTTGGTCTCGGGCACGACGATGGAGTCGAAGCCGCGCGCCTCCAGCGTCTTGACCTGCTCGGCGATTCCGCCCAGCCAGCCGCCGCCAAATCCGGTTTCGATTTTCATGGTTCCTTCGCCTTTCCGACGACTTCCGTTGTCGCTTGCGTCTGCTGAGGCTCATGTTAGAACGGAGATGGTCATTGGCGATAGCGACAACACTGGCAAGAAAACCGAGGTAGGCTATCGCCAACGGTGCAAGGACGACTGTCATGGCGGCTGAACCAGCAGGTGAGCACTGCGATTCGGTGAGATACTGCCCTGCCATCGTGGCGCGGCATCGATTCGATCAGATGCTCGAACAAGTGGAGCGAGGGGAAACCGTCCTCATCCACCGGGGAGGACGCATCATCGCCCAATTCTCGCCGCCGTCCGAGGCGCAGTGCGATAGCCCCGAAGTGGACTCAAAGTCGCTCCTCTTCTTGGAGCGGGTCGCGGAGCTGAGAGACGGCAAGCCCACGAATGTCACACGCGAGGAGATTCTTGCCTGGCGCCACGAGGGTCACAAGCGGTGAACGAAGTCATCTTGGATGCCTCGATCACGACCGGCTGGCTGCTAGAGGACGAACAAGACCCGCGCTCGCTGGCTGTACAAGCTCAAGTTCTTCGCGAAGGAGCGACCGTGCCGCGTCACTGGCATTTCGAAGTCGCGAATTCGCTGCTGTTCGCCGAGCGAAGGGGTCGGTTGCAGCCTGGCAGCGCCAGGTTGCACATACACTCGCTCAGTGACTTGCCAATCCGAATCGATCACTCCCCCAATATCGAGGCCGCGTTTGACTTGGCGTTCGAGTTCGGGTTGACGTTATACGACGCGATCTATCTGGACCTGGCGCTACGAAGAGGGCTTCCGCTGGCGACGCTGGACGGCGACCTGTTGCATGCCGCACCTAGGTCGGGCGTTGAGCTGTACGGTGCCTAGCCGCCCACCCGCGACAACTCGCGCGGGGCTAGCGACGCCCAGAAGTCTCGTTCCTCGTCGCCGGGGGCGTTGACGACCTCGCAGTCGTGATTGAGCGTCATGACGGCGCGGTCGCCGGTGTCGTAGGTAGGCCATTCGGGCAGGTGATCGTTGTTGGGATTGCCAGTCTTGGCGAAGGCGAGATAGGTCTGCATCATCGTCTCCGAGAGCGCCGCCAGCTCGGGTGAGGCCTCTCCGCAGAAGCGCTTCATGTTCTCGGCCTCGTATGTGCCCCAGATAAAGGGGATATCGAGCGAGTGGCAGGAACCGAGCGCGCCGTCGTAGGCGGGCGAGGGGTAGTCGAAGCGGTAGCTCCAGACGCTCTCGGTATGGCGGCGCTGGGCTTCGGCGGTCTTGACCGCGGGGATGCGGAACATCGAGTCGGTCATGATCGCGTTCCAGACGGCGAGGTTGTCGGTGGGTTCGCCGCGCGCGTCGCGGGCGCGCTGGTAGCGATCGACACCTTCGGCGGCGCGCATTCCTCCGAAGGGAGCGGTGGCAGCGGCGAGCAGGTCGTTGTCGGACATGTTTTGCGTGTCGGAGCGCGCTGAGGTGAAGAGATTGAACTCGTCCTTGGTGTGTCCGATCAGCAAAGGCATGCCTTTGGTCTGGATGCCTGCGCCGATCCGAATCTCGGCATCGAGGCCAAGCGAATAACCGTCGGCGACGGGACCGAATCGGACTCCGCCGAATCCACCGGCGGTGGCCTCGACCTGGTAGTCGAGCAGGTCTTCGGCGTTGACCGAGCGCATTCGCTCCGGGTCGTCCCAACCGCCGAAGCGGAGCATGAACTTCTCGGCGATGGCTCGGGCTTCGAATTTGGTGATGGTCGGGATCAGCGATCCGCTCATGGGGATCGCCTTGTCGAAGGCGCCGGTTGCGGCGGGCATCGCCATCAGATGGGCGATGTCGAAGCCGCCGGCGGATTGTCCGAAGACGGTGACGTTGTTGGGGTCGCCGCCGAAGGCTTCGATCTCGCGTCTGACCCAGAAGAGGGCGGCGGTCTGGTCGAGCAGGCCCTCGTTGCCGTAGGCGCCCAGGATCGGAGCGTGCAGCCAGCCGAAGACGCCGAGCCGGTAGTTGAGCGTGACGACCACGACATCGCCGGTGAGGGCGAGGCGGCGGCCGTTGATTCGGGGTTGCGTGCCTGAGCCGACGGTGTTGCCGCCGCCGTGGATCCAGACCATGACCGGGCGCTTGCGATCGTCGCAGGCGGGCGTCCAGACGTTGAGGTAGAGGCAATCTTCGGATTGGGTCTGGGCGGGGATGCCGATCAGGTCGCCGACGTCTCCGCCGAGTTGGCGCTGCATCGCGGAGGCGGAGAACTCGGTCGCGTCGCGGACGCTGTTCCAGGGATTGAGCGGTTCGGGCGATCGCCAGCGGAGTTCGCCGACGGGGGGCTGGGCGAAGGGGACGCCGCGGAAGACGATGCAGCCGTCGTCCTCTGCGCCTTGCAGTTTGCCGAGGGTGGTGGTGACTTGCAGCGCCATCGCAGCCTCCCGTGTCCGCGCGGTGGTGTCTGTGCCCCGATGCTATCGGCAGCGGCCAGAGCAGCCGGATTGCTAGTGGGGCGTGAGCAGGATCTGTCGCCCGTTGAGGGGCTGTACAGGACGGAAGTTGGGGCCGCCGTTGAGATCGCGCAGACGCTCCATCTGGTCTTGCGAGATGGTCCGCAGCCGGCGAGCGACAAACCATTGCACGCCTTCGCTGCAAGGCGGTGTCGTCAGCGAGCCGGGGTAGCGGTAGCAGCCGTCCTCGTAGGCAGGCATGAAGTCAACCGCCGGCAGGCCGAGATCGCTGCTCGAGGTCTCGCCGAGCGCTGGGGTTGCCTGGATCAACCGCTCAATCGCTGGGTCGGACGCGCCCAACTGGTAGAGCCCGCCCACGACCGCCAGTTCTCCGTCCGCCGCCTGATGCACGTGATGCATTTCCATGGCGAAGCGTTCGCCGTCGATCGTGTGCTCGCTCTCGACGTGGATGTGGAATTGCAGGAGGGTGTATTCGCGCTCGCCAACGCGGAGCAGATTGCCCGGCTCGTAGCGGACATGCGCGGCGATGTGCTGATGCTCGATCTCTACGGCGTCGGTGTTGCGGTACTCGAACTCCAAGGCAGGCGCGTCGCCTGCTACGGCGCCCGTCAGGTTGATTGGCGATTGCATCTTGCCGCTCTCGCACACGGCGTACTCCTTGCTCAGTTCCGGCCAGTTGCGCGGGCCGTTGGCGCCGCGGTAGCTCCAACTGTGACCCGCCGGCGCGTGTTCGTCGCCCCCGCAGCCGACCATCACCAGACCGCACGCTCCAACCGCGCCACGCCAACCGGCGCGGAGCAACGCGCGACGGCTCAGGCGGCCTCTGCTGCCGCTTGCGGTACGGGGCACGGAGCGATCCTCAGTTCGGCAGGCGCTGTGCGTAGGCTAGCCAATCGCTGATGTCGATTGGCGGCTGTCCGTTGCCCAGGTTTCCAGTCTTCGTCATCGCAGCTCGACTCCGAGACTGTCTTGCGATTCGAGCGGTAGCTTATCGTGCGAACGTCGATGAACGCCGCTCAAGCGGACGCAGATGCCCGCAACGCAGGGACGAACGATGGCTGAGCGGCGTGACGGACCGACTCTGCGGCGGCTGCTGGGCGCGACAGTGCTGCTGGCCGCATTGGTCGCGGTTGCCTGGATGATTGCGCCGACCGCTCGCGCCGAACCGCCGCGCTTGGCCAGCGTCACCCTCTATCAGGGACTCAATATCGTCGCCTGGACGGGCGAGCCGGTCTCGGTTGACGACTTCGTGCGCGCGCTGCCCGCGACGCCAAGGACGATCTTCATCCGGGATCCGGAGACGCGCCGCTACCGATTTTGGAGGGCGAACGCATCCGGCTCGCTCAACAGCCTGCGCGCGATCCCGACTGGCGCCGTCGTCAACTTGCGCCTGAGTGCGCCGCCGCCGGGTCCGTGGGTCTATGAGCAGGCTGACTCCCTATCCCCGACCGAGATCGGCCCCGAGCTGACGCCCGGCAGCTACCAACTGGTCTGGCACGAGCGCGGCCAGACCCGTCTTGTCGACGCTCTGCGCGGCCTCGGCGATGCGCTCGAACGAGTCCGACGCTGGGATGCGATCGCCCAACGCAACGTCGTCGCTCCGCCCGATGCGCTCATTCGCTACGGCGACGTGCTGACGTTGGAGATCGGCTCACCGGTCTACTGGGCGCGTCCGACCGACGAGCCGACGAAGATCGTTTGGTTCGGCACGGTCTCAGCGGAACGCAGGGTGCAGGTGCGAGCGGCGATCGACGCGGCGCGCGACTGGTTCGCGGACGAATACGGTGTCGAAACGGTCGCCTTCACCCTCTACTACGGCGACGACATCGACGCGATCCTTCGCGGCCACCGCCAGCGCGAATCGGAACACTTCTACGACGGCACCGAAGACGGGTGGCGCGGCCAATGGGCGAGCGGCGGTCTCGTCGTTCAGCAGTACGACCACATGGTGCTCGGCGGCGAGGTCTGGGGCGGCGGCGACAGCCAACTGCGGCGGGCGGCTGTCCAACAATACTGGCGCATCCTCCGCGCGCGGCTGGCCGGCCATCTCCGCTCGGTCAACGCCTGGCATCGCGGCAACGGCGCCGTGCCGAGCTGGATGCGCGCAGCGTCCTACCAGCGGGAGCGCTTCTCCGGTCAATCCAGCGACTCTCGCAGCCGCTGGATCGATAACGCAGCCGAGACCGACGCCCTCCTCTCAGCCGGCGAGCGCTGGGACGGCTGGCGGGGGATTTCCTGGCAAGTCACGGAGAGCCTCAGTTCGCTCGGCGTCGAATGGCTGGCCGATTATGCGGGCGACGACTCGCTGCTCGAGTTCTGGCGGCAACTGCGCCAGCACGACCGCTGGCAGGACGCCTTCCGCGCCGCCTTCGGTCTGACCTCGACCGACTTCTACCGCCGCTACGAGTCCTGGCGGGCCGCCGGCTTCCCCATCCAAGCGGGCGGCGCGACGCACATGATCTCAGGCCGCGTGCAGGGACCCGACCGCGAGCCCGTCGCCGATTTCACCCTCCACGCCTGTCCCGAAGACTCGCGCAGCGGCGATTGCGTCGACGCGACCACCGACGCCGACGGAAGCTACGCCTTCTCGCTGCCCGCCGGACGCTACATGCTCTCCGCCGTGATCGAAGCCGACGGCTGCACCGTCTCGCGCAACTACGGTGGACGCTGGCGCGACCTGACCCAATCCTGGTCGTCGCACAGCCTGATCGACATCCGCGAGGGCGACATGAGCGGGCGCGCCCTCCGCCTCTCGGCCTTGCCCGGCTCCGACGAGAGCGCGGCCTGGTGCGAGCGCGGACGCCCCGACTACTTCGATGTCGAGTTCGTCTCCTTCAGCGGCAACCTGACCGGCCCCGACGGAGCGATCGGAGGCGTTCACATCCACGCTTGTCTCGACCCCGACTACCGGGGCACGCCGTCGGGCAGTTGCTACGCCGGCGTCAGCGCCGCCAACGGCGACTTCTACATCAACCTGCCCGCCAACGCGACCTATCAGCTCTCGATCGAACCGACCTGGAGCCGCTGCGAAACGCACGGCTGGTACGCCAACACAGGCCCGACCGAGAACCGTAAGCGGGCGCGCACGTTCACCGTGCGTGGCGCCGACATCGACGGCCTGAAGCTCAAGCTGCCCGCCAACCCCGCCGCGCTCTCCGCCTACAACCCTTGCAACTAGGCGGCGATCATGGCGTTCGTTCGGGTCCTGATCACTGTCGCAGCGATCGTCGCGGCGGCCTTTGCGCTCGCGCCGGCCTCGGCGGAGACCACCGACGCGATCAGCCTGCAACCAGGCCGGAACGTCCTGACGTGGAACGGTTCGGCACCGTACCCGATTGCCAACTTCGCCGAAACGCCCGTCACGCAGATCCACCGCTGGGACGCAGTGAGACAAGAGTGGCTCTCGCACTTCATCGGTCAGGACGGCGCAACCCTGCCGGAGCTGCATCTGCTCCCGCGAGTGCAGTACCTGCTCGCCACTGAGGCTGAGTATGAGCTTGGCGTGCCCAATCCGCTTGCGGAGATCAATCTGCACGCCGAATTGCGCTTGGCGGATGTGCCCGGTGATCCGCTGCGCTTTGAGGCCTACTGGCCCAACGAGGACAGCCCGCTGGAGGATTTGATCCTGCTGCGACCAGACGACGAACGACTGTCGGTCAGGGCCGAGGTAGCGGGTGGCGTCGGCGAGATTGAGGTGTACTGGGTCTTGGACGGACGGCTGAATCATCAGGGGCAGGAATCAGACGACGTTGAGTTACTGCCGGGCAAGCATGATGACGCTCGGCTATACGCGGTTGACGCACTTGGACAAGTTGTCTCGGTAGAGTTGCCGAGAGTCGTGAAGCTGCCTCAGGTCGAGATGCCGGAGATGGTGTACGGCGTGAACGCATGGTCTCTGAGCGCGCCGATCGGCTCACAATCCTGGGGAATGTATGGAAGCCGAGACGAGTACTTGGCGGTCATCCAGATGATCGCCGATATCGGGTTCGAATACGTTCGTCTCTGGATTCCAACGGACCTGGTGTTTTATGGATGGGGCGACTCACTACAACATCTGGATTGGCTGTTCCAGAGCATTCATGAGGCTGGGCTACAGGCACTGCCGGTTGTCGGCCCTTACGGCCCTCGCAGATTACTCTCTTCCGATGTCAGCATCGATCGCGGCGTGCTCTTCAACGGACAGGCAGTAGGAGACGTCAACCACGCCGAAGCCTTAGGACGAATAGCTGGACGTCGCTGGCAATCGGTCGCTTTCTTCGAGGTCTCAAACGAGCCGAACATCAAGCAGTATCGAACTGACCTCGACCCTATCAAGGAGGTAGAGCAGCAACGCGCCGTCGCCCTTGGGATTTTGTATGAGAATCCGAACGCGATCATCGTCGCTGGGACGCCGTGCTGCTTCTGGCTGGACAAGTGGGACGGGGGAATCCATGGATTGATCTTTCTGGAGGCGATGTACGACGCCGGGTTCGGCTCTTGGTACGACATCCTTGGCATTCACCTCAGCGTAGAGGCCGCTGACTTTAACTCGGAAGTTGATCGGACGCGGAGACTCATGACTCGTTACGGAGATGGCGCAAAGCCGCTCTGGGCGACGGAAACGCCCGCGCATTGGCAGAGTGAAGAGCAGTACACCGAATTCCTGGTGGACTATCTCCGCAGGGCAACCAAGAGGAATGACCTAAACGGCGTGTTGATCTGGAAGATCCGAGATTTTCCGTTTTCCTACTTCCCCGATGTCGCTCCAGTAGAACATCGAACCGGCATCGTCGCAGCCGAATACTCGAACGGACAATTGACGCTCCAACCCTCCGGCATCGCCGTCCGCGACTTCCTCCGCGCTCAACGCAAGAAGCAGGCGGCGAACGAGTGACCTGGCTGGCTAGCTCCATTCCCTGGAAGAGTGGCCCGGACCTCCGTCGGCTACCTTGATCGCGTCCGATGCTCCAACGCGAGGGAACGTCCATGACTGAGTACGAAACCTACGACCCGGCGGTCCACAACCGCTCCACACCTCAAGAGATCTTCGGGCCTGTCGTGAAGGTCGACAAACTCGAAGACGGCGCGGTCTACCTGATCACGCTCAATCGTCCGCACCGGCTGAACTCGATCGGCGACGGCCTCTCCGATGCGCTTTACGACGCCTTTGTCGAGTACCGCGACGATCCGCAGGCTCGCTGCGCGGTCTTGACCGGGGCGGGGCGGGCGTTTTGCGCAGGGGCGGACCTGATCGACACGGCTGAGACGCGGGAGGCGGAACGCGAGGGGCGCGACGATGCGCCCGCTCCGATCATCAATCGTCGCAAGAGTCCGGTGCCGCTCTCGGAGTCGCTTGGACTCTGGAAACCGACGATCGCGGCGATCAACGGTTGGGCGGTCGCGGGCGGGTTCATGTACGCGATGCAGTGCGACATCCGGATCATGTCGGAAGAGGCGAAGGTGGGGATCGCGGAGGCGCGCTGGAACATGGGCGGCGCGGGCTGGATGGTCCCGATCACGCGCCAGATCGGGCTGGGCAATGCGCTCGAGCTGACGCTCTGGGGCGACACCCAGTACGACGCGCGTCGCTGCTACGAGATCGGCTGGGTGCAGCGGGTAGTGCCGCAGGAGATGCTGTTGGAGACGGCGCTGGAGTACGCGCGGCGGATGATCTATCTGGCGCCGGCGGCGGTGCGCAACATGAAGCAGGCGCTCTATCGCGGGTTCGGAATGGAGGCGACGATGGCGCAAGCCTTCGGCAGTGCGATCGAGCAGAACCTGCAAGGGATGAACGACTCGATCGAGGGCCCCAAGGCGTTCAGCGAGAAGCGGCGTCCGAAGTTTACGGACACGTAGAGCTGCTCGCAGGGCTGACTAGCCGTTGAGCAGGGCGGCGATCCGTTGCTGCTGGTCGTGATTGAGTTTGCCGCAGCTGGCGCGGGCTCGCAGGGTGTCGGAGAGGGCGGTAAAGACGGCGGCGTTGGGGTCGTTGAGTTGCTCGCCCAGCCGGTCGGCGAACCAGTCGCGCACCTTGAGCCACTGCCACTGTTGGCTGTCTTCGTCTGGCCAGGTCAAGGGATTGGGGAACGGAACGTCGTCGTTGGTGCGCTCGATGAGGCCGAGGACGGAGGCAACGCTGCGGCCGCTGCGTGCCGCGATCTCGTCGAGGGAGACAGGCGACTCGTCCCAAATAGCGGTGACCGCGATATCGCCGACGCGCTCGACATCGGCAATGGCGCTGAACACGGCCTCCTCCAAGGTCGGGGCCGCTCGGGAAAATGTGGCGTACTCGGCACCGTCCCGATGCGCGAAGAGCGCGTCGTCGCAGCCCGCCTCATGCAGCGCATCGAACGCATCGTCGATGTCGGTCTCTTGCGGGTCCAGACGCAAGCGGAAATGCCAAGTGTTCATCTCAAGTCTCTTGCCCAGCCGTGTCGACAGGCTGCGAGCTCTCGCTTGATGTCATTCGCATGGTCGCCAGGATTGCGGGGTGTCGAAGCGACCCGGATTCGACACCCGGACCGGCTCCGCTCGTCGCACAGGAGGTATCCCCAGAGATGGCCTCGGCGACTCAGTTCTACACGTCATCCTACGCCCTCAACAGCGCGCAGCACGCGCTCGATCTCCTTCTTCGGATGCCGCTCTCTCACTGTCCAGCGTTATCGGATCAGGCGAACGCGGCGATGACCGATACACTGACTGGCGATGTCCACCCTCCGTATTCACTGGCACGAGCAGACCTCTGACTTTGGCCAGCCGATGCCCTGGTTCGGCTCCTGGCTCGTCGGCGACGGTGAGACCGAGGGCGACTGGTTCCACTCCGCGCGCGGCGCCGCCGAAACTACCCACCAGCCGCCCGCCGACGCCGTCGGCGTCCGACTCCGCTTCTGGCCGTCGGAGGGGCTGGATCCGGAGTACATCGATCTGCCGCTGCCGGAGAGCGGTGTGATCGAGACGATTGCGCTCGATTACGATCGTCCGGGGCCGCACTCGAGGTTGGAAGTGTCGGAGACCTGATCGCTCAGCTAGACTTTGCCCAACGCTCGAAAGACGGCAGGCGCGCCCTGCCTGGAAGGACTATGCCAATGGTGACCGCTGAACGTCCTGCCGCCGACCCGGTGGGTTATGAGATTCCCGAGCATCGGACGCTGACGCCGGGGACTGAGGGCTGGATTCGCACGGCGCGGCCTGATGACCCGGCGAAGTACTTCATGGTCTCGGCCGACTGCCATGTGCATGAGCCGGTCGATCTGTGGGAGCGGCGGGTGGATGAGCAGTACCGCCACCGCCTGCCTCGGATCGAGGTGGACGAGGACGGCGTGCGCTGGCAGGTGACGGAGGGTCACCGCCCGACCAAGATTCGCGATCTGAAACTGGCCGGCGAAGACCTGGTGCGGGACAAGCACGGCAACGCCGACCCGGCCGAGCGCGCGCGCGACATGGACCTGGACGGGGTGGACTGCGAGATCATCTTCCCGAACAAGGGCCTCTCGATGTGGGCGACCTCCGACCCAGTCTTCTCCAACGCCATGTGCAGCGCCTGGAACGACTGGGCCTGGGAGACCTTCGGCGACACCTATGATCGCTCTTCGCCGCTCGCTTGCGTGGCGACCGGCGATATTCCGGGCGCGATTGCGGAGATCTACCGCTCGGCTGAACGCGGCTTCCGCGGCTTTTCCTTCCCGGCCAAGCCGGTCTGGGGCCCGACCGGCGAGGATTCTCGCAACTACAACCTGCCGGAGTTTGATCCGCTCTGGGCGGCGGTTGAGGAGACCGGGCTGCCGATCACGTTCCACGTCTCGACCGGACGCGACCCGCGCGGGGCTCGCGGCAACGGCGGCGCGGTCACGAACTACGTCTTCCACTCGCTGGCGATGACGATGGAGCCGGTGATCAACATGTGCGCGTCGGGCGTGTTCCAGCGCTTCCCCGGCCTGCGCGCGGGCACGATTGAGGCGGGCATCGGCTGGATTCCCTGGGCGCTCGGGGCGATGGACGAGGCCTACCACAAGCATCACATGTGGGCGTTCCCCAAGCTGGAGATGCTGCCCTCGGACTTTTACCGGGCGCACTGCTTCGGCTCGTTCCAGGAAGATCCCTCCGGGACCGACTTGGCGCGCAAGCACGACCTGGTCGAGAACCTGCTCTGGGCCAACGACTACCCGCACCACGAGGGTTCGTGGCCGCACTCGGCGGCGGCGATCGAGCGCACGATGGCCGACCTCGACGACGACGAGCGAGCGAAGATCCTCGGCCTCAACGCGGCGCGCATCTTCAACTTCGAGGTGCCCGAGTCGAAGCGCTAGCGAGTCTTGGCTGCGTCGTCCGCGGCTCGCCCGGCAATTGCGATGTGCGCGAGCACGCTCGACCTCTGTGCTGGTCGCGGCGAGTGATCCGCGTCTGCGCGGGAGACCTGCGCGGGAGACATGCCCTAGGGCCTGTTGACACAACCACGAGCGCGGTCGGCCCGCACGCGCGCTGGTCTCGAGGCTGAGCCTCGGCGCTCCCTGCCCCGCCCGCCTCCAGCGAGGCGAAACCGGGTATGCTCAGAACATATACGCGCACGAATCCAATGGGAGACCGCTGTGTTCCGTGCACGACTCGCGCCAAACCCGGACGGCGCTGGACATGCCCGGATTCGCCTGGAAAAAATCCGCCCAAATCGAGATGAATCCAGACGAATCCGGACAGATCTGGACAAATCTGGACAAATCCAGACCCGCGAACGCACGATCCTCAGCGCTCGCCAGGAGCTCCGCTCAATCCCTCCGAAATTCTCCCGCCAAACAGCGCCGATGCACTTCGCGCAGTCTGAACACGCTCTAAGGCAAGCGCGGGTATGACGGAATTGGGGCGTGTGCGGGAAACGAAACCGGGCTTGATCTCGCAAGCGTGTCGGGAGGCCGCTAGGCTGTATCTCGATTGCTGGTAGGCTGCGAGCAATCAGGCGGTCGCGGCGCACTCAAGTCCGGCCGGATCGAGAGCGAAGACTGAGAGGACGGATTGTATGGCTGTATTGACGCGGTATTTGCAGGGACGGATGGGGCGCGCGATCGCCCTGCTGCTGGCCTCTGCGCTACTGGCGGCTGTTGCTGCCGGCGCCTGTAGCGACGACGACGAACAGCAGCAGGCGGCGCCGGCGGCGGCGGTCAGCGGCGAGGGCGCCGGTGACACGGTCGCGCTGGTCAAGGACCGTGGCGTACTGAAGTGCGGCGTCAAGCAGACCCAGCCGCTCTTCGGCTTTAAAGAGGCTGACGGCAGCGTGGTCGGCTTCGATGTCGAGTTCTGCAAGGCGCTGGCAGCCGCGCTGGAGGTCGACCTCGAGCTGATTGACGCCTCCGACGCCTCCACCCGCTTCGAACTGCTCAACGACGGCCAGATCGACGTGCTGATCCGCACGACCACGATCACCGCCTCGCGCGACCGCGAACTGGGCGTCGACTTCGCTCAGACCACCTTCTACACCGGTCAGGCCTTCGCCGTGCGCACGGACTCCGGCATCAACTCGACCGCAGATATGGGCGACGCCACCATCTGTGTCCAGACCGGTACGACCACTGAACAGAACGTGGCCGACCACTTCACCGACATCGGCCTCGTCTACGACCCGCAGGGCGGTCTGAGCCAGGACGTGGCGGATGCCTTCTTCAGCGGCCGCTGCGACGTGCTGACCGCCGACGCCTCCGACCTCGCCTCGCGGATCGCTGTCCGCGACGACCGCAACGACTACAAGATCCTCGACCAGATCATCTCCAAGGAGCCGCTGGCTCCCGGCGTCCGCGACTACGACAGCGAATGGAAAGACGTAGTCAACTGGGTCGTCCACGGCCTGATCTTCGCCGAGGAAGAGGGCATCACCCAGGGCAACGTCGCGGCGCTGGCGGCGAACCCGCCGAACACCACGATCGCGCGTCTGCTCGGCGTCTCCTACGAGGGCGGCGAGGTCAGCACGCTCGGCTTCGACTCGGTCGGCGCGCAGTTCATCCAGCGCGCGCTCGCCGCAGTCGGCAACTACGGCGAGATCTACGCTCGCACGATTGGCGACTACATCCCGCGCGCCTGCTCGCTGAACGCGCTGGCGATCGACGACTCGGTCGCCTGCCCGGCCGGGACCGGCGGCATCCTCTACGCGTTGCCCTTCCGCTAAACGGACGCGGTTGATCACCGCGATCGAGACGCGACCAACGAGGCCGCCACCGCATCTGCGGGGCGGCCTCAGTTGTGTTCTGCGTATGTTCCGATCCGCACGGGCGGGTCGTCTAGAGATGTACTGCCATAAGAACTGCATCAGGTAGCTTGTTGCACATGTCTGCAAGCGCACCCACCGACAGCTCCGCCGGCGCTCCGGTTCCGCTGCTCTATCGGCGCGGTTTCCGCACCCTGCTCCAGCAGGGCGCATATGTAGCTGTCACCGCGATCGTTGCGGCGTATGTGATCTCGTCGCTCGATCTGCGCGACTTCGGATTCGGCTTCCTCAGCGATCCGGCCGCGTTCAAGGTTGGGAATCAGTGGCTGATCGACATTGACGGCGTGACCAATGACCGGATCACCATGTATCTGGTGGGGGTGTGGTCGACGGTGCGGGCCGTGTTGGTCGCCATTCTTCTGTCCACGATCGTCGGTGTCGTGGTCGGGGTCGCGCGACTGTCCTCGAACTGGCTCGTGGCGAAGATGGCGATGCTGTTCGTCGAGATCTTCCGCAACACGCCGCTGCTGGTCCAGATCGTGATCTGGTACGCGATCCTGTTGGTCGGTGCGCCAATCATCCAGAACGTGGTCAACGTCGGCGACTTCTTCTTCCTCTCCAATCGAGGGATCGCGATTCCCTGGCCGGTACCGTCCGCGGGCCTCTGGGACGCCGGCGATTGGCTGGTCGGGGTCTGGGTGGCGATCCTGGTCGTGCTCGGCGTGATCGCGATGCGGGTACGCAGTGGGCGACAGGATCTCGAACGCCAAACCGGTCAGGTGCAGTACGCGAACCGCTGGGCGCTGGGCTTGTTCGCCGCCGGAGCGCTGATCTCATTCCTCTTGCTCGGCGCGCCGGTGAGCATCGATCGACCGTTCGTCGAGGGCACGCACTATGTCGAAGGGATGGTGATCGAGCCGGAGTTTGCCGCCCTGGTGCTGGGGCTCACGGTCTACACCGGCGCATTCATCGCCGAGATCGTCCGCGCCAGCATCCAGGCGCTGCCCAGAGGGCAGACCGAGGCGGCGAACGCGATCGGCCTGAGCGGTTATCAGCGGCTGACGTTGATCATCCTGCCGCAGGCGCTGCGACAGATGATCCCCTCGGTCACCAACCAGTTCCTGAACGTGAACAAGAACTCGTCGATCGCCTACGCAGTGCTGTTCGACGACCTGTTCCGAGTCGCCACGATCATCCAGAACAAAGCAGGCCACGCGCTGGAGATGTTCGTGGTGATCATCGTGACCTACATGCTGATCTCGTTTGCGATCTCGGCCGTGATGAACGTGTTCAACGCGCGTGTCACGCGGACCGAGGTCTAAGGAGGGTACGTCGATGGCGGAGATGCCGGTACCCCAGCAGCCGCGAATCGTGCTGCCGCCGCATCGTCAGCGGGCGCATCGCCCCCGTTCCGTGCGCGCGCGCGAGTGGGTGCGCCGCAACCTCTTCCCCTCCAGAGGCGGCACTGCGCTCACGCTGCTCGCGGCGGCGATCATCGGCGTCGTCATCGCCGGTGTGATCTGGTTCGTCTTCTTCGAGGCGAACTGGCGCGTTGTCACCGTCAATCGTGAGTTGCTCTTTGCCGGGGCCTTCCCCGACGGCGAGTTCTGGCGGCTCTGGGTCGGCATTGCGTTCGTGTTCACCTTGATCGGCTTGGCCTACGGAACCTGGTCGAGCCTGGGCCGCCGCGATCATCTCTTCATCGCGCTGGCGGGCGGGTTTGTCGTGTTCCTAATGGCCCATGGCGGCGCGGCGATCTGGTCGACGGTCTGGTTCTTGGTTGCGATTGGCTTGCTCTACGTCGGTTACTTCATCGCTCTGCAACTCCCGCGCGAGGCGGGACCGCGGCGAACCGTGCAAACACGTACGGTCGCCGCACTGTTGGTGCTCTCGCTGCCGATTGTGCTGCTCATTCTGATGGTCGCCGGGGGCGCGAATACGCGGCAGTTCGACGGGTTCGTGCTCAACCTGATCCTCGCTCCGGTCGGCATCGTGGGCGGGATCGTGGTCGCGATCCCGCTGGCGATGGGTCGCGCCTCGCGGATGAAGACAATTTCGTGGACCTGCACGGCCTACATCGAAGTCGTGCGCGGCGCGCCGCTGCTGGGTTGGTTGTTCGTGGCACTGTTCATCCTCGACGACGTGATCGGCGGCGACCTGATCATTCGCACGATGGTGGTGCTGGCGGTGTTCACCGGGGCCTACATGGCCGAGTACCTGCGCGGCGCGTTGCAGGCGCTGCCGGGCGGCCAGTATGAGGCGGCTCATGCGGTCGGCCTGAATCGGCTCCAGGCGATGCGCCTGATCATTCTGCCGCAAGCGTTCCGGATCTCGATTCCGCCGATGGTCGGTCAAGCGATCGCGATCTGGAAAGACACGACGCTGGTGACGGTGATCCTGCCCTTGCGCGAGCTCAAAGGGAACGCGGACTCGGCGATTGGGCAGGTGGAATTCACGCCGGATCGGATCGAGGCGTTCGTCTTCGTGGCGGTGATCTTCTGGATTGTGGCCTTCGTGATGTCGCGGATTTCGCAGCGGATCGAGCGTTCGCAGGGGATCGGCGAGCGCTAGACGGTCAGTCCACCACCTCCGCCGTGTCGCTGAGTTCCGGCGCCCAGAGCGGGTACTCAGGCTCGGCGAAGCGAGTCCCTTCGGGAAGGGCGACCTCAACGACCGCAGCATCAACACAGGATGGCGCTGGAACCGCCTCACCGTCTTCGACGGTTCCTTCAATATGAAACTCGATCGCCTCGCGAATCATCTCCTTCGTCTCTTCGAGAGTGTCGCCGACAGCGACGCAGCCCGGCAAGTCCGGCACAAAGGCTCCGTAGCTGTTCGGCGCTCTCTCGAATACGACCACGTATCTCATCGCCGGTCCCTCCCGCTCAGTCCCGCTTGTTCCAAGATACTTTTCCAGATCTCGGTCAGAACGTCCTTGGACGGTCGTCCGGCAATCGTCACCTTGCCCGGCTTCGTCGGTGCTTGAAGTGGCGGTGGCTGCCGCGCTGACGGACGAAACACCATCCGTCCGCCTCCACGATCTCGATGGCCTCTCTCACCTTCGGCATGAATTCACAGCCTGTTCCCCCGGGGTTCACTTGCCCCATCGGAGTCGCACGGCGGTGAGGCTACCGCTAGCATCGCAGCAGAACGCGCAAGGTTGAGAGGGTGGGACATGCCCGACGAACTTTCCCCGGCGAGCATCATCGCTGAGCCGGCCGGACCGAAAGGCGTGACCGAACACGACGAGCCGGCGCCGGCCAACGGCCGCCTCGCCGGGGCCGAGGACATCATCATCGCCGAGAACGTGGACAAGTGGTTCGGCGACTTCCAGGCGCTTGACGATGTCTCGATGCGGGTCAAAGAACACGAGATCGTCGTGATTCTCGGCCCCTCCGGTTCCGGCAAATCGACCTTCATTCGTTGCCTCAACCGGCTTGAGGAGCACGATGCGGGGCGGATCGTGATCGACGGCTATGAGATGAATGAGGATGTGCGCAACCTGAACGCGATCCGTTCAGAGGTGGGGATGGTTTTCCAGCAGTTCAACCTGTTCCCGCATCTCTCCGTCTTGAGCAACATCACGCTGGGCCCGCAGAAGGTTCGACACTTGCCGAAGCTGGACGCGGAGGCGCGGGCGATGCAGTTGCTTGAGCGGGTGGGCATTCCCGAGCAGGCGGACAAGTATCCGGCGCAGTTGTCGGGCGGGCAGCAGCAGCGCGTCGCGATTGCGCGCGCGCTCGCGATGGACCCCAAGATCATGCTCTTCGACGAGCCGACCTCGGCGCTCGACCCGGAGATGATCAAGGAAGTCCTCGACGTGATGCAGGAACTGGCAGAGTCCGGCATGACCATGCTCGTCGTCACCCACGAGATGGGCTTCGCGCGCGAGGTCTGCGACCGACTCGTCTTCTTCGATGAAGGAGCGCTGGTCGAAGAGGGGACGCCGGAGCACTTCTTCACCAACCCGCGCGAGGAGCGCACGAAGCTCTTCCTGAGCCAGATTCTGTAGGGAGATCGCTGTGGCGGCAGCTTTGTCCGGCGTGAAGGCGCTGACCTTCGATGTGTTCGGGACGGTCGTGGATTGGCGCAGTTCGGTCAGCGCGGAGTTGGAGACGTTCGGGGCGCGGCATGGGATCGAGGCGGATTGGGGCATGATCTGCGACCGTTGGCGGCGCGAGGGCTACGCGGGCGGGATGCAGTTGGTGCGCAAGGGGGAGTTGCCGTTTCAAACCGCCGACGGTTTGCATCGGCGAATGCTGGACATGCTCTTGGAGGAGCTTGGGGCTGAGGCTGATGAGGCAGAAGTGGTCGATCTCAACCGAGCCTGGCACCGGCTGCATCCCTGGCCGGATTCGCCGGGCGGGCTGGCGCGGCTGCGTTCGCGCTTCATCGTCTCGACGCTCTCGAACGGCAATGTGGAGTTGCTGGTGAACATGGCCAAGTTCGGCGGTTTGCCCTGGGATTGCGTGCTTTCGGCGGAGATCACCGGGGCGTTCAAGCCGGAGCCGCAGTGTTATCAGCGGGCGGCGGAGCTGCTGGGCTGCGAGAGCGGTGAGGTGATGATGGTGGCTGCGCATCAGGGCGACCTGCTCGCCGCGGCTGCGACGGGAATGCGCACGGCGTTCGTGCCGCGTCCGAAGGAGGCGGGGCCAAACTTCCCGGTTGATCTGACGCCTGATCCGTCGTTCGATATCGTCGCAACCGACTTTCACGATCTTGCGGCGCAGCTTGGCTGTTAGGGAGCTTCCAATGACCCTCGATCCATCCGCCTACACCACGATCGATATCGACATTCGCTCCGATGGGGTGGCTGTCGCCACGCTGAACCGGCCGGAGAAGCTGAATGCGGTGAACTCGGCGATGCACCGGGAGTTGGCTTCGCTGCCGGTGGATGCGAACCGCGATCCTGCGGTGCGAGCACTGGTGCTGACCGGCGCGGGGCGCGCCTTCTGCGCGGGCGGCGACTTCTCCGCCGACCGCGATGAACCGATGGGCGGGCGCTATCTGAACCGGATGAATGAGGCGCGGCTGATCGTCGATAACTGGCTTGACTGCGAAAAGCCCGTGGTCTGCGCGCTGAATGGATACGCGCTGGGTCTCGGTGCGACGGTCGCGCTGATGGCGGATGTGGTCTATGCGGGGCGCTCGGCGGTATTGGGCGACACGCATGTGAACATGGGCATCGGCGCGGGCGACGGCGGCGGGGTGATCTGGCCGATGCTGGTGGGACCCTCGCGGGCGAAGTACTACCTGATGACCGGTGAGCACATCAAGGCGGAACAGGCGCTGGCCTTGGGTCTGGTGCAGGATGTGGTGGAGGACGACGAGCTGATGCCGACGGCGCTGGCGCTGGCGGAGCGGTTGGCGAACGGGCCGTTGGGCGCGATTTCGGCCTCCAAGGTGCCGATCAACAAGTGGATCAAGCACGTCTCGAACATGGTGCTGCCGCTCTCGCTGGCGATGGAGGAAGTGACGATGTCGGGCTCGGACGCAGCCGAGGCGCAGGCCGCCTTCCGCGAGAAGCGGCAGCCGAACTATCAGCGCTGAGAGCCGGGCTGCGATGACGCTGCGGTGGAATGCTGCGCGTTGGCGCGCCGCTGGTAGGCTGTCTTGCGAACCGGGCGGCGTCGTGGTTGGCTGGTTGTCTGCATGAACTTGACTTGGTTTGCGCGCGCCTGCGCCGCGGCGATCGTGACGTGTTGCGCGGGCGCGTTTGCGCTTGCCTGCTCGGAGGCGGATGAGGGCGGCGGCGCGGAAGCTGTCGCGCAGCAGCAGCACGCGCAAGCGGAGCCGCAGCAGCGTCCCAGCGAGCAAGAGGCGTCCAGCGCGGAGCCGCAGCAGCAGGCAGCGGTGCCATCCGGCTCTTCGAGACCGTCGTCTACGAGCGAGGACGCCGCCGGCAGCGAGCCCGAGGCGCAGGCCGCAGAGCAGCAAGAGGACGCTGCCGCCGCTGACTCCGAATCGGAAGCGCAGTCGCGCGATTCGTCGATGTCGCGACAATTGGAAGCGCAGGAGCAGCCTGCTTCGCCGTACGGCGACGACTACGGCCAGGGCGAGGAAGCGGAGCGGCCGGACGACGATCCGTCGGACGACATTCCGCCGATTCGGGATTGGCTGGCGGAGGGGACGCAGCTGACGCCGAGCGTGCCGGCGGCGGGGGACGAATACGGCTGGTCGGCGGTAGTTGAGGGCAATGTGATCGCGGTCGGCGCTCCGTATCACGACGCCGTCGCCGAAGACGCGGGCGCGGTGTTCGTGTTCGAGCGCATCAACGGCGAGTGGGTCGAGACGGCCTATCTGCTGCCTGAGTTCGGTGAATATCACGGCTGGTTCGGTCGTTGGATCGCCATCGATCAGGGTCGGTTGGTGATTGGCGCTCCATACGAGAGCGTGCCCAACATGGCAGGCTTCGAACCGATCGGGACCGCCGGAGCGGTCTACGTCTATGAAAAGGTGCAGGGCGTGTGGACGAGGACGGCGACGATCCTGTCGCCGCAGCCGGTCGCGGGGGCGTCGTTCGGTTGGAGCGTTGCGATTCGCGGCGAGTGGATCGCGGTGAGCGCCTGGGAGGATGTCGTGGAGGGCGTCAGCGCGGGCGCGGTCTACGTGTTCACACAGGTGAAGGGCGTGTGGTGGCCGCAGGCGCGGCTGGAGCCGAACGAGCCGTCCTACCGTCTGGGCTTCGGGCGGGATATCGAGCTCGATCAGAATGTGCTCGCGGTGGGCGCGCCCGGCGATGATCAGGTCGCCGAGGACGCGGGGGCGGTGTACATCTATCACTTCTACAACGCGGCCTGGAACTTCGCGGGCAAGTACATCGTGCCGGACGGGATCAAAGGCGACGGCCTCGGTTATCAGATCGGCTTGAGCGTGCCCTGGCTCGCGGTCGGCGCTCCCTATCAAGACGAGGCGGGCTGGGAGACCGGCGCGGTCTATCTCTGGGAGTTGTCGCGCGACATCTGGCGATCGCGGGGACGCTTGCCGGTCAGCGATATCCAGCTGGGCGACTGGTTCGGCTACGCGCCGGCGGTACAAGGCGACACGATCGTGGTCGGTTCTCCTCACCGCGCCCATCCTGAGACGCGCGTGTTCCGGGCGGGAGCGTCGTACGTGTACGTCCGCGAAGGAAGCGAGTGGAGAGAGCTGGGCGTGATCGGCCCGGTGGACGCGGTGGCGTCCGGGGAGCGGGCGGAGTTCGGCTGGGTGACGGATGTAGACGGGAGCACGGTGGTGGTGGGGGCGTGGACGGCGAATACCGAGGAGGGCGAGAACGCGGGGCGAGCGGCGGTCTTCGAGATCGCGGAGTTGGCGGCGGATTCGGACTCGGAATAGGGCAGTTGGGGAATTTCTGAGCGGGCGGCGCGGATTTGGCGCTGTGGGCGGTGAATTCGTCGGCAGGTAGTCCTGGATAGTCCAGATTTGTCCAGATTCGTCTGGATTACGGGATGCTTAGAGCGGAAATTGGGAGTGTGAATCCGGGTTTGTCCTGGTTTGTCCGGACGGGTTGGGGTGGTCATGGCGCGTTGCATTCGTTGCGGTCGTGGCGTTGAGTGCGGTCGATCATATACGGACGGGCGTTCTGTATAGGATCCGGTTTGGGCGGGGTGTTGCGGGGGTCACAGTTGGGTTGTGGGTGTGGGGGGACTGTCCTCTGTTCCCCGCCTACGGGGAGCTTTGCGTACATCAAGGACCGTTATACCCGCGGTAAGCGCGGGTATAACGCCGTGATCTGCACCGCCGTCGCGCACGCGGCGAGATTGCCGCGACGGAGCGCGGCAATGACGGAGCTCATGGACTAGCGACTGACGAGCGGACATGTTGTAGCAGAGAGGACTACGGCGTTCCCACCCCCTCTGCCTGCGGCATCTCCCCCTCAAGGGGGAGATCGATCGAGATTTAGCGCAAGTCTCCTGAGAGGGGGAGAGTGGAGCGGGTCTGTTAGCGGTCGGGGCCGCGGACGGTGACGCCTCCGTCTACGGGGAGGATGACTCCGGTGACGTAGCGGGCTTCGTCGGAGGCGAGGAAGACGGCGGCCCAACCGATGTCCCAGCCTTCGCCTTCGATTTTGAGCAGGGAGGCGTTCTTGCGGCGCTCGCGGAGTTCGTCGGGCATACCGCCGGAATACACCATTGGCGTGTATACGGGTCCGGGCATGATGCAGTTGGCGCGGATGCGGTCGCGTCCGTGGTCGACTGCGAGGGCTTGGGTGAGAGTGGCGACGGCGGCCTTGCTCACGCTGTAGGCGGTCAGTCCACGCGGGCGGAGGGCGGCGATCGAGGAGACGTTGGTGATTGCGCCGCCGCCGTTGGCGCGGAGGGCGGGCACGGCGTGTTTGCAGGTCAGCATCATCGAGGTGACGTTGACGCGCTGGACGTGGTCCCACTCGGCTTCGGAGACTTCTTCGACCGTGCCGCGACCGCCGATGCCGACGTTGTTGTGGAGGATGTCGAGCTTGCCGTAGCGAGTCACGGCGTCGGCCACAATCCGCGCGCAGTCTTCGGTGGCGGTCACGTCGGCGACCGCGATGGCGGCGTCGTTGCCCTCGGCGCGGATCATGTCGAGGGTGGCCTGGACGTTGGCCTCGTCGCGGTCGACGAGAAGGAGGTCTGCGCCCTCGCGGGCGAAGAGGATGGCGGTGGCGCGTCCGTTGCCGATGCCGTCGGCGCGGGAGCCGGCGCCGGTGATGATGGCGGATTTTCCTGCAAGTCGGTTGGGCATGGTGTTGTCCTCGTTTCGTCAGTCGAACTGGATTGGCCGGGGTACGGGCGCTGGATCGCGCTGGGGTTTCCAGAGCACTTCGCGCAGCAGCGCTGGAATTGCCGGTGGAAGTTTGATTTGGAGCCGCTCATTGCGGTCGGCGCGGACCCAGAGGATCATCACGATCAGGAGGAGGGGGCCGTAGAAGGCTGCGAGTCCGAGGAAGACGATCGGGAGGGGATGGTCTTGGACGACGCGGCCGAAGACGGGCAGGAAGGGGAGCATGATTAGCGCCCAGCCCATGTGATTGAGCGAAAGTGCGGTGGCTCGCAGATGCGAGGGAATGCGGCGGTTGAGGTAGCCCTCCATCAGCGGCATCTGCGCGCCTCGGGCGAGGCCGAGGATGAGGAAGAGACCAATCGCGCCGAGATGATCCATCAGCGCGATCCCGACGTAGACCAGTACGACCCAGAAGGGCATGGAGGCGACGGTGCGGACGATCCCAAAGCGCCGCGCGAGCCAGAAGGCCAGCACTGCCGCGAAGACCGTGGCGATCCTGGCGGGCGCTTGAAGCGCCGTAAAGACCCAGCCGACCTCGATTCCGTGTCGCTCCAGGAAGGGCTGGATGAGGTAGAACTCGGGCACCAGGGCAGCGACGAGCAGAGCGCTGAAGATGAGCGAGTAGCGGATCGTCGGCGTCCGGCCTGCGAGACGGAGCGTCTGCTGCATCAAGCTGAGGTAGGAGGGCGTGTGCTGAGGCTGGCCTTGCTCATGGCGGGGCGGTTCGCGGAAACCGAATGAGATGAGCAAGGCGAAGGCGGTGCCGATCGCGCCGGAGATCACCGTCGCCTGGGTACCGATTTCGCCGGCGATGATGCCGCCGCCGAATGTGCCCAAGACCATGGCAACTGAGCGCACAGCGAAGACGCGCCCGGCCAGACGCTCGAAGTCGCGCGCGCGTCCCAGCGCTTGCAGCGAATCGTGCAGGAAGGCGCTGTCGGTGCCGGTCAGCGTCACCATCGCCAGGCCCCACAAGGCCCAGGCGATCGCGGCCTGCCAGAAGGAGCCCGAGAACGCGAACCAGAGGATGAAGGTGATGTAGATCACCAAGGAGAGGCGCATCACGCGGACGCGCCCGAAGCGGTCAGCGGCTGCGCCGGCGGGGGCTTGTCCGAAGGAGGTGATTACGTAGAAGGCCGGGCCGATCGCGCCGATCTCGCTCCAGGTGAGGCCGACGTCATCGAGCGCGAAGACGATCCAGAGGGGGAGCCAGAACTGGAGGTCGTGGACGAAGTAGAACCAGGGGTAGAGGCGCAGATTGCGCTGCCAGAGACGGCGTTGAGATTGCTGCTGCGCTTGGGTGTGTTGGGGGTTGTCGATGGCCACGCTGGGCAGGATACGAGTTCGGGCTGGGCGCTAGTCGGCCGGCCAGTCGGGCAATGCGCGGTAGAGGCGCACCGGTTCGGGGATGCCCTTCATCACCACTGGCCCAATCTCTTCAAACTCGGCGGTCGGCTGGCGGAGCTGTTCCAGCGTGTCGGCGGAGAGCAACAGCTCCGATACCCCCGCCTGATCCGCGATCCGCGCGGCCAGATTGACATCGTGGCCGATCAGGTCGTCGCGCCGCCGCGTCTGTCGGCCCCAGTGAATCCCGATCCGCACCCAGAGCGGCTGCAAGGTCTCGTTGGAGTACTGCTCAAAGCGTTCAAGCAAGAGCTGGCACGTCTCTAGCCCCGTCTGCGCGTCCGGGAACCAGAGCATCAGGCCGTCGCCGAGTTCCTTCACGAGGCGCGAACCGGAGGGCAACACCTCATCTACGATCCGTTCCTGGGCGGTGAGGAGGTCGTTGGCGGCGGCGTCGCCCTCAATCGCGGTGAACTCGGTGAAGCTGACGATATCGGTGAAGGCGACGGCTCCGGTGATGGTCGAAGGCGGGGCGTTCACGGCGGCGGAATCGGCGATCATAACGTTCCGTTAGCGGTGGGTACCGACGTTCACAGATCCGGAGACGGTAGCGACGGTGATCGTGAGATCGTCGCCGGGTTCGCAGTCAACCTTGAGGCTGCCGGACTTTTGTCTGGCGCGCACCCGCGGTCGGTACCCTCTTGGGATACTGATCTCGGCGCTCCCGGAGACCGTCCTCACGAGGATGTCGCCCGCTCCGTCGGTGCTGATGTCGACGCTCCCCGAGACTGTCTCCACGCGGATGTCACCCGCTCCGTCGGTGCTGACGTGGACACCGCCGTTCACACTCATCGCTTCGACCCGCCCGCTGATGCCGCTCAGCTTGACCTGGCCGCTCACCGACATCGCACGTGCGCTGCGCGCCCGCTTGATGTCCACCGAGCCCGAGACCACCGCGGCCGAGACGCGACCGTGCGCGTGATCGACGCCGATCCCACCGCTTTTCGTTCGCGCTTTGACCGAGCGCGCCCGCTCGACCTGGATCCGGCCGCTGTGCGTGTGCAGCCGGACATCGCCGAAATCCCCGCGCAGTTCAAGCCGTCCGGAGTTCGTCGCTGCGACCAGATCCGTGCCGGGAGGACAACGGATTGTGACAGCGCTCGAGCCTCTGCCGCCGCGAATGTGGAGGCGGCCATGCTCGCGCCAGACTTGGCGTCGCCGCGCGCGCTCAGACAGTCCGTCGATCTCGACATCCACCCGATCAGGCTCGGCGATCGCGAGCAGGTGTCCGGAGCGGGTCGTGACTTCGAGCGCTTTGGCGTCGCGCAGCTGCACGGTTCGGCTCATGGGCCAGAGCTTAGGGATGCGCCGGCGGTTCCGCGCGAATCGGGCACGGGTCTGTGTAGTGCGGCATATAGACTTGGGCGAGCGAGACACAGAAGCGAGGAAGGCAAGGATTCGCGGCATGGCCTACGAACAGATTTTGACTGAAACGATCGGGCGTGTTGGGGTGATTCGGCTGAACCGGCCCGAGAAGCTGAATGCCTGGACCGACATCATGTCGAACGAGATGACGCGGCAGATCCAGGCCTGGAACGAGGACGACGGGATCGGCGCAATCCTGATCGCGGGCGAAGGCCGCGCCTTCTGCGCGGGCGCCGACTTGCAAGGTTTCAATCAGCGCTTGGCTGACGATCCCGAGGCGCAAGGTCGCGGCAGCGGAATGCGGGTGAACTGGACGAATCTGATTCGCAGCTCCAAGCCGGTGATCGCGGCGATTCACGGCTACGCGGTGGGCGTAGGTTTGACGATGGCGCTGCCCTGCGACGTTCGCTACGCGGCTGAGGGAACGCGGCTGTCGATTCGCTTCGTCAAGGTCGGTCTGGTACCGGAGCTGGGATCGACGCGGCTGCTGGCGCAGTTGGTGGGTCTGGGGCACGCGACGGATATCTGTCTGTCGGGTCGGATGGTGCCGGCGGACGAGGCGTACCGGATCGGCTTGGTCTCGGCGGTCGTGCCCAAGGAAGACCTGTTCGAGACCGCATTGGAGAAGGCCAACGAATTGGCGAATAACCCCACCGCGGTCGTGCGCAAGATCAAGACTCTGCTGAGCGACAACGTCTCCGAGCCGGATCTGAATCGGGTGATGGAGCGAGAAGGCGCGCGGGATCGCGAGTCGCGGCGGCTGCCGTCGCACACGGAGGCGGTGACGGCGTTCCTGGAGAAGCGGGAGCCGGTCTTCAATCAGTAGAGCGTGTCGCTCTCGCAAGAGGAGTTCGTGGCGATCCTAGCCGACGATTCCAAGCGGATCGTGGGTGATGCGGCGTAGGTGCGCAAACTGAATTCGCCGCCGACTAATCCGAGCTGAACAGCAGCCGTCCAACTGCCTCCAGATCCGCAGCTGTGTGCGTCGCGCCGAAGCGACGGAGATATTCGTCGTCTCGGACGCCGATGATTCCGACCACCGCCGCCAGCTTCGCGTTGCGGCCCGCTCCCATGTCCGACTCGGTGTCGCCGACGATTGCGGAACGCTCCGGCGTCGACCGGAGTTGTGCGAGCGCGTGCAGGATCGGGGCTGCGTGGGGTTTGGGATGAGGAGCGGTGTCCGCGCCGATGATCGTGACGAAGCGGTCTGTCCAGCCGAGCAGCTCGACCGTCTTGCGGCCGGCGTCCTCACGCTTGTTGGTGACCACCGCGAGCGGGATATTCGCAGCCGCGAGCTTGTCCAGCAGCGTCTCTGCGCCCGGCAACGGTCTGGTGCGCGGCATGTACTCGCGCTCGTAGCGGTCGAGATAGTCCATGTAGATCGGGTGGGCAGCTTCGGCATCGAGGCCGAGCATGTTGAACAGCATCACCGGCAAGGGCGGGCCGATGTACTTCATCAGCAGGGCTTCGTCGACCGGGTGGCCGGCGGCGTTGATCGTCTCCAACATGCAGCCGAGCACCAGCGGCTCGGTGTCGGCGAGGGTGCCGTCGAGATCGAAGATCACTGACTCGAAGCGCGGCTTCATGGCAGGCGGATACGCCAGTCGTCGGAGCCGGGCCGGTCGCGTTCGCAGACCATGAGTTTGCCGTTGATGAAGACGCTCAGACTGAGCGCCGGTCCCGGAATCGTTCAATCGCGCGCGGTCGGCGTCTCGGCGCGGATGGCTTCCTGGCGGATGTCGTTGAGCAGGTCGTCGGCGTCGAGGCCAAGCAGCTCGGCGGCCTGGGGAATGTCGAGAGTGTCGGTGGGAGTGGTCATGTACGCAGAGTAGCGTAGAAACCGGACTCGCCCGCGCCTTCGGAGCGCGGGAAGCTGGTCCGGCTCTGGAGGCTGGTCGTGACTGTGTATCTCGTCTTGCTGGCGGTGCTGCTGGCGCTGTCGGCGTTCTTTTCGAGCGCGGAGACGTCGTTTCTCTCGGTTGAGGGCGTGCGTCTGGAGCATGAGCGGCGGCGGCGTCTGCCCGGCGCGGAGCGGGCGGCGGCGCTGCTGGCCGCGCCGCGGCGGTTGCTAGCTTCGATCCTGTTGGGTAACAACCTCGTCAACACCGGCGCGGCTGCGGTAGGTACCGCGATTGCGAGTGAACTGATCGACGGCGGCAGCGCGCTCGTGCTGGCGACCGTCGCGGTCACGGTGCTGCTGGTGATCTTCGGAGAAATCGGCCCCAAGTCGGTGGCGCTGCACCACAACATGACGATGGCCCGCTACTACGCCCTGCCTCTCACCTGGTGGGCGCGGCTGACGGTGCCGGTGGTGATCGCGCTCGACTGGATCTCGAAGCTGTGGCTCCGAGTCGTCGGCGGCCAGGAGGAACAGCGCGCCGCCCTGAGCCTGGGCGAACTGAGGACTGCAATCAATCTGGGCCGTGAACGCGGAGAGCTCGAGCGGCAAGAAACCGATGTCCTGCTCGGCGCGCTCCGCCTTGGCGAGACCCAGGTGCGGCGGATCATGACCGCTCGAATCCAGATCGCCAGCATCGACGCCGATGCCACCCTCAACGAGGCCGGACGCCTCTTTGGCGAGGCTGGATTCCTGCGCCTGCCGGTGCGGGATCGGAGCGGCGACCGCTTCGTGGGTTACCTGCACGGCTCGGACGTGCTCGCGCTGCTGGGGCAGGGGCGCGGCGACGAGCGGGTCAGCCGGCACATGCGCACGGCGTCGTTTGAGTCAGAGCGGGCCTCGGTGCAACGAGTCTTGACCACGATGCAGACCAGCGGGCAGCACCTGATGCTGCTGATCGACGAGTTCGGCGCGACTTCGGGGCTGGTGACGCTGGAAGACATTCTCGAACTGGTTGTCGGCAACATCGCCAGCGAAACGCGCGAAGGCAGCGAACCGGAGCCGCTGGAGCGCTTCGGCGAGCAAGAGATCGAGGGCCAGCGCAATCTGACCGAGCTGGCGGCGGAGCTGGAGCTCGACCTAAGCGAGGAGGAGTCGGAGACGGTGGCGGGGATGCTCTTGCAGCGCTTCCGGCGAATCCCGGAGGCGGGCGAGAGTCTCGATCTCTATGGCTACCGCTGGCGGGTGTCGGAGTCGGACGAGCGCCGCATCCTGCGGGTGCGGTTTCGACGGGTTGGGGCGCGATCGGCGTCGCGCCGCGCAGAATGATGCTAAGCTGAGGTCAGGAGCCGAGGTGGCGGAATGGTAGACGCGATGGTCTCAAAAACCATTGGGCCGCAAGCCCGTGCCGGTTCGAGTCCGGCCCTCGGTACCAGCAGTTGCCGCGTAGTGTAACGGTAGCACTAGGGACTTTGGATCCCTCAGTTCAGGTTCGAACCCTGGCGCGGCAGCCACGCCCCCGCAACTCTTCTAACTCCGTCATTCCCGCGCAGGCGGGAATCTCGCCGCAATCTGCTATGTTGCCTCGAAGGAGGAAATCGTGGCTACTTGCATTGTTTGTGAGACTGAATTTACTCCCGCACGATCCAGTGAGACGTGCTCTCACACGCACGGGCAGCGGGCACGATATCGACGCAAGATTGAAGCGCCGGTGTCTGACAGGGAGTTCGGCTACAAGCCTCGGCGGAGGTATCGGAAGGGTGGGGGGGCACGTATGGACGTGAATGGATATATGCGGATGGAAGGTGGTCCCAATCATGACCGCTATATTCACCGAATCGTGATGGAACGAGAGATCAGAAGACCGCTCCGTGAGGATGAATCAGTCCATCACAAGAATGGCGACAAGACCGACAATCGACCTGAGAATCTCGAACGATGGGTTCGTACTGGCTCTCAACCAGCGGGCCAAAGGGTTTCCGACATGATCCCGTGGGCGATTGAGTTCTTGGAGGGGGAGGGGTACCTGGTGCTTCCACCCGCTGTTCGAGCCCGGTCCGAGCCACATCCTGACCAAGGGGCTTTGCCTCTAGAGGGATGATGGTGATAGACTTCGGGCGAGGAGGTTGGTAATGACTGGACAAGTTCTGCAGGTGTTTGTCGAGGCGATACGATTCGTGGGGAGACCTGAAGATGAGTGGGACCTTATGGGATGGTGGAACCTTGTTGAAGACGGCGATCTGAGATCATCCGTGCCGCCCGCCCAACAACAGGAGCATCGTATCGACAGGGAATCGGTCAAAGAGGTGGATGTAGCGGCAGAACTCGCGGGTATCTGCGCAACCCTTGCTCAAGAGCATGAAGTGGAGGTTCTTGAATTGTCAATCTCTCGCTGGATTGTTCCTAGTGATGATTTCTCAGAGGCGGCCCAGGAAAGGCGAAAAGACAAGATCAGGCTCGCCATTGCGGAGATCCTTCCAGATATCAAGGTCTATATTGGTCGTTCTTCATCCGACTTGGGAGAGGAAATGGAAGAGTTGCACCGTCGTATACAGCATGACTGATCGCCTCTTGCGTAATGGTTGTTCGGGTCTGCTAAGATTGGCTGCTCAGGCAGGGCTTGAGTCCGCAAATTGACGGTTCAGCCGGCGGCTGGAGGAGTCGCTAACTCGCCAGCCGGCGTCGGAATCGGATCTCCGAATTCCTTTGCGGTGTCGATCCAGAGACCCATGGCGACTTGCACCTCTCGGACAGCCTCGTCGTAGGTGTCGCCGAGCGCCGAACAGCCGGGAAGCTCAGGCACGGCAGCGACGTACATACCGTCTTCCTCACTCCAGAAGATCGTGATCTGGTACTTGTGCATCGGTCCAGCATTCCGTCGAAACTGGCTGCCTCAAGCCAGACCTCAGAGCGATGGGCCGACCAACTCGCCAGCGGGTTGTGGGATCGGGCGGCCGATCCTCGCGGCGGCTTCCACCCAGTACGAGATTGCGTTCTGAGCCTCGGCAAGGGCGGATTCGTGCGAGTCCCCGTGCGCCATACAGCCGGGCAACTCAGGAACGTTAGCCGCGAACACGCCGTCTTCGTCGCTCCAGTAGAGGATGATCTCGTACTTGTGCATCAGTCGTCCGAGTCTGACAAGGATGGCTGCCCGGGCAGGACTTGAACCCGCAACCTAGCGGTTAACAGCCGCCCGCTCTACCAATTGAGCTACCGGGCATCGCCGCAACCAGCTTAGCGCACCTCCGCCGCTGGATCATCGGGAGTGCGCTCACTCGGGGCGGTTGTGAAGTGTGACACAGCCCCGCTAGCGGGCAGTGCCCGTGCCCACGACCGCCAGCGGCTGCGCCGCCTGCGGATCGTGCAGGCGCAGCGACACTTGGCCGTCCAGCGCGTCCAGCAGCGCCTCGCCGCAGACTTTGCCTCGCCAGCCTCGCAGCAGCGGCGGGCGCAGCTCGGGGTCGCGTCCGTTCGCGTCCCACGCGATCAAGGCTCGCAGCTGACCGCTCGAACCGACCAGGCTGGGATCAACGCGGTACCGCTCGCAGGCGGCGGTGAGCACGGCTTCGAGGAAGAGCAGCGCCGCCCGCTTCGGCTTCGGTTGGCGGAGCGGGCGTTCGCGTTGCGGGAGCTCGGGTTCAGGCAGGTCGTAGGCGTCTTGGACAGCGCGCAGGATCGGCGCTCGATGCTGGCGGCGCAGTTCGCTGCCCCCGCGCAGACTGAGCAGTTCTTCGAACGAGCGCGGCAACTGCTGTGCGATCCCAACCAAGAGGTCGTCGCGGACGATCCAGCGCAGCGGCAGGTCGGCAGCCTCCGCCTCACGGACTCGCCACTCGGCGAGTTCGCGCAGCGCGGCGAGCGAGCGCGGTTGCAGCTTGCCCGAGCCGGCCAGCCGCCGCCAGACGGCTCTGTCGCCGCCGCGCCCCAACTCGCGCAGTCGTTGCGACATCTCTTCCTCGAACCAGCCAAGCGACCGGTTGGCCCGCATCCGCGCCTCCAGACGCTCGCGCAGCGGCAGCAGCCAACGCACGTCATCGGCGGCGTAGCGCAGTTGCGGCGGCGTCAAGGGTCGCTTGAGCCAGTCGGTGCGCGACTGCGACGGTCCCAGGCCGCGCCGCAACTCCTGTCCAACGAGCTTGTCGTAGGCGATCGGATAATGAGCGCCGTTGAACGCCGCTCCGAGTTGCACGTCGAAGAGCTGTCCCGGTAGGCGTCCGCTGCGGCGCAGGCAGAAGCGGGCTTCCTCGTAGAGCGCATGCACGACCGTGAGCACGCCGGGATCGGCCATCGCCTCCCAGATCGGCTGATCCGGTTCGTCCGGAGCGAGCGGATCGATCAGGAAGAGGCCGTCGGGCGTGGCGACCTGGACGAGGCCGAGCACGGGACGGTAGGTGCGCTCAGAGACAAACTCGGTGTCCAACCCCATCAGTCCGTGTCGCCGGACTGAGGCGGCGAGGTCGGCGACCTCTGCCCGCTCAGTGAGCAGGGTCAAAGGTCGCGTCGCCGCTGGGGCTGCGGGCATCGGCGCTCCGGATCGGACTGCGCGGGTTGCGCTCAGCATAGCGCGAGCCCGTGTTAGGCTGGATTCCTGTGATCGGAGGCGGGTCGTGAAGGTTCGCGCATCAGTCAAGAAACGCGCGCGCGGCGATCAGATCGTGCGCCGCAAGGGCCGCGTCTACATCATCAACAAGCGCAATCCGCGCAACAAGCAGCGGCAGGGCTAGCGGCGCTCAGCAGGATGTGAGGCCGCGATGTTACGGCCGGCGCTGATCTGGCTCTCACAACAGGACTGGGCTGAACGAGGTGCCCGCGCGGCCGGGATCGAGCGCCTCCTGGTACGCCGCTTCGTCGCCGGGGACCAGAGAAGAGACGCGCTGGCAGTCGCCCGGACCGTGTCCCAACCATCGGATGGCACGCCGGGAGCGAACGCGAAGTTCTCCTTCCTGGGCGAGGCCGTCACCGATCCGGCCGACGCAGAGCGGGCCGTCGCCGAATACTGCGCGCTGCTGGCCGACATCGGCGAAGCCTCGGAGCTCGATCTGCGGGTCGGGGTCAAGCCGACCCTGCTGGGCTTGCAAATCTCATACGCGACGGCGGAGCGGGGCTTGCTCCAGATCGTCGAGACCGCCGCCGGCCACGGCGTGCGGGTCGAAGTCGACATGGAAGCCTCCGAGACCGTGGACGCAACGCTGGATCTGTATCGCGTGGCGGCGGGAAGGTCGGAGCGCACCGGAGTCGCCCTCCAGTCCTACCTGCGCCGCACCCCCGAAGACGCCCAGCGATTGATCGACGAGGGCATCGCACGAGTGCGCCTGGTCAAAGGCGCATACAGCGAGTCGAACCGGATCGCCTACAGCAACACCCCGGCGATCCGCCGCGCCTACATCACCCTCTTGGAGCAGCTCTGGCGCGCCGGAGCCGATGTCGGTGTCGCCACCCACGATCCGGCCTTGCATCGCGCCGCGCGGCGGTTGGCGGGAGAGATCGAGCCGACCGGCTACTGGGAGTTCCAGATGCTCTACGGAGTCCGGCCCCAACTCGGAACGGCAATGCGAGCCCGCGGCGAACGCCTGCGGATCAGCATCCCCTACGGAGCCCAGTGGTACCCCTACCTCATGCGCCGGATCGCAGAGCGACCGTCCAACGCGCTGTTTGCCCTGCGCGCCGTATTCGGTCGCTAAGAAAGCAAGACAAACTCTCCCCCGCACTGCGGGGGGAGATGTCGCGTAGCGACAAAGGGGGGTCCGCAGTCCCCCGCAAGCAATCTCCATAAACCCGACCAGGCCCTACACTCACCCAATGCCTGACGACATCCAATACCTGGTACCCCTCAACGAGATCCAGCACCGCTACGGCGGCGGTTCCCTCTTTGGCGAGCGCATGGTCGAAATCGACCGCGGCCGGACCGTCTTCGAGCTGCCGATCACGCGCAACACCGCTGGCGGCGCGCGGGGAGGCGTGCATGGCGGCATCCTCGCCTCGCTGGCGGATATCGGCGTGGTCGCGGCGGTGCTCTCGACCTGCCGTATGGGTGAGCAGATGCAGGGCACGAGTGAACTGAATATCTCCTATCTGCGACCGGCGGTGGGGAAGTTCATTCGCGTGGAGTCAAACGTGATCAAGAAGGGGCGCACGCTTGCCGTGGGTGATGTAGACCTGCTCTCTGACCAGGGCAAGTTGATCGCGAAGGCGAGAGTGACCTACTCCATCGCGCAGGTGGGTTGAGCTCGTGTCGATTGATCTGGCTCCCGATCTGGCGACGGCGGCGCTAGCGGCCTGCGGTGTGTCTGGAACCGCCGTTAGCGCGCGGCGGCTCGATGGCGGCGTCTCCAATCTGAGCTGGCGGATCGAACGCGAGGGAGCGCCGCCGGTCGCGCTGCGGGTGGAGCGTGAGCGCGGCATTTTTCAGCCCTACGACGTGCGCCGCGAGGCTCGCGTGCTGCGCTGCCTGGCCGAGAGCGCCGTGCCTGTGCCCCGAGTCCTGGGCGAAGCCGGCGCTGAATCGCCCTTCGCAGCGCCCTGCATCGTGCTCGCCTGGATCGACGCACCGCACATGGGACAAGTGGCGATGACGGCGGACGTGATCGACTCCTACCGAGCCGCTGTCGAGACGATCCACGCCGAGAACTGGCAGAGCCTCGGTCTGCAATTCCTTAATCCGCCCGATCCCGGTCCCGAGGCGGCCTTGCGCGACCTTGATGCCGTTTATGCGCGGGCGCTCGCGTTCGGCTATGAAACCGACCCGCAGATCACCTATCTCGCCGAAATCGCGCGTTCGCATCTCCCAGACAGTCCCGCTCCGCGTCTCTGCCACGGCGACATCAACGTCTTCAACTACCTCGTCGGCGACGACGGCCGGATCGTCGGCGTAGTCGACTGGGAACAGGCGCATCTGGGCGATCCGTTGTCCGACTGGGGCCTGATCACCGCGCTGGCGAGTCTGCGCGGATTGAGCGCCCCGCCGGAGACGCATCCATTGGCGGCGCCCGCGTTCGCGCGTTCCGGGCGCGAGGCCCGCGATCTGCGCTACTGGATGCTGCACCAGACCTACAAGCTGGCCGTCATTCACCGCATCTGGTCCGAGATCGGCGATCAGCCGCCCTGGTACAGCTGGGACGACGTGCTGCGCGTGTCGCGCGAAGCTATGAGTTATCTCGAAGCCTGAGAAAATTCTGAAACTCTCCCCCGCATCCCACGGGAAGCTGTTACCCAACGCCTAAATCCTCTCCCCCCGCATTGCGGGGGGAGAGGTCACGACGTGACAAAGGGGGGCGACCAATCTCCCCCTCGCACGATCCGACCGCCTCCTAACTCGACTGTGACCCCCGCTACACCCCGCCAACCCCGGCTCCGCCAAAGAACTCCTGTACGTATATGATCAACCGCGCCCGATCATCCGTTCACGACCAACCGAGCTCGCCATGACCCCCACAGCCTGTCTGGATAAACCAAGACAAACCCGGACACACACTCCCAATTTCCGCTCTAAGTATCCCGTAATCCAGACGAATCTGGACAAATCTGGACTATCCAGGACTACCTGTCGCCCAATTTCACGTCCACAGCGGCAAATTCGCCTCCCCCGCCCCAAAATTCCCCCGACCGCCCTAGCCGAAGCTCGCCAGCAGCTCGATCGCCCGCTGCATCCCCGCCTCGCTCGGAGAGGCGAGCGAGACCAAACGATCCACTCCCGCCTCGGCGTACTGCTCAACCGCCTCTTCGGTGAGCCGTGCCGGCGGCGTGATCGTGATCTCCAACTCGCCCAGTTCGGCCGGGCGCTCGGTGTGATCGGCGAGTTCGTTCAGCTGTCGCACATAGTCGGCGGTCTGCTCCGGGTCCTGCGCCCAGCCGTACCAGCCTTGCCCCCGTTCGACAGCCCGCCGCAGCGCGGCGGTGGAGTGTCCGCCGATGTGAATCGGCACGCCCCCGCCCTGCACGGGCCGGGGATGCGCGTCAATCCCGGAGAAACTGTTGAATTGACCGGCAAACGCTGGGTCTTCCTGAGTCCAAAGCGCGCGCATCGCGTCAATCGCCTCGTCAGTGCGGCGGCCCCGCTCGGAGAAGGTCGCGCCGAGCGCCTCGAACTCCGGCTCCAGGTAGCCCGCACCCACGCCCAGAATCATGCGCCCGTTCGAGAGCACATCGGCGCTGGCGAATTCCTTCGCCACCACGACCGGGTTGCGCTGCGCAATCAGCACAATGCCAGTGCCGAGCATCAGCCGTTCGGTCACCGCCGCCAGATATGTCAGCACGACCGAGGGATGCAGGAAGGGCAGGTCAGGCTCCGCCGGAGAGGGCGCGACACGCGGCTTAGGCAGTACCACGTGTTCGCCGCACCAGAGCGATTCAAGTCCCGCCGCCTCCGCCGACTGCGCCACGCTGCGCAGCACGTCCGGATCCGCGACGCCCGAACCGAGGCCGAAAACGCCGAATTTCATGGTCTGCTCCTTGCACTGAGAGATCGGTCAAGACTTGAGCAGCGTGTCAGTGAGGGTGACGTCATAGTTGCCGCTGCGGAATGGCTCGGTCTGGATCACCCGTTGCAGGAAAGGCACGTTGTGCTTGAGGCCGTCGATCCGCGTGTCCTCCAGCGCCTCCGCAAGTCGTTCGAGTGCTTGCGAGCGGTCTGCCCCATGCACAATCAGCTTCGCCATGAGCGGATCATAGAAGTGCGAAACATCGTCGCCCGAAGCCACACCGGCGTCGAGCCGAAGCCAGTCGCGCTCGGGGACTTCGAGCGTGTCGATCGAGCCCGGCGAGGGCAGCAGCGTCTCGGGGTCTTCGGCATACAGCCTCGTCTCTATTGCATGACCCGAGATCGGCGGCGGATCGCCGTAGCCCGGCAACTCCGAGAGCGGCTCGCCGGCGGCGATCCGCAACTGCCACTCCACCAGGTCAAGCCCTGTCACCATCTCGGTCACCGGGTGCTCAACTTGCAGGCGAGTGTTCATTTCGAGGAAGAAGATCTCGCCCGACGCATCCAGCAGACATTCGACCGTACCCGCGTTGCGGTACTGGAGACCGCCGACGGCGGCGCGAACCTGCGCGTAGAGCCGTTCACGCAGCGCATCGGTCAACTGTGGAGCCGGCGCGGGCGCCTCCTCAATCACTTTCTGATGCCGTCGCTGAACCGAGCACTCGCGGTCGCCGAGGATGACCGCCCCGCCCTGCCCGTCTCCGAAGACCTGCAACTCAATGTGGTGCGGCTCGACCAGCAGCCGTTCGAGGTAGACCTCGCCCGATCCGAAGGCGCGCTCGGCGGAAGAGCGCGCGCGGCGAAGCGAGCGGGCGAACTGCGCTTCGCGGCGCACGGTCGCCATGCCGATCCCGCCGCCGCCGTAGGAGGCCTTGATCAGCAAGGGGTAGCCAACCTCGGCGGCAATCGCTTCGGCGTCTTCGTCGTCAACTGTGGCGGCCGAGCCCGGGATCACGGGCATACCCAGTTCGCGCATCGTCGCGCGGGCCTGGTTCTTGTTACCCATCAGCTCCATATGCTCAGGCGCGGGACCAATGAAAGTGATCCCGCGGGCCTCACAGGCTTGGGCGAAGTGCGCGTTTTCGGAGAGTAGGCCGTAGCCCGGATGCACGGCGTCGCAGTCGGCGTTGACGGCCGCGTCGAGCACGGCCTCGACGTTGATGTAGGACTCGGCGACGGGTGCCGCACCGATGTGAGTCGCGCCGTCCGCTTCGCGGACATGCAGCGCGTCGGCGTCGGCGACGGAATAGACGGCATGGGAGGTGATCCCCAGCCGTCGGCAGGTACGGGAGACGCGGGCGGCGATCTCGCCGCGGTTGGCGATCAGAACGCGGCGGAACATGGCGAGCTATTCGGCGATCGTGACGAGCGTGTCGCCTTCCTGCACCTGATCGCCTTGCGCAATGTGAATCTCCGCCACACTGCCGTCGATCGGGGCTTCGACCGGGATCTCCATCTTCATCGATTCGAGAATGACGAGTTCGTCGCCCTCTTCGACCGCGTCGCCGACTGCGGCGATCAACTCAAAGATGGTGCCCGCCATCGGCGACTTCACCTCAGCCATGTTTGCGCCCCCTGTCTCACTTGCTCAATCGTGTCCGCTTGGATGGTGGCCTACAGTATGGGCTGACGCGCGCCTACAGGCGAACGCGCGTCAGCGGGGGAGGACGCAGATGCGGCGTGAACTGGTCGAGCGGCTGGTCTGTCCGGTCACGCGCGAGCCGTTGGAGTTGGAAGTGGAGCAGGAAGGGGAGGACGGCGAGGTGCTCAGCGGCTGGCTCTACTCCGCAGCGCTCGATTTCCGCTACCCGATTGAGGATGGAATCCCCAACCTCTTGCCGCCGGATATGCAACGACGCTGAAGACAAGATCGACCGAGATGCGGCTCGAACTGCCCAACGGCGTTGTGCTCCGGCCTTGGGACGCCGCCTGGCGCGACGGCGACCAAGAGCGGTTCCTGACCCTTGCCGACGACTATGACGTCTGGATCAATCTGCGCGATCGCTTTCCCCATCCATACACGCGAGCCGACGCTGAGTTCTGGGTCGCGCTCAACTCGGATCAGGATCCGGTGACGCAGTTCGCCATCTGCGACGCGGCGGGCCCGATCGGCGGCATTGGCTTGGATCTGCGCGAAGCCGACTATCGGCACTCAGCCGAGGTCGGCTACTGGCTGGGGCAGCCGTTCTGGGGTCGCGGGATTGCGACTCATGCGCTGCGAGCGGTGACCGCGTACGGCTTCGAGCGGCTTGGCCTCATCCGGATCGAAGCGCATGTGAAGTCGGGCAACGACGCTTCAGCGCAGGTGCTGCTGAAGCAGGGATACGAGCAGGAAGGGCTGCTGCGCAAAGCCGCGCTCAAAGAAGGCGTGCCGGTGGACTATCTGATCTTTGCCGTCTTGCGCGAGGAGTGAGCGGTCAGAGGTCTCGATCTACTTGACCAGAACGGCGGCGCTCTCCCGCGCGTCCACCAATTGACAGACAGCGCGGCGGAGACTCGGTACGCTCGCTGACAACAGTTGGACTTTAATCCGGTCCCGTGAGGCCGGAAAGGACAACGCGGTGACGAATTCCCTCCCGGCTCAGGGCGTACCACGCGCGCGCGGCGAGTTGCGTGGACGTGAACTGGACGAAGCGGCGCTGACCCGCGCCCTGACCCGGATCGCTCACGAGATCGTCGAACGGCATCCCGAACCTGACCCGCTCGTACTGGTGGGAATGCGCACTCGCGGCGTGCCCCTGGCCGAACGTCTGGCGCTGGCGATTGAGCGAATCGACGGACGACAGATTCCGGTCGGCGCGATTGACATCTCCCTCTACCGCGACGACCTCGCGCAGCGTCCGCACGCGCGCATCCAACCGAGCCGGATTCCGTTTGATATCGATGGCGCGACGATCGTGCTGGTGGATGATGTGTTGTTCACCGGGCGTTCGATCCGGGCTGCGCTGGATGCGCTGATCGATTACGGACGTCCGGCGGTGATCGAGCTAGCGGTGCTGGTCGACCGGGGTCACCGCGAGCTGCCAATTCGAGCCGACTACGTGGGCAAGAACATCCCTACGCGGCGCTCGGACGATGTGCGAGTGCGTCTCTTTGAGACCGACGACGAGGATGACGTAACGGTGTATGCGGCCAGTCTGGACGCTCGTGGATCGGAGTACCAGCGTGGTCGCTGAACCCGTGCGCATTGGCAACCATGCCTCGTCTGCGCCGCTCGAAAACGCCGAGATGCAGTGGGCACACCGACATCTGTTGGATGTCGATGTGCTCTCGCGCGATGAGATCGAGCAGGTACTAGATACCGCCCAGGCGATGGCGGAAGTGCTGGAGCGTCCCGTCGCTCGAACGCCCGCGCTGCGCGGAGTGACGGTGTTCAACCTCTTCTACGAGGCCAGCACACGCACGCGCGGCTCGTTCGAGCTGGCAGGCAAAGTGCTGGGCGCGGACGTGATCAACCTGACCGGCTCCGGCTCCTCAGTGGAGAAGGGCGAGTCGCTGGTCAACACGCTGAAGACGCTGGCTGCGGTGGGCGCTGACGTAGTGGTGATGCGGCATCCCGCCTCGGGTGCTCCCTATCTTGCCGCGCGGACAATCGACGGACACATCATCAATGCGGGCGACGGACAGCACGCGCATCCCACGCAGGCGCTGCTGGATGCCTACATCCTGCGCCGTGAGCTGGGCGATCTGGACGGACGACGGGTCGTGATCGTGGGCGACGTCCTGCACTCGCGGGTGGCGCGCTCCAATGTGTGGTCGTTAACGACGTTGGGCGCCGAGGTAACGCTGGTCGCGCCGCGCTCGCTGGTACCGGTTGGACTGGTGAACGGCACAGCTGATTTGGAACACCCGCTGTCGCTGCCGCCCGTTGAAGTAGAGCCGGATCTGGATCGAGCAATCGTTGGCGCGGACGCAGTGATGGCGCTGCGCACACAGCGTGAGCGGATGCGCGGGGCGCTGCTGCCGAGCGTGGCTGAATTTGCCCGCCGCTATCAGGTCACTTCAGAGCGGCTGGCCCAAGCGGCGACGCACGCCGTCTTAATGCACCCAGGGCCGATGAACGAAGGAGTCGAGATCGCCTCGGATGTGGCGCATGGGCCGCAGAGTCAGATTGAAGCGCAAGTAGCTGCTGGGCTGGCGGTGCGAATGGCGGTGCTGTTCCTGCTGGTCAGGGGGGCGCCATGACACACATCCTGATTCGCGGGGGACGGATCATTGATCCGTTGCGGGACATTGACGAGCAGCTTGACGTGTTGATCGAGTCCGATCGGATCGCAGCGACAGGAAGGCGCTTGGACGCGCCCGGCGCGGAGATCATCGAAGCCGCAGGACTCGTCGTCACACCCGGATTCGTCGATCTGCACACCCATCTGCGGGAGCCGGGGCAGGAACACAAGGAGACGATTCGCACAGGAGCCGAAGCGGCCGCGCGAGGCGGGTTTACCACCATCTGCGCGATGCCGAATACGGAACCGGCGCTCGATTCGGCCGCGGTGATCGAGGGGATGCTGGAGCGGGCTCGAGATGCAGCGGTGCGAGTCTTGCCGATCGGCGCAGTCACGGTCGGGCGCAAAGGACGCGAACTGACGGAGATGGCCGCCTTGCGCGATGCTGGCGCGGTAGCTGTGTCTGACGACGGCGATGCGGTGGCGGACGCAGCAGTGGCGCGGCGAGCATTTGAGTATCTCGCCGATCTGGATATGCCGTTGGCAGAGCACTGCGAGCATCCGGCATTGTCGGGCGGTGGCGTGATGCATGAGGGAGTGGTGTCTACCCGGCTCGGACTGCGCGGGCAACCGACGTCGGCAGAACTGGCGATCGTGCAACGCGACATCGCACTGGCGGAAGCGGCGGGCGCACAGCTGCATTGCTGTCATCTGTCCACTGAGGCCGCACTCAGCGCCGTCGCCGACGCGAAGGCTCGCGGCGTGCAGGTCACAGCAGAAGTGACGCCGCATCACCTGATGCTGGATCACTCGGCGGTCGCCGGCAGCGGTCCGCCCTTGGCCTATGACACGAGCGCGAAAGTGAATCCGCCACTCCGTACCGAGGCCGATGTCCGCGCCTGCGTGGATGCGCTGGCGGCGGGCGTTGTCGATGCGGTGGCGACGGATCACGCGCCTCATGCGGCAGTGGACAAGGATTGTGAGTTTGACACTGCGGCGTTCGGGATTTCGGGACTTGAATCGGCCTGGCCGGTTGTGAATACGCTGGTTCAACGCAGCCAGATCTCGCTGCCGGATGCGATTGAGCGACTGACGATTGGCCCGGTGCTGGCTTGGAATCTTGACCGCGTGGAGCCGGGCTTGGGCACGCTCCAAGTTGGCGCGCCGGCTGATCTCGCTTTGCTCTCCACCGAAACCGTGACTCGGATCGACTCCCAGTCGTGGGCTTCGATGGGCAAGAACACTCCCTTCAATGGCCATTCGCTGAGCGGTGTGGTCGCACTGACGATCTCGCGCGGGCGGATCGTCTGGGACGGACGCGAATGATGCCGGAACCTGCGGGCGAAGCCGCCCTTGTCTTGGCCGACGGCGCGATCTTCCGGGGAATCGCGTTGGGGTCGGCCACTGACACCTGGGGCGAAGTCGTCTTCAATACCTCGATGACGGGGTATCAGGAGATGCTCACCGATCCGTCGTACGCGGGCCAGATTTTGGTGCTGACGTATCCGTTGATCGGGAACTATGGGATTGATCCGCCGATCGACGAATCACGGCAGGTGCAGGTACGTGGATTGGTAGTGCGGAGCGAGTGCGACTCGCCCTCGCATCCGCGCGGAGGGATGCGGCTGCACGACTACCTCGTCGCTGCGGACATCCCTGGGATCGCCGGCGTCGATACGCGCGCGATTACGCGGCGCATTCGGCACGAGGGTGTGATGCAAGGCATGATCGTGCCAGTCACCGAGGCGGAAGAGGCTCGTGAGCGCTTGGCCAAGCTGCCCGACTACGACTCCCAGGACTTCATCTCGGTCGGCGCCGACCAAGCTTATCTCTGGGATGGCGAGCCGCGACCCCTGAGTCGCGCCGATAACCTCGACGGCGACGCGCCCCACATCGTCGTGCTCGATCAGGGCTTGAAGTACAACATTCTGCGCAATCTGCGCCGGCGCGGTTGCCGCGTCACCGCCATGCCGCCCACGAGCGGCGTCGAAGACATCCTCTCGCTGGAGCCGTCCGGCGTCCTGCTCGCGCCCGGCCCGGGCGACCCCGCCATGCGCGAGCTCCAGGTCCAGACCGCGACCGCTTTGATCGGCAAGCTGCCGGTGATGGGCATCTGCCTCGGCCATCAGGTGCTCGGACGCGCATTCGGCGCGGACACCTTCAAGCTCAAGTTCGGCCATCGCGGCGGCAATCACCCGGTCCTCGAAGTCGCCACCGGCCGTGTCGCGATCACGGCCCAAAATCACGGCTACGCCGTCGATCCCGACGGACTCTCAGCCGATGTCGAGGTTTCCCACATCAACCTCCATGACGACACGGTCGAAGGTCTACGGCACCGAACCGAGCCAGTGTTCTCGATCCAGTACCACGCTGAGGCGTCCCCTGGTCCATTGGACAACGGAATGCTCTTCGACCACTTCCTCAAGCTGATCCACGAGGCCGGCTGAGACCCCGCCGGCAGACGGAGACGAGACCAGCGACATGAGCCACTCCAGCGCCGACACACTCGAATACCGCCGCGCGATCGGCGCCGATGCCGATGCCGTCGCCGCCGTCATCCGCGATGTCGTGGAAGGACCCAATCCGGTCGTGTTTGATCGTCCTCTCAGCGCCGAAGACGTAACGACCTGGCTCGCGCGACTCGGCGAGAGCGGCGCGATCTACGTCGCCGTCGACGACGATTCGGTGATCGGCTTCGGCGCGCTCGACTTCAATACCCAGAACTTCCAGACCGCCACCCTCGGCGTCTGGATTCGCTCCGAATGGCGCCGCAGAGGTATCGGTACGATCCTTGCGGAGTACCTGCTCGAACACGCGCGCGAACAGAAGTTTCGGCGGATCGTGGGCAGCTTGCCTGAGAACAACGAGGCTGCGCTCTCGTTCCTGAGCGCGATTGGCGGATTGGTGCCGCTGCTCAACCCCGAGTCTCGATTCGAGTTGCCCTTGTGACGCGCGTATCCAGGCAGACCGGCGGACGCGATGTACTTGCGGCTCCTCGCTGCGGCGGCTGGTTGTTTCGCCATTGGCGCGGGCACGCTGACGGTCGCAATCGTCTGTATCGCTGGAGCAATAGAGATCGGCTGCGAGCTCTGGCTGCTGGGGCCGCTCACGATGTGGCCGCTGGCAATCGGTTTGGCATTCCTCGCGCGAGCTGCGAGAGCTCCCCTGGACGACGGCATTACTCAAGACGGGACTCCCAGTGACGAAACCTGAATCGGTCCTGATCATCGGTTCCGGCCCGATCGTGATCGGCCAGGCCGCCGAATTCGACTACGCCGGCACCCAGGCCTGCAAAGCGATGCGCGAAGAGGGCGTCCGTTCGATCCTGGTCAACTCGAACCCCGCCACGATCATGACCGACGAGGGCGTTGCCGATGCGGTCTACATCGAGCCGCTCACGGTTGAGGTGCTGCGCCGCGTGATTGAGCGCGAACGCCCCGAGGGACTGCTGCCGACGCTCGGCGGGCAGGTCGGCCTCAACCTCGCCGTCGAATTGCATGACGCCGGCATCCTCGACGAATTCAACGTCCGCCTGCTGGGGACGCCGCTCGACGCGATTCGCCGCGCCGAAGACCGTGAGCTCTTCCGCGACGCGATGCGCGAGATCGGCGAGCCGACCCCCCCCTCGGCGATCGTCCACACACTCGCCGAGGCGCGCGAAGCGCTGGAGGAGATCGGCCTCCCCGTCGCGATCCGCCCCGCCTACACGCTCGGTGGAACCGGCGGCGGCTTCGTCCGCACGATGGATGAGTTTGAACGCGTCGTCCAGAACGGCCTCGACGCCTCCCCGATCACCCAGGTGCTCGTCGAACGATCCCTGCTCGGCTGGAAAGAGGTCGAGTACGAGGTCATGCGCGACAGCGCCGACACCTGCATCACGATCTGCAACATGGAGAACCTCGACCCGATGGGCGTCCACACCGGCGACTCGATCGTCGTCGCGCCCTCCCAGACGCTCTCCGACAAGGACTACCAGCTACTCCGCTCGGCCTCGCTCAACATCATCCGCTCACTTGGCATCGAAGGCGGCTGCAACGTCCAGCTCGCGCTCGCGCCTCGCCCCGATGTCGTCGCCTGGCCGCCCGAATCCCAACCCGAGCACGGCGGCGTCGGCGTCCCTCACGACGAACCGCTGCCCTACTACGTGATCGAAGTCAACCCGCGCGTCTCCCGCTCGTCGGCCCTCGCTTCCAAGGCTACCGGCTACCCGATCGCCCGCGTCGCGGCCAAGATCGCCACCGGCAAACGCCTCGACGAGATCCCCAACCAGGTCACCGGACGCACCCAAGCCGCCTTTGAGCCAGCCCTCGACTACTGCGTCGTCAAGATCCCGCGCTGGCCCTTCGACAAGTTCGAGGCCGGCGATCGCGTGCTCGGCACCCAGATGAAGGCCACCGGCGAGGTCATGGCGATCGACCGCACCTTCGAAGCCGCCCTACAGAAGGCGGTCCGCTCGCTCGAGGTCGGCGGACGGTCCGTCCTCTGGGAGGACTCAGAGATCGATTCCTCCCCTACCGAAGCCGCGGCCGTGCCCACTGACAATCGCATCTGGCACCTGCTCGCCGCCATCCGCGCCGATATCTCCGTCGACGAGATCGCCCACACCTCCGGCGTCGATCCCTGGTTCCTCGAACGCCTCGAAACCATCGTCAACATGGAGCGTCGGCTGCTCGCCGAGCCGCTCACCCCCGCGCTGCTGCGGGCAGCCAAACGGATGGGTTTCGCAGACGAACAGATCGCGAATCTCGCGGGGGATGTCGGCGAGCGTGTCCGTGAGCTCCGCCGCGAGTGGGGCATCGCACCCGTCTACAAGATGGTCGATACGTGCGCGGCCGAATTCGACGCGGTCACGCCCTACTTCTACTCGACCTATGAGGAGGAGAATGAGGCGATACCGGAGCCGGGTCCGCGGGCGTTGGTAGTCGGTTCGGGGCCGATTCGGATTGGGCAGGGGATCGAGTTCGACTACGCCTCGGTCAAGGCGGCGCAAGCACTGCGCAGCGCGGGCTGGGCCGCGGTGATGGCGAACAGCAACCCCGAGACCGTCTCGACCGACTTCGACACCTCCGATCGGCTCTACTTCGAGCCGCTGGACGAAGAGGCGGTGCGGGACATTCTGGAGAACGAGGATGGGGCGCTGAGCAACGGCTCTTTGGATTACGACATCCGGACGGATGGCGGAGAAGTCTCCTCGATTCTCCAGTTCGGAGGGCAGACGGCGATCAATCTCGCCAATCCGCTGACCAGCGCGGCACGGCCGATTCTGGGTTCCCCGGCGGACGTGATTGATCTGGCCGAGGATCGGCGGCGATTCGAACGTTTCCTTGCCGATCTGGGTATTCCGCAGCCGCCCGGGACGGCGGTGAACAGCGTCGATGAGGCGGTGCTGGCGGCGGACGCGATTGGCTATCCGGTGCTGGTGCGGCCGTCGTATGTATTGGGCGGGCGGGCGATGGAGATCGTGCAGGGCGTGGGCGATCTCGCGCGCTACGTCACGCAAGCGCAGGCGGCTGCCCCAGGCAAGCCAGTGCTGATTGACAAGTATCTGGCCGGGATTGAAGTCGAGGTGGATGCGATTTGCGGCGGGCCGGACGACGGCGCGGTGCTGATTCCGGGGATCATGGAGCATATCGAGCGCGCGGGCGTGCATTCGGGCGACAGCATGGCGGTCTATCCGGCGCCCAATCTCCGCGCCGGTGAGGTGGGCAAGATCATCGAATACACGCGCCAGATCGGGGTCGGGTTGGGCGTGAGCGGGTTGATGAACATCCAGTACGTGGTGATGCGTGATCGCGATGGCGCTGATGGGGACGTGTATGTGTTGGAGGTGAACCCTCGCGCCAGCCGGACGGTGCCGTTCCTGAGCAAGGTGACCGGCGTGCCGATGGTCGAGGTCGCGGTGCGGGCGATGCTGGGGGAGACGCTGGCGGCGCAGGGGTATCCGAGTGGGCTCTGGCCGACTACGCCGCTGGTGGCGATCAAGGCGCCGGTGTTCAGTATGTCGAAGCTGTCGGGGGTGGATACTCATCTTGGTCCTGAGATGAAGTCGACTGGCGAGGTGATGGGCGTCGATGTCGATTACGACCGCGCGCTCAAGAAGGCGTTGATGGGGGCGGGGATGGCGCTGCCGGCGCAAGGGCGGGCGCTGCTGAGTATTGCCGACCAGGACAAGGCGCAGGCGCTGGGACTGATTCGCAATCTGGGTGACGCCGGCTATCGCTTTCATGCGACTCACGGCACTGCCAACCTGATTCGGGGCCTGGGCTACGAGGTGACGGAAGCGCCGAAGCGCGAGATGACCGGCGATCCGGACGTGATTGATCTGATTCGATCGGGCGGGGTTGATCTGGTGGTCAACACACCTGAGAACACGTCGGTGACGATCCGCGACGGGTTCCACATTCGCCGCGCCGCCGCCGAGCAGCGGATCCCGTGCTTCACGAGCATTGATACCGCCAATCACGCAGTGGCGGCGATGGTCGCGCCGGCGGACACGGGTGCGGAGGACTATCACGTGGCGCCGCTGCCCGAGTACACGGCGGGCCGCGTCTAAGCGGGCGCTGGAGCGATCATGCGCCGCGCCGCCGCCACCGTTGTCGAAACCGCGGAAATCTACCCCGGCACCTTCGTCACCTGGTACGACGCTCCGGCGCTGTCTCAACATGCTCGTCCGGGGCAGTTCGTGATGGTGGATCCGGGCTATGAGTTGGGATCGGTGGATCCGCTGCTGCCGCGCGCGTTCTCGTACTATCGCTTTCGCTCGGTTGGGGGCCGCGAGGGAGAGCGGCAGTTTGCGTTGCTGTACACGGTGATCGGGCGGGTGACTGAGGCGATGGCGGCGCAGCAGCCCGGGGAGCGAGTGTGGATGACAGGGCCGCTCGGGCGCGGCTTCGAGGTGCGGCGAACGGCTGCGAATCTCTTGCTGATTGGCGGCGGGGTGGGGATCGCGCCGCTGGTCGCGCTAGCCGACTCCGAGCTGGAGCGCAGCGGCGGCCGCCGGCGCTCGATCGTGCTCTGTTTCGGAGCGCGGACAGCGGAGGGCGTCTATCCCGCCGATCTGTTGCCGCCGGAAGTCGAGTACGAGGTGGCGACGGAGGACGGCTCGCTGGGGCACGAGGGCTTCGTGACCGATCTGTTCGCACAGCATCTGAGCTGGGCGGACCAGAGCTTCGCTTGCGGGCCGGTGCCGATGTTCCGGGCGATGTCGCCGATCGTGCGGGCGGACGGGATGCGGCGTCCGGTGCAGATTTTGATGGAGACGGAGATGGCCTGCGGCACGGGCATCTGCTACGGCTGCGCGGTGTTCACGAAGCGGGGGGTGAAGTTGTGCTGTACGGACGGGCCTCGGTTCGAGCTGCTGGACGTGTATCCGCATGGCTAGCCTTCACCAATGCACAAATTCGCGTTGGCTGTCGCCGCCACGCTCGCCCTGCTCGTCGCGCTCACTGTCGCGTCGTCGGCAGAGGAACCGGTACCTGATGCGCACACTGTCACGCTACAGCCGGGCGACAACTACGTGGGCTGGGTGGGCGACGCGATCTCGGTGGAGGACATCTTCGCGGCGATTCCCGAGGCGGCGCTGATCTATACATGGGACGCCGACTCGCGGTTCTGGCGATATGCGATTCGGGGCGTTGGCGGACCGCTTGAGACGCTGGAGCCGGGTATGGCCGCGATGGTTCGCGTCGTCGGCGACGAACCGGTTGAGTGGACTCGGCCGTTGACGCCCGCGAAAGGATCGGTGGCGCTGAATACGGGCGTGAACTGGGTGACCTGGCTGGGGCGCGAGGGTTGGCCGCTCGATCAGCTTGTGCGCGGGATCGGCAAGTCGTTGGTCAGCATTCAGCTGGGCGACGCCATCTACGCGGTGCCGATTGATGCGCCTGATACGGAACTGCCCGCCGTCCGGCGTGGCGACGCGCTGAAGGTGACGGTCAGCCGCGATCTGCGCTGGTTGCAGCCGACGGGGATCATGCCGAGGATCGTCTGGGTGGGGGAGTATCCTCAATCGCTCCAAAGCGAGTTGACCGCCGAGATTCGCGAGATCGTGGATTACTTCGCCGAGACGCACGGCGTGGAAACTGACTTCTCGGATACCACAATCTTACTCTGGCACACCATCGAAGATGTCGTGGCGTATCAAGACTCAAGCCCGCAGTACCCATTTCACTTAGGTGGTGAGGCGCTCCGTTTGTCTCTTACAGACGGCCCCGGCGGCGGTACTGCTTGGGGAGCGTTCCTCACATCTGATTGGTGGCAGCTGAACCCTTCACGGTCAAGATTCAAAACTCTACTCACCCATGAGTGGTTCCATTACTTACAGATTCAGTACACGGACTTCTGGGCGACAGCTGGCAAGCCGCCCGAGTGGATACTCGAAGGTACTGCGGTCTGGTCCGGCGACGAGGGAATTCGCATTGCTGATGACCTCGAGACATTTGAAGAGACGCGTCGTGAACACTTGGACAGCGCTAAAGTCACCTCCGCAACGTTGCGTAGCGCTGAGGAACGCAATACTCCGTGGCAGTATGTACTCGGCTTACTGGCGGTCGATCTGCTGGTAGAGCGCAATGGCGCCGACTCGATGGTCGAGTATTTCCGCCAACAGCATCCGCAGGCCGTTGGAGCGGATCGCCGATGGCAGTCCAGACCGGAATTGGCGGAGGCGTTCCTGGCTGCGTTTGGTCTGGAACCGGACGCATTCTACACAGAGTTCGAAGAATGGCGTGAAGCTCTCCCTGGTCGTCGGATACGCGACTCAGGCGAGCCCAAACTACGTGGTCGCCTCCTCAACGCCAGCGGTGAGTCGGCGGCGGGCTTCTGGATCAACGCGGCGCCATACGAAGGCGAACACAAAGCCGGTCGTATCCGCCGCAGCGAGGTCATGGAAGACGGCTCGTTCGTCGTCGACCTCAAGCCTAACACGACGCAGCGGATCTGGATCACGCGCGACGGCTGCGAGCTCTGGGTCACTGATGAGGGTCTAACGACCCAACGGCCAGAGCCTGGACAGTACCGCGACCTGGACACCGATCGCTTGCCGACGCTGGAGCTTGAGTTGCCCGAGGACGCCTGCCGCTGGCAGTTGCGGATGCGCGTGTTGGGTCTGCGTGGGGACACACGCCCCATCGATGTTGTCGTGCAGGGTGAATCTTCCTACGACTGGGCGAAGCGGCACTGGGACGGTGGTTTCGTGTGGTTTGCTCCCGCCGCCGGCGAATATCAGGTTGGGATTAAAGTCGACGGCTGCGAGCTCTGGTATCGCTCAGGCCGCTTGTTCCCCGCAAAGGACGATGCGGCCTGGCTCCAACTGGCGGGCGATCCTGTTGAACTTGAGGTTCGCGTCCCGCACGATCTGTGCGTGCGCACGTTGACTGGACGACTCATTGACGAAGAAGGTTCGCCGCTTGGCGACGTTTGGATATCTGCCGAGGGGCAAGGGACCGCCAGCCTCTCATACACCGACTCGAATGGCCAATTCACAATCACCGTGCCCGAGAGCGGCGATTACGGGCTGTACTTCTGGCAAGATGACTGCTTTGTCGCCTACCGCCAGCCGGAGGCGACCGGCGACTGGGCCCGAGCGGAGCGGATCGACGTCAGCGGCGAAGATGTGACCGGCATCGAGTTCAGAGTCCCAAACCGCCTATTCGAATCCTGCCGCTGACCCGTTGCTACCCTGCCTGCGACTGAGTTGGATACTTGAGTTCGGGGGTTGTCATGGCTGGTGCAGGTCGGTTGGTGTTGGATGGGTTGGTGTTTCCCGAGGGGCCTCGGTGGTTTGAGGGGCGGTTGTGGTTCTCGGACATGCATGCGCATGAGGTAGTGGCGGTGACTCCTGAGGGGAAGCGGGAGACGATTGTGAGGGTTCGGAATCAGCCCTCCGGTCTGGGCTTTCTCCCCGACGGGCGGTTGCTGGTGGTCTCGATGACCGATCGCAAGCTGCTTCGGCTCGACCCGGACGGCCTCTACGAAGTCGCCGATATCAGCGAGTACGCTCCCTATCACTGCAACGACATGGTGGTCGACGCCGACGGCAACGCATACATCGGCAACTTTGGGTTTGATATCACGGACGGGTCGCCGCCGCGGGCGACGACGATGGTGCAGGTGGATACGGACGGCAACGCACGGGTGGTTGCAGACGGGTTGCAGTTTCCCAACGGGACGGTGATCACGCCGGACGGCAAAACCCTGATCGTTGGCGAGAGTTGGGGACAACGGCTGACGGCGTTCGATGTCGAGGACGATGGCTCGCTTTCCAATCAGCGGGTCTGGGCAGACCTCGGTTTCCCGCCGGACGGGATTTGTCTTGATGCAGAGGGCGCGATCTGGGTCGCCGTGCCGACCAACCCGGGCGCGCTGGCGCGCGTCGCCGAGGGCGGCGAAGTGCTGGAGCGGATTGAGGTGTCGGATATGGGCGTGTACGCCTGCATGTTGGGCGGGGAGGGCCGGAAGACGCTGTTCTCGCTGGAGGCGCCGACCAGCAATCCACAGCCTGGGGATGCTCGGCGGGGTCGGATTCGGGCGTTTGAGGTGGAGGTGGGCGGAGCGGGTTTGCCGTAGGGATGGGGTGTTTGTGTCGAGTCGGACCCCCCTCTGTCACTGCGTGACATCTCCCCCCGCAGTGCGGGGGGAGCGGGGATTGGGGTTTCGGGATGGCTCCCCGCGTGGTGTGGTGGGAGAGAAGGGAGCGTTGCGAAGGGAGCTTTGGCGCGGGCGGGCGGCGACGCCTCATGAGTTGGCGGCTGGTTGGTCGGCTGCGGTTGGTGCTCGGGTGGCGGCGCTGGAGGTCTGGCGTGCGGCGGGAGCGGTGCATCTGTTTGTGGGGGCATTGCCGGGAGAGGTGCGGACGATTGGGTTGCTGCGACGGGCGTTGTCGTCGGGGAAAACGGTGATCTGTCCGCGTGTGCTGGGGCGGGGGCGTCTGGAGCATCGGCGGGTGACCGGTTTGTCGCAGTTGACTCGCTCGCGACAGGGGCTGCTTGAGCCGGATGCGGAGTTGACGGAGTTGGCCGATGCATCTGAGGCGGAGCTGATCCTGGTTCCCGGTCTTGGGTTTGATGCGCGGGGAGCGCGGCTGGGTTTGGGCGGCGGGTATTACGACCGCTTCCTGGCTGAGGTCGAGGGTACACAGTTGGGACTGGCGTTCGAGTGGCAATTGTTAAGCGAAGTACCAATGTCGGGGCATGATCAGCGGGTGGATGGCATAGTGACGGAGTTGCGCGTTATCCAGATTGCACGCGCGGAGGAGTGAACCGATGAGCCATGAAGTTCGGATTGTCCAGTTGCCGGCGCGGCGGGTTGCTGCGCTGCGGGCGAATGCGTCCAGCGCGGAGTTGGGGGAGAAGTTCGCGGAGTTGTTCCCGGCGGTGTTCGGACACCTGACGGAGCAGGGCGTGAGCGAGTTCGGGGCGGTGTGCGCGGTCTATCACACGATGGATGCGGAGCAGATGGAGTTGTCGGCGGGGATTGAGATTGGTCCGGAGGTAGAGCCGGCGTCGCCGCTGGAGGTGGTGGAGCTGGAGGCGGGCGAGGCGGCGCAGGTGGATCACTTTGGGCCGTATGACCAGCTGTATCAGGCGCATGAGGCGGTGATGCCGTTTCTGACGGCTCAGGGGCGTTCGCCGGCGCGGGGGCCGATTGAGCGCTACATCACGGATCCGGAGGCGGAGCCGGATGCGTCGAAGTGGTTGACCGAGGTGATTTGGCCGCTTGATTAGCGCTCCTAGGCGGACATTGGGTTGAACGGCTGGCCGCGCGAGAGTCGTTCGAGGGCTTCGGCGGCGGCCTGGATCACCTCAGCGGCGGCGCGGCCGCGGGCGGCGATGCGCTTGCCCGTGGTCTCGGTCAGTGTGAGGCCGTTGCGGTCGATGCCGCAGGCGTCAAGCAGGGCTTGGCGCTCGGCGCTGTTGCGGGGGAGGAGTTCGTGCCGGTCGGACATTTGGCGCTCCGATTTGGTCGGTTGGGTGTTGCCTTTCATAGGTAGTAACGCTTGGGGCGGGTGGAAGGTTCCGGTTGTGGTGTTTTCACTCCCTCTGCCCCATTGGGGCATCTCCCCCCTTGAGGAGAGTTGCGCGTAAATCACATTCCCGTTGCTCTCGTCATTCCAGCGAACGCTGGAATCTCGCTCCGACCAGATAGCCCGCAATTCCGGACGAGATTCCAGGTCAAGCCTGGACTGACGGAATCCGGGATTACGCGCAGGTCTCCTTGAGGGGGAGATCGGTCAAGGGGAGGGGATTGGAGTGCTGGAGCGGGGGACGGGATTCGAACCCGCGGCCTCCTGCTTGGAAGGCAGGAGCTCTACCACTGAGCTACCCCCGCGCGGGGTTGTAGGTTAGCGCGGCTGTGTCTTGGGGCTGTTAGTCGCGGAACTCGTTGAGGCGGTCGGAGGCCTGGTCGTTGCGGAGTTTGCGGATGGCGTTGGCCTGGATTTGGCGGATGCGCTCGCGGGTGAGGTTCAGCGCTTCGCCGACCTCCTGCAAGCTCTTGGAGCCTTCGCCGTCGAAGCCGAAGCGCTTGTGGATGACCTCGCGCTCGCGTGGATCGAGGTGCTGGTCGAGCACCTGGCGCAGGACTTCGGTGGCGGCGGCGCGTTCGAGCTCTTCGTGCGGAGCCGGGGTCTGCTCGTCGGCGATGAAGTCTTCGAGCGAGCTGCCTTCGTCGTTCAAGATGCTCTTGTCGAGCGAAGTGGGGGTAAGCGCGGCGGCGCGCAGCAAGGCGATCCGGCTCTCGTCCAGATCGAGCAGTTGCGCCAGTTCAGCGGTGCTGGGTCGGCGTTCCCGCTCTTCGAGGAAGCGTTGCTCGGCGCGGATCAGCTTGTGCAGCTGTTCGGCGGTGTGTACGGGAGTGCGGATCACGTTGGCGGTGTCGGCGATCGAGCGGGTGACGGCCTGCCGGATCCACCAGGTGGCGTAGGTGGAGAACTTGTTGCCGCGGCGGTAGTCGAACTTTTCGACGGCGCGCACGAGTCCGGTGTTGCCCTCCTGGATCAGGTCGAGCATGGTGAGGCCGTCGCTGCGGTATTTCTTGGCGACGGCGACGACCAGACGCAGGTTGGCGGTGAGCATCCGATGCTCGGCTGCGTGTCCGGTCTGTTCGATCTGGCGCAGCCGCCGGGTGATGCGACGCAGCAGCGCCTCGTCCCGGGTGAGCCGAGTTGCGAACGCAGCGGGATCGACGTCCTGCTCCTGTTCGAGCTCGCCAAGCAGGGCCAGGGAGACGCAGAGCGGGCGCGGCTCGACGATTGCGGTGACGACGGAGAGACCGATCAGCGCGGCTTCGGCCTCGTCCGGAGAGAGCTCGAAGGTCTCGGCGGCTCGCTGCGTGCGCTGCGGATCGATCTTGCCGTCGATTGCGGCGCGGAGCTGGTCGTCGCCCAGGAGCTCAAGCAGGGAGCGTTCGGGGAAGTGATCGCCGATTTCGCCGGCCAGCCAGCGCAGCAGCGGTTCGAGCGCGCGGAATTGCAGGATCAGGTGGGCCCAGAGCAGGACGAGCGTCTGACCCGAGTTGTCGCCGCCGCCGGGCAGGCCGAGCTCGTCGCGGAGGCCGTGGAGCCAGCGGGCGCGCTCGATCTGCGCGCCCAGTTCCTGCTCGTCCTGTCGTTCGAGCAGGCTGAACTGGCTGATCCAGGCGAAGTACTGGCGGACGGGGTCGTCGCTGTCGTCGACCCGCTCGCGGGCGCGGCGCTTGGGAGCGGGCTGGAGGGCAGGCTTGGGCTTGGCGCCGACTAGCTGCGCCAACACCGGGTCGTCGGTGGGGTCGAACTGGAAGTCCCAGCTCGGGGCGAGGATGCCGTCGCGCCGGAGGTCGGCGGGGCGCTCGCTGCCGGCGACGCGGCGGCGGTGTTCGGCGGCGACGAGGCGGCCGGGGGAGCGCACCTTGTCGATGTCGCTGAAGGGCGTGTGCGGGATCGTAGCGCTCTCGGTGGTGCGCTGATCGCGGGTCGAATTGGTCATCTCCGGCCTCCTTTCGCAGGCGGAATCAGGGCCGCTTGGCGCATCTGGGGCGCGGCGGCTATGGACCCATGACAACCTTACGTTTTTGGGTAGGCAAATGTTCCCGGCGATGATGTGCGGAGGGTGGGATTGCACCTGCCTGTACAGAACTGTTGTCGCGTTTGCTACAAGATTTGTGTTCGCGGCTCGGAAGTGGGCACGGTAGGGACTGGACGGTCGCGGTTCGCGGCCTGACGGGGGCTGTGAGAAAAAAACGAGGGAGTCGCCGCTTGCGGTCGGGGGATTACTGCGGCTCTTCCTCTTCCTCGAGGCTGTCGTCGTCGTCCGGCAGGGGCACGTCTTCGCCGCGCATGAGGGCGACGGCGATGGCGTGCGGGTGCAGGTGGAGTTCTTTCTTCTGCTCAGGGGTGAGCGGAGCTTCGGGGAGTCTGGGGGAGTGGTTGGCTCGGGGTTTGGGCGCGGGTTCGGGATGGGGTTCGAGGTCGAGCGCGTGGTGGATCTCTCGGGTCTTGGAGTTGGAGGGGGAGAGTTCGCGGATGAGGAGGGCGAGCGCTTTGATGCGGACGTGGCCGGCTTCGTTGGAGTGGGCGAGTTGGCCGACGCCGGTCATGCTGGACTGGTAGGTGTGGGGGAAGGGCATGGCGGGGTGTTCCTTTCTTGGGAACCTGCGTTCTTAGACGATCGATCATATATGGATGGATGTTCGGGTGGGTAATTTGGGAGTGTGTTGTGGTTGTCGGTTTGGGGGTTGGGTGCTGGTCACGGCGAGATACCCGCGACGGAGCGCGGGTATGACGGAACTGGATCAGGTACAGCGGAACCGGGTCAGGTATGAGGGCGCTCTTTGGTCGCTGATGTGAGCGGGGTTTAGTCGCCGGCGACTAGGGCGGGTTCGTTGGTGTGGGTGTCGGCGGTGGTTTGGGGTTGGTGGCGGACGTCTTCGGGGTTGAAGGCTCGGGTCCAGGCCGCGAATTCGAGCATGATGCCGTCGGGGTCGTAGAAGTAGACGGAGCGGACGAAGACGCCGGGGTGGTTTTCGCGGGCGATGCCTCTGGGGGAGTCGTCGTGGTTGATGATGGGGGTGCAGCGGACGCCTTTGGCGAGCAGGCGTTCGCGGCAGGCTTCGATTTCGTCGGCGTCGACATTGAAGGCGACGTGGTTCATGGAGGCGATGGCGGTGACGAGCTCGGCCGAGGGATCGAAGAAGGTGTTGGGGTCGGGCGAGGAGATGCCGGGGTGCGGTTCGGGCGCGTTGGGGAAGTTGAAGAAGGCAAGGCAGTCGCCGTTGCCGATGTCGAAGAAGAAGTGCTGGCCCATGCCGCCGGGGAGGTCGATGGTTTTGACCAGAGGAAAGCCCATGACCTCGGTGTAGAACTCGACGGTTCGGGCCATGTCGCGGCAGACGAGGGCAAGGTGGTTGATGCCGGAGACGCGGAAGTCGCCGACGGTGGTTTTGTGGTTGGTCATGGCGGGATTCCTTTGCGGTGGGGTCTTGTGTTGATGATATCGCGGCTGTACCGAGGGTGACCGGACTCCCCTCTGTCGCTGCGCGACATCTCCCCCCGCAGCGCGGGGGGAGAAGGGAAGAGGGGCAGGGCATCTCTGCTCGTGCGCGGGGAGGGAGTGGGTTGTGGGTATCAACTGCTTCGCGGGCGGTATTCGTTTTCTTTATCGTGTTTGACAAGAGCTATTGACGGTTGCAGAGTCGTGCATACCTTAATCCAACGTTCACATTTCGCCGTTGCGCGGAGAGTCCGCGGGACGAGAAATCGAGGGCAGAGATGGTTGAGTTGAGTACGCCGGCCGGGGTCGAGCTGCGGGGAGCACTTGCGGAGGGATACGAGATCGTCCTGACTGAAGAGGCGCTCGCGTTCGTTGCGGGTCTGCACCGTCGCTTCAACGCGCGGCGGCAGGAGTTGCTGGCGCGGCGGATGGAGCGGCAGGCCGAGTTCGACCAGGGCGCGCTGCCCGACTTTCTTTCGGACACCGAGGAGGCTCGCTTCGGCTCGTGGCAGGTCGCGCCGACGCCGGAGGATTTGCAGCAGCGCTGGGTGGAGATCACGGGTCCGGTGGATCGGAAGATGATGATTGGGGCGCTGAACTCGGGCGCGGATGCGTTCATGGCGGATTTCGAGGACGCGCTTTCGCCGACCTGGGACAACATCGTGCAGGGGCAGATCAATGCGCGGGACGCGGTGCGGCGTGAGATCACGTTCGAGAACCCGGATGGGAGCGTGCGTCAGCTGAACGAGGAGACGGCGACGCTGCTAATTCGTCCGCGCGGCTGGCATCTGGATGAGAAGCACGTGGTGGTGGACGGTGAGCCGATCGCGGCGAGTCTGTTCGACTTCGGGATGTACATGTTCCATAACGCGGCGGAGCGGATCGCGCGGGGGACAGGGCCGTACTTCTACCTGGCGAAGCTGGAATCGCATCTGGAAGCGCGGCTGTGGAACGATGTGTTTGTGGCGGCTCAGGACGGACTCGGAGTAGCGCAGGGCTCGATCCGGGCGACCGTGTTGCTGGAAACGCTGCCGGCGGCGTTCGAGATGGAGGAGATTCTGTACGAGTTGCGGGATCACTCGGCGGGGCTGAACGCGGGACGTTGGGACTACATCTTCTCGGCGGTGAAGCGGTTCAAATCGCAGCCGACGTTCACGCTGCCGGATCGGGTGCAGGTGACGATGACGACGCCGTTCATGCGGGCGTACACGGAATTGTTGGTGCGGACGTGTCACAAGCGCGGGGCGCACGCGATGGGCGGGATGGCGGCGTTCATTCCTTCGCGGCGGGATCCGGAGATCAACGAGATTGCGCTGTCGGGAGTTCGAGCGGATAAGGAGCGGGAGTCGACCGACGGCTTTGACGGCACCTGGGTCGCGCACCCGGATCTGATTCCGGTGGCGCGGGAAGTGTTTGAGACGAACCTGGGCGGCGCTCGCAATCAGCGCGAGCGGATGCGTGAGGATGTCGAGGTGTCCGCGCCGGAGCTGGTGAGTTTGGATCAGAGCGGGGGACAGGTGACGGAAGCCGGCCTGCGGCTGAATATCTCGGTCGCGTTGCAGTACATCAACAGTTGGCTGAACGGAGTCGGCGCGGCTGCGATCAACAACCTGATGGAGGACGCGGCGACGGCGGAGATTTCGCGGGGTCAGCTGTGGCAGTGGATTCAGCACGGAGCAGCGCTGGACGACGGCCGCTCGGTGACGGCGGAGCTGTACGAAACGCTGCGCGACGAGGAGCTGGCGGCGCTGGGCGGCGACGGAGAGTCACGCTTCGGCGACGCGCGGGCGATTCTCGATCAACTGGTGCTGAACGACGAGTTCACCGAGTTTCTGACCTTGCCCGCCTACGAGTATCTCGACTAGGGGCCTCGGATTGGACTGAGGCCCAATAGCCAAGGACACAACCGGTTTGTCTCGGCCGGTGGTCGGCGCGAGAGCGTCCTAGAGCAGACGAGGCACAGATCGATCGCGCACAGCGCACCAGACAGGCAGAGGGGAACGCAGATGTCACTGAACGGGATCGACGACACGGCGGCGGCAGCCGCGCTCGAGCGGGAGTGGGCGACCAATCCCCGCTGGGCCGGAATCGAGCGCAACTATACGGCCGCTGACGTGCTCAAGCTGCGTCCCAGTCTGTTGCCTGAGGCGACGCTGGCTCGTGCGGGCGCGGAGCGGTTGTGGAACGCGATGCAGGACACGAGCCTGGTGCGCACCTTCGGCGCGGTGACGGGCGCACAGGCGGTGCAGATGGCCAAGGCCGGCTTGCAGGCGATCTATGTGTCCGGTTGGCAGGTGGCGGCCGATGCGAACACGGCCGGTCACACCTACCCCGACCAGAGCCTCTACCCGGTCAACAGCGTGCCGACGCTGGTGCGGCGGCTGAACAGCGCGCTGATGCGCGCCGACCAGGTGGATCGTCTGGAGCGGCGGCAGTCGGTGGACTACTACCTGCCGATCGTGGCGGATGCGGAGGCGGGATTCGGGGGTCCGATCCACGCGTTCGAGCTGATGCGGAACATGATCGAATCGGGCGCGGCCGGGGTTCACTACGAAGACCAGCTTGCGGCTGAGAAGAAGTGCGGTCACATGGGCGGCAAGGTGCTGGTGCCGACAGCGCAGCATGTGCGCACGCTTCAGGCAGCGCGGCTGGCGGCGGACGTGATGAACGTGCCGACCGTGCTGATGGCTCGGACGGACGCGCTCAGCGCGACGTTGCTGACGACCGACATTGACGAGCGGGATCGCGAGTTCACGACCGGCGAGCGGACGGCCGAGGGCTACTTCAGCGTCACCGGCGGGATCGAGTCGGCGATTGCTCGGGGTCTGGCGTTTGCGCCGCACGCGGATTTGCTCTGGTGCGAGACGTCGGTGCCGGACATCGGCGAGGCGCGCGACTTTGCCAACGCGATCCACGCGGAGTACCCGGGCAAGATGTTGGCCTACAACTGCTCGCCGTCGTTCAACTGGAAGCGTCACCTGGACGATGCGACGATTGCGAACTTCCAGGAGCAACTGGCGGAGATGGGCTACCGCTTCCAGTTCATCACGCTGGCCGGCTGGCACGGGATCAACTACCACACCTTCAACCTGGCGAGCGGCTACCGCGACCGGGGGATGGCGGCCTATGTCGAACTCCAAGAGGGCGAGTTCGAGGCTGAGACCGTGGGCTACACGGCGACCAAGCACCAGCGCGAAGCGGGCACATCGTACTTCGACGAGGTGCTGCTCACGGTCACCGGCGGCGACGCTGCCACAACGGCCCTGAGCGGCTCAACCGAGTCCGCCCAGTTCACGGCGGAAGCCGTCGCGGCGCACTAAGTCCAGCCTCTTCCAGGCGAGCACAACGAAGCCCCGCTCTGGCGGGGCTTCGTTGTGGCCGTACATTGTCCATCGATGCCAGCGATTCCTCACGCCGGCCTCGTGGGCAACGACGTCACAGTAGAGGAGCTTTGGGCTCACGGTCTCACGACTGACGATGCCGATGACGTCTGGGATGGGCCGGCCAAGTACTTTCCACAGCCCGCTCGTAGCGGCGTCGGAGCTGACGGCACTTCGTTCAGACAGCCAAAACGAACGAAGATGGTAGGACCTGATCACAGTGGCCGTTTGTTGACCTTCATCCTGGAGTTGCCAACCACGCGTGGATACTCTCATGTCGTGACCGGCTGGCCTTCTGATAGCGATGAGCAAACCCGCTACCATCGGCCTGGAGGAAGGATGCGAATACGATGACCCAACAGAAGAGCGCGCTTCACATTGATACGCCGATCCACGATGTGGAAGAGATTCCTTACGACCGCTCTGAAATGGGACCCGGTTCCTTCATCTACGAGATTGAGTTCAATCGCGAGGAAATGGACCGCCTGAAGACTCGAAGCACGAGACGTACTGAGCCACTGGGCCGATGGATCAAGCGTGTCGTGTTCGAGGCAATAGAGCGTGAGGCTGCGGCGAAGTCCGCCGACGTCGCTGCCGACTGACAGCTTCCCTCCCGCTGACAATGGGCTGCTCTACCTGGACGGGGGTCAATCGCTGCCGCGGAGGCGGGGGTCGAAGATGTCTCGGAGGGAGTCGCCGAGCAGGTTGAAGCCGAGCACGGCGAGGGTGATGGCGAAGCCGGGGAAGATGCTGAGGTGCGTGTGCTGCCAGAAGTCGCGCGATTCCACGAGCATGCGGCCCCAGGACGGGTTGGGCGGCGGGACGCCGAGGGCGAGGAATGAGAGCGCGCCCTCGAAGAGGATCGCGCCGCCGAGCAGGGTCGTCACGTAGATCAGCAGCGGCGGGCCAATGTTGGGCAGCACGTGCCGCCAGAGGATGCGGAACGGCCCCACGCCAATTGTGCGGGCCGCTTCGACGTAGGCGGCGCCGAGCGTCGCCAGGGTGCTGGCCCGCACGATCCGGACCATGCCCAGGGTGAAGATGATCCCCATACCCAGCGCGATTGATTGCCAGTTGCGGCCTGTTACCTGGGCCAGCAAGATCAGCAGGATGAGGCCGGGAAAGGCCAACAGCATGTCAAGCACGCGCTGGGACAGGAGATCGAACAGCCCGGCCGCGTAGGCCGAGGTCATGCCCCAGAGCAGCGCGATGCCGACCCCAATCGCCATCGCGGTCAGGGCCAGCGAGATCGAGAGCCGGGTACCCGCGACCACGCGCGCGAAATAGTCCCGCCCGAGCCCGTCGGTGCCGAACCAGTACTCGCCGCCGGGGGCGGCCAGGATGTTCGGGGAGAGCTTGGTCGGATCCCCGGCGATCAGCGGCCCGAAGGCGGCGAGCGCGATCATCAGGATCACGATCAACAGCCCGAACGCGCCCAGGGGATGCTGCCGCAGCAGCCGCCGGAGGCGCCGGCGCAGCGGCGGCCGCACCAGCAGACCGTACTCATCGAAGACGGCCGCGCCCGGCTGTGGAGTGGGTTGGGCGGCGCTCATTGGAAGCGGATCCGGGGATCGAAGACGGCGTAGCTGAGGTCGACGGCCAGGTTGATGAGCACGAAGGCCGTGCCGAAGAACAGCATCCAGAGCTGCACCACCGGTAGGTCGTTCGCGAAGATGGAGTCGACGAGCAGGCGGCCCATGCCCGGCAGACCGAAGATCTGCTCGACGATCACCGACCCCGCGACGCCATCGGCGAAGACGAGCCCAATCAGCGTGATCAGGGGGATCATGGCGTTGCGCAGGGCGTGGCGCATGACCACGATGCGGCCGGAGACGCCCTTGGCCTGGGCCGTGCGCACGTAATCCTGGCGCAGCACTTCCAGCATCTCCGAGCGCGCCAGCCGTCCCAGCACGGCCGCGCCCGACAGCGCCGCGACCGCCGCCGGCACGATCATCTGGATCAGGTTGGTGCCCGGATTGACCCAGAGCTGCTCGTAGGGGGCGGGCAGCGCATAGCGCCAGAGCACGAGCGGGATTAACACGACCAGCGTGGCCAGCCAGAAGTTGGGGATGGCGAGGAAGAGCACCGTGATGAAGCGGATGCCGTAGTCGTCGGGCCGGTTGCGGCGCACGGCCGACCAGATCCCGGTGCCAATCCCAATCGGGATGTACAGCAGCAGCGTCAGGAAGAGCAGTTGGGCCGTGACCGGCATGCGGCGGGCGAAGGTGTCCATGATCGACTCGCGCGTCAGCCAGGAGTCGCCGAAATCGCCGGTGAAGACCTGTCCAATCCAGTTCACGTACTGCACGTGCACCGGCTTGTCGAGCCCGAAATGCGCCTCCAACGCGGCTCGCTGCTCCGGGCCGCCGCCCGCCGAGGCGCCCATGGTGTTGGAGAGGCGGGCGTCGACCACCGATCCCGGCACGAGCCGAACCAGGCCGAAGGAGAAGATCGAGAGCAGGATCACCGTGACCGGCAGCAGCAGCAACCGTCGAATGACGTAGGTGCGCATCGACGTTGGCTCCGCTTCCCTCTGATCCCCTCTCCCTGCGGGAGAGGGTTAGGGTGAGGGCCCCTTTGCAGTTGGGGAGCGGCCGGACCCTTACCCCAGCCCTCTCCCAGAGGGAGAGGGAGGGAAGGGTCAGAGGGCGGAGCAGAGGGAGCCCTGCAATACAACCCCGCTAAACGCCGGGCTTCCCCTCGAACCACGACCGGTACCACCGATAAGTGGCGGCGGTTTGCATGTTGGTTGGGCCGTATCCTTTGAGCCAGGGACGGTGTCCGGCGACCGGCCGGCTCCAAGAATGGTAGATCTGGGGCGCGTGCTCTTCGAGCAGCTTGGTCTGGATCTCGTCGTAGATCGGCACCCGGTTCTCGGTGCCGAGGGTGGTGCGTCCCTGCTCCAGTAGCGCGTCGATCCCGGGGTCCGAGAACTTGCCGAAGTTCCGTCCGCCGTCGCTGTGGTGGGTGCCGTGGAGGGCGTCGGGGTCGAACACGCCCCCGAGGCCTTGGGTGGCGAGGGTGAAATCCCCCGCCGCCCGCCTGGGGTTGTGCTCCGAGTCGGGAATCTCCTGGAGTTCGACCTCGAAGCCGATTTCGGCAAAGTTCTGCTGGAGCACCTCCGCGGTTGGGGTTTCAATGTGGCTGGTGGTCATCGGCGGCACGCTCCCGGGGTCGTAGCCGCTGGCGTCGAGCAGCCGTCGGCCCTCGGCCAGGTCCTCCTCGCGCAGGGCGCCGGAGCGGTAGCCGGGCCGTTGGCGGAGCTCGTCGACGCTCCACGCGTATGGACCGGCCGCGTGGCAGATCGGCCCGCCGATCTGCAGGAAGCCTTGTCTCACCACGAAGTGCTGTTCCCGGTCGGCCGCGAGGTGCAGCGCGAGGCGCACGCGCGGGTCGGTGTAGGGCTCGACCTGGGTGTGGAAGAATGTCGTTACCGACCAGATCGCATTCATGGGCACTTCGACGAGGTTCTCCTCGCCGACTTGGCCCCGCACGGCCTCGTTCTCCGCCGGGAAGCCCAGCCACGAAGCGAAGAGGAAGTCGGCCTCGCCGGCGACGTACTGCGCGGCCCGATACGCCCCGTCGAGATTCCAGTCCGAGCGGATCCCGTCGATGTAGGGGAGCGGGGCGCGGTAGTAGTTGGGGTTGCGTTCGAGCTCGGTGAGGACGTCGGGCTCACGGGAGACGTACTGCATGCCGCCGGTGCCGATGGCGGCCTCGGGGTTGCTGGCGATGCCGTCGTCGCCGAAGGCCTCGACCGCGTCGCGTGAGACCATCACCATCTGGTTCTCGCCGACGGCGCTGAGCAGCGGCGCGAACACCTCTTTCATCTTCAGGCGCAGGGTGAGCTCGTCGGGGGTCTCGAACTGGTCGACGGCGGAGAAGCGGTCTCTCCAGATGAACTCGGGGTTGTCCTGGCCGAAGCGCTGGAGTCCGAAGGCGGCGTCCTCGGCGACGAACTGCCGCCCGTTCAGCGGCGCCTTGTCCTGCCAGTGCACGTTCGGCTTGATGTTGTAGACGTAGGTGACGTCATCGACGACCTCGGGCAGCTCCGCCATCGCCGAGGTGAGCACCCCGCCCTCATCGTTGTAGTTGAGGTGGTCGTAGATCGGGAACCAGCCGCTGTCGAGGCCGCCGTGGTCGGCGATGGCCGGGTCGAGGATGCCGCCGTCGCCCAAGAAGAAGGAGATGACACCTCCGTGCTGCGGGCCGCTGTCGGCGGCCTGGGCGGCGGTTTGCTCTGCCTCCTGCTGTTCGTCGGCGGTCGCCGTCTGAGCCTGTTGCTGCTGTACCTGTTGTTCGGCCTGTTGCTCGGCTTGCTCCTGCTGCATTGACTGCTGTTCTGCCTGCTGCGCCGCCTGTTGCTGCTGTTCCTGCTGCTGCGCAACCTGTGCTGCTGCCGGCTGATCGTCGTCGTCATCGTCGCCGCCGCAGCCGACCAGGGCCAGTCCGGCGGCGCCAACCCCGGCTCGCGCCGAGGCTCGCAAGAGCGACCGCCGCGACATTTTGTTGCGCCGCATGCGCTGCCAGTAGTTTCGCGTGGTCATGCCAGGGCTCCGTCCCCAATCGCCGCCTGTGCCGTGTCTCTATCGGCGATTGCCGCGAAACTACCCCCCCCCCATGTCAAGTCGGCGGCCCCGTCGAAGCGTCTAACTCGCGCCGGATAACCTGCAAGACCAGGGCCGTCCCACCCGTCGCCTGTTCGCGGTGAACGCAGTTAGGGTTGAGCGATGGTTGAGATTCCCGATCGCGGCGTGACCTTCAACGATCGGGGGCAAGAGCATTTGTGGCAGCACGGTCTGGAGTTCCACGATGCAGAGGAGGTCTGGATCGGGCCGGCGAAGTACTTTGAGCAGGGGGAGCGTGAGGAGACTGATGAGGACGGCCGTCCATGGACACAGCCGGCGCGCGTGGTGATGATTGGGCCGGACTTTGGCGGGCGTCTCCTGACCATCATTCTCACTCAGCCAGACGAGGACAAGCGCTCGCGCGTGGTGACGGGTTGGGCCGCGAACCGCGGCGAACAAACGCGATACAATCGGCCCGGAGGAAGGATGCGTCATCGATGACTGAAACTGAGCGACCTGTCCACATTATGAATCCGCCCATCCTGGAGGCGGAAGAGATTCCATATGATCCTGCGGACATGGGTCCCGGCTCTTTCGTGCTCGAAATCGAGTTCAACCGTGAAGAGATGGCCCGGCTCAAGGCTGGTACGCCCCGCCCCGTACGCCTCATTCGGTGGATCAAGCAGGCGGCGTTGGAGAAGGCGGATGCGGAGGCGCGGCGTCGGTCGGAGGGAGAGTTAGGCGCGGCGGACTGATCGATCTGCCCTCTCGCCGTTCGCTGTTACCCTGCCCGCATCTCGCGACACCGAAACGGTTGAGATACGTCAACGAGCATGGCCATCCGGATTCGCGCGCTCGACTACAACGAGGCGACGGAGGATGAGTTGGCGGCGCACGGCCTGGATCTGGACGATGCACTCGATGTATACGACGGACCGGCCAAGTACTTTCCCCAGGATGCGAAGGATCGTCTGGACGACAGCGCTCGTCTGGTCCGACAACCGGAGCGGATGCTGATGATTGGTCCCGATGCCAGCGGGCGGCTGCTGACGTTCGTCCTGGAGCTTCCCGACGCGGATCGGATCTGCCACGTCGTGACCGGTTATCCCTCCGCGCGGAAGGACCGAACCCGTTACCATCAACCGGGAGGAAGGATGCGGCGCTGATGCCGATTCACGTTGGCACCGACCTGGAACCGGACACGCCGGAGTTGGACGTTGAGGCAGAGAAGCCGGCGCGCGCCACCCTGCAAGTGGAGTTCACGCGGGAAGAGTTGGCGCTCCTGCGCCAGGCAACCGGGCGGGGGCCAGGGCTGGTTCGGTTCGTCAAATCGGCGGCGCTGGAGGCTGCTAGTCGCAAAGCCAAGACCGAGTCGCCCGACAGCTTGCACGCAGCCGACTAGTCACTCTGTACTCGGCCTCCTCGCTGCTACTCTGCCCCAGACACCTGGACTTGAAGACCCCGCATCAAGTGCGGGGCGGGCCGCTTATGCGGCGAAAGGACTCCCCCGTGACCAACAGCCCACACTTCGGCGTGATGGTTCCCCAGATCAAGCGCAGCTGGCAGGAGACCCAGCGCGCGGCTTCGGCCTTTGAGGAGATGGGCTTCGACTCGCTCTGGGTCAACGACCATCTCTACGGCCCGCAGTCGCCCGCGATTCCGATGCTGGAGGCGTGGACGCTGGCGGCGGGCATCGCCGCGATCACCGAGAGCGCCGAGATCGGCACGCTGGTCACACCGGTCGGGATGCGCAATCCGGCGCACACGGGCAAGATGATTGCGACGGTGGACAACATCGCCGGCGGGCGCGTGATTCCGGGCTTCGGCTCGGGCTGGATGGCGCGTGAGTTTACGGACTTCGGGATGCCGTTCGTGAGCACGCGGGATCGGCTGCGACAGCTCGAGGAGGGCTTGCAGATTTTCAAGGGCATGTTCGACCCCGACCAGGACGAGTTCTCGTTCGAGGGCGAGTATTTCCACACCGAGAATCTGGTCACGCAGCCGAAGCCGCCGCGCGACGTGCCGATCCTGGTCGGCGGTGGCGGCGAGCAGGTGACGATGCGGATCGCGGCGCAGTACGCGGATATCTGGAACAACTCGGCGGGCGCGCAGGACAACCTCGAACATAAGGTGAGCGTGCTGCGCGGTCACGCGGAGCGGCTGGGGCGCGACCCGTCGGAGATTCGGGTGTCGCAGCAGTGCCTGGTCACGATTGTGGAGAACGAGGGTCAGCTCGCGCCGATGGTGGAGCGCGCGCAGCGTATTTTCGGCGGTCACATGGGCAACCCGGCCGGCGAGATGGCGCTGACCGGAACGCCCGACATGATCAAAGAGCGAATCAACCGCCACGTCGAACTCGGTTGCGACATGTTCATGATCGAGTTCTTCGGTCGGGACACGATCGAGCCGGCGCAGGCGTTCGCGGAGACGGTGATCCCTGAGTTTCGCTAAGGCTCGACATATCGCCGGCCCTCACCTGCTCTGAACAGATGCGCTATCGTGGAGCGCATCTGTTTCGGAGGGTGTGAGCGTGGCGACACGGGACACCATTGAGGCTTCGCAGCAATCGTCCTTGTTTGCGGTCGACGCTGTCGGCCTGTCCGCACGCGCTGTCCTCGCCTGTCAGGACAACCTGGAGTTCATGCGGGCGTTCCCCGATGGGAGCTTCAAGCTCGTCGTCACCTCGCCGCCGTACAACCTCGGCAAGCCCTATGAGCGGAAGGCCGAGCTGGACGCCTATCTCGACCAGCAGGATCGGGTGATCGAGGAGTGCGTCCGGCTGCTGCATCCGCAGGGGTCGATTTGCTGGCAGGTGGGCAATTTCGTGGACAACGGCGAGATCGTGCCGCTGGACACGCTGCTCTACCCGCTCTTCCGTGAGCGGGGGCTAAAGCTGCGCAACCGCATCGTCTGGCACTTCGGTCACGGTCTGCATTGCACCAATCGTCTGTCGGGCCGCTACGAGACGATCAACTGGTGGACGTCGGGCGACGACTACACCTGGGATCTGGACCCGATTCGCGTGCCGTCGAAGTATCCGAACAAGCGGCACTTCAAGGGCCCCAATATCGGCAAGCTCTCGGGCAACCCGAAGGGCAAGAATCCGAGCGACGTCTGGGAGTTCCCGAACGTCAAGAACAATCACCCGGAGAAGACGATTCACCCCTGTCAGTTTCCGGTCGAGTTAGTGGAGCGCCTAGTGCTGTCGATGACGAACGAGGGCGATGCGGTGTTCGATCCATACATGGGCGTCGGCTCGGCGCTGATCGCGGCGCTCAAGCATGGGCGCGATGCCGCGGGGTGCGACATCGTTGAGGAATACGTGGAGATCGCGAAGGAGCGCGTCGCTTTGCTGGAGGCGGGGACACTGCGGACTCGTCCGATGGGCAAGCCGATCTATGACCCTGGGTTGCCGCGAGGCGGTCACTGATGAAGGTTGGCGGCACCTATGCCCATCTGAACGGCCAGGAGTACCTGTTGGTCCATCTGCGCTCGTTGTGGGAATAAGGAGCATTGTCCGATCTGGAGAGCGTGGCGCCGGCCTTCATCGATTCGTACAGGGAGCATGGCAAGCCGCCCTCGCCACCCGCTCAGGCTGGCGAACTCGTGGTTGCGGTTCAACCTCCCAATTCCTGACTTGGAAGCTCAGGCCGCCCCGTTCAGAGTGAGTCCCCAAACACATCTACGCTGTCCCAATCACCTCCAGTGAACGCCGGTTCTGATAAGATCATCAGCGCCAAACAGCCGGCGCGTCAATCCGGGCAGCCGGACATGGCCAATCACACCAAGTACAACACATAGAAACACCTCCGAAATCGCCGCAAACTCTTCGCATATAACTGCTGCGAGATCGGCACAAAACGAAACAAGGTGAAACAGAATGAAACAAAATGAAACAGCATCGAACAGGAAGACGCCCGATCCTCAGCCCAGGGCGGCAAATCCCACCGAAGCGCCCCAAATTTTTTTTCCGCCCGAACCTCACTCCCCCGGCGGCGTCCGCGACTGCACCACGTACATCGGATCGCTCCGACCCTTGGCCGGGGAGATGTCGTGCCATTGGGGTGGATCGAAGGCTGTCGCAATACATGAGCAGTCGTGAGCCGGTGAAGGATTGGAACAGCGCTAGGCAGATTTCAGTGTCGAATGCAGACGTGACCGGCATCGAGTTCCGCCCGCCAGAGGGTCCGGGGTCGTTCTGCGGGTGAGGGTTGGCCGCGCTATGCTGGGCGCTCAGCGGAGAGGATCCCGATGGCGACTCGGACGCGACGGGCGATGCGGAAGGCGGAGATGTCGCCTGAGGAGTTGCGGTTCAGCCGTGAGTTGCGCGACGCCTGGCAGCGCAACTTCGACTACTGGAACCTTCACGTGTCTGACATCTATGAGGCGCGCCCGGAAGGGGCCTGGCTTGCAGTCGTCTATGACGACGACCAGGTGCGCTATTTCGACGACATGCGGCCCATGTGCGAGTTTCTGGATTCGCTAGAGCCGTTGGTGAAACGCGCCGCGGTGGATCGACCATTAGTGGACCGCGAAATCAACTGGGCAGTGTCGCCGTTGGTCCATGTGCCGATCCGATGACTGTGTTTCCGGGCGATTTTGAGGTGCTCCACGGCGCTGGACAACCGATCGGGCAGGCTGCAATGGAGCGTCCCACTCTTCGTGCCGCCGTGACGTTGCTCGAAGTGGGCTACGGCCTGGGATTGGTACGTGGCGACGTTCGGTTCCTGATCGACAGTGGGGCTGACCGCACAGTGCTTCAACCGCGCGACGCGGAGCGTCTGTGCGGGGTTGGCTTGTTCGAGATTGATTTCGACGCCGACCCGATGACCACCGGCTCACAAGGCATCGGCCAAGGTAGACAGGTGCAGATTGAACGAGAAGCGGAGATTGGGCTGTGGGATGAAGACGGACAGCTGTGGCCCTTTCAGTTAGGTATCCTGATTGCTCGACCCGATCCGCCACAGCGGGCCTTGCAGGGGAACTGGGGACTGCCCTCTCTGCTGGGGCGGGACGTCCTGGAGCACCTGGATCTCCACCTCTCCTACAATCCGCCGGCGGTCTATCTCAGCACTCCGGATCTGTAGCGGGCGTCCGCGACTGCACCACGTACATCGGATCGCTCCGACCCTTGGCCGGGGAGATGTCGTGCCATTGGGGCGCCTCGAACGCTCCCGAGTAGTGGAAGTAGGCGCCGACTTGTTGGATGTGGCCTTCGTCGCCCATGCCCTGCCAGAGCCAGACGGCTTTGGTCGGGAAGCAGCGGTTGCTGAAGCTAACGATGCAGCCGCCGCCGGGCCGGAGGACGCGGGCGAGGTCGCGGAAGACCTCCAGCGGGCGGGTCAGGTACTGGACCGAGACGGCGATCGTGACAACATCGAACTCGTCGTCGCCGTAGGGCAGGACGGGGTTGGCGTTGAGGTCGTGGACGACCCACTCGGTCAGCTGGGGGTTCTCTGCCAGCTCCTCGGCGTTCATGCCGAGGCCGGCGACGCGCTCGGATTCGAGGTCGTCGGGGTAGTGCGAGACCCAGGACGACATCAGGTCGAGCAGGCGGCCTTGCTTGGGCAGAAATTTCGAGTAGTGCTCGCGCAATGCTGCGATGGCCGCGTCGTCGATGTGGGTGACAAGGCGCGGGAGTTCGTAGAAACGGGCGTCGTCGGACTCGTCGACGCGGCGGAAGTGGGCGTCTTCGAAGGGGGGATCGTCGGGTTGGTCGGGCATGGGGCCCTCACCCCCCGCTTTCGCGGGGGCAGGCTCTAACCCTCTCCCTCAGGGAGAGGGGATGGACGCTCCCAGTCCTGCTTCCGCTCCCTCTCCCCCCCCTGGGAGAGGGCTGGGGTGAGGGATTCGCTTAGAACTTGGGCGGCTTGGGCAGGATGTAGCCGGCGGTGAGTCCGATCAGGATCGCGGCTAGGGCGATCCCGATCGCGATGGCCACGATCTGTCCAGCGTGGAGTCCGCCGCCGCCCTCGCCGCCGGCGGCCATCGCCGCGCCGCCCAGGAGGACGGCGGCGATCAGCGCCAGTGCGACGGTTGTGGTGCGCAACATGCGCCTGATCCTCCGACTAGAAGGGGTTCAGGATTTGGGCGGCGTGGTCGGCCAGATGCCAGGTGGCCATGGCCATCAGCGCGCCTACGGGCGCGGCCGCCATGCCCTCGCCGCCAGCCGACTTGCCCAGTTCCTCGTCCTGGACGTAGTTGACCTTGGAGTCGAACGCCGCGGCGATGGCGTCGAGCGCGGCTAGCGCGTCGGCGGGGTCGGCGAAGTCGGTGCTGGCCAGCGGGTTGTCGGGGCCGTCGTAGCCGCAGGCGGCGCAGATGCCGTTGGCGAACATCATCTCGGCCGGGATCACGTGTTCGGCGACCTGTCGCGGCGACCAGCCGGCCTCGCCGTCGTCAGCCGTGCCTTTGGCCGTTTCCCAGTTGCCGTGTGCGGCGGAGCCGGCGATTGCGACTTTGAGCGCGGCGCGGGCGCCAGAGATTCCGGCGCGCAATTCATCTGCTTGTGACATCACTTCTCCTGTGCGGTCTGTCGCCGACCTCGCGGGTCGGATCTGGGTCGGTCGGCTACAGGCAGCATAGGGCAGCCGCCGACTATTCTGAGCCGACGACGGCGATGTAGCGGGAGGAATCGGTCATGGCGTTCGGAATCGGACTGATCGGCGCGGGCGGCAATCAGAAGCTGCGGCATATTCCGGGCTTCCGCGCGATCAACGACGTGGAGGTGGTCAGCCTCGTCAACCGCTCGCGCGCCAGCGGCGAGGCGGCGGCAGCCGAGTTCGGGATTCCCAAGGTCTGCGATTCGGTCGAGGAACTGTTGGCCGACCAGGCGGTGGATGCGGTCTCGATTGGCACGTGGCCGTACAAACATCTCGAGTACACGCGGGCGGCGCTGGAGGCGGGCAAACACGTGCTCTGCGAGGCGCGCATGGCCTGCGACGCGGACGAGGCTGAGCAGATGCTGGCGCTCGACCGCGCTTACCCTGATCTGGTTTGTCAGCTGGTGCCGGCGCCGTTCGACTTCCGGCTGGGGCCGACGATCACGCGGATGTGCGGCGACGGCTCGCTGGGCGCGATTCTGGAGGTGCATCTGACGCTGCTCAACGGCGGCGGTCTGGACGAGTCCGCGCCGCTGCACTGGCGGCATCGGAGCGACTACTCGGGTAAGAACATGATGCAGCTGGGCATCTTCAACGAGACGATCCAACGCTGGCTGGGCGACACCGCGCGGGTCACGGCGCACGCGCGGACGTTCGTCCCCTCGCGCATCGATCCTGAGTCGGGCGAGCGCTACGAGATTGTGATTCCCGACTCGCTGGGGATTTTCGCAGATATGGCGAACGGGGCGCGCTGCACGTACCGGGTGAGCGCTGTGACAGCGGGTGCACCGCCTCCGCCCACGATCGATATCTACGGCACGGAGGGACGTCTGCACTGGCGAATGGGTCCCACCAACGGCGACACGGCGCAGTGGGGCAAGCACGGGGAGGAGCTGGAGGCGCTCAATCCGGATCCGGGTACCTCGCACGACTGGCTGGTGGAGTACGACTTCATGCGCAGCGTGCGAGAGGGCGCGCCGGTGACGCTGACGAATTTTGAGGATGGGGTGCGCTATATGCGCTTTACGGATGCGGTCTGGGAGTCGTGGAATTCTGGCGAGAGCCGCGACATCGAACCGCTGGCTGATTAGGGAGAGAGCATGGCGCGGATCGTTTCGCTACTGCCCAGCGCGACCGAGATCGTCTGCGCCCTCGGCGCTGGGGGCAATCTGGTCGGCCGCTCGCACGAGTGCGACTTTCCGGCTGAGATGCAGAGCCTACCGGTGCTGACCAGTCCCAGGTTCGTTCCCGCCGCGAGCAGCGGCGCGATCGATCGTCAGGTGCGCGAACTGGCGCTGGAAGCACGGGCCGAGGATGCACTCGGCGTCTACGCGATCGAGATGGACCTGCTGCAAGAGCTTGCGCCGACGCACATTGTGACGCAGACGCAGTGCGAGGTCTGCGCCGTGAGCCTGCGCGACGTAGAACGAGCCGTCGAACAACTGACGGGCTTCAACACATCGGTGATTCCGCTGGCGCCGAACTCGCTGTCCGACATCTGGGACGACATTCAACGCACTGCCGACGCGCTGGGCATCGGAGAGCGCGGCAGCGCGCTCGTTGTAGCGCTGCGGCGCCGAATGGATCGGGTGTCGGCGACCTCAAGCGCTCCTCGGGTTGCGGTCGTCGAGTGGGCTGATCCGCTGATGACGGCGGGGCACTGGACGATGGAGTTGGTCGAGCGCGCCGGCGGCGTGCCGGTGATCGGTCAACCACGGGGAGCGTCGTTGCGCTTCGAGATGTCCGAGCTGGCCACAGCCGATCCCGACGTGATCATTGTCGCGCCGTGCGGCTACGACCTCGCCAGGACGCGGGAAGATGCGGAACTTCTTCATGAACGCGAAGACTGGCGACGGTTGCGGGCTGTGCGCAAGGGTCGAGTAGCGCTGATCGATGGAAATCAGTACGTCAATCGTCCGGGTCCGCGGGTCGTGGAGACGCTGGAGATCATCGCCGAGATCATCAATCCCGACATCGCAGAGCGTCGGCACGAGGGCATCGGCTGGGAACGCTTTGCCACCGCCGTTAGGGACTAGGGATCGGAGAGCAGCGGCGAGACTTGGGAGATCGAGCCGTTGGTGAAATGAGGAAGGCCTGGGTACCTCATGCCCTTAGACGAGCAGTCCACGAAGATCGAACTGATCGGGCCAGCGCTTGAAGCGCGCGGTTGGACACTGTCGCTGGTTGCCCAGGAGGTCAAGACGGGTCGCGTCTCTCTCGCTGGGGAGTGGTCTGCTGGGACAGCCGACTATGTGCTGTCGGTGGTCATTGACGGTCAGAAGATGCCTGCCGCAGTCTTGGAAGCCAAGGCAGTCCACAGGGATCCGAAAGTAGGCGCTGGGCAAGCTCGTGACTATGCCCGTTCGATCAAGGCACCGTTCGCGTTTGCGACAAATGGCCATGCTTTCGTTGAAGTCGACAGCGAGGGAAACCCGGGATCGCAGGAACCGCTTGAGCAATTCCCAACGTCCAGTGAGCTCAAGCAGCGTCATCCGATACAGCAAGAGCAAGAGCTACAGCGACAGAAGGAACGCGAAGAGAAGGAACGCCGTGAGCGGCAGCGGCAGGAGCGCGAACGCGAGGCAAGGCGGCGCGAAGAGGAAGCGAAGAAGCGGCGAGTGAGTGCGGCGACACAGCAGCGCGCTCAGGAGAACCACAATCTGGTTGAGCAGGCAAAACAGGACTACTTTTGGGCAGTCGACAAGGGGTATCGATGGGCTGCGGCACAAGCCGCACTGCGCCTAAAGGACGCTGATGTAGATGTCGCTGATCTACGCCCAAAGGACGCTGATGTAGATGTCCCTGACCTGCACCCAAAGGACGCTGATGTCGATGCCGCTGACCCGTGGATTCAGGCCGAGGAGAAGCCGAGTAGAACCGGCGTGTTTAGGTTTCTCAAGCGGTTGTTTAACCGCTAAAGGTCTGACAGCCAGTCCACGAGGATGCGGTTGAGTTCCTCCGGTTCTTCCTGCTGGGTCCAGTGGCCGCATTCTTCGATGTGGCCTCGACTGAGGTTGGGGATCCACTCCTCCATGCCCTCCGACATTGAGGGGAGCAGGACGCCGTCTTTGCCGGCGGTGACCATCAGCGCGGGCTGGGCGATGTCCTGGCCGTCGACGGCTGCGCCCCATTCCCAGTTGCGGCCGTGGTTGCGGTACCAGTTCAGGCCGCCGCGGAAGCCAGTGCGCTCGAAGGCGCTGACGAAGGTTTGCAGGTCCGCCTCGGTCAACATGATCGAGCGTTCGGCGTCGTCGGGCAGGCCGACGAGCAATCCGCCGCGATCGCGGACGCCGGAAGTCATGCCGATCACGTCGAGGCGGTCTTCGGGCTTGGAGGTGCGCAGCATCAGGGTCATGGTGCGGCGCACGTTGCCGCCGAGTTCGGCCTCGGCCACGCCTTCGTCCTGGAAGTAGAGCTGGTAATCGAAACGGCCCGGGGCCATCTTCATAGCGTCGAGCGGGTTGATCGGCGGGCGGCGTCCGGCGGGGGTGTTGATCCCGGCGACGGCGTTGCAGCGCGTGGGGTGATGCTGGGCCATGTTCCAGACGACCGCGCCGCCCCAGTCGTGGCCGACGAAGACGGCGCTGTCGATTTCCAAGGCGTCGAGCAGGGCGACCATGTCGGCGCAGATCAGTTCCTGGGTGTAGTCCTCGGCGTTGGGCGGAGCGTCGGTGTCGCCGTAGCCGCGCATGTCAGGAGCGATGGCGCGGAATCCGGCCTCGGCGACGGCAGGGAGTTGGTGCCGCCAGGAGTACCAGAGCTCGGGGAAGCCGTGGCAGAAGACGACGGCGGGTCCGGAACCGGCCTCGGCGATGTGCATGTTGATGCCGGTGGAGAGTGCGATCGTGGAGTGGGAGACGTCGGTCATGTGGCAACACTTTCTGTGTCCTGCGTCAGCGGCTTTACCTTAGCGTGAGGTAGTCGTGGAGCAGGTGCAACGGAGACTGAATCGATGAGCATCGAGACGCCGAATTGGGCCGAAACGACTGCCGACGATATTCGAAGGGGCGTTTCGGAGGCGATTCGCAGGGCGGAGCAACTGGCTGACGAGCTCGCGGCCGTGCCCGACGGGCGGCGCAGTTTTGAGAACACGGTGCTTCCGCTCGACGAAATCTCCAATGTGATCGGGCAGGCTTCGGGCGCGTTCGGATTTCTCTCTCAAGTGTCGGACGATCCCGAACTGAGATCGGTCGCGCACGCTGAAGAAGAGCGGCTGGATGTCTTTGCCACCAGTCTGGGCTTCCGTGAGCCGATCGATCGGGCGCTGAAGGCGTATGCGCAGCGGGCGGAGTTGGAGGCGTTGCCCGACGACGCGCGGCGGCTGCTGGAGTTTGCTCTGCGCGATTACCGCCGCAACGGTTTCGGACTGCCGCAGACGGAACGCGACGTATTGCAGCAGTTACATGAGCGGCTGGTTGGCTTGGGGATTCGTTTCCGGCGGCAGATCGACGAATACGAGGATGCGATCGAGGTCTCGCGTGAGGAACTGTCCGGGCTGCCGGATGGGTACATCAATCGCTTGCAGACAGTTGAGGCGAACGGGTCGACGCGGTATCGGGTGTCGCTCGACTATCCGGAATTGCATCCGTTTCTCGACAGCGCCGATGACGCAGAGCGTCGGCGCGAGTTGTTCTTCAAGAACCACAACAAGGCGGCAGATCAGAACATCGCGCTGTTGGAAGAGGCGATTGGCGTTCGGGATGAGATCGCGCGGCGGTTGGGATACGAGTCGTGGGCTGCCTACGTGCTCGAGATTCGGATGGCGAAACAGCCGGACGCAGTGCTGGAATTCCTAGTTGATCTGGGGCAGCGGCTGGCAGGGAAGCTGGGCGATGATCTCTCTGCGCTTGCCGATGAACAGGAGCGGCGTACCGGAATGAGTAGCGCTGTCGGAATTGCTGACTGGCGCTACTACACCAATCGCGTAATCCAGCGCGAGTACCAGGTGGATCCGTTCGCAGTGGCGTCGTATTTTCCGCTTGAGACGGTGCTGGAGGGAATGTTCGACATCTATCAGCGTCTGGTCGGGGTGCGTTTCGAGCCGCGAACAGAGGCGTCCACGACCGCCTGGCATCCCGACGCGCTGCCCTACGACATCGTTGATGCGGAGTCGGGCGAGGCGCTGGCGCGGTTCTACATGGACCTGCATCCGCGGCCGGGCAAGTTCGGCCACGCGGCCGCGTTCACGCTGCGCGGCGGACGGCGGCTGTCGGGCGATGCCGGCTATCAGCAGCCGGTGTCGGCGATCGTGGCCAATTTCACTCGGCCCGGCGCGGACTCGCCCTCGCTCCTGCGGCACAGCGAGGTGGTCACGCTCTTTCACGAGTTCGGGCACATTTTGCACCAGACGCTGACGCAGGCTCAGTACACGCGATTTTCAGGCACTCGGGTAGAGCGCGACTTCGTCGAAGCTCCCTCGCAGATGCTTGAGCATTGGTGCTGGCAGCCGTCGATGCTGCGGAGCTTCAGCCGCCACTACGAGACTGGCGATCCGCTGCCAGGCGACCTGATCGAGCGGATGATCGAGTCGCGGTTCGTGTCGAGCGGGATTGCGACGCTGCGCCAGATCTACTTCTCGCGCTTGGACATGGCCTATCACGGACCCGGCGCGCAGAAAGACACTGACGCCATCGCTCGTGAGCTGCACCCGCTCACGGGGTTTCCGTTCCCCGAGGACACGCACTTCCAAGCCGGCTTCGGCCACCTCTTCGGGTACGACGCGGGCTACTACGGCTACCTCTGGAGCCGTGTCTTCGGCGACGACATGTTTACGCGGTTCGAGGAACCGGGCGCGTCAGTGGCGGCTGTAGGTCGGGAGTACCGCACAGGCATCCTCGAGCTGGGCGGGACGAAGGACGCCGAGGAATTGGTCAAGAGCTTCCTCGGTCGGGAGCCGAACGCGGATGCGTTTCTGCGCGAGCTGGGGCTGAGCTAACTGCTCAACGCTGAGCATTCCGCAGTCAGACTCCGATTACGGGCAACGAGCGCACTGAGCTTCGTGCCTCCGCTCAAGCCGTCACCTGTCAGCGGGTACACTGCTCATGTCTCTGCGTTGGGGCAGTCCAGGCTCCCGCCTTGAGACGTGCGAGCGAGACTTCACGCCGCGGCGCTGCCGTGTGTTCAGCCGAGGAGCGATGACCATGCCACAAATCGACACTCTCGAACAGGCTCAGCAACGGTTTGGCGAGCTGTTGGCGGCTCAGCAGGAGCGCGTAGACGCGATCAAGGCCGAAGGCGAGCCAACCGACTTCAGCGCGCTCGACCACATTGAGATTGGCGTGCTCGGGGGCGACGGAATTGGCCCCTCGATTGCCGATCAGTCGCAGCGCGTGCTCGAATCGCTGCTTGAGGAACCGGTCTCGTCCGGGCGGGTCAGCTTTCGCACCATTGATGGGTTGACGATTGAGCGCCGCGCTGAAGAGTTGGCGGCGATTCCCGAGGGCGTGCTCAAAGAGATCCACGAGTGCGACGTCACACTCAAGGGTCCGACCACCACTCCCGAGCAGGGCGACGGTTGGCCCAACATCGAGTCGGCCAACGTGGCCATGCGCAAGGTGCTCGATCTCTTTGCCAACGTCCGTCCGGTGCGCGTGCCCGCTGAGGGGATTGACTGGACCTTCTTCCGCGAGAACACGGAAGATCTCTACGCAGTCGGCTCCGAGGGGTTTTCGCTGGGTGATCTCAATATCGATTTCAAGATCCTCAGCAATCCGGGTAGCGAGCGGATCATCCGCGCGGCGTTTGAGTACGCCAAGAACAACGGCAAGGACAGCGTGACCGTCGTGACCAAGGCGAACGTGGTCAAGACGACTGACGGCGCGTTCTTGGACGCGGCTCGGCGCGTGGCCGAGGATTACCCCGACATCGGCTGGGAGGGGTGGTACATCGACATCATGACCGCCAAGTTGGTCGACCCCAAGCGGCGGACGAACTTCCAAGTGTTCGCGCTGCCGAATCTGTACGGCGACATCCTGACCGACGAAGCGGCCGAGTTCCAGGGCGGCGTGGGCACAGCCGGCGCGGCCAACATCGGCACGAAGACAGCGATGTTCGAAGCGATCCACGGCAGCGCGCCGCGCATGGTTCGAGAGGGCCGCGACATCTACGCTGATCCGTCCTCGATGCTCCGCGCCGGTGCGATGCTGCTCAGTCACATCGGCTACCAGGAACTGGGCGACAAGCTGGACAAGGCAATGGATTTGTGCGGCCAGTACGAGAAGGAACTCGTGATGACGGGCCGCAACACCGGCGCGACGACGGCTGAGTTCGGCGATTACGTGTTGGCGACGGTGCGTGACTCGCAGCTCGAGGAGCGCTGGGCTGAGGCGATTGAGCGCGTCCGCGCCGGCGCCTAAGGAAGAATGAGGCGGGGAGGGGGCGGTTATGCCCAATGAATTGCAGCGCGCCCGCGCTCGCGCGGAGCGGGCCGAGGAAGGCCGGAAGGCGGCGGTCGTCCGCGCGGATTCGCTTGAGGATCGGGCGAAGAAGGCCGAACGCCAGGCGCGTGAAGCGCAGCAGCGGGCGGAGCGTCTGGCGGATCGTCTGGCCCACGCAGGCGAAGAAGTGGGGCCGCTGCGGGCCGAACTGCGCGCGGCAAAGGCGGAATTGGCGAACGTGAGCGAGCGCGTGGCCTCCGCTGAGGACGCAGCGCAATCGGCCAACGAACGCGCGGACGCCCTCGCTGCCCAGCATGATGAAGCCGAGCGTGCGCGCGCAGCGCTGGCCGCGCAGCAGGATGATCTAACGCAACGAGCCAGTTTCTATGAACAGGCGGCCAAAGAGTCAGCCGCGAGTCTGGCCGCGGCCGCTGCGGCGCAAAGCGAAGCGGAGCAGCAAGCCTCGGAACTACAAGCCAAGCTCGATGAACAGCACAGTCAGCATCGGACGGAACTCAACCGCGTCACGCGCGAACGCGACCAGCTGCAGAAGAAGCTGACGGCGCTGGAGGCCGAGCTGGAAGAGGCGCGGAGAGGCGTAAGCGGGGCTTTGCGGCGTCGTTTCGGGCGCGGATAAGGCGGCTGTCGGTCGTTCCTGTACGTTCCTGTATTGGCCGTCACATGCAAGCGGTCCGCCGCTGGTTAACCTCTCGACAGAGGCGTGAACGGAGTCCGTCGTGAGTGAGCGAGCGGGGCTGTTGGATGTGGCGGCGCAACGGGTCGTCGTGCTTGACGGCGCGACAGGGACTGGTCTCCAGCTCATGGATCTGTCGCTGAGCGACTTTGACGGTCTCGAAGGCTGTAATGAGATTCTGAATCTGAGTCGTCCCGATGCAGTTGAGGCGTTGCATGAGTCGTATTTGGCGGCGGGCGCAGATGCGGTGTTGACGAACTCCTTCGGCGGCTCCGTGATCACATTGGGTGAATACGACTTGTCTGAGCGAACGCGCGAGATCAACGCCGCCGCCGCGAACCACGCGCGGCGCGTGGCTGATCGTTTTGCGACCGTCGATCGTCCCCGCTTCGCGATCGGATCACTTGGGCCGGGCACCAAGCTGCCGTCGCTGGGCCATGTCGATTTTGACGACCTCTACGCGGCTTACCTGGAACAGGCGCGAGGGTTGCTGGACGGCGATGTCGACGCCTTGCTGGTCGAGACTGTCTACGACCTGTTGCAAGGCAAAGCCGCGATTTTGGCTTGTCACGACGCGGTTGCGGAGCGCGGCGCTGCCACACCGGTGTTCGGTACAGTCACGATTGAGACCACCGGCCAGATGCTGGTCGGTTCCGAGATTGGCGCGGCGCTGACGGCGCTTGCGCCGATGCGGTTGGACGGGATCGGGCTGAACTGCGCCACCGGCCCCGATCTGATGCATGAGCCGCTGCGTTATCTGTCGCTGAGCGCCGATGGCCCGTTGCTCTGTTCGCCGAATGCCGGGCTTCCCCGCACAGAGAACGGGCAGATGGTCTACGACCTGACTCCAGCCCAGCTCGCAGAAGCGCACCGCACCTTCGTCTCGGAATACGGCGTGAACATCGTCGGCGGCTGTTGCGGGACGACCCCCGAACATGTGCGGGCTGTCCAGGAAGAAGTAGGAGGCCAAAGCGCGGCTGTGCGGTCACCAGAGTCGGAACCGGCGGCGGCGTCGCTCTTCGTCAGTACGCCCTATCGCCAGGACACGTCGTTTCTGATCGTGGGCGAACGCGCCAACGCGAACGGCTCGCGGCGCTTCAAGCGCCTGCTCCAGCGAGAGCGCTGGGAGCAGATGGCGAACATCGTGCGCGATCAGGCCGCCGAGGGCGCGCATGTCGCCGATGTCTGCGTCGATTTCGTGGGCCGCGACGGCGTTCCGGACATGGAGCAGCTAGTGACGCTCGCTCGCGGGGTCTCAACGCTGCCGCTGATGCTCGATTCGACCGAGCCGCCCGTGCTGGAGGCGGGGCTGAAGCTGTTGGGCGGCAAGGCGATCGTGAATTCGATCAACCTCGAGGATGGTGGCGTGCGTCTGGATCGGACGCTGCGAGCGGCTGTGCGTTTCGGCGCGGCGGCGGTCGCGCTCGTGATTGACGAAGAGGGACAGGCCCGCACCTGCGAGCGGAAAGTGGCAATCGCGGAGCGGCTCTACCGGATTGCGACTGAGGACTACGAACTCGCGCCGGAAGATTTGTTCTTCGACGCGCTCACTTTGCCGGTGAGCACGGGACAGGAAGACCTGCGCCGCGACGGGATTGAGACGCTTGATGCAGTTGAACAGATCAGCCGGCGCTTTCCCCGCGCGCAGACGATTCTTGGCGTCAGCAATATCTCCTTTGGCCTCAATGCAGCTGCGCGGCAAGTGCTCAACTCGGTCTTCCTGCAAGAGGCGATTGATCGCGGGTTGACCGCGGCCATTGTGCACGCCGCGCAGATTCTGCCGATCAACCGTATTCCCGACGAACAACTCACCGCTGCCCGCCGCTTGATCTACAACGAGTGGATGGACGGCGCCGATCCGTTGCAGGCGTTCATGGCGTTGTTCGAGGGGCACGAGGCGAACGTCTCCGCGCGCGACGATCTGAGCACGCTGCCGTTGGAGGAGCGCTTACACCGCCGGATCGTGGACGGGCAGCGCGAAGGTCTGGAAGCCGACCTTGATCAAGCGCTCGAACGTCGCGGCGCGATCGAGATCATCAACGGCCTATTACTGCCCGCAATGCAGGAGGTAGGCGAGCTCTTCGGCGCGGGCAAGATGCAGCTGCCCTTCGTGCTGCAATCGGCCGAGACGATGAAGCGCGCGGTCTCTCAACTGGAGCCGCATATGGACAAGCTCGATGCGAGCGGCAAGGGCGTGATCGTACTGGCCACCGTGCGCGGGGATGTGCATGACATCGGCAAGAACCTGGTCGACATCATCCTCTCCAACAACGGCTTTACGACGGTCAATCTAGGGATCAAGCAGCCGATCAACACGATCATCGACGCTGCCATTGAGCACGAAGCGGACGCGATCGGGCTGTCGGGCTTGCTGGTCAAATCGACTCTGGTGATGCAAGACGACCTCAAGGAACTGAACGCGCGCGGTCTCGCAGAACGTTGGCCGGTGTTGCTAGGTGGGGCGGCGCTGACGCGGAAGTTTGTCGAATCCGATCTGCGGCGCGAGTTCGAGGGCAAGGTCTTCTACGGACAGGACGCCTTTGAGGGGTTGCGGATCATGAATGCGCTGGCGGACGGTGTGGAATTAGACGCATCGCCGGTAGAGGTTACGGCGCGCCCTGCTCCTCGCGCGCCTGCCGCCGCAAAGACGCGAACGACCGTCGCGCCCGCGCCGTCGATCCCCAAGCCGCCCTTCTGGGGATCGCGAGTAGTGCGCGGGATTTCGTTGGGCGAGGTCTTTCCCTATGTGAACAAGCGGATGCTGTATCGCGGGCAGTGGTCGCTGAAGGACGACGGCGCCGAGACGGAGCGGGTTGCCGAGGAGTCGTTTCGGCGGCTACAGGATGAGGCGGTGCGCGGCGGGATTCTGGAGCCGGCGGTGGTCTACGGGTTTTTCCCGGCGCAGGCCGACGGCGATGCGGTGATCGTCTACGGCCCGGAGGGCGGCGGCGAGTTGGCGAGGTTCGAGTTCCCCCGCCAAGTGGGGAAACAGGGACTCTGCCTCTCCGACTTCTTCCGCAGCGTGGAGAGCGGTGAGCTGGATGTGATCGGCTTCCACGTGGTCACGATGGGCCGCCGCGTGAGCGAGTACACCGCCCGTCTGTACGCCGAAGACCGCTACCAGGATTACCTCTACTGGCACGGCTTCGGGGTCGAAACCGCCGAGGCGCTGGCCGAGTACTGGCATCAGCGGATCCGCCAGGAGCTCGGGATCACCGGCTCCGACGGCACGATCGAGGAATTGTTCAAGACGACATATCAGGGGCAGCGCTACTCGTTCGGCTATCCGGCCTGTCCGAATCTTGAGGATCAGCAGATTCTCTGGCGGCTCTTGGAGCCGGAGCGGATCGGCGTCTCGCTGAGCGATGAGTTCCAGATGCATCCGGAGCAGTCGACTTCGGCGCTGATCGTGCATCATCCCGAGGCCCGTTACTTCGGTATCTAGTCGGAAACTAGACGTGCGGCGCGATAGGCTGCGCGCTATTGAGCGCGACTGACTCGAATTGAGGGAGACGGCGGGTGAAGACGCAGGCGCCGCATGGCTGATCTCTTCCGACCGCGTTGGCGCGAGGGCACCGATCCGTTCCGTCGGATTGTTGTGCAGGGGACCTTGCGCTTCATGGAGGTCGAAGCCGCGGGCGGCATTGTGCTCGTGGTGGCGGCCGTGATCGCCATGCTCTGGGCCAACATCGATTTCCATTCCTACGACTCCTTCTGGCACACGCACATCAAGCTCGATCTCTCCATCTGGTCGTTCGATCAATCGTTGCAGCATGTCGTCAACGACATCCTGATGGTGGTCTTCTTCCTCGTCGTAGGAGCCGAGATCAAGCGCGAAGTCACGCACGGCGAGTTGCGCGATCCGCGCCAGGCGGCGCTGCCGATTTTCGCCGCGCTGGGCGGGATGCTGGTGCCGGCAGCGCTCTACGCCGCGCTCAACGCCGGCGGCGAGGGCGGCTCGGGCTGGGGCATCCCGGTGGCGACCGATATCGCCTTCGCGCTGGGCGTGCTGGCGCTGGTCGGTCGCGGCGTACCGGTTCAGCTCAAGGTGTTCCTGCTCACGCTGGCCGTCGCCGACGATGTCGGCGGCATTCTGATCATCGCCATCTTCTACTCGGAATCGATCCAAGTGGAGTGGATTGCGGGGATGATCGGCGCCGTTGCATTCTTGTTGTTGCTCAAGCAGATGGGCTTCCGCCACGTTGGCATCCATGTCCTTGGCGGCCTGTTCCTCTGGCTGACGCTTTGGGAGGCGGGCGTCCACGCGACCCTGGCCGGAGTCATTCTCGGCTTGATCGTTCCCGCCGATGCCCTCTATGACGACAAGGGCATCACCCGCCGAGTCGATTATCTGCTGCAACGGTTGCGATATGTCCAGGAGGACCCGGACCCCGCGGTCCGCGAGCACGACTCTCACGAAGCGCTGCGCAATATTGAGCACGTCGCTCGCGAAGGCGTGAGCCCGCTCGAGCGCCTGGAGGAAGGCATCGCGCCGATCTCCGCGTTCATCGTCGTGCCGCTCTTCGCTCTGGCGAACGCGGGAATTCACATCACCGGAGACAGCATCGACGCCGCGCTCAGCTCGAATATCGCGTGGGGTATTTTCCTGGGTCTGTTGTTGGGCAAATTCTTCGGGATCGTCGCGGCATCAGCGTTGGCGATCAGGCTGGGGCTCGCATTCAAGCCCGTGCAGCTTCAGTGGTCGCATCTGGGCGGCGCGGCGCTGCTGGCCGGGATCGGGTTCACCGTGGCGATCTTCATCGCCAACCTCAGCTTCGGGGCGGACGAGACCAAACTGCTCGAGGGCGCGAAGATTGGCATCTTCGCTGCCTCGATTGTGGCCGCCGTGCTTGGCTTCATCGTGCTGCGTCGGACCGCGGCGCGCTTCTGAGCGATACCTGACTTGCCGGACAAGCGCCAGACGAGGCTCGCGCGTGCGCTACACTTTCGTGGGTTCTCCGACAATCGTCGGTGAAGCCTGTGCGGCGGTGCATGGCCGCCGTCCACCACAGTTTCGAGTGACGGATGGAGCAGGAGGCGGCCTACGTGCAAGCGGTCAAATATGCCCGCGCGGGCAGCGTCGAGGAAGCGGTAAGCCTGTTGCAGGAGGGCGGCGAAGGCGCGCGTCCGCTCGCGGGCGGTACCGATGTCATCGTCCAGGCGCGCGAGCGCACCCGCGACATCAGTCTCTTCGTCGACATCAAGCACATCGACGAGGTGATGCAACTCTCCTACAACCCCGATGACGGCCTCACCATTGGCGCGGCCACGCCCTGCCACGAGATCTACGGGGACGCGACGGTGCAGGAGTTGTATCCGGCGCTGGTCGATTCGACCTCGCTGATCGGCGGTACCGCGATTCAGGGGCGCGCCTCGCTGGGCGGGAACCTATGTAACTCGTCCCCAGCTGCGGACGGGATTCCGACCCTGATCGTGCTGGAGGCTCAAGTCGAGATCGCCGGCCCCGGCGGACGCCGCTCGGTCCCGGTGGAAGACTTCTGCACCGCTCCGGGACGCAACGTGCTCGAAGCGGGTGAGTTTGTGGTTGCGCTCCATTTCCCAGCCCCCGCAGCAGGCTCCGGCGCGCGCTTCCTGCGTTTCATTCCCCGCAACGAAATGGATATCGCCGTCACCAACGCCGCCACTCAAGTCCGGCTTGACGGCGACACGGTGACCTGGGCTCGGGTCTCAATCGGCGCTGTCGCGCCGACGCCGTTGCTGGTGGCCGACGCAGCCGCAGCGCTGGTTGGGCAGCCGTTGAGCGACGACACGATTGCAGCTGCTGCGGCTGCTTCACGCGCCGCCGCCAACCCGATTACCGATATGCGCGGCTCGATCCGCCAGCGTGTGCATTTGTCGGGCGTCTTGACCGAACGAACGATCCGCCAGGCCGCTGAGCGCGCGGCATAGTGAGGGAGACAGCTCAGTGACCACTACAGAACACATCGTCGTCACGGCGACCATCAACGGCGAGCAGCAGGTTTTCCTCGCCAACGAGCGCGACTCGCTGCTCGAAGCCTTGCGCGACCGGATCGGTCTGACCGGGGCCAAGGAAGGCTGCAACAACGGCAACTGCGGCGCTTGCTGCGTCAACCTCGACGGCCGGATCGTCAACAGCTGCCTCGTGATGGCGGCTGAAGTCGAGGGTTCCGAGATCCTCACGGTCGAAGGTCTAGCTGACGGCGACCAACTCTCGCCGTTGCAGAATGCGTTCCTCGAGCAGGCCGCGCTCCAGTGCGGCATCTGCACGCCGGGCTTCCTCGTCGCGGCGGAGGCGCTGCTGGAACAGAACCCGGACCCGACCGAACACGAGATTCGCTACTGGCTGGCCGGCAACCTTTGCCGCTGCACGGGCTATGACAAGATCATCAAGGCCGTGCAGCAGGCCGCCGGACAGAGCGTCGTCTAACCGCCCATTCCGCCCACCACGAGAGGACTCTTCGCATGGTTACGGCTCAGTCGAAAGAAACCGAGAAGTACAACGTCATCGGTACCCGTCCGATCCGCCACGACGGAGTGGACAAGGTCACCGGCGCGGCCCAGTACGGCGCTGATCTCAGCCTGCCCGGGATGCTGGCCGGACGTGTTCTGCGCAGCCCCCACGCGCACGCCCGGATCGTGAGCATCGACACCAGTAAGGCCGAAGCGCTCGAGGGCGTCCACGCTGTGATTACCAACGCCGACTTCCCGCGCGCCTCCGATGAGGTGATCGACACCGGCGAGGGCACCGCCCAGCTGAACTGGGTGCTGGACAACGTGATCGCTTCCGACAAGGTGCTCTACAAGGGCCACGCGGTGGCCGCTGTCGCTGCTGCGGACCATCACATCGCCGAGGACGCGCTCGAACTGATCGAGGTCGAGTACGAGTTGCTCACGCCGGTACTCGATGTCCGCGACGCAATGGTTGACGGCTCGCCGCTGCTCCACGACAGCCTGCACACCGGCGAGATGGACGGCTCCAAGAGCGACAACGCCAGCAACACCGCCTCGCACCTCCAGTTCACCAAGGGCGACCTCGACGACGGCTTCGCCGATGCCGATGTCGTGATTGAGCGCGAGTTCGAGACCTCGATGGCGCACCAGGGCTACATCGAGCCGCATAACGGCTCCGCCTACTACCGCGCCGACGGCACGCTCGACATCTGGACTTCGACTCAGGGCGCATTCGTCGTGCGCGACTCGGTTGCGCCGCTGCTGCAACTCTCACCATCGCAGGTCAAGGTGACGCCGATGGAGATCGGCGGCGGGTTCGGTGGCAAGATCCCCGTCTACCTCGAACCACTGGCCGCACTGCTCTCGCAGAAGACCGGCCGCCCGGTCAAGCTGACCATGAACCGCGAGGAAGTCCTGCTCGCCACCGGCCCGACCTCAGGTACCTACATGCGTGTCCGTATGGGCGCGAAGCGCGACGGCACGATCACGGCGGCTGACGTGCACTTGGCCTTTGAGGCCGGCGCGTACCCCGGTTCGCCGGTCGGGGCCGGCGCGATGTGCGCGCTGGCGCCGTACGACATTCCCAACCAGCGGATCGACGGCTACGACGTGGTCGTGAACAAGCCGAAGACCGCCGCCTACCGAGCGCCCGGCGCGCCGCAGTCCGAGTTCGCCACCGAATCGGTGCTGAACGAGTTGGCGGAAGAGCTGGGCATTGACCCGCTCGAGATTCGGCTGAAGAACGCCTGTGAGGAAGGCGCGCAGCGCGCCGACGGCTTCACCTACGGCATCATCGGCAATGTCGAGTGCATGGTCGCAGCACAGGAATCGCCGCACTGGCAGTCGGAGCTCGAAGGCCCGAACCGCGGCCGCGGCGTTGCCCAGGGCTTCTGGTTCAACATCGGCTTCGAGTCCTCGGCCTACGCCCAGGTCAACGGCGACGGCACCGTGCCGCTCGTGCTCGGCTCGACCGACATCGGCGGTACCCGCGCCTCGATCGCGATGCAGCTCGCCGAGACGCTCGGCATCTCCGCCGAGGAAGTGCATCCGCACGTGGTTGACACCAACTCGGTCGGTTACACGCAGGTCACCGGCGGCAGCCGCACGACCTTCGCCGGCGGCTGGGCCGCCTACGAGTGCGCGATGGACATCCGCCGTCAGATGGAAGCACGCGCCGCCCAGATCTGGGAGTGCGACGCGGACGACGTCGAATACGGCGACGACGCGATCATTCGCGGTCCCGCCGACGAGGACGGCAACGACCGCCAGTTCACGTTCAAGGAGCTCGCCGGCCAGCTCGCCGCCAGCGGCGGCCACATCGTCGGTCGCGCGGACGTGAACAAGACCTCCAGCGGCCCCGCCTTTGCCACGCACATCGTTGACGTCGAGGTCGATCCCGACACCGGCAAGGTAGACATCCTCCGCTACACCGCCGTCCAGGACGCCGGCACTGCCATCCACCCGGCCTACGTCGAGGGTCAGATGCAGGGCGGCGTCTCCCAGGGCGTCGGCATGGCCCTGAACGAGGAGTACTACTACGACGACTCCGGCGACCTCAAGAACGCCAGCCTGCTCGACTACCGGATGCCGACCGCGCTCGACCTGCCGATGATCGACCCGATCATCGTCGAGGTGCCGAACCCAGGTCACCCCTACGGCGTGCGCGGCGTCGGCGAGGTGCCGATCATTCCGCCCGCCCCGGCCGTGCGAGCCGCCATCGCCAACGCGATCGGCGTGCATATGTCCGAACTACCGATGTCGCCGCGAGCGATCCTCGACGCGACCATGCCGGACGAGGACTAACCCTCCAAGCAACCGGTAGACACACAACGAGGGCGGCTCCGCGGCAGATGCGGGCCGCCCTCGGTCGTACCGGCGATAAAGGCCTGAGCATGATCACAGTCCTCGTTCCACAGCCGCTGAGAACGCTGACAGACGGTGAGGGCGTGCTCACTGCGGAAGGACATAATCTCCGCAGCGTGATTCGGGATCTGGGTCAGCGCTACCCGGAGTTGGCCGAGCGGCTGGTGCAGAACGGACGCATCGGGCGAGGCCTGTCGCTGGCGATCAATGGTGATGTGGTGAGCACAGGTCTGATCACCAAGGTGCCGGAGGGCGCGGAGATCGCGATCGTGCCGCAGATCAGCGGCGGCTAGAGGAGGCGTCGGAATTCACGACCGAGTGCGATGGGGAGCTCAGGGAATTTGCCGTTGAAGTACTCGGTGATGGACCAAAGCTGGACGCGGGGATAGCTGCGATCGCCGATTCGGACGACTCCGGCGCGGGCGGCGGTCGCAGGTGCTGTGCTGCGGGAACCCGGCGGGTCCATCACAATCAGGACACCGAGATCAGCCGAGGTGGTTGGGTCTTCCATCGCTCCGATCAACTCACGGACATCCTTCACATTCCAGTCGCCGGACTTGACTTGCGCGACGGCTATGCCGGTATCCGTCCGACGCTGCCCTGGGCCGTTCGGTTTTGAGAATCGCATCTGTCCGTCCACACCGCCATCGCCTCGTTGTCTTCGGTTCGGGCGAAAGCCATCCAGACGGGTCACGGCCCAGGCTTCAAACTGGAACCGATCTCTCTGGGCGAGGTCGCGTGCAGCGCCCAGATCCTGAGGCGCTCCGACAATTCGTGGAGTCACGCCCACTTCCGCGAGTCGGCTCTCAACTAGTCCGATCGCCAAGTGAGTGATGTCGATCCCGATCCATTCACGGTTGCAGGCTTGTGCAGCGCGAATCGCTGTTCCGCAGCCGCAGAACGGATCGAGGACGACATCGCCCGGGTTCGAGGAAGTCTCAATAATGCGCTCCAGCAGCTTCAGCGGTTTCTGGGTCTGGAAGCCGCGCCATTCCTTGTACCTGTGGCTCTGGCGCACTTCGGGGATATCGGTCCAAACCGAACGTGTTCGGGACGGGTTAATCGTGAAAGCGACATCATCGTCTCTCGGGCTTTGGCCGGTGCGTCGTTCAATCCGCGCGCGACTCCTTGCTTCCTCGACTTGTTCATGCTTGATCGAGCCGTAGAGCACGGTCCTGCCGTCGTCTTCGAGGTACTGACCCCAGCGCCGCTGCATCTGTTCCGAGATCGCGTCCTGACGCGGCAAGTGAAACGTCCAACTGTCTCCGCGTGTATAGAACAGCAATGTGTCGTGTTTGCGGGGGAAGACTTTGCTGGCGCTCGTAAGCGCGGAAGCTCGATAGTGCCAGATGATCTCGTTTCGATAGTTCGCCTGTCCGAGTACGGCATCCAGCATGATTTTGAGGTAGTGGCTCGCTGTTGGATCACAATGCAGATAGAGGGAACCGGTCGTCTTGAGGACGCGCTTCATTTCGCACAGACGGATCGCCATCATCGCCAGATAGGCCGTCATCTGGTTTGTGCCCAAAGCGCGTACGAGCGATTCCAGTAATTGTCCAGCCTCAATACAGGGCGAGGAGTCGCTGAGCAATTCAGTCAGAGCCAATTCAGATTCGTGGCCCCAGTGCCATGTGTCCTCATAGGCCAGAATCTGTGAGGGCGCAGCCCGCCCGGATTCGTCTTCGAAGAGCACGTTGTAGTCGGTGTTCGAGTTGAACGGCGGATCTAGATAGATCAGGTCGATGCTCTCGTCGGGGATCTGTTCCCGCATGACGGAGAGGTTGTCGCCGAAGAACAGCGTTCCCCTGAGATGATCAGCGGCTGGCATTTCGACCTCCGCCTCAAACTCTAGCTCGCTCTGCCGTCGCAGCACGGTCGGCGCCTTGAAGGTGCTCAAGTTTGGTCGACCGAACGGATTGCGCGGGAGGCCAGCCTCTAAATCGCACGCGCAGATCGACTACGGCCCTGTGCTCAACCCGAGGTGCAGTTGCAGTGCCCGGCTCAAGGCACGTAGGCCTGACTCGTCTAGCTCTCCGATCTTTGCGTCGATGCGCGAGCGATACACGGTCGTCACCTTGTCAACCATGATCTCGGATAGTTCGCGCAAGCCGTTCTGTGCGCTCGGCTCGACGAGAATTCGGAGACCAGAATCCTCTGTCAGCATCGTTGTTAGACCACAGATGGTGACGGATCCTGACGAGCCGAATTGGGTGTTCTGGACGATGACGCAGGGTCGCGGTTTGTTCAGATAGTCCCCACCACCCGCCACGATCCAGATCTCGCCGCGCTTCACTCGTCGTCGATCTCATCGAGCGGGATCGAGACTGATTCCACCCAGGCCATCTCCTCGTCCGCGTGTGGGTTGTTCTCCAGAGCCCGCGCTTCCCGCTGCATTGCCGCTTCGAATTCGGGCGAGGCGGGATCCATGTCCAGGACCTTCATGGTCTCTCGCTTCTTGGCGACCGTCTCATTCTCTGCCGTCAGCAGCGCAATTGACGCCGTGAAGCCGTGCAGATAGTTTGACCCTCCTACCGGACCAATCTCCCCGTTGCAGAAGAAGCCGGCGGTCGGTGTGGGACCGAACGCCTCCGTCAGTGCGGCGGCGTCGTGATCCGGCGCTCCGAAGAGGCCGCGGCCGCGACCGTTGCAGGAACAGAGCAGCGCGCCCAGGACTTCCTCACCAGGATCCAATTTTGAGCGGAGATCGGAGAGCCGCGTGCGCAGATCGTCGTCGGCTGCGCCAGCGTCGCGGAATTGGAACTGAAAGGTTTGGCCGAGGCGGGGGACTTCGTTGATCGCCACTGCGCCGGACTCGCGGTCGGCGCCCATCACGTTGCGGATCAGGAAGTCGCCGCGCTCGTGCGACTCGCGGTATTCGTCCATGGCCAGCCCGGCGAGCAAATTGCGAGCTGCGCGTTCGCGCGTGGCGTCGTCGAGCGCGAACAGCGTCTCGGTCAGCACTTCCAAAGCCGGACGCGAGCCCAGAGTCTTGATCATGTTGGCTTCGCAGTCGGTCACGATCCAGGGCTGACCCAGCGGCTCCGCGCCCTGCGCGACCACGGGCCGCACGCGCACGCCGCCCAGACCCATCATCGCTGCTCCGTTCATTAACACGCGGTCGTCAATGAAGACGGCCGCGCCCTGCTGTTGGCGGTGCGACGAGGCCATCCCGCCCAGCAGGGTCAGCTCGGGCCGCAGCTGCTGGAGATGCGCCACCAGCTGGTCGGTCATGATCGTGAACGGGTTCGTGAACATCAGCCAGACATCGGGACCGTCCGCCAGCGGCGCGAACAAGTCGTCGGGCATGTGCTGCGGATCGATGGCGATCGAGGTCAACGCGGCGTCGGGCAAGTGAAACGCCAGCAACGCCATCGCGGATCCGTCCTCCGCCTCGAGCGACGATCCAATTACCCGTTGGCCCGAGGCTCCAATCAGGTGACGCGCGCCGGTGGCGCTGCGCAGCCGCTCGATCATCTCGCTGTAGTGGCCGGCGTAGCGCGAATCGATGAAGACCAACAGCAGCTCCGGGGCTGTCTCCAGGTTCAGGGCGTTGACGGCGCTTTCACAGGCGGCCTCCCAATCGGGATCGAATGCCAGCGACGCGGCGGCCGCCGACTCTCCGACCTGCGTGTGCGCGACTCCCGGCGCAGATGCTTCGCGGATCGTCTCGATGCTCATGTCAGCCTCCCTCTCGCCGCCGCTGCAAGGGCTTGGGCCGGATCGATGCATAATGCGATCCTGCCGTTGATCGGAGTGTAGGTGCGCATTCGCGGCTCTGGGGTAGCATCGGGAACATGTCTACTCTCACGGCGGGAGAGCTCGACGAACTCTGCCAAGCGGCACGTTCATTGGCGGAGCGCGCAGGCGTCGTATTGCTTGATCGTTTTCAATCTTCGCTGCATATCTCGTACAAAGGTCAGAGCGCGCACGATCCTGTCACCGAGGTCGATCACGCGATCGAGGACATGGTGCGTGAAGAAGTGCATCAGCTCTTCCCCGAGCACGGTGTGTTGGGGGAAGAGCGCGATGAGGGAGGACCAAGCTCGGCCGAAGTGGTCTGGGTGATTGATCCGCTTGACGGCACCAGCAACTTCATCAATGGCATCGGCGTGTTCGCCTGTTCAATCGGCATCCTCGAGCGCGGCTTGCCTATTGCGGGCGCAATGTTTTTGCCCACGAATCGCTACCTGCGCCCGGGCGTGTATCACGCCAGACGCGGTTCCGGCCTTTATTTCGACGACGAACGCGCCGATTGCACGCCGCCGTCGGTACAGTCGGCCAGTCGGCTCAGCACGGTTCCTGGCGGTACTGGCGGCGTGACTGGCCCGGCCGGGCGACGATTCGGCGTAGCGCGGACATTCGGCAGCGCCGCCGCCGAACTCGCCTTCGCCGCCGAGGGTTCGGTCCAGATGGCGCTGTTCGACGGACCGCAGATTTGGGACGTGGCCGGCGGTGTGGTGCTCTGTCAGGAAGCCGGACGCGCCATCTTCACTCGCCACGGGCGATCGCAGCCGTGGCAGCGGTTCACCCACTTCGGACAGGATCAGCCCGAGCCCGTACTGATCGAGAACCTGCGTGGCTGGCGCGACGGTCTCGTAGCCGGAGATCCGGCGGTGTTGCCCGCGGTCGCAGAAGATCTCAGCCGCGAGCAAGGTATCCGGGCCAGCGCGCGCCGCGCGGTGAAGAAGACACTGCTGCGCAAGGAGTAGCGCTATGCGTGTACGACTGGCAACACCTCGTCGAAGAGCCGCTGCGACTGATACATGATCGGGTCGTCGCCGCGCGCCATCGGGCGCATGATGAACTTGCTCACGCCGGCCGCTCGGTACTCGTTCACTCGCTTGAGGATCTCCTCCGCGTCGCCGACCGCGAAGTAGGTGTCGGGGTTGACCTCCGGCAGACGCGCCTTGATTCCCCTGATCGTCATCTGCACGTCGGGGTCGTCCCAGGAGCCGAAGTGATAGCCGAAGCCCGCGCCGAAGTGATCGGGTTCGTAGTCGGTGCGACCAGCCTCGGCGAGAGCGGCGCGGATCTGCTGGATGATTGGGCCCACCTCGTGCGCCGACTGGATTCCCGCGACCCAGCCTGTGCCGATTCGCGCCGTGCGGCGGATCGCTGCCTTGCTGTGCCCGCCGATCCAGAGCGGCAGCGGATCCTGCACCGGTCGGGGCGAGATCGTCGCATTGTCGTAGTGGAAGTGCTCGCCGTGATAGCTGAACGATTCCTCGTTCCACAGCCCGTTGATGATGTCCAGCATCTCGTCCGCGATCGGCGCGCGTCCGCGCAGCTGGCGATTGGTCACGTTCCACTCGGGCGCGAACCCGCCGCCGACGCCGAAGGCGGGCAGCATTCGCCCGTTGGAGAGAAAGTCAATCGTCGCGCACTGCTTGGCCAGGACGAGCGGGTCGCGGAAGCCGACCACGACCACGTTCATGCCGAACTTGAGCTTCTCCGTGCGCGCCGCGAGCGCCGCCATGAACGTCATTGACTCCAGGATCGGTTCCCGCGAGATCAGGCGGTCGGTCTGCCAGATCGAGTCGACGTCGTGCTCCTCGCAGAGGTCGATCCAGCGCCACATGGTGGCGACATCGGAGAAGGGGAAGTTGGCCAGGCCCATGCCAATGCGGTCGCTCATCGTCGGTTCCTCTACTAGGTGCGTTGCCTTATGCGCTCAGCCTAAACGGTGGGTAGCGGTCGGTGATCAGCATGAAGCCGTAGGCCGCGACTCGCCAGCCGTAGCGCGTCACCCCGACGACGAAGTTGAACAGCACTCTCGGGTAACGGCCAGTCGCCAGAATCGCGAACCAGGCCGCGATGATCGCGAGCAGTGAGAGCACGCCGAGGATGACGAGCACGACGTAGTGCGGAATCAGCAGCAGCCATTTGACCAACGGCAGAAACCGATTGAGTTGCTCCGCCTCCGGGTAGTCGAAATCGAGGTGGATGCGTTGCTCCTCATCAGTGGAGGGGTATTCATCGGTGAGCAGTGCGGCGTAAGCGCCGATCCGCGACTCGAAGCGGAGGAAATGCACCAACACGTCGAACCACCAGCGCGGATACTTTTGCCGGACGACGATCATCAAGATCAGCGGCAACCAAAACATGCCCGCCCAGGCGCCGGAGACGTCGTTGCCCGCGATCGCGCCATTCTCCGCCAGAGTGACGAACAGCACCGGCACTGCCGGCATTAGAGCCGCCACTATCGCGATCGGGATGATGAAGGGAATCCGCAACAGCGTGCTCAGGCGGTCGAGGCTGTCGGGATAGTCCACGTCATAGCGGACTGGATAAGCGTCGGTATCGCGTTCCATCGGTCACCTCCAGTACGGGAATGCTAGTCGGTTTGACGCAGCGGACGCTGCCAGAAGGCGACGTCCCAGTACTTGCCGAACTTGTAGCCGGACTCGCGCCAGACGCCGCAGCGTGTGAAGCCGAGTCGTTCGATGGCCTTCTCGGACGGTTCGTTGGGGAGCGTGATCAGGGCGAAGAGTTGGTGCAGCCTCTCGACCTGCTGGAGTTCGTCGATCAGCGCGCGCACGAGCTTGGGGCCAAGTCCGCGCGCCGTTTCGCCGTCGCGGCAGTAGACGCTGAGTTCGACACTCGATGCATAAGCGGCCTTCCGGTGCAGCGGGCCTGAGTAGGACTTGCCGAGGATTTGGCCATCGTCATCCTCCGCGACGAGCACGCGATAGGGGCCGCTGTCCGAGTATTGCGAGAACCACTCACGGCGCCGGCGTTCGACCGTGAACGGCTCCAGGTCGAATGTCGTGGGCGTGTTCAGGATGTAGTGGTTGTAGAGCTCGGTCAGTTGCGGCAGGTCGTCGTCCACCGCTGCTCGAATACGCATCGCTCCTCCTCGCCGATCAGCCCGCCAGACGCTTGTGTAGCTGCGATTGCCTACACTCGCCCCAATCTACTGCGCGACGACTGAGGAGACGACGTCATGGTGACCGAAGAAGTCCAGGCCGAAACTACTGCTTTCACGCTGGCTCGTGAGCGCTATGAGGGAGAACTCATGGATGCGCTCAGCGTTAGCCAGCGCGTGATCTCCGCTGACTCGCACATCATCGAGCCGGGTGATCTATGGACGAGCAGAATCGACGCGCAGTACCGCGAGCGCGGCCCGCACATTGAGATGCAAGGCACGCTGCCCGACGGCAGGGTCGAGGAAGGCCAGTTCATGGTCGTTGAGGGCGCTGTACCCCAGCGCGTCGCCGGCTTTGCCGCAGCCAACGTGGATCCCGAGGATCGGGCCGAGGCGAACAAGCGCGGTTATGAGCAGATTCGTCCGGGTGCCTGGGATCCGGTCGAGCGCTTGAAGGACCAGGATATTGACGGGATCGTGAGCGAGGTGATCTACCCCTCGATGGCGATGCCGTACTTCAGCTTGCCGGACACCGGGCTGCAACAGGCTGTCTTCCGCGCGTACAACGACTGGATCGCGGAGTTCTGCTCGCACTCTCCGCAGCGGCTTGTGGGACTGGGCATGATCTGCACCGACGATGTCGACGAGGCGTGCGCCGAACTGCGGCGAGCGCGCAATCTCGGTCTGCGCGGAGCACTGATTCCCAACTCGCTTGCGCCCGAAGGGAGCTACGGCGACCCGGCCTTTGATCCGCTCTGGGCGACGGCGGCCGAGCTGGACATGCCGCTCTCGATGCACATTCTGACCGGTCGGTACCGGCCCGCCGGGGCAGCGGCGGACCCGTGGTTGGTCTGGTACATGGACTTGCCTGCGCCGGCGATGAAGTCGATTACCTCGATGCTGTGCTCGGGCGTGTTCAGCCGGCACCCGAATCTCAAGGTCATCTCGGTCGAGAACGACATTGGCTGGCTTGGGCACTACCTGTATCGGCTACAGCACGGCTGGGACGAGTTCCGTTACATGCTCAACCTAGAGCAGGACCTGTCGCCCAACGAGTACTTCGCGCGCAACATCTGGGCCACGTTCCAGAGCGATCCGGTAGGCGTACAAACGCGCGAGCAGATTGGGATCGAGCGGTTGATGTGGGGTTCGGATTATCCCCACGGGGATAGCACCTGGCCGGAGTCGCGGCCGACGATCAACTTCAACTTCCAGGGAGTCGAACAGGACGACATTGCGGCGATCTGTTACGACACCGTGGCGGAGCTGTACGGGATCGAGTTGTAGCCGGGTTTTGCTCTCCAGGCGTTCAATGGCAATGCGCTAGCACCGACTCCGTCATTGCCGCGCCGCACCTCCGTCATACCCGCGCTTGCCGCGGGTATCTCGCCGAGTCGAGCACAGAGGTCAGTGCAGAACACGGCGGGATTGCCGCGTCGGAGCGCGGCAATGACGGAACCCAAGATCACGCATCCCCACGGCCGCTCCCTAGCCGAAGAGGCGGCCGCCCTCGATGGCCGGTTTGAAGACTCGCTCGATCTCCTCGCCGGCTCGCTCGACGGTCCAGCGCTCGTTGCCGGAGAGGTTTCGGATCACCTCGTACTGCGAGTAGAGGCCGATGTCGTAGCCCATCGCCTGGATCACCTGGCCGTTGAGCCAGTCGGAGGCTTCGGAGGCGATGTAGACCAGCGGCACGGCGACGTTGGCGGGCGAGCGGCGAGGGTCAACGACAGTCTCTGAGTCCTCGTCGAAACCGCGTGAGCGGCGCTCCTGCGGCACCGTGTCGGTCATGCGGGTGGATGCGCCCGGGCCGATTGCGTTTGAGGTGACGCCGTAGCGTCCCAGCGCGTTGGCGCAGCTGTAGGTGAAGCCGACGATGCCGAGCTTGGCGGCGGCGTAGTTGGGCTGACCGGGCGCGCCGTGCAGGCCGGAGCCGGAGGTGAAGTTGATCAGGCGGTAGTGGCCTTCGCGGTTGGCGCGCCAGTAGATCGAGGCGTACTTGGTCGTGTTGAAGGTGCCCTTCATGTGCACCGCTACGACCGCGTCCCACTCTTCCTCGGTCATGTTGAAGACCATCCGGTCGCGCAGGTTGCCGGCCACGTTGACGAGGATGTCGAGCCGTCCGTAGCTGTCCAGCGCCTGCTGGATGATCCCCTCTGCGCCGTCGTAGTCGGCGACCGAGGTGTAGTTGGCGACGGCGTCGCCGCCGGCGTCGCGGATGGCGGCGACGGTCTCGTCGGCGGGTCCGGCCTCGCCGCCGGTACCGTCCACAGCGCCGCCGAGGTCGTTGACGACGACGCTGGCGCCGTTGGCGGCGAAGAGCTTCGAGACTTCCGAGCCGATTCCGCGGCCCGCGCCGGTGACAATCGCGACGCGTCCGTCGAGCATTCCCATGATGTTGGTTCCTTTCTGGAGCGGCCTCTAGCCGTAGAAGCCGCCGCCGGCGACGGCCGGCTTGAAGATCTCTTCGATCTGGGCCGCCGCGCCCTCGACGCTCCAGCGTTCGGTTCCGCGCATCTGGCGGATCACGGCGGGCTTGTTGAAGAGCTGGAGGTCGTAGCCGGACGCGCCCACGATCTGGCCGTTGAGCCAGTCGGACTGCTCGGAGGCGATGTAAACGAGCGGAATGGCGACGTTGGCGGGCGAGCGCTGCGGGTCCTCTTCGGTCGAATCGCCGATGTTGCTGCCCTCGCGGCGTCGTTCCTCGGGCACGGTGTCGGTCATGCGGGTGGAGGCGCCGGGCGAGATCGCGTTGGCGGTCGCGCCGTAGCGTCCGAGCGCGTTGGCGCAGCTGTAGGTGAAGCCGACGATGCCCATCTTGGCGGCGGCGTAGTTGGGCTGTCCGGGCGCGCCGAAGATGCCGGAGACCGAAGAGAAGTTGATCAGGCGGTAGTGGCCCTTGCGGTTGGCGCGCCAGTGGATCGAGGCGTACTTGGTCAGGTTGAAGTGGCCCTTGAGGTGGACATTGAGGACGGCGTCCCACTCTTCTTCGGTCATGTTGAAGACCATCCGGTCGCGGAGGATGCCGGCGGTGTTGACGACGATATCGAGGTCGCCGAAGTTGTCGAGCGCGTCGCGGACGATGCTCTCGGAGGCGTTGTAGTCGGCCACCGAAACGTGGTTGGCCACCGCTTCGCCGCCGGCGTCGCGGATCGCGGCGACGGTTGCGTCGGCCGGGCCGGCGTCTGCGCCGCTGCCGTCGACCGCGCCGCCGAGGTCGTTGACCACGACCTTGGCGCCTTCGGCGGCAAAGAGCTTCGCGGTTTCGGCGCCGATCCCGCGTCCTGCGCCGGTGACGATTGCCACGCGGCCGTCAAGCATTCCCATGGGTTCTGTTCCTCTCGGTGCTCACAGGTTGTTCCGCCAATCTGATTTCGGCGGGGGTCGCGGCGTCGCAGATTTGCCGCGCACACTGTGGCGCAGGCTATCACCGGAGTTGGCTATCTTCCGCCAAGTGTTGGGCTGTTGGCGGCGGGAGGAATTTCTGGGCGTGCGGGACGAATTTGCCGCTGTGCGCGGGGAATTCGGCGGCAGGTAGTCCGGAAAAGTCCAGATTTGTCCCGTTCTGCCTGGATTTTGGCAGTGTTTTGAGCGGAAATGAGAGTGTGAATCCTGGTCTGTCCAGATCTGTTTGAGCGGGTGTCGGCGGTCATAGCGGGTTTCGTTGGTTGTGGACGGGAGGTTCGATGGGGCTGATCGTATACGGACAAGAGTTCTGTGGCGGATTGGGTGGAGTGGAGTGTTGCGGGAGGCACAGTCTGGGTTTGGGGCAGCGACTGGGATCGCGAGAATGCAGTCGGCTTCTCTCTGTCTCCTACCTCCGAAGGCCGTCGCGTCGCCATCCGCAGCTCTGTTCCGTCATTGCCGCGCTTGTCGCGGCAATCTCGATGTGTTGGAGGCGGCGGTGCTGTTCACGGCGAGATACCCGCGGCAAGCGCGGGTATGACGGAGTTAGATATGCGTAACAGGCACTAGTGGCGGGGGCCGCGGCGGTTGGGGTCGGGGAGGGTGTCGGTGACTTGGCGGGTTCCGACCGTCTCGGTGATTACCGGTTCGTAGAGGCCGAGCTGCGGCGGGCCCGCCAACACGCCGGCGACGGTGCCTTGGGCGTGACCTTTGCGGAACGCCTCCGATTGCGTCCAGGCATGGAATGCCGCCTGGTCCTCCCAGACCGAGTAGGAGATGTAGTCGCCCGGCTCGGCTCCGCGCAAGAGCATGAACTGGATGAATCCGGGCACGTCCTGCAAGTAGGTCTCGCGGTTCTTCCAGATCGCCTCCCAGTCGGCCTCGCGCTCCTTGTTCACGTGAAAGCGGTTCATGGCCAGATACATCGTTTGCGCCTTTCTCAATTCTGTGTTCGGCGGTGTTCGCTGGTGGCGGCAGGCTTCGCAGATGCAATGTCCGCGTAGACTGAGCCTAGATGAGAGTAGCTTTGCCACTCCGCTTTCCGGCCGCATTCGCTGTTCTGGTTGCGATTAGTGCGACCGCCCTTGCCTGTTCCGGCGGCGTTTCCTCCGACGAACTGGAGGCGCTTGAGCGCGAGGCGGCGCTCAATGCCGAGTCCGCCCGCCGCGCGCAGGTGATCACGGCGCTCGAACCGCTCAATCCGCTTCACTACCACCACCTCGACGCAATCGTACGCAACGAGGAGCGGATCCCGTCCGACGCGGTGATCTGGGCGACTCGCGCCGAGCTTGTCCTCGGCTGGGTCGATTGGCCGCATGAACTGCGTCCCCACGTTGAGCAGTACAGCGAGTGGTTGGCTGCGCTGCTTGCCGCGATGCGTGAGGACGATGCGGAAGCAGCAGCCGAACCCTCGCGGATCACACACGCGCTCGCACATACCTTTGAGGCATCGGTGATCGCGTGGCTCGAGGGGCGCAGCGTGCCCGAACCGCCAGAGCTCGCCGGTCTGGAGCCGCCGCCGCACGCCGGACATGAGGGCATGTCAGACGGACAGATGGAATCGATGCAGAGCGACGATGAGGCAAGCGATTCCTCCGGCCACAGCGAGCACGAGTAGGAGTCTCGGCTTCGCGGGGCTGTTGGCAGTGTCGCTGGCGGCGCTGGGCCTGGGCTTGTTCGCCGGGTTTCGGCCCGCCAGCGCGCACGCCGCCTACGAGGAATCGGAGCCGCCCTTCGCAGCCGTGCTCGAGGCCTCACCTGAGCGGATTTTGCTGCGCTTCACACAGGAGCTCTTTCGGCGCGAAGGCGCGAACACGATCACGCTCACCAACCTCGACACCGCTGCGCCCGTCCGTCTCGGGCAGATTGAGATCGCCAATCAGGATCGGCACGTGATGTCCGCCGCTGTGCTGGAATCGTTGACCGTTGGTCGCTATGAGGTTGCTTGGACGAATCTCTCCGCCGAAGACGGCGACGCCGACACCGGTGCGTATCCCTTCTACGTCGGGCGCGAACCGACCGCCGCGGAGGTCGAGTCGGATCGCGAGACCGCGATCGCGCTCCTGATTACTTATCCCGGCGACAAATCGTTGGAAGTCGAGGACGCCAACACCGCCGTCACTGTGACTCCGACCGTCGTACGCGGCGCCAACGACTCCGAAGCGGTCGGCGGCGGGATTGGCCTTGGGGTCTGGATCTGGTTGGCGATTGGCGTGGTCGCGGCGGGCGGGCTGCTTGCGACGCTGCGGCGCAGTAGAGGGGGTCTGGATGGGTAGGGCAGACCTCCCTCTGTCCCCCGTTCGAGTCGGGGGCAGGCTACTTCGTGACATCTCCCCCCGCGGTGCAGGGGGAGAGGAGACCGGTGCTGTTCGGAGAGTTGTGCGGTTTCTGCTTATCTGCTTGATGTTTGCCATGCTCGGAGCGGCCTGTGGCGGCGGCTCGGAACCCGCTGAGCCTGAGCTTGTGCCCGTGCCTGGATTGGTCGTGTTCACGCGCGGGGTTGATATCTGGATTCACGACGAGGACGGCGAACGGCTGCTGATCGAAGCGGCCGAAGACCAACAACTGCTCAGTCCGGCGCTCGATCCGGAGGGACGCCGGATCGCCTTTGTGATCTTTCAGCTCACCAGCGGCGAGGGTTTTCAGGTCGGTGCGAGTCTCGCGCTCTACGACCCGGGGGGCGATGCGGCAAATCCGCTGAAGCTCTTGCTCCGCCACGAGCAGGCGGGCGAGTACCACTGGAATCCGCGCTGGTCGCCGGACGGCGAGGCGCTGATCTACAGCCACGAAGCGCCTGACCTCGACATTCGTATCGAAATGCTCGATCTGAGCAGCGGACGCGCAACCGTACTGCGCGATCGCGCGCGCAGCGGCGACCTCTCGCCGGACGGAGAGCGCCTGGCCTTCATCGCCGATCCCTACGGCGGCGATCCTCGGCTCGCAGTGCGCGAGCTCGGCACGGGTGAGGAGACTGTCCTGGATCCTGCCGGAGCGTGGGAGCCGCGCCCCTACCGGATTCCGCGCTGGACGCCCAACGGAGACGGGATCGTGTTCTCAGCGGGACAGGCGCTGCCCACGATCTCGGCTGCGCCCATCCTTACCGGCGCGGGGAACGGCCCCGAGGACATCTGGCACGTTGATCTCGCCAGCGGCCAACTCACCCTGCTTGCTGCTGTGGGCGAAGATCAGCCCGACTTCGCTATATCCAGCGACGGGCGTCACGTGCTGATCCTGGGCGCATTCGGCCTCTATCTCGCTGCGATCCCTCCGACCGAGCCGCCCTACGCCTTCGCGCCGGGAGAGTTCCACGGCGGGATCGACTGGATCGGCGCTCTCTCCGAGGACGATGTGCAGCGAATCCGCGATTCGGTTCTGACGGGCGCATCGGAATGAAGATCGCCCGCCTCTCGTTGCTGGCCCTTGCCGCAGTCGTTGCCGTTGCAGCGGCGCTGTCGCTGCCGGCACGCGCCGACGCGCACGCGCTGCTGGCGCGCTCCGATCCGCCGATCAACGCCGCTCTGCGCGAGTCGCCGCGTGAGATCACGCTGTTTATGACTGAGCCGCTGCAACGCGACTACAGCAGTGTGACCGTGCTCGACAGCGCCGGTCAGCGCCGCGATATCGGCGGGACGGTGTTCTCCAAGGTCAATTCGACTCAGATGAGCATCGCCGTGCTGCGGCTCGAAGCAGGCGTTTACACCGTTGTCTGGCGGACGCTCTCGCAGATTGACGGTCACACCTGGAGCGGCTCCTATGTCTTCTCCGTGCTCAACGCCGACGGGAGCGCTCCGGCCGGGGGCGGTGTGGTGGTGGATCTCTCGCGTCCCGGGCCTCCCGTGGCGGCCGATGCGGCGGTCAAGGCGGTCGGTCTGGGAGCGCTGATCCTGTCTGTTGGGGCGGTCTTTGCCTCAGTTGTCCTCAGACCCGGAGCGGAACGACTGCTGTTGCCTGTGCTGAGCGTGTCGGCGCTGGTGGCACTCGCGGCAACCGGTTATGAGGCGGCGGCAGCGGCGCTGCGGCTGGGCGGATTGGGCTTCCTGGATGAGGTGCTGTTCGATACCCGCAACGGCCTCTGGTTACAGGTGCGCTGGGCGGTTCTGATCGCGATTGTGGCTGCGTTGACTGTGGGGGCGCGACGCTCTGAGCGTCTGTCGCGTGTGTCGCGCACGTTGGCGGTGTTGAGCGTGGCTTGGTTGGCTGCGACCGCTGCGATTAGCCACGGCGCGGCGCTCGATGCAGGCGGCATTTGGGGAGCGCTCTTCGATGCGATCCATCTGGGCGCGGCGGCGCTCTGGATCGGGAGTCTGGCGTCTGTGCTGCTGATCTTGCGGCGCTGGCCCCAGGAGCGAGTCGCGGTCGTGCGGCGCTTTTCGGTTGCGGCTGCCGTTTCGGTACCCGTTCTCGCCGCGGCCGGATTGCTCAGCGCGCTAATCCAGATCCCGGCTGCACGCGGTCTGATCGAGACCGACTGGGGACTCGCCTTCCTGATCAAGCTCGCTGTCTTGCTCGCTCTGTTCAGCGCCGCCGCGATCAATGCGTTCCTGCTGCGTCCGCGCGATGCGGCCGCCGGTGGAGCCGACGCTGCGCTTGAGCGCCGCTTCACGCGCTTGATGCGTGCTGAAGTTCTGCTCGGATTGGCTGTGATCGCTGCGACTGCCGCGCTCACGCAGCTTCCGTCGCCTGCGTCGGTCTTGCCGGACACTGAACAGAAGGACAACAGCATCGTCGAAACGGTCGCGCGGGCCGATGTCGTCGCGCGGCTTGAGGTCTCGCCGAATCTGGTTGGCTTCAACGAGTGGCGGGTGCGGATCACGGACGCGAGCGGAATGGCGTTGGCGAATCCGGTCGAAGACCTGCGTTTGCGCTTTCGCTATGAAGATGAGTCGGTTGGGCCGGTGACCGTACCTGCGAACCGGATCAGCGAGGGAGAGTTTGAGCTCGAAGGCGCCTACTTCGGTCTGCCCGGGCGTTGGACGATCGAGCTCGAGATACGCCGCGCCGGCGGCGACGATCTGATCACCGCAGTGACGAGCGAGGTGGAATCGGGATACCAGACTGTCGCTCCGTTCGAGACCGCAACCCCCGGCGCGCTGGCGCTGCCCCTCACGCAGATGGATTGGAACGGAGTCGGCGCGCTCTGGGCTTTTGTAATTGGCGGTCTGGCCTGGATCAATCGTCCTCATCTGCGCGCCCTCTTTGGCAGTCGCGGCGGAGACGGAGCGTTCGTGGCCGGACTGCTGGGCGTGATTGTCGGAGTGGTGCTCCTGACCGGTCTGCATGTGGAGCCGGGGCGCACGCTCGCTAATCCGGTCGCGCTGACGGACGAATCGGTCGCACGGGGCAGTGTGTTGTTTACCACACACTGCGCCGCTTGCCACGGCGATACCGGAGCCGGGGACGGACCACTCGCGGAGACCTTGCCCGCGCCGCCCGCCAACTTCACCGTGCATGTGCCGTTTCATCCCGACGGGGTGCTCTACGCCTGGATTTCGGATGGGATTCGGGGGACCGGAATGCCCGCTTGGGCGTCGCAGTTGTCGGAGCAGGAGCGCTGGGATTTAGTCAACTATCTCCGCCGCCACTTTGATCCCGCCGCGCTGCGCTCTAAGGCGTCTAATTGATATGCTCAACACAAGCAAGAGTGCGCCCGCCGCGCAAGGAGAATCAGCATGGTCACCTCAATCGAACACCCGGGACTGAACCTCGATTGGCTCAACCTGGAAACGGACGACGAGTTCGAGATCAAGCCCGGACGCAAGGGCGTCACGCTGGCCACGATCAACCAGCGCATGGCCTCAGCCGACGGCCATGACGAGGCCGACGCCCGCTCCTTCGCCCCGCGCGGGATCGAAGCGGATCCGCGCAGCAGCGCTCACGCCCGCCAGTACCGCGACAAGGGTGATGTCTGGTCCGAGTCGGCGATGCTGCTCTACGAAGAGGCCTTGCAGCGCCAGTGGTCCTCGGCCCGCGACATCCCCTGGGAGACGATCGGCGAGCTGCCCGACGACATCGAAAAGGCGATGTGCACGCTCTGCACCTTCCTCACCCAGGTCGAATTCATCGCCGGCGATGTGCCTGGACGTTTTCTTGAGACCGTCCACCCCGATTTCTTCGAGTCGCAGCTTTTCCTCGGCACGCAACTGATGGACGAAGCGCGCCACCTTGACGTGTTCCGCAAGCGCGTGTTGATGAACGGCGGCGGGATGTCGCCGGCCGGTCTGGGCGCGGTGGGTCTGCTCGCGCTGGACGACTTCACCGAGATGACCGCGATCCTGCATCTCTTCGCCGAGGGTCTGGTGCAGTCGCTCTTCCGCATGGGTGAGTTGATTGGCCAGAACGAAGCCGAGAAGCGAATGTTTCGTCTGTCAGCGCAGGACGAGAGCCGCCACCTCGCGTTTGGTGTGACGCACACCAAGTACACCGTCGAGACCCAGCCCTGGCGCAAGGAAGAACTGCACCACTACCTCGATGTCAACGAGCGCGTGCAGAACACCCAGGCCGGTCTGACCACCAATCCGATTACGGGTGAGGCGCTGGCGGTGCTGGCGGGAGGCGGGCTCGAGCATCTCGATGAGGGTTACAACCTGCTCATGCTGATGCGCAAGAAGCAGATCAACGAGTACTACCACCGCCTCCAGGTGGTCGGTCTCGGCGATCGGCTCGAGCGCATGGACCCGGAGATGCGAGAGCTGATTACGGTCTAGGCGGTCGCAAGGGGCCGAACTCGTCAGCACTCGTCCGTACCTATCGGATACAGCCGAACAGACTCGAACGAATCCGAACGGAACCGAACACCTGGAGTCGCCGTTCTCCAGAGAAAGACGGGAAACACGATGGCCCAACTCTCGCCCGCGCTGAAAATGCGCGCTCAGGTCCGCGGTTGGTCCGAAGACCTGATCATGCGCGCCGAAGCCTCGAACGCGAGCGCCCGCCAGATCGAGAACGTTCTTAACGTCTCGATCGAGCCCGAGCGCGTCGCCAAGTGGCTTGATTTCGTCGAGAACAACCCCGATCACCCCTTCGCCGGGGCACAGTTGATCATGCTCCAGCCCGGCGGTGAGACCGGTCTGAAGCCGACGCCCTCCGAAGACGGGATGCGACTCTCCGACGTCGATATCGGCTCTTACGGCATCGTGCCCGAGATCTGGAAATACCGCAACGACCTCCCGCGCGGCACCCGTCCCGTGCCCGGTCTCTACATGCCCGCCGGCTACGCGATCTACGACCGCACCGAAGTCTGGGCCGAAGGCGTGGGCGACCTCTACGAAGACGCGATCCGCGACCGCTGGATCCCGGCCAGCGACCTCGACTGGGAGAACCGCGAGGAACTGGCTCCCGAAGTCGAACGAGCGACGGGACAGCTCTGCGCGATCTACTCCACCTACGGCATCACCGAGCAGAAGGTGATCTCCAAGTGGCTCGAAGAGATCTCCTACGGCTTCCACGAGGTCAAGCTCTTCTTGGCCACTCAGGTCTACGACGCCGGACGCAAGGTCGAGTCGCTGCGCAAGCGCGCGCTCGCCGGCGGCGGCGTGATCGGCAAAGCGCCCCTGGGAGATGTCTGCGAGTCCTGGTACAACGCGCTCACGTTCACCGACATGATCGTGGCGCTCAATGTGGTCTACAAGTCCTACGAGCTGACCGCCTTCGAGATGGCCGGCGAGTGGGCCCGCTCCGACTTCGACCGTGATCTCTTCGCCCGGCTCGCCGCCGACAGCAAGCGCCACCTCGAATACGGCCTCAAGCACCTCGAGTGGTACAACCGCTACGCCGACCGCGCTGAAGAGGAGATCGGCATCTTCCTGGCCAAGGCCGAGGGCGGCCTCGCCAGCGAGTTGGCGCAGTCGCCGCTCGAACGCGAAGCGCTGACCGTGCTCTACGCCGACGGCGTGGAGCGCCTGGACGCCGGCATCGAAGGCCTGCGCAAGCTGCGCGAGCAGCAGTACCGCGACTACCTCACCCGCCTCGCCCAAGCCGGCGTCAACCGCGTCGGCGAAGCGATCGGCATCCTCGGCTTGACCACCCAGGATCCACTGCTCTTGGCGCTGAACCCCGATGCGTTAGTCGAGGGCGTCGCCACCGGCGGCAGCGAGATGATCCGCGACAACTAACGCGCTGGCGCGCAGTTCGCTTCGGCGGCTGGCGGCGGCCCGGATCAGGCTGCGATGAGCATTGACCTGAACTACGACCTGGACGGGCCGGCCGGCGCGCCCGTTGTGCTCTTCGTGCACGGCATCCTCACCTGCCGCGCCCACTGGCTCCTGAACCTGTCCGCCTTCCAGGAGCGCTATCGCACAGTCGTGGTCGAGCTTTTGGGTCACGGCCGCTCTCCCGCTCCCGAAGACCCTGCGCTCTATCACCCCGACCGCTACGCGGAGCGCTTCTCCACCCTGCGCAAGTCGCTCGGCGTGGAGCGCTGGTTCGTCGTGGGTCAGTCGCTCGGCGCCGCGCTCACGCTCAACTATGCGATGGCGCAGCCGGACGAGGTGATCGCGCATGTTGTCACCAACTCGCATTCGGCATTTGGCGATCCCAAGCGGATCGGCAATCCCAAGGCGGCGCGGGAACGCGCCCAGCAGATGATCGAGGGCGGGATCGAGGCGGTGATGCAGCATCCGCTCAATCCGGGCCGCGCCCGCGCCTTTTCCTCCGAACAGCGCGAGCAGTTCGCCGCCGATATGCGGCGCAGCGCTCCTGCCGGCATCGCTCGGACGATGATGCACACCTCTCCTTACACGCCCCTGCGCGAGCGCCTGCCCCGGAATCCGGTACCGACGCTGCTCGTCTCCGGCGATCGTGAAACCGCCTTCGACCCAGCCCGCGAGTGGGTCGCAGCACACGCCGCCAACTTCCGCATTGAGCGCGTCTCAGCCACCCACGCCGTCAATATCTCCGCCGCCGCCGACTTCAACCGGATCGCTCTAGCCTTCTTTGCCGAGCACACCCGCTAGAGTCCACTAGCAGCCGGCAACAGCGAGCGGGAGCAGCGGATGGCAGAGGAAATCAGTTTCCTGCCGCTGCTGCTGATTGCAGCCCTGGCCGTCGCCGTGCCCTTCGTCAGCTATCGGCTGACCGGCGGGATTGTGCCGGCGGTGGTGGGCGAAGTGGTGATCGGCATCGTCTTCGGCGAGCCGGTGCTGGGCATTCTCGGTCATAGCGAATGGCTCGACTTTCTCGCTCTCTTCGGCTTTGCCTACCTGATGTTCTTGTCCGGCCTCGAAATCAACCTCCACGTGCTCACGACCTCGCCTGGTCCGCGCTGGTATGTGCCCAGCGTCGCCTTGCGCCACCCGCTGATCTCCGGCCTGCTGTTCATGGGTTTGACGGTGGGGGCCACGTACCTCGGCCTGCGCGTGTTGTGGGAGATCGAATTCATCCATCTCTCCCACAAGCCGATGCTGCTCTTCATCTTCATCGCCACCTCGGTGGGCGTGCTCGTGCCGGTCCTGAAAGATCGTCCCGATCTTGGCGCGATGGCGCAATCGGTGCTGGTCGGAGGATTCCTGGTCGAATTCGTCGCGATCGTTGGCGTCGGCGTGGTCGCCGCGCTCGATCGCACTGGCGTGGGTTGGGAAATGGGGCTGCTGGCCGCGATGCCCGTCGCGCTGGCTCTCTTGGTCTGGGCGGCCAGGAGCGGCGGCGTGCGCTTTCCGATCATCGGCCGCACCTTGAATGAATTGGCCGACACCTCGGCCCAGCTCAAGATTCGGGCTGCTCTGGTGGTGTTGATCGCCTTTGTCGCGCTCTCCGAGCTGGTCGGTACCGAGTTGGTGCTCGGCGCGTTCCTCGCCGGGCTCGCCGCGACGGTGATCTCTCCGCAGCACGGTTCGGCCGTGCGCGTCCGCCTGGACGCGCTCGGCTACGGCTTCTTCGTGCCCATTTTCTTCATCCACGCCGGCGCGACGCTCGATTTCGGGGTCGTTTTCCAGTCCTTCGACGCCTTCATCATCGCCCCGATTTTCTTGCTGATGGCTTTCCTGATCAAACTCGTCCCTGCGCTGCTCACGCTTGCGCCCGCGCATGGTCTGCGTAACGGACTCAGCGGAGGCGCGTTGCTCAGCGCCAACCTGAGTCTTGTGATTGCCGCGGGCGCGATCGCCGAGGAGCTTGGCATCATCGACGAGGCGCTGTTCGGCGCGATGATCCTGATGGCGTTGTGCTCGACCGTGCTCGCACCGCTGCTGTTCGGCATCCTCGCCCGCCGCGCACGCGGCGAAAGCGGAGGCTTGGTGATGCTGATTGGGGGCGGTGAAGTCACCCACGTGCTGGCGGCGCGATTGGCTGCTGCGGGGCGGGTGGTCTCGGTGCTGATGCCGCGCGATGAGGATCCGCCGGAATGGCGCGAGCTTTCGATCTTGCGGATCCCCGGCGACCCGCTGGACGAGTGGCCGCAACGGGTTGCCGGGCTGCGGGAGGCGGAGGTCGCCGTGCTGACGGAGTGGACCTCGATGTCGCAGCTGGAGGCGATCGCGGAGAGTCTGCGTCAACGCCGGCATGATTTGCGGATCGTGACTTGGCTGAACGAACCGAGCGAGAAGCTGTCGCGGCTTGGGGTGGAGATGCATCTGTCTTCCGATGCGACGGCGCGGGCGCTGGAAAGCGCCGTGATGCGGCCCGGTTTGTATCGGGCGATGGCGAACCCGGAGTCCGGCGTGGTTGAGGTGCAGATGCGCAACGGCACCATTCATGGACGGACGCTGAAGGATTTGTCCTTCGCGGGCGGCGTGCGTGTGCTGGTGGTGGTTCGCGGGGGCGAGGCGTTCGTGGCTGGCGCCGACACCCTGCTCTTGACCGGAGACAGCGTGACGCTGGGCGGGGATCCGAGCCAGGTGGCGGAGGTCGCGCGAATGCTGATGGACCCGGGCGAGCGCCATCCGCTACTGCCGCCGGTGGTCGGTGGCCGGCACGACTAAGGGGAAGCGGTCGCGGAGATGCGTTCTGCACCGATGCCGGCGAGGTGTCCGAGGTAGATCGGGACGAGCGGGAGCACGCAGGGCGAGATGAAGCTGACGAAGCCGCCGGCGAAGGCGATTGCGGCGCTGCCGAGGTTGAGGTCGAGCATCTCGGTGCTCGAACCGTCGCCGCCGGCCAGGACTTCGACGCCGAGACTGCCGAGCACATCGTTGAGGACGATCACACGATCGAGCGCGATCAGCATTCCGACGAAGACCAGCAGCACTCCCGAGACAATGCCGACGAGGGGCATCCAGCGGTTCATTTTGCGCAGGAGCTGGGTCGATTCGCCCAGCGCAGCGCCCACGAGCAGGAAGGGGATACCGAGTCCAGCGGCGTAGCAGACGAGCAGGATCACGGCTTGGAGGAAGGAGGCGGAGTCGAGCGCGAGGACGAGGATGCCGGCGAGGATGGGGCCGACGCAGGGTGTCCAGCCGATTGAGAAGGCGACGCCGACGACGGCGGAACGGCCGTAGTCAGCGGCGGCGCGGGCGCGGGACGGCTGCGCGGACTTGGCCGCCTCCGGGCCGCCTGCGGGTGCGCTGACCTGGAAGCTGCGGTAGAGGAAGGGGATAGTGATCACTTCGGCGAGGTGGAGGCCGAGGATGACCAACATCGCTCCGGCGATGCGCTGGAACCAGACCAGTTCGTTCTGAAAGGCGGAACCGAGCGCTCCCAGGAGCGCGCCCAGCGCGACGAAGACGACGCTGAAGCCAAGCACAAACGCAGCGGCGTGGAAGAAGACGACGCGCCGGGCCGTTCCTTTGGTTTCGCTGACTGCGCCGGTTGCGAGTGTCATGGGGGCAGCTTAGCTCGTTGGCCGGTTTCTGAGCCTTGTGCCCTTGCCGCCGCCCATGGCCCCGCCGTAGCCGAGCAGGTGGAGGCGGTCCGCCTGCTTGGAGGCGGATTTCGTGGGCACGGCGGAGAATGCCCGGTAGAGCTCGCGTTGCCGATCGGTCGGAAAAAAACGGCGGTCTTGGTGGAGGAGGCGAAAGAGCTCCTCCGTCCGCCCGGCTGGGGTATCACAAGGGGTCTGCATCCTCTTCGCCGCCTTCCTCGTCGTCATCCTCCGGCGGCAGCTGGCCGCCGCGCTGGAGGATGCGCACTTTCTGGATGTTGGTGAGCTTCTTCTTCTTGGGTTTGCCGTTCGTCTCCGGTTCGCCGAGGATCGGCTCGGCCAGGCGCTTGGCCAGGTCCTTGGTCTGGTCGTAGAGGCCGAGGATGCGGGCGAGCGCGTTGGTCGCCTGATGCTGGATGTAGGGGGGTCCGTTGTTGGCCTGGTGCTGGAGCTTGGCGACGACGGCCTTGGGGCTGAAGGGGAGGGGCGGGTTGTAGGCCTGGTGGAAGCCGATGGTGGCGGCGCTCATGGGGGTTGGTCCTTTCTTGGAGGTTCTCGGACTGATGACCTTATATGGATAGATGTTCGATTGGCAAGTTGGCGGGTGTGTCGTGGTTGTCGGAAGGCGCATGTGGGTTCTGTTGGGTTGCGGCGTTTTCACCCCCTCTGTCACTTCGTGACATCTCCCCCTTGAGGGGGAGATTCTTTTGGGGAAGGGGAGAGGAGAGTTGTTGGGCGGCGTTTGCGCTGGTTGGGGGCGTTTCACCCCCTCTGCTCCTGCGGGGCATCTCCCTCCCCGCCTGCGCGGGGACAGGCTCTTGTGGGGGAGATTTTGGGGGAGGTGGGGTTTGGGGTGGTTGGTCGTGCTCACGGCGAGATACCCGCGACGGAGCGCGGGTATGACGGAGGTGAGGGCGGCCCCCCCTCTGTCACTACGTGACATCTCCCCCCGCATTGCGGGGGGAGAGGGGGAAGTGGAGCGGGAGGAGGTTTGGAGAGGGGGTGGGGTCTCTAGGGTTCGATGCCGGCGTCTTGTTCGGCGGAGAGGAGGGTGGCCATGACTGATTTGTGTGAGAGGCCGCGATTTTTGGCTCGGAAGAGGGTGTCGGCGGCTGCGGCGGCGATTGGGAGGGGCATTCCCTCCTCGCGCGCGACCTGCACTGCCAGCGAGACGTCTTTGGCGGCCCACTGGAGGAAGAAGGAGGGGTCGTCGAACTCTCGCTTGAGCAGCGCGGGCATATTGCCGACGTAGTTGCGAGCGGAAGCGACGCTCATCACCTCGTGCGCGCGGGCCGGGTCGAGGCCGGCCTTTTCGGCGAGCACGGTCGCTTCGATCAGAACTTGCATTGAGGTGATGCCGACCATGTTGTTGATGATCTTGGTCAGCGCGCCCATGCCCAACTCGCCCATGTGGAAGACGTTGTTGCCGATGCATTCGAGCACCGGCTTGTATTTCTCGAAGGATGCTTCGTCGCCTCCGACCATCACAGCGAGTTCGGCACGGATTGCGCCGTCTACGCCGTTGCTGACGGGGGAATCGTGAAAGATCACGCCGAGCGCGGCGGCGCGCTCGGCGAGCATTCGCACGGTTGAGGGGAGGTTGGTAGAAAGGTCGAAGCAGACGAGTCCCGGCTCCGCGCCTGCGAAGACGCCCTCCGCTCCACGCATCACAGCGGTGATTTCGGGCGGCCCGGGCAGCGAGGTGAGCACGACTTCGGACTGGGCGGCGACGGCGGCGGGAGATTCCGCCCAGACCGCGCCCAGTTCGATCAGGTTGGCGGTGTGTTCCTCAACCAGATCGTGCACCACCACCCGATGTCCGCCCTTGATCACATTGGCGCAGATGGGGTTGCCAATCTTGCCGGTACCGATAAAGCCAACGTCTGCCATAGGAAGGCCTTTCTGCTCCGTCACACTCATGTCAGAGCCGACGATACACGTCAAGGGCGAAGCCTATCGGTGACGATTGCGATAGTGCCGCTCGTCTGGCATGGGCAGGTCGGGGGGCAGCGTGCGATGCGCATCATCAAGTAGGGATAGCAGCCCTCGAATCTGCTCGAGCCGCTGACGGATCGTTTCTAACGAGTAGCGGTCTTCGTAGAAGTTCTGGTGCGTGTCGCTGGCGATCGCGAAGAGCGCGGAGATTTGCGGATTGGCGGACTGATCAGAGATGTACTGGATGATCGCCCAGCCGTCAGCATGACTGCTGTTAGGCCATTCACGCTCGGCGGCGACCTCCTTCAAGCGATGAGCCGCAGCCCCCCAGATCTTCTCGCAGGCTTGGAGACGGTCGCCCTGCGCGATCATCTCCGCCGCGTGCTCAAGCATTCGGCGGCTGTGGATGGCGTGGCTCTCGATTGGCTCGGTGGTCATTCGTTTGCTCCACTCGTTTTCACTGATGCCGGTTGCGGTAGTGGCGGTCGTCGGGCATAGGCAGGTCGGGCGGGAGCGTGCGGTGCGCTTCGTCCAGTAGGGAGAGCAGTTCGGTAATGGCATCGAGCCGTTCTTCTAAGAGCGCCAACGGAAGGCGATCCTCGTAGAAATTCTGGTGGGTGTCGCTGGCGATGGCGAACAGTTCGTTGATCCGCCTTTCACCGGCTTGCGTTGCGAGATGCTGGACGATTGCAAAGCCGTCGGTATGGCTGCTGTTGGGCCATTGGCGCTCGGCGGCGATCTCCTTGACTCGATGCACCGCGGCTCCCCAGATTTTCTCGGAGGCTTGGACGCGGTCGCCTTGCGCGATCATCTCCGCTGCGTGGTCGAGCATCCGGCGGCTGTGGACGGCGTGACTCTCGATTGGTTCGGTGGTCATTCGTTTGCTCCCCTCGTCTCTCACTGATGCCGGTTGCGGTAGTGGCGGTCGTCGGGCATAGGCAGGTCGGGCGGGAGCGTGCGGTGCGCTTCGTCCAGGAGTGCGAGCAGCTCGCGAACGGATTGGAGCTTGTCTTCCAGGGCGTCGAGCGGGAGACGGTCTTCGTAGAAGTTCTGATGCGCGTCGTTGGCGACGCCGTAGAAGTCAGAAATGCGGCGATCTCCGGTGTGTTTTCTGAGGTAGTGGATGATCGACCAGCCGTCGGTGTGGCTGTCGTTGGGCCATTCGCGCTCGGCGGCGATTTCTTTGACTCGGTGGGCGGCTGCGCCCCAGATTTTCTCGGAGGCTTGGACGCGGTCGCCCTGGGCGATCATCTCGGCTGCGTGGTCGAGCATTCGGCGGCTGTGGACGGCGTGGCTCTCGATTGGCTCGGTGGTCATTCGTTTGCTCCAGGGCCGGCGCGTGATCGGAGCGACTGTGTTCGCGCACTCGGGGGGTTGGAGGTCCATCGCCACGATAGCTGCGCGGGCGCTGGGCGAGTGCGGGGGTATGCTCGCTTGCGTGACGATTGCGAATACCGACTCCGAGGCCGGCGCGCTCGCAGGGGTGCGTGTGATCGAGATTTCAGAGAGCTCCGCCGGCGCCTACTGCGGACGTTTGCTGGTTGGGATGGGCGCAGAGGTCACGCTGATCGAACCGCCGGCGGGTTCTCCGCTGCGGCGTCGCGGCCCGTTTCGGGATGATGATCCCGACCGCGAGGGCGGGGCGACGCATCTGCATTTGCAACGGGGCAAGGGTTCGATCCGGCTTGATCTCAGTGCGGCTTCCGCGCGGCGGATTGCGGAGCGGGCGTTTGCCGAGGCGGATGTGGTGATCATCGATCTTGCGCGTGAGCAGTGGAGTTCGCTTGGGCTCGAACCTCGCGTTTTGCGTGAGCGTTATCCGCAGATGCATATCTGTACGCTGACGCCGTATGGGTCTGAGGGGCCCAAAGCGGACTGGCGAGCGAGTGAATTGACGGCCTATGCAGCGGGCGGGTACCTGCGGATCACGGGCGACCCTGAGCGTGAGCCGGTGAAGGCTTGGGGCGAGCAAGGGCATCTGCAAGCGGGTTTGCACGCGGCGCTGGGGATTGTCGCGGCGCTCCACGCTCAGGATGCGGGCGCGGCTGCGGGGCAGTTGATTGATGTCGCAGTGGTCGAAGCGGTCGCCTTTCTGCTTGGCGGCAGCTATCAACATGCCTGGTTCCATGACCATGAGCCGATGCGGAATGGCCCGCGGCTGGTCGGTTTTGGGCCGGGCCATCTCTATCCGAGCACGATTCGGCCCTGTCTGGACGGCTGGGTTCATGCGCATTGCAATAATCGCTACCCCGAAGCGATGGCGCTGCTGTTTGAGCAGCCACGTCTGGCTGATCCTGAGCTGTTGGGGACGCTGATGGGTCATGCGGATGAGGTGGATGCACTGATGGCGCCGATGCTCGAGCGGACGCCTCGGCGCGAAGTGGTTCGGCGCGCGCAGGAATTGCGGATTCCGTTCACAGAGGTACTGGCGCCGTCGGAGGTGATGGCGGACGCGGACGGCCATCACGCCAGCCGCGAGTTCTGGCAAGACTCGCCCCATCCTCGGGGCGGTGAGTATCGGTCGCCGGGGCCGGCGATCCGGTTCGGGCGGAGCCGATGGCGCGACGGGACGGCGCCGCGCCTTGGGCAGGACAACGAGAGGCTTGGCGAGCGCTCGGAGCGGGCGCGTTGGAGGCGGGCCGGTGTGGCCTGAGGCGCGGCTGGAGCCGTATCCGGAGTCGCCTCGGCGTCCGCTGGCGGGGGTTCGCGCGCTTGATCTGACGACGGCGGTGGCGGGACCGGTGGCGACGTTGCTGCTGGGGGCGCTTGGGGTTGAGGTGTTGCGGATCGAGACTCCCTGGGCGCGTCCGCGCCGTCCGGCGTCGGCACTGGCGGTTGGGGCGGGAATGGTGGACGAACCCTGGAATCGCGAGCCTCGGCTGAATGAGCTTGCGAATAGCAAGCGATCGGTTGCGCTCAACCTAGCTAGCGAAGAGGGGCGTTCGGTCTTTCTTGATCTGGTTGCGGTGAGCGATGTGGTCTTGGAGAACTATTCGCCTCGGGTGATGGGTAATTTTGATCTGGAGTGGGATGTGTTGCGCGGGCGGAACCCCAGGCTGATCTATGTGTCGATGCCCGCGTTTGGGAAATCGGGTCCGTGGCGGGATCGGATTTCTTATGGGCCGGGGATTGATGCGATGAGCGGGCTTTCTTGGTTGACGGGTTATGCGGACGGCTCGCCGCTGAAGCCCGGCAATTTCTACTGCGATCAGAACGCGGGGTTGCACGCGGCGCTGGCGACGATTGCGGCCTTGCGGGCTCGGGAGCGCGACGAGACAGGGCAGACGGTTGAATTGGCGATGCTGGAGGGTGAGCTTAATTTGATCGGAGAGGCGATGGTGGGTCAGCAACTCTCCGGCCGGGAGCCGACCCGAATCGGCAACGAACATTCCAGCTTCGCTCCTCATGGCGTCTATCCGGCGCGGCCGCGTGCTGATGATGCGGATACGTGGATCGCCATCAGCTGCCGCAACGATGACGAGTGGCGTGGGCTGTTGGAGGTGTGGGCGGACGAATGCGTAGGGGGAGATCGCCGCTTTGCAACCGGACTCAGGCGTTGGCGGCATCGGGCGGCACTCGACCGGTTGCTGGCGGAGTGGACGCGCGAACAGGATGCGTTGGCGCTGTCCGAGCGTCTGCAAGGCGTCGGGGTACCAGCGTCAGCGGTGATGGGGGCGCGTGCGTTGTTGCGCGATCCTCAGGTGGCGGCGCGGCAGTCGGTTGGTGGTCTGGATCATGCTCAGGTGGGACTGTCTCCCGCTCCGCAGGCGGCCTACCGGCTCTCGGAGACCCCGGCGGCGCCCAAGAATGCGGCGCCGCTATTCGCGGCGGATACGGTTCCCGTACTGCGCGAAATCTTGGGATACTCAGAGGCGCGGATCGCTCGGCTGATCGCCTCCGGCGCAGCGAGCGATCAACTGCGCGAGCGCTAACGGACGCTCACCAGGAGGCGGCTATGCCGATTCGTAAACCGTGGACGGAGTATTCCGCAGCAGCGATTCGGGCGATCCCGGCGGTCGTGGGCGTGTATGAGATCGCCGATGGCGACGGGCGTCTGCTCTACATCGGGCAGGCGGGCGGGCGCGAGCGGTTTGGCTTGCGCACGCGGATTGGGTCGCACTTCGACGGTTCCGACGGCAATGCTGTGCTGCGGGAGCGCGCGGCCCTATTTCGCTGGGAGAGCAACCAGCAGTACACCAGCAAGCGGCTGGAGATGCTGATGCAGTTTCAGCGTGACGAGGGCGCGGAGTGGCCGCCCGGAAACGCAGCCGGCGATTGGCGGGATATGCCCCAACTAGGGCGGTTGCGGAGATCGCAGCAGATCGGAGGATCGTGATGGAAGTTCTGATGAGCGAAGAGCAGCGCATGATCACACAGGCGGTGCGCCGCTTCGTGCGGGAAGAAGTGCAGCCGCTGGAGCGCGATCTCGATCCGGATGCGGTTGAGCTGCCTCCGGGCGAGCTGGATCGGCTTAAGGGCATCGTGCGCGAGATGGGTCTCTACCACATCGACGTGCCGGAGGATTACGGCGGTCCTGGTTTGCCCCTGACCACGCGCGGCTTGGTGGCGGAGGAGATGTCGCAGCATCGCGCGGGGCTGTACTTGCCTTGCTACGGCGCGTTCGGCTCTGCCGGGCTGGCGCAGCTGTATGACGCTTCCGACGATCAGAAGGATCGCTATCTCTATCCGATGCTGCGCGGCGAGAAGCGGGCTTTCTTCGGGCTGACCGAGCCGAGCGGCGGTTCCGATCCGGCTCGCGCGATCCAGACTCGCGCGGTCAAGGATGGGGACGAGTGGGTGCTGAACGGGTCGAAGCTGTTCAGCTCGGGCGCGGATCGGGCGGATTTCGGTTTGGTCTTCGCTCGCACTGATCCGTCAAAGGGACGGCGCGGCATTTCCGCCTTCCTGGTCGATACCGACTCGCCCGGCTTTGAGGTTCGGCGGGTTGTGCATACCTTGCGCTCGGCGAACTACGGCACGGAGCTGTCGTTCGACGATGTGCGCGTGCCGGCGGCCAACCTGGTCGGCGAGGAGGGCGGCGGATTCTCGCTGGCGAACGCGAACCTGACGCGGCAGCGGATTCCCTACTCGGCGACGTGCATTGGGATTGCGGTGGCAGCGCAGGAGATGGCGATCAGCTACAGCCAGCAGCGGGAGACGTTCGGCGCGCCGTTGGCCTCGCGGCAGGCGATCCAGTGGATGATCGTCGATAACGAGATCGATATTCGTACGGGGCGGTTCATGTACCTGGCTGCGGCGGAGAAGGCGGAACAAGGCGATCCCTTCCGTTTCGAGGCGGCGATGGCCAAGCTGACCTCAACCGAGGGCGCGAGCCGGGTGGTGGATCGCTGTATCCAGATTCATGGGGGCATCGGTGTGACCAAGGATTTGCCGTTGGAGCGCTGGTATCGGGAGATGCGGATTCGGCGGATTGGGGAGGGTCCGTCGGAGGTGCAGCGGATCATCATGGCGCGGGATCTGTTGGGTCGGGGGAGTAGCGGGTAGGCCGGTCTACCGGCTTTGACAATCTGAGTGACGCTGGATACTCTGTCTTCGCGCTGGTGGGGAGCGCTGCCCTGATCCGAGTTAAGGCGAGGCACGGTCACCCACACACTTTCTCGCCCCGCTCTCCGGCCTAGCGCTCCGGACGGCGGGGCTTCTCTGGTTAAGACATTTCGTGTCCGAGTTTCGCCTCGCACTCTTCATCGACTATCAGAACGTCTTTCAAGGTGCGCGGAAAACGTTCCGCTTGAGCGGCAAAGCATCCGCTGGACAGTTCAGGCCGCGCGATCTCGGACTCTTGCTGAGTACACGGAGCACCCAGTTTCGACCCAAGGGAAGGGCGGTGTTGCAAGAGGTACGTGTCTATCGCGGCAAGCCGTCGCGTAGACACAAGAGTTTCGACCCGTGGCAACGCCAGGAGGCAGCTTGGAAGCGCAGTGGCGTTACGCTCGTCTCCCGACGGTTGAGAGGAAGTGGTGCCACGGTTCGTGAAAAAGGAATCGACGTCGCCTTGGCGCTCGATTTCTATGCCGGGGCTAGAAACGGAGACTTCGACGTCGGCATTCTGTTTTCGATGGACTACGATCTTGCTCCGGCGATTGAGAAGGTACGCACCGAGCTCCCGGAGGTCATCGTTGAGACGGCGGTCTGGTACGACGGCACGTCGCAGGCACGGCGCTCAATTGTCGATCAGGGTTTCCGCAACGCCTATCCGCTAGAGCATCATTTGCTTGACGCAGCGGACTACAGAAGCGTCCGCGATACGACGAACTACACACTCAAAAGGCGTCAGCGACGCACATGAATCACTGACCACGTTGCAGACTTGTTGATCGTCCTATTGACGAGTTGCGACGGACGCCGTGGTCTACAGCAGTTATCCGGGCACGGACGCATCCCCAGGACGACGAAACGCGAACCCGCCCGAGCCACCGCCAAATCCGCTCTCAACCGTCCTAGCGGTTGGGAGCAACGCTGAATTGACGATTGGCAACAGCAGCCTTGACGCTCGTTCGCCGCCGGTGGTGATGGTGAGGGTTGCTTGGTCTCCCTGGGTGGGGACGACGAGGTTGTCGGCGTCGGCGGCGGCGATGGTGAGGCGGATGCGTTCGCCGGCGCGGATGATGCCGGAGACGGGGTAGAGCTCGAGGCGTACGTTCATCGTTTCGCCCGGGTTGACGGGGGCGAGATCGGCCTTGCTCCAGCTGTGCCAGACGGGGCCTTCGTGACCGCCCGGATCGTCGGTTGGGCGGCGGTAGGCGAAGTTGATGAAGCCCTCGCTGAGGTAGGCGGCGTTGCCGTCGGGCGCGAGTTGTTCGAGCGTGGCCACGACTGCGCCGCGATCGGAGGTCGTAGAGACTTCCAGTTCGAGCGCGGGCCAGCCCGTGATCTCGATGTCTTCGCTGAGCGGCTCGCTGGTGAAGCTGAGGCAGCGCTCGGCGCGTGCATTGAGGTCTGGCGTGTTGATGTAGAGGTCGTCGACGTAGTAGCTGTGGCGGCTCATCGTGCCCAGGCTGACCTCGTGGTCTACGTCATAATCCAGCGTCTCCGCTTGGGCAGGCGTGGTCTGGCTGAGGCCGCCGTCGGCGGTCAACCAGTGGCTGCGGTAGCGCGCTTCGGGCAGGGGCAGGCGCGGGGCGGACTTCCAGATGGTTGCGCCCGAGGGTTCGCTCGCGCCGTAGTGGACGGGCGGCTCGTCCATGATCCCATTGTCGATCTCCTTGAGCCAGTAGTCGAACCAACGCAGCAGTTCGGGGTCGCCGCCTTGTCCGTGGTTCCAGGGACCCACGATCAGCTTCTTGGGCAGGTCGAGTCGGTTAAAGGCGTCGATCAGGTAGCCCGGGAAGGTGAGGTCCCACCAGCCGGTGACGATGTAAGTGGGCACACCGCTCTGGTTGATGATGTCGGTGGAGTTGATCCAGCCGCTGGCGACTTCGCCGAGGCCCAGGTCGGGGCGCGCGCGGCGGCGGTTGATGCCGTCGTAGGAGGACATGCGGGTCACGTCGCGGGGGTCCATCTCGGAGAAGGTCTCGACCCAGCGGTAGCGGTCGGATGAGCGCTCGGACTCGGCCTCCGTTCGCAGGCGTTCTCCGTCGGTACCGTCGACCGGGGCGGCGGGCTCGTTCTCCGACATGCCCTTGTGCAGCCCTTCCCAGACGCGGGCGAAGCTGCTGATCGCGAGGCCGCCGTCGACGTAGCACTGGGGCAGGCCGGGGTATTGCGGTGCGATGCACTTCAGACCCTCGGGACGGTGTGCGGCGGTGAAGAATTGCATCATGCCCTCGTAGGAGATTCCGACCATTCCGACCCGTCCCGACGACCACGTTTGGGCGCAGATCCAGTCGATCACGGCGGCCAGGTCTTGCCCGGCCAGCCAGGAGTCGCCGTACTCGGTACCGAACGAGGCTCCGGTACCGCGAATATCGACTGAGACGAAGTGGTAGCCGTGGTGAATCAGCTCGCGCGCAATCGGGCGCTCTTCGTATTGCGTGACCAGCTCGCCCGGCTCCAGCCCGCTCAGCTCTCTCGCATAGCGGGCTGCCGTTCCGCTGCTGACAGTCGAAATCTCGAAGGAGCGCCGGTAGGGGGTCGCGTGGAGCACGGTCGGCAGCGGCTCCTGGAGCGGTTCGCCGTTTCGCGTCGGATGCAGCGCATCGACCGCGATCCGGCAGCCGTCGCGCATGGTCACATAGACCGATTCGCGCGCGTAGCCGTCGGCGACGATCTCGGTGTAGTGCTCGTAGACGCCAAGCAGTGATCGCTTGTTGGTCATCGCTTCCCTCGAAACCGCGCGAACGCGCTTGGTCGGATTGATAGGCTCAAGACTGATCCTAGAGTCATCAACGGGATTGCGCTGGCGTCGGAGACGCCGATCTGGAACGGACAGGAAGCACGATGAGCGAGTTGCGAGAGTCTTTGACCGGCCAGGAGCGTCGGACGCTGCTCAGCGACCTTCGGGTCTCGAACGAGCTCGGCTACATCTACCGCCGGCTGCTGGAGTCCTGCCTGGTGCGGGCCGACGCGTCGGACGAGGAAGTGATCGAGATGAACGTCCTGCTGACGGCGGTGATCGCCGCGCAGGTGCGGCTCAACGCGACGATCAGCGAACTGATGGAAGAGGTCGAGCCGGACGCGGTGAAGGCCTTGCTGCCCAAGGAGATCGTGCCGCTCAACGACGAGGAGAACGATCCCGAGGCGGAGGGTCTGCGCAAGCAGTTGCTCGAGCTCGCTGACTCGCTGGCGCCGCTGCGTCACAAGCTGTTGTCGATCGGCGAGGCGTTTGGCGACCGACCTTGACTCCCTTTCACTCCGCTGCCGCTTCGGTACGCTAGGCGTCAAGCGGACGCCGCAGCGACCGAGGAGAGCGGATCATGACGACGATGACGAGCGGACTCGATCAGATCGACCTGATCAATTCCCGACGTTATGCAGAGGAGGGTTATCCGTACGAAGACTGGGCCCTTCTACGCCGCGAAGCGCCGGTCTACCGCTACGAACGCCCCGGCGTGTCGCCCTTCTGGGCGATCACCAAGTACCACGACATCCAGCGCATCTCGCGCGATCCACACACGTTTTCGAGCGTGGTGCAGCTCTTCATCATCGAGCGTGATCCCGAGCGCGAGCATGAGCCGGCCCAGGCCGACGAACCCGGCGAGTCGGACAACTCGGCCTCTCAGCTCATGATCAACATGGATCCGCCCGAGCATGGGCAGTATCGGGGGATCGTCAACCGGCGTTTCAGCCCGCGCGGGATGCGGGTGCTCGAAGATCGGATCGATGAGATCGCGGCTGGCGTCGTTGACCGCGCCGCTGCGCGGATCGTGGAGGAGATCGCTCCCCGCGGCCGGGTTGATTTCGTGACTGAGGTCGCCGCGCAGTTGCCCCTGGCCGCGATCGGCGAACTGCTCGGTGTGCCCCGTGAACGCTGGGACGACATGTTCCGCTGGACGAACGAAATCATCGGCGCTGCCGATCCTGAGTATCAGGACGGCCGCAGCGCCGCTGAGACCGCGAGCCAGGCGAATCAGAATCTGATTGAGTATTTTGCGCTGCTCGCCGAGCAAAAGCGTCGGGAGCCCGGGGACGATCTGATGACCACGATCGTCCAGGCCGAGCTCGAGGGCGAACCGTTGCCCGCCGCTGATGTCATTGCCTACGGGTTCCTGCTGATCATCGCCGGCAACGAAACCACCCGCAACGCCACTTCGGGCGGGATGCTCGCGCTGATCGAGCACCCCGATCAGCTCGCGCGGCTTCGTGCGAATCCGCAGTTGCTGGAGAGTGCGGTCGAAGAGATTTTGCGCTGGACTTCGCCGGTGACGCATATGGCTCGTCGCGTCACTCGCGACACCGAAATCGGCGGTCAGCGTATTGCCGAGGGTGAGCTCGTGGCGATGTGGTATCCATCGGCTAACCGCGACGAAGACATCTTTGAGCAGCCTGATCTATTCGATATTGGCCGGTCGCCGAATGAGCATCTGGCCTTCGGCGGCTTTGGCGAGCACTTTTGCCTGGGCGCCAATCTTGCGCGGCTGGAGCTGCGTTCGATCTTCCGTCATATCCTCGCGTGTCTCGACGAGATCGAACTGGATGGGGAGGTCGAGCGCCTCCGCTCGGGAATCGTCGGTGGAATCAAGCATCTGCCGATCAGCTTCAGGCCTCGCTGAGTTCGGTCGTCCGGTTTAGTTCGATACTCTGAACTCAAGCAGCTGAGGTGCTGCGTCGGAGGGGAGCGAACCATGACGACGATGGCGAGCGCACTCGATCAGGTCGACCTGGTGACTCCCGCGCGATACGCCGAGCACGGCTATCCTTGGGAAGACTGGGCCGCGCTGCGCCGTGAAGCGCCGGTCTATTGGTACGACCGTCCCGGCGTCGCGCCGTTCTGGGCGATCACGAAGTACGAAGATATTCAGCGCATCTCGCGCGATCCGGAGACGTTCATCAGCAGCCGGCGGCTGGTGATCCGATCGGCCGGCGCGGGTGACGGGGGCGCGAACGATCCGACGCTGACGGTTCCGAACTTGATCAACATGGACCCGCCCGAGCATGGGAAGTACCGCTCGGCGACGAATCGGCGCTTCTCGCCGCGGGGGATGCGGCTGCTGGAAGATCGGATCGACGAGATCGCCGAAGAGGTGATTGACGAGGCGGCGGCGCATCTGGTGAACCAGTTGACGGATCGGCGCGAGGCGGATTTCGTGCGCGACGTTGCGGCGAAGATGCCGATGGCGGCGATCTGCGAGTTGCTTGCGGTGGAGCGTGAGTCGTGGGAGGACATCTTCCGCTGGACGAACGAGTTCATCGGCTCAGAGGACCCTGAGTATCAGCAGGGACGCACGCGCCGCGAGACCTGGCAAGACGGGATGCGCGGTCTGATGGGCTATTTCACGGCGCAGATCGAGCGCAAACGCCGCGAACCCGATGAGAGCGTGATGACCACGCTGGTGCAGGCTGAGATCGACGGCGAGCCAATGGCCGATCAGGAGATCCTGTCGTACGCGATCCTGCTGATTCTGGCGGGCAATGAGACGACGCGGAATGCGACCTCGGGTGGGATGCAGGCGCTGATCGAGTACCCGGAGCAGTATGCGCGTCTGCAGGCTGAGCCTGAGTTGCTCGACAGCGCGGTGGAGGAGATGCTGCGCTGGACTTCGCCGGTGGTGCATTTTGCGCGCACGGTGACGGAGGATACGGAGATTCGAGGCGTGCCGATCCAAGCCGGCGAGACGCTGGCGATGTGGTATCCCTCGGCCAATCGCGACGAGGAAGTCTTCGACGAGCCGGACATCTTCGACATCGCCCGCTCGCCGAACGAACACTTGGCCTTCGGCGGGTTTGGCGAGCACTTTTGCCTCGGCGCGAACCTCGCACGGTTGGAGATGCGTTTCGTCTTCCGTCATCTGCTCAGGCGACTGGACGATTTTCGGGTTGACGGTGAGATCGAACGGCTGTCCTCGGGGCTGATCGGCGGGATCAAGCGTTTGCCGATCACGTATACGGTGCGATAGGTCGTTCCGGCTTCAGGTCTCGGCGCTAGACTCACGTCCGCCGGCACTCTCTACACAGCAGATCGAATATCAGGAGCTTGGATATGCCTAGCGAAATCGTAGGGGTGGCGATTGAGGGGGCGGTGCGGACAGTGACGCTGAATCGTCCGGAGAAGCGGAATGCGCTGAACAGCGAGATGTTGACAGAGCTTCACGCCGCTTTCAGCGGGGAGCCGGGGGGCGATGAGCGGGTGGCGGTGATTCGCGCGGAGGGGCCGGTGTTCTGCGCGGGGCTTGACCTGCGTGAGCGCGAGGAAGGTCTGCCCGGCGGCGAGGTGTCGATTGAGCAGATGCTGGATGCGATTCAGCACTGGCCGCTGCCGGTGGTGGCGGTGGTGCAAGGCGACGCGATTGCGGGCGGCAATGAGTTGGCATTGCACTGCGATTTTGTGGTTGCTTCGACTGCGGCTCGGTTTGGAATGTCGCTGGCTCAGATTGGGCTCGCGCCCAGTTGGTTTTTGGCGAAGAAGTTGTTGGAGGTGGCGGGACCGGTCGTGACGCGCGAGATTTTGCTGCTGGGCGATCCGTTGCCGGCGGCGCGGATGCACGAGTACGGCATGATCGCGCGGGCGGCGAATCCTGAGTCGTTGGAGGAGGCGGCGGGGGCGATTGTGGATCGTCTGAGCCGGAATGCGCCGTTGAGTCTGCGGGCGATGAAGGCGCTGATCGTGCGCGAGATGGATTTCCGGGATCACATTGCGCACGAGGATGTGGACGAGCTGGTGCGGAGGGCGCGTGAGTCGCAGGATGCGCGGGAGGGCATCCGGGCGCTGTTCGAGCGGCGGCCGGCGGCGTTTCGGGGGGAGTAAGGTTCTCTGCCCCTTGTTCAGGCCAGGGGCAGGCTGCGGCTTCTCCCCCTCAAGGGGGAGATTGATTGCGGCGCTCGCTGGCGTTGTCGCGCCATTCGACGAGGCCGTAGGTGCCTCTGGCGGGGCGGTAGAGGCGGGGGTCGTCGAAGTACCTAGCTAGGAGGGTGCCGGCCGGGTCTTTGCCGCCGACTTGCACGCCAGCTTGGACGAGGCGCTGGTGGATGTCCCGATAGTGGATAGGCTGGCCGTGTTCACGCAGCAAGGCTACGACTCGGTCTGCGTCGGTGGAGCCGTCGGGGGGCTGGATTCTGCGGACGCGCTGCGGGGCGCTCGTTTGAGCTTGCGGGGGCGAGGCTGGCAGCGGGGATTTTCCGAGCAGAGCGCGGAGATGGTCGATCTGGGGAGTGATCTGGGCGCGTTCGGCGGAGATGGCGGCGAGCCGTTGGTCCAGTTCCCTGAGTTCCGCTTCCAGCCTATCCAGCTCCTTGTTGGCGCAGGATTGGAATCCCTCGCTCAGCTTGCAATCGCTTGGCATGACTGGTTCCTTTCTTGCATTGGCAAGATAATCGGATTGTTGGGAAATGGCAATCCACATCAATGGATTTCGCGTTCACAATGTATGCAGATTTATATTGATCTTGAATGATTGGTTTCTTCTGGGCGCTTCTATAGGGTTGCGCCGCCGTCGACGGTGATGGTCTGGCCGGTGACGAAGACATTGCGCTCGATCAGGGCGACGATGGCGTCGGCGCAAGTTTCGGGGGTGGCGACGCCGCGCAGGGGCGCGGTTGCGGTGAGGCGGGAGCGTCCAGCCTCGTAGGTGTCCTCGCCGAGTCCGCCGCGCAGCCAGCGGCCCTCGATGAAGCCTGGGGCGATGGTGTTGATGCGGATTTCGGGTCCGAGGACGCGGGCGAGGGACTTGGTGATGACGTTGACGCCGGCTTTGGAGGCGGCGTAGGGGATGCAGGAACCGCCGCCGCCGGCTCCGGCGACGGAGGAAACGTTGACGATGGCGCCTTCGCCGGCGGCGCGCATGTGGGGAGCGGCGGCGCGGGCGCAGTTGAAGACGCCGCGCAGGTTTGCGCCGATGATGTCGTCCCAGACCTCGTCGGTGACCGCTTCGAGGTCATCGTGGGGGATGAAGTGGGTCATGCCGGCGTTGTTGACGAGGATGTGGAGCGCGCCGAACTGGTCAACGGCGGACTGGATCAGCTTGCGGCAATCAGCGTCGGAGCGGGTGTCGGCTTGGACGGCGATCGCTGCGCCGCCGGCTGTTTGGATCTCGTCAACGACTCGTTGTCCGGCCTCGGCGCCACGGAAGTAGTTGACGACCACCGACGCGCCCAGGGAGGCGAGGAGCTTGGCGGTGGCTTCGCCGACGCCTGAGGAGGAACCGGTGACGACTGCGACCTTGCCGTTGATGTTCATGGGGGTTGCTTTCTGCTGCTTAGATGGTGAGACCGCTCCGGTTGGAGCGGTCTCGGTCGTTCTGCGCCTGGATGGGCGCTGGGAGAGCGGTGGGGCGTTTCACCCCCTCTGCCCCTTTGGGGCATCTCCCCCTCAAGGGGGAGAGGGGAGGCCGGTATGGCTTAGTCGCCGCCGCCGGCTGCTGCTGCGGCGGCGAGGCCGGCGGGCATGGCTTCGGGGACTTCGATGTTGTAGAGCTTGGCGGAGTTCTCCCAGAGGATTTTGCGCTGCACGTCTTCGGGTTGTCCGCTGAGGCCGGATTCGATGGTCTCCTGGACGTTGCCGTAGAGGCAGGTGGGGTGGGGGAAGTCGGTCTCGAAGAGGATGTTGTCGGCGCCGATGTCGTCGATCAGCTTGCGCGGGGCGATCTTCTCGAACCAGTAGCAGGCGTAGACCTGACGGCGGAAGTAGTCGCTGGGCATCATCTCGAATTCGGGGCGGGCCTTGCGCACGTCGGCGGCGAGGAAGTGGTAGTCGCAGCTTTCGAGGCAGAAGGGGACCCAGCCGATGCCGGACTCGACGGAGATGAACTTGAGCTCGGGGAAGCGGGGGAGGACGCCGGAGAGCAGCAGGTCGGTCATCTGGAGGCCGTTGGCCATGAAGAGGACGGTGCTGGTGCGGGCGTAGGTGACTTCGGGGCCGTCCACGGCGAGGCGTTCGGGGGTGAAGCCGTCGGTGAAGTCGCCGGAGCCGATGTGGAAGGAGATGGGCAGTCCGGTGTCGGTGGCGACGTTCCAGAGCGGGTCCCAGTGGTGGTCGCCGAGGAAGGGCTGGCCGTGAGACTGGGGGTCGCCGGTGAAGAGGATGCCGCGGATGCCTTTCTGGGCGACGCGCTCGATTTCCTTGACGGATTCTTCCACGTCCCAGAAGGGGATGGAGGCGTTGGCGACGAAGCGTTCGGGTGCGACGGAGATCCAGTCGATCTGGAAGTCGTTCCAGGCGCGGACGCATTCGAGCATGAGCTCGGGGTCTTTGAGGGAGAGGAAGCGCTGGGAGGCGAAGCCGGCCACGTTGGGGTAGAGCACCTGGGCGTAGACGCCGGTCTCGTCCATCAGCTTGAGCCGCTCGTGGACGTCGAAGGAGGCGGGGTGGGCTTCTTCGTAGGTTGGAGGCGAGCTGGGGAACTTGCCCTTCCAGCCGGCGAAGACGCCGGAGGGCGCGGCGGCGACTTTCTGGTCGCCGACGAACCAGGAGTTGATGCCCTTGTCGTCCTGCTTGACGTGGAGCACCATGTCGCCCCACTTGCTGGAGACGCGGGAAGTCCAGAGGTCGGCGGGTTCGGTGATGTGGGTGTCGGCGTCGATAAAGGTTTGGAATGCCATCGGTGCTCCTTGTCTCAGGCGGTGCGGCAGTCGCGGGCGCCCCGTGCGGCGCGGGCGCGGGGCGGTTGGATGGGAATAGTGTAACTGCTGCGACAGAGGGGCGGGGTTTGGATTGGGCACGGTAGGGACTGGGCGGTCGCGGTTCGCGGCCTGACGGGGGCTGTGAGAAAAAAACGAGGGGGTCGCCGCTTGCGGTCGGGGGATTACTGCGGTTCTTCCTCTTCTTCGGCGCTTTGCTCGTCCTCGCTGAGGGGCACGTCTTCACCGCGCATCAAGGCGGCGGCCTGGGCGTGGACCGAGTGCGGGTAGAGGTGGAAGTCCTTCTTTTGTTCAGGAGTGAGCGGGACTTCGGGCAGGCGAGGAGAGTGGTTGGGTTTGGGCTTGGGCGCGGGTTCGGGGTGGGGTGGGATGTCGAGGGCGTGGTGGATCTCTCGGGTCTTGGAGTTGGAGGGGGAGAGTTCGCGGATGAGGAGGGCGAGCGCTTTGATGCGGACGTGGCCGGCTTCGTTGGAGTGGGCGAGTTGGCCGACGCCGGTCATGCTGGACTGGTAGGTGTGGGGGAAGGGCATGGCGGGGTGTTCCTTTCTTGGGGAATGCAGGACTCTTGAGCTTATATGGATGAATGTTCGGGTGGGTAATTTGGGAGTGTGTTGTGGTTGTCGGTTTGGGGGTTGGGTGCTGGTCACGGCGAGATACCCGCGACGGAGCGCGGGTATGACGGAGCTCGTTGAGGCGGGTATGGCGGGGAGGGGTGTTAGCGGAGGACGGATTCTCCGGAGATGGCTTTGATGATGTCGAAGTAGGAGATGACGACGATGAAGATGAGGAGGGCGGCGAAGCCGGCGAGGTGGACGAGGCCTTCTCGTTCAGGAGAGATGCGTTTGCCGCGGCGGGCGATTTCGATGAGGACGAACATGATGCGTCCGCCGTCGAGCATGGGCAGGGGGAGGATGTTGATGATGGCGAGATTGAGGGAAATGAGGGCGGCGAGTTCGATCAGGCGAGTCCAGCCGGCGCGGTCGACGACTTCGCCGGTGACGCGGGCGATGCCGACGGGTCCGGAGAGTTCGATCGGATCGCCGCCGGCGACCCAGGAGCGGATGCGGTTGCGGACGAGGACGAAGGTGTCGGCGGTTTGATGCCAGCCTTGGGCTAGGGATGCACCGAAGCTGTAGCCGCGCCGCTCGATGCGGGTAGAGGCGTTGGCGATGTTGATGCCGGTGGCGCCCTGGGGGATCGAGATCTCCGCGCCGGGGGTGGGGTAGAGGGGATCGAGCCCGAGTGCGGCGTAGACGGCGGTCATGCGGACGCCTTCTTCGGCGGCGATCGAGAGCATGGTGTCGTCGGCCTCGGTGACGTAGGTGTGGCCGCCTGGGAATTGGAGTTCGACGCCCTCGCGCAGTTCTTCGGTTTCGACGCCCCAGGCGGCGATCACCTGGGCGGCGGAGACGCCTAACCGTTCGGCGATGTCGTGGACGGATTCGCCCTGCTGGACGATGTGTTCGAGGGGTTGGGGAGCTAAGCGGGCGTGGACGTGGACGACGAATTGTTCGGGTTCGGCTCGTGTGGTGGCGGCGTCGGTGATTGAGGCGGGCGGGTCGCGTTCGATCGTCATGGCGAGGTCTTCGCCCATGTTGAGTTGGATCGTTCGGGCGAGGTCGGTGGCGTTGCGGATCTCTTCGCCGTTGACGGCGATGATCTTGTCGCCCGGGCGGATACCGGCTTCGGCTGCGGGCGCGCCTTCGACGATGCCGGTGACGAGGGCGGGCCCGGCGGGCACGTTGTCGGGGATTAATGCGCCGATGGCGAAGAGGAGGAAGGGGAGGATGGCGTTGACGCCGGCGCCGGCGGCGAGAATGGCGATGCGGGTGAGGCGGGACTTTGCGCCGAGCGAGCGTGGGTCGATGCCGACGGTGAGGCCGATGACGGAGCCTTCGCCGCCGGTCTCGTTCAGGTAACGCTCGCGGAACTGGTCGGTTTTGAGGTAGCGCTCGATTTGTTTCCAGGTGAAGTCTTGTTCGGGGCGTTCGCTGTCGTCGGGGTGGCGGAGGGTGTATTTCCAGGACTTTTTGCGGCCGTCCTCGTCGGTTTGGTCGTAGACGATTTCCATTTCGTCGTTGGTGAGTCCGAGCAGGACGCGGCCGACGAATTGGTCGGGGGCGACGACGCGCTTGCCGTCGACGTGGGTGATGCGGTCGCCCGGGTTGAAGAATTTGGCGGTGCGCGCTTCGGGGTCGACGGCGGTGACGAGGAGTCCGGAGGCTTCTTCACCGGTGAGCCGGACGAAGCCGCCGATGGGGAGCCAGTTGAAGGAGTAGAGAGTCTCGCCGAACTGCCAGCCTTTGCCGATCCGGGGCGGGAGGCCGATGCCGAATTCTTCGACGCGGACGCCGGCGAGCTTGGCGGTGATGAAGTGTCCGAGCTCGTGCAGGACGATCAGTCCGAGGAGGATGCCGATGAAGGGGAGGATGGTTTCGAGGAAGACCATAGGGTTTAGCGTACTAGGGGTGTTGCGGGTTGGGCGGGGAGCCCCCCCTCTGTCACCCCTGCCTGCGCTGGGGCAGGCTTCGTGACATCTCCCCCCGCGATGCGGGGGGAGAGGGAGATCAGAGTTGGGCGGCGGCGATGCGGCCGGTGGTGAAGCCTCTGGCCCAGGCGTCGGCGGCGTCGATTGCTTCGAGGGCGGGGTCTTTGGTTGGGCGATGGGCGTCGAGGGCCTGGTTCACGTACTCGGCGATTTCGGTGAATTTGATGCGTCGTTCGAGGAAGGCTTCGACGGCGATTTCGTCGGCGGCGGCCATGACGGCGGGGTAGGTGGCGCCGGCGCGTCCTGCCTGCATGGCGAGTTTGAGGCAGGGGTAGCGATCGAGGTCGGGACGGGAGAAGTTGAGAGAACCGACGGCGGCGAGATCGAGCGGGTCGGTAGTGGGTTGGAGGCGCTGGGGGTAGGAGAGAGCGATCTGGATGGGGAGTTTCATGTCGGGGTAGCCGAGTTGGGCTTTGACGGAGCCGTCGCCGAATTCGACGAGGGAGTGGACGATCGATTCGGCGTGCTGGACGACTTCGACGCGGTCGTAGGGGACGTCGAAGAGCCAGCGGGCTTCGATCGTCTCCATGCCCTTGTTCATCAGGGTGGCGCTGTCGACGGTGATCTTTGCGCCCATATTCCAGGTGGGATGATTGAGGGCTTGTTCGGGGGTCACGTCGCTGAGTTGGTCGGCGGGGAGGTGGCGGAGGGCTCCGCCGGAGGCGGTGAGGATGATGCGGCGGATTTCTTGGTTGTCTTCGCCCCAGAGGCATTGCCAGATGGCGGAATGTTCGGAGTCGACGGGTCGGAGTTGGCCGTTGCCGCGGTCGGCGGCAGCGCGAACGAGCGCGCCGGCCATGACGACGACTTCCTTGTTGGCGAGAGCTACGGCGCCGCCGCGTTCGAGCGCGGTGAGGGTAGGTTCGAGTCCGGCGCGTCCGGCGGTGCCGACGACGAGGACGTGTCCGTCGGGGTCGGCGGCCATGGCGTCCATGGGGCAGACGGTTGCGCCGGTGTTGTCGGCGATCTCGTCCAGACGGGTTGGGTCGGCGGCGGCCCAGAGGTAGCGGGGGCGAAACTCCCGGGCTTGGGCGTGGAGGGCTTCGAGGTTGCGTCCGGCGGCGAGGCCGAGGATGCGGAAGCGGTCGGGCATGGCGCGGACGACATCGAGGGTTTGGGTACCGATGCTGCCGGTGCTGCCGAGGAGGACGAGGTTGATGGGGGAGTCGGGCATGAGTTAGGCCGTCAGGTGGTCCATTGCAGGAAGAAGAATACGACGGGGATTCCGAAGAGGAGAGAATCGAGGCGATCGAGGACGCCGCCGTGTCCGGGGATGAGCTTGCTGCTGTCTTTGACGTCCAGGGCGCGCTTGAACAGGGACTCGGCCAGGTCTCCGATTTGGCCGAAGACGGGGAGGGTGAGCGCGAGCAGGACGAGCGGGTAGATTTCGACTTGGAGGTTGAGGATCTGATCGAGGGCGATGGTCGCGCCGAAGCCTCCGAGCCAGCCGAAGATTGCGCCTTCGACGGTCTTGTTGGGCGAGACGGAGGGTGCCAGTTGGCGGCGTCCGAGCAGGCGTCCGCCGGCATAGGCGGCAGCGTCGGTGGACATGATGGCGAGGATGGCGAGCAGGAACCAGTCGGTTCCGTCGTGGGCGGCGCGGACGGCGATAAAGGTCGCGCCTGGGAGGGCGAGGTAGAGAGTGGCGGCGAGCAGCGTCAGTCCGCCGGTCACGACCGGCGTGAGGCGTTTGGGGTCGGGCGCATCGATCGTGGCGACGGCGACGACGGTTGCAGTTCCGGCGATGGCGAGGATGGCGGCCAGAGTTGGCCACTGGAGGGGGATGTGCGCGTTGGTTGCGGCAGCGGTTCCGATGATTGCGCCGACGGCGGCGGCGGCGATCAAGAACAGGGGACTGCGGAGATTGAGCTTGGTGATCGTGGCGATTTCGCCGAGAGCGATAGTGAGTGCGAGCGCGATGAAAGCGGCGAAGAGAGGTCCGCCGACGAGGACGACGGCGATGATGATCGGCATTCCGACGGCGGCGGTGATCAGGCGCGCGGCGAGTCCGTTGCCGAGGCGTTGGCGGCGTGTAGTGGCTGTCGGCATTGGATTACTTCGGGAACCTTTGGGTAGGTTGGGAGCGGTGACGGAGGTGCTTCACTCCCTCTGTCACCTGCCTGCGGAGAGCTTTGCGAAAGTTAATGTTCTCCGTCATTGCCGCGCTCCGACGCGGCAATCTCGCCGTCTGAGCGACGACGGTGCAGATCACGGCGAGATACCCGCGGCAAGCGCGGGTATGACGGTCCTTGATTGACACAAAAGCCTCCCTGCGCGCGGACAGGCTACTTCGTGACATCTCCCCCTCAAGGGGGAGAGTTTCTCTTTGGTCATCTGATTGGAGGGCGGCCGCCGAAGTTGCGGTGGCGCTGGGCGTAGGCGGCTAGGGCTTTGTCTACGTCTTGTTCGCAGAAGTCGGGCCAGTAAGTGTCGGTGAAGATGTATTCGGCGTAGGCGGCTTGCCAGAGGAGGAAGTTGGAAATGCGGGTCTCGCCGCCGGTGCGGATGATCAGGTCGGGGTCGGGGAGATCGCAGGTGTAGAGGTAGTTGGAGAGAGTGCGTTCGCTGATGTCGTCGGAGTGGAGGTTGTCGGCGACGATGCGTCGGACGGCGTCGACGAGTTCGGCGCGTCCGCCGTAGTTGAAGGCGACACAGACGGTCATTTGATCGTTGTCGGCGGTGAGTGCGATGGCTTCTTCGATCTTGCGGCGCAAGGCGGCGGAGAGGGCGTCGATGCGTCCGATGTAGCGGAGTTGGATGCCGGCTTCGTGGAGGGGCTGGACCTCGCGGTCGATGGTGGCGGAGAGGATGCGCATCAGGCCGCGGACTTCGGGGCGGGGGCGTTTCCAGTTTTCGGTCGAGAAGGCGAAGAGGGTGAGGCACTGTACGCCGCGTTCGGCGAAGGCTTCGATGGCGGCGCGGATGTTTTCGGTACCGGCGCGGTGGCCGTCGGTAGGACGCAGGCCGCGCTGGGCGGCCCAGCGCCCGTTGCCATCCATGATCACGGCGACGTGGCGGGGGAGCGAGTCGTAGGTTGGTGCGGCGGCGCGGTGCGCGTTTGCGGTTCCGTTGCTGAGATGGGCGTGGGGAATAGCAGGGGCGGCCGGTCGAGACACGAATTAGACCTCCAGGAGCTCTCGCTCCTTCTGACTGCCCGCTGCATCCACTTTAGCGATGAATTGGCCGGTAAGCGTATCCAGTTGGGATTCGGCGCGGTGTTCCTCGTCCTGGGAGAGGTCGCCGTCTCGTTGCATGGCGCGGAGGTCGTCGTGGATGTGGCGGCGTACGTTGCGGATTGCGACGCGCGCAGATTCGACTTTCTGCGAGACGACCCTGACGAGTCCGCGCCGCCGTTCTTCGGTGAGTTCGGGCAGGATCAGGCGGATGAGCACGCCGTCGCTCTGGGGGTTGATGCCGAGATCGGAGGTCTGGATCGCCTTCGTGATCGGATCGAAGGCGTTGCGATCCCAGGGCTGGATCGCGATCATGCGAGCCTCGGGTGTGGAGATCGTGGCCATCTGGTTGAGGGCCATGTTGGTGCCGTAGTAGTCGACGCGGATGTGTTCGACCAGGGAGGTATGGGCGCGGCCGGTGCGGATGGTGAGGAGATCGCGTTCGAGCGCGCTGACGGCACCGCTCATGCGGTCATTGGCGTCCTCGAAGGCCAGGTCGAGCAGCTCGTTTTCGGACATCGGATCCGCCTTCCCCCAAGCGCGGCTCAGGCTAGCTGAGTCTCGCCGGCGTCGACCCGAGTGCCCGATTCGCGCAGATTCGGGGGATCGAGCGCTGCGCTCACGATAGCGTTGGGCGCTTCGATGTTAAACACGAAGATGGGGAGGCCGTTTTCTTCGCAGAGGGAGAGCGCGGAGGCGTCCATGAGGACGCCGAGATTTTGCCGGAGGGCGTCGCGGTAGTTGAGGCGGGCGTAGCGTTGAGCGTCGGGGTTGAGGGCGGGGTCGGCGGTGTAGACGCCGTCGGTGCCGTGTTTGCCCATCATCAGTTGGTCGGCTTCGAGTTCGACGCCGCGCAGGGCGGCGGCGGTGTCGGTGGTGACGTAGGGGTTGCCGGTGCCGCCAACGCAGAGGACGATGCGGCCCTTTTCGAGGTGTCGGAGGGCGCGGCGGCGAATGTAGATTTCGGAGACTTGGCGGACGTGGAGGGCGGACATGGTGCGGACTTCGGGTCCGGCGGCTTCGATGGCGTCCTGGAGGGCGAGTCCGTTGATGACGGTGGCCAACATACCGGCGTAGTGTGCGGTGGCGGTGGACATGCCCAGTTCGCCGGCGAGTCGTCCACGGAAGAGGTTGCCGCCGCCGACGACGACGGCGATTTCGACACCGGAGGCTCGGCAGCGGGCGATCTGACGGGCGATGTCGTTGAGGGCGGTTGGGTCGATGCCGGAGTCACGGCGTCCCTGGAGGGCTTCGCCGCTGACTTTGAGCACGATCCGGCGGAGCTGATCAGTCATTGGGGGTTGCCGCTCGCGGGTGTGCTGTGTGGGTAGACCCCCCTCTGTCACTGCGTGACATCTCCCCCCGCGATGCGGGGGGAGAGGGGATGGATTCCCGCCTGCGCGGGAATGACGGAGTTTTGTCGGCTATAGCCGTGTTGTGAGTGTGGGTGCTCGACATGATGTTCTCATCCCCTCTGCCCCGTTGGGGCAGCTCCCCCTCAAGGGGGAGAGGGGGAGGTGGGATGTGGGTTGGTGCTGGTCACGGCGAGATATCCCACAGGACGGGGACAGGCTCCGCGGCAAGCGCGGGTATGACGGAACTGTGGGCGCGGGAGTGGGCGGGAGGAGAGGATTTACTCGCCCATTTCGTAGCGGACGAAGCGTGCGACTTCGACTTTTTCGCCGATGCTGGCGATGGTGTCGTTGATGCGGTCGGCGATGGTTTTGCTGGGGTCGCGGATGAAATCCTGGTCGAGCAGGGCGGTGGCTTCGGGGTCGGCGTTGTCTTCGAGTTGGTCGACGGAGACGACGGCGGGGTTCATGGAGGCGATCTGCATGGCGATGTCGTGCGCGAGTTCTTTGAAGGAATCGGTGCGGGCGACGAAGTCGGTTTCGCAGCGCAGATCGACGAGGACGCCGATGCGTCCGCCGTGGATGTAGCTCTCGATGAGGCCCTGGCCGGCGGTGCGTCCGGCGCGCTTGCTGGCGGTGGCGACGCCTTTCTCGCGCAGGGCGAGGCGGGCGGCTTCAAAGTCGCCGTCGGCCTGTTCGAGAGCGGAGCGGCAGTCCATGACGCCGGCGCCGGTCTCTTCGCGGAGGGCTTTGATTTGGTCAATCGTTACGGGCACGGGTGGTTGCTCCTTTGGCGGGCGGGATGGTTGTTTCGGATCTCCCTCTGTCCCTGCGGGACATCTCCTCGTGGGGAGTGGGGGAGGGTTTTTCGAGTGCTGTTAGAGGGCTTCGACGGGTTCGGGGACGGTGTCGTCCTCTTCTTCGACGGCGCTTTGGCGCATGAGGCTGCCTTCGGCGGCGGCGTCGGCGATTTGGGCGGCGAGCAGTCGGACGGCGCGAATGGCGTCGTCGTTGGAAGGGATGGGGAAGTCGATCTGGCGTGGATCGCAGTTGGTGTCGCAGACGGCGACGATGGGGATATTGAGGCGGCGGGCTTCGGCGACGGCGATGGCTTCGCGGGGAACATCGACGATGAAGAGCGCGCCCGGCAGGCGGCGCATGTCGCGGAGGCCGCGCAGATAGCGGTGGAGGCGGGTGAGTTGGTCGCGGAGCTTGAGCGCTTCCTTCTTGGGGAGCAGATCGAGCTGGCCGTTTTCTTCGCGCTGTTCGAGTTCGATCATGTAGTCGACGCGGGAGCGGATGGTCTGGAAGTTGGTGAGGGTACCGCCCAGCCAGCGCGAGACGACATAGGGCATGGTGGCGCGGTCGGCTTCGTTGCGGATGACGTCCTGAGCCTGGCGCTTGGTGCCGACGAAGAGGACTTGCTGCCCGGAGCCGGCGATTTCGTGCACGAAGGCGGTGGCCTCTTCCAGACGTTGGACGGTCTGGGCGAGATCGAGGATATGCACGCCGTTGCGGGCGCCGTAGATAAACGGGGCCATTTTGGGGTTCCAGCGGCCGGTCTGGTGACCGAAGTGGACTCCGGCTTCCAGGAGGTCACGCATCGAGAGTTGGTTCGTCATCCTGCTCCTTGGGCACTACGGCGTGTGTTCCGTAATCCGCCCCTCAGTGTTGGATCGGCTGTCGGGCATTGGGATCGAGTATACGCACGCCTTCTGTCCTGCGGGAACCCGCTGCGTCGGCGCGATCTGTTGCCTGGCTGTCCCGGGTTGCTCGCAACGGGAGCGCAATCCGTGCTAGCTTGCGTACATGTATGCGGCCTGGAGGCCGCGCGTCCCCGTTTGCCAGTTTCTGCGGAGGAAGTCCGTGCCCCGCTACGCCTACGAGTGCTTCGAGTGCGGCCACACGATTGAGAAGATCGAGGGATGGGACGCGCTCGCGCGCCAGCCCTGCACTGAGTGTGAGTCCGAATTGCAGCGCATTCCCAGCCCGCCTGCGATCGTGTTCAAAGGAAGCGGCTGGTACTCGACCGATAACCGCAAGAGCAGTTGGAAGTCGCGCTCGGACGAGGATCGCGAGAGCAGCGAGTCGAGCAACGGCTCGGACGGATCGGCTGACAGCGGCGAGAAAGAGGCCGCTGCGTCGGCGGCGGACTGAGCGACAGCGCTTGCTCTGATGCGGCTTGTGCTTCAGCGGGCGGCCCGTGCTTCGGTGAGCGTGGGCGGCGAGGTCGTGGGGCGGATTGGGCGAGGGCTGGTCGTGCTCGTAGGTGTTGCTGAGGGGGATACGGAGTCGCAGGCGGACGTGCTGGCGTCGAAGACGGCGACGTTGCGGATCTTTTCGGACGCGGAGGGGCGTTTCAACGAGAGTTTGTTGGATGTGGGCGGGGCTGCGCTGGTGGTGAGTCAGTTCACGCTGTACGGGGATGTACGGAAGGGTCGGCGTCCGAGCTTTACAGGGGCGGCTCGTCCGGAGGCGGCGGAGCCGTTGGTAGAGCGGTTTGCGGCGCAGTTGGTAGCTGCGGGGGTTCGAGTGGAGACCGGGCGGTTTGGTGCGGAGATGGAAGTGGAGTTGGTGAATGAGGGGCCGTTCACAGTCATTATTGACTCAGCGGATTTGGAGCGTCCTCGTCGGGGGTAGAGGCTGATTCGTCAATTCTGACGTCCAAGGCGATGTCTAGGGCTGGGGCGGAGTGGGTGAGGGCGCCCATCGAGATGTAGTCGACACCCGCTGCCGAGATCGCCTTGATCTGCTCGATTACGATGCCGCCGCTCGCCTCGGTTGTGGCCCCGTACCGCTCTGCGAGTTGCACTGCGGGGCGCAGGGCATCGATTGCGAAGTTGTCGAGGAGGAGGGCTCGGGCTCCGGCTTGGAGGGCTGCTTCGGCTTGGGCGAGATTGGCGACTTCGACTTCGACGGCGGTTGCGGGTCCGACGTTGGCCAGAGCGGTTTGGACGGTGTCGGTGAGGGAGCCGCCGGCAGCGCGGACGGCGGCGATGTGGTTGTCTTTGATGAGGACGCCTGCGGCGAGGCTGTCGCGGTGGTTGAGTCCGCCGCCGCAGCGGACGGCGTAGCGTTCGGCGGCTCGGAGTCCGGGTGTGGTTTTGCGGGTGTCGAGGATGCGGGCGTCGCCGCCGGCGCTGGCTGCGGCGACAGCTTGGGCGGTGAGAGTGGCGGTACCGGAGAGGCGCTGGATCCAGTTGAGGGCGACGCGCTCGGCTCGGAGCAGGGCGCTCAGGGGGCCGGTTGCGGTTCCCAAGACGGTTCCGCTCGTTGCCTGTTTGCCGTCGGCGGTGTTCGGCTCGAAGGTTGCTCCGGTTGCGGCGAAGGCGGCTTGGGCGAAGGCGAGGCCGCAGATGACGCCGCTCGCTCTGGCGATCATTTCGGCTTGACCGGTTCCCAGCCATGCGGAGAGGGATTGGGTGGTGACGTCGAGGTCGGCGCGGTCTTCGGCGAGTGAGGCGGCGACCAGGGTGCGCACGAGCTGGGGATCGAGCGGCTCGAAGCTCATTGCGCTACTCCCGGGCCAAGCGCCAGGAGAGATGGCGCTGCCAGGTTGGGTCGGTCTGTGGGTAGTCGTCTCGCAGGTGCGCGCCGCGCGATTCGGTTCGTTCGAGGGCGGCGAGCGCGATCGTGGTGGCGCTGAGGGTTGCGAGAGCGAGTGAAGGGTCGGCGTGGTTTGGAGTTTCGCCGTTCCAGGCTTGGAGTTGGTTGGCGGCGTTTTGCAAGCCGGATTGGGAGCGGGTGATGCCGACGTGGTTGCTCATCAGGGTGCGCAAGGCGCTCCAAGAGGGTGCGCTGACTGTGAGGGGGAGGTGAAGCTCGGATAGGTCGGTTGGAGGCTGGGCTGGTTGATTGGCGTTGTTTGCGATTGCGTTGGCGGCGCGGGTGGAGAAGACGGCGGCTTCGAGGAGGGAGTTGGAGGCGACGCGGTTGGCTCCGTGCGCGCCGGTAGCGGCGGATTCGCCGCAGGCGTAGAGGCCGGGGACGGTGGTGCGGGCGTGGAGGTCGGTGTAGACGCCGCCCATGTGGTAGTGAGCAGCGGGGGCGACGGGGATGGAGCCGGCGGTGAGGTCGCAGCCGCGTTGGAGGCAGCCGGCGTAGACGCCCGGGAAGCGCTGCTTGATGAAATCGGGGCCTCGGTGGGAGATGTCAAGCCGAACATGGTTGGTCTGGTCTTGGCGCATGGTTTCGGTGATGGCGCGGGCGACGACGCTGCGGGGGGCGAGTTCGGCGTCGGGGTGGAAGGCAGGCATGAAGCGGTCGCCGGCGGCGTTCAGGAGGGTTGCGCCTTCGCCTCGGAGCGCTTCGGAGACAAGGAAGGCGTCGTCTGCGGTGGCTAGGGCGGTGGGGTGAAACTGGACGAACTCGAGGTCGCGGACGACTGCGCCGGCGCGGAGGGCGAGAGCAATGCCGTCGGCGGTGGCGTTGGGCGGGTTGGTGGTGGTTTGGTAGAGGGCGCCCGCGCCGCCAGTGGCGAGGATGGTGGCTTGGGCGGTGATGGTCTCTAGCCGTCCATTGGAGTCCGTGATCACAGCGCCTACGCAGCGTCCTGCTTCGATGGCCAAGTCGATCACGGTGGTGTCGGTGCGGACATCGACGTTGGCGTCGGCGAGGGCCTGGGTGAGGGCGCGCTGGATGTGGAAGCCGGTGCGGTCGCCGCCGGCGTGGAGGACGCGGGGTTGAGAGTGGGCGCCTTCTCGGGCAAGGGCAAGCGCTCCGTCGTGTTGGCGGTCGAAGTGGACTCCGAGTTCGATCAAGCGGGCGACGACGGCGGGGCCTTCCTGGGCGAGGACGCTGACGGCGGCGGGATCGCAGAGTCCGTCACCGGCGCGGATGGTGTCGTCGGCGTGGCGTTGGGGGTCGTCGGAGGTTGCGACGGCGGCGGCGATGCCGCCCTGGGCCTGGCGGGTGTTGGTTTGTTCGAGTTGGGTTTTGCTGAGCAGGCAGACGGAGGTATGGCGTGCTGTGAGCAAGGCGGCGTTGAGTCCGGCGAGGCCGCTGCCGATGATGAGGACGCCGACGTGGGTGGACATTTGCTAGGTGATTTGGAGCATTCGGTCGAGGGCGACTCGGGCCCATTTGCGAGTGTCCTGGTCGACGCTGACCTGGTTGACGATGCGTCCTTCGACCAGGGATTCGGTGACCCAGGCGAGGTAGGCGGGGTGAACTCGGTACATGGTGGCGCAGGGGCAGATGACGGGATCGAGGCAGAAGGCGGTCTTGCCCTCGTGCGCGACCTCGGCGTTGAGCCGATGCACGAGGTTGATCTCAGTACCGACGGCGTAGACGCCCGGGGGTCCGTTGCGGACGTAGTTGATGATGTACTCGGTGGAGCCGTTGGCGTCGGCGGCGTCGACGACGGGTTCGGGGCACTCGGGGTGGACGACGACCCGGCAGCCCGGGTGCTCGCGGCGGGCTTTTTCGATCTGGTCGACGCGGAAGCGAATGTGGACGGAGCAGTGTCCTTGCCAGAGGAGGATTTTGGAGGAGCGGACGCGGTCTGGTTTGAGTCCGCCGAGGGCTTTGCGGGGACTCCAGACCGCCATTTCGGTGCGCGGGTCGATGCCCATGCCTTTGCCGGTGTTGCGGCCGAGGTGCTGGTCGGGGAAGAAGAGCACCTGGTCGCCTTGCTCGAAGGCCCATTCGAGGACGGCGGTTGCGTTGGAGGAGGTACAGACCGCGCCGCCGTTGCGTCCAACGAAGGCCTTGAGGGAGGCGGCGGAGTTCATATAGGTGATGGGGATGGTGCGGGAAGTATCGACGACTTCGCTGAGTTCGTCCCAGCCGTCGTAAACATCATCGGGTTGGGCCATGTCGGCCATAGAGCAGCCGGCGGCCAGGTTGGGGAGGATCACGGTCTGTTCGGGGGTGGCGAGGATGTCGGCGCTTTCGGCCATGAAGTGGACGCCGCAGAAGACGATGAAGTCGGCGTCGGGGCGGCTGGCGGCCTGTTGAGCGAGCTTGAAGGAGTCGCCGCGGAAGTCGGCGAATTCGATGATGTCGTCGCGTTGGTAGTGGTGTCCGAGGATCAGCAGGCGGTCGCCGAGTTGGGCGCGAGCGGCGCGGATGCGTTCGCGGAGTTCGTCGCCGCTGAGGTTGAGGTACGACCGGGGGATTTCGGGCTGCCAGTCGCCGAGATGGGGTTCGCTGACGAGGGGGATGGTGCCGATGTCGGTTTCGCAGGCCTCGTCGGGGAGATCGGGCGGGAGCAGATCGGGGACATAATCGGTGGGGACGACGGTTGGGGTGGTCATGGCGGGCTCTCGGCGGGGTAGTTAGTGTCAGTGTGACACTAAGGATGTCTGAGAGTGTTGCAAATCTGAGTGTGTGCTGTCAAGTCCCCCTTGATGAGCCGGGCGGTGGTTGGGAGTGTCAGAAGTCGTCGTCTTTCTGCGTGCTCTCGTCTCTAGGACAAGGACGTAGTGGTGCTTCCCGGGCTCGTCGATCTGGTCGGGTTCGAGCAGCTTGGGTGCAGGACTCGGCGAGTGATCCCCGCCTTCGGAGACGTTTGCGAAATCCATCCCGGTACGTTGGGACCTCGGAGAAGCGGAACGTGCAATGTGAGGTCGGTGGTACGACCAGATTGGGAGTGACTTCACACTTGGTTGCTTCGAGATTCCCGCCTGCGCGGGAATGACGGAAATGGGAGTGGGATGCCCCCTCCGTCGCTCCACGACACCTCCCCCAGGGGGTGGTCTAGAGAGAGGATGAGGGTTAGCGGTTGACGAATCGGTAGAGGCGGGCGGGGCGGTGGCGGCCGTCGGTTCGTGACTCCGAGGTGGCTTGGATGAAATCGGTGGCGAGCAGGCGGCGGCGGAAGTTTCGTTTGTCGAGGTGGCGGCCGAGGATGGCTTCGTAGACCTGTTGGAGTTCGCGCATGGTGAAGAGCGGGGGAAGGAGGCTGTAGGCGGCGTCGGTGTATTGGAGCTTGTTGATCAGGCGCTCGCGGGCGACGGCGATGACTCGTTCGTTGGCGAAAGCGAGCGGGGGCATTCGCTCGAGGTCGAACCAAGCGGGTCTCCAGGCGGTGCGCTGGGCGAGGCGGACGCGGGACTGGTCGACGAGGGCGAACCAGGCGACGGCGACGGAGCCGTCGGGGTTGGATTGATCGAGGTCGCCGAAGGTATAGAGCTGTTCGAGGAAGAGGTCGGTGACGCCGGTTTCTTCGGCGAGTTTGCGGACGGCGGCGTTTTCGAGCGATTCCCCGTGTTGGAGGGCGCCGCCGGGGATGGCCCACATCCCTTCGCAGGGGGCGGCGGAACGCTCGATCAGAAGCACTTGCAGGCGCTCCTCTTCGACGGTGAAGATGACGACGAGGACGGCGACATCGGGCTGTCGCTGTTGGGGGCGGCGCTCAGCGGCTGGGGGGGCGATTTCGGTAGTCATGGCTCAACCGGCGGCGGGAGCGGTCGCAAGTTCGCCCTGGAGCGACCAGGCGCCGGTGCGAGTGACGGAGACCTTGACCAGCTCGCCGGCTCGCGCTGCGCTCAGCGGCGCGTCGAAATGCACCAGTTTCATCGTGCGGGTGCGCCCGGTGTGGCGTTCGAGCGCGGGATCGTCCGAGGGCTTGGTCTGTTCGATCAGGGCTTCCACGTCACGGAGGAAGTAGCTGCTGTTGATCTCGAATGAGATCGTGCGTTGCAGCTCTTCGATCCGATGCAGGCGCTCGGCCTTGAGTTCGGCGGGGATGTCGTCGGGCTGTTTGCGTTCGGCGTAGGTACCGGTGCGGAGGCTGTAGGCGGCGACGTGCACCTTGTCGAAGCGGAGCTCGGCCAAGAGGTCGTAGGTCTGTTGGAAGTCGGTTTCGGTCTCGCCTGGGAAGCCGACGATGACATCGGTGGAGATGCCGACTTCGGGCCAAAGCGAGCGAACTTTTTCGACTCGCTCGCGGAACTGGGCGACGGTGTAGCCGCGGCGCATGTTGGTCAGCACGTCGTCCGCGCCGGACTGGACGGGAAGGGAGAAGGCTTCGCAGACTTTGGGCAGTTGGGCCATGCCTTCGAGGATGCGGTCGGTCATGTCGGGCGGGTAGGAGGTGAGTTGGCGGATGCGGATCAGATCGTCGAAGTCGTGGATGGCGCGCATCAGATCGGAGAGGTCGGCGTGGTTGGTGGCGGGATCGATAGGGGGTTGGTCTTTGCCGTAGGCCTCGACGGTTTGACCGAGCAAGGTCACTTCGCGCACCCCGCGTTTGAGGTGGGCTTCGATCTCGCGCGCGACTTCGGCGATCGGGCGGCTGCGCTCGCGGCCCCGGCGCAGCGGGACGATGCAGTAGGTGCAGAACTTGTCGCAGCCTTCGATCACGGGGACGAATGCAGTTGGGCGGGTTTCTTCGGGGAAGACCTCCGGCCAGAACTCGCCGCCGTCGTCGCTTGCGGGCGGTGGCGCGTCGGGAAGATCGAGGAGGGAGATGACTTGATCGAAGCGCTGGGGTTGGGCCCAGGCGTCGACGAAGGGGAAGCGGTTGACGATGGGATCGTCGCCGCGGGCAGTGTGCGGTCCGACCATGCAGCCCATGACGGCGATGCGAAGGTTGGGGTTGTGTTGTTTGAAGCGCTTGAGCGTGCCGAGCTTGGCCTGGGCTTTGTCTTCGGCGTGCTGGCGGACGGCGCAGGTGTTGAGTACGACGAGGTCGGCGTCGCGGGGGTGGTCGGTGGGTTCGAGCCCGAGGCGTCGGAGACCGGCGGCGAGTTTGGCGCTGTCGGCGGTGTTGACCTGGCAGCCGACGGTCCAGATGTGGAATTGGGACATGGCGTCTCGCTTGGCGAAGTGGGTCCTGATCGAGCGAGATTCCCGCCTGCGCGGGAATGACGACGCAGGATGTTGCGCAGGGTCTCCGTTGTGGCGTGGCGGAGGGTGAGGGATTCGAACCCTCGACGGAGTTTCCCCCGAACCCGCTTAGCAGGCGGGCGCACTAGGCCACTATGCGAACCCTCCACCTGTGAGATTAGCAGCGCGGCGGTCATATGCTGCGCGTGACCGGCGGCGAAGTGTGGGAGCAATGTGATGGTGTCCTCAATCCGCGCGCGACTCGATCGCTTGATCACGCTCTTGCCTGAGCGCGAGCGTCTGGAAGCGCTGCTCGGTCAGCATTGGATGCCGCTGGCAGGCGCATTGGGAGCGATTGCGTTGGCGTTGATCGTGGCGCTTCCGCTGGCGTTGGGGACTCGGAGCGACGGCTTCGTGATTCGGACGTCGGACGGGGCGCGGATTGTGGCGGAGGTGACGGGTTCGGGCGATCGCTGGGTGTTGCTCGGTCACATGTATCCGACGAAGCGAACGAAGCCGACCAACCGGCAGATCTGGGACAAGTTCGAGTCGCGCCTGGTCGCCGAGGGCTACCGGGTGCTGAGTTGGGACTTCCGCTGTCACGGCGAGAGTCCGTGTGTGTACAGCAAGCGTCCGATTGAGGACGTGCCGGAGCTCTATCTGGATTGGGAAGCGGCGATCGATTACGCGGTCGCGCACGGGGCCAGAGAGATTAACGGGATTGGCGTGAGTATGGGCGGTACCAGTCTGATGCAGGTGGCGGCGTATCGTTCGGAGCTGCGCTCGGTGAGCGCAATATCGAGTCCCAACATCTTCCCGAACAAGCCGCCGAAGGACTCGGAGCGAGGGGGAGATGACTGGGATCGTTTGGACGGTCTGAGCGGCGTTGCAGAGATTGAGGTGCCGAAGTTGTATCTGGTTGGGGCGGTGAATCAGTGCGCCTACTGGCAGTCGAAGCGGTATTTCGAGCGCGCGTCGGAGCCGGTCAGGTTGGTGGTCTATCTGACTGATCTACATGGGACGGAGATCCTGGACGATGGGGAGTTGGGTGACGATGCGCAGCGGGAGGTTGTGGAGTTTCTCGCTGACCCTGAAGGCATTGCGGGCAAGGAGTTTCGCAATGAAGCGCCGGATGTGGATGCGCATGAGCAGTGTTATCCGCCTGAGGAGGAGGACGAGCAGTAGGTGAGGTAGTCCCGGGCGATACTCTGAGGACTGGAGGGCTCATGGTTGCGGAGAGACTCGATGTGGTCACAGCGCTCGCAGCGGCGGCGACCCGCGCTGCGATCATTGAGGTGGTGCGTCGTTTTGAGCATGAGGCGATCGCGGATCGGCTGGACTATCTGATTGGGTTGGAGGCGGACGAGCCGGATGAGGCGCCGATGGATATTGATTCGCTGCGGTCTATGGCGGAGTTCGTGTTGAGTGAGGGCGAGCTTTACGATCCGGACATTGGGGTTGGTCCGGATGGTGTGGTTGGTCTGTCTTGGCGTTTGCCGCCGGACGGCATGGCCTACCTACGATTCAAGGACTCCAACGTCGTCCGGTATGCAGTGATAGCGCCAACGGTGAACGACGGTGCCGAGCGCGCCCATGCCGCCGGGACTGTCGCTACTGCGGAAGTGATGGGGGCGATCAGTCCCTATGTGCCGCAGGCGCTGACACAGTGACCGGCGATCCGATCCCGGACACTGATCACGTCAGCCGTTACTGCCCACCACGAACTGTGCGGGACGGCCGAATCTTGCCCGATGCGTTTCAGTTGCGCGCCGGTGAGGAGTATCTGTCCGTCAACTGGTTGGAGTCATTTCGGCAGCCGTCGCGCCGCGAGGCGGTTGACCGCGTTCGCGCGCGAATGACGGCAAACGGGTTTTCGCTCCGCGATAACGGACGGTTCGTTGCACTGCGAGTCGGGGCGGTGATCCAGGCAGGCCGGGCGGTTGGCGGCAGGGAGTTGAGCGTGGAGCATCTCCCGACCACGGACGATGACTCACATTGCGGCATTCGTGGATACACCGAGGACGACGTAGTGGTCGCTACAGCTCTTGCCGCGCTGGTGAGCGACGACGAGCTCTACCCGGGACGCCTTTAGTCCGCTTCGGATTCTTCTCTGTTGGCTGGACAGCGTCGCCGATGTATTGCGACGGGAGCTGGTTGGGCTTTGGAGGTTGGGCGGCTCAGGACTCACGATCGCGCCGGCGCTGGAGGATGCGCAGCGTGATCGGGATGGCGGCGATCATGGCCGCCGCGCCGACGATGATCCCGACCCAAACGTTGACCGTGAGCGCGACGATCACCATCACGGCGACGCCGATCAAGGGGGCGACGAATCCCGCTCGCGCAGCGTCGCGGCCGGGGTCTTGTTGACTCATTCGACTGCGCCGGGAGGTTGGTACTTGCCGGCCTCTTCAAGCACGCGGCGCATGGTCGAACCGATGTCGGCGGGGCTGCGGCTGATGACGGCTCCGGCCTCTTCGAGCACGGCGAGTTTGGCTTCGGCGGTACCGTCTTTGCCTTCGATGATGGCGCCGGCGTGACCCATGCGGCGACCCGGAGGGGCGGTAGCGCCGGCGATGAAGGCGACCACGGGTTTGCGCATCTGACGCTTGATGTAGGCCGCCGAGGCCTGCTCTGCCAGACCGCCGATTTCGCCGATCAGGACGACCGCATCGGTGTCGGGGTCGGACTGGAAGCGGCGGAGGATGTCAACTTGCTGGAGGCCGATGATGGGGTCGCCGCCGACGCCGACGCAGGTGGACTGTCCGATGCCGGCGCGGGTGAGCTGGTCGACGGCTTCGTAGACCAGGGTGCCGGAGCGGGAGACGACGCCGACATTGCCCTGCATGAAGATGTCGGGCGGGTGAATCCCGACGCGGCACTGGGAGGCGGGCTGGATGACGCCCGGGCAGTTGGGGCCGATCAAGTGGCTCTTGGAGTTTTGCAGGGCCTGGCGCACACGGATCATGTCGTGGACGGGGACGCCCTCGGTGATGCAGATGATGAGGGGGATTTCGGCGGCGATGTTTTCGAGGATGGCGTCGGCGGCTCCAGGGGCGGGGACGTAGATGATGGCGCAGTTGGCGTCGGTTTGGTGCAGCGCCTCGTGGACAGTGCTGTAGACGGGGAAGCTGTGGCTTTCATACCTGAAGGTGTCGCCGCCGCGGAAGCCGGGGTGGACGCCGGCGACGACTCTAGTGCCGTAGTCGAGCGAGCGGCGGATCTGATTCTGGCCCTCGTTGCCGAGGCCCTGGATCAGGACGCGGGTGCGCGAGTTGAGGAGGATGCTCATCAGTCGGACTCTTTCCGTTCGGGTCTACGCGCCGGCGCTTAGCGTCGGCGGCCTCGCGCGGCGGCGACGGCGAGTTGGGCGGCGTCGCCGAGTTCGTCGGCGGTCTGGACAGCGATGCCGGAGTCGTGCAGAACGCGACGGCCTTCGGCGACATTGGAGCCGTTGAGACGAACGACCATTGGCTGCTCGATCTTGAGCTCGTTGACCGCATCGACAACGCCTTCGGCGACGATATCGACGCGCGCGAGACCGCCGAAGATGTTGATGAAGATGGCCTTGACGTCGGGGTCTTGCTGGATGATCCGCAGCGCTTCGACCACGCGGTCTTTGCGGTTGACGGTACCGATGTCGAGGAAATTGGCGGGTTCGCCGCCGTGCAGCTTGAGCGTGTCCATGGTGGCCATGGCCAGACCGGCGCCGTTGACGACGCAGCCGATGTTGCCGTCGAGCTTGATGTAGGAGCCGATGTTGGCTTCTTCGGCTTCGATTTCGACCGGGTTTTCTTGGGAACGGTCGCGCCAGGTCTCGTAGCCGCCGTGACGGAAGGAGGCGTTGTCGTCGAGATTGATCTTGGCATCGAGGGCGACGACGCGGTTCTCGTTGGTGAGCACGAAGGGATTGACTTCGACCATCGAGGCGTCCATCTCGATGAAGGTTCGGTAGAGCGCGGCGAAGAGATCGCCGGCCGGCCGCACGGCGGCCGAGGGCAGTCCCAGCTTGACGGCGAGGGCACGCCCGCGGAATGCGGGGAAGCCTTCGGCCGGATCGATGTGTTGGCGAATGATCGCGGAGGGATTGGAGACGGCCAGTTCTTCGATCGACTGTCCGCCCTCGGCAGAAGCCACGATCAGGGGACGTCCGGCGCCGCCGTCGACCTGGATCGAGATGTAGAACTCTTTGGCGATGGCGGTTTGCTGCTCGATCAGGACAGTGGAGATGGGTGCGCCTTCGGCTCCGGTCTGGTGAGTGACGAGGTAGCCGTCCTGGAAAGCGCGGTACTCGGTCAGGGCGGCTTCGACGCTGTTGGCGAGACGGACGCCGCCGCGCCGTCGTCCGGTGAGTTGGCCTTCGGCCCGCTCCGGCTCGGATTCGAGGCGGCGGTACATGCGTGAACGTCCGGCCTTGCTGACGACGCGGCCTTTGCCGCGTCCGCCGGCGTGGACCTGGGCTTTGATGATGACCTTGCCGCCCAACTCCCGGACGAGCTGTCGAACTTCAGCTTCAGTCGAAGCGGGCCCACCGGCGGGTACCGGCACCCCGCGCGCCTTGAAGAGCTGCTTGGCCTGGTGTTCGTGGATGTTCATGCTCTCGTGTTTCCGTCCAGCGGCGACGTCTCAAACACGCACAGCGCGGTGTGAGCGTCGCAACTTCCGAACATACCCGCGCCGATCCTGTGGGGCAATGCGGGCAGGCTAGGCTGACGCCATGTTCGCACGAATATCGCGGCGTAGTTTGCTGAAGCGAGCGGCACGGAGCGGCGTTGGGCTTGGGGCGCTGGCGCTGATTGGGTGTGGCGGGGAGGAGGAACCACCGTCTGTTGAGACGACTCAGCCGACGCGGACGGAGCCGCAGCAGCAGGTGCAAGAGGACGAACCGGCGGCGCAGCCGGTGGCCGTGCAACAGCAGACAGATCAGGAGCTTCAGGAGCAACCCCAGCCGGCTCCGGCGGAAGCTGAGTCGGAGGAGCCGGCGGCGCAAGCGGAACAGGCCCAGCAAACGCAGCAAGCGCAGCGGGTTCAGCAGGCGGATCAAGCGCAGGCGCAAAGCGGACGGCGCTCGCAACCGCAGGCGTCCCCTGAGCCGGAAGCGCGGCGACTGTTGATCCCGGAAGTGAACGCGGAAGGGTATGAGTTGGAGGAGCCTGCGTTTGATCCGGTTGCGGGGGCTCGGGTCGATTACGGCGTGATTGACGGAGCCGGGTACCGGATTGAACTGCCGGTGGAGTGGAACGGTGAGTTGCTGCTCTGGGCGCATGGATTTCGGGGGCTCAATGAGGACGGCGACGGGTTTGATCCGCGGCTCACGTTTGACGACTTGCCCGGCCGCGAGGCGATCATTGGGCTCGGCTACGGCTGGGCGACGAGCACATATCGGGCGAACGGGTATGTGCCCGGTCTGGGCGTGGACGACCTGCTCAAAGTGAAGGATCGGGTAGCGGAGATTGCGCGGCGTCCGAGCCGGACGTACTGCGTGGGCGGGTCGATGGGAGGCGCGACGGCGCAACTGATGGCGCAGGAGTTCCCGAGAGAGATTCAGGCGGCGGTCGCGTATTGCGGGGCGTTGGGGAACATTGCCGTGGTTGACTACATCGCTGCCTGGCACCTGCTCGCGCACTGGTTCATCGGAGAGCCGCCGCAGCAAGTGAATGCGCAAGGGGTGATCGAGTGGTCTGCGCCGCTCGGAGTTCAAGAGGGCGACGAACTTGCGCTGAGCGGGCTGGGCGAACAGTTTGCGGCGGTGATTGAGCGGTTCACGGGCGGGCCCCGCTGGGGCTTCCGCGAGGGCTTGGCGATGCAGTGGGAGATCTCGTTCGCGCTTGGCGCCACGCTCTGGCCGCAACTGCTGGCAAACGCTGATCCCGCGCCCGGCCAGACGCTTGCCGTCGCTGCGTCTGAGCTTCCGGCGGATACCACCCATCACCGCTACGAAGCGGCGGCTGCGAGCGAGCTCGGGCTCGACCTGGATCGGCTGAACGCCGAGGTAGTTCGGCTTGAGGCCGATCCGGTGCGGCGAGCGGATCCGGGCGTGGGCGTGAGTACGGGCGAGTTGCGCGTGCCGCTGCTTGCGCTGAAGACGACCGGCGATCTGTTCACGCCGATCCACCTAGATCGGGACTATCAGCAGCAGGTGCAGGCGGCGGGATTCGGGGACAGGTTGGTCGTACAGGCGGCGCGGCGTGCAGGGCATTGCAACTTCTCGGAGTCGGAGGCGTTTGGGGCGTTGACGCAGATGGTGACGTGGCTGAGTTTTGGGCTTGCGCCCGCTGGGGATGATTTGAGCGGGGATTTGCAGGAAGTTGGAGTGCGGTTCACGGATCCGTTTGATGCGGATGATCCGAAGGCTCCGGCGGAGAGTTGAGAGACGTCTCACCCCCTTTGCCCCTACGGGGCATCTATCCCTCAAGGAGAGTTGCGCGTAAATCACATTCCCGTTGCTCTCGTCATTCCAGCGAACGCTGGAATCTCGCTCCGACCAGATAACCCGCAATTCCGGACGAGATTCCAGGTCAAGCCTGGAATGACGGAATCCGCGATTACGCGCAAGTCTCCTCAAAGGGGAGATTGATAGAGGATTACGTGCATGTCTTCTACAGCACATCTCCCCTCGCGCAATGGGAGGGGAGGAGGATTTGCCGCCGGCGACGGCGAGAGGAGAGGCGCTGCTACGATCTTTGCATCATTGGCGGAGCGCAACGCGCTTGGCGCAGGGAGTGAATCTATGCCTGAGGACACGATTGAGGTGAGCGTGCGGATGGCGGATCGGGGTGAGGTGGGGTACCGGATGGTGTCGGCCTCGATTAGCAGCCGCGAGGGCTCGCTGGCGGGCGCGCCGGTGGAGTTTGTGATCGTCGACGGTCCCGGGACGTTGGCTTCGGCGGGCGGACGCGAGCGCACGGTCGACTCGGACGAGTGGGGGATTGCGGAGGTGAACTGGTACCCGGAGCAGCATCCGCGCTCTTCACCCGAGGCCGAGGTAGTGCAGACGGTGATGATTCGAGCGGTGTGTGAGACCGCGGCGGGAGTGTCGCTGAATGTGGCTTCGCCGTTGTGGAAGCACTAGGGGTGAGTTTCGGCGGCTGAGTAGCGTAGCTTGGGGCGTGTGATGGAGCGCGAATCGCAACGTCCCGATCCCGAACTGCCGGCCTGGATGCAGAAAATTCCCCAGGCCGATCCGGTCGTCGTGCTTGGGATCGCGCCGACGGTGCTGTACATCCTGATCGATCGGCTGATCGATACCCGCCCGGCGATCGCCGTTTGCGTCGTCTCCGCGATCGCCGTCTTCCTCTACCAACGCCGCAAACTGCCCCGCACCAGCGTCGTCTTTCTGCTCGGCGTGCTCGGTTCGATCTTGATGATCATCACCGGGATCCTGGGGCTGATCGAAGACAGCGACAAGACGTTTTGGACGTTTGATCCGATCGAAGACTTCATTGTCGGCGGCATCTTCTTGATCAGTGTGCTGGTCGGTCGTCCGATTGTGAGCTCGGTCGTGCGCGAGCTCTTTCCCAGCTTGCGTGAGCGTGTCCCCGCGCGTCACCGCGTGTGGACGCTGATCACGGTGGTCTGGGGTGTCAAGATTCTGGCGACCGGGTTCTTTCGGCTGTGGTTCCTGGATGTGCTCGAGGATGGACTCGATGTCTGGATTCTGGGTACTTGGGACGTATCCGACTGGGCCTGGCTGCGCACGGTGACCGGCGGCGGGGTCAACGTCGTGCTCTTTATCTGGACCGTCCATCGCCTGCGCGCCGCCTCGCGGCAACTGGCGATCGCCGAAGGTCGCGCGCACCGCCCAGACAGTTCAGACGACTCCGGCGAAGTGGTCGCGGAGACCGAGGTCGTCGAACGCTGAGCGGAACCAGTCGATCACCTCGGGGTGATAAGGAATGCCGCGCTCGGCGCGGTCGATCTCCTGCTCGTGCTCTTCCAGACCGGCGTAGATCACGCGCTCTTCGCCCGGCGCGGGCTTGGTTTCGCGCAGCGCCTTGAGATACTCGTCCATGTGCTGCTTGAACTCGTCGACGTCGGTGAAGGCGCCGATGTTGAAGACCGTGAAGTGGTGTCCGGTGCCGTTGAAGCGCTGGAGCGCGGTGCCGGCGTTGGCCATGATCCCGGAGAGGATGTCGATCGACATCGCCAGGCTGTAGCCCTTGTGCGAGCCGATCTCGCGGGTCCCGCCGAGCGGGAGCATGAGGAACTCGTCGGGTACCGGCCCGCCCTCCATCATCGGCGCGCCGTCGGCAGTGGCGACCCAGCCCGGGAGCAGGTCTTCGCCCAGGCGCTGAGCGAGTCGAATCTTGTTACCGGCGACGCTGGACATCGAGGCGTCGAAGATGAAGGGCGGCTCCTGGTCGGCAGGGGCGGCGATCGAGAGCGGGTTGAGGCCGACTTTGGCTTCGGCCCCGTGAGTCGGCGCGACCATCAGGCCGCCGACAGTCATCGAGAGGCCGATCATGTCGTGGGGGATCGCCATTTGGGCGTGATAGGCAGCCGCGCCGAAGTGGCCGCCGTTGTTGCAGACGACCGTGGCGACGCCGCACTGTTGAGCCTTGTCGATGGCGAGTTCCATCGCCTGCGGCCCGATCGTGAGGCCGAGGCCGTTGTCGGAGTCGATCGTGGCGGCGGCGGGAGCGTCGCGTTCCAGCTTCCAGTTGGGCGTGGGGTTGATATCGCCGCTTTTGAGTCCGGCGACGTAGAAGCGGAGCATGTTGGAGACGCCGTGGGAATCGATCCCGCGCAGGTCGGCGTAGAGCAGGGTGTCGGTCGAGCGGGCGGCGTCGTCTTCGGGCATTCCCAGGCGGGTGAAGATCTCGTGCACGGCGCCGCGCACGGCGTCGCCGGGGACGCGGACGGCGATGTCGTCGGGGACTGCGAATTGCTTGAGCATTGGGGTCTCCTTGGGCGGCGGGCGTGATTGCGGTTTCGCGCAGGGTAATAGGCGTTCGGGTTGGGCTTGGGATTGTTAACTGTGTGTAGCTGGCGGGGGTGTTTGGGGTTGGTTTGGGGGAGTTGTGTGTGGCGCTTCACAATCGGAATTCCGCCGATCGGGCGGGCGGCGGCATACGTTGAAATCAGCGGTTGACGAGCGAGCGACCGCGCTACCGGTCAAGTCCTGAAAGGACAGTTGCCATGCATCCCTTCCCGATCAGTCCCTACAGCGGCCGCAGCGGCCGTCCGCATCCGCGCTGGGCGGTGGAGCGCGACTGGGAGATCCAGCAGCAGCTCCAGCGCGAGAAGTCGCGTCGCCTCGTCTCCACGCTGGCGGCTCGACTCGCAAGTCTCGTGCGCGAGCCGAATCGCCCCGCCATCCCCGGCGAGGTGATTCCCGCCACCATCCCGGTCGCCTGGTTCCGCCCGAGCTAACGCTTGCGGTCTCCCTCTTCCGATCCCCTCTCCCTCTGGGAGAGGGTGAGGGTGAGGGCCAAGACGCTCCGACCAACCCCCAACATCCACACGCCGCCCACGCGCGGCCGATCGCAACGATCGGCCGCGCGTTGGGTTAAGCGAACCCGCTGGTACACTGCCAAGCGCGTAGCAGACAGACGCAAATTCGCTTGCGCCGCAGGTGACGGCGTTGCCCATTCGAGAGGACGCGCGGTGGCTGATTACAACAAGCCAATTCCCGATCCCGACCCTGTCTCTCAGCCCTTCTGGGACGGAGCCAAAGAAGGGAAGCTGATGCTTCCCCGTTGCTCCGATTGCAACCGGGTCCACTGGTACCCACGCACGATCTGCCCGCTCTGCCACACCACCAACATCGAGTGGATTGAGGCGACCGGACGCGGCACGATCCACACCTTCGCCGTCCAGCACAACCGCAACCTGGTCGCCCGCGGCTGGGGCGACGAAGTGCCCTACGTCACCGCCTACATCGACCTCGCCGAGGGCGACCGGATGCTGACCGTGCTCAAGGGCGTCGACCCCAACGACCCCGATTCGATCCAGATCGGCGCTCCCGTCCAGATCGAGTTCGAAGAAGCCTCCGAAGACGTCCACATCCCCTTCTGGCGGCCTGTCTAGGCCCAGCCCAACCACAGCACTCAGGAACAATCAGGAGCACACTATGCCTGGTGAAGCATCAAAGGCCGCCGCGATCATCGGCGCTGCCGAAGCCAACGACATCGGCTACCCGACCACCCCGAAGTCGTCTCTCCAACTGCACATCGAAGCGATCAAGAACGTCTGCGACATGACCGGGATTCCGATCCGGGCCATCGACGGCATCTTCTCCGCAGGCTGGTCGCCGCAACTCGCCGAGTACCTCGGTCTGCATCCCAAGTACATCGACACCACCTCGGTCGGCGGCTGCTCGTTCGAGATGCACGTCCACCACGCGCTCTGCGCGATCCACGCCGGCGTGATCGACGTGGCCCTCGTCTCCCACGGCGAGATGGGCTTCAGCCAGCGCTTCACTCGAGGCAGGGGCACCGGACGCCCCTTCGGCGGCGGAGATCCCTGGGACCCGGGCGTACAGCACACAAGCGCCTACGGTCTCGGCGGCGCGCCGACCGGCTACTCCCACGCGATGAACCGGCACATGCACCGCTACGGCACCACCCAGGAAGACTTCGCCGAGATCGCCGTCGTCACCCGCGAGTGGGCCACCCTCAACCCGCGCGCGGTCATGTACCGCAAGGCCGGCGAGGGCGACTTGCCCCCGCTGGAGCAGGGCGAATGGGGCGGCGGCAAGCGCGGTCACACCTTCGGCGGCCCGATCACCGTTGACACGGTGATGAACTCCCGCGCCATCTCCTGGCCGATCAAGCTGCTCGATGTCTGCCTGGTCACCGACCACGGCGGTGCAGTCCTGATCACCGGCCCTGAGATCGCCAAGACCTCGAAGACGCCGCCGGTCTGGATCGCAGGCGCGGGTGAGTCGATCTCGCACTGGAACATGCTCGAGATGGACGATTTCACCGCCACCTCAGCCTCGCGCTCCGCGACTGCGGCCTACAAGATGGCCGGCATGGGCCCCGAGGACATGGAACTGGCCATGATCTACGACTCGTTCACGGTCACCGCCGGGATCACCGCCGAGATGCTCGGTCTCGCGCCCGCCGGCGAAGGCCCCGCGCTCTGGAAGGATCGCCACGCCGCCCCGGGCGGACGCTTGCCGATCAACACCAACGGCGGCGGACTCAGCTTCAACCACTCCGGCATGTACGGGATGCAACTGCTGGTCGAGGCCTACCGCCAGCTCTCCGGCACCGCCGAAGACGGCGGCTTCTCCGGAGACCCCGGCAAGCAAACCAGCGCCCGCAGCTGCGTCGTCAACGGCACCGGCGGCACACTCTCCACCACCGGCACCCTGGTCCTCGTCTCCGACGACTAGGGAACTTCCAGCCCAGACACCCAGCGAGGACTCCCGCAGCAAACCTGCGCGGGAGTCGATGAATCCGTCATACCCGCGGCAAGCGCGGGTATGACGGAGCTTTGATTCACGCATCGCCCCCTACACGGGCGGCCTCGTTCGTCTACCTTGCCGCGAACGAGATCGGGAAAGGACTGGCGATGTCGAACGCCTCATCGGAGCATGATCACAACACCAAACAGGGAATCACCTTCGTCTGGGCGCTCTTGCTCGTCGCCATGATCGTCCTCGTGGCCGTGATTGCCGGCAGCGAAGTCGCCGGAGACATCGTCGCTAGCCAAGTCGAGGCGCTGGCAGCTGGTTCGGTCAACGCGATCGGCCTCGTCGCAATCGGCGGGATCAACGCCATCGGCGTGATCTCGCTCGGCCTGGTCAACTCGATCGGCGTGGTCGCCATCGGCGGCGTCAATAGCCTCGGACTGATTTCGATCGGCGGGATCAACAGCGGCGGCATCATCGCGATCGGCGGTGTCAACAACTACTCCCTGATCTGGGGCTACTGGGGCGCGACGATCTTCACCTGGTCGCCAAAGATCGGATTTCGCTACTAACGCACTCCAGCCGACCGTCGGGCTGTGTGTTAACCTTCTGAGAGAGTCAAGCCGGGGTGGTCCGACCGTCAAGCGACGGGAACAGGGCCTGAGAACACACCCGCCGAACCTGATCCGGATAATGCCGGCGCAGGGAGCGCACCAAACTTCAGGCCCGCCCGAACGACCGCCGACCGCCCCGCTGCGGAGCGAAGCCGTGCGCGTCATGCTCTCCATCGCAGGTTCCGATTCCTCCGCCGGCGCCGGCATCCAGGCCGACCTCAAAGCCGCCTCCCAGTTCTACGGCTGCTATTGCGCCACCATAATCACCGCAATCACCGCCCAGAACACGCTCGGCGTGCAGGACGCCTACCAACTGCCCACCTGGATCGTGCGCGCCCAGATCGAATCGGTCTTCTCCGACCTCAACGTCGCCGCCGTCAAGACGGGAATGCTTGGCGACTCCGAAATGATCAACGCCGTCGCCGACGAATTAAGCGAACGTCAACCGCCGAAGATCGTGGTCGATCCGGTCATGATCTCCAAGACCGGCTTCGCCCTGCTCGCGGACGACGCCGTGGACACCTTCAAAAGGCGGATGCTGCCCCTGGCGACTTTGATCACGCCCAACACGCATGAAGCCGAGCGGCTGACCGGGATTGCGGTGCAGTCCGTCGCAGACGCCAAGCGCGCAGGCGCAGCACTGCTCGAGCTGGGCGCCAACGCTGCATTGGTCAAGGGCGGACACTTAGAGGAGTCTCCCGGCACGGACGTCCTGGTCACTCCGGACGGCACGCACCTGATCGAGCGCGAGTGGATCGACACCAAGCACACCCATGGCACCGGTTGTACCTATGCCTCCGCCATTGCCGCGCGCCTCGCCTACGACTGGAATCTGGACCTGTACGAGAGCGTGATGGATGCCAAGTACTGGCTGACCGAAGCAATCCGCTACGGCCTCGACCTGGGCCACGGCGTCGGCCCCACCCAGCCCTTCTGGGGTCAGGAATGGGGACCCTGGAACGACTGATGACTGCAAAAGAGCTTGGCCGCCTCCACATCATCACCGACGAGGTGCTACAGACGAGGTTTTCGCATGTCGAGCTTGCGGCGGCAGCCGCGTCCGGCGGCGCGGACATAATCCAGTACCGCGAAAAGCGGCCGACCTCGACGCGGGAGCTGATGCGAGTAGCCGTGCTGATGAGTCTGGCCTGCCGGGAGTTTGGGACGACGATGCTGATTGACGATCGGGTTGACGTGGCCGCCGCCGTCGGCGCAACCGCAGTCCACCTGGGCCGCGACGACCTGCCGCCCTACGTCGCCCGCCAGATCCTCGGCCCCGACGCGATCATCGGAGGTACCGCCAACTCGGTTGAGGAGGCGGTGAAGGTGGCGAAACAACCAGTGGACTACCTCGGCATCGGCCCCGTCTTCGGTACGACCTCGAAGGGCAATCGGGCCGCGCCGATGCTGGGATTGGAGCGCTTTGCCGAGATCTGCGATGCGGTCGACAAGCCCGTGATCGGTATCGGCGCAATCACCGCCGAACGCATCGCCGATGTCCTCGCGGCCGGCGCATACGGCGTCGCCGTGCTGTCGGCGGTGACCTGCGCCGAGAATCCCGAAGCAGCGACGCGGGCCTGCGCGGACGCCGTAGCGGAGGCGTTGTCGTGAGCCGGATCGCAATCGTCGGCGGCGGCGCCATCGGGCTCGCCTGCGCGTTCGAGTTGGCCCGGCGCGAATATCCAGTAACCGTGATCGAGCGCGGATCGTTCGGCTCAGGCACCTCCTCCACGGCGGCGGGGATGCTCGCGCCGTCGTCGGAGGTAGAGCGCACGCACGAGTCGCTGATCGCGCTCCAGCTGGACAGCCTGGGTCGCTATCCGCAGTTCATCGCCGGCATCGAGGAGATTTCGGGACGCGAAACCGGCTACCGCGACGAAGGCACGCTCTGGGCCTCGCGCCACCGAGACGACGAGCTCGAGCTGGATCACCTGCTCACAATTCAGCAATCGCGCGGGATGTCGGCGCGGCGTCTGACGGCGCGAGAGACGCGGGCGCTGGAGCCGCATCTCAGCCCGCGCGTGATCGGCGGACTGCTGGTTGAGGGCGATACGCAGGTCGATGGCCGCAAGCTGGTCCCCGCGTTGGCAGCTGCCTGCGCGGCGCTGGGCGTCGAATTGGTGGGCGGGACACAGGTATCGCGGGTAAAGCCGTCCGGCGGCGCGTTCGAGTTGAGCTTGGCGTCGGGGGACACAGAGAATTCGCGCACCTTCGAGCAGGTCGTGCTGGCTGCCGGAGTCTGGCTGGAAGACGGTCTCGTGACGCCCCTGCCGACGCTCGGGATGCGACCGGTCAAAGGCCAGATCGTGCGGTTGCGCGGCGAACCGCTGACCGATCACGTCCTGCGCACGCCGGATATCTACATCATCCCCCGCCGCGACGGCGAGTTGCTGCTGGGCGCCTCGGAAGAAGAGATGGGCTGGGACACCTCGGCCACCGCCGGCACCACACTCGATCTGTTGCGCTACGGCTTCGAGGTGCTGCCCGGCATCTACGATCTCAGCATCACCGAGCTGGACGTCGGGCTGCGTCCGACGGTCGCCGATCACATGCCCGTGATCGGGGAATCGCCGACGCCGGGCGTCTATGTCGCCTCCGCCCACTATCGTCACGGCATCCTGCTCGCGCCGGCCACGGCCTACTGGTTGGCGGAGCTGATTGCGACCGGCAGCGTGCCGTCGGAACTGTCCGCGTTCAGCGTGGAGCGCTTCACCGGCGTCCAAACAGCAGGAGTGGCGCGATGAGCGAGCCGACCACAGTTGAGGTCACGCTGAACGGCGAATCCGCCGAGCTGCCGGCGGCTGCCCTGCCCGATGCGCTCTGCGCGATCGGCTACGACCCCGAACAGCAGGGCATCGCCGTCGCGATCAACATGGCCGTCGTACCGCGTTCAGAGTGGGACGCGACCACGATTGCGGCGGGCGACCGAATCGACATCGTCGGCGCGAAACAGGGCGGATAGAGATCACGATGGACATCGCCGCGCAAGACACCTGGACCCTGGCCGGCCGCGAGCTCAGCTCGCGGATCATCCTCGGTACCGCGCGCTATCCCTCGCAGGAAGTGCTGCTCGATTCGCTCGCCGCGAGCGGAACCGAGCTCGTAACAGTCGCGCTGCGCCGCGTCAATGTCGGATCGGCGGACGGATCCGATCCGACCAATCTGTACACGCTGCTGACGGAGCGCGGCTACGGACTGCTGCCCAACACTGCCGGCTGCTTCACCGCGCCCGACGCGATCCTGACGGCGGAACTCGCTCGGGAGGCGCTTGGCGTCTCACTGGTCAAACTAGAGGTGATCGCGGACGAGGAGACGCTGCTGCCGGATACCGAGGGTCTGCTGGAGGGTGCGCAGGAGTTGGTGCGGCGCGGGTTTGAGGTGTTGCCCTACACCAACGACGATCCGGTCACCGCGCGAAAGCTGGAGGATGTGGGCTGTTCGGCGGTGATGCCCCTGGGCGCGCCGATCGGCTCGGGGCTGGGGATTCGCAATCCGCACAACATTCAGCTGATCAAAGAACGCGCGAACGTGCCCGTGATCGTCGATGCCGGTGTCGGTACCGCATCGGATGTCGCGATCGCGTTTGAGCTCGGCTGCGACGCCGTGTTGATGAACACAGCCGTCGCGCGCTCGCGCGATCCGGTGCGGATGGCGCGCGCAATGAACGCGGCGGCGCGGGCCGGCCGCGACGCATTTCTGGCGGGGCGGATGCCGCGCAAGTTCTACGCCGAAGCATCCTCCCCCGCAGAGGGGATGATCTCGCCGCTCGAAACCTCGTAATCCGGCCTCCGACACCGAACCGGGCCGAAACGGAATCGAACAAACCCGTACAGAGCCGAACAAGGGAGAACGCCTGTGACCGATCTGCCGCTTTCCGAGCGCCTCTGGGAGGCCAACCGCGACCTCGCCGAAGCCTGCCTCGATCACCCATTCGTGCAAGGCCTCGCCGATGGATCGCTAGCCGACAGCCGCTACGCCCTGTTCACGCAGCAGGATCATTTCTATCTGGACGCCTACGCCCGCGCCTACGCCTGGGGCGCGGTGCGCGCCCGCGATTGGGCCACGCGCCGTCAGTTCGGCGCGCTGCTCTCCGGCATCCTGACCGAAGGCACCCTGCACGAGCAGACCGCGCCCGAACTGGGCGTTTCGCTCGAAGACGTGCAGCCGCTGCCCGCCGCCCGCGAATACACCGATTTCCTCCTCGCCACCGCCTCACTGGGGACAGTCGGCGAGCATCTCGCGGCGATGGCGCCCTGCGCGAGGCTCTACGCCTGGCTGGGGCTGCGGATCGCGGACCAGCCGTATGACGACAAGTTCGATTTCTGGATCAACCTGTACGCCGGCAGCGGCTATCAGGAGAAGGTGGCGATCGTCCAGCGGATGTTGGATGAACACGGGGAAGACACGGCTTCGGAAGCGATCAAGTTCCGCACCGCGATGGAGTTGGAGTACCGCTTCTTCGACTCGGCCTGGGTGAATGGCTTGGAGCAGTGAGCTGATCAGTGAACCGCTGGCTCGCAATCGCCGCAGTCTTGCCTGGCGCCGTGCTGCTGCTCTCCGCCTGCGGCGAGGAGTAACACCAGCAGCAGTCGCAGCAAGCTCAACACGGGCGCTCAACGAGTGAACACGAAGCCCAGAGCGAGCACGGCGACGGCGAACGTCAACAGGCGAGCCACGCCGAAGGTGCGGCCGATGCGGCAAGACGACCCTGCTGAACCTGATCGCCGGTCTCGAGGACATCGACTCCGGCCAAATTCTGGTCAACGGCGAGACGCTGCCCCCGCAGGAGCGGCTGAAACACTTCGGCTACATGCCCCAGCAGGACACGTTGTTCCCTTGGCGCAGCGTCCTCGACAACGTCTCGCTGGGGCTGGAGGTGCAAGGAGTGCGCCGGATCGCGTCTTCGTGATGTCGCCATGCCCGGGGCGGATTGTGAATGTGCTTGACGTCGACCTGCCGCGTCCGCGCACGGCGCTGCCCCACCTCTTCATGGGTCTGCGGATCGCGGCGATCTACGCGGCGCTGGGCGCGATCTTTGTCGTCGCCCTGCTCAGTTACCTACTGTTCCTCGGGGTCGTCTTGTTTGAGCGCCGCGTGATCCCCTGGCGCTTCGCCCGGCGGGAGCGGTGAGATGCCGACACTCCCGCGACTGATCCTGATCGCCGACCAGATCGCCGCCGGAGGGCGTCCGCTGCCCGAAGTGGTGGCGAGCGCGGCGGCCGGTGTGGACGGGCGGCTGATCGTGCAGCTGCGAGAGCCGAAACTGTCCGACACGATCGCCATTCAACTGCTTCGGGCCATGCGTCGGCGTGTTCCGGCTGAGACCGTGCTGGCGGTCAACAACCGTCCCAACGTTGCGCGTGCGCTCGACGTCGGCCTGCATGTACCCGGCTACATGAACGCGCCCAGCGGTGAATTCGCGCTGCGCGGACGGTCTGTACACGACGACGATCAGGCGCGGGCCGCCATTGCTGAGCAGGCGGACTACGCGATCGTGGGCACGATCTTCGAGACTGCCTCTCACCCGGGCCGCGAAGGGGCGGGTCTGGCGCACCTGAGCCGAATAGCGGCGCGACTCGCCCCAATGCCCGCCTACGCAATCGGCGGGATCACCGCAGAGAACGCAGCAAACTGCATCGAGGCGGGCGCATGGGGCGTGGCGGTTCGAGGCGCGATCATGGGCGCGCCCGATCCGGGTGTTGCCGCTGCCGAAATCCTGGATGCCATTCTCGATCAGGTACTGGGCAATCCAGGCAGAGGTTGAGCGGGCACGTAACCTCTTCCCCCGACTGTCCGCCCCGTGGGCGCAGTCGCGGGTGCGCCAGTATCTCGCTGAGGACGAATTGCTGATCGGCAGAGACTTCTGGAACTTCGTCGCACGGCCGGCAGACGGCTACGACACCATCATTGGGGCTTACCGTGAGGGCGCGCACCTTATCCGTGAGGCGCTCGACGACGTCAAGAGGCTGTAGCTGGGATAGGCGGTACCCATGACCGAGATGAACCTGCGGATGGGCGACAGCCGAGCGCTGATCAAAAGCATCCCCGACGGCTCTGTCGATCTGCTCCTCACCGATCCGCCCTACAACCTGGGCATGTACTCCACTGGCAACATCAAACTCGACTGGCGCTCGGACATGAACAACGATTTGGCGGAATGGGACACGGTCGAGTTTCGGCCGGCGGATTGGGTTGAGGACTTCCGCCGCGTTCTCTCGCCAACCGGGAACATCTTCGCGTTTTGCAGCTACAACCTACTCGGCAAGTGGCACGACGCCTTTGATCACCTGTTCGATACATTCCAATTCATGGTCTGGCACAAGACGAACCCGGCTCCCAAGATCAGACGGGCGGGATTCCTCAACAGCTGCGAGCTCATCGTCTGTCTCTGGAACAAGGGCCACACCTGGAATTTCATCTCCCAGCGCGAGATGCACAACTTCATCGAAAGCCCGATCTGCATGGGCGCGGAGCGGCTCAAGGATCCGAAACATCCCACCCAGAAACCCGTGCGCGTTCTTGAGCACATCATCCGGATCGCGTCGAATGAAGGCGACACCGTCTTCGATCCGTTCATGGGAGTCGGTTCGACCGGTGACGCAGCAATCCGCATGGGACGCAGTTTCACCGGGATCGAGCGAAACGAGGATTACTTCCGAGCAGCCGAGCGCCGCCTCCGTGACGCCGCAGCATTGACGGACGTAAGACAACCGGCGCCGCCCCTCTAGGCAAGCGGACCCTGAACGATCCTGTTGGGCAAGTAACCTGCCCCCATGACCGTCCGTCCTGTCCTCGAAGGCCGTGCGCCATCGAACTTCGCCAGCGTCCGGCGCGCTCGCGCGATGCTCCGGAACGGCCCCAACGCGCTCCAACTGATCGCCGACGACCTCCGCGACGCGCTCTCAGGCGAGCCGGATCTCCTCTTCGACCGCCCCTCGCGCTTGCTCTACGCGACCGATGCCTCGCTCTACGAGATGGAGCCGGTGGCGGTCGTCTTCCCGCGAACGCCCGCTGATGCGGCGGCGGCAGTGGCGGTCGCCCGCTCGCACGGAGTCCCCGTCCTACCGCGCGGGGGCGGTACGAGTTTGGCCGGCCAAGGCGTAAACCACGCGGTGGTGCTGGATTTCACGCGGCACATGAACCGGGTGCTGGCGATCGATCCGGAACGGCGCCGAGCGCGGGTACAGCCCGGACTGGTGCTGAGCGAACTGAACAAGGCCGCCCGCGAATACGGCTTGCACTACCCGATAGACCCGTCCACGGCGAACCGCGCCACAATCGGCGGCGGAATTGGCAACAACTCCTGTGGTACCCATTCCGGCCTGTACGGGAAAACAGTCGACGTCGTCGATTCGATGGACGTGATCCTGTCGGACGGCGCTGAGTTCGCATTTCGGCGGCGGGAGGGTCGTGACTTAGCCGCGTTGATCGACGCCGGAGGGCGCGAAGGCCGGCTCTACCGCGATCTACGGGCGTTGGCGGATCGCGAGCGTGCGCAGATCGCCGAGCGCTTCCCGGATATCCCCCGCCGCGTCTCCGGCTACAACCTCGACACGCTGCTGAACCCAGACGGAGTGAACTTGTCGCAGCTGGTGGTGGGCTCGGAGGGCACGCTCGCAGTAGTCACCGAGGCAACCGTGCAGCTCGCGCCGCTGCCGGCCCGGCGCGGGATCCTCGCCGCCCACTTCCGAACCCTGGTCGAAGCAGCCGAAGCGACTGTGGCGGCAAACCTCCACCGCCCCGCAGCGATCGAGCTCGTCGACGAGATCATCATCGAGCGCTGTCGTTCCAGCGTGGGCTACGCGCCGCTGGCCGAATTCGTCGTTGGCGATCCGGGAGCGATCCTGTTGATCGAGTGCTTCGCCCACACCGACGCGGAGCTGCGCGATCAGCTTCAGACCATCGCTGCGGAGCTTGAGGCGCGTGGGATGGGATATGCCAGCGTGATCGAGACCGATCCCGGTGCGCAGGCGCGAATGTGGCAGATGCGCCAGGCCGGGTTGGGTCTCCTGATGTCGATGCACGGCGACCCCAAGCCGGTGGCCTTCGTCGAAGACACAGCTGTGCCGCCTGAGCGCCTGCCTCAGTTCGTCGCCCGCTTCGACGCCGCCGTGCGGGCTCGCGGGCTGCGGGCGGGTTACTACGGTCACGCGGCCGCGGGCTGCCTCCACATCCGCCCGGTAGTGAATGTCAAAGACCCCGACGGTCTCGATCAGACCGAGCAGTTAGCAGCCGAGATTGCCGATCTGGTCGTTGAGTTCGGCGGCAGCCTAAGCGGTGAGCACGGCGACGGGATCGTACGCGGCGCGTTCATGGAGAAGATGTTCGGCCCCCGCTTGGTCGACGCCTTCCGTGAGACGAAGCGCATCTTCGATCCCGACGGCCTGCTCAATCCAGGCAAGATCATCGACACGCCGCCGTTTCGCGACAATCTCCGGCTCAGTCCGGAGACGCAGAACCTCACGCCGCCATCGGCCCGCCAGTGGCTCAATTTCGACTCAGAGGGCGGTCTCGCGCGGGCGGCCGAACTCTGCAACGGGCAGGGAGCCTGCCGCAAGTTCGACGGCGGGATGTGCCCCTCGTTCCAGGTGACCCAGGACGAGGAGCACTCCACACGCGGTCGCGCGAACCTGCTGCGCCAGATTCTCAACGGCGCGCTGCCGGCAGAGGAGTTGAGCGGCGATCGTCTGCATGAGGCGCTCGATCTCTGCGTCGAGTGCAAGGCCTGCAAGGCGGAGTGTCCCTCGGGCGTCGATCTGGCCAAGCTCAAGTACGAAGTCCTGGCGCACCGACGCGCGCAGCACGGCACACCCCTGCGGGATCGGGCCTTTGCAGCAATTGCGACCCTGGCGCGCTACGGCTCCGCAACAGCCCCGCTGAGCAATGCGCTGGCAGCCTGGACGCCGGCGCGAGCGGCGCTGCACCGACTGGGCATTCACCGGAAGCGTCCCTTGCCGCGCTTTGCGCGGCGGACGTTTGCGCGTCAGTTTCGGGAGCGGCAGGGGCGTGCGGAGCAAGCCTCAGCCACACGCGGCGAGGTGCTGTTCTTCGACGACACCTTCACCAACTACGTGCATCCCGAGGTGGGGATCGCAGCAATCGAGATCATCGAAGCGCTGGGCTACCGGCCGCTGCGAATTGAGCAACGTGAGTGCTGTGGGCGTCCCGCAATCTCGAAGGGGCTGCTAGACGACGCACGCGAACTGGCGCAGCGAAACGTTGAGGCGCTCGTTGCCTATGCGCGGGAAGGCGTACCGATCGTGGGTACCGAGCCGTCCTGTCTGCTGAGCCTGAGGGACGAGTATCCGCTCTTGCTGCGGAGTGAAGATGCGGCTGCGGTGGCGTCTCAAGCGATGCTCTTCGACGAGTGGTTGGCAACTGAACTGGCGCGTCCCGACGTGCCGCGCATCTTTTCCAACTCGGAGCCAGAGCGTCCGCTGCAAGTGCACGTGCACTGCCACCAGAAAGCGTTGGCGGGTTTTGGGCAGACACTCGCAGTGCTGCGCGCAGCGGGCTACGAGCCTGAGTTAATCGACAGCGGCTGCTGCGGGATGGCCGGTTCGTTCGGGTTCGAGGCAGAGCACTACGAGCTCTCGCGGCAGATGGGAGAGCTGCGACTGTTCCCCGCGTTGCGGGCTACTCCGGCGGAAACGCCAGTGGCGATCACCGGAGTCTCCTGTCGTCAGCAGATCGGCCACTTCGCCGAGCGGGAAGCGCGGCACCTAGTGGAGTATCTGGCGGAAGCTCTGAAGAGAGCGGAGGCAGTCCGATAAGGGCCGCGGCGCTTGAACCCCGACCCGACCACTACCAACCTCCCCCCACCTCCCCTCTGTACCGCACGACGCACATCCCCCGCTTGACCCCGACCAAGCAATGAAGTACATTTGTGCATACAGCCATCCCCGGCCCGAAGCTCGCCCGCACCCGTGCGCCCTGTCTGGACACTCCCCAACGACCGCTCCCGACACCAACCGACCAAGCCCGTCCAACACCGAACAAATTCGACCAAAACCGAACGAAATCGAACGCTCAAACTTGACAGGACTAACCACCGCCTACCACCCCGAACACACGATCTCCCGTAAAACACTGGGTTTCCTCCACCAGACCCGCCCGAAAAAAATTTCGGCTGCCGACCCAGCGCACGCCGAACAATCTCTCCTCCGACCAGCGTTCGTCCAACCCATGCCAACAGGCTCTAGAGCAGGAAACGTTTCGGCGCGCCGGACGGCTGGCGGCGGAAGTTCTCGATCAGGAGTCGTTGACGGCCTTGATCGATGATCCAACTGGCGCGGCAGCGGCGGGCGTCGCCCAAAATCGTCTGCGCTTGGCGGTGCAAGCGCTGGTAAGTGGCGCGGTCGTCGGCCTCAACGCCGAAGAGGCCGCTGCCGACCGCGAAGCGGCATTGGCGATCCTGAATCACGATCTGCCAGCCCAAGAGCAACTGCGCCCAGCCGAGGTGGAAGGAGCTGTCCGCCCAGTTGACGAGCAAGCGCTTGTCGTGCGACTCCGATGCGGTCAGCAAGGCGGACGCGCCAAAGTGCGAGCGTCCAAGTTCGCTGGCCGCGCGGTAAGCGTCCGCCGTCTCCGGCGCCATCGCGATCTGCTGGCCGGCCATGTATTGGCCCATGCCGATCTCGGTGGCGTGATGTTCGGCGTTGTTCGACCAGGCCTCCCGCAGCCAATCCTCGAACTCGATCTGCTCTTCGCCGACTACAGCCTGCTCCGCCCCCAGCCATTCCAGCGCCGCGCGGATCAGCGGCAGACAGCTGCCATACGAGGCGCGGCTGGTCATCGCAAGCAGGTCGATCCCGGCCCGATGCACGCGCGACCAGAACAGCAGCGCCGAGGCGTAGGTTCGCTTGCGGTAACGGCTGTGCGAGCTCTGTTCGACGATCTGGCGCTGGAGCGCAAGCGCGTCGAGCAACCAGCGCTGATCCAGCCCCAGCGCGAACGAGGTCTCGCGCAAGGCGTCGCGCACCGTCTGCGGCTCATCCTCTTGCGGCTTGGGCAGGGTCAGCGGCTCGGTTGGGAAGGTGATCGGCGAGATGCGCTGGCGCGGAGGCTCCCGCGCCGCTTCATCAGCGCTCACGGCCCGCATCCTTCTTCGGCGCGGCGAGCAGCGACTCCAGCCAGCCCAACAAGCGCTCGCTCTGGACTTCGACGTAGGGCCGATCGGGATGCCAGGCCCAGAGTTCGCGCACCACTTCGAGCGTGGACCAAACGCTGCCGTCGCCGCTCTCGGAGATCTGCACCAAACGGCGCGCCACGTCGTCGGCCGTCCAAACCAACGGGCGCTCGTAATCCAGCATCCGCGTCGCCTGAGTCAGGGCACGGATCCAGCGGTCAACCGTGTCGAAGGCGACTTTGCGATCCATCAGCAGCGCCCGCAGGGCCAGCACTTCGGGCAGATCGACCACTCGCGCGGGCGGACGATCGGGCGGGGGAACGGGTTCCGGGCCGTCGTCGTCGGGCAGGTTGGCTTGCGCCCAAGTCTCGCTGGGCACGCGCCGCAATTCGCGGTAGACGAGCGCGCCGCCCGCGCCCGCTTCCCACCATCGCCGCAGGCGCTCATGGCGCAGTTCCGAGCTCGCAGTCGTGGTCACGTGGGCAGGTTACCGCAGAGAATCAGCGCGCCGATTGGAGGACGGGAGGAACAGGGTCATGGGCGGGTTATGCACAGACGCGATCCAGTTGACGGATCGCGGGATTTACGTCAGTAACGGGATGCCGTCAGAGTTGACATTCCCATCCCCTCGATTCGTTCTGACCAGATTGAGACACGGGTGGAAACGGGTCTAGAGCGGATGCACACCGCTGGGAGCCAGAGGGCTGCGCCATGCGGCAAACGCACGTGCGCGATGCATCCGCATCCATTCCCCGAACAGGACAGACTCGATGGAACGCGAAATTCAACAGTTCCTGACCTACATGGCCGCCGAGAAAGGCTCCTCAGCCAACACCATCTCCGCCTATCGCAACGACCTCGCGCAACTGCGCGCCTACTTCCTGGAGCACGGCGACCCGGGTCAGACGATCGCCGAGATCGACGCCGAGCAACTGCACGACTACGTCTCCCACCTGCGCGCGCAGGACTACGCGCAGGCGACCGTGGCGCGCAAGGTGGCGGCGGTCAAGAGTCTGTTCACCTATCTCAAGGGCGAAGGCCTGGTCGAAGACAATCCGGCCGAACAGCTGGCCTCGCCGCGAGTCGGTCGAACGCTCCCGCGAACGCTGACGGTGGAGGAGGTGGACGCGCTGCTGGAGCAGCCGGGACGGCGCAACACGCCGGAGTCGGTCCGCGATCAGGCGATGCTGGAACTGCTCTACGCGACCGGAATGCGGGTCTCGGAGTTCGTCTCGCTGGACCTGCGCTCAATCGAGTTGCACAACCGTCAGGCTTCGGTGCGTTGCGTGGGCAAAGGTCGGCGGGAGCGCCTAATCCCGATTCACTCGACGGCGGTGACGGCGCTGCACAGCTACCTCCAAAACGCGCGCCCGCAACTCTGCCGAGGCCGGCGCGAGGTCGCCCTCTTCATCAATCGGCGCGGGGAGCGGCTGACGCGGCAAGGAGTCTGGCTGATCATCAAGAACTACGCCAAAGAGGCCGAGATTACCGGGGTCACCCCGCACACGCTGCGGCACTCCTTTGCCACCCACCTGCTGCGCGGCAACGCGCCCCTGCGCAACGTGCAGGAGTTGATGGGTCACCGCAGCATCTCCACGACCCAGGTCTATACCCACTTGACAGACCCGGATCTCCGCCACGTCTACGATCGCGCGCATCCACGAGCGAGCTGAGGCAGTCTCTGTCCTCCGGCCGCCCCCCCTGCACTTCGTGACATCCCCACCTCTGGAGACCTGTGCAACATCCCCATATCCGTCATTCCCGCGCAGCCTGCCCCTGGACTGAACAGGGGGCGGGAATCTCGAAGCAACCAAGTGTGAAACCACTCCCAATCTGGTCGTACCACCGACCTCACATCGCACGATCCGCTCCTCCGAGGCCCCAACGCGCCAGGATGGACTGTTGCACAGGTCTCCAAACGCGGGAATCCAGCCTCCGCATCTGCCCAGCAAGGGACGCCTCGTCGAAACAGACGTCTTGCAACCGCGCCGCGCATGATCAGCCGGAATTGCCTCTGCCCGCAGAACTAATCCTTTGACTTGGTTCGCACCGCCGCCGCGTGGATATCGCTCAGGTTCCTGGTGCCGGTCGCGTCCGACAGGAAGGTCCGGAACACGTGCGTCAGGACGCCGCTGGACCCGCCGTCGCCGGAGAGCGTCACCACCCCAAACCCGGGGCAACTGCCCAAGGCGGCGTGCTTCACCGTGATCGGATTCGACCCTCGGAAGGAGACCACAATCATTCGGCCATCGGGACTAATGTCCACGAGATCCGGGGCGGGATCGTCATTGAATTCATACCCTTCATCGTTCAAATCAACGAATGGCGCCCCCTCCCCGACGCAGTAGCCCGACCCGGTCAGGTCCACAGTGCCGACATGCGCGGCCGCCTGCTCTGCCAGTGTTGCGGCGGGATCATTGACGATCTTGCCGATATCGAACACCTCCGCGTTGTTCTGGATGCGGTCGAACTGATACAGAAAGCGTCCGTTGGCCGAAACAGTCATGCCGTGCGCATCCCGGCGCGCCGCCAGTTCCGCCTCGTCGACAATGTTCAGCGTCTTCTCTTGGTAGAACGTCACCACCGGCGGCGTATTCGGCGCGGTGTGCGGGTTCGCTCCGTCCGGGTAGTCCAGCGGCAGCCGGTACATGATGAACGTCGAATCATCCGCCCCCGCGCCGCTGGCCGAGACGCCCGCGTTCAGGTGCATGAAGCCGCCCGCCTCCACCCCGCCGCAACCGGCAGCGCTGATCACGTCACTGGTGTATTCCGCCACAATCGACATCGGCTCCGTTGTGATGTCCACCACGAACAGACCGCCGCCGCCGAACGTGACGTAGGCGTGCTGATTGTTGCTGCTGGGAATCGGACACACCACGACGTTGTTGCCCCGCCCCGCCCCCTCCTTGAGCGCGCCGCTCGGCGTCGTCGTCGGTTGGAAGTTGGCGTATTCGCCGCTCACCTGGCCGCCGGGCAAGGTCGAATCTGCCTCCGCCTCCATCGCGGTCAGGTCCCGCCCGCCGACCAGGTCCAGGGTGGCGGACTTGTTAAACGTGAAGGTGTCCGTCTCCGTGTCGTAATCGATCCGCTCCAGCAGCTTGGCCCCCAGATTGGCCACAATCAGCTTGCTGCCGTCCGCAGTGAAGAACGACATGTGATTCGAGGGAGCCGATCCCTCCGGGCCGGTGGTGCGGAAGAGCGCCTTGCCCAGCTTCGCCGCCTCTTCCGGATCGCCCGAAATCCGCCGGCATTCCCGCAGACCGTCGCCCAACTGAGTGCATTGTCCCTCCGCATCGATAATCCCGACCATCCCCGCCCCCGGGCCGAAGAAGTTGACGCTCACATAGCGATGCGTCGGAGGGTGCATCAGCATCCCGTGCAAGCGTCTGACCCTCACCCCCAATTCTTCATAGGCGGACGGGAACACATCGACAGCCTCGATCACGGTCGGCCCGTAGTCCGGGTCGTCTTCGGCATACCAACCGGGCGGAGCGGCGAGAATGTCGCTGCTCTCGTAAATCAGGATGCGACCGCCATAGCTCCCCGACGGATTGTCGGCGTCGATGCCGGCGCTGTCCGCCTGATCCGACAACCACACTTCCCAGCCTCTGGCAGCGCGTTCGACTTCCCTGACCACCTCGACTGCCGGGCCGCTGACCGTCACGCTCGAGCTGGCCAGCCAGCGCCCCACGCTCGCGTCGGCTGGCAAAATCCGCGCATCGGGACGAATCAGAGTCGCGTCCCAGCCACCGTCGGCGTCGCGCTGTTGCAGCGCCACCTCGACATCGCCGTCGGCCTGCGGCCGCGCGACGATCCGCGTCTCAATGTTGCTCTGCCGCGCCTGCCCGAGGACCAAACCGCCAACGCCGATCAGCACCACCGCAACCCAACCCAGAACCGTCAACTTGCTCGGATTCCTCATGAAAACATCTCCCGTTCTGTCCTATCCACCGCCAGTGGCTTGCAGTCTAGGTCTGTCACACACGCTGTCCGAGCGCTGAAGGCGGTAGCTTGACCGATCCCGATATACACAGTACATTTGTACGTGACACCTGAATCCGGAGCCGTCTCATGCCCGCTCACCCGCCCCAGCCAACTGTCAGCGACCGCTCTCGATCCCAACGCGCCAGACTCAAACGACACCGAACGAGACCGCACGCAATCGAACGGAATCGAACAAAATCGAACGCATTCGACCATCCAGACTTTCCAACACCTTCCACCCCGATCGCACCATCTCCCGCAAAACACTGGATTTCCGCACCCGATCGCCCAAAAAGTTTTTCCGACCTTCCACCGCCCCGGAGCCTGTCCCCGCGAAAGGGGTCGACACCGTTGCAAAACTCCGCTCTCCTCTCCCCCCCTTGCGGGGGGAGATGTCACGTAGTGACAGGGGGGGTCCCCTCTGCACCTGGCAGATGAGATCACACAGTGACAGCAATCACGCCAAACGACACCGGACGACACCGAACGAGACCGAACGCAATCGAACAAAATCGAACGCATTCGACCACCCAAACTTTCCGCCACCTTCCACCCCGATCGCACGATCGCCCGCAAAACACTGGGTTTCCACACCCGATCGCCCGAATTTTTTTCTGACTTTCCACCGCCCATATCCGTCATTCCCGCGCAGGCGGGAATCTCGAAGCAACCAAGTCCGAAGCCACCTCTACATCTGGTCGTACCACCGACCTCGCATCGCGTGATCCGCTCCTCCGAGGCCCCAACATGCCAGGATGGGCTTTCGCAACGCTCTCCGCAGTCGGAAATGACGGAAGCGGAAGACCGGCGGCTTCTGAGCCATCCCCCATACTGCGGAGGCAGAGCTGAACTCAGGAATCTGCCACGATGTTCCCGGCTCTGACGAGGATGGAGCGGCGCATGTCGGACACGGAGATCGCCGAGATTCGCGGGCGCGAGATCCTTGACTCTCGCGGAAATCCGACGGTTGAGGCGGATGTGCGTTTGAGCGGAGGCGGATTCGGACGGGCGGCGGTACCGTCTGGAGCGAGTACGGGCTCGCATGAGGCGATGGAGCGTCGTGACGGTGATGCAGGGCGGTATCAGGGGCGCGGGGTTCAGGCCGCGGTGGATGCGGTGAACGGGGAGATTCAGGCGGCGCTGGTGGGTCGGAACGCTGGTGATCTTGCCGCGATCGACGCGGCGCTGATTGCGCTAGACGGCACTCCGAACAAGGGACGCCTAGGGGCGAACGCGATTCTGGCGGTGTCGCTGGCCACTGCTCAGGCGGCGGCGAACGCGGCCGGGGAACCGCTCTATCGACACCTAGGCGGGGAAGCGGCGACGCTGCTGCCGGTACCGCTGGCGAACATCCTCAACGGTGGCGCGCACGCCGACAACGGGGCCGACTTCCAGGAGTTCATGGTCGCGCCGATTGGCCTGCCCACGTTTGCGGAAGCGCTGCGGGCAGTAGTCGAGGTGTACCACGCGCTCGCGTCGGAGTTGCGGCAGCGGGGTTTGGCGACAGGATTAGGCGACGAGGGCGGGTTCGCGCCGGCGTTGCCCCGCAACGAGGCGGCGCTAGACCTGATCATCGACGCGATTGCCGCCTCCGGATACGAGCCGGGCAGAGAGATTGCGATTGCACTGGATCCGGCATCGAGCGAGCTGTACCAGGAGGGGAAGTATCTGCTGGCGACGGAAGATCGCGCGCTTGAGAGCGCGGAGCTGGTGGAACTGTGGACCGACTGGTGTCGGCGCTATCCGATTGTCTCGATCGAGGACGGAATGGACGAGGACGATTGGGACGGCTGGGCGGCGCTGACGGCGGCGCTTGGCTCTCTGGCGCAGACGGTGGGCGACGATCTGTTGGTGACGAATCCACAGCGTCTGCGTCATGCGATTGAATTGGGCGCCGCGAACAGCATCCTGATCAAGGTCAACCAAATTGGCACGCTGAGCGAGACGCTCACAGCGGTGGGAATGGCGCAGGATGCAGGCTGGACGGCGGTGATCAGTCATCGCTCAGGTGAGACGGAAGATGCGACGATCGCGGATCTGGCGGTGGCGACGCGGGCCGGGTTGATCAAGACGGGCGCGCCTGCGCGAGGGGAACGGACAGCGAAGTACAACCGCTTGCTGCGAATCGCGGAGGAGTTGGGAGACCAAGCGGAGTATGCGGGTGCGAGTGCGATTCCGCAGGCGTCGCGGCTGGTCTGAGGCGCAGTTGCGCTACAACTCGGCCTTGAGCTGTTCGGCCAAGCGCTTGGTCATACCCGGAGTAGCGGCGAGATCTGCGATTTCGGCCTCCCGCATCGCCTGGAGCGAGCCGAATTTGCGCATCAGCGCCTTCTTGCGGCGGGGGCCGATGCCCTTGATCCGATCGAGCGTGCTCTGCGAGGAGCGGCGTGAGCGGAGGCGGCGGTGGTAGGAGATAGCGAAGCGGTGGGCTTCGTCGCGGATGCGCTGCACGAGGTAGAGGCCCTGGGAGCGCCGGTCGAGCCGGACCGGATCGGCGGCGTCAACGAGGAAGAGCAGTTCCTCCCGCTTGGCCAGACCGGCCAGGGGAATGTCGTCGAGCGCGAGATTGCGCATCACGTCGTGGGCAGCGGAGACCTGGCCCTTGCCGCCGTCGACAATCACAAGATCGGGGATCGCGCCCCAGCCTTCCGACTCGGCTTCTTCGCTGGATTCTTCAGGTTGCGCGTCAGCCTGATCGTCGGTCACGTTGTGTTCGGCCAGCCGCTGGGCGCGGCGTTCTTCACCGAGGCGGCGGAAGCGGCGTTGGATCACTTCGGCCATCGAGGCGAAGTCGTTGGGGCCGTCGGAGGTGTCAACCGTCTTGATGCGGAAGCGGCGGTATTCGCGGGTGGCGGGGCGGCCGTCGAGGAAGACGACCATCGAGGCGACGACATCGGAGCCTTGGGTGTTGGAGATGTCGTAGCACTCGATCCGGCGCGGCGCGGCGGGCAGGCTGAGCGCTTCTTCGAGTTCGCTGAGGGCGGATTCGGTGCGGCCGCGGTCGGCGAGCCAACGAACGCGCGACATTTGCAGGGTCTCGGCCGCATTTTCGCTCGCCATCTGGACGAGCCGACGTTTCTCGCCCCGCTGCGGATGCCGGACTTCCACGTTCGAGCCGCGGCGCTCGGAGAGCCAGGCGCGGAGCAGTTCGGGTTCGTCGATCTGATCGGGGATCAACACGAGTCGCGGTACTCCGACCGCGCCTTCGTAGTACTGGCGCAGGAAGGAGGCAAGCACAGCGCTGAACGGTTCGTCGCGGACGCCGGCGAGAGAGAAGTGGTCGCTGCCGGTCATGTTGTTCCCGCGAATGAAGAGCACCTGAACGACCGCTTCGTCGCCGTCAAGGGCGACTCCGAAAGCATCGATCTCGGAGGCGGCGCCCTTGGATTGGGCGGTGGCGGTGAGTTGGGATTCGGTGACTCGCTCGACGGCTTCGATTTGGTCTCTGAGTTTGGCGGCGCGCTCGAAGTCGAGTTGTTCGGCAGCCTCAGTCATGGCGGATCGAAGTTGGCTAGCGACTTCGTTGCTCTTGCCGTCGAGGAAGAGCATGGTCTGGTTGATGACCTCGCGGTATTCGTCCTCGGTGCAGTAGGCGGTGCAGGGGGCGATGCAGCGGCGGATGTAGTACTCGAGGCAGGGGCGGGGGTCGGTGCCGGTGATCACCTTGTCGCAGGAGCGCCAGGGGAAGAGCTTCTTGACCAGATCGAGCGAGGTGCGGACGGATTTGGCGGAGGCGTAAGGGCCGAAGTAGCGGGCGCCGTCGTTGTGGACGCGGCGGGTGATCGTGACTCGGGGCCAGGGTTCGTTGAGATCGATCTTGAGGTAGGGGTAGTGCTTGTCGTCCTTGAGGCGGACATTGAAGAGGGGTTGATGGCGCTTGACCAGCGTGGCTTCGAGGTGAAGGGCGTCCTGTTCGGTTTGAGTAGTGACGTATTCGATGGCGGCGATCTTGCGGGCGAGGTTGCGAGTCTTGCCTTCGAGCGAGCGGGGCGCGCCGAAGTAGGAGCGGACCCGGGAGCGGAGATTGGCGGCTTTGCCGACGTAGAGCACGCTGCCGGCCGCGTCGCGGAAGGTGTAGACGCCGGGACGAGTAGGGAGGGCGGCGACTTCGGCGCGGAGGCGGGAGCGAAGATCGTCAGTGATTTCTGTCGGTCGCGTCATAAGCTGAGATTAGGCGACACGGGACGGTTGCGGGTATCTCGCTGTGATTTGCGCCGTCGCCGCCAGTACCGCGAGATTGCCGCGGCGGAGCACGGCAATGACGAATAATCGATTTGCTCGTGGGTGTCCGAGGAAGGAAGCGAGTGATGGTATGGGAGTGGCGCGCCCGGCAGGACTTGAACCTGCGACCTCTGCCTCCGCAGGGCAGCGCTCTCATCCGCTGAGCTACGGGCGCGTGTGGAACGAAGGGAGCGATTGGTGCCGACGGAGGGATTCGAACCCCCACGGGCTTAAGCCCACTACGCCCTGAACGTAGCGCGTCTGCCAGTTTCGCCACGTCGGCGCTGCTGTGCTCCCGAGTGCCGCCCTCCCCCGGCGGCGTGCAGTCTGGTGGGCGATGCAGGACTTGAACCTGCGGCCTCTCGGATGTGAACCGAACGCTCTAGCCAGCTGAGCTAATCGCCCGCACCCCTGCTGCGCGTCCGCTGCGGCCGGCCGCGCCGGCGGCGGTGCTGGTAGCAGCGGCAGGACTCGAACCTGCGACACGGGGCTTATGAGTCCCCTGCTCTGCCAACTGAGCTACGCTGCCACGCGCTCCAAACCGCTGTTTCAGGCTCACTCACGCTATCGCGTTCGCGGACGCACGTCAAAGCTGCGAGCGGCGCGATCCCGTCGCGCTGAGGCCATACCATGACGGGTAGGAGGCCGCTGGCGGTCTCGCTGAGAAGCAGAACTCGCGGGCGTTGCGATGACGATCCACTGGCGGCCGGGGTCTTCGCTTGCGGGGCGGTTGCTGGTCGCGTCGCGGAACCTGATCGATCCGAATTTTTTTCGTACCGTAGTGCTGATGCTGGAACACCAGGACGGCGCATTGGGAGTCGTATTGAACCGTCCAACGACGCTCGCGATCGCGGAGGTGGTACCCGATTGGCTGCCGTTGGCGGGAGAGCCGGCAGTGGTGTTTCACGGTGGTCCAGTGGAACGGACGGCGGCGATTGGTCTGGCGCGGGGGCAGGCGAGCGATGCGGACGAGCGATTCACGCCGGTGAGCCGGGAAGTGGGGATCATCGACCTGGGTGCAGGTCCCGATTCGCTGGGCAGTCTGGTCAGCGATGTGCGGATTTACTCGGGCTATGCCGGTTGGAGTCCGGGGCAGTTGGAAGGCGAGATTGAGGCGGGCGGCTGGATCGTGCTAGACGCCGATCCGTTTGATCCACTGGTGAACGATCCGGCTGCACTGTGGAACTACGCCGCCGTGCGCGCCGCGGACGGACTAGGCGTACAGATTCGCACTGATCCGCAAGCGGAATACAACTGAGCGCCATGCGGCGATTGCTCTCGGCCCTGCGGGAACGACAGCAGTCCTGGATTCTGTTCACGTTTTTTCGGCGTCCGCGCAATCGGCGCGAAGCGTTTTCACGGCTCGTGGTAGTTGCGTTCGTGGCCGCGGCGGCAGTCGGTCCCGTGTTCATTGGCCGGGGCGGGGGTGAACTGACGGCTGGGGCGGGCGCTGCGTATCGCGCGCAGCTTGCCGAGTTGGAAGAGCTGCGAGAAGAGCGCGACGCCGCCGAAGGGGACACCCCGGCTCTGGATGAGCGGATCTCAGCGCTGGAGGCGGAGACGAAGCTGGGTTATCTGCCGCGTGACGGCGACGCGGCGCAACCAGGCGGGCTGATACCCGATTTTCGGCTGCTCAACCTTGATGGCGAACCGGTGCGGCTGTCGGAAATTGACGGGCCGATCCTGCTGAATTTCTGGGCGAGCTGGTGCCAGCCGTGCGTGGAGGAGATGCCGGACTTCGAGATCGTGCACCAGGAATTGGGCGACCGGATCACGCTGATTGGCGTGAACGACGGCGAGAGTCTGGAGACGGCGCGGCAGTTTGCGGATATCGAGATTGGAGTGTCGTACACCATCTTGATCGATCCGACCAAGCAGATGACGGACGGTCCGTACCTGTTGGTGGGGCGACCAACGACGTACTACATTGACAGCAGCGGCGAGATTCGGGAGATCCGGGTTGGGTTCCACACGCTGGAGGAGATGCGGAGCCTGGTCGGCAAGTTGCTCGGCGAGGATGTGAGCGAGGGCGCAGAGGCTTCGCCTTCAGCAGGGGAGTATGCAGAGTCGGCGCTGAATTTGCTTGAGTCGGCGCGGGCGAACTACGCCGTGGGAGCGGATCTGATTGAACGCTGGCAGGGTGATCCTTCGGTGTTCGGTGATCCGGGTTGGCAGCGGAGCATGAGCGCGAATGTGCTGACATGGGCGGATTTGCTGGATCAGTTTGAGGCGTTGAAGCCGCCGGAAAATCGCTCGGCGCTGCATAGCGCCGTGGCGAACGGTCTCACAGCAGTGCATGTTGCCGGGCAGTTGATTGCGGACGCAATTGAGGGCCCGAACGAGGCGCTGTTGACGACGGCGGCGGGTCTGTTCGAGAGCGGGCGCGCGCAGTTCGATGCGGCGGCGGACGATCTCGAAGATGTGCTGAGCGGGCGTTGAGCTCTGCGATACCGTGAAGCGCGCAGGGGCGATTAGCTCAGTCGGCTAGAGCGTCCGGTTTACACCCGGGAGGTCGGAGGTTCGAGTCCTCCATCGCCCACCACGTCCGTTCAGTAAGCTGCACCCAGGACCGCGCCGACCATGCAGGAGCACGACATGAGCCTCACCCAAATCGCGCCCGACCTGTGGGCGACGCCCCACTATCCGGTGGAAGGCATCGACACCGCCAACACCCGCGCCTACCTGTTGACACGGCCGCAGGGCAACGTCCTGATCTACGGCCTGGGTTTTCAGCGCGGCGAGGCCGACGAGGCCGTGCTGGACGAGATCGCGGCGCTGGGCGGGGTGCAGCTGCAACTGCTCTCGCACAGCGATGAAGCGAGCCATTCACTCGATGCCGTGCGCGAGCGCTTCGGCTCCCGCCTGGCCTGTAGCGCGGTGGAAGTGGACCAGATCGACAACTACGCTGAAGGCCTCAGCATCGACCTGGCCTGGGAGCCCGACTGCGCTGATGAGGCGTTGGACGGCCTGGAGATCATGGCCACGCCCGGCCACACCAAAGGCAGCATCAGCGTCCGCTACGAGTCGCCGCACGGCCAGACCTACCTCTTCACCGGCGACACCATCGTGCCCAAGGACGACGGCGGCTGGGCCACCGCTGTGGCCGAACAGCAGGGCGGCACCGCCGCCGACTTGGAGCGCTCCTTGCTCGCGCTGCGCAAACAGTCCTTCGACTTGCTGGCGAGCAGCGCCTACGTCGGCGAGACCAGCACCGCTTCCCCGTCGCAAGAGGAGTGGCAAGCGATCGTCGACCACCGCCTGGAGCGCCTGCGCGAGTGGGACGCCGCCCGCGCCTAAGCTTCCCGCCCGGCCCTGCTCGAACTCCTCCTTCAAGACGATGGCGGAACCGAGGTCTTGAGCCAGGCCTCCTGCATCTCTGAGTGCTATATTCCACATAAAAGTTCTCATTTCGACACAAGATGGCCTGCCAGCAACGTGGAGGATTGCCATGGCCGAGGGCAGCAGCGGGGTGAGGCTGCTGTCGGGCGGCAATCCCCAGATTCCAAAGGGCGACGGCGACGCCCCGGTGCAGGCCTACATCGCAGCCATGCCGGGCTGGAAGAGCGATCTGGGCCGCCGCCTCGATGAGCTGGCGCACCATTCCCAACGTGCGCAAGGCGGTGCGCTGGAACTCGCCCTGGTACGGCGTCGAGGGTCAGGGCTGGTTCGTGAGCGCCCACGTCTTCAGCAAATACGTCAAAGTGACTTTCCTCAACGGCTCGGAGTTGTCGCCGGCGCCGCCGGGCTCGGGCAAGGATCCCGACTCGCGCTGGGTCAACATCTACGAGGATGGATTCGACGAGGAGCAGATGACAGAGTGGATCCGCCAGGCCGCCGCTTTGCCAGGCTGGGATGGGTTCTGAGGCCAATCGAGAAGGGAGAAACCCCATGCGAGTGATGGTGTTGGTCAAGGCGACCGAAGACAGCGAGGCAGGCGTCATGCCCTCGACCGAAATGTTCGAGGCGATGGGCGCCTACAACGAGGAACTGGTCAACGCCGGAATCATGAAGGATGCCGACGGCCTGACGCCTACAGCGCAGGGGAAGCGGGTGGCTTTCGACGGCGACTCCCGCACCGTGATCGACGGCCCGTTCGGCGTCACCAGCGAACTGGTCGCCGGGTTCTGGATCTGGGAGGTCGAGGATTTGGAGGAAGCAGTTGAGTGGGTCAAGCGCTGTCCCAATCCGATGCCCGGCCCGAGCGAGATCGAGATCCGTCCGTTCTATCAGCTCGATGACTTCGGCGACGCGATAACGCCCGAGCAGATTGAGCGGGAAGAGCGACTGCGCGAGCGAGTCGAGGAGTAATCTGAGGCTCGGGAAGGCACGGATCATGAGACAACTCGAACCCGACCTGTGGCAGACCTCGGTGTCCGCGATCAGTGAGACCGTGGGTACCAATGCGTACCTGTTGACCAAGCCAACGGGCAATCTACTGATCTACGGGCTCGGTTACGGCGAGAGCGAGGGTCGGGGCGACGATCTTGATCAGATCGAGCGTCTTGGTGGAGTCGAGTTGCAAATCCTGAGCCACCGGGACGAGGCGAGTCCGTCGCTGAACGTCGTTCGCGAGCGCTTTGGCTCGCGCCTGGCCTGTAGCACGCTTGAGGAACCGGCGATTCGCGCCGAAGCCGCGGTTGACCTGATTGTCGGTTCGAACTGCTCCGACCCGGTGCTGGATGGCCTCGAGATCCTGGAGACGCCGGGTCACACGGACGGCAGCATTAGCTTCCGGTACCGATCGCCGCACGGGAAGTCGTACCTGTTCACCGGGGATACGATCTTTCGCTGGGACGATCACTGGGGCACGTTCGTCTTCTCCGAGGCGGGCGGCGATGCCGGAGACTTGAGGAAGAGTCTCATGTCGCTGCGCGAGCTGGAGCCGGACTGGGTGATTTCGAGCGCGTTTTTCCGGTCGGTGGGTGCGGGCGAGGTCTCGGGGACGGAGTGGTCTGAGATTGTTGATGCGCAGATCGCCCGTCTGGCTGAGGGGCCTACCCGGCAAACGGATTGATGACACGGAGGCTGTCGTAGTCCTGCTGGTCGCTGAGATCTTCGGAGTACACCGCATCGCAGCCCATGGCCCGCGCAGCGGCAAGAATGGCGGCATCCCAGTAGGAGAGCTGGAAGCGCTGGCAGATGTCCAGGGCGGACGTGAACAGTGTTCGATCGAGAGTCTGAACGGGAATCTCAGCGAGTGTGTCCAGAAACACCAGAGCTTGTTGGTGGCTGAGCCGGTGCGGCCGGGATGCGCGAGTGGCCTGATAGTAGAACTCTTGGAGGACCTGTACGGAGAGGCAAAGATCGTCTCGTTCAAGCAGCTCCAGAGCGATCCGAGTCTTGTCTTCCTCACTGGGGTGCAGACTGGCGGCGTACAGCAGTACGTTTGTGTCAGTCAGGCGCATGGCGATCGTAGAGTTCTTCCCGCGGAATGTTGTCGGCCACGCGGAAGTTCGGACTATTGCGGCTGATCTCATCCCGTACTTCGAGAAGCCTGCGCATGCGACGCTCGGACGCAGTTTCCTGTTTCTGGGTTTCAGTACCGGCGTCGGTGAGGCTTCTCAGATATTCGCGCACGAGTGCCGAGACGGATGTGTCCATCTCGGCCGCTCGGATGCGAGCCTGCCGGTAGGTCTCTTCGTCGACCGAAACGGTGATGTTCTTCATGGTCACAGTCTCACAGTTCCTGTGCTCCACAGTACTACGGTGCGGACCGCGACGGCGACCAGCAGACGATACCGCCCGCCCGACAGCGCGATTCGCTGGCGAGAGCGTTGACCCGCCAGCGGGGCTTTCTTAGCCTCTGCTTAGCCGCGTCCGGCGGAGGGAGCGATCTGATGGCCTCGAAACTGCAGGAATGGCTCGACGGGCCGTACGCCAAGGCCACGGGGCGTTTCCCCGAACGCCGCGAGGCGTTTCGTCGCTCCAGCGGCGAGGCGCTGGAGCCGATCTACGTCGATCCCGGCGAGTCTGACCCAATGCCCGGCCAATACCCCTACACGCGCGGGATTCAGCCGACGATGTATCGCGGGCGGCTGTGGACGATGCGGCAGTACGCAGGGCAGGAGGACGCGGAGGCGAGTAACCGGCGCTACCGCTTCCTGCTCGATCAGGGACAGACGGGGTTGTCGGTGGCGTTCGACCTGCCGACCCAGATCGGCTACGACTCTGATGCGGCGATGTCGGAGGGCGAAGTGGGCAAGGTGGGAGTGGCGATTGACTCGATCGAGGACATGCGCACGTTGTTTGATCAGATCCCGCTCGACCGGGTGACGACCTCGATGACGATCAATTCGACGGCGGCAATCCTGCTCTCGCTCTATGCAGCGGTGGCGGAAGAGCAGGGAGTACCGCAGGACAAGATCGGCGGCACGGTTCAGAACGACATCCTGAAGGAGTACATCGCGCGGGGGACGTACATCTATCCGCCGCAGCCGTCGATGCGGTTGATTACCGACACCTTCGACTACTGCACACGCGAGGTGCCGCGCTGGAACACGATCTCAATCTCGGGCTACCACATGCGCGAGGCGGGTTGCACGGCGGCGCAGGAGATCGGGTTCACACTGGCCAATGCGATTGCGTATGTGGAAGCGGCGCTGGATGCGGATTTGGCGTTTGATCAGTTCGGACCGCGGCTGTCGTTTTTCTTCGCCTGCCACTCGAACTTTCTTGAGGAGATCGCGAAGTTCCGGGCGGCGCGGCGGTTGTGGGCGAGCATCGCGCGGGAGCGCTTCGGATCGGAGAATCAGCGCGCGCAGATGCTGCGCTTCCACACGCAGACCGGCGGCGTCACATTGACCGCGCAGCAGCCCGACAACAACGTGATCCGCACCACCCTGCAAGCGCTCGCAGCGGTACTGGGAGGAACGCAATCGCTGCACACGAACTCGCTCGATGAGGCGTTGGGGTTGCCTTCGGAGCACGCGGTTGAAGTCGCGCTGCGTACGCAGCAGGTGATCGGCTACGAGAGCGGCGTGGCCGACGTGATCGATCCGCTGGGCGGCTCGTACTACATCGAGCAGACGACGGATGCGCTGGAGGCCGAGGCGCGGCGCTACATCGAGCAGATTGACGCGCTGGGCGGGGCGGTCAGCGCGATTGAGCAGGGCTATCAGCAGTCGGAGATTTTGGAAGCGGCCTCGCAGTTCCAGCGGGAGGTGGAGACGGAAGCGGAGCACGCCCGCGCCAGTGAGGGGCCGGCGGGGAAGGATGGACGGGTGATCGTGGGCGTGAACCGGTTCCAGACCGATGAAGAGCCGGACGTGGAGATTGTGCGCGTGGATCCGCGTGTGCGCGAGCGGCAGATGGAGAAGCTGGAGCGGTTGCGGGCCGGTCGTGACGAAGCGGCGGTGAACGCGGCGCTGGATCGGATTCAGCAGGCGGCGGGCGGGAGTGAGAATCTGGTACCGCTGATGCTGGACGCGGTCAAGCAGTCGGCGACGCTGGGTGAGATTTCGGACGCGCTGCGCTCCGTCTGGGGCGAGTACCGCGAACGCATCGTGGTCTGAGGAAAGCAGCGCCGCCGTGCCTCTTCGACGCCGCGCACCGGACTCCGCCGACTCCAGCTGGAGCGACGCTGAGCGTCTGCGCTACTGGTGGCAGGCAGAGCGTGAGCGCCTGCACGAGGCGTTGAGCGCAGTCCCGAACGACGCCGCTGAGCGTCCGCTCGGAGCGGGCGCCTGGTCGCCGCGCGGGATTGCGGCGCATCGGCTGTTCTGGGAAGCGGAGGAGCGGGCGGCGCTGGAGCAGTACCTGAGCGGACAGACGCCGTCGCTGTTGGAATTCCCGGTGGAGCGGATTGATCCGACAAACGCGGCGGCGGTGGATGCGCTCGGCGAGCGGCAGTTGAGTGCGTTGCAGCGGGCGCTGTCGCAGCTGCGCGAACGCTCGCGCGGGTTGGTGGAGCGGATTCCCGACACGGATCTGGATACGCAAGGCAATCCGGCGCGGATCCTGCTGGGGGTCGCCTTGGAGCACGATCGCGAGCATCGGCAGGAGCTCGAGCGCGCCTTGCCGGAACTACTCGGACACGACACAGGCGTGGACGAGCACAGGCGCACATGACCGACATCTGAGACAGTGGCTGTGCAAAGGAGCGAGCGATGGCCCTGACACGGATTCATCACATTGGCATTGCGGTACACGACGCGGACAAAGCAGCCGAACTCTGGCGCGACACGTTCGGTCTGGAGACGGCGCTGGATACGGAGCTGGAATCGCAGGGAGTACGGGGGGTGATCTTCCCCCTCGACAACTGCGAGATCGAGTTGCTGCAACCGACCCGCGAAAACACCGGGATCGCCAAGTACCTCGAAACTAACGGCGAGGGCTTCCATCACATCTGCTTCGAGTCGACCGATGTGGCTGGCGACCTCAACGCCGCCGCTGCGACCGGGATACAAATGATCGACACCGAACCGCGCGTCGGTCTGACCGGCATGATCGGCTTCATTCACCCACGCTCGAACCACGGGGTGCTGATCGAGTACGCCCAGCCGCCTGATGGCGCGCCGCAACACTCAGGCCCGACATCGGGCCCCGGCCCACACGCACTGCATCACATGACGGTCGCGGTCAACGAGGTGGCGCCGGTCACGGAGGCGTGGACGCAGCGCTACGGCCTGGTCGGGCGCGAACCGTTTAGCGCCGAGGCGCTGGGCCTGGAAGGTCAGTTCCTGGACATCGGCCCAACGGCAATCGAACTGGTCCGCCCCTTGCCGGGCAGCGGCGGCCCGCTGCCGCGCAAGCTGGATACTTCCGGCGAAGGCATGTTCATGCTGGCGCTGACCGTACGCGACGCGGCCGCGTCGGTGGACTACCTGCGAGGCGAAGGCTGGACCACCACCGACGCCAACGCCGGCGCATTCATCTCGCCGAAGCACACCTATGGCGCGCGACTGAGGCTGTCGGAGGCGTAGCGGCGGCGGGTCGGCGAGTCGTCTACGCTGACCCCATGACGACGATCCGCGCCCGCTACGCCAACGGCGTCCTGACGCCGCTCGATCCGCTCGACCTGTCGGAAGGGTGCGAGGTGTCGCTGACCGTGAACGGCGAGGAGGCTGCTGCGGCCCCTGAGGAGTCGGGTCCTGAGGAAGAGACACTGCTTGAGATGGTTGATCGCATCAGGGCCGCGTATCCGAACGATGATCCCAATCTGGCTACCGACGGGGCCAAGAATTTCAAGCACTACCTGTATGGACATCCCAAAGAAGACTGATGCGAACCGTCTTCGCCGATGCTGGCTACTGGATTGCGATGTTGGGCAATGACAAGTTGACCGGGCGTGCCCGCGAAGTCACCAACCAACTCGGCCAACATCGAATCGTCACTACCCAGATGGTCCTGGTGGAAGTCCTGACTCACTCATCCTGACGCGGTCGAGACGCGCGCCTGAGAGCGGCTGCCCTCGCTACGGACCTTGAGTCCCGGCCTGACGTCGAAGTCGTGCCGCAGACTGCGGAGCAGTATCGCGCCGCCCTCCGGCTCTACGCGGACCGGCCTGACCAGCGTTGGAGCCTGACCGACTGCGCTAGCTTCCAACTGATGGAGTCGCGCGGCATCAGCGAAGCCCTAGCCTACGACCGCGACTTCGAGCAGGCCGGCTTCAGCCCGCTCCTCCGCGAGTCGCTCTAGCCGTCACTTCGCCCAAGCACACCTACAGCGCGAGGCTGCGGCTGTCCGAGGCGTAGGCGCTCCCGCGATACTCAGGCTTGACCAAACATTCGTCGGCTCGTAACTTCCGCCTGACCGTCGCGGAATGCGACCGTCGGTATCGAGAGAAGAGGATGTAGCTCCATGATTCGTACACAGGGCCTTCTGCGACTGGCAGCGGTGGCGGCGCTCGTCATCGTGGCGTTCGCCATGCAGGACCTTGTTTCTAACGGGGGTGGGGCGGCGCCTAGCCTCTCCGCGATTACTGCAGCTGAGGGCAGTAAGGCGGAGACAACGGTACGGATCGCCGCCAAACGGTGGCCCAGCGGGAACACCGAGTACCGGTTGCAGGTGCGGATGAACGGTGAGTGGGGCGAGCGCATCGCGCCGCACAGCCGCTCGTTCTCGGCGCGCACCGGTGTAGGACAGTGGCGGAGCGGGTCCGCGCTCGAGTTGGACAGCGGTCACTTCGTGCGGATATCGGCCCAGCGGCTGACGAGCGGTCAGATCGAATTCGCGCTGCAGGAACAGGTGGACGACGAGTGGGGCGAGCGGATGCTGCCCGAGATTCGGCTGTTGCCCAGCGATCCGCCCGTCGACACGTGGCTGTACAGCTCGGAGTTAACGCTCCGCCCGTCGCCGCGCTTTGCGCCGGTCGTGGACGTGAGCGGCTGGGCCTCGGCCACGGTTCAGTACTCATCTTCGTTTGATCAGGGCGGCGTCCAGACCTGGGTGCGCGGCAGCGCCGCCGAAGGCGAGCTGCAGCTGCTGCAAGCCTGCCGCAACAGCGAGGACGTAGAGCTACAGATCGAGGGTTTGTCCACTTCAGCCGAAAGCCTGGTCGTGATGTCCGAGAACGGTTCAAGCGGGGTCGAGGTCAGTGTGACCATCGACGACGGCAAGGCTGAGTCGCACCTCTGGCATGCGATGAGCGACGGCCAGTTGCACTGGGTCAGCGCGGGAGGTAACGCGACTCCGTTGATCAACAGCCTGCGAGGCGCGACGACGCTGAGCGCCTCAGTGCTCGGCTCAGGCCTGCCGGAGGCGACGTTCGACCTCCGAGGCATGTTCGACACGCGGGTGCAGGGTAACATCGATGAGTGCGGCAACTACGTCGATCCGGCCTGGCAACCAGTCATTGTTGATCGCGGAACCACCGATGCTGGCGCTTACTTCTGGAGCTTCACCGACAAGGGCTTTGGCCTTTACACCCGGATCTCAGTCCTAGCGAGTAGTGAAACATCTGCCTCTGACAACCCTCCGGTCTATCTTAAGGTCACCTGCGGAAGCGGAACCGGGGGAGTCAGCGTCATCATAGACCCCCTGCCCATCGCTGGTGGTACGTACACCATTCGCAGCAGGGTGGATGATGGCGCATGGGTGGAGGGGCAAGGGTATCTCCAAGGGGATGACGATAGCTCCATCCTGTCATTTGGCGAGCACTACCTTTGGTTACGCCACGGTACCACTCTGGAGTTGGAGGTTCTGATCGACTCGGCTTGGCGGGCAGCGTTCGATTTGGCAGAACTCTTCGACACGCCGGTTCAAACGAACTTCGATAACTGCGGCGCTCCTCTGTGGCCGCAGGCATTCACTTACGTGCCGATCGTCACGCGCGGGTGGATTACTCATAGTGACTCAGCTTTTGAATCGATCTTGTACCGCTCGCATCAGGTGGCCTCCCGTAGCTTCAGCTTCGTCCAAAAGCAAATCGCTCATCCGGACGCGCACAACGATTCGGCAGAATTGGTCCTTAGCTGCAGCCATGACAGCTTTTACGTTCGTGTCGGCTACTTCGATCTGTTCGATTCTCCTGTCCCGCCGCGTCTTTTGGACGTGGGAGTCGAATTAGACGGCATCACGCTGCCCACGGTGTCATGGACAGTGGGAAGTGATGGTGATGGAACGCACATTCAGACGGATGATGCTGGGCGCCTGATTGCTCGATTGCGTCGCGCGTCGTCGATGACGGTGACCATTGACGGTGCTGACTTGGAGCCACTCACCTTCGACCTGGCCGACATGTTCAACACGCCGATCCAGGAGAACCTAGACAACTGCGGCATGTACAAGCCAGGCGAGACTCGCGAACTGGAACTGGAGGATTCTGGGTCGTAGCGCGCCGCTGGTCGCCTGCACAGAACGCCATCGTCGCGGCTCTGCTGCGGCGGGGGGTATTCTGTTCCTAGCTACAGGGCGGGAGCAATGAGCAATGACTGAGACAGCCGTGGAACAGATTCGGGTCCTGGTGGCGAAACCGGGGCTTGACGGGCATGATCGGGGGGCGAAGATTGTCGCTCGCGCGTTGCGCGATGCGGGCATGGAAGTGATCTACACCGGCATCCGCCAGACGCCGGCGATGATCGCCGAGGCCGCGCTGCAGGAGGATGTGCACGTGGTGGCGCTATCAGTGCTGTCGGGCGCGCACCTGGAGTTGTTCCCGCGCGTCGTCGACGCCTGCCGCGAGCGGGGGATCACGCCGGAGAACACGCTCTTCCTCGGCGGCGGCATCATTCCCGACGACGACGCGGCAGTCTTGCATGAGGCAGGCTTCGCGGCCGTCTTCGGCCCCGGGGCCCATACCGGCGATATTGCCGAGTACGTCCGCGCCCATGTGCCCGAGCTCGACCGTTCGTGACGACCGAGACGGCGTCCGCGCCGAATACCCAACTGTCCGGTCGGCTGGCCGAGCTGGAAGCGCGCCTCCAGGCGAAGGATCGCCGCGCGCTGGCGCGGGTGCTGAGTTGGGTCGAAAGCGGCGACGAACGCGGGCGCGAGATGCTGCGGGCGCTCTATCCGCGCAGCGGCCGGGCGCGGACGATTGGGCTGACAGGTTCGCCCGGGGCGGGCAAGAGCACGGTCACGAACGAGTTGGCGAAGGAGTTTCGCGCGCGCGGGCAGACGGTGGGGATTGTCGCGGTGGATCCGTCCAGTCCCTACACGATGGGCGCGATTCTGGGCGATCGCGTACGGATGGCGGAATTGCACGCCGATCCAGACGTATTCATCCGCTCGTTGGCGAGCCGAGGCGCGTTAGGCGGACTCTCGGCCGCGACGCAGGACGTAATTCACGTACTGGATGCGTTCGGCAAGGACATGATCTTGATTGAGACGGTCGGAGCGGGGCAGGACGAAGTCGAGATCGCCGGCTGCGCCCAGACGACGGTGCTGGTCAATACTCCGAACATGGGCGACGAAGTGCAGACGCTCAAGGCGGGGATCATGGAGATCGCGGACGTACTCGCAGTGAACAAGTCGGACTTGCCCGGCGCCGATCGGATGGTCTCGGCGCTCAAGGCGCTGCTGTCGCTCGCTCCCGATCGTGGTTGGCAGCCGCCGGTGACGCGGATCGTGGCGACGCGCGGTGAGGGGATCGTGGAGCTTGCCGACGCCTGCGAGTCGCACTTTGACGATTTGCAGGCGTCTGGCCGTCTCGCCGAGTCGGAGTTGGCCCGCGCGCGTCAGCAGATCACGGCGCTGGCGCGTGGCAGTCTGTTGGCGCGATTGCAGAGCGAGGCCGGTGAGGCGCGATTGGATGAACTGTGCGCAGCGGTAGCAGAGCGGCGAGCGGACCCGCATTCCGCCGCCGACGAATGGATTGGGACTCGCGGAGCATGAGCGAATCGGTACAGCGGCTGCGGATCACGTTCGGAGCGGAGGGATCGCTGCGCTACGTGTCCCATCTCGATCTGATGCGGGTCTGGGAACGGGTCTGCAAGCGGGCGGGACTGCCGCTGTCGCAGTCTCAAGGCTTTTCGCCGCGCCCGAAGATCGCGTTGGCAGCGCCGCTGGCGGTCGGAGTGACCTCGGAGTGCGAACTGCTGGATGTGCTGCTTGACGAGCGCGTGCCGCTGGAAGACGCCCTGCTGCGTTTGACCCCTCAACTGACACCCGGTTTGACGATTCGCGCACTCACGGAATCGGCGCTCAAACAGCCCTCGTTGCAGTCGCTGCTGCGTTCGGCCAGCTACGAGGCCGAAGTCGCCGATGTGCGCTCGGCTGAAGAGTGGCGCGTGGAGATCGCCAAGTTGCTGGCGGCGGACTCGGTGCCCTGGAGCCATCAGCGCGGTAAGGAGACGAAGGAGTACGATCTGCGTCCGCTGATCTTCGATCTGGGCCTGACCGGCGTTTACGCCGGACGTGCGTCTTTGGCGATGCGCTTGCGCAACGACGAGCGGGGAGCGGGACGCCCGGAGCAGGTCGCGCGGGCGCTGGGCGCGAAGCAGGAACCGGATCGGATCCATCGAACCGCGCTTGAGTTGGCGGAACCCGCAGCGCTCAAGCGTTCAGCCTGAGAGTGATCTTGTGCGACAGATCTACATCCTGCGTCATGTCGAATCGGAGGCGAACCGAGCCCAGGTGGGGCTGGGGCGGACCGACTCTCCGCCGACGGAGCTGGGGCGGCGTCAGATCGCTGCCACTGCTGAGGCGCTCGCGGACGAGCCAATTACGCGGATTCTGAGCAGTCCGCTCCAGCGGGCGCGGCTCTTGGCCGAAGCGATCGGTGCCGTTCGCAGTGTTGAGGTGGAGTCGCGTGACGAGCTGCTGGAATTGGATGTAGGCAAGTTGGAAGGCCTCGACTGGAGCATCACGCGGGAACGCTACGGCGATTTCCTGCGCGCCTGGCGCGGAGACGAAGCTGCCGAGACGCCGATGCCGGGCGGGGAGTCGTTGGTTGACGTGCTGCGGCGCTCGCGTCCGTTGTTCGACTCGCTGGTCGATGATCCGGCGGACGGGGCGGCGCTAATCGTCTCACACAACTTCGTAGTGCGAATGCTGCTCGTCCATGCGCTGGATCTGCCCGTTCGCGCCTGGCGACGATTTGATGTGGGGTTGGCGGGATTGACGACACTGCGCGTGCAGGACGGCGTTCCGGTCGTGGAGCGGCTGAATGATCGGCATCATCTCGACGCGCTCCGAGGGTTCGCCCTAGAGTGAATGCGGCGGCGGGCGCGTGAGCGCCGATGACTTCGGAATCCAGCGACCCTGAGGGCGAGGCCGCGCGCGCGGTCGAGCCGCATGACGCGGACGAGCAACGCGAACCGGACAGACTAGTCGCGCCGCTTGCAGCGCAGTCAGCTCCGATCGGGCCGTATACGGAGACAGCTGCGGCGCAGCCGGCGCCCATGCCCGCCCTGCCCGCGCCGCCCCGCCGCCGGCCGCTGCGTCGCCTGCTTTCGACGCTGGCGTTTGTCGGTGCGCTGGTGCTGGTTGGCTATGTGGTCTACAGCGGCGTTCAGAATCTGGTCGGAGGAAATCTCTTTCAGGAGCGGATCGCCGAGACCGAAGCGGAGATTGAGCAACTGCGAATCCAGGCGAGCCAACTGGCGGCCTTGATCGCGTATCTCGATTCCGACGCCTACATTGAGCGCACGGCGCGGGAGGATTTGGGCATGGTGCGTCCGGGCGAGGAGGCGTTCGCAATACACGCGCCGGCGCGGAGCAGCTTGGAGATCCGGCGCTCGCCCTGGTGGGCGAACCTGTTGCCGGACTCGGCGACGGAGCAATTCAGCCTGTTCTTGGAGGAGGACAGCGGGCTGAGCGCCGCTCAACCGATCGGAGCCGGCCCTGGCGAGTGAGTGAGTGATCGGCGTGAAGCTGCACAGTCGAGAACTTCGCAGTCTTGGCCAGCGAGCGGCGCGGTCGCTGTTGGAGGCAGCCGGACCCGGGCATGGCCGAACGCTGCTGACCGGGTTGTCGGGCGGGGCTGATTCGGCGGCGCTGCTGTTTCTGTTGGCGGACACGCAGCAGCGGCACGGCTGGCGGCTGCGGGCCGCGCATGTCGATCACGGGATTCAGGATGCGGAAATTCGCGCTGCGTTTCGTTCCACCGCCGCGAAAGCGGCCCGGATCGCCGGCGCAGCGTTTGACCTCGTCAAGGTGGATGCACGATCCGAACTCGCCGCCGGCGGCGGGATCGAGGCGGCGGCGCGCCGTGTCCGCTATCGAGCCCTTGCGGAGATTGCGGATCGCCGCCAGGCGGAGCTGATTGCAGTGGCGCACACACTCGACGACCAGGCGGAGACCGTACTGCTGCATGTTCTGCGCGGAACAGGAATTGACGGGCTGGCGGCGATGTCGCCAATCGCGCCCGTGCCGGAAGTCGAATCCGAGTTGCGGCTTGTCCGTCCGCTGCTCGGACACACTCGCGCGGAAACGCGGCGGATCTGCGAGCTGCACGACTTTAATCCGGTCGACGATCCGGCCAATCACGACCTCACGCGCGTGCGCAACCGCTTGCGTCACGAGCTGATGCCACTGCTGCGAGAGTTCAATCCGCGCGTGGCGGCGGCCTTGGCGGAATTGGCCCTCAGCGCGAGTGGGGATCGAGAATTGCTGGAATCGCAGGCTCGCGCGGCCATTGTGGACGCGGCTGTGGAAGGCGGTACTCCCGCTCTGGAGCGGAGCTCATTGCTCGCGCAGCCGCCCGCGCTGCGGGCTCGGGTACTGCGAATGTTTGCCGATTCATACGGCGCCCCGCTGACGGCGGAACGGACGCGGGCCGCACTCGCTGCGCTGGAGCGCGGGCGGGGGGCGATCGAACTCGGCTGCGGACGGGCGCTGCGTGTCGCAGATGGCAGAGTGACGGTGGAGATCGGGGACGAAGCCGGCGGCGGCGCAGGGAATCAGATTTGACAACCGCAATTCCGTCTGGCTAAGATGTGTGTCTGCGCTCGTGGAGAGTGCGCCGCTCGACCGCCATTGGCGGGAGGCCGGAGCGCAATCGGCGGCCAGCCTTAACAATTGGAGAGCGGAAGTCCAGTGTGCTTGGGGAGCCCCCCCAAGTCCGGACCCAGCCAGACCCGGCGCGCGCCGTCCTCGGACGGGGCGAATCGGGGCAAGTGGTCCGGCAAACCCTCACCTTTGCAGTCGGCTCGACCGGCTGATCCAATGGAGAGTTTGATCCTGGCTCAGGATAAACGCTGGCGGCGTGCCTTACGCATGCAAGTCGAACGAAGCCCGCCCTTCGGGGCGGTGACTGAGTGGCAAACGGCTGAGTAACGCGTAGGTGACCTGTCCCGAGGAGGGGGACAACCCGTGGAAACGCGGGCTAATACCCCATACGCCCATCGGCTCGGACCGGTGGGGAAATGTTCCGGCGCCTTGGGAGGGGCCTGCGTCCGATTAGCTCGTTGGTGGGGTAACGGCTCACCAAGGCGACGATCGGTAGCTGGTCTGAGAGGATGATCAGCCAGACTGGGACTGAGACACGGCCCAGACTCCTACGGGAGGCAGCAGCGAGGAATCTTGCGCAATGGGCGAAAGCCTGACGCAGCAACGCCGCGTGGGTGAAGAAGGCCTTCGGGTTGTAAATCCCTTTTGCCGGGGAAGAAGTTCTGACGGTACCCGGCGAATAAGCCACGGCTAACTACGTGCCAGCAGCCGCGGTAAGACGTAGGTGGCGAGCGTTATCCGGATTTACTGGGCGTAAAGCGTACGTAGGCGGCGCGGTCAGTCTGCCGTGAAATCTCCCGGCTCAACCGGGAGCGGCCGGTGGAAACTGCCGTGCTTGAGGGGCGTAGAGGCAAGCGGAATTCCCGGAGTAGTGGTGGAATGCGTAGATACCGGGAGGAACACCAGTGGCGAAAGCGGCTTGCCAGGCGCATCCTGACGCTGAGGTACGAAAGCGTGGGGAGCGAACCGGATTAGATACCCGGGTAGTCCACGCCGTAAACGATGGATGCTAGACGTGGGGGGTATCGACCCCCTCTGTGTCGCAGCTAACGCGATAAGCATCCCGCCTGGGGACTACGGCCGCAAGGCTAAAACTCAAAGGAATTGACGGGGGCCCGCACAAGCAGCGGAGCGTGTGGTTCAATTCGATGCAACGCGAAGAACCTTACCTGGGCTTGACATCCGGTGGACCGCGGCCGAAAGGTCGCCTCCCCTCGGGGCCGCCGGACAGGTGCTGCACGGCTGTCGTCAGCTCGTGCCGTGAGGTGTTGGGTTAAGTCCCGCAACGAGCGCAACCCTCGTCGTTAGTTGTACTTCTCTAGCGAGACCGCTGCGTACAACGCAGAGGAAGGTGGGGACGATGTCAAGTCAGCGTGGCCCTTACGCCCAGGGCGACACACACGCTACAATGGCCGGTACAACGGGCAGCCACTGCGCGAGCAGGCGCGAATCCCTCAAAACCGGCCCCAGTTCGGATTGCAGGCTGAAACTCGCCTGCATGAAGCCGGAGTTGCTAGTAACCGCAGGTCAGCCATACTGCGGTGAATACGTTCTCGGGCCTTGTACACACCGCCCGTCACGTCATGGGAGTGAGTAACACTTGAAGTCGGTACGCTAACCCCAAGGGAGGCAGCCGCCGAAGGTGGGACTCGCGACTGGGACGAAGTCGTAACAAGGTAGCCGTAGCGGAAGCTGCGGCTGGATCACCTCCTTTCTAGGGAGCACGCCCTCAACGGGCGCATCCCAGGTCGATCCACCCGCCCCACCAGGGCAGGTGCGACGGACTCCCCCAATGCGCTGGCTTCCGCTCTCCAACGGTTAAGGCCGCCGCCCCACTAGCGGGCGCGCCGTCCGCCTCGGGCCATTAGCTCAGCAGGTTAGAGCGCAGTCCTGATAAGACTGAGGTCCCTGGTTCGAGTCCAGGATGGCCCACCAAACGACAACCCCCCACCTCCTCAACCGGACGCTCCACCCCGGCCCCGGACTGCTACCGTGACCCCAGGAGCCGACCATGACCATCCGCAGCGTCCGCGCCCGCTACCGCAACGGCGTCCTCGAACCACTCGACACCCTCGCGCTGAGCGAGGACCAGGAAGTCCTACTCACCCTGGACGACACGGAGAAGCCGCCTCCCGATCCTCAAGCGTTCGTACAGGCAGCCGGAGGTTGGGTCGGGCAGTTCGACGACTACAAGGCGTTGATCCGCGACATCTACCAAGCCCGCATCGACGGCTCGCGCCATAACCACCCGCGCAATCTCTGAGCGCCTGCGCTTATCCGCCCGCAGTCCCCCCGATCACCCCCTGCTCAGAGTCGCGCGTAAATCCCCATTTCCGTCATTCCCGCGCAGGCGGGAATCCATCCGGCTCTCTGCTCAGCAAGGCGCAGAACTGACCGAACCCGGACGACCAACCATGTACGCACAGGTCTTCTGCTGGAGTACCATGCAGCACAGGAGACCACCATGGGCGGGATCATCGTCGAAATCCAACTGGAAAACTTCGAGGACCGGCTTGACGCGCTTCGGGGGCGGATTGACGAGAGCGCCGTGCGGCGCGAGACGATTCGCGCGGTGGCAGACACCGGCGCGCGGATGTTGGCTCTGCCCCAGGATCTGGTCGACCGCCTGGGCTTGGCGGAAGTCGAGCGCGTGGCGACCGTCTACGCGGACGGTCGCAGCGGTGAGTTGCCGGTCGCCGGCTACATGATGCTGCGATTCGGCGAGCGCGAAATGCAGACCGACTGCCTCGTCGTACCGGAGGGCGCAGAGGCGCTGCTCGGTCAGATTGCGATGGAGCGGATGGACCTGATCGCCGACTGCGCCAATCAGACCTTGACGGGGAGACCGGAGTCCCCCGATCGCCCCCTGCTACGGGTATAGAAATTCCCCAACACTCCCCGTCCCCGATTCACTCGGGGACCCGTTCCACAACCAACCGACGCCCAGCCCCAGCCCCCCAACCGTCATTCCCAGCTTGACTGGGAATCTCGCCCGTCCAGGTACAGGCGGATTACCTAGTCGCGTCCACCGGCGCCGAAGCGCTGGTCGGTCAAATCGTCATGCAGCGCCTCGACCTCATCGCCGACTGCGCCAATCAAATCCTCAGCCCCCGCCCGGAGTCCGCGGATCGCCCCCTGCTGCGGGTGTGAGGGCCTGATCGGAGGGACGACATTGGAGACGAAGGGCGTTCGGAATACTTGGCGGTTGTTCTGCAATACGGCATACGCGGACGGATGTTTGGCTCCCCTGCGAAGCGAGTTCGCAGCCTCAGCCGCGTCATCGCTCGTCGGCATATCATGTACAGTGGATACGATGGCTTGGATGCGCCGAGCCGACGCTGCCGTGCCCTAGGAAAGGCGAATCATGCCGGTCTCCAGCCTCACCGTCACCGATGTTGGGCCTTTCGATGAAATCGCCCTGACTTTCGATCCACACGTCAACATCTTCACCGGTCCCAATAACACAGGTAAATCCACTTTGCTGTGGGTGCTGGGGGAATTGCTGGTCTTCCCGTTCGGTATGCCGCGAAAATCTCTTCGCTCGGATGGTGCAACTTGGGAAATCCAAGTGCTCTCGAACGACGGAGAGAAATCGGCGAAGGGCACTCTTCCCACTCTACCTGGCCCCTTGCTTGAAATCCTCGAGCACATAGGATACACGTGCTACATCCCTGCTCAACGGCACAGCACCGACTATCGCTCCCCGGGCCCAATGTCATCTCGCGAACATGAATCTCCTTTTTCCGACTCCTTTTCCTTTTCCGAGTGGTACGAGGAACGAGTGGCATCCCGCATTACACGCTCGGAAGGAAATCGCTACCCGTTTTCCCAACGGGAACAAGGCGATGATGACTACCCTCCCGAGTTAGCTAAACGTGCGAAGTCGATGGCTTCCGGAAATTCATTAGTTAGTGATGACGCTGTTAAACAAAAGATCATTGACCTAGACTATGCCGCTTACAGGCGGAGGAAGCCTGCTATCAAATCGGCTCTCAATGAGCTAGCCTCTATCGCCTCCGCTGTCACTCATGGATTCCATCTGACTTTTGACGGAGTGGCGGAAGACGAAGATGGGCTGTACCCTGAATTCGGTACGCCCGACGGCCCCTTGCCGCTTGATGTCTTGAGCCAAGGTACGCAATCGATTGTGCAGTTCTTGGCTCGTTTTTTGCTTGGCTATGCGGAGTATTATGATTTTCCGTCTGACTTGCGAGAGAAGCCTGCTGTTCTTATCATCGACGAGATCGATGCGCACTTGCATCCATCTTGGCAGCAACGGGTTATACCAGCTCTCACTGAACGGTTCCCACACTTGCAGGTATTCTGCTCTACTCATTCTCCAATGATGCTCGCGGGTCTCAAAACCGGCCAGATTCAGCTGCTGCAGAGAGGTGAAACTGGAAACGTTTCGGTCACAAAGAATGAAATGGACATTGCAGGATGGACCGCCGACGAAATTTTGCGCAACATCATGGGAATAGTGGACCCAACGGACGAAGCTTCCGCTGATCGGCTCAGGCGTCTTCAAGAACTGCTGGAGAAAGAAGAGCTCTCCGACGACGAGGCGAGTGAAGTGGCGCAGTTGCGTCAGGAGGTACGCCAAGATTTGCTGGGAGGACCAACTTCGACCATGGTAAAGGAAGTTGCAGACGGGCTCAGAGGGTCTCTGACGACGACGAGCGAGCGCTGCTAAAGACACACGATGGTTTACGTGCGGCGGAGAGTCAAAGAAAGGCTAGGACATGCATTGGGTTGACCGCGGTGCAGAGCCTGACGAGCTGAGTGAGTTGCATGAGAGGTACGCTCAGGGATGGATCAACTACTATGATCTAAGAGATGGAAAGATGCCGACAGATGCACATTGGCGCAAATTCGCCGATGAGCTTAGGGCCAGCTTTGCTGATCTATGCGCATACTGCGAGGGAATCGCAAAGGGAGAAGTTGATCACTTCAGGCCAAAGAGCAAGTTTCCACAATTGGTCTATTCGTGGTCCAATTGGTTGTTTGCTTGTCATGACTGTAACCATGCCAAGGGCAGCCGCTGGCCTGATTTGGGCTATGTCGACCCATGTACAGCCACTACGGATGAACGGCCGGAACGATACTTTGATTTTGACTTGGAAACAGGTATGATATTGGCTGGGTCAACAGTGAACGAGGAAGGGCGGCAAAGAGCGAAAACGATGATTAGAGACCTTAAGCTGAATGCCCGCCATCACCTACAGAGAAGGCTGCGGAGGAGGGAGCTGGTTGTCGCGTTGTTGGAGAGCGACTCTAGTGCTGAAAATGGTATCGAACAGTTTTCGAGTCAGGAATTTGTGTCGCGAAGTCAAGAGTATTCTAGTTTTCTGCGTGTGGCTTTGGCGGCGCGAGGACTGTGGACAGACAGTGGTGATGGAGAGTGAGTGCAGATGTCAGTCGGTTGCATGAGTTTATGGAAGTGCTCATAACCGCCGATTCGACACCACCGGCTCCGACGCCAACAATGTCCGCAACACCGCCAAATCCGGCAACCCCAGAATCTCCGACAACCCGTCATCAAGCGTTTTACGTGTGGGGCACTCCTGCATAGCTGGCAGACGCTCGAACTCCGAGTCGCTCAGGTCGTCGAATAGGTCCGAGAGAGCCGATAGCTGTTCCGACGTCAATGACCGGACATCCAACACGGGCAATCGCGCCAAGTCCGTCTTCTTCATCGCCGACCACCCTGCCCTGGTGGTCGTGCGCCTAGCCAACAGCGTGAGTAAACCGAGGCTGCTGTTCAGCCAAACCGCGAGAGCATTGCACCAGGCATCGTCGTCGGGCTTGACAGGCCAGAAGACGTTCGACAACACGTTCACGTCTGCGCACATGGCGACGATCCGTGTTGTGTTCAGCCATAGCCGTTCAGAGATCAAGAGTCGGCCCGCTTTCGGCCAGAGGGTATGGAGAGGTTTGAGACGGCGGCCTGAGCGAGGTTCGACCAGAGGCGCGAGGTACTTGTCTGGCTCAGTGGTCAACGCACGCCGCACGTCAGAGTCGTGGTTCTCCACCATCGGATAGGCCGTCACCGCATCAGTGCGCTCGAATCCGTCCCAGAGGTCGCGTCGGTCGGGTCCGATCTTGCCGAGTTCCCCGAGTGGACACAGCGGCAGCTCTACCGCTTGCGTCGCACCAGGTACCCACACTTCACCGTCGTTGAGCAGACGTAACGCGCTGCGAGTCACGTCAGCGCGGGCGAACTGCACGCCCGACCACTTGTTGCCGTTCAGCTTGTCCTCGGACATCGACAGCAGTTCGCCCACGTGCTGACCATCCACCGTGAGCAAGGCCGTACCCGAATTCTCAAACTTGGCCGGCGTCGTCGCCGCAACCGCATCGGCGACCCTGCCCGCCTCGAAGATGCTTGGACTGTTGCGCCACAAGTTGACGAACGTCGTGCGATGATCGACGCTGCCGTTGGCCTGATCCCGCCGCGTCGCAATCAAGAGCGCCTCCGACAAGTCCGTGCTGTCCGAGAAGTTCCAGCGTGTCGGATCGTGCGAGACGATCACCGTATCCAGCGTGAAGTCGCGCTCGATCAGCGCTCTCGTCGGCGCCCACGAGGGGCCGGTGCAGACGGTCGCGGGCAGCACCAGCGCCAGCCGTCCCTCGCCCGGGCGCAGCTTGGGCGCCGCCGCGGCGACAAAGGCCGCGCCCAGCCCGGCCGTGGCGGTCGCATGGCGCTTGCGCAGCCGCGCCGCCAGTTCGTCCTGGAGCTTGCGCCGCTCCCCTTTGGGCAGGCTCCCGAACAGCAGATTGCCGCCCACCGAGCGCGTGAAGGGCGGATTCATGATCGCCAAATCCAGCTCGGGCAGCGTCGCCATCACGCCCGCCTCCACCCCCTGCGCGCCCTCGCCCGAAACCCGCTCCGCGCTCTGCGTCGCCACCTCCGGCGAGAGCGCAAACTGCACCGCCACCTGATCCTCGCCCAGAAAATCCAACGACCCCAGCGCCGCCTTGCCCCCGTCCGCGCCGTAGGGCATCACGTACAGGTTCATCCGGTCGAACTGAATCTGCGGATTGAGCATCGCCAGACTGGTCGCCGCAAAATGAACAGCCGAGAGTTGCACGTCGTAGCCGTGCAGCGCCTGCTCCACCATCGCCTTGTGCAGCGCCGCCGACTGCGTCCCGCCCGCCGCCTCGTGCCGACGCTCCACCTCCGACGCCACCGCCATCAGCAGCGTCCCCGTCCCGCAGGCCAGATCCGCCACATTCAGCGAAGCCGGAAACTCATGGTCGCGCCAGTCCACCCCCGCCGGCCAATCCTCAAACACCAGCCGCGCCAGCAGCGTCGCCGCCGGTACCGAGGTGTAATACGCCCCCGTAAACTTGGCGTCGCTCAGCAACGTATGAAACAGCCGCCCCGAAAGGTCGTGGCCTTCGACCTTATTGGTCTCATGCACCGCTTTGATCAGCGGCTCCAGCACCAGACGCGGGCGTGGCTTTGGCGCGTACCACAGAATTCTCACCAGATCGGCGGCCAGCTCGAACACCGGCACATAGTCGATTTCGTCGCAAATCTTGCGCCAAGCCGCCTCCAGCTTGCGAACATCCTCGTCCATCACCTCGTTGATCGCGGGCACGTCGTCGCGCACATCGGCGAGTCGCTCCTGAAACGCGAGCGCATTGAAGAGCACGAGACAGCCGATCCGCTGCGCGGCGGCGCGGTTCTTCTCGTCGTCGGTTTCGGCGATGGCGTCCGCCACCAGACGTGCGATCCGCGCGTGTTGACGCAGCGCTTTGGCGGCCTGTTCCAGCGCATAGCCAATCGCAACGGCCGCCGCCGCCACACGATCCGCGCCCTCGACTTCCAGCGGCAACAGCCGCAGCTGATCGGCAAACTGATCGACCGTCCCCTCCCGCACAGGCGGATCCTCATACGCCGTCCCCCGCGAGCTATGCAGAAACCACTCCAGATTGAGCGTGTGCTCCAACTCATCCAGAATGTCGTCCTCGGTCTTCAGCCACTCCGGATAGAGCACGCCCACCCGCGCGATCGCCTCCGGGAAATCCCCCACCCGCTGCGCGAGTTGCGCGTCCAAATCCGCGCGTCCGCTCTCCCACTTGCACTCGATCAACACCAACTCGCCCGTCGCCAGCTCAAAGCGCAGATCCGGCGTATCCCCCCGGCTGCGCCGCTCCGCCCGCGCGTTCACCCCCCGCGCCCGCAGCAACTGCCCCAGCAGCGGATTGACTGCTTCCTCACGCGCCGTCTCAGCATTCGCCATACCCGGATTGTCGCACAAGCCTGATACGCTCGAACCCCCGGGGCCGTAGCTCAGCCGGGAGAGCGCCGCCCTTGCACGGCGGAGGTCAGGGGTTCAAATCCCCTCGGCTCCACCAACCTGTGCTACCCTGTGCCTCGAGCTGGTGATCAGAGCGCGGCGGCCCCACCCGTTCCCATCCCGAACACGGAAGTGAAACGCCGCAGCGCCGACGATACTGGGGGGGCGACCCCCTGCGGAAAATAGGCCATTGCCAGCTCACTCCGACCACGCCACGCCGCCCGCTCTGACGGGCGGTTCGTCGTTAAGGCCGATTGCTGCGGCGCATTTCCCCCGGAAGCAGACCGCGCCTGTGCTAATCTCGCCATAACCCCTGAAAGGAGCCGGGCGCGTTCTTCGCCGCCCACCACCTGCCGTTGACCACTTCTAGCACCAACACCGAACCCCTGACCGTCGCCGAACCCGCTGCGGCGGTCGCCACCGCCGAGCCCGCAGACCCGTCATCCGAACCGATGACGATGGACGAACTCCTGGCCGAACCCGGCCGCGAACCGCTCAACCCGCGCCGCGGCGACATCGTCGAAGGCATCGTCGTCCACTGGAGCGGCAACGACCTGATCGTCGATGTCGGCGCCAAATCCGAGGGCGTCGTCCACTACGACGAAATGCGCTCGCTCGCCGAACCCGACCGCGACCTCCTCCGCACCGGCGCGCCCGTCCACGTCTACGTCACCGACTCCGAGTCCGAAGGCGGCTCGCTCGAGCTCTCCATCGACCGCGCCCGCGGCGAGCAGGGCTGGCACGAATTGCAGCGCCGCTTCGACGAGAACGAAGTCTTCGACGCCCGCGTGACCGGCTCCAACAAGGGCGGCCTCTTGGTCAACGTCGAGGGCGTCAACGCCTTCGTCCCGCTCAGCCAGATCGTCGAGATCACCGGCGACCGCGAGACCGCGATCGCCCAGCTGGGCGAATACGAGGGCCGCAGCCTCCGCTTCAAGGTGATCGAGATCAATCGCCGCCGCAACCGCGTCATCCTCTCCGAGCGCGCCGCCGTCCAGGAATGGCGCGCGGAACAGAAGGATCGCCTGCTCGAAGAGCTGCACGAAGGCGAGATCCGCCAAGGCCGGATCACCAGCATTCGCCAGTTCGGCGTCTTCGTCGATTTGGGCGGAGCCGACGGCCTCGCCCATCTCTCCGAACTCTCCTGGGAGCGAGACGTCGATCCCGAGACGATGTTCAGCATCGGCCAGACGGTCAACGTCTACATCACCAAGATCGACAAAGAGGCGAAGAAGATCGGCCTCTCTATCCGCCGCGCCTCGCCCGAGCAATGGGACGAAGTCGTGGCCAAATTCGAGGTCGGCGAGATCGTCCCCAGCGTCGTCACCAAACTGGTCACCTTCGGCGCCTTCGCGCGGCTCGAGGGCCCGGTTGAGGGCTTGGTCCACGTCTCCGAACTGGCCGATCGCCGGATCACCCATCCGCGCGAGGTGGTCTTGGAGAACGACATCATCCCCGTCAAGATCGTGCGGATCGAGCGCGACCGTCACCGCCTCGGTCTGAGCCTGCGCCAGGCTCGCACCGACGCCGAGCGCGCTGGTTGGATCTTCAACCACGAGGGCGGCATCATCCGAATGCCCGACGAGGTCGCCGAGCGCTTCGGGATCGCTCAGGAAGCCGCGCCCCCGCCCCCGCCCGCGCCGGAACCGTCCACCGACGAAGCCGAGGCCGCGCCTGAGCCCGGCGATCGCCGCCGTCCGCGTCCCGATCAGGACGCACAGCGCGAGCCCGAGCAGGTGCGCCCGCTCTCCGCGATGGAGCAGGCGCTCCAACGCGCAGGCGTCACCGAGCAGGACTTCGAGCGCCGCGACAACCAGTAACACGCAACGTCATTCGCATGACGGAGCCAAGCCCAGTGCTGTCCAATACTGGCGTGGACGTCCCCGATCTGTCGTCAGAATGTGACCCGATCGCTGTGCGCCCACGCAGCGTCGCTGGTAGGCTTGAGACACCGCCACGCGCAGATCGCACGACCCTGCGCCCGCCCGTTGGACCGTAGCGCCGCCGCAATCTTGCGCAGCATCTTGCAGGGAGCACCGACATGGCCGACCGCTTTGACAAGTTCACCGAGCGCGCGCGCCGTGTGCTCACCCTGGCTCAGGAAGAAGCCCAGCGCTTCAACCACAACTACATCGGCACCGAGCATCTCTTGCTCGGCCTCGTCCGCGAGGGCGACGGCGTCGCCGCCAAGGTGCTCTCGAATCTGGGCGTCGAGCTAGGCAAAGTCCGCTCGGCGGTCGAATTCATCATCGGCCGCGGCGACCGCGCCGTGCTCGGCGAGATTGGCCTCACCCCCCGCGCCAAGAAGGTGATCGAGCTCGCGGTCGACGAAGCGCGCCGCCTCAACCACCACTACATCGGCACCGAGCACTTGCTGCTTGGCCTCGTCCGCGAGGGCGAGGGCATCGCCGCCGGCGTGCTGGAGAGTCTCGGCGTCAACCTCGAGCGCGTGCGCGCCGAGACCACCCGCATCCTCTCCCAGAGCGGCCCCGCGACTGCCGGTGCCGGCGCTGGCTCCGGCTCGCGCCAGTCCACCCGCACGCCCACGATCGACCAACTCGGTTTCGACCTCACCGCTGCCGCGCGAGCGGGCACGCTCGATCCGGTCATCGGCCGCACCAAAGAAATCCAGCGGGTCGTCCAGATTCTCTCCCGTCGAACCAAGAACAACCCGGTCCTGATCGGTGAGCCGGGCGTCGGCAAGACCGCCGTCGTCGAAGGTCTGGCCCAACACATCGCCTCCGGCGACGTGCCCGAGACCCTCCAGGGCAAGCGCCTGCTCACCCTCGACATCGGCTCCCTCGTCGCGGGCACCAAGTACCGCGGCGAGTTCGAGGAGCGCCTCAAGAAGGTCGTCGAAGAGATCAAGGGTGCCGGCAACTGCGTGCTCTTCATCGACGAACTGCACATGCTCGTCGGCGCAGGCGCAGCCGAGGGCGCGGTCGACGCCGCCAACATCCTCAAGCCCTCGCTGGCCCGAGGCGAACTCCAGACCATCGGCGCGACCACGCTTGACGACTACCGCAAGCACATCGAGCGCGATGCCGCCCTCGAGCGCCGCTTCCAGCCCATTGTCGTGGACGAGCCGACAGTCGAAGAGACAATCGAAATCCTGCGCGGCATCAAAGACCGCTACGAGGAGCACCACAAGCTCGAAATCACGGACGAAGCCCTCGTCGCCGCAGCGGAAATGTCCTCCCGCTACATCAGCGACCGCGCCCTGCCGGACAAGGCCATCGACCTGATCGACGAGTCCGCCTCGCGCGTCCGCATTCGCCGTTCCTACACCCCGCCCAGTCTCAAGGAAGCCACTGTTGGCCTCGAAGGCATCCGCAAGGAGAAGGAACAGGCGATCAACCAGCAGCAGTACGAGTACGCCGCCGACCTCCGCGACCGCGAGCTCAAGCTGCAAGAGCGCATCGCCGAACTCGAAGCCGACCTCGATCAGGAACGCGACCGCGACTCCACCGACGTGCTCGCCGAGGACATCGCCGAGGTTGTCTCGATGTGGACGGGCATCCCCCTCGTCCAGATCGCGACCGAGGAGTCCGAGCGGCTGCTCCACATGGAGGAAGACCTGCACGAGCGCATCGTCGGCCAGGAAGAGCCGATCGTCGCCCTGGCCAAGGCCGTTCGCCGCGCCCGCGCCGGTCTCAAAGATCCCCGCCGCCCGATCGGCGTCTTCATGTTCCTCGGCCCGACCGGCGTCGGCAAGACCGAACTCGCCCGCGCCCTCGCCGACTTCATGTTCGGCTCCGATGACAACATGATCCGCCTCGACATGTCCGAGTTCATGGAGCGCCACACCGTCGCCCGCCTGGTCGGTGCGCCTCCCGGCTACGTCGGCTACGACGACGGCGGCCAGCTCACCGACACCGTCCGCCGTAAGTCCTACTGCCTGATCCTGCTCGACGAGATCGAGAAGGCACACCCCGAAGTCTTCAACATGCTCCTCCAGGTCTTCGACGACGGTCACCTGACTGACGCCAAGGGCCGCCGCGTGGACTTCCGCAACACGATCATCATCATGACCTCCAACGTCGGCTCCGACCTGATCCGCCGCGAGACCGCCATCGGCTTCTCCACGATCAGCGACGAAGACCAGACCGAGCGCCAGCGCTACGAGCGCATGAAGGACAAGGTGCTTCAGGAGATGAAGCGCGTCTTCCGGCCCGAGTTCCTCAACCGTGTCGACACCACCCTCGTCTTCCACCCGCTGAGCAAGGCTCACATCCGCATGATCGTGGACATGATGCTCAAGGAAGTCGATTCCCGCATCCGCGAGAAGGGAGTCGAACTCGACGTCACCGAGACCGCGCGGGATTGGCTCGGCGAAAAGGGCTACGACCCCGTCTTCGGCGCCCGTCCCTTGCGCCGCGTGATCCAGGAGCGCCTCGAAGACTCGCTCTCCGAAGCCCTGCTGCGCGGCGACTTCAAACCCGGCGACACCATCCGCGTCGAACTCTCCAAGGAGCTCAACGAGAACGGCGTCGAGGAAGACATGCTCCACTACGAGCGCATCGAAGGCCTCACGCCCGCCGAAGAGATCGCCGCCGAGGTCGAAGCCGCAGCCGAAGGCGAGTCCGGCGAAGAAGAAGGCGAAGCCGTCGCCACTTCCTAACCCCCGTGCCCACTTCACGCGGGGACCTGCTCTCCTCTCCCCCCACCGCGGAGCCTCTCCCCGCGTAGGGAGGCCTGTGCAAAACCCCATTTCCGTCATTCCTGCGTAGCCTGCCCCTGGCTTGAACAGGGGGCAGGAATCTCGAAGCAACCAAGTCCGAAGCTGCCTCCAAATCTGGTCGTACCACCAACCCTCACATCGCACTCCCCTCTCCCCCCCTCTGCGGGGGGAGATGTCCCCTAGAGCCTGCCCCCGCGTAGGCGGGGGGACAGAGGGGGGGTTCCCCCTTCCATAAACCACGACACACAACCCCGAACACCAATTCACTATAGTCATCACAGAACGTCCGTATCACTACCCGAAAGGACATCCCATGCAGATCCACCCCGCCCGACGCCGCCGCGCGCTCCACGTCCACTACCTCCAACAGTGCGGCCACTCCCTGCGCAAGATCGCCGAGCAACTCGGCGTCTCCCACACCACCGTCCGCGACGACCTCCGACTGGTCGAATCCCACTGGAGCAGCATCGCCGCCCCGGCGGCCGACGATCTCTTGCTCGAATCCCTGCAACTGCTCCAGTTCCGACTCGTCCTCGCCACCCGCGACGACGAAGTCGCCCGTCTCTCAGACCGCCTCACCCCCGTCGAGTACCTCCGCGCCCGCGACGCCCAGGACGCTCAACTCACCGCGCTCGCGCGCGAAGTCCGGCGCACCGTCGGCGAGGTTCACCGCCGCGCCGAGCAGCGCCCCGACCAACCCGGCCTCGACGCTGAGGAAGCCCAAGCCCCGGCCGAAGCCCCCCAACCTTCCACAGCCTTACAGCCCGAATCGACGATCTCCCAGCCGGAACAGGAGATCGTCGAAAATCCAGCCCCGGAGGAAAAAATTCCCCCGCCCACGATCCAAGCCCCACCCAATCTCCAGGCCGAGGAAACGCCAACCCCAGCCGAACCCCCCGAGGTTTCCACAGCCTTACAGCCGGAATCGACGATCGCCAATGCAGAGCGGGAGATCGTCGAAATTCCGGCCCCGCAGGAAAAAATTCCTTCCACCCCCATCCAAATCCAGACCGCAGCCGCCGGCTAGGTCCCCTCTCCCCCCCTTGCGGGGGGAGATGTCCCGTAGAGCCTGCCCCCGCGAAGGCGGGGGGACAGAGGGGGTCCCCTCTACATCTGAGCAGACGAGATCACACGGCAACAGCAATCACCCCAGCCCCCGCTGCCTTCAGCATCTCCCTCCGTAGGCGTGAAGGGAGATGCCGCAGTCTGCCCCTAGCCTGAACAGGGGACAGAGAGGGCGAGAACACCGTGCCACTCTCCCACCCAACCTGACCATGACGAACAAACCCGAACATCCCGAACAGCATCAGCACAGCCGGCACAGGAGCTCCGCGATCTGCCACGCCGTCGAGATTGTTCTCCCCCTTTCACTTCCGCAGACGCGACGAAAACATGAATTATGCACCGGTCTCCGCTAACCTGCACCCGTCGTTTGTGAAGCCGGCCGGCGACTAGAAACAGGATCTGAGATGCGAGACATGAAAACGGTGCGAATGCGGACGTTAATCCTCGTGTCAGCGCTCGTCGCTATCGTGGCGCTGGCCGTCGGGAGCCTCATGTTCGGAGGCGCAGATACCTCCCAGGCGGACGAGCACGCTTCCGCGAGCGAAGTCCGGGTTGCGACGCGGGCGCTTGAAGACGGGCGCGTCGAAGTCGCTGTCCAACAGCGCGCCGGCGGCGACTGGGGCGAGCGCCAACTCCCCGAAGCCCGCTTCCTCCCGCACGACGCCGAGGCCGGCGACTGGCATGTCTCCTCCCCGATTACCGCTCTGGCTTCATCCCAGCCGGAGAACATCTTCACTGGCGACCTGCCGAACTTCGACGACGCCGTCCTGATTTGCGCGATCACCCATCAGCGCGAAGGCGACCAAGCCTTCTGGTCCACGGTCAACCGCGGCATCATCAGTTGGGACCACGAACATCCTCAGGCGCGCGTCGACATTCGCAGCGGCGCCACCGCCGCCGAACAGTCGCAGCAGGTGCGCGAGTGCATCGACAACGGCGCAGCCGCGATCGCCGTCACGCTGCCCGATCCGCAGGGACTGCGCGAGGCGCTCGATGAGGCCCACGAAGCCGGAATCCTGATCACGTCGTTCAACTCTGGCGTGCGCAGCTTCCGCGATCTCGGTTCGCTCCGCCATGTCAGCGTCGATGAGCTGACCGCCGGCCGTGTCGTTGGCGAACAGCTCAACGAGCAAGGCGTCGCTGGTCTCGCGCTCTGCATCACCCACGAGCCAGCCAACATCGGCCTCAGCGAGCGCTGTGAGGGATTGGAAGAAACCTACGCCGGTGATGTGGAGCGGTTCTCGGTTGCCGACACCGGTACTGCCGATCTCGCAGCAACGGCCGACACGATCACGGCGCGGCTGCGCGATGAATCTCGGCCGATCGGCGCGGTCGTCGCCTTGAATGCCGTCGTCAGCCTGGCCGCGCGGGACGCCGTTGCTGCGGTCGGCTCCGACGCCGCCGTCGCAACCTTCGACCAGACACCCGATGTGCTCCAGGCCATCGTCGCCGGCGAGATCCTCTTCGCCATCAATACCCAGCCCTACAGTCAGGGCTACTACATCATGGCTTCCACATTCCACACCTGGACCGGCTGGAACGCGCTGCGGATCGACTACGGCGTCAATCCCGCGCACATCATCGGAACGTCGGTGTTCACCGTCGAAGCGAAACTGTACACAGCCGAGAATGCTGGAAGCCGCTTCACGCTTGGGCAAGGTCAGTCCGGCGGCGGCCGCCCGGGCGGCTAGGGCCTGAGTCCCCTCTCCCGTTGGGAGAGAGCCTGTCCCCGCGCAGGCGGGGAGCTAGGGTGCGGGTCCCCGTCGCGCGTCATCCTTCCAGGCGAGCACGCTCTGCAACAGCCCCAGACCAATGAACAGCATCAACAGCGACGAATTGCCCGTGCTGATGAACGGCAGCGGAATCCCCGTCACCGGAATCAGACGCACGTTGATCGCGACATTGATGAACACCTGCACGGCGATGATCGTGACCATCCCCACCGCCAGCAGCCGGCCCAGCGGCTCCGGCGCCTGGTTGATCACCCGCAGCATCCGTAAGAGCAAGAGCAAGAACAACGCGAACAACGCCATCGCCCCGACGAAACCCAACTCCTCCCCCAAGACGCTGAAGATGAAGTCGGTCGTCTGAATCCGCACGAAATCCAGCTGGGTCTGCGTGCCTTCCGTGAGGCCTTGCCCCCACAGCCCGCCCGAACCGACCGAGGTCTCAGCCTGGATCACGTTGAAACCCGCCCCCTGCGGATCCGACTCCGGATCCAGAAACGCGCGGATGCGGTCGCGCTGGTAGTCCTGCACCCCCGCCGCGAGTCCCACGGGCACCAGACAGAGGCCAATCGCCGCAAGCGCCGCATACTGCCGCAGCCGCACCCCAGCGAACAACGTCATCACGAACCAGATCGCGAGAAACACGACTGCCGATCCCGCATCCGGCTCAAGAAACACGAGCAGCGCCGGCAACGCCACGATCGCCAGCGAAGCGAAGAAGATGCGCCACTCGTGCAGCCGGTCTCGGAAGTCGGTCAGGAACTTCGCCAGCCCGATCACCGTCATCAACTTGCCGATCTCGGAAGCCTGCACGACCGTGAATCCCAAATCGAACCAGCGCCGCGCCCCGAACTCGTCCGAACCCACGAACAGCACCGCCACCAACACGACGATGCCGAAGCCGTACGCGAGCCAACCGAGCGCGTCGATCAAGCGGTAATCGACCCGAGTCATCGCGATCATCAAGATCGCGCCCACGATCGCGAACGCAATATGCCGCTGGACGGCGCTGGAGAGCACCACACCTTCCGCCCCGCGCGGCAGCGAAGCCGAATAAATCACCAGCGCTCCATACCCGGCCAGCGCCAGCGCGCCGATCAGAATCAGTGGGTCGAAGTAGCGCCAGGAATGACCGACCATCGCCAGACCTCAGTTCGACCGTGCCCGAATCGCCTCGGAGAGGCGCTGGTCTTCTTCCGCAGTCAGCGCGACCCGCGCATACGGCGGCGGCTCGGCGTTGAGGATCGCGCCGCTGCGCTCCGCCCATGCACGCAAAATCTCGCCGCCTGCGCTTGAGGCGAGATAGCCCGCCGAGAACTCAAAGAACACCGCAATCGCAATCTGCGGTTCCTCGAACGGAGCAAAAGCGATGTACCAGCCGTGCGTCGGACCCTCTTCCGCCCCGCTGACCGCCGTACCCGTTTGATTGAATTCCGCCGTCCCCGTCTTGCCCGCAGTCATCATCTCCGGCAGCGCCACCAGCGCGTCGTGACAGGTGCCCGCCAATAGACAGAGCGCCATCCCTTCGCGCACGATCCGCAGCACCTCCGGGTCGAGCTCGAGCCGCGCGCGAACGACCGGCTGCCAGGGCTGAACCGCACGCCCGTCTCCGTCGCGTACCTCAAGCACGACCCGCGGCTCATACACCGTGCCCCCGTTCGCAATCGTGGCCGTCACCACCGCCATCTGCAGCGGTGTCACCGACATAAACCCTTGGCCGATCGCCATGTTGTACGTATCCCCGTCGAACCATGGCTCGCCCAGCGACTCTAGTTTCTGCTCCGCAGTCGGAATCAGCCCGGAGACTTCTCCGGCCAGATCGATACCCGTCTCGCTGTCGAGCCCAAATGCGCGCGCCCACTTACCTAACGCCTCATGGCCCACGCCGTCAAATTCCACATCTCCGGCGATGATGCCCTCGTCGGCCAGCGCATCGAGCCGCGCCTGCTCCGATGGGTGGCGCGGCGGCTCATCGGGACGCCGGTAGGGATCGCCGCCGGCGGCGTAGTAGAAATAGACGTTGCTCGACTCGGACAGCGCCTGGCGCAGATCCAGAACCTGATTCTGCACCGTGTCGCCGAACAGATAGACGATGCCCGGAGACACGCGGTTGTGGACCTCAAGCACACCAGGCGTGTAGATCCGCGTCTCCGGCGTCAGCGTCCCTTCCGCAAGCGCGGCCGTGGCGGTCACGACTTTGAAGATCGAACCGGGCGGGTACTGGTCGGAAATCGCATGGTTGCGCAACGGCTGACCCGGATCCTCGATCAAGGCCGTCCACTCTTCCTCGCTCAGATCTTCGCTGTAGATATTGACGTCGTATGTCGGAATCGAGACCAACGCGAGCACCTGTCCCGTATTCACGTCGAGAACGACCGCAGCGGCGTAGCGCGATGCCCCCAGATGCGCCTCCAGGATCTCCTGCACACGCTGTTGGAGTTCAAGATCGATCGTCAGAACGATGCTCAGACCGGGTTCGGGAGGCGTTTCGTTCAGCACCTCGAGCACGTTGCCGACTACATCGATCTCAACCTGCTGCCGTCCCGTCCGCCCCCGCAGTTGCGACTCATACGCAGCCTCCACACCGGTCTTGCCGATCCAGTCCGTGTAGAGATACCGCTCACCCTGCAACTCCTCGTACTCCTCCTGATTCAGACGCCCCACATAACCGAGAATCTGGCCCAGCAATGCCCCATGCGTGTACTTGCGAATCCCGACCGACTCGACCCGCACACCCGAAAGCTGCGCCCGCCTGCTGGTCAGATCGAACACCAGTGAGTCGGACGCTTCATCGCTGATCACGATCGGAAAGAACGGGTCGTTGCTCCGCTTCCGCTGCCAGATCTGCTCCTCGATCTCCCAGGTTCTGAGGCTGAACAGCTCCGCTAGCTCCGCCGCCACGCGCTCGACATCCTCGTCATCGATCTCGGCGGCAATCAACGTGATTCGATAAGCCGGCACATTCTCGACCAGAGGAGTTCCGTCGCGCGCGTAGATCAACCCTCTGGTAGGCGCGAGATCGACGGTGCGGACGCGGTTGATCGCCGCTCGCGCGACATACTCGTCGTGCTGAAGAATCTGGAGCCGAACGAGCTGCACAGTCAGAATCCCGAAGAGCAGCACGATGAAGCCGCCGAGCAGCCAAACCTTGGCTCGGTCCGAGCCGCCTTCCGGCGCTTCGCTCGAGCGCCGAAATCCGCGCATCGGTTGCAGCCGTCGATTGGGTTCCCGCGCCATCAGAACTCCGCCGCGCCGGCCGGTTCAAGCACATGCCTGCGCGTAGGCAGGCGCACGATCCAATAGACGACCGCCCCGACCGCCATGTTCCCCAGCACCGCGCCTACCAACACACCGCTGATCGCATCAACCCAGTCCACCGATGTCGTCGTGAGTTCGACCGCAATCGCGTGAGCGATGAAGTGCAGCGCCGAACAGACCGCGATCACGCCGATCGTGACCAGCCACTCCCAAACCCAGGCGGTCGGCTCTGCGCGCAGGTGCAGGTCGCGCCCGCTGGATCGAGAACGTCCCGACCACCAGAACGCAGCCAACCCGATCGGGGTGAATGCGGCGACGCTCACCGCCAGCCCCTGATAGGCGAGCAGACCCATGCCAATGCCGGCAAGCGGGGTCAGCACCAGCACCTCTCGCGGCTCCCGCACGATCGCCCAGCAACAGAGCACTGCCAGCAGCAGGTGTGGCCCCACGCCGAAGATCGGGAAGGCTGGAGCCGTCGAGGTCTGGAAGATCACGAGCACGAACAGCCCGGCGAGCAACAGCGGCCACTTCATGGTGCAGCGACTCCGTCCTCCGGTGTCGCGTCGAGCGCGGTCTCCTCCTCTCCGTAGGTCAGATCAGGCGGCGGAATCGTCAGCTGAATCAACACTTGCTCTAGTTGGTCGAGCGGAGCTAACGGCTGCAACCGCACATGCCGAAAAGCATCCTGCACGGTGCCTTCGGCGGCTGACGCGCGGCCCACCGGCAGACCCTGCGGCAGCAGGCCGTCAAGTCCGGAGGTGACGAAGACGTGCCCCAGTTCCACCTCGGCCGTCCAGGGAATTTCCACGTCCAGGTTGCCCTGGGCGTCTCCGCTGGCGACCGTTTCAATCCGACTCTGCTGGTGCAGGACGCGAACGGCGCTGTCGGGATCGGTGATCAGGCGCACGAAGCTGGAACGGGAGCGCACGTCGATCACGATCCCGACCAGCGTGCCCCCGGCGGCGATCACAGGCAGGCCCACACGCACGCCGTCATCGCTGCCGCGATCAAGTCCCACAATCGTGCGCAGGCCGGTAAGGTCGCGCGTAATCACGTTCGCCGTCAGCAGCACGGCGTCCGCTTCGGCCTGCACCTGGAGCAGTTCCTGGCGTCCGCGTACCTGGATCTGCTGCTCGCGCAGGCGCGCATTCTCGGCCTCCAACTGTTCGATCCGGCTGCGGAGGGCGTGGTTCTCGCTCTCCAGACGGCCGAAGTCGTCCACTTCGGCAAGGAGATTCGAGATCGGCTCTCCAACTTGCCGGAACGCCCGCTGCACGGGTCCCAGCGTTGATGAGGCGGCGTCCTCAACCGACGCGGCCCAGCCCGCGAGCGCCGCCAGCGCCAGCACGAGCGCCAACGCCGCCATCGCCAGCGTCCAGCGAATATGCCGCCCCATCCAGCCGAACCATGATCCCATCAGCGCCTCCACACCCAGCCCGCCTAGCCGATCCGGCCGGCAATCGGCTAGCGCCGATCAGACCCCGGCTGTGTCCGCATTCCCGCCAAATTGTGCGTCTCCAACAGCGCTTCGGTGCAGCCCCGCACCACGCAGGTGAGCGGCGAATCGGCCACATAAACCGGGAACTTCGTCTCCTGCGACAACCGTCGATCCAGGCCGGGCAGCAGCGCACCGCCGCCTGCGAGCGCGATCCCCTGTTCCATCATGTCGGAGATCAGCTCCGGGGGCGTGGTCTCGAGCGTCTTGCGCACGGATTCCACAATTGCCGCCACCGAACCGATGATGGCATCGCGTAGCTCGACCGTAGTCACTTTCACTGTCTTCGGCAGCGACGTGGAGAGATCGCGACCGCGCAACTCGACCTCCCGCTCCCGCTCCAGCGGGAAGGCGGAGGCCCCGTTGAGCTTGATCTGTTCCGCCGTCGCTTCGCCAATCTGCATGTTGTGCACCTGGCGGGCGTAAGTCATGATCTCCTGATCGATCTCATCGCCCGCAACCCGCGTCGACGTGCTCACCACCATCCCACCCATCGAACAGACCGCCACCTCAGTCGTGCCGCCGCCAATATCGACGACAATGCTGCCCCGCGACTCGAAGATCGGTAGTCCGGCCCCGATCGCCGCCGCCATCGGCTCCTCGATCAGATGCACCTCTCGAGCCCCGGTGTTGCGAGTCGCCTCGTAGATCGCGCGCTTCTCCACCTCCGTCGCGCCGCCCGGGATACCGACCATCACCCGCGGTCGCGGAATCCCTCGCCCCGCGCGCTCGTGCGCGGCGTGAATGAAATGACTGAGCATCCGCTCAGTCACGTCAAAATCCGAGATTACCCCGTCGCGCAACGGTCGGACCGCGACGATATGCGCCGGTGTGCGCCCGACCATCGTCTTCGCTTGTGCGCCAATCGCCAGCACGCGCCGATTGAGCTGGTCAATCGCAACAACCGACGGTTCGTTGATCACGATCCCCCGCCCGCGCACGGCCACGAGCGTGTTCGCGGTACCCAAATCAATCCCGATGTCGTGGGAAAATCGTCTCGCCAACCAGTTCAGCGGAGACCAGACCATGCATGATCCCATTTGCCGACGGCGCTCCGCGCGGGAACGCAGCGTGAGAAGCCGCCAATCCAAGGTTGGCGTTCATTGGCTGCACCTAGCCTACCGCGCCGTCCCAATTCCAGTAGCGCGCAGTGTCGATTACGTCCGCTGATCCGCACCGGATTTCCTCCCATTCCGTCATACCCGCGCTCCGCCCGAGAATGACGGAATCATGGCGAGAATGTCGATCCGAGGTGGTTCGTCTGGTACCCGAATGGAACAGGCTCTAGCTCCCTCCGGCCGCCTCCGACCCCTCCAGCGCCAACGGCGTCTGTTCCGCCTCGACAGCCAGCCTCGCCTCTACGCCGCTCGGATCCTCCAGCGCTTGGAGCAACAGCGCTTCGTCCCAAACCGGCACCGACAATTCCTGCGCTTTCGCAAGCTTGCTGCCCGCCGCCTCTCCCGCGAAGAGAGCATCGGTCTTCTTGCTCACGCTCGAGGCGACCGTCGCTCCCAACCGCTTGAGCGCCGCTGTCGCGTCGGCGCGCGAGACCTCATCGAAGCGTCCGGTGATCACGAAACGCCGCCCCTTCAGCGGCGTCTCCTCCGCACGCTGCGGTCGCTGTTCCTGTTCGGTCTCCACGCCGGCCTGCTGTAGCCGTGCAACGATCGACCAATTGTCGCCGTCCAGCGCCCATTCCACGAGGCTCGCGGCGATCGTCGGTCCAACACCCTCAACCGCTGCGAGTTCCTCTGCCGGAGCCAGTAGGATCGCGTCAAGCGATCCGAAATGGTCCGCAAGCAGCTTCGCCACCTCACCGCCGACATGACGAATCCCCAGGCCGGAGAGCAGCATCGTCAGACCGCGAGACTTACTCGCCTCGATTGCGGCAAGCAGGTTGTCAAGCCGCTTTCCAGCCTCATAGCGCTCTTCCCCTGCCCGCTTGACCTTCTGTCCCAGCGACGGAATTTGGCCGAGCTCGTTCCTGCGGTCGGGCAACGAATAGATCTCCGCCGCATCGCGGATCAAGCCGAGTTGCAGAAGCAGCGCAATCTGACGTTCACCGAGACCGCGAATGTCCATCGCCGCGCGGCTGGCGAAGTGTTCGAGCCCGCGCTGCAAGATCGCCGGACAAGCGCGGTTTGAGCAGTAGTGCATCGCGTCGTCCGCGTCGCGCACCGTGAGCGAGTCGCAGACTGGACAGGTACTCGGCATCTCCCAGGGCACAGAGTCATCGGAGCGCTGCTCCAGGACGGGACGCACGACCTGAGGAATCACTTCTCCCGCCCGACGAACGACGACCGTGTCGCCTTCACGCACGTCCTTGCGATGGATGTCGTCCAGGTTGTGCAGCGTGGCGTGTTCGACCGTGACCCCGCCAACCCGCACCGGCGCCAACTCCGCATAAGGATTGAGCGTGCCCGTGCGCCCAACGTTGATCAGGATGCGCTGGAGCTGCGTCGTCGCTTCCTGCGGCGGGAACTTCCACGCGATCGCCCAGCGCGGCTCACGACCAACGACGCCGAGGTCTGCCTGGAGGCCGAGATCGTCGATCTTGACGACCACGCCGTCCATCTCAAAGTCGAGCTCGTCGCGGCGGCGCGTCCAGCGTTCACAGGCGGATTGGGCAGCTTCGAGGTTGTCGTGGCGGGCGGCCTGCGGCGAGGTCGGCAATCCCATCGACTTGAGCCACTCGAGCGTCTCCCAATGCGTGTCCGGCGATCTGGCGCCGTCGATCCAACCCAACTGGTAGATCGCGATGGCCAATGGCCGTTCCGCAGTTACCGAAGCATCTTTCTGACGCACCGATCCAGCGGCGGCGTTGCGCGGGTTGGCGTACTCGCTCAGCTGCGCCCGTCCGGCCGCCTTGCGTTCCTCGTTCTCAGCGACAATCGCCGCATTCATCGCCTCGAAACCACGCTTGGGCATGTAGATTTCGCCGCGCACCTCGAACAGACCCGGAGGAGCGGAACGCAACTCGTTCGGCGCAGCAGCGATTGCCCGCACATTCGCTGTCACATCCTCGCCCGCGCGACCGTCGCCCCGAGTCGCGGCCTGGACCAGGCGACCGTGGTCATACACCAGAGCGATCGCAAGCCCGTCGATCTTCGGCTCCGTCACATAGGCGAAATCCTCGCGGTCAAGCAGTTCAGACGCCCGCCTCCGCCAATCAAGTAGCTCATCGGCATTGAAGGCATTGCCCAGCGAGAGCATTCGCACGCGATGCTCGACCACCGCGAAGGTGCGCCCGGGTGCCGCTCCAACCTGCTGGGTCGGACTGTCCGGCGTAACCAGCTCAGGGAAGCGGTATTCCAACTCACGGAGCTCAGCGAAGAGCGCATCGAATTCGTGATCCGGAATCTCAGGCGCGTTGAGCGTGTGGTACAGATGGTTGTGTCGGCTGATCTCGCTGCGCAGTTCTTCGACTCTGTTCCGCGCCCGGATTCGCCCCGCGTCGGTGTCGCCGCTGATCTCGGTGTGGGTGGATACTGAAGTGGTCATGAAATTCACTATACGAATGACCCAGCGGAATCCGTCCCCCGAATAGAGACCGACAGCACTGCTGATACGCTCCGAACATCATGCCGGATGCAGATTCCCACATGTTGAGTGAACTCAACGTCATCATCCTCGACTATGGCGCGGGCAATCTGCGCTCAGTCGTCCGCGCCGTCGAACGTGTCGGTGCCAGGTCCGAAGTGGCCTCGGTACCGGCTGCGCTTGATGAAGCCGATGTCGTCATCCTCCCAGGCGTCGGCGCCGCCGCCGATACGATGCACAATCTCCGCGAACTCAGATTGGTCGAGCCGATCCGCGAGTACATCGAAGCCGAACGCCCCTTCCTTGGCGTCTGCATGGGCCTGCAAGCGCTGATGACCATCTCCGAAGAAGGCGGCGAACACCCCTGTCTGGACATCCTCCCCGGACGCGTCGTGCGCCTGCCCGAAGGCCGCAAGATCCCGCACATGGGCTGGAACCGGCTCGTCCCCCAACGCGAAAGCCGGCTCCTGGATAGCATCCCCGCGGACGCGCACTTCTACTTTGTTCACTCCTACCACTGCGCCATGGACGATCCGGGCGATATCGTCGCCACCGCCGATTACGGCGCAGACGTAACCGCCCTGGTCGAACGAGGACGCCTCGCGGCGACCCAGTTCCACCCCGAAAAGAGCGGCGCCTACGGGCTTCGCATCTATCGCAACTTTCTCCGAACCCACGCCGGAGCGCAGACGTGATCGACGTACTCCCCGCGATTGACATTCGAGGCGGCCGCTGCGTGCGTCTGGTTCAGGGCGACTACGAGCGCGAGACCGTCTTCGACGATGACCCGATAAGCGCCGCCCAACGCTGGATCGACGAGGGCGCGGCGATGCTGCACGTCATCGATCTCGACGGCGCGCGTGAGGGTCGGGCCGCAAACGCCGACGCCGTAGAGCGCATTGCGACGCTGGGTGTTCCGGTCCAGGTCGGCGGCGGGATTCGCGATCTCGAGACCGTCAGCCGTTATCAGGACGCCGGACTGGCGCGGATCATCGTTGGCACAGCCGCCGTGACCGACCGCAACTTCCTCGCCGACGCAATCGCTCGCTGCGGCTCGGCGCTAACCGTCTCCGTCGATGCGCGCGGCGGCCGGGTCGCGCTTGAAGGTTGGACATCAACCAGCGAAATCTACGCCGTCGCGTTGATTCCCGAGCTGGAAGACGCCGGTGTCAAGCGCTTCATCTACACCGACATCGCCAGCGACGGGATGCTCGGCGGACACGACGAAGCCGCCTTCAAGCGGCTCGCGAATGTTGCCCGCGCGCCTGTAATCGCTGCCGGCGGCATCGCACATCCCATGCAAATCCGCCGGCTGGCTGCGAGCGGTGCAGCGGGCGTCGTCTTGGGCCGCGCCCTTTACGACGGCCGGCTCCGCCTAGAGGAGGCATTCGCCGCCGCCGAACGCGGGATGCGGGAGCGCACATGCTGACCAAACGCATCATCGCCTGCTTCGACGTCGATCAGGGCCGCGTCGTCAAAGGCATCTCCTTCGTCGAGCTGCGCGACGCCGGAGATCCGGTCGAACTCGCCGCCCTCTACGACCACGAAGGCGTCGACGAACTGGTCTTCCTCGATATCACCGCCTCCCACGAAGACCGCAACACAGTCGTAGATATGGTCCGTCGCACCGCCGATCGTGTCTTCATTCCTTTCACAGTCGGAGGCGGAATCCGCTCCACCGAGGACATGCGCTTGATGCTCGAATCCGGCGCGGACAAAGTCAGCATCAACACTGCCGCCGTGCAACGCCCCGAGCTGATTGCCGAAGGCGCGCACCGCTTCGGTTCGCAGTGCATCGTCGTCGCCATCGACGCCCGCACCGAACCCAACGGCGCCATGCAGGTTTACACCCATGGAGGCCGTCGCCCAACTGGGATGGACGCCATCGCCTGGGCGCGAGAAGTAGTGGAGCGCGGCGCCGGCGAGATCATGCTCACCTCGATGAACACCGACGGACATCAGGACGGCTACGACCTCCCCCTCACGCGCGCCGTCTCGGACGCGGTCTCGGTACCCGTGATCGCCTCCGGCGGAGCCGGCAACGCCCAGCACATGATCGACGCGATCACCCAGGGCCGCGCCGACGCTGTACTCGCCGCCTCAATCTTCCACTTCGGCACCCACCCGATCATGAACGTCAAGCAACAGATGCACGCTGCCGGCATCCCGATCCGAATGGAACACGCCGACTATGACGACGTCCTCTGACACTCCCGCGCTGCCCCAACTCAAGTACGACGCCAACGGCCTAGTCCCGGCCATTATCCAAGACGACGCCACCAACGAAATCCTGATGCTCGGCTACATGAACGCCGAATCCGTCCGAATGACCCTGGACAAACAGCTAGTCACATTCTGGAGCCGCAGCCGCCGGGAATTCTGGACCAAAGGCGAGACCAGCGGAAACGTCCTCCGCCTGATCAGCATTCGCAAAGACTGCGACGTCGACGCCCTACTCGTGCGCGCCCAGCCCGCCGGCCCCACCTGCCATACCGGCAACCAGTCCTGCTTCTACCGCGATTTGTTCGAGGACTAGATCATTCCGTCATACCCGCGCTTGCCGCGGGTATCTCGCCGCGTTCTGCACCATCGTCGCTGATTGGTACACCCGCAACGACCAACCTGAACGAACCCTAGCTCGCCTCTTCCTCAGAGATCCCATACCGCCGACGGAACCGCTCCACACGCCCCGCCGTGTCCACGATCCGTTGCTCACCCGTAAAGAACGGGTGGCACTGCGAGCAAATCTCAATCCGGATGTCCGCCTTGGTCGCCCGCGTCGGCCAAGAGTTGCCGCAGCCGCAGGTAATCGTCGCGTCGATGTACTCGGGGTGAATCTCTGCCCTCACGCCGATCCCTCCACCGGAATCACGCTGACCTTCTTGCGCCGCCCGCGAGCATAGGGCGAGAACTTGACCGTGCCATCCGCGAGCGCGAACAGCGTGTGATCGCGCCCCACGCCCACCTGATCGCCCGCGTGAATCCGAGTCCCCCGCTGGCGCACGATGATACCGCCGGTGCGCACAAACTGCCCGTCGTACAGCTTGACGCCCAAGCGCTTGGAGTTGCTGTCACGCCCATTGCGGGACGATCCGACGCCCTTCTTGTGTGCCATCGGATGCTCCTCAGTCCTCTGATTCAGCCGCGTCGGTCTCGTCGCCCGCGGCCTCGATCTCGTCGTCGACCTCATCGACGGCGGTGTCGTCGTCGCTCGCCAGCTCTTCGGCAGGCTCCTCAACGATTGCTTCCGCGACAGGCTCCGCGGCCTCCGCGACCCAACTTTGCTCGCCCAGCGTCAACTCGTCGATCCGCAACTGCGTCTCATACTGTCGATGTCCACGCAAGCGGCGGTAGCGGGTCTTGTTCTTGTACTTGAAGACGGCAATCTTGCGACCGCGGCGCTGATCCGTGATCTCCGCGCTCACGCTCGCGTCCGCGACGGTCGGCGAACCAACCGCCACCGCACCGTCGTCGCCCCGCATCATCAAGACCTGATCGAAGGTCACGCGGTCGCCCGCAGCCCCATCCAATCGCTCAACTACGAGCCGCTGACCCGGCTTCACTCGATACTGCTTGCCGCCGGTGCGGATCACCGCATAAGCGTCGGCCGAAGGTGTGCTGCTCATCGTCGTCTCGTTGATTGGGTAGGTGAGCTACGTGTGATCTCAGCCTAGAGCGCGGCTTGGCTCGGTCAAGCCGCGCAGCCGAGGGTCGGTAGAGCCGGTTACGTTGACGCGACCTATTCGCCCGACTGGTATCGGTTGGAACTGCCGCCCCAGGCCAGACCCGGCTTCGGCGGCATCACCGGTTCGCGTTCGTCGTCGCTGCCGAGCGTTGGTGACGCCGGCGGCGGTGTCGGTTCCGGCGGTGGTGGCGGCGGCGCAACCTCCGGCTGCGGGTCGCCGGGCTGCCAGGCCAGAATCGCGCGCAGCGCTTCGCCCTCCAGCGTTTCCACCTCCATCAAGCGCGTCGCCAGTAAGTCCAATTGCTCCCGGTTGCGCCGCAAGATCGTGCGAGCGCGGTCGCGGGCCCGGTCGATGATCTCGCGCAACTCTTCGTCGATCTGCTCAGCGACGGTTTCGGAGTAGTCGCGCTGCTCCGAGATATCGCGTCCCAGGAAGACGAGCGACTCTTTCTTGCCGAATGTCCGCGCTCCCAAACGCTCACTCATCCCCCACTGCGTGATCATCGCCCGCGCGATCTGCGTCACCTTACTGAGGTCGTCGTGAGCGCCTGTGGTCATCTCGCCGAAGACGATCTCTTCAGCCGCATGACCGCCCAGCGCCGAGGACATGAAGCCCTCGTAGTACGTCTTCCCGGCAAGCCGATGCTCCGACTCCGGCAGATAGCGGGTATACCCGCCCGCCATCCCGCGCGGCACGATCGTGACCTTATGCACCGGATCGTGACCAGGGATGTGCGCCGCCACAAGCGCGTGACCTGCCTCATGGAAGGCCACCACTTCCTTCTCCCGCCCGACCAACAACCGGCTCTTGCGCTCAGGCCCGGCCATCACTCGATCAACCGCCTCCTCCACCTCCGCCTGCGTGATCCGCTTCTTCTGCCGTCGCGCCGCGAGAATCGCCGCCTCGTTGAGCAAGTTCGCCAACTCCGCCCCGGAGAATCCCGGCGTCTCCTTAGCGATCGTGTGCAGATCGACCTCCTCCGAGAGCGGCTTGCCCCGAACGTGTACGCCCAGAATCGCCTCGCGCCCCTTCACGTCCGGCGCATCCAGCACCACCCGCCGGTCAAACCGACCAGGACGTAGCAACGCCGGATCAAGAATGTCGGGCCGGTTCGTGGCCGCCACCACGATCACGTTGGTGTTCGTGTCAAAACCGTCCATCTCAACCAAAATCTGGTTGAGCGTCTGTTCGCGCTCGTCATGGCTGCCGCCCACGCCCGCTCCGCGTTGCCGCCCCACCGCATCGATCTCGTCCACGAACACGATGCAGGGCGCATTCCGCTTCGCCTGTTCGAACAGGTCGCGCACCCGGCTCGCGCCGACACCTACGAACATCTCCACAAACTCAGACCCCGAAATGCTGAAGAAGGGCACGCCCGCCTCACCGGCAACCGCTCGCGCCAGCAGCGTCTTACCCGTACCCGGAGGCCCAACCAACAGCACACCGCGCGGAATCCGCGCCCCCAGAGACGCAAAGCGCTCGGGGAATTTCAGAAATTCAACGACCTCTTGCAACTCTTCCTTCGACTCGTCCGCGCCCGCCACATCGTTGAACGTCACCGTCGGGCGATTCGCCGTCACCAGGCGAGCCTTGCTCTTACCGAACGACATCGCCTGCGAACCCTGTCCCTGCGCCTGACGCAGGAAAAAGATGATGATCCCGATGATCAGCAGGAACGGCAAGAACGAAATGAAGAGCGAAAGGATCGTGCTGCCAAAGCCCCCGCCCCCGCCGACCTCAACGTTGGGGAATCCCTGTCCGGCGACGTCAATGCCCTCGCGATCGAGGAACTCGAAGAAGTCAAACCCGGTTTCTGGAATGTTGGCCGAGTACGACTCCTGACCGTCGCGGTAGCTGAGAACGACTTTGCTCTCCTCAACCTTGACCGTCTCAATCAAACCCTGCTGCCCTTCAATCCGTCCCAACAGCGATTCAGGCCCGCCCGCCAGCGGAATCGTGTTCGAACTCCCGCCGCGCGGGAACACGGAAAACACGACCACGATCAGTACCACGAAAATCAGCAGATAGACCAGGAAACTGCGCCTGAACCGAGAGCCGCCCATCAGCTCACCCTCTCCAGCCGAGCGCGAACGCCGGGTTGCGATGCACCCGAAGCCGCATCGCAGACGCGCCGTCCGCGTCAATGCACCACGCCCCCTGAGCATATCGCACCAAGACCGCCGCGACGGTCAAACTCACGTGAACTCGCAACCCTCTGCGATCAGCTTCCCGTGTAGCGCGCCTAGACTCTGCCCGTGCCCCAACCGCGAACGACCGCCCGCCGCCCCGACCGCCGCCGCGAACTCCGCGCTTGGCGCGCGGGTCTGGAGTTCGTCGTGGGCGTCGATGAAGTCGGACGCGGCCCACTCGCAGGCCCGCTCCTGATCGCCGCCGTTGTGCTTCCCAGCGATCATCGCCCCGCTTGGCTGTCGGACGTACGCGACAGCAAGCAACTCCCACCGTCCGAGCGCGAGCGTCTCGCCCCGCTGATTCGCGCAGACGCCCAAGCGACCGCCATCGGCTGGGTGCAGCCCCGCGAACTCGATCAAGTCGGACTCAGCGCCGCGCTCCGTCTCGCAGCCCGCCGCGCGCTTGCCCTATTGCCCCGAGCGCCTGACCTCGTACTTGCCGATGGACGCGATGATCTCCAACTGCCCTATCCGACCGAGATGGTCGTCAAAGGCGATGCTACCGTCGCCTCCATCGCCGCAGCCTCCATCTTGGCCAAAGCCGCCCGCGACGCCTGGATGCGGCAACTGGATGTTCGCTATCCCCACTACGGCTTTGCCCGACACAAGGGCTACCCGGCGCCGAAACACCTCGAAGCCTTGCGCAGATTCGGGCCCTGCCCCGAACACCGTCGCTCCTTCGCCCCCGTCGCAGCCGCACTGCAATCGTCGCTGGCGCTCCACGATGCCGCCGGCTGAACCGAAGCGAGACGACCGCCGCGCGCTTGGCGCCGCCGCCGAAGACTACGCCGCAAACTGGCTGGCGAATCGCGGCTATCAAATCGTCCAACGCAACTACCGTCGCGCTTGGGGCGAAGCCGACATCATCGCCCGCGATCCGCAGGACGACTGCACCGTGATCGTCGAAGTCCGCAGCCGCCGCGACCCCCGTCGCGGCGTCGACGCCTTGCTCTCAGTTGACGCGCGCAAGCAGCGCCAGCTCCTGCGAATCGCACACGGCCTGCTCTCCGAGTCGGAGACGGAGCACGATCTGCGCATCGACATCATCATCGTCGGTGGCGATCCCGACCGGGGCTTCCGCATCCTCGCTCACCTGGAGAACGCGCTCGAAGACGCCGAACTGGACGATGAGTAGGCGGACGCCCAGCCCTGCGGCGATACACTCGATCCACGATGCCCATCTACGAATACCACTGCCCCGACTGCGCTCGCACGGTTGAGGTCTTCCAGCGCCGGACACGCGCCGAGGGCGACCCACTGCCATCCTGCCCACAATGCGGTGGTAGCCAACTGGAGACCCGCTTCTCGCGCTTTCGCTCCCGAACCGAACTCAGCTTCCCCGGTTTCGACACCCTCGACGACGTCGACGCCGACGATCCCGAATCCGTCGCCGCCTGGCGCAAGTCCGCCGGCGCCTCCGAAGAACTGCCCGCTGATCTCTAACGCTCCCAACCACGCAGAGGACGACTATGCCGATCTACGAGTACCGCTGCCAATCCTGCGGCAAAATCACCGAGGCCTTTCACCGCTCCCTGGATCGCGCCGTCATCCCCGACTGCGAGTCCTGCGGCGGCTCCGCAATGGAACGCGCCGTCTCACGCTTCGCCACCCCAAAAACCGAGTCCCAAGTCCTGGAACAGTACGGCTCACCAGGCCCGGGAGCTGGCCCCGACGCCTACCGAGACCCCCGCCAGATCGGCCGCTGGGCCGAAGAACGCTTCGAGCAAATGGGCGTCGAAATGCCAACCGAAGCCAAACAAATGATCGACGCCGCCCGAGATGGCGAACTCCCCGCCCCCGTCAAAGACCTCTAGCAGGGTGCTGAAAAGTCAGACAACCCGCCAATATCCGTCATTCCTGCGCAGGCGGGAATCCATTCCCCTCTCCCCACGCATCGCGGAGCCTGTCCCCGCGCAGGGAGACCATTGCGAAAATCAAGAACCGTCATACCCGCGCTTGTCGCGGGTATCTCGTCGAGTCGAGCACCCAAGTCCATTCCAAACCTCCTCTGCTCCCGCACCGCGGGGGGAGAAGTCACGAAGTGACAGAGGGAGTCCGCCCCCCAACCCAACTGCAATCCCCGCAACACCGGGAATCCACCACAGAACTCCCGTGCATATATCATCCCTTGTGACCGGCCTCCCCTCACAACCAACGAAACCCGCCATGACCATCAAACCCTGCCTGGACATTCCTGGACAAACCCGTACGCATACCCTCAATTCCGCTCCAAACGCTCCGAAATCTAGCCAAATCCGGCAAAATCTGGACAAATCTGGACTACCCATCGCCAAATACCAAGCCCACGCCGCCAAATTCGCCGCGCCCGCCCAGAAATTCCCCCGCGCCGCCAGCTGTGCGATCTACCGCATTGCCCGCGTAACACCCCCGTAATACCCTGCCTGCGTCCCCATCTGCTGGGCGCGCTTCTGCCAACGCGATCTCGGCTCGCGCGCTTCCCAATGCCCCGCTCAACCTGAGAGGAACTGCATGGAAATCCTGATCTTCGCCATCATCGCCGCGGTCGTGGCTCTGCTCTTTGCGGCGCTGCGCGTCCGTGACGTACTTGCCGAGGATGAAGGCAACGACCTGATGAAGACGATCGCCCGAGCGATCCAGGCCGGAGCAGCCACCTTCCTCCGTCGCGAGTACACCTTCCTCGCCGCCTTTGTCGTCGTCGTCTTCGTAGTGCTGCTGATCTTCATCGACCTCGACGTGCTCGACAAATTCGATGGCACCGCTCATCGCTGGACCTCGATCTCCTACATCATCGGCGCGATCCTCTCCGCCTCAGCCGGCTACGCCGGAATGCTGATCGCCGTCCGCGCCAACGTGCGCACCGCCGCCAAAGCCCGCGAGGGCCTCAACCCCGCCCTCCGCGTCGCCTTCGGCAGTGGCACCGTGATGGGCATGACCGTCGTCGGACTCGGCCTCCTCGGGCTCGTGATCATGTACCTGATCTGGCAAGACGTAGCCCCGCTCGCCGGATTCGCGTTCGGCGCCTCCTCCATCGCTCTCTTCGCCCGCGTCGGCGGCGGCATCTACACCAAGGCCGCAGACGTCGGCGCCGACCTCGTGGGCAAGGTCGAAGCGGGCATCCCCGAAGACGACCCCCGCAACCCCGCCACCATCGCCGACAACGTGGGCGACAACGTCGGCGACGTCGCCGGCATGGGCGCAGACCTCTTCGAGTCCTACGTCGGCTCGATGGTCGCCACCATGGCGCTGGCCGGTTCAGTCGCCGTCGCCTCGCTCGCCGGCGAGTGGAAGAACGAATTGCTCGTCCTGCCCATGCTGATCGCCGGCATCGGCATCCTCGCCGCAGTCATTGGCACCTTTTTCGTCAGAACCGGCGAGCAAGCCGACCAGGGCCGACTGCTCTGGGCGTTGCGCGCCGGTGTCTTCGGCGCGTCTGGACTGGTGCTGATCGGCGGCATCGTCGCGATCGCGTTGCTCGACCTCGACGCCCTCGAGGGCAGCAAGTGGAACCTCTTCTTCGCCATCCTCGTTGGCCTGATCGCCGGTCAGATCATCGGTACAGTCACCGAGGGCTACACCTCATCCGAGGGATTCGCCCTCGGCGGCAGGCGCTATTCGCCGACCGTCAACCTCAGCGGACAGGCGCAATCCGGTACCGGCCCGATCATCATCGGTGGCCTCAGCCTTGGCATGATGTCCACTTTGATTCCGCTCGTCACGATCGTCGTGGCGATCGTGATCGCGCACGAACTCGCTGGTGTCTACGCGATTGCGCTTGCGGCCGTCGGGATGCTCGCGCCGCTCGGCGTAACCCTCGCCACCGATGCCTACGGACCCGTCGCCGACAACGCCGGCGGTATCGCTGAACAGGCCGGTCTCGAGCCCGAGGTTCGAGAACGCACCGACGCGCTCGATCAGCTCGGCAACACCACTGCCGCGACCGGCAAGGGCTTCGCCATCGGCTCGGCCGCGCTCACCTCGCTGGCGCTGCTCGCCACCTATGCCATCACTGTCGGCCTGAATGTGATCGACCTGCTCGATCACAAAGTGCTGATCGGCATTCTGATCGGCGCACTCATGCCGTTCGTCTTCTCCGCGCTCTCGATGGGCGCGGTCGGACGCGCAGCCGAGTCGATGGTCCAGGAAGTCCGCCGACAGTTCCGCGAGATGCCCGGCATCATGGACGGCACCCAGGACCCCGACTACGAGCGCGCCATCTCCATCTCCACCGACGGCGCGCTGCGCGAGATGATCATCCCCGGTCTAATCGCCGTGATCGTCCCGATCTTCGTGGGTGCCGTCATCTCCGCCGAGGCGCTGGGCGGCCTGCTGATCGGCTCGATCGCCGCAGGCGCGATGCTCGCGCTGATGATGGCCAACGCCGGCGGAGCTTGGGACAACGCCAAGAAGTACATCGAAGAGGGTAACTTTGGCGGCAAAGGCTCCGACGCCCATGCCGCCGCTGTCGTCGGTGACACCGTCGGCGACCCCTTCAAGGACACCTCCGGCCCCTCACTCAACATCCTCCTCAAGCTGATGTCGATCGTGGCCGTCGTCTTCGGCCCGCTCTTCTTGTAGCGGGCCTCATCCTCTTCTGATCCCCTCTCCCTCTGGGAGCGGGTTAGGGTGAGGGCTCCGCCGCACCTATTCCGAACGCTCCGCCGCCTCCTCGCGCGCGGAGCGTTCGCGCATCTGCTCCTGCAAGGCGCGTCCCGCATTCCCCGTCGCCAGAATCGTCAAGACCGCGCCGATCAGTAACCCCAGAATCAGACCGATCAGAAACCGCATTGATGCCTCCGCTTGCTTCGTTGGTGTTCAGCGTAGACGGTACGATGTCACAGAAGGCTGGCTCACCAATGACGACGACTGCCCCAAAACTGCTGACCGCCGATGACCTGCTGCGCCTGTACAGCGAGGGTGTGTACGGCGAACTGATTCGCGGAGAACTGCACGAAACCATGCCACCTGGAGAAGAGCACGGCACTGTCATGGCCGACATGACCATAGTGATTGGTGCGTTTGTCAAGCAGCAACGGCTCGGGCGAGTTACAGCAGGCGACGCCGGTGTCTGGATTGAGCGGGACCCGGATACGGTGCGCGGACCCGACATCGCGTTCTTCTCGACAGATCGGATGCAAGCGGGTCCACCACTGCCCGGTTACTCCGTGACAGTTCCCGATCTGGTCGTCGAAATCGTCTCTCCCAACGACAAGTCGCATGAGGTATACGACAAGGCGCGGATGTGGCTGAGTCACGGCGTGCGGGTGGTATGGGTGGTGCAGCCCGAAAGCCGGACAGTCGAGGTCCACCGCAGTGATGTTGGAGTCGAAGTCGTTTCCAGCGATGAAGAACTTGATGGTGGCGATGTACTGCCAGGTTTTGCCTGTCGCGTCAGCGATATCCTCCCGCTTACCGAATAGCCCTTCCGGAGTGTGGTGCTTGGCGTACGGCAGAGCGTTGCAGTGCGTTCCCGTTCGCTCTGCCGGAGCAGGTGTCGTCGTACGCTCAACTGACATCGTGGAAACAGCCGATAGCCCCTCCAGAAAGGCGACTGCAATGAACGACGTCTCCCTCGACACCCTCGTCTCGCTCTGCAAACAGCGCGGCTTCGTCTTCCCCGCCTCCGAAATCTACGGCGGCTTCGGATCCACCTACGACTACGGCCCGCTCGGCGTCGAGCTGAAGCGCAACGTCAAGGAACTCTGGTGGCGCGCAACCGTGCGCGAGCGCTCCGACGTGGTCGGCCTCGACTCCGCCATCATCCAGTCACCCCGCGTCTGGGAAGCCTCAGGCCACGTCCAGAACTTCCACGATCCGATGGTCGACTGCCTCGAGTGCAAAGGCCGCTTCCGGGAGGACCACTTGGAGGGTCCGAACTGCCCCACCTGCGGCGCGAAGAACTCCTTCACCGAAGCGCGCGAGTTCAACCTCATGTTCCGCACCCAAGTAGGCCCCGTCGCCGAGGCCGGCTCCGAAGCCTTCCTCCGGCCCGAAACCGCCCAGGGCATCTTCATCAACTTCGAGAACGTCCTCCAGTCCACCCGCCGCCGCCTCCCCTTCGGCATCGCCCAACAAGGCAAGTCGTTCCGCAACGAGATCACGCTCGGCAACTTCATCTTTCGCACCCGCGAGTTCGAGCAGATGGAGATGGAGTACTTCGTCGCGCCCGACGAGGCCGACGAGTGGTACCGCCGTTGGATCGACCTTCGCGAACAGTGGTACGTCGATCTCGGCATCAACCCCGACAACCTCCGCCGCGATGTCCACCCAACCGAGAAACTCTCCCACTATTCAGCTGGCACCACCGACATCCAGTACCGCTACCCCTGGGGCTGGGATGAACTCGAAGGCATCGCCAACCGCACCGACTTCGACCTCACCCAACACGGTCAATCCTCCGGCAAACGCCTCGAATACTTCGATCATCAAACCAACACCCACATCGTCCCCCACGTGATCGAACCCGCCGCTGGCGTCGATCGCATCATGCTCGCCCTCCTCTGCGACGCCTACACCGTCACACCCGACGAAAAAGGCGACGACCGCACCATCCTCGCATTCGCGCCCCGCGTCGCCCCAATCACCGTCGCCGTGCTGCCGCTCTCACGCAAACAGCCCGTCGCCGACCTCGCCCGCGAAGTCTGGGCCAAAGTCCGTCCCCACTGGACCACCCAATACGACGACACCCAGTCAATCGGCCGCCGCTACCGCCGCCAAGACGAGATCGGCACCCCCCTCTGCATCACCGTCGATTTCGAGTCCCTCGACGACGCCGCAGTCACAATCCGAGACCGAGACACGCAAGCCCAAGAGCGAGTAGCAATCGCGGAACTGGTAGACGCCCTCAGGTCCCGCCTGGGCTTCTAGTGCCTATACACATTGCCAGTCGCCAGGCCAAGACTTGCTCGTCATCCCCGCGATTGCCACAGAGCCTGTCCCGCGCAGGGAAACCCTTGCGTAAATCAAAGATCGTCATACCCGCGCTTGTCGCGGGTATCTCGCCGTTATCTGCACCGTCGTCGCTCTCACAGCGAGATTGCCGCGGCGGAGCGCGGCAATGACGAAGAACGTAGACTTTGGCAAAGCTCTCCGAAGATGGGAATCACTCGCCGCGTCCTGCACCGTCGTCGTGCCTTGAGATTGCCGCGACAATCAATGTGAAGAGCCCCTAGCCCTTGGTCTATCCCCGCAGGCAAGAGTGAATCAGACTGGCGATCCATCCGCACACAGAAACGCCCCCGTCTGCCCATCAGCAGGCGGGAGCGTCTCGGAATGTCCGGGGGCGAATGGGGCTATGGCGCCAGTTCAGCGACCTTGCCGCGAGCTGCTTCTGGGTCCTCGTACCACTCCGCGTTGATCTCGGTGAACGCCTGCCACTCGTCCGGCACGTCGTCCTCCGCGAAGATCGCGGTCACCGGACAGGCCGGTTCGCAGGCGCCGCAGTCGATGCACTCGTCCGGGCTGATGTAGAGCATGCGGTCGTCGTCGTCCGCGTGGATGCAGTCCACCGGGCACACTTCGACGCAAGACTGATCCTTCACGTCGATGCAGGGTTCGGCGATCACGTAGGTCATGAGTCTTCACCTCTCGCGCGTCTCGCCCCCGACCCGTGCGTCGGCGGCTATTCACTTATAGGGCTGCAATCGCCTGTTGGCAACACCTCACCCGCCCAAGCCCAAAATCCGATCGATCCAGCCCCTAATGTGGCGCCGGTTCGGCGGCGCTGCTTGCCTCTCTCTCGCCGTTCGAGGACGCCCCCGAGCGGCCGTTTGCGGCCGATCCGCCGTTTCGATTCACTCCATGCTCACCGTCCACGTTGGACGCAAGCGCTGTCCGTCCATTGACCGCCGGCGGGTGCAGGGCCAGCACATCGCGCAGAAACTGCCCGGTAAAACTCGCCTCAACCTCCGCAACCTGCTCCGGAGTCCCGGTCGCGACCACTTCACCCCCACGATCGCCCCCCAACGGCCCCAGATCAATGATCCAGTCCGCGTTCTTGATCACGTCGAGGTGATGCTCGATCACCACCACCGTGTTGCCGCCGTCAACCAGGCGCTGCAAGACCCCTAGCAGCGCCTCCACATCATGGAACGACAGCCCCGTCGTAGGTTCATCCAGCAGATACAACGTCCGCCCCGTTGAGCGCTTCGAAAGCTCCGTGCTCAGCTTGACCCGCTGCGCCTCGCCGCCGGAAAGCGTGGTCGCCGGCTGACCCAGCCGGATGTAGCCCAGCCCGACCGCTTGCAGCGTCCGCAGCTTGCGCGAGATCGCTGGATGCGCGTCGAACAGCTCTACGGCCTCGTCCACCGTCAGGTTCAGCACGTCGGCGATCGTGTGATCCTTGTAGCGAATCTCCAACGCCTCGCGGTTGTAGCGGTCGCCGTGGCAAACCTCGCAGGGCACGGTCACGTCGGGCAGGAACTGCATCTCGATCGTGTTGTACCCGTCACCGCGGCAGGCTTCGCAGCGTCCGCCCTTGACGTTGAACGAGAACCGACCCGGCTTGTAGCCGCGCATTCGCGCTTCGGGCACCGACGCGAACAACTCCCGCACCGGAGTGAACAAGCCCGTGTATGTGGCCGGATTCGAGCGCGGCGTGCGCCCGATCGGCGACTGGTCGATATCGATCACCTTGTCGATCGCGTCTAGCCCCTCCAACCCTGTCATCGCACCCGGCCGTCTGCGTGCGCCGTGCAACTGCTGGGCCGCGCTCGCATGGAGCAGGTCATTGACGAGCGTGCTCTTCCCCGAGCCTGAAACGCCCGTCACGCAGATCAACGTGCCCAGCGGGAAACCCGCATCGATCCCGCGCAGGTTGTGCTCAGTCGCGCCCCGCACCCAAAGCGTGTCGCCGTTGCCCGGCCGCCGCTCCGGCGGCATCGGTATGCTGCGCCGCCCGCTGAGATATGCGCCCGTCATCGATCCTTCGTGCTCCATGATCAACGACGGCGGCCCGGCCGCGACAATGTGGCCGCCGGCTTCGCCCGCGCCCGGTCCCATGTCCACGATGTAATCGGCCGCCCGCATCGTCGCTTCGTCGTGCTCCACGATCAGCACCGTGTTGCCCAGATCGCGCAGCCGCTTGAGCGTGCGGATCAGGCGCTCGTCGTCCAGCGGGTGCAAGCCAATTGAAGGCTCGTCGCAGACATAAAGCACCCCCATCAACGAAGAGCCGATCTGCGTCGCCAATCGAATCCGCTGCGCTTCCCCGCCCGAAAGCGTGCCCGCCGCCCGATCCAGGGTCAGGTAATCCAGCCCCACATCAACTAGGAACGTCAACCGCTCGCGGATCTCCTTCAGAATCTGAACCGCGATCGTCTGCTCACGCGGCGAGAGCGGCGAGCTCTCCCCGTTCAGCCGCTCCGACCAATCTCGCGCCGCCGCGACCGAGAGCCGCGTCACATCCACAATCGAGCGCGCGTCCACCTGTACCGCTCGCGATTCCGGTTTCAGCCGCGCCCCGCCGCAGGCGCTGCAATCCACAGCGGTCATGTAGCGCTCAATCTCCGCCCGCGACCAGTCCGAGTCCGTCTCTTTATGGCGGCGCGCGAGATTGTGGATCACGCCCTCGTACTGAGTCTCATAGCGTCGCTGACGCCCCCGGTGATTGACGAAATCAACCACAATCGGCTCGGGCAGCCCGTAGAGCACTGCCTCGACCGCCTCCGACGGCAACTCCGCGAACGGTGTATCCGTCTCCCCCCCGAACTGCCCCAACACCGTCTCCATCATCTGCCGATACCAGCCCATGCTCCCGTTCGAGCGCGACCATGGCGCCACCGCGCCGCCGTCCAACGACTTGTTCATGTCGGGAATCACCAGCGCCGGATCCACCTCCATCGTCTGTCCCAGACCGGTGCATTCCGCGCATGCCCCGTGCGGAGAGTTGAAGGAAAAACTGCGCGGCTCGATCTCGCCCAGCGCAAACATGTCGCGCGGACAGGCCAGCTGCTCGGAAAAAATCCGATCCTCATCCTCATCCAACACTCGCACGCGCACGATCCCGTCGCCCAGACCCAGCGCCTGCTCGATCGAGTCGGAGAGGCGGTTGGCAAGCGCCTGTCGAGCGTCCCGATCCGGTTCATCCTCTGGCAGTGCGATCCGATCCACGACCACATCAATCGAATGCCGCTTGTTCTTCTCTAGCTCGATCTCCTCGTCCAACGAACGCACTTCGCCATCCACCCGCGCCCGCACGAAACCGCGGCTTCGCGCCTCCTCCAACACCTGCTGATGTTCGCCCTTGCGGTCGCGCACGACTGGTCCCAACACCATCAACCGCCGCCCCGCGCCCAGCGAGAGCACGCTATCCACCATCTGTTGCACCGTCTGCTGCGCAATCGGATCGCCGCAGATCGGACAGTGCGGCCGCCCCGCCCGCGCGAAGAGCAACCGCAAGTAGTCGTAAATCTCTGTCACCGTGCCCACGGTCGAGCGCGGATTGCGCGAGCCCGTCTTCTGATCGATCGAGATCGCCGGCGAGAGACCCTCGATGTAGTCCACATCGGGCTTCTCCATCCGCCCCAAAAACTGCCGCGCATACGCCGAAAGCGACTCGACATAGCGCCGCTGACCTTCCGCATAGATCGTGTCGAACGCCAGCGATGACTTGCCCGACCCCGACAACCCCGTGATCACCACAAGCTGATCACGAGGAAGCTCGACATCGATGTCCTTCAGGTTGTGCTCGCGCGCGCCCCGCACAATGATCCGATCAGAAGGCACACATCACTCCTCTCGACGCCATTGCAACAGGCCCCGGCCCCGTCATTCCCGCGAAGCGGGGATCTTGCTCCCTATCGGGTGGAAGCCGGATTCCAGCTCAAGCATGGAATGACGAAGTCAGGTTCTGCAAAGGTCTCCGTTCACCAGCGCTCGTTATCTGGTCAGCGCTTCTGTCCTACGGTATCAGCGACGCCGCCTCCGCGTCCCGCCGCTGCCTATACTCGATTCATGCCCACCGAAACCGAGACCGCCGCCCTCATCCCGCCGCAACCGCGCATCGTCATCTTCGACGCCTACGCGCTCATCTTCCGCGCCTACTTCGCCATGCAGCGCGCCAATCTGCGCACCAGCGGCGGCGAGCCCACCGGAGCCGTGCGCGGCTTCACCGCGACTCTGCTCCACATCATCAACACGCTGGAGCCAACCCACGCTGCCTACGCCTTCGATGTCAGCGATGAAACCCTCTTCCGCCGCGAGACCTATCCCGAGTACAAGGCGCACCGCGAGCCGATGCCCGAGGACCTCCCAGTCCAGATCGAGCGCTGCCGCGAGATCGCCGAAGCCTTCTCGATCCCCATCTACGAAGCGCCCACCTTCGAGGCCGACGATGTGCTCGCAACGCTGGCCGATCAAGCCGTCGCCGCCGGCCTGGACACCTGGATCTGCACGCTCGACAGCGACCTCTTGCAGCTCGTCTCCGACAACGTGTCCGTCTACCTCTATAACCCCTACCGAAGCGAGTACATCTCCTACGACGGTCCCGCCGCCGTGCGCGAGAAGTACGACGTCGATCCAGTCCAGATCATCGACTACAAGGCCCTAGTCGGCGACAAGTCCGACAACATCCCCGGTGTCAAGGGGATCGGCAAGGTCGGCGCGGTCAAGCTGCTCAATCAATACGGCACGGTCGAGGGCATCTACGAGCACATCGCCGAAGTCAAGCCCGCCGGGACCAAGAAAAAGCTCGAAGCCGGCCACGCCGATGCCATTCTGAGCAAAGATCTCGCCACTATCCGCCACGATGCGCCCGTCCAACTTGACCTGGACGCAGCTGACGTCTCGCATTTCGAGCAGGATGCTGTCCTGAGCAAATTCGACGAGCTCGAATTCCGCACTCTCAAAGACCAGATCCCCGGCTCAGCCGCCGCGCTCTCAGAAGCCCCAATCGACGACTACGACCTCGTGCTCGACGAAGCGGGACTTCAGCGTTGGCTCGACCAAGCTCGCAACGCAGCTCTACTCGCGGTCGATCTCGAAACCTCATCCACAAACACGATCGACTGCGAAATCGCCGGCTACGCCCTCGCCGATGGCGAAGGTTCAGCCTGCTACATCCCCGTCGGACACCGCAACGAGGAGCGCCAACTCTCCCCCGAACTGGTCCGCGACGCGCTCCGTCCCATCCTCGAAGACCCCTCAGTACCCAAAGTCCTGCACAACGCCAAGTTCGACATGAAGGTGCTGCGCCGGCACGGGATCACCTTGCGCGGCCTCACCCACGACACGATGGTCGCTGCCTTTGTCCTCAGCGAAGAGCGAGTCGGACTCAAAGACTTGGCCCTCTCTCGGCTCGGCGTCTCGATGACGCCGATCGAAGACCTGATCGGCAAGGGCAAGAAACAGATCTCAATGGTCGACGTGCCGGCTGCCCAGGCAGGCCCGTATGCCGCCGCCGATGCAGACATGACCCTCCGATTGGCCGGACTGCTGCTCGCACAGCTCGTTGACGAACCCAGCCTGGAGACGCTCTACCGCGAACTCGAAATACCCCTGATTCCGCTCCTGGTCGAGATGGAACTGGCCGGCGTCACACTGGACGCTTCCACGCTGGCCGAGCTCGATCTCACACTCGATCGCGACATCGCCACGATGACCCAAACCGTCTACGAGGACGCTGGCCACGAGTTCAACATCGGCTCGCCCAAGCAGCTCAGTAGCGTCCTCTTCGACGAACTCAAATTGCCCAAAACCCGCAAAACTTCGCAGGGTTTCTCCACTGATGCGCAACAACTCGAGCGCCTGCGCGACGCGCATCCGATCATCGATCACGTCCTCCAGTGGCGCGAACTGACCAAACTTCGCTCCACCTACGTCGAATCCCTGCCCGACGAAATCCAGCCCGCGACCGGACGCATCCATACCGACTACAACCAGACCGTCGCCGCTACCGGACGCCTCTCCTCCGAACACCCCAACCTCCAGAACATCCCCGTTCGCACTCCCCAAGGCCGCGAAATCAGAGCCGCCTTCGTCCCCCGGGCGTGGGATACCCTCACCGGCGATGTCTGCTTCGTCAGCGCCGACTATTCCCAGATCGAACTTCGCGTCCTCGCCCATCTGTCCGCCGACGCCGGTTTGATCGACGCCTTCCAACGCGGCGAGGACATCCACGCCGCCACCGCCTCCGGCGCCTACGGCGTCTCCCTGGATGATGTCCAGCCGGAGATGCGCCGCGTCGCCAAGATGATGAACTTCGGAGTCATCTACGGACTCTCCGCGCACGGACTCTCTCAGCGCTCAGGCATGGAACGGCGCGACGCCCAGGCATTCATCAACGCCTACTTCGAGCGCTTTGCCCGGGTCCAGGAGTGGATCGAGGAAACCAAAGCCTCAACCAAAGAACGAGGCTACGCCGAGACCCTGCTGGGCCGCCGCCGCTACCTCCCCGCCGTCAACTCCTCCAACTTCCAGGCTCGCAGCGCGGCTGAGCGAATGGCAGTCAACATGCCCGTCCAGGGAACAGCCGCCGACGTGATGAAGCGCGCCATGCTCGACATCGACCAAGCGCTTCGAGACCGCGAATTGCGCTCGCGGATGCTGCTACAGGTACACGATGAGCTGATCTTCGAGACGCCGGCCGCCGAAGTCCACGACCTCAGCGCGCTGCTCTCCGAGCTCATGCCGGTTGCGATCGAGATGGTGGTCCCACTTCAGATCGAAGTCAAGCAAGGCCCGAACTGGCGCGATCTGGAACCGCTCGTCCACACAGACAGCGCAGCGGCAGGAGGCTAATCAAATGGGCGGCATCTTTGCCACGATCGGCAACACTTGGCGCATCACCAAGATCAGCTGGCGCGTGCTCCAACTCGACCGCGAACTGATCTTCTTCCCAATCATGGGCACGCTCGGAGCAATCGTCGTCGGCCTGATTGCCGCCGGCGTCTTTGGCGCCGTCGGTACCTTCGACCGCCTCGGCAGCACCGGTGAGGCCGAGTTCAACATCGTTGACGTCATCATCACGCTGATCGCCTACTTTGGCGGCCTCTACATCATCATCTTCTGTAATTCTGCCTTGGTCGCCGCAGCGCGTGAGCGGCTCGAAGGCGGAGATCCCAACGTCATGTCCGGCATTCGCGCCGTCGCCCCCATGTGGCTCGCCATCCTCGGTTGGACTCTGATCACCGGTACCGTCGGCCTGATCCTGCGAGCGCTCCAGGCCGCCGCCGAAAATCAGGACAGCCCCGTCGCCCGCATCGTCGGTACGATCCTGATCTCGATCATCGGCGCGGTCTGGGCCTACATCACCTTCTTCGTCATCCCCGTGTTGGTAGTCGAACGAGTCGGCCCGTTCTCCGCGATCCGGCGCTCCGCCGGCATGTTGCGCCGCAGCTGGGGCGAGCAGGTCACCGCCCAATTTTCGTTCTTCTTCATGTACCTGCTCGCCATCCTGATCGTGGCAATCCCCGTCGTGATTCTCGCCTTCATCGCGCCGATCGCCGCAATCATCGCCGCCGTCATCCTCGGCGGACTGGCGCTCGCCTCCGTCGCCGCGATGGAAGGCATCTTCAAAGCCGCGCTCTACGAGTGGGTTTCCGAGGGCAAGGGCAGCGAGTGGTTCGACCGCGCCCTCCTCAGCAACGCCTACGCGATCAGGCAGTAGCGCCGGAATGCCTGAACTGCCCGAAGTCGAAACCGTCCGCCGCGAACTCGATCCACTCATTCGCGGACGCCGCATTACCGGCTTCGAGCTCGGCGAGGGCGCCGAGCGCCTGCTGCGCGGACGCGCCGCCGCCGAGATTCGCGCCGAACTGACCGGCCGCGCCTTCACAGGCGCACGCCGCCGAGGCAAGTACTTAGGGCTCGATCTGGACGACGACCGTTGCTGCGTCGTCCACCTCCGCATGACCGGCTCGCTCCGCTTCCGAGCGCCCGCTTATCCAACCGAGCGTTTCACCCGCGCCGTCTTCCAACTCGATCATGGCGACCAACTCCGCTTCGTCGACATCCGCAAATTCGGCACGATCGACGTCGTCGATCAGATGCAGGACGCTCTGCCCGCACTCGGCCCCGAACCGCTCAGTGACGAATTCACCGTCGATGCGCTCTGGGATTCCTTGCGCGGACGCCACGCGCCCATCAAGGCCGCCCTCCTCGACCAACGCAACATCGCCGGCATCGGCAACATCTACGCCGACGAAGCGCTCTTCCTCGCCCGCCTCCATCCCGAAGCCCCCGCCGGCTCGCTCCGCCCACCCGAACGCCGCAACCTCCAAGCCGCCATCAGAGAAGTCCTGGAAGAGGGCGTCCAACACGGCGGCGCATCCTTCCGCGACTACACCAACGTCGAAGGCGAAGAAGGCCAACAGCAGTACTACGTCCGAGTCTTCCGCCGCACCGACCAACCCTGCGACATCTGCGCAACCACCATCCGCCGAACCATCGTCGCCGGCCGAGCCACCCACTGGTGCCCCAGGTGCCAATCCCCGCGTCAGGCATCCCGCCAGGTCAAGTCCACCCGGCCCCGGCGTCCGTCACGGTGATAGCCTCCCTCCAACGGAGGCCACCGTGACCGCCCAGCGACCCCAGAGCTACCCGCGCCAGCCCTACCGGCAGACCGCCGACGATCGCAACCGTGATCTCGCCATTGCCAACTGCGAAGACTGCGGTGACGAATTCGACCTCACCGTCGCCGACCCGCGTGCCCGCGTCTGCGCTCCCTGCTTCGACCGCTCCCTCCACGCCCTCGAAGTCGCCTTCCTCGACAACTACGCCAAGTTCGGAGCCAAAGCCCACCGCACCGTCGCCGAAGCCCTCTTCCGCTCACAAGCCCTCGCCGATCCCGACGACCGCAAGGTGATCGGAATGCGCATCGTCGAGGAATACCTCAATGCCGCCCAGGAATTGATGGCGCTCTACGTTGCCCTCCGCCGCCGCCACGAACAGCCGCTGCTCAAGACCTTCATGAACTTCGAGCTCTCCGCCCCCTCGGTCAGCGCCTTCCGCATCCTCACCGCTGGGCGAAATTCCGAAGAGCTCTTGCGCGACCTGCAACTCCCCACGCTCGCCGACGTTGACGCCGCCCGCGGCGAAATCCCGCGCAAGGACTGGCGTCAATTCGCCGCCGCTGTGCTCGCCGTCGGCAACGGCATCGAGCGTGTCCAGAAGGTCGATCAGGGCGTTCTGCTCGAACTTGCCGACGGACTGCGCCAATCCACCGCTCTCACTCACAAGCTCGATTGGCTCCCCGAACGCCGCATGAACCCTGATCAAGTCGCCCTGATTGTGCTCAATCAGCGCCGCCGCGTCGTGCTCACCCACGCCCTCGCCATCCACGAGCCGCAGCTCGAAGTCTTCATCGACGCCATCGACAAGATCACCGCCGCCGCCCGCGACCTGATCTGGCTCTATCTCCATATGCGCGACACCATGTCGCTCGAAGACAACATGAGCGAAAGAGGATCCGCATGAGCGCTTCCCCGTTCTCGCTGGACGGACAGACGATCCTGATCTCGGGCGCTGGTCGCGGCATTGGTCGCGCTGCGGCCGAACTCATCGCCCAGATGGGAGCGCGCGTGGCCCTCACCGCGCGCACAGCGCTCCAGGTCGAGCAGGTTGCCGAAGGCATCCGTGACAACGGCGGCGAAGCCTGGGCCTTCCGCGCCGATGTCGCCGTAATCGAAGACCACCAGTCCCTGCTCGAAGACGTGGAAGAGACCTGCGGCCCGCTCACCGGCCTGGTCAACGTCGCCGGCATCTCCCCAATCCTCCAGCGTGGCGAGCGCATCACCGCCGAACAGTACGACCAGATCCAGAACATCAATCAGCGCGGAACTTTCTTTCTCACCCGCAACTTCGCCGCCCGCCTCATCGAAGCCGGGCGCGGCGGCTCGGTCGTCACCATCTCCTCCGTCGGTGCCGAATACGGCCTCCCCCGCCAAACCGCCTACGCCATGACCCGCGCCGCCGTCGAAGCCATGACCAAGACTCTCGCCGCCGAATGGGCCCACGCTCTCGCCAACCCCATTCGCGTCAACTGCGTCGCCCCCGCCTTCATCGACACTCCCCTCACCGAGCCAATGCCCGGCTGGTACCGCAACCGGGTCGAGCAGCACACCGCCATGCGACGGCTCGGAGCCGACGACGAAGTTGCCGGAGCCGTCGCCTTCCTCCTCTCTGACGCCGCCAGCTACATCACCGGCACCGTAGTCCCCGTCACCGGCGGCTACGGTCTCTGGTCCCTGGACGCCCCGCCGACATAACCCCGTTATCCCGGTTTCTCCTCTCCTCCCGCATTGCGGGAGGAGATGTCACGGAGTGACAGAGGGGGGGTCCGACCACACGTAAGGGCGTCCTCAATCCAACCGCGCAAGGTCCCTCCACATGCGCAACAATGACGAAAACAGTCCCCCACCAATCGCTGACGAGAAAGCCCCGAAGATGGCCGAAACCTACATCGCCGCCGCGATCCAACACGCCCCCGGCCTCAACCGCGAGGACGGTGTCGCCCGAGCAGTAGCCGCAATCGAAGCAGCCGCCCGCGAGGGCGCAACACTGATCGTCTTCCCCGAAACCTGGATCCCCTCCTATCCCTACTACCACTCCCGCGCCGCCGACCGCGCCGCCTTCAGCGCCCTCTACCAAAACACCTTCGAGAACGCCGTCGCCATCCCGGGACCCGACTTCAACCGCATCGCCGACGCCGCAGCCGTAGCGGGAGCGCACGTGGTGATCGGACTCAACGAGCGAGAACCCCACGCAGGCACGATCTACAACACGCTCGCCTACATCGGCCCCGACGGCTCCCTGCTCGGAAAACACCGCAAACTGGTCCCCACCCTCTCCGAGCGCCTCATCTGGGGTTACGGCGACGGCTCCGATCTCGATGTCTACGACACCGCCGTCGGACGTTTGGGCGGCCTAATCTGCTACGAACACCAGATGGCTCCTGCCCGCTACGCCCTCTCCACGCTCGGCATTCAGATACACGCATCCGTTTGGCCCGGCTGGGACATGCTCCACCCGATTGTTGACGCGGCAACCCGTCATCTCGCCTACGAAAACGCCTGCTACGTCGTGGTCGCACGCGAATTCATGTCGCCGGATCGCCTCCCCGCCGGAACGCCGCTGGCTGAAGAACCGTTCTGGGACGCAGGCGGCGGCAGCGCCATCATCGCCCCCGGCGGCAAGTACCTGGTCGAGCCCACGATCGGCGAAGAGACCATCCTCTACGCCGAGATCGCTCTCTCCGCCACAATCGAGTCCAAGCGCTGGGTCGACAGCGCCGGTCACTACAGCCGCCCCGACGTCTTCCAACTCCACTGGGATCGTCGCCCCAAGACGCCGCTGGTCATCTATGACGACGAGTAACTCCGATCTCCACGACGCCATCACCGACGTACCCGGCATCAAAGTCGGCCACTGGAGCGACCGCCAGGCCGCCACCGGCTGTACGGTCATCCTCTGCGAAGCGGGAGCAACGCCGGGCTTTTTCAACCCAGGCGGAGCACCGGGCACCCTCGATACCGATATCACGCTCGCCGAAAACTCGATTCAAGAAGTGCACGCAGTCCTGCTCACGGGCGGCAGCACGATCGGCCTTGAAGCCGCAACCGGCGTCCGCCGTTACCTGCGCGAGCAAGGCGTCGGCCTGACTTTGGTTCCCAAACAGCCAACCATTCCGCTCGTGTTGGGAGCAGTCGTATTCGATCTGAACATCGGCCGCCCCTCCAACCCAACCCCGGCCAACGGACGCACCGCCGCCCGTCGCGCCCGTAGCGGCCCAATCCGTCAAGGCACGGTCGGCGTCGGCACCGGCTGCACTGTGGCCAAGACCGGACGCGGAGACTCCGCAATCAAAGGCGGCGTCGGAACTGCCTCAATCACGCACGAATCCGGTCTCATCGTCGGCGCAATCGTCGCCACAAACTCGATCGGCGACATCATCGATCCCGACACCGGTGCACTGATCGCCGGAGCCCGAGGCAAAACCCGCGGCGAAATGCGACGCGCATCAACCGACCTCCTCAACCGCACCATCGCCGACTACGAAGCCGCGCTCAAAGAACGTCAGGGCATCCCGCCTGAACAACCCGGTGCAAACACGACTCTCTGTGCGATCGCCACCAACGCCAAACTCCACAAAGGCACGGCCAAGCGTGTCGCGATCATGGGTTCCGCCGGACTCGCCCGAACCATCAACCCCGTCTTCACACCCGGCGACGGCGACAGCGTCTTCACCCTCGCCACCGGCGAAATCGACGTCACCACCCTCCCCCAACTCCTCACCCTTACCGGCACAATGGCCGCCGAAGCCGTCGCCCGAGCGATCGTGCGCAGTGTCCAGGCCGCCGAGTCGCTGGCCGGCGTCCCCTCCGTCTCCGAGTGGACCAACCAAGCAGAACCCACGGAGCTTCAATGACCGACCGCCCACTCATCCTCGTCACCAACGACGACGGCATCCACGCCGACGGACTCTGGCATCTCGCCGAAGCCCTCCAGGAACACGGCGACGTCATGATCGTCGCACCGGCCTTCAACCAGTCCGGCATGAGCGCCGCCTTCACCCTGCACCGCGATCTCGAAGCCGAACCCGCCCACTCGCGCATCCCCGGCATCCCCGCCTGGCAAGTCAGCGGCACCCCCACCGACGCCGTCGTTCACGGACTCCGCAACTTCGCCCCGAGACGAGTCGGCATGATCGTCTCCGGCGTCAACCCGGGCCCCAACGTGGGCCGCGAGCTCCTCCACTCCGGTACCGTCATGTCCGCCATGCAGGGTTATCTCCGCAGCCTCCCCTCCGTCGCAGTCTCACTCGCCAGCTTCGAGGAACAGCACCTCCGCGACGCCGCAACGATCGGTGCCAGAATCGCCGGACAACTGCTCCGCTCCGGACAACTCCGCTTCCTCAACGTCAATTGCCCCGACCTGCCCCTCAACGACATCGCCGGCATTCGCGTCGCTGCTATGGCTGATCTCGCTGTCTCCCGCGTGCTCGACATCACCGACGCCCACGGCGCCGTCCGCCGCAAGCTCGAATGGCGGCTCGACGCCGACATCCCCGCCGGCTCCGACGTAGCCGCCATCATTGACGGCGCAGTCGCCGTCACTCCGCTCGATAACGACCTCACCAACCACGCTGCGATCGCAGCGACCAGCGACCTAATCGACGGAATCTCCACGCTCTCCGAAGCGCCGAAGTGTTAAGATCGATCCCGCCGTCCAGCTGCATCAGCCGTACGGGAGTTCGCGCATGGCCGGTCATTCCAAATGGGCTCAGATCAAGCGCAAGAAAGGCGTCACCGACGCCAAGCGCGGACAACTCTTCACCAAACTCGGACGCGAAATCTCCGTCGCCGCCCGCCAGGGCGGTCCCAAGCTCGAAGAGAACTCCGCTCTGCGCCTAGCCGTTGAGCGCGCCAAGCAGTCCAACATGCCCAACGCCAACATCCAGCGCGCCATCGAGCGCGCCACCGGCGGCGGCGACAGCGCCCAACTCGAAGAAATCCGCTACGAGGCCTACGCCCCCGGCGGCGCTGCCCTCCTGATCGACTCCCTCACCGACAACCGCAACCGCACTGTCTCCGAAGTCCGCGCCGCACTCACCCGCGCCGGCGCGAGCATGGCCGAATCCGGTGCCGTCGCCTGGCAGTTCGAGCAAAAAGGCGTGATCGCCGTCGACATCGACCCAACTACCGACCCCGACGACATCGCTCTCGCCGCCATTGACGGCGGCGCTGAAGATGTCGATGTCGATGAAAGTCTGGTGGAAGTCATCACCGCCCCAGCCGACCTCGAGTCCGCCCGCAAATCTGTTGAAGAATTCGGCGTCCCCGTCGCCTCCGCCGAAGTCGTCATGCGCGCCACCAACACCGTCCCAATCGACGACTCCCAGGCCGGCAAACTCCTCCGCCTGATCGATTCCCTCGAAGACCTTGACGACGTCCAGCGCGTCTTCACCAACGCCGACTTCCCCGATACCGCGCTAGCCGGAGCCTGAGCGATGACAGGGCCGATCCTCGGCGTCGACCCGGGACTCTCAGCCACCGGCTGGGGCCTGCTCGAGCCCAAGCCCGACGGAACCGCACAACTCCGCTGGAACGTGATCCGCCCGCCCAAACCCAACGACGCCGATCTTGCCACCCGTCTCTGCTACATCCACGATCAGCTGGCCGAGGTGATCGCCCGCTACCGCCCCGTTGCGCTCGCCATTGAGCGTCCCTTCCTCAACCGCAACGTCCGCTCCGCCGTCGCCCTCGGACAGGCCCAGGCCGCCGCGATGATGGCCGCCGCTCAAGTGGGCATCCCCATCGCCGAATACCCGCCCCGCGAGGTCAAACAGACCGTCGCCGGCGACGGCGCCGCCGACAAGCAAGTCGTCGCCCAGGCGCTGATGACGCGCCTCGGACTCGCCGAACTCAATGCCCCCAGCGACGCCGCCGACGCCCTCGCCGTCGCCTACTGCCACTATCTCTCCGTCCCCCAACTCGAACTCACAGCCTCGTGATCTCGCGCGTCAAAGGCAAAGCCGTCGCTTGGGACGACGACGCCCAAAGCGTCGAGCTCGACATCAACGGCATCGTCTACGAAGTCCGCCTGCCCACCGCCTGCTGGCTCGCCCTCGAAGACGAGCGCCCTGACGAACTCTCTCTCTACACCCACTACCACGTCCCTGAACGCCCGCCCGTTCCCGTCCTGATCGGCTTCCTCAGACCAGTCGAACGCGACTTCTTCCGCAAGCTCATCAGCGTCCGCGACATGGGCGTCGCCAAAGCCCAGCGCGCCCTTGCCGCCTCCGTCTCCACCATCGCCCAATGGATCGAAGCCGAAGACCGCCGCGCCCTCACCTCCCTCCCGGGCATCGGCCCACGCCAGGCCGACAAAATCATCGCCGAACTCCGAGGCAAAGTCGTCGAAGAAGCCCACCTCATTGACGAAGGCTTCGACGCCAACGCCCAACGCCGCCCAAGACCCGCAGCCGACATCGCCGACGATGCCATCGAAGCCCTCACCGGCCTCGGCTACACCCGCCGAGACGCCGAAGCCTGGGTCACAGCCGCCCTGGTCGCACCGGATCTCGAAGAACCCCTCACCACCGAATCCATCCTCCGATCCGTCCTCGAAAACCTCGGCTCAAACACATAACGCTCGCCCCCTTCCTCGCTCTTCCCTCCGGAGACCTGTGCGTAAATCGAAGATCGTCATACCCGCGCTTGCCGCGGGTATCTCGCCGTGCTCTGCACCGTCGTCGCTAATGCAGCGGCAAGTGCTGAAGGCAGAGAGAGTCGGTCCGCCCGAACCCCAAATCTGCCAACCACACAACACTCACCCCATACATCAGAACATCCATCTGTATATGATGACCGACCCATCGAACCCGAAAGGACAAACCCAACGTGACCGTCGCCCTCACCACTGAACACCACCGAACAAAACCGAACGCTGCTGAACGTCCAAAATCTCACAAAACCCTGCAAAACACGGCAAATCCTGATTCCTCTCCCACTTCGATCGCCGAAAAAAAAATTTATCCCTGAACACCTCAACATCTCCACATCGGCGACCACGCCCCCGTCCCTCTAATCTGGAAGACCAACCACCTGCCCCAACCGACGCGAGCAGCCTCCATGCAGAAGCAGTTCGATCTCACCGCCGACTACCAACCCACCGGCGATCAACCCCGCGCCATCGAGAGCCTCATCCACGGCCTCCAAGAGGGCCATCGCGCCCAGACCCTGCTCGGCGTCACCGGCTCCGGCAAAACCTTCACGATGGCCAACGTCATCGCCCAACTCAATCGCCCCACCCTCGTGCTCGCCCACAACAAAACCCTTGCCGCACAACTCTGCACCGAATTCCGCGACTTCTTCCCCAGCAACTCCGTCGAGTACTTCGTCTCCTACTACGACTACTACCAGCCCGAGGCCTACATCCCCCGCTCCGACACCTACATCGCCAAAGAATCCGACATCAACGATGAGATCGACAAGCTCCGCCACGCCGCCACCCGCGCCCTCTTCGAGCGCCGTGATGTCGTCATCGTCGCTTCCGTCTCCTGCATCTACGGCCTTGGCGAGCCGGAGGACTACCAGGGCATGGTCCTCACCCTCGAAAAGGGCAAGCCTTACTCTCGCAACCTGATCCTACGCCGCCTCGTCGATCAGCAGTACGAGCGCGACGAACTCACCCTCCAGCGTGGACGCTTCCGCATTCGCGGCGACACCCTCACCATCCAGCCCTCTTACGAAGACCTCGCCGTCCGCGTCGAATTCTGGGACGACGAGGTTGAGCGCATCGTCGAACTCGATCCTCTCACCGGTGAAATCCTCGCCGACCGCGACCGTGTCGACATCTACCCTGCCAAGCACTTCGTCACCACCGACGAACGCATGGCCGCCGCCGTCGCAGACATCGAGTCCGAACTCGAACAGCGCCTCACCGAACTGCGCCAGCAAGACCTGATCCTCGAAGCCGCCCGCCTCGAAGAACGCACCCGCTACGACCTCGAAACTCTGCGCGAGACCGGCTACTGCGCCGGCATCGAAAACTACTCCCGCCACCTCGCCCGCCGCGCCGCCGGCAGCACCCCTTGGACCCTGCTCGACTACTTCCCCGAAGACTGGCTCCTCTTCATTGACGAGTCCCACATGACCCTGCCCCAAGTCCGCGGCATGTACGGCGGCGACACCTCTCGCAAACAGACCCTTGTTGATTACGGCTTCCGCCTCCCCTCTGCCATCGACAACCGCCCCCTCAACATCGACGAGTTCGAGCGCCACATCAATCAAGTCGTCTTCGTCTCCGCCACCCCCGCCGACTACGAGCGCAACCACTCACAGCAGATCGTCGAGCAACTCATCCGTCCCACCGGCCTGCTCGACCCCGAGGTTGAGGTCCGGGGCACCGACGGACAGATCGACGATCTCGTCAGCGAAATCCGCGCCCGCGCCGAACGCGGCGAGCGCACCCTCGTCACCACCCTCACCAAGAAAATGGCCGAAGACCTTGCCGACTATCTGCGCGAGGTCGGCATCCGCACCTACTACCTCCACTCCGAACAAGACGCCTTCCAGCGCGTCGAAGTCCTCCGCGACCTCCGTCTCGGCGTCTTCGACTGTGTGGTCGGCATCAATCTCCTGCGTGAGGGCCTCGACCTGCCCGAAGTCAGCCTCGTCGCCGTCCTCGACGCTGACAAGGAAGGCTTCCTCCGCAACGAAGGCTCAATGGTCCAGACCATCGGCCGCGCCGCCCGCCACGTCAACGCTCACGCCATCCTCTACGCCGATCGCATCACCGATTCCATGCGTCGCGCGATGGACGAAACTCACCGCCGCCGCACCGCTCAGCACGAGTACAACCTCAAGCACAGAATCACGCCCGTCGGCATCCAGAAAGAAATCCGTGACATCACCGACGACATCGCTCAGGATGCGGAAGAGCGAGAGTTGGCCGTCGCCGAACAAGCCCCTCGCTACGGCGAGGAGGCGGATCAGTTGGGCGCAACCATCCCCGCCGACGCAACCCCCGACCAAATCGCCCGCATCATCGCCGAACTGGAGTCGCGCATGAAAACCGCCTCGCGCGACCTCGAATTCGAAAAAGCCGCCGCCTATCGTGATCAGATCATCGAACTGCGCCGCGATCTTGCCGGCGATGGTGAAGAACTCCAACCCTGGGTCGACCAGGCTTACGGCCGCCGCCGCCGACCGCTCCGCTCCAACCGGCGCAGAGAGCCGGTTGCGTCACGCCAGCGTTAACTGCCGTCCGAACTCGCGCTTCGCTTCGCCGGATTTACGCAGACTTGTTACCTTCAACTTGTCCGGGTGAGCGTCGCTCGCGCCCGTGCAGGTTGAGTCCAGCGGGCGTACGCTCGTGTTTGGCGCGAGCCGTCGCTGCGCTGCTTGCGAACGGATCGTGAACGCCACCTTCGCCGCAGAGGCCGACGGAGACATTTCGGTGGCTGACGAAATCGAACCGATCCCCCAACCACCGCCGCCCTGGCAAAGCGACGGCGACGCGCCCCCGTCATGGCTGGGCGTGCCCTCCGGCGAGACCGAGCCTCGCGCCTGCGCCTTCTGCGGCGAAGTCCCCCCTCCCCGCTCCTCCTTCTGTCCCCGCTGCGGACGCGCACTCACTGCCGCTCTCCTCCCCAGCCAAGGCGACGCCCTCAGCATCGTCTTCACCGACATCGAAGACTCCACTTTCCTCACCGACCGCATGGGCGACGCCACCTGGGAAGCAATCATCGACGAGCACAACGACATCATCCGCGAGGAAATCCACATCCACGCCGGCTTTGAAGTCAAACTCACCGGCGATGGTTTCCTGATCGCGTTCGCCGACGCTGTCCAGGCGCTCCACTGCGCCGTCCAGATCCAGCATCGCGTCACCGCCCGCGCCGACGAGCGCGGCGCGTCCTGGCCCGTCCACGTGCGCGTCGGCATCCACCGCGGTGATGTCATCCTCCGCCCGGGCGGAGACATCCTCGGCCGCGCCGTCAACATGGCCAGCCGCATCATGGACAAGGGTCGCGGCGGCGACATCGTTGCCTCAGCCGCCTTCGTCGATGCGGTCGAACCAAAAATCACGCGCAAATTCTGGACCGATTTCGGAGACCGCCGCCTGCGAGGCCTCAGCGAGCGCGTCCGCGTCTACCGCTTCGAATGGCCCGCCTACATCCACATCAACCAAGACCCCGACGAAACCACCCCCGAACTCACCCCCGCCGTCCACTAAAGCTCCCAAAACCCCCAATTGCCTCTCCCCCACACTGAGGGGAGAGGCCACAAGTATTCCCCCTCTCCCCCGCACTGCGGGGGAGATGTCCCGTAGGGACAGAGGGGGGGTCCGCCCAACCAGCACCGAGAGTCCCACTGTCACCCCCGCAACACCCCCTCCACTCCCGGATCTGACAAAGAACACCAGTCCATATATGATCCACCGCATCCAATCGCTCACCCAGCAACAGCCGAGCCCGCCATGACCCTCGCAACCCATCTGGACAAAACAAGACAAACCCGGATGCGCACGCCCAATTTCGAGCCAAACACCCCCGCAATCCAGCCGAATCTGGCCAAATCTGGACTAATTCGGACTACCTGTCGCCCAATCCTCCACCCCCAGCGGCAAATTCGCACCGCCCGCCAAGAAATTCCCGCTCCCCGCCAAACCGACCTTAACTACGCCCCGCCAACACACGCCGCGACTGCCCCCCGTCCGATTCCGCCACCACCCCCATCCGCTCCAACTCCTCGATCAATCGCTCCGCCCGCGGACGACCGATCCGCATCCGCCGCTGCAACAGCGTCGCCGACACCCGCTCATACTCCCGCGCCAGCTGAACCGCTTCGGCCAGACGAGTATCCGCAGGCGCCGTCTCATCACTCTCCGCTTCTATCCCCAGCACGATGTCGGGTTCCTCCTCCTCTTCGTCCGCTCCGTCCTCATCCTCTGGGAGCGCCGACTCCAATGTCTGCTGCAAAGCATCAAGGTCCGTCTGCGCATTGCGTTGTGCGATCGTTGTCGCTGCTTCCGGCGTCGATGCGTTCAGCCCCTCCAGCATCTCGTCCAACGACTGCCGCTCTGCCTCGGCCTGCGCCGGCGACGCCCACCACCCGATCAGCCGCTCGATCTCCTCGTCCGACACGTACGAGCCCTGTACCCGCCGAGGCTTGATCGTGTCCGAGCTCATGTACAGCATGTCCCCCCGCCCCATCAGCTTCTCCGCCCCGCCCCGATCCATGATCACCCGCGCGTCCGTCTGCGATGTGGTCGCAAACGCGATCCGCGTCGGGAAATTCGCCTTGATCAACCCCGTCACCACGTCAACCGACGGTCGTTGCGTAGCGACAACGAGATGAATCCCGACCGCCCGAGCCAGCTGCGCCAGCCGAACCAGCTGACGCTCCACATCAACCGGAGCCGCCATCATCATGTCCGCCAACTCGTCAAGCACGACCACCCAGTAAGGCATCTGTCGCTGGGTGCCGGACAGCTTGTTGTAAGCGCCGATATTGCGCGCTCCGCATCGTTCCAGCGTGCGGTAGCGCCGATCCATCTCCGCTACGACCACGCCCAACACACTTACCACCTCGTCCGATTCCGTCACTACGTGCGAAAACGCCAGATGCGGAACCGAACCGTATCCGGTCAACTCAACCCGCTTCGGATCCACCAGAATCAACCGCACCTCCTCAGGCGACTTATTCATCAACAACGAGGAAATGATTGTGTTGATGCACACGCTCTTACCCGATCCCGTCGCGCCCGCGATCAGCACATGCGGCATCTTCGTCAAGTCGGCGATTACCGGCCCGCCTGTCACGTCCCGCCCCAATGCAATCGGCAGGCCCCCGCGATCAACCGTCGCAGCGAACTCGGGCGACTCAACCAACCCGCGCAGCGCGACGATCCGCGTATCCGCGTTTGGCACCTCAACCCCGACAATCGGCTGCCCCGGTACCGGAGCCTCGATCCGGATCGAGGGAGCGGCCAGCGCCAAGGCCAGATCGTCGGCAAGCCGCGTGATCCGGTTGACCCGCACCCGCGTACGCGAGACTTCCTCTTCGCGCACGAGCGCCTGCCCATCTTCGCCCCGCACCGCCCGACCCTCGCGATCCTTCACCGCCACCTGACGAGTCTTGATCTCCCAACCCGGTTCCACCCCGAACTGCGTAATCGTCGGCCCTTCGTTGATCTGCGTCACGCTCGCGTCAACTCCAAACGACGCCAGCGTCTCCACGATGATCCGCGCCTGCTCCGTCGCGCCGCTGCGCAGCATCGCTGCCGGATCCGGATCCAACAGATCAATTGGAGGCAGACGCCAACCGTCGCCAGCCGTCCGCTTTGGAGCGTCCTGGTCAAGTGCTCTCCGCTCCCCCTCCACACTGCGGGGGGAGATGTCCCGAAGGAGCCCGCCCCCGACTTGATCGGGGGACAGAGGGGAGTCCGCGCCGTCCGACCACAGCCCTGCCTGCTGCTCCGCAGCTTCTCCCTCCGCATCGAGGGAGACAGCACCGTCGCCGTTCACAGATTCCCTGCGTTCATCCCGCCTTGAATCAGGTTCCGGGCTCACTTCGATTGGCAAGGAGGCCGATGGCTTGCTCACAGGTACCGTCGGATACGACTCGGCGCGCTCTTCAGCAGGAGGCGCAACCGCCCGGGCAGACGAAGCGCTCGCGTGCGCCAAGACCGAGTCCGGAGCCAGCCCCTGCGCGGGACGAACGCTCTGCGGAGCAGTAGCGACCCATGGTCTCACTCCCCGCGCTGGAGCAGGACTCGGCTGAGCTTGCCCGCGAACAGCGTTGCCGCCGAAACCGGCGCGAAGCTCTGATTGCAGCGGCGCGGGCTGCGCAAGCGCCGTGGAGCGGCTGAATCGCTCCTCGCCACCGCCCAACGGTTCCACGCTCGCCGAATGTCCGACCGTAGCGGCGTGAGTGACTCTTGCGCCGCCGATCGTGCGCGGACCCGCCGCCAGCGGACCGCCGGCTCCGTTCACATTCATCTCGCCGCCCCAGCGCCCGACCGTCAGTCGCCCAACTGTCTGGCTCAGACCCTGAGCGCCCCGCGACGTGCTGCTCTCCAACAACCCCGCGACTACAGAGACCCCGTGCCAGGTCGCTCGTCCCGACGCCGCTACCGCGCCGGGCCCTTGCGATCGCAGATCGCCGCCCGCAATGCGCCCGGCCTCACGAAGCTCGTACCACCCGTCGCGGAGCAGTCCCGGTGCCAGCAGCGAAATTGCCCCGAACATGCCTGCACAGATCAACACCCAACCGAAAGTGCTGTCCAACATTGCCCCGATCTGACCGCCGGCCCCGTACGAACTCAGACGCACGCCGCCCACTGTCACCACCGGCTCGATCGCGCCGACGATGCCCCAGACCCCAACTCCGATCAATGCCACCCCACCAACGAGGCGAAGCTCCGTAGGCCCGCCCCACGACCAGCCGACCCCGCTGCGCATCAACAGCGTCCCCACCCAGATCACAAGAACCGCAAGTAGATAGACACCCCAACCGAACACGCCCAATATCGTCCCACGCGCATCCGCCAGCGGCATCGATCCCGACGATGTCCAGAAAGCAAGGCCAAGACCAACGCTGGCGAGCAGTGAACCCGCAATCAGAACGCCGTGATCCAACAGCCAGCCCGAAACGCGCTCACGGGTCGCCGGCGCGGCTTGCGCTTGACGACGAGCAGTTGCCGCCCGCGTCGCGCCCGCCTGCGTACGCGCAGAAGACCGTGTGCTGCGTTTGGCCATGCCCGCTCCCGGACCTCACGGTCCGAAGAGCCGCCCCGCTAGGCCCAATCTCGCCGTCGCTGCCCGACGGCGGATGCTCAGACCTGTACCGCCACTGGTACCACCATAGGGCGCTGGCGAGTCTGTCGGTACAGATATGAGGAAACTTGTCGCCGCACCTGCTGTTCCAACTGCGTCCACTGCACCGGATGCGCTTCCCGCGATAGCGCTTCTCGCACGGTCTGCGCCGCTCCGTCGCGCAATTCCGGCGAAGCGTCAAGCTCAGCGAAGCCGCGCCCCACGACTTCGATCTCCCCCGCCAATGTCCCTCGCTGATGATCGATCGGCACCGCAACCAGCACGATCCCGTCCCCCGCCAGACGTTGGCGATCACGGATGATCGTCTGATCCACCCCGCCCACGTTGAGGCCGTCGACATACACATAATCCGCCGACACTTGGTCGACGATCATCGATTGCTTCGACGTCACTTCGAGTACGTCGCCGTCAAGCAGCACGTGACAGGATTCTTCGGGCACGCCCATCGCCATCGCCAACTGCGCGTGACTCGCTAAGTGTCGGTACTCGCCGTGGATCGGTACAAACGCCCGCGGACTCGTCAGCCCGATCACGGTCTTCAGTTCCTCCTGCGCGGCGTGCCCTCGAACATGCACGTATTCGTGACCGCTCCCCACGGACATCACATCCACCCCGCAACGGAAGAGATTGTTGATCGTCTCGTTCACCGCCGCTTCGTTGCCGGGGATCGGACTCGACGACAGGATCACCGTGTCGCCCGGCCGCAGCGTCACCTCACGGTGATCGCCTGTCGCCATCCGCGAGAGCGCCGACATCGGCTCGCCCTGGGCGCCCGTGCAGATGATCACCGTGTTCTCATCCCTCGCCGACCCCAAGTCGCTGATCGGACGTACGCGGCGTTCGTCCGCCCTGACGTATCCCAACCGCCGCGCCATCTCTAGGTTCTTTTCCATCGATCGGCCGGTCGGAAACACCACCCGATCCGCCTCTTCCGCCCCACTGATGATCTGCTGCACACGCGCGATCTGCGATGCGAAAGTTGCAATGATCACTCGCCCCGGCGCAGTCAACAAAATCTGCTCCAGCGCGTCCCCTACCAATGTCTCCGAGTACGTGTGGCCGGGTTTGTCTGCGTAAGTAGAATCGCTCAACAGCAGCCGCACCCCCTCCTCGCCGTACCCTGCCAACGCTCTGAGATCGGTCGGTGCGCTCATCACCGGCGTGTGATCGATCTTAAAATCGCCCGTATGCACCACCAGCCCGGCCGGTGTCCGCAACGCGATCCCGAATGCATCGGGAATCGAATGCGCAACCGGAAAAAACTCCGCGCTCAGGCTGCCGAACTCGAACTGCGAACCGGCCCCTGCCTGCACCGTCTGCACATCAAGCACGCCCGCCTCTTCCAGCCGCACGCCAATCAGCCCCAGCGCGAGTGGCGCGGCGTAAATCGGAGCAGGCAGGCGCGGCAGCAGGAATCGCAGCGCCCCAATGTGATCCTCATGCCCATGCGTGATCAGGTACCCACGCAGCTTCTCCCGCCGCTCCTCCACATAACGCGCGTCCGGGATGATGTAGTCCACCCCGTGCATCTCTTCGGAAGGAAACAATAGGCCCGCATCGACGATCACGAGATCGTCGGCTGTCTCGAAGACCATCATGTTGCGACCGATGTTCCCCAACCCGCCCAAAGGGACGACGCGCAGCGCGCCGTGTGGAACCTCAGTCACAAGTCGCTCCTTCGTCGATCTGCGCGGACGCGCCAGATGATATGTCCACAGTCACAACAGCGAGAGCTGCGTGCCCTGTTCGTCATCGTCGCCGTCCTCAGCCCTGCCCTCTCCTCTGAACAGCGTGTGCTGGTGCGGGTGCGACGGCCCCGCGGGCGGACGCTCCGCCGCCGCGAGCAAGCCCGGGATCTGTGCGAAGTCTGCCCGTATCGTGTCCAACAGCGAGCGCTGGCGAAGCGCAGCCGCAGGGTGATAGACCGGGAAAATCAGCTGCTGTCCCGCCCACACCGCCTGCCCCCGTGAACGCCCCATCGTTGCGCCGGGAAGAAAATACTGAGTTGCAAACCGACCCAACGGCACGATCAGCTTCGGCCGAATCCCCTCGATCTGTTCCCGCAGATAGACCTCGCACGACGCGATCTCGTCGACCATCGGGTCGCGGTTATTCGGCGGTCGGCACTTGACTACGTTGGCCACGAACACCTCAGGCCGCGATAGCCCGATCCCCGCCAACAGCTCGTCAAGCAGCTTCCCCGCCGGACCGACGAATGGACGCCCCTGGCGGTCCTCGTGAAACCCGGGACCTTCCCCGATGAACATCAGCTCCGCGTTCGGATCGCCATCGCCCGGCACCGTCTGCGTTCGACCCTGGGCTAGGCGGCAGGCCGTACAGCCTGCGATCCGCGCGTTCAGCAGTTCCAGTACTTCGAAGTCCATGAGCCAGCTTCCGCTCTCACTCTACGACGCGCCGCTCGACGCTCGGGAAGCGTCTGCTTCCTCGTCCTCATCATCATCGAGATCGCTCTCGATCACTGGGATCAACGTCCGTTTCTCCACCAGCCGCACCAGAATGATCCCAAGCGCGTAGAGACCCAGCGTCGGAACCGCCACAAACGTCTGCGTCACCGGGTCGATCGACGGAGTGATCAATGCCGCCAGCAGGAACGATCCAATGATCGCCCAACGCCAGAACCCCATCAGGCGCCGCGAATTCACCAGCCCGAGCGCCCCGAGACCCATCAGGAACAGCGGCAACTCGAAGACAATCCCCGTCCAGAACACGAATCGAGTCAGCATGTCGATATAGTTGTTGATCCGCACCTGTGGCTCCGCAAGCTCCTGACCGAAGTTGAGCAGAAAGCCGAGCGCAGGCGGCCAACCGATGAAAAACGCGAACGCCCCGCCGCAAGCGAACGCGACCGTCGCCAGTGCCACGACCGGCAGAATCCACTTTTGCTCTTCGCGCGTGAGCCCAGGGTGGATAAATGCGTAAATCTGATAGACGATCACCGGCATCGCCCCGGCCACGCCGAGCATCAACGAGATCTTGATGTACGCCCCTACGAACCCAAGCAGCTCGGTGTAGATCGGGCGAAACTCAGGGAACGCCTCCCGCCCCGGCTCGAGCAGGTAGTCCAGGATCGTCGAAGCGAAGACCAACGTCACCACAGTCGTCAGCACGACCGTCAGCACGCTGATCGTCAGTCGCTGACGAATCTCGTTGAGGTGTTCGCCGAGCGTCAGTTCCGCGCCCTCGGGACCTGTCGGCGGTTCCTCCTCCAGCGCTGGAGGCAGTGGCGGCTCGTCCGGCGGTTGTGCAATCGGTTGGCTGACCATCGCCTGCGATCCGCCCGCTTACTCGGCCCGTCGGCGTCGGTTCAGCGAAATCACATTAGACGGTCGTGCAGGCGCCGCTTCCACGTCCGTCTCTCGCTCCTCCCGCGCCGTTCCCGCCGCCGCCCGTCGCGGCCTCACCACCGGCCGCCGTCGCGTTCGCCGAACTCGGCGAGTCTCACTACCTTCGGCCGCCGCCATTCTCGCCTCCCCGCTGCCGCTCGCACTCTGTCCCGCGCCGTTCGCGCTGACCGATGCCTCGGCCGTCTGACGAGGCGGCAGTTCATCCTTGGCCGCCTCAATTGCCTCTTCCGTCATTGTCTCGGCATCCCGCACCGCCGACCGCACATCCGCCTCAGCCGCCGCCAGGTCGGCGCGAATATCCGCGTCGATCTGCTCCAACTCGAAGCGCTGCTCGATGAACTCCTCGCGCACTTCCTCGAAATCGGTCAGGTACTCGTCGCGAAAATCACGCGCATACTCGCGCAATTCGCGGATCGCGCGCCCGAACTGGCCCGCAATCTCGGGCAGCTTGCCCGGCCCGAAGATCACGGCTGCCAGAAGCAACACCACCAGAATTTCCGGGATGCCGACGCCGAAGATGTTCATCCGCGCCAGCGTACCCGATCAGCCGCCCAATGCGACTCGACCGTTATCCCTCGCCCACGCCTTTGCTCTTGAGGAAATCGATCGCATCCTGCACCGTCGCAATTCCCTCAGCGTCCTCGTCCGAGATCTCCAAATCCGGCACTTCGTCGCGGAATTCGTCTTCGAACGACATAATCAGCTCGACCAGATCCAGCGAGTCGGCGCCGAGATCGTCGACAAACGACGCCTCGGGGATCACGTCATCGGGTTCGGCCGACAACTGATCGACGATGATCTCTTTGATGCGGTCAAACAGTGCCACGCAAATCGCCTCCGCTGTTGGTTGTCGTCCTGGGTTGTGTTTGAATCGCTTCAGCCAAGCTGGTCGTCGCGACTCGTCTCTCCCTCGCTCGCGGCTGGCGCGTCCGCCGTAGGCTGAGATGCCGACGGCGCATCGGCCACGAGACGCGTGCGGCTGATCGTGCCCAGCACGCCGCTCACCAAACGGCGGCTGCCGTCGCCCCCGAAGCGTTTCGCCAATTCCACCGCCTGCCGCACGGCGGTGTTCGGGCGCACACGGCCATTATTGAAGAGCATCTCCCACAGCGCAATCCGCAGCACCGTCAAATCGACCAGCGCCATCTGATCCAGCGGACGCCGAGCCGCAGTCGCGCGGATCAGTCCGTCCAGTTCCGCCCGGCGCGATTCGACTCCGGCGACCAGCTCACGCGCCCGCGCTCCCGCCTCATCCGCAAGCGGCGTGACCGCTTCAGACCGTTGAAGCGCGGCCTCCGCTTCGCAATATCCAAACTCTGCCTCAAACAGCGCACAGAACGCCCGCACTCGTGGATCGTGCGTAGCGTCGGGCCGGATCGCCGCTCTGCGCTTCGTGCCGTTACCCGCCAAGACTCTGCAAATCGTTGATGTTGACCAGCGTGGGCCGCTCGCGCCGTAACGTCGTCCGCGTCAGACCGGTCAGCACCGTGCCGGGCCCCATCTCCACCCATGTATCCACACCCAGTTCATGCATCCGCAGCACCGTATCCCGCCAGCGCACCGGCCGCCGAATCTGCGCAGTCAAATCCGCCCGTACTTCCTCCGCCGTGCTCAGCGCCGTCGCTTCGACATTGCCGATCACCGTGACCTGCGGATCGGCGATCTCTGCTTCAGCCAGCACTGGAGCCATCGCTTCCGCAGCCGGTGTCATCAAAGACGTATGAAACGCCCCGCCGACGCGCAACCGCACCACTCGCCGCGCGCCCCGCTCCTCCGCCAGCGTCGCCGCGCGTTCCACCGCATCCGGATTGCCGCCGATCACGATCTGGCCCGTCGCATTGAGATTGCAGACCTCAGCGCCCGCTTCCGTACATACCGCTTCAACCTCGTCCTCTTCCATCCCCAGCACCGCCGCGAGCGTGCCCGGATTCTGCTCCCCGGCCGCCTGCATCAGTTCGCCCCGGCGTGCGACCAGCCGCACCGCCTCAGAGACTGTCAGCGAGCCCGCCGCAACCAGCGCCGTGTACTCGCCCATGCTGTGCCCGGCCGTAGCCAGTGGCGGCGCTGTCACCGCCTCATGTCCGCTCGCCTGCGCCGCCCGCCACGCCGCAAGACTCGCAACCAGAATGCCCGGCTGCGTGTTCACCGTCTGGCGCAGCTCCTCCTCGGGGCCCTCAAACACGATCCGCGACAAGGAGCGCCCCAGCGCCGCGTCGGCTTCATCGAACACGGCCGCCGCTTCGGGGAAAGCGTCGTACAAGTCGCGCGCCATCCCCACCTGCTGTGCGCCCTGACCGGGAAACAACCAGGCGATGCCGGCCATCGGCTACTCCTCAACCTCGACCACAGTCCGGCCGCGGTACGTGCCGCAAGACCAGCAGATGTGATGCGCCTGATGGGTCTCGTTGCATTCCGGACAGGTCACCAACTTGGGTCGGCGCACCCGGTGATGCTGCCGGCGCAGACGTTGGCGTGTCTTCGCATACTTGCGCTTCGGAAGCGGGGGCATCGTTCTACCTCTCTCCCGCGCCGCGCCGCCGGTGCAACGGCGCTGCGCTCCGTCTGTTCAGTGTCGTCGGGAACTCTCGCCCACGGTACTCGTTCGACGCTATTCGCCCAGTTCCCTACGCAACGCCGCCAGCGCCGCCCAGCGCGCGTCGGGCAGGGGATCGCTGGCCGATTCGTCCGCGCCCATGCCGGGACAGGTCGGGCCGCAACGCGGACTCATGGGACGCGCCATCTCAACATATTGTCGCACAGCCTCTGTCAAGTCGATCTGGCCGTCGGCGACGGCAAACCCTTCCCGCTCCGGCGGCGGCTCCAGTCTCATTCCGCTTACCGGATCGGACGGCGGCCAAAACTCTTCGTCGAACGCGATCCGCAACGCCGCTGGCGTCTCTTCGAGGCAACCCCCGCAAATTTCCGGCACGATCGTCGAAATCCGCGCCGTAGCCAAGATCGAGTGATCGGTGCGCAACAGGCGCAGGTCGCCGTTCAGCGGCGAATCCGCTCCCAGCGGTGCGCAAGTCGCATCGTCCAGTGCGTAGTGGCGCACCGAACCAATCGACTCTTGCAGAAGCGTCGACACGTTGATCAACAAGGAATTCGTGCGTCGCGCCGCCTGCGATCGGGCAGAACTCACACTGTCCTTCATCACCTCAGCCTATCAGCGCAGCGCTATGTGCAGCGCCGCTTCCGGCTCGCAAAGGCCGCCCCGGATCGTCAAACTGAACTTGGGTCCGTTGGCGCTCACGGAACGCAGACATACACTCAGAACAGCACCGCCACCCGCCCAACGAAATCGAGCGTCGATATGGATCTTGAGGGGATGCAGCAGCTTCAGGAAATCGACATCCGCCGCGACGAGGCGCTCCGTGAGCATCGCTCGATCGATGACCAGATCATGCCGGCCCCCTTCATCGAGACGCTGGAAACAGAGCTCGGGGAACAGGAAGCGCTCCACGCTCGCGCGAGCGACGCCTTGCGCGAAGCTCGAGCTCACAGTCAAACCGCCCAGCGCCGGATCGAAGCGACCGACCAACGCATCTACAGCGGCTCCGTCACCGACCACCGCACCCTCTCCCAACTCCAGGCCGATCTCTACGCCCAGCGCCAGCAGTTGCCAACTCTTGAAGATGCAGCGCTCAATGCAGAGATCACCGTCCAGGACAACGCCGAAGCCATCGTCTGGCTGCGCCAGTTGCGTCAACGCGCTCTCGATCACTGGGAAGAGCGCCAGCGCGAGCTGCGCTCCCAACGCGGCGAAATCCAGGACCGCCTGGACGAGCTCCAGGCCGAGGTCGACCAGCATCGCGCCCGCCTCAGCGCTGGTGACCTCCAGACCTACGATCTCTACCGTCGCCGCCGGCCGCGCGTCGTCGCCTCCGTTATCGGCGGCGTCTGCTCAGAGTGTCGCCTCTCGCTGCCGACCATGGTGATCACCCGCGCTCGGCGCGGCAACCGGCCAATCGAATGTCCCGCCTGCCACTGTTTAGTGCGGGTCGCCTGACGCGGAGGCAAGCATGCGGGCGATCGGCTATCTCAGCCAACTCGCTGGACCCGATCACCCGCACAGCCCCAATCTCGCTGAACAGAACGCTCGATTCCTCGATTTCTGTACCCAACGGGGATACCAGCCCACTGCCACTTTCCTCGATACTCGCGCCGAATCCACTCAGCAGAATCAGGGCGCTGGCGGAGACACGCCCTGCAACGGCCTCGAGCAGTTGCTCCGTCATCTCAGCGAACTCGATCCGGGCTTCACCATCGTCGTCGTGCAGAGCTTCGCCCATCTCGCGCCCGACGCGACCCAGGCCGTCCGCGCCGTCCTCCAACTCCGCGCTCGTGGCGCTCAAGTCATCTCGCTGGACGACGGCGCGCTCGATGAAACCGAACTCCCGCAACTCTGGCGCAACGCGCTCAGCAGCGGTCCCCAGAGTCAACGCGGACAGGAGCGCCGACAGCGAATGCGCGACCGCGCCGAACGCGGAGAAGCGGTCGGACGCACCCCCTACGGCTACGAGGTCGGACCCGATGGCCGCTACCGAATCAACGACCACGAGGCTGATGTGGTCCGCCTGATCTTCCGCCTCTACCTCCAGGACGATCTCGGAATCCGGCGTATTGCCCAACGCCTCAATCGCGCCGGCTACCAGACCCGGCGCGGGCGCCACTGGAGCATGATCAGCATCCGCGATCTACTGCTCAACCCCGTCTACATCGGTCAATACGAGAAGCTCGGCTTCAGCGTCGCCGATAATCATCCCGCAATCATCACCCGCAAGGATTTCGGCGCGGTTGCCCAACGCATGGAGCAGCGCCGCACCGCGCCGGGCGAGGGTCAGCGCGGACAGTTCCTGCTTGCCGGTCTGGTCTGGTGCGGCGAGAGCGGCGCGCGCATGATCGGCGTCACCCGCAGACAACGCTGGCGCAAGGCGGACGGAGAGACAGCCGCAGCCGTCTACCGCTACTACCAGAGCGAAGATCGCACCAATCGCTCCGTCGGTGAGTATCACACTCGACGCGCGGACGAACTCGAAGCCGAAGTCCTGGAGCATCTCCGCAGCGGCGTCAACGGCAGCGCCCCTGCCCCCGCGATCCTCTCGCTCAACGCCGATCCCGCCGCGGCGGACACGCTCGCCGCCGAAACAGCGGCGGCAGTGACCCGCGCCGAGTCCCGCCGCCGCAGTCTCGACCGCCGGCTCGCCCAACTCCTGGAGTCCGCCTCTGCTGAGCCGGAGCAACAAGACCACGCCCAGCTGCTCCGAGACGATGCCGCCGCAATCGTCCGCGAGTGGGAAGCCGCCCACGAAGACCTCACTCGCCTCCGTCGCCGCGTCGCCGCGCAGCAGCTCGAAGCCGAACGCCAACGCCAGCACCAACGCCGCCTGCAACGCCTGCGCGAGCAGTGGGACGAACTCGACTTCGACCAGCAGCGCGACCTACTCGGCCAACTCGTAGACCAGATCATCGTCTTCGACCACCGCATCCAAACCGTCCTCCGCGCCTGAGCCAACGCATCGCACACCGCCGACTACCCTGCCCCTATGCGACTCATCGCCTACGCCGACGGCGCCTCACGAGGCAATCCCGGTCCCGCTGCCTACGGCGCCGTCCTGTGCGACCAGAACGAGCGCGAACTGGACGCCTGGGGCAACGCGATCGGACAGGCCACCAACAACATCGCCGAATACCACGGCGCGCTGGCCGCCGTCGAAGCCGCCCTCGAACGCGGCGCGACCGAACTGGAGCTCCGCCTCGACTCCGAACTGATCGTCCGCCAGCTCGAGGGCCGCTACCGCGTCCGCAACCAAGCTCTCAAGCCGCTCTATGAACAGCTCTCCAATCTGATCGAGCAACTGGAGACCTTCCGCCCCGTCCACGTCCGCCGCGAGTTCAACCGCCGCGCCGACGCCCTCGCCAATGAAGCCCTCGATCGATCCTGAGCCTGCCCCGTTACAGTGAATTGCGCCAGGCCGCCGGGCGGTCGCGGTCTTCGACTTGATCGGGGATCGAGGAAAGTCCGGGCTCCACGGGACAGGGCGCTGGGTAACTCCCAGGCAGCGCGAGCTGACGGAAAGCGCACAGAAACACACCGCCTACCCGTTCGACCACGCGCTTCCCTTGTGGCGGACGGCGGTAAGGGTGAGATGGTGCGGTAAGAGCGCACCAGCGGTCGGGCGACCGGCCGGCTGAGCAAGCCCCGCCCGGAGCAAGACCAAATAGAGAGGCCACGGCGTGTCCCGCGCCGCCTCCGGGTAGGTCGCAAGAGGCGGCGGGCAACCGCCGCCCCAGATGGATGATCGCCGCCCGATGCACAACCATCGGGAACAGAACCCGGCTTACAGGCGGCCTGGCAATTCCGACTCCTAAGGACGGGCGGCGTTAGCCGCCTACCTCGATCGCAGAGCTTTGCAACCAACCGGTTGCACCGCTGCGCGCCGAGATATAGCGCGAGGTTGGCAGAATCCGTTCGCCGTCTGTTGGCCTGAAGGCAAACTCCGTTCTGCCGTCGGGCAGCAGACGCGCCTCGATCCGGCCGATTTCGACTCCCTCGACAACTATGGCGCTGGAAGCGAACCAGAACTGCCTTGACGGAGTGGCGGGGACGTACCGAACGCGAGGCATGATCCGCTCTCCGCCATTGATCTGAACGGCGAATTCGGTGCGACCGTCTCTCAGCCGACGCGCCACAATCCGCAAACTGACCGCGTCGGCTTCCATCGCAGTGATGGTTTGCACAGTGATGGTTTGAGCCAGGCGCAGCCCCGCTGGTGGTTGCGTGGCGTCAGGACCGTTGTATCCCCAACATTCGACCGTACCAGCGATCGTCACACCGCAGCTATGGGAGTCGCCTGCGCTGACCTGAACGAAGACGCCGCTAGGCGGTGAGGCTTCTCCGTACTGGTTATCTCCCCAGCACACAATCTGGCCGTTGGTTTTCACGCCACAGTTGTGAGAGACGCCTGCACTGACTTGGACGAAGTCTCCGCTCGGCGGGCTCGCCCGACCGTAGGAATCTACCCCCCAACACTCGACCTCACCGTTGCTTGTCACACCGCAACCGTGTGTGCCGTCGATAAGCAAAGGACTCCCCGCGGCCCGCTGAGACCCACCCGCGCTTACTTGAAGGAAGTGCTCTGCCCGACCGGTTGGGAGGCCGTTAAGCAGGCCCCAACAGTGAGCAACGCCTGACCTCGTCACGCCGCAGCTATGGGCGGGGCCTGCACTAACCTGTGCAAAGCGTTCTGCTGGTGGATTGCTCCAAGACACTCCCCAGCACTGAACTTCGTCTGTGCTCGTAAGCCCGCAGCTATGGTGCTCGCCTGCACTGACTTGGATGAAGCTTCCACCTGGTGGACTCGCTTGTCCGAACTCGTCCAACCCCCAGCATTCGATTGTGCCTACGTCTGTTACGCCACAGGTGTGGTCGCTGCCTGCGCTGACTTGTATGAAACTTCCATTCGGCGGGGTCGCTTGCCCAGAATCGCCGTACCCCCAACAGAGGACCGCCTCCGCGTCCGTCACTCCGCAACTATGATCCCTGCCTGCGCTGACCTGAGTGAAACGCGCATCTGGAGGACTCGTCCGACCTATTCCGTAATACCCCCAGCATTCTACTGCTCCTTGGTTCGTGACGCCGCAACTGTGGCCGGTGCCCGCTGCGATCTGAGTAAAGCGTCCGCGTGGTGCGCTCGTTTGACCGTATCGATCCCACCCCCAGCAGACGATCGTGTCGTCGGTCGTGACGCCGCAATTGTGGTAATCGCCCGCGCTGAGTCGGGAGAAGCGCCCTGCTGGCGGAGTAGCTTGGCCAACTTGATCGCCACCCCAACAGACGGCTGTCCTGTCGGCTGTGAGGCCGCAACTGTGGAGGCCACCTGCGCTGAGCTGAGTGAAGCGTTCTACTGGTGGAGTCGCTTGGCCAAACCGATCGTTACCCCAACAGACAGCGGTGCCGTCGGCTTTGAGGCCACATGTGTGGTAACCGCCCGTGCTGACTTGGATGAAGCGTTCTGCTGGTGGAGTCGCTTGGCCAAAGTAATCGTCACCCCAACAGACAACGGTGCCGTCTGCTTTGAGGCCGCATGTGTGATAACCGCCCGTGCTGACTTGGGTGAAGAGTCCTGTTGGCGGAGTCGCTCGGCCATATTGATATTGATCATTGCCCCAACAGGCCACCGCACCGTCGGTCGTGACGCCGCAACTGCGATAACGTCCTGCGCTAACTTGGATGAAGATACGGCTCGGCGGACTCGCTTGGCCATACTCGTCATTGCCCCAACAGACGACAGCGTTGTCTTCGCTAACCGCGCAAGTGTGGTTGTATCCTGTGCTCAGCGTCTGACCGGCGAAGTCGGCGCGGGCGCTGTCGCTAGTCATCGTGAGCGCGAAGACGGTTGCGATTGCGGCGAACGCTGCCGCGGCGAGCAAGCGAAGAGACATCGGTTACCTCGTTCCGGTGGTTGGAAAAGGAAATGCCGAGGTACCCGGCTCAGTTGCCGATCCAGTTGTCATAGAGGTAGTTGACTGGATCGACGGCGTAGGAGTCGGACGCGCCATCGAGGATGTCGCAGGCGGGCGTCCCTGGTCGGGACACCTCAACGTGGACATGCAACCGGAACGTCACTGCGCCGCCCGCGCCCAGGCCGTCAGTGGTGCCGATTCTCTGGTACTGCTCCACGGAGTCCCCGACGCTGAGATGGCTGGACCTGACCCCGTGCAGGTAGCGTGTGATGTAGCCGTCGGAGTCCTTGATCGCGATCTGGCCGTAGCTGTCGCGGAGGCAGACGATCGTGCCCTCTGTCAGCGAATGGAAGCCGTGTTTCCTGGTGCCTTGGCTGTAGCGGTAGGAGTCCCAACCCGAATGCCCGCCTTGGTATCCGGCACGTGCATCGCTCGACTCAGTGCAGTTCCAACCGTCTGGGCAGTTCCCGTAGTCGTTGTAGGCGTATCGCAACTCTTCGCCGAACTGGTGCAGGGCGACTGCGAGGTCCCAGAGCTTGGTCGACCTAGCGACTTGGCTGGCGGCGGGGCGGGCGATCTCGATCCACGAACTGACCAGCCACTGGTTGACCGTCGCCCGGCGTGGGAAGTACCTCGCCGGCGGCAGGATGTCCTGATATCCCTCGACACGGAAGCCGAACTCCACGCGACCGTCGGGTGCACGGCGAGCGATGATTCTGCCCGCGTAGCCGTCGCCGAAGTCGATTTCAGTGCTCTGTAGCCAGTTGTTGTGATCCGGTCCGACGGCGGGGAAGTACCGCGCAGGCGGTAGGTACTGACGCCCGGCAGCGTCCCGCATCCCGAATTCGGTTCGCCCGTCGGAATTCCGCCGCGCGATGATGCGGACGGAGATCGTGTCTCCCGACGAGGCCTGCGCCTCCACCCTCGGCGTCAGCGGGCTGCGGACGCCTTCCGACCCACTCCCAAGCACACTCCATGCGATCGCACCCACCAGGACCATGGCGGAGAGCGCAATCCCTAGAACAAGGAGGCTACCCCCCCCCCCCCCCCCCCCCCCCCACGAATCTTTGTACTAAACATGTTCGGCTCCTCGTTCATGCCTGCCGCGCGCGGCCTATCCATGCGCGGATCGATCTTCACACGGAGCCCGAAGCCTACGCTATCCGTCAACATAAAGTCCACTGTTTCACTCGCACAGCAAAGCAGCGGGGCGCCCGAGTCCCCCGCGCTACAGTCGCATTCACACGCGCGACCATCGAACGCACTATGCCCCCCCAATCTCTCGCCGCCATCCTGACCGGTATCCCTGACGCCGCTGTCGACGGTGATCCGGAGACGCTTGTCAATGGTGTCGGCCAAGACTCGCGGCGGATTCGGCGCGGCGATCTGTTCGTTGCGGTGCCTGGCTTCTCGGTCGACGGTCACCAGTTCCTCAAAGCGGCGATCGCCAATGGCGCGAGCGCCCTTGTCGTCCAGGCCAACCGGCGGGAAATCTGGCAGCCGATTGCCGACGCCAATCCCGCGATCGCCGTCGTGAGCGTCGAAGACACCCGCGCCGCTCTTCCCAAAATCGCCGCCGCCTTCCACGACTACCCCGCCCGCAAGCTCACCGTCATCGGCGTCACTGGCACCGACGGAAAATCCACCACCAGCTACCTCACCCACGCCATGCTCAGCGCAGCCGGACACCCCACCGGACTGATCAGCGGCGTCGAATTCCACGTCGGCGGACGCTGGATCCAAAACGAAACCGGCGAAACCTCACCCGAAGCCGACATCATCCAGTCCCTACTCGCGCAGATGCTCGCCGCAGGCGACACCCACGTGGTGATTGAAGCAACCTCCCACGCTCTCGCCCTCCACCGCGTCGACCAATGCAACTTCCACACCGCCGTCTTCACCGGCCTCAGCAGCGACCACCTCGACTTCCACCAAACCCAAGACGCTTATCTGGACGCGAAGCTCAACCTCTTTCGCTCCCTCGATCAATACCCCCAAAACGATTCCGTCATTCCCGCGAAGGCGGGAATCTCGCCCCCACCCACCGCCATCATCCGCGCCGAAGACCCCCACCGCGAAGCCGTCGCCGCCGCCCACAACCAACGCACCATCCTCACAACCGCCGCCAATCAACCCGCCGACCTCAGCGTCCAAGCCTTGGCCCAAGACGCCACCGGCGCCGACATCCGCATTGCCACCCCCAGCGGCGCGCTCGCCGCCCGGCTCCCACTCCCGGGCGACTTCAACCTCGCCAACGCCGCCCTCGCCGCCGCCGCCGCCTGGACTCATGGCGCACGCCCCGCCGCCCTCCAACACGCCCTCAACACCCTCCGCCCCGTCCCCGGACGCATGGAACCGATCAACGCCGGACAACCTTTCAGCGTGATCGTCGACGCCGCCGCGACCGGACCCGCCCTCGAACTCGCCCTCAGCGTCATCAAACCCCACGTCGCCGGCAACCTGATCCTCGTCTTCGGAGTCGCCGGCGAACGCGACCCCGCCCGCCGCACCGGCATGGGACGTGCAGCCGCTATCCACGCCGACTTCTCCATCATCACCAGCGAAAACCCTCGTTCCGAAGACCCGGCCGCCATCGTCCGAGACATCGCCGACGCCATGCGCGAGCACGGGGCAGTCGACCGTCTCCTTGAAGAACCCGATCGTCGCCGCGCCATCCAAATCGCCTTCGAGCGCGCCCGCCCCGGCGATCTCGTGCTGCTCGCCGGCAAGGGAGCCGAACCCACCCTCATCTACGCCGACCGCACCGAACCCTGGGACGATCGCCAAGTCGCCCGCGACCTGCTCGCCCACCACTCGCGCTAACCGCCCGCTATCGCCACAGTGGGACAAGCCATACCCTGACCCAACAGCCCCGCCATCACCGGAGACCCCCATGGACGACGCCCAGTACCGAGCACTCGTCGAAGACGACCTCAACCATTGGGTCCACCCTCTCTTCCATCCCGACTTCCACCAGGAACCCGTCCTCTTCGAGCGCGGCGAAGGCGTCTACATCTACGGCGCCGACGGCAAGCGCTACATCGACGGCCTCGCCGCGCTCTGGAACGTCGCCGTCGGACACGGACGCGCCGAACTCGGCGAAGCCGCCAAAGCGCAGATGTCCAAGCTCGGCTTCTCCAACTCCTACGAGGGCTACACCAACGAACCCGCCATCCGCCTCGCCAAAAAGGTGATCGAACTCGCCTACGACAATATGCAGGCGGTCTACTTCACCAACTCCGGCTCCGAGTCCAACGAGACCAACGTCAAAGCCGCCCGCTTCTACTGGATTCAGAAGGGCCGCCCCGAAAAGCAGAAGATCATCACCCGCGTCGAGGCCTACCACGGCAACACCGTCGCCATGACCGCCGCCACCGGCATGCAAATCTTCAAGCCCCAGTTCGGCCGCCCCGTCCCCGACATCATCAACGCCACTACGCCCGACGCCACGCCCACCGGCGGCGGGCGGATCGACCGCGGCAACCTCATGATCGACAACATCGTCGCCACGATCGAGAAAGAAGGCCCCGACACCGTCGCCGCCGTGATCGCCGAACCCGTCCAGGGCGCCGGCGGCGTCTACCCGCCGCCCGACGACTACTTCCCCCGCCTCCGCGAAGTCTGCGACCGCTATGAGGTCCTGCTCGTCGTAGACGAAGTGATCACCGGTTTCGGCCGCACCGGCAAGTGGTTCGCGCTCGAACACTTCGATGTCCAACCCGACATGATGAGCATCGCCAAAGCCATCACCAGCGGCTACGTCCCCATGGGCGCCGCCGTCTGGTCCAAAGAAGTCCACGAGACCATCACCCACGGCCCCGGCAAGTTCATGCACGCCTACACCAACGCCGGCCACCCAACCGCCGCCGCCGTCGGTCTGCGAAACCTCCAAATCTTCGAGGACGAAGACCTCGTAGCAAACGCCGCCGCCAGAGGCGACCAACTCCTCAGCGGCCTCCAACGCCTCACCGAACACCCCCACATCGGCAACGTCAGAGGCCTCGGCTTCATGTGCGGCTTCGACATCCTGGAAGATCCGGAAACGGACACCGCGTTCCCCGCCGATATGGCAATGGGAGCAAAGCTGCTGAAGGCGTGTCAGCGCCGAGGCCTCATCAGTCGAGTCCGCAACGACGGCTATCTCCTAGCCCCACCCCTCGTCGCCACAGCGTCCGAGGTAGACGAAATCCTGGAAATCGTGGAGGACGCGGTCCGCGAGGTCACGGCCGGAGTGTAGGATCGGCGCGACTGGACAGGAGCGCCGCACCATGACCACGCAACCCACCGACGACGAACGCAAGTCGAGGTTGCAAGAGCTGTTGCGCAGCGGCGAAACCGACCTTGATCTCTACGAAGGTCTGCTGCCGGACAACGCGTTCGGGGACATACTCCGCATCACCCTGACGCATCGACGGGAGGACGACGAACGGCGCGACTACATCCTCTCGGTTCTGGAAGAGCACGGGATCCGCCCCGACGAAGTACTTCGCCTGTGCCGGCCCTGATCCACGCGGACTTCCTGAGCGCCAACGCCGGGTTCCAGCGCCACGGCCTGCGACCGCTCATGGCCTGATCGGAGATGGCGACGACGGCTAGCTGCCGGCACCGTCGTTGGTGGCGTTGGAGTCCGGGGGTGTGAGGGTGGAGGCAGAGCGCGCCCTTTGCCCAATCGGATACTCGTGTTAGGCTCCTGTGCGGCCCTTGTTTCGGTTGGAATACGGAGGAGGTTCTCGATGTCGAAGGTGTGGGCAGGACAGCATCTGGCGGTTGTTGCCCTCGTCGCTTTGGCGTCCATTGTCACCTGGATAGTTTCGGGCGGGAGTGTTTGGGCTGGCGAAGCATCGTCCGTTCTCACGCAAGAGAATGTGGCAACCCGCCCTTCGTCAAGTGAAATCTGTCAAACGTTCGACATCGACCTAAACCGCAGCATGACAGGGCGGTTGCCTCGAGAAAATTGCGAACACCACTACTATCTGACCCTCACGTCGCGGACCGCTGTCACGATTGACCTGGAATCCGACGACTTCAATGCGTTCCTGCGCTTGGATGACAATTGGGGGAACCCGATCACATACGACGACGACAGCGGGTCTGGTTCGAATGCGCGACTCGAATTGACCTTGGAACCTGCGACATATGAGGTCATTGTGCTCAGCGTCGCAGACAGTGGTTCCTACGAGCTCACCGTTGTAGGCCAAGCTGACGCTTCACCTCCATCCCCACCTCCGGCCCCGACTCCTGCTCCGTCTCCCACGACTTGGAGTTTGGTTGCTACGGGTAGTCCGTCTGGCGGTGGTCGCGTCGAGCATGCGTGCAACTTGGCCCATTGCAATGACAGGATCTTTGGAACGAGCGACTATTTCGATGGCGGGACGGCAACCTTGACCGCCCAGCCCAATTCCGGATACCTATTCTCCCATTGGACTGGGGCCGCGACCGGGAGTAAGAATCCGACCACAGTCCATATGGACAGCGACAAATCTGTGACTGCAGTGTTCGTGCGCGACCGGGCTACGAGATACACGCTGACCGCGACCGCTGATCCGGCAGACGGTGCCGGTGGATATGTCGATATCGTGGGTGGGACAAAGGTGCGTGACGGCGTCAAAAGTTTCGCCGCAGGTGAAACCGCCTCAATCGTTGCCCGTGCAAATGCCGGTTGGCGTTTCGTACGCTGGTCGGGCGACACGACCGGAACTAGCGAGTCATTGAGCGTTGCGATGGACAGAAACAAAAACGTGAAGGCGATCTTTGAAGTCAACCCTTCGACTCGCAGCACATGCTACTTGTTTGGAGTAACACTACCTCACCAAATCAGCGGAGTGCTTGAGGCTAGTGATTGTCAGGATACGCTCAGGAGAAACGGCTACTATGCTGACATATATTTCTTTACCTTGAACAAAAAGACTGAAGTTGTAATTAATCTTACCTCTAGTGTCTTCGACACCTTTCTCCAATTGCGACGGGCTGATGGTGACCGCGGTCGAGTCGCATACAATGATGACATCGAACGTGGGAACTTGAACTCGCGGATTGGTACTGAGCTGGAGCCAGGGCAGTACCAAATTATTGCAAGTAGCTATAAGTCCGGAGCTTCGGGCAGATACCAATTGCAGATGGACTTCGTAGCAACCGCCTCGTTGGACGATCCAGCGGTTCGCCGAGTAATCGCCGAGAAATATCGACCGATCTTGTGGTTTCACGAAGATGAGAAATATTTCCCGGTTGCAGTTGAGGCAATGACCCACTACTCAGTCCTCCATTGCGAGAGTGATTTTGTAACCGGCCCACCGGTTGATCCTGACTTGCTCGGCAAATTGGCAACTCGAGGTCTCTGCAACTCTGAGAATGATTACTTAGACATGGGTGAATGGCAGAGGATTGTTATGAGAAACAATTGGTGGTTTGTGTTGGAATCCGATAATCCTGGCATCGGCGATCCGGTTGTTTACTATCGCGTTGCAGAGATCGATGGCTGGGTTACAGTTCAATATTGGTTGTTTTATGTGTATAACGATGCCCCTTTCAGTAATCTAGTGTATGATGGCGATCACGAAGGTGATTGGGAAGGCATACAACTTTGGTTTGCGCCATATGTTGACATAAGTGATATTGCTCTAGGGACTGTGGAACCCAGCGAAGTTGGTTTTGCGGCGCACGAGAGGGGGACCTACCCGAGTTGGCTTGTCAGCTACGTGGACGGTTACCGTCCTGAGGTGTATGTTGCCGAGGGTACTCATGCGTCATATCACGCGCCAGGGGAATGGGCGATAAGAGCGAAGAAGGAGGTGTTGGGTAAAGATCTGGACTTAGGCGACGTGTGTACGGTAGACGATGAGGCGCGCCGAGGAGTAAAGCTTGAACAGTATAGGCTTGAATCGGTCGCGAATGCTTCGTGGCTGAGCTGGGACGGTCGCTGGGGGGCCGACGGTGGCCCGCAAGGCCCAGCCTCCGAGCCTAAGCCGCATTGGGAGAAACGTCCAACCCAGATTGAAGATTGGGTTCCGTTGATCCGTTCGTGCAGGCCGGACTAGCGGTTCTTGGAAAGGGCATTTCGGTGGCCCGGTTAGCCGGGCAAGGAACATGGTCCTTGACACCTATTGGCTTTGGGCGTTAGACTGGAGGGCAGGAAAGGAGGTGATGCAACTTGGGACATAGCCAACTCTCGCCCAGGTATCGACGACGCAGCGCAGTGGAGGTGGGCGCCTCCTAACGCGCTCCAACAACCGTCGCCCGATCCCTGGGCGAACAACGACGACCCCGAGCCGCCCAGCTCGGGGTCGTGCCGCTTAACCCGCCCAGCCCAACCGAACCTGAGCAGCCTGAACAAACCTGATCGCCTGAACGCCGTTTTTCCCAGCCGGCACAGGAGATCCGCAAATTCAGCCCGCCGAAAAAAATTCTCCCTGAACAACCTGAACAACCTGAACACCCCTACTCTGCCCGCATGACCGACCACGACGACCCGCTCCCGCCCGCCCAACGCCTCAACGCCGACGCCGTCCGCTCCCGCCTTACCACTGCCCAGATCGGGCGCCAACTCCACTACCTCCGCGTCACCAACTCCACCATGGACGACGCCCGCCGCCTCGCCGAAAGCGGCTGCCCCCACGGAACCACCGTCGTCGCCGACGAGCAGACCGCCGGCCGCGGCACCAAAGGCCGCATCTGGGTCTCGCCTCCCGGCCAGAGCATCCACGCCACCCTCGTCGTCCGTCCCTCCGCCGACCAGCTGAAACGCCTCAGCATCATCACCCCCGTCGCCGCCTGCGAAGCCGTCGCCCGAACTAGCCCGCTCCAACCCACGATCAAGTGGCCCAACGACATCCAAATCGAACACCGCAAACTCGGCGGCATCCTGATCGAAGCCGAGTGGGGCCGCAACCAACCCGACTACGCTCTGATCGGCATCGGCCTCAACGTCAACTTCGATCCCGCGCCCTGGGCAACCCAAATCGACCGCCCCGCTACCAGCCTCATGATCGAACTCGAAGCCCGCCAACAGCGCGAACCCGTCCTCGCCGAACTCCTCAACGCCTTCGAGACCGCCTACGAAGCCTGGGACAGCGAAGAACTTCACCAAGCCTGGAAATCCCGCCTCAGCACCCTCGGCCGCGACGTCCGCATCATCGGCCCCACCGGCGACGAGTTCGAAGGCCAAGCCGAAGACGTCAACCGCGACGGCGCCCTCCTCATCCGCAAGCCGGACGGAAATCTAGTCCCAGTCATCGCCGGCGAAGTCACCCTCCGCGATGCCTAATCGAACCCCACAGGCGCAGGCAGCTGCACCGCCGCATCCTCCGCCTCTGGTGGGCGAACAACCCAGAGCACCTGCCCCGCCTCCAAGACGAGCGGCGGCCCTGGCAGGGCGTAGTAAGACCACGCGCCGTCGCCCCCAATCCACGCCCCTTGCACCGATCCGTCAAGCAACGTGGCCAACTCCGACAAGAGCGTGCCCTCCGCGCCCGCAAAGGAAAGCTCGCTCAGGCCAGGACCAAGAACCATCTCAACAGGTTCAATCGCCGCAATCACGAGCAACGACGGTCCGCGCAGCCGCACCTGGAGCCCCGTGCCAACCAAGGCAAGCGGGGCTTCGCTCCACTCCTGCGCAAGCAGATCGAAGGCAAAGGCTCGATAAGGCCCGCTAGCCTCGGGTACCGGAATCCGCACAGTCAACTCGACCGCATGGTCAATCGGCGTGCCGCGGCGATCTGAGACATCGATCCGCCACGCATCGACAAATCGGTTGCGGCCCTCGCCCGCCCATGCAGTACTCCACGCGCGAGGGAAGAACTCCTCCAGCCGAGCAAACCGCTCAACTCGTTCGACCTGCAGCCGCCACATCTCCAGCTTCGATTCCGCCGCCAGATTCGCGTTCAGCCGAACACTCGCGGCGACACCGCCCTGCGCGATCCGCGTTAGTTCTGGTTCATGCTCGAGTTCCTCATCCGGCCAAGCGATCGCCGCGCTCAGTCCGTCGCCGGACAACTCGCGCAAGAGCTCCCGGCGCAACGCTGCATCGTCGCCCTCCGCCCGCAGCCGCGCCGCCTCAATCCGCTCTGACCACCCGTCTGCCCGCTCGGTCAGATTCACAACCTCAATTGCCGCCGACTCCATAAGCTTGTCGTCTAAATCTCTGACGCCGCTGCCGTCCTCGGGCGCGAGATAGCGCAGCTCAACAGCGTCGAGCGCTGTGATCCGCTCAGCAAGCGTGAGCAGCAAGGCAGACGACCGCCACTCCAGCGACGACACCTCGAGCCGTCGCCGGCCCGCAATCACTAAGAACTGCTCTGCATCCGTCAGTCCCGGTTCGATTCGCTGATCGAATTCGACCTCAATGGCGGCGGCATCCGCACTGGCGGACACCATTGAAGGCGGCGTCTGCGTCACGTTGAGCGGCACGATCACGGAGCTTGCCACCCGATGTCCCGCCAAACCTGCCAAGCCGCCTCTCTCGCGGGCCAGATAGATCAGCGCCGGCTGGTCTTCGTCGCGGAGCGGCTGCGCAAGCTCAAGAAGCACCGTGCTGCCGCCGACAATCACTTCGGCGATATCCAACTCCCGATCGTCCCCGAGCGACACAACCCACTGGCTGCGCGTGGAGCCAAGATCGAGCAGCGGCTGATCGAACAGGATCAGCACCATCTCACGGCTGCCGTAGGCCGCGGTCATTCGCGGGGCTTGGCCCAACTCGTTGACTGCGACTCGAAATGGGGCGACCGCACCTTCGCTCCCACGCAGAGCCTCGCCGTCATAATGCAGAACAAGATCGTCGCGCGGCCCTGCCCCGGGAGCAGCCAATCTGAGCGACAAACGCGCACCGCTGATGTTCGTCACCGCAGTGACGTCCGGTGCGTGGGTCAGCTCGAATGCGCTCGCTTCGGGCAATGGAACAGCGGAGAGCGCCTGATCGAAGACGATGGCCAACTCGCGCAGATTCACTGTCGCCGACAGCGGACAAGGAGCGGCTCGGTCGATGAGCCGGTTGAGCGAGAACGCTGCCAAGCCGCCTCCGCCTGTATAAGTGACCGCCACGGCATCACCCAAACAGACGACGCGATCGAGGGTCAGCGCGACTCGCCCTTCGTCGATCGAGACGCTCGCAACCGTACCCTCCTCCCCGCCAACAGCGGCATTCCAGTTCTTCTTCGTCACGCTCGCAGGAGGCGTTTCAAAGTCGAGAAGCAGCTTCTTGCCTTCCGCTCGCAGACAGCTCAATCCCGCCGCCGCTGCAATCAGATTGCTGACTCTGATCTCAAACGAGACGACCGCATATCCCTTGCCGTCCAACCATGGCTGCGTTTGAGCACTGCGGTAGACCAAGCGCACTCCAACGCATTCCGGTATCGGACGATCCAGAAGGAGCGTGAGCGACGAATCATCGACAGCCGCGCTCTGTAGCGCCAGCTCGACCTCACCTGCGTAGACGACGAATGCGCCCAGCGAGGGCGCACTGCCGCTCGCCAGAGCAGCGTCGAATGTCATGTTGATTTGCCGTCGATTGGATGTATCCACCGCCGCCGATACGGGAGCTGCCGCGATCCGGTTGGCGACCGAAAACGCTTCGAATTGCTTTACCCGATTGTGTGATTCCGAAGTGTCGCGCAATTCCCATTCGGGACGCTCTGGCACGTGGGGGCGAGTGTACGAAGTCGTGATGACCTCGGTGCTGGACGCCTGTCCGGCTAGTGTCAATATGACGGCGCCGCTCTCGATCTCGACCTGCGTCAGCGCAATCCCCGCTTCTCCTGCGAAGACCTCGAACCATACCGCCGGCTCAGCGATGCCGTCCGGCGCGCAGATCGCGTCATACAGCTCAGCCGGCTCGTTCTCTTTCACCCACTCACAACTGGGGGGCGGCACGGCCTGTTCATCAAGCGCCTGATCGAACTGAATCGTCAACGTTTGCGCCTGAATCCACGCATGCTCCGCGATCGGTGCGACGTCAGTCCGATTCTCTACAGCAATCGTGAAGCTCGCGACCAGATTTGGAAGATCGTCGTCCTGGAGACTGTCTGTTTTGGGCGGGTTGTACGCTAGTGTCACTGCTTCGCCTTCGCGCAAGGGCCGGTCGTTGGTCAGCGTCAGAGTCAAGACGCTGCCGACGATCTCCTGATTGTCGACAACCGCGCCGCCACTGAGCTCGAATCTGTCGTTCGGCGGCTTCTTGCCCGGATTGAGATCCTGATCGAACACGACCGTGATCTCCGTACCCGTCTCGTTGGAGGCGGCGGCCACCGGAAACGGCGCATAGTCGGTCTCATTTTCGATCGAGGCGCTGAAGCCGGCGACGAGATTGCCGGATCCATCCCGAAGGCCATTCGTGTCGGGAACCGTATACGTCAGGCTCAGATTGGCGTCTTCCACGACGCTCTGTTCCAGGGAAAGCGTTGCCGCAGCGCCTGCAATCGTCACGCTGTCTACCGCAGGGGCGCCGCTACCCAAGTCGAACGCTGCCGTCTCAGGAGTGTGCGCTGTGGACAGCGGCTGGTCGAACGTGACCGTGACCGCCTCTCCATCGGCAACGGCGCCGACGAATACGGGTGCGGTGTCGGTCAGATTGCTCAGTTGGTACTGGTCGATCTGGGCGCGATTTTGTCCTGGATCGTCGTCCCGGATCAAAGCAGAACCGTACGAAGGATCGTAATCCAGCGAGACGGTATCCAGCTCATGGACAGCTGTGTCCAACGTGATCTGCAACCTGCCTGCGCCGCCCGAAGCGTCGTTCGAAAGCGCAATCGCGTCCACCGATACGGCTGCGCGGATGCCGCTGATCGTGAAGTGATCCGTTGGAATCGCTCTGGTCTCCAGGTACAGCGACTGGTCGAAGTCGAGTTTGATCGCCGTGCCATTCACCGTCCCCGACAGCGGCACTGGCGCGGTGTCGGTGTGATTCTCGAGCTCGATCGCGCTGATGCTGACCGAATTGCCTTCAGGGTCCGCCATCCGCGTGGATGCTGTGGTTGGTGCGTACGTCAGGGAAAGCTCCTCGTCTTCGGCCAGCGCCGGACTGACTGTCAGCTTGACCACGCCCTGACCATTGATGTTTTCGAGGCTCGCGGCGGTGACCTGATGCGCTGACGAACTTGTGCTGAATTCGGATGTGGATGGCTGACGCGCCAGCTCAAGCGTCTGATCGAAGACCAACCGGACACTCGTCAGCGCAGCCAATGCCTCAATCAGCACTGGAGGCGTGTCCGTCTGATTCGCCACGCTCAGACGGTGTCGCGCATCATCGGAGTCGAAACCAAGCACGTGGAGCGAATTGGCTCCGCGCAGCCGCGTGTTGCCGTCATCCGCCGGCCGATGCCGAATGCGCACATCAGCGTCTTCGATGAGAGCGCTATCCAGGGTCAAGGAGACGAGCTGCGACGAGAGCGCCACCGTCAGCGGTGGGGTCGCGTCATCAATCACGAACGAGCTTGTCAGCGGAATAGCCTCCTGATCGAGCGCGCTGTCGAAGGCGATCGCCAGTTCGCGTCCGTTCGCAGTCGCCGATATTGGCAGAGGAGGACCGGCGTGTTCGGCCTCGAAGGCGGAGAAACTCGCCGTGAGATTCTCGCTCAGGTCGCGCAAGCCGTAATCGGAGTCTTGCGTATACGTCGCGGTGACGACCTCCCCCCTCCGCGCGACACTCGACAACCGCAGCACCACCTGAACTCCACTGACTTTGACTGCGGTCACATCTCGCTCGACGTCGGCGACCGTGACGCTGAAGGCGCTGATCCCGGGATAAACGCCTTCATTGAGCGTCTGGTCAAAGAAAATCGTGATACCAGCGCCGGAAACTGTAGCCCGCTGAGGCGCCGGAGCCGTATCGGTCTCATTCGTGATCGCCAGCGTGAATGCCGGGACAGCCGTACCGGTCTGGTCAATCAGATTTCCGGTTCGCGCCGGAGCGTACGCCACAGTAGCCAACTCGGATTCCCGAAAATCAGGTGATACCTGCACCGAGACGGTTGATCCGCTCACCTCAAGTGATGTCGGGATGGCCGTCGTTCCGCTGAGCGTGAACTGGGCGATGTCCACATCAGCGGTTTCGTCCAGGGGCTGATCAAATGTCAGCGTCAGCGTCGAGCCATTCGCGGTGGCGCTGGTCGCATTGGTGGGTGTTTCGGTTTCGTTCGTCAGGGAGAGCTTCGCAATCGTTGCTGCATTCCCTTCCGGATCGACAATCCCCGAATCCCCGGACGGAGTGAAGGTGAGCGTGACCGAAACGCCTTCGCGCACGCTTGCAGAGAGCCTGAGCACCAACACCCCCCGCGTCGTCTCGCTGTCGTTGGCAAGCGAGACCGATGAAACGCTGCGGCTCGGAACGAGACTGAAACCGGAGGCGTCCGGCTGTGTATCAAGATCAAGGTCCTGGTCGAAGCGAAGTTCGACTCGGTCTCCGTTGATCTGCGCGGACAGCACTCGCGGCGACGTATCGACCTGATTGTCAATCGCGCGCTCTGTCCACGCCTCCACCTGAAGCTTGCCCTGATCTAGATCCCTCAGGCGCGCCGCCGTTGGGTCTTTCGGAGGCGTATAGGAGAGCTTGCCCGCATCTGTTTCGTGCAACGTCGGAGAGAGCGTGAGCGTAACTGCGGAGCCGCTGACCGAGACCTCCGTGGCCGCGGCCTTGGTCCCTGTCAGCGTGAAGCTCGAAGCCGACGGTGTGCCGGCCGTGTCTTCGCGCAGCGTCTCGGAGAACCGCAGGCTCAGCGAGCCTCCGTCTCCCTCGGCGATCACACTTGTGAGTCGAGGAGCGTCGTCGGTTTCATTCGTGACGGCGAGCGAAAATGCCGCTAGCGCAGTGCCGGTCGTATCGACCAGTGCGTCAACATTGGGCGGGCTGTAACTCACCGTCAGGGCGTCTCCATCAGTAAGCGCTGGTGAGATCGTCAATGTCACTACGGCGCCTTTGATCGCGACAGTTTGGACGGTCGCGGCGGGAACGGAGACGGTGAACGACGAGGCAGCCGGAACGACTTCTTCGTTGAGGGACTGATCGAACGTGATTCGTATGGCGCCCCCGTTTCCGATAGCGCGAGTAGCGGTTGTCGGCGTGTCCGTCCGATTCGTGAGCGCGAGGTCTTGGATGCTTGCCGCATTGCCTTCGGGATCGACGATCTGGGAGTCGCCATCTGGGCTGAAGTTCAGCGTCACTGTGTCGCCCTCTCGGACAGCCTTCGCCAACGTGAGTTCAAGCAGGCCCCGGCTACTCGATCCGCTGTTCGTCAGCGACACGGAGGACATCGATCTGGACGGCGACAAGCTGAACCCTGAGGTTGCCGGCTGCTTCGTGAGGTCCAGATCTTGGTCGAACTCGATCCGTACCGCTGTCCCGTTCACCTCGCCTGATACGACGCGCGGCGCCGTATCGACCTGATTGTCGATCGTTTCGCCAGTCCAATCTGCAACTGCCAGCGTTCCCTGATCGGCGTCCCGCAGCCGCGGCGATCCCTGATCGGTCGGCTGTGCATAGCCGATGGACGCGGAGTCCGTCTCGTGCAGCGCCGGGGAGACGGCGAGCACGACTTCCCGACCACTCATCGACACACCGCTCACCTGCGCCGCGGTTCCGCTGAGCGTGAAGGTCGTCCCTGCTGGTGTCGACGAGGCGGCCGCGCTCAGTGGTTCGGAGAATCGGAGCGTGATCTGCGACCCACTACCCGTCGCGCTCGCGCTGACCAGGCTCGGCGCGTCGTCGGTCTGATTGACGACCGCGACATCGCTGAACGCCGCTACTGCGAGGCCGTTTTGCCCATTGAGCGGGGCGTCGGACGACGGCGCGAACGTCAAGCTCATGCTGGCCCCGTCGGACACGGCTGCGGCCAACTTGAGTGTGACAGTGCGCGTCGCAATCGTGAGCTCGGAGACGGACGAATCTGAGCCGTCCACCTTGGCGCTGAACGCGCTCGTTGAGACGGACGAGTTCGAGTCGAGATCAGCATCGAAGAGGATGCTGAGGGTGTCGCCGTTGACCGTCAGACTGGTGGGAGCCGGGGCGCTGACGGTCAGGTTCGTAACCGCAAAAGCGCTGATGTCCGCCACCTCTTGTGCGCCGCCGGCGCGTCGCAGCGGCTTGGAGTCGGGCGCGGTGTAGCTCAGAGCAATTGTCTCTCCTTCGACCACGCTGCTTGAGAGAGTCAGCGCCGCCGTGCGATCGCTGATCGTCAACGAAACGACCGTCGCCTCCGTCCCGGTCAGCGCGAACGCTGTGCTCGCCGGTATCTCCGTGGACTCAAGCGGGCGATCGAACACCAGGAGCAGGATGTCGCTTGCTACGTTGGCGCTGCTGAGGCGAGGCACGCCGTCGGCGCTATTGGCGACCGCGTAGTCACTCCAGGCCGCCACCGGATACTGGCCGTCGGCGCTTGAGAGGCGGGCGGCGTTGGCTCCGGTTGCAGGCGTATAGCCAAGCGTGATCACTTCGCCCGTATCGGCCAAGGGGCTGAGTGTGAGGCTGACTTCGGAACCGGAGACGCTAACACTCGTGATCGTCGCGCTCGTCCCGGTCAGAGTGAATGTGCTTGCCGCCGGCGTGCCGGCGCTGGTATCTAGGAGCGAGTCGGAGAAACCCAGTGTGAGCGTGGTCCCCGCCGCGTTGATGCCGGCAGTGCTCAAGGTCGGGGCCGGGTCGGAGGTGTTGTTGACCACCGCCTGATTCGAGAACGTCTCCACATCCCTGCTGTTGCGCCCGACCAGTTTGTGCGGGCTCGCTGATGGTTCCGTGTAAGACAGCGTGATCACATCAGTGTGAGACACCGCTGCGGAGAGCGTCAGCGTGACCACTGCTGCGGTAAACGCTGTTGCGCTCACGCTCAGTCCGCTGACGCCGCTGACCGCGAAGGCGCTCGCTTCCGCAACCGACCGCAGCGGCAGATCGAACGTTAAGGTCAGGGTGGAGCCGTCCACCGCCGCCGCCGACACTACGGGCGCTGTTTTCGGCGTTTCATGGACTACTTCAAGACTGCTGAAGCGGTCCACGCTGTGCGTCTTCTCGCGATCCCGCAGGGACGGCGAATCTCCCGTCGCCTCGAAGTAGAAGAAGAATGTGTCCACACTGATCGGGACGATTCCGGACAGGCTCAACGTCACCGTTGAACCCTCAATCGACACTCCGGTGACGCTTGGTGGGAAGGTCACCTGATTGCCGAAACGCCAGGAATCGGTTGTCGGCACACTTGCCGGATCGAGCGCTTGATCGAAAGTGACCGTGATCTGTTCGTAGAGGGCGGTCCCGGCAGTCGCGACAGGGGCGGTGTCGGTGTGATTCGTGACAGAAAGCTCCGTCCAGCTTGGGACAAGCTGCCTCCCTTGATCGGCATCGCGCAGTTCTTTGTCATAATCCGCAGAAGAGCGATCGTAGGACAGCAACACCTGCTCTCCTTGCGTCAGTCCCCGTCTCGATTGCAACAGGATCGTGACCGTATCTGAACCGAATCGAACATCGTTGATGACCGGGTTGCTCTTTGCAGCCTCGATCTCGAACGCATCCACCGAAGACCACCAACTAATCGCTCCCAAGTCCTCGCAGAACGTGATGATGATCCTGTCACCGGCGGTGTTCGTGACGATGCTCTCAACCGCAGGCGGCAAATCCGTCTGATTCGTAACCGCTTGATCTGAGAATGCAGCCACCGATTCACCGTTTGCTCCGAGCAGCGGCCGCTGCGCCGGAACCTCGTAACTCACTACCACCGCCGACCGATCGCAATCCGGGTCGGGCGCGCTCTCACTGAGCGTCAGCGTGACAGCTGTCCCTGCAACAGCGACGCTGGAGACCGATCTAGCCTCTGTGCCCGCCGCGACGCTGAATGCGCTCGCCGCTGGGATCGAAGAGGTATCCAGCGAGGCGTCGAAGCTCAGCGTCAGCGATGTTCCTGTAACCGAAGCCGAGGTTACCGACGGTATCGTTGCTGCCTCCGCTTGCTCAACTGTGAGCGAGCACATCGCGCGTGCCCAGACAAGAACAAGACTGAGGCAGAACAGCCAGGTGAGCGCAGAGGCATTGACCTGGCGAAAGGCAGCCAATCGCGCCGCTAGCGCCCCGACCAGTTCGGGGCGCGCTTCTCCACGAACGCGAGCGGCCCTTCTTTGGCGTCCTCGGAGTTGAGCACGACGCGGCTGACCCACTGTCCGGTGCGGTAGGACTCGTCGATCATCAGTTGCCGCCACTGATGGGCCATGAACTTGGTGCCCTCAACCGCCAGGGGCGCGTTTTCGGCGATCATTTCGGCGATCGCGATCGCTCGCGGCAGCAGCTGATCGGGTTCGAGGATTTCGCGGATCAGGCCCATGCGCAGGGCTTCTGCGGGCGAAATGCGGTCGGCGGTGAGCATGATGTAGAGCGCGTCGCCGATCGGCAGCATCCGCGCGAGGTGGTGAATGGCGTAGCCGGGCATGATCCCGCGCTTGACCTCGAACAGTCCGAAGTAGGCTTCCGTCGAAGCGATCCGAATGTCGCAATCGAGGGCGCGTTCGAGGCCGCCGGCCAGACAGAGGCCGTTGATGGCGGCGATGAACGGCTTGCGGCAGCGCGCGAAGGGCATCGAATCATTCAGATCGAAGCCCATCGTGTCGCGCAGACCATCGCGCGACTGATTCTGCTCGTTCATCTCTTTGAGGTCGGTGCCGGCTGAGAAGGCGCGCCCGGTACCGGTCAGGATCGCGGCGCGGATCTCCGGGTCGTTCTCCAGATCCTCGACCGCCTCGATCGTCAAGCGGCGCAGATCGCGGCCGAGCGCGTTCAGGCGGTGGGGACGGTTCATCGTCAGCACGGCGTAGTGGCCGAACTTTTCGTAGATCAGGTCAGGCATCGCTCTCGCCTCTCAGGCGCTGCTCGATCGGGCGGCGGGCCGGCTGCCTACAAATCGGCGAGTTCGTCGCGCAGGTCGCGGTCGTCGACGATGTGTCCGGTGAAGCTGGGCGGTTGGCTGGCGATCCAGACGCAGGCGCGCGCCATCCAGTCCGCCGACTCGAACTCGGTCTGGGGATTATCGGGCGTCGTCAGCGCGTACCAGTGGCCGGGCGTCTTGATTAAGTAGCGCAGAGTCAACACGTTGCAGGCGATCTGGTCGGCTTGCAGTTCCATCGCCCAACCCTGGGTGATGCGTTCGAGACCGGCCTTGACCATCCCGTAGAACTGTCCGCCCTCGCGCGGATCGTCATAGGGGCCGGGGCCGGGCATGTCGGCAGCGCCGGAGGAGATGTTGATGATGTCGCCGCCGGACTCTTTCATGTAGGGCAAGGCGGCCTTGGCCAAGAGCACCGGACCGCGCAGATCGAGCCGCCAGATCAGGTCGATGTGGCGGTCGCGCACCGACTCGAGCGTGCCGGGAACGAGCACAGCGGCGTTGTTGACGAGGATGTCGAGGCCGCCCAGTTCTGCCGCGGTTCGTTCGACCGCGCGCGAAATCGACTCCGGATCGGATACGTCGAGCGCGACGGGAACGGCGTGTCCGCCGGACTGCCGAATTTCTTCGGCGACGGTTCGGATCGTGCCGGGCAAGCGAGGGTCGGGCGACGCTTCATCCGATCGCGCCGCTACCGCCACCGCTGCGCCATGCGCGGCCAGTCCGCGCGCAATATCGGCCCCGATGCCGCGGCTCGAACCCGTGACCAACGCCTTGCGTCCGTCCAGCAACCCCATTGGTGTCCTCGCTTCTGTTGCGCCCCCAATAGCGGGAGCGGGAACGCAGTTTAGCAGTACCCCGGCAGTGGTTTGGTACGGCTGGCGCACGCACGTAGGTCGAGATTCTCCCGCCTGCGCGGGGACAGGCTCTCAAAGGGGGAGAGGGGAGGTCCGGGAAGGAGTGTTGGGTGCAGAGCCGTCGCTAGACTGCCTGCATGACCCGCGCGATCAGGGCCGCGAGTGAGACCAACAGGGGCGTTGGCGAACTGATCGAACTTCCCGGCGGCGCGTTCACGATGGGCGCCGACCACCAGCGCCGCGACGAACGTCCCGCCCACCTCGTCACGCTCTCTCCGTTCCGCGCCGCCTTTCGACCCGTCAGCAACGAACAGTACGCCGAGTTCGCCGAACAGACCGGCGCTTCTCCGCCGCCTTTCTGGGCACAGGCGAATTTCCGCCTCCCCGCCGCCCCGGTAGTCGGAATCTCCTGGCATGACGCGGTTGACTATTGCGAATGGCTATCGACCCAGACCGGTACGCGCTACCGCCTGCCCAGCGAAGCCGAGCGCGAGTACGCCGCCCGAGGCGGTCTCGCCGACGCCGACTGGCCAAAGTCGGACGAACTCTGGCCGGACGCACCCGAACGCGCCCAAATCGCCGCGCTCGAACATCCGCACATCCCAATCGAGGCCTGCCGCAACGCCTTCGGCCTCTACTGCATGGCCGACAACGTGCACGAGTGGTGCTCCGACTGGTACGACCGCAACTTCTACGAGCTCTCGCCGAGCGACGCGCCGAGCGGCCCACTCAGCGGTACGCGCCGCGCCAGCCGCGGCGGCTCATGGCGGCACCGGATCAAGTTCACGCGGGTCAGCGCTCGCTCCAGTCTCTCGCCCAACTACCGCTATAACGACTACGGTTTCCGCGTCTACGCGGACTGAATCGAAAGAGCCGTTGCCATGCCTGTTCGCACCACCGTCGTCGGTTCGTGGCCGATTCCGTTCGGTCAACGGCTCAAGCTCAAGCGCTACTACGCGGGCGAGTTCTCCGACGAGCAAGCCAACGGCGTCTTGCAGACGGCCGCGCGGATCGCCATGGACGAACAGATCGCGTGCGGGCTCGATCAGATCATGGGCGGCGAGGTCTTCGCGCCCGATTTCCTGCATCACATCCCGCCGCGTCTTGAGGGTCTGGAGACGCTTGCTCCGCGCGTCACCTCAAAGGGGCAGCAGGGCATCGGACGCTACCGGGTGATTGGCAAGGTGACCGCGCCTCGCGGCACCGGGCACGCGAAGGCGTGGCGGCGCGAGCGGGAGATTGAGCCTCGGCTGGACAAGGCGTCGGTACCCTCGCCGCTGACGATCGGCGGCGGCTTCCAGGCCGGCGACGATTCGGCGCACATGAACGACCTGATCCGCGTCGTCCAGGACGAGATCGCCGACATGGTTGAGCAGGGGCTAAGCGAAATCCAACTCGACGCCCCAGGCGAAGCGATCGGTCTGGTCTCCGAGCGGCAGACGGTGGACGAATTGCTGCCGCTCGTGCGCGCTCCGCTGGAAGCGGCGGCGGGCATTCGTCGCACGATCCACTTTTGTCTGGGAGACATCGCCCGCAAGCCGTCGATCGAAGTGCAGAATCTTCACGCCCTACTGCCGCTGATTCAACGGCTCGAAGGCCAAGTTGAGCGCGTGCATGTCGAGTGTTCTTACTCCGGGCAGTGGGAAGAGCACGGGCTGCTGGCAGAGGTACCGGAGTCGATGGAAGTGATCGCCGGCATCGCCGACGTGAAGTCGAAGCCCGCTCCGGTGACGGAGCTTCGACAGAAGATCGAGCAGTTGGTTGAGGTGATCTCGCCGGAGCGCCTGCTGGTCTCGACAAGCTGCGGGGTCGGTCGAGTACCGCACGACGAGGCGATCCGCCTGATGCGGAATTTGGTCAAGGCAGCGCAGGCGGTCTGACAGACGAGCGACGTGAGAATCATCTACCGAACGCGCCAGTTGGAACGCGCTTACAAACGGCAGCAGGTGGCAGTACGGCGCTGGGGACCGGAGGTCGGCAACCGCTATCGCGAGCGGATCGACCGCATCAGAACCATCTCCACCTGGCCGAATCTGTTCGAGTATCGTTCACTCGGGCTGCACCCGCTGCGCGGCCCGCGACAAGGCCAATACGCGATACGGTTGACCGGAAGATGGCGATTGATCGTCCGACAAGGCAGTGATCCGGACGAGATCGAAATCGTGGATGTCGAGGACTACCATGACTGATTTCAGCTTGGACTCGCTGGCCGATGTTCCGACGCATCCCGGCTTGTTCTTGGCCGAGGAGATCGAAGCTCGGGAGATCAGCGTCAACGAACTTGCCGAGCTAGCCGATCTGCCGCTCAATACCCTGATTGAGATTGTCGAGCAACGCCGAGTCATCGAGCCGCCCGTTGCGCACGCCCTGGAAGCCGCGCTCGATCTTCCGGCGCAAGAATGGTTGAACGCAACCAAGCTCTACAAACTCACAGTCGAGCAAATCGAACGCGACACTGCGCTATCAAGAGCAGACTGAGCCTTTGCTAAGACCTACGGCGTGAACTCGATCTCGCTGCTGCGCAGCCAGTGCCCGACCGTTGCGTTCGTGGGGAAGAATCGCGCTTGAGGCAGGATTCGCTCGCCGGAGGCGACGAAGCCGAACTCGATCCGGCCTCCAGCGGTCAGTCTCGCGGCGATCCGGCCCCAGTCTTCCACGTCACTGCTGAGCAGCCAGACGCCCACGCGCGCGGTTGTGGGGAAGTATCGGCGCGTCGGGAGGATCAGCTCGCCGTCGCTCGTGCGGAATCCGAACTCCACTCGTCCGTCCGCGCCCAATCGCGCCACGATTCTGCCGACGACCGCCGGGTTTTCGAACGCGACCGCGTCGTCGGGCGAACCCGTGGGCGGCGGATCGTCCGCCGGCTCTGTGCCTCCCCAGCAGATCGCACCACCCGCGGCAACGACGCCGCAGGACCAGTCGCGGCCGGCGCTGATCTGGGTGAAGCGCGTCTGCGGCGGCTCGTGCTCGCCCGCGCCCCAACAGGACGCCGTACCGTTCGCGGCCAATGCGCAGGTATGGGACTCGCCCGCGCTGACCGACTCGAAGCGACCACTCGGCGGCGAGGCTTGGCCGAATGCATTGTCGCCCCAACAGGCGATCCGTCCATTCGTGCGCACGGCGCAGGCGTGCGATGTCGCCGCGCTGACCGAGGTGAATGTTCCACTTGGGGTTTGCAGCTCGCCGACGCGATCCCAACCCCAGCAGAAGAGCGCGCCGGCCGTGGTCACGCCGCAGCTGTAGAGGTGTCCCGCGTCGATGCTGCGGTACGTCTCTGCCGGCACCTCGAGGAAGCCCCAGTCGATCCCGCTGCCCCAACAGACGCCCGCGCCGGACTCGCGAATGGCGCAGCTATGCGACGCGCCCGCGCCAATCTGGGTGAATCGTCCCGGCGGCGCGTCTATCTGCCGCGATTCGTTCCGCCCCCAGCATCGAATCTCGCTGTCGTCGGTCAGGGCGCAGGTGAAGTCGTCGCCGACCGCGACCGCGCTGTAGCTGCCGGACGGCACGTTGAGCTGCCCGTATTCGTTGCCGCCCTCGCACTCGAGCGAGCCGTCGTCGTAGAGGTAACAGACGTGGCTGTCGCCGGCGCTAACGGCGACGATCGTTCCGTCTGCGTGGGCCGATGATCCCAGCGTCCAGATCGCCGACAGCACAACCACTAACACCAACGCCGCGCCAGGAACCCGATGTCGCATGTGCGCCCCCTCCGATCCGCCCGTGTCGGCTCACGGTAGCAGCGTGAGGCGAGGATGGGGGATCGTGGCGGCGGCTGCTGTTCGGGGCGGGCGAGAAAAACGAGCACGGCGGATTTTCAGGTTTCGGAGAATTTTTTTCCTGAGGTCGTTGAGGCATGATCTCCAGCTATACGCTGGAGATCGTGATTCAGGTCGTTCAGCTTTTTTCAGGTTTTTTCGGTTCGGAGCGTTCGATTCTGTTCGATTCCGTTCGACACGGAGCGGTAGCGAGCGAACAGTTTGGCGCGGCGACGGGGAGGTCCGGCCCCGGATTGATGGGCGTCTCGGTCATCGTGTGCTTTTCGCTTGCTTCGCTTATATAGATCTTATGTTTTATAATGTCACGTTCCAGGCCGAGGAGGATGACGGGTTGAGATTCAGTAGTGGATGGCGCGCCCGCCGCCGGCGGCGTTCATGTGGAGTGCTCGTGCTCGGGCAGTGGGAGGAACACGGACTGCCGGCTGAACTGCCGGACAGCACGCAGATCATCGCCGGCATCACCGACGTAACGTCAACACCGGCGTCGGTCACCGAACTACGTGATAGGGTCAAGCGGCTCGTGGAGGTCATTCCACCCGAGCGGCTGCTCGTCTCCAGCAGTTGCGGCGCCGGCCGCGCGCGCCGCGATGAAGCGATCCGCTTGATGCGCAACCTGTTCAAGGCGGCGGCCCTGGTCGGCTAACGGCAAGGAGCGAATGATGGAACTCAGACCACTCGGACGGACCGGCGTGCAGGTATCGAGCCTCTGCCTCGGCTGTATGATGTTCGGCCGGCGCACCGAACCGGAGGAGTCTTACGCGATCATCGACCGCGCGCTTGACGCCGGCGTCAACTTCCTTGACACGGCCAACGTCTACGCTTTGGGCCGCAGCGAGGAGATCACGGGCGAGGCGCTGAAGCGCAACGGACGGCGACAGCACGTCGTCCTTGCGACCAAGGTCCACGGACAAATGGACTCCGAGGACCCCAATGCGCGCGGCAACAGCCGGCGTCACATCGTCGAGCAGTGCGAGGCCAGCCTGCGCCGTCTGCAGACCGATTACATCGACCTCTATCAGCTCCACCGGCCGCAGCCCGACATCCCAATTGATGAGACCCTGCGCGCGCTCGACGATCTGATCCGCGACGGCAAGGTGCGCTACATCGGCACCAGCAACTTCGCGGGCTGGGAGTTGGTCGAATCGCTCTGGGTGGCGAAGGAACTGGGACTCAACCGAGTCGTCTGCGAGCAGCCCGCCTACAACCTGCTCGACCGACGGGTCGAGAGCGAACTGCTGCCCGCCGCCCGCACCTTCGGGATCGCCGTCATCCCCTGGGGACCGCTCGGCGGCGGCTTGCTGAGCGGTCGGTATCAGCGAGGCGAGCCATTGCCCGCCGATGGCCGCTATGCGTTGACTCCACAGTCGCAGAATCGGCTCACCGACGGCGTCTTCGACGTGATCGAAGCGCTCTCGCCGATCGCCCAGGAGAAGGGCTGCAGCCTCTCGCAGCTTGCCCTCGCCTGGTGCGAGCAGCAGCCCGGCGTCACCAGCCCGATCATCGGCCCGAGAACGATGGAGCAGCTCGAGGACAATCTCGGCTCAGCCGACGTCGTCATCACCGACGAAGACCGCGAGCGCATCGACGCCGTCAACCCACCAGGCTGGACCGTGACGCCCTACTATGAACTCTTCCGCCGCCCACACCAGTATCGGATCCTGTAGTCGCGGCTCTAGCAATTAGTAGTGGATGGCGCGGCCGACGCCGCCGCCGGCGGCGATGGTGTCGCCCGTGATCGCGATTGACTTGGGCGAGGCGAGGAAGGCGACGATGTTGGCTATGTCGTCGGAGTCGATGATCGTGCGGACGGAGTTGCCGGACGCCATCCGCGCTTCGGCTTCTTCGAGCGAGATGTCGTTCGACTCGGCGATCTGGGCGATGCGATCCGGCGTCGCTTCGGTGCGGGTCAGACCGGGATGGACGACGGTGACGTTGATCCCGTCGGGGCCGAGCTCGTCGGCGAGGTTCTTGGTCATGGCGGCGACGGAGACATTGCGGATCGAGCCGACCGTGTTGCCGCTGCCTCGGGCGGCGAGGCCGGAGACGTTGATGATCCGTCCCCAGCCGTTCTGCTGCATGTAGGGCGCGGCGGCGCGGGAGCAGCGCAGGTAGCCGAGCACCTTGACCTGGAGGTCGGCGAGGGCGTGGTCGGCGGTGAGGTCGGCGAGCTTCATCGGACCGTGCACGCTGCCCGGCGAGGCGGCGTTGTTGACCAGGATGTCGAGTCCGCCGAGCGCGTCGGCTGCGCCGCTGACCATCGCTTCGACCGACTGATCGTCCGCGGCGTCGTAGGCGAACCAGGCGGTGGCGCCGAGTTCGTCGGCTGCGGCGGCCAATCGTTCGGGGTCGCGTGCCGAGATCGCAACATCGCAGCCCTCTTCGATCAGCACGCGGGCGATTGCTTTGCCGATCCCCCGGCTGCCGCCGGTAACTAACGCTCTCTTGCCCTGGAGTTGCAAGTCCATCTCAGGCTCCGTTCGGGACGACGCGCTCGTGCGGCGCTTTGAGGAATTCCGCCGGTTCGATGGGGTGGTTGTCGAGCGATGCTGCGACGACCTTGCCGTGTTCGATGACGACGTGCTGCGGCCGGGTCGGATTGCGATGACCCTCGCTCGGTCCCAGCGCGATGATCTCCGCCTCCAGCCGATGTGGTGTGATCGTCAGGAAGCCCATCCCCCCGAGTCTGGTCGAGAGGTGGTGCGGCAGCGACGGGCTTCCCGGATTGATCAACAACACGTCGTCCCGATATTCGAGCCGCTCGACATGCGTGTCGCCGCCGATCAGGACATCTACCCGTTCGTTGCTCAGCGACGCCGCCAGAATCTCCGCGATCGGTCTGGATTCGGGCCGCAGCTCGTGCGCGATGCCGACGCGGAAGCCTTCGACATCAAGGAAATGAAGCTCTTTCAGGCGGGGATCGTCGAAGATGTCGTTGTTGCCCCGCACCGCCAGCACGGGCGCGAACTGCTCGCACCAATCGAGCACGGCGGGAACCGTGATGTCGCCGCCGTGCAGGATCAGATCGACGCCTGTCAGCGCTGCTCCCGTTTCGGGGCCGAGGTCGTCCATCGAGCGCAGCAGTTGGGGCAGATGGGTGTCGGAAATCAGGCCGATGCGCATGAGCGCAGGCTACGCCTGAGGCGGGATCGGCGCTAGCCTGTGCCCGTTCGCGTCTGAACGACGAGGAAAGGTTGTGAGATGGCACAGGAACGATTGGCGGCGATCGCCGGCATCCACGAATATCCGCTGCGGGTCGCGCCGGGCGTCTCGTCGATGCAGATCAAGGCGGAGTCGATGAAGCGCGCGCTGGAGGACGCCGGCCTCGACTGGGGCGATGTGGACGGACTCTACGACGCGCTCGACGGCGAAGGCGGCGGCGGACTCGGCTTGGCCGCGTATCTGGGAATCAAGCCCCGGCTGCTCGACACCACCCAGGTCGGCGGCTCGTCCTATGAATTCCACGCTTCGCACGCTCTCCGCGACATTGCGGCTGGTCGCTGCAATGTTGCCGTGACCACCTACGGATCGACCGCGGCCTCAATGCGCGTGCCGATCGGCACCGGCGGCATGGGTCGCGGCGGCGCTTCCTGGCAGCAGAACATGGAAGCCCCCTACGGTTCCACATTGATCGCCAACTACGCCATGGTCGCCCACCGGCACATGCACGAGTACGGCACGACGACGGAGCAACTGGCGCAGATCTCGGTGGCGACGCGCAAGCACGCGATGCGCAACCCCGAGGCGGTCAAGGCGATGACCGATCTCCAATTCGTCAAGGTGGATGAGATCACGGTCGAGGATGTGCTCGAGTCGCGGGTGATCGCCGACCCGCTGCACCTGCTCGAGTGCTGCATGATCTCCGACGGCGGCGGCGCGGCGGTGTTTGTCTCGCCTGAGATCGCGCGTGACATCAAGAAGAAGCCGGTCTGGATCATCGGCGCAGGCGAAGCGACCAAGTACCGCGAGAATGGCGGCGACATCACGACGTCAGCCGGTGCGCAGAGCGCTCCCGCCGCCTACGGACAGGCTGGCGTGACACCGGACGAGATCGACATCGCGATGATCTACGACTCGTTCTCGATCACGGTCGCCGTGATGCTGGAAGACCTCGGATTCTGCGGGAAGGGCGAGGTCGGGCAGTTCATCGAGGACGGTCACCTGGCCTTCGATCAGCCGGGACTGACGCTCAACACCGACGGCGGCGGGCTGTCGTCCAACCATCCGGGGATGCGCGGACTGTTCCTGCTGCTCGAATCGGTGCGCCAGCTGCGGGGCGAGTCGACCTCGCAGGTCGATGGAGCGAAGCTCGCTGTCGCGCACGGCAACGGCGGATTGCTCGGCGGCACCCACACCGGCGGCACTGTGATTCTCGCGGCGGACTAACCAGATGCCGTCATTGCCGAGCTTGGCTCGGCAATCTCGCTGCGTAGGGCAGCAACGTCTGTGCTCGACTCAGCGAGATACCCGCGACAAGCGCGGGTATGACGAAGAGAGTTGAGAAAGGTTCACAACATGGCAAACCGACCACAACCGAGCTTCCCCGAGCCGGACACGCAGCATTTCTGGGACGGCTGCAAGGCGGGCGAGCTGCGCTACCAGACCGACTCCGACGGCAATGTCGTCTTCTACCCGCGCGGACACTCGACCGTGACCGGCGACCGCGACTTGACCTGGAACGTCTCGTCGGGCCTGGGTACCGTCTACACCTACTCCGTCGTTCGCCAGAATCGGATGCCCGGCTTCCAGGAGCTGGGCGCGTACGCCGTGGCCTACATCGATCTTGACGAGGGTTTCCGCATGATGAGCACGGTCGTCGGCGTTGACGATCCGACCACGGATATCCACATCGGCCAGCGCGTCCAGGTCGAGTTCGAGGAGCAAGCGGGCGACGACGCCTACCCGATTCCGGTCTTCCGTCCGCTCTAGCGGCGGCTGTCCCCAACGAGGTTCTGTTATCTCGGACACAAGTTCGCGGGCGCGCTTATCGATTGACTCGATAAGATTGCTGACATGTCCATCCGCAACGAGTCCTCAAACAGCGTTGCGCAGTCGCTGATCGCTTGGCCGCTCGCGCGTCCGGCGGCGCAGCACCGCTCGGCTGCGCCTCTGGTGATCGAGGCGCACGGCCTGGTCAAGCACTTCGGCGAGATCAAGGCGGTGAACGGGATTGACCTGCGCGTACGTCCGGGGCAGGTGTTTGGCTTTCTCGGACAGAACGGCAGCGGCAAGACCACGACTGTGCGCATGTTGACCACGCTGCTGCGTCCGACCGAGGGCTCGGCGCGAGTCGCGGGCTTTGACATCTACACGCAAGCCCAGCAGATTCGCCGCGTGATCGGCGTGGCGTTGCAGGAAGCGGGCCTCGACATCCTCCAGACCGGCCGCGAGCTGCTGCGACTGCAATCGCGCTTGTACAACGTGCCTCGCGGCCAGATCGAAGATCGAGTCGCCCATCTGCTTGATGTAGTCGACTTGAGTGAAGATGCCGACCGGCGGATCGGCGGCTACTCCGGGGGGATGCAGCGCCGGCTCGACTTGGCCTCTGCCCTGGTGCATTCACCCTCGATCATCTTCCTCGACGAACCGACGACCGGACTCGATCCCGTCTCCCGCCAAAGCTTGTGGGAGTACATCCAGCGGCTGAATCGTGAGGACGGCGTGACTTTTTTCCTCACCACTCAGTATCTGGAGGAAGCGGATCAGCTCTGCGATGAGATCGCCATCCTCGACGCGGGAGAAGTGGTCCAGCAGGGGACTCCCGACCAGCTCAAGGCCACGGTCTCGGCAGATGTGATCTACGTGCAGGTGGAGGGAGACGAGCTCCAGCAACAGCGGGCGGTCGGCGCCCTGATTTCGTTGCCGAATGTCGAGGACGCGCGCTGGGACTTTGACGAGGGCGTCGCGATCTACACCAAGAGCGGACACGACACGCTGCCGCTGGTCGTGCGCACGCTTGACGATCAGGCATTGCCGTTCAGCAACCTCCGACTCGCCCGCGCGACGCTCGATGACGTGTTCTTCAAGGCGACGGGGCACAGGATCGATCCGGGGGAGCCGGGCGCACAGACCGCGCAAGGGGGTGGGTTGTGAGTTCGGTCCAGGCCTCCGAGCCTCGAGCGCTATCGGCAGCGCAGGAGCCGGGCCCGCTTGGGGTGCTGCTGCACGCGCGCTATCTCGCCGGACGCGCCATTCGCGAGTCGCTGCGGCAGCCCGGGGTCGAGATCACCAACGTCTTTATCCCGTTGTTTTTCCTCGCCGTGTCAACAGGGGCGATCGCTGGTTTCTCCGAGCGCGGCTTCGGGGTGCAAAACTACCTCGCCTTCCAGTTGCCTGTGGCGGTCTTACAGGCCGTCGCGGGATCATCTTCCGCCTCCGGGATCGCGATCGTGCTCGACATGGAGCGCGGCTACTTCGACAAGCTGCTGCTCACGCCGGCCTCGCGTTGGTCGCTGATCATCGGCCGTGTCTGGGCCGACGCAGTGCGGGCGATCTTCTTCGCCTCGATCATGCTGATCGCCGCCCTGATCGCCGGTTCCGGTATGGCCTCCGGCGTGGTCGGGGTCGTTGTGATTCTGGTGATCGCGGGCTTGTTCGGCGGCGCCTACAGCGGGATCGGCATCTTCATTGCCATGCGCACCGGCAATGCCCAGGCGGCGCAGGCTGGTTTCCTCTTGTTCTTCCCTCTGCTCTTTATGGCGCCGGCCTTCGCGCCGCTGGCCGTCTTCGACGATTGGCTGCGCTGGATCGCGACCGTCAATCCTGTGACCTACATCATGGAGGGTATGCGCGGGTTGGTGATGGAAGGCTATGGCTGGCCGGTGACTGAAGGCGGTCAGATGGTGATCGGTCCCGATGGCAGACCGCTGACCGAGGATCCGCCGGGGCTGCATTGGGCCTTCGTCTCGCTGGCCGGCTTCAGCGTTTTCACCCTGACCATCGCCTCGCTCGCCCTCCGCGCCCGCACCCGCGCCGACTGAGCGCTGCGTTGATACCATGACGCGCACGAGCGTTGGTATCGAGCAGACGGAGGGCGAGTCACGATGTCGCAACGAGCCAAACTGTTGGGTGTCGCCGCAATCGGCGTCATTATCGGAGCGGCGGCGCTGGCCGTCGTCGCCGCGATGGGGCATGGATCCGAGGTTGAGATCCAGGCGCGGCGGCACGCCGACGGGCGGGTCGAGGTGGCGCTCAAGGACAGCGACGGACAGCGTCATCTGCCGGAACAGCGATTCCTCGCGCCCGACGCGACCGAGGGAGTCTGGCACTCCAGCACGCCGCTAGAGATCGCCGACTCCGAGGCTGTAGATCCGGCCGCCGTGGGCGCCACCGCGACCGCGCGGATGCACGGCCCCGACGGGACCGAGATGGGCCAGGTCACGCTGATCCAGGGACCGCGCGGCGTCCTCATCCAGGCGCGGCTGAGCGGCGTGCCGGAGGGTTGGCATGGATTCCACATCCACGAAACGGGATCCTGCGAGCCGGACTTCTCGGCCGCCGGCGGCCATTACAACCCGATGGGCATCGGCCACGGCGTCCTGCATGAGGACGGGCATCACCCGGGCGACACGGTCAACGTCTACGCCCACGCCGACGGCACGGCCAACGCCGACCAGTACACGGTCGATGCGACGCTGGGTTCGGGCGCGACCACACTGTTCGACGCCGACGGCTCGGCGATCATCGTCCACGAGGGCCCGGACAGCTACGGCGCAGACCCCGGCGCGGGCGCGCGGATCGCCTGCGGCGTGATCACGCTGAACTGAACCTCGGCTAAGATTGATCCGGCAACCATTGCGGCCTTCGCGCCGCGTCCATAAGGAGCATTCGATGACCCTGACCGTCTCCGCCCACTGCGACCTGCCCTGCGGCGTCTACGACCCCGCTCAGGCCAAAATCGAGGCCATGTCCGTCCTCAAGTCGATGGAGAAGTACAACGACTCCGACGACCACGACTTCAAGGCCCGCTGCACGATCGTCAAGGAGCAGCGCGCCGAGGAGGTCAAGCACCACCTCTGGGTGCTGTGGACCGACTTCTTCAAGCCGCACCACCTGGAGGCCGACGCCTCGATCCACGAGCTGATGTGGAACGCGACCAAGGTCGCGGGCGAGGCCAAGAAGACCAACGACGTGGCCAAGGGCCAGGAGCTGATCGACCTGATCGACCAGATCAGCGAAAAGTTCTGGGCCACCGCCGAGGGTCCTGGGGCTGGCGTCTACGCACAGTAGTTCCCTCGACAAGGGAGTCTGAGCGGCCCGTCAATGGCGGGTCGCTTGGCGTGTGCTGTGGCAAATCAGGGCGGGTGACGAGCTGGCCACTTGACACGGACCGAGAGTCTGTTACTCTTACACCGCGCCCGGGGCGAGACGCTGAGCGACTCGCATCGGAACTGTGTTTCCGGTCCTGGGCGCTTTCTCGTGGAAGAAATTATATGCAACTGTGCTATCTCGATGAATCAGGTACCCCCGAGCAGCCTGGGAACAGTTCACACTATGTACTTGTTGGCTTGTCAATTCCAGACGAATATTGGAAGCGTCATTTCGACGAGATTGAAGAGATTAAGGGGCGCTACGACCTGCAGGACAGCGAAATTCACGTCGCTTGGATGATGAGGCCTTACCCCGAACAGATTGCGATCTCAGACTTTGAATCCCTGAGCTTAGATGCGCGCCGCAGTGAAGTTCGAAAGTACCGAGCTAGCCGGAGATACTCGCGCCAGGAAAAAAGGAACCTCCGAAAGACTGGGCCTTACACTCATCTCACACTCGAAGAACGACGCCGAGTGGTCCGAGAGTTGGCACAACTCATATCAGGTTGGGGCGTGTCTAGGCTGTTTGCGGAGTGTATCGATAAGACACACTTTGACCAGGCCATTACAGGCACAACCGTCCACGAGCAAGCGTTCGAGCAGGTGGTTTCCCGTTTTGAACTATACCTACAGAATCGGCAGCAGGGTTTCGGAATCCTCATCCATGACAATAACGAAACAGTGGCTAAGAGACACACTGACCTGATGCGGTCGTTCTTGCAGCGAGGCACGTTGTGGACCGAACTCCGCTACGTGATCGAAACTCCAATGTTCGTCGACAGCGCCCTCACGGGCATGATCCAGATGGCCGATCTTTGCGCCTATGCACTGCGACGGTACTTGGAAAATTCCGAGACGGAGTTGTTCGATTTGGTGTTCATCAGAGCAGATCGGGTTGGAGAGACTGCTGTCGGAGTCCGGCACTTTACACGCCCGGGATGCGAGTGCAGGATTTGTCAGGCGCACCGTCAATAGGCAACATCAGGGGCTCTTGGGCGACTTGTCCGTGCGCAAGCCAAGCTCCTCGAAGCCGATCGTGGCGTTGATGTAGTCGCGGAGCACGATCTTGCCGGTCTCGACGTCCCCGGCGAGCAGGCAAGAAACGCCCTCTTCCAGCAGCGCCTGGCGAAACGCGAGATCGCGCTGGGCGCGAGCCTGCACCGTCTCCCTGGAGTCACGAGTGAGCGCCATCTTCATTCCCCTTGGCAGACGGGGGTGTGTTTGGTCCCCCCGGGAGGACTCGAACCTCCAGCCTGCGGATTAGAAGTCCGCCGCTCTGTCCGCTTGAGCTACGGGGGGCGGCTAGCTCTGCGGGCGGCCCGCCTGGTAGGAAGCCGCGCCCTGCTTCTCCAACGATATCGCGATCGTCCGCTCTTCCACGCGCCCGTCGGGATAGGAAAACTCCAGCGTCAGGAGGCTCCGGTGCAAGCCGGGCGGCGCGCCGCCCGCCGCTGTCTCTAGACGCAAGCGCGACGCGATTGGCGCGTGTCCGTAGCTGCTGCCCAGCGCCGCCCCGGCGTGCAGATCGACGCTGAGCCAGCTGGGAAGCTCGAGCACTCGCCAGGGCAACAAGCCGTCCCCGCCATTTCCGATCTCCAGGACAACCCCGCCAGTGCGCAACGTCGGGCCGAGCTCCACCTCCTCGGTCTCGAACGAGAGCGTCGGCGCGCCCAATACCAACGCCCGCAGCACGGCGTAGTGCGGCGCGCCTCCCTCGATCACCGGCGCGGTCGGTATGGCCGCGAACGGCAAGTCGAAGCTCATGGCCGCGAACGGCGCTCCTCCCAGTCCGGCGTACCACTGCTCAAGCCCTTCGTAGTAACGATCGGGTTCGAGCGGCCCGCCCGGCAGCGAGAGTTCATCCAGCGGCGGCAGCGCAACCGGCAGCGGCTGCCAAAGCCGAACGCCGTCCACGACCGGCGGATTGATGATGCAGCCCAGCACTAGCTCCTGATACGGATAGCCGTTGCGCGCGTCATTGCAGGTGTACGGCTGCGGCCGGAACGGATCGACGTCCGGTCCCAGCGGATGGTTCGAGATCGCCCAGCCGTTGTATCCCCAGAGGGCGTAGTACCACGACTCGATGTAGGCCGGATCGCTCTGGCCGACCACTGGAAACAGCTCGTCGTCGTTCCACTTCTTGGTCAGAATCTGCGCGCCCGCAGCGATGTTGTAGGCGAAGTGAGTTCCAACGAGCGCTTCGTAGCGGCTGGGTAGCCCGCCGTCGTTGTTGATGCTGCTGGTCACCTGCATGATCCCGTAGCCGCAGTCGAACGACAGCAGCGTCGGTCCCAGCGTCCCGTACGCGACGTGGATCTGGGTCTGGTTGATCTTGCTTTCGATCCAACCGATCGCGTGGAGAATCTGCGCGGGAATCATGGCGCTGGGGTCTTCGGCGCGCGCGCTTCCGGTCTCGAGCGGCGGCAAGGCAAACTCGAGATCAGTCGGGAACAGCTGGTTCGCGCCGGCTAAGACCTGCGCTTGGAGATAGAGCGCCCGCGATCGGTCCGCCTCGAACGACTGGAACGCGAACGGCGGGCCGCCGCCGCTGTACGGACAGACGCTCGGAGCCGCGCTCGCGCGTTGCACGCGGAGCGACTGTCCGGCCTCGAAGCCGGCCAGCAAGAGCGCGCAGCCAAGCAGCGCCCAGATCGCCAGCCTCACTCGTGCCACCAGCCGAACAACCGCAGGTTGGCGTCCTGCGCCGTGATCAGCGCGCCCTCGGGACCGCGTACCGCCGCTCGTTCCCCTCCTGGAGCGCCGGGACCTGAGCCGCTGAACGACCGCAGCGCCAGCCAGCGCCCGCTTGGATCCCAACTCAGCGGCAGCGTGAACCCTTGCGCGCGATCCAATTCACCGGACCACGAGCCGAAGTGCAAGCCTCCATCCGGCCGCCAGACGGGAGCGGCGCTGTTGGGGATGCCGCTGCCGCCGGATACATCCGAAACGGCCATGCGCGCCGCCGTACCGCTGGCGCTCGACAGCAGCAGCGGCGAATCCGCCGAACTGTCGCTCAAGGCCGTCACCCGCACCGACAATTCCACTCCCTGCTGTTCGCCGAAGGCCAACAACGTCCCGTCAGGCGAGAGCGCCCAATCGCGCGATCCATGATCTGAGATCCGGGTTCGTTTCTGCACCACTGCACGGCCATCGACTAGGGAAAGCGCTACCAGCGACGTACCCCAGGCATCGATGGTGGTCGCCCAGACCGTGCTGCCGCGCATCGCCACTGCATACACGCCGCCAACGCCGACCGGAGACCACCGCGCCGCCTCCGCGCCGCTCTTTGCCTCTAGCACAAGCAAACTCTGCCCGTGACGCACCAACAGATGCTCGCCGTCGTCGGACCAGAGCACGCCCCCGCTCAGATCGAGGCCGGTGAGTACGCGCCTCACGCCGCGTTCCGTAATCAGATCGAGCGCCGCCTGAGTCGCTGGTTCCCAACTCCCGGGCGGCAGCGAGAGCACGGCGGCGACCGATGCGTTGGGAGCCGTTGCCGCTTCGATATCCCAGTCCGGCGCGTGCGGCACATCCGCCAATCGCGTGCGCTCACCTTGTAAATCGTCGGCGGGTACCAACCAGAGCGTGGATCGAGTGTCGTGAAACTCGCCTGCAAGCAGTCTGGGCGCGCCGCTCTCGCGTTGGCCGAATTCAAACTCAAACGTCGTTGCGGGCGCGAACAGACCCAACAGTAGTCCCACCACCGGCAGTGCGAGGAGCGCCGCCCACGGCAACATCCGACGCCTGGTCAGCGGCCGTCCGCGCCTACGAGAGAGTCGCCGGAGTTGGAGGAGCATCTGCTGCGTCGGCCCCGCCAGGCCAAGCGCCGCCACTCTATCACGCGGCGCGAATGGCTTCCGCGCTGCTAGGCTGAGCGTGTTCAACCCGCAATCTCCCCCTCAGCTCGGAGGCGGCCTGTGGCCCGAATCACGATCATCGGTCTCGGATATATCGGCGGCTCGATCGGCCTCGGATTGCGCCAGGCCAACCTCAAGAACACCGACATCGTCGGCTTTGACGACTGGCGCCGTGCTCGCAACGCCGCCAACAAGCAGAACGTCGTCGACCAGACGGCCGGCTCACTGCGTGAGGCGGTGGATGGCGCTGGCCTGGTTGTGCTCGCGACGCCGCCCGCAGCGACCGAGGAGATACTGAGAGAAATCGCCCCGTATCTCGGTCGCGGAGCGGCCGTGACCGACACCGCTGCCTCAAAGGCGCAAGTGCTGCGCTGGGCCAAGCAGGAACTGCCCGCCGGCGTCTCCTTCATCGGAGGACATCCAATGGCCGGCGACGCGGCTGCCTTTGGCATCGAGAATGCCTCTGCCACCTTGTTTCAGGGCAAGCGCTGGTTCGTCAGCCCCTCAGCCGACGCCTCCGACGCCGCCGTGAAATCCGTCCTCGGCATGATCCGCGAGTTGGGCGCCACGCCGCATTTCCTCTCCGACGAAGAGCACGACTACGTCGTCGCGGGCGCATCGCATCTCCCCCTGATCGTTTCGACCGCCCTTTTCACGCTCTTGCGCGGATCGGACGGCTGGCCCGATTTCGGTCGCGGCGCCGGCGACACCTTCCGCAAAATGACCGAGTTCAACAACGGCGACCCCTCACTCACGACCGAGATCGCCGTCACCAACCGTGAGCAGTTGCAACACTGGATCGACCGCTTCGTGCTCGAACTGCATCGCGTCCGCAACCTGCTCGACAGCGACGAAGAAGAGATCTTCCGGGAGTACTCCACCGCCCAGATCAACTACGCCAAGTTCCTCTCCGGCGACGATCTCGATCCCGACCAGGCGCATCAGCAGGACATCCCCGACGCCACTTCCCAAATGGCCGCCTTGCTTGTCAGCCAGCGGGTGTATGACCGCGTGCGCGACATGACCAAGCGCTCCGAAGCGCGCGAGAAGGAGCAGCGCCGCGGGCGCTTCGGACGCTCACGGTGACGCGATCCGGCGACGAGAGCATGAGCACCAGGCGTCAACTTCGGAGCTCAGGCCCCCTGCGCGGAACGCTGCGCGTTCCCGGCGACAAGTCGATCTCGCATCGCACCCTGATCTGCAACGCGCTCGCCGCCGGGGACGCACGCATCTCCAATCTGCTCGACAGCGCCGACTGCCGCTCAACCATGGCCTGCCTCGAACAGTGGGGCGTGCGCTTTGAACATGACGGCAACGAGCTCATCGTCCGCAGTCCGGGCCAGGCCGCCTTCCATGAGCCGGCCTCAGTCCTCGACTGCGGCAACAGCGGTACCTCAATGCGACTGCTCGCAGGCGTGGCGGCGGGACTGCCGTTCGAGAGCCGCTTCGACGGCGACGATTCGTTGCGCCGCCGCCCGATGGACCGAGTGCTGGACCCGCTCGCGCAGATGGGCGCGCAAGTGGACGGCGCCCACGACGCGACTCGCGCTCCGTTCGTCGTGTCCGGCGGGAACGGACTCCGATCCGGTTTTGAGGGCGAACTCGCGGTCGCCAGCGCCCAAGTCAAGAGCTGCATCATTCTGGCCTCCCTGCGCGCGAATCGAATCAGTCGTGTGATCGAACCCGGCCCAACCCGCGACCACACCGAGCGGATGCTCACCGCGATGGGGGCAGCGATCGAGGTGGACGGAGCCGAAATCACGATCCGTCCAGGATCGGCGTTGCGGCCGCAGGACGTAGATGTGCCCGGCGACATCAGCGCCGCAGCCTTCTGGATCATTGCTGCCGCCATCGTGCCCGGCTCGAAACTGCGCCTGCCCGAGGTCGGCGTGAATCCGCGGCGCACGGGAGTCATTGACGTGCTGCGCCAAATGGGCGCGCAGATCGAACTGAACAACCTGCGCGACGTCTCCGGCGAACCGGTGGCGGACATCGCCGTTCGCGGCTCCGAACTGCATGGCACGGTGATCGACGGCGATCTCATTGTCCGTGCGCTCGATGAACTGCCTGCCCTCGCCGTCGCCGCCGCATCCGCTGACGGCGTCACCGAGATCCGCGACGCAGCCGAACTGCGCGTCAAGGAGTCCGACCGAATCGCCACCACCAGCGCACTCCTGACCGGAATGGGCGGCGATCCGGAGCTGCCGGTTCGCGTCGAAGAACGCGCCGACGGTATGCGCATCGTCGGCGGCCGGCTTCGCGGCGGCGCAGTCCAGTCATTCGGCGATCACCGCTTGGCCATGGCCGCCGCCGTCGCATCGTTGGCCGCCGAAGGACCGACCGAGCTTCACGGCGCGGAGGCCGTATCAATCTCATATCCCGAGTTCTGGACACACCTGGATCAGATTCGCAATGTCCCAGCGGTCTGACGAAATTCCGCTCACCGTCGTCCTCTCCGGCCCCTCAGGAGCGGGCAAAGACACGGTCTTACGCGCCGCCCTCGCACTGGACTCCTCTCTCGCAACGGTCGCAACCGTCAAAACCCGCCCACCCCGGCCGGGCGAGATCGACGGTGTGCACCAAGTCTTCCTCAGCGAGCAAGAATTCGATCAGTGGCTGGCCGAGGACGCCTTCCTTGAGCACGCGGTCGTCTATGGACACCGCAGCGGCGTCCCCCGCGCAGCAGTCGACCAGCTCCACCGCGAAGGCAAGTGCGTGATCTTGCGCACCGACGTGCAAGGCGCACGTACCTTGCGTGAACGCCTCACCGCGCCGCTGTTGGCGTTTGTCACCGCTCCCGACCTTGCCACGCTCGAACGCCGCATTCGCAGTCGCGGCGCGGAGTCTGAGTCCGACATCGCCCGGCGCCTCGCCGAAGTTGAGGCGGAATTGACCGAAGCAGAGTGGTTTGACCGCGTGATCATCAACGCGGACGATGAGCACGACCGCGCCGCGCGTGAACTGGTTGACTGGATCAACGCCGAACGTATCCAGCGCGCGCGGGAACACGATTGACAGCGCCGGCGGCTGTTCTAACATGCAATTCGGTACGCAAGCGCCAGTGCCGAACTTGAGGAACGTGATGAGTGAAACGTTGCGGCGGCCCCTGGCGCATTGCCGAACCTCGGGCGGAGTAGGGGCTTGGCGACGCGAGTAGCTGCTCGTGTCCGCCGCGCGGAGCGGGTCGCCGAATCGGATCGACCTTACGCCGCGCCCATCCCCCTGGAGTCCCTCCCATGCCGTTGACCGGTGAACTCACGCCGAGCTTGGACGAATTCAAAGCGCTCGCCCGCGACGCCTCCCGCAATGGAAGCGGCAACTGGGCGCCTCTCTACCGCGAAGTCCTGGCTGATCTCGAAACCCCCGTTTCCGCCTTCCTCAAGGTCAAGCGCGGACCCTACTCGTTCCTACTCGAATCAGTCGAAGGCGGCGAACGCCCCGGACGCTACTCCTTCATTGGCACTGAGCCCTACCGCGTACTGCGCGCTCCGTCCGGCGGCGCTGAAGATCCACTCCACTTAGTCGAAGCCGAACTGGAGCGCTTCCAGCTCGTGCCGAATCCTGATCTGCCCCCGTTCGGCGGCGGCGCGGTCGGCTATCTCAGCTATGAAGCGATCCGACACTTCGAGCCGCGCGTGCAGCCGGCCGAGCTCGATCCCCACGGTTTGCCCGAAGCGCTCTTCCAGTTCGTCGATACGGTGCTCGTCTTCGACCATCTCAAGCACGTGATCAAAGTCGTCACCCACGCCCGCCTTGATGGCGATCTCGACGCTGCTTACCGCCAGGCCGAGTTCCGCATCAACGAACTGGTCGACCGCTTGCAGGACGCCGCCCCGATCCCGCCGGTGGACGCGCCGATCCCTTCGAGCCATTCCACCCGCATCCGCTCGAATATGGAGCGCGAGGCCTACTTCTCCGACGTCAAGCAGATCCAGGATTACGTGATCGCGGGCGACATCATCCAGTGTGTCTACTCGCAGCGCTTCTCCCGTGAGACGTTCGTGCATCCCTTCAACGTCTACCGAACCCTGCGCACCGTCAATCCGTCCCCCTACACCTACTACCTGGAGATGGATGATCACCAGATCGTCGGTACTTCACCGGAGCTGTTGGTGATCGTCGAAAACGGTCAGGTTGCCACGCACCCGATCGCTGGCACGCGCCGCCGCGGTGCGAACGAAGCCGAGGATGCTGCCCTCGAAGCCGAACTTCGCGCCGATGAGAAAGAGATCGCGGAACATGTCATGCTGCTCGATCTCGGCCGCAACGACATTGGCCGGGTCGCACGGCCCGGCACGGTCCGCGTGACTCAAGAGTTGGATGTGGAGCGCTACAGCCACGTCATGCACCTGGTCTCCCACGTCGAAGCCGACCTCGATCACGGGCGCACAGCCTTTGACGCGGTTCGTGCGACCTTCCCCGCAGGCACAGTCTCCGGCGCGCCCAAGATCCGCGCGATGGAAATCATCTCGGAGCTGGAGGAAGACCAACGCGGCCCCTACGCCGGCGCGCTCGGCTACTTCGGCTTCGGCGGCAACATGGAGACCGCCATCACGATCCGCACGATCATCATGCAGGACGGCGTCGCCTCCGTGCAGGCCGGCGGCGGCATCGTCTACGACTCCAGACCGACGACAGAGTTCGAGGAAACCGTCAACAAGGCGATGGGCATGTTCACTGCCCTCGACCTGGCTGAAGAACGCTCCCGCGCCAGCGCGGGTATGCGCGGATCACGCGGATACTGACGTGGCCGACGCACTGATCCTCGGCTACGGCATCCTTTTCGACGACGCCGACCGCGTCCTGCTCTTGCACCGGCGGGCCGCTGAAACACTCTGGCCCGAACGCTGGTGGCTTCCCGGCGATGTGACTCCTCTAGACGAAGAGCCCGACGCCACCGTCCCCAGAATCTTCGCGCATCTCCTCCGCCAGCAGGTTCGCGCCGACTACCTGGAAACCGTCTACGGATCAGAGCCGCAGAGCGGTCGCCACACCGTCCACAACGCCTACTTCGTCACCGTCCTTGAGCCGCTCGATCCAAGACCGGAAGACGAGACCAACCCGTTCGACGCCATGCAGTGGTTCGAGCCAGCCGTCGCAATGACGGAACTGCCGGAGGAGCAAGCCGCATTGCTCGCGGCCGCCCTGCAACGGCGAGCCGTAGGTTGGACGCCCGAAGAAGACATCACGCTCGATTCGCTCTTCAACGACGAGCCGGAACCGGTCAAGGCCGACTCGCCTACAGTCACCCACGACCAACGCCGCAGCGCCGGCGCCGAACTCTTGGCCGAGGTCACAGGCCAACCGGAGATCGCAGCGTCGCTCCAACGGAGTCTCGGTCCGTTCGGCGACTACCTGATCGATCACGTCTGGGGCGACGTCTGGCAGGACGGCCTGCTCTCCCGCCGAGACCGCAGCCTTGCCGCCTGCGCCGCCGCCGGTGCTCTGCGCCAGCACGACGGCTTCGCCTTCAACGCCCGCATCGCCGAGCACCACGGCGTCACTCGCGACGAACTGGTCGAGCTTTGCCTCCAACTCGCCGTCGAATGCGGCTTCCCCTACGGCAACGAAGCGCTCACCAGACTCCTGATCGATTGGCGCAAGACCGATCCCGACTACGCTCCCGTTCCCGCAGTCGGCAAAGATGACGATCAGCGCCGCGTTGACGCCACAGCAGTCGCCTCGCGTCTGCTAGGCCGTGAGTTCCCGTCCGAAACGATCGCCGCCGATGCCCAACAGCAGCTTGGACAGATCGGCCGCCTGACGGTCCATTGGGCCTGGGGCGACATCTGGAGCCGTCCCCAGCTCGCTCCGCGCGATCGCGCACTCGCGGTCGCCGTGATCCACATCGCCATTGGACATGACCGTGAGTTGGAAGCAGATCTTCAGACGGCGCTGCGGCTGGGCGCGACCCTCGACGAACTCGAGGGCGCAATCAGCATTGCGTCTGTGTTCTGTGGCCTGCCGCGTGCGTCGGACGCCGCCCGGATCCTCCAACGCCTGCGCCGTGAACGTGGCTAGCGCCTCCCTAGAATGCCGCTAGCTGACGACAAAGGAGATGAGAAATGGCCACCCACGCCGAACGACGACGCGCCGGCAGCGAACTGCTCGCTGAAATGACCGGCAACCCCGCCGGATTCGCGGCCGCCGAACAACGCTTGGGCGCATTCGGCAGCTACGTGATCGACTACGTCTTCGGGCAGATGTGGCAGGGCGAGGAACTCAACCGCCGCGACCGCAACCTGGTCGCGCTGGCGCTGCTCGGCTCGCTGGATCGCTTCGACGCCGTGCGCGTCCACGCCGGATTCGGACCCGCGAACGGACTCACACGCGAGGAAATGGTCGAAGTCGCCCTCCAGATCGCCGGCTACTCCGGCTTCCCCGCCGGCAGCGAGATGGTCGCCACGCTCGTCGGTCTCTGGAGCGAGCAGGATGGCGAGCCCTATCGAATCCCGCCCGCCGAGTACAAGGACGACGACCAGCGCCACCGCGACGCCGTCGACGTGATGCGCACCCTCAACGGGCGCGAAGAGGCTCAAGACCCCGCCGAAGCGCTCGCTGGCATGGAGCGCATCGGCCCCGTCGGCAAGCTCGCCTTCGAGTTCGCTTTCGGCGATCTCTGGTCGCGCACGCAACTCTCACGCCGAGACCGTTCGCTGGTCGTGGTGGCCATCCTCGTCGCCCTCAACAAGCCCGACGAGCTCCAGTTCCACATCCCCGGCGCGCTCAATCACGGCGTCACTGAGACCGAACTCCAAGGCGTCATGGCCACCGCCGCCCCCTACTGCGGCTTCCCCCGCGCCGTCGAAGGCTTCCGCACGCTCCAACGCATCCTGCGCGAGCGCGAAGCCGCCAACGGAGACTGACCGTGCTCGACACCCTCCTGATCGACAACTACGACTCCTTCACCTACAACCTCTACCAGTACCTCTGCGAGCTCGGCGCGGACGTGCAAGTCCACCGCAACGACCAGATCACGCTCGAAGAGATCGCCGCGCTCAACCCACGCCGCATCGTGATCTCACCCGGCCCCAAGACCCCGCGTGAGGCCGGCGTGAGCGTTCCCGCCATTCAGCACTTCGGCCCCACGATCCCAACACTGGGCGTCTGCCTGGGACATCAGGCAATCGGAGCCGCGTTCGGAGCGACCGTGGGCCCTGCCGGTGAAATCCGCCACGGCAAAGTCTCCGCCATCGAACACGACGGCGAAGGCGTCTTCGCCGGTCTGCCCAACCCGATCGAGGCGACCCGCTACCACTCCCTGATCGTGGAACCCGACACCCTCCCCGATACGCTCAAACCCACCGCCTGGACCGAGCGAGCCGACGGCTCCGGGCGCGTCCTCATGGGCGTCCGCCACACCGAGTACCCAATCGAGGGCGTCCAGTTCCACCCCGAGTCGATCATGACCAAGACCGGGCACGCCATCCTGCGCAACTTCCTGCAACAGTCGGAGCGCGCCGGTGAACGCTGAAGCCGATCTATCAGCCGCGCTTGCCGCCCTGATCGACGAGCGCCGCAGCCTCACTGACCAAGAAGCGTCAGCTGCGATGGACGCGCTGATGTCCGGTCAAGCCGACCTCGCTCAAGCCGGAGCACTCCTCACCGCATTGCGAATGAAAGGCGAGACGCCCGAAGAAGTCGTCGGCCTCGCCGGCGCCATGCGCGCTCACGCGCTCGCCGTCGACCTCTCCGACCTGCCCCGCCTCGCCGACACCGCCGGTACCGGCGGCGATGGCTCCGACACCTTCAACGCCAGCACCGCCGCCGCCTTCGTGATGGCCGGCTGCGGCGTGCCGGTCGCCAAACACGGCAACCGCGCCATGTCCTCCAACTGCGGCAGCGCCGATGTGCTTGAAGCCCTGGGAGCCAACATCAACTTGACCCCTGATCAGGTGGCAAACTGCGTCCGCTCGGTCGGATTCTCCTTCATGTTCGCCCAAGCCTTCCACCCCGCCATGAGACACGTCGCCCCGATCCGCCGAACCCTCGGCGTCCGTACCGTGTTCAACATCCTCGGTCCGCTCACCAATCCAGCCCGCGCCACCCACCAACTGATCGGAGTCGCCCGCCCCGAGCTGGGCCCGCTCATGGCCGCCGCCCTCGGACAGCTAGGCGTCCAACGCGGCATCGTCGTCCACGGCCGCGAGGGTCTGGACGAAGTCTCGCCAACCGGCGAGACCCTCTGCTGGAACGTCCAGAACAGTGAAGTCGCCGAGTTCAGCGTCCGTCCCGAGGACTTCCAGATCCGCCCGGTGCCGCTGAGCGCCGTGCGAGGCGGTGACACTGCCGAAGCGTCGGCACGGCAAATGCGAGAAGTTCTCGGCGGAACCACCTCCGCCCTCACCGGATTCGTCACTCTCAACGCCGCCGCTGGTCTACTCGCCGCCGACGAAGTCCCCACCTTCGCCGAAGGCGTCAGCCGCGCCGCCGAGTGCATCGACGACCAACGCGCCCTGCGCAAGCTCGAACTCTACGTCGAGGCCTCAAACTCATGACCTCCGTCCTTGAACAGATCGTGATCGACACCCGCGCCCGCATCGCGGAACGCAAGCAACGAGCTTCCCTCGAAGACCTCCGCTGGCGCGCGGCGGAGCGAACATCGCCGAACGATTTCGTCGCCGCCCTCCGCCAACCCGGAGTCGGAGTCATCGCCGAAATCAAGCGCGGCTCTCCCTCCAAAGGCGTCTTCGCGCCCGATCTGGTGCCCTCAGAACTCGCCTGCACCTACCACCAAATCGGCGCGATCGCGGTCTCCGTACTCACATCCCCCGCCTTCTTCGCCACCGACGACGATCTCGCCGCCGCTGCGCACGCGCTCAACGGCAGCCAACTCCCGCTCCTGCGCAAAGAGTTCCATATCGACCCCTACCAAATCGCCGAAGCCGCCGCGCTCGGCGCAGACGCCTATCTCCTGATCGCCAAAACCCTCTCAGCAAGTGAACTCGCAGAGCTAGTCGAAGCAGGATCAGAATTCCACCTGCCCGCCTTCATCGAAGTCACCGACGCAGCCGAGGTCGAAATGGCCCTCGATGCCGGCGCGCCCGCAATCGGCATCAATAACCGCAACCTCCACAACTTCAGCGAAGACCTCTCCACCACCGAGCGCCTCCGCGCACAAATTCCACCACACATCCCCGTCGTCGCCGCCAGCGGCGTCCGCACCCGCGACGATATGCGCCGAATGGAAGCATCGGGCGTGGACGCCGTCTTGATCGGCGAAGCGCTGGCCAGCGCTCCCGACCCCGCCGCCAAAATGCGTGAATTGCGTGGATCATGACCCCAGACACGCCCCCATTGGTGAAAATCTGCTCCGTTCGCGCGATCGAACATGCAGTTTGGGCGCGCGAAGCAGGCGCAGACTGGATCGGCATGATCTTCGCCGACGCTCCCAGACGGATCGATCTCGCCATCGCAAAAGCCATCCGCCGCGAAATCGGCGACCGCGTGACCATCGCCGAGTCCTCAGCAGAAGCAGTCCAACGCGAGGGCGCAGAAGCCGGACAACCACTCCTCGTCGGCGTCTTCGCCCGCCAAACGCCCGACCAGATCGGCCGTGTCCTCGATCAAGTCGACCTCGATCTCGTCCAACTCAGCGGCGGCGAACATCCCGCCCTCGCCGGAAGAATCCCCCGAGCAGTCATCCGCGCCGTCCACGTCAGCGAGGACATGACCGCCGACCAAGTGTTGCGCGAAGCGACCCGAACACCGCCAACCGTGACCATGCTCGATGCCAAGTCGAAACAAGGTGGCGGAACAGGCCAACGCATTGACTGGTCAGTCGCTGCAACGGTCGCCCGGCAGCGTCCAATCGTGTTGGCGGGCGGACTTTCGCCCGAGAACGTCGCTGAGGCGGTTGCAGCGGTAACACCCTGGGTCGTAGACGTTTCTTCCGGCGTCGAAACCGACGGTGCCAAAGATCGCGAAAAAATCCGCGCATTCATCCGCGCGGCCAAGGGCGGAGTACCCGCATGACGACAGCCGCACCCGAGACCGGAGCGTTCGGACCCTTCGGCGGCCAATTCGCGCCCGAAACCCTCATGCCCGCGCTCGCCGAACTCGAAGCCGCCTGGCACGACGCCCGGCGCGATCCCGAGTTTCAGCGCCAACTGCAAGACCTCCTGCGCGAATACGTCGGCCGCGAAACCCCGCTCACCTACGCCGAGCGACTGTCGGATCAGCTCGGCGGCGCGCGCATCTACCTCAAGCGCGAAGACCTCGCCCACACCGGCGCCCACAAGATCAACAACGCCATCGGTCAGGTCCTGCTCGCTCAGCGCATGGGCAAACCCCGCATCATCGCCGAAACCGGTGCCGGTCAGCACGGTGTCGCCACCGCCACCGCCTGCGCCCGCTTCGGCATCGAGTGCATCGTCTACATGGGCGCGGAAGACATCCGCCGCCAGGCCCTCAACGTCTTCCGCATGAACCTGCTCGGCGCGACCGTGGTACCCGTCGACTCTGGCTCCCGCACCCTCAAAGACGCCATCAACGAAGCCATCCGCGATTGGGTCACCAATGTCCGCACGACCCACTACCTGATCGGCAGCGCCATCGGCCCGCACCCCTATCCCGTGATCGTCCGCGAGTTGCAGTCCTGCATCGGCCGGGAGTCGAAAGACCAGCTACAGGCGAAGATTGGCAAACTGCCCGACGTCGCAATCGCCTGCGTCGGCGGCGGCAGCAACGCGATCGGCCTCTTCCACCCCCTCGTGAACGATCCCGTCCGGCTGATCGGCGTCGAAGCCGCCGGCGAGGGCCTCCACGCGCGTCACGCCGCCACGCTCTCAGCTGGTTCCCCGGGCGTTCTCCACGGCACCCGCACCTACGTCCTCCAGGACGAACACGGACAAATCACCGAGGCCCACAGCATCTCCGCCGGCCTCGACTACCCCGGCGTCGGACCCGAACACGCCTGGCTCATGCTCACCGAACGCGCCGAGTACGTCTCCGTCACCGACGATGAAGCCCTGGACGGCCTCAAGCTCCTCTCCGAAACCGAAGGCATCATCCCCGCCCTCGAAACCGCCCACGCCATCGCCTACGCCGCCAAAATCGCCCCGCAAATGAACCCCGACCAGATCATCCTGATCGGACTCTCAGGCCGCGGCGACAAAGACGTAGAAATCGTCCGCGACGCCCTCGCCCAAAGAGGAGCCAATCCCTAGACGCGATGCCCGTCCGATACTTCTCTCCCCCCGCACTGCCGAGAGACGTCGCGCAGCGGATCCCACTCTCCCCCCGCACTGCGGGGGGAGATGTCCCGTAGGGACAGAGGGGGGTCTGAACCAAGGCTAGATGTCACCTCCGACACACCCGCCCCAACTCCAATCAACTACCCTAGACAGAACACCAGTCCGCTATACCGAAAAACACGCCGATGCCCGAATCTTCCACCCTGCCCCGCCGCCCCCGAGTGCTTTGTCGCTCGAACAAGCTTCCCAATCCACCCGAACATATCCAGATGGATCTGGAGATTTCCGAATGTCCGAAAATCGATTCTCCCATCCAGAACAGGAAAAACGCAAATTGCACCCCGAAACATTCCCTGTTCGAATCTGGACATAACGTGAGTCCCGCTCGCGCGAACACCCCCAAACCAACCCGAACCCTCTGCGAACAGGCTCGAACGTCCCCGAACAAAATGAAACAAAATGAAACAAGGTGCAACAAAATCAAACACCCCGCGAACGATTCATCTCCAAATTCGGAGCCCATGACAAAGGCCCATTTCCCTCATTTCCGCGCCCCCTTCCGTCATTCCCGCGCCCCCTTCCGTCATTCCCGCGCAGGCGGGAATCTCGAACCTCTCAAGTCCGAAGCCGCCTCCACATCTGGTCGGACCGCCAACCTCACATCGCGCGATCCGCTTTCCCAAGCGGAAATCCACGCGGAGAATCCGCTCCCATCTGGATCCCCAAGCCCCAACCCATCCTGCCGGGAACACCTTGATGACTGAAGAACTGCGCCTACATGACGCCAGTGAACCTCGGCCCCTCAGCGGACTCGGAGTCATCGCCTGGGGACTCGTCTGTACCGCTGCCTGGCTCATCATCATCCTGATCGCCGCCGAGATCTCCTCACAGTTCGAAGACAGACCCTGCATCACTTCGGAAACAGAATCACTCGTCACCGAGATCTCCGCACAGCTCGAAGACAGCCTCTGCATCACTTCGGAAACGGGATTACTCGTCTTTATCGCCGGCCAAGCGATTGCCGGAATCGTCGGCTGGTTCCTGATTCCCCGCATTGTCCTGCGCCGCCGCAACCTGAATCACTTAGTCAGTTGGAGCCGACCGAAATTCCGCGACTTCGCCTGGGCCGCCGCCGGACTCGTCGCCGTCTACCTCTCGCTCTTCATCTACGTCGCCATCGTCGAGGCGTTCGGCCAAGATCAACTCACGCCCGAATCCACCATCGACGACGACAGCCTCTATCAACACACCAGCGTCATCATCGCGCTGGGAGTCTTGGTCATCCTCGCCGCCCCAATCTACGAAGAGACCTTCGCCCGCGGCTTCGTCCTCGGCGGTCTCCGCCCCGCTTGGGGCATCCTCCCCTCCTTCTTGATCAGCGCCGCCGTCTTCTCCGCATTGCACGCCGATCTCGGCAGCCTGATCCCCTTTGCCATCGCCGGCATCATCCTGGGCATCCTCTATCTACGCACCGACTCGTTGACCTCCCCCACGATCGCACACATCGGCTTCAACATCATCGGCTACACCGCCACCCTCCTACAGCAGCTGGCCTGAGCAGAGCCTGCCGCGCAAACCCAACTCCCATCCTGCCCACACCCCCACTCCCGTCATACCCGCGTCCCCAAATTCCGTCATACCCGCGCTCCGTCGCGGGTATCTCGCCGTAAACAGCACCGAGCCACAACCGACTCCGTCCCCCACTCCCGTCATACCCGCGCTCCGTCGCGGGTATCTCGCCGTGAGCAGCACCAAGCCCCCCGAGGATTCCGAGCCCCCCAACATCCACTCTCCGATAATCTGAGCAAGCCCCGACAAGTCGCAGCGTCCGGTGCCGCCGGATGGTAGGGGGATGGATGAACCGCTACCAACAAGCCTTCGACCGCGCCCAACTCGATCACGCCGCACACCCACTGGTCTTCCCCTTTCTCACCGCAGGCTTCCCCACACCAGACGAGACCAATGGCCTGATCGCCGCCGCCCTCAACGGCGGCGCCGCCGGACTCGAAATCGGCGTCCCCTTCAGCGATCCTCTCGCTGATGGCCCCACTCACCAGCGCGCCTACACCGTCGCACTCGCCAACGGCGCGAACCTCGACACTGCCCTTGAAGCCGCGCGCCACGCCCGCGCCCTCAAACCCGACGCCGCCATCACGCTGATGGGCTATCTCAATCCCTTCCTTGCCTACGGCGCGTCGCTTGAACAAGCAGCGTCCGCCAAGCTCAGCCAGTCCACCGCGCAATCGGTGGGACAGCCGCTCGAACCGCTCGCCCGCGCCGCCGCCGAGGCCGGCGTCGACGGCGTCATCATCGTCGACCTCCCGGTCGACGAGTCCGATCACGCCCGCGAAGTGCTGGCCGCGCACGGCATCGCCATGATCTATCTGCTTGCGCCCACGAGCACGCCGGAGCGGATCACCGCCGTCGCCGAACGCGCCGCCGGATTCATCTATCTGGTCAGTGTCACCGGCGTCACCGGCGCACGCGATCAACTGGCGGCCGATCTCGCTGCGGTCGCCTCCCGCGTCCGCGAAGCGACCGATGTCCCGCTCGGTATCGGATTTGGCATTACCAATCGCGCGCACGTGGAACAAGTCGGAGAATTCGCACAGGCTGCTATCATCGGCTCAGCGCTCACGGCGACGATCGCCGATGCGCCCGCCGGCGGCCGCGAAGCCGCCGTGCAGCAATACCTCGAGGTGGTCACCGGCCGCCGGAGAGACGAGTCGGCATAATGCAGGCCGCGAACCGAACCATCACCCGCGACCGCATTCAGATCCACGCTGGACAACCCGCGTTCGGATATCCCGGCTATGCCTCCGCGGCTGGCGTCTTTGTCGTTGGCCGCTGATCGCCGCTGCGATCCCAACACCCTGATCCAACTCCGACGACACGCTCCCAACGACCGAGACTCGACGCATGGGTGAATCCGAAACAGAACCTGTCTGGCGCTTGCGGGGCATCCGCGGCGCCACCACCGTCGAAGCCAACACCCCCGACGCGATCTGCGATGCAACCGAAGAGTTGCTCCGCGAACTGGTCGCGCGCAATCGCATCGACGGCGAAGACGTAGCCTCGGTCTGGTTCACCACTACGCCCGATCTCAACGCCGAGTTCCCCGCCGTCGTCGCCCGCCGCAGCTTCCACTGGACCGCTGCCGCGCTCATGTGCGGTCACGAAATGACTGTGCCCGGATCGTTGCCGGCCTGCCTCCGCATCCTGCTCCACGTCAACACCACCCTCAGACAGGACGAAGTCGAACACGTCTACCTGCGCGGCGCAATCGCGCTGCGCCCAGACCTCAGTCGCTGCTAACGCGGCTCCCCGCACAGAAAGGACCCATCCCCATGCTGATTGTCATGAGCTCCGACGCCACCGACGACGACGTCCAGGGCGTCCTCGCCCGGCTCCGCAGCGAGAACCTCGAAGGCCACCTTTCCAGGGGCCACCACCAGACCGTGATCGGGGCGGTCGGCGAGGTGATCGACCCCGACATCCGCAGCGCCATGTCGCGCATGTCCGGCGTCGATGAAGTCATCGCCATCTCCCGCCCCTACAAGCTCACCGGGCGCGACTTCCACCCGCGCGACACCATCATCGAGGTCGGCGGCGTCAAGATCGGCGACGGCAACATGGTCGTCATGGCCGGCCCCTGCTCGATCGAAAACGAAGAGCACATGGTCAGCACCGCCCGCGCGGTCGCCGCGCAAGGCGCCCAGATTCTGCGCGGCGGAGCCTTCAAGCCCCGCACCTCCCCCTACGCCTTCCGCGGTCTCGGCGAGGAAGGCCTGCGCCACCTGGCGACCGCGCGCGACGAAACCGGCCTGCCCGTGATCACCGAGGTCATGGAAACCCGCGATGTCGAACTCGTCGCCCGCTACGCCGACATCCTCCAGATCGGTACCCGCAACATGCAGAACTTCATGTTGCTCGATGAGGTTGGCCTGACCCGCAAGCCGGTCATGCTCAAGCGCGGACTCTCCGCCACCATTGACGAGTGGCTGCTCGCCGCCGAGTACATCATGTCCAAGGGCAACCACGAGGTCATCCTCTGCGAACGCGGTATCCGCACCTACGAAACCGCCACCCGCAACACCCTCGACCTCTCCGCCATCCCGGTCGTCAAGCGCCTCAGCCACCTCCCCATCGTCAGCGACCCGTCGCACGGCACCGGTCACTGGTACTTGGTCGAGCCAATGGCCCGCGCCTCCATGGCCGTCGGCGCCGACGGACTCATGGTCGAGGTCCACGACAACCCCGACCATGCCCTTTCCGATGGCCCCCAGTCGCTCACCTTCGAGAACTTCGGCCGCCTGATGGAGTCGCTTGAGCGAGTCGGCGAGGCCGTTGGCCATCGCCTGGCGCCGCGACCTCAGGTTGCTGCTGTCGCCGACTGATCCACCCGTCGGACCTTTCGCCCGGAGACCACGCTCCGTCGCCGCTGAACTAGCTGCCCGTGAGGGCCTGCTCAGCGGCGGCGGCTCGTTCGTCCACGGCGTAGGACTCTTCGGTCTGACTCAGCTTGCTCTCCAGTTCAAGCACGGCCGAGCCGACCGAACTCTGCATCGAGCGCAGTTGCTCGTTCAGACGCCGCAGCATCTCCAGCGAGTACCGATCAGCGGCCAGCGCCTGCTCCATCGCCGCAGTCGTCGCCTCGCCCCGCATCGCGGCCGACTCTTGAATCGCCCGCTCACGCATCGCCGTCGATTCGCGCCGCGCGCGTTCGAGTGTGTCGTCCGCCCTCGCCTGCGCCGCCAGCGACACCTCATGCGATGCGATCATCGCATCCGCGTCCATCCGCGCCTGCCGGATCAGAATCGCCGCCTCTTCTTGCGCCTGCTCCAACAACTCCTCGCGTTCGCCGACCAGCCGCCGCGCCTGTTCCGACGATGCCGGCGCAGCCATCCGCAGCCGGTCGATCAAATCGAGCAGCTCGTCCCGATCCACGCTCCAGCCCCCGCCGAAGCGGCTGCGCCGCCCGCCGAGTACGGCGGCCTCGATCTGGTCAATGATCTCAAGCAGGTCGATCGTCGGGCTCCTCCCGCGCTGCCCCAACGCTGAGGCACAATTCGACTCTAACGCGCTGCGGCGTCATGGCGAACGCAAGCGGCGCCCCGAATCTCGCTAGCGGCTAGCTGGCGGCCCGAACTTCTCTGCCAGCGCCGCCGCCACGTTCGCCGGTACCAGGTCGTCAACCGGATGATGCAGCGCCGCCAGCTCCCGAATCCGGCTCGCCGAAATGAAGAGATGCTCGTGTCCGGTCATCAGGAACACCGACTCGATGTGCGGCGCCATCTTCTTGTTCATCAACGCCATGTCGAACTCGGTCTCGAAGTCGGTCATTGCCCGAATCCCACGCACCAACACACTCGCGCCCATTTCGTCGGCGTAGTTGACGACCAGCCCCTCAAAGTAGTTGGCGCGCACATTCGGGCAGTGCTTCGTCGCCTCAACGATCAGCGCCAGCCGCTCCTCAACCGTGAACAGCTCGCGACTGCGCCCGTAGATTGCCATCACCACCTCGTCGAACATCCCCGCCGCCCGCTGGACGATGTCAAGGTGCCCGTTCGTAATCGGATCAAACCCTCCCGGGTACAACGCGATCGTCATCCTGCCGCTCCCTCCGAGCTAGGCATGGCGGTATGCATCGATTGCGCCGTCACCATAGCGCCGCTGGTCGATCCGCACTAGCCCGCCGATCCGCTCCGGCGGCGGTGTCGGCCCGGGACTACCGATCCGCCGCCGCCAGATCAAGATCGCGCCGACGTCCAGCATCCCCCGCTCATCCAGCTCTTCGACAACCGCTCGCGCATCTACCCCGTACGGCGGATCGACGAAAGCGAGATCAGCCCCGCTCACGATCCGTGAGAAACAGCGTTCCACCGGCATCCGATGCACGCGCCCGCGCCGGGTCAGCTCCAATTCGGCCAGGTTGCGCCGGATCACTGCACAGGCCGAGCCCGCGCGCTCAACAAAGTCCACCCACTCCGCTCCCCGACTGAGCGCCTCGATCCCCAGATATCCAGCTCCGGCGTAGAGATCGAGGATCGTGCCGCCCTCAACCCGCTCGCGCACTTCCGGGCGATCAAAGATCGCGCCTCGAATGATCGCCGTCGCCGGTCGAGTGCCGGCCGCCGGACTGCGCAACCGCCGCCCCGCCAGTTCGCCCCCGACCACTCGCGCCGATGATCGCGCCACCGAATTATTCTCCCCCCTCTACCGGCACGTTGATCGCATGACCCACCCGCACATCGCCGTCGCTTACGATCAACCTCGCCTCGTAGTTGCCCGCCGCTCGCGGCAGCTCCCACAACTGCCAGCCCGTACCGCTCGCGCCCGACAACGTGCCCGCCTCCACCTCGAACACCGGCGTAAACAGAATCGGGTTGGGCAGACGCAGATCCGCCCGTCCCGATTCAAAGAAGGCGGCAAGCGCAGGCCAGAGATTTGCGTTTGCGGGATCGGCTGAGGCGTTGCTCAGATACACCCCGCCGAGTTGCCATTGCTCAACGACACGCAAACGGAACGCCGCGCTGAATCGATTCTCAATCCAGATCGTGACCGCGCTTCCGGTCTGATCCGCGAATGAGAACGTGACCACATGGTTGACTTGATCCCAGCGCAAGCCGCTCGAGGCGTTGTCCAGCATCACCGACTCGCCCTGCAAGGTCACCCGCGTGCCCGGCCGAAACGGTCCTGGTTCGCGAATACTCAGAGCCGATGCGATTCCCAGAGCGGCCCGCTGAGAAATCTCGCTCAGCCCGTCGGCGCTGCGCATCACTGCGTTGGAACGCAACGCCAGCAATACCCGCTCGCGTTCCACCCGTTCCAGCAGCGTAGGCACTGATGCGGCGATTGCCGCCTCGTAGACCGTCGGATCCAAGGGCGGCTCAATCACGATGAAATCGGCTGCCGCGCCAAGCAGCGCCAAGTCGTACGCGCCCTCGCCGAACCCTCCCGATGCCGTCAGCGGGATATGCACGGCCAGTCCGCGATCATCACGGTGGAGCAGATCGGCAAGCTCGGTGATGAACGCCGTGAACTGGCTGCGCAGCGCCGGCGAGACCTGGAGGTAGTGAATATCAACCCCGTCGTAGCGCCCATTCTGAATCGAGAACTGGATGTTCCGTATGTGCTGCTGCCGCAGGGTGTCCGAGGCCAGGATGTCGTTCACGACCTCTGCGCTGTCCTCATCGGCATACAGCGTCGGCCACACGCTCTGCGTAATCGAAGGCGCGACGAGATTGACGCCTCCCAAGAGCGACGCATCTGCGCTCGGCGTCCAACCGTCCGGGTGGACGACCGTCAGCGAGCCGGCTATATCCGCCTGCGGCTCTTCGCCTCGAGGTACCCGTCCCGCGATCACGTCGCGGAACTGAAGCCGGCGCAGAATTGCGATATTCGGCGGCGTACTGGTCAGTGTGATTCGGGCGGCAACGCCGTCGCTGGTGAGCTGCGCGGGCCCCAGCCGCACCCAGTTCTCGCCGTCCCAGGTGTAGGCGCCCAAATTGCGCGCGTCCTGCGTCGGCGTGGAGAGACGAATCGTGAACTCAAACGGTCCGACGCGACCTGCCGGCGCCTGAAGCTCCAGAATTGGAGAGACCGCCCCGAGCACGTCGGGAATTGGAGGCAGTTCCTGTCGCAGCGTGGCTTCAAACGAGATCGGCAAGGCCACCGCAGAAGCGTCCGCCGGCGCTGCCGCCTCTGCTTCAGCTTCGGTGTCCGAGCTTTGGAGCGCGTCGAGCTCGATTAACCCCGGCTCGACAAACAGAACCACGATCGCCGCCGCGAGCAGTACGCCCAAGAGGAGCATGAGCCATACGCCGACTCCGCCGCCGCGTCGCGGACCCTCACTGCGCTGTCTCCTCGGCGGGCGCGGCGGCGGCGTGGCGGCTCGTTCCGGCCCCGGCTCAAACGGTGCTGGAGCGCTGGGGGCCTCACCCACCCGCCGAATTGGACGCGGTTCGTAACCGCCTCCCAGACGACTCACGGCTCCCGCAAGTCGGGCGCGATCATCAGCGTCCGCTCCTCGCCAAACCGATGCACCCGAACCCGCACCGGCACGTTCGGCTCCAACCTTGCCAGCACGTTGACGAATGGGTTCTCGGCATTCACTTGCACCCCGGCCAACTCACGAATCACATCGCCCGGCCGTATCCCCGCCCGAGCAAACGCCCCGTTGCGCTTCAGCTCGATCAGGAACGATCCCTCCGTCACTTCCAAATTCAACTGTACCGCCGCCGCCGGTGTGAGCAGACGCTCGTCTACTACCCCAAAGGTCGGGCGCGGGTAGTAGCCGTCCCTGGCAATGCCCCGCGCCACGTCTAGGACTGAATCGATCTGGATCGCGAAGCCGACGCCATCAACGAAATCGCCGTCCTTCGTCTCTCTGGCGATCACCGCGGTCATCCCGACCACCTCTCCGTCCAATGAGACTAACGCGCCTCCGGAGTTGCCGTGATTGAGCGCGGCGTCGGTCTGAATCAGTCGTTCCTGAATCAACCGCTCGCGGAAAAACGTCGTGTCGGGGTCACTCACGATGCCCATCGTCATCGCAAGTTCCTGTCCGAGCAGAATGTTGCCAATCGCCAGCACGGTTTGTCCGACTTTCAGGTCGGCAGAGCGGCCGAACGGCGCGGCAATCAAACCGGTTGGATCCGTGCGCAGCACCGCGACATCGCTGAAGGGTTGGTCGTGGCTCACGAGCTCCGCCAAACGCCGCTCACCGTCGGCGGTAATGATCTGAATCGTTGTCATACCTTCCAGCACGTGAGCGACCGTCACGATATGTCCCGCGTTGTCCAGCACGAAGCCGCTCCCTAGCGCAGCCGGGGCGACGATCACACCGTCCTCCCGGGTTCGCTCGGGTCCTTCGGCGTCAATGATCACGATTGAGGGCGCAACCCGAGCATACGCAGCGACGATCCGATCACTGTCGCCCACGATCCCGGCCGCCATCGCTTCCGCGACGGTGGCTTCGATCATCGCTTCCGTCTCGGTTGCCGAAAGCGTTGCCTGGTACCGATCTTCCAGCGCCGCCTCCACGATCGGGCGTATGACCGCTCGCAGCGCATCCTCGTCAAGGGCCGGTTCACCGGCGCTGCTCAGCCATCCGGCGACCGCGCCGGCAAGGGCTCCCGCCACCACTGCCGTCACCGCAATCAGTAACACATGACGCACAGCACCCCCTGAGGCACAGAATCAGCGGCTCAATATGGTATCGTACCCGCCTGTCTGATGTCGCGCCGATGGCGCACTGCTGGTCAGGACACTCCCGTGGTTGTCCGACGTTCGATCCCAATCACTGCACAGGGGTTGGAACGCCTGCACGCGGAACTCGCCGAGCTCAAGGAGCGCCGCCGCACCGCTGCACAGCAAATCCAGCAAGTGCGCGAAGATTCGCCGGGCGCGCGTGACGAGGGCGAAGGCGAAGAGACCAAGATCGAACAGGCCTTTATCGAAGGCCGCATCCGCGAAATCGAAGCCGTCATCGACAGCGCCGAGCTGATCGACGAAGAGAAGGCCCACCAGTCCGACATCGTGCGCCTCGGCTCGACCGTCACCGTCCGCCCCAGCCGTCGCCGCAAAGACTTCACCTACACCATCGTCGGACCCACTGAAGTCGACCCCGCCAACGGTCGCGTCTCCGATGAGTCTCCGGTTGGGCAGGCGCTGCTTGGCGCAAAAGTCGGCGACACTGTCGAAGTCAATGCCCCGAACGGCCTGCTCAAACTCAAGGTCAAGGCGATCGAGTAGTCGTGCGCGGTCTCCGGCTCAGCGGCGGGAGGCCGCAGCCTGAGAAACGTGTCCACGATGAACGACTCCCAGCCAACCGGTTCCGACACGCGCTATCTGCGTGAGATCATCAACGAACGGATCGCCAAGTCCGAGGCGCTGCGCGACTCGGGCCACGATCCCTACCCGCCAAGAACCAGCCGCAGCCACACGCTCGCCCAAGCCCGCGCCAAGTTCGAGGCGCATGAACAAGTCGGCGCCGAGAGCGATGGGCCGGAGGTGATCGTCGCTGGACGCATCACCGGCCTGCGCAACATGGGCCGCATTGCCTTCCTCGATCTGGAAGACGACAGCGGCGAGCTTCAGGTCATGGCCGGCAAGCGAGCGCTCGGCGAGAGCTGGCCCTTGCTCGATCAGCTAGACCTCGGTGATTTCATCGAGGCGCAAGGCCCGACCATTCGCTCGCGCCGCGGCGAAGTCTCGGTTCAGGCGCAGTCGCTGGGTGTGCTGGTCAAATCGCTTCGCCCCCCGCCCGAGAAGTATCACGGCCTACAAGACATTGAAGTCCGCTACCGCCAGCGCTACCTCGACCTGATCGCTAACGAGGATGCAAAGCAAGTGCTGCGCACGCGCTCGCGGATCGTCTCCGCGATGCGTCGTTTCATGGACGAGCGCGGTTTCCTCGAAGTTGAGACGCCGGTGCTCCAGTCAGAGGCCGGGGGAGCGGCGGCGAGACCGTTCCTGACCCATTTCAACGCTCTCGACGAGCCACGCCAGCTTCGGATTGCGCTGGAGTTGCACCTCAAGAGGCTCATCGTCGGCGGCTTCGACAAGGTCTATGAGATTGGCCGGATCTTCCGCAACGAGGGCTTCGGTAACCGCTGGAACCCCGAGTTCACAATGCTCGAGAGCTACGAGGCCTACACCGACTACCACGGCGTCGCCGAGATGCTCGAAGCGGCGCTGTCGTCCATCGCAACCGAAGTCACCGGTTCGACTCGCGCGCCTTGGCGGGACGGCGAGATCGATTTCAGCCCGCCGTTCGCGCGGGTGACGATGGTTGATGCCGTCAAGGAGCACGTGGGCGTTGACTTCCGCGACTATCCGACGATCGAGGCGATGGAGGGTTTGCTGCGCGACAACGGCGTGGCGATCCCGCCCGACGCGGGCTGGGGCAAGCTGTTCGACGAGTTGGTTTCGGAGCGCGTCGAGCCGCACTTGCAGCAGCCGACCTTCCTGCTTGACTACCCACTCGCCATCTCGCCGCTGGCCAAGCGCACCGAGTATGACGACACGCTCGTCGAACGCTTCGAGCTTTTCGTCGGCGGCTGGGAACTGGCCAACGCCTACACCGAACTCAACGATCCCGTCGATCAGCGACAGAGATTCGAGGAACAACTCCGCCTCAAAGCCGCCGGGGACGACGAAGCCGAGCTGCTCGACGAGGATTTCATCATCGCGCTCGAGCACGGGATGCCCCCTACCGGCGGGCTCGGCATGGGCATGGATCGCCTGGCCATGCTGCTGACCAACTCTCAGTCGATCCGCGACGTGATCCTCTTCCCGCAGATGCGGAAGCTCTGATTGAATAGGAGGACGCTCCGATTCGCGCGGAATCGCTACTCGGGCAAGGCGTCGCGAGTGACGCCGCTCTCGATCAAGCCGTCTACCTGCCCACCGTCGAATCCGAGTTCCGTAAGCAGCGCCCGCGTCTCGCTGGCGAAGGGAGCGGTCGCAGACGGCGGACGGAAGCCGTCCTCATCCAGCACGACCGGCGGTGCGAGCACGCGGATTGGCCCAGCGGCTGGATGCTCCATGTCGTAGAGCATCGAGTTGGCCTCGACTTGAGGATCGTCGAGCAACTCGAATGGGAGCAAGACTCGGGAGACGGGCACGCCGGCGTCTGCGAGCAGTGCTTCCCAGTGGGCGGTCGGCTGGCTCAAGATGATCTGCTCGGCGGCCAGGCGCAGACGCTCGTAGTGCTCTTCGTGGTTATTCGGGTCGTCGCCGGTGTAGTCGTCCTCGAGCCCGATTGCGAGACAGAAGGCTGCACGCAATCGGGTGCTGCCGCAGGCGACTGCGAGCCAACCATCGGCGGTGGTGTACGTGCGAAAGTAGATGTCGGCCATCAGCCGCGCGCGGGCGGACGGCTGCGCCATCCGCTGTTCCGCGTAGGGAGCGCCCCGCTCGCGCAACTGCGCCAATTCTCGTCGGGATTCTGCATGAATCGGCCCGTCCAGCGACTCCACGCGAAGCATCTGGTTGTTGTTCAAGTTCATCGCGGCCTGCATCAAGGAGGCATGCACTATGCCGCCTTCGCCGGTGATGGTGCGCCGCAGCAGCGCCGACGCGACTCCGAACGCGAGCGTCATTGCGCACATGTAGTCCGCCGCCACCGGATCGCCGCTCGCGGGGCGGTCTTCCGTCGTGCGGCCATTCGCCACCATCAGACCGGAGCGCGCCTGCACCACGATGTCCATGCCGGCCAAACCGGCGTCGGGACCGTAGCGTCCGAACGGGGTCACCTGCGCGATGATCAGGCGCGGATATCTGGTGCGCAGCGTCGTTGGATCGAGTCCGAGCTGTTCGGCGAGACCGGGGCGGAAGTTCATCAAGGCGACGTCCGCGTCCTTGAGCAGCGCGTCGATTACCTGGCCCGCATCGGGATGACGGAGATGCAGCGGCAGCGAGCGTTTGCCTCGATTGCGGGAGAGATAGGTCCGCGACTCCATCGGCGCAATCTGCGCGAGACGGCGGGTGGGGTCGCCTTCGAGCGACTCGATCTTGATCACCTCGGCGCCGCCTTCGGCCAGCAATTGGGCACAGAAGGGTACTGCGACAAACTGTCCAAACTCGATCACCCGAATGCCGTCAAATGGCTGCTCAGTGACCAATGTCCTGCTCCTTACCGCTGCGTTTCACGCATCGCTGCGATCGCAGCGACGCTACCAGAGCGTCGGCTCGGTGCATCGTCATGACCCTCTATGCACGAGTTGCGGTGCTTTCCGGGTCTCCCCTGCGCGGCCCATTCACGTACTCCGTTCCCGAATCGCTTGAGCTTCGAAGGGGCCATGCGGTGATCGTGCCCTGGCGCTCGCAGTATGCGCTTGGCATCATCCTCGCCATTGAGAGTGACTCCGATTACGAGAATCCACGCCCGGTTGAGCGGATACTCGACGCCGAGCCGCTGCTTGATGCGCGGCAACTGGCTCTCGCTGAGTGGATCGCGGAGCGCTATCTCGCCCCGATCGCCGATTGCGTGGCGTTGTTCCTGCCGCCCGGTACGCCGCGCCGCCCAAAGCGTTCGGCGTCCGGCTTTCGCCCAGTCATTCCCAAGCCGCGTCTGGCTCCAGTCCAGTTGGGCCGCGCGTTGGACGCTGAGCGACATGCCCGGCTGATCGACGAGTGGCCTCAGAGCCGCCGCTCCCGTCCTGCTGCCCTGCTTGACGCCTTGCGCGACGGCCCGCTCGATTACGCGGACGCGGCGCGTCTCTTTGGCGGCGCGGCAAACTTGGCGCGTTGGCTGTCGCGGACGACGCTGGCGGCTTCGGACGGCGAGCAGGTTCACTTGGTTGTCGGAGAAGATGAAGCCGGTGAAGCTGCGGCTGCGTTGCGCCGAACGGCGGCGGAGCGGAGACAGCTGCGGCTCCTGCGCGCGGTAGCTGCCGGTGAGGTCGATGAAGCCGACGCTTGCCGAGCCACCGGCGCTACGCGCGCCGATGTCCGACTGCTTGAGCGGCTCGGCTACTTGACTCGTTCGTCGGTTCCCTTTGCGGCGAACGTACTTGTGGAGGCCGAACCGCCCCCCGAGCTCACGGATGCGCAGGGGGCGGCGGTGGAGGCGCTTCGAGGCTCGCTCTTTGCAGACGACGGCTCGATTCATCTGCTTCACGGCGTCACCGGCAGCGGCAAGACCGAGGTATATCTCGCTGCGACCGCCGACGCTCTGGCTGGCGGCGGCGGCGTGATCGTGCTGGTACCTGAGATCGCATTGGCTCCGCAGACCGTCGCCCGCTTTGAGGCCCGCTTCCCCGGACAAGTTGCGGTTCAGCATTCTGAACTCAAGCCTGCCGATGCGCGTGAGCAATGGCGGCAGTTGCGCAGCGGCGCAAAGCGCATCCTGGTCGGCGCGCGCTCGGCGTTGTTCGGGCCGGTGCAGAAGCTTGCGCTGGTGATTCTGGACGAGGAACACGAGTGGACGTACAAGCAGACCGACCCCCAGCCGCGATATCAGGCGCGAGCCGTCGCTCAGCGGATGGCCCAGGAATGGGAGGTGGTCACGCTGCTCGGCTCGGCCACGCCCGATCTGGTCAGCATGGCCGATGCGCGCGCGGGACACGCGGGTCTGCTGATCTTGCCCGAGCGGATCGAGAGTGGACGCGCAGGGCCCCACGCGCTGATCCCGCCGCCGGTAGTCGAAGTGGTGGATATGCGCGAAGAGCTGGAGGCGGGGGTCCGATCGGTCTTCAGCCGGGCGCTTGACGCCGCCATCTCCGAGACGCTCGCAAGCAACGCGCAGCTCATCCTCTTCCTGAATCGGCGCGGACTTTCCGGGCTGGTCTGCCGCAACTGCGGCGAGACCGTTCAGTGCAGCCGCTGCGCGATTGCCTTGACGCTTCACCGTCCGGGGCCGCTGCTCCGGTGTCACGAGTGCGGACTGCGCGAGCCGCCGCCGACCCTGTGCCCAAGCTGCGGCGACGCTCGGATTCGGGCGATGAGCTTCGGCTCGGATCGTCTGGTGGATGAAGTCCGCCGCCGCTGGGGAGACGTAGGCATCACCCGTTGGGATCGGGACAGCGCGCGCCGGATTGGACACGCCGAAATCCTGCGCGAGTTTGCCGAGGGTCGAGCTCAAATCCTGATCGGCACGCAGATGATCGCGAAGGGACTTGATCTCCCGCGGGTCACGCTTGCGGGAGTTGTGAATGCAGATCTGTCGCTGCGCGAGGCGGATTACACGGCTGCGGAGCGGACCTTTCAGCTGCTGACCCAAGTCGCCGGTCGCGCCGGCCGGGGCGGCACCGGCGGCCGCGTGATCATTCAGACCTACGCGCCGGACCACTACGCTGTCGCCGCTGCCGCCGCTCACGACTACGACGCTTTCTACGAGACCGAGCTTCGTCTCCGCTCGGCGCTTGATTATCCCCCCTTCGGGCGGCTCGCCCGTCTCACCGTTTCGCGGACGAGCGCGGCCGAAGCGGCTGCAGAAGCGGATCGGGTGGCCGCCTTGCTTCAGGAGCGGCGCATGAGGCATGAGCGCTCCGCAACTGAAATCATTGGCCCCGCTCCGGCCTGGCCCGAACGCAGACGCGGGCAGCATCGGCGTCAAATTCTGCTGCGCGGTTCCGATCCCGCCGAGCTGCTGCGTGAGATCGACTTCCCGCGCGGCTGGTCGATCGACATCGATCCGGTGGGGAGTCACTAGAAAAAATCTCTGGGCGGCCGGGAAAAGGGGCGAGCGGCGTTCAGCCTTGAATTTTTTCTGACCGCGCAGATTGCGGATCTCCTGTACTGGCTGGGAGAATCGCTGTTTGAGGTGGTTGGTGATGGAAAGTTTTGAGTAGTTTTGATCGATCTGGTGGAGAGGAATGGTTCCTGTTGGCAGGGGCGGCGGGCATTGAGTGTGCGTCGTCGATTTGCGGGGATGTGCATAGGGGCATCCTTCTGGGGTGTGCCGTGTACTGATGTTCTGATTAGAGTAGCCGATCTTGGATGGGAGTGGTTGTGGCGTGGGTGACAGATGGGAGTTCCGCGCAGGGCTTCGCAGGGTGCGGCTGGGTTTAGAACACTTCGAACGCTACGCGCGCTGCGACGGCGAACATGCCGAGCGCTAGCAGTCGGGCTAGCCCTGACTCGCCGACGCGCTCGGTGACTCGCAATCCGATTGGATTCGAGATCAGCGCCCCGATCAGCAGCGGCGGTACATCCTCCAGGGGGTCGCCGAATTGCTGCGTTGCGGTGTGATAGACCACGACGGCGATCGCGATGCAGACGACGATGGCGTGCGAGGCCGGGATCGCAAGCCAGACGGGCAGGCGCATGACCCGGACGGCGAGAAAGCTGAAGAACAGTCCGCCGCCGATTCCGGCGAGCGCCGTCACGGCCGCGGTCAGGCCTGTTGAGGCGAGCGTGCGTCGGACCGGTATCCAATAGAGCCAAAGCTGGCCGTAGCTGTCTCGCTTCATTCGGCGCCAGCCACGCCGCCCGACGGTGCCCGCGTTGCCCGTCGGTCTCCAGATCAGATAGAGCGCCAGCGCGACTAACAAGACTGTGAGGCCAGCGGCGAAGACTTCGCGCGGCAGGCGTGCAGTGCCGGTTGCGCCAATCAGTCCGGCGGGTACTGCGATCGCGGCAACCAGCCCCACCGCGCGGTAATCGATCCGGCCCGCTCGTGCGAGCCGCAGGGTCGAGAGGCCGCTTAGCCCGATCACGAGGCACATTGAGGCGAGCGCGATCTCGGCGGGCTGGGCTTCGCCGTGTCGGGCGAGGAGCACCGGCGTGAAGAGGAAGCCGCCGCCTGCGCCGACGGCGGTTGCGTAGACGCCGATCGCGAGGCCGAGGCCGATCAGGGCGAGGAACTCAACCCAGTCCATGGGCTGGGCGTCCTGACCGGCGCGCAGTCGTGGTTGGTGTGCGGCCGGACCCCCCTCTGTCACTCCGTGACATCTCCTTCCGCGATGCGGGGGGAGGGGGGATCCGGATTTTGCAAGGCTCTCCGTTCGCGGGCATGAGGCGGATCGTGTTCAGCCGATGGGGATGGGTCTAGCTTCGGTTTGGGATTTTTGGGATCAGCCAACTGAGGAAGGCGTCTTGGCTTCGGGTCTGCATGTAGAAGCGTCCTGGGCCTTCGACTTTGCAGACGAGGCCTTCACCGGAGAACAGGGTCGTTTTCCAGCCACCGGATCGGGAGACGGAGTAGTGCATGGTCTCGTCGAAAGCGACCATGTGACCGGTATCGACGGTGTAGCGCTCGCCAGCGCGCAGTTCTTTGAGATGGATCGCGCCGTAGCTGGAAATGAAGAGGGTGCCATAGCCGCTGCAACGGAGCAGGATCAGACCCTCGCCGGAGAAGAAGCTCTTTGCCCCGCCCCAGCTGGTATCGACCTTGATGTCCGGGGTGGCGGCCAGGAACGAGCCTGACTGGACCAGCACGGAGCCGCCGTTCAGTTCGAGCGCTTCCACATCGCCCGGCAAGCTGGGCGCGATCGTGACCTCGCCGGTCTGCTCGGCGGTGAAGGTGTTGATGAAAAAGCTCTCTCCACCCAAGACTGAGCGCTTGAGACCGCCCAAGAGTCCGCCTTTGGCGGACGTCTCCAGGTTGATGCTGTCGGACATGCTCACCATTGCGCCCGCTTCGGCTTGCAGCTGTTCGCCGCTGGCGAGCTCGATTCGTCCGAGCGCGTAGGACGGCCGGTGCAGGATCTCGTATCGCATTCATTCACTCCGTTTCGTTCCGCCGCAGGTTTCGAGCTCACACTAGGTCAGCCGGAGTGTGCGCGCAGAAACTCACGAATTGCATCGAGGGTGGCTGGCAACTTCTCAGGTGAGCGCGCGTCTACGTCCAAGCAGCGTGCATTGGGCGCCTCGTTGCAGATGCGATGGCCGATCCCGGTTGGGTGGAATGGGTCTGAGCCGGGGAGCACCAGCATGGGCGCGTAGGAGCGTTGGACCGAGACCTCGTTGACCGCGAAGTAGGGCGGGAGGTTCGGCCACATCCCGTCGCGGAATTCGACCACGAGGGCGATGTAGGCCTCTCGGCGCATGGTGCGGACGGCGTCGGCGAAGAGCGGTTCGTCGTGGATGCGCTGGGCGAAGGGTCCGGCCTCGTTGTTCTGCATGAACACAGGATCGCGCTGGGCGGCCGCGATCACGGCCTCAAGTCCCTCGGCGCGGCAGAGGCGGATGGTGGGATTGAACATGTCGTAGAAGGTCTCGGGCGAATTGGTTTCGTCGAGGCCGACCGGATCCTGCATGACCAGACCGGCGACGCGGGCGGGTGCCTGATCGGCGAGGCGGAGCGCGTAGGCGCAGCCGATGCAGCCGCCCATGACGTGCGCTCGGGGCACGTCCAGATCGTTGAGCACGGCGATCTGATCGAGCATTGCTTTCTCGTAGTTGAACGGCTCGAGTGCGGTCTTGCTTTGGCCGCAATGGCGCTGATCCATACCGATCACCATGAACTCGTCGGAGAACGATTCGATCGGGTTGATGATCGAGCGCTGCCAGAACTCGATCTGGGAGTTGACGCCGCCGGGGGCGAAGAGGAGGAGGGGCGTGCCTCCGTTGCTCTCGCCGAAGACTTGGTAGTGGATCGTGGTCCCGTCCGGTCGCATGACTTCAGCCATTGCCGCGCTCCTCTCAAACGCGCTCAGTGTATCCGCAGGGTGTTGCCGGCCGGCAGGGGGGCGGCTGATTTCGCTAGTATTTCGGTAGCTGACGATTGGCAGGATTTTTCATGGTCACGACCGAAGCCCCTCGACTCTCGCTCGACACGCTGGACATCACCGACTCGGACCGGTACCGGGACTTTGGGTATCCCTGGGCGGAGTGGGACCTGTTGCGGCGGGAATCTCCGGTGTTCTGGTATCAGCGGCCGGGGTTTGAGCCGTTCTGGGCGATCACGAAACATGCGGATATTCGCTACATTTCGTCGCATCCGGAGCTGTTCTCGAACTCACAGATGCTGAGGCTGAACACCGCGCAGAAGCTCGCGCAGCAGCAGACGGAGCGGGAGTTTCAGATCAACCGGACGGGGGGCGATCCTTCGGACCCGCAGGACTTTATCTGGATGGATCCGCCGGAGCACCGGATGCACCGGGGGATTGTGGCTCGACACTTCACGCCTCGGGTGATGAAGACGCTGGAGGATCACTTCGCGGAGATGGCGGAGGACTACGTCTCGGACTTTGCGGAGAAGGTGGTGGCGAGCTTCGCCGAGCGCGGGGTGGAGTCGGCGGTTGACGTGGTGCATGAGCTGTCGGCGAAGCTGCCGGTGGCGGCGATCTGCGACATGGGCGGGGTACCGGAAGAGGACTGGGAGAAGATCTTCCAGTGGACGGAGACGTTTGCGGGGCAGGACGATCCGGAGTACTGGGAGCCGGGCGAGACGTCGATCCAGGCGACGCAGCGGGTGGTGCGGGAGTGGTTCCGGCATACGCAGAGTCTGATTGAGGAGCGTCAGCGGAACGGGTTCGGGGACGATTTGCTGAGCGATCTGTTGCGGGCGGAGGTTGACGGGCGCAAGCTGACGCCGGACGAGGTGCACAACTACTTCTTCCTGCTGCTGGCGGCAGGCAATGAGACGACGCGGAATGCGATCACGGGCGGGGTGAAGGCGCTGCTGGATCATCCGGAGCAGATGCAGATGCTGGTGGACGATCCGTCGCTGGTGCCGTCGGCGGTGGAGGAGATCCTGCGCTGGACCTCGATCGTGATCCAGTTCCAGCGGACAGCGGTGCAAGACGTGGAGCTTGGTGGTCAACTGATTCGCAAGGGGGAGTCGGTGGTGTTGTGGTATCCGTCGGCGAACCGGGACGAGGAAGTGTTTGAGGATCCGTACCGGTTCGACATTACGCGCACAGAGAACGATCACTTTGCGTTTGGCGGGTACGGGGAGCACTTCTGCTTGGGGGCGAACCTGGCTCGGTGGGAGATGCGTTCGATCTTTCATGCGTTGCGGCCGATCCTGCCGCAGTTGGAGATTGCGGCGGATCCGGAGTACGTGATCTCGTTCCTGCACGTGGGCGGGATCAAGCGGCAGATGGTTCGCTACCGCCCGGCCTGAGCGCGGCGCTGCCGTAGCATGTCGATGAGCAAGACTGAGAGGGGTTGACATGGTTACCGCCGAGGCACCGGGAATGACGCTCGACACTGTCGATATCACGAATTCGGATCGCTACCGGGACGAGGGCTACCCGTGGGCGGAATGGGACTTGCTGCGCCGCGAAGCGCCGGTCTACTGGTACCAGCGGCCGGGGTATGAGCCGTTCTGGGCGATCACCAAACACGCCGATATTCGCTTCATCTCGTCGCATCCCGAGCTGTTCTCGAACAAGCAGATGCTGCGGCTGAACACGGCGCGGAAGCTGGGCACGGCGCAGCGGAGCCGGGATTTGCAGATGAACTTCACGGGAGGCGATCCGGCTGACCCGCCCGATTTCATTTATATGGACCCACCCGAGCACCGGCAGCATCGGAGTCTGGTAGCGCGGCACTTCACGCCGCGGGTGATGAAGATGCTGGAGGATCACTTTGCGGAGATGGCGGAGAACTACGTCTCCGACTTTGCGGACAAGGTGGTGAACGACTTTGCGGAGCGGGGGAAGTCGTCGGCGGTGGATCTGGTGCATGAGCTGTCGGCGAAGCTGCCGGTTGCGGCGATCTGCGATATGGGCGGGGTACCGGAGGAGGACTGGGATCAGATCTTTGAGTGGACGGAGGTCCTGGTTGGGGCTGATGATCCTGAGTTTCGGTTGCCGGGGGAGTCTCCGTCTCAAGCATCGCGGCGGATCGGCGAGGAATGGTTCCGCTACAACTACGAGCTGATTCAGCAGCGGCAGGCCGAGGGTCTGGGCGACGATCTCTTGAGCGATCTGTTGCGTGCGGAGGTTGACGGGCGCAAGCTGTCGCCGGCTGAGATTCATGGGTACTTCGTGCTGCTATTGGCGGCGGGGAACGAGACCACTCGCAACTCGATCAGCGGCGGGGTGAAAGCGCTGCTGGATCATCCTGAGCAGATGCAGATGCTGGTGGACGACGCCTCGCTGGTGCCGTCGGCGGTTGAGGAGATTCTGCGCTGGACGTCGATCGTGATTCAGTTCCAGCGGACGGCGGTCGAAGATGTCGAGTTGCGGGGCAAGCAGATTCGCAAGGGCGAGTCGGTGGTGTTGTGGTATCCGTCGGCGAACCGGGATGAGGATGTGTTCGAGGATCCGTACCGGTTCGACATCATGCGCGAGGAGAACGATCACTTCGCGTTTGGCGGGTACGGCGAACACTTCTGTCTGGGGGCGAACTTGGCTCGCTGGGAGATGCGCTCGATCTTCCATGCGCTGCGTCCGGTGCTGCCGCAGTTGGAGCTGGCGGCTCCGCCGGAGAATGTGATCGCATTCCTACACGTAGGCGGGATCAAGCGGCAGCTGGTACGTCACCGTCCGGGGTGAGGCGGCGCTGTCTGCGATGTAGGGTTGGCCCAAGGACGAGACGGGGCGTGCAATGGTTCGGCGGAAGGCGCTGACCAAGTTCAAGTACAAGCCGGAGAAGTTCCGGGAGTTGATCGTGTACATTGCGCGGCGATGTGCCGATGACCCGACCTTTGGCTCGGTCAAGCTGAACAAAATTCTGTTCTACGCCGACTTTGCCGCCTATCGACAGTTGCGGGAACCGATCACGGGTGCCACGTACCGGAAGCTGTCGGAGGGTCCGGCGCCGAAAGAACTACTCCGGGCGCGCGACGCGCTGATCGACTCGGGGCGGATCGAGATGGAGGCTCGCACATATTTCGGCTTGGTGCAGAAGCGCCCGGTTGTGGTACCTGGGAGCACAATCGATACGTCGGTGTTTTCCCAGACCGAACTTGACATCGTAGACGAGACGGTCGAGTTCTTCCGGGGTAAGTCGGCGCGAGAGGTGTCCGATTACTCGCACCGAGAGCCGGGCTGGATTCTGGCTGAGGAGCTCGAAGAGATTCCCTACCAGACTGCGCACCTCAACTCGGAGCCGATAGACCAGGAGACTCAGTTGCGCGCGCTGGAGATTGCCCGCGAACTCGAAGCGTCGCGTCGCGCTGGCGGCTAGCCGATGCCGATTGGAAGTGGATGGGCACTCGACGATACGGAGCGATATCGGGCCGAGTACGACGAAGTGGTTCTCGGCGACGTTTGGCTCGAGGATCAGATTGAGATTCTCTGCCAGGGGCTGCTACGTGGGCCTGCTGGGCCTCCTTTCGCAGAGCGGATACTAGGCACCTATTGGTATGCGGTCCTGCCAGGACCGCCACAATTGATGGTCTTGTACACGGTGGACGAGGACGCTCGGGAAATCCTGCTGGAGAGTTTGCGGGTGTCGCAGTCGTACGACTAGGCAGAAGCTAGGCGCCGTGCCTTCGTCGAATTCGCTATCCTCGTTGCATCCGCAGCCCTTCCTCGATCGAATAGGAGCCACGCATGGTTACGGCTGAACACCCTGGACTGACGCTGGACACGCTCGACATCACGGATACGTCGCTCTACGTGGAGCATGGCTATCCGTGGGCGGCTTGGGACCTACTGCGACGGGAGGCACCGGTGTATTGGTACCAGCGGCCGAATTTCGAGCCGTTCTGGGCGATCACCAAGCACGCGGATATCCGCTACATCTCGTCGCATCCGGAGTTGTTCTCGAACACGCAGCTGCTTCGGATGAACGATCACGACTCGATCGGCATCATCGAGCGTGGACGCGAGGTGAATGCGAATCGCTACGGGGGTCATCCGAGTGAGCCGCCGGACTTCATCTTCATGGACCCGCCGGAGCACCGGGAGCACCGGCGGCTGGTGGCGCATCACTTCACGCCGCGGATGATGAAGAGGCTCGAGGACCACTTTGCGGAGATGTCGGAGAACTACATCTCGACGTTCGCGGATCACATCGTGGCGGACTTCGCAGAGCGAGGGAAGACCAGCGCCCTGGACGTGGTGCATGAGGTGTCGGCGTTGCTGCCGGTGGCGGCGATCTGCGACATGGCGGGGGTGCCGGAGGAGGATTGGTCGCAGATTTTCCACTGGACGGAGACGAGCGCGGGCGCAGCCGATCCGGAGTTCCGGCTGCCCGGCGAAGACCGCGAGCAGACGATCCGGCGGGTGAATCTGGAGTTCAACCGGTACAACGAGGGTCTGGTGCGGAACCGCGAAGCGTATGGGTTGGGCGACGACCTGCTCAGCGATCTGATGCGGGCCGAGGTCGGCGGCGAACACTTGACGCCGCGTGAGATCTCGTCGTACTTCCGCTTGCTGATTGGGGCGGGGAACGAAACGACCCGCAACTCGATCACTGGCGGGGTGAAGGCGTTGCTGGAACACCGAGATCAACTCGACGACCTGATTGCGAACCCGGAGTTGATCCCCTCGGCGGTTGAGGAGATCCTGCGCTGGACGTCGATCGTGATCCAATTCCAGCGGACGGTGACGGAGGACCTCGAACTGCGGGGCAAGCAGCTTCGTAAGGGCGACTCGATCGTGATGTGGTATCCGTCGGCGAACCGGGACGAGGAAGTGTTCCCGGATCCGTACAAGTTCGACATCCGGCGGGACCCAAACGATCACTTCGCGTTTGGCGGGTACGGCGAGCACTTCTGCCTGGGGGCGAACCTGGCACGCTGGGAGATGCGGGCCATCTTTCATGCTCTACTGCCGATTTTGCCGAACCTGGAGCTCGCCGGTGAGCCGGAGATGGTTCCGCAGAGCTTGCATGTCGGCGGGATCAAGCGGCAGATGGTGCGGTACCGGCCGAGCTAGCTGGTGCCGCTGCTGCGCCGGCCTGCCCTGATCGTTCTGGCGCTGTCGGCGCTGTCGTTCGCAGCGCTGATCGGCTGGTGGCCTTCGGCGGGCGCCGACGAGCCGGACGCCGAGTATCGGCTTGGCGGTCAGATTCTGACCCGGCTGCGGGATGACGGCCGGATTGAATTCTGTTTTCGGCCTGAAGGCCAAACGCTGGTTTGCCCGCACTTGCGCCTGCTCAATCTGGAACGGGCGCAGCCGGAGCAATGGGTTGGGAGCAGCGAATTCAGATGGCAGGTTCCCGCTGACGCGGATCGGATCGTCTATCCGACGCTGATTGCACCTGCGCAGCCCGACGATTCCGGTTGCACACCCGACTTCAGGCGCATGTTCGCGGCGATCTGGAAAGTTGAGACCACTCGTTCTTTTGCCACTGCCTTCCACATTGGAGGCGGCCGCTTCATTACGGCGCACCATGCCGTCCAACGGCGGCCACCGTTCGTTTCGCTGATTCACGGCGAGCGGACGGTTGCGGCGGGGGTGATTGGGTTTGATCCCGAATTCGATCTGGCGTTGCTTGAAGTGGAGGTACCGGCACTGGTTCAGGATCTGCCGTCGTTGCGGCTCCGCGCACCGACTCCGGCCGATGTGGGTAAGCCTGTCTATCTGATCGGGTATCCGGGCGGTGAAGCGCTGACGCTGCACGGCGGCGGCGTGGTCGCGCAGGTTTGGGACGATGTGATTCAGACCAGCAGCGCTTCGCGCGGGGGCACGAGCGGTGGGCCGATGTTCGACGAATGCGGCGACGTGATCGGCGTTCACTGGGCGGGCAGCAGCGATTGGGCATACACGAGCTCCGGGGCGGCGTTGATTGACGCACTCGAGCGGATCAATGGACAGTGGCCAAGCTGGCCGCGCGTGCCCGGCGATCTTCCTGCTCCGCTCGATGCGCCGGGGCGCTTGGTCTGGCACTACGAGGCAGCACCGCCGGCGCAGGTTGACTGTTCGGAGCTCGATGCTGAGTGGTGGATCGGCCTCGCTGGTGTTGGCGGCGAGCTTGAGGTGCGGGCTGATTTGGAACGCAGCGGCTGGCGGCAGATCGGCGTCTGCGGCGCAGACGGTCCAGAGGACTATGACAACGGGAGTACCTATATCGCTGCATTGGCGCGCGCGCCTATCGACGGTTCTGGTGAAGCAGGCGTGCGCTGCGAGCCGGCCGCCGCTGGCCAGAGCGATGTGCTCTACGAGTCGCTGGCAGTGTTCGGGGCGGCGCGTCTGATCGTGCATGACGAGACGCCGCTTTGCGACGATCAGGTCGATTACCGGCTGCGGATCGACCTTGATCAGCCTCGCTCGTTTGGCGAGACACTCAGCGCAACCCTGATCGGCCGCGACGGCCGCCTGGTGGTGGGTGATTGGGCGGGGAAGTCTTACCAGGGAGTGTCGTCGTCTGTGGACTCGCCGATTGTTACGTTCTGGCAAGAGTGGATGGCGGCGGCTGACTTCGAGCCGGTTGCATTTCGGGTTGTGCTCGGTTCCGAGCGGTGGACGATCCCGATTGAGTCTGCTCCCCGCGCGGAGAGCGGGTTGGGTTCGCCTCTTCCTGAGGGAGCATTTGTCGAGCAATCGGGGCGGATCATGGTTCGGGTTGAGGAGGGGGGCAGTGTCTTGCGTGCGTGCTTTCAGGCGGACAGCGGAGCGCGGATCTGTCCGGAGAGCGGCGTTCTTCGGCTTGACGGCTTGATTCCCTATCGCTGGCGGGAGTCGCCGCCGCTTCGTTGGACGGCGGAGCTTCCGGCTGAGGCCGTACCGGAGCTGATTTACTCGCGTCCGCGCACTGATCGCTCCTGCGCGTATCAGGATTCGGTGCAGCTCTCGGGTTGGCAACTGAATACGTTGGCCGGTACCGAGACGGCGGTGTACGTGGGCGAGGGGCAGTTCCTCGTGAGTCGGTATCGGCTGCCGGATACTGCGCCCTGGGGTGTGGTCGCTCGCGGTGAGATTGCGCTGCCGGTGATTGGAGTGGCGACAGACCCGCGCAACGATTTGGCGCTCGTCGAAATCTTCGATCCGGAGGCCGAGTTGGATCTTGGCCCGCCGGCGGTGTTCGGCTCGACCAGCGAGGCGTTGATCGGCGCTGACGCTCACCTGGTCGTCTATCCGGAAGGATCGGCGCGGCGATTCACTGTGGCTGCGGTTGCGGTGGCGGAGTTGAGCGAGCGGGTGCTGAGAGTGGAGCCGACGGGGATTCGCAGGCACGGCGGCCCTCTGATCGATCTCTGCACCGGTCAGTTGCTTGGCTTGGCGCTTGGCGGCGATGATCTGTTGCGGGCGGAGACGGTCGCGGCTTCGCTGGCGGAGATGCGCAAGCGAATTGCGCGGCCGGTCTTCCCGCAGGACGGGCCGCCTGCACATGGTTCCGCCGCGGCGTACCCGCAGCCGCTTTACGCGGGCGCGGTTCAGCCGGAGTTCTCGGGCAGGGTCTGCTTGATCCAGCCTTCGGAACGCTATGGGCAGCGCTATGCGGTGTATGTGTCCACGATCGACAATCCCGATGTGTGGCAGGTCTATGAGAAGGACGACGAGCGGCCTCAGACCTGCGACTTTGGGGACAAGATTTTCATTGTGGAGTATCGCGCGGAACAGCCGCCGTCGGCGGTCTGCATCGAACCTCGGCGCCCGCTTTCTCCGCTTTCCAACGTTGAGTGGGGGCTCGAGGCTCCGAAGGGGATTGCGCTGTTCCTGGCCCGCGAATTTCCGCGCAACGATTGTCCGGGGTTGTCGAAGACGGAGCGGACGAGGTGGTTCTCGACCCACTATTTCGAGTTGCGCAATACGAGCGAGTACGACTTTGTCGATCTCACGGTGCGGGTTGTGAATGAGGCGGGCAAGGAGTTCACGCCGCGCCGCGACCGGCACAGCTTCGCCGATTCTGACATCTGGGCTTGGCGGGTGGACGTCACGGAGGGGGAGCCGGTGAAGGTGGTGGTGACGGTGGAGTGAGGTTGCGCTGGTTAGCTGGCTGCGGTTGGAATCAGTCGAAGACGGCGATTACGATTGAGAGGACGGCCACTGCGACGCCTGCGATCAAGAGCACGCCGAGCAGGAGCTGATTGCGTAGTTCGGCCATGTCTTTGCGTAGTTCGGCGGTTTGTTGGTTGAGGCGGGCTTCGAAGAACTTGCGGCCGACGTATTCTTCCGCGATCGCGCTGGTGGCTTCATCGGCCGGTTCCTCTTCGGCGCCCATTGAGCGGAAGGCTCGACGCAGGCGCAGGACCGGATCCATCGTTGCCACGTTTGGCCTCCTCGTCTGTCTCAGTCTATCCGACTCGGGCGCGGTCGTTTCGCGGCTGGGTGGTCTCGTCTCTAGGAGTGAAGACCGCTCGGGACTTTTTGCCGCCGTGGATTTGGGATTCGCGGGGGGGGTGTTCGGCGGGCGGGCGAATTTTTGGGTGGATGACGTGAATTTGCCGCCTGGGGCGGCGAATTGCGGGTTGAGGTGTTCGGTTCTGTTTCATTTTGTTTCATTTTGTTTCATTTTGTTTCACGTGGTTCGGATTTTGGGGTGCGTTGGGCGGCCTTGGGCGTGTCGGTTCTGGTCGGTTCGGGAGTGTTTGGGCGGGGGCGGTTGGTCATGGCGGGCTTGGCTCGATGGCTGGGTTGGGGTTAGGCGTAGGCCATCATATACGGACTGGTGTGCTATGGCGGTCGCGGATTGGGACGTGTGTTGCGGGTGTGACAGTTGAGTGGGGCTGGGGATGTTGGGGGATGGCGATGACGGTTGTGGCGTCCTCGCGGCGTTTGGGCTCATGTGGACGTGTGGCTCGCTGAAGCTGTCAATCTCGTTGGCGGTTCGGCCACTCGCCGCAAGAGCTTGCGACTGAGGTCGGTGGTCGATTCGAGCGACGAGATCATGTCGCCACCGACATCGGAGAGCCGGGCGAGGTCGGCCCTCGGGATTTCGGCCTGGTTCTCGAAGACGATGATCGACTCGAAATCCAGGTTGTGGCGGTGGAAATGACCGAGCATGATCGTGGTCAAGCGGGCTTTGTCGCGATTGGGTACGCCGTAGAGGAACAGGGGAGTGCCGCTTTTGCCTTCGATCCGGTAGTCGACGGGATAGGCGTCGGCATTGGGGACCTCCGGCAGATAGTCCTTCTCCAGCTTGGACTCGTCCACGAAGTCGTTGAGGTAGTCGGCCAGGTCGTCGTAGAAGGTGGAGCCGACGTTGGAGCGCGAGAGCAGGGTGAGGTCGTAGATGCGAGTGAGCCCCTGGCCGAAATCGAAGATCGCCTCCGGCAGCCGCTCCGCCGATGTTTCGACTGTGAACACGCCTTCGTTGTACGACATGCCGCTCTCGCCGACGATGCGCTCCAGCAGCATCCCGCGCGTGCCGGTGAGGAAGGTGTCGACGTCATGCTCGTAGCTGATGTGCATGAGCGTGTGGCCGTAATCGGAGAGGCGCAGCCCGCCCGACGGGGACTCCGCCAGATGGAAGGGGTAGCCGTCGCCGTCGGGGAATCTGAAGTGGGTGCGCAGCATGAGCGCACCGTCCGGGCGCTCGACCACGCTCACGTCCTCGCAGAGACGGGAACAGAGCAAGTCTCTGAGGGCTTCGGCGTCCAGCGTCATAGCAGCCTTCTCTGGTCCGGCTCCGGTGGCGGAATCCCGGCGACTCGGAAGTCGTCGAGCAGACACCTGAATGCCCCGTTGAGGGTAGTAAATCTGTCGGTCTCTTCGGCCTCGGACTCGGGTTTCCTGCCCGCCGCGATGGCTCTTGCCGTGGCGCGGTGAATGTGTGGACGGAACTCGATCTCGCCGTGAATGTGGCTGGGGCCGTTGTAACGCGCCAGCGTGAGCCTGGTATCGCCTGGCGGGATGAAGGCAATGCCGCAGGAGAAATTGCTGTCGTCGAGCATGCTCTGGCGCTGGTAGATCGCGAAGGCGATCTCGTCGTCGTCCCCTGCGATGAGCTGGAAGTTGCGCTGACGGTGACCGGGCTTGTCGACCCAGCGCGCGCCCGGATTGGCGACCATCTTGGGCAATGCCCAAAGCGCCGCCAGTTCGTCGTCACTGTAGAGCTTGATTGCCATGCACGGAGCATACGGGCAGGGCTAGGTGCGGTCGGAGCGAGAGACGGACTTCTCGCCGGTGGGGGTGAAGAGGACGCGGGACTTTTTGCCTCCGTGGATTTGGGGTTCTTGGGCTAGTTTTCGGCGGATGAGGTCGATGGGGCCGCCCTCGGCGACGAGGGACTCGGGGAGGCCGAGGACATCGACCAGGATGGCGCGATCCAGTTTGGCTCGGGCGGAGTCTTCGTCGATCTGGTCGAAGGGGAGGAAGCGTTCGTTGCTGAGGGCTTGGAATTGGTTCTTGGCTTCGGCGTGTTGGGCGTCGGTGAGGGCTCGGGTGTCGAGGGTGGGGAGCATTGGGATTTTGGTCACGCTGACGTTGCCCCTGCCCTTCTGGCGCTTGTTCGCGATCCACCAGTACATCAGCAGGCCGAGCGTCGAATTCGACCAGAGAATGAACGCATACTCATGATCAGAAATTTCGAACAGCACAGTTGGCCATGCCTGTCCGCCGATGGCTCTGTGTTCCGTCGTAGCGACCACGAGTGATTGCGAGTTGAACTGAAGGTCGCGATTGAGATGCACTCTCGATGCAGCCGCTCTGATCGCTTCCGCCGCCTGGTTGACTTTCGGTTGGCGCTCTGCGGGAACTTTGCGGACTTCGCCTTCTGCGTCAGGTACGACAATCAAGCGTCGCTCGGCGGGCGCGTGATGGCCCCAGAGAATAGGGTGGGTAGGGACCGCGGATCTCGGCGGCTTGTGGACTAGGAATGGTCCACGATCTGTGCCCCCGCGAGTATCCGCTTTCACGTCACGGTCGACTGGGCCGCGGTTTGCGATGTTCCGCAACTCAGTGATCGGTATGGGAATGTCAGCGCCTTGCGGTTGGTCAAACTGTGCGAGCGCGCCCTGCGCCAGGCGATAGGCGACGGCCGCGACTTCGAGGTCCGAGACGCCAACGAACGGCCATGGTTTTCCGAGTTCGAGCGGAGCCAGCACCGCTTGCCCGTAGACGGTATCTCCGAGTTGGATCGTTGCTGTAGCGCCTGTCGTTGTTTGATTCGGTTGCTCACGCAATTGCCGGCAGGTCTGTTGGACGGCCGATGCGAGTAGGCTGCCGGACACTGCATCACGAGGACGCTCTTTGAGCACAACGAATGCGCCGAGCGGCGGTGATGACGGGGAGGCTTCGCGCCGGGCAATGACGAGACATTCGGCGATATTGGTGTCGTCGGAGAAGGCGCGAGTTTCGGAGCCGGACTGGGCGATCGTGATCACGGTGAGGTCCGTGTAGTCGGTGATCCAGCGATCGCGGATTGCGCGCCAGGCTTGTCCGGACATGGCGCTTAAGGGCAGCACCAGAGCGACGGTACCGCCGGCCCGGAGCTTGACATCCGCCAAATCGATAAAATTCGATGCGATGCCGGCGTTGCCATGGCCGGCGCCATTCGCCTGCCTCGTGAGGAGAGCGCAGCGGTTCGACATCAGCTTCTGCTGATCGGTCGTCGCTTCGAATGCCGCGAATGCAGGAATGAGTACCGTCTCGTCTTGGACTTCGGGATTCGTCGGCGAAGTGAACGGCGGGTTCATGATGACGATGTCAAAGGAGCGGTGTCCGACGCGGGCGACGATGTCTTCAACGTCCTCACGCCGCCTGCCGCCGGCGGCGACTGCGGCTGCACGTTGAATCAGGGTTGCGTTGATGCCCTCTGGGAGCAGTTCGAGCGATCCGGTGACCACTTCAGAGCCGTTTGATTCCTCGGACTGGGGGCCGTGCGGCATCGTGAGCAAGCTGTCGCCGGCGAAGGGGACATCGGGATGCGCTCCGGCGAGCATGGCGGCGGTCAAATGCACTGCGATGTTCAGTACGTCGAGACCGACCAAGCCAGTCTCCATCATCGTCGCGTGGAGGGTGCGCGGATCGCCGCCGTGCAACTCATACAAGAGAGATATGTGCTGGTAGGCAGCCGACAACAAGGTGCCGGTTCCGCAGGCGAAGTCGCCGACGCGGAAGGTTGACAGAGCTTCGGAATCGGACCATTCGGTTTCGGCGGTCGGGCGGTTGCTGTCGATCGCCATTCCCGCTAGCAGAGCCGCGGCACCGGGCCGCGTGTAGTAGGTAGCCAGGAATTTACGATCTGAGATCAGCCGCTGGAAGATGGTGCCGGTGAGGTCATGCGATCTCGTCACGCCGGCCTGGAACAGTAGGTGGACAGCGTCCCACAATACCTCCAGTACGCGGGCCTGGGCGCCCAAGGGGATCACGCGCAGCAGCTCCAAAGCGGTAGCGAATATGGGCCAGTAGTTGACGCGCAGGATCGCACGCCATTCGTCGTACAGGTCGGGGATGTGGTAAATCTCTCTGTCAAAGCGGAATTCCGACAGAGGGCGCACGGTCCGCCAGTTGTCCCCGTCGTTGATCTCGAACTTAGTGGTGGCCAGGGCGGCGTGGAAGATAAGCCCATTGGCGAGCACGGTCATGGCCATACGACGGGTCTGGCTCGCCTGATCGTCAGCCTGGGCGAGGATTCGCGCTAGTTGCGCGCCTGGCGAATTGGGCGAATGAGAGGGATACATCTGTGTGAAAGACCCCGCTGCCGCATACACGCCGTCTTCCAAGATCCTCCCCAAGCGCTCAACCCGGGGTGCGGGGGTGGAGGCACGGTGGGCGAGCGCCGCTAAGTCCTTCACTGAACCTCGCAGCCAGCCGGACTCAGGCAAGCGTTCCTCGCCGCCCGCCAATGTCTGTGTGTACAGCGCGTATTGGAGTTGCTCGGAGCGCCCGATCGCATCCCGGAGCGCTTGGCCTTGCAGGTCTAGCACCGATTGCGGATATACCAGCGCGATTGCGCTCTCGATCGGTTTGCCTGTCTCTTGGACGATCTGGCCCAGCCGCTCCCTCGCGTCGCTTTCAGCGCTTGAGTGGTTGGTTCGTTCGGCCTCGATCACGACCGGCCACTGGGAGGCTTCCTCGAGCAGGATGTCGGGGCGCTTGTTGAAGTCGCGCAGGGTGCGAGTCTGTTCGGCGTGGACACGCCAACTGTGCGGGCGTAGCTCTTGCAAGACCTCGCCGAGGGCGATGTTGATGGTGTGTTCGTGGGTGGCCACTGAGGTGGTTAGTCCTCGAGGGAGATGGCGGCGCGGGGGCAGGTTCGGACGGCTCGGATGACGTTGGCTTCTTCGGATTCGGGGACGACGTCGACGAGGACGTGGGAGAGGTCGTCGTCGCGGACTTCGAAGACCACTTCGGTGGCTTCCATGCACTTGGCGTGGCCCTCGCAGAGGCTGGTGTCGATCTTGACTTTCATCTCGGGGCCTCCCTCGTCGGTGCGGCTGCTGCCGTTCGGCTCAGTCTACCGAAATCTCGGCATGACCTCTTGGGCGAAGAGTTCGATGCTGCGGCGGGCGAGTTCGCGGGAGGCTCCGGGCGGGACCGGGGAGGTGATGATGTGGTCGGCGGGGATCCAGTCGAGGGTGCGGTCGATGGCGGCGGCGACGTCGTCGGGGGTTCCGGCGACGAAGCGGGCGCGGAGGTCTTCGTCGGTGTGGTGTAGGAATTGTCCGAGCGGATCGTCTGCGCCGAGGTCGGAGGCGTCGCTGTACCACTTGCCGTAGGTGTCGCGGAGGTAGCGCTGGTGGGGTTTGAGTTCTTGCCAGAGGGCTTCGGGGTCGTCGGTGACGTAACCGCCGGCGGAGAGCAGGACTTCTAGGTCGGCGGGGTCGTCGCCCTGTTCGCGGAGGGCGTCGGCCCAGGCGTCGTAGACGGGGCGGTCGGCGACGATCATGAGGTTGGCGCGGAAGCGTGCGGCGCGGCGGGCGGCGGCCTCGGAGCGTGCGCCGACCCAGAGCGGGAAGGGCTGCTGGATTGGGGGCGGCGTGACGGTCACGTCTTTGACCTGGTAGTGGCGTCCGTCGAGGGTGACGGATTCGCCGGCCAGTGTGCGGGTGATGAGCTCGAGGGATTCGTCCATGATGCTGGCGCGGTGGCGACGGTTGACGCCGAAGCCTTCGAACTCCTCGATTCGGTAGCCGAGCCCGACGCCGAGGTCAAGGCGGCCGTTGGAGAGGATATCGACGGTGGCGGCGTCCTCGGCGACGCGGATGGCGTTGTGGAGGGGGAGCAGAAGGACCCAGGTGCCGATGCGGACGCGGGTGGTGAGGCGGGCGATGGCGGCGGCGATGGGGAGGACGGAGGGGGTGTAGCCGTCGTCGATGAAGTGGTGCTCGGTGATCCAGATGTGGTCGTAGCCGAGTGCTTCGGCGTAGACGATCTCTTCGAGCAGTTCGTCGTAGAACTGGGCCCAGGGTTTGCGCCACTGGGGTGGATTGCGGAAGTCGTAGATGAGGCCGAACTTGAGCATGTCCATAGAGTAACTGAGCCGCGGCCGGGGAGCCGGCCGCGGCTGCGCAGTTGGTTGTCGATTGCGTTAGTTGCTCGTGATCACCGCGCCATTGACCCACGGGGTGTAGTGCAGCGCTCCTGCGGTTGCGCGGACCGAGACCAGGGAGGATTGGGCTGCGCCGGCGTCGTTGACGGTGAAGCTCACGTTGGTTTGGTCGTTTTGATAGCCGTACGAGTCCGAACCGCACTCGGTCCAGCTCTGGCCGTCGTCGGAGCTGCACACGATGTCGTAGGCGATTGTCTCGCCCCAACCGACGGGCCGAGTCCAGGTCACGGTGAGGGTGTCGCCGGTGGCGATCGCCGCGACGTTGGCGGGCTGCTTCAAGGGCGGGTCGATGCGTGGGAAGTTCATCCACTCGCTTTCGCCGACCGCGTTGACGGCCTGGAGTGCGAATCGGTAGGGCCAGCCTTTGTTGGCGGCGTTGATGTGGACGTTCTCATTGCTCCCTCGCGACATGTAGGCGCGTCGCTGCCAGGACGCGCCGTGATCGAGGCTCCAGTTGAGGTTGTAGCCCTGTACGGGTGCGCCGCGGCCGCTAGGGATATCCCAGCTGAGCACCAAGCCGACGTGGGGATACCACCGAGATTGACCATTGCGCGGCGACTCGGGGCCGTTGTAGAGCGTGAGCGCGCCGGAGTTGCGCCAGCCGCCCCCGCCGAGGGCATTGAGGGCGCGGACGGCGACGATGTAGTTGAGCTGATCTCCGCCGCCAAAGAGCGAGGCGATGTCGTCCTCAACTGTGTGCGCAGCGCCGCTCGCATAGCTGGCGGGCGCGTCGGCGCAGCCGTACCAACTCTTGCCCCCGTCGACGCTGCAAGAGACATGATAGGAGGTAATCGGCGAATTGCCGTCGGCGGGGACGTTCCAACTGGCGAGCACAGAGTTGCCGTGTTGAGAGACTGTGAGCGCGCCGATCTGGCCGGGCGCCGTGACGGGCGCGATCACGGAAGAGTTCACCCAGCCGCTGGATACGCCATTGCGCTCGGCTTGGATGGCGACCAGCAAGCTGCTGCTGTTGGAGTTGATCGGGACGTCAGTACTGGGGTTGGCGCTGGCTGAGGAGAAGTCCTTGCAGCGCGACCAGCTCGAGCCTTGGTTGTAGCTGCAATTGACGGCGTAGTTGGTCGCGGTCGCATCGGGCATGGTGAAGGAGACGGTGAAGCTGAGGTGTTTGCGGATAACCTGGAGATTGGCCGGCGCCGGCGTGCTTTGGGCCGACCCGATCTGCACGCTGCCGGCGAACGCGCTCAGTATAGCGAACAACATCAGTATTGTAGCGCTAACGGCGATTGACGGCGGATGGACTGACAGTCGGCTGATTCGATTGTTCATCTCACGCCTCACTTCCGTTACGACGAATGTCTCTGTTCGTGTTGCCCAGTATATACAGTATGGACCGCACGCGACATATAGCTATCGGAACGTTGCTCGTTCGCTAGTGATGTACGGGCTTATAACGAAACGGGCGACGTTCTCGAATTGCTCGATTACAACGTGATTCGTCCGCCGAGGGGGATGTCGAGCAGTTCGGAGCGGGGGGCGACGTGATTGAGTTCGTTCTTGACGGGGGCGAGCGCGTCGGGGCCGGTCATGTCGTGGGTCATGGGCGGCATCCAGTCGTCGTGGTGTCCGAGCACGATGCGCGGGGCGCGGAGCATGTCGGACATGCGCCCGACGAACTGGGCGAGCGAGCCCTGGATCGGTTCGCCGTCGATGTTGGGGCGTCCGGCCATGGCGACGATGGCGACGTCGGGACGCATATTTTGGACGACGCCGGTCCAGCAGCCGGAGGTGTCGTGGTAGAAGATCGCGCCGTGGGGGGTGTCGATCAGGTAGGCGAGCGCGCCGCCGGTGTCGTTGGAGCCGAGGCAGGTGGCGACGTGGTCGACCATCTGGTTGTGCGCTTCGGGGCCTAAGTCCTGCGAACGCTCGCCCAGCGAGCCGCCGATGTCGATGGTGCGCCGGCCGCCCCAGCGTTCTGCTTCGGTGAGGCCGTATTGGCCGAGGACGATCTTGCCCGGGTCCCATGAGCCGGTCGTCCAGATGCAGGAGTGGAGGCTGGGGAAGACCTCGACGGTGATGTCTTTGGCGATGCGATGGCGCTCTCCGCCCTGGGAGCGGAGGAGCTGATCTTCGGAGATGCCGGCTTCGAGCAGGACGCGGGCGGACTCGTTGGAGCCGATGATGGGCGCGCCGGTGTTGGCGGCGATGACTTCTGCGCCGGCGATGTGGTCGAAGTGGGAGTGTCCAACGAGGATCGCGTCGGCGCGGGAGATGTCGGCGGCGGTCAGTCCGACATCGGGGGCGGAGGGGACGCGGTCGATGTAGGCGTCGAGCATGATTACGGTGTCGTCGACCTGGAGTCTGAAGGTCGCGCAGCCGAGCCAGTCGAGGGTCAGGGTCATGGCGGGCCTCCGGTGGTTGCGCTCGGAGGGTAGCGGGTCGAGGTTCCGCTACAGCGGGAGAACCTCACGTGGAACGAGTCGTTCACCAAAAGGATCTACTGCCAACGCGAGGCCCTCCAAAGTGTACGCCCCCAGCAAGGTGGGTCCGCCGTTCTCACCGAAAGCGACGATGGTCGTGACGATCTCGCCGTCGATCTGCACACGGGCCTCACCGATGTCCATGCTGACAACTCGGCCGTCGGCGACGCGGAAGCGACGTGTCCTGGTCGGTTCCACTCCAAGCTCTTCGAGCACGTGCTTGGGCAGCGTCGTATAGAACGCGCCGGTATCGACCAGTGCCTCAATCTCGCGGGATTCGCCGCTAGCCGGATTCGAAACGGTCATCGGATGGTTGAACGTGCTCATGCAGACAGGGTACCCGCATGGGTGACGGTCATGTAGAGCCTCCGAATCTGTGGCTTGGAGGCTAGTGGGTAGAATCGGAGTTCAGTACATGATCATGGTCGCTGGCACCAGACGCTGCTCGCCTGGATCGACGGCGAGCGCCAGTCCCTCAAGCGTGTACGCGCCCAGCAAGGCGGGGCCGTTGTCCCGGCCGAAGAACACGATTGTCACCTCTCGCTCGCCATCGATCGTCGCCCACGCACGCCCATAGTCCATGTCTACTCGACTTCCATCTGCGAGGAGCAACCGTCGCGTACCAATCGTTTCGACGCCTAGCTCGCGCAGGAATCGGCCGGGAAGCACCGTGTACGCCGCGCCTGTGTCGACGATGGCATCGATTTCGCGGGAATGCCGCTCGTCAAGGTCGGCGATTTCGATTGGATAGCTGAAGGTTCCCATGCGGGTAGCGTATCCGAGTCCCCAAGCACGGATCAGGCCGAAACGATCCGCAGCCAGTTTCGGCGGCCGATCTTGAGTTCGTCGCCTGCTCTGAGCGTTGCTCTGGCCTCGGTGGTGCGCTGGCCGTTGATCTGGACGGCTCCCTGGCGGATGAGACGCTTGGCTTCGGCGTTGCTGGCGGCGGCTCCGTTGCTGCTGATTAGATTCGCGAGTGTGACCACGATCGAATCAGCTTCGGAGAAGTCGAGCGCGGCTTCGGGCATCTCGGAAGGTGCGTCGCGCTGGGAGAAGACTCGATTCCACTCGGCTTCGGCTTCGGCTGCGGCGTCGTCTCCGTGCCATTCGCGGACGATCGAGTGGGCGAGCGCTTTCTTGGCGTCCATCGGTTTGAGCGCGCCTGATTTGAGGTCGGCGAGCAGGGCGTCGACTTCTTCGTTGGGGACTCCGGTGCCGTGGATGAAGAACTCTCCGATTGAGTCGTCCGGAATCGACATGGCCTTGCCGTACTGCTCGTTGGGCGGCTCATCGATGCCGATGTAGTTGCCGGTGCTTTTGGACATGCGTTGCTTGCCGTCGGTGCCGACCAGAATGGGCGTGAGCACTGCGACCTGCGGTGGTTGACCCGCGCGTTCTTGGAGGGTGCGGCCGCAGCCGATGTTGAAGGTTTGGTCGGTGCCGCCAAGTTGTACGTCCGCTTCCAAAGCTACGGCGTCTTGGCCTTGCATGAGTCCGTACATGAACTCGTGGACGTAGACGGGATCGCCGGCGGCGAGGCGTTTGGCGAAGGTGTCGCGCTGCTGGAACTGTTGGAGGGTGAAGTTGGAGGCGAGATTGATGACGTCGCCGAAGGAGAGCTTGCCCAGCCAATCGCTGTTGCGGCGGACTTCGGTGCGGTCGGGATCGAGCAATTTGAAGGCCTGCTCTCGGTAGGTGCGAGCGTTTTCTTCGAGGATGGCGGCGGCTTGCATGGGGCGGGCGGAGTCTTTGTCGGAGGGGTCTCCGACCAAGCCGGTGAAGTCGCCGATCAGGAGGATGGCTTGGTGACCGAGTTGCTGGAAGAGGGCGAGTTTGCGCAGGGTGACGCAGTGTCCGATATGGAGATCGGGTGAGGTTGGATCGACACCGAGGTAGACGCGCAGGGGGCGGTTCTGGCTCAGAGATTCGGTGAGTCGCTCACGTAGCTCGCGTTCCATCGTGGCGCGGGTCTGTTCGTCGCCGTAGGCGGTACCGCGCATGATCAGCGCGTGCTGGCGCTCGACTTCGGCGAGAAGCTCTGGGCTGTGTTGGTCACTCATCGATTCGCTCCGGCAGGCGGTCAGGCGGGAAGTGCGGCGAGTAGGTCGCGGGCGGCGTCGCGGTCGCGTCCGATCTGTTCAACGAGTGCGGCAACACCATCGAACTTGCGCTCACCGCGCAGGCGCTCAACGAACTCGACGCGCAGGTCGGTTCCGTAGATGTCGTCGTCGAAGTCCATGATGTGGCACTCGATCGAGAGTCCGCCGCCATCGTCGAAGGTTGGGCGGACGCCGATGTTGGTGACCGAAGGAACCGGGCCATCCTGGAGATGGGCGATGGTGGCGTAGACGCCGGGTCCGGGGATGGCGCGGTCGTTGCCGATGGCGACGTTGGCGGTCGGGAAGCCGATTGAGCGTCCGCGCTTGAAGCCGACGATGACGGGTCCGTGCAGGGAGAAGCGGCGTCCGAGCAAGCGACCGACCTGGGCGACGTCGCCTTCGAGCAGGCAGCGGCGGATTTCAGTTGAGGAGACTTTCTCGTCGCCGTCCTCTGGTCGGGCGCTTGTGAGTAGGTCGATGACTTCGACCTCGAAGCCGAGCTGTTGGCCGAGTGCAGCGAGAGTTTCGGGATCGCCGCCGCGCTGTCGACCGAGGGCGAAGTCTTCGCCGATGATGAGGCGTGCGAGCTGGAATTCCTCAACCAGGGTTTGGACGAAATCACCGGCATCGGTTTGGGCGAACTCGGAGGTGAAGCTGACGGTGGCGACGGCGTCCAGTCCGCAAGCCATGAGCAGAGAGAGGCGGTCTTCGAGGCTGGTGACGTACTCGGTGGTGAGGTCTGGTCGGAGAACTTGGCGAGGGTGCGGGTGAAAGGTGATGGCGGCGGCTGCGAGTTGATGTGAGCGGGCGCTGTCGATGACGTGGCGGAGGACGGCTTGGTGTCCGCGGTGGACGCCGTCGAAGACGCCGATCGTGAGGGCGGTAGGGCGTCCTGGTGCGGCGCGCCTCAGTTCGATTCGCGCCAACTCAGTGACCACGGGGTTTGGCCTTCCGTGTGGGCAGGGGATTTCGGGGAACTCAGCGTATCACCGGGTTGAGCTTGCTTTCGGTCGGACCCCCCTCTGTCCCTACGGGACATCTCCCCCCGCACTGCGGGGGGAGAGGGGAAGGTGTGGATGCGGCGATGCTTGTAGCATCCAGTTAGTTGGCGACGAAGTTGAGGAGCTTGTCAGGGACCCAGATGATTCGGCGGAGAGTCTTGCCCTCAAGCTGATCGGAGACGCGCGCCGACGCTCTTGCTGCTGTCTCGGCAGCCTCTCGCTCGCTTCCCACAGGTAGGGTGAGACGCTCTCGGAGTCGGCCGTTGACTTGGACGACGACGGTGACGGTTTCGGATTGGGTGAGCGCCTCGTCGTAGTCGGGCCAGGGTTGGGTGTGGATGGAGCCGTCGCGGCCGAGGCGCGACCAGAGTTCTTCGGCGATGTGGGGGGCGGAGGGGGCGAGGCAGAGGAGGAGAGACTGGATCGCTTCGTTCCAGGCATCTCCGTCCACCGGGCCGGCGTCGCGGAGGGCGGAGATCGTGTTGGTGAACTCCATCATCGCCGCGATCATGGTGTTGAAACGGAAGCGCTCGATGTCGCGGGTGACGCGCTGGATCATGATGTGGGTGGCGCGGCGGATGTCGCGGGCGGAATTGGGATTTGCCGCGCGCTCGGCGTTGCTCAAGACCAGGTTCCAGACTCGGTTGAGCCAACGCCACTGACCCTGAATGCCGGAGTCGTCCCAGTCTCCGCCGGCTTCCCAGGGGCCGAGGAACATGAGGTAGAGGCGGACGGTGTCGGCGCCGAAGCGGCCGACCCACTCGTCGGGGTTGACGACATTGCCGCGACTCTTGGACATTTTCGCGCCGTCTTTGGTGATCGTGCCTTGGTTGAACAGGCGGGTGAAGGGTTCGTCGAGCTCGAGGATGCCCATGTCGCGGGCGGCTTTGGCGAAGAAGCGAGCGTAGAAGAGGTGCATGACCGCGTGCTCTGCGCCGCCGGTGTATTGGTCGACGGGGAGCCAGTGGCGGGCGAGCTCAGAGTCGATGGGAGCGGAGTGGTTGTGGGGATCGACATAGCGGTACATGTACCAGTTGGAGCACATGAAGGTGTCCATGGTGTCGGTCTCGCGGCGGGCGGCTTCACCGCATTGAGGGCAGTCGACGTTGAGGAAGCCTTCGTGTCGGAGCAGCGGAGAGGCTCCGGTGGGGAGGAACTCGGCGTCGTTGGGAAGCAGGACGGGCAGGTCGGATTCGGGCACGGGGACGATGCCGCAGGACTCGCAGTAGATCATGGGGATCGGCGCGCCCCAGTAGCGCTGGCGGCTGATCAGCCAGTCGCGGAGACGGTAGGAGACGGCGCGTCCTCCGAGATCGCGTTCGTTGAGAGAGTCAGCGACCGCGAGCTTTCCGGCCTCCCAGTCGGTTCCGTCGAACTCGCCGGAATTCACCATCAGTCCGGGTCCGGTGTAGGCGTCGTGGAGCGGTTTTCCGTCCCAATCAGGTGGCGCGATCACGACGGGGATAGGGATGCCTCGCGCCTCGGCGAAGGCGAAGTCGCGTTCGTCGTGGGCGGGGACGCCCATGACGGCTCCGGTGCCGTAGCTGAGGAGCACGTAATCGGCAATCCAGATCGGGATGGGTTCGTCGGTGAAGGGGTGTTTCGCGTATGCGCCGGTGAAGACGCCGGTTTTTTCGCGTGTGGCCGATTGGCGTTCGATTTCGTTCTGGAGGCGAGCGGCTTCGATGTAGGACTCAACCTCGCTGCGCTGTTCGTCTGTGGTCAGGCTAGGCACGAGCGGATGCTCAGGCGCGAGCACCATGAAGGTGCAGCCGAAGAGCGTGTCCGGACGGGTGGTGAAGACCGTGATTCGGTCTTCGCCGTCGACGGCGGGCTTGAGGGAGAAGGAGATTTCCGCGCCTTCGGAGCGGCCGATCCAATTGCGCTGCATGATCTTGATCGGCTCGGGCCAGTCGAGGCCGTCGAAGCTGAGGAGTTCGTCGGCGTACTTGGTGGTGCGAAAGAGCCACTGTTCCATTTGGCGCGCTTCGACGATGGATTCGCAGCGTTCGCAGGTACCGAGTCCGCTGTCGTCGCGGATGACCTGTTCGTTGGCGAGGACAGTGCCGCAGCTGGGGCAGAAGTTGGCGTCGGCTTGGCCGCGGTAGGCCAGTCCGTGCTCGTAGAGCTTGAGGAACCACCACTGAGTCCAGCGGTAGTACTCGGGGTCGGAGCTGGCGAATTCGCGATCCCAATCGAACATCGCGCCCATCGTCTTAAGTTGGCTGCGCATGTTCTCGATGTTGGCGTAAGTCCACTGTTTGGGGTGGATGTTGTTGGCAATGGCGGCGTTTTCGGCGGGCAGGCCGAAGGCGTCGAAGCCGAGCGGGAAGAGGACGTTTTTGCCCTGCATCCGATGCCAGCGTGCGGCGACGTCGGAGGGCGCCATAGCGAACCAGTGGCCGATGTGGAGATCGCCGCTGGTGTAGGGGAGCATGGTGAGGAAGTAGTAGGGTTCGCGGGGATCGTCATCGAGGGTGCGGTTGAGACGGTCGATCTCCCAGCGCTCGCGCCAGCGCGGCTCGATCTCGGCGGGGTCGTAGGTGGGAGGAGCGGCGGACTCGCTCATGCTCTGCGTCTCCTGCGCGCGTGATCCAAGGGGAGATCAAGGGTGGGCGATGGGTATCGTCAGCGTACAACGCGGGTATCCTGCCGGAGAGTGGTAATCAGGAGAGGCGAGACGGTGTCAACAGACGCAGCAGGTCCGACGGTAGCGGTGATGATGGGATCGCACTCCGACTGGGAGACGATGCGGCGGACGGCTGCAACGCTCGACCAGCTTGGGATTAGCTGGGAAGCGCGGGTGCTCTCGATTCACCGCACGCCGACTGAGGCGACGGAGTACGCCGCGAGCGCTGCGGGTCGGGGGATTCAGGTGATCATTGCGGGCGCAGGAGGATCGGCGGCGCTGCCGGGGGCAGTGGCGGCGATCAGCGATTTGCCGGTGATTGGCGTGCCGGTCAAGGGCTGGGCGACGGACGGTCTGGATTCGCTGTTGTCGATTGCGCAGATGCCGCGCGGCGTGCCGGTGGGGGCGGTCGCGATCGGTTCGCACGGGGCGGTGAACGCGGCCTTGCTGGCGGCTCGGATTCTGGCGCTGCATGATGCAGAGATCACGTCCGCGCTGGTTGCATACCGAGAGGCGCGGGCACGGGAAGCGCTGGATGCGCCCCATCCTTCGCTTGACTGATTGTTGCGATGGCTGTTCATCCGATCACTACGCTGCCGCGAAATGCCGACGTGTTGCGCACGCCGGCGCGACGGGTGCGTCGTTTCGATGCGTCCTTGCGGGCGCTGGTCGCGGATTTGATCGACTCGATGTACGCGGCGCATGGAGTGGGCATTGCTGCGCCACAGATTGGGGTTGGGTTGCGGGTGATCGTGATTGGGATGCCCGGGGAGCGGCCGTTTGTGATGGTGAATCCGGAGATCGTGAAACGGAGCGGGGAGCGCTCGCTGATCGAGGGGTGTTTGAGCGTACCCGGCTATCGAGGGCGGGTGACTCGTTCGATGCGGGTGTTGGCGAAGGCGCAGGATTTGTCGGGACGGGAGATCCGGATTCGGGCGGAGGATGACTTGCTCGCTCAGTGTCTGGAGCACGAGATCGATCATGTCAACGGCCGGGTGTACATCGATCACGTTCCCAGCCCCGACGTACTGTGGACGCTGGACGAGATGATCGAAGATGAGGACGATGAGGATGAGCCTGACGAGTGATGATCTCCGAGTGCTCGCTGAAGCCGACGAATCGGACGGTGTTTGGATTGTGGGGGGCGCGGTTCGGGACGCCCTCTTAGATAGGCACTCTCGAAATGCGGAGCTGGATTTGGTCGCGACCGGGGGGGAGGCTTGGGCGCAGGGAGCAGCAGCGGCGCTGGGTGCTTCGCTGGCGCGGATCAGCGCGAGTTTTCCGATTTGGCAGATCGTGCGGGATGGAAAGCCGCTCGCGGACGTCTGGCAGCTTGAGACGGATTTGGCTACCGATCTGCGCCGGCGCGACTTCACGGTGAATGCGATGGCGGTACCGCTGCGGGACTTTGCCGGGGGCGAGATTTTGCCCAATCTGGTGGATTTGTGCGGGGGACGTGAGGATCTGGCGGCGCGGCGGCTGCGGCTGGTGTCGGGCTCGGCGTTGATGGCGGATCCGCTGCGGGTGCTTCGGGCTGTGCGGTTTGAGAGTGAACTTGGATTGCGTCCTGACGCCGGGCTTCGGAGTGCAATGCGGGAGTCGGCGGGGCTGCTCTCCGGCGTCTCAGGGGAGCGTGTCTCGGCAGAGCTTGAGCGGATCGTGGTTGGGGATGGGTTTGCTTGGTCGCTGCGGCGGCTAGAGCAGTGCGGGGCGCTTGGGCGTCTGTTTCCTGAGCTGGAGCATTGCCGTGGGGTTGACCAGCGTCCAGTGCATCGGCGCGATGTGTTCTGGCACCAGTACGATGCCGTGCGCTGGATTATGCGGCTGACGGAGGATCGGCCTCCGCGCGGCGCGGTCGCACGAGAGTTTTGGACGGCTTTGGAACCGATCCGTGAGCAGGAGCAGGTTCGTACAGCTCTGAAGCAGTGGCGGCTGCCGCTGCGAATCGCCACGCTGCTGCACGACATCGGCAAGCCGGATACGCGCGAGGTAGGGGCGGACGGACGCACGCATTTCTACGGGCATTCCGAGCTTGGTGCCGGTCTCGCCGCGGTACGGCTGCGCGAGCTTCGCTTTCCGTCGCGTCTGATCGGGCAGGTGCGGTTGTTGATTGAGCAGCATCTTCGCCCCGGACAGGTGGCAGCGCCGGGGCAGGCTCCGACCAACCGAGCGCTGCATCGATTCCATAGCGCCTTGGGCGATGCCGCCGCGCCGTTGTGTTGGCTGTTTCTGGCCGACTCGCTGGCAACGGCGGGGTCATCAGCGCTGCTCCCCCGTTGGGGGGCATATGGCGCGCATGTCGGGCGTATCCTCGCGTGGGAGCCGCTCCGTTCTGTGGCTGCGCCGCGACTGCTTGACGGGCGCGGGATCATGGAGGCCGCGGGCATTGGTCCCGGCCCGCAAGTGGGGGCCATTCTGCGTGAGATCGAGGAACGCGCCGCGCTCGGAGAGATCGAAACGGCGGAAGAGGCCCGCCAACTGGCGCGCGAACTCGCAACCGCACCCGCATAGCGCGGGTCGCTCAGCATCGAAACGATCTGCTCATGGCTGAAGTTCTACTCATCACTGCGCTCGTCGTGGCGCTGTTCTTTCTCTTCTTCATTCGTCCGGCGCGCTCGGAGGAACGCCGCCGTCAGCGCGATCTGAACGACCTTGAGGTAGGCGACACCGTGTTGACGCGGGGCGGTCTGATCGCGCGGGTGGATGGGGTTGAAACGCCGGAGGATGGGCCGATGGTGTTGCTGCTGCGATTTTCGGAGACGGTCGTGGTTCGGGCGCGAACGGGCGCGATTGCGGAGCGGATCGAGGCGTCGCAGTACGAGCCGGAGACGGTTGACGGCGAGGACGAATCTGAGCCGGTGGAGGACGAACGGGCAGTTCGTTAGGGGGCTTTTGGGAGACTTGTGCGTCATTCCGTGTTGGAAGGGTTGTCTTGAGGATGCTCTGTCGCGGAGTGATTGGGGGTGGTGAGGTGTGATGTGGTCGGGAGGACTGTGTGGGTCTCACCCCCTCTGCCCCGTTGGGGCCTCTCCCGCTCAAGGAGGAGATTGATTGGGCTTCAAAGCTGATCTCAAGCGAGCGCGTGCCTATGCTGCATAACGTGCGCGCGCCTGTACACCAGATAGGGAGCGCGCGGTCATGAAAGTCAGGCGGTTCGGGCTACGCGATGAGTTTTTTTCGCCGCTTCAGGTTCCGCGACGCTTACACGTTCGCCGTCATCATCATTCTGACCGCGTTTGCGATTGCCGCCTCATGGCCCGGCAATCCTGATCGGTACCTGCCCAATTTCATTCCTTGGCCAGAGGGCGGAGGAGTGCAGGTGGGCGACTGGACGCGAGATGAGTTTCGGCTTGGCCTGGATCTTGCGGGGGGCGTATCGATCACGCTCGAGGTCTCGGGTGAGGCCGCGCCTGTGCGGCGCGGCGAATCGCTGAGTCAGTTTCTTGAGCGCGAAGGGGCTGAGCTGGCGACTGTGCTCGAACTGAACCCCGCTCTCTCCGAGCTAGACGAGGAAGTCTACGACCTTCCGCTGCCCGAGGAGATTGGCGAGATCATCCTGCCCTTGGACGTGTCCGGCGCTGACCTGGAGGAAGCGGTCGAAGAATCACGACGAGTGATCGAGGAGCGCGTCAACGGATTCGGCATCTCTGAGGCGGAAGTGACGGTTGTCGGAGCGGATCGGATCAATGCGCAGATTCCTGGCGTGAACGCGGACGAGGCGTCCGATCTGGTGGGTTCGACGGCGCTGCTCGAGTTTCGGCAGATTGATCCGGCACAGCCGCAGCCGTCGGCTCCGGTGAATCAATTGGACATTCAGGACGCGCTTGATGATGTCTGGGACGCGACCCTCCCGGATGATGAGCGATTCGTCAAGCGCGGCGCGCCCTACTTCATTCCACCCCCGGATGAGGATGTGATCGTCGCTGACGGCGTGCGCTGGATTCCGGCGACTGGGATCAACCAGCAAGGAGAAACCGTGCAGTTGACCGGTCGGCATCTGATTGCCGACTCGATCGCGCGGACGCTCGACAACGCCGGCGATCCGGCGCTCGCGTTCGAGTTTGAGGACGAGGGCGCGCGGTTGATGGAGCAGATCACGCGGCGGTTGTTCGAGACTCGCGGCCTGCTCGGGATCTTCGTCGACGGGCAGCTGATCAGTAGCCCTGCGGTCAATGCAGTGATCTCGGACAGCGGGATCATCAACGGGCTGTCCGAAGAGGACGCGATCACGCTCCGTCGCCAGCTTCGCGCCGGCGCCTTGCCGATCAATCTGCGGGTGTTGCAGAGCACTGAGGTCGCGGCGACGCTTGGCGAAGATTCGGTGATTGACACGGTGCAGGCCGGAGTGGTCGCGTTCGTGGCGATCGTGTTGTTCATGATGGTGTACTACCGAGTGCCGGGTGTGGTTGCGGCGCTCGCGCTGATCGTCTACGCGGCCGGCGTGATGGCGACCTTCAAGCTGGTGCCGATCACGCTGACGCTGGCTGGTGTGGCGGGATTGGTGCTTTCGATCGGGTTTGCGGTGGACGGGAACGTGCTGATTTTCGAGCGGCTGAAGGAGGAGTTGCGGCTTGGACGCAGCCTGAACGGAGCGATTGAGACCGCCTGGGCGCGCGCCTGGCCCGCAATTCGGGACGGCAACGTTTCGACGATCATCACGGTGGCGATCCTCTGGCTGTTCGCGGATGCTCTAAATCAGAATCTGATCAAGTCGTTCGCGCTGGCGTTGCTCGTTGGGACAGGGTTCAGCTTCGTCACGGTGATCTTCGTCACACGGAACTTCCTCACCATCGCCGTGAGCACTGGACTGATCCGAGGTCTCGCGCCCTTCGGAGTGCGTGAGCTGACGCTTGGCGCCCGTTCTGCGGGAGGTGCGCGATCATGATCGACTTCGTGGGTCGCCGGCGTTTCTATGCAGCTTTGTCGCTGATTCTGCTGATTCCCTCGCTGATCGCGTTGGGGCTGTGGCAGTTCGAGGCCGGGCTCGATTTTGCCGGCGGGCTTGAGTCTGAGGTTCGTTTCCTCGCCGACGCCGATGTCGAGGACATTCGCTCGGCCGTCGATCAGGCAGAGCCGCCCGAGGGCGTGGAGTTTGCGGTGAGTGCAGGCGAGAACGGGTTGTTCGTCGTTGAAGCGGCGCTCGACAGTGACTCTCCCGACTTGGCATCAGAGGCGGGGAATGTGGTGCGGGCGGCGCTCTCCGAACAGTTCGGTGAGTATCGGGAAACTGACTGGGTGACCGCTGCGGAGGAGTTCCGGGCGGAGTTCTGGCTTCCGGGGGCAGCGAGCCAGGACGAGGTGCGGGCGGCGCTGGAGACAGTCGACCTCGGCGGCGCGCGGATCCAACAGACCGCTGACGCTGCGTTCCGGATTCGGGTGGAACAACCGGGAGACGGAGATCTTGAGCGTCTGCGGCAGCGGATCAACGACTCGTTGCGCAGCGAGATTGGGCCGATTGCGGTGTTGCAGAGCTCGTCGGTGTCGGGCGTGCTGTCTGTGGAGATCGCGCGTGATGCCGGGGTTGCGCTTGCGGTCGCGGCGGCGGCGATTTTGATCTACATCTCGCTCGCGTTCCGGCGGCTGCCGAATCCGGTGCTCTACGGGTCGGCCGCGATTGTGGCGCTGATACACGATGTCGCGATTGTTGCAGGGATCTTTGCGATCGGCGGGCGTTTCGCGGACCTCGAAGTGAACGCCATGTTCGTGACGGCTCTGCTGGCGATCATCGGATACAGCGTCAACGACACGATCGTGGTCTTCGACCGGATCCGCGAGAATCTGCTGCTTGACCCGCGCGAGGATTTTCGGCGGGTGATCAATGCGGCGATTACGCAGTCGCTGGGGCGTTCGTTGAATACGTCGATCACGGTGGTGTTGGCGCTGTTGGCGCTCTTGTTGATTGGCGGCGTGACGGTGCGGCCGTTTGTGATTGTGCTCTTTATCGGGACAGTTGCGGGGACGTATTCGTCAATCGCGGTCGCGAGCCAGATTGTCTTCCTGTGGCAGGATGGGACGCTGCCTCGGTTGCTGCGATTGAGCGGTGAGCGGCGTGAAGTGCGGCGAGTGGCTCGGCGGGCCTGATTTAGCCGCTGCGCAAGATGCGCGCGTCTCCGATGCGACGGGTGATTCGCTCTTGATCCATGCGTTCGAGGAAGGCTTGGGCGACTTTTCGGCTGGTACCGAGGCGATCGCGGACGTCGGCCAGGGTCGCGCGCTCCTGCGATTCGATCAGGGCGACGGTCTTGGTCAGCATGTCCTGGTAGACCTCGTGGGCGAGTGTGACGCCGTCTTTGAGGCGGACGATTTCGCGGCGGGCTTCGAGGTATTCGAGTAGCGCCGGATCGAGTGAGTGATCGACCTCAGGGCGCACGCCCTGCTCCCGCAAGCGCGCGAGCAGGGCTGCGACGATCTGCTGCTGCGCCTTGGATAACGCCGCCTCGCGTCCGGGGAGATCGAGCGCTCCGTCTGTCAGCGTGAGTTGATCCGACTCGATCAGCTGACGTTCGAGGAAGGTGAAAGCGCGTTGGGAGAGCCGCAGACGACTGCGGAGGTCTTCTCTGGGCAGGCCGGCGCGTAGCGGGCGTTCCCTTACATAATCGGAAACCAACGTCAGCGTGCGGGCGCTCAGTGCGTTTAATCCGGCTTCGCTGATCAATTCCGTCGCGGCTGCGAATGCGGAATCGTCGAGCGCGACGACGGCTCCGCTCGAGAGTTGGCGCTCGATTGCGGATTCAGCCTCTGCGGGCGCGAGTTCGCTGCGCGTCAGAAGTTCCGACCAGCGGACCGGTTCGAGGCGTTGGATCAGGGTGAGGAGGGTGTCGTCCGGCGATCCTTCGAGCAGCCGCCGGAGCGCCTCAAGCGTGGATGCGTCGTTGCGGTGATGGCGGCGGGGACGGGTGTCGACGACTCTGCCGCCGGCGACGGTCGCTTCGCCTGAGCGGAGGACGAAGTGGTCGCCGCGTGCGACGGCGATGGGTTCCTCCAGGCGCAGTTGCGCCCAGGTGCTCCGGCCCGGTTCGAGTTCGTCGCCTTCCAGCAGCCGGACTCGAGCCTGGACTTCGGCTGCGCCGACATGCAAGGTTCTGGTGGCGTTGTGTGGGAGCGCCTTTGCGGCTCTTGGGACGGTGCGGAGGCGAACGTCGATTGCGTGCGTGGGCGAGAGCCAGCCAGGGGATGAGAGCACCATTCCGCGTTCGAGTTCGTTCGCAGAGACGCCGCTGAGGTTGACGGCGGTGCGGGCACCGGGCGGCGCTTCGTCAAGCGACTGTTCGTGGCTCTGCAAGCCGCGGACGCGGGCGGGTGCGGCGCCGGGTTCGATGACCACGGAATCGCCTACTCGCAGCGGGCCGTCGAGCAGCGTTCCGGTGACGATCGTGCCAAAGCCGCTGATCGAGAAGGCGCGGTCAATTGGCAGGCGGGGGCGTCCCTGATCGCGAATGGGCGGCAGGTGTTCGAGGACGGAGTCCAGGAGGGCGCGCAGTTCGGCCATGCCTGCGCCGGTATGCGCAGAGCAGGGCGCGATCGTCGCGCCTTCCAAAGTGGTGCCAGTGAGGAGCTCGGCGACCTCTTCCTGCACCAGTTCCAGCCACTCCTCATCTACGAGATCGACTTTGGTGAGCGCTACTACTCCGCGATCGACATCGAGCAGATCGAGGATGTCCAGATGCTCGCGGGTCTGAGGCATGACACCCTCGTCGGCGGCGACTACGAGCAGTGCGAGATTGATGCCACCCACACCCGCGAGCATGTTTTTGATGAAGCGTTCGTGGCCGGGAACATCAACGATGCTGACCTCTCTGCCGGAGGGGAGCTGCGCCCAGGCGAAGCCGAGGTCAATCGTCAGTCCGCGCGCCTTCTCTTCAGCCCAGCGGTCGGGATCGATGCCGCTGAGCGCCTGGACGAGGGCGCTTTTGCCGTGGTCGACGTGTCCCGCCGTGCCGATGACGTACACCGCTGTAGCCTGACCTCTCGAATCCCGAACCGAGCTGAGGATATTGGCGATGAAGGCAATCGTGGTTGATCCGCCCGGCAAGACGGCAGACTCTCTGCGTCTGGCGGAGGTTCCTGATCCTGTGCCGGGGGACGAAGAGGTGTTGCTGCGCGTACATGCGACGGCTCTGAATCGGGCCGACATGATGCAGCGGATGGGCGGCTATCCGCCGCAGCACGGGGCGTCGGAGATTCTCGGCCTTGAACTCGCCGGGGAGGTGATTGAGGCCGGGTCGCGCGTGCGCTCGCTGTCGGTGGGTGATCGGGTGTATGGGCTGTCGGGCGGGGGCGGCTATGCGGAGTTGGCGACTTTGCACGAATCGCTGGCGATGCCGATCCCCGATGCGTTGTCGTGGCATGAGGCGGCGTCGATTCCCGAGGTGTTTTTCACGGCGAATACGGCAGTGCGGACGCTTGGGCAGACTGAGCCGGGTGAGCGCATCTTGATCCATGCGGGCGGGAGCGGAGTTGGGATCGCGGCGATCCAGATCGCGCGGCTGATCGGGGCGGAAGTCTGGATCACGGCGGGCAGCGCAGAGAAGTGCGCACGCGCTGCGGAGTTGGGAGCTGATGTCACGATCAACTACCGCGAAGCCGACTTCGCCGAGGTTGTGCGCGAACGGACGGGGGCCGATGGCGTCAACGTGATTCTTGACGTGATCGGTCGGGATTATTGGGAGGCCAACCTGCGCTCGCTGGGGACGGCGGGGCGGCTGGTGTTGGTCGGTCTGATGGGGGGCGCGCAGGCGGAGACCAATCTTGGGCTGATTCTGTCGAAGCGGTTGCAGATTTTCGGGACGGTGATGCGTTCGCGTCCGCTGATCGATCGGGCAGCGATCACGCGGGATTATCAGCTGCACCTGGAACCGGCGATCGTGAACGGGGAGATGAAGCCGGTGATCGACTCGGTGTTCCCGCTGAGTCAGGCGGCGGCTGCGCATCAGTACATGGCGGAGAACCGGAATTTCGGGAAGATTCTGCTTGACTGCATTGAGGTCGATTAGGGCTAGAGATCGGGTGAGAGGTAGTCCGGAGTAGTCCAGATATGTCCAGATCCGTCTGGATTTCGGGGGTGTTTGGAGCGGAATTATTGGTGTTGATCCGAGTTTGTCCTGAGGCGTCTGGACTGGTGCCAGTGGTCATGGCTGGCGGCCTTCCGTTTGTGAATACAGAACTGGAGTGCTTGAGCTTAGCAGCCTAAAGGTTGGATGGAGGAGCGTGTGTGTTTCTGGGGCTGCATTGGGGACCACCCTCTGTCCTCTGTTCGGGCCAGAGCGGGCACTTCGAGGCATCTCACCCCGGAAGAGGAGACGAGGATGGGTTGCGGGACGGTTCCTCCCGGTAGGGGGCTTGTCCTGTTGGGAGGTTCGGGATTCTTTAGTCTCAGGGGCGACCTGCGGCAGCTGATGGAGGTGGATTATGGGAGCGCGACGGCGAGTGGGGGTGTTGGGGACCGGTTGGGGGACTCGGGTCTCGGTAGATGCGTTTCGGGCGGCTGGGTGGGAGGTGGCGGGGCTGTGGAGCCGTCGTCCCGAGCGGGCGGCGGCGGAAGCGGCACGGTTGGAGATTCCGTTCGCCACGCATGAGGCGGCGGCGCTGATCGAGCGAGCGGAGATTGATGCGGTCGCGATCCACACGCCGCCCCACTTGCATCTGGAGTTCTGCCGCGCCGCTTTTGCCGCGAGCAAGCATGTGCTCTGCGACAAGCCGTTTGCGACTAATGTGGCGGATGCGCGGGCGCTGTTGGCGGCATCAGAGGCATCCGATCGAACGGCGATGGTGAACTTCGAGTTCCGCTTTGCGCCGCTGCGTTTGGAGGTTGGGAGGTTGCTGGCTGAGGGTGCGATTGGGGAGGTGCGGCACGTGAGCGTGGACTTGCAGACCACGAACCCACTGCTGGAGTTGGGGCGTCCGTGGCGGTTGGATCCGGCGCTTGGCGGCGGGCTGCTGAATGAGCTGGGGTCTCATGCGATTGATCGCTTGCGGCAATGGTTCGGGGAGTTGGCGACGGTTTCGGCGCAGCTGGGGTCGTTTCCTCCTGCGGAGTTGGAGCCGGGCCTCAGCAGCGAGGATCACATCAGCGCGAGTTTTAGCTTGGCTTCGGGCGGGATTGCGACGTTGGCGATGTCTTGGGTCTCGGATCCACCGCTGGGGCTGCGGATTGTGATCACCGGTTCGGAGGGGGTGATTCGGGCGACGTCGCCGGGCAGCATGTTGAGCGAGGGCGAAGTGACCCTGGGCCAGGCTGGCGAGGAGGGCTTCAGGCAGGTTGATATTCCAGTCGATCAGACGGTGACTGCGGTGGGCGCGTCGGCGGCGCTGATTGAGGCGTTTGCGGAGGGGATTGAGGCTGGCGTCTCGCCGTCGCCGAATTTTGTGGACGGGTTGCGCTCGCAGATCGCACTTGAGGGGGTACGGGAGTCGGCGGCGACTGGGCGGATCGTGGAGTTGGCTCGGGTGTAGGACGTGGGGCGGCAGTCGGCGGGATTCCCGCTTACGGGGAGTTTTGCGAAAGCCTATCCCGGTGCGTTGAGGCCTTGGAAGAAGGGATTGCGCGATGGGAGGTCGGTAGTACGACCAGATTAGGAGTCGCTTCATGCTTGGTTGCTTCGAGATTCCCGCCTGCGCGGGAATGACGGATATGGGGATTTTGCAACGGTCTCCTCACGAGGGAGTAACGGAAGTGAGCTCGCGCTAGAGCAGGGCGGGATCGAAGAGGCGGACGAAGATTTCGTTTGCGACGGCGCGTCCGCGAGCGGTGAGCGTCAGCCGGTTTTGGGAGCGGCTTGCGAGGCTCGATTTGACGGCCCAATCGAGCGTTGCCGCTACGACGCCGTACTCGTTCGGGTAGTCCCACTTGAGGGCTGACTCGTCCACGCCTTCGGTGAGGCGCAGACCGGATGTGAGTGTGTCGACGACCGAGTCGAAGGGTGTGACGGATTCGGCCTGATCGATTGCCGGGGAGGGCAGGCCGTGGGCGGGGACGCCTTGGGCGAGGCGCTCGATGTAGGCGCGGGGGGAGCGGATCACGCTGTAGCGCACGCCGTCGATGAATCCATGAGCGCCTGGGCCGATTGCGAGGTACTCCTGATTGCGCCAGTAGATCAGATTGTGACGGCAGGCCAAGCCGTTGCGGGCGTAGTTGCTGATCTCGTAGTGCTCATAGCCTGCTCGTGTGAGCCGCGCCGCGGTCCAGTCGGCGAGTTCGGCTACGTGATCCGGATCGGCTTCTACGATCGTTCCGGCGACGACACGGGCGGCGAGCGGGGTGCCTTCTTCGACCGTCAGGGCGTAGCAGGAGAGGTGGTCGGGGCCGCGCTCGTCCGGGCCCCAGGCCAAGACACCCTCAAGGGTTTTGCGCCAGGTTTGGAAGGATTGATTTGGTAAGCCGTAGATGAGGTCGAGATTGATGTTCTCGAACCCGCTCGCGCGGACTTGCTCGAAGGCTGCTTGGGCGCGCTCTGCGCTGTGGAGCCGATCGAGGAATGCGAGTTCGCCGCTGTTGAGAGATTGCACGCCCATGGAGATGCGATTGACTCCGGCGGTTCGGTAGGCAGCGAGACGGCTTGGCTCCACGCTCTCCGGGTTTGCCTCGAGGGTGATTTCCGCGTCGGGAGCAAGACAGAACAGGTCTCGGACGGTATTGAGAACTCTTTGGACGGCTACGCCTTCCAGCAGACTGGGGGTGCCGCCACCGAAGAAGACGGTGCTGAATTCTCGGTCGGCCAGACGGTCAGCCCAGAGCGACAACTCGCGGCGCGCGGCTCGCTCCCAGGCGTCGCGGAGGTTTTCGATCCCCGCGAAAGAGTTGAAGTCGCAATAGGCGCACTTGACGGTGCAGAAGGGGACGTGAATGTAGAGGCCGACGGTGTGATCGGGCATGTGTTGAGTGTATGAGTGTCGCCAAGCTGATACCCGCGCGGGCCTGGCGGTGGGACACTCGCACTATCACTGATCGTCAGGATGGGTGGGATTGCGGTGCTCAAATCTCATGCGTGCGGAACGCTGCGCAGCGAACACGTAGGCGAGCAGGTCATGTTGGCGGGATGGGTTCACCGTCGGCGTGATCACGGAGGACTGATTTTTCTCGATCTGCGCGACCGCGACGGGATCGTGCAGGTGGTGGTGCGTCCGGACGACTATCCGGATGCTCACGCTGCGGCGAACCAGGTTCGGAACGAGTACGTCCTGCTTGTGAGCGGGCGCGTGGTGGCTCGGAACGAGCAGGCGGTGAATCCGAATCTCGCTACAGGCGAGATCGAAGTGGTCGCTGAAGGTGTGGAAGTGCTCAACGCGGCCAAGACGCCTCCGTTCTCAGTGAACGAAGAGTCGTCGGTGGACGAGCTGGTGCGTCTGCAATACCGGTACATCGATCTTCGCCGGCCGGAGATGGTGACCACGCTCGAGCTGCGCGACCGGCTCAACCAGTACCTGCGCTCGTATATGTCTGCGCGCGGCTTTTTGGAAGTAGAGACGCCGATCATGGTCGCGGCGACGCCGGAAGGGGCGCGGGATTACGTGGTGCCGAGTCGGTTGCAGCCGGGTGCGTTCTATGCGCTGCCGCAGGCGCCGCAGCAGTTCAAGCAGTTGCTGATGGTCGCGGGAGTGGAGCGGTATTTCCAAATCGCACGCTGTTTTCGTGATGAAGATCTGCGGGCGGATCGTCAGCCGGAGTTTGCGCAGCTGGATTTGGAGTGGTCGTTCTGCGAGGAAGAGGATATTCTCGAGCTGTTGGAAGGATTGTTCGCGGGTCTGACCGAAGCGTTGCGGCCCGACCTGACGGTTCCGCGCCCGTTTCCGCGTCTGAGTTGGCATGAGGCGATGGAGCGGTACGGCTCGGATAAGCCCGACCTGCGGTACGGGCTGGAATTGTCGGATTGTTCGGAGATTGCGGCGCGGTCGTCGTTTGGGGTGTTCAGCGGTGCGATCGCGTCCGGCGGGCGGGTGCGGGGGATTGTGATGCCTGTCGGGGCGGCGTTGTCACGGCGTGAAGTGGATGGCTTTACGCAGCTTGCGCGGACGCTCGGCGCACCGGGTCTGGTGTCGTTCCAATTCAGCGCCGATCCTGAGGTTGCCGAGGAGGATGACATTCGCTCGCCGGTGCTGCGGCATGTAGGGATTGAGGATGCGCGGGCGATTGGGGTGCGCTGCGGCGCGAAAGCGGGCGATCTGGTGCTGTTGGCGGCGGGTGAGAACGGGATGGTCTCGACGGTGCTGGACGGGCTGCGGCGCGAGTTGGCGCGGCGGCTTGAGCTGGCTGATCCGAACGTACTCCAGTTTGCGTTCGTGACTGATTTTCCCTTGGCGGAATGGGATGAGGACGGCGAGCGCTGGGATGCCTTGCATCACCCGTTCACCGCGCCTCAGGCGGAGGATCTGCGGCTGTTGGACAGCGATCCTGCGGCTGTGCGCGCTCGCGCGTATGACACGATCGCGAACGGGTTTGAGCTCGGCTCAGGTTCGATCCGGATTCACGAGCGCGAGTTGCAGGAGCGGGTGTTCGCGTTGCTGGGAATTGGAGCGGAAGAGGCGCAGGCGCGGTTTGGTCACATGCTCGATGCGTTCGAGTATGGAGCGCCGCCGCACGGCGGGTTTGCGTTCGGGATCGATCGGGTGGCGATGTTGCTGGCGGGACGGGACAACATCCGTGAGGTGATCGCATTTCCGAAGACGCAATCCGCGTCCGATCCGCTGACCGGCGCGCCGATGCCAATTCCGCCTGAGCAGCTTGTGGAACTGCATCTCAAACTCGATGTTCCGACGGAGGCGTCGTAGCGGATCGAGTGCGCCGCCGGAGACGGGTTTGCGTGATACTGTTGCCTACGATGCACATGTGCGGATGCGGGTGGGAACGCACAAATGCAGGGGAGGTTGACGAGTGATTGTTCGGTTGTGTCAGACCATGATCCACTTCCTGCGAACGAATTCTCTGCCCAGACCGATGCGCTTGCCGGCGGCCGCCCTGGTGGCGGCTGTGTTGGTTGGCGGTGTCTTAGTCGCGTGCGGCGGAGACGACGGCGCGCAGCAGCAGGACGCTCAGACTGCCCGGACAGAGCGTCAAGAGAGCCAGGAACAAGAGGCTGAACAGCCGTCGCAGCAGCAGGAGGCCGCCGAGGAGCGCCAGGAGCGCGAGTCGACCGTTCAGCAGCAGCAACAAGAGGCGACGGGTGATCAGACCGCGCAAGCGGAAGCGGTGGCGGTCAGGCCGCGTGAGGCGGGGGAATTCCGGATCGCGCGAGGCGAGCCGATCAACCTTGATCCCGCGCAGATCACGGATGTCGATTCGGCTGTAATCGCGGTCGAGGTCTTCGGCGGTCTGCTGGTGCTCAACCGCGACCTCGCGATCGCGCCGGATATCGCGGAATCCGTGCCCGCGGGGGTCGAGAATCCGGACGGGACTGTCACCTACACCTTCACGATTCGGCGCAATGCGACGTTCCACGACGGCAAGCGGATTACGGCGCAGGATTTCAAGTGGAGTCTCGAGCGCCATGCCCACCCGGAGACGTTGTCGCCGACGGCGCCGGACTTCCTCGGCGATATTCTCGGCGCGTCCGAGTACGTGCGCGGACGTGCAGATGAGATCGTCGGGATTGAGGTGATTGACGACCTGACGCTGAGCATCACGATCGTGCGGCAGACGCCGGTGTTTCTGTACAAGCTGACTTACCCGACCGCGTTTGTGGTGGATCGCGAACAGGTCGAAGAAGACCCGGAGCGGTGGGCGCTTGCTCCGAACGGTTCCGGTCCGTTCCGGCTGACCGAGTGGACCCTGGGCGAAGGTCTGGTACTGGAGCGGTTCGACGACTATCACCTGGAGCCGGCGAAGGTGGAGAAGGTGACGATTCGGTTCGCCGGCGGCTCGCTGGAGCAGTTTGAGAATGACGAGGTGGATCAGGCCTTCGTGGGCGTGAACGACATTGAGCGGGTGCGCGATCCGGCGTCGGACTTGAACGAGTACTACGTCACGCGGACCGAGCTCTCGATCTTCTATCTCGCCTTCAATGTGAGTCAGCCGCCGTTCGATGATCCGTTGGTGCGACAAGCGCTCGCGCACGCGATTGACAAGACCACGATCCAGGAGGAAGTCCTGACCGGATTGTTGAGGACGGCGCATCAGATCATCCCGCCCGGGCTGGCTGCGCATGACAACGAGTACCGAGGGATCGTTTTCGACCCCGAGCTGGCTGCCGAGATGCTCGCCGAGTCACGTTACGCAGGCACGCCGTTGCTGGAGGAGATTCGACTGACGATCCCGGGCGCGGGCGCGACCCCCGGCCCGACGATTGAGGCGATCCAGGACATGTGGCGGGTGCACCTGGGGCTGGAAGTGGAGATCCAGCAGGTGGAGTTCGCCAGCTTCATCTCCGAGCTGGATCGGGGCCTCTACGGCTTCTTCAGTCTGGGTTGGAGCCTCGACTATCCGGATCCGCACAACGTGATCGACTACAAGTTCCACAGCGCCTCGCTGGGCAACGATGTGCAATTGGACGATCCGGAGATCGATGCGCTGCTCGAGGAAGCGCGCTACTCGCTTGATCAGGAACGCCGGACGGCGATCTACACGGACGTGGACAAGCGTCTAGTCGAGTCGGCGATCTGGATTCCGCTGTACTACTCGGTGGCGAATGAGGTGGTGAAGCCGTACGTGCGCGGCTACGAGCCAAGCCGGATGGTGATTCCGGTGCTGCGCTACGTCAGCATTGACGAGTAGCGGTTAGCCTGCCGCGAAACGGAGGGCGGGCGCTCGCCGCTGGCAGCGAGCGATCGGAGGCGCAATGTGCGAACCGGCGTCTTTCCGTTCCTCGCCCGCCGCCTTTCGCTGGTTCCGCTGCTCGTCTTCGTCGTACTCGCCCTCACGTATGCGCTGACGCAGTTCGCACCGGGCGATCCGGTGCGGATCATTGCCGGAGCGCGTCAGATTGATCCGCAGCAGGCCGAGGAGATCCGGGAAGCGTTTGGCCTGAACGGCAACTACTTCGAACGGTTCGGCGATTACGTCTGGGGGATTCTGAGCGAGGGCGACCTTGGCCCTTCCTACTACTACCGCTCGCCCCAGCGCTCAGTTCAGGAGTTGCTTGGCGACCGGATCTGGGTCTCGGCTCAGATCAATCTGATTGTGCTCGCGCTGGTCTTCGGTTTAGGCATCCCCATAGGCGTCTACGCAGCGGTGCATCGGGGCCGCTGGCAGGATCCGACCTTGATCGGATTTCTCAAGATTTTCGATTCGATCCCGTCTCCGATCCTGATTGTGCTGATGGCGGCGCTCTTTGTCGATGGGTTGCGGGCACTGTTCGATTGGCTCGGATTCAACGTGCCCAATGTCTGGACGCCAGGCGATCCAGCGTCGTACATCATTCCGGTTACGGCGCTGACACTGCCCTCGTTAGGCGGGATCGGACGCTTCGTGCGAGTGAGCATGTTGAGCACGATCGACGACGACTATGTGCGCACGGCGCGGGCAAAGGGTCTCGACGATCGGCGGGTGTTGTATGGGCACGTGCTGCGTAATGCACTGCTGCCGCTGAGCACGTCGATGGGGCTGGCGATCGTGGGAGTGATTGGCGGCTCGATCGTGATTGAGACCCGCTACGGAGTACCGGGCGTTGGTGCGTTCATGTTCGAGTCGATCACGCAGCGGGACTTCAATGTCGTGCTCGGGTTCACACTGCTCACGGCGACGTTGTTCATCGTCGCTAACGCTTTGATCGACGTGGCCTACATCTTCATCGATCCGCGCATTCGCTACACGGAGCGTCACGCATGAGCGCGCGCGCAACAACTGAGCGAACGACGCCGGATTGGGCTGTTCCGGAGCGGCCGGAAGCGCCCTGGCTGCGGGCGACGCGAGCATTGCTTCGCAAGCGAATTGCGGTGGTGTGTCTGCTCACGATCATTGTTCTGTACGGAGCCGGCGCCTACACCCTGCTTGACGCCTTCGGCGTTGACACCGGCCTCCAGGATCCAACCGCGTCAAACCTGAGCCAGCGAAGATCGATCCGGGATGTCGATGGATCGCCGGAGACCTTGGGTGCGTTCTCGGGGCGACTCAATGTGCCTATCAGCACGATCGCGGCCCTCAATCCGGAGATCGTTGAGGAGTACGGCCCGCTCAATGAAGGAACGGTGCTCCCGGCCCGAACTGAGCTCCTGCTGCGAGAAGACGAGACATTGCAGGGGCCGTCCGCCCGGCACTGGTTCGGTACCGATCGCAACGGCCGTGATCTGTTCGCGCGCGCGCTGTTTTCGTTGCGCACCACACTGATCATCAGCATTATCTCCGTCGTGTTCGGGAACATTTTCCTCGGGCTGGGCTTGGGCTTGTTGGCTGGATATCGCGGCGGTCGCATGGATCAGGTGATCATGCGCGTCGGCGACGTCGTGCTAGCGCTGCCGGGTCTCGTTTTTCTGATCGTGATTGTGGCCGTTTTTCGCGACCAATGGACAGAGTGGTTCCGTGTGATCGAGGACGAGACCGGTCTTGACTGGCTGATCGCTCAGGGAGTGGACGACTACGTCTTGATCACATTTGCGTTGTCGTTTGTCGGCTGGGCAGGCTCGGCGAGATTTTATCGCGCGCAGGTGCTCGCGTTGCGCGAGACGGACTACATCCTGGCGGCCGAGACCATCGGCGCGCGAACTCCACGAATCCTCGTCCGCCATCTCTTCCCAGGCGTTGTGCCTTGGTTCGTGGTTGGGCTCAGCGCTTCGCTTGGAGAGATAGCCGGCGCTGAAGTCGTCCTGACTTGGCTTGGGATTGGGATCACGCCGCCGACCCCGTCCTTTGGCACGATGGTCGATGCGGCGGGGGGACGCACCTCGCTACTGCTGCACCCGCAGATGATGATTGTCCCGATGATGTTCCTGCTCGTGCTGATGCTGGCCTTCAATCTGCTTGGCGACGCGGTGAATGATGTCCTCAATCCGCGTGGGCGTTGATGGTCAAGTAGCTGCCCAACTCGCTGATATGCTCGGTGACTGAACACCGTTTCACGCTTGGCTTGGCGCGCCGGAGTGGGCGCATGGAAGTGTACTGATGAAAGTCACCGCTGAACGTATCCCTGAGGCGCAGATGCTGCTCGAGATCGAGTTGGACGACGCGCGTGTGAAGAAGTCATTGGATCAGGCCGCTCGCCGGCTCTCCCAGCGGTACCGGATTCCGGGTTTTCGCAAGGGCAAGGCTCCTCGCCGTGTGGTCGAGCGGGCGCTGGGCGTCGACCTGGTGTTTGAGGAGGCGGCGGAGCGGATGATTCCGCAGGCGTTGCAGGAAGCGGTGGAGCAGGAGGGGTTGGAGCCGATCGCTCCGCCGAGCGTGGAGATCACGGAACGGGAGCCGGTCACGTTCACGGCCACAGTACCGCTCGCGCCGGTGATTGACTTGGGCGATTACCGCGCCATCGCGGTCGCAAAGCCGGAGAGCGAGTTTTCCGACGAGCTGATCGAGAAGCAACTGCTAGAGCTGCGTCGCCAGCACGCAGTGCTGGAGCCGGTTGAGCGCGAGCCGCAGCTGAACGACCGCGTGACCGCCGACGTGAAGGCGGAGGCGGGTGGAGAGCAGATCCTAGACCAGCCCGGGGCCGAGTTTCACCTGCGCGAGGAAGCGGTGATTGGGGTACCCGGATTGTGCGAGCGTCTGGTCGGGGTCGCGGTCGGGGAGGAGCACGTGATCAACATTGACGTAGACGAGGATTGGGACGATGAAGAAGTCGCCGGTAAGACGGTGACCTTCACGGTCACGATTCACGATGTCAAGAGTGAAGAACTGCCCGAACCGGACGACGACTTTGCGATGGAGGTCTCGGAGGAATTCGAGACGTTCGCGGCGCTGCGCCAGCGCGTATCGGACAACCTGCGCGAACAGACCGATCGCCAGGTGGACGAACAGTTCAGCCGCGCGGTGTTGGAGGCGGTGATCGGACGGGCGTCGCTGGAGTACCCGCCGGCGCTGGTTGAGCACGAGATCGAGCACATGCGCCAGGACTTTGCGCGGCAGATGGGACAGGATCCGCAGACCTTCCTGGCCGGCGGCGGCGAGCAGGCCGATCAGCTCTTGAGCAGCTTCCGCGCGCAGGCTAATGAGCGTGTGATCAATACGCTGGTGCTGCAAGAGGTCGCGGAAGCCGAGCAGATCGAACTGGTTCACGAGGAGATCGAGGCAGAGCTTGAGCGGATGCTGGAGGTTACCCAGACGCCGCCGGAGACGGCGGAGGAGATGCGGAGCAATGAGCAGGTGCGCGAGAACGTGCGCGGGCGATTGGTGCGGGAGCGGACGGTTGAGCGGCTTCAGCAGATCGCGTTGACGAACTATGCCGCGGCTCCGGCAGAGGATGCGGACGAGTTGGACGAACCCGACCTAGACGAGCCAGGGGCCGAAGCTGAAGCGGGAGTCGAGGCCGAAGCGGACGAGGCGGAGGAGTGAGCGACGCCTCTGTTGCCGGCGTCGCGTAACGCGCCTGCGCACGCTGTTCTGTCCCAATTGCGTCTCGCGCGTTCGCCAAGCCTGAGTACACTTGACGGCGAAGGAGGGCGATATGCCTCTGACCCATCCCAGCAGCATCATTCCGATGGTCGTGGAGACCACGAACCGCGGCGAGCGCGCCTACGACATCTACTCACTGCTTCTGCGCGAGCGCATCATTTTCCTCGGCACGCCGATCGATGATCAGATCGCCAACGTGATCGTCGCCCAGCTCCTCTACCTCGATCGTGAGGATCCCGACCGCGACATTCAGCTCTACGTCAACTCGCCGGGCGGCGTGATCACCGCCGGCCTCGCGATCTACGACACGATGCAGCTGATTAAGGCCGACGTCTCAACGATCTGCGTGGGCATGTCGGCGTCGATGGGCACAGTGCTGCTGTCGGCGGGGGCGCAGGGCAAGCGCTTCGCCTTGCCGCACGCGACGATCCATATGCACCAGGCGCTGGGCGGCGCGCGCGGGCAAGCGGCGGACATCGAAATCGCCGCGCGCGAAATTCTTCGCAACAACGAGACAATTCGCAGCATCCTCGCCCAACACACGGGCCAGCCGCTGGACCGGATCAAGGCGGACACCGACCGCGACTTCTATCTCGACGCGGAGCAGGCGCAGGAATACGGCCTCGTGGACGCGGTGCTCTCCAGCGAAGCGGCGGGGGATGCGGCCGCGGCCGCTGGAGCCTAATCTACGCACGGCCCAGTCACACTCCTGCACGCTGCCTGTTTCCACTCACGTGCAGCGCGGAGAGGATGCCCGATGAGCTCAGCACACGGCGGTGGGCGTATTCAGTTCCACTGTTCTTTCTGCGCCAAGGATCAGTCCCAGGTCCGGCGGCTCGTGGCCGGACCCGGCGGCGTCTATATCTGCGACGAATGCGTCGAGGCTTGTCGCAGCGTGATCCGCGAAGAGGCCGTCAACAGCGGGGAAGCGCCCCCGGAACGCAGCGCGCCGCCAACCCAGACCCTACCCCCGCAGGCGATCTACGAGCGGCTTTGCGAACACGTCGTCGGCCAGGAAGACGCCAAGCGGGTGCTCGCCGTCGCCGTCTACAACCATTACAAACGGATCAACACCGTCATAGATCCCGACGACGGTGTTGAGCTTGAGAAGAGCAACATCTTGCTCGTCGGCCCCACCGGTTCGGGCAAGACGCTGCTCGCGGCTACGCTCGCGCGCATCCTCGATGTTCCCTTCTCGATCGCCGACGCCACTGCTCTGACTGAGGCCGGCTACGTCGGTGAGGATGTCGAGAACATCCTGCTGCACCTGATCCAGGCTGCCGACTTCGACATCGCCCGCGCCGAGCGCGGGATCATCTACATCGACGAAATCGACAAGATCGCGCGCAAAGCAGACAACCCGTCGATTACACGCGATGTCTCGGGCGAGGGCGTCCAGCAGGCGCTGCTTAAGATCATCGAAGGAACGGTCGCGTCCGTCCCGCCGCAGGGCGGGCGCAAACATCCGCATCAAGAGTTCCTCCAGATCGACACCAGCAAGGTGCTGTTTATCTGCGGCGGCGCGTTTGAGGGACTCGACCAGATCATTGACCGGCGCGTGACGACGGGTGTGCGCAGCATCGGCTTCGGCTCCGAGGTGCGCACCGTCGCCGACCAGGACCTCCTGTTGCATCAACTCAGCCACGACGACTTGCAGAAGTACGGGCTGATCCCCGAGTTTGTGGGCCGCCTGCCGGTCGTCGTCACGCTGAACCAGCTTGACCAGGACTCGCTCGTTCGCATCCTGACCGAGCCGAAGAACGCGCTGATCCGGCAGTACGAACGCTTCTTCGGCATGGACGATGTCGAACTCAGCTTTACCCCGGAGGCGTTGGAAGCGATCGCGGAACGCGCGATCTCCGAGAAGACGGGAGCCCGCGGGCTGCGCACGGTCGTCGAGAGTCTGCTCCTGGATGTGATGTTCGAAGTGCCGAGCCGGCCGGAAGTGGTGAAGTGCGTCGTCAACGCGGACACGATCCGCCGCGACGAACGCCCGCTGCTGCTCAATGAGCACGGCCTCGCTGTGGAATACGAGGCCATTCGCCGGCGGTCGGACGGAGAGATTCCCCAGCGCCAGGAAAGCGCCTGATGTCCGTTCGGGCTTCCACCGCCCAGACCACTCGCCGACCTGCGCCGAAGCGCGCCAGCCAACGCGCCGATCAGTTCCTCGTTGATCAAGGGCTCGCCCCCGACCTAGCCACCGCTCGCGCGCTGATCATGGCGGGCCGCGTCCACAGCGATGGACGCCGCTACACACAGCCCGGTCAACAGGTGCGTGTCGATGTGCAGCTGCGCGTTCGCGGCCAGTCCGCCTATGTATCGCGCGGCGGGACTAAGCTCGCCGCCGCCCTGGACGCATGGCCGGTTGATCCGACCGGTCGCGTTTGTCTGGACGTTGGCGCCGCCGCTGGCGGCTTCACCGATGCGCTGTTGCAATATGGAGCGGCGCAGGTCACCGCTGTTGATGTCGGCTACGGACAGCTGCACCCGCGCCTGCGCAACGACTCTCGCGTGACGGTGCTGGAACGCACACACATCCGAGACCTGCCGCCGCTATCGCCCGCTCCCACTCTGGCGGTCGCCGATCTGTCATTCATTGGCCTGCGGCAAGTCCTGCCCGCGATTGCGGAGGCTCTGAGTCCGCACTCCGACATCATCGCGCTGGTCAAGCCGCAGTTCGAGGCTCCCGCCGACCGCGTCGATCCGGACGGCGTAGTTCGTGATCGACGAATACAGGCTGAAGCCGTGAGCAGCGTGATCGCCTGGGCAGTCGAACATCGCTGGCGCGTCGGCGGCGTACTGCGTTCACCGCTCAAGGGTCCGGCGGGTAATCATGAGTGGTTTCTCTGGCTGCGCACCCCATGACTAGTCTGCGTCTATCCAACCTACGGCGGTCCGAGTCGTGAGCCATCCAACAATTCGCTGTATCGGCATCTACCACCACCCGCGCTTGAAAGAGGCCAAGCGAAGTGCAGAGACGCTCGCTGCGCGCTTGCGCGAGCACCTCAGCGATGTCTGGCTCTCCGATCCCTGGGATTCGGACGCCTCCACAGCCCGCCTGCCGGAGACGGATCTGCTGATCTGCCTGGGAGGCGACGGTACCGTCCTCCGCGCCGCCCGAGCCACCGCGCCCTACCGCACTGTCATTCTCGGCGTCGATATGGGCAGACAAGCGTTTCTGACGGAGCTCACGCCCGAACAGATCGACGATCATCTGCCGGCGCTGCTTGACGGCGACTTCGAGATTGAAGATCGCACGATGCTCGAGGCGCGACCGCAGGGTGCGATCGATCTCACCGGCGAGCCGATGCCGGCGCTCAACGACATCATGCTCGGCCGCGGCAGCCTCGGTCAGCCCGCCTACCTCTGGGTGCGCGTGAACGGTGATCTGATCGGCGTCGTCCGCGCCGACGCCATCGTCGTCGCCAGCGCGACCGGCAGCACGGGCTACTCGCTCTCGGCTGGCGGGCCGATCCTGCACCCGCGCTCTCGCAGCGTAGTCCTCACGCCGGTCGCGCCCCATTTGGCTGCAGCTGCGCCGTTGGTGCTTCCCTCGGACGTGATCATCCAACTCAACCTGGGCCGGGAACATCCGGGCTCGCTTTCGGTCGATGGGCAAGGCCCGTACCGGCTCGAACCGGGCGGCGGCGTCGAAGTCAGACGCAGCGAGTACCTGGCCAGACTTGTGCGCTTCGGCGAGCGGCCATTCTTCCCTCAGCTCGGGCAGCGTCTCGCCTGGCTCGAAGAGCGGCGGCTGCGCGCTGCCTCGCGCACGGGGATTGAGTCGTTCGATTCCGAAGGCGCTGATCCCTCTTAACGTTGCGGGGCGTCGCCGAACGGATGGTTCGGGTATCATACGCCTGAGAATCAAACGTCCAAGCTCGGAGCTCTACGGTGTTGATCGGTCTGCATCTGCGTGACTTCGCGCTGGCCGAGCGCGCTGACCTTGAGTTGGCCTCGGGTCTCACCGTGATCACCGGTGAGACCGGAGCCGGCAAGAGCGTGCTGATCCAGGCGCTCGCGTTCACGCTCGGGGCCTCGCCTGACCTGGCGATGATCCGCCCCAGGGCAGCGCGTGCTCAAGTGGAGGCGGTCTTCGACCTCTCAGAAGCCGCGATCCGCCCGCAACTCGACCAGACCTTGGGCGAAGCGGAGATTCCCTTTGACGGGGAGCTAATCATTCGCCGCACAGTCTCACGTCCGCAGAACGGCAGCGGCCGTCTTAGCGCGCGGTTGCGGATCAACGATCACGCCGCGCCGATCGCGACGCTGCGTGCAATTGCGCCGCTGCTCGCCGATATTCACGGGCAACGAGACAATCTGTCGTTGCTGCGGCCGCCGCAGCAATTGGCGCTGCTCGATCGCTATGCGGGTCTGGAGTCGCAGCGGTCTGAGTTCGGAGGCATGGTGCGGCGCTTGCAGGCACTCGACCGTCAGGTTGCCGAACTCAGCGGCAACGAGCGCGAACGGGCGCGGCGAATCGCTCTGCTCTTGCATGAGGCCGAAGAGATCGCCGACGCAGGTCTGACCCCCGGCGAAGACGACGAACTGCGAGCGCTGCACACGCGCCTGGTTCACGCGCAACGACTCGCCCAGGAGGCCGAAACGACGCGGGCCGCGCTCGATGATGACTCGCTTGCTGCGGCTCTCGGAGCTACACAGCGGATGCTCGATCTGGATCCTTCGGCTGAGTCGTTGGTCGCCAGCCTGGAAGCGGCCGCTGAGTATGTCGCCGACGCTCAGCGCACACTCCGTGAGTACACCGACCGCCTCAGTCTCGACTCCGGGCAATTGAACGACGTCGAAGCGCGTTTGGCCCTGATCTCCGATATGCAGCGACGATACGGCGATACGGTGACCGAAATCATCGCCTACAGCGAACGGGCCGCCAACGAAGCAGCGGCTCTGGAACAAGCAGGACATAACGTCGAGAGCCTCCAACAGGAGGCCGACGAACTCGCCCTCGAAGCAGCAGCCGCTGGCGTATCGCTCAGTGCTCGCAGGCGTGAGGCGGCGCGAGAACTATTGGCGCAAGTCCGCGCCGAGTGCGAATCGCTGCGGCTCACGAACGCCCAACTGCAACTCCGCTTCGAGCCGCTCTCCCCAGCCAACGAAGGGCGGAGTCTGCGTCCAGTGGACGATCCGGATGTGCTGGAACCGCAGTGCGTCAGTCCCGGCCAAACGCTGCCCGACGGCCCGCGCCGATCCACCGTCGGCTTTGACCAGACCGGGATCGAGCGGGTCGAAATGCTGGTCTCGTTCAATCCGGAGGCGTCCCCTCAGCCGCTGCGCCGGGTCGCCAGCGGCGGCGAGACGGCGCGGCTCATGCTGGCGCTCAAGGCGGCGTTGGGCGAGAACGACGAGATTCCGCTGCTCGTCTTCGACGAGGTCGATGTCGGCTTGGGTGGACGCAGCGGGGGCATCATCGGCGCTCGTCTCCACCATCTCGCGCAGCGGCGGCAAGTGATCTGCATCACCCACTTGCCTCAAGTGGCAGCGCGAGCCGGCCAACACGTGATCGTCTCGAAGTCCGCTGACGAGTCCCGCACCGAAGTCGATGTGCGAACGCTTGACCAAGAACAGCGGTTGGTCGAACTAGCGGAGATGCTCGGCGGCGATTCCCCGGCAAACCGATCCAGCGCGGCAGAACTACTGAGGAACGCGGCGGTGGCGGCATGAGCGCCGAAACGACATCGGAAGCCCCGGTTCCGGTTGCTGTCATCAGACAGCGCGAGTCGGAAGTACACGCCCTCGAAGAACAGTCCGAGACCGGCGGAACACTCACCCCCTTGCGGGCGGTGCCGGCGGCGCTGGACGATGCACCGGAAATCCATCGGCTGATCCAGTACTGGTTCGAGCAGACTGGTGATGTTCTGCCTCGAACCGAAGGAGAAATCTACGAGACAATCCGTGACTTTCAGGTCATCCGCGATCCCGAAAGCCGCTCGTCGAAGAAGTTGCTCGCCGCCGGCGCGCTGCATGTCGTCTGGCGCGACTTGGCCGAGATCAAGTCCTTGGTCGTCGATCCCTCCACGCAGGGCAAGGGGCTGGGCCGGGTTGTGGTTGACGCCTGCCTCGAAGACGCGGTTGCACTCGGCCTCAAGACCGTGTTTGCGCTCACGACTACGCCGGCCTTCTTCGAGCGCTTGGGATTCCGCGTCGCCGGTGTGAGCGCCTTTCCGCGCAAGGTCTGGAACGAGTGCTTCCGCTGTCCCAAGTACAACGCCTGCGACGAGATCGCTGTCAGTATCGACCTGCGCGACAGGCTCAACACGTAAGATGTCCCCTCTCCCTCGGGGAGAGAGCCTGTCCCCGCGACGGCGGGGAGTTAGGGTGAGGGCCATGGCCGAGCAACATGACCCCCTCACCGAAACCGTGCTCACTTCTGAGCAGGTCTTCAGCGGCTCCCGCATCAACGTCCGCGTCGACGAGGTCGCTATGGCCGACGGCCGTCGTGCCCGCCGCGAAGTCGTTGAGCATCCCGACGCTGTCGTCATCCTCGCCATCCGAGACGATGGAAACATCGCCTTCGTTCGCCAGTGGCGACATCCGGCCGGCCGGCCGCTCCTGGAACTCCCGGCTGGGCGAATTGATCCCGGTGAATCGCCAGAAGAAACCGCCCGCCGCGAACTCAGGGAGGAAGTCGGCCTCAACCCCGGCCGCCTCGACTTCGCCCGCGGCTTCTACGTAGCCCCCGCCTCATTGGACGAGTTCCTGCACGGCTTCATCGCCCGCGATTGCACTGAATCGCCGCTGGAGGCCGACGAAGACGAGGAGCTGATCGTCGAGTGGAAGCCGCTCGGCGAAGCGATCGGCCTCGTCGAATCCGGCGAGATCATCGACGCGAAGTCCGTCATCCTGATCCAGTACTTGGCGCTGGAAGCGGTTGGCCCGCTCGGACGAAAGATCGTGCGTCACTACCGAGGACAGGAGTAGGTTCTTGCCGCACACGCGACTACCGCCCAATGCCAATCAGTGCGAAACTTGAGAGGCACGATCCACTCGGAAGGTCTGAGCCATGTTGCAGCACGATGTCCTGATCGTCGGCTCCGGTCTCGCGGGAATGCGAGCCGCGCTAGAGGTGTCGAGCGACCCCAGTCTTGACGTCGCCATCCTCTCCAAGGTCCACCCGCTGCGTTCGCATTCGGGCGCCGCGCAAGGCGGCATCGCGGCCTCACTGGGCAACTCAGCTGAGGACTCGTGGGACCTGCACATGTTCGACACTGTGAAGGGCGGCGACTTCCTCGTCGATCAGAACGCGGCTGAGCTGCTCGCCCGCGAGGGGCCGGAGAACATCTTCGAGCTTGAGCACATGGGCTGTGCCTTCTCCCGCGACGATCAGGGTCGCGTCGCCCAGCGGCGCTTCGGCGGGCACACCGCGCCGCGCGCCTGCTACGCCGCTGACCGCACTGGCCACGCCGTCTTGACCGTGCTCTTCGAGCAGCTCTTGCGGCGCGGCGTTAAGGTCTACAGCGAGTGGTACGCGCTTGACCTCATCGTCCGCGATCGGGTCTGTCAGGGCATCGTCGCCTACGACATTCTCAGCGGACAGATTGAGGCGATCGCCGCCAAGGCCGTCATGTTTGGTACGGGCGGCTACGGGCGCGCCTTCCGCGTCACCACCAACGCCTTCGCCTCCACTGGCGATGGCGTGGTCATGGCCTACCGCGCAGGCATCCCGCTCGAAGACATGGAGTTCGTCCAGTTCCACCCGACCGGATTGCAAGGGTCGGGAATTCTGCTCTCCGAGGCGGCTCGCGGCGAGGGCGCCCACATCGTCAACTCCGACGGCTTCCGCTTCATGGAGAACTACGCGCCCGGCCGCATGGAGCTCGCCCCGCGCGACATCGTGGCTCGGGCAGAGCAGTCGGAGATCGAGGCCGGACGCGGTGTGACGGAGCTTCGGGATTCGGTCTTCATGGATCTGCGCCCGATCGGCGAAGAGCGGATTCGCTACGCGCTTCCCTCCGTCCTCCATCTCGCCCGCGACTTCGCCGGCATTGACCCGCTCGAAGCGCCGGTACCGATCCAGCCAACCGCCCACTACTCGATGGGCGGCATCCCCTGCGACATCCACGGCCAGGTGCGCATCAAAGACGAATCCGGCGCGCCCGAGATCACCGGCTTTTTCGCCGCCGGTGAAGCCTCCTGCGTCTCCGTGCACGGAGCCAACCGCTTGGGCACGAACTCGCTCCTCGAAGCGGTGGTCTTTGGTCGTCGCGCCGGACGCGGCATCCTCAATGTCGTGCACGACCTCGAACCGACGTCGATCAGCGAAGGCGACATGCAGCAGGCGATCGGCGAGGTTGACGGACTACTCACCGCCGAGGGCAGCGAGAAGGTTGGACAGATCCGGGCTGAACTGCGCGACACGATGATGGACAAGTGCGGTGTCTTCCGCGACGAAGCCGAACTGATCGAGTGCCTGGGCGAGGTCAAGGACTACCAAGATCGCTATCGGAACGCCGCGATCGACGACAAAGGCTCGACCTTTAACACCGATCTGCTCGACGCGATCGAGCTGGGGCACATGCTCGAGTACTCGGAAGTGATCATCGCCGGCGCGCTCGCTCGCCAGGAATCGCGCGGCGGACACGCACGCCGCGACTTCCCCAACCGCGACGACGAGAACTGGTTCCGGCACACGCTCGCCTACCGCGAGGAGGACGCGCCGCGGCTTGAGTACTGCGAGGTCAACATGGAGCCGCAATTCCGCGAACCGTTCCCGCTCCAGGAGCGAACCTACTAGGCCGCAGCCGAACAGAATCGAACAGATCCGAACGCAGGCGAACAGCAACGAACGGGCGCGAACATGGCTGAGCAGGAATTCATCATCCAGCGCTACGACCCCGACACCGACGAGTCCTACGAGGAGTCGTTCAACGTTGAGGTACAGCCCGGACAGACGGTGCTGGATAGCCTCAACGCGATCAAGTGGGAGCAGGACGGCACACTCTCCTTCCGCATGTCCTGCCGCCACGCGATCTGCGGCTCCTGCGCCATGAAGATCAACGGTCAATCGATGCTCTCCTGCCAAACACAGGTCGATACAGCCGCAGAGCGCGGTGATCCGATCCGCGTCGGCCCGCAAGGGAACCAGAACGTGATCAAGGACTTGGTCGTCGACGTGTCCAAGTTTCTGCACCAATTCGAACGTGCGCAGACCTGGCTGGAACCGTACGAAGATCAGGAACCGCCCCAGAAGGAATACCGCCAAAACGTGGAAGAGTTCGACCACTGGTCGCACGCCTCCACCTGCATCCACTGCGGTGCCTGCTACTCCGACTGCACCGTCGCCGCCGTGGACGAGAACTTCCTCGGCCCGGCTGCGCTCGCCAAGGCCTATCGCTTCGTGATGGACAGCCGCGACTCCAAGCGCGAGGAACGTCTCCAATACCTCACCGAAACCGAAGGCGGCATCTGGGACTGCACCCGCTGCTACATGTGCGTGCAGGCCTGCCCCAAGGACGTGCTGCCGATGGACGCGATCATGGAGCTGCGAACGCTCGCGATCGAGGCCGGCCACACCAACAATCACGGCACACGCCATCACCAAGGATTCACGAGCGGCGTGCGTAAGCGTGGGCGTCTGGATGAGATGTCTTTGCCCGTCCAGTCGGTCGGCCTCGCCCGGCTGCTGACCCTGAATCCCGCCGCCCACAAGGAGATGATGGACTACACGCCCGGAGCGATCCGGCTGCTGAAGTCGCGCAAACTCCTCACGATCGCCCAGCGGCACGGCGCAAACGCCGAAGGCCGCGAACAGATCGAGCGCATCTTTGAAGAGGTCGAAACCGAAAAGCACCACCACGATGTCGACGCTGACGCCTTCGGCGCGGAGTTCGAGACCGCGCTCGGCAGCGGCTAGCTCGAGCCATCCAGAGAGACGCATCTGAGGGAGCGGTCGATGAAGTACGCATTCTGGCCTGGCTGTGTCGCGCGAGGGGCAGCGCCCGAGCTCTACACCTCTACGCTCGCGGTAGCGGAACATCTCGGCATGGACCTGGTCGAACTTGAGGCGGCGGCCTGCACCGGCGCGGGCATCATCTCCGACGGCGAACCCTACCTCCAAGACGTGCTCAACGCGCGCACGATGGCGATGTCCGAGCAGATGGACTTGCCGCTGATGGATATCTGCTCCACCTGTGTCGGCGTCCACCGGCTCGCGGCGGAGAAACTTCGCAACGTCGATTACCGCATCCGCATCAACCACCACCTCAAGCCGGAGGGGCTTGAGTTTCGGGGTTCGGCCGACCCGCGCCACCTGCTTTGGATCCTGCTGGAGGATGTGGGGATCGACCGAATCAACTCGCTGATCAGACGACCGCTCGAAGAGCTCAACCTCGGCCCGTTCTACGGCTGTTACCTCGTCCGGCCTGAGCGCACGCTCGACTTCGACGCGCACCCGACTCGCCGCGACAGCCTCGAGCAACTGATTGACCTGCTCGGCGCGACCACTGTCACCTACGACGGCATGACCAAGTGCTGCGGCTTCCCCATCCTGACCATGAACAAGAAGAACTCGCTGACGATGGCGGGAACGCACCTGAACGAGGCCCAGTCGCTGGGCGCCGATGCGCTCGTCACGCCTTGCCCGCTCTGCCACCTCAACCTCGACGCGCAGCAGCCTGACGCAGCCAAAGTGATCGACCGGCGGCTCAACCTGCCCATCCTGCATGTCCCGCAGCTACTCGGTCTGGCGATGGGAATTGAGCCGGAGAAGCTGGGCCTCACGCGGCACGTGGTGGACACCCGCAACCTGCTCAACAAGATCGGGGTTTAGGCAGCCTCGAACGCAACCGCGCCTCCGCCGTACAGGACCGGCGGAGGCGCGGAGCAGACAGTAGGAGGGCGGCCAAACGGGGGTTTCAGCCGGCGGGGGCGACCGTCGGCAGGCGGGCGGGGTGACAGTTAGACCGTCCGGCCGTCACGGGCCCTCCAGCCAGTACAACGACGGCGGGCCGCAATAGGTTCCCAGCCGCTACGCCCCAGCCCCTGTCCCCCGCAGGCGCGGGTCGAGGATGTCGCGCAGGGCGTCGCCGAAGACGTTGAAGGCGAAGACGACCAGCGTGATCGCAAAGCCGGGCGCGAGCGTCAGCCACGGCCAGCGGGGAATGTTCCCGCGCTGGGTCGCTTCGAGCAAGACGAACCCCCAGGTTGGATTCTCTGCCGAGTTCGCGCCCAGGGCGAGGAATGAGAGTGCAGCCTCGGCGAGGATGGTACCGCCGATCGTGACCGTCGCCAGCACCATGATCGGGGCGACGATGTTGGGCACGATGTGGCGCAGCACGATCCGGGGGGAGGACGCCCCGATCGCTTTGGCCGCCTCGACGTAGGTGTATTCCTTGATCGAGAGCACCGTGCCCCGAATCACACGCTGTGTCCCGGGTATCAGGAAGATCACAATCACAAAGACGACGGTGCCGATCCCGGGTGACATCATCGTGACCAGCACCATCATCAAGACCAGCGGAGGTAAGGCCTGCATCGAGTCGGAGACGCGCTGGGTGAAGAGATCGCCCACGCCGCCGATATAGGCCGAGATGGTGCCGATCAGGGTCCCGATCGCGATCCCGATCCCGGTGGCGGCGATCCCGATGATCATTGCCGTGCGGGCGCCGAAGATGACGCGGCTGAAGAGGTCGCGCCCGATCGCATCGGTGCCGGCGATATGGTCGGGCCACGAGGGCGCGGCCAGTTTGTTCAGCACGTCGGCCTGCTCGGCCGGGTAGGGTGCAAAGCCGGGCACGATCGTGTTGCCGTAGGCCGAGATGTCCTGGCCGAACAGGGCGGTCACGATCAGGATGAAGATGATCCCCGCCCCCAGCGCCCCCAGCGGGCGCTGGCGAGCCATCCGGCCCAGGCGGCGCATCCGGCTTGGTCCAGCCACCGGCAGAGCGGCGGCGATCTCGTCAGCGGTGCCGGCGGCGGTGGCCATACTCGCTCCTAGCTGTAGCGAATGCGCGGGTCAATCGCCGCGTAGCTGAGGTCAACGATGAGGTTGATCAGGACGACGCCAAAGCCGATCACAACGACGATCCCGACCACTTGCGAGAAGTCGGCCCGCCGAATCGACGTCACCAGCATGGCTCCGATCCCGTTGATCCGGAAGATGTACTCGACGATCACCGCGCCCGAGATCAGGAAGGCGAACTGATTGCCGAAGATCGTGAGCACCGGAATGAACGAGTTGCGCAAGGCGTGGTGCATCACCACCGCTCGTTCAGACAGACCCTTGGCGCGCGCGGTGCGCACATAATCCTCGTGTACGACCTCGAGCAACTGCGAGCGCTGCATCCGCATCAGAGTCGCCATCAGCGACGCGCCCAGCACCAGCGAAGGCGCGATGAACGCCTTCAGGTTGGTGACCGGATCGTCCCAGATGTACGGCGACGGCAACGTGGCTAACGAGAGGTTGAACCAGTCGGCCGCGAACGCCACCACCAAGATCGCGAGTAGGAAGTTGGGGATCGCTAACCCCAGAATCGTGAAGATTCGCCCTCCGTAGTCCGCGGCGGAGTCCTGACGCACCGCCGAGATAATCCCGACCGGAATCGCGATGATGAACGCCAACAAGCTTGCAATGATCACCAGCTCGATGCTGCGAGGTAAGCGAATCTTGATTTCGTTGAGCACGCTTTCGGACGTGGCGAAGGACCGTCCAAGGTCGCCCTGCAGCGCATTCCAGAGCCAGTCGCCGTAGCGCTCCAGCACCGGTTTGTCGAGTCCCAGCTCGCGGTTGAAACGGTCGATCAGATCCTGCGTAATCGCGCCGCCCTGCGGACTCTCGGAGAGCAGCCGTTCGGCCGTGCTGCCGGGGAAGGCGTTCACGAGCATGAACGAGATCAGCGAGAGGATAAAGACGACGATGATGACGCCGATCAGGCGACGGAAGATATAGCCGCTCACTGGTGTACGCCTCGGCTTCCCGCTCTCTTGCCGGACACACGCGACGCCTGTCCGGACCACTCAGTGGTCGCCGTTCGCGGTTGTGGATTAGGCATCCGCGCGCGGGAATTCGGGGAAGTTCTTCCAGATCCTCTCGGTGTTGGTCGCGCCCCAGCCGGGGTTCCAGGCGTTGTAGGTGTCCATCTCGTTGAACAGGTAGCCGCGCCGCGCCGCGATCCGGTAGGGGTTGACGGCGAAGATGCGCCACATGTTCTCGAGCTCGCGCACGCGGATCTTCTCGAGAATCTCCGAGCGCTTGTTGACGTCGAGCTCCTGGCGCTGTTCCAGGCACCACTGGTCGACATCCGGCTCCGAGATGCCGTAGAAGTTGCCCGGACTCTCGCTGTGCAGCTTGCCGTAAGAGAGTCCGTCGGCGTCCATCTCCGCGCCGATCAGCCAGGTGAACAGCGAGTCCTTGAAGTCGCGCGTGATCAGCCGCCCCAACCAAGTTTCGAGGTCGACCTGGAAGTGGTTGACCTGAATGCCGAGGTTCGTGTTCCACTGCTGGCGGCAGAGCTCGAACAGGTTCAGGTAGACGCCCGCGACGGCGTGGAAGGTCGCCTCGAACTCGAGCGGGTTGTCCTCGTTGTAGCCGGCGGCATCGAGCAGCTGTCGCCCCCTGGCGGCGTCGAAGTCGCCGAACTCGCCCAACTCGGCCGGAGTCCAGGGCCACTCGCGGAAGCCCCAGGGCGATTCGAGGTCTTCGAAGAAGGTCCAGTTCTGGCCGTAACCGGCGGCGGCGAGGCCGTCGTAGACGCCCAGCTTCTGCTCTTCGCGGTTCAGTCCGACCGCGAGCGCCTGGCGCACGCGGATGTCGTTGAAGGGCGGCTCGTCAAGGTTGTGGAAGGACAGGTAGGGCTGCCAGCCGGGAGGCGGCGCGCAGACCTGTACGGTCGAATCCGGTTGCGTCTCAAACACGCGCTCCAAGTCGGCCAGGTCCTGAACCGTGAGCCGGTCGATCACATCGCTTTCCCAGGCAGCCCACTCGGACTCGCGCTGGTTGACGAAGTCGGGGCCGTGCAGACCGTCCATGTAGGGCAGCTGGTTGCCGTTGCGCGGGTCCTTCTTGAAGTAGGTCGGGTTCTTCGACGCTTTCCACTCCGCGCCCTGTTCCACGAAATCGAGGACGAAGGGACCGGTGCCGACCGTGTTGCGCCAGTCGTCGAGCACGGTGTAGTCGGTTGTGATGAACTCCGGCGCCGCGATCACGTGGAACGGGTTCATCATGTTGTTGAGCAGGTAGGCTGCCGGCTCCAACAGGTTGAAGCGGACCGTGTTGGAGGCGTTGTCGAAGCCGATGTCCTTGACCGCCGTGTACGAAGACGCCTGCACCGGGACCGGGTCGACTTCGCCCTCATGCGCCAGGAATGAACCGTCGCGCAGCGCGTCATAGGCGATCTTCACGTCCTCGGCGGTCAGCGCGCGCCCGTTCAGCGGCGGCTTGTCCTGCCACTTGACCCCGTCGTGAATGGTGAAGACCACGGTCAGCTCGTCGGGGATCTCCCATGCCTCGGCGACGTCGCCTTCCAGCTCGTAGTAGTGCGCGTTGGCCCAGTCGTCCATCGGGAAGACGACCAACTGCGAATAGAACATCGGTGCAAAGGCGGCCATGATGTTCGCCTGCGGCCCGACCACGTTCCAGTTGGCCACCGGCAGGTGAGCGAGCGTCCAGGTACCGCCGTAGCGTGGGCCGTCCGCCTGACCGGGGAGATTTTGCAGCTTGCTCCAGTGATAGCGGAGGCGATACTCCTCCTCCGGCGTCATCGTCATCGCCTCTTCTTGGGCAGTCAACTGACCGGGAAGCAGCTTCACCGACTCCTCTTCGGCGGCTTCCTGCTGCGTCGCCGCCTGCTGCGCCGCCGCCTGCTGGGCTTGCTGCTGCGCCTGCTGCTGCGCGGCGGGCTGAGGCTGCGCCTGCTGCTGCGGTTGAGCCTGAGCTGCCGCCGGCTGGCCGTCGTCATCATCATCCCCACAGCCGACCAAGGCCAAACCGGTGGCGCCCACGCCAGCCCGAGCGGAGGCGCTCATCAGCGCCCGACGGCTCATTCGCTTCCGGCGCATTCGCGTCCAATAGTTCTGTTCTGACATCGCTCTCTCCTTCTCAACGCGACGTGTGCCGACACGTCCCGCGCGTAGGTGCGGGTAAGATAGCGTCTTGCCAGTCAAATTGCTACGAGGGGCGGAAACATGCCGGAACGCGACCGTGCCGACACCGACCCGGAGGCGATTGAAGCGCGAGTCCGCGATTCCCTCGCCGACGCCGACATTCCTTACGAGACCATCGCCTGCCGCCCGGATCAGGCGGACACGTCCGTCTTCTGCGAAGTCTTCGGGATCGCGCCGGAAGCCTCGGTCAATACGATCTTGGTCGCCTCCAAGAAAGCCCCCAAGACATATGCCGCCTGTCTCGTGCTGGCCAACACGCGCCTTGACGTCAACCGCACCGTGCGCAAGGAGATGGGCGTGCGCAAGTGCTCATTCGCTTCGTTCGAGGAGACTGAGGCCGTGACCGGCATGATCTCCGGCGGCGTGACCGCGTTCGCGCTGCCGCCCGAAATTCCGATTCTGATCGACGCGCGCATCCGCGGTTCCGAGACCATGTGGCTGGGCGGCGGCAGCCGCTCATTGAAGGTCGGCGTGGCCGCCGACGATCTCGCACGCTTGCCCAATGCGCGCATCGTCGAGGGGCTGGCAACTGGCTGACCGGCCAGTTAGCCGAGCTCCCGCTCCAGTCTGAGAATCTCCTCGAGCGGAGTCTCGCCGACTCCTTCTCCCGCAATCAGCGCGCGCTTGGCGGCGATCTGCAAGGCGCGGTTCGCCGGCGTGGGCACGCCGTGCTCTAAACCGAGCAGCGCGATCTCGCCGTTCAGCCAATCCGTCTCAATGCTGGGTACCCCGCGCCGGAACGACTGCCAGGTCGAACTGCCGCCCCGTTCGACCCCCTCAATCTCGCCAGACGTAAACGTCGCCTTGCGCCGCTCGCCAATCTCGGCGCGTGGCGCGTAATCAATCCCCGCCGCCTCATAACAGGCGATCGCCTCATCGCGCATCCGTCGCATAAAGGCGCGTACATCGTCGCTGCCTACCCGCAGCGCCCGCTCACCGCAGAGCGCTCCAACCGCATTACCCAGATTGTCGAGTAACTTGCCGTACTTCAACCGCATCACGTCCGGGTCGGGCTGCGCGTTGAAGCCCGCCGCTGAGAGATCGGCGCAGAGCTGCGTGACGGTCTGATCGACGCCCTGCGGAAAACGGCCGCTGTCAAGCAACCCCGGCTTGGGCGCGCCGAAGAGCGCAATCTCGCCCGCCACCAGGAAGGTCGCGGGCATCACCACCAGCATCCCGTAGACGTTCAGAAACCGCCGCGCCGCTGTGCGCTCGTTGCCGACCCCGTTCTGTCCACAGACGATCGGTATCTCCAAACCCGCCGTCCGCTCAAGATCGTCGAGCGCTGACGCCGTGTCCTGCCCCTTCATGGTCAGGATCACGACATCACCGTCCCGAAAGTCGATCTCCGAAGGATGTCCGACGGCGCTCACGCCAATCCGCTGAGCCTCGTGCGGCGTGCGGATGAGCAGTCCGTTCTCTTGCATCGCCAGCAGATGCGCGCCCCGTGCGATCAGAACGACCTCGCAGCCGGCTAGTTGCAGCAGGCCGCCGATACCCGCGCCAATCCCGCCGGCCCCATAGACGATGTAACGCACGCGGCTACTCCTCCGAACCGCTCGTCTCCGGCGTCGGGCCGGTGAACAGCGGCAGCAAATCCGACACCCGCACGCGGTCGGCCACGGTTGGATCGAGCAGTACCCGCGCCCCGTTGAGGAAGACCCGCGGATGCAGCTCGTTGTAGTCCAACAAGTACGCCAACATCATCGCCGAGACCGAGAGGTAGCCCTGGATCAGCGGGTGGTCCCAAACGAGGAACTGCACATTACCTGCCTCCACTTCGGCGGCCAGCGCTTCGCTGAAGCCGAAGCTGCCCAGGGGAATCTCCAGCTCCAGCGCCTGCAACTCGGACAGCACGGTCAACGCGGTGTCGGCGTTCAGGGTCAGGATCGCGCCGATCCCGCCTTCCGCGATCCGCGCCGCGATCGCCGCTTGCGCCGCTCCCAGATCGGGCGCGCCCTGCGGATCAATCGTCAGCCGCTCCACTTGGCCGCCGTCGTAGCCGTCCGCGAGGCCTTCGCAGCGCTCGTCGAGGCCGATGTTGTTGGCTTCATGCACGACGCAGAGCACCGTGCCCTCGACGTCGTGCGCGTCGAACTGATTGCCCGCGCGGAGACCGCCGGCATAGTCGTCCACGCCCACGTGAATCACCGAACCGACCCGAGCCGCCTCGCGGTTGCCGGAGTTGAAGGTCGCCACGATCATGCCGGCCTCAGCAGCTTCCGCCAGCACCGGCGCCAAGTCGTCGGGGTACGGCAACGAGCTGGCGATCGCGACCGGGTTGTAGGCCAGACAGTTGCGTATGTCATTGATGTGTTCAGCGCTATCGCGTCCGGCGTAGATCCGCAGGTCAATTCCGCTCACGTATCCGGCGGCGTCGGCGACCGCCAGCAGCCACGCCCAGAAACGATCGTCCTCCGGATAAGCGTGCCCGTGGATGCACATCACCGTGCGCTCTGGCTCCGGCGCTGCGGCCTCGACAGCCACCGGCGAACTCCAATGCCATGTGCCCACCTCGGCCTCGGCGGATAGGTACCGCGCCTCCGGCCGCTGGGTCTCCTGCCACGCGCCATCCGCTCCTCGCTGTTGGACTGCGACTTCCACCCGCCCATCCTCGACATGGCGCACGCCGACGCGCACATCGGTGGTCGCGGTCAAGGCGCTGATCACGCCCAGCGCCAGCGCGCCCAGCACCAGCCCGACGACCAGAGTGATCAGATGGGACTGCCCGACTCGCTGCATCGCGTTCCCCGCTCATACTCGTCTGGCTCTGTCTCACCAGAGCATAAGCGGGGAACGGCTCTGAACCCGATCGGCGCGGCTCAGCGCGGCGACACCAATCCCTGCAACAACGCCAGGGCGACCGCCTGATCCGCGATCCGCGGCACGATGTACAGGACCGAACTGCCCAGGTAGACATCAGCCGGCGCATCGAGGATGTTGGCCAGGCTCATCGTGGCCGTCGTCAGGTAGCCCTGCACCAGCGGGTGATCCTCGACCACGAACAGCAGCGCGCCGCTCAACACCTGCGTCACGTTGACCAACTCAACCCCGAACGTCGCCCCGACCACGTCGGATCCCGTGCGGGAGATCGCGACGCCGAGCAGGATGCCCGTGTTCCCGTTCAACGTGATGATCCCGGCCGGCGCGTCCGGGCCGCTGACCAATCCGAAGAATGTCTGGGCCACGGCGTTCCGGTCGGCCAGATGATGAATCGGGAACCGCTCGACCTCGCCGCCGTAGCCCTCGGCGAACCCATCGCAGCGCTGCTCCAGGCCGACGTTGTTCGCCTCATGCAGGACGCAGAGCACCTTGCCCTCTACGCCTTCCGCCTGGAAGCGCTCGCCGGCGAGCACGCCGCCGCGATAATCGTCCAACGCGATGTGCAACACAGATCCGACCCGCGCCGCGCTCTCGGCGCCGGAGTTGTACGTGACGACCGGGATGCCCGCCGCTCGCGCCGCCGCGATCGGCTCGGCCACCTGCTCCGCATCCGCCAGCGTCGTCGCGATCACGCTCGCCCCGGCCTCGATGCACTCGCCGATCGCCGCCGCTTGCCCGTCGCTGCCGCCGTGAATGACCCGGGCATTGGTCCCCAGGTCGGCGCCCGCCGTCCCAGCGGTCGCTCCCAGGCGTCCCCAGAACGTGTCGGTCGTTGAGTCGCCGAACGCGCCGGGTGGACCGTGACCGACGATGCAGAACAGATCGTCCGCCGGAGTTCGATTGGGACGGAACTCGCGAACGAACGCGTAGAACGCGGGCGACTCGCCCGGTGGCGGCGGTGCCTGCGCGGCCATGATCGCAGTCGACAGACTCGTGGCGATGCCGAAGTCCACCGCTTCCGACGCCGCCATTGCCGCGCTGTACTGCCCGATCAATTCCGCCGGGTTCAGCGACGAGATCGTGGTCACCTCGCCGTCGTGCAGCTCCCGAATGGTGTCGCAGATGCGGTGCAGATCGTCTCCATGCGTGTCCGAGACGAGGCACAAGACCGGTTGGCCCGGAGCAATGTGCCCCGACTCTACGAACTCCCTGGGATCAGCGGTGATGTCATAGCGCGCGCCCGTGTGCGCCGCGCCGACCGGCGCATCGACGGCAACCGGCGAACTGTTGCGCCAGACATTCGCTTCGGCGTCAGCCGCGAGGAATCGCGCCGCCGGCAGCAGCCGCTCGCCCCAGCCGTCGCCCTCGCGCTGCTGTACTCCGACCTCTACGCGCCCGTCGTCCAGCCGCTTGGCTAGAACCCGAACCTCCAGTTCATTTCCGCTGCTGTTGTCATCGTTGGATTGCACGACCCCCAGCACGAGCGCGCCGACGGCCATGCTCAGCAGCGATGTGAGCAACAACGCAGACGCGAACAGACGCTTGGAGATAGTCATGACGAACTCTCAATCTGCCTAGACAATGCGCCTTAGTCGAACGCGCGCAGGCTAGGACATGTTCAGACTGCGCGAAGTGTATCGGCGCTGTTTGGCGGGAGAATTTCGGAGGGATTGAGCGGATCTCCTGGCGAGCGCTGAGGATCGTGCGTTCGCGGGTCTGGATTTGTCCAGATTTGTCCAGATCCGTCTGGATTCATCTCGATTCGGGCGGATTTTTTCCAGGCGAATCCGGGCTTGTCCAGCACTGTTCAGGTTTGGCGCGAGTCGCGCATGGGACACAGCGGTCTCCCATTGGCTTCGTGCGTGTATATGTTCTGATTATACCCGGTTTCGCCTCGGTGGAGGAGGGCGGGGCGGGGACCGCCGAGGCTCAGCCTCGGGACCAGCGCGCGTGCGGGCCGGCCGCGCTCGTGGTTGTGTGAACAGGCCCGAGCCCGTGACGACGGCGCGCGTGAAAGTCGGGGCTACCCTGCAGTCAAGCGGATCAATTCGAGACCGCCGCCGCCAGCCCGATCGGAGCGTCTTCCATGCCGTCCACCTCGTCGACGATGTCAACCCTGCCCCAGATCGACGGAGAGCTGACCGCCGACGGTCTGGAAGCTCCCGTCCGCATTGTCCGCGACCGCTGGGGCGTGCCCCACGCCGAGGCGCAATCGGCCCGCGACGCCTTCTTCGCGCAGGGCTTCTGCCTCGGACAGGATCGCGGCTGGCAGCTTGAGTTGTACCGGCACATGGCGCACGGACGCGCTGCGTCGCTGCTGAACAAGGGGCTGCTGCGGATCGACAAGCTCAACCGCACGCTCGGCTTCGGCCGCGACGCCGCGCGCGAGTGGGAGGAGCAGTCGGACGAGGCGCGCATGATCTTGCAGGCCTACGCCGACGGCGTGAACGCGGCCATTGCCGCCGGACCTGATCCGGTCGAATTCGGGCTGCTGGATCACACGATGCAACCGTGGTCGCCGGTCGACTCGCTCGCGATCCTCAAGATGGTGTCAGCCAACGTGCACTGGGGGATCAAGATCGGCAACGGCGAAGTCGCCTCGCGGCTTGGGCTCGAGGGATTGCAAGCACTGATCCCCGACGTGCCCGCCGACGCCGCGCTGATCGCGCCCGCCGGCGCATCGTGGACCAACGGCGCCCACGCCTTCGCCGGCGCGCTCGCCGACCTCGAATCCGAGCCGGGCACGCGGCGCGGCGGACTGGATGGCTCCAACTGCTGGGTGATCGACGGCGCGCACACCGCCAGCGGCAAGCCGCTGGTCGTCGGCGACCCGCATCTCGCCTTCAGCGTCCCCCCGCAGTGGTACGTCATGCATATGCAGTGCCCCGAGTTCACCGTCGCCGGGCCGTGCAGCCCCGGCTATCCGGGACCGGTCTACTACGGACATAACACGCAGATCGGCTGGACGATGACCCACGCCCAGGGCGACCGCTGGGACGTCTACCGCGAGCGGATCGTGCGCAACGGCTCGGGCCCCGAGGCCAAATGGCTCGACAGCTCAGAACCGCTGCAACGGCGCGACGAAGTGATCGAGATCCGCGATGAGGAGCCGATCACCCAGACCGTCTGGTCAACGCGGCACGGCCCGGTCGTGCACGGCGACCCTGAGTCCGACGACGAAGTCCTTGCCGCCCGATTTGGCCTTGCTGACCCCTGCCACGACTTCGACGGAATGCTGACCATCTTCACCGCCGACAACATCCACGACGCGCGGCAAGGGTTCCGCCGCTACGACTCGATCTCAGGCAACTTCTGCTTCGCCGACCAGCAAGGCGACATCGGCTACCAGTACACCGGTCGCATCCCGATCCGCGCGGCCAAGCTCACGCCGGTCAACGGCTGGGACGGCGAGCACGAATGGAACGGCGATATCCCCGCCGACGAGCTGCCGCAAGACCTGAACCCAGCCGACGGTGTGATTATCACCGCCAACAATCGCACGACGACCGACGACTACCCCTACTACCTCAGCTTCAGCCAGACGCCCTACCGCGCCGACCGCCTGCGCGAACTGCTGCAAGGCCGCGACGACTGGTCGCCCGAAGACATGCCCGAAATCCAGTCCGACCAGACCAGCCTGCACGCCCGCTACATTGCCGCTCGCGTCGGACGGGCCAACATCGGCAACGGAACCGCCGCCCCCTCCCGTCATTCCCGCGCAGGCGGGAATCTCGCCTCCGAGCTACAGGCGATGCTGGCCAACTGGGACGGCCACATGGCCGTTGATTCCGCCGCCGCGCTGGCCTACTACGAGTTCTGCGAGCAACTGATCGCGCTGACCGTCCGTCCCTACTTCAATGCCCCGTCGCGGATTCCTCAGAGCTCGTACGAGGAGATGCGCATCCTCCACGAGCAATTGAAGGCGGATAGTTCGCTCACCCTGCCCAATGGCAAGTCTTGGAACGACGCGATCGCCGAAGCGCTCACCACCACCGCCGCAGTGCTGACCGAGCGCCACGGCCCCGATCGCAGCCAATGGCAGTACGGCGACGCGCATCCCGTCACCTGGCGGCACAACCTCGGCCGCGATCCTGAACGCGCCGCTCGCTTCAATGTCGGCGATTTTCCCAAGGGCGGAGACGGCAACACGCCCAACAACGCAACCGGCTTGATCAACAAGCCCGCCGACCACGGCGTGAGTTACCGCCAAATCTTCGACCTGTCCGATCTCAACGGCGCACGGATCGTACTGCCGCCGGGCAACTCCGGCCGGCCCGACAGCCCGCATTACAGCGACCACATCCACAAGTGGCTGGAGATGGAGTACTTCCCGCTCTACATCGAGTGGGCCGACATCGAAGCCAACGCGGAGGGCGCGCTGACCCTGCGCTCGTAACACCCGCCCGTTCAATGCCTGGCGGGGTTGGCGGGGCCGTTGCGTTCACTCGCCTGTCGGCGGGGTGAACGGATACAGGTCGCCGACGGGCCGGAAGTAGCGCGCCATGAACAACGCCTGTTCGCGCAAGAACACCCTCGGCGTCAGCAGCAGTGGCGCCGATCCGTAAGTGTTCGCGCCCGCGGCGGATGAACCGCCCCATGACGGCAACGTTTCCTGCGTCAGTTTCATCATTGCGACCGCGGCGTAGCCCTGCGTCGTCGGCTCGTCCCAGATGAAGAAGAGCATCCGGCCATCGATCACCGCCTCGATCGAATGGCGACCCACGCCGAATGTGGCCAGCGGGATTCGCAGATCGAATCTCTCCATGATTTCCAGGACGACATCACCGATCGCCCCGTTGAGCGTGACGACGACGCCAACCCTCGGTAGGTCGGGTCGGGCCATTCGCGCTCCGATGGCGCGCGCGATGCCTTCCCAGTCGCCGATCTCCGGTGTGTAGAGGCGCTCAACCTCGCCCCCGTATGCGTCGGCGAGTCCGTCGCAGCGGCGCTCGAGGCCCGTGTTCTGCGCCTCGTGGATGACGCAGAGCGCGAGGCCGCTGGTCCCGGCCGCGGTCAAGTGCTCGCCCGCCAGTTGTCCGCCCGTGACGTTGTCGAGGCCGACATGCATGACCGTGCCGACGGCCGAGGCCGCTTCAACCCCGGAGTTGAAGCTGACCAGGGCGATGCCCGCCTGGTCCGCGGCGGCCAGCGAATCCTTCAGCGGATCGGGATCCGCCAGCGTTGTCGCGATTCCGACTGCCCCGTCGGCGACGCACTGGTCGATCAATGCCGCCTGCTGTTCGGCGTCGTCGTGGCCGCCGATGCGAAGGTTCAGGTTCATGTCTCGAGCGGCAACGGCGGCGGCTGCGCGGGCGAAGCGCCAGAACACATCCTCCGCCGCGCCGTGGTGAATGAAGCAGTACAGGTCGTCGCTGCCCGGCGAATCGACCGCCAGGCCCGCTAACGAAACGGCGGACGATGATCTCCATTCGCCTACGGTTGCGTCACCGGGCAGGAACCGGGCCGTCGGCAGCAGACGCTCGCTCCAACCATCTACGCCGCCCTGTTGCAGTCCGACCTCCGTACGTCCGTCTGCAAGTACCCGGGCCTGGACGCGCACCTCATTGTCGTTGGTTCCGCCCTGCTGCGCTTGCGTCTGGCCGAGCAGATACGCCCCCAGCCCGAGTCCGACGACCACGAACAGGGCGAATACGCCCGCACTGAGCAGCCTTGGCTGTTGAATCAACGAATGCCATCTCATGTCTGTACTCCTTCTTGAGCGGCATTAACCGTCCAGTGCGGGCTGACGCCGCCAACGCTTTCTCGGTTTCGGCTGCCAGGATCGCGCGGAGGGCGTGATCCGGTCGTCGCCCGTCTAACAGCCGCGCCGTCACAGCGGTGCGTTCATCAAGGCGCTCCCTCGCCTTCGCCGCCCGATCGCTGCCCGCCCCGGAATCGCTCGACCATGCCGGCGAGCGCTTGGGCTGTCGCTTGCGCCCGAGCAAGATCAAACACTACCGGTTCCAGCAGCACCTTCGTGCCGCCGAGCACCAGCGACGCATCCCCGAAGCGTCCGTGAAATCCTGCCTGAGCCAGTGCACCCGCTGTCGTATACGCCTGCACGTGGGGATGGTCGTAGACCACGAAGAGCAGCTGACGCTCCAGGACCTCGAAGATGGCGGCTAAGTCCAATCCGAAGGTGGCAAGGACGATCTGCCGCTCGCCAATCGCGTTTCGGGCGATCCCGCGCAAGCCGCCATTGAGCAGCAAGATGCCGCTCACGCCCCCAGCCTCAAGTCGTTCCGCGATCTGCGCCTGCGACCCTGCCAGATCGGAGACGCCGGTCGAGTCGATCCGCAGGCGCTCGACCGTCCCCTCGAACGTCGCCTCCAGACCGTCGCAACGCTCTTCCAGTCCGACGTTTTCGGCTTCGTGAATGATGCAGAGGATGCGGCCCTCAATCCCGTTCGCGTTGAACGTTTCGCCGGAGCGCTCGCCGCCCAGGCGATCGTCCAGGCCAATATGCATGGCGCTGCTGCTGGCCGCGGCGTATTCCGCGCCGGAGTTGAAGGTCACGATTTGCACGCCCGCGGCGCGCGCCTCAGCCAGGGCCGGCGCCAGCGTTTCAGGCGCGGCCAACGTTGAGGCGATCGCAACCGCGCCGTCTTCGACGCACTCTCGTACCAATCCCGCTTGCTTGTCTGGCGTTGACCCGGTGACGAAGCGGAGGTTCATCTTCATGTCTTCGGCGGCCTGCTCGGAGCCGGTATCAACCCCGGACCAGAAGATGTCGTCCGCCTGACCGTGACCGACGATGCAGAACAATGCGCCGTCCTGATACCGCCCTGCGCCGACATCGAGCGGGGAACTCACCAACCATCTGCCGGCCTCGGCTTCGGCCGATAGGAAGCGCGCGTTGGGCAGTTGCCGCTCGCTCCAGCCGCCGCCCGCTTCGCGTTCCTGCAAGCCAATTTCGACCCGGCCATCCCCATGCCGCTGCGCGACGAGCCGCACCTCGCCGCCGCCGGTGTGCATCGCCAACGCTGTTCCTGCCGCTCCAATGAGCAGGCAGACGATGCCGACCAGGACATACTTGTACAGGTCTCTCATGCGACACCACCATTCACTAGGATATCAGTGTGGCGTAATGATAGTGCCGTTAAATCGTGAAGTTCTGCTACGTCGTCGCCTCAACGCTGGCTCGCAGAATCGATAGCCCGCGCTCGAGATCCGCATCCTCAATCGTCAGCGGCGGCATCAGCTTGACCACATCCGAGGCCGCGCCGCCCGAAGTCTCCATCAACAGACCGCGCTCAAACGCCGCCTCGGTAATCCGTGACGCCATCCCGTCAACCGGTGTATGTAGACCTTGAAGCAACCCACGACCGCGCACCGTCGCGCGCAAACCTTCATGTTCCGACGCGATCGATTCCAGTTCCTCGCGGACGATCATCCCCTTGCGCCGCACTTCATTCGAGAGCGAGTCGTCGCCCCACCAGTTCAGCGCCTCGGTCGCGGTCACAAACGCAGCGTTGTTCCCGCGAAACGTCCCGTTGTGCTCGCCCGGCTCCCAGATATCCAGCTCCGGCCGAATCAGCGTCAGCGCCATCGGCAGCCCCGCGCCTGAGATCGACTTCGAGAGGCAGATCAGGTCGGGCTGAATCTCCGCCGGCTCGAAGGAGAAGAACGTCCCCGTCCGTCCGCAGCCGGCCTGGATGTCATCCACGATCAGCAGCACGCCGTGGCGCTGGCAGCATTCCGACAATCCGCTCAGCCAGTCGAAGCTGGCGGTATGGAGGCCGCCCTCACCTTGCACCGTTTCGACAATCACGGCGGCAGGCGGTTCGCTACTGGTCAGGATCGCATCCAGCATCGAGATTGTATCCACCTCGGGACCGAGCTCACCATCGAATGGCGCTGTGATCTGGTACTCCAGCGGCACGCCCGCCGACTCGCGCTTGACGACATTGCCGCTCAGCGCCAATGCGCCGAGCGTCATGCCGTGGAATGCGTTGCTGAACGAGACGATCGTCCGCCGTCCGGTCACCTTCCGCGCTAGCTTGAGCGCCGCCTCGACTGCGTTGGTGCCGGTCGGACCGGGGAACTGCACCTTGTACGACATCCCCCGCGGCCGCAGGATCACTTCATCAAAGCGCCGCAGGAAATCGCGCTTCGCGGGCGTCGCCATGTCCAGGCTGTGCAGTACCCCGCCCGATTGCAGATAGCGAATCAGCGCCTCAATCATCTCCGGCGGATTGTGACCGTAGTTGAGGCCGCCGGCGCCGCTGAAAAAATCCAGATAGGCGCGCCCCTGCTCGTCCCAGAGCGTTGCCCCCTGCGCACGCTCCCAGACGGTCGGCCAGGAGCGAATGTAAGAGCGTACGCTCGACTCGAGCTCCGAGAACGTGTCCATCGAATCACAGACCGTCGTTCTCGGCATTGACCGCCCTCACCTTCGCTCCCGACCGCCTCCTTCCACTATGCACCATCATCAGGTCGCTGTCAGGCTCAGCAAGCCGGTGTGTCAGTCGCCGCCCGCGTGATCGCCGTGCTCGTGATGCGCGGCGTGGTCGTGCTGATCGTGACCCTCGTGCTCGTCGTGAGCGCAGTGATCGGGCATCGGCACGTCCAGGCCCGGATTGCGGTCGAAGAAGCCCCACGGCTTCAGCTTGAAGCCCGCGCGGTGAACCGGCGCCACCGGCCAATCCTCCGGACAAACGATGTGGTTCATCCCCACCGTGTACCAGACCACGACATCCTCGTCCTGGAGCGAACGATCAGCCGCCATCCAGGCCGGAATGCCCTGGCCGGGTTCGCTCTGATTCGGATAGTCGCCCGCCGGGTAAAACTCGTCCGGCGAATACGGCGTCACGTGCAGCTGCTTGCGCGCGAACTTGGCCCGACCGCCGACCGCCGACTGCTCGTCCGCCATCATCCCGACCGTCTCGCCCGGAACCAGCACGTACGCCGGCGGCTGACCGAGCGGATTCGTCGTCGTGTCGTTGGCGATCCGCCAGTGGCGCGCCGAGGCCGAGTTGACCACGCTCGCCGCCTCCGACTCCCGCGACAGCAGCCGCGCCTCCGCCGTGAAACCGTTCAGCAGCGGATTGTCCGGACCCGCCGGCAGCGGCACCGTGTCCACCTCGTAGACGCTGTTCGCGTCGCCGTCGACTTCCATGTCCAGGCGGAAACAGTAGAAGTGCTGGTGAATCGTGCCCGCCAGCCCGGGCTGAATGATGTGCCGCGTGATCTGCGGGTCATCCTCCGCAATCGCCGTCGTCTGGATGATCCCGGTCGCCTTGACCTCCTGCTCCCACGACCCGTCCTGGTAGAAGTACCAATAGAAGCCGTAGTCGTAGTTCCCCACCGTCGCGATCGCCGACACCACCAGCCGCCGCGATCGCCGCACCCAGGACTCAGGACCGCGCTTCGTATCCGCGTACGTGTGCTTCCAGAGGATGCCAAAGTCCTCCTCGTGGATGCAGACTGCGTTCTTGATCGTGCGCGCGCCGCCGAATTCGTTCGTCACATGCGCATCCATGTAGACGATCTCGCCCAGACAGTCGCAGCCAAGTTCGAGCGAGTTCGTCAACCGGCCCAGGCCGCCCACCTCGCCGCTGTCGAAGGCGTTCTTGAAGTTCTGCGTGATCCGCGGGTCGCCGTAGGGCACGACCATCTCCGCCATCGACGCCCGGTAGCAGATCGGCCGCAGCCGGCCGTCGTCGTCATACGCGATCTGGTGCAACACCAGACCCTCGCGCGGATGCAGCGAGACCCGCATCTGCCACTTCTGCCACTTCAGCAGCTGACCCTCGAGCGTGAATGACACGCCCTCCGGCTGCACGATCTCCAGCGGCTTCAGGTCCTCGCGCGGATGCGCCGCCGCGTGTTCCCCGTCAAAGCGCAGCGTGCTCGTGGGAATCGGAACCGCATCTTCCTCGACCACTTCCAGCACTTTGTTGTTGATCAGGTCGACTACCGCCATCACGCCCTCAACCGGGCGCCCATAGCCGTTGTCGTCCTCCGAGTCGCGCAGGTAGGCGATCCCCTTGAGGATGCGGTGCTCGGTCTCCCACTTGTTGCCGAAGTTGCCCGCCGGCCAGGGGTCGATCTGGATGTGCTCGAACTGATCCTCAGTCACGCCCTTGCGCATCATCGCCGCGCGCCACTCAGGATCGTTCTTGATCGTCTCCTGCGCCCGTCCAAACTCCTCCCCCAGCGGGAACGGCTGAACGTCATTCCGGGCAACCCAGGACTCAACCGAGTCGTCGCCAAGATTGACCACCGCCTCATGCGTGTCGCCGTTGGACGTGTCGAAGACAATGACAAACGCCCGCCGCTCAATCGGATCCCCAGCGGAGAACGACTTGACGGCCCGCTTGTCCGGCTCATGCAGAGCGACCAGAGGGAAGCGGATGGATTCCTGTCCACCAGCTCTGGCCTTAGCCAGTTCCGAGGCGCGGCTGATCTCGTCAGGGGTCAGAGGATCGAGAGGGTGCGCAGTAGTTGCAGGCGCTGCGGGTTTGGTTTCGGTGACCATGGTGGGTGTCTCCTGTGTTCCGGTCTTGAGCGGAGAGTAACCGAATTTGAGCAGACGTGAGACATGTCCTGAGACAGACACACTGGAGGTATTGACATCATTGCCAGCATTGAGACACAATGCCGAACGAGATAGGAGGAACAGATGAACATCGAGGTAGACAGCGAGGTATTCGCAGCCCTCCAGAGGGAGGCGGTGCCGCTAGTGGACAATCCCAATGACGTATTGCGGCGTCTGTTGGGACTCGATCCGACTGAAGAAAGAGCCTCGGCCGGTGATCAGATTGTCTTTCAGCCGCCTCTCCCACGCAGGCCTGCACAGCGTGCCGCCTCCTCGAATGGAGCTGCGGGGACTGGGAGTGCCAAGCGCCCTTCAAAGTCCAGACGCGCTGCGGGCGAATTGCTCCCCTTGGAGGCGTACTGCCCACACATCTTGCAAGCGCTGATTGCCAGTGGCGGAGAGCTCCGTAGTCGCGAGGTGCCCGACGCGCTCGCGCCCTTGCTCGAACCTCACCTGTTTGCCGCAGATAAAGGACTGGATGCTGATGGTGTTCCTGTCTGGCATGGACGAGTCGGCTGGGCCGGAAGCCTCTGTCGCAAGGCGGGTCACCTGGATCTAGCAGCCCCACGAGGCATTTGGCGGATCACCCACGACGGCCGCGAAGCAGCGGCGAATGCGAATGGAGAATCGAGATGACCGATGTCAACAAGCAGCTTTGCCTTGCCTTGATGGGTGCTGAGTCAGGAAAGGAGATCATCGATCTGCTTACGGACGCTGGCTACTGGGAAGACTCCTCTGCTTGGCGACTGCTGGGCGATGCTGAGAACAATTTCTCAGTGGTGGGAAGCCAACAGAGCGAGCCAATACCTGCTCTCGTTGAGAAGATCGTGAACTCCATCGATGCGCTGCTGCTCGGCGAGTGTCGCGCGCGGGGAATCGATCCAGAGAGCGACTTAGCGCCAAAGTCGCCGCAGCAGGCCGTAGCGGAGTTCTTTGAGAATCGTCTACACGGCGAATTCAACCCCGCTCAAGACGGCCAGATCGAGTATTGGCATGAAGACCGCGTTAGAGAGGTAGCGAGACATCTCACAGTCACGGCGAGCGGTGCCAAACCCAGAGAGGGAAATCCATCGGTCTCTATTGCCGACGGCGGTGAAGGGCAGTCGCCAGACGAATTTCCGAATACGCTCCTTTCGCTTACCAAGTCGAACAAGCTTCGAATTCCATTTGTGCAGGGCAAGTTCAACATGGGAGGCACAGGTGCACTGCAGTTCTGTGGGACACCTCAGAATTTCCAACTCATCGTGTCCAAGCGGCGGCAAGACATTCCGGCGACCGATACGGATCCGCGGCGTGGCGAGTGGGGCTTCACGATTGTGCGACGCGACGATCCCGCCGGATCTGAACGTAGTTCGGTCTACAGGTACCTTGCCCCTGATAGAGCCGTTCTCTCATTCCACGCTCCGGAGCTTGGGATCTTTCCAGACGAGACTACGGGCCAGCCCTATGGACGAAGCAGCTCGCACGGCACGCTCATCAAGCTCTATGCATATCAGGTTGGATCGAATCGCTCGACCATCACCAGGCGGGGAGGGCTGTTCCGACGAATCGACGCTGCCCTCTCACGAGCGATTCTCCCCGCACGATACCTAGACACTCGTTATCCAGGAAAGCAGGGTACGCAAGAAAGCAGGGAAAACGGTTTCGGAGTTGAAACGCTTTTGCATCGAAGGCGTGCTGAGCTCCTAGAGCCGATGTTTCCACATGTCGGCGAGATTTCGGTTGATGGTGAGCGACTGACAGTGCGAGCTTATGCGTTCCTTCCTCCGAAGAGCACGAGGAGCACGGGACGCCGTCCCGCTGAGTTGTATCGGTCTCGCAGCAATGCGGTTCTCTTCCTAATCAACGGCCAAATGCACGCAGCACAAGACACTCGCTTCTTCGCGTCGTCGCGTGTTGGTCTCGATTATCTGCGGCAAGACCTGTTTGTGACAGTCGATTGCACTTCTCTATCCCGTCGATCTAGGGAAGACCTATTCATGAACAGCCGCGATCGCATGCGCGATGTACCACTGCGCCGTGATCTCGTTACAGCCTTGGAGGAGTTCCTCCGCGATCACCCCGCCTTGCAGGCACTCAACAGAGCGCGCGGGGATGCGCTTCGTAGCCAAAACGAATCGGAACACGCGGTCAAGAGTTTGGTTGAGCAATTGCTCAAGGATCATCCCGAGCTACAACGGGTCCTGTTAGGTGGACGCGCGATCCGGCCGATAGTCGATCCGCCACCGCCTCCCCCGTTCAAAGGGAAGGAGTTTCCAACGTTCTTTTCGCTTGAGTCTCCTAAAGAGAAGGACGGAATCGCTTCCACCGCAACTGCAAGAACTTCGCGGCTGCGCCTTCAGTTTCGTACCAATGCCGAAGATGGGTACTTCACTAGGCTCAATGACCCTGGCTCCATGTCCATCTGCGATGCGGAGACAGGGAGAGAGCTTACTCAGCACTTCTCGCGCACGGGTCCGGTGTCTGGAGTTTGTACGATCGTGGCTCGGCACTTGCTGGCGGAGCGCCAAGTCGGGGATGTGGTTGCGCTCAGGATCATCGTCTCTGACAACAATCCGAAGCTAAGGCCTTCCTTTGAATCCTGCGTGCGGGTAACGGTCAAGGAAGAGGCGTCCCCGCCGAATCCACCTTCACCACCCGCTCCGAAGCTCGACCTGCCTGTAGTCACGGAGGTTTGGAAGACAGGATCGCCGGGTTGGGCTGATCTTCACGACTCCGAAGAGTTCGTCTTCAATCATCAGACCGCTGTGCAGATACGGCGGAACTCTAGTGGAGCCACAGTTGCGGCGTTTGACATCTTCATCAACATGGATAACGCGAACCTCGATCGGGCAAGACGGCGCGCGCGATCCCCGGACGAAATCGAGATGCTCAATACACGCTGGCGCCAGGTCTTTGAGTTCCTCACGCTTGGATTCATCTCGGACCACAGTCGATCACTGGCCGAAGACAACGGGAAGAAGGCCGAGCAATGGTACGAGGAGTCGCCCGGCTCCTTCGTCTATCATGCGACCCGATCCCTCGCTCCCCTTGTCCCGGTGCTGGGCAGTCTGTTCATTGCGAAGGCCTGAACACGGTTCACTTTGGACGATGAAAGGCAGGGGCGCGACCCCATCGGGGCCGCCCCTTGATTTGGTGCCTGACCACCGCCTACTCGTGACAGAAGGACGGCGCCTGATCCGGCGCCAACTGCATCGCCAGGGCGCAGACCTGCTGCTGCCAGCCCTCGGGCAGGTGGCTGATGTACTCCTGATTGACCGCCCAGGGGCGAACCAGCATCGTGGTCGTTTCGGGAGCTTGCTGCGCGGTCAGCGCGAGCATGGCGCGAATACTGGGGCTGGAGTCGACGTTCTTGAGCGAGAGCATCACGTGGCTGGCCTGGGCGTTGCCGCCGTCGTCGATGACGAAGAGCAACTGACCCTCGTAGACCTGAACGAGCGCGAACTGAGAGCGTCCGACGACGCCGACGAGCGTGTCGCTGCCGAGGAATTGCACGACCCCGATGGCGGTGTTGATCAATGCGCCATTGAGGATCAGCACGCCGGCGGCCTCGTGCGTCGCGATTGCCTCGCCGATCGCCCGGCCCGACGCCACGGGGTCGGTCAGGCTGCCCGCCGGGAGCATGACCTGCACCACCGAGCCGCCGTACACGCTTTCGAGGCCCTCGCAGCGCTCCGGCAGCGCGAGGTTCACCTCTTCATGGATGATGCAGAGCACCGCGCCGGTCGCGCCCGCGTCGTTGAACTCGCGGCCCGCAAGTTCGCCTGCGGCGCGATCGTTCAGTCCGTAGTGGACCGTTGAACCGACCAGCCCGGCGACTTCGTCGCCGGAGTTGAAGGTGACGAGGAACGCGCCGCTGGTTCGGACGGCGATCAGCGCCTCTTGCAGCCCCTCCAAGTCGGGAATCGATGAGGCGACGCCCAGCGCGCCGCGATCGATGCAGTCCATGATCATTGCTGCGTGCTCAGCGATGTCCGTCGTACTCTGAATCTCCACATTACTCAGGCCAAGCTCGTAGGCGTTGGCCTGAGCCACGGTGTCGAAATCGACCCAGAAGGGGTCATCGGCCCGGCCGTGGTGGATCACGCAGTAAAGGTTGTCCGACCCGGCCGGCGCGTCGGGCATAGCGCTCATCGCGTCCGTCGCTTGGGCGACGGTCAAGCCGACCGGCGAAGACATACGCCACTCGCCGCTCACATCGGCCGGCAGGAAGCGAGCCTCAGGTCGTTGCAGTTCGCCCCAGCCGCCCTCGGCGTCGCGCTGCTGGAGAGCGACCTCGACGCGGCCGTCGTCGAGGCGCTTGGCTCCGATCCGAACTTCGGCGTCGGAACTGTGGCCGGCGGCGTAGATCACCCCGGCGATGATCGCGACGAGCGCGCTGAGCGCGAGGACTGCGGCGCTGATTCGTCGTTTCGTGTTCAGGAACATGAAGCGTCCTCCTTTCCGTACGAGGGTTGCATGATAATCAGAAATCCAACGGCAAAGGCCGGTGTTTCCACCGGATAGCAAACGGGCGCGGGGGACAAACCCCCGCGCCCGCGAATGCGCTCCTGTGACGGAGTGAAGTCGGCGACTACACCGCCTCAAGAATCGTCGAAATCCCCATCCCGGCGCCGATGCATTGCGTCGCCAGACCGTAGCGTGTCCCCGAACGCTTCAGCTCACGACTCACCGTCGTGACCAACCGCGTCCCGGTCGCGCCCAGCGGGTGACCGATGGCCAGCGAGCCGCCGTTGACGTTCACGCGCTCCATCGGGATGCCCAGCTCTTTGACCGACGGGATCACCTGCGCCGCGAAGGCCTCGTTGAACTCGACCCGGTCGATCTCCGAAGCGTCGATGCCCGCGTGCGCCAGCGCCTTGCGGGTCGCCGGAATCGGGCCAAGACCCATTACCTGCGGCTTCACGCCGCCGACGCCGAAGCCCGCGATCCGCGCCAGCGGCTCCAGACCCAGCTCTTCCGCCCGCCGCTCGCTCATCAGCAGCGCTGCGGTGAAGCCGTCGTTGGTCGGGCAGGAGTTGCCCGCCGTGATCCGGATCTCGCTCTGCGTGTGCGAGACCGTCCCGCGCACCGTGCGCAGACCGGCCAGACCCTCGAAGTTCGTGCCCGGGCGGTAGCCCTCGTCCACGCTCACGACGCGCTTCTCGCCGCGCTCCTCGAGCACCAGGTTGCGCTCTTCGTCGAAGACCGGCGTCTCCACCTCGATCGGCACGATCTCGCGCTCGTAGAAGCCCGAAGCCAGCGCTTCGCCGTACTTGCGGTGCGACTCGACCGCGAACTCGTCCAGCGTCTCGCGCGAGATGTCGTACATCTCGGCCACGTTCTGCGCCGTTTGCAGCATCGAGCAGACCGGCGAACTGTCCAGAATCTCGTCCGGAATCGGCACCGAGAAGTCGAGGCCGTGGCTCGGCAGCAAATTGCGCTGGTCCGGCGACTGCTGGTGGCGATCCTGGTTGAACTCGGTGATCCGCGTCGGAGCCGCGCCGCCGCCGCCGCCAAGCTGACGGCCCATGCGCTCCACGCCCAGCGCGACCCCAATGTCAATCGCGCCGACCATGATCTCCTGCGCCACCCGGTGCAGCGTCTCCATCGACGAGCCGCACTGACGGTTCGAGTCGAACGTGCAGACCGACTCCGGCAGCCCGGCCAGGCGCACGATGTGGTTCGCGCCGATCCCGGCCAGCTCGGTCACGCCCCCGACGCAGCCCATGCCCACGTCTTCGATCTCATGCGGCGACACCTGCGGGTAGCGCGACAGCAACTCCTGCAAGACCTGCACGCCAATCGTGTCCAGGCGAGTCGCCGTGAACGCCCCGCGTCCGCCCCGAGTAAAGGCGGAACGCACGCCGTCCACAATCACTACGTTCTGCATCTCCATCGTTCGATTCCTCTCTCTGAGGCGCCCACGCGCCGTCTGTTGCGAGTCAAACGCAGTGTAGCGCCTCAGATCAGACCTCCCCCTCCGGGGGAAGTGCCGCGCAGGGACGGAGGGAGATCCCCAATTCCCGCTTCATGCGGTCTCGATGCGCAGCCCGTCGATGCGCCGGAAATGCCGGGCGTTGTTGGTCAACATGGTCAGGTCGTATTGCAGCGCAGTCGCGGCGATCATCGCGTCGAAGTTGCCGATCGGATTGCCTTGCTGCTGTAGCCGCGCTCTGATCCGACCGAAGACCTCGCAGGTCTCCGGGTCAATGTTGAGCAAGGTGAATTGCGCAACGAAATCAAGCATCTCTGCGCGTTGGCGGAATGCGTCTGCCACCAGATTTGGCCCGACAGACAGCTCGGCCAGGGAGATCACGCTGATCGCGATGCCCTGTGGGGCGAGCTCATCAATACGGCGGCGAGTCCGACTAGAGGCGCGGCCGCCTCTGAGCGCATTGATCACCCAGTCGCTGTCCAGCAAGTAGCGCACTGGCTAATCGTCGACGTCGTTCTCAGCGCACAGCGCACACTTGCAGGAGCCGTAGATCTCCTCAAAGTGCGGATTGTCCTCGAAGTGTTGCGCCCACGCGCCGGCAGCGCGGTCGCGTCGCTTGCGCGCTTCTTCCGGGTCCAGTGGCGGTCCGCCGTGAACCGCTTCCCAGACAGTCAGGAACTTGCCCTGTTCCGACATCGCGCGACCCTTCTCACTCACCATGCACCCAGCCTACAGCGTCTGACCCGCCCGACTCCGCCGCCTCAGTTCCCGCTTCACGCGGGAACCCGCCCCCTTCCACTCTCCCCCGCAGGAGGAGACATCGCAAACCCCCTCCCCCCTCTGCGGGGGGAGAATGTCACGTAGAGCCTGCCCCCGCGAAGGCGGGGGACAGAGGGGGGGCTACGCCCCAAAGACAGCCGCCAAGGGACAGCGAAACCCAGGCAACACATCCAACCCGTCCAACTCCCCGTCCCCGCCAATCACCTCAACCGCTTGACCGCCATAGTGCACCTCCACGCTGCGCCGGTCGGGATACACGACCCAGACCAGCCGCACGCCAAAGCTCAGCCACATCCGCGCCTTGTCATAGACCTCACGCGCGCCTCGGTTGAATCCCTGCACTTCCACCACCAGATCAGGGACAACCTCGGCATACCCCGTGATCCGCCGATCAAGCGGGAGCTTGTCCAACGACGTGTAGGCGATCGGCGCTTCCCGCACGGTGTCGGGCCCGCGTTCCAACAGATACCCCGATCCGATCGTCCCGCGCCCCAGCTGATGTTGATGCAAGAAGTTGCTGATCTGAAACCCCAGGCTGGCGATAATCGCCCCGCTCTCGAACCCACCCGGCTGACGCTCGCACAACACCCCTCGAACCAGTTCGCCGCGAACACCCTCGCTGTGCAAGCGCAACAGATCGTCGGCGGTCAGCAACTGAGGCTGGATCGTCATTGCGCCGCCTTTCTCCGATTGTCTTTCTTGCAGAGCATCTGGCAGTTCTCTTCCACCGTCTTGCCACCTTCCGACCAGGGAGTGATGTGGTCCGCCTCCATCCCTCGAATGTCGAACGACTCTTTGCAGATCGGGCATATCCCATCTTGCTTCTCATAAACCTTCTGCTTCATCGACGGCGAGAATGCTCGGATGTTCAGATGCTTCTCGTCACGAGTCAGCACATACGGATAGATGCCGGACTTCCTCTGGACATCATCGTCCGCCACGAGGCGAGCCACTTCGCGCTCAATCGCCTCTGGATCGTACGGCGCGTTCTTGTATTCGTCGTACAGCTGACCCCACTCGACGCCTTTCGTGAACTTCGGACGCCGCTTGGTAAAACGCGACTCCACCCACTCAATCACTGATTGGAAATGATCCCACAGGGGTTCCGCCTTGAGTTCGTGCTGATGCGTCGCCATATAATCGGTGATGTTGCCCCGACTCGCCCAGTGAATAGCCGTTTCAAGGTACTCCTGCCGGTTCACAGCGCCTTGGACGTAATGCTGACCAATCTGGTAGGCGGCGCATCCGTTCCGGCTGAAGTACCTCTTGGCATCGGACAGCCATGAGCCCGCATAGACTGCGTTGCGAAGTTCCTGATTCGTCAGCTTCACTCCGGCGATATTGACGGTCTCGAACCAATCCAGCTTCTCGCTGTCAGCGCCGCTGCAAACATAAACCATCAGTTCGTAATCGAGGAACTGAGCTTTCCTGTCTGACGGCAGATTGTGGAAGTACAACTCCTGGTGGGAGAAATCACCAACGACGTACTGAGCGACAGAGATCGTCCGTTGCTGGCCATCGATGATCTCATACGTGTCGTCGTCTCGGGCGGCCCAATACATCACATTGAGCGGAAATCCCTTGATGACCGTATCGATCACCGCGTCCCGCTGTTTGGCCTTGTAGACGAATTCGCGCTGATATGGAGGGCGGATATCCAACTTGCCCCCGAACCCTGTGACGCCGCCCTCGCCGTCGTCGGAGTAGCCCTCGACCAGATCACGGATCGTCAACTCCTTCAGCTGGATGTCCATTGCTACGCACCTTGTCGCTGGATGACGATTCGGAAATACGGCTCTTTTCCATTGACCCGCAAGTCTCTATCATCATCTCCCTTGCGGAACTTGACGATGCGGAACTGCTCTGGATTGTGTTTATCCAGGAACGTGATCGGCACTCCCATTGCGCCGCCGTAGTCACGCGGGATGTTCGCCACGCGGTTCACGTCGATCGCGTCGTAGTTGTCATAGGTCGGGTAATCCTCGGGCGCGTACTTCTTCACGAGGATCAGTTCCTCGTGCCGCTTGCGGTGGTCGAGGTTGGTGAACCAGTTGATGCTGCCCATGCTGAAATACTTGAGGCCGTCGACGATCCTCTTGCGGGATTCCGTCTTGATGTCGTAGTCCATTGGGACGCGAAACCACTTTTCCCCCCCATTGTTGTTACCCAGCCACATCCGCCCGTCCTTGAGCAGCGGAAAGATCTCCTTGTAGGTGATCGCGTTCTGTTGGCCCAGAATGAGGAACTGCTTGCTGTGTTCCATGAGCTGTGCCACATACTCGCGGAACAGCGAGAACGGAGGGTTCGTCACCACGACATCCGCCTCCTCAAGCAGAGCGACGCACTCCGCGCTGCGGAAATCACCGTCACCCTCGAGCTGCGTCACGGCGCTGGGGTCGCTCTCCAGAAGGCGGCGAACGTCGCTGAGTCCGGTAGCGCCGTCCCCGTCGAGGTCGTCCACACGGGTAATCTCAGTCTTGTAGGCGGGTGCCAGGCGCAACGCTAGTTGCTCACCGGCGATAGATGAGCCCGCATAGCTGGTTGCGGCGAGCTTCTTGAGGCCCAAGGCGTTGAAGTTCGAGGCGAAATACTTGAAGAAGCTGCTCTCGAAGGGATCATCGCAGTTCAGGTACACGACCTTGCCGCGGAAATGCGCTCTGTAATGGCGCAATTCGTTCTCGATGTCGGCCAACTGGGTGTAGAACTCATCGTTCTTCTGGCGTTTGGCCTGGTGCAGAAAACGGTTGTTGCTCACTTACGGCCTCCAGACCCTGGCTGTGCAAGCGAGTCCGCGCCGGACCCCCGAAGGAGCCCGGCGCAGCGATTGGTCATCCAACGGCTCAGACCTACACCTCGAAGTTGTAGACCTTCGCCGCGTTCCGCTGCAACACGTTCAGCAGATCCTCCTCGGGCAGCACGCTCAGCACCTCTTCCACGTGCTGCTTCGGATTCCGCGCCACGCTGTTCGGACCCGGCGACATCGAGGTCGGGTGCGGGAAGTCGGTCTCGAACATGAAGTTCTCGGAGCCGAGATTCTCGATCGCCTTCACGACCGAGTCCTCCTCGAACCAGAAGCAGCCGTAGCACTGGCGCTTGAAGTACTCCGAGGGCAGCAGGTCCATCTCCGGGTGCTCCTCGCGGCAGCCCGAATTCAGCCACTGCCAGTCCATCGCCTCCAGCAGGTACGGAATCCAGCCCACGCCCGACTCGACCGAGACGAACTTCAGCTCCGGGAAGCGGTGGCACATCCCCGACAGGATGATGTCGAGAATCGCGTTCGAGTTGTCCAGGAACAGCTTCACCGTCGACTTCGCGTAAGCCGCCTGCCGGCCGTTGTCCACCGTCACGTTGCGCAGCTCGGTCAGGTCGCCGGAGCCGATGTGGAAGTTGATCGACAGGCCCATCTCCTGCGCCTGGTGCCAGATCGGGTCCCAGTGCTGCTCGGTGATCCGAGGCAGCCCAAACGTGTGCGGCTGATTCGTCATCAGCACGCCCTTGTGCCCGCGGTCATACGCCCGCTGCATCTCGTCCACGCAGGCCTGCACATCCCAGAACGGCATCGCCATGATCGGAATGAAGCGCTTGGGCTCCACCGACGTCCACTCCACCAGGAAGTCGTTGTACGCCCGCACGCAGTCGAGCCGCAGCTCGTCGTCCGTCAGCTGCAAGAAGTTGCCCGAACCGAAGCCGCCCACGTTCGGATAGACGACCTGCGCGTACATCCCGTACTCGTCCATCCGCTCCAGGCGCTCGTGGATCTCCCAAGAGCCGTGATCCGCCTCCTTCAGCGACGGCGGATGATTCGGCGGCGGCGACTTCCAGCCCGCCATCGCCGCCCCCGCCGTGGGCATGAACTTCTTCCCGCCCATCACCCAGCGGTCTTCGTTGATCTCCGGGTCGAAGATCACGTGAGGCACCAGATCGCCCCACTTCCTCGTCGAAATCCGGTCGGTCCAAAGCGTCTCCGGCTCCGACACATGCGTATCGGAATCGATCACCTTGATCCGGTCGCAGATCAGCTCAGCCATGCTCCAGTCCTTTCCGATGAGCGACAGTGATTGGGCACAGGCTAGCAGGTTCGCTGCGCTGAGACATTTGGCGACGAGGAGCGGCCGGCGTCGCCGGGAGACAGAGAATTCCCTTGCCCAAAGGCCGAGCTGACCCTACATTGCCGCCTGGCGCAGCAAGCAAGCACCTTCCTGAACGGGTCTAGGCCATGAGACAACGGATCGGACGCAGACAGCACCCCCACCGAGCGAGCGCGTCGGGTCTCCGCGGCGTCTTGCTGCGGATGCTCGTCGCCCTCGGCCTTGTCGCGGTGGGTGTAGCGGCGGCACTGGCGTTGGGCATGGACTTGACACACGCCGAGCGCCCTTGTTTCCTTAGCGTGAATGGGGTGACCACGCAGATTACCCAAGATTCGCACGAATATGGCCTGAATGGGGCACCATACTGGCGAATCACGATACCGGACTCGAGCATACACGCGGCCGCCCAAAATCGCCACTTAAACGTCCAGATAAGCATGAGAGTGGATCTCTCCGCCACTAATTCGTCGCTTCCAAGTGGCCCGTGTCTATCCGGACAGCAAGAAGCGGACGACTGGAAGGACAATGAAGCCGACTTTCGCGTGCGGGTCAATGTCAACGAATCGAACAACATAAGAGGCATTTGGACCCATGATGAGCCCCAAGGACACGATGGAGCGAACGATGCGGAATTGCGACATAACAGTTTAATGCTGGCAAAGTGGGGTCACCGCGGTATTCGAAGCCGCGGGAACTACGGTTCAAGTGCCGGCCGTCCTGCGGAGCTTAAACAGAGTGCCAAAAGAGGCGAGACTCGAACGACATCCATTCCCTTGATGTTTCGCTTTCCAGTAACTCCGGACGAAACGAGTGGGAGCCCTTTCGTCGACGACAAAACGCGCCATAAGGACTGGTACGCCTTTGCGTTGGACTTGCAACAAAAGGATCGTAGATACAGGTTTCGCGGACGGGACGATCTCGCTAGCGATAAGTGGCGCGATTCTACGCACACGTTCGTCGTGATCGTGGTTGAACCCGGAAAGTACACGACAATTGGCGGAAAACACCGCACACACCTCCATGACATTACTCATGATACGGTTGATCTCGCTCTTGGTACCGCGAAAAATCTTGCGAAGCGCGAAACGTATCAGCAGACCTTCGAACTCTGGAAGGAGTTGAGTGCTTGGGCGGTAAACAAGTTGAAGGAGGTGGCTGGGAATTGGGTATGGAATAAACTGGGCCTGCCTGGGCAGTTGGATTTACATTGTGAGCCGAAAGCTAGCTATGATACGAGGGATGAGAATGAGGAGCGAGGGCCTTTGAATTTTAGTGACGATCTGTGGAGGAACACACTTGATGGGTGCCCGGAACAGGACAATGCTAATGTTATATTTGTGCTTGGCAATCCTAGTCGAATATGGGTTGATGTGTTTCCCTCCGGTCCCGATGTAGGGAGAGTAGAGCAACCTCACTCTCGTTTGTCGGGGGCGCTCAGCGACTATGAGAAGGGAGCGCTTCTTGGGCCCGGGCAGATAACACGATGGTTGGGCAGCGTCGACGACGTCGAGATGGTCAATTTCCGAGCAGATCATTCTACGACTGAAGCTGCCGTGCTTACTTTGCTTTGGGAGCCGCTCAAAGACATTACGCAAATTGCTGTGGACATGGCCGTGCATGGCAGGCCTGTGACGGATCAGGTCGTGAGTAACATCACCACTCAAGCCTTATTCAGTCTGTTGGAGGAGGCCGAAGTCCGAGACGCACTTGATAGTTTTCGAGATGGTCAGTTCGATCTTGACCATGTTTGGCGCGTCATTGAGACAATAGTGGCGCCGGGAGTAATAGGTCCCATTGTAGGTGAGGCGATTGCGGAGTGGTTTGAGCAACCTGACGAAGTCGTGAGGCAAACAGAAAGCTCTGTTAGCGAGGTGCTGGACAAGGCAGAGATCACCGGTACGACTGGGAAGCTGTTTGTCAAGATCAAAGCGGCGGTAGCTGGATGGCAAGCTGGGGTCCGCACTGTACAGTGGATAGCATTGCGCCTTGATCGTGATGATGTGATGAAGGAGAATACGGTCAAGTTCACTAGGGAGCGTGAGCAGGTGACACTGACCCTGCACGCCATCGGCGAAGGCACGGTTACGCTAGATGGCCAAGAGTACGGCGGGCAGCACGTGCTTAAGGTCGACAAAGGCAGCCGGCAACGTCTAATGGCAATTCCTGAAAGTGGCCATCACTTTTCCGCCTGGATTGCTGGGAATACGGTCGAATTCAATCATGTGATTGATGTGCAGGTCGACACAGATACGACAGTAGTCGCCAACTTTTTTGAAGGCAATAAACCGAGCGTGACGCTGAGGATTGAGGCCGGCAGAGGCGGAACAGTTGAACCAACCGCCGGAACCACACTGCGCGTTCCACGGAATAGCAGGCAGCCTGTCGTGGCCACACCGGAGGAAGGTTACTACTTCACTGGATGGGCCGGTTCACATGGCCTGAGCGATGCAGACAAGGTAGAGCCAGAGATATGGCTAGACATGGATCGAGACCGGCGGGTGATCGCGCAATTCAAGCGCGGTAGCGTTCCTGGGTCTGGTGCCAGCAGTGGCGCGAAGCGGACCCTGCACATCGAGAAAACGCCCGCTGCGGGCGGCCGCGTAACACTGTCGCCGTATGCCGGAACAGGCAATGAGTATGCGCACGGAACAACCGTGACTGTCACCGCCAGACCGAGCACAGGCTATCGGTTTGTTCGGTGGGAGGGGGACCGCGAACTGACGCGCAGCTCCGTGAGCGTGCGGATGGACGGGGACAAAAGGCTGCGAGCGGTGTTTGAGTCGCTCCTAACCCAGCCCACTCTGACTGTGAGTGCCCAGCCCGCTGGCGGAGAAGCTGGCTGGATCGAGGTGTTGAACGGAACCGGATCGACGTCGGGCCAACGGCTTTTCCAGCGTGGCGAGACGGCGAGAATCCGCGCTCATACCAATGCCGGTTGGCGCTTCACGGGTTGGTCAGGCGATGCCAGCGGGACCAGCGTGCAAGTGAACGTGACGATGAACGGGGACAAGCGGGTGATGGCGCATTGGCAGCGAGCGCAGGCTCAGCCAGGAACCTACACCCTGACGGTGAGCGCGAATCCGAGCGGGGGCGCGGCGGGCTATGTGGAGATTGTCGGCGGGAGCGGGAACACGCCTGGTCAGCGCGATTTCGCCTCTGGTCAATCGGCGCGGATCGTGGCGCACACCAACGCCGGTTGGCGCTTCACGGGCTGGTCGGGGGACGCGAGCGGAGGCAGTGTGCAGACGAACGTGACGATGAACGGGGACAAGCGGGTGACGGCGCATTGGGAACGTGTGCAGGCACAGCCCGGGACCTACACATTGACGGTGAGCGCGAATCCGAGCGGGGGCGCGGCGGGCTACGTGGAGATCGTGGGCGGTAGCGGGAGCATCCCCGGCCAACGTAACTTCAGTGCTGGTCAATCGGCGCGGATCGTGGCGCATACGAACGCGGGCTGGCGCTTCGCGGGCTGGTCGGGGGACGCGAGCGGAGGCGGCGCGCAGACGAATGTGACGATGAACGGGGACAAGGCGGTGACGGCGCATTGGGAGCGCGTGCAGCCGTCGACCTACACGCTGACGGTGAGCGCGAATCCGAGCGGGGGCGCGGCGGGCTACGTGGAGATCGTGGGCGGCAGCGGGAGCATCCCTGGCCAACGTAACTTCAGTGCTGGTCAATCGGCGCGAATCGTGGCGCATACGAACGCGGGCTGGCGCTTCACGGGCTGGTCGGGGGACGCGAGCGGCGGCGGCGCGCAGACGAACGTGACGATGAATCGGGACAAGGCGGTGACGGCGCATTGGGAGCGCGTGCAGCCGTCGACCTACACATTGACGGTGAGCGCGAATCCGAACAACGGCAGCGGCGGCTATGTGGAGGTGCACAACGGGAGCGGCACAACGCCAGGCCAGCGGGTGTTCGACGCTGGCGAGTTTGCGAATCTGGAGGCGCGGCCGAATTCGGGCTGGCGGTTCGTGCGTTGGGAATTGGACGCAAGCGGGAGCAACACGCGCGCGAGTGTGTTGATGAATCGAGACAAGCGAGTACGCGCGGTGTTCGAGCAAGTGCACGCGTCAACATACACACTAATGGTCGCGTCATCCCCCAGCAGCGCAGGGCAAGTGCTGATACACAACGGAAGTGGGAATATCCCTGGCCAACGAACGTTCAACACCGGCGATGTTGCCCAGCTGGAAGCAGTGGCCTGGAGCGGATGGTGCTTCTGGCGTTGGACGACCTCTTGGAACTCATGGACTGGAACGCTCCCGAGCGTGAACTTGAACATAGGAGGTCCGGGCAGCGGTACGATGACAGCTCACTTCTATGGATGTTGAGTTGGCTTCTCTGGTCTGGCTCATCGAAGCGAGGGGCGCAGCGAAAGCAGGCTGTGTACAGAGCGCGGCATCTGCCGAGACGATAGGCTGAGAATCTGTTCGCCCCCACGAAATAACTGGCCTTGACCGTTCTCACATCCGATCCCGCCGCCGACCGACCGCTCGGCCTCGATCTCCCCCGTCGCACCAAGCGCCTGATCATCATCGGCGCGATGTTGGGCATGTTCATGGCTGCGCTCGAACAGAGCGTGGTCAGCCCCGCCATGCCCCAGATCGTCTCCGACCTGGGCGGCCTCGAGCTCTACCCCTGGCTCGTCCAGTCCTTCATCATGGCCCAGGTCGTCACGATCCCGGTCGCCGGCACGCTCAGCGACATGTTCGGGCGCAAGCCGCTCCTGCTGACCGGGATGACCATCTTCCTCTTGGGTTCAGCCCTCTGCGGCTTCGCGCCCGGCATCTACGAGTTGATCGCCTTCCGCGCCGTCCAGGGCGTCGGCGCCGCGATCCTGATGACCTCTACCTTCTCCGTTGTCGGCGACCTCTACGCCCCCGCCGAGCGCGGACGCTTCATCGGCCTCTTCGGCGGCGTCTTCGCGCTCAGCAGCCTGATCGGCGCGCCGATCGGCGGCGTCCTCACCGAAACCCTCTCCTGGCGCTGGGTCTTCTGGATCATGTTGATCCTCGGGCCGCTGGTGATCGCCATCGTCGCCATCAAGGTGCCCTGGCTGCGACCGCCCAAGCGCGAGCTCAAGATCGACGCCGCCGGCGTTCTCACCCTGTCGGTCACGCTGATCCCGGCCCTGATCGCGCTCAGCCTCGCCTCCGAGTGGGGCTGGCTCGCCCCGCAGACCCTGCTGCTGTTCGTCGTCTCCGCCATCGCGCTCATGCTCTTCATCCGTGTCGAACGCCGCGCCGAGCAGCCCATCGTCCCCCTCCAACTGTTCCGCATCCACACCATCGCCACCGCCGCAATCGTCAACTTCTTCATCGGCGTCGGCATGATGGGCGTCTTCGTCTACCTCCAGTTCTACCTCCAGGTCGGCATCGGCGTCGACGCCGCCACCGCCGGCCTCGTCATGGGGCCGATGATCATCGTCTCCGTCGCCGGCTCGATCGTCTCCGGACAGATCATGTCGCGCACCGGGCGCTACAAGTATCTGGCCGTCACCGGCTCGCTGATGATGTTCGGTTCGATGCTGCTGCTCTCCACCATGACCCGCGAGACCACGATCCCCGGTGTGCTCGGGCGGATGTTCCTCTTCGGCATCGGCATGGGCCTGATGATGCCTGTCATGTCCATCGCCTCCCAGAACGCCGCTCCGCAGAAGTTCCTCGGCATCGTCTCCGCCTTCAACCAGTTCTTCCAGCAGGTCGGAGGCGTGATCGGCATCGGCGTGATCGGAGCGCTCTTCAACGCCCGCCTCGCCAACGGACTGATCGAACGCCTCACCCCCGACCTGGTCGACAAAATCCAGCCCGAAAAGCTGGTCGATCCCCTCTTCCGCGAAGGCTTGGTCGAAGACCTCGGCGCCGAGGTCTGGGCGGTAGCCGAGCCTCAAGTGCAGACCGCCGTCGCCAACGCCATCACCGACAACTTCCTCCTCGCCGCCGCCATCGTCCTGATCTCCGTGCTCGCCATCCTCAGGATGAAAGAAATCAGACTGCGAAGCGCCGAGTTGCCCGCCCCCGCCAGCATCGAATCTCCGGACCTACCGCCTGCACTCGTCGCCGCCCCGGTCCCATCCTCGCCACCGAGCAGAGCCCAACTCCCGCTCAACGGAGCCGCCGAGATCTTCGCCCTAGAGCTCCGCGACCAATACGAGCCGCCGCCAACCCCGGCAGTCAACGGAACCGAACGCGCAACGTCCCTCCGACGCAACGCCATCGCCGCCGCCATGATCGGTGCCGGCCTCGGTTTGGCCCTCTCCCTGGTCTACCCGCGCAACCGCTCGCGCTAGTCCCCGAACTCCGACGCCACCACCGCAAACGCCTCCTCCGACGCCTCCAACGTGTGCGCCACATCCTCGTCCGACAGCGCCGTCGACAAGAACCCGTTGTGGATCGGATGCAGATACACGCCCCGCTCCGCCAACTCTGCCGAGAACCGATACGCGCGCGGCACATCCCGCGTCGACATATCGTCGCCGTCGAAGAGCATCAGCGGAATCGACACCGGTCCTGTCTGCCGAATCCCGACCCCGTGAGAATCGGCGGCCTGTTGCCAGCCCTGACGCAGCGCATTCCCAACCCGCCCCAAATGCGCGATCCCGTCCGTCTCCAGCATCGTCTCGATCGTCGCTTGCGCCGCCGCCATCGGCGCGCCCGTGAACCAGTAGGAACCGGTCGCCATCGTCTTGGCCACCGCCTCGCTCAGACTCTCCCGACCCATCAGCGCCGAGATCGGATGCCCGTTGCCGATCGCCTTGCAGTACGCGCTCAGGTCCGGATCAACGCCCAGCGGCGCCCAACTCCCCGCCATGTCGATCCGGAAACCGCCGCGCACGTCGTCGAGGATCAGCACGATCCCGTTCGCGTCGCATAGCTCCCGCACCCCGCGCGCAAAGTCAACCGTCGGCAGTTCTTGATCGAAGCCCACATCGTGCCGGAACGCCGAAACGATGATCGCCGCTGCGTCGCCCTCAGCCGCCTCAATCGCCGCCCGCACCGAGCCGAGGTCATTGAACTCGTACTCGATCGTGCCGTCCGCCTGGAGCGTCATGTCGCCGCCGCTGATCCACGTCGGCGACGCCCCGTGATACGCCCCGTGCGCGCGCAGAATCGTCCCCCTGCCCGTCGCCGTCCGCGAGACCGAGGCCGCGTACACGGTCGCGTCGGTGCCATTCTTCGCCATCCAGGCCCAGTCCGCCCAAGGCGTGATCTCGACCAGCAACTCAGCCAACTCGACCATCTTCGCCGAAGGACCGTTGAAGCAATCCCCCGCGCCTTGCGCTTCCGCAGCCGCCTGATCAACCGCCGGATGCTGGTACCCAAGCAGAATCGGACCGTAGGCGCAGAGATAATCGATGTACTCGTTGCCGTCCACGTCCCACAGGTGCGAACCTTCCCCCCGCGCGAAGAACTGCGGGAAATTCTCCGGCAGGTACGACGCGTTCTGATGCCCGTACATCCCGTTCGGAATCACCGCGCGGGCGCGCTCACGCAACCCCGTGTCAATCGACCGATCCCGCCGACTGGTCATCTCATCCCTCAATTCCACGATCCTGACTGCGCCTCAGTCTACGCCCCGCCGATACCCTGCGCTCATGCCCCGCCGCGAAGAAACAGCCGCCAAGCACGAGTGCCATCCTCTGGTGCTCGCCGCACGCGAACTGCAACCGCAAATCCGCGCCTGCGCCAACGAGACCGAAGCAAACCGCCGCGTACCAAGCCGACTCATCGACGCCTTCACCGATCGCGGCCTCTACCGCCTCAACATCCCCGCCGCAGCCTACGGAGAACAAGCCCACCCGCTGGTCGTCTTCCACGTCATCGAAGCCATCTCCCAAGCCGACCCCTCCACCGCCTGGGTCGTGATGATCGCAACCGAAGTCTCGCTCACCACCGGTTGGCTCCCCAACGCCGTCCTCAGCCAGATGATCGGCGGCGAAGAACCCGGCGGCCCACGCTGCCGAATCGCCGGCTCCTCCAGAGCCCTCGCAACCGCCGCGACCGACCCGAGCGGCAGCGGATATCGACTCAGCGGACAACTCAACTACCTCAGCGGAATCGAGCACGCCAACTTCGTCCTGGTCACCTTCCCCGATCCCGAAGACGACAGCGTGCGCATGGCGCTCCTCCCCCAACGCGCCGGCGAAATCGTGCATACCTGGGACACGATGGGCCTGCGCGGCACCGGCAGCCACGACTGGCGCCTCGAAGACGCATTCGTCCAGACCGCCCACACCTGGCGCCCGACCGATCCACCCTACGCAGACGGCCCCCACTGGCGCGTGCCCGATCGCTCCTTGGTCGCTTGGATCGCCAATGCCGGCCACGCGCTCGGCGGCGCGCAGGGCGCGATCGACGAGCTGGTCGAACTCGCCACCTCAAGCAGCAGCGGCGACGCCACGCCCTTACGCGAGCGCGAACCGTTCCGACTCGCGCTCGCAGACGCCCAGGCGCGGGTAGCCGCCGCCAAGGCCTTCGTCCGCACAGCCTGGACCGAACTCTGGACGGCAATGGAGAACTCCGCCGCGGAGGTCCCCGAATCGCATTTGCGCCACCTGCTCGGCATGGCCCGGCTCGCAAACGTCCACGCCGTCCACGCCGGCGCCGACGCAGTCGAAACCCTTTTCCGCGCCGCAGGCGCCAACGCCGCCCACAAACGCTGGCCCCTCGAACGCCGCTGGCGAGACCTCCAAGTCGCCCGCCAACACGGCGCCGGCCTCAACTGGAACTACGACGCCGCAATCCGCCCCGCACTACACCTAGAACCCCGCCGCGCCCGCTAATCAAGCCCAAAACGCAACTCCTCCCCGACCGCTCTCCCCCTTGAGGGGGAGATGCCCCAACGGGGCAGAGGGGGTGAAAACGCCACACCCAGCACAGACGCCCCAACCCAGATCCCCTCTCTCCCCCTTGCGGGGGGAGATGTCACGTAGTGACAGAGGGGGGGTCCTCTGCCCCCGGCCTAAGCGAGGAGACAGAAAGAAACCAAACGAACCCAAGTTCCGCTTCTGTCACCCAGACAACACCCGCGACATAGCCCAACCAGCTATCATCAGAACAAGTAAGCCACACAACCGTACTCAGAAGGAGCACCGCTCATGAACCTCTCGCCCCAGCGCCGACGACGAGCCCTCGAAGCCCACCATCTCCGCCAGCACGGCCTCCCCCTGCGCGTCATCGCCAAGCAACTCGGCGTCTCCCACGCCACCGTGCACAGCGACCTCAAGCTGCTCGAGACCCACTGGAGCGAGATCGCCCAGGCGGTCGCCGACGACCTCCTGCTCGACCAGCTCAGCCAGCTCCGTCAGCGGCTCGCTCAGCACATGGAGTCCAACCCCTACGAGCTGCTCCAGGGCGAGCAGCTGCGCCCGCCCGACCAGATCCGCCTCTTCGCCGTGCAGATGCAGGAGTTCAACACGCTCTGCCGCGAGATTCGGCGCACCGCCGAAGCGGTCCAACGCCGCGCCCGCCAGCGCCTCAAGGAGCAACCCGCCGAAGCCCCGGACTATCCCGAGGCCGAACTGACGGACGCGCCCCGGACTCGCAAGCGGGCCCGTCCCCAGCCGAGCGAGCGTCCAACCCCGGCTGAACCGGGCCAACCGGAGCTGACCACGGCTAACCACGTCAACGGGCGTTCGCCCCAGCCGGCAAAGGAAATGCGTCCAATCGCAGCGTCGCAAGAAAATGCTCCCGCCGACCCCGACTTCGAGCGTCTCCTGAGCGAAGCCCAGACCTTCCTCGCACAGCTCTCCCCCTTCGCCGACGCCGCCGGCGGCTGACTCCGCCCCTCCCTGACCGCTCTCCCCCTTGAGAGCCTGTCCCCGCGCAGGGAGACCGTCGCAACACTCCCATCTCCGTCATTCCCGCGAACGCGGGAATCCATACGGCGTCTCGAGTGGGACGTGGATTCCCGCCTGCGGAGAGCGTTGCCAAAGGCGCGATCTCCCCTCTCCCCCTGCATCGCGGGGGGAGATGTCGCGCAGAGCCTGCCCCCGCGAAGGCGGGGGACAGAGGGGGGTCCCAACCAACCTTCACCGACACCCACACATACCAACCCCCACCCCGCCCTAGCTGGAAATCCCCATTTCGCCTTAGCATTGTCCCGATCGTTCGTGCGAGCGCCCCATCCCGCTCGCAGACTGAGGCGGATCATGCCCGGACCGCTTGACGGCATTCGCGTCCTCGACCTGTCACGCCACGTGGCCGGCCCCTACGCATCCAAGCTGCTGGCCGACTACGGCGCTCGCGTGATCAAAGCCGAGCCGCGCGGCGGCGACCCCGCACGCCGTTTCGGACCCTTCCCCAATCGCAAGCCCAACCCCGAAGCCTCCGGACTCTTCCTCTTTCTCAACACCAACAAACAATCGATCGTGGTCGATCCGCACACCGACGACGGCGCCGCGACCGTCCGCCGACTCGCCCGCCAGGTCGACGTCGTGATTGAAGACCTGCCGCCGGGTGAGGCAGCCGAGGCGGGCTGGGGTTGGGAAGTCCTGCACGCGCTCAATCCGAGGCTGGTGCTGTGCTCGATCACGCCGTTCGGCCAGACCGGACCCTATCGCGGCTACCGCGGCTCCGAACTGACCCTGCAAGCGATCGGCGGCCCGCTCCACGCCACCGGCGCGGCCGACCGCGAACCGCTCAAACTGGCTGGCCACTATGCCCAATACCACGCCGGCGCGACCGCCGCGCTTGCCATTCTCCTGGCTCTGCGGCGTACCGCTGGGCATCGGCGCGCCGGCGACTGGATCGACCTCTCCATCTACCGCTGTCAGGCTGGCTGCCGCGATCGGCGCACGATCCATCTCACCGCTGCCGCCTACAGCGGCGTCAGCCCCAAGCGCGCGCAGCCGGGCAGCAGGCCGGTTGGCTTCGGCATCTACTCCTGCGCCGACGGCTCCGTCAATCTGATGGGCGCCGGCAATCGTTTGCCCCGCCTGCTCCGCTGGATCGGACGCGAAGACCTGCTTGAAGATCCCGACTACCTCGCCGGCCCCCGACCGGGCTCCGGCTTCGGCCGGCGCGTCGATCAAGCCGTAGAAGCGTTCCTGGCCGAAATCGGGAAGGTAGAGGCCACCGCTCAGGCGCAGGCCGCCGGACTGCTCGCAGGCGCAGTCATGACCGTTGCCGACGTGCTCGACGACCCCCAGCTCGCCGCGCGCGAGTGGTGGCGGCCAATCGCCCACTGGCACGGTGACGAACTGCCTTACCCGGGATTGCCCTTCCGCCTCAGCGCCAGCCCGCCCGATCCGCCCAAGCGAGCGCCCCGGTTGGGCGAACATTCGCGGATCGTGTTCGACTTCGCCCCGCCCGATCCCGCAGAGGCCGCCCCCCCTCCCGTGCGGCCCGACGCCGACGATCCGCTCCCGCTGCCGCTCGAGGGCATCCGCGTTGCCGCGATCACAGTCGTTTGGGCCGGACCCCACGTCGCCCAGCTGCTCGCGGAGTGGGGCGCGGACGTGATCCAGGTCGAACCCGTCAACCGCATCCAGCCCTACACCAGAGGAGCCGAAAACGTTCCCACTCGTGACGCGCTGGAGCGCGGCGCCGCGCGCGGTGTCCAACCCCAATACCCGGACGCAGACCCCGGTGATGACCCTTGGAACCGCTTCGCCTCCTTCAACTCCCACGCGCGCAACAAACGATCCATGACCTGCGACATCATGTCGCCGGAGGGACGCGAAGCGTTTCTGAAGCTGATTCGGCATTGCGACGTACTCGTCGAAAACAACGTCCCCCAGACCATCGCCAAGGCCGGGATCACCTGGGAAGAGCTGCGCGAGGTCAATCCACGCCTGATCATGCTGCGAATGCCCGCCTTCGGCCTCGAAGGGCCGTACAGCTCCTACCGCGCCTTTGGGCTGCACGTCGAAGCCATGGTCGGCCACACCCATCTGCGCGGATATCCCGATCGCGGGCCGGAAGGAATCGGCGAAACGCTCGCCTCCGACGGCATGTCCGGCGTGCAGGGGGCAGTCGCAGTGCTGATGGCGCTGCGCCAGCGCGACCTCAGCGGCGAGGGCCAGCAGATCGAGATGCCGCTCACCGAAGGATTCATCCCCACCCTGGCCGAATACCTCTTCGACTACACCATGAACGGCGAGAATCCGCCTCCGCAGGCGAACTCGCACCGCTGGAGCGCCCCCCACGGCGTCTACCCCTGTGAGGGCGACGATCAGTGGATCGCGATTGACGTTGGTTCCGATGCGGAGTTCGTAGCGCTCTGCACCGCGCTCGCCGCCGGACCCGGCAAGGCCGCGGTCCAGTCTGAGATCACGCACGCCCCGCTCGACACCCGTTTCGCCCACGCCGAAGGGCGGCGCGCCCACCGCATCGAACTCGACCGCCTGATCGCGATCGAGACTCAAGCCTGGAACAAACAGGATCTCTTCCACGCCCTCCAACAAGCCGGCGTCTGCGCCGCGCCCCTGAACGATCCCTTGGAAGCGATGGCTGATCCCCACCTGAACGCGGTCGGCTTTTTCGAGGAACAGACAATCGAGGGCGTGGGTACGCACCGCTATCCCGGCCTCACCATTCAGATGCGGCGCACATCCAATCAGCTGCGCACGCCGCCCTCCAAACTGGGCGAACATAACCGTGAGCTCTACCTCGACTTGCTCGGATACAGCGAAGCTCAACTCGCTGCGCTGGAAGCGCGCGGGCTGGTGGGCGACGCCTATCCGGACGAACTCCTGCCCCGACACATGCGCAGAGATCCCGCCTCCTGACACACTCTCGATCGGAGAACGATGATGCCTGAACCACGCCTCGCCCCACAGACCTTCGAGACGCTGGACGACGCCCAGCGAACGCTCTGGGACAACATCACAACGGGGCCGCGCGCCAACCCCGATCGCCCTCACGGCGGACTCGCCGGCTCGGACGGCGCTCTGATTGGTCCCTTCAACGCCCTCTTCCTCTCGCCCGAAATCGGCGACGCCGCCCAGAAGCTGGGCGCGGCCCTGCGCTACAGCACGGAGCTCCCCGCCGACCTGCTGGAAACCGCGATCATCACCATCGGCGGTCACTGGCGCGCCAACTTCGAGTTCTGGGCGCACGCCCGCCTCGCCGCCAATGCAGGCGTCGACCAAGACGCGATCGAGGCCGTCCACGACGGCAAGTCGGCCAACTTTGGCAACGACGCCCAGCAGACCGTGTACCAGTTCGGTCGGGAACTGATCGAGAACCAACGGGTGTCCAACGAGACCTACGAAGCGCTCAAGGCCCTCGTCGGCGAGCGGGGCGTCTTCGAAATCGCAACCGTGATGGGCTACTACTCCCTGGTCTCAATCGGCCTCAACGCCTTCAACGTCGCCATGCCCCCAGGCGTCGAAGCCCCCTTCGACGACTAGAGGCGCCTAGAACTGCAACCAGCGCGTCGGCCCGACCGCGTCGATCTCGACCCAGAGCGCCTGACCGTACGCCAACGGCTCCGTCGCCGAGCGCGACTCCTCCACGTCGTACGTCCGACCGTTCAGCTTCACCGACACGAGCGGCTCCGCCTTCATCCCGCGCAGCGGAGCGATGGCGTCCGTCAGCGGTTTGTCCGGCGTGCCCAGCCAGCAGACGAGGTTGCGGCCGGGTTGCAGGTGGAATCCGACACCGCCGTAGGGCGCATCGGGCCAGTGGAGGGTTTGGCCGTTGCGGACGCGGACGTAGTAGGCGCGGCCCTGTTCGAGTTGGTCGAGGGTGTTCGCTGAGGCGGAGATATCGGGCGAGTACATTTGCCACGATGCGGCGTCCGCGTCCCAGGCGTAGATGGCCTGGAGGCCGTCAAGGTTGAGGTCTGCGATCGGTTGGGTGGCGTCGGTCCAACCTCGGAGATGGAGGCCCTGGCTCAGGGTTTCGCCCTGCGCCGGGTCGTGGATCGTGTAGTAGGCGACAGTGCGGCGCTCAAGTTCGTCGGCGTTGGTGATCCGAACCGATCCGATGTAGAAGCCAGGTGCGAGCCAGAAGCCGAAATCGGCGCGTCCCCAGAGTCGACCGCTGAACACTGCATCGCTCATCCGAATCGTCAATGTCTTCCATGTCCGATTACCGGTCTCCGCTCCACCCCAATGCCATACCGGCCGTTCGGGATCATCGATCGTGTCGACCGTCACGTTCAGAGAGTCTCCTACGTCAGCAGCATCAAAGTACTCGATCTTCAACGTGACGTCGCCGCCCCCATCGGGGACGATGCGACGGTCGACCCCAAAGGCGAACTGCCGCCACTGATCAACAGGCAGCGGGCGTCTTGCGGGTCTACCAAGATGTTCGAATGTCCCGACGGTTTGATCTGGAATGGCCAGCTCGACGATGCCATCCTCTTCGTTCACCAGACCTAGGCGAATCTCCACAACGAACTCTTGCCGCTCCTTTTCGGTGACGAGCACATTTTGGTAACTGAACGTGATACCGCCGGAGCGCACAATGCCTCCGCGGCTCCCGATCGAATCGCCCTTCCGATTAACGCCAGCGACTTGAACACTCGTGCCTTCCTCCCAGTCCGAAAGGCTCGCTATCACAATCGATGTGTCCGAACCCATCGGCTGGCGCACAACAACTCCGTTCGATTTCCGTTGCTCTATCAGATAGTGCTCACCTGAGCTCAACACATGGCTGTTGAATCTCTGGAAGACACCCCCTGTGATCGATCCATCACTTAACATGGAGACGACTCCGCCTGGAACCAGTGTATGATCTCCTACATCAACTGGCCGCTCAGCCCAGTTCGCGGTGACTGTCGCATTGGCAAAGCGGCTAATCGTCATGCTGTTGAGATCACCTGACCATTCGTACATTTGCTCATCAGCGTACGGACCCAGAACGTGGTACGCGAATGCAGTGACCACAGGGAGCCAGGGACTGTGATAAGCTTGCAGATCAAAGTTGAGTTGGTGTCCATAGGCGAGACTCCAACGCAGCATGTCTAGAGACTCCGTTACTTCTGGTCCACCTGTACCAGCGAGTTGCACTTGGTACAAGAGCACCTTGTCACGCACCATCATCGAAGAAAGTGGGTAGTACTCCCATACCACTTCACCCCATTGACGCTTCCAGTGCTGGTCCCAAGTCAACATCGTAGACATGAAGGCGACCACAGTCTCAGCGACGCGGTCGTCACCCGATTCAGTTGTGAGCATTTGCGATCGGTACTCTTTAGTGAAATCGAACCAGAGATCCGAATATGCACGCGGCGAGGGTGACGATTCGGCGTAGTCCCAAATCCACGGACGTGCTCCAATCTGATCGAGGTAGATGAGATCAGATCGTTCTTGGTGATGGAGGTTCATCAGATAGGCAAGGCGCTCTTGCGCACGCGAATCTGATGGTGAGATCACAACGCCTGGTTTGAAGTCGAAGAAGGTCTCCCGCACCGGATCCCAATAGGCATATTCCTCTCGGCGAACTGTGCCATCCGGCTCAATCACGGCGAGATCTTCGAGCGTCGTGCCACGTTCTGATAGCCAAGTTTCTGAGGGAGTGCCCGGATTCCACCAGGTCGGATTGATATAGGGCATGACCAAGTAGCCTTGGCGTTGGAGAGCCCCGAAAGTATCTCGGTACCCCTGTACTCCTCCTAGTCGCGGGTCTGGCGGCCACCAATCGGGGTTCTGGCGGTCGAACTCCAACTCAGTGAAAGCGGGATTTTGCAAGATCCCCGGTGCTGCGAGGTCATTGATTGCGTCTGCGTATTCCGCAAAAGTCTGAAATCGCGCCCAATCGACGGCATGTAAGCCGTGCATGGCGAACTGCGGTGATCGAAGAAGCACGCCGTGCAAGTCGCCGAGCTTCTCTTCGAGACTGGGGTATGTGTCGATCAAGTTTACCCTGCGGTAGTCGGCAATCACGGCTGGTAGCAGTTCACCGATACTAATCCGCACGCTAGGTGTCTGGAACGACCCTGGCGCTTCCGCGCCGACGGAGAAAACGTGCTCGCGGATCGTTGCAGCCGGACGAGATTGCCATAGGGCGCGATACCCAGATTGGATTGGAGCACGCGGGCCGGGTGAAATCGCGTAGGTTGCCAAGCTTCCAGCGTCACAATCCACCCATGTGAGGTCGCCGCATTGAGTCCCACCCGGATAGGTGTCAGTGTAATGGTGGTTGTCAAGCTCGAAGAAGGAGCGTTGCAACAATGTGCCCGGTAATTTCGTGATTAGGGCTTGCTTGATATTGGCCACAGTGAAACGGAGGTGGTTCGGAAAGGAGAGCCCGTCCAGACGCGGACCTTGCTCATGCTGTACACGAGCTGTTAGATCAAACCACGGAGAATCGCTGGTTTCGATGTCGACCCGCACACTGAGTCGTACTATTTCGCCGTGAAAATCCCAATTCATGCTGAGGTGAGCTTGGCCGTCCCAGTTGGCGCGAAAGTTCGCCTGTTGCACTCTGCTGCTACCGATCCGCTGTGGCTCGGCGCTAAAATATGCTGCCCACAGCGACCTGTCCGCGTTGCCCTCCGAGACTACGCCGCCGCCGCGTTTGTCGTAGATTCTGGTGATGGCTCCGTTTCGACGATCGAAGTCCACCTCGTAGTAGCGGTTGCCCAGCGTTAGCTTCGAGGCGGACTCTCTGAAGTAGGGAGCGTCGTGCGTTTGCTCTTCTTGCGCGCTGCTCCGTTTGCCGCCGAGGCCGAGCGCGGAGAGAGCGGCGCCGACGCCGAGCCGGGCGGCGGTTTGGAGGAGGCGGCGTCGGCTGAGCTTGGGCATGGCTGTCCGGTGAAAGAGGCTGTGGAGTTGGGCAAGGGGAGCGGATAGGATAGCCCGCGAGCGGGTGGACGCCGCCCTGCGATTGGGGGCTACTTGTGCTGACCGACGCGGATCGCGCCTTCTTCGATCAGAACGGTTATCTCGTCGTGCGGAACTTGATTCCGCCCGAGCTGGTGGCGCGCGTAACGGACGCCATCTGGGACTTCCTCGAATTCGACCGCGACGATCCCTCCAACTGGTACCGCGAACCGCACCGCGCCAACGGCATGATCGAGATGTACCACCATCAAGCGCTCTGGGACGTGCGTCAGCATCCGCCGGTCTACGAGCTCTTCCGCGATCTGTTCGGGCGCGACGACCTCTGGGTCTTCATCGACCGCGCCAACCTCAAACCGCCGCCCCATCCCGATCACCCTCAGTACGACCATCGCGGGATGGTGCATTGGGATATCGACGTGCGTCAGCAGCCCCTGCCCTTCCTTGTCCAGGGCGTGCTCTACCTCGTGGACACCAAAGCGGGCGAAGGCGGCTTTCAGTGCGTGCCGGGCGTCCACCGCTGGGTCTCCGACTGGGCGCAGGGACGGCCGGATGACGACATTCGGCACCAGCAGTTGCAAGAGCGCTTTCCCGGTGAGATCGCGCCGGTCGTCGAGGTAGAGGCGAACGCGGGCGACTTCATCATCTGGCACTCCGCGCTGCCGCACGGCAACAGCCGCAACAAGTCGGACAAGCCTCGCTTGGCGCAGTACGTGCGCTGCTTCCCGGCCGAACCGGGGAACCGCGCACTCCGCGAAGCGCGGATTCAGTCTTGGCGCGAACGCACCCACCCGGCCTTTCAAAATCCGCGCGCCTTTCCGGGCGACCCACGCAGCCGCGAAGCCGAATCCCCGGCGGCGGAACTGTCGCCGCTCGGACGTCGCTTGCTCGGCCTGAAGGACTGGTAGGCAAAGCGCTTGATTGCGCTTTCGCAGTTGCCGCTACATAATCCAGCGAGCCGAGCTAGTGTCGCCCTCGCGAACACGCGCCCGGAACGGCTCGGCGTCCGCCGCCATGACTGTGGTTGAGGGGCGACGGGCAACAAGCCAAGCTGCCGATGCTGATCGTTGAGTTCCTGCTGGTTGTCGCGCTGATCGGCGCTGAGGCTGCCGCCGAGCCTCCGCCGGTGGTGCAGGCGCTCTATCTGGGGCCGAGAATCCTGGACATGCGCGGGGAAGTGGATGCGGAGGTGCAGGAGCGAGTCTTCCGCTTTGCCGAGCAGGGTCTGATCAACGGAATCGTCCTGGATATCAAGCACGAGGACGGGCGGGTGTTGAGTCTGGCCGCGACGGAGCGGGCGCGGCGGTATGGGGCGGTCAAAGGCCAGGCGGGAGCAGGCGTGATCGAGTTTCTGGAGGAGGCTCGGCGGCGAGGGATTTGGCTGATCGGACGGGTGACGGCGTTCAAAGACATCGTTGCCTATCACCACGTCGAACCTCACCAGCGTCTGTCTCGGGAGGATTGTGATTGGCGTACCTGCTGGCTGGCGCCGCATTCCCGCTCGGCGCGCGAATACGTGATTGAGATCGCCACCGCGGCAGCGCCCTACTTTGACGAGATCATGTTCGACTATGTGCGCTACCCGGATGACCACATCTTTGCTTCCGCGAGCCGGCGCGAGGCGGCGGTGACGGCGTTTGCGCGTGAGGCTTGCGCTGCAATTCGTGAAGTTGGAGCGCAGGTGTCGTTCGCAGTGTTCGCGGGGGTGGCGGTCTGGCGGGGCGAACAGGGAATTGGCCAGACGGCGACGATGCCGGGCTGCGCGGACACGGTCTCGCCGATGGTCTATCCGTCTCACGAGGGTGTGGAACGGTTGGGAGTGGATCGCTTGGTGGCTGCGGCGGCGGAACGTTGGGGCGGACACCGGCTGCGGCCCTGGTACGAGTTTCACAACCATGGCCGCCAGATCTCAAGCGGCGAGCCGTATGCGGAGGCAGGCTGGCTCATCTGGGATCCGAAAGGGTATGCGCTGGAGCAGTGGTGAGCGCGGATCGGCTCAGGCTTCGTCGGCGCGGGGCCACTGCACGATGGCGCTGCCCGCCACCAGCAAGGCGACGCCCAGGGCCAGTTCGGGACCGACTGATTCGCCCAGGATGAGCCAGCTCCAGATCACGCCGAAGATCGGCGCCATCAGCATGGTCGCCGCCACGCGCGAGGGCAGGTAGCGCTGGAGCAGCCAGACGTTGCCGATGAAGCCGAACCCCCCGATCACGACGCCTTGATAGAGCAACGCAGCGAGGAACTCCGGGGACCAGACCGGCCCCGATTCCAGCAACCATCCCGCGAGCCCGAAGACGATCACGCTCCAAACCGACTGAGTCATCAAGAGCCGGGCCGGGTGGATGCCCTGCGAGAAGTGCGAGAGGTAGATCTGCCGGGTGCCGAGCAGCATCGCCGAGGTGAGAGTCATCAGGTCTCCGCCCCAGCTTGCGCCCTCATCGGCGAGGCCGCCGGCGAAGACGACCACGACGCCGGAGTAGGCCAAGAGCAGGCCGCCGGTGCGGCCGCGGCTCATGCGGTCGCCGGGGACGAGGAAGTGTCCGAGGATCGCAGTCCAGAGTGGGAAGGTGAAGATCAGGACGGAAGCGTGTCCGGCGGTGGTGTGGTCGCCGCCGACGTACATGAGCATGGTCTGAACGACGAAGAGGACGCCGAGTCCGAACAGCGCGCGCCACTCTCGGCGCGGCGGCATGAGCGAGGTTCGGGTGACGATGGCGTAGAGGATCACGACCAGGCCGCCGAGCGTCATGCGCAGGGCGGAGAGTCGGAGCGGGCCGGCGTCGGCGAGACCGGCTTTGATGGCGACGGGCTGGCCGCCCCAAAGCATGACCAGCAACAGAGCGAACGCGCCGGAGCGGAGCGTCAGCGGACGCCGGGCAGGCGCAGCGGGCGGCAGCAGCGTCGTCTGGGCGGCGCGGGGGCGTTGGGACATTCCCGCAGGTTAGGCGGCGGGATCGATGGGCTTTAGGTTGGCGGGAGGCGAGCGCATTCGGGTTGGCGTGTTCGCAGTTCGGCGCTTGTCGGGTCTGCCTTCTCTGTCTCCGCGTGCGCAGGGGACAGGCCCCACGACAAGCGCGGGTATGACGAGTAACGGCATAGCGGGGGCGAGTGTGGCGGCTACGTATGGGTCTCTAGAAAGGGTGGGCGCGGACGGTGGTGATGGCGGCGAGATGGGTTCGGATTTGACGCCAGCTGTCGCCGGCGTCGGGGCTGGCGTAGAGTTCGCCGCCGCTGGAGCCGAGGTAGAGGCCGAGGGGATCGAGGCCGTCGGCGCCGAGGGCTTGGCGGTAGATCGTCTGGTGGAAGTCTTGCTGGGGCAGGCCGTCGCGGAGGGCTTGCCAGGATTGGCCGGCGTCGCGGGTGCGGTAGACGGCGAGTTGGCCGCCTCGAGGCATTCGGGACTGATCGAAATCGAGCGGAACGAACCAGGCGGCGTCGGGGTCGTGCGGATCGATGGCGGCAGCGAAACCGAACTCGCCCGGGAGATCTTGTCCGACTTCGACCCAGGTGTGGCCGTCGTCGTCGGAGCGGTAGCGACCGAAGTGATTTTGTTGCCAGAGGCGTCCGCGCTGCTTGGGGTGGGCGAAGAGCGAGTGGACGCAGGGCGCGAAGTCTTGCAGTTCGGGGGGCATATGGTCGGAGCGGATGCCGTGGTTGCGCGGCTCCCAACTGCGTCCGGCGTCGTTGGAGGCGAAGACGCCGGTGGCGGAGCCGCCGACGATGATGCGCTCGGGGTCGTGGGGATCGGCGGAGATGTGGTGGATCATGAGTCCGGCCGCGCCGGGCATCCAATGCTTGCTGTAGGGATGCTCGGCCAGGGCGGTGAGTTCTTGCCAGCTCGCGCCATGGTCATCAGAGCGGAACAATGCGGCGGGCATGACGCCGGCGTAGAGCGTGCCGTTCTGCGCGCCCGGCGTGATCGTCCAGACGACCTCCAGCGAGCGTTCGCCGTCGTCAAAGGCGGGTACCGGCGCTTCGTTCCAGGTTTGGCCGTGATCGTCGGAATAGTGCAGGCGGGGTCCCCACTGCATGTGGCTGACGGCGGCCCAGAGGCGTCCGCTGCGCTCGTCGCCGACGGCGTAATCGACCTGCCAGCCGGGGAACGCGAGAGGCAGCCACTGCCAGTCCGTTCGGCGCGGATCGCTACAACCGACGACCAGTCCTTTCTTGGTTCCCACGAGCAAGAGGACAGATCGGTCGGCGTCGGCGCTTGAGCCTCCTGAGACTGCGGGCAAGATATGGAGCCAATCACCGTCGGCGAGCGGATCGCTGAGACCGGCGCGATCGGCGACCTGTTCGTCGTTGATGAACAGATTGACGTGGGGGCGGAGGCGGTGGGCGTCGTCGAGGAGATAGGTGGACAGCTGCGGGTGAGCGTCGAGGAGCGCGTCCATCGCCTCGCGCGCGCTCGAACCGTGTACGCGGACCAGCTCAGGAGCTTGCACGTGCGCGCGCAGCCCGCGAGCCAAGCGAATATCGATCGTCATCGTTGTTCCCTCCGCAGCGCGGCTACAGGATTGATACAGAACACACGTACGCTCACTTTACCCGGCTGGATGGGCTTGTGCATGTCGGCACATCAACTCCACGTAACGCCTGGCGTCAGTGGCGCTGGGGATGTGTGGGGTGGATCGTGCGGCTTCCTCTGTCCCCTAGCGACGCAGGGGCAGGCACTACGTGACCTCTCCCTCCCCGCCTGCGGAGGCCCCCTGCCTGCGCAGGCGCAGGCTTTTGCAACAGTCTCTTGGGGGCGCGTTGGAGCTTGGTGGACCGGATCGCGCGATGTGAGGTCGGTGGTACGACCAGATATGGAAGCTGCTTCAGACTTGAGAGGTTCGAGATTCCCGCCTGCGCGGGAATGACGGAATTTGGGATTGCGCGCAGGTCTCTTCAAAGGGGGAGATCGATCATGGTTTGACTTAGGAGGTGAGACGTGGCGTAGTTAGGTAGCACGGCGGCGTTCTCACCCCCTCTGTCACTGTGTGACATCTCCCCCTCAAGGGGGAGAGCGATCATGGGGAGAGGAGAGCGGAGGGTGGTTAGCCGGCGGCTGCGGTCTGGATTTGGATGTGCTCCTCCGACTGGCCCTGGAGCTGGGGGAAGCGGTCGACGACTTCGCTGAGCAGAGCGTCGTGTGCGGGCGGCTCGGGGAGTTGAACGGGGTTGGAAGGAATTTTTTCCTCGGGGGCCGGAATTTCGACGATCTCCCGCTCTGCGCTGGCGATCGTCGATTCGGGCTGTAAAGCTGTGGAAGGTTGGGGAGTTTCGGCCGGGGTTGGCGCCTCTTCAGCGTGGAGGTTGGGTTGGGCGGGTTGGGGAGATTCTGGAAGAATTTTTTCCTGCGGGGCCGGAATTTCGACGATCTCACGCTCTGCACTGGAGATCGTCGATTCGGGCTGTAAGGCTGTGGAAGGTTGGGGGGTATCGGCCGCGGTTTGGGCTTGCTCGGCTTGGAGGCCGGGTTGGTCGGGGCGCTGCGCGGCGCGGCGGTGGACCGCGCCGACGGTGCGCCGGATCTCGCGGACGAGGGCGGTCAGTTGCGCGTCCTGAGCGTCGCGGGCGCGGAGGTATTCGACCGGGGTGAGGCGGTCGGCGAGGCGCGCGACTTCGTCGCCGCGCGTGGCGAGGGCGAGCCGGAACTGGAGCAGTTGCAGGGATTCGAGCAGGAGATCGTCGGCGGCCGGGGCGGCGATGCTGCTCCAGTGGGCTTCGAGCAGGCGGAGGTCGTCGCGGACGGTGGTGTGGGAGAGGCCGAGTTGTTCGCCGATCTTGCGCAGGGAGTGGCCTTGCTGTTGGAGGTAGTGGACGCGGAGGGCGCGCCGTCGTCGGGCGGGCTGGATCTGCATGGGTAGTCCTTTCTGAGTGATACATGGGTTCTGTGGCGACTATACTGAATTGGTGTTCGGGGTTGTGTATCGTGGTTTATGGAGGGGGAGGAGCGGATCGTGCAATGTGAGGTCGGTGGTACGACCAGATTGGGAGTGACTTCAGACTTGGTTGCTTCGAGATTCCCGCCTGCGCGGGAATGACGGAAATGGGGATTAGGCGCAGGCCTTCCTCCGCAGGAATGACGGAGATGGGGGTTTTGCAACGGTCTCCCTGCGCGGGAATGACGGAAATGGGGATTATGCGCAGGTCTCCAAGGGGGAGTGGAAGGACAGTGTGTGCCGGGGGCGTACCTTAGTGGGTGAGGAGGTGCTTGTGTTGCAGGTTCAGGCTCTGGATCACATTGTGTTGGCGGTGGCGGACGTTTCGCGTTCGCTGGAGTGGTACTGCGAGCGGCTGGGGCTTGCTCCGGTGCGGGTGGAGGCTTGGCGTGCGGGGGAGGTTCCGTTTCCGTCGGTGCGGATTAGCGCGGACACGATTGTTGATCTGATCGCGCGGGATTCGGATGCGGCTGCGGGCGCTCGCAACCTCGATCACTTTTGTCTAGTGGTCGGCGCTGAGGACTTGGAGCGTGTGCGCGCCTCGGACGAGTTTGAGATCGTTCGCGATCCCGATTTCGCGCTGTTCGGCGCACGCGGGATGGCTGATGGTCTCTACATCCTCGATCCGGACGGGAACGAGATCGAGTTGCGGGCCTATTCGAGCCCGTAGATTCGCTTGACGTTGCCGCCGAGGACGCGCTCGCGGGCGGTTTCGTCCAGCGGTTCGACCAGTTCGACGAGGTCGTGAACCCAGGTGCCGGTGTGGTCGGGGTGGGGATAGTCGGAGGCCCACATGAACTTGTCGGAGCCTACGTAGTCCATGGTGTAGGCGGCGGAATGCTCGTCGGGGTCGCCGGAGACGAAGCACTGACGCTTGAAGTAGAAGCTGGGCTTCTCCTTGAGGGGGAGCGCTCTGCCGGCGAGGGTGTCGTAGACGGCGTCCATGCGGTCGAGCATGGAGCCGACCCAGCCGGAGCCGACCTCGAGGATGCCGAGCTGGAGGTTGGGGAATTTCTCTAGTGTGCCGAAGGCGAAGAAGCTAGCCAGGACCTGCTGGAGGCCTTGGCGCACGGTGACGTTGCCGTACCAGCCGGCGGCTGCGCCGAAGGACTGCATATCGAAGCGCGGCGAGGTGTTGGAATCGAGGTCGAAGGTGGGGTGGATCGCCATTGGCACGCCCAGTTCTTCGGCCTTCTGCCAGAGTGGGTCGTGATCGGGATGTCCGTGGGGGATTTTGCTGTAGGTGAAGGGAGCGACGAATGCGCCGCGCGCGCCCGCCTTGACAGCGCGTTCGAGTTCTTCGACGGCGGCGGGGATGTCGAGCATGGAGAGGTGCGCGATCGGGACCAGGCGGCCTTCGCTGGGGCGGCAGAAGTCGACGATCCAGCGGTTGTAAGCGCGGGTGTAGGCGTTGGAGATCTCGGGGTCGTCGCACTCGCATTCCCAGAGCAGGCCGAGGGTGGGATAGAGCAGGGCCTTTTCCAGGTGCTCCTGGTCGAGCAGATCGACCCGCTGGGTTGCGTCGCAACCGCCGTAGGGCATGTGATCCATGTAGAGGCGGTCGGCGGAGGGGAGGACCTCCTGGCCCATCGCGCCCATGATGCCGAGCACGCCCTTGACGGTCTTGGTGGAGGGCCGGCCGTTGATTTCGAGGTATTCGAAGCCGTCCTCGTCGCGCTTGATCTGGAGCGCGCGGTCGCGGTAGCGCTCTTCGAGGTAGTCCTGCCAGAGGTTGGCGGGTTCGAGGATGTGTCCGTCGGCGTCGACGGCTCCGTCGTAGGGGAAACGGACGATTTCGTAGGCCATGCTGAACTCCTGTGGCTTTTCCGAAGCGAGGATAGGGCTCTCAAATCGCTCGGGCGGAGCTCTGCGATAGCCTGAACTGTGACAACCGCCGACCAAAGGAGCGTGCGATGTCTGCACACAATGCGGATGCCAAGGCCCTGGAGATGGGGCTCGATCTGTCGACCAATCCACCGTTAGCCAACTACGTGCCGGCGGTGCGGACGGGGAACCTCGTCTACCTGTCGGGTCACGGACCGTTTCAGGACGGTGAGTTGATTCGCGGGAAGCTCGGCGCTGAGCTCGATGTCGACGCCGGCTACCAGGCTGCTCGCGCGGTCATGGTGCAACTGCTTGGCTCGCTTCGGGCTGAGATCGGCTCGCTGGATCGCGTCTCGCGGATCGTGAAGCTGCTCTGCATGGTCAACTGCACGCCCGATTTCGGCAATCATCCCGGCGTCGCCAACGGCGCGTCCGACCTACTCGTCGAACTCTTTGGAGAGTCGGGGCGGCACGCGCGCTCGGCGGTGGGGATGCAATCCCTGCCGATGGGCATGTCGGTCGAAATCGAGATGATCGTCGAGATTGAGTAGGGCCCTCACCCCGGCCCCCGCATCAAGTGCGGGGCAGGCTCTCTCCCCTCGGGAGAGGGAGCAAGAAGGGGGAGAGGGGACCAGAAAGAAGGACACTATGCGACTGGGGATACTGGCCGGGTTTAGCGCTGATTGGCGTGACACGCTGGAGAAGGTCAAGATCGCCGAAGATCTGGGTTACGAGATGGTCGCCACCGGTGAGGCGTGGGGACATTCGGTGCTGCCCTGGTTGACGGTGATCGCGGCCAACACCGAGAAGATGCAGATCGGGACGGGCATCCTGAATACGTTTTCGCGCTCGCCGGCGGCGATTGCACAGGAGTTTGCGACGCTGGAGGCGATCTCGGGCGGGCGGATGGTCTGCGGGCTGGGGTCGTCGGGGAATCTGGTGATCGAGGGATTTCACGGGGTGGAGTTCGATCGGCCGCTGCGCCGGATCCGTGAGTACACCGAGATCATCAAGATGCTGCTCAGCGGCCAGCGGCTGCAATACGAGGGGGAGATCTACACATTGCAGCGCGGCTTCCGGCTGCTGGGATTTGAGCCGGTGCGGGAGGATACGCCGGTCTGGATTGCGGCGATCACGCCGCGTTCGATTCAGCAGACGGGGGAGATTGCGGACGGGATCTATCCGATTCACTGGCCTCGGCGCGCGTTTGAGCCGTTGCAGCGGCAATTGGCGGGCGCATCGCGGGATGCGGGACGGCCTGAGGATTCGGTGACGATTGCTCCGTTCACGAATGTCTACGTGACTGGCGACGGCGACGACGAGCAAGTCTGGCGGAATGCTCGGCAGCCGCTGTTTCACTACACGAACCGGATGGGTTCGTTCTACTGGCAGATGTTGTCGCGTTCGGGGTTCGAATCGGAGATTCAGGAGTCGCGTGCGGCCTGGGCGGATCGTGACTCCGAGGGGGCGCTGATGGCGTTCTCGGAGAGCATGGTGCGGGAGATTCAGGTGATCGGCCCGATTGAGTCGGTGACTGAGCAGTTGCAGGCGCGGTCGGACGCGGGGGCGCAGTTGCAGATGATCCCGCTGCCGTCGGGTACTCCGAGCGAGGTCGGCCGGCGGCTGGAACAGTATCTGGGCGGGTAGCCGATGTCTGACTCACAGATCGCGATTGAGGTCGTCTACTGCGCCGACTGCGGCTATTGGCCGCGCACCGCCTGGATGCTGGGCGAGTTGATGACCGACATTCAGCACCTGGTGTCGGATGTTCGGCTAGTACCGGATACGAAAGGCGTGTTCGAGTGGAGCGTCGACGGCGAACTGATCTTCAGTAAGGCTGCGATGGGGCGGTTTCCCGACATGGACGAGTTGCGCGAGTTAATCTACGCCCGGATCGATTGACGCCCTGCGGAGGGAGACTGCCATGCCCGAGACGATCGAAGTGCTGAGCCCGCTGGCTCATGTTGCGGTGCGCGAAGCGACGGCTGCGCCCCGACCTGTCACGCTTGATGGATTGCGGCCCGGGATTTTGGAGAATCGCAAGGCAAACGCTCGCTTACTGATGCAGACGATGGTGGAGCGTCTGGGCGAGCGGCATGAGCTCGGAGAGCTCGTGATTGGGAGCAAGCCGGTTGCGGGGCCGCCGTCGGATTCGACGGTGGATGCGCTTCGGAACGGGGCTGATTTCATCCTGATTGGGTCGTGTGATTGAGGATCGTGCACGACGTGGAGTGTCCACGCCGCGGTTCTGTTTGAGGAGATCGGGATCCCGACGGTGACGGTGGGTACATCGGCCTTTACCGACCTATTGCAGCTGGAAGCGGAACAGCGAGGATTGCCGGAATTGGATCGGCTGATCGTGCCGCATCCGCTCGGCGGTTTGCGGCCTGAGCGAGTGCGGGCCCGGATTGACGACGGGGTGGTCGCCCGGCTTGAGGCGGCGCTGATTGGCGGGGCGGGTTGATGGCTGCGAGCGGGCGTCCGGCTGAGTCGTTTGCGTTGCCGAGCGATCCGTTTGCGTTCTCGCAGGAGTGCATCCGGCGCGGGTGGTCGGACGGGTTGCCGTTGATTCCGCCGACGGCGGAGCGGGTTGAGGCGATGATTACGCCTTCGGGCCGGGATCCGCTGGAGATGCTCGGTGTGCTGGCACCGCGGCAGGGTGAGGCGACGGTGCAGGCGATCGCGATCAACGCGGTGATGGCGGGCTGCCGTCCGCAGCAGTTTCCGATCGTCCTCGCCGCCGTCGAAGCCATTGCCCAACCGCCCTTCAACCTGGACGGGATCAATGCGACGACGCATCCCTGCGCGGTGTTCGTTCTGGCCTCGGGGCCGGCGGCGCGGGCGGCGGGGATTCACGGCGGTTCGGGCTGTTTCGGGCCGACGTTCCCGGCCAACGCGACGATTGGGCGGGCGGTGCGGTTGGTGCAGCTGAATGTGGCCGGGGCGACGCCGGGTCGCGGCGATCGGGCGACGCAGGGGACGCCGGCCAAGTTCGCGTTCTGCGCGACGGAGCGGGAGGACGCCTCACCCTGGCCGCCGTTCCAGACGACGCGCGAGCTCAATGCGGAAGACAGTTGCGTGACGACTTGGGCCTGCGAGGGACCGCACAACATCCAAGATCACGGCAGCAATACGGCTCTGGGCATCTTGCAGACTGTCGCCGGGGCGATGGGGCAGGCGGGGAGCAACAACATTCTGGGCAAGGGCGAACCGGTGCTGGCGTTTGGACCGGAGCACGCCGAGACGGTGGCGTCGGAGGGCTGGACGCGCGAGTTGGTGCAGGAGTACCTGTGGGAGCACGCGCGCTATCCGGCGAGCAAGCTGTCGGCGGAGTTCCTGAGCGCGGTCAACGACCGCATGGCGGGCGGCGTTCTGCCCACGCACGGCGACGACGAACTGCTGCCGATCACGGACAAGCCGGAAGAGATTCACATCATCGTGGCGGGCGGTCCGGGTAAGCACTCATGCTGGATGCCGACGTTCGGAGGGATGACTCGTCCGGTGACGGTGAGGCTCTGATCGAGCAGAGGGAGACAGGGACTACGCATTGAGGGTTTGTTGGACGCCTTGTTTGCGTTTGCGGCGGGGAGCTTTGCGGAACGTCTGCGGGGCAGCAAAGCGCGGATACTCCGGCTGCCCGCCGCTCAGCAGTTCATCGATCGTCAGAATCTGCACCTTCGGATATTGGTTGCCCGGCAGACCCTCCGGCTCGTAGAAGCCGGCCGTGACAGCCTCTTCGATCATCGGCTGGGTCGGCGCCTCGAGGGTGACGAAGAGGCCGAGCGCGGCCTTCTCGCGCTCCATGTCGCCCTTGAGCGTGGCGATCTGCCCCCGATTGACCTTGCCGCTCTTAACTTGGACGATGATGCGCTTGGCCTTGCCGGAGTTGTCGTCGAAGAAGTTGATGTAGCCGTCCACGCCCGAGTCCGCGCCCTTCTTGCCCGTCGCCGGACGCGCGTCGACCAGCCCCAGCGCCCAGTACTCGAACTGGTAGCGGCCGTCGTGCTCGCTTTCGGTGGCAAGCGCGCGGGCGCTGGCGACGTCCTGGGGGAGGCCTACGACTTTGTACTCGGAGAGTTCCGCACCGAAGGTGTCCTGGAGGCGGTGCTTCATCAGTGAAACGGCGAGATGCGTAATGTCGATGCCGATCCAGCGCCGCTTGAGCCGCTCGGCGACGGCGACGGCAGTGCCGCAGCCGCAGAACGGATCGAGCACCAGGTCGCCCTCATTGCTGCTGGCGCTGATGATGCGTTCGAGCAAGGCTTCGGGCTTTTGAGTTGGGTAACCGATTCGCTCTGCAGCCTGCGAGTTGACTGGTGAAATGTCGGTCCAAATGTCCGCAGCGGGGCGTCCTGGCGTATCGTCCAGATAGCGCTTGTAGCGAGGCGTACCAGTACGAGTGAAGACGATTCGATCCTCGGCCATCAACTGATCAATCCGTTCTTGGTCCCACGCCCAGTGTCTTCCCTGAGGCGGTTCCAAGATTTGGTCGCCAAATCGCCGCGCCGAACCCGAGCCAGCGCCGTGCGCGGCGACAAGTTGATAGCGACGGCCGTCGGGATCAGTCAGCTTGTAGTGGCTGTCGATGTATTCGGCGGTGTGCGGAAGGTACTGCGGGTTCCAGGTTGGCTGCCGCGTCTTTGCGTAGTACAGCAGGGTGTCATGCACGGCGTTGAAATTGGTGGCTCCGCCATGCGCTTGCGCCCTCTGCCAAATGATTTCTCGCCGAACGTACTCGGCGCCGAACACCGCGTCCATGAGTAGTTTGAGGTAGTGGCTGGCGGTGGGATCGCAGTGGAGGTAGATGCTGCCTGTCGGTTTGAGCACCCGATAGAGCTCGAGCAGTCGTTGAGCCATCATCGTGAGATAGGCCATCATGTCGTTCTGACCGAGGAACTCGCGCATCGCCTGGAGTAGCCTGCCGAGCTTGTCGGGACCGCGCAGGACGACTTCCTGGTAGGCGCGCTCGGAGTCGATGGTCCAGTGCCAGGTGTCGTCGAAGGCGGTGATCTGTGCGGCGGAGTCCTCGCCGGAGCGCTCTTTGAAGAGCACGTTGTAGGTGGCGTTGGAGTTGAAGGGCGGATCGAGGTAGATCAGATCGACGGACTCGTCGGGGATGTGCTCGCGAAGGATGCTGAGGTTGTCGCCGAAGTAGAGCTGGTTGGTCCAGTCGGTCATTGGTGGTCTCCGCTGGCATGGTAAGCGGCTTGCAGAGCGGTAGGGTCACGCTTGATCTTCATATGTGAATCCCGCTGCGCGTTCGCCGGCGTGGAACTGGGCTAGTTTGGTGAAGAGGTCTTGGAAGATGGGATCGCGGCGGACATAGTGGGCTTCGGCGAATGGGGCAGGTGGAGTGTTGTTGGGTCTCTTGCTCCAGTGCATGTCTGCGCTCAGCGTCGGGCGTTCGAGGCTGAGCTTGGATACCCATGATTCGTCGATCAGGTAGCCCGTGGCGGCGAGGTCCCAGATCTCCTTCGAGCGTCCGGGATACTGCTCGTTGTGGTCGCGGAAGATGTCGGCGAGATATTCACCGATTGCACCTTGGGGTCGAACATAGGCGTCCAGCTCGGCGGTGGTGGCGAGCAGGTGGGAGGCTGCGCCGTAGCAGGGGATGTGGACGAGCGGCGCGCCGCTCTCGAAGACGGCGCGGGCGGCGGCGGGGTCCTGGTAGAGATTGAACTCGCGGGCGTCGTGGCGGTGTTGGGGTTGTCCGCCGAGCCAGACGATGGCGATGCGGTCGGCGATTTCGGGCGCTTGGTTGAGCGCCGAAGCGATGTTGGTGAGCGCGCCGATGGCGGCGACCCAGAGCGGTTCGCCGCGCGGTTCGAGGGCGCGTCGAATCAGATCGTCGGAGGCGGCGTTGCGAACTGTCGCTTGATCGTCGGAGAGGAAGCGATCTGCGCCCCGCAGCACGTGGTTGCCGGGGTTGACGCCGAGGCGTTCGAGCAAGCGGTGGATTTCGGCCTCGGACTGCTCGACGCCGTCGGCGGGGGAACTGCCTTCGCGGGAGAAGAGGGTGGCGTAGATCGCTTGGAGTTGGAGTCGATCGCCGGAGAGCAGAGCGTGGACGACGGCGAACTGGTCGTCGATTTCGTTGGCAGTGTCGGTATCGAGCACGATCGGGACGCGCTTGGGCGGCGAGGGCGGGCTGAGGATGTCGTTTGGCATGAGCGCAGGGTAGTTGCGGAGTAGAGGGCGTAGTCTGTTGGTGGCCAGTTGGCCGCAGCTGAGAGGAATTGAGGATGAAGTACGGCGTGTTCATTTTCGCGACGGATCTGGCGATGGATCCGGTCTCGCTCGCAGTGGCGGCGGAGGAGCGGGGCTTCGAGTCGTTGTTCGTGCCCGAGCACGTTCACATGCCGGTCGATCGGGAAACGCCGTTCCCGCGCAGCGAGGACGGCTCGCTGCCCGTCGAGTACCGCCGAATCCACGACCCATTCGTCGCGCTCGGAGCGGCGGCCGGCGCCACGTCTGAGATTCGTCTGGGTACGGGCATCTGTCTCGTCACCGAGCACGAACCGATCGCGCTGGCTAAGCAGATCGCTTCCCTCGACATGATCTCCGGAGGGCGCTTCGACTTTGGCATCGGGGCGGGCTGGTTGGCCGAGGAGATGGAGCCGCTCGGCGTCCGTTTCCAGGATCGCTGGAAGGTGACACAGCAGCGGATCGAGGCAATGAAGGAGATGTGGACGCAGGACGAGTCGGAGTACCACTCGGAGTTCGTCGACATTCCCAAGACCGAAGTGATTCCCAAGCCGGTGCAGAATCCCCATCCGCCGATCCTGATCGGAGCCGGCAGCAAGTGGGCGCGCCAGCGGGTGGTCGATTGGGCCGACGGCTGGCTGCCGAACATCACGGCGCCGGGATTTGTCGAGCGCGGCATCCAGGACATCCAGTCACGTGCGCACGAGGCCGGTCGGGACTTCGACGAAATCTCGATCCATGTCTTCGGCGGGGACGACGAGGCGATTGCCGAGTACGAGCGGATGGGCGTCGACCGGCTCATCTTCCGCTTGCCGCACGCGGGAGCGGATGAAGTCGTGCCTGAACTGGATCGGTTGGCGAGCCTGATCGCGTAGGCCGGCGGGCGGCTACTTGTAGCGGCGGCCGCGCTGGTCGCGGCTGCGCTGGCTTTGGTACTCGTAGATCGGCACGCCGTAGCCGCATGAGGTCTGGGTGGCTTCGACCGTGATCTCGATCACCTGACGTTCAGGTGTGGGCATTTCGATGCTTCGCAAGTCTTCGGCGAGATGGGCGAGCAGCGATTCCTCCAGCGGCTTGGCGCAGGCGCTGCCGTAGAGCCGGACGATCGCAGCGTCCTCGTCGAAGGACGTGACCATCACCGTGATTGGGCCGCCGCCTGCGGTGTGGCGCGCGGTTTCGTTGCCGCTGCCGCGATAGTCGAAGTAGGCGAGGGTGTGCTGGTCGATCACGTGGAGGTCGGCTGCGCCTTTCGGGGAGAGGTTGACCGCTCCCTCGCCATTCGGCCCGGGTCCAAGCTCCGGGTCGGCGGAGGCGACGAAGAAGACCTTTGAGGCTCGGATCAGGTCGGCTTGTTCGTCGGTGATGTGGTCAATCATCGGCATGGAGTTAGCGCTTTCGTTTGCGGGCGTCGCGGTAGGTGCGGCCGAGTAGTCGGGCTGCGCCGCGGAAAGTGGTTTCTGCTTCCCGTTGGGCTTGCTTCATCAGCTGTTGAGTATCCGGGCGCTTGGGCTGCATGGCCTCGATCAGCTCGTCGAAGTGCTGTTGGTCGGACTCGGCGAGCTGGGCGAACCAGTTGGTCGCCGCTGTCGGCCCGGCGCTCTGGAATTCGAGGAACACGTTGGTGAGCGCGTTGATCGCGGGGTCGTTCCCGCGCAGCCGCGCCCAGAGCTGTTGATAGGCGTCCGGGCGCGCTTGCTGAAATGGTCCGGCGAGCCAGATCAGGAAGCGGCGGCGGTCTTCGTCGCGGGTGGCGGGGGTAGTCAGCCGCTGCGCGATCTGGGAGGCGACTTGCGGGGCGGCTGTGCCGGCGATCACACGAGCTGCTTGGCGGACGAGGAAGTGGGACATGCAGTCAAGATACTAAGCGCTGCTCAGAGGCGCGCGTTCCAGGATGTCCAGGTTGCACGAGTGAGGCGTTCGAGGTTGCCGCGTTCGAGCGAGGCGACGGCGATGTCCCAGTTGCCGCCGTCGTGGAGATGGAAGGCGATACAGTCGAGATTTGTAGGGTGGGGCGCAGGAGCACCGGCGGGGGTTGGGAGGTGACGGAGTTCGGAGATGGCGTCGTCAGGATGGATGATGGTGAGTGCGATGTTGCGGACGAAGATGATGTCGCCGTCGGCGGCGATGGCAGGGGATTTGTCTGCGGGGTTGTGCGTGCGTTGGGTGACGACTCCCGATTGCAGGTCGAGTGCGCAGATGCCGCGCCGGCTGAAGGCGATGGTCGTTCCGTCGGGCGACCAATGGGGCTGTTCGGCATCGCGGAGGATGAGAGATTCGGAGCCGTCGAGTTCGCGGATGTAGAGGTCGCGGTCGCGGATGAAGGCGAGCCGCAGATCGGGCGACCATGCGGCGTGACTCGCGTTGGCGGCGACGATAGTTCGCTCGTCTCCGTTGAGGCTGACGACTTCAATGCGGTGATTGCGCTCGATTGCGATGCGGCGGCCATCGGGCGACCAGGCCGGATCGTCTGCGGTTGCGCCTGAAGTGAGGCGCTCGATGTCGCCGCCGGCGGCGTCCATCACATAGAGGTCCCAACCCTCGGCGCGGTTGCTGAGGAAGGCGATGCGGTTGCCGTCGGGCGACCAGCTCGGCGACATGCCGTTGGCGGCGGAGATCAGTTCCATGTGCGGTACGGTAGAGGTGGTGGGTAATTTCCGACACTTCACGGTCACCGCGTTCGTCTCGATGGCGGGCTGCACGCTCCTACACTGGCATCGCAAGGTGGGTTTGTGGCTGCCGCCCGGCGGTCACATTGAGCCGAACGAAACCCCTGTGGAGGCGGTCGTGCGGGAGGCGTTGGAGGAGACCGGGATGCGGGTTGAGATCGTGCCCACGGTACCGGCGTTCCCGTATGCCGATCCGCCGCAGTTGCCGCCTCCGGCGACGATCATGGTTGAGCCGATCCGGGCCTATGGCGGTGATCCCGCGCACCATCACATGGACCTGATCTATTTCACTCGTCCCCGCGACCAAGCCGATGGGGAGCTGCCGGACGCGCCGGACGGCTCGTGGAGATGGATCATGCGGGCCGAGCTGAAGGATGACGCGCCGCAGACGTTTGCAGACGTCTCGGCGCGCGTCTCGGAGGATGTGCGACTGCTGGGGATGGCGGCGATTGACCATGTGACGCGATTTGAGGAGACGCGAGCGTGATTTCTGCGCAGATGATTCGGGAGCATTCGGAGGTCATTCGGCGTTCGCTGGAGCGGCGTCGGGCCGAGGCTCCGCTGGACAAGGCGATTCAGGTAGACCGGCAACGGCGCGCAGTACTGGTCGAGCTAGAGGAGTTGCGGGCCGCGCGGAACAGCGCGGGCCGCGCGATCGGCAAGGCGAAAGACAACGAAGAGCGTCAGCGGCTGATCGCGGCACAGCGTGAGTCGGCAACGCGGATTGACGAGCTTGAGGAGCAGCTGCGAGTGAGCGAGGCGTCGCTTCATTCGCTCCTGAGCGAGATTCCCAACGTCGTCGGCGACGACACACCGGACGGTGAGGACGAAGACTCGAATGTCGTCGTGCGCGAGTGGGGGAAGCGGCGTGTCTTCGATTTCGAGCCGAAGCCGCACTGGGAGATTGGGGAGCAGTTGGGGATCATTGACATTGAGCGCGCGGCGGCGATGTCGGGGTCTCGGATGTATGCGTTGCGCGGGGCCGGGGCGCGGTTGCAGCGGGCGCTGATCGGGTGGTTTCTGGATACGCACGGCGCTTCGGGATATGAGGAGTGCTACGTGCCGGCGATGGTGCGCGAGGACGCGATGCGGGCCTCGGGACAGTTGCCGAAGTTCCGCGACAATCTCTACCGCGACGAGGAGGAGGACTACTACTTTGTTCCGACCGCCGAGGTGCCGCTGACCAATATGCACGCGGACGAGATTCTGAGCGAAGCTGATCTACCGATTCGCTATGCAGCGCACACGCCCTGTTTTCGGCGAGAGAAGGCGAGCGCGGGTCGGGATGTGCGCGGGATCAAGCGGGTGCATCAATTCGAGAAGGTGGAGATGTATCAGTTCACTGCGCCGGAAGCGTCGGCGGGCGCGCTGGACAAGATGCTGGCACAAGCGGAGTCGTTGCTGCAAGGGCTTGAATTGGATTACCGCGTGCTGCAGATCTGCAGCGGCGACATTGGCTTCAGCGCGTCGGTCTCCTATGACCTTGAGATTTGGGCGCCGGGGGCGCAGGAGTGGCTTGAAGTCTCGAGTGTGTCGAACTGCACCGATTTTCAGGCTCGGCGGGCGAACATTCGCTATCGGCCGGCGGAGGGCAAAGGCACGAAGTTCGTTCACACCTTGAATGGCTCAGGCCTGGCCCTGCCCCGGACGATCGCGGCGTTGTTGGAGAACGGCCAACAGTCGGACGGGTCGGTGATCCTGCCTGAGGTGTTGGCAACGCGGATGGGTTCGCGTGTCATCGCTTGACCGCTACCGAGAGGCGAATCGCGCTCGCTGGGACGAGTCGGTCGCGGTTCATGCCGCGTCGGAGTTCTACGGAGTGGAGCGCTTCCTGGCGGGCGAATCGACGCTGCTGCCGCTTGATTTGGAGGAAGTGGGGGACGTATCAGGGAAATCGCTGCTGCATTTGCAGTGCCACTTTGGGCTTGACACGTTGTCGTGGTCGCGGTTGGGGGCGTCGGTGGTCGGCGTCGATTTCGCGCCTTCGGCAGTCGCAACCGCGCGCGAACTGGCTGGACGGGCGGGATTGTCGGCCGAGTTCGTGGAGTCGGAACTGTACGCCTCGCCCGCTGTTTTGGCAGATCGAGTTGGGACGTTCGACATCGTATACGTGAATCTTGGCGCGCTGTGCTGGCTACCCGATGTGGCTGGTTGGGCGCAGGTCTGCGCGGGATTCCTGAAGGACGGCGGAACGCTATACCTGCGAGACGTGCATCCGACGACGTTCTCCCTGGACGACGAAGCGCCCACTGGCGAGTTGCGCCTGCGCTATCCCTACTTCGGGACTGACGAGCCGCTGACCTGGAGCGGCGACGGCGATTACGCGGACTCAACAGCGACGTTTGAGCACCAAACTACGTATGAATGGAATCACAGTCTGGGCGAGATCGTCACGGCCATCATCGATGCGGGCTGCGGCATCGACTTCTTGCACGAGCAGGATTGGACGGTCTATCCGGCCTTGCCCTGGATGGTGGAGACCGAGCCCGGCGTATGGCGCTTGCCGGACGGAGATCAGCGCTTGCCGCTGATGTTCTCAGTGCGGGCGCGCAACCTGGCTAGTCGTCGAGCCGGCTCGGATTCACCTGCTACCGTCACTCCGTGATCTTGCGACGACTCTTCCGACGTGGACCTGACCGCCAGCAGAGCGAGGCGATGATCGAAATCCTCGCACAGCGCAGCGTGGAAGCTCGGATGGCGATCGGGCATGAGGCGATCGTTCGAGCCGCTCAGTTGCCGGCAGGTTCACGCGCGCATGTGGTACTCGAACTGCGCGCCGCTCCGCTCACACACATGCTGGTGACGCGGATTGCGGGCGACGCGGCCGGGCACAGCGGCCGAATGGTGATAATTGGCGCACATCTGCTCCTCGACCGAGTCGCCCTGCCCGAGCGCTGGCCGCGCAGTTGGTCTGTGCCCGTTCGCGCGCACCCGGTTGAGCCTCCAGGCGGACTTGGCGCGCCGCGCGAGTTTGAATGGGAGGCGGCGGACGCGACAGATCATGCCGCCCGGACGATCGTGGAGCTCCTAAATGCCAATGAGCGAGTCCAGCGCCGGGTGATCGGTGTGCTGCGAGAACAGTCGACGATGCAGTTTGAGTTGGTTCCCAGCGGCCACTACCTGCGCATCGCCGTCCACCAATTTGGCCGCGAACTGCCCGATCCAACCGCAGTCGAAGCGTTAATCACGGTGGGGCGCGCTATCGCCGAGTGAGACGGACGGACGTTCAGAAGCCGGTATCCAGTTGGCGGAGGGGGAGGGATTCGAACCCCCGAGACGCTTGCGCGCCTAACGGTTTTCAAGACCGCCGCCTTCGTCCGCTCGGCCACCCCTCCGTGCGATTCAGCGTACCAACTCACACGAACGCGGAACTGCCCCGGTCAGTGCGACCGGGGCGGTGTTGTGGCCTGGTTGCCACGGGATCGAGATTCCCGCGTTCGCGGGAATGACGGAACCCTGGGCGAGACCCTAGAAGCTGGTGAGGACGGTTCGGGCGACCTCGCCGGCTTTCATGGCGCGGAAGGCTTCGTTGATGTCCTCGAGCGGCGCGGTGACGCTGACCATCTCGTCGAGCATGAGGCGGCCCTGGCGGTAGTACTCGACGAGGTTGGGCATGTCGGTACGGAAGCGGTTGCTGCCCATGCTCGAGCCCTGGAGCACCTTCTCGGAGAGCAATTCGTGCGCGGGGATCTCCAGTGTTTGGCCGAGCGGGACCATGCCGATGATCGTGGCCACGCCGCCGCGCTTGATCGCGGCGAAGCACTGCTCGGCGACGGTCTTGAGACCGATCGCCTCGAACGAGAAGTCTACGCCCTCGCCGTCGGTCATGTCCTGGATCTGGGCGACCGGGTCGCCGCTGGAGGCGTCGACTGAGTGTGTTGCGCCAAGTTCCCGAGCCAGCGCGAGCTTGTGCTCGTGCAAGTCGACGGCGATGATCTGCTTCGCCCCGGCGATCCGCGCGCCCTGGATGGCGGAAAGGCCGACGCCGCCGGCGCCGAATACGGCGACCGTGCTGCCGTGGTGCACTTTGGCGGTATTCATGGCCGCGCCGGCGCCGGTCATTACGCCGCAGCCGATCAGCGCAGCCTTGTCGAGCGGCATCTCGTCATCGACATAGACGAGCGCGTTCTCGTGGACGAGGGTGTACTCGGCGTAGGTGGAGAGGTTGGCGAACTGGGCGACCGGGTTGCCATTCCACGACAGGCGCGGGTCCTCGTCGGGTCGGCGCTGGGTTTCAGGGCTGCGGCAAAGGTTGGGTCGGCCGCTGAGGCAGTAGGAGCAGTTGCCGCAGAAGACGGAGAGGCACATGATGACGTGGTCGCCGGCCTTGAACTGCTGCACGAGTTCGCCGACTTCCTCAACGATGCCTGCCGCCTCATGTCCGAGGATGCCGGGCGCCTGGAAGGGGTAGAGGCCTTCGACGAAGTGGAGGTCGGAGTGGCAGACGCCCGAGGCGGCGGTCTTGACCAGCACTTCGCGCGGGCCGGGCTTGGAGACGTCAACGTCTTCGATGGTGAGATCCTGGTGGGGTCCGTGGAAGACCGCTGCTTTCATGGTGAGTCCCTTCTAGTCGGCAACTTCTGCATGTCTCGTGCGCACGGAGCGACTGCGCACCGTCGGCGCGGAGGCAGTCTAGCGGAGGCATTGCAGGAATGTGGTACCGGGAGCGGGGATCGAACCCACACGGCCCGCAGGCCAACGGATTTTAAGTCCGCCGCGTCTACCAATTTCGCCATCCCGGCCTGCTTGCGACGATACTGGTCGGCACGTTCGCCGACCATACGACTGACGGATCGCGGGTCAACGCTCGGTCGTCCAGGTGATCATTGCTCCGTCGGAACGCAGGCTGACGGTTCCGCGCTCTGCGGTCGTCAGGACGGCGACGCCAGACTGATTCAGGGTTTCGATCGTTTCGGGATGCGGATGACCGTGCGGGTTGTCCGCTCCGGCGCTGATCACGGCGAGAGTCGGTCTGACGCGATCCAGCAATACCCGCGTAGTGGAGTAGCGACTGCCGTGATGCGCAACCTTGAGCACGTCGGACCGCAGCAGGCAGGGTTCGGGGCTGGGGGAGCAGGGCTGCTGCACGAGCGTGATTTCCTGCTCTGCGCCAATATCCGCCGCGAAGAGGAAAGCAGCATCGCCGTAGCGCAGTCTGAGGACGAGACCGAGCGTGTTCGGATCGCTTACGGCATCGACAGCGGCGTCAGCAGCGCTCGGCGGCCAGAGGACATCGAGCATCAAAGGGTGCGGATCGCCAGCGAACGCGATCTGCATTCCGGCTTCGATCGGGTTCAGGGGAATTGATCGGTCTCGCGCAGTACGGGTGAGGCTGCGACCCAGTGCGGTCTGTTCCAGGTGGGGCGATGCGGCAAGTCTTCCGATGTCGTAACGCTCCAGCAACGCCCAAGTCGCTTCGGCGTGATCGGATTGGGGATGTGTGACGACGACGAGATCGATCCGCTTCGATCCGGGAGGCAGATGAGTTCGCAAAGCTGCGAGCAGCGCGTCGGCCTGCCGGCCGGTGTCGATCAGGATGGTCTGTCGATCGGGTGTGACGATCAGCGCGGCGTCGCCTTGACCTACATCGATGAAGTGAATCGCGAGTTCTTCGTCGCGATCCAGCGCAGTGAGCCAGAGGGTGATTGCGACTGCGATCAAGGCTGCGGTTGCCGCGAGCGGGGCGAGCAGGCGGCGGATGGGCGACGTTGCGGCGCGATCGGTCGCGTCCCGCCGAGTGCGATGCCAGCGGGCGACGACTTCTCGACGCGGACGCACAGCCGCCGCGAGCATGGCGATGTAGATCACCACAGCGTGGATTGCGCCGAAGTCTTTGACTGATTGGGCGGCGCCGGGAATCTGCGCGCCTTGCTCAGCTACCAAGCGGAGCCACGAGAGCGGCAGCCAGGCCGCGGGCCAGCTGACGATTCCTGCGATGGCGCCGGAGAGAAGGCCAATGATTCCTACGGCGAACGCGCCGAGGAACATCCAGGCAAAGAGCGGCGCGACGATGATGTTGGCCGCCAGTCCGATCAGCGACACGCGCTGAAAGTGGAGCGCGATCAGCGGCATCGTCGCCAGCATCGCGATCAGGCTGACGAGTGCAACTGCGCGAATTGCGCCTCCGAAGCCCTCAATGCCGGCAAGCTGCCGCTGCATGAGCGAAGGCATGAGCAAGACCAGACCGAGTGTGCCCGCCAGGGTCAACTGGAACGAGACGTCGCGCAGGATCTGGGGCTCCAGGGCGATCATTACGCCCGCTGCGACGGCAATTGCGTCGAGTGCCGCTGAGCCTCGACCGAGCATGTGCGCCGAGGTAAAGACGAGCGCCATTCCCAAGGCGCGGATGACCGGCGGGTCACCGCCGGCGAAGCCCGCATATGCAAGCGCCGCGACGATAGCGAGCGCCGCCGAAGGGTGACGGCCGAGCAGCCAACTAGTCGCAGTCATGACGATTGCGGTCAGGAGGGTGAGGTTGGCACCGGAGACCACGATTAGGTGCGAGAGGGAGGTTGTGTTCAGGTCGTCACGGAGAGGTCGGTCGATTGCGCCTCGGTCGCCCGTGACCATGCCTTGCGCCAGGCCGGCGAGCGGGGGCGACAGTGCGTCTTGCAGGGAGCGATTGACGGCTGTGCGTGATTCGTGGAAGGCGGTTCGCCACCAGCTTGGCTGCTTGCGCCCGACGACTGCCACGTCACCCGGCTCGACGACGCCAACTGCGGCTACGCCTTGCGCTGCGAGCCAGTTGTGGTAGCCGTCATCATTTCTGTTGATCGCCGTTGAGGTCAGTCTCGCTGTGACTCGGAGACGATCTCCAGGCTCAATCGGAAGGTCGCCGGGTAGTGAGAGCTGTATCTGCTCAGCGATTTGTCTGCGTTCGCCTGCGAGGGTGATTGATTCCGTGCGCAGACGCGCATCGATCCGCGTGCCGCGAAACACCGGGTCTCCGGCGACGGCGCCGTGCACCGTGACCGGCTGTGCGCCGAAATCGGCGCGGGCGAGGCTGAGCTCGTTCCATTCGGTCGATTGGGCGCGCCAGACGCCGATCCCGAACAGCGCCGGCGCGAGCAGCAGTAGGACTATGTTGATTCGCCTCAAGCTCGATCCGGGCTCGAGCCGGGATGCGCAGACTGCGCCAAACACAGCCGCGGCAAACGCGATAGACGCGATTACCCATTCAGGTGCGCTGCTGAGACCAACTGCGACGCCCAATCCGAAGGCAACGGCCCAGATCAGAAGCGGCGGCTGATAGAGGCGATTCACTCCGCTGTGCGGTCTTGGTAGATCGCGGCGACTCTACGCAGCTCGATTGCGTCGTCTGCACGCAGCAGGCCGTGGTCAATCAGTTCAGCGAACGATCGCAGAGGGCGATCCTGTCTGGCGGCGACGATCTTTCTTGCGATTGCGGGGCCGATCCGGGGCAGCGCTTCGAGTTCGGGAAGGGTGGCGCGATTGAGGTCGACCAGCGTTGCAGCGCCCGGCTCGGTTGGGAGCGCAGCTACTCGGATCGTTGGGCTACTGGGCGAAACCGTTTGATTGATTGCCACCGCGGCGAGGCCGCTCGCAGCCGCGATGAAGGCGAGGGTGACACAGGCCAACGTCAATGCACTGCGGTGCGAGGATCGTTCCTCACTTCCGGATCGATCCGGTCGAGGTCGGCGCGTCTTGCCAAATGGGAACTGCATGATCGGGATGGCGGTGGTTTACGGCTGCCGCGAAGGAGCGCCTCGCGGCGGTTGACAGAATGACTTCGGCCATAACATAACTACTCTCAGCACATGGCTGCGCGAATGGGTGGGTGGACGGCGATCCGGTTCCTGTTCGTTCTGCGGCGACGCTGAGATCGCGGGGTACAGTGCGAATGTCGGAAAGGCATTGCCTGGAGGAGATGGGGCTGAGATGTCGCGTTCCGTGCTGACGGTGGCCGACTTGAGCGTCTCCGAGATCGCCGCGGTGCTGGATGCGGCCTCGGCGCAGAAATCGGGAGAGCAGGACGATCACGAAGAGGCTCTGGCGGGCAAGACGGCGCTGCTGCTCTTTCAGAAGCCGTCGCTGCGTACGCGGGTGTCGTTTGAGCTTGCGGTGCGTCGTCTCGGCGGCGACTCGATCTATCTCTCTCCGCCCGAAGTTGGCCTCGGCGAACGTGAGGCTGTTCGCGATGTCGCCGCGGTCGCCGGCCGCTACGGCGAGCTGATCATTTGCCGCACGTTTTCGCAGTCCGTCCTCGAGCAACTGGCGCAGTACTCGGGCGTTCCCGTGGTCAACGCGCTGAGCGACTGGGAGCATCCCTGCCAAGCGCTGGCCGATTTGCTCACGATCCGCGAGCACGGCGGCACGGGCGGGCGCATCCTCAGTTACGTGGGCGACGGCAATAATGTCGCCCGATCGCTTCTGATCGCGGCGGCGGGGGAAGGGATGCACGTGCGGATCGCTTGTCCAGACGGTTACGAGCTCGACGAGGAGACGATTGATCTTGCGGTTGAGCGAGCGGAGTTGTCGGGCGGCTCGGTAACCACGATGCGCGATCCGCGAGCGGCGGTCGAAGGCGCGCACGTGATCTACACCGACACCTGGACCAGCATGGGTCAGGAAGCGGAGGCGGCGGCGCGGCGAGAGGTGTTCACTCGATACCAGGTGTCGTTGGATCTGATTGCAGGCGCAGCTTCGGATGCGGTGGTGATGCACTGCCTGCCTGCTCACCGGGGAGAAGAGATCACGGACGCGGCGCTAGACGGTGAGCAGTCGGTCGTGTTGGACCAGGCCGAGAACAGGCTGCATGCTCAGCAGGCGCTGCTCTGGTGGCTCTTCCGCTGAGCGGACGCGATTTCGCATAGCATGAGTCGCCAGCCCTGCATTTGCGGCGGGGCAGAGGTCTTCGCCGGTATCGACCGGCGGATTGACGCCATTCAGGGACGCAGGTCATGGATGGTCTGATCGGCGATATCGAGGCGGCCTTCAGCGACTTTTCGTGGACGAATCTGCTCGAGGTCGCGGTGATTGCGCTCGTGCTCTACGCGGTCTTGCGGCTGCTGCGCGGGACGACGGCGATGAGCATCGTCCGCGGGGTTGTGCTTGTGGTGGTTCTGATGACGGTCGTTGGCCGCTCGGTGAACTCGGTCGTCCTGAACTGGATCGTCGACAACGCACTGGCCGTGCTCTTGATTGTGGTCTTGCTCGTTTTTCAGCCGGAGTTTCGCCGCGCCTTCGAGCATGTTGGCCGGGCGGGCGGCGTGCGCAACTGGCTCGGTCGGCGTGATCCGTATCACGATCTGATTCCCACGATTGGTTCGGTCGCGCGCGAACTCTCCCAGTCACGAACAGGCGCGTTGATCCTGATCGAGCGTCAGACCGGACTGGAAGAGCTCGCCCGCCAGGCGGTTCGGGTTGGCGCAATTCCGACGAACGATCTTCTCAAGACGATCTTTTGGCCGGGATCACCATTGCACGATGGGGCGGTGCTATTGCGTCCGGGTGAGGTGGTTGCGGCGGGCGTGATCGTGCCCACTCCACCTCCGGATCTGTCCGAGCGGCATGGGCCAGAGTTGGGCGGCGCGCAACATCTCGGCACACGGCATCGCGCTGCGATCTCGATCTCGGCGGAGACCGACGCGCTGGCGGTCGTGGTCTCCGAGGAGACGGGTCGGATTTCGCTGGCTGAAGGCGGCGTGCTGACGGCGGGGTTGCTTTCCGGGGAACTCGAGCAGACGCTCGCGCGGCTACTCCACACTGCGCCGGATCGGGCGGCGTTGCCGGCCAGTGCGAGACGAGCGGACAACCCGACGGCGGGTTCCGAGTGAGGCGCGTTATCCAGGAGGCGACGCTGCTCGTCACCGTCGTTGTGCTTGCGCTGGCGGTCTGGTTCGTGATCGCGGACACCGAAAACCGCGAGATTGAAGAGCGGCTCGGATTCAGCATCGGAGTCGAAGTGCGTAATCTTGCCAGCGATCTCGCGGTCGCTTCGGAGCCGCTTCCGGTGACGCTCACGGTGATTGGACGCCGAGCAGATTTGGACGCCGCCCGCCCGGACGATTTCGAGGCAACGGTAGATCTCAGCGGGCGTCCCGCCGGGCGTCACAACTTGCCGGTGCGGGTCGAGTCGCTCAATGAAGATGTTCGAGTCCGCGCGGTGCAGCCGGAGACGGCGGTGGTATTTCTACAAGAGGTGGTTGAGCGGGAAGTAGCGATTGTTGTGGAGACTTCCAATCCACCGCCCTTGGGTTTCCGAGTGGGCGCGGCGAAGGTGACTCCGAGTACCGCCACGGTGTCGGGGATCGCGGAAGAGGTCGATGCGGTCGAAGTCGTCGTCGCGCGGCTCGATCTTGGGGGTGCGGAGGCACTGATCGAGCGAGATGTGGCGCTCGAAGCCCGAACCGGCAGCGGGATCGCCGTCAGCCGCGTGACGGTCAGCCCTCGTTTCGCTGTCGTTGAGGTGCCGATTGAGCAAGAGCTGTTCCGCCGAACGGTGTCGGTTCGTCCGCGCGTTGTCGGAACGCCCCAGGATGGATATCGAGTGCGGGTGGTGAGAGTCGCCCCGGCGACGATCGAGGTGTTGGTCGGCGTCGATCAGTTCGAAGATGAAGCCGTGGTCGAGGCTACTGCCGTTGATGTGACCGGCCGCAATGCCGACCTGATTGCGCGGGCGGAGCTGATCTTCTCCGATGGGATCACGCCGGCGATTGACGCTGAGACTGCGGTGCAAGTGATCGTGGTGATCGAGCCGGTGCTCACGACCGTCCAGCTCTCGACATCGGTGGAGGTTGTCGGCGTGCCGGAGGGACTTGAGCTGGTGGAACTCTCGGTGACTGAGGTGGAGTTGGTACTGCACGGCCCGGTTGCGCTGATTGGCGAGATTGAGGGACCACTTCCGCCGCTGACGATCGATGTCTCGCAGCTGGGCGGCGGGCGGCATAACGTTGTACTGAGTTGGACGCCGCCTGAAGGCGTCGAGCTGATGGAGCTCTCGCCCACCCGTGCGGTGGTTGCAATCGTTCCGACCCCGCCGCCGGAACCCGCGCCGGCCGAGGGCGAAGGATCGGACTCGCAGCCGGGAGACGATGCTGATGAGTGAGGCAAGCGAGGCGACGCCGACTGCTGAGGTGCGAGCGGTACCGGGCAATGTGCTTCCGACCGTCGCGATCGTGGGGCGTCCGAACGTGGGTAAGTCGACGCTCTTCAATCGTCTCGTCCGCCGCCGCCAGGCGATTGTGCGGGGCGAACCGGGAACGACCCGCGACCGCAACTACGGTTCGACGGAATGGCGTGGACGCCATTTCACTGTGATTGATACCGGCGGGTTGTTGGGGGAGCAGCTGAGCGGTCCGTACGCCGACTCCGTGGCTGAGCAAGTGCAGCAGGCGGTCTCGGAGGCCGACGCGATCGTGCTCGTGGTTGATGTTCAAGCGGGTGCGTTGCCCGCAGACGAAGACGTTGCGGCATTGCTGCGCGAAGTTGAGCAGCCGGTGACTGTCTGCGCGAACAAGGCGGACAACCCGCAGTTGGCCGCTGCCGCGGGTGAGTTCTTCAGCCTCGGCTTGGGCGAGCCGATTGCGATCAGCGCCCACCACGGACGGCATATTGACGATCTGCTTGATCGCGTTGTTGACGAGCTTGCTGTTGCAGAGCCGCGAGCGGCGGAAGCGGCGGCTTGCCGTTTGGCGATCATCGGCCGTCCCAACGTGGGTAAGTCGTCGCTGGTGAACGCTTTGCTTCGGGACGAGCGCATGATTGTGAGCGACGTGCCCGGGACTACCCGAGATGCGGTCGACACCGTACTCAGCTTCGACGGGCAAGAGGTGTCGCTGGTGGATACGGCCGGTATCCGGCGGCGCGGGCGGATTGCGCCGGGGATTGAGCGTGCGTCGGTGCGGCGAGCGGGGGCGGCGGTGCGCCGCGCTGATGTCGCGGCGGTGGTGATTGATGCGCATGAGGGAGTGACATCACAGGATCAGCACGTGCTGGGGATGGCGCTTGACGAGGGCGCGGGGATCGTGGTTGTGATGAACAAGGCCGATCTCGTGGATGCCGAGGAGGGACTGCGGGACAGCCGCGAACGCCAGCTCGCCGGACGCGCCCGGTTCGTGAATTGGGCACCGATCGTTTGGGTGTCAGCGCTGACCGGTGATTCGGTGGACAGCGTCGTCGCGGCCGGATTGCACGTTGCCGAGCAGCGGCGCACGCGGGTGCCCACGCCGCGCCTGAACGCGATGCTGAAGCAGGCGCTGATTGACCGACCTCCGTCTACGTATCGGGGGCGTCCGATCCGCTTCTACTACGCGGTGCAGAGCGAGATTGAGCCGCCGACCTTCGTCTTCTTCGTGAACTACCCCGAGGCGGTGCATTTTTCGTATGAGCGCTTCTTGCTGGGGCGAATCCGGCGCACATTCGGCTTCGAGGGCGCGACACTACGCTGTGTGCTGAGGGGTCGAGAACCGGCAAGCGGCGATGATCGTGCAGGACGAAACCAGAGCTGAAACGGAGAAGGCGAGCGCGATGTGATTGAGGCGTGGATCGTCGGGATCGTGGTGGGCTATCTCGTTGGGTCGGTTCCGACCGGGCTGTGGATCGGGCGCTGGCGGGGTGGCGGCGACATCCGTGCGAGCGGGAGCGGCCGGATCGGTGCGACGAACACGTTTCGGGCGCTGGGTCTGCGCTGGTCGGTGACCGTCCTGGCGCTTGACGCCGTCAAAGGGGCTTTGCCGATTCTGATCGTGATGGCTGTTTGGGACAGCCCTACCGGTGAAGTGTTGGGAGGATTGGCGGCGATCGTGGGACACCAATTTCCGCTCTATGCAGGGTTCCGGGGCGGGCGCGGCGCCGCGACGGCGTTGGGCGGCGTGATCACGCTGATGCCGCCTGCGGCACTGTTTGCGCTGGCGGCGGCTGCGCCGGTCTTGTTGGGTATTCGGGTGATGTCGCTGGCGACGCTGACTGGGGCGACGGCAGCAGGGTTGGGGATGTCGCTACTGGCGGCCTTCGGGGCTGCGCCAGATGCGTACATTGGATTTGCGGTTGGGACTTGGGTGCTGGTCGTCTGGGGGCACCGCGACAACGTGGAGCGGATTGTTGCGGGCAGCGAGCGCGTACTCTCCTGGTCGCGGCGCGGGGCTGCGCAGCAGGCGAGCGAAAGCTGACTGGAGCGTCGTGATGCAAACGATGGTGGTGGGCGCGACTTCGTGGGGATGCACGCTCGCCATGTGCATGGATCGTGCGGGTCATGATGTCGCTGTGCTCTGTAGAACGGTGGACGAGGCAGCGGAGCTTGCGGCTGCGCGCGAGCATCGCCGCTTGCTTCCTGGGGTGGCATTGCCAGAGCGTCTGGTCTTTACGCATAAGGCGGCGGCAGTTGGCCTGCCCGCGACGGTGATCTGGGCGACTCCATCGCAGCGGTTGCGAGACAACCTGCGCGGCGTGCTGCGGGAGCTTCCCGCCGGAGACATCGTTCATGCGAGCGCGGCCAAGGGGCTCGAGCGGGGCACGCATCTGCGAATGACCGAAGTGATCGCAGAGGAGCTCGCGGCTGCGGGACGGGACGAATCGGTCGGCGTTGTGAGCGGGCCGAATATCGCGCGGGAAGTGGCACGCGGTCTGCCGGCGACTACGGTGGCCGCCGCTGTTGGGCGGGAGGCGCGGATACGTTTGCGTGATGCCCTGAATTCGGATCGGTTCCGGGTCTACACGAATGAGGATGTGGTCGGTGTGGAGCTTGGGGGGGCGCTTAAGAACGTGATTGCGATTGCGGCGGGTATTGCGGTGGGTCTGGATGTGGGCGACAACGCGCGGGCGGCGCTGGTGACCAGAGGGCTGGCGGAGATTGCGCGTTTGGGGGTGGCGCTGGGCGCGTCTGCTTCGACCTTCGCCGGGCTTGCGGGCCTGGGCGATCTGTTGGCGACGGCGACGAGCCCGCGATCGCGTAATCGCACGCTGGGGGAGCGTTTGGGGTCGGGGATGACGCTTGCGGAAGCGGTTGCGGACACGCCCCATGTGGTTGAGGGAGTGGAGACTACTCGGGTCGTGCTTGAGGTGGCGGAGCGAGTGGGGGTGCAGCTGCCGGTGGCGGAGGTGGTGGCGCGGGTGTTGTTTGAGGATCTGAGTCCGCGTGATGCGATTCGGGTGTTGATGGAACGCGCGCCGACGGAGGAGGAGCAAGGGTTGTGACGGAGGAGGATGATCAGTTCTCGCAGCCGCCTGATCCGGCCAGCGCGCTTCGGCGGATCATCTCGATCATCGGTCGCGGGGATGAAGAGCTTGAGCTTGCCGACCTCTATGCGCTTTCGGGCTTGACCGGTCTGGGCGAGGCCAGGGCTGAGCTCGAGCAACTTGATGCTTCCGGTCGCTTCGCGCTCTTCGATCAGCTGCGCGAAACCGCGAGCGGGCCCGGCGGCTTCGACTTCACCTCGCTGTTCGCGGTCGCGCTACAGGATGAGGATCTGTCGGTGCGCTCGCTCGCTGCGGGGGCGTTGGCGGTGAGCGAGTCTGCGGGGGCGACGGCGGCGTTGCTGGAGGCGGCGGGTTCGAGCGAGGAAGACGACGAAGTGCGCTGCGAGGCGGTGACGGCGTTGGGGGAGATCGCGATGCGGCTTGAGTTGGGCTGGGCTTCCGGCGAAGGGGCGGATGCGGTGGTGGAGACGCTGCGCGGGATTGCGGTTGACGCACGGGAGGAGGAGACACTGCGCGCGGCGGCGATTGCTGCGGTTGGCGTGATCTCGGAGGAGTGGGTGGCGGGGCTGATCGATGACGCTTTCTACTCCGACTCGGCGGCGCTGCATCTGGGCGCGGTGCAGGCGATGGGTCGGAGCGCGGATGTGGTCTGGCTGCCCTTGTTGGAGGGGGCGATCACGGCGGAGGACAGCGACGAACGGATCGCGGCGGCGCAGGCGTTGGGCGAGATCGGCTCCGAGGACGGGGTGCCGATCCTGGTGGATCTGTTTGATGATCCGACTGCCGAGGTGGAGGTGATTCAGGCCGCGATTGGGGCGCTGGGAGAGATTGGGGGAGAGGAGGCCGTAGAGGAGTTGGAGCGGCTGCGGACGCATCCGGCTGCGGCGGTGCGGGTCGCGGCTCAGGAGGCGCTGGAGGAGGCGAGTTGGCTGGATCAATCGATGCCGGAGGATGATGCGGAGGCTGCATTCGATTTCGATGGTCGGTGGTAGATTGCAGAAGCAGGAGCCGGGCTTCAGAGTGGATGCGTAGAAGGAGCCGTCGCCTTGGCCAGTACTGAGCAGCGGACGGACGGCGAGGCGGCTCGCCGCCGGGCGCGGAAGATGATTGCGGTGAGCGCCGGCGGCGTGGTCTGGCGTGAGGCGGGCCGCTCCGGTGAGGTTGAGGTGGTGCTGGTGCAGACGCCGGCGATGCGCTGGGCGCTGCCGAAGGGCAAGCCGGAGAATGGCGAGCGGCTGGCGGATACGGCGCTGCGGGAGGTGGCTGAGGAGACGGGGTTGGAAGTGGCGCTTGATGAGAAGATCGGGGTGATGCGCTACAGCTTTTCTGCGGTGGACGGCCGGATCGACAAGGCCGTGCATTTTTGGCTGATGCAGATGACGGGCGGCTCGTTTGAGAACCATGACGACGAGCATGTGGACGTGCGTTGGGTCGGTCTGGGGGATGCGATGCGGATGGTGGCGTACCGCAACACGGCGGCGATGCTGGAGGACGCGGCGGCGATGCTTGACGCGCGGGTGCGTCCGCAGGCGGATTGGGACGTGGCGCCGAGCGGTGGGCATCAGCCGACCTGTTAGCTTTTCGCTCGTGACTACGGTTGATTCGGATGTCGTCGCGGTCGGCGAGCTTGTGCGGATTCGGCACAAGCGGCTGGGGGATGCGCGTCTGGACTGGGCCTGGCGGACGGACGCCGAGTTAGCGGAGTTGGATGCGTCGCCGGTCTCGACGCTGACCTTTGAGCAGTACCGGAACCAGTACGAGTGGCAGCTGAGGCGGACTACGATCTACCGCTACACGTTCGCGGTGGAGACGGCGGAGGGGCAGCACATCGGGAACGTGATGTACTACAACATCGATCAGATTCGGCGGCAGGCGGAGTTGGGGGTGTTGATTGGGGATCGGGCGTATTGGGGTTCGGGGTATGGGCGGGAGGCGGTGGCGCTGCTGTTGGATCACATCTTTACGCATACATCGTTGACGCGGGTGTATCTGCATACGCTGGACTGGAACGTGCGGGCGCAGCGTGCGTTCCGGGCGGCGGGCTTTCGGGATTGCGGGCGGGTGCGCAAGGGGCGGCAACGGTTTTATCAGATGCAGGTGTTGCGTGAGTGGCGTTGGCAGCGGGAGTATCAGCGTCGGGCGGCGCCCAAAGCGGTGGGGCGTCGGCGCCGGGGGTCGTGAGCGGTTAGTCGCGTTGTCGGACCCCCCTCTGTCCCTACGGGACATCTCCCCCCGCAGTGCGGGGGGAGAGGGGAGTGGATGCCGGGGCTCTCCCCTCGCGGTGCGAGGGGAGAGGGATCCGTAGGGTTGCGAGGTTGGGTGTGCTTAGGCGCGGGTGGGGAGGATGACGACGCCGGTGCCTGGGGTGCTGACGGAGCCGTCGGCGCGGACGCCTTCGATGTTGAGTTCGACGAAGTTGCGTTCGCCCTCGGTGTACTTGCGGGTGACGGTGCCGCGGAGGGTGAACTTTTGCTCCTGGGCGGACTCGCGGCCCTGGGCGGCGGGGTCCATGCCGCGGTAGGAGCACTGGACGCGCTTGACTTGGCCTTCGGGTCCGGCGAAGCGCCAGAGCAGTTCGCCGAGGAAGGCGTGCTTGAGGGCGCCGTGGACGATGATGTCGTCGAGGCCGGTGTCCTGTGCGTAGCTTGTGTCGTAGTGGATTTGGTAGAAGTCGCCGGAGCCGGCGGCCCATTGGACGAGCTGCTGGCTGGTGGGGTTCTTTTCGAGTTCGGGGATGCTGTCGCCTTCTTCGATGTCCTCGAAGTAGATCTGGTCGGGCACTGCGTCTGCCATGTGGGTCTCCTTCGTTCTGGGTGCGTAGTGTAGCGGGTTCGGTGTTTTGGGGCGGGAGACCCCCCTCTGTCCCTACGGGACATCTCCCCCCGCATTGCGGGGGGAGAGGGGAGGAGGGAGGGGACATCTCCTTCTGGGAGAGGGAGCGGGGACCGAGCGGGTCCCCGATCGAGTCGGGGACGGGATCAGTCGCCGGGGCGGGGGTAGGAGATGCCGGTGCCTCGGGAGATGGCGACGACCTTGCCGTCCTGGTTGGTGTAGGTGGTCTCGGAGACCTGGATCAGCATGGGGACGCCGAGGGCGCCGCTCCAGCGCTCGTTGAGGGAGGCGAGTGCGGTGGCGGAGGTGAGGGTGTCGCCGGCGCAGATTTGCTCGCCGGTGTACTCGATGTCGGTGCCGCCGTTGAGTACCAGGGGGTAAGGCGAGCGGAAGCCGCCCTGACCGCGCCGTCCACCGAAGGTGGGATCGGAGTCGGCGGGGTTGAAGATGGGTGTGCCGAGGTAGCCCGGAGGTGCGGGGAGGCTGCGGAAGCCGCGCTCGCGGGCGACTTGCTCGTCGTAGAAGGCGGGGTCGACGTAGCCGACGGAGCGGGCGAACATGCGCACGCTGGTGGTGGTCAGTTCGCTGACGGTTTCGGGGCCTTTGACGCCGATCATGTTGCGCATTTCGTCGGTGATGACCGACTCGAATCTGTCGTCTGCCATGGCGCTCCTCGTGGTGTGGTGTGGTGGCTGGGAGTAGTTTAGCTGGTGGCTGCTTCGCGGCTGGAGCCGACGATGGCGAAGCGTGCGGGGCGGGAGGGGACGGCGAATTCTTTGCCGGTTTCCATGTCGACGGCGCAGAAGTTGCCGGTTTTGAGTTCGCGGACGAGGTCTTGCCAGGTTTCGATTGAGTCGGTCTCGAACCAGGTGGCGACTTTGCCGATGTCGTGGACGGCGTGGGAGTCGGTGCCGGCGGTGCCGGGCATTTCGAGGGTTTCGGCGAGGTCGAGGGAGAAGCGGTTTTCGCGTTCTTTGCCGCGTCCGTTGAGGACTTCGAGGGCGACGCAGTGGGGGACGGCGGCGTTTTTGGTGGCGCGTTCGAGGGCGGTTCGCCAGTCTTCGGGGTTGTCTTTCCAGGCGATCTGTCGGCGGTAGGGGTGGGCGAGGACGAGGGCGCCGCCGCGTTCTTCGACGTGCTTGGCGAGGCGCTCGACGCGGTGCATGCCGAAGACGTACTTTTCCATGCCCCAGGCGAGGATGTGGCCCTGGTCGCAGGAGACTTCGCAGCCGGGGATGACAACGAGGCCGACTTCTTCGGCGATTTTGGCGGCTTCGGCTTCGGGCCAGAGGGCGTCGTGCTCGGTGAGGCAGATGCCGTCGAGTCCGGCGGCTTTGGCGCGTTCGGCGAGGTCTTTGGGATCGAGGACGGAGTCGTGTGAGCGGGGCCAGGTGTGGTTGTGGAGGTCGATCAGCATTGGTGCTCCGATGTACGGCGGGCACGCTCGATGTGGGCGCGCACGCAGATGGGTCGAGCGGAGGGCGGCGTGAGCAGTGTATCACCGGAAGTACAGCGATCGGTTGGGACGGGGTTCGTCCAGGCCGGCGAGCTTTCGGATGAAGGGGTCATCGCTGGAGTAGGGCTTGATGCGGTAACCGACGAGGGTTTGGGTGTAGACGGGCGGTTTGGGCCCGCGACCGGGCGGATAGACACGTGATTTTTTGGGCTGAGGATCGGATTTGCCGTTGTCGTCGGGGGATTGCTCGGGCTGGTGTTCGGTGGTGTTCGATTCTGTTCGATTTGGTTCGATTGCGGGCGGGTCTGGTTCGGGCGTGGACGGGTTGGGTTCGGTTGTGTCGGGTTGGTGTTCGGACCCCTCTCTGTCGCTACGGGACATCTCCCCCCGCGATGCGGGGGGAGAGGGGGACGGGGTGGGTGACGTCTCCTCCTGCGATGCGGGGGGAGCGGAGAAGTGGTTGACATTTTCCCCTGGAGTGAGATGAGGGATGTCAACTGGTGTTGGGGAGACCCCCCCTCTGCCTTCGGCATCTCCCCCCGCAAGGGGGGGAGAGGGGGAGGGAGTGGGGCCGGCGAAGCGCTCTTGGATTTTGGCCAATTGTTCGTCGTTGGGGTAGAAGTCGTCTGCTTTGTATTCGGCGAGGAGCATTTCGAGCGCCTTGAGTTCGCGGAGGGAATCGGCGGCGTGGTTTTCGTGGATGCGGCGCTCGCGGCGCTGGCGGCGGTCGGTGATGCGGTCGAGGGAGTCGAGCAGGAGGCGGAGTTCGCGGGCGGCCTGGATGTGTCGCTCGTGGAGGTTGTCGTCGGCCTGGCCGAACTGTTGGAGGGCGTAGAGGAGTTGGTCGGCGGCGAGCGCTTCGATGATGTGTTCGCGGTGTTGTTCGAAGGCTTTGAGGTACTGGGAGACGGTGGAGTGGGCGCAGCCCATCTGCTCGGCGATTTGGCGGAGGGAGAGTCCCTGGCAGCGGAGTAGGTAGGCCTGGAGCAGTTTGGCTCGTCGGGCGGGTGAGAGTGGGGTGTCGGTCGGCATGGTCGGCTCCTTGATTGCACTCATGTTCGGTTCATAGTAGCTGGTTTTGGCGTGGGTGAGGTTGGGTGTTGTGTTGTGTGGTTGTCTGATGGGGTTGGGTGCAGGACTCGGCGAGATACCCGCGACGGAGCGCGGGTATGACGGAAGTGTGGGCGCGGGTGTGGGTGATTGTTGTGGGGGATCCGAGGGGATTGCGGCGTTTCACCCCCTCTGCCCCTTCGGGGCATCTCCCCCTTGAGGGGGAGATTGGTTGTGGGGAGGAGGTGGGATGGGGCTTGGTTGCAGGACTCGGCGAGATACCCGCGACGGAGCGCGGGTATGACGGAAGTGTGGGCGATTGTTGAGGGGAGATTGGGTTGGGGAAGAGGCGGGGGATTGGGGTTTGGATTGAGTGAGGGTGGGGGGCGTGCATATAATCCCGTCACGGCCCTGCTGCGCATTGCGCCGCTCGCGGTATGGAGAGGGATGGGCGTGGTACTTGAGCAGTACAGCCATTTGGGGATTTTGCTGCTGTTTGCGGTGCTGTTTCCGTCGATTCCGTTGGTGGCGTCGTGGGCGTTCTACCAGTTTGGGCTGCGGCCGAAGCTGCCGAACGCGGTGAAGTCGGACACCTATGAGTGCGGAGTGGAGACGGAGGGGCCGACCTGGGTGCAGTTCAATTTCCGGTATTACCTGGTGGCGCTGATTTTCGTGCTGTTCGACGTGGAGGTGATTTTCCTGTTCCCGCTGGCGGTGGCGCTGGATTCGGTGGTGGTGACGGGGTTGGCGGCGGCGCTGATCTTCATCTTCGTGCTGGCGCTGGGGTTGGTGTACGAATGGCGCCGGCAGGCGCTGGAGTGGCGCTGACGTGACGGCCGTGTTTGACTCCGGGCGGGCGAGCGAGATCGTCAATGCGGCAGCGCCGGGCGCGGCCTGTGTGGACGAGGGCGCGCTCTATCTGGACGGGGAGCAGTTGGTGGAAGCGGTGACGGCGCTGCGGGATGATGCGGAGAGCGACCTAATCTTCTTGTGCAACCTGACGGCGGTGGATCGGGAGCGGCACTTTGAGGTGGTGTATCACCTGCAATCGCTGGACCTGAATCACATTCTGGCGGCGAAGGTCTTGCTTCGTGACCGCGAAGATCCGGCGGCGCCGTCGTTGACGGGGGTGTACCAGGGGGCGCACTTGCAGGAGCGTGAGGTGTACGACCTGTTCGGGATTCGGTTTGAGGGGCATCCGGACTTGCGGCGGCTGTTTCTCTGGGACGGGTTCCCGGGTTGGCCGCTGCGGAAGGATTTCTTGCAGATGCCCGGGCAGATCCGGGCGGGGTTGCCCGGGTTCCCGCATGAGGGCGAGGAGAATGCGTGGCCGGTGCCTGGGAGCGTGCCGCAGCGTCCGGTGCATCCGAACGATCCGCAGCCTGAGAGCGAGTTGGCGGTGTCGGAGCAAAGCGGGGATTCCCCCCTTCAGCCTTCGGCAGCTTCCCCCCCAAGGGGGGAAGCAGGGAGTGAGGAATCGTCGTGACGACTGCGGACGACACTCGGCTGGCGATGCAGGGGACGATTGAGGCGCTGACGGCCGGCGACGGTTCGGAGCCGGTGGTGGTGAATTTGGGGCCTCAGCATCCCTCGACGCATGGGGTGTTCCGGCTGAAGGTGACGTTGGACGGGGAGATCGTGCGGGATGCGGAGATGCGGATTGGGTATCTGCACCGTTCGATGGAGAAGCTGGCGGAAGAGCGGACGTACACGCAGAACATTCCCTTCACCGACCGGATTGATTATCTGGCGGCGATGTCGAACAACCTGGCCTACTGTCTGGCGGCTGAGGAGTTGTTGGGAGTGGAGGTTCCGCCTCGAGGGAACGCGATCCGGGTGTTGTTTGCGGAGTTGCAGCGGATTGCGTCGCACGCGATGGCGAACGGGACGTTCATCAACGACTGCGGGGCGTGGCATACGCCGCTGTTCCATATGTTCCGCGACCGCGAGCGGGTGCTGGATATGTTCGAGATGACGTGCGGGGCGCGGCTGACGACGAATTACATGCGGATCGGCGGGGTGGCGTTTGATCTGCCGCCGGAGTTGCTGCCGACGCTGCGGCGGTTTTTGGACGACATGCCGGAGCGGATCGCGGACTACGAGGCGCTGTTGCTGGAGAACGAGATTTTGCACGCTCGGGCTCGGGGGGTGGGGGTGATTTCGGCAGAGTCGGCGATTAATTCGTCGCTGAGCGGTCCGGTGCTGCGGGCGACGGGGGTGCCGTGGGATTTGCGGAAGGCGAATCCGTACTGCGGGTATGAGAACTTTGAGTTTGACATTCCGGTCGGCGAGCAGGGGGACTGCTTCGACCGGTTCCTGGTGCGGATGGCGGAGGTGAAGCAGAGTCTGCGGATTTTGAATCAGGTGATCGACAACATCCCCGACGGTCCCTGGCTGGCGGATTTGCCGCTGCACGTGCGTCCGCCGGAGGGGGAGGTGTATGCGCGGGTGGAATCGCCTCGGGGGGAGTTGGGGTTTTACCTGGTTTCCGATGGGAGTCCGGCACCGTATCGGTTCCACTGCCGTCCGCCGAGTCTGATTAATCTGACAGCGCTGAAGGAGATGTCGGTTGGCGGTACGCTCGCAGACGCGATCGTGACGCTGGGTTCGATCGACATCGTGGTGGGGGAGATCGATCGATGAACGGTCTCAACGCAGTCCTGGGTGCGTGGTACGACTTCCGCGATCTGAACAATTTCTCGCGGTTGATCACGGAGTGGGTGGGCGACTGGGGCCCGGACTGGCTGGCGTCGATTGTGACGGGGCTGCTGGGGTCGCTGGGGATTCTGGCGGTGATTGGGCCGACGCTGCTGATTTTGATCTGGGTCGAGCGGAAGGTGATTGCGCGGTTCCAGCAGCGGTACGGTCCGAATCGGGTGGGTCCGCGGGGGTTGCTCCAGCCGGTGGCGGATGCGGTGAAGCTGATTCTGAAGGAGCAGTTGGCTCCGCGGGCGGCGGACAAGCTGATTTTCTTCCTGCCGCCGGTGCTGATCTTTGTTCCGGGCGTGTTGATCTGGGGGGTGCTGCCGTTCGGGCCACGGATGTCGGTGGCGGACTTGAATGTGGGGGTGCTGTTTCTGTTGGCGGTTTCGGGGACGGCGGTGCTGGTGATCTTCATGGCGGGTTGGTCGTCGAACAACAAGTATGCGCTGTTCGGGGCGATGCGGGCGGTGGCGATGTCGATCTCGTATGAGGTGCCGATGGTGCTGGCGCTGCTGACGCTGGTGATTTTCTCGGGCACGATGTCGGTGAACGGGATCGTGGAGTGGCAGCAGCAGGAGGACGTGATTTTCATTCTGTTGTTCCCGCTGTCGGCGATTGCGTTTTTCTTCGCGGCGTCGGCGGAGCTGAACCGGACGCCGGCGGATATCTCGGAGGCGGAATCGGAGATTGTGGCGGGGTATCACACGGAGTATTCGGGGATGCGGTTCGGGTTGTTCTACGCGGTGGAGCTGGGGAACACGCTGGTGGTGTCGGCGTTCATTGCGACCTTCTTCCTGGGCGGTTGGTGGTTGTGGGGTCTGGATCAGTGGGTGCCGAGCTGGATCATCCTGCTGGCCAAGACGGGGGCGGTGTACTTCCTGCTGATCTGGACGCGGGGGACACTGCCGCGTCTGCGGATTGATCAGCTGATGGGGTTCTGCTGGAAGGCGCTGGTACCGGCGACGCTGCTGTTTGTGGTGGTGGCGTTTGTGGAGCGGGCGCTGTTGATCCACCAGGGATGGGATACGACGGTGGCGCTGCCGGTGATGGCGGTGATCAACATCGGTTTGACGCTGGGCGCGATCGTGCTGTTTGCGCGAGTGTCGCGGCCGGCGCCGCTGCGGCGTCCGGCGCGGATCCGGATGGCGGGCAACCGCGTGGGCGGTCTGCGGGCGGCCAAGGACGTCGCTGCCGAACCGGCGGCGATGCAGGCGGGCGGCGACTGAGATGAGCGATTTTGGCTTCCACCTGGCGTTTTGGTCGCTGGCGGCGATGACCATCGGCGGAGCGTCGATGATCATCGTGAGCCGGAATCTGATCCACGCCGTGATCTGGCTGGTGCTGTCGATGCTGGGGATCGCGGGGCTGTATCTGACGCTGTCGGCGGACTTTATCGCGGTGGTGCAGGTGCTGATCTACGTGGGTGCGATTGCGGTGTTGATGCTGTTTGCGATCATGCTGACGCCGCGGGCGGAGCGGGATAACTCGGAGACGCGGGTGAAGGCTCCGGCGGCGTTGGTGGTGCTGCTGGTGATGATCGCGACGATGTGGGTGGCGATTGATACGGACTGGGGAGCGGTGCGGGAGTCGGCGCTGCCGGAGCAGGCGCGGCTGATTGGGGAGAGCTTGATTTCGCACTACGTGCTGCCGTTTGAGATTGGGGCGGTGCTGTTGACGGCGGCGCTGGTGGGTGCGATTGCGCTGGCGCGTCAGGACGACGAGGACGCGGCGGTTCATGCGGCCAGCTTGCAGGAGGAGTTGGAGGGGAACGGCGAGGCGGACGACCCGGCGAACGTGACCGATCCGCCGTTGGCGGACGAGGTCAGCAGCGGGGGCGGTGACTGATGACGATCGGACTTGAGGAATACCTGGCGCTGGGTGCGGTCCTGTTCAGCCTGGGCTTCTACATCGCGTTGTCGAAGAAGAACGCGGTGGGTGTGCTGATCGGGGTGGAGCTGATGCTGAACGCGGTGAATCTGTCGTTGGTGGCGTTCTCGCGGTTCGGAGTGAGTGAAGTGACGCTGTCGGCGCAGGTGTTTGTGGTGTTCATCATCGCGGTGGCGGCGGCGGAAGTGGCGGTTGGGTTGGCGCTGGCGCTGGTGGTGTACCGCAACCGGCAGACGATCTCGGTTGATCGCACGACGCTGCTGAAAGGCTGAGCAGACGCATGTGGGCAGAATTCCTGCGCGCGCCGAATTTGTACGTGGCCGAGACGTGGCGTGAGTTGCTCTACGCGGAAGGGGTGTCGGTGCGGCTGATTGTGGATCCTGAGCGAGCCGACGAGGGCGATTTCGCGCCGGTGCTGTTGTATGTGCCGGACTCGAAGACGCATGTCGCGCGCGAGATTCTGAGGAAGGTGTAAGGGCGTGCCCGAGACCATCTTCTGGGTGATTCTGATTTTGCCGCTGACCGCGTTTGTGTTGGCGGGGATTTCGGCGCTGAATCAGCAGCTGAAGCGGCAGATTCCGGAGTGGAATCCGTCGTATCCGTCGCAGTTCGGGCCGGTTGCGGATCAGTTCTGCGGGCCGCGGCTGGCGTCGACGCCGCTGATCATTGCGCTGGCGGCGGCATTCGTGCTGTCGGTGGTGAATTTGATCGACACGATCGGGGCGCGGGGGCTGCCTTTGGAGATTGCGCCGCATCTGCTGTTCAGCGCGGGCCCGCTCGATGTCGAGTTGGGGGTGCGGATTGACGGGCTGACCTCGGTGATGTTGGTGGTGGTGACAGGGGTGTCGCTGCTGGTGCAGGTTTATTCGACCGGGTACATGGACGGCGATCACGGGTACCGGCGGTATTTCGCGTTCATGGCGTTGTTCACGACTTCGATGCTGGGGCTGATTTTGGCGGACAACCTGTTGATGCTGTTCGTGTTCTGGGAGTTGGTGGGGCTGACCTCGTATCTGCTGATTGGGTTCTGGTTCCACCGGCCGGCGGCGGCGGCCGCGGCGAAGAAGGCGTTTCTGGTGACGCGGCTGGGCGATTTGGGTCTGCTGGCGGCGATGATTTTGATCTGGGATCGGACAGGGACGCTGAACATTGCGGAGATCAACGAGATCGCGTTCCTGGGGATCATGGTTGGGCAGACGGTGATCACGCTGTTCGGATTGGGCTTGATTGCGGGCGCGATTGGGAAGAGCGCGCAGTTCCCGCTGCATATCTGGCTGCCCGACGCGATGGAGGGTCCGACGCCGGTCTCGGCGCTGGTGCATTCGGCGACGATGGTGGCGGCTGGGGTTTATCTGCTGGCGCGCTTCTTCCCGGTGATTCACGCTTCATCGACGGCGTCCGACCTGATTGCCTGGATTGGAGCGGGGACGGCGCTGGGGGCGGCGATCTTGGCTATGGTGCAGGTCGATATCAAGCGGGTGCTGGCGTATTCGACGATCTCGCAGCTGGCGTACATGATGTTTGCGATTGGGGTGGGCGGGTATGCGGCGGCGGTCTTCCACCTGATGACGCACGCCTTCTTCAAGGCGATGTTGTTCCTGGGGTCGGGGTCGGTGAATCACTCGACGAACACGTTCGACATGCGCAGGATGGGCGGGCTGCGGTTCTTGATGCCGATCACGTTTGCCACGTTTGTGATTGGGACGTTGTCGCTGGCGGGGATCGTGCCGCTGTCGGGCTTCTGGTCGAAGGACGAGATTCTGATTGAGGCGTGGGATCACAACAAGGGCGTGTTTGTGCTGGGCTTGCTCGCAGCCGGACTGACGGCGGCGTACATGGTGCGGGCTGTCTATATGACGTTCTTCGGCGAATACAAAGGTGGGGAAGAGGTCGCGCCCGGGGAGCATGGGAACGAGGATCCGTCGCACCCGCATGAGTCGCCTCGGAGCATGACGGTACCGCTGATCATTCTGGCCGTGATTTCGGTCGTGAGCGGCTTCCTGACCTTTGGCGGCGAGTTCCAGACTTGGGTGTACGGAGCGCTGCCGGATCCGCATGAGGGCAAGTTCCACTGGAGCTGGGGGATTTTCCTGGGTTCGACCGCGCTGGCGCTGGCGGCGGGGGGCGCGGCTTACGCCTTCATGCACCACCGCGAGCGGATTCGCGAGCTCGGGATCGGCAAGGTGTGGCCGATTCCGGAGGCGCAGCAGTTCGCCAACCGGCTGTTCTATCTCGACGCGCTTGGCGAGGATGTGCTGGGGCGGCAGGTGTTCTACCGAGGGATCGCGCAGGCGTCGTCCTGGTTTGACGAGAAGGTGGTGGACGGGTTTGTCAACCGCGCCTGGCGCGAGGGTCTGACCGTGAGCGGCTATGCGCGCTTCGTGCAGAACGGCTGGGTACAGGCGGGCACACTGGCAATCGGACTCGGCGGCATCATCATCTGGGCCGCCGTAGTGCTGTTCTAGGAGCGGACGATGGATCCTGGCTTTCCCGTCCTCTCGCTGCTGATTTTCCTGCCCTTGGGCGGGGCGTTGTTGATCGCGCTGCTGCCGGGCAAGCACACGCCGACGCAGTGGTTGGTGCAGAACACGCCCGGTTCGGTGCAGGACTACCCGAAGTGGATCGCGTTGGGGATATCGCTGGCGGCGCTGATTGTGTCGCTGGTGATGTTCATCCTGTTCGACCGCTCCGCGAGCGGGTTCCAGTTCGTGGACGAGTTCACCTGGATTTCGGCGGAGGATGTCGGCTTCAACGTGAACTACGCCTTCGGCGTGGACGGCTTGTCGATGCCGCTGGTGCTGCTGACCTCGTTCCTGAGTGTGGTGGCGGTGTTGGTGTCGTGGCGGATCGATTTGCGGACCAAGGAGTATTTCGCCTGGCTACTCGTGCTCGAGACCTCGGTGCTGGGCGTGTTCACGTCGCTCGACTTGATCTTCTTCTTCCTCTTCTGGGAGCTCGAGTTGGTGCCGATGTTCCTGCTGATCTCGATCTGGGGGAGCGGCAACCGCAACTACTCGGCGCTCAAGTTCGTGCTCTACACGGTGTTCGGTTCGGCGTTCATGCTGGCCGGGTTCCTGGCGCTGGGGGTGGCGGCGGACAGCTTCGACATCCGCGATATTCGCGCCGACGATCTGGCGGCGGCGTTCCTGCCGGCGCCGGCGATCTTCGCGTTCATCCTGATTGCATTCGCGATCAAGCTGCCGGTGGTGCCGCTGCATACCTGGCTGCCGGACGCGCATACGGATGCGCCCACGGCGGTCTCGGTGATGCTGGCGGGGGTGCTGCTGAAGATGGGCGGCTACGGGATTTTGCGGCTGCTGTTCGATCTGATGCCGGAGGTGGCAGCGGATGCGGACCTGGCGCTGGCGATCATTGGGGCGGTCTCGATCGTGTACGGGGCGATTGTGACGATCCGGCAGACGGACTTGAAGCGGCTGATCGCGTATTCGTCGGTCTCGCATATGGGATTCGTGCTGCTAGGCGTGTCCGCGTTGGGTGTGACCGGACTGAGCGGGGCTGCGTTGCAGTTGGTCACGCACGGTCTGATTACGGGGATGCTGTTCGTGATGGTGGGGTTGGTCTACGACCGGACGCACACGCGGCAGATTTCGGAGATGCGCGGACTGATGCACCACATCCCGTTGCTTGGGATTGGGATGGTGTTCGCGGGCTTAGCGGGGCTTGGGCTGCCTGCGCTGGCGGGGTTCGTGGCGGAGATCACGATCTTCCTGGGGGCGTTCGGGCGGCATGAGGCTCCGGTGGCGGTGGCGCTGCTGGGCGTGCTGCTGGCGGCGGCGTACATTCTCTGGGCATTGCAGCGCACTTTCTTCGGTCCGCGCGACGACAACTGGTCTCACTTGCCGGACGCGAATCATTGGAGCGAGTTTGCGATCATCGGCGCGCTGATGGCGTTGATCGTGCTGCTGGGCGTGTATCCGTCGATCGTGGTCGACCTGCTTGAGCAGGGCGTGCGGCCGATCGTGGAGGGCATTGACGCGGCGGTGGCCGCGGCGGGAGGGGGCGGCTGATCATGAGCGATGTCAACCTGCTCGGCCCGGAACTGGTCTTGCTCGCGGTGGGCGGGTTCCTGCTGGTCGCGGACTTGTTCCTCAAGGATCGGCGCATCCTGATGGGAGTGGCGCTGGCGGCGCTGTTCGGCTCGATCATTTACTCGGCGGTGCTGCTGAGCGAGGGCTTCATCGGCGATACCGCGTTCGGCGGGATTCTGGTCGTTGACCGGTTTGCGATTTTCTTCCAGATTCTGCTGGCGTCGGCGGCGATGGCGGCGGTGCTGGTGTCGACCGAGACGCTGCGGCGGGTTCCCTCGCGGCGGGGCGAGTATTTGGCGCTGATCCTGTTCTCGACGGCGGGATTGCAGTTGCTGGCGGGGACGCGGGATCTGATCGGGATTTTCATTGCGCTGGAGCTGACCTCGATTTCGCAGTACATCCTGGTTGGTTTCCATAAGGATCGCTGGGGTTCGGAGGCGGGGCTGAAGTACCTGCTGACGGGCGCGGTTGCGTCGGCGGTGTTGCTGTATGGGATGGCGATTCTGCTGGGGCTGACGGGTTCGACGAATCTGAGCGAGATCGCGTCGTTCATCTCCTGGCAGGGGGAAGGGCGAGAAGAGGCGTTGATGCTGGCGGCGATCTTCCTGATCGCTGGGTTCGGCTTCAAGGCGGCGGTGGCGCCGTTCCAGATGTGGGCGCCGGACGCCTACACGGGTGCGCCGACGCCGATTGCGGCGTACCTGTCGGTAGCGTCGAAGGCGGCGGCGTTTGCGGTGCTGATCCGGGTGTTCTTTGAGGCCTTGGGCGACGATCTGCTGGCGGAGCACTGGAAGACGATCTTCGCGGGGCTGGCGACGCTCTCGATGTTCGTGGGCAATTTCTTCGCGCTGCGGCAGGACAACATCAAGCGAATGCTGGCGTACTCGTCGGTGGCTCAGGCGGGGACGCTGCTGATTGGTCTGGCGGCGATTACGGCGGATCGCTCGGAATTGCTCGGGGCGAGCGGGATTTTGTTCTACCTGGCCGGTTACACGGTGACGAACTTGGCGGCGTTCATCGTGATCATCCTGGTGGCGAATCAGCGCGGGACGTACCGGATTCAGGATTACGCGGGACTGGGACGGAGTTCACCCTGGCTGGCGGGGATTCTGGCGTTCTCGCTGATTTCGTTGATTGGCTTACCGCCGACGGCGATCTTCTTCGGCAAGATCTATCTGTTTGAGACGGCGGTGCAGAGCGGTCTGGCTTGGCTGGCGGTGATTGGCACGATCAATACCGTGATCAGCGCGGCGTACTACCTGCGTCCGGTGAAGACGATGTTCATCGACTCGCCGGCGGAGGGCGAAGAGGCTCCGACGCTGCCGCGTCCGTCGAACAGTGTGCTGGCGACACTGAGCCTGGTGAGCGCGGGGGTGCTGGTGATTGGTCTGCATCCGGGGCTGGTGATCAACGCGGCTGAGCAGGCCGTGGCGGCGATTCTGTCGTAGTGATGTGAGCCAAACTCCTCACCAGATCGCTGTTTCCGTTGATTCTCAATATGTCCATCGCTGCGACGTGGAGAACGTGCAGGCGTGCGTGCGCGCGGCGTTGGAGTCGCGCAGAGTGGAGGGTGCGCGGGTGGTCAGCGTGCGGCTGACCGACTCGCGCACGATCCGCCGCCTCAATCGGCGCTTTCGGGGAGAGGATGTCGCTACCGATGTGCTCTCTTTCAACACTGATTTCGAGGGCCTCGTGCGACCGGACGGGGCAGCGGAGTTGGGCGAGTTGGTGATTGCGATCCCGGTCGCGCAGCGGGGGGCGAAGGAGCGGGGTGTGAGTCTGGATGACGAGTTGGCGCTGCTGACTGTTCACGGGGTGTTGCACCTGCTCGGCTACGACCACGAAAGCGAAGCGGAGGATGCGGAGATGCGCGAGTTGGAGCGGTCGGCGTTGGTTATGGCGGGCCGGCCGGAGGCGGCGCGTCCTGCGCTTGCGCGGATGTGCTAATATACGAACGTAGGTACGGTGGATCTGTATGAGGACGATTCAGCGGGAAGGGAGCGCGAGATGAGCGGGACGGTTCTCTATCGCAAGTGGCGTCCGGCTGACTTTGACGAGGTGGTTGGTCAGGAGCCGGTGGTGCGGACGCTGCGGAACGCGGTGGCTCAGGACAAGATCGCTCATGCGTATCTGTTCTGCGGTCCGCGGGGTACGGGGAAGACGACGACGGCGCGAATTTTGGCGCGGGCGATCAATGGGCGGACGATCAGCAGCGGCGGGGGCGCTTTGGATGGGAGCGAGGAGGACTTGGGCTTTGATTTGGTCGAGATCGACGCGGCGAGCAATCGCGGGATTGACGATATTCGGGAGTTGCGGGAGCGGGCGAACTATCAGCCGGGCTCGGCGCGGTTCAAGGTGTATCTGATTGACGAGGTGCATCAGCTGACGAGCGCGGCCAACGACGCGCTCTTGAAGACGTTGGAAGAGCCGCCGCCGCATGTGGTCTTCATTCTGGCGACCACGGATCCGGAGGAGTTGAAGCCGACGATCTTGAGTCGTTGCCAGCGGTTTGATTTTCGGCGGGTGTCGGTTGAGGATATGGTGGCGCGGTTGCGGGCGATTGCGGAGTCGGAAGGGATTGGGATCCCAGATGAGGCGCTGCGGCTGATTTCGCGGGAGGCGACGGGTTCGCTGCGCGATGCGGTGAATCTGCTGGATCAGGTGTGGACGACGTGCGGCGATGAGGTGTCGCTGGAGGCGGCGCAGGAGGCGCTGGGGCTGAGTCCCGATGCGCGGGCGCTGGAGTTGGTTGGGGCGGCGCTCAAGCGGGACTTGGCTGCGGGTCTGTCGGTGATTGGGGCGGTGCAGTCGGACGCGATTGATTTCCAGCGCTTCAAGAAGCAGGTGGTGACGCATTTGCGGCATGTACTGCTGACGCTGACCGGGGCGGCGGGAACGCTGTCGCTGTCCGAGCCGGAGGAGGAGCGTCTGCGCTCGGTCTGTGCGGGCGTGGAGGCTCCGGCGGCGGTGGCGGCGTTGCGAGCGTTTTCCGATGCCGATGTGCGGCGGGATCCTTATCAGCCGCTGCCGTTGGAGTTGGCGCTGGCGAACATTGTCTATGGGCCGGCTCAGAGTCAGGCGGTGGCCGCGCCGCAGAGTGCGCCTGCGCCTGCGCAGCAGCGGCAGGGGCAAGCGTCGCGTCAGCGCCGTTCCGAGCCGCAGCGGTCGGGTCAGCAGCGCCGCTCGAGCGAGCAGTCTCGCCGGCGGGAGCCGGCTCCGGCTGCTCCGCAGCGCCCGCCGGAACCGGCTCAGCGTCCGCGTGCCGAGGCGCAGCCTGCTGCGAATCTGAGCGATGCCGAGCGTCTGCTTGATGCGTTGCGCGCTGCGCTGCGCCGCCGCAACCAGGGACTCGTGGCGACGATGCTCAACGGATCGTGCCGCGTGGTCGAGCAGACGGACGATGGGCTCGTGTTGGGCTTTTTCCCGAACTATCAGCAGGTACACATGCAGAGAGTGGTGGATGCGGGCGCGGATGTCTCAGCGGCGGCGTCGGAGGTGTTGCAGCGTCGTGTGACGGTGCGCTGCGTCGCTGTGGACGGCTCTGAGCCAAGTGCGAGGAGTGATTCGCCTGCTCCTGCTCCTGCTTCGGTACCTAGTCCTCCAGCCTCCGGCGCGAATGGGAATGGGGCGCGCGGGTCGGCGGCGGAGTCCGCTGCTCCGAAGCCTCCGCCGGGCAGCGCGATGGTGCGGGAGGCGAAGCGACGCTTTGGGGCGGAGGCGGTCAAGGCGTAGGGGCTTTTCGCATGAGTGGTCTCTAGGCCCGGACTCCGTCATTGCCGCGCTCCGCTGCGGCAATCTCGAGGTGCTGGCGACGACGGTGCTGGTCACGGCGAGATACCCGCGGCAAGCGCGGGTATGACGGAGAGGGGAACGGGAACGACGGAGACGGATTTTGGGGCAGTCTTCGAGGAACAGTGGCGATAGACTGAGCTCACAGGAAATGGAGGGGGACGATGGCGAAGAAGGGTGGGATGTTTCGGCCTTCGCGGCGCGGGGCGCGGGGGCAGGGGATGCGCGGACAGGGTGCGGCGGCAGCCGGCGGGTTTAGCCCGGACATGCTCAAGCGGGCGCAGGAGTTGCAAAGCCAGCTGGCGCAAGCGCAGGATGACCTCAAGGAGGCAACGGTGACCGCTTCGGTCGGCGGGGGCGTGGTTTCGGTCACGCTGGGCGGCGATCACAAGCTGCGCGAAGTCACGATTGATCCCGATGTGGTCGATCCGGAGGACACGGAGATGCTGCAAGACCTGCTGGTGGCGGCGGTGAACGAGGCGCAGGATCAGCTTGAGGCGTTGCAGCAGGAACGGATGTCGGGTCTGACCGCCGGTATTCCGGGGCTGGAATAGCGCGCGAACGCGAGGACGGTTCCGTCATGCAGCGCTCGCCTGCCACCGCTCCCACGATTGCGCGTCTGATCGAAGCCTTCGCTCGCTTGCCCGGGATCGGTCCCAAGAGCGCGCAGCGGCTCGCGTATCACGTCCTGCGCGCGCCTCGGCGGGAGGCGGAGTCGTTGGCCGAGGCCCTGCTTGCGGTCAAGGACAGTACGCGGTTCTGCCAGGTTTGCCAGAACATCACCGATGCCGATCCTTGCGCGATCTGCGATGATCCGCAGCGCAGCAACGACACGATCTGCGTGGTGCAGGAGCCGCTGGATGTGGCCGCGATCGAGCGCGCCGGCGTGCATCGGGGCCGCTATCACGTCTTGCACGGGGCAATCAGCCCGATGGACGGGATTGGTCCGGAAGACCTGAAAGTGCGAGAGCTCTTGGAGCGCTTGGGCGACCACTCGGTGAGCGAAGTGATTTTGGCGACCAATCCCAATCTGGAGGGTGAAGCGACGGCCGGCTATCTGTCGCGGGTGATTGGCGCGATGGGCGTGCGCATTACCAGGATCGCACATGGTCTGCCGCTGGGCGCCGATGTCGAGTATGCAGACGAACGCACACTGCGGGAGGCGCTCACTCATCGCGTGCGGATCGATGACTCGGCGGGAGCTGACTGATGCCGAACCCTCGGCTGGTGCGAACGGAAGCGATCGTGCTGCGGCAGCGGCCGATCGGCGATGCGGACAAGGTTTGCGTGCTGTTGTCGCCGAGCAGAGGCCGGATCGAGGCGGTGGCGAAAGGCGTGCGCAAGCCCACGAGCCGATTGGCCGGGCATGTCGCCCCCTTGAGCCGAGGGATGTTCGCGATCGCGCCGACGCGCTCGCTCGACATCATTACGCAGGCGCAAACGCTGGACGCTTGGCCCGCGCTGCATGACGAGATTGATCGGTTGACAGAAGCGGTTGCGATTGCGGAGCTGGTTGATCGCACGACTGAGGCAGAGCACAGCGCCGGTCAGCTGTACGCCCTGCTGCGGCACTCGTTCGAGCAGTTGTCGCAATTGTCTTCGCCGCGCTCGGTGCGTTGGTGGTTCACGCTGCGCTTTCTCGACGTGCAGGGATACCGGCCCGAGTTGGACGAATGCGTGCGTTGCCGCGCGACGGTCGGCCCTGACGGGAATGGATTCGCGGCGAACGACGGCGGTGTGGTCTGTCCGGGCTGTCATCGCGCGGGGGCCGGGGCGGCGCTGTCGTCGCCGGTGTTTCGCTTGCTACGCTACATGCGTCGGTCGTCGTGCGAGGCGACAGCGCAGGTGCGGGTCGGCGCGGAGTCGTCGGCGGAGTTGGAGCGCCACCTGCGTCTGTTGGTTGAGCAGGCGCTGGACGGACGGCTGCGTTCGCGCGGATTCGCGGAGGCGATGGCGCGGGCGGAATCGGTCGGTCGCAGCGCCGTGAAGCGAGAGGAATCGGATCGTGCCGCTGTATGAGTATCTGTGTGAAGACTGCGCGGGCATTTTTGAGGTCGTGCGGCCGATTCGGGAGGCGCCGGAACCGCAGCCGTGCCCGGAGTGCGACGAAGAGTGCGAACGGGTGATGCCGTCGTCGTTCTCGGCGTTCATCATGCGGCAGGGCTATCCGCGCCGGATTCCCGATAAGGGGACGTACTGGCATCTGGGCCAAGAGGTCACGTATCTGCCCAAGAAGGCGCGTCCGTATGAGCATCCGCAGGTGACCAAGCGGCGCGAACAGGAACCGCTGGGCAAGCAGGACTATCAGGATCTGGTGGACAAGAAGATCCACGAGCGTCGGCTGGCGCGTGAAGATCGGCGCAAGGAGCGGGAGATCAAGAGGGATCGGTTGGCGCGGAAGCAGGTGAACGAGTTCAAGCCGCAGCCGCAGCCGACCAAGCGGGACTAGCAGCGGGGGACCCTCAGCCCCGCATCAAGTGCGGGGCAGGCTCTCTCCCCAAGGAGAGACGCGCGTAAGTCCATTGTTCCGTCATTGCCGCGGCAATCTTGCGGTGTTCGCGACGACGGTGCAGATGACGGCGAGATATCCCACAGGACGGGGACAGGCTCCGCGGCAAGCGCGGGTATGACGGAGCTTGGATTTGACGCAGGTCTGCAAAGGGAGAGGGAGTCAGAAGTCGCGTTGGGTGATGAATTCGGCGATCTCGCCGAGCTCTGCGCGGGGGCCGCTTGCGGGGGCTTCGGCGAGTGCTTTGAGGCCTCGATCTCGCCACTCTCGGACGACGATCATGCAGCGTTCGACGATGGGTTCTTCGCGGGCGGCTTCGAGGGCGTCGGGGAGGCATTCGGCTCGGGCGTCGTCGTCGGGGGCGGCGAAGAACTTGGCGACGGGGTTGTTGTCGGGGTTGTCCTCCATCACGACGATGGCGGGGAGTGTGAGGGTACCGGCGGAGAGGTCGCCGCCGACGGGTTTGCCCAACTGCTCTTCGGTGCCGCAGAAATCGAGGATGTCGTCGACGATCTGGAAGGCCATGCCGACGCTGCGCCCGTACTCGCGGAGGGCGGCGATGGTGTCGGCGTCGCAGTCGGACATCATCGCGCCGCCGGCGCCGGCGGTGGCGAAGAGCGAGGCGGTCTTGCCGTAGATGCGGCGGTAGTAGTCGCGCATGGTGCCGGAGGCGGCGTCGAAGGCGGCGACGTCCTGGGCGAGTTCGCCTTTGGCCATGACCATCAGGGTGTCGGCGAAGAGTCGGATGACGCCGATGTGTCCAGTGCGGGCGACCAGTTCGGCGGCGTGGGCGAACATGTAGTCGCCGAGCATGACGGAGGCGGGATTGCCGAAGGTGGCATTGGCCGTGATCTGGCCGCGCCGAGTGTCGGCAGAGTCGATCACGTCGTCGTGGACGAGGGTGGCGGTGTGTAGGAGTTCGATCGAGGCGGCGAGCGGGATCTGCTTGTCGGGGTCGTAGTCGCCGAAGCCGCCGCAGAGGAGGGCGATGGCCGGGCGGAGTCGTTTGCCGCCTCGGGAGAGGACTTGGGTCAGCATCGCCTCGAGGGGGAGGAAGTCGGACTGGGCGACGAGGGAGAGGGTGTCTTCGACGATGGCGAGATCGTCGGCGATGGGTTCGTAGAGTCGGGTGAGGGAGGTCATTGGGGATCAGGGTACTCTGGGCGTGTCTGTGGGGCATCGAAGGCGAGCGAGCATGACGACCCCGAAACTCAGCCAACTCGAAGAGGTGGATGTCCGCGAGATCTGGCCCGACGAAGCTCGCGACTTCACGCCCTGGCTAGCCGAGAATCTGCCGACGCTGAGTGAAGCGCTCGCGCTGCGACTGGAACTGATCGGAAGCGAAGAGAGCGTCGGCGACTTCTCCGCAGACATCGTGGCGGAGGTTGACCAAGGGTTCGTCGTCATCGAAAACCAGCTAGCGAAGACCGATCACGGACATCTTGGTCAACTACTGACATATGCGGCAGGCAAGGAAGCACGAGTTTTGATCTGGGTAACGCCGGAAATCCGCGAAGAGCACAGAGCCGCATTGGAGTGGTTGAATCGATTCACGCTCGACGAGATCGCGGTGTTCGGTGTCGAGGTGCGAGCAGTCAGAATCGGTGACTCGGATCCCGCGCCAGAATTTCGGCCGATCGTTGCTCCGAATGGCTGGCAGAGGCGGCAACAACGTCAGCGCCGGGCGACCAGCACGTCGCAGACGGATTGGGCTGGCAGTTATGGGGACCTGTACCAGGGGTTCTTTCAGCCTGTGATTGACGCGTTGCGAGACAAGGACCTCACGGACAGACGGCGCTCGTACCGTTATTACACGCAGCATTTCCCCTCTCAGTCCGGATTGCCGAATGTTGAGTATGCACTGGCATTTCTCCCGCGAGAAGGCGGACTGGCAAGTGTGCACGCCTTCATTCGAACGAAAGGAGGAGTCAACAGTGAAGTAGTGTACGAATCCTTGGTAGCCGACAAAGAGCAGATCGAGAGAGCCTTGGGAGGTACGTGGAGTTGGGAGCCACGAAGCAACTGGTGTGCGGTCAGGATGATCCGCCCAGGTCACATTGTGGAGTCCCCACCTGATGATCTGGCGAACATTCGGGACTGGATGATTGATCTGCTCCCGAAGTTCATGTCCGAGATCGAGCCCAGGTTGAGGACCGTTGCTCGGCAGCTAGACGCGGAAGATGCGGTGGGCGTTGAGAGTGGTCTGGGTGATGATGGTGCTGATTGATTCGCCTCGAACCTCGGCAATCTGCTCGGCCGTGTATCTGATGTTGGCGGGTTCGTTTCGTTTGCCCCGACGCGGCTGTGGACTCAAGTACGGGGCGTCCGTCTCCACGACGATCGCCTCCAACGGCAACGATGCTGCCGCTTCTCGGAGGGCTTCGTTCTTGGGATAGGTGATGGGGCCGGCGAAGGAGATTTGGAAGCCGAGGTTGTGGTAGCGGAGGGCGAGGTCGGCGTCTCCGGAGAAGCAGTGGATGACTCCGATTGGGTATTCGTGGGCCTGGGCGGACCCCCCTCTGTCCCCCGATCGAGTCGGGGGCAGGCTCCTACGGGGCATCTCCCCCCGCGGTGCGGGGGGAGAGTTGGATCGAGCCCAATCCGCGAGCACCGCGTAGGTCTCTTCGTGGGCGTCTCTTGAGTGGATGACGACGGGGAGGTTGAGTTCGTCGGCGAGGGCGAGTTGGGCTTCGAAGGCTTTGTATTGGGCGTTGTGGGGGGAGAGGTTGCGGTAGAAATCGAGGCCGATTTCGCCGATGGCGACGACTTGCTCAGACTTGGCCCATTGTCGGAACTGGTCGGCGGTGGCTTCGTTCCAGTCCTTTGCGTCGTGGGGGTGGACTCCGAGGGTCGCCCAGACGTTGGGGTATTGTTCGGCGACGGCGAGCGCGTTGCGGCTGTCTTCGAGGGAACAGCCGATGGTGACGATTCGTTTCACGTCTGCTTCGGCTGCTCGCTCGAGGATGTCGGGCAGGTCGTTGCCGATCCAGGGATCGTGGAGGTGGGCGTGGGTGTCGAAGAGCGGCATTTAGGTACCTAGGCGGGCTTCTTCTTCTTCGACGATGGAGGGGTCGAGTTTGCGGAAGAGGGGGGTGGGTTTCTGGATCGGGGTACCTGGACGGAGGGCGTGCATTTGCCAGCCGAGGTCGGCGATCTCGCCTTCGGCGTTGAGCATCTCGTGGAGGCGTTGGCAGCTGAAGGGGAGATAGGGAGCGAGCGCGGTGCGGAGGGCGGCGATTGTGCTGAGGGCGGTATAGAGGGAGCGTGCGGCGGCCTGGCGGTCGTTGCGGACGGCGCGCCAGGGTTCGGTTTGGTCGAGGTAGCGGTTGGTCTCTTGGGCGAGGGCGAACGCCTGCTGGATGCCCTGGCGCAGGTGAACGGCTTCGATTGACTGTCCGACTTGTTCGAGTCCGGATTGAGCGCGATCGAGCATTCGCGTGGCGTCGCGGTCTAGGGGGCCGGGTTCGGGTACCTGGCCGTCGAAGTGGCGGTTGATTAAGGAGAGCACGCGGTTGACGAGGTTGCCCCAGGTGGCGACCAGTTCGTCGTTGTTGCGACGCAGGAATTCGCCCCAGCTGAAGTCGCTGTCGGCGGTTTCGGGCATTTGGGCGGCGAGCGCGTAGCGGAGCGGGTCGGGGTCGTAGCGGGTGAGGTAGTCGTTGACCCAGACGGCCCAGCGCTGGGAGGTGCTGGCCTTGCTCCCGCTCATGGTGATGTACTGATTGGCGGGCACGTCATAGGGGAGGCTGTAGCCGCTCGCGCCGAGCAGGATGGCGGGCCAGATGATGGTGTGGAAGGGGACGTTGTCCTTGCCGATGAAGTTGTAGATGCGGGCGTCGTCGGACTGCCAGAAGTCGCGCCAGGCGTCGGGGTTGCCGTTGGTCTGCGCCCACTCCACGGTTGCGGAGAGATAGCCGATCACGGCCTCGAACCAGACGTAGATGCGCTTGTCGTCCCAGCCGTCGAGCGGGACGGGGACGCCCCAGTCGATGTCGCGGGTGATGGCGCGGTCTTGCAGACCCTCGCGCAGCATCCCGCGCGAGAAGTTGATCACGTGCGTGCGCCAGAAGTCCTTGCCGTCGTCAAGCCACTCACGCAGCGGCTCTTCAAAGGCGGTGAGGCGCAGGAAGTAGTGCTCGCTCGAACGCAGTTCGGGCGTTGCGCCGGTGTTGCGCGAGCGTGGGTTGATCAGGTCTACGGCGTCAAGCTGGCGGCCGCAGGCGTCGCACTGGTCGCCGCGCGCCTTGGGGTCGTGGCAATGGGGGCATTCACCCTCGATGTAGCGGTCCGGGAGGAACCGCCTTGCGGCGGGGTCGTAGAAGAGGTCCTGAGTTTGGACGTAGAGGTAGTCGTGCTCGAGGAGGGCGTTGAAGAGACCGTGGGCGACATCGCGGTGGTTGTCGGTCATGGTCGTGGTGAAGGTGTCGAAGGAGATGCCCATGCCTTGCCAGGTGTCGAGGATGGACTGGTGGTACTGCTCGACGACTTCCAAGGGGGTGCGGTTCTCGTCCTCGGCGCGGACGGTGATCGGAGTGCCGTGCGCATCGGAGCCGGAGACCATGGCGACGCGGTTGCCGCGGATGCGGTGATAGCGGGCGAAGATGTCGGCGGGCAGGTAGGCGCCGCCGAGTTGTCCGTGGTGGATGGGGCCGTTGGCGTAGGGCCAGGCGACGCAGACGAGGATGTTTTCAGTCACCGCAGCGCTCCTCGGTGTTTCGCGGTGTTCTAGTTAGGGTAATCGTGTTCGGCGTTTGCGCTGTCATGTGTTGGCCAGAGCCGGTAGACATCGCGGCGCGGACGCCCGGAAGCCTGCGCGACGGCGCGGGCGGCGGCCGCCCGCGAGAGTCCGCGTTCCGCTTCCGTCTTGAGCGCGGCGGCGATCTGTTCGTCGCTCCAGGGCTCGGGCTCGGACGCTGCCGGTGAGATCAGGAGCGTGAATTCTCCGCGCGGTTCGGGGAATGCTCGAGCCGCGTCGGCGGCGCGGCCTCTCCAGACCTGCTCGTGGAGCTTGGTCAGTTCGCGTCCGATCACAAGCTGCGCGTCCGGCATCAGCGCGGCGATCTCGGAGAGCGTGTTGCTGAGTCGGTGCGGGGACTCGAAGCAGAGAGTGGGATGGTCAAGCGCGGCGATCTCGCTGAGCGCGGTACGCCGCGCGCCGGCTCGACGAGGCAGGAACCCGCGCAGCCAGACGGCTACGTGATCGATCCCGCTGACCGACCAGAGCGCGATCGCTGAGGCTGGGCCGGGGATTGGGACGGCTCGAATGTCAGCCTCCGCTGCGGCTGCGACCAGATGCCGGCCCGGATCGGAGACGCCCGGGGTGCCTGCGTCGCAGATGAGGGCGACGGAGTCTCCGTTCAGCAGACGTTCGACCAGGCGCGCCGGATCGCCGCCGTGGTCGTGATACGGCTCGACCGGCGTGGAGATCTCGAAGTGGGTCAGCAGCAGGCGAGCAGGTGGAACATGCTCGGCGGCGATCAGGTCTACCTCTCGCAGCGTGCGCAGGGCGCGGTAGCTGATGTCTTCGAGGTTGCCGATCGGGGTCGCCACTACATAAAGCGAGCCGGGGTTCTGAGGGGTTCGGCGAATGTCTGGTCGTGCGGGCACAATCGCAGCATAGGCGGGAGGGAATGCCGCTCAGTGAGGACGCTGTTGTGTCTTGGACAACGCACGGCCGGGGGTCGGCAACAATTCGGCGGGTGATCACGCGGGCGCTCTCGGCTATCGTTCGGTTTCATACAGGACTTGCGGAATGGGTGGTCGGACACGTGTCACGTCCCCGTCGCCTAGCCCACGTACTTGGCAAACAGCGCGGCTTGACGCCGCGCTGTCGCGTTTAAGCGCCTTTTGCGCCTGCGTGACGCCGCGCCGACCCACCGCAAGACGCCGCGCACGGAGGAGCCGCCATGACCACGCTGACCGAGACCAGCCCGTTCGCCCAGGTATCCGGCTATTCCGCGCCTCCACAGCGCAAACAACTCTCCGAGGCCTACGGCTTCGACGATGTGGCGATCGTGCCCGGCGTGTTGACGATCAACCCCGAAGTCACCGACGTTCGCAGCGAACTGGCGGGGCAGACGCTGGAGATTCCGATCCTGGCCTCGGCGATGGACGCGGTTGTTGATCCGCATTTCGCGGTCGAGGTTGGCCGTCGCGGGGGGCTGGCGGTGCTCAATCTCGAGGGTTTGCAATGCCGCTTTGAGAATCCGGCGGAGGTGTTGGAGCAGGTCGCGGCGACGGACACGGAAAGCGCTACGGAGATTTTGCAGCGGGCCTACACCAGCCCGATTCGGGAAGAGCTGATCGGGCGGCGCGTCGAAGAGATCAAGGACGGCGGGGTGGCGGCGGCGGTCTCGGTGACGCCGCCGAATGCGAAGCGGCTCGCGCCCGCGATCAAGGACGCGGCGCCGGACGTGTTCGTGGTTCAATCGACGGTGACGACGGCGCGCCACATCTCCCGCTCGGAGCGGGGCCTGATCTTGCACGAGCTGATTCGGGAGATGGAGATCCCGACGCTGGTGGGCAACACGGTCGGATTCGAGGCGTCGTTGGAGCTGATGGAGGAAGGGATTGCCGGTCTGCTGGTTGGAGTGGGGCCGGGGGCGGCGTGCACGTCGCGCGAGGTCTTGGGGATCGGCGTGCCGCAGGTGTCGGCGACGATTGAGTGCGCCTATGCGCGCGACGTGTACTACGAGCGGACGGGCCGGTACGTGCCGATCATCACCGACGGCGGGATTCGGACCGGGGGCGATTTCTGCAAGTCGTTTGTGGCGGGCGCGGACGCGGTGATGATCGGCTCGCCGTTTGCCGGGGCGTTGGAGGCGCCCGGGCGCGGATTCCACTGGGGGATGGCGACGCCGCACGCGGAGTTGCCGCGCGGGGTGCGCGTACACGTCGGTCAGCACACGACGCTGGATCGGCTGCTGTTCGGGCCGACGTCGCGGACGGACGGGACGGAGAACCTGATCGGGGCGCTGCGGACGTGTATGGGCAGCGTGGGCGCGCAGACGCTGCGTGAGTTGCATCAGGCGGAGATGGTGATCGCGCCGGCGATCAAGACCGAGGGCAAGCGGTATCAGATGATGCGGGATTAGTCACAAGAACTCCGCCATTGCAGCGCTCCGCCGCGGCAATCCCGACGTGATTGGCACGATGGCACCGGACTCATCGAGATACCCGCGGCGAGCGCGGGTATGACGATCTCAGAGTCAGAGCGCTTCGTAGAACAGGTCCAGCAAGCGCCTCGTGTGGCGGTGTTGCCAACCGCCTCGGCCTTGATTCATGACGTAGCCCCAGCCGATGCGGGCGTCGGGGTCGGCGAAGGCGAGGGAGCCTCCGCCGCCGAAGTGTCCGAAGGTTCGCGGGTTGGGGCCGAGCGGGCGCTCGGTCATGGTGAGTTGGAAGCCGCTGGCGAAGCGGGTGCGGCGACCGAGTACGCGGTCGATGCCGTAGACCTGCTCGGCTGAGGCGGCGGCGGTGACGGCCGGATCGAGGACGTGAACGCCGTCCACGAGGCCGTCGGCGGCGAGCGCTCCGAAGAGGCGGGCTAGTCCCCGCGCCGCGCCGTGACCGGTCGTGGAGGGGAACTCGGCGGCGCGGTACTCGCGCGTGTTCTGCCAGCCGGGGCTTGACTGGATCGGGGGCGGGTTGCGCCCGCCGAGCGTTTGCAGCGGGTTGGGCGGGGCGCGGCGGAAGTCGGGCGGCTGCTGGATCGGGAGGATGTCGGCGGTTCGGGCGTCGTGCTCCGGTTTGGTGCCGAAGTGGAAGTCGAGGTTGATTGGCTCGCTGAGATCGGATTGGAGATGTTGGCCGATCGAGTTGCCGGTGATGCGCCGGATCACCTCGCCGACCAGGAATCCCTGGGTGTTGGAGTGGTAGCCGTGTTGTGTGCCCGGCGGCCACCACGGTTCCTGGGCGGCCAGCGCGCCGGTCATCAGCTCCCAGTCGAGAGTCGCGCCGCGCGGCAGCGGTCGGCGGATTGCGGCGAGTCCGGCCTGGTGCGTGAGCAGCCAGCGGACGGGGATGCCGGCCTTGCCGTTCTGGGCGAATTCGGGCCAGTAGTGGGCGACGCGCTGGTCCAGATCGAGCTCGCCGCGTTCGACCATTCGCCAGGCGAGGATCGCGCAGATCGCTTTGCCTACCGAGTAGCAGCAGACGATCGTGTCTTCGGCCCAGGGTTTGGTGTGAGCCGCGTCCATCCAGCCGCCCCAGAGGTCGATCACGAGCTCGCCGTTGAGCGTGACAGCGAGGGCTGCGCCGTTCTCGGATTCGTCGACGAAGTTCTGTTGGAACTGTTCGCGGACGGCCTGGAAGCGGGGATCGCAGTAGCCCTGTACGGGGGCGTCGGCGGGGGAGGGTCGATCGTCCACGGGTCAGCCCGCCACGATGCGGACGGCGCGGGGTTGTTCGCTGATGTCGGCGAGGATGCTGACCTCGGCGTCGGGAAGGATCGATCTCCAAGATCGCCAGACCGTTCGCGTGCAAGCGCGAGGGCAGTTTCCTCGGGGAGGAGCTGTTTGGCGGCGGCGGCGACGGTTTCCTCTTGGCCGGGATCGATCTCCAAGATCGCCAGACCGTTCGCGTGCAAGCGCGAGGGCAGTTGCGTAATCAGCCGCAGCAGCAACTCGGTGCCGCTGGTGCCTGGGGTCAGGGCGACGTGCGGCTCGTGGTCGGCGACTTCGGGTTCGAGTTCGGGCAGGCGGTCTTCGGGGATGTAGGGCAGATTGGCGACCACGCAGTGAAACGGTCCGGGCAGCGGCGTGAGCAGATCGCCTTGTACGAACGCGACTTTGGGGCGGCGGAGCAGTCGGAGCGCGTTTTCGCGGGCGACGAGGAGGGCGTCGCGGGAGACATCGGCGCAGATCAGATCGATGCCCCGGCGGTGCTTCGCCAGGGCGATGCCGATCGCGCCCGATCCGGCGCCGACATCGGCGACTTGGGCGCTGCGAATGCGCGCGCGGCGCAGGTGATCGAGCGCGGTGTCGACCAGGAGCTCGGTTTCGGGGCGCGGGATCAGGACATCCGGGGTGACGCGAAATTCGAGCCGGTAGAACTCGCGCGTGCCGGTGATGTAGGCAAGCGGGGTGCGCCCGCTGCGTTCGCCGAGCGCCCGCTCAAAGCGGGCTAGAGCGGCGGCGTCGATCGTATCGGTGAGCGATGCGTAGAGCTGCGCGCGGGTGAGTTCGGTGGCGTGGCGCAGCAGCACCTCGGCCTCAAAGCGGGCGTCGGCAATTCCGGCCGCCTCCAGCTGCGCTGCCGCTTCGAGCCAGACATCGCGCAGGATGCGGGTCTCGCTCATGCCGGAGCCTCGGCGAGTAAGCGCGCTTCCTCTGCTGTTGCGGCAGCGTCGATCAGCGGATCGAGGTTGCCGTCAAGCATTCCGTCCAGGTCGTGACGGGTGAGGCCGATGCGGTGATCGGTGATGCGGTTTTCGGGGAAGTTGTAGGTGCGGATCTTCTCGGCGCGGCTGCCGGATCCGACCTGCGAGCGGCGGAAGTCGGCGCGTTCCTGTTCGGCGGCGATGCGTTGCTGCTCGTAGAGGCGAGCACGCAGCACCGAGGTCGCTTTCAGCTTGTTCTTGAGCTGCGAGCGTTCGTCGGTACAGGTGACGACGATGCCGGTGGGGAGATGAGTGAGGCGCACGCCGGTCTGAACCTTGTTCACGTTTTGTCCACCGGCGCCGCCGGAGTGAAATAGATCCAAGCGCACATCGGCATCGTCGATCTCGACATCCACAGCTTCCGCTTCGGGCATCACGGCGACGGTGGCGGTGGAGGTGTGGATCCGCCCTTGGGCTTCGGTTTCGGGCACGCGCTGAACGCGGTGGACGCCCGATTCGTATTTCAGGCGCGAGAAGGCACCCTCGCCGGCGATCTGGCAGATCACTTCCTTGAATCCGCCCATCGCGTTGGCGCTGGCGCTCATGATGTCGTGTTTCCAGCGCCGCGCTTCGGCGTAGCGGACATAGGCGCGCAGCAGATCGGCGGCCCAGAGGCCAGCTTCATCACCGCCTGCTCCGGCGCGGATTTCCACGATCACGTTGCGCTCGTCGTTGGGGTCACGCGGCAGCAACGCGCGCTTGGCGTCTTCTTCGAGTTGGGTCATGCGCTCGCGCAGTTCGGAGAGTTCCGACTGCGCCAGTTCCCGCAACTCCTCGTCGTCGGCTTCTTCGAGCAGTGCGCGGGTCTCGTCGAGTTCGCCGTTCACGCGGCGGTACTCGTGGAGCAGATCGATCTTGTCCTGGAGCGAAGCGTGTTCACGCGCGAGCGCCTGGAGGCGCTGCGGGTTGACGGCGATCTCGGGATCGGCCATCTCGCGCTCGAGCTCCGCGAAGCGCTCGGCTACATCGGCCAATCGAGACCACATTGCGGCGTGTTCGCTGTTCGCCATTGTGAACTGTCGTTGTCTCCGCTGTTTCGGGGCTGTTCCAGTATATGAAGCGCCTTAGTCGGTCTCGGTGAGTTTTGCCGCGATCGCGGCGGCAACATTGGCAACAGAGACTTCCTCTTGTTCACTGCTGCGCAGATCGCGCACGCTGACCATGCCCCGCTGCAACTCGCGCGCGCCGGCGATGACGGCGAAGCGCGCCCCGGATCGATTCGCGTGCCGGAGTTGGGCGCGCAGCGAACGTCCGCCGAATGCGAGCGTTGCCGCGATCCCTGCGCGGCGCAGCTCACCGGCGATCTTGGAACCGGCAAGGTCGGCTCCTTCACCGAGCGGCGCGATCAGCACCTCCGGCGCGTTGCTCGAGTCGGGCGCGAGTCCCTGATCGCGGAGGTGGTGCGCCATCCGCTCGATACCCATGCCGAAGCCGATCCCCGGCGTAGGCGGTCCGCCGATCTGCTCGATCAGGCCGTCGTAGCGGCCTCCGGCGAGGACGGTCACTTGCGAACCTTCGAGGTTGGTGGGGACGATCTCGAAGACGGTGTGGGTGTAGTAGTCCAGGCCGCGCACGAGAGTTGGGCGTTCCTCGAAGGGGATGCCGAGCGCGGTCAGATGCGCCTTGACCGACTCGTAGAAGGCCGCCGATTCCGGTCGCAAATGCTCGGTGATTACGGGCGCGCCCTCTTGATAGGGGCGCGTGCGATCGTCCTTGCTGTCCAGCAGGCGCATTGGGGCGCGATCAAAGCGTGCCTGGTCGTCCGGCGCAATTTGGTCGAGGTGCGGCTCGAAATGGGCCTTGAGGCGGGGGAGATAAGCGCGGCGATCTTCGAGGTCGCCGATGCTGTTGAGCAGGATCATCAGATCGCCCAGACCGAGCGACTGCGCGACTCTCCAACCGAGATCGATCACTTCAGCGTCAAGAGCGGGATCACGAACGCCGATTGCCTCCACGCCGAACTGCGTGTGCTGGCGGAAGCGTCCGGCCTGGGGCCGCTCGTAGCGAAAGATCGGCAGGTGGTAGGCGAGCTTGACCGGCTGGGGGAGGTTGCTCATGCCGTGCTGGAGGTAGGCGCGGCAGACAGAAGCAGTCCCTTCGGGTCGGAGCGCGAGTCGGTCGCCGCCGCGATCCTCGAAGAGGTACATCTCCTTCTCAACGATGTCCGTGCCCTCGCCGACCCCTCGCGCGAAGAGTTCGGCGTGTTCGAAAGTCGGCGGCTCGATGAACCCGAACCCAGCCAGGCGCGCCTGCTCACGGGCGGCGGCGAGGACGTGCATATGCAGGGCGTAGTCGTCCGGCAGCAGATCTCGCGTGCCCCTGGGCGCCTGAAACGGCTGGCTCATCGTCGCTTCCTCACTTTTCGGATTTGGCGTCTCCGCCTGACTGCGGATCATCGTACAGACGCTTCCGCCCCGCGCTGTCTTCAGGCCGGCATTGCCGTCTGCGCAAAGCGGTACGATCATTACAGTGCTCACAGAGACCGCGATGTGATGGTGCGCCATGGTCACGACGAGGGCGGAGGAGACGCAGGATCGGACCCTGCATCCCACGATTGAGGACCTGGATGATGTGCTTGAGCGTTATCTGACGCCGCCCGATCGCGAGCGTGTGCATCAGGCGTATCAGTTCGCGCGGGACGCGCACGAGGGGCACACCCGGCGCTCGGGCCACCCCTACATCGAGCACCCGATCGCCGCCGCCGTCACCTGCGCGGAGCTTCAGCTCGATGTGCCTGCGGTACAGGCGGCGTTGCTCCATGATGTGATGGAGGACTGCGGCATCACGCGCAACGAGCTCGTGGACGAGTTCGGGGTCGATGTGGCGAAACTCGTGGACGGCGCGACCAAGCTCGAAGCATTGCAATTGCCGAGTGTCGAGGGCACGGTCGACCGCGCGGTGCAGGCGGAAAACCTGCGCAAGATGTTCATTGCGATGGCGGACGACGTGCGCGTAGTGATCGTGAAGCTCGCCGACCGCTTACATAACATGCGCACGCTCGACGCCTTGCCGACCGAGAAGCGGTTGCGGATCTCGCGCGAGACGATGGAGATCTACGCGCCGCTGGCGGCGCGGCTGGGTATCTGGCAGATTCGCGCGCAGCTCGAGGACCTCTCGTTCAAGTATCTCGAACCGGAGGCGTATCGGCGGGTTTCGGAGCTCGTCGCATCGAGGCGCGCGACGCGCGAACACTACCTCGGTCAGTTGCGTTCGCAACTAGAGAACGCGCTTGAGGCCGCCGGTCTCAATGCCCAGGTCAACGGGCGAGTCAAGCATCTCTATTCGATCCACGAAAAGGTGCGCAAGTACGCCTCGCAGGGCAAGTCGTTCGACGACATCTACGACCTGCTGGCGTTGCGCGTACTGACCGAATCGACAGCCGACTGCTACCACGTGCTCGGCGTCGTGCATGGTCTCTGGCGCCCGATCTCGGGAGAGTTCGACGACTACATCGCTGCCCCGAGACCGAGCGGGTACCGCTCCTTGCATACGACCGCCTTCTGGTCGCCGACGCACGCTGTTGAGGTGCAGATTCGCACCCACGAGATGGATCGCGAAGCCGAATATGGAGTCGCGGTGCATTGGATCTACAAAGAGGGCCGGCACAACGTGCTCAACGATCGCGACCGCCTCTCTTGGCTGCGGCAGCTGGTCGAGTGGCAGGGTGAGTTGCCGGGCGCGGAGGACTTTCTCGAAACGCTGCGCACAGACGTGTTCAAGGAACAGGTCTTCGTGCATACGCCCAAGGGCGAGATCATGGCCTTGCGCTCCGGCGCGACGCCACTTGACTTCGCTTTCCGGATTCATACCGATGTGGGCTGCGCCTGCGTGGGAGCCAAAGTCAACGGGCGCTTGGTGGCGCTTTCTACGCCGCTCCAGAACGGGGATGTGGTGGAGATCGTCACCAGCCGGAATGCGCGCGGGCCCAGCCGCGATTGGCTCAATCCCGCGCTCGGCTATGTGACCACGCAACACGCCCGCACCAAGATTCGGCAGTGGTTCCGGCGCCAGGAGCGCACCGAGAACATCACTCGCGGGAGAGATGAGCTCGAGCGTGAACTGAAGCGGCTCGGTCTGCGTTTGGCAAGGGTGGAGCCGGACGTGATCGACGTCACCCGCGCCAAGTCGCTTGACGACGCGCTGGCGCTGATCGGCGCGGGCGAACCTACGGCGCACGCGGTTGCGCTGCGCGTCGCCACCGGTCCGGTGGCGACGCCTGAGCCCGTTGCAGAGCCGTCTGCGCCCGCTCAGCCCGGCAAAGAACCCGGCAGTGTCAGGATGCGCGGGGGCGCGAATGTCCTCACTCGGTTTGCGACCTGCTGCAAACCGCAGACCGGCGAAGCGATCGCCGGCTACGTGACTCGCAGCCGCGGGGTCACGGTCCATCGCAGCGATTGCTCCAACATCGTGTTCGCCGCCGAGCGCGACCGAGTGGTCGAAGTCTTCTGGGGTCCGGATATCGATCAACTCAGCGCGGCGCTGCGGGTCAGCGGATGGGATCGGGTTGGCTTGGCGCGCGATGTGGCGGCTGTGTGCGCGGACGAGGGCGTGAACATGGTCGCGTTCGTGACCGGTCAGCCGCAGGACGGCTCCGTCACGCTGACGTTCACGATCGAGCCGCGAGATCTGCCGCAGCTCCAGCGTGTGATCCACAAGATCGACGACGTTCCCGGCGTGACCAGCGTCGAGCGCGAGTTTTAGCTCGTATCTCCAGTCGAATCAGCCATCAACAGCTTCTGGCCGCAGCGCCGCGACCAGCCGCTCGATGTCGCGTTCCGGCGTGTAGAAGTGCGGAGAAGCGCGCAGGCGCTCGAAGCGAACAGCCGTGATGATGCCGGATTCCTGCAACCGTTCCCAAGTCTCTTCAAGCGTTTCTCGTTCGGCGAGTTCGGGCGGCGGATCGAAGATCACGATCCCGCTCCGCTCACTGGTCCCGCGCGGAGAGAACACGTTGCAGCCGATGTCCTCCAGTTGTGCGCAGAGGCTGGCGGTGACTCCCTCGAGCCGCTCCCAGACCTGATCGATGCCAACCTCGAGCAGGTGCCGGATTGATGCGTGGAGACCAAGCAGGGTCGCGGTCGGCGTCGCGCCCGGCTCGAAACGGCTCGCGTCGGGGCTGAGGTTGAGCACCTCGTTGCCGTCGGCAAGACCGTCCGCCATGCTGTTCGCGCCGAGCAGCGGCGGCACCAGTTCGCCGATCAGCTCCTCGCGGATGTAGAGCAGTCCCGACCCGGTCGGCCCAAGCAGCCACTTGTGTCCGCCCGCAGCGACGAAGTCAATGTCGTCCGCCTGCACGTCCACAGGCAGCGCGCCCAACGACTGGATCGCGTCCACCGAGATCAGTCCCCCAACCGCATGTACCGCATCGGCGAGGGGGCGCAGGGAACTGCGGAACCCCGATCCCCACTGCACGTGAGAGATGCCGATCAGCTGGGTTCGCTCGGTCACGGCGGCGAGGATGTCCTCAGTCGGAATGCGTCCGTCCGGGTGTTGCACGACGACATCGAGTTCGACGCCGCGCTGTTGGAGTGCGTTGTAGAAGTGCCGGTTCGAGGGGTATTCCGCGTCCGTCACGAGGATGCGGTCGCCCGGAGCCCAGTCAAGCGCCCCGGCCGCCATCGATACGCCCGTGGCCGTATTGGGGACGAAGGCGATCTCGTGCGGCCCGCGCGCGTTGAGAATTTCGGCGGCGGCGGCGCGGAAATCGGCCGTGTCGTCCTGCCAGGTTGATCCGAAATAGCCGCTGCGCTCGGCTTGCGCCGCATACCCGCGCACGGCGTCGGCAACCGGCGTCGGCAGCGGCGAAACTCCCGCGTGGTTGAAAAATGCCAACTCGCTACCCAACACCGGATACAGTTCGCGTTCGTCCATGTTCATCCTCCTGACGAGCTCGAGTAGATGGTACGCGGGGTAAGGACCAGTGTTGCAGCGCGCCGCACTTGCGTTCAGGTGAAGATGTGTTCTAGCATCTGTTTGACGGGCTTACAGAACCCACGTTCCCTATGCAGTTCCCGTCAGTTCGCAAGAGAGCACACCCGCTGAGAGGAAGTCCGATGCACACGAGAGTAAACGGCGGCACGGTGATTGGCCTGGACGGCGCCCCCATCTGCGTCGAAGTGGATATTTCTTCGGGGGTCCCGAGGACCACGATCGTGGGACTGCCGGATGCCGCAGTTGGCGAGGCGCGCGAACGAGTGCGTTCGGCCATTCGCAACGCCGGCGCCGGCTTTCCCACGCGGCGCGTCACGGTCAATCTGGCCCCCGCGCACATCCGCAAAGAAGGCGCTGGCTTCGATCTCCCGATCGCCGTCGGAATGCTTGTCGCCACCGGACAGATCTGCGAGAGCGCCGTTCGCGACACGCTGTTTTTGGGAGAGCTGGCGCTTGACGGGGAGTTGCGCCACGTGCGCGGCGTGCTTTCCGTCGCCGCCGCTGCGCGCGACGCTGATGTTCGCCGGATTGTCGTTCCCCGGGTGAATGCCGAGGAAGCGTCGCTGATCGATGGCCTGGAGGTCGTCGGGATCGATTCGCTGCGCGACTGGATCGAGTTTGCGACCGAAGAACGGCCGATTTCGGAAGCGATCTGGTCGGGAGGCCAGCCGGGAATCCAAGACGAAGCAAAGGTATTCGACGGGCACGACTTCAGTGACGTGAGCGGTCAAGAGCACGTGAAGCGAGCGCTCGAAGTCGCGGCTGCGGGCGGACACAACGTGCTCATGTGCGGTCCTCCCGGAGCGGGCAAGACGCTGCTCGCATCCTGCCTGCCCGGCATTTTGCCGCCGTTGACCACGCAGGAGGCGCTTGAAGTGACCAAGATCGCGAGCGTAGCCGGGATGACGGGACCGGGAGGTTCGCTCATTCGTGAGCGACCATTCCGATCCCCACACCACACGATCTCCAACGCCGGACTGGTCGGCGGTGGGCAGCGACTGCGACCCGGGGAAGTGACGCTCGCCCATCGCGGCGTGTTGTTCCTCGACGAACTGCCCGAGTTCAGCGTCCGCGCGCTCGAAGCGATGCGGCAGCCGCTCGAAGATCGCTGCATCACGATCTCGCGCGCGCACGGCACGATCACCTATCCGGCCGACATCACTTTGATCGCCGCGATGAACCCCTGTCCGTGTGGAAACTTCGGTTCGGACCAGTCCTGTACGTGCAGCGACGGCGCGGTCTACCGCTACCAGCGGCGCGTCTCGGGACCAGTCCTCGACCGGATCGACATGTTCATCGACGTGCCGCGCGTCGAGGTTCAGAAATTGATGCCGCGCGCGGGTGCAGACGAGCTGCCGCCCGGCGAAGCCTCTGCGGTCATTCGCGATCGAGTCTCGGCGGCGCGAGCGTTGCAGCGCGCCCGTTTCGGCCCCGGCGGTCCCGGCTCCAATGCCGCGCTCTCAGCCCGCGAAGTGCACCGCCACTGCCTCTCGATGCTCGACGATCGCGGTCAGACGCTGGTGCGGGAGGCGGTCGATCGCCTCGGCCTGTCGGCGCGCGGTTTCCATCGGGTGCTGAAAGTCGCCCGGACCATCGCCGACCTCTCCGAGTCGGAAGTGATCACGGCCCGGCACGTCGCCGAAGCGATCCAATATCGGCGGCGCTCCAAGCTCGCCTAGGCAAGCTGCCACTCAGGTAGCTGCTACTTGCGACTCCGGTTGCCGCAGACAACCCTTGTGGGGGGGGGGCAGATATGTATCCTGCCCCTGAGATGGCACTCGGCTGAGAGCGATCGGTCATGACTGCACGGATACGTCGATTCCTGTTCATCGCTCTGGGAGTAGGCATCTCCCTGATTCTTCTCAGTTGGGGGTTCGTGTCAGCCATCGAAATCGACCCAGAAGACCTCCCGGTCGCAATACCAAGCCGCAACCCGCCAGGTTCAGTCGAGAATGACAACGACGATGACGATGCCGGTGGCGATGATGATGGCGGCGACGGGGATGACGAAAGAGAGTTGGATCGCAGTCCGTACACCGACTACGACGGGTTTAGCACCCCCGTCACCGATGACGATGGGATCGACACCCCGACCCCCACCGACGGCGATGGTATCGACACGCCCGATACGGACGGCGACGGCATCGACACGCCGTACACGGATCACGACGGCGTGGATACCCCGGGTACGGACAACGACGGCTTCAGCACGCCGTACACGGACTACGACGGAGTGGACACGCCCGCGACCGACAACGATGGCATCGACACCCCGTACACGGACTATGACGGCGTGGATACGCCGACGGCGACGGCGAGCGCTACGGACAATGACGGCACCGACTCCGACGGCTACGACACTCCCGATACCGACTACGACGGCGTCGATACCCCAACACCGACCGACTCGGACACTGGCGGTGCCAGCGGCTCAGGTAACGCTACTGGCGCTGCGGCAGGTAGCGACGCTCCCCCTCCGGCAACGGACAATGACGGCACCGACTCGGACGGGGTGGACACGCCCACGCCGACTCAATCCGTGAGCGACAACAGTGACGACAGCGACGACAGCGACTAGGGCCTCAGCATCAACGCCCGCCTCAGTTGTCCCAGACATCGCTCCGCTGGTGGAATTCCCACCAGATCAATCATTGCCGCTCCTGACGAGCATTTTCGAGCCGGAGTGGGTCAGTCATCTACTCCAAGAACGGCATGGCCGCTGGAATTCGGTTCCTTCCCTGTTGCAAGTGAGAGAGTTCAGCCATTCGCGCGGGAGAACAGCCCAGGTGACCTACGAGGCTCACTGGCCGGATGAGGAATTTCTTCCCTCAGAGATTTTTACGATCAAGGTCGACGCCGAGCAGCAAGTCGAAACGGTGCTCTTTCCCTATGACGACAGGCTGCCGGGTTTGGCTACGGCTGCTGATCCAGAAGGAGCCTTAAGCCTCGTCAACCGATATGTGCTTGCCGTCCCTGCACGACGCACGGAAGTCGAACTCGTGCGCTATCGAGCTGGGAATCGAGCAGTGCTTCGGCAGCGTGTGGGTAGGGCCAGGTTTTTTGCGAGAGCAATGCGTCCGGAGGCTGTGCAGGCGCACCTGGCGTCTCGTGAGTTAATCATCGATTCAGACTTTGTGGTGCCGCGCTTGGCCGGTGTCTGGAACGAAGGCGCTGTGATCTGGATGTCGGAGATTCCAGGCCGCAGTCTCCGAACTCAGATCCGGCGCAGCAGGGCGCCAGATCCCATCAAGCTTCTCAACGGGCTGCAATCAATCTGGGATTTGCCCGTGCCGCCCAATCACGTTTCGAGGTTCAGCCTCACCCGAGCTTATCGAAGAGCGAGGCGTGGGCTCTTGCACGAGAGTCGAGAGGACGAGGCGGTTCAGACTGAACTCGGAAGGGCCGTCGCCGTCTTGGACCCCTTTGTCGAGGCCTGGCGTCCGAGCGGACTGGCTCACAATGACTTCTATGACGATCAGTTGTTGACTCTGCGCGACGGCAGAATCTCGATGGTCGACTTTGAAGAGGCGGGACCGGGCGATCCGATGCTTGATGTTGGCAACTTCCTGGCTCACCTGCGATGGGCGGTTCACTTGGGCCGCAGCAGATACGCCCAAGCTTGCGACCAGTATCACTCCGCTTTTCGAGAAGCCGCCCTGGAGCGATGGAGCTGGAACGCATCTGAGCTCGATCTCCGAGAGGCAGTGTGCCTCTTTCGTGTATGCACGAATTCCGTTCGACACCCCCGCGCAGACTGGCAATCGCAATTGCGTGTCGGCCTCGGTCTCGTGAATGAGGTCATCGGCTCACGTTGATGGGTATCTCAGTCCCGGTTCGCGCCGCCCGCCCGAGCTGGGGCGACGGTGATATCGTGGCCTTCCCGCCCCCGTAGCTCAGGGGATAGAGCACCGGCCTCCGGAGCCGGGTGCGCAGGTTCGAATCCTGCCGGGGGCGCCAATCTGAACCCGCGTCAGGCGGAGGAGGCGAACCATGAACGACGATCAAGCCCAAGTCGATGCCGGAGCCATCGCCTTCGCCATGCGCTACCGCAATGACATCGCCGGCGACGAAGGTCTTTGCATCGAAGTCCGCGCCGATGTGGACGGCGAAGACACCGAGTTGCTGCGCTTCGACTGCTTCCGCGTCGCGCCCCACTATCACTACGGGCCGCAGGCCGGCGACGAGCGCCTGATGCTCGATCTGACCGCCGCCGGCGACTCGCTCGAGTGGACGCTGAACTGCTTCGAGCGCGGCCGCCTGCGAGCGATGATCGAGCGCGCCGGCTACCAGACGGTAGCGAATGCCTTGGACGAGGCCGAGGTCGCCGAGGCGCTCCCGCTCGTGGTCAGCGCCGCCCACGACATTGTCGAAGCGCAGCGGAGCTAGGGCCTGTTCACACGAATCGAGCGTCCCTTCCCTTCACTCCTGCGCACTCCTCCGTCATACCCGCGCTTGCCGCGGGTATCTCGCCGTGAGCTGCACCGTCGTTGCTCAGACGGTGAGATTCCGGTGGCAGAGCGCGGCAACGACTGAGCAAGAGCGCGAGCGAATTCGGCGTCGGCAATCTGAACACGCCTTCACACTTGTTCAGAGCCGCTCGCGCACAATCGTTGCTCTACCTGCTAACGTGAGAACTCCAGTGCAATGTCACCAAGGGAGTCTGACCTGCCGTGCTCACCCCGCCCACCGGCAAACGCCTGCGCCGCGCTCCGGTCGATCGCCCGGACCAGCTGAACAAACCTGAACGCCGTGAACAGCCCCGAAATGCCCGATCTCCCATAAAATCCTGCATGTTCTCAATTACTCCTGCCTCGTTCGACGCCCGAAAAAATTTCACCCTGAACACCTGAACACCCTGAATGCGCACACAACCGAGCGGACACCTGTGCCCCTCCTGTTCAGCGGGAAGCAGACAGACTCGCTCAATCAACTTCGTCGGTGCGCCACGTGATCAGCATCGCCCGAGACGGCGTTCGCCAATTCGGTCGCCAGAGTTCGCCGGTTCGCTCATAGAGCCGATCGAGCGCCGCCCCGATGCGTTCGCGCGCAGACTGCTCATCCCGAGGCTCGAGCTCGCTGAGCGCAAACCGAATCGCGGCCTCCTCGTCTCTGGGCAGCCGCTCCGGCCAGGTGAACCGCTCCTCGAAGACGCGCACATCGGGCGCGATCCCCAGCTCCCAGATCACCGGCAGCAACTCGCGAAAGCCGGGCGACGGCGCTTCCTCCACGCCAAACGCGATCCGAAAGAGGTCGGCATTGACATTGGGCGGCGGAACCGTCCAGGTCATGATCATCACCCGCCGCCGCGCAGATTCGTGCAGGGCGCGGACGAACGGCTCGATCCCGGAAATGAAATAGGTCACATCGACCGTCAGCAGCAGGTCGGCGCTGAGCGGCTCTGCGGTTGGCCAGCGCGAGGCGAGCGTGTCCGCGTTCTCAATCCCGTGCTCCTCCACGCAGATCTGGAACTGCCGCCGCATCGCCGCAGACGGCTCGACGTTCAGCAGCGAGCGCGCCCGCAGCGCGAGCGGCAAGCCCATCCGTCCCGCGCCGCCGCCCACTTCGATGATCTCGTCCTCCGCCCGCACGTACTCCAGCGCTGCGGCGAGCAGGGGTTCGGGCTGGCGCTGCGGATCGAAGCGGTATCCGGGAGCGTGACGCGCCCAGCGCGCTTCGGTCAGCGGCGTCGCCAACTCAGCCTGTTGACGCTCCCAAGCCAGTACAAGCTCGCGGTATCGGTCAGCTGCGCTCATTGGCTTTCCGTTCCCGCCCGCAGCGCCTCCAGCACCACGCTTCCACGCGGCGACAGCCGGTATCCGACCTCCAGGCTGATCGTGAGCCCCAGCGCCTTGAGCTTGCGCACGTCCGCCTTGAAGGGCGCAGTCTCGCGGCCTTGCGCCGCTGCCAGCTCTGCGGCTCGGCGTCCCGGCGCATCGTCGATCGCTTCGAGCGCCGCCAGCGTCCAGGGCCCGTGGCGCGAGCGAGCGTCCATCTTGGCCAGCCGAGTCGTGAGAGCGACGAGTTCGTCCTCGCGGACTTCTTCGTTTGCGGCGAGTTCGTCGCGCGGATTGGGCTGTTTGCCGAGATACCGAAACGCAACCCGATAGAGCGGCGCGTCCGGATCGGCGGATCGGCGCTGATTGGCGCGAATCGCTTCGAGCACGGCGGCGGGCGAATCGTGACCGGCGGCGCGTGCGTCGGCCTCGCTGATTTGCGACGCCTCAATCTGGTCTACCGATGTGACTTCGATGATGCCGTCGCCGATGCGGTACTGACCGCCGGGACGCGCTTGGGGGCTGCGCCAGCGCCGAAACGTCAGCGTCCGCTCACCCTGTGCGATCGCTTCTTTGTCTTGCTGGCGAAACTGCATGACACGAGCTTTCCCAATCCGGTGTTAGCCTAGACCGTGGTGAGGCGCGATCGCGTTTCGGGACATACTCGCAGGCGGGAGCAGGTGTGGCGCAACGCGGATCGCAGCCAGGTCGAAGCGCTCGAACACGCCCCCAGCGCCTGGCGCGACGCCGGGCCTCCTCACGGGGATTCGATCGTGGCGGCGTCCGGCGCTCCAGGATCTTTTCTCGCCCCGTGATTGCCACAGTCGGGCTGATCTTGGCCGTCACCCTGATTGCCAGCTTGGCTGTAGTGGCGTTCGACAGCAACGATGGCCCGGCTCCGACGGCCGATCCGCCGCCGGTCAGACGCGCCGGTTCGGAAGTGGATATCGGCGCAGTCGAAGGCAAACCCAGCTGGGATGAACCGCCAGTGTTCGCTCTCTCCGATGGCGTCGATTACGGCGCAGAGATCGAGCTGGAAAACGGCGTGATCGTCAGGCTGGACCTGTTCGAAGCCATCGCTCCCGTGCATGTGAACAATTTCGTCTTCCTCGCAGAAGAAGGCTTCTACGACGGGCTGACCTTCCATCGCGTGATTCCGGGGTTTGTGGCTCAAGGCGGCGACCCAACCGCGACCGGTACCGGCGGCGCGGGCTACACGCTGCCGGATGAGCCGATCAACGAGGCGAATGAGGGCGAGCTGTCTCTGGACGCCGAAGGCGTCATCTCAATGGCCCGAGGCGCTCAGGGCGCATCGTCGTCGCAGTTCTTCATCACCTATGCGCCCCAGGGCCAACTGGATGAGCAGGGATTCACCGCCTTCGGAACGGTGATCTCCGGGATGGAGGCGCTGCACGCTTTCGACAGTCGCGATCCGGGCGCGATTCCGGCCCCGCCCGCAGGGCCGCGCATTGTCGCGATTCGCATCACCGAAGTCGGCGCTCAGACGAGCGCCGAGTAGCAGCCGCTCAGCGGCGGAGGATCACACGCATGGCCAAGCAGTACCGCCAGCGCCCGGAGATGGCGCTCAAAGAGGGCGCCACCTATTCGGCGACGATCGAGATGGAGGACGGCGGCAAGATCGAGTTGGAACTGTGGCCCGACATCGCGCCGGAGCACGTCAACTCGTTCGTCTTCCTGGCCCGCGACGGGTTCTACGACGGCGTGACCTTCCACCGCATCATCAGCGGCTTCATGGCCCAAGGCGGCGATCCGACCGGCACCGGTACCGGCGGGCCCGGCTACAACGTGCCGGCCGAGTTCAACGACGCCGCGCACGTTGAGGGCGTGCTCTCGATGGCGCGGGCGCAGGATCCAAACTCGGCGGGCAGCCAGTTCTTCATCTGCAACGCCGACGCAACCTTCCTCGACCGTCAGTACACGGCGTTCGGCAAGGTCACGTCGGGCATGGAAGTCGTCCACGCCTTCCCCGAGCGTGACCCGCAGCGAGCGCGCGAACCGGGCCCACAGATGAAGTCGGTCACGATCACCGAGAAGTAGTTCCCCAACGAGCGCGCTCTGTGTCTCTCCAACAGCCCCGGATCCCGCCGATCGCAGTGGTGCTGCGGGTGATCTCCATCCTCGGCATGGGCCTCACCTTCTCCGGCTGCGTCCTCGCCCTGGTCGCAGCCGAGTGGTGGTGGGCGCTGGGGACGGGGATCGCGTTCGTCCCGTTCGTGCTCATGATGGGAATCGTCGATCGCCTCATCCCCGACATCTCCGAATGGGCGGCTCAGCAGCGGCCTCCGGCAGACGAATAGCCGCAGGCGCGCGGAGCCGCTGCACAGGAATGACCGGAACTGACCGCTAGTCGTCAATCCGAGCCGTGGCGGAGCCTTTGACGACTTCGGCTCCGTCCTGATTCACGGTCGAGACCGACAGGTCAACCAGGTTGACGCCGTCTTCCTCGCGAATCGCGTCGACGGTTGCGGTCGCGGTGAGCGTGTCTCCGGGCCAGACCTGCGCGACGAAACGCACGCCGTACTTGGTCAAACGACCATCGCCCACCAAGTTGGTGAGCATCTTGCCAGTCACGCCCATCGAGAGCATCCCGTGCGCGAACACGGTCGGGTAACCGGCGATCTGGGTGGTGAAGATCTCGTCGGTGTGCAGTGGGTTGTAGTCGCCGGAAGCGCCGGCGTACTGAATGATCTGGGTGCGGGTCAGGTTGTCGACGACGACTTCGCTGTGCTCGTCGCCAACGTTGATCTGGCTCTTGCTGAGCGGCATGGTGGTTCTCCTGAGCTCCAGTGTTTCCGGTCTACTCGACGACGCGCGAAGTCTGCACGCCCACCGAGCGGGCGGTGACGACCAGCACGCCGTCCTGGTTGTAGTACTCAGTGATCGACTCGCTGAAGCGTAGTTCGCCGCCGCGGCGTCCCTGGCGCGTCCACGAGTTGCCCGGCTTGTCCACGGCCTTGAGCACATCGCCCGGCTGGATCGGTGCGTGGTACTCGTAGTGCTGCTCGGCGTGGAAGCCGGTGCCGCCTCCGCCACCGCCGGAGGACTCGCGCTTGATGCCCGTAGGCTCCTTGCCCGAGCCAAACCAGGGCTGACCCGGTTCCGGTCGCAGGTTGTAGCCCTCGGTGAACTGCGCCGACGCCTGCACGAACGTCGGCGGTGGGATGACATGTCCCGGCTCGGTCTCGGCTGCCGCCTCAGCGTCGTGATAGATCGGGTTCGTGTCGCCGATCGAACGCGCGAACAGCATGATGTGCCCGGCTTCAATCGGGAAGTGATCGGTAGCCACAAACGGTTCCTTTCACGTGCAAATGTCTTCGCGCGATAGCTTACCGGACAAGTGTCTGCGAGCATCGAGAGAGCACAAGGCATGGAGACGAGACCATGACGCGGCGCTTCGATCAGCTGAGAGTCGTCGAGATCGCCGGATCGCACGCCGGCGCCTATGCCGCCAAAATGTTCGCCGACAACGGCGCCGAAGTCCTCAAGCTTGTCCCACCCGGCGGTGATCCACTGCTGCACGACGGGGAGATCCTGCCCGCTCACGCACTCGGCGAGGTCGGGTCGGTCTGGGCCTTCTGCAATACCTCCAAGCGGATGCTCGAGCTTGAGCCTGAGAGCGAACGCGCTCAGACGCTGATCGCGGCTGCCGATGTCGTGATCGAAAGCAGCGCGCCCGATCCGCTCGTTCCTGTTACCGCTGAGCACGATAACGATCGTCTCGTCCGCCTTTACCTCTCACCGTTCGGACTCAAAGGGCCGTGGTCTTCCCGCCGCTCGAATGTGTTCACCGACGACGCGGCCGGCGGACATCTCTATCTCAACGGAGAGCCGGATCGCGAGCCGTTCCGACGCCACGGTCGCCATACGGAGTATCAGGCGGGGATGTACGGCTTCATCGGCGCAATGGCGGCGTTGATCGCTCGTGAGCGAACCGGCCGAGGACAGATGATTGAAGTTGCCCACCTCGAGGGCATGGTCTCGATGCACCAGCACACGACCACGATGTGGACGCACGCGGGCCACATCCTCAAGCGCGAGGGCAATACCCAACCCGGCATGTGGCATCCCGCCGGCGTCTACGAGTGCGGCGACGGCTACGTCTTCCTCTGCCACGCGACCGGCGCGAAGCTCGAACCCTTCCTCCACGCAGCCGGCTTGGGACACCTATTGGATGAACCTCGATTCGCCACAGACGTATCTCGCGGTCTGCACAAGAAGGAGTTCAATGCGGCCATCCGCCCCTGGCTAATGTCGCACACGGTCGAAGAGATTTGTGAATTGGGCGAGGCGACGTTCTCGCCGATGGGTCCCGTCTGGGACACGCATGAGTTTCTCGCCGATCCGCATATGCGCGCCCGCGACTTCTTCGTACCGCTCGATCCGGCGCGTGGCGCTGAAGAAATCCCGCGCGGACCGTTCCGTATCCGCGATGCGCCGTCGTCGCCGAGCCGGGTCTCGCTCGCCGACCTCAACCACTGGGCCGAACCCGGCGAGCCGATCGCCAGCAACGGAGACGCGCTCGCCGACGGACCACTGACCGGCCTCAGAGTGCTCGACCTCACCCGCGTCTGGGCCGGACCGATCGCCGGGCGAATTCTTGGCGATCTAGGCGCGGACGTGATCCACATTGAGTCGCCATGGAATCGGGGCCCACTTGAGGCCCCCGCCAATCTCCCGGAGCTGACGCACCTCTATCCCGACAATGCACTCGGCGAGCGTCACTGGAATCGCAACGGCGGCTTCAACAAGCTCGCCCGGAACAAGCGAGGACTGGGAATCAATCTCGCTGCTGAGGCGGGCCAGGCGATCTTCCGCGAGCTGATCGCAGTATCAGACGTCGTGTTGGAGAACTACAGCCCGCGCGTGATGCCCCAATGGGGTCTCGACTGGGATTCGCTTCGTGAACTCAATCCCGCCATCATCCACACCTCAATGCCCGGCTACGGGGCCGAAGGGCCGGGCGCGATGCGAGTCGCGCTGGGGCCGGTGATCGAGGCCGCCACCGGCATGACCATGATGGCCGGCTACGCCGATACGGGCCCATACCGCTCCGGCGTCGCCTGGCCCGATCCGGTCTCCGGCCTGAGCGCGGTCGCCGGGACGCTCGTTGGCCTCTGGCGGCGCATGGCCTCGAACGGTGAAGGGCAAGAGGTCGAAACCGCGATGATCGAGTCAATGGGCACCTTCGCGGGCGATGAACTCCTGTCTGCGCAGGTCATGGGCGGCCCGCCGCCACGACGCGGGAATCGCCAGCCGGGTATTGCGCCGCAAGGCGTGTATCGATGCCTTGGGGATGACCGCTGGGTCGCGATCTCAGTGACATCGGATGAAGAGTGGCAATCGCTCTGTGCGGTCGCGGAGCTTCCGGAACACTGGGTTGATTGGGAGCTATGGGAGCGTGAGGCACGTCACGATGAGATCGACACTGCGCTGAGTATCTGGTCCCGGTCGATCAGTCCGGCCGAGGCCGTTGGTCGGTTGCAGGGCGGCGGGGTGATCTCTGCGGTTGTGGCCGACGCTCGCGACCTGCTCGAAAACGAGCACCTCGCTGCACGTTCATTCTGGGCTGAGCTCGTGGACCCCGATGCTGGCTTCCTGCGCTATCCGGGATGTCCCGTTCGGCTCAGCGAGACGCCGGTGACCTATCGCCGCCCCGCACCTGGGCTGGGAGAACATAACGCTGAGATCGTTGCCGACTTGCTCGGGGTGAGCGCGACTGAGATAGCAGCCCTCAAGAGTGCGGGCGTGATTGCGGATCGTCCGCCGAGCTTGGCCGACTTGACGTAATCGCGGGAGTGGGAGTGGTCGGGGTGGGCGGATTTGAACCGCCGGCCTCACGGCCCCAAACCGTGCGCTCTGCCAAGCTGAGCTACACCCCGAACGTGTTCAATCGACTTGGATGGCACCGACCAGTTCCGACAGCTCGGTGACGCCTGCGCCACGGCAATAGTCGTGCAGTTCTTCGACGACCCGTACCGCAGCGTAGGGATCGCGGAACGACGCCGTCCCGACCTGCACAGCGGACGCGCCGGCGAGGAGAAACTCCACCGCGTCGCGCCCGTCAACGATCCCGCCGCAGCCGATCACCGGGATCCCTACGGCCCGCGCCGTTTCCCAGACCAGACGGAGCGCAAGCGGCTTGATTGCCGGTCCGGTCAGTCCCGCCACCGCTCGCGCCGTACGCGGGCGGCGCGTTTGCACGTCAATCGACATCCCGACAAACGAGTTGGCGACGCAGAGCGCGTCCGCTCCGGCCGTTTCGCAAGCATGAGCGATCTCGGCAATGTCCGTCACGCCGGGCGTCAGCTTGACGATTACAGGCAGTGTCGTCGATTGCACGACTGCTTCGGTCACCCGAGCTGCCGCCGCCGGATCGCGGCCAAACTCGATCCCGCCGACATCCAGATTTGGGCAGGAGATGTTGACTTCGAGTCCGGCGACCCCCGGTGCGCCGTCAAGCACTTCAGCCAGGTGCGCGAACTCGTCTACCGTATCGCCGAGCATGTTGACGATGACAGGCGTATCCCAGGTCTCCCAGACCGTTGCCACCTCGCTCAGCAAGCGCCGCACGCCGACATTCTGGAAGCCAATCGAGTTCAGCATCCCGGCCGGAGTTTCCACGATCCGAGGCGTGGGATTCCCGCGCCGCGGTCGTAGCGTGACTCCCTTGGAGACGATCGCTCCGAGCCGATTCAGATCGAAGACGCGCGCGAACTCGAGTCCGTTGCTGAACGTGCCCGACGCTGTCATGACCGGATTGCGCAGGATCAGTTCGCGCTTCGCGCCTGGGGCGAGATCAACGCTGAGATCCAGAGCGCGGACTGCGGTCGCGGGCATGGACATCCTTCGTCTGCATGGTAAGGGCGCAGGCGAAGCGCCGCCGCACCAGGTTGGAGTGCCGACGCGGCGGAGAGGACGAATGTGACGCGGGCTAGTTGTCCGAGCCGTCTCCCGCTCGGCGCCGGCGGCTGATGCCCATGTCGTTCCAGCGCGAGCGTCCTTCGACGCGGTCCCAGATCGAGTCTTCCGACGAGTTGCGGAACTCTTTGGTCTCGCCGCAGGTACAGGTCCCGATCGAGAATGGGCCGTTCGGCGACTCCACCACCCAGTGGTGGATGTGCTGCGGCTGCTCGCTCTCGACCTTGCGGCGGCGGGAGGGGGCCTTGATTGCCTTGGTGGCCATGACTCTGTTCCTCCGTGGGCGACGCACCCGGGCTGCGGACACAACCCGTGGTCTCGGTCTGCCCATCAGTGTGCGTGACACTATGCATGAGCGGCGCGGCGGGCAATATCGCGCGCAACAATCCCGCTGCGCGGATGTAAAGCTCGCTACGCGCATGTATCTCCTTAACGCGCCTATGTAGGTTGCGGTTCCGAACGCAGGTAATCTCGATTACAGATCGCGCACTCTGCCGCCTGGGACACTCGATCGGAGTGCGTATCGATTCGTCCCGCCCCGTGAACGCGCGACTCTACAGTAGGATGCAGACAGCGCTCGATGCGGCCGCCGTGAGGGCGGCTCCGACGCGCGAGAAGCGCCAGTTGCGCATGATGGATTTACACAGCTTGGACTGTCACCTTGCAGCGGCTGTCACGGTCGGCGCTGGGTCCTTCGCGTGCTCCCGCGAACTCCCTGATCCGGGGCTGGACTGAGCACGCGATGGTCTGGCGACGACTGACCGGCCGCTCCGAGGGACAACGCCCCAACTCAGGGAGTGGGAAGGGAAGCGGTATGGCGTTGACCGACGAGACGGTACGCGACGCGCTCCGTCGCATACGAGACCCTCAGCTCGGACGTGATCTCCTCAGCCTGCGTATGTTTACCGGAGCTCAGATAGACGGCGGCAACGTGACGGTGCACCTCTCCTTGCCGATGCACGGCTACGCAGCCAAGGATCAGCTCGAGTCAGCTGTTTCAGCCGCGCTGCGCGAACTCGGCGCAGACAACGTCCAGATCGAGTACGAAGTCAACGTTCCCGCCTGGCAAGGGAACGGTCAGCAAGCCGCGATTGCGGGCGTCCGCAACATCATCGCCGTCGCCTCAAACAAGGGCGGCGTCGGCAAATCCACGATTGCGACGAACCTCGCCGTCGCTTTGGCCCAGAGCGGAGCTTCGGTCGGGCTGATTGACGCAGACGCCACCGGCCCGAACTTGCCCACCATGTTTGGCCTGCCCAACGGCTTTCAGGCGCAGAGCGAGCAAGGTTTGCACCCGGTCGAGCGCTTCGGCGTCCGTGTCATTTCGCTCGGCTTCCTGCTTCCGCCCGGCGCGCCGGTCGTCTGGCGCGGGCCGATGATTGGCTCTGCGATTCGCCAGCTACTGCATGATGTCGATTGGGGCGATGTCGACTACTTGCTGATCGACCTCCCGCCGGGTACCAGCGACGCCTCCATGTCGATGGCCCAGGAAGCTCCGATCGCGGGCGCGGTGGTCGTCTCCACACCGCAGCAAGTGGCGCTCGAAGACGCCAGCAAGGCCGTCACGATGTTCGAGAAGCTCGATGTACCTGTTTTCGGCATCGTCGAGAACATGTCCTATTTCGTCACGCCCGATACTGGGCAACGAGTGGAGATCTTCGGCCACGGTGGGGCGCGCGACGCGGCTGATGATCTCGAGATCGATTTCCTCGGCGAGGTTCCGCTCGCCACCGAAGTCCGTGCGGGCGGCGACGACGGCGAACCGATCGTTGCCTTTGACGCCGATCACGCGGCCGCACAGGCATTTACCGCCATCGCCACTCGCGTCGCAACCAAGGCTGCTGCTTCGGCGCTGCTCCAGACTTCAATCCCTCGCCCAACGCCCCGCCCTTCCCCTGCCTCGAAACCCACATCCATCCTTTGATCAGGAGCACTCATGTCCCGATTCCTGCGCCGCGGCGCAGCGTCCGAACCCGTTACGCCTGCCGAACCCGTTCCCGAATCCCCGCCTCAACCTGAAACTCGCCCCCGTCGCACCCCGAGCCGTCGCCGCGCTGCAAGTTCCACCCAAGAACCGGCTGCCGCGAATGTTCCTCCGCAAGTCACCGAAGCAGAACCGGCGGCGCGACGCCCGCGCCGCCGCAGTTCGACCAACGGAGCCGCCGGCGCGCCTGCAAGTAACGCCCCCCGTCGGCGCAGCGGCCGCAAGCCCGCCGAACCCGACGCAAGCCAATCAAGCGCCGCTTCGAGTGGTACCGACGCTCCACTCCTGGCGGTGCTTGAGCGCCAGAACGACCTGCTTGAACAGCACGGTCAGGCGCTGATCCAACTTCAGGAAGCGACCGCTACGCTCGCCGCATCGCAGCAACAACTCACGCAGACCCTGCTCGGCGCGACGGGTGACTTCACCGCGCCTTCCGCCCGGATCGAAGTCTTGCCCCGTCTCGCGATCTTCGTTGACGTGCCCAACATTCTCTATGGCGCCGAATCATCCGGGGTGCGGTTGAATTGGGGCAAGGTCGCCGAGTTTCTCTCACACGGGCGCACCCTTGTTCGCGCTATCGCCTACGCGCCGATCTCAGATGATCCGAACGCGCGGATCGAGACCGAACGTTTCGTTACCCCATTCCTCGACCACGACTACCGCGTCGCCACCAAGCCGCTCAAGCGCTTCACGGGCGGGAGCGTCAAAGCCAACTTCGACGTCGAATTGGCAATCGACGTGCTCACAATGTCCGACCGAGTCGACGTGATCGTTCTCGTCTCGGGCGACGGCGACTTCCGCCGCCTCGTCGAAATCGTCGGCGCGCGCGGTGTCCGCGTCGAAGTGATGGCTTTCGGGCGCAGCACATCGCGCGACCTGATCGAGGTCGCCGATCGCTACATCGACATCGCCAGCTACGTGTCAGAGTTAGTCGACTAGCCGACTCCCCACTGAGCATCCTCGCTAGGCGTTTTCCCATCGCCGGACGCCATCGCGCCGCGCTGCTCGTCCCAGTCCCGGAAACTCGAAATGTCCGGACGCAATCAGCGCGTTCTCAGCCTCGATCCGGTCAAAGAGCGCGTGCCGACTAGCGGTCGAATCGGTCGTGTTCACATCCGCACTAGGGCACCAGTCGGTTTCGGTGAGCTGGACTCGGTGGTGCGCTGCATCGCCGAGCACGTAAGCGGTCTCTCCGCCGCTGCTAATCGCGAACGAGACGTGTCCGGGTGTGTGACCCGGTGTCGGCACGGTCACGACCTCGGCAGTCAAGGTGTGCTCGCCCTCAACGAAGTCTGCGAGACCGGCGTTGACGATCGGCGCGAGGACATTGTCGTAGCCCGCGCCTTGCCTCAACTCGTCGCTGCTGGTCCAGAAGTCCCACTCAGCCTGCTGGATGATGTGGCGGGCGTTGGGGAAGACCGGTCGCGGCGATCCGTCTACGTCTCGGGTGTTCCAACCGGTGTGGTCGAAGTGCAGGTGCGAGAACGCGACGATATCTACATCGTTCGGAGAAACGCCCGCCTCTTCCATCACTGATGGCAGCGCCGGCGGCTCCTTGAGCGGCATCGGGGCCGGTCGGCCGCCGATACCGGAGTCGACCAGGATGGTCGTGCCGCCGCTGATGATCAGCCATGCGCCGAGGTTCAGCGTGATGTTGCCGTCCTCGTCGAGCATGTCGCGGTAGGCGTCCCAGTCCGCGTCTGCGGTGTCGGTGAAGAACGCCGTTGGAGGCAGGGCGGCCCACGAGTCTTGGACCGCGATCAGCTCCGCGTCCCCGACCTGCACTTTGTGAAACTGTCCCATGTTGCCCGCCTTCCGTTGCGCTCCAGTCCAGACGCTCAGTTTGCGCAGGCAGGCTAACGGATTGATGGACGCTCAATCGTCGCCGAGTTGATACGCCTCGTCGAGCAACTCGATTGCGTGCGCGCTGCGCGGCATCATGCGCCCGTCTGGATCGAACCGCGCGATGCCCGCGTCCAACTGCAACATGCAGCCCGGATTCGCAGTGCAGACCTGTTCCGCGCCCGTCGTCAACACATCTTCCATCTTCTCGGCCAGCACGCGCTTGGAGATGTCCGCCTGCACGACGGAGTAGATACCAGCCGAGCCGCAGCAGCGATCCGGCCGCCGCATCTCGCTCAGCGTGAGTCCCGGGATGCTGTTCAGCACTTCCCTGGGAGCGCTGCGCACGTTCTGAGCATGTGCGAGGTGACACGAATCCTGATACGTCACCGTCCGTTCAATCCGGCCTGTGGGTGGATCGAATCCGACCTCAACCAGGTACTCATGCACATCTCGAACCCTGTGGGCGAAGTCGGCCGCGCGTCCGGCATAGGCCGGATCGTTGCGCAGCAGGTGTCCGTACTCCTTGAGATGGGAACCGCAGCCGGCCGCGTTAACGAGAATCGCGTCGGGAGCCTGACCGTCCGCTCTAAGAAACGCATCGATGTTCGCGCGCGCGAGTTCGCGCGCCGCCTCAACATCGCCGCCGTGCGCGTGCAAGGCGCCGCAACAGACCTGCGCCGACGGCGCGTCCACCGAGACTCCGTTTCGGGCAAAGACTCGCACTGTCGCCCGATGCGTCTCCGGGTACGCGAGCGGCATCATGCAGCCGCTGATCAGCGCGGCGCGCGCACGTACCGGAGCCCGCGGCTCGACCGCCGACGCCTCGCGGTTCGCATAGAACGGCCGCCGCGCGTCGGGCGAAAGCGCGTCAATGTCAGCCAGCTTCGGCGCGATCCGTCGCAGCAATCCGGTCTGTCTCACGAGCGCTTGCAGACCTAAGCGCTGGTAGAGCTTCAACCCGTAGCCCGCCAAACGCATTCGGCGTGGGTAAGGGAAGACCCCACGCATGATCAACCGCCAGATCAACCGCTGCCGCCGCGGCCACTTCTGCTGCGCGAACGCCTCGGCGCGGGCGGCCTCCATCAGCCGTCCGTACGGCACTTTCGACGGACAGGCGGTCTCGCAGGCGCGGCATTGCAGGCACTGGTCGAAGTGCTGCTGAATTCGGGGCGTCCACTCGGTTCTGCCCGTATCCAGAGCGCGCATCAACGCGATCCGCCCTCTTGGCGAATCGGTCTCCACTCCGAGCTCGAGGTAGGTCGGACAGGCGTTGAGACAGAAGCCGCAATGTACGCACAGGCCAAGCTCGCCCTCGTCCGGGCGATCCTCAGTCAGCCATATCGGCTCAGCGGCGGGCGGCGCGTGGGTCATGCTCGCAGCCTAAATCCCTCCCACGAATCGGCCGGGGCTGAGAATGCCGGTCGGGTCGAATTGATCCTTGATCCGCCGCATCAGCCGCCCGCCCGCACCTGTCGGCCCCCAAACGTCGATCGCGCGCTTGAGTTCGACAGGCGCCGACTCGACCGTGAGATGTCCGCCAAGGGAAGCCAGCTTGCCGCGCAGCGCCTCAATCGTTGCGGCCGAAGACTGGATCTCCCCCACGGGCGCATCAACGAAGAGTAGTCCCGAATCCGCAGCCGCGACCCACCGATCCGTTGGCGGCAGCCCTATAGCGAGGAATTCGCGCGCTTTGGCCAACGACGCGGGTCGAACGCCAAGTCTCAGGCGTAGGTAATCAGCGGGGGTTGCAAGTTCCAGGTCGGTGATCGCTTGCCAGGTTTCTACGATCGCGGTGGTAGATCGTTCCGGTGCGTCCAATCCAGACAGGCGCGCAGCCCCGACAGCCTCTGTCAGAACCTCAGCGACCGCCGACTCCAGCCCAACTGCGCGCAGCACGAGTGTTGGCTCGGCGGTCAGCAGTTCCGCGCCAAGCGCTCGCGCGCTCGCAGCCGATTCGCTCGCCAACGCCACGCAACCGTTCAGCGAGGGCGCCGCCTGAGCCGCCGCCGTCGCAGCGGCCAACGCTGTCTCAAACGATGGCGCGGAAATGGCGACGATTCGATCCGCCGCCGGTAGCGGCCGCAGCTTGAACGTCACCTCGACGATCGCGCCGAGGGTTCCCATCGAACCCGCGAACAGCTTTGGCAGGTCATACCCGCTCACGTTCTTTACGACCTGCCCGCCGCCCTTGATCAGCACACCGTCTGCCCGCACCATCTGCATCCCGATCAGCCAGTCACGCGGCCCGCCGAAAGCGGTGCGGCGCAATCCGCCGCGCCCGACGGCTGCGACCCCGCCCACCGTCGCACGCTCGAAATGGGGCGCGTCCAGCGGTACAAACTGCCCATGCTCGGCAAGGATGCGTTGAACCTGCGCGAGCGTCATCCCGGCCCCAACGGAAATCGTGAAATCGTTCGGCTCGTACGCCGCCACCTCGTTGAGTCTGGTCATGTCCACAGCAAGGTCGTAGCCGCGCGGCGGCATCCCAAGCTCAATCATTGTGCGCCCGCCGAAAAAGCAGACGCGGAGATCGTGCTGGTGTGCAGTCGCGATTGCCTGAGCGAGGTTTGATGAATCGGTAGCTTCAACGGCGATGCTGGGCATCACGCCGTCAATGGCGTACGAAGCGAGATCGTCCGTTTGCCCAGCGATCCGCTTACGAACTGCGGCGATTGTCTCTTGACTGGACATCTACAGAGGCTCCCGGATGTGATTGAAGTTGACGTTCTGCCCTGGCAATACGGCCTCCGCTTCGAGATAAAGTGCGACGTCATCGGTGAGCAACGGGCGATCCGGCTGGACCGCTTGAAGCGCAGCGGCATCGGCGAGTCCCAGTCGATGGTACGCCGGGTGGGTGACAGCTTCGGCGCTGAGCACGATCACTTCATTGCTCTCGTTGATTAGGCGTGCGAGCGCCCGCATGAGTTCGGTCCGATCAGGCTCGCCGTACTGGCGAAGCAGATTCGAGGTCTCTGACAGCGTGTTCGGCAGCGCGTACACGACTCCGCCCGCCCGCGCGATCACGGAGCAGAGCTTCTCATAGTCGCCGACCGAGTAGGCCTTGAGACGTTTGTGGGTGTCAATGATTCGCTCATTGGCCCGACCTGCAATGAGCAGCACCAGCAGATTGGTATCGATTAGATATCCGTCGCGAGGCATCGGCTACGGCGCGGGCGTGAGGAATCGGTCACGCATGCCGACGAACTCGCCGTCTTCGTCCTTGAGACGAACGACCTTGTACGAGCGCTTTGTCCAGTCTGGCTGAACCTCCGCGGGGAATTCGAGGCGCTTCGTGGCTCGGTGCGCGAACCCCACCGTGATCAGCCATTCGTCGCGGTCAGCGTCAAAGTCGATCTCTTCGAGGCGAATTTGCCCGATCCTCTCATCGGCGAATACTTCCTTGATCACCTGTTTTGCCGACCGGACTGCCTCGATCCTCTCCATCTCGAATCCTCTCCGCTGTCAGGCACTACACGAACGCCTTCGGGCCAAATTTCGCGATCTGATGTTGCGCGCTCTGGTGTCCCGCTTCCCCGCAGCCGTGACCTTTCGGGAAGATCTTGCACGGGTTGAAGTTCTCCGTCGGCCCGAACGCCGCGCGAAGCGATTTCATCGTGTCCATGTCCGCCTCAGTGAAGATCCAGGGCAGATAGTCGCGTTTCTCCAGTCCGACCCCATGCTCTCCCGTGATCGCGCCGCCAGCGTCCACGCAGAGCCGCATGATCTCGCCGCCCGCATCCAGGACTCGCTCAGTCGCCCCCGGTTCGCGCTCGTCGAAGAGCAGGCAGGGATGCAGGTTGCCGTCCCCGGCGTGGAACATGTTCGCCACCGGCAGCCCGTAACGCTCCGCAATCTCGTAGACCGAATCGAGCACATCAGGCAGCTTGGTTCGCGGCACCACCCCGTCGAGCAGGTAGTAGTTGGGCATGATCTGCCCGAGTGCCCCAATCGCGCCCTTCCGACCGGCCCAAAGCTGCTCACGCTCCGCCGGATCGGTCGCGCTACGCACCTCGCGCGGCTCGAAGCGCCGCAGAATTGCCTCAACGGTCGCACCTTCCGCGTCAACTTGCGACTGCGGCCCATCCACTTCCACCAAGAGCACAGCTTCGGCGTCAAGCGGGAACCCCGTATTGAGCACCGGTTCGACCGCAGCGATCGTCATCTTGTCAATCATCTCCAGCGCGGCCGGAACCACACCCGAGGCAATGATCGCCGAGACAGTGTTCGAGGCCTGCCGCACCGAGTCGTAGATCGCCAGCATCGTTCTGACCGCCGTGGGTTTCGGCACCAGCCGCACGAGTGCTTGCGTGACAATCCCGACCGTTCCTTCCGAGCCAACCACGCAGCCCACCAGGTCGTACCCCGGCTGATCGCGAGTGGCGTCGCCGATCCACTGCACTTCGCCGTCAGCCGTCACGAGTTCGAGCGCCAGCACATGGTTCGTGGTCGTCCCCCAGGCCAGCGTGTGCGGGCCGCCCGCGTTCTCCGCCACATTGCCGCCAATCGTGCAGGCGCGCTGACTTGAGGGATCGGGCGCATAGGCCAGCCCATGCCGTTCGGCTTCCAGACCGAGGTCGAGATTGACTACGCCAGGCTGAACGAGCGCCGTCTTGTTCGCCACATCAATCTCAAGAATCCGCCGCATTCGGTTCATCCCAATCACGATCCCGCCCTTCGCGGCTAGCGCTCCCCCGCTCAGACCCGTGCCCGCTCCGCGCGGTGTGATCGGTACGTCGTATCGATTCGCAATCTGGATCAACGCCGCCACATCCTCGGTTGTCGCCGGCAGCGCAATCGCGTCGGGATTACCGCGATCGATCGTGCCGTCGTACTCATAGACGAGCAGGTCTTCCGGTGCCCACACGACCGCTTCAGCTCCAATCGCGTCAATCAGATCTCGAACGATCGGCGATGGTTGAGACATACTGCACTCATTTCCAACTGCTGTTGGCCTCGATCATAGTCCGCGGAACTACGCGTTCACCTGCTCGCGCGCTCTCACTTCCAGCGACGCGCGAGAAAGTCCAGCACCGCCTCATTGAAACGTTCAGGCTGCTCGAAGTACTCCGAATGCCCCGCATCCGGGACAACCACGAGCTCGCTCCCCTCCATTGCGCGATGCGAGGCGGCCATCGCCTCCCACGGCACGATCTTGTCGTGCTCACCGACGATGTACAGCATCGGCATCCCAAACTGGCGCAGGAGCGGCATCGACGACCCCCGCCAGGTGGCCAAGCCAGGCGTGGGTGCCAGAAACGTCCGCGGACGCGGAGGATTCCAGCCGTTCATCCGCCGGTAGAGCCAGGCCAACTCAGGCTGCTCACGCTCGGTCGCGGGAGCGAGCGCGCGTTGGCGCAACGTCTGACCTTCCACCGTCTTGTAGTGCGCAGCCTGGATTGAGCGGACTTCATCATTGACCGCCCCGGCCAGTGTTCCCGAGAGAATCAGCGCCTCAATCCGGCCGGGGAAAATCAGCGCGAACGGCGTAGCCGTGCGACCGCCCATCGAGTGCGCGATCATCGCAAAGCGATCAATGCCCAAGTGATCGAGCAGTGCATGGAGATCATGAGGAAAAGCCCGCCGGCCCGGGCCGCCGGGGACGTCTCGGCTCAGTCCGAAGGCGCGGTGGTCAAATGTGACTACGCGATAGCGCTCGGCGAAGACAGGGACTTGCCGCCACCAGACGAGGTGATTGCCGCCTGCGCCGTGCGCCAACACGAGCGCCGGTGCGTCCTCCGCTCCGTGGCATTCGTAGTAGAGGTCGATCTCGTTGCAGTGAAGGAATGGCACCGGTCAGCCCGCAGCCGCGTCTCGGACTAACTCAAGCGCCCGCACCGCGGTTAGACGCTTGTTGCCCTCTCGATCCTCCGGCCACATATGCCGCTCCGCCACCACTCGCTCGCCGGGTCCAACGCAGGCAATCCAGACCGTTCCAACCGGCCGCTCTTCCGATCCACCAGTGGGACCGGTAATTCCGGTTTCCGCCACCCCGATATCCGCCTTGATCGTGTCCCGAACCCCGCGCGCCATCGCAACGGCGGCCTCCTCAGAGACTGATCCATGCTCTCGCAAGACCTCCCGCTCAACTCCGATCAGATCCATCTTGGGATGGTTGTGGTACGGATTCGCGCCGCCAATCCAGGCGCGCGAACAGCCGGGGATGTCCGTGATCCAGTGCCCAATCAAGCCGCCGGTATCGGTTTCGGCGGTGGCCAGCGTCAGGCCGCGCTCAATGAGCAGATCGACCACTTCCTGCGCGAGCGCTTCCGCCATCGCCCTAGTCCTCGTTGTTGGTGAAGCGGTCCCAACCGAACATCAAGATCAGGATGAAGGTGACCAGCACGATGAACGGGGCGAGCAGGATCGAGAACTCGTACCACTCTTCCCGGTCGAAATTGTTCACCCCGGTACCGCCCTCGTCCGGCTCCGCCTGCGGGGCGACTTGGATCTGGGCCTCGCTCGGTGTCTCGGACGCTGCGTAGGCCTGACCTCCGAACGCCGGCTGGAGCGCCGCGATCGTGAATAGAGCCAGGGCCGCGACCAAGACCAGCCGCGAAAGCGGCCGAATCGCGGATCGAATCACAGAGCGCATCGCGTCGTCCCTTCGTCTTATCTCTGTCGAATCGGTCAGCCTGCGCCAATGCGCAGACTATTCGAGCGCCCCCGACTGTGCGAGCGCGTCGATCCGTTCCGCATCGTAGCCAAGCATTCGGCTCAGCACATAGCGGGTGTCTTCGCCCAGACGCGGCGCGGGTGACACGACCGTCGCCGGCGTCTCCGACAGTCTCCACGGCGGAGGCAGTACCGTGCGCTGGTGCGATTCCGGCGGTTTCACGTCAACGCCGCCGCCGCGCCCCTGGAATTGTTCCGAGTGGTGAATGTCCGAACCCCACAGCGACGGCGCGGCGGGAACACCGGCAGCTCGTAACGATTGCGCTGCCCCAATTGCCGACTGCTCGCTCGTCCACGCCTCAATCATGGGCTTGAGTTCGTCCCGGTGCTTCCAACGTTTCAGGCCCGTGCGAAAGCGTGGATCGTTGCGAAGGTGATCGAGACCGGCGACATCGCAGAGCGCGTTCCACTCCTCGTCGCTGCGGCAAGCGATCGCCAGCCAACCGCGCTTCGCCCCGGGGCGTTCGCCCTCGCCGTCGTTCGGATCACGCATCGTCGCGGTGCGGAAGACATCGTGCGGCGCATAGGCGCGATGCCCGTTGCCGAGCCGTTCCCCGTCCGTCCCGAAGAAATCAACGTGCAGGAACTCTTCGCCGATGTGCATCCCGATCGCTTCACTTGACGAAGCGTCAATGAACTGTCCCCGCCCCGTTCGCTCGCGGTAGTGCAGACCGGCCACCATCGCCATCGCCGCCGCTGTTCCCGCCCGCAGGTCAATCGAGCCGCCCATCGTCAGCGGCGGTTCGTCCGGATCGCCGGAGAGATACGACAATCCCGACATCGCCGCGAAGGTCGGCGCATAACCCGTGTAGTTGCGTTCCGGCCCGGTCGCGCCAAGTGCGGAGGCGGAGATCATCACGATCTCCGGATTGATCGCGCGCAGATCCTCGTAACCCAGTCCTAGCTTGTCCAGAATCCCCGGACGGAAGTTGTCGATCGCGCCGTCACTGGTCTGCGCAAGATCGCGAATGACTTGCTTCGCGCCCTCCGTCTTGAGATTGAGCTGGATCGAGTACTTGTTCAGGTTCACCTCGTTGAACATCGGGGCCTGGTTGACCCCGCCCTTGAACGACCCCATCGCCAGCGAGCGCTGGCGGCTGTGATCGATCCGGGTGGCCGACTCGACCTTGATCAGCTCAGCGCCAAGCAACGCAAGCTGCATCGCCCCATAGGGGCCGGCCCAAGCCCAAGTGAAGTCGATAATCCGCTTGCCGCTCAACGGACCGGGGCGCTCGGCCGCTCCGAGCAGTCCGTTGCCCCCATAGGCTCCATTGCCCGTCTGGCTGCCATTTGCGCCGTTGGCGCTTGTGTTGCTCATCCGATTACTCCCGCTCGTCGCGCCTGCGCGGCGCTCCAGGGTCTGATGTGTTCGTTCACGACCTCGACAGTTGCCTCCCCAAGCAGCGGCGCAGCCCGGCGCGCTGGTCGCTGCGCGCCCGTCCATTGAGCCGCAAACTGCGCGTAGCGTCCTGTCGGCGCGACGGGATGCGTAAGTAGATCGAAGAATCCGCGCTGACGCTCCTGCTCCGAATTCATCACCTCAGACGGTCGCAAGACTGGTCCGGCCGGTGCGCTGTTCGCCTGAAGCGCCCGAAAGACTTGGTCCCGCGTCCGCGCCCGAGCCCACGTCTCCAGCGCCTGTTGCGCCTCAACGCCCAGATTGATCCGGTCGATCAACTCACCCTGTTCGTCGAACGCCCACTCAGGATCGCCCATCGCCTTGATGATCCCCGCCCACTGGTGACGCTGCGGAGTCACCGCGATCAGGTGACCGTCAGAACACTCCAGCCGTCCTCCGAACGCGCTGCCGCCCGTGCCGCGCGGCATCGGCGGCGGGCCGCCGTCGTTGTGCGCAATCGAGATATCCACCCGATCCATGTTCATCATCGCGTCCGTGCTGGCCACATCCACAATCTGACCCTCACCCGTTCGCTCGCGCGCCATCAGCGCCGCCCACGCACCGATCGCCAGCGCTAGTCCTCCGTCCGCCTCATGCACGTTCGCGCCCGCGACCGTGGGCGCACCGCTGTCCGCCCCAAGATTGCGCCGCACACCGGCAGCCGATCCGGCCGCATGAGCGCGCGTCAGAGCTGTGCTCGGCCATTCCCGCGCCGGACCCTCAAGCCCAAACGGAGTCACTGCGGCAATCACCAAGCGTGGATAGCGCTCGCGCAACGAGGCAGGCGACAAATCCAACGCTTCAAGCTGCGCCGGTGTGTGATCGCTGATGAACACGTCCGCCGCTGCCAGCAGTTCCTGGATCACCCGCCGAGCCGCGGCCGTGTCCAGATCCAGAACGACACTGCGCTTACACGTGTTGTAGTTCAGCCAAATCGTCGAGGTCTCTCGGTCCGGAGCAGGGTCGGCGAACGGAGCCATGCTTCTCGCCGCATCGCCGCCCGGAGGCTCGATCTTGATCGTCTCCGCGCCTGCATCCGCCAACAGCCGCGCCGCGAACGGACCCGAGATCTCCGAAGCGAGTTCGATCACCCGCACGCCCTCAAGCAGCGGCGGGCCAAGCTCCGCGGTAGAGAGTTGGGAATCCGGCATACGCTCACAGTCTAAAGCCGCTTGCTCCTGCAAACCCGCTAGACGCTCCTCCAGACTCACTCGTAGACTTGCCCCATCAGCAACGAAACCCCGGAACGGGCGAACGGAGTCCCGGTGAGCGACGCGAACGAACCCAGCATCACCCGTCCCTACGACGGCGTGCGCGTGCTCGAACTCGCCGAGGGCATCTCCGGACCCTTCGCCGCACGCTGGCTCGCCGCGCTCGGAGCCGATGTGATCAAGGTCGAGCGCGTCACCGGCGACCCCTCCCGGGCCTTCGGCCCCTGGCCGAACGACATCCCCGACGACGAGACCAGCGGACTCTTCCTCTACCTCAACGGAGACAAACGCAGCCTCACCCTCAACCTCGACACCTCCGATGGCCAGGAAATCCTGCGCGAACTCGCGGCCACAGCCGACATCGTGATCGAGTCATTCGAGCCCGGCTATCTAGATGCTCGCGCAATCGGCTACGACACCCTCTCCGCCGAGCGTCCCCAACTGGTGATGATCGCGATCACTCCATTCGGCCAAACTGGCCCCAACGCCAACCTGCCCGCGACAGAACTCACCCTCTACGCCGCCAGCGGACAACTCTGGCTGACCGGACACCCCGCCCGCCCGCCGCTCAAGAACGGCGGCTCACAACCCTCCTATCAGGCCGGACTCAACGCCTTCGCCGCAATCAGCGGCGCCTACTACGCCGCTGCTGTGCATGGAGAGGGCGCGTTCATCGATCTATCCGTTCAGGAGACCTATGCCGGCATGGCCGAGGCCTATCACAATCGCGCCTCCCAACTCGCCATCGAGAGTCAGCGCGGCGGCAACTTCCTCAACGCCCTCTGGGGTCTCTATCCCGTGATCGACGGCTACGGAGGCGTCTGCCTGCTCCCCCGCAACTACCCCGGCTTCACTGTCGCAGCCGCAGACCTGCCCGAGCTCCGGGAAGAACGCTTCGCCGACCCGGGCAACCGTCTGCTCAACAACGACGAGCTCATGGCCATCATGTACGGCTGGTTCGCGGGACGCACGCGCGCAGAGCTCTTCGAACTCGGTATCGAGAACCGCGTTCCGCTCGGTTTCGTCGCCACCTTCGAAGACCTCTCAAACTCCGACCATCTCAACGAGCGCGAGTTCTTCACCGAACTCGACGACGAACAGGCCGGCTCGCTCAAATACCCCGGCCGGCTCTGGCTCAGCAGCGAACACGACTGGAAACGCGGTCGCGCCCCGCGACTGGGCGAGCACAACCTCGAAATCATCCACGGCGAGCTCGGCTACGACCGCGAAGACCTCGTCCGCCTACGCGAGCTGAACGCCATCTAGCGCGGCGAAGGGAATCCAATCCATGCCACCACCCGGCCGACCGCTTACTGGCGTCCGTGTCGCCGACCTCACCATGATCTGGGCGGGCCCCTACGGAGCCAAGATTCTCGCCGATCAGGGCGCTGAGGTGATCAAGATCGAGTCGCCCCAGGCATGGGACAACATCCGCACCCTGATCCCGCCCCCGGTCGCCCCGGGCGAGCACTGGTGGAACACCAACTTCTACTTCCACGAGTACAGCCGCAACAAGAAATCACTCACCCTCGACCTGCGCGCCGATCGGGGCAAGGCCGTCTTCGCCAAGTTGCTCAAACACTGCGACGTCGTGATCGAGAACTACCGCACCGACGTGATGGACAACCTCGGCCTCACCTACGACTGGCTGCGCGAGCAGAAAGAGGACATCATCGTTGTCGGCATGGCCGGCTTCGGCAAGACTGGCCCCGAACGCGATGCCGTCGGCTACGGACCGATCATCGAGATGATGAGCGGCATGACCTCCACCAGCGGCTACGGCGACGACGGCGTGCCCTACAAGAGCGGTATCTCCTACGGCGACCCCATCGCCGGCATCTGCGCCGCCGCAGCCGTGGCGACTGCGCTCGTTCAGCGACATCAGACAGGCAAAGGCCAGTTCATCGATCTCGCCCAGCGCGAGGTCATGTCCACCATGCTCGGCGAGTTCTACATGGACTGGTCAATGAACCAGCGCCTTCCAGACCACATGGGTACCGGTCACGACTGGATGGCCCCGCACAACGTCTATCCCTGCGCCGGCGACGATGAGTGGGTCGCGATCTGCGTCCGCACGGACGAAGAGTGGGAGTCGCTCAAGCGAGTGATGAGCGAACCGGATTGGGCGGAACGAGACCAATTCAGCGATCAAATCCGCCGCTGGGAACACCGCGCCGAACTCGACGAGCTCGTGTCAGCGTGGACGTCATCCCAACTCAAGACCGACATCTTCGCCGCCTGCCGCGAGCAGCGCATCCCCTCCTCGCCGGTCTGGAAGATGCTCGAAATCCTCAGCGAACCGCATCTCAAGACCCGCAAGTTCTACGAGCCATTGCGACACCCCGAAGTCGGCATCTGGATGGTGCACGGCTGGCTCTGGCGCACCGACGGCGCCGGACCCTGCATCCTCGCCCCGGCCCCCGACTTCGGCCAACACAACAACGAAATCCTCGGCGGACTCCTCGGCATGTCCGATGACGAACAAGCCGCCCTCGAAGCCGCCGGAATCATCGCCGCCCAACCGGCAGGCGTTCCGCCCGCCTCCGAAATGCCCCCAACCCCGTCAATGCTCTAGTTGAACTGGTCGTCACCCAGCTTGAGCACTTCGACCGTCTCGAGCAGTTGCGCAAAGTGCGCAACATGCGCCTCAACGCTGTGACCGACAGCGAGTGCCCAAGTCTCCGAGCGATCGAGCCGCTTCGCGATCTCTTCGAGGTCGTCCCGCCAATGCCACGACTTGTCGATCGGCGCAGGCAGTTGCAGCCGCAGCGGACGCTCCGAATCAGGCGGCCAAAAGCGCGCATACCAGGCATGGCGGCGGAGAATACCGGCGCGCATCAAGACGACGTAGGGCGTGCGCTCGTCCGCTGAGGAGTGCTCGTGGTCGGGCGCGCAGCGCAGCAGGAAGTTGAAAATCGAGAACTGCCCCGCCCGCGTACCCGTGCGCAGTTGCCCGATCGCGCACAGCCCGTCCGCCACCGCTAGCAGCTGCGCCGCATCTTCCGCCGGAAGCCGCGCCTCCGCCAGCAGTCGCTCGCTTGTTGCATCCACGCTCCCGCGCTCCGCCTAGCGACCGTGGAACTCGTCGAGGGTCGCTCGCAAGCCGCGCTCGCGGATACTCCGGTTCGTCTCCAGGACAGGATCCGAAAAGTGCGCAATCGCGTCGATTTCGACACCGGCGGCGAGCGCCTCTCGAAAGCCCTGTACTTCTTGCGTCCGGTTGATCGCTTTCTTCTGCAAGACCAGGATCTCCTTCGGTGTACGCGCGGTTCGCTCTACATAATCTTCGACCCAATCATCGAGCGCTTCGGGCGGAAGGGCGCGATTGAAGAGACCGATCTCCGCGGCTTCACGACCCGAAATCACACTCCCGACCGGGAAGAAGAACTCCTTCGCCCGTTTCGCTCCAACCTGCCAGGCCCAGAACGAAGCCACAAAGCCGGCGCCGAGGGGCAACTGCGGAGCGCCCACTCGTGCATCCTCGGCCGCAACCGTCACATCGCAGATCGTCGCCAACTGGGTGCCCCCGGCGAGGCAATGTCCGTGGACTTTAGCCACGACTGGAAGCCGTAAGTCCCAGATCCGCAGCCAATTGCGGAGCAACTCTTCGAGGCCGTCGCGGTCGCGCGCGATCACGGATGCCTGCGTCGCCGCGACACCACCGGCGCCGGTCAGGTCGTAGCCGGCGCTGAACGCCCGTCCCGCGCCCGAGACGAGCGCGACGTGAACGGCGGCGTCGCGTTCCGCTTCGACCAGCGCTTCCAGCAGTTCACGCTGCAACTGACGCGAAATCGCATTCAGCTTCTCGGGCCGATTCAGCGTGACCCGCCCGATTCTGCCGCTGCGCTCATAGACAATCGTCTCAGCCATGACTTCCTCTGTTCTCCCCGATCGAGCCGTCGTGGGCGCGCCGCCCGCAATCTGGCTGCTCGCGCGCTGGCGTTGATCTGTCAACTCCCGCTCAACACAGGTTATGACTTGGCTCTTACTGAGCTCATGTTCTATCGTCATCAAGACGCACCCATATTCGGCTCGGAGGTTCCGATGTTCATTTCGCTCACCCTGATCGCGCTCGCTGCCCTCATCTGGCTGGTCTGGGAGTGGCGTTCCGGCGCGTTGGTCAAGGATTGCCGCGTCGCCAAGTCCTACCCAATCGAAGACCGGCGCGTCACTCCAGCTCTCAGCTCGCCCGCCGCCCACCGGGTCGACTCTCGCCTAGTACCGGTCACCCGACGCGCAGCCACCGCTCCGCCGTCGCCGCTACCCGTACCCCAGCGCCAAGGGCTTGTCCTGCGCACGTCCAACCGCGACGCCGCATGATCCCGATCGACTGTGTTTGCGCGCTGCCCGCGAACGCCTAGACTGCGCGCGCGGAGCAACTGATGACCACCCACGACCAAACCCGATCCTCACGACCCGATCCGCGCAATCTGCTTGAGCAGGTGGCGCTGTTTCGCAACATGCCCAGGCCGATGCTGACCAAGCTCAGCTCGTTCTTACGCACGGTCACCTACAAGGCGCACACGGACATCTTCCACGCCGGCGACCAGGGCGCGACGATGTACATCGTGCTTACCGGAGCAGTCAAAGTCTTCGTTCCGGCGATTGACGGCCGCGAGGTGGTGCTCGCCGTGCATCGCGGCGGCGATCTCCTCGGCGAGATGTCGCTGCTTGACGACGAACCGCGTTCCGCCTCGGCCACCACGATCGAAGAAACGGAGATGTTCAGCCTGCGTCGCGCCGACTTCCTCAAGGTGTTGAGCGAGCATCCAGAGGCGCAGCGCGCGATCATCGAAGTCCTGGTCGAACGCTTGCGCGCCACCAACCAGTCCATCCAGGACGCCTACCTGCTGGACGTGCCGGGCCGGCTCGCTCGCCGCCTCTTGCTGATTGCGCGGGAACATGGCGTGCAGACCGATCAGGGAGTCGAACTCGGGCTGCGTGTCTCGCAGCAAGAGTTGGCCAACATGATCGGCGCAAGCCGCGTCGCCGTGAACAAGCAGCTCCAGGCTTGGCGCCAGCAGAACATCGTCGACGTCAACCGTCAGCGAGTCACGATCCTCAATGAAGCCGCGTTGGAGCGCGAGTTCACGCTCTCGCCCTGATCGCTCTGCCTACCTTCCCGCTTCCGAGCACATGCCATCGCTCACGAAAGGTGCCCCATGCCCTCCCCCTTGACCGACGAACAGCTTGCCGAGCTGAGCGCCTGGCCCTCTCCGGCCATCGCCAATGCGATTGAGACCTTCAACGTGCGCAGCCGCGCCACCGGTTTCATGACCCCGGATATCGTCTGCCGCTTCCCCGACATGGACCCGATCGTCGGCTACGCCGCCACCTGCAAAATTCGCGCCACAATCCCCCCGGGCGACGACCCGGAAACACAGTCCGCCCCAGACTGGTGGGAGCACATCGAGTCGATTCCCGAACCCCGAATCATCGTCATCCAGGACCTCGATCAGCCCCCGATCGGCTCCTTTTGGGGCGAGGTCAACGGCAATATCCATAAGGCGCTCGGCGCGATCGGACTGATCACCGACGGCGGTGTGCGCGACCTGGATGAGGTCGAGGAAATCGGCTTCCAGTTCCTCGCCAAAGAGATCCTGGTCTCGCACGCTTACGTGCATATCGTCGAAATCGGCCAGCCCGTCACCGTGGGCGGCATCACCGTCCACCCGGGCGATCTGCTCCACGCCGACAAGCATGGCGCGATTCACATCCCTCACGACATTGCCCCGGACGTGGCCGCTGCTGCTCAGGCAGTCGAAGATCGCGAGCGCGTGATCATTAACTACGCCAAGTCCGACGACTTTACCCGCCAAGGCTTGCTCAACGTGATGCAAGGCCGCGCGCCCTATGCCGACCAGGAGTAACGCTCGATTTCAGACTCCCCAGATCGGCAGTCGGACGCGCCGCCCGCAACCAGTACGCTGCTGCGCCGTCGCGAAGCGGGCATGTTCGCCCCCTTCGCCTCACGCGACTTTCGTGTCCTCTGGATGGCGATCTTCCTGCGTTCCGGCGCGCTTTGGCTCGATCAGGTCGCACGCCCGGTCCTGATCGCCGAACTCACCGGTTCAGCCCTGCTCCTCGGCGCAGTCCTCGCCGCTCGCATGGCCCCCAATTTGATCCTTGGCCTCTTCGCTGGCGCGATCGTCGACCGCTACCCACGCCGCACGATCCTCTTCCTCTCCCAAGCCGGCAACGTCGTTGCGACCGGTTTGGTCTTCCTGCTGCTGCTGCTTGACCTGGTGGAACCCTGGCACATCATCGCCTTGGCCGCACTGGCGGGAGTCAACATCGCCTTCTTCCAGCCCGCACGCCAGGCGATTCTCCCCGTCATCGTGCCCGCCGGCGCGCTCCGACCGGCCGTCGCCCTCTCCCAGACTGCCAACACCGTCATGCGCATCGGCGGCGCGCTGCTCGCCGGCCTGCTCCTCGAATTCGCCGACTTCACCATCATCTACGGCGTCATGACCGGCATCTACGTCGGCGCAGCATTCTGCACAGCGCTACTTCGCGCAGACAGCGGACCCACGCGCGCGGCGCGGCGCGCAGCCGGATCGCTCCTGCGGCAGACCGCCGATGGAGTGCGCTGGGCGCTCGCCGAACGCTGGCCGCTCGCTGTAGTCGCCGTCTCCGCGCTGATGTTCATCTTCCTCTCGCCCTATCAGGGCGTCTTCATTCCGCTCATGGTGATCGACGTGCTCGCAGAGCGGTCCGCCTGGGTCGGATATCTGATCGCGGTCGGCGGCGCGGGAGCCGCAGCCGGCTCCCTGGGTCTCGCTGCGTTGCGGACATTGCCGGCCCCGGGGAGGTTCATGGCGGGACTATTGATCGCAGCAGGGATCTCCTTGGCTGTCATGTCGGAGGCGCCGCATCTGGCCGTGCTAGCGCCTTGCATCTTCCTGGCCGCCGCCTGTAGTACGAACGTGATGTCGTTGGCAAACCTCACCCTGCTCGCGCAAGTACCCGAGGGCATGGCCGGACGCGCGCTGAGTTTCATGAGTCTGGCTCGCGGCATGATCCCGCTCGGCGCACTCTTCGCGGGAGCGCTCGCCGACCTCCTCGGCGCCCGCAGCGGGCTACTGGCGATGGGTGCGTTCGTGGCTGGGTTCGCCGCGCTCGCGCTAGTGACCCCTCTGGCCCGCGCAGTCACCGCCGACCGCGATTCACAACCACAGGAGGCTAGGAACTGAGGATTCGCAAGTTCCACGAAGCGCGTGGGGCGAATGTCGCAGTCTCCGCTCGGTTAGCGTGCAGCGGGAACACCCCCTGGCGTTGGGTAGGAAACGACCGGATCGGCGTGAACCGGATTCCAGACGCGCTCTCAACCTGGCGAACGCGGACACTCGCGCCTTTGTTCATCGAGACTTTCGCATCCTCCGGCTTGCAATCTTCCTGCGCTCCGGCTCGCTCTGGCTCGAGCAGGTTGCCCGCCCGGTATTGATGCTTGAACTGACCGACTCCGCCTTGCTGCTCGGGGCGGCGCTCGCCGCCTGGATAGGGCCGAATTCGATTCTCCCGCGCTTCGACCTGCTCACAATGGGCAGCTGCCTGATCGCAGGCGCGCTCGTCGCCTGGACGATTCACCGAATGCGCTGGTGGCTCTGGCGGCGTCGCACCTGCGACGAAGCATCCGCCGAAGCTTGGCTGCGCGGCGAAGATATCAGCGGCTAACCGCAACCATTCTCAGGCCGCGTGCTGGGCCAGCTTCCCGCAGTCGCACTACGTTTGAGCGTCTTCCCGTCACGCTCCAGCGTGATCTCCACGCGCTCCCCCGGCAGTATCTGTTTCAACGCCTCAGTCAGTGCGCTCAGTGACTCGACCGTGTGACCGTTCAACAGCGTGATGTGATCGCCCTCGCGCAGTCCTGCTTGGTTGGCTGTCGACTGGCAGATGACATCGATCACGAACAAGCCCCCATCTCGCTGTTCGACGAAGAGACCGAGATAGCCGCGTTGCACGTCGCGTCCCTCGATCATGATCGGCAGCGATCGGCTCAACGTCTCGACGCTGACGGCGAAACCGATGCCCGCCGACGACTGGTCGGGGCTCTGGATCTGGGTTGGAATCCCAATCAGGCGCCCGCGACCGTCAACGAGCATCCCGCCCGAGTTGCCGGGATTCAGCGCCGCGTCGGTCTGGATCGTCCCGCGCAGCGGCTCCCAGGTCGCTGTGCCGCTGGGACGTGTGCGCCCGAGCCCTGAGACGATCCCGACCGTCAGCGTGTCCGGCAGTCCGAAGGGCGCGCCAAGCGCGCCGACCGGGTCTCCGACCCGAAGATCGCTGAGGTCGCCGAACTCCGGGAGCGCGATCGTCATGCCCTCGGGTTCGATCTTGAGTAGGGCGAGATCATTGCCGACGTCTTTGGCAATCAACTCTGCTTCGAATGTGTCGTTGGTGTGTGTGTACACAACCAGCTCGAGCGCGCCGGCGACGACGTGCAAGTTGGTGATGATGTGCCCCTCAACGCTGACGAAGAACCCGGAACCGCCGCCGCTCTCTGTCCTGATCGAGACCAGCGACGGGATCGTCTGGTCGTACACGGCGGTCCAATTCACAGAAGAGCGCGTGAGCTCCTCCGCCTCCGACGCTGGACCCACCACCGGAGCGTCCGATGCCACCTGCTGGATCGAGGCTGGAGCATTGAGGGCAATCGTGCTTGCCGCTGCCGCGTCGGCAGGCATCGTGGCTGACTGACGCTGCTCCCCGCCCGTGAGCATGAATGCGGCCGCGGTGATCGCCGCGCTGACCACTGCCGCAGCAAACATGAGGAGCACAGTGGAGCGTTTATTCACGACTACCCCTGTTCGTTCTCGTGCCGCAACGATATCTCTTATGTGCATGTGCTCAAGTGGGCAGCCTATTCGATCCCGGCCGTTACTTCTATCAGGACATCGACGCGCCCCTCTGGCAGCAGCGCAAGCCGCCGAAACGCCGCCTCGGACAAATCCACGTGATTGAGGCCAAGATCACCACCGGTGTCCTGAACGATCACATCGACAAACCGTTCCCCCCGCCAGATCCGTAGCCGCGTTCCGCAGGGCCACGTATTGGCCGCGGCGATGTTCGGATCGGAAGGGTCGTAGCGATCGTGCGGCGGACAGAACATCACTCCGCCCGCCAGCGACGGGTGGTAGTAGGTGATCACACCTGGTACGACCCGCGCAGCGAAGTCGGCGGGCGCGATCCCCGAGGCCGGATTCCAACGCGCGCCTGCAATCCGCATTCGCAGCCAGATTGCGTCGCCCGGATGCAGAACAGCGAACAACTGCTGAGCCGATTGCCCCGGCGTATAGGCCAGCCACTCGCCCAACTCCGAGTTCCAGCGCCGCGCCTCCGCCACCGGCCCCAGAGGGTCTTCACCGAACGCCGTCCAGACCGGTTGACGTAATCCCGACCAGCCCACGAACGACCAACCGACCGGCAACTCAACCGCCTCGGGCAAGCCGTTCGGCGCGAACGGCTGCGACCATTCAGCCGCCCGTTCCAGCTGCATCCACACAGGCTGTCCGTGCCGAAGCACGCCGATCGTGTCGATCGGCGTATTCGGCGCATAGGAGATCCAGCTGCGAGAGCCAACCTCCCAGCTGTGCGCGGCGATCAGGGGCAGTCCCGCGAATGCGGCTGCGGGCGGAAGCTCGGGCCCGCACCAGGTGGCGGCATTCCAACCAGCCGCGAGCGAAATCGAGCGCGTTTCACGACCTCCGGCGGAGGGGAATCCGCCCGCAGCCGCAGCCAGCAGACCAGCGCCGCCGGCGACACCCCGCAAGAACGCCCGCCGCGTGAACCTTCGCCGGGCGGCTCGCCGACTCATGTACTTGTCCCGCGCCGGGCTCGCCAGGCTCGCCAGGCGTACATCGCCACTGAGGTCGCTACCGCAACATTGAGACTGTCAATCTGTCCGTAGATCGGAAGCTCCAACTGCAAACTCGCAGCCTCTAGCAATTCTTTCGGCAGTCCGTCCCCCTCATTGCCGGCGACGATCAGCGGACGCTCAGGCCACTCCGCCTCCCACACAATCCGTGCCTCAGGTCCCTGCTGGAGCGCAACAATCTCGTACCCCTCCTCGACCGCGCGGGCAACACACGCCTCGGCGCTCTCCAGGATCTCAATCGGCAGCCACCAATCCGTCCCTTTCGTCGAGGGTCGGTAGTAGAAATCCCGCCCGACGATCCAGAGCGCCTCCGCACCCGCCGCCTCCGCGCTGCGAACCAGCGTGCCCAGGTTGACCCCATAGGAGAAGTTGAACGCAGCCACGGCAAAAGAGCGCGCCCGCTCACCAGGCGCGTCGCGGTGAGGCAACCCAAACGGCCGAACAGAGGAGAGCGAGCGATCTGCCAGCGGGTCAGGTTCGCGGGTTGCAATCTGCGCCAACGCACGCTCTGCCCGCTTGCGGATCGCAGCATCAGGATCGCGCGTGAGCCGCTCAAGCAGTTCGGCCGCAGGAGCGCCAATCGCCGCCAACGCAACGCAGACCGCCCGCCGAGACTGGCGTTCCCCATCCGCGAGCACAGGTCCCAGCTGGCGGCAAACCTCCTCCGGATCCAGCCGCGGCAGCAGCGTCATCGAGCGTCGCCGCATCCGCTTGTTGCTCGAAAGCAGAGCAGGCAACAGCGCCGCGACGGCTTCGTCGGCGGGCGCAAGCTGAAGCGCAATCCGAGCCTCACCACGCGGAAAGCCATGCTTGGCATTCAGCGCCAACGTCACCGCCCGCCCAACCCAGCCCGGCTCGCGAGCCTCCGCATCGGCGCGCATCGCCATGCCCGTGTCGTAGGCTTCCCGATCTTCGGGGGAGAGGTTTGGGAGACCGGCCTTCTCGCGCATATCGAAATTGTGGCGCGTTACGCTGCCACTGTCGAAAACGAACCCACATCGGCTTCTCTGTCCGGCTTGGCCGACCCATTCGCCCCATGATTCCACGCTCATGACCACCCGCGACATCGAGATCGACGCCGAACCCATTGACGCCTTCGAGGCTGTCCAGGAAATCCTCGAACGCGCAGTCACCGAGGGCGCGTTCAGAGTCGTCCTCGACGAAGCGCCGCGCCACTACGCGATCGAATGGTCGACACGAATGGCGGGAGCTCGCTACGACTTTCGGATCGAGCGGAGCGGCGGACATCGCTCGCGGCTGGAGGCGCAGCTCGAGTTCACGGGAATGATGAGGTCGCTGCTCACCTTGATCCGAGGCGCCGGCAACGGACCTCACCTCGAACAGATCATTGGCGACATCAAGGCGTTGGCCGAGTCGGAAGAGTTCTATGAGGATGATGAAGATGAAGAGCAGGCCGAGGATTAACGCCTCGCCTGCGCTCAAACGTGCTATCGTCGAAGCAAGTCGCTAGACGAAAGGTGCCCGCCGATGCTCTGTGCCCATTCCCTCGAACGCTCGCAAATCTCCTCCCCTATTCGCCAGGCAAAGCTGAACATTCCTGAACGGTCTTCAGCGTCCGCAATCACGAAAACCCTGTAAAACACGGGAGAAAGCGTTCCTTTTTTTCTCACCAACTCGAAAAAAGAAATTTCTCCCTGAACACCTGAACACCCTCACATATCATCGTCCCATGTGCCGATCCTGACAGGAGATACCCATGCAGCTGAGCGGACTGGAAGACAAAGTCGCCGTCGTCACCGGCGCAGGGCGGATGCGCAGCATCGGTCGCCCGATCGCAGTCGAACTGGCCAAGCAAGGCTGCGACGTGGTCCTGACCGGGACCGGACGCGCCCCGGAGCACTATCCCGACGACGAGAAAGCGGCGGGTTGGCGCGATATCGATTCGGTCGCGGATGAGGTGCGCGAGGTCGGGCGACGCCCGCTCCCCCTTGTCAGTGATGTCGCCGACTACGGCGCGGTCGAAGACCTGCTCCAGACCACGCTGGACGAATTCGGGCGGGTCGACTTCATCATCAACAACGCCGGCGCGGCTCGAGGCTCCGACCGCGTGCCGGTCGTAGACCTGGATCCTGATCTCTGGCGAGTGGTACTGGACGTGAACCTCAACGGAGCCTTCTACATGAGCCAGGTTTTCGGACGGAAGTTAATCGAGCAGGGCGAAGGCGGCGCGATCATCAACATCTCCTCAATCGCGGGCAAGATGCTCGGCCCAAATACGGCTGCCTATGCCGCCTCGAAGGCCGGATTGCAGGCGCTCACGGCCTCAATGGCGCAGGAGATCGGCAAACACGGCGTGCGCGTCAACGCGATCTGCCCCGGCATCATTGACACCTCGCGCATGGACGACATGGGCCGCGGTGAGTTCTGGCAGCGCGCCATCGACACCCGCATTCCCATGGGCCGCGCGGGTGAAGGCGAGGACATCGCCTACATCACGGCGTTCCTCTGCTCGCAGCAGGGCGAGTGGATCACCGGTCAGTCCTACAATGTGGACGGCGGGACTTGTGTCCAGCACTAACCCATCCAACCGCACGACCTGAAAGGGTTGAACATGGCCGACTACGAATTCATCAAGTACGAGCAGGACGGCAACATCGTCACGATCACGATCAACCGCCCGGAGCGGATGAACTCGATTCACCCGCCGACGACGGAGGAGCTGTCGGACGCCTGGAACACGTTCGCGGAGGACGACTCGGCCTGGGTCGGGATTCTGACCGGCGCGGGGGAGCGGGCGTTCTCGGCGGGCAACGACCTGAAGTACACGGCGGAGATGTCGCGTGTGCCCGCCAACGAGCGTCCCAGCTTTGCTCCGGTGCGGGGCGGCTTTGGCGGCATCACCGCCGACTGGGAGTGCCCCAAGCCGATGATCGCGGCCGTCAATGGCTTCGCCTTGGGCGGCGGCTGCGAAATGGCGATGGCCTGCGACATCATCATCGCCGCCGATCACGCCCGCCTGGGCCTGCCCGAACCGCGCGTGGGCCTGATGGCCGGCGCCGGCGGCGTCCATCGCCTGCCCCGCCACATTCCGCTCAAGATCGCCATGGGCTACATGCTCACCGGCAATCACATCCCCGCCCCCATCGCCCACCAGTGGGGTCTGGTCAACGAGGTCGTCCCCGCCGCCGAGCTGATGGACACCGCCCGCCGCTGGGCCAGCGAAATCCTGCTCTGCGCCCCCATCTCCGTCCGCGCCTCCAAGGAGGCCGCCTACAAAGGCCTCGACCTCCCGCTCCCGGCGGCCCTCACCCATTCCTTCCACCAACAGCGCATCATGGGCCAGTCCGAAGACCTCATCGAAGGCCCCCGAGCCTTCGCCGAGAAGCGAACGCCGAACTGGAAAGGCCGCTAGCCGTCGGATCGCCACGGCGGATCAGCCGACAACTCCCCCATCCGCCGACCCGAGTCCGGCACATCGTGACTCAACTTCCGCCCATACTCCTCCGCCCACTCCGGCGGCAGCACCTGCTGCACCTCGTGCCAACGAAGCGGCTGACCGCGAGTATTGCGTGAAGCGTCGGTCACATCTGCCAACCAGATCGCCATGTCGCCCCCGTCCATGTAGTTGACGACGCGGCAAGTCATCCAGCCCAGCACGCCCTCAAGGATCGGCGAACCATCCTCGTGCGTGCGCCAGTCCAGGCCCTCGAACTTGTCCACTTCGCTCTGTGAGCGAAAGCCCCAGTGCCGCACCCACTCCCACTGCTCGCGGGCAAGGACATGCACGGCGAAACGTCCGCTCTGTTCGATCAGACCGTTGGTGTGATTGCGTTTCTGAATCTGCACCAACACACGCGGCTGCGCCGGAACGATCGAGGCTGCAAACGCCCCAACCGCAATCTGTCCGCCCCGACGCTCGCCATCGGCAGCAGTGACCAGTGTCAACGGTGACCACATCAGCGTGAGCAGGGAAGGCGCGTCTTGGATCGGCATAGACGGAGACTAACCGCCCTCAGCTTCGTTGGCGCTGGCCTCTGCTGAGAGACTTGCCGCGGACGCCTCGGCATCGCGCCGCTCGCGCGAACGCCTCCACGCCATCCACCCAATCGGGAGCGCGAAGAAGACCAGAATGGCGGCAAACGCAGCAAGGGCGATAACCCAGTTGCGCCGCACACCCTCTCCGAGCACGGCGGCAAGTCCCAGGATCGGCGCGGAGGCGAGCACGGAGATGACGAAGTAAGGAATGAAGCGCATCTGGGTCAGTCCGGCAGCATAGGACACATAATCCACACCTGCGATCGGAAAGAGCCGCAGCACAATCAGGAGACGGAGGCCGAGCCGCTCGCCAAGCTCGTCGACTTTGTCGAGCGCAGCCTGCGACATCAGCCGGCGCAGCGCTGGACGTCCCAGTACGCGGGCGAGCGCATAGCAGATTGAAGAGCCGATCGCAGTGGCGCTGAGGGTGTAGGCGAAACCCAGACCGCCGCCAAACGCAGTCGCCGCCAGCACCGGCAACGGCGCAGTCGGTACCGGCGCGAAGAGCATCGATCCGGCGAAGACGAGGATGTAGATGATCGGCCCCCAAGGACCGAGGTCCTCAATCCAGCCTTCAAGGTCAGTTTCGTCGTACGGCGACCAGCGATCGTAGGCAACATAAAGTGCGATCAGACCCGCGATCACGACGATCACCACGACAGCGGCGATGGCGGCGCGTTTGCGCGTGATTTCCATTCGTCCACCATACGCGCCGAACTGCCCTCGTTTGAGTCGGACAGACGCCGCGATCTGCGTGTAGTGTCGAAGCTATGCAGGTTGACTTAACGGCCCGCCCACGCTGAGGCACGGTGAAGGGACGAACGATGAGCGCGGAATCGACGATCGATCGGGAGTTCTTCGCAAAACATCAAGGCTCTGCCGAACGCGCTGCCGAAGCGCGGACGCTGTTCCCCTCCGGCGTGACGCACGACGCCCGCTACTTCGAGCCGTTCGGGATCGTCGTCGATCGTGCGCAGGGAGCGCGTAAGTGGGACGTCGACGGCAACGAGATCATCGACTACGTGATGGGCCACGGCGCCCTCTTGTTCGGCCACAGCCACCCCGATCTCGTGGAAGCGGTCCAGCACCAGATCCAGTGGGGAACGCACTTCGGTGGCTCTTCTGAGTTGGAGCGGCAGTGGGCGAGAGCGATCCAGCGGCTGCTACCGAGCGCCGAGAAGGTGCGCTTCACCTCGTCGGGCACAGAGGCGACGATGATGGCCGTGCGTCTGGCTCGCGCCGCGACCGGACGCAACCGCCTGCTCCGCCTGCGCAACCACTTCCACGGCTGGAACGACAGCGTGATGGCGGCGGGTCGCACATCGGCCGGGTACATCTCGGCGGCCGGCCATGCGCCCGCAATGCAGGAGACGATCACAGCAGTCGATCAGACCGACATCGCTGCGGTGTCGGAGGAGCTCTCGAGCGGCGAATACGCCGCCATGATCCTCGAACCGACCGGCTACTCATGGGGCACGTGCCCGCTCCCGCCCGAGTACGTGGCGGAGTTTCGGCAACTGACCGAGCAGACGGGAACGATCCTGATCTTCGATGAGGTCGTGACCGGATTCCGGGCCTCTGCGGGCGGCGTCCAGGAGCGGATTGGCGTGCGCCCCGATCTGACCACCCTCGCCAAGATCGCCGCCGGCGGACTACCGGGCGGTGCGGTCTGCGGGCGCGCCGATCTGCTTGACCAAATCGGATTCGATGCAACTGCGCGCGTAGCCCACCCAGGCACGTTCAACGCGAACCCGCTCAGTGCCGCAGCAGGGACGCGGGCGCTGACAGCCGTAGCCGAGGATGATCCGAACTCGATTGCGGATGCGCGCGCGACGCAACTCTCGCGGGGACTGAACGATGCGCTGCTGAGCGCAGAAGCGCCCGGCTGTGCTTGGGCGGACGCCTCGATGGTGCATCTGATCCTCGGCCAAGACCTGGAACGTCCGCAGGACGGCGTTAGCTGGGAATGGGAATCGCGCGGCGGGGCAAGCGCCACCTTGCCCACGACCGCGCCGGAAATTGCTTGGCCCTTCCGGCGCGCGCTGCTCAATCACGGCGTCGATCTGATGGGCATGGGCGCGCTCGTCAGCTGCGTGCATAGTGAGGCCGACATCGAGGCCACGCTCGACGCCTTCGCGGCCGCGTTGTCCGACTTGCGCCGAGACGAGATCCTCTGACCACTGACACGGCGCTGTAACGTATGCCCTAGCGCTTGTTCTGCCTGCGTGCGAATATTCACACAGGATGCGCAGCGCGCCGCATCGGTGAGACAGCGGCCGTTTCGACCGAAATCCACCGAGCGAGCGCCGCGACTCAGTGACGAGTCCCCGCGCCGCGCTGCTCTGATCACTCTGGACGCGGTTCGCGTTCGGCTTTCGCCAGCCGACCCTGACCCCGACCGTTGGATTGACGTTCAGGAATCGATATGCGAGACAGCTCCCACCGCGCCACGCCGCTCCCCTATCCCGGACTCTACGACCCGGAGAGCGTTCGTGACGCCTGCGGCACGGGATTCGTCGCGCGTCTCGATGGCGTCGCAACGCACGAGCTCGTGCAACAGGCTGTCGAAGGCGTTGTTTCGCTCACACACCGAGGCGCGGTCAACGCGGATCCGAATACCGGCGACGGCGCCGGCGTCACGATTCAGATCCCCTACGCGGTGTTGCAACCTGAGCTTGAGCGTCTCGGGCATCCCGATCTGGCCGAGCAGGACCTCGCTCTGGCGATGGTGTTCCTGCCCCGCGACGAGCATGGACGAGCGCGCGCGCGCAAGCTGCTTGAAGGCGTGATTGAGCGAACCGGGCTCCGCGTCGTTGGTTGGCGTGTCGTCCCCACCGACCCCAGCGTGCTCGGCGATTGGGCGCTCGAAGGTCTGCCCGGTATCGAGCAACTGATCTTCAGCCGGGGCGCAAAGCTCGACGATGCGGAGTTCGGACGCCGCGTCTATCTCGCGCGCCGGCGGGCGGACGCGGAGTATCAAGCGCTGGCCGAGGCGGACGCTGACGATCCGGCGGGGGACACCTACATCGTCTCAATGTCGACTTCGACCGTTGTCTATAAGGGCCTGATGGTCGCGCCCCAGTTGAGTCGCTTCTACCCGGACCTGACCAATCCCAAGACCGTCTCTGCGCTTGCCCTCTTTCATCAGCGCTACGCCACCAACACCCTGCCGAATTGGCGGATCGCGCAGCCGTTCCGCTACATCGCCCACAACGGCGAGATCAACACGCTGCTCGGCAATCGCCACTGGATGCAGGCGCGTGGACCGGCGATGCAGTCGGCGGTCTGGGGTGAGGCAGTCTCGGAGCTGCACCCGATCATCGGCCTGGCGGGTTCGGACTCGCAGGCGTTCGACGAAGCCTTTGAGCTGCTCGTGGCGTCCGGCCGCTCCGCCCTGCACGCGATGATGATGCTGATCCCCGAAGCCTGGGAGCAGCTTGACGACATGGATCGCGAGCTGCGCGGTTTCTACGAGTACCACGCCTGCCTCACCGAGCCCTGGGACGGCCCTGCCGCAATGGCCTTCACCGACGGCAAGGTCGCCGCCGCCGCGATGGACCGTAATGGCCTTCGCCCCGCCCGCTACCAGGTGACCAAGAGCGGACTGGTGGTGATGGCGTCCGAAGTTGGGCTGATCAAGCTCGACCAGGCCGACATCATCGAATCCGGCCGCCTCGGTCCTGGCCAGATGGTCGCGGTCGATACGGAGCGCCACGAACTGCTCCACAACGACGACATCAAGCGGCGAATTTCACGCCGCCGCCCCTATGCCGCGTGGGTGCGGCAGCGAATGGGCCGGCTTGAGCGCGCAGCTTCAATCGACGCCTCGATGATCCCCCAGGCCGACGAAGGCGATCTCTTGGCTCGCCAGATCCTGCACGGCTACAGCAAGGAAGAGGTCGACTTCGTACTCAAGCCGATGGCGCGGCAGGCGAAAGAGCCGGTCGGCTCAATGGGCGATGACACCCCGCTCTCTGTGCTGCATGATCCACCGCGACCCTTGTACACCTACTTCCGCCAGAAATTCGCGCAGGTCACCAATCCCCCGATCGACTCGATCCGCGAACGCAATGTGATGTCGCTCGACACTTGGCTGGGCCGGCGGCACTCGCTGCTCGAAGAAGCCCCCGAAGCGGCGCAACTCGTCCATCTACGCTCACCGCTGATTCTCAGCGACGAGCTTGACGCCCTGATCTCCTTCCGCCTGCCCGGCTTCTCGGCGGCGACCCTGGAGACCTCGTTTCCGGTGTCCGACGGCGCGGCCGGGCTAGAACCTGCGCTGGACGCGCTCTGCGACCGAGTCGACAACGCGATTGAGGATGGGCATTCCCTGCTCATCTTGACCGACGAGCACATCGACCAGAATCGTGTCCCGATCCCGATGCTGCTGGCCGTCTCTACCGTGCATCACCATTTGATCGCCAACGGACATCGCATGTCAGCCTCGATCGTCGCCAGCTGCGGCGACGCGCGAGACGTACACCAAGTCTCTTGCTTGATCGGGTTTGGCGCGGACGCAGTCCATCCCTATCTCGCGCTGCAAACGCTCAACGCCTTGCACGCCCAGGGTGAACTTGAGGAATTCACAGCCGACGAGGTGATCGAGCGCTACGTGCAGGCCGTTGATTCCGGCATTCTCAAGATCATGTCGAAGATGGGGATTGCCGCTCGTGCCTCCTACCACGGCGCCCAGATCTATGAGGCGCTCGGTATCAGCGATCAGGTGGTCTCACGCTCCTTCCCCGGAACGACCTCGCGGATCGGCGGCGTCGGCTTCGAGGAGATTGGAGCCGACGCGGTGGCGCGGCATGAACTCGCATATCCAGCCGCTGGCCTCGAGGCGGGCGGCTGGTATCGCTACCGGCGCAACGCCGATTACCACGCTAATGAGCCCCCGATCTGGCGAGCGCTACATAAGGCCGTCCAGCACCCGGATCACTCCCAGAACGGCAGCCGCGAGGCCTACGAGCAGTATTCGGAACTGGCGAATTCACGACGGCCGACCGCGCTTCGAGACATGCTCGACTTCCGCTCAGATCATGAACCGATTTCGTTGGACGAAGTCGAACCCCACGACCAGATCACGCCTCGCTTCAGTACCGGCGCCATGTCGCTTGGCGCGCTCAGCCCGGAAACCCACGAAGACATCGCCCGTGCAATGAATGCGCTCGGCGCACGTTCGAATACGGGCGAAGGCGGTGAAGACCCTCGTCGCTTCCTGTTCGACGGCGACAAGTCCGATGCCAATTCGCAAATCAAGCAAATCGCATCGGGCCGCTTCGGTGTAACCCCGGCCTATCTCGGCAGCGCGAGCGAGATCGAGATCAAGATCGCGCAAGGCTCGAAGCCCGGCGAGGGCGGGCAGCTGCCGGGACACAAGGTGACCTCGTACATTGCGATGCTGCGCCATTCGACCCCCGGCGTCGAACTGATCTCGCCCCCGCCCCATCACGACATCTACTCAATCGAGGATCTCTCGCAGCTGATCTACGACCTCAAGATCGCCAATCCTCGCGCGAAGGTCTGTGTGAAGCTGGTCGCCTGTGAAGGCGTCGGGACAATCGCGACCGGCGTCGCCAAGGCGTACGCGGATGTCGTCCACATCTCGGGCGCGGACGGCGGCACCGGCGCGTCGCCGCTCTCCTCGGTGAAGTACGCGGGCGCGCCTTGGGAGTTGGGCGTCAAGGAGGCGCATGAAGCACTGGTCGTCAACGGTTTGCGCGGACGAGTAACGCTCCGCACCGACGGCGGCTTCCACACGGGCCGCGACGTAGTGGTCGCCGCAATGTTGGGCGCGGAAGCGTATGGCTTCGGAACCACCGCGCTGGTCGCGCTGGGCTGCAAGATGGCGCGTCAGTGTCACCTCAACACCTGCCCGGTCGGCGTGGCTACCCAGCGCGAAGATCTGCGCGCGAAGTACTTCGGCAAACCCCAGATGCTGATCAACTTCCTGCTCCACGTGGCGGAGGAAGTCCGGGTCATTCTGGCCGAGCTGGGTTACAGCAGTCTCGACGAGATCATCGGCCGCACCGACCTGCTCGAACAGGTCCCGCCGCGTTCGGGTGAACGCGCCCAGACAGTCGATCTGTCCAAGTTGATCGCGCCGGTCGAGGCCGATCCCGAGCTGCCGCGGCAGCGGGCTCAAGAGCGAAACGACCGTCAGAACGATCTCCGGCTCGACGATGAGCTGCTTGAGCAGATTGGCTCCCACATCGAGAACGGGACCTACTTCTCCGGCGCGTACCCAATCACGAACGAACACCGCACGGTGGGCGCGCGAATCTCCGGCCGGATCGCACAGCGCTACGGCGACCACGGACTGCCGCCGGGCACGATCGAGCTGTTCTTCGACGGCTCGGCGGGGCAATCATTCGGCGCGTTTCTGGTGCGCGGCCTGCGGCTCTACCTGCGCGGCGAGGCGAACGACTACGTCGGCAAGGGCATGGGCGGCGGCATGATCGCCGTCGCTCCGCAGGAAGACGCCGGCTTCGACGGGCGCGATGCAGTGCTCGTGGGCAACACCGTGCTCTACGGCGCGACCGGCGGCAGCCTCTGGGTGGCTGGACGCGCGGGTGAGCGCTTCGCAGTGCGCAACTCCGGCGCGCGCGCGGTGGTAGAGGGCGTAGGGGATCATGGCTGTGAATACATGACCGGCGGCACGGTGGTCGTGCTTGGCCCGGTCGGGCGCAACTTCGCTGCCGGCATGAGCGGCGGCGCAGCCTACGTTTGGGATGCCGACGGCGATTTCGCCGATCGCGTCAATCACGCGATGGTGGACCTGGAGCCGGTTGACGACAGCACCGAAGCGGCGATGCTCGAAGAGATGATCATTGCTCACACAGAGCGCACCGGCAGCAGTCACGCGCGTGAAGTGCTGGCTCGTTGGGACGTGGTGCTGCCGCAGATCGTGAAAGTGATCCCCAGGGACTACAAGCGCGTGTTGCGTGAGCGCGCGGCGCTGGAGGCGGCGGCGGTCGCAGCGACGGAATAGCGAGCTCGCTTGTCAGAGCCGCTCGCCCGGGCTAGCGAAGCGTGTCAAGCAGGCGGTCGCGCCAACTCGCCGCCTCTGGGCACGGCTCGGCCAACGCGGGGTCAATGGCAAGGGCAAGAGAGCGCCGAAGGGTTGCCAATCGGCTGAGCGCAACCGGAGGCGGCGGCTCCGCTGCTTGCTGGCGTTGCCGCCAACGCAGCGCCGCTCCGACCGCGATCCCCAACGTCAGGCCAATCGCGGTGGCCGGGGCCAGCACGGCTGCGCCTGGACGGAGCTCCTCAATGGCAGGAACACGGATATCCCAGTTGGGCCGCCGCTGCCGTCGCCGCTCCTCCAGCTCGAGAGTGTGCGCAACAGGCTCATGAGAGAGGTCAGGCTCATGCTCCTCGCCGCCGACTCCATTGGCGGAAGGTTCCGGTGCAAGCGGCCCCCAACCGTCGAGTGCAAGTACGGTCGAGGCCGGACGCTCAGCCTCCTCGTTGGGGTCTTGTGGATGCTGCCCGTTGGGCGTGGTCATGGTCGTTCCACTGAGTTCAGGGCTGGCGCGAATCAAGCCGGCCGTTGCCCTCATCGTAATCGCGCTCTGCAAACGACGGCATCTGGCGCGCCCATGCTGCGACGAGCTCAACCTGCAACTCGTCGTTAAATCGTGCACTGGACGGTCTCGAATCGCCGTTGCCGACCGTCGGCGGCGCAACAGCGGGGGTGGGCAATGACCGACCATCGCCCACCGGCCGGTCACTCGACGGCGGCGACGCGCCCGCCGCAACAACTGCCGGAACCGGCATCTCCGCCGCTGCGCCGGGTGGTCCCATACTGCCGCGCGCCTGCCGCATTGCGGCCATCATCTCTTCCTGTGTGTGGAACTGGACTCTCGGCAGGAGGATGGCCACCACCAGCGCTACCAGCATGACGGCGGCTGCATACATAAACACATCGGTGACGGGTACAGCGAGAGCCTCTCGTGCCGTGTTGATCACCGCTTCCGATGTGCCCGGAGCGCGCTGCTCGATCACCGCCGTGAATTCCACTAAGCGGTCGGGCGAGAGCAGAACTTCGGGATTCTCCTTGAGCTGGTCGAAGCCTTGTGGAAACGCCTTGGTGAGTTCGGATGAAAATCCACCTACGACGAGGCTGCCAAAGATGGCCATGCCAATGGCCGCGCCGATCTGCCGGAAGAACTGATTCGCCGCAGTGCCGGCTCCAAGCAGCTGGAACGGCAGGGCATTCTGCAGCAGGAGCGTGTAGAGCGGCATCAAGGTGCCCATGGACGCTCCCATGAGCAGCATGTAGAGACGCGCGAGGTTCTGGCTCGAGTCGACATCAAGGGTCGATAGCAGAAAGAGGGAGAGTGCTGCACCACTGGCTCCCAGGATGGCCACGGGTTTGTAGCGGCCGGTGCGTGACATGATCTGGCCAGTGAGGACGGACGCGGGTACGACACCAATGCTCATGGGTAGGGTGACAAGGCCGGAATTGGTCGCCGACACGCCCTGCGCGCCCTGGAGGAAGAAGGGCAGGTTGAACATCGCGCCCATCATGGAGATGCCGATCGCGAACATCACGATCGTGCATAACAAGTAGGTGCGGTTCTGGAACATCGGCAACGGCATGATGCCGTCGTTGCCCTTGCGCCGGGCGAGGCGCCAGAAGACGACTGAGGCCACGACGGTGACGATGAGCGAGACGATCACCGGCGAGTCGAACCAGCCGACCTGTGATCCGCCCAACGAGAAGGCCAGCAGCAGCGGTGTCGCAGCGACGATCAGCAGACCGGCGCCCATCCAGTCGGTGGGTTTGCGATTCGCCGCCTCGGGGCGGTACCAGGGCATGAACAGCGCGACGGCGAGCAGCGCCACGCCTCCCACCGGGATGTTGATGTAGAAGACCCAGCGCCAGGAGAGTTCGTCGGTCAGCACACCGCCCGCCAACGGACCGACGATGCTCGCCAAGGCGAAAGTGCCGCCCACAATACCGGCCCAACGCCCCCGTTCGGCGGGAGCGAAGTAGTCGCCCATCACGGTGAAGGCGTTGGCCATGATGAAGGCCGCGCCGAATCCCTGGATCAAGCGGAAGCCGATCAGCTCCCACATGTTGCCGGAGGCGCCACAGAGGACTGAGGCGATTAGGAAGATCACCACACCGATCATCAGGAATGGCTTGCGGCCGTAGTCATCGGAGAGACGCCCGATGATCGGGACCATGACGGTCGAGCCGAGCAGGTAGGAGATGGCAGGCCAGGCAAACAGGTCTAGACGCCCTAAATCACCGACAGCCTTCGGCGCAGCGACATTCCAGATGGTCATGTCGAGCGCCGCGAGGAACAGCGCGATCATGGTCGTGACCATGATCAGCACCTTGCGGCGGTTCGGCAGCAACATGCCCGGCGGCATCATGCCCGGCGGGATTCCCGCTGGAGCGCCGGGCGGACCTCCATCGCCTCCAGGACCCGATCCGCCGGCGAATGGCGGCCCGGCACCGCCCGCGGGCGGCGCTCCCACGCCGTTTCCGCCCATCGGCGGTGTCGGCGCGCCGGGTCGCTCCGACATCACATCACCTCAGGATCGGGGGGCCACGGCGCGAGCACGCCCTGGCGCTCGGCTTCGGAGGTGAGGAGGCTAAAGGCGCGATCGATTTCCGACAGTTCCTTGTCGCTGAAGTTGCGGAAGATCCGCCAAATCACCGCGCGCTTGCGTGCATCCAGCTCCGTAATCACTTTGCGTCCTTGCTCGGTCAGATAGATCCGCACTCGCCGCCGATCATCAGCGTCACGTTCGCGTCTCACGAGCTTTTGCTTTTCCACCAAGCGATCGACAATCCCGGTCGCGGTTGACGGCCGCACCTTGAGTTGTGCAGCCACAGCGCCGGCCGGCGTGCCCGGCGCCGCCTGGAGCATGTAGAGCACACGCAACTGAGACATAGTGAGTCCCAGATCCTCCCAGACTTCCAGCCGATTCGGGTCGAAGATGCCAGCTGCCCGGCCGTAGTTGTCCAGAATCTGCTCAATCAGCGCATCTGTGACCGCTGAACTCGGAGTACTCATCTCCCCCCGCCTTTGCCGATGGGCGCGGGGAACGGAATCGAAATCTGCTCGCCCAACGCGATAAGTTGTTCAATCGTCTCCTGATCGAGGGGCACGCCGTTGGCCGAACGATCGGCGCGGGCCATCTCTTCCGGATCTCCCGGAATGACCACGCGCTCAACTTCGTCCACCGGCGGCACGTCGCGGATCTCGTCCGCCATCTCTCGCATGTTCTGTTTGAACTCGTCCGGATCGCAGAACAGATCAATCCGCCAGGCGGCGAACCACTGCCCCTGGATCAGGTTCTGACCTCGCGGTGTGAACATGCCCGAACCGTCGCCCGAAAGCACCCCGGTCAGGATGTCGACCATCAGTCCCAGCCCGTAGCCCTTGTGGGAAGAGGTGGAGATGTTCGAGCCAAGCGGAAGCAGACCCCCATTCTTGCGCAGGATGAAGGGGTCGTCAGTGTGGTCGCCGTTCTCATCCACCGCCCAACCGACGGGGAGCGGCTGACTTTGCCGCCCGGCGATCTCCAGCTTGCCCCCGGCGACCGCAGTGGTGGCGATGTCAAGACGGAACGGAGTTCCCCCGGCGATCGGTGCGGCCATCGCGATCGGGTTGGTCCCGTAGACCCGCCGAGTGCCGCCGGACGCCATCCCAATCGGCGGCGCGTTGCACATCGCCATCCCGATCAGGTCATGCTCGACGGCCATGTGCGCGTAGTAACCAGCCGCGCCGAAATGCCGGCCATTGCGAACAGTCACCATCCCCAGACCGGAGGCCTTCGCCTTCTCGATACACGTAGACATCGCCTTCTGACAGACGATCGTGCCAAAGCCGCCGTCGCCGTCCCAAGCCGCCGTGACCGGCGTCTCCCGCAACACCTTGATCTCCGGCGTCGGATTGACAACGCCCGCCTCAAACCCGGGCGCGTAGCCGATATGCCAGGGCAGGTGTGCGATTCCGTGCGAATCGATCCCGACGAGGTCGGCGTCAACCAGGACTTCGGCGCCGATCGCCGCATCGTCCCCGGGGACGCCGTAGTGCTCCAGAACCGACGCAGTAAAGCTGCGCAGGTCAGTCGCGTCGTAGCGATCGCGGGTATCGGGCGCTTCGCGTCCGGTCCAGGCCATGGCGCTCAGCCCTTGCTGTAGCTGCGCACAGTCCGCAGGCCGTCGGCGGAACCGCGGGCCATGAACTGGGAGTCGCTGCCGGAGGGGATGTAGAGCCAGCCTTCCTCCGCCCGGCGCTTCGCCTCTTCCGGTCCTGACGTGAAGATCCCGGGCGCGACGCCGTTGCGTTGCGAACCTGCCAACACCTCATTGCAGAGCGCAATGTGGTCGGGATGGGGGTTATCCGGTCGCACCGGTATACCCATCGACATCGCCAGATCGGCAGGGCCGATACAGGTCGCGTCAATGCCGGGGACGGAGAGAATCTCATCGATCCGCTCAACCGCCTCCACAGTCTCGATCTGCACGATGCAAGCGATCTCGTTGTTCGCCTCCGTGCCATAGTCGGCGCCGCCGTAGAGGAAGCCGCGATATGCGCCGAATCCGCGCATACCGTCGGGTGGATAGCGGCAGGCGGCCACGGCCTGCTCCGCCTCCGCGCGGTTGTTCACCCAGGGAATCACGACACCATACGCGCCGCCGTCCAGAATCCGCTTGATCTCCACCGGATCGTTCCAGTGCACGCGCGCCATCGGAATCGTGTCGGTCGTCGAGATCACCTGAAACATCTGCACCATCGTGAGCAGGTCAACCGGCGAGTGCTCACCGTCCACGACGACCCAATCCCAGCCGGTATGCGCCATCTGCTCTGCCGCCAGCGTCGAACAGGTTGATAGCCAGATCCCGAACGAAGGCTCACCGTCTGCCCACTGTCGCTTCACCGTGTTCGGTCGCATCAAAACCTCCCTGTGGCCAGCGTTCGATCTGTCACATACGCTGCACAACAGCCTACACGATGCTCGGAGGGATCCTTGGCCTCGTCAACACCGGTCCTCGTTTCATGGTCGTCGGGAAAAGACTCCGCCTGGGCGCTGCATGTGCTCCGCCAGCAGCCCGATCGCTACGACGTACGCGGCATCTTCACGACCGTCACGCCGCATTTCGACCGAGTCGCGATCCAGGCGACACCGCGCCGCCTGCTCCACATTCAGGCGGAACGTCTGGGCCTGCCGCTGTACGAGATCCCGCTCCCCTATCCCTGTCCCAACGAAGCCTACGAAGCAGCGATGAGCGGCTTTCTGGATACGGTACGAAACCTCCCGTCAAACCTGACTGCCTCGACACTCGCCTTCGGAGACCTCTTCCTCGAAGACATCCGCGAGTACCGCCTCACGCAGCTCGAAGGCACAGGCTTCAAAGCGATCTTCCCGGTCTGGGGTCTCCCCACCGACGAGCTCGCGCAGACGATGCTGAGCTCAGGCCTAAAAGCGATTGTGACTGCGGTCAGCCCAACCTCGAAACTCGACCGCAGCTTCGCCGGACGCTGGTTCGATCAGAGCTTTCTCGACGATCTGCCCGACGGCACAGACCCGCTCGGCGAGAACGGTGAATTCCACACCTGCGTAGTGGCAGGTCCAATGCTGAGCCGCCCGATTCACGCTCGCCCGGGCGAGATCGTCGGACGACCGGTCAGTCGCAACCACGACGGCAGCGGCGGTACAGTCACCGCCTGGTACGCCGACGTGGAACTGCTGGAGGATTAGCGGTCTGGGTGCGGAGCGAGCGAGACCTTATCGAGCACCGCCTTGTTGACGACTGATCGCGGCATGTAGCCCTGCAATACGTCCGCCGCTGCTTCGCCGACGCGTTGCAGCAGCAGCGGCGCCGAGGCATCGGAGTAATAGGCGGAGTGCGGGGTCGCGATCACGTTGTCGAATTCGAGCAGCGGGTGATCTTTGCGCACCGGCTCGGGATCCCAGACATCCACGCCCGCACCGGCGATCTGCCCGTTCTTGAGCGCGTCGTAGAGCGCCTGCTCGCTCACAACGCCGCCGCGACAGGTGGTGATCAGGTAGGCGGTTGGCTTCATCAGGGCGAGTTGCTCCGCGCCGACCAGCCCCCGCGTTTCGGGGTTGAGCGGCGGGTGAACCGAGACGTAGTCGGCTTGCATCACCTCTTCCAATGAGGTCAGGCGCACACCGGCGGCTTCGGCGACAGCGGGATCTTGATAAGGGTCGTACGCGATCACCTCGAGCCCGAACGCCCGCGCCCGGATCGCCGCCTGTTGCGCGATGTGGCCAAAGGCGACCAGCCCCAGCGTCTCGCCGTAGAGCGCCCCCGACGGTCCCAACGGGATGCGCGCTCCCGCACGAGCCGCGTCGTTGTGCGCGATCAGCTTGCGATTGAGCGCGAGCAGCAGCGAGATCGCATGAGTCGCCACCTCGTTGATGCAATAGTCGGTGATGTTGCAGACCACGATGTCGTAGTCAACCGCCGTCTGCCAGTCGATGTTGTCGAAACCGATCCCGTAACGCACGACCACCTTGAGATTGGGCGCCGCGTCGAAGATGTCTTTGCCCACCTGCCGGTAGCCGCAGATGATCCCATCCGCGTCGCCGACGTGAGCAGGGATGTCCTGCTGCTGCTCGAGAGTCAGCGCGACCAACTCCGCGTCCGCTTTCGCGATCTGCTCAGCCTCGGCCGTGTGGGGCAGCCGTTCCGGGCGTGAATCGATGTGGTACACCTTGAACTTCGCCATCAACCACTCCTTCAGCGTGCGTTAGAGCCAGGTTTGAATCCGCGATCTTGGCTGCGCGGGAATCACTTGTTTCAGCCGTCGACCGTCTGCTGTGAGCGTAAACGACATCTGCTTTCCGGGCTCCGCTTCGGGATGCAGCAAGCGCTGGATCAGCCGAAACGACTCGAAGCGAATCAGCGAAAGCCTGACCTGCTGAGCATTCGCCGTCGGCCGCGCCGCGAGCACGGCTGAGACCAGTTCGTCGAACGGAGCCTGCTCAACCAGCAACAAATGCTGCACAATCAGTTGTTCAACGACATCAAGCTCGATCTCAATCGGCTCCGGGCGCAGCCGCTGGCGGAGCTGCGCCCGCCATCGTTGCAATCGCTTACGCACCGCTCATGCCTTCAGGTACGCGGCGATATCGGGGCCGCCCTCGCTGAGCACGACTCCGTCCGACTCCAGCTGCGCCGTCTCCTCGGCGGAGATCCCGAGCCACTCGCAGAGCACATCGGCGGTGTCCTGTCCGAACTGAGGCGCATAGCCGTACACGCGGCCGGGCGTGCGTGAGAGCTTGAGCGGTGAAGCCGCCATCGTCACGTCGCCCGCGATCGGATGCTGCACCGTGGTAATCATCTCGCGCGCGGCGATCTGTTCTTGTTGCACGGCTTGTCCAATGGTGTTGAGCGGTCCGATCGGAATGCCGTACGGGGCGAGGGCCTTGACCCAGTGCTCGGTCGTCTGCTTCCGCGTCGCCTCGAACAACGCCGGCTCGAGTTCGGCATGATTCTCGGTGCGCTTGAACGACGTATCAAAGCGCTCGTCGCCGACGAGTTCCGGTATCCCAAGTTCAGCGCAGAACAGCTCCCACTGGTTATCAACGCCCCAGGAGAGGGCGACCACCATCCAACCATTCGCCGTCGGGAATGCCTGAAACGGTGTCGCCGAGGGATGGCGCGTGCCCAGCGGCCCCGGCTCCTTGCCGGTAGCGAAATACCGCGCGACCGCGTTTTCGAGAATGGCGATCTGACAATCGAGCATCGAGATATCCACCGATTGCCCGCAGCCGCTGTGCTCGCGCTCGCGGAGTGCGGCGAGGATGCCGATCGCCGTGTACAGACCGCCGCAAATGTCGCCAATTGACGTACCGGGCCGCGCCGGAGCCTCTCCGGGGTAGCCGGTGATGCTCATCACCCCGCCCATGCCTTGGACGATGATGTCCAATGCCGGCTTGTCGCGCAGCGGCCCGATCTGACCAAAACCGGAAGTCGAGGCGAAGATCAGGCGCGGATTCCGCTCCAGCAGCGCCTCCGGCCCAATACCCAAGCGATCCATCACCCCCGGAGTGAAGTTCTCCATCACCACATCGGCCTCGTCAACCAGACGCAAGAACAGCTCACGACCGGCCTCGGAGCGAAGATCGATCGAGATCGAGCGCTTGCCCCGATTGACCGACTGGAAATACATCGATTCGTTGTTCACGAACGGCCCCGTCGTCCGCGCGACATCGCCGTACGGCGGGCGCTCGACTTTGACCACTTCCGCGCCCAGATCGCAGAGAATCATGGCCGCATAGGGACCCGCCAAGACCCAGGTCAGATCGAGAATGCGAATGCCCGCGAGCGGGCCTGGTGCCGTATCAGTCATGTCGCCGCCTAGATGTCGCCCTCGGTCGGGCTGCTCAGTTCCGTGTCTTCGACAACCCACTTCAGTGGCTCGCCGTTGTGCAAACGAGTGAGGTTCTCAAGGAAGAAATCCGTCGTGCGCTGGTACGACGCATCCACATGACAGGAATCGTGCGGGGTGATGATGCAGTTGGGCAGATCCCAGAGCGGAGAGTCTTCCGCCAGCGGTTCGTACGGCGCAACGTCCAGTACCGCGCCGCCGATCTCGCCCTTGCGAAGCGCCTCCACAAGGGCGTCGTGATCGATCACGCGCCCTCGCGCCACGTTGATCAAGAGCGCATCCGACCTCATCGCGCTGAGCGTCGTCGTGTTGATCAGATTCAGCGTGGCGTCGGTCAGCGGACAACAGAGCACGACATAATCGCTGACGGCCAGCAGCTCGAAGAGCTGATCCGGGCCTAGATGGGTCGTCAGGTTCGGATCGTTCGGCGCTCGCCGCTTCGTCCCCACGGTCTTCATCTCGAACGCGACCGCACGCTTCGCAATCGCAGCGCCGATCGCGCCGTAGCCGACAATCCCCATCGTCTGTCCGGCCAGCTCCACCGACTCCAGCGGCTGCCAGCGATGGGCCGCCTGATTCGCGCGGTGTTCGGGCAAGACCTTCGCGCGGCTCAAGATGTGCGCAAACACATACTCGGCGATCGGCCCGCCATGCACGCCGGGCGCATTCGTCAGCGTCGCGCCGGATGCGATCAGATCGGCATAGAAGGCATGATCAACGCCCGTGCTCGCCGTTTGCAGCCACGAAGGCGGACTTTCCTCCAACACCGTGATCAGCGAGCTCAGCGCCTCCGGCAGGTAGTACATGTCCTCCGACAGGAAGAATCCGTCCAGCTGTTCCGAATCGCCGCTCCACGATCCATCCGCCCGCAGAGTGATCAACTCTGCCGCGGGAGCAGCCGCGCGCAGAGCCGCCTCCGAGCGACTGACCAACTCTTCGGTGATCCCGATCCGCAATCGTGTGCTCGACACGGTGCTTCCCTCCACTCTCGCCGTTCACGATCAGAGCGCGCATCAACTGCTGCTAGGGTAAGGCCGCGCCGATGAGCGTTCCCGAACTGCCTCCGTCCGACCGAGCGCCGATCCCGCCGCCGCGCGGTGAACTCCCCGTGCTGCTCCGACGCGGACTCTTGAGTCGCGTCTTCGCCGGCTGGTGGATCGCGGCCGCGGCCTCCATGTCCTCGTTCGCGGCAGTCTCGTTTTTCAATCCGGTACTCGGCGCAGTCACGCCCGAGCTGCAAGCCGAATACGGCTGGAGCACCGCCTCAATCGGACTGACCATGCTGATTGGCGGCGTCGGCGGCGGCGCGATCGCCACTTTCGTCGGCCCGTTCGCCGACCGCTACGGCGCGCGCTGGCTCCTGGTCGGCTCGGTCGGAGTGGTTGCCGGCCTACTGGTGGGACTCGGATTCATCTCCGAGTTGTGGCATTTCCTCCTGCTCTGGGGTCTGGGGCGAGGACTCACCGTCGCCGTAATCGACATTGCGGTAGTCGTCGTGATCGCCAACTGGTTTATCCGCCGACGCGGTTCCGCGATGGGTATGACCATGGTCGGCACCCGCGGCGGAATGATGATCTTCCCGCTCGTGATCTCAGCCGGAATCTGGCTTGGCGGACTGCGCGAAGCCTTCCTGCTCATGGCCCTGCTCGTGCTCGTGGTCGGGTTGCTGCCGCCCCTGATCATGCGCCGCCGACCGGAGGACGTCGGACTGCGCCCGGACGGTCAGTCTGCCGGCGCATCGGTCACGACGGGCGAAGGCGCATCCGCGCTCGCGGCGGATCCCGACTGGACAGTCCGCGAAGCGATCCGTACCCGCGCCTTCTGGTTGCTGCTCTTCGGCACGACGATCCTGATGGCCGTCAGCGGCTCGGTGAACTTCACCTTCGTTTCCCACATGACCCAAAACGGGATCAGCGCCGACACCGCCCGCACCGCACTCGCGCTCTGGGCCGGCATGGGCATCATCGGCGGCGTGCTCGGCGGAGAATTGCGCCAACGACTCGCTGTGCGCTATTCGCTCCCGCTCGTGATCCTGATCACCACCAGCGCGCTGGTCTGGTTCGTCCTCACCGACAGCGTTTGGATGGCCTTCGTCTTCGCCGTCTGGCACGGACTCTCCTTCGGGGCGCAACTGCCCCTCAATCGCATCTCTTTCCCCGACTACTTCGGCCGCTACTCAGTCGGTCGAATCCGCGGCGTCACCGCCCCACCCCAGCTACTGATCAACGCCTTCGGCCCCTTCATCTCCGGCCTCGTCATCGACAACCGAGGCTCCTACGACCTCATCTACATCGTCTTCATCGGCCTGCTCCTCAGCGCCGCCCTCAGCGTGCTGCTGGCGAGGCATCCCGACCCGCCAAGCAGATAGTATGGCGAACCGGGAGGCGGCCAGCTCAAGCTCTCAGGGAAAATCGGCAATGGCTCGAGTCGTTGCAACCCTTGCCATCGGCCTCCTGACAACATTCGCCTACCTCTCCGTTGATCCCGCACAGGCCGCGGATAGGTCTGTGATCCGCTTGCATCCAGGCCAGAACGTCCTCACCTGGAACAGCGCGGAGCCCTACCCGATCACCGCATTCGCCGACACGCCCGTCACGCAGATCCATCGTTGGGATGCGGTCAGGCAAGAGTGGCTGTCGCACTTCCCGGGTCAGGAAGGCGCGACCCTGCCGGAGCTGCATCTGCTGCCCCGTGTGCAGTACTTGCTCTTCGCCGAAGCCAAGCATGAGCTTGACGTGCCCGATCCGATTGCGGAGATCGATCCGCACGCTGAATTGCGCCTGGCTGAGCCACCGAATGATCCGCTTCGCTTCGAGGCCTGGTGGCCCAACAAAGACAGCCCGCTGGAAGACCTGATCCTGCTGCGTCCCGACGACGAGCGACTCTCGGTCAAGGCAGAGGTCGCCGGAGGCGTCGGAGCGGTTGAGGTGTACTGGGTCTTGGACGGTCGGCTGAATCATCAGGGGCTGGCGTCGGACGATGTCGAGTTGCTGACGGGTAAGCACGACGACGGGCGGTTGTATGCGGTCGACGGGTCGGGGCAGATATCCGTGACCAAATTGCCACGTGTGGTGAAGCTTCCGCCGTTGGAGTTGCCGGAGATGGTCTACGGCATAAGCGCGCACTTGCCGAGAAGTTATGAGTGGTACACATGGGGAATGGCCGGGGAGGCCATGGACTTGATTCGAGATGCGGGCCTGCAGTTGGTTCGTTTCGGCCTGAACTGGAATTCGGTTGAGACCGCTCCTGGTGAACTTCACGATGGCTGGCTCGATCGATACCAGCGCCTGTTCGACATGTTGGACGAACGCGGGTTGATGGCGATGCCGATTATCTACAACGGATCGCCCGCTTGGGCGAACGGTTGTATACCGCCCAATCCATTCGTTCCAGATTGGTGGCGTGAGTGCTGGTCGGCTCCTGCACGTGATGAGAAACTGGTGCAATCGTGGGGCAGGTTTGCTGCTTCCCGGTTTCCTGAAATCCGCTACTGGCAGGTCGGTAACGAGCCTAATCTGGACTTCTTCTGGTCGGGCATCGATCCGAAACTCTACGCTGACCACCTCAAGGCCATCGCGCTTGGCATCTGGTATGAGAATCCGGACGCGATCATCATCGCCGCTGGCATCTGCTGCAACGGCCTCGAATTCTTCACGCAGTTGTACGAGTTCGGCTTTGGGCTCTACCACGACGTCAACGCGATTCACTACCCGTATACCGAGCAGCCTTCGCAGTTCCTCGGCAAGTACCTGGCGGTCATGAGAGATTACGGTGACGCCGGGCGACCCATCTGGAGCTCAGAGATGGGAGCGCCCTTCACGGACGACAGCAGACATCAGGCACTCTTGATCGAGGAGGAGCTTGCCTGGTTGACTAGCCGTGCCGAGGTGCGGGCGGCGTTCGTCTATAACTTCTGGGATCATGGTCAGCGTGAACCTCCTCCGTACTCCGGTCTCGTGCTGCGCGAGTACGACGAGGGCTTCACGCCAAAGGCGTCGTACTGGGCCGTCCGCGAGTTCCTGACCAGGCAGCCCAAACCGGACTGAGCAGACCTACTCGTCGGCCGCCGACTGCTCTCTCGAAGATTGATCGGCAGGGGTCGGCGGCCGCCCGAAGATATCTGCCAGGTCGCAGCGGAAGCCGGGTAGGACGTCTCCGCCGTCGAGTGTGTCGGGTTCCGCCACGGTTACTGTCTCGGTGTCCGATCGATAGATGTCTACCGACCGAGTGTCGGGCAGGACGACCCAGACCATGTCCACGCCGGCGTTGAGCCACATGAGGGCCTTGTCGTGGAGTTGGTTCACACGGTCACTTGGCGACTTCACTTCCACAACCAGACTGGGCGCCACTTCGAAGTAGCCGGTCACGCGTTCTGTGGGTGATAGCCGCTCTGTGAGAAACAGCGACACATCAGGGGCCCGAACCGTGTCCGGATCACGATCGACGATTACACCGCCGTCCGTGAAGACGCGACCTCTCTGTTCGTTAGCCGCCACTGCTCTGAGCAGGCTCACAAGCCTCCCTGCGATTTCGGAGTGTTCTCCACTTGGAGGAGGCATTTCGCACAACTCTCCTCGAATCAGTTCACTTCGAAGGTCGTCTTGAGACATCCGCAGCAACTCCTCAGCTGTGACGAGCTTCGGAGGAGCTGAACGAGGGGGTTGTGCAGTGACCATGCGACCATCCTAGGCGTTTGCGAGGATGAGGGTGCCGGCCGAGGCGAACATCCCACCCGGACCGTGCGCCATGCTCACGTTCACGTTCGGTACCTGACGCTCGCCGCACTCCCCGCGCAACTGCCGCACCGACTCGATGATCGCGAACATGCCGTACATCCCGGTGTGGCAGTAGGAAAGTCCGCCGCCGTTGGTGTTCATGGGGAAGTCGCCGCCCGGGCCGGACTTGTAGATCACCTCGCCGTCGGGGCCGGTCTTGGTCTCGGCGAAGAACGGGCCGCCCTCGCCCTTGGGCACGAAGCCGAGGTCCTCAGCCGCCATCAGCGGCGTGAAGGTGAAGGCGTCGTAGAACATGCAGTGGTCGATGTCTTGCGGGCCCAGACCGGCGCTCTTGTAGGCGGCCTCACCCGCGATCCGGTAGCCGTCGGCCGTGGTCTGATCCCGCATCTGCGAGACCATCCAGTGCGCCGCCGCCTCGCCCGCGCCCAGCACGTAGACCGGATCTTTGGCGTAGTCGCGCGCGCGCTCTTCCGAGACCAGCACCAGCGCCCCGCCGCCGTCCGCCACCACGCAGCAGTCGAGCAGGTTGAACGGGTAGCAGATCATCCGCGAGTTGAGCACGTCCTGAGGCGTAATCGGTCCGCCGCCGCGCTCGGGCGCGCGCCGGTGAATGCCCATCATCGCCATCGGGTTCAGGTTGGCCCACGCGCGAGTCGCGGCGGCGATGTGCGCCAAGTGCTCTTTGGTCGTCCCGTACTGGTGGAAGTGGCGCAGCACCGGAATCGAGAACGTCGTCGGCGCGCCGCCGATCGCGAAGGGCGCCTCGTACTGGCCGCCCGGAGACGACGCTGACCCGCCGCGCGGGGCATCCACACCGGAGCGTCCGCTCTCACCATGCGTGACCAGCGCTACGTCGCAATAGCCGGCCATGATCGCAGCGACGGCGTGGCGAACGTGAATCATGAACGAGCAGCCGCCGACGGAAGTCCCGTCGATGTAGCGGGGCTGGATCCCCAGGTATTCGGCCACCTCGTTGGGGATCGCGCCGGCGCAGAGCAGGCCATCAACGTCTGCGAGCGAAATGCCGGCGTCGTCGAGCGCGTTCTTGGCCGCTTGCGCGTGCAGTGTCAGCCGCGACAGGTGAGGCATCCGGCCTAGGTCGTCGGTTTCGGCAGCGCCGACGATCGCGACCTTGTGTCGAATCTGATCCATGAGGGAACTCCGTTTCGGGAAAAGGCTGGTTGGCGGCGCTTAGACAGGCTTGAACTTGGGCAGCGTGACTTCATCGGTCACGTCGTCAAAGACGATCTCCACGTCCATCTCGACCTCGGTCGCGTACGGATCGTCAATGATCAGGTTGGACATCATCCGAGGTCCCTCTGCCAGCTCAATCACCGCGATCACGTACGGCGGAGCGTTCTCCGGCGTGTTGTGCGGCGGAATCGGCTGATGCGAGATCACGAACGTGTGCACCTTGCCCTTGCCGGAAGCCTGGGTCCACTTGATGTCCCAGTTGAAGCACGCGGGCGTCGGGCAGAAGGGTCGTGGATAGAAGTGGGGACCGCAATCATCGCAGGTGGGCAGCATGAGCTTGTGCTCTTTGAGACCGTCCCAGTAGGGCTGTGACTCAGGCGTCGGCACTGGCAGTCTGCCGGTGTAGTCGGCCATTCTGTGCTCCTTTTCCGCCGCCTGATCTCAATCCAGCGCGGCGCTGATCGATGTCAACGGCGATGCTACACGACGCCTTCGCTCAATGCCCTGAGCGCCGCCGCGATTCTCGCTCGATCCAAGCGGTCTCCAGCTTCGATTTCGCCTCAGTCCAGAGCGATGCCGTCCCGCGCCGCTGACGCGCCGTCTCTGCCAGGATCACCGCCGCGGCTACAGAGACGTTGAGGCTCTGCGCGAATCCCCGCATCGGGATGATCACCGCGCCGTCAGCCAGCGCCACCATCTCATCCGAGCAACCCGCGTGCTCATTCCCCAGAACGATTGCGGACGGCTCGCGCCAGTCGATGGTCAGGTAATCCTCCGCCTCGTCCGTCAAGCGCGTCGCGTAGACCTTGATTCCCTCGTCATGCAGCGCCTCCACGCAGGCTTCTGCGCTGTCGTAGCGCTCGAGCTGGAGCCATTTCTCGACTTGGGCGGCAACGCCGCGCGAGATCTCGGGAAACACCTGGTTCGTGTACACGAGCGCAACCCGGCCCACGCCGAAGGCGTCGCAGGAGCGCAGAATCGCCGATGCATTGTGCGGATCGTGGATGTTCTCCAACACCACCACAAGGTCATCGTGGCGTCGTTCAAGCACCTCATGCATTCGCTGCAAGCGACGAGCCGTGATTGGCCGTTGGTAAGAGTCGCTCAAGCGCTAGAACCTGCCGCTAGACCGCGCACTCACCCTCCCCTCGCTGGAGGATGTAGATGTCGTCGCGATCCCAGTCGATGAACATCGGCAGAGTGTCGGCCGAGAATTCCGGCGGCAGCATCAAGTCGCCGACTACTTCCTGAATCGGCGACATGCCCACGCGATCGATCCAGGCGCTGAACAGCTCTTCGTCCCCATCGCGGTCGGAGTGGTAGAGGTCGATCACACGCTCGACGGCATCGGGCACGCGCTTAGCCGGAATCCGCACGCGCGGCACGAGCTTGCCCAAGCGCATCTCTGTCGTCCGGTACGTACCCCCGACGAACATGTGATACGCCGGAATCTGTCGCGCGCCGACCTTGATCGCCGCGCCGTGGAAACCGATGTCGGCGATGTGGTGTTGTCCGCACGAGTTCGGGCAGCCGCTCATGTGGATCCGCATCTTGCGCGTCAGCGGATCGTCAATCGCCATCGCGCGGACGCGCTCCTGCACTGCGCGGTTGAGTCCCATCGACGAGGTGATGCCGAGCTTGCAGCTGTCGGTGCCGGGGCAGGAAACGACGTCCTCGATCTCTTGGGCGTCCGCTGCGCCCATGCCGAGCGCATCCAACTCTCGCCAGACGGCGTAGACGCACTCGTTCGGAATCCAGCGCAGCACGACATTCTGCTGCGGCGTGGTGCGCGCCCGCTCACGGCCGTACTTGCGCAGGATGTCGGCGAGACCGCGGAACTGCTCCGGAGTGAGGTCGCCCTGGTCGATCGAAGCCTCAACGGCTGAGTAACCCTCCTGGACCTGGGGCCGCACATTAGCGGCGAGGAAGCGCTCGAATGCTGCCCGGTCGCCGTTTGGACTCGGAGGCGCGACTGGCATCGGGCGCTCGTCCGCTTCCTCGTCATCGAGGTAAAGCAGCTCCTCAAGCGGCGGCGATTCCTGCGCCCAGCCCTTCTTCAGTTCCTCTTCCACCATCGCCCGGAATTCTTCCTCACCCACACGGTGGACAAGGAACTTCAGCCGTGCCTTGAGGATGTTCTTGCGCAGCTCGTCAGCCGCGTTGAAGGTCCGGATCACAGCCTCGGAAACGCGCAGAAACTCGCTCATCGGCACGAAATCGGCCAACAGCAGTGCCTCCTTGGCCGCCGTCGAGAGACCGCCGCCGACCATCACGCGGAAGCCGCGCACCTCTTCGCCGTCGATCTCACGCACCTGCGCGAAAAAGGCGAGGTCGTGAATCGCGGCGATCGCGGAATCCTCTTCGCGCCCGGTGAAATACACCTTGAACTTGCGCGGCAGCAACTGCGTAATCGCATTCCGCACCCAATAGCGCACGAACGCCCCCGCATACGGGGTCGGATCGAAGACCTCGTTCTCCGAAATCCCCGCCCAGGGATCGGCCGTCACGTTGCGCACGGTGTTCCCGCACGCTTCGCGCGACGAGAGGCCAGCCTTGCCCAGCACGCGCAGCATGTCCGGCATCTGGTCGAGCGGGACGAAGTGCACCTGAATGTTCTGGCGTGTGGTGATGTGGCCTTTGCGCAGGGGCGCGAAGGTCTCGGTGATCTCGGCGAAACAGTCGAGCTGATCCGAGGTCACGCCGCCCATCGGCAGCTTGATCCGGTTCATATGCACGTCCGCTTGGCGCTGGCCGTACACACCCTGGCGCAGCCGGTAGAGCATGAACTCGGTCTCGTCGCGCCGCTCTGCGCGAAACGCCGTCGCTTCCGTTTCGAAATCGTCGAGTTCGCCGTCCCAGATCGGAATGACGACTCCAGGGTCATCCCGCCGAGTGGCCGACAGAGGTTCAGTCATAATCCAGCTCCCGCCTCAAATCTGACCTATACAGTCAGAATGGTACAGAATCCCCTCACTACCGGCTGAAACGTGCGCGAGAGCAGGGGAGACCTCTCTCCTCAATGTCCAAGCTCAAGTGACGGGTCAATCCGCACCGCGCGCTGCTGTTGGGCCGCTGCCCGTTCGGATCCAGCCCGCGCGCGAACGGTCGCCAACGGTTCGGGCGCACGCAAGCGTTCGCTGTTCCGCATGACAAGCTCCAGCAACGGTCGCGCATCTTGGGGACGCGGCGAACCGAAGCGCGTGATGATGTCCTCAGTCTCCGCTCGCCACACTTGCTTGCGGGAGCCGAAGCTCGGTTTGCCGGGCGAGTGTTTGGCCACTGCGCGACCCTCGTACTCGACCAACTTGTAAGCGGCGTCCAGCGCGCCCACGCTCCCACCCGTCACGACCGCTGTCCCACAGGCGAACGCATCGATTGGCGCTCCGCTAGCCACAAGCGACGCAATCCGATCCTCGTCTAGACCGCCGCTCGCGACGATGCGCACGTGGGTCAGGCCGGCGTCATCCAGCCGTCGCCGCGCGCCGAACGCCGCCGCCGTCAGGTCCCCGGAATCGATGCGGATTGCTCCAACGGATTTCGGTCCGAGTTCTCGCGCTACGGCGACGACGCGTTCAACCCCGCCCGCCGTGTCGTAGGTATCGACCAGCAGCGTCGTCCCCGCGTAGCGTTGCGAGAAGCGCCGAAAAGCGTCCAGTTCGTCCGTGTGAATCAGCACGTAGCTGTGCGCCATCGTGCCGATCACCGGCAGCCCGAAGCGGCGTCCCGCCTCAACCGACGATGTGGCCTCAAATCCGGCGATGTAGGCCGCTCGCGCCGCTTGCAGAGCGGCGTCCTCACCGTGCGCGCGACGCCCCCCGAATTCGAAGAGCGGCCGCCCAGCCGCAGCATCAACCACACGCGCCGCTTTGCTGGCGACAAGTGTGGCGAAGGCAACCTGATTCATTAGCGCCGTTTCGACGATCTGGCCTGCGGGCAGCGGAGCGACGATCTGAAGCACCGGTTCCGGCGGATAGACGACCGTCCCTTCAGCGACTGCCCAGGCCTCGCCCCTGAACCGAAACTCCGCCAGCCGCTCGAGAAACTCCGCGTCGAACTGCGGCAACGTTTCGAGATACGCCAAGTCGTCGGAGGAGAACTCCATCGCCTCGAGAAAATCGAGCGCCCGCTCCAGGCCGGCGACCAGCAGATAGTCCCAACCCGCCGGTAGTTCGCGCAGCGCGAGCTCAAACACGGCCTGGCCCGTCTGACCCTGCTCGTAGTAGACCTGCGCCATCGTCAGCTCGTACAGGTCGGTGAACAATGCTGACAGTGGACTGGTCACACCGGGCCTCAGCGCGCGCGCTCAATCACCGCGCCGAGCGACGCAAGCCGCGCGAGCGCCCGCTCCCCGTCGCCAGGCTCCAACTCAACGGCCGCTACGGCCGCCGTCGGTACCACCACCTCCAAGCCAAGCCCGATCGCGTCGGCAGCCGTCTCGACCACGCAGTAGTCCGTCGCCAACCCGATCACGACGACTCGCTCGATGCCCCGATCAGCCAGCAGCCCGGCTAGCTCCGTGCGACGTTGCTCCCCGCTCTTGGGATCGCGCGTGGTGAACCCGGAGTACCCATCAGCGCCGTCGACGCCCTTGCGAATCACGGGTCCATCGGCTCGAACCAAGTCCGCGTGAAGCTCCCCGCCCCAGCTCCCGCCCACGCAGTGCACCGGCCAGAGGCCGCCCTCCGTCACGAAGTGAGGCGTCCGCTCAGGGTGCCAATCCTGCGTGTAGACCACGAGCGAACCGGACTCGCGGGCCGCGCCGATCTCCCGGTTCGCCGCCTCGATCACGCCCTCCGCCCCGCCCACATAGAGCGAGCCGTCCGGATCGGCGAAGTCGTTCTGAATGTCAACGACGATCAGCGCAGTCTGGGAGTCGTAGTCCGGCACACGGCGAAGATAGAGCAACATGATCGGGCGTTGGGCGATGGGGATAGGCGTTGGAGGCGACGACCGGATTCGAACCGGTGATCAGGGTTTTGCAGACCCGTGCCTTACCACTTGGCTACGTCGCCTGAAACAGAACCCGCCGCAGGCGGCGGGTGCGCTGGAGGAGGATGGAGCGGAAGACGGGATTTGAACCCGCGACCTTCTCCTTGGCAAGGAGACGCGCTACCGCTGCGCCACTTCCGCTCGTGGATCGCCCTCAGCGTAGGCCGGCTGGTGGTGCCGAGGAAGAGATTCGAACTCTTACGCTCGTAACGAGCACAGCGCCCTCAACGCTGCGTGTCTACCAATTCCACCACCTCGGCACGAGGCCCATATGCGGCTGGCAGGAGTGGAGGGACTCGAACCCCCGACCTACGGTTTTGGAGACCGTTGCTCTCCCAAACTGAGCTACACTCCTCCCTCCCCAGAGCATAGCAGGATCGCCGAATCTCGCGGCAACGCGGCGATCGCTCGGAACAGTCCGCGCTCACCCCAGCGCAGCCCGGATCCGCTCGGGAAAGTCACCTGCAATTCCCGTCACGCCAAGCCCCGCCAGACGCGAAATCTCGCTTGGTTCGTTCACCGTCCAGGTGAACACAGCCAGACCGTGGGCGCGGCAGGCATCCACTTCCGCAGCCGTCACCGCGCGATAGTGCATCGACAGACCGTCCAGCCGATACTCGGCGACCGCCTGCCAGATCTCCTTCGTCGGCGCGCCGCAGAGGTGCGCAATTCGCCGACCCACCGGCGCGCGCTCCGACAGCACTCGCACCGCGTTCGTGTCGAAGCTCCACAACCAGACCCATGGCAGCGCATCGCTCCGCGCTATCTCCGCCAGCACCGCATCGCAGAGCGCTTCAACGTCGTCCCCCGGACTGGTCTTGAGTTCAATCACCAGGAGCATCTGTCCGGCAATCATCTCCAACGTCTCGCGCAGTGTCGGGATCGATTCGCCGTCGCCTGCATCGATTTGACGCAGGTCTTCCAACGATGCCGCCGCAACCGGGCCGCTCGCATCCGTCGTGCGCTCCAGCATTTCGTCATGGATCAAGACCGGAACGCCGTCCGCGCACAAGCGGACATCGATCTCCACGCCGTCGCAGCCCAGCTCCAGCGCACGCCGGACACCCAGCAGCGTGTTTTCCGGCGCATGACCCATCGTCGCCCGGTGCGCGATCACAAGCGGGTTATCGTGAGGCATCGAATCGAATTTCCCCAACTTCGAGCCGACGGCGAAGAGGATTGCCGTGCGCGAGCAGGATATCGCCCAGGCCTTCAACGCCAGCGGCGCCGCTTACGCCGAGACCGCGCCGGATCTCATCCAGATCGCCACGAGCGCCCTGATGGAGCGGCTCTCGCTCACGCCCGGTGATCTGTTCGTGGATCTCGGCTGCGGCCCCGGCTCGCTGATCGCGGCGGCCGAACCGCAGCTCAAGCGCGGCGGCGCGATCGGCATCGACCTCTCCCGCGTGCAGATCGAGTTGGCGCGAGAGCGCTTCCGCGATTCGCCCGTGCGCCCGCGCTTCTTGCAGCAAAGCGCCCTTGAGGCCTCGCTGCCCAGCCGCAGCGCTGCCGCGGTTGGGCTGGGATTCACCTTGCCCTACGCCGAATCACCCTTGCAACTCCTGCGCGAAGCAACCCGCCTCACTCGCGTCGGAGGCCGCGTCGCCGCGACCGTGATCGGCTCACCCTTCTTCGGCGCTCCCGGCACGCGCCTGCTCGGTGTCATGGAGCGCCGCAGCGTCGCCCCGCCCGACGTCGAGCTGCAATTCGACCCGCGCAACTTCGTCCAGCTCGCCCTCCGCAGCGAAGTCGAAGACGCGCGCCTCGACGAGGTCGTAATCGAGGAGATCGAACGCGAGCTCTGGTGGGACGACTTCGACGCCTGGTGGCGGATGCTCGGTGCTTGGGCCTTTTTGCCTCGGGGACGCCCGATCATGCTCCGTGCCATCCGCGACGAGTTGCGCGAGGACGACCGTGTAGTCGATCCCGATGGCGTCGTGCGCTGTCGAATCAAGCTCTGGCTGCTCTCGGCCACAGTCGGTGAGGGAGACCCATGGGTGTAACAGACAACCCCGGCAAGCGCCGAATCTCGGTCAATCTCCCCTGGAATCCCGATTTCGTCGAGACCTTCCTGCACCGCGCGCGGCTCGCCGACGAGATCGGCATCGACACGATCTCCGTAATCGAGGGCTACGGACACGACGCCTTCACCGGCCTCGCCCTACTCGCCCGCGAGACGCAGCGAGCGCGCCTCGCATCGGCGATCGTGAACGTCTTCTCGCGCACGCCCGCGACACTCGCGCAGAGCTTCGGCACCGTCGATCAGCTCTCCGGCGGACGAGTCGTGATCGGACTTGGCGCGAGCGCACCGGGAGCGATCGAGCGCTTCCACGGCGTCAAGTTCGAGCGCCCCTTCGCGCGCCTGCGCGAGGCCATCGAACTGATCCGCCTCTACTGGTCGCGTCGGCGCTTCGACTACGACGGCCCCACGATCCACGTAGAGCGCTCGCTGGTCACCGGCGTTGTCCCCGCTCAAGCAACGCCGCCGATCCACGTCGCGTCGTTGCATCCCCGCTCGGTACGCCTCACCGCCGAACTCGCCGACGGCTGGATGCCCACCTGGATTCCCAATGACCGCACTCCCGCAGCCGTCACCCAAATCCGCGACTGGACGGCCGAAGCCGGACGTGACCGCACTGCCGTTGAGGTCCGATCGCCCGGTACGGCGCTTGTGGTTGCAGATTCCGAGCGGCTGGCGCAGATCGAGCGCGAGTTCGCGCAAGGTCTCGCCTTCTTCGCCGTCCGCAACGGGCCGGGCTACTTCCATCAATTCGAGCGTCAGGGCTTCGCCGACGAAGTTGCCGCCATGCGCGACGCTTGGGCCGACGGCGGAGCGGGAGCCGCAGCTGAGATCGCGCTGGGGTTCGCCCATCGCTTCTCCGTTCGCGGCGATCTCGCCACCTGCGCCGCACATCTCGATGCGCAGGCGGCGGCAGGCGTCGATCTGCACCAGGTCTCCGTCGACACGAACGACGATCAAGCCTGGGCCGACGCGCTTGCCCGACTTGTGGGGTAACGTCATACACGCCCAGACGAAACGATCGCCCACTCGCACGAGAGGAACACCCTATGGCCGACCTGACCGGAGCTCAGATCCTCGCCCTCTTCACCGACCGCGTACTGCGCTGGACCGCGCAAGGCATGGAAGACCTCACCCAGGAAGAAGTCCATTTCCGCACTCACACCGACCAGAACTGCATTGGCTTTGAGGCCTGGCACATCGCCCGCACCGCCGACAACTTGATCCACTTCGCCTTCGAGCGCGAGCAGCCAATCTGGATGCAGAAGAACATGCACGAGACCTGGGGTCTGCCCAAGGTCGACCAGGGCACCGGCACATCGTTTGACGAGGTCTCCAGCTGGGTCTTCCCCGAAGGCAAGGAGATCGCCGCCTATCTCAACGATGTCGCGGACGTGATCGTGCCTCGAATCGAAGGCATGAGCGACGACTACCTCCAGTCCATCACCCGCATCGTCCCCCAGGGCGAACTCCCCAAGTGGCAGATCATCGGCCAGGTGATCATCAACCACTCCAACAACCACCTCGGCCAGATCAACGTCGGCCGCACCATGCAAGGCAAGGACGGCCTCGGCTTCTAGGGGCGCGGCGGACCATTCTGCTCTCTACTTCCTTCTCTGTGGGAGGTGCCGCTCCCTTCCCGTTCTCCCCCCAGCGGAGACTGATGCATAACTCCCTCCGCCGTCATTCCCGCAAACGGAGGCCTTTGCAAAACTCCCATTTCCGTCATTCCCGCGAACGGAGGCCTTTGCAAAACCCCTATATCCGTCATTCCCGCGAACGCGGGAATCCATGCGGCGCCTCGAGTGGCATATGAATTCCCATCTGCGAGGGAATGACGAGCTCAGCCGATCGCGGGTTATGCATCTCCCCCCAGCGGGGAGAGATACCCACGAGCACTACGGAGGCTCCCGTGCCCCAATCCGCCGGCGTCCACCTCATCAACCCGATCTCCCTCACCGAGCAGCTCGCCGCGACTCGCTCCGGCGCTCTGTCCCTAGACGAGCTGATCGAACAGGCACTGCGGCGTCTCGATCAAGTGAACCCGCTCGTTCGCGCGATGTTGCCCGACATCCGCCAGCGCGAACGCCTCGCCTCCGAAGCCCGAACCATCTCCGAGCGCTGGCCCGATCCGGACGACCGCCCGCCCCTCTACGGCGCGCTCGTCGCCGTCAAAGACATCTTCAACGTCGACCGGATGCCGACCCGCGCCGGATCAGCCGTCCCGCCTGAGTCCTTCAGCGGCCGCGAAGCCGATGTCGTCGCCCGCCTGCGCGACGCCGGAGCGCTCGTACTCGGCAAAGCGGTCACGACCGAGTTCGCCTACTTCGCCTCCGGCGCAACTGCCAATCCCCACAACCGCGACCACACCCCCGGAGGCTCCAGCAGCGGTTCCGCCGCCGCGATCGCCGCCGGCATCGCCCCGTTGGCGTTGGGCTCCCAGACCGTCGGTTCCGTCGTCCGCCCAGCCTCCTTCTGCGGCGTCATCGGCTTCAAGCCCTCCTACGACCGCATTCCCACGGGTGGGACGCTCTACTATTCGCCATCGGTCGATACGATCGGCTACTTCGTCAGTTCGGCTGCCGATGCCGCCCTGGTCGCGCCGTCGCTGCTCCTCGGCTGGCGCGAGGGTGAGGATGCAGAAGCCCCGGCGCCGCGAATCGGAGTCCCCACAGGCGCGTTCCTGGATCAGGCCGGCTCCGAGATGCACAGCGCTCTAGACGCCGCCGCTGACCGGCTGCGTGATGCCGGCATGACCGTCGAACCTGCGCCGACCCTTCACGACATTGCCGACATCAATACCCGACACCGCAATCTCACCACCTACGAGTTCGCCGAAACCCACCACGAGCGCTACGCCAAGTACGGCGCGATGTTCCGCCCGGAGAGTGCGCAACTGTACGAAGCGGGATTAGCCATCGCAGCCGAGGATGCCGAAGCAGGACGCGCCAGCCGAATCGCTCTCCGCCAGCGTCTGCACGAACGCATGGATCGCGCTGGGATCGACGCCTGGCTTGCCCCCTCCGCCGTCGGCCCTGCCCCCGACAGCCTGCGCACCACCGGCGATCCCGCCATGAACCTGCCCTGGACTCACGCCGGGATGCCCGTGATCTCGCTCCCGTTCGGCGATGTCGACGGCCTTCCGCTCGGCCTCTCGCTGGTCGGCCGCTTCGGCCACGACGAGACCTTGCTGGGTCAGGCCGCGATGGTTGAGTCAGCCTTGGCCGCTGACAGGTGACCGCAACGGACAATTCAGCATTCGCATCAACGACCAGTACCGCATCTGCTTCGTCTGGACCGATGCTGGTCCCCACCAAGTCGAGATCACTGACTATCACTAGAAGAGACTGATGCATAACTCCCGCCGCCGCCATTCCCGCGTTCGGAGGCCTTTGCAAAATCTCCATCTCCGTCATTCCCGCGCAGGGAGGCCGTTGCAAAACTCCCATTTCCGTCATTCCCGCGCAGGGAGGCCTTTGCAGAACCCCCATATCCGTCATTCCCGCGCACGCGGGAATCCATGCGGCGTATCGAGCGAGACGTGGATTCTCACGTTCGCAAGAATGACGAAACGCTCAGATCGAGGATTCTGCAAAGGCCTCCGTTCGCGGGAATCCAGTCTCCCTATCTGCTCAGCACTGGGTGCCTCGTTGAGTCGGAATGGCGGAAATGCGGCATCATGGGTTATGCATTGGTCTCTAGAAAGGAGAGCAGAAATGGTGCGCATTCCGACCAGCCGAGAGCCGACTCACCCGGGTTCGATGCTGCTGTACGAGTTCCTGCAGCCCATGGAGTTGACCCAGCGCGAGTTGGCCACTGCGATCCACGTGCCATTTCAGCGCGTGAACGAGGTGGTTCGGGGCAGACGCGGCATAACGCCGAGTACGGCGCTGCGGCTCGCTAGGTACTTCGGCACGACTCCCGACTTTTGGATGAATCTCCAATTGCGCTGGGACCTCTATCACGCGCAGCAGGCCGAAGCAGCAGAAATCGAGACCATCCAGCCATTGCAACCCGTGAACGCCAGATGAGCCTCTCCCTGGCTGGCTGCTTCGGCCACGACGAGACCTTATTGGGGCAGGCCGTGATGGTTGAGAAAGCTCTGGCGACTGAGCAATAGCGACACGCCCGCAGAGACTCGACCTGCTCTTCGGCTGGTGCGCCCTCATGAGCGGACTTCCACATTCCCAACGACAGAGATGCCGTCTGTTCGGGCGGTAGCCTGCCGATGGCCGCATCCACCCATCTTGAGGCCTGAAACCCGAACGCTTTCCGATGAGGACTCTCAACACACTCCGCGGCGTCTTCGTTGGGTTGATTGCCTTTGCGGCCGCGCAAGTACTCTCGCTGCTTCCTCAAGAGTTCACCCTCCGTCTGCTGGAACGGAACCTTGCCAGACGCCGGACACGTGATGCTCTGGCTGAGCGGCCGGACGGCATCCACGTCCTGCTCTGCGGGGCCGGCGGCCCGCTCACGGACATCAAGCGTTCCGGCCCCTGCGTGGCCGTCCAGGCCGGAGCGCACCTGTATGTGATCGACGCCGGCACCAATGGCGCGCGCAACCTGGGACGGTTCTCGGTCAATCCGGGACGAGTCGAGGCGGTCTTCCTGACCCACGCGCACTCGGATCACATTGACGGCCTGGGCGAACTCGGCATGTTGCGCTGGATCGGCAGCGGCAGCGAGCGACCGCTGCCCGTTCATGGCCCGCCGCCGGTCAGCGCTGTCGCCGCCGGTTTCAATCAGGCATACGCGGCGGACTTCGGCTACCGGACTGCCCACCACGGCTCCGAGATCGCGCCGCCGAGCGGAGCCGGACTGGAGGCCTTGCCGTTCCCGTTGCCGGGCGACGGTGAACTCCACGCCGTGCTTGAGACCGAGGACGGCGTTCGAGTCAGCGCATTCTCCGTGTCGCACGCGCCCGTCTGCGAGGCCGTGGGCTATCGGATCGACTACCGGGGACGCTCGATCGTGGTGAGCGGCGACACCGCGTACTCCGCCAATCTGATTCAACATGCGCGCGGCGTCGACCTGCTCGTGCACGATGCGCTAGCGAGCAGGCTGACCGAGCGGATCGCCGCCGCTGCGGAGTCGGCTGGCAACCGGCGCGCGGCCAAGGTGCTGCGCGACGTGCCCTCGTACCACGCCACTCCGGTGGAGGCTGCCGAGGCCGCAGCCGCGGCCGGCGCGAAACAGTTGCTGCTCTATCACATCGTCCCGCCGTTGCCGACGTCTGCGCTGGAACGAGTCTTCCTCAGCGGCGTCGCCGATGTCTACGAGGGCAGAGTCGCCCTCGGTCGAGACGGCACGCTCATTTCGCTGGACGAAGGGTCGCAATAGCGTCCTGGCGGGCCCAACCAAGCAGTCTCGAACTGGTCCCCCCGGGAGGATTCGAACCTCCGCGCGCGGTTTAGGAAACCGGTGCTCTCTCCCCTGAGCTACGGGGGGCCGCTCGAATGTATCAGCGCGGTTGCGTAACCTGCGCCTCAGTCCCTCCTGCCGCGATCCAGCACACCGAGAGTTCTCTCATGCCGCTCTACGAGTACTACTGCCGCGCCTGCAACGAGAAGTTCACCAAGCTCCGCCCGATGAGCGCCGCCGCCGAACCCTACGACCACGACTGCGGCCAGACCGCCCAGAAAGTCCTCACCGCCGCCGTCGTCACCGTCGCCGGACAGTTTGCCGAGGCCGAGGCGGCCGAAGCCGCTCCGGTCGGCGGCGGCTGCGCCTGTGGCCGAGGATCGTGCGGCTGCGGCGGCGGCATGGGCGCGTTGAACTAGCACGCTCTCCCGCCCCGCCGGACGCGACTGATTCCTACCCATCGGCGATTGGCTGAACGATGAACCACCGCTTGCTGCTCCTGTCAGCGGGAACGCTGCTCACCGCCGCTGTCGTCGCTGCGATCCTGATCAGCGGTCTGATCCCGCTCGATTTCGCCGTCTCCGACAAGCACGGCGACAGCCAAATCGACATGCGCGTACAAGCTCGGCAAACGGAGAGCGGTCGAGTCGAGGTGCGGGCCCAATCCAGCGCCGGCAGCGGCGAATGGATCACTCACACGCCCGAGGCCCGCTTCCTCCCCGCCGAACCCCAGCCCGGCAGCTGGTACTCCAGCAATTCGTTCGCCGTGAGCGCCCCCGCTGCGGCGCCGGACAGCTCCGACGAAGCGCGCTACACCCAGTCCTTCGTCGAGCAGGCGATCGACTACTACGAACATCACGGCCGTGAGGCGACGATCGAGTACTACAGCACCCCCGGCAGCGCCGAGGGGCAGTGGTACATGTTCATCATCGATGAAGCGGATGTCATCATCGCCCATCAGAATCCGGATCTGATCGGAGCCCACGCCGACGACGTCAACGGCCCCGACGGCTACCCGGCCGGGCGCATGGTCGTCGCCTCCGCCACTGAGGACGGCGCCTGGGTCGATTACCAGTTCAGCAATCTCGCCAGCGGAGAAGACGAGATCAAGCACTCCTGGGTCGTGCGTCACGACGGCCTGATCTTCGGCTCCGGCTGGTACGAGCAAGCTCCGTCGAAAGTTCACGCGCCGGGCGCGTTCACGCAGTCCTACGTGGCGCGAGCGCTGGAGCTGTACCGCGTGCTGGGCCGCGAGGCGACGCTGGAGTACTACAGCACGCCCGAGAGCGCCGACGGCCAGTGGTACATGTTCATCCACACGACCGAGGGCACGCGCGTCGCGCACGCCCACCGCGCCAACCGTCCGGGCTGGCTGGGCAGCAACGTCGGCGTGGGCGGCGTCGACGTGACCGGCTACAACTACGGCCAGGACATGCTCACCATCGAGGATCGCGGCTGGGTCGCCTACGTCTTCGTCAACCCCGCCGACCAAGACCAGTACCAGCGCAAGCACAGTTGGATCGTCACCCACGACGGCCTCCAGTTCGGCTCCGGTTGGTACGACCGCCACTACGACCTGGCGGGCGAAGACCCGGCCGGCTACTCGAAGTTGCTCGTCCAGCAGGCGATTGACCTGTACGACGCCGAGGGACGCCAAGCGGCGCTCGACTACTACAGCTCGCTCGAGAGTGTGGACGGCGAGTGGTATGTGATCATCATCCACCCCGACGGCACGCGCCTGGCGCATCCCTTCCTGCCGCTGGGCGAGAACATTCTCGACAGCGGCCCCGACATCACCGGCTACGACTTCCGCCCGGACATCGTCGCGGTCGAAGACCGCGATTGGGTGAGCTACGTGTTCGAGAATCCCGACACCGGAGAGCAGAACCAGAAGCACACCTGGATCGTGCGCCACGACGGACTGCTCTTCGCCGCCGGCTGGTACGAAGAGATCGAGTAAAGCGGCAGTGACGGAGGGTAGAGTTCGCACAGGCCGAGATCCGTTCCCCTCCTAGAGACCGATGCATAACCCTTGTTTCGTCATTCCCGCGAAAGCGGGAATCCATGTGGTGCCTCGAGTGGCATCTGGACCCCCATTTGCGAGGGAATGACGAGCTCAGCCGATCGCGGGGTTATGCATCGGTCCCTCCTACCCTCACGCCCGGCGCAGGACCCACCAACTCACTCCGCTCAGCGCGGCCAACGGAACCAGAATCGCCGCGCCGATCAGCAGCGTCGTGTCGAAGAAGAAGCGCTGCGGGAAGAGCTGAATCAGCGCGTCGCGCGAACTCAGCTGCCAGAGATCGTTGGTGAAGAAGATCAGGTGGAAGCTGCGGAAGGCGGAGTCGAACCCGCTCAGCCCGAAGATCGCCAGCGCGACGAACGCGATCGCGACGATCCCGCAGGCGATCAGGACTGATCGCGCCAGGCTGCGCAGCGCCCGCTCGGCCCGCCAGATCACAAACGCGATGAAGGCGATGATGTAGCCCAGCGCGGCCCAGCCCGCGTCGTAGACCCGCGCCATCAGCCGCTTCACGTCGACCATGTGCAGCACTTCGCGCTCGGAGTAGAAGGGCGCGCCGCCGACGCTGACCGTCAGCAGTTCGTCGTCGTTGGAGAGGTAGTCGCGCGTTTCGGCGGCGACCCGATCCACTTCCTCCGGCGTCAGACCGGTGCGCGAGACGGCGTCGTAGCGCTCGAAGCCGCGCTCCCACCAGGCGTCCGAGGTCGCGGCATAGCGCACCGCGAGCGCAATCGGCAGCACCAGCAGCGCCAGCGCCAGCGCCAGGTGCGCCAGCGTCCAGGCCAGGCGAGCCGCGATCAGCAGAGCGATAGGATTCATGCGTCGCCTAGAGCCTATCGAGTGCCGGAGTCTCAGATGTTGCGGAACCTCGCCAAGATCATTGAACTTGCCGGACTCGAAGACGAAGCGACGTTCAGCGTCGTGCGCTCGTCCGCCGCCGCAGCGCCGCTCACGACGGGCGCGCTCTTGGTGCTGGTAGACGATCCCCTTGGCCTGGCGACCACGCTGCGCCACTATCCGGCGGAACACGCCGTCCGCGTCGTTGATCGCGACGAGCGCGTCAGCGCCTCCACTGTGGCCGAACTCTTGCAAGACAGCGAGCACGCCGCCGCGCTGATTCTCGATCCGATCGATCTGTTCGAGCTGCGCAACGCGCCAGAGGGCGTGCGCGGCGTGATCGACCGCCTGCGCGATCCCGACGACGGCTGTCCCTGGGACAACGCGCAGACGCATCTGAGCCTGCGCCCGCATCTGCTCGAAGAGACCTACGAGGTGCTCGAAGCGATCGCCGGGGGCGACCCCGCCCACCTCTGCGAAGAGTTGGGCGATCTGCTGATGCAGGTGGTGCTGCACGCGAAGCTGGCCGAGCAGGACGGGCACTTCAGCCTCGACGACGTGGCCGAGGGCATTCGCGCCAAGCTGGTGCGCCGTCACCCTCATGTCTTCGGCGACGCCTCGGCCGACTCTGCCGCTTGGGTGGAGGGCGCTTGGGAGCGTCTGAAAGCGAGGGAGCGTCCCAACCGCGAGTCCGTGCTCGACGGCGTGCCCAAGACGCTGCCGGCGCTGGCGCGAGCCCAGTCCTTGCTCGGCCGCGCGGAGCGCAACGGCTTTGCTCGCCAAGCCGGTGGGAGCGACGATCCGGGCGAGCGGGCGCTTGACCTGGTGCTGGAGGCAAGGGCGGCCGGGATCCAGCTTGAGGATGCGGTCCGGGATGCTCTGGATCGTTTTGAGCGGGGTGTTCGTGCGGTGGAGGCGGAGGGTCGGGGCGGGGGGTGAGTGGTTTCGGTGGTTCGGGATTCTCGTCTGCGGGGAGGTTTGCGTATGGCAAAGACCGTCATACCCGCGCTTGCCGCGGGTATCTCGCTGTGATCTGCACGGTCGTCGCTCGCGCGGCAATGACGGAGCACGTCGGCCATTGCAAAGCTCTCCCCCCCTTGCGGGGGGAGATGCCGAAAGCCTGCCCCAGGCCTGAACTGGGGGCAGAGGGGGGTATCCCATTTGCACCGCCATCGGCGTCTGAACCAGCGCTTCTATCCCATATGTGAACAGTCCCTAACGCCGGAAACTCACTCCAAAGAACACAAATTCCCACTCTGTCAACCAGACAACAACCCCAATCACCCCAATCACGACCAAACCATGTAACGTCGTCAGAACCTACGTATCGTACAAGCGTACTCGAAAGGAAGCCGCAACCATGTACATCTCACCCCGCCGACGCCGCCGCATCCTCGAAGCCCACCGCCTCCGCCAGGAGGGACACTCCCTCCGCGCCATCGCCCAATTCCTCGACGTCTCCGCTGCCACCGTCCACGCCGACCTCAAACTGCTCGAAACCCACTGGAGCGACCTCGTCGAACAAGCCGCCGACGACCTCCTCCTCAACCAAATCAATCAGCTCGAACGTCGCCTCGTCAAAGTCCTCGAACGCAACCCCTTCGACGTCTTCGACCGCTACGTCGTCAGCCTCGGCGAGGGCTACTTCCGCGCCTGGACCGACACCCTCTCCGCCACCGATATCGTCCGCGTCCAACAGGCCCACACCGCCGAAATCGCACTCCTCTTCCGCGAAACCCGGCGCGCCATCCAGGACCTCCACCGCCGCGCCGGACAACGCCGCGACCTGGCCGCACAATCCGACTCCGACCGCGAACCCGACTACCCCGCCGAAGAACTCACCGATCCCCCGAGCCCCGGCGAAGAGCTCCTGATCCAACAACGCCGCGACGACCGCGCCCGAACCCAAGCCGAATTCCTCCCGGACGCCCCGGACTCGCTGAACATCCCTGAACACCCTGAACCCGCTTCAGCCCAGCCAGCAAAGGAAAACCTCCAAACCGGCCCGCCCGAAAAAATTTCCCCTGAACAACCTGAACACCCACCCGGCGACGCCCCCGAAGACAGCCCCGAACATCTCCCCGTCGCCCCCAAAACCATGCTCCAAGCCATCCACGACGAGATCGTCGCCGACAACCCCCTCCTCAAAAGCAAAAACGAGGACGAACTCATCGCCTTCCTCGACCAACTCGCCCTCCAAGTCCAACCCGAAGACCCAACCGAACCCCCCATCCCCATCTACACCGACGCCGCCGGCAGCTAAACAGAACCGCTCCCAAAACTCCCCCTCCCCTCTCCCCCCCTTGCGGGGGGAGATGTCCCGTAGAGCCTGCCCCCGCGAAGGCGGGGGGACAGAGGGGGTCCGCACGCCTCTTCGGGAAGCCCGCACCCCACCGTCATTCCCGCGCCGGGAGACCATTGCAAAACCCCACTTCCGTCATTCCCGCGCAGGCAGACCGTTGCAAAATCCCCATATCCGTCATTCCCGCGAACGCGGGAATCCACGTCCCACTCGATACGCCGCATGGATTCCCGCCTGCGGAGGCCCTTGCGAAACCCCCATTTCCGTCATTCCAGGCTTGACCTGGAATCTCGTTCGGAGTTCGGTCTATCGGGTCAGGCGAGATTCCAGCTTTCGCTGGAATGACGAGAGCAGCGGGAATGCCAATGTGCAAAGGCCTCCCTGCGCGGGAATGACGAAATCAGCCGATCGCGAAGCGATGTATCAACCTCTGAGAGGCAAGAGGCGTCTGCACGATTATCCCCGGAACTGTGCAAACAGACCCTAGCTCCGGGTCAGGTTCGCAATCGAGGCGAGTAGGCGCTTGACGCCGGTTTCCTCGAATCTGACCGTGACCTCGGCGTCCGCTCCGATCGGGCGCAGGGAGACCACGACGCCCGCGCCGAAGGTCTCGTGCGAGACGCGATCGCCGGGGTTGAGGCCGATCTGGACGGGTTCCGCCTGGGCGTCGTCGAAGCTGTCGAAATCGTCCCAGCGGACGGTGCGGTTGCGTGCGGGGCGCACGTCCTGTCCGACCTGGGCGCTCGCGGCGCGATCGAGCTGCACCAGTTCGGCGGGCAGATCGAGCAGGAATCGGGAGGGGGAGTTGTGCCCGGAGCGGCCCTGATAGGCGCGGCGGAAGGCGTAGAGCAGATGCAGCTCGCGTTCGGCGCGGGTCATGCCGACATAACAGAGCCGCCGCTCTTCCTCCAACTGGGCGGGATCGTCCATCGACAACTGGTGCGGCAGCAGGTTCTCCTCCAGTCCCGCCATGAACACGACCGGGAACTCCAGCCCCTTGGACTGGTGCAGCGTGATCAGCGTGACCGCGTCGGGCGGGCCTTCGGGCAGGTCGTCTACGTCGGCGACCAGGGCGACATCTTCGAGGAAGGCGTCGAGCGCCGCGCCCGGCGCGATCTCCGCGTAGTTCTCGGTGACGGTGATCAGCTCCTGCACGTTTTCCCAACGGCTCTCGGCGTCGGTTTCGTTGTCCGCCTGACGCTCGAGGTAGTCGCGGTAGCGAGTCTTGAGCAAGATCGTGCGGAGCGCGGCGCCCAGCGGCTCGCGCGCGGCCTGGGCCCGCGCCTCCTCGATCAAACCGACGAAGGCGTGCAGCGTGCTCGCCGCTTTGCGCGACGCCGCTGGCGGCGCGACCTGACCGTTGAGCGCATCCGCGTCCCTGCCCGAAGCGGCCTCTGCCGCCTGCATCAAGGTGCGCCCGTGCATTGCCGCCCAGTCGGTCAGGTTTAGCACCGTTTTCGCGCCTACGCCCCGCGTGGGCACGTTGACGACGCGATTGAAGGCGACCGAGTCCGCCGGATTCCGGACCAGACGCAGGTAGGCGAGCAGATCGCGCACTTCGCGCCGGTCGTAGAAGCGAGTCGCGCCGACGAGTCGGTAGGGCAAGCCGTGCTGAACGAACGCCTCCTCGATCGGCCGCGACTGCGCGTTGGTGCGGTAGAGCACGGCCGCGTCGCCCGGGCGCATCGCGCCCTCCCGGATCCCGCCTTCGATCGCCGCCGCGATGTACTCCGCCTCATCCTGTTCGCTGTAGGCCTCATGCACTCGCGGCAGGGGGCCGTCGTGGTTCTCGGTGATCAGCTGCCGCTCGATGCGGTCGCGTCCGCGCGCGATCACCGCGTTGGCGACGTCCAGGATCTGCTGCGTGGAGCGGTAGTTGTTGTTCAGCTGGACTTCGGCAGCGGCGGCATGGTCGTTGATGAAGTAGCGCAGGTTGCGGATATCGGCCGAGCGCCAGGAGTAGATCGACTGATCCGGATCGCCCACGACGGTCAAGTTCTGGGTACCTCCCGACCAGGCGCGGGCGAGCTGATATTGCACCGTGGAGGTGTCCTGGAACTCGTCCACCAGCACGTGCTCGAATCGATCCTGGTAGTACTGCCGCGCCTCGGCGAGCTCGAACAGTTGCAGTGTGCGCAGCAGCAGGTCGTCGAAGTCGAGCGCTTGGGCTTCGCGGAGCGCGGCCGCGTAGCGTTCCCAGACTCGCGCCGCCACCTCGTCGAAGTAGTTTCCGGTCGCCGCCGCGAAGTCCTCCAACGAGGTGCCTTCGCTCTTGCTGCGCGAGATTCGGCTCAACATCGCGCGGGGCGCGTACTGCTTCGGATCGAGCTGGAGTTCTTTGAGCGCGGCGCGCACGATCTGCATCTGGTCGTCGTCGTCGAAGATCTGAAACTGTCGCGGCACCGCGATCGCATCGCCGCGCGAGCGCAGCATCCGCACGCAGATGCGGTGGAAGGTGCCCAGCCAGACCTGTTCGCTCTGCTCTTCGCCGATCAGCGCTTCCAGCCGTCCGCGCATCTCGCGCGCGGCGCGGTTGGTGAAGGTGACCGCCAGAATGCGCCAGGGCGCGACGCCCTGCTCGATCAGCCAGGCGATCCGGTGGGTGACGACGCGGGTCTTGCCCGAGCCGGGTCCGGCCACGATCAGCAGCGGCCCGTCGGGATGCGTGACCGCTTCGCGCTGGGCGTCGTTGAGTTGTTCGAGCTGGATGGAGGAACGAGTGGTCATCGCAGCGAGCATAGCTGCGAGATCGGGATATAGTGGCAGCGCGGGTATCGGGGCGGGCGTCGGGCTGACGCGCTTGCGAGGCGGAACATGGTCGCTGCGGCGGCGGGCGGATCGTTCGAGAGTTGGAGCGCTGCTGGGGTTGATTGGCCCGGCGGCAGTCCTGAGAACACCGGCCTGATCATCGCCATCATCGTGGGCGCGTATTTGGTGGCGCTGTGGATTTCGGCGGCGGTCTGGACGGCGCGCGACATTCGCAACCGGACGCACGATCCGGTGGCGCAGATCGTCTCGACCCTGATCGTGCTCGTGTTCAACTTCCCCGGGCTCGTGCTCTACCGCGTGCTGCGTCCGCCGCTGACCTTGCAGGAGGCGGAAGAGCATCAGTTGGAGACCGACGCGCTGACGCGCGAGCTCCAGCAGCACCCCAGCTGCCCGCGCTGCCAGGCGGAGATCCTGCCCGACTATCTCGCCTGTCCCCGTTGCGCGGCGCTTCTGCGGCGTCAGTGCGAGTCCTGCGCGCGCATCCTCGATCCGGCCTGGGTGATGTGTCCCTGGTGCGCGCATCGGGTTGAGACCGAAGCGGCGAATGGCACGTCCGAGTCTGCCGTACGATCAGCTACGCCCGAAGCGAGCCCGAGCCAGGAGAGTGCGACAGATGGCTGAGATTCGACACTCGCGGATCGAGATCAACGGGGTCTCGGCTCCGATCGCGGAGGCGGGACCCGACGGTTCGTCGGAGGCGGCGGTCTGTCTGCACTCGGTGCCGGGCTCGGGCCGCGACTTTCAGTGGCTGCTGCCGGAAACGGGCGAAGTCGTGCGTTCGATTGCGCTGGATCTGCCCGGTTTCGGGCGGGCGGACAAGCCGCGCGACTTTCCCTACTCGATTCAGGGCTATCAAACCTGGCTCGCGCCCGCGCTGAACGAGTTGGGCGCGGAGCGGGTGCATCTGATCCTGCACAGCTTTCACGGGATGACCGGTCTGATGTGGGCGGCGATGAACCCGGACAAGTGCGCGTCGGTGACGCTGCTCGATTCAGGTGTCCTGGAGGACTACAAGGGCAACCTGGTGGCGAATATCTGGCGCACGCCGATCGCGGGGGAGATTCTCCAGTTCACGACGACCCGTCCGCTGTTCAAGCTGTTCATGCGCTGGGGCAATCCGCGCGGGCTGAATCCGCAGTGGCTTGACGAGTTGATCACCGAGGACGATCGCGACACGCGCCGGGTCACGCTCGAGCTCTACCGCAACACCAACTTCGACGACGCGAGGATCTTGCGCGAGGCGCTGAGTCCGCGCGAACTTCCGGCGCTGGTGATCTACGGGAAGAAAGATCCATTCATCAGCTGGAAGTACGCCGAGCGTCAGCGGGAGACATTCCCCGAGGCGGAAGTGCACGTCTGGGAAGATTGCGGCCACTTCCCCCACGTCCAGCATCCAGAGCGGACGGCGGCGGAGGTGGTCCGATTCGTGCGCGACCAGCTTGATGGCGTCTGAGCTGACCGAATCAACAGATCAGATCGGATTTCTCGTCCAGCAGGCTGGGCAGGTGCATGTGTTGCGTGTTTCGTGATAGTGGACCAGTCCATGCATCACGCCGTCGACAGAGTCGAACTTACGGGCGATGAGATCGAATTGCTGCTGGGCTCCGCGTTCATATCTGCGGAAGACTGCATTGGCAATGAAGTCCGCCAGTTGAAGCGGCCGCCAACCTTCCACTGGAGCGAACGCTGGCACACCCAATTGGTTGCGCTGGTCGCCACCCCAGCGATTTTGGTTTTCCCAGAGGTTTGAATGGTGTCGTTGGAGATTGTCCTGATAGGCAGATTGTGCCACGAGCGTCATACCCCTCTCCATATTGGCGGACGTTTCTTCATTGGAGATGTTGCTGAGGAAGATGTCGAAGCGAGCAAGCAGGTGCTCGATCGCCAACTCATATGGCGGTTCGTTGACGTACTTGGTGTCGATCGCGATCCCGAACAAAGTCGCGTCAGAGTTGGAGATCAGGTGATAGACGTTGTTTAGCAGACGAAGCCGTGTACCAAAATCGAGGTTGGTGAACGGCGGTTTGAGCCCGCCTTCGCTGGCCGAGAGATCCGTTGCGTGCAAAGGGGAAGACCGCTGGCCCAAGAATCGGTGAGTGAGTCTGTCGAGGCGGGCTGAAATTTCCGGTATTGATCCGACCGGCAGGGCCAGGCCGGCAAGGACAAAGTACCGGGTGCCTTTGCCACCTAGGGCCGGATCCCCGGACTCGTCCAGAAACAGGATGTACATCAGGAGTGTGAGTGAGCCGGCTGGCCCTCCCCGGAAGGGGAAGGGCCAACAGACCATGATCAGGTGGCCTTGCCGACTTGACTAGAGGATATAGCGCGGATTGCCAAACTGCCAACCACTAATCGAGGGCTCCTAGTTCGACCGCGAGGTTGGCGGTTTTCTTCATTTCTTCGAAGCGCTCGGCTTGCTCTCGGGCTCGGGCTTCGGCGGCTTCGTTCTTGTACTCGGACTCGCTCTGGGTCTCGCTGGCGACCACATCGAAGCCGTAGGGGCCGTAGACGGGAATCTCGTCGTCGGAGAGTTCGGCCATCAGCTCGGCGCGTTCGGCTTTGCGCTTGAACGCTTCCTCGATGTAGGGCGCGAGCTCTTCGGCCTTGCGCGCTTCGCGCTCGGCTTCGAACTCCTTGAACTCGGGCATCACGTCGTGCGCGAAGAGTTCGAGCGCCTCGCAGATGTGCTCGTGGCGGTTGTTGCCCGCTTGCTGGATGAAGACGGACTGGTCGACGCCGCACTCGGCGAAGGTGCGCAGGTGCTCGCGCAGCGCGTCGGGGGTGCCGATGCCGCCCTCGCCGCCCTGGGAAGGCCAGGTCTCGCGCAGTTGCTCCCAGGCTCCCCAGATGTTGGTGCGGCCGGGCTTGTGCATTCCGGCGGCGTAGTGGTGGCCCAAGGCGAACTGGAAGAAGCGGAAGCCGTCGCCGCCGCGCCGCTCGGCCTCGTCGGAGTCCTGATGCACCGAGAACGAGGAGACCATGGCGATGTTCGCGTTGACCGTGTGGCCGATCGGGACGCACTCGGTCTTGAGCGTCTCGTAGTAGTCGTTGACCCAGTGGCGCGCTTCGGCGGGGTCGATGAAGGCGAAGGTGAGCGCGCCGATGCCGAGCTTGGCGGCCAGGTGGATCGTGTCGCGGTTGGAGCAGGCGACCCAGAGGGGCGGGTGAGGGCGCTGCACCGGCTTGGGCACGACGTTGCGAGTCGGCATCGAGAAGTACTTGCCCTCGAAGCCGGGGTAGGGATCCATCGCCAACATGTTGGCGACTTGCTCGACGGTCTCGAGCCACATCGAGCGGCGTTCTTCGGGGTTGATCCGGTATCCCTCGAGCTCCGCGCGTGAGGCGGATTCGCCGGTGCCGAAATCGACGCGCCCATTGGACACGAGGTCGAGCGTGGCAATCCGCTCGGCGACGCGGGCCGGGTGGTTGTAGCCCGGCGGCATCAGGACGATCCCGTGTCCGAGGCGGATGTTCTTGGTCCGCTGGGAGGCGGCGGCGAGGAAGACCTCCGGGGCAGAGGAGTGCGAGTACTCCTCGAGGAAGTGGTGCTCAACCTCCCAGGCGTGGTCGATACCGAGGCTGTCGGCGAGTTCGACCTGTTCGAGGGCGTCCTGGAACAGCTGTTGCTCCTGACCCTCGCCCCAGGGCTTGGGCAGTTGGTGCTCGTAGAAGATTCCGAATCTCATGCGCTCTGCTCCTTTGCACACCCGTTGAGCGGGTTCGCGCGGCCGCCGTCGTCAGGAGACGACGACGATCTCCTTGCCTTGCAGAATGACGGTATCGTCCGGTTCGATCAAAGGCGGGAAGGGGTCTCCCGGCCGATCGGAGGGCGGAACGCCCGCTCTGGCCGCTTCTTCGTCGCGGTACCAGAGGGAGGCGATGCCGTCCCAGCGGCTGTCCACGCCCTGATTGGCGTGCGAAGTCGTGTAGCCGATGCAGCCGCCGTCAGTCCGCGCGATCGACTCCGCCACACGCGGCGAGTGGCCTTCGTTCCAGGCTTGGAACAGTTCTTCGCGGCTGACCTCGCCGCGCATCTTGACGAACGCGACCCACTTCAAGGCGTCCGCGTCCGAGGGCGGTTGGATGATGATGTTCTCGGTCGTGTAGAGCCCGTCGGTAGTCGGTTCGATCAGTTCGCCGAAACCGTCGATCCCGCGCAGCGCGCCGCGTTCCTCAGCGAAGGCGGCGTTGAAGTGGTCGAAGTCGCGGAACCAGAGTTCGGCCACGCCGTCATAGGGCATCTCGTCGGTGGCGGGCGGTCCGCCGAGCGAGCCGACGCTCTCGAAGAACGTGACGCAGTAGCGCTCGGGCTTGGCCAGGTTGGCCACGTGCGGGGCGTGAATGCTGCGCCAGAACTCGAAGAACGATTCACGTTCGACGCCCTCCTTGCGGGTGACGGGGACAATCCACTTGAGCATGACGGGACTCCTCTCAATTGCCGACAGTCTAAGCGTCCCCTGTCGTCGGCGCGGGCAAGGCCGCTGCCAGCTCTCGTGCACGCGATGCCTGCGCGAGAGCGATTGCGGCGCAGGCGCCGGTGTAGCCGGCCGGATCGAGCAGGTCGTCTATGGCCTCTTCGCTCAGGTGCGCCCGTACCTCCTGGTCGGCGGCCAGCAGGTCGCGGAAGTTCGCGCCGCTGATCGCGCAGGCTTGCGCGTGTTCGTAGACGATGTCGTGCGCCCGCTGGCGTCCGACCTGCTCGCCCAGCGCAAGCATGATCCGCTCGCTCATGATCAGACCGCCGGAGAGATCGAGGTTGCGCCGCATCCGTTGCGGATCGACCTGGATTCCGTCGAAGAGCAGGGCCATGCGCGAGAGGATGTCTCCCACCAGCTCAATCGAGCCGGACATCACCCGCTCGATCATGACGCTGGTGGAGCCGTCGGCCTCGTGCTCGGTGCGCATCGCGTCGAGGGCGAGTGGGAAGAGCGCCGTCACTTGGGCAGCGCCGGCGCGGATGTCCTGGGAGAGCTTGGGGTTGCGCTTCTGCGGCATGGTGCTGCTGCCGACCGTGCCGGGCGGTACGGGCTCCTCGATCTCGGCGAATTCGGGCTTCATCATGGTGTAGGTCTCGTCGGCGATCTTGCGGCAGGTCGCGGCGAGCATGGCCAGGATTGCGGCGTACTCGGCGTGGTGGTCGTGGCTGGTTCGTCCCGGTACCGGCATCGGCGCGAGACCGAGATGCACCGCCATTCGAGCCTGCACCTCCAGCCCGGGCGCTCCGAACGAGGCGAGTGTTCCCGCCGCGCCGCCGAGCATGGCGACGAAGATGCGCGGCTCCGCCTGCCGCAGCCGCTCGAGATGGCGGCAGAGCTCGTCGATCCAAGCTCCGACCTTGTAACCGAAGGTCGCGGGCACGGCGTGCTGACCATGAGTGCGCCCCGCGATTGGGTCGTCGGCGGTGCGCTCGGCAAGCTCCGCGAGCAAGCCGAGCACTGTTCCCAGCTGGCCCAGGATGATCTCGTGGGCGCGGCGGAGCTGGAGGATGTCGCCGGTCTGAGTGATGTTCTGGGTGGTCGCGCCCCAGTGGACGTATCCGCCGACTTCGTCTCCGAGGATGCGATCGAGCTCCCAGATCAGCGGCACGAGGGGATGCGCCGTCACGGCCAGCGTGGCTTCGATCCGCTCGATGTTGAGGAGTTCGAGGCGGCAGTGCTGGGCGATTTCGGCCGCGGCGTCGGCGGGGATCATGTCGAGTTCGGCTTCGGCGCGGGCCAAGGCGGCTTCGACATCAAGCCAGGCCTGCCAGCGGGCTTCGCGGGTGAAGAGGGCGCGAATGCCCGGGTCGGGGACTCTCGCGGCGGTTGGTCGGTTCTGCATGGACGACTCCCTTGGACTCAGCGCGGCGGAGCGCAGTGGCGGGTAGGATCGGACTGCAAGCTAACGAAGGGAACGGGCAATGGTTGCTCCGCTGGAAGGTGTTCGGGTGGTGGAGGTTGCGAACTGGCTGGCTGCGCCGTCGGCTGCGGCGCTGATGGCCGATCTCGGCGCGGACGTGGTGAAGGTGGAGCACCCCGGCGGGGATCCCTGGCGCACGACATACATGCCCGGGCAGAAGGCCGACTTCGATCCGGAGACCGACGTGGACGCGCCCTTCGAACTCGACAACCGGGGCAAACGCGGGCTCGCGCTCTCCCTGGAACGGCCGGGCGCGAGCGATGTCATGCACCGCCTGATTGCGCGCGCCGACGTGTTCATCACCAACCTCACCGCGCCAAGGATTGAGAGATACGACCTCTCGTATGAGCGTCTACACGAGCTCAATCCTCGTCTGGTCTATGTCGTTCTGACCGGCTACGGCACGCGTGGAGCAGACCAGGCCAAGACGGGGTTCGACCATTCCGCCTTCTGGTCGCGTTCGGGGATCATGAGCCTGTTCGGTGAGCCTGGTGGGCCGCCCATGCAGTGCCGGCCGGGCCAGGGAGACCATACGACTGCGCTCAATCTCCTCTCCGGGACGCTTGCCGCGCTGCGCCTGCGCGACCTGACCGGCGAGGGTCAGCGGGTAGAGATCACGCTTCAGCGGACAGGAGCGTGGACGATCGGCGTCGATCTGTCTACGGTTCTGATCACGAAGCGCCAGCCGCAGCGGATGAACCGGATCGTTCCCGGAAATCCGCTGTTCAACTGGTACGAGACCGCCGACGGGCGTTGGGCGATGCTGGTGATGCCGACCCCCGACCGCCATTGGGCGCCGATGTGCCGCGCCCTGGATCGCGAGGATCTGCTGGCCGACGAGCGCTATGCCACGCTGGCGGAGCGGAGGCGGCACAGCGCCGAGTTGACCGCACAGATCGCGGACACGATGCGCACACGGACGTTGTCGGAATGGACGCCGCGCCTGGACGCGGAGGCCCTGACCTGGGCTCCGGTGGCTGAAGTGACCGAGGTGATCGCGGATACGCAGATGGAGGAGATGGATGCCTGGCGGTGGCTGGAGGGAGCGCAAGGACCGTTCCGCACGCTGAACACACCGTTTGAGATCAGGGGCGCGGATGTCGGTCCGCGCGGGCCTGCGCCGCGAACCGGTGAGCATACGCATGAAGTGCTGCGCGAGCTCGGTCTGAGCGATGAGGAGATCGCCGGTCTGGCCGAGCATGGGGCGCTCGGATAGGCGGGTAGGGAGCGCCTGGATGTCGTCCGAGGGCGACGATAGGTACGAGCAGGAGAGCGCCGCCGGACTTGGCGACGAGCTTCCGGTGCTGCTTGAGTTCGTGCGGCGATTCGTGCGGCGCGACATTTGGCTGTGGGAGAAGCGGATTGATCCGAATGCCAGCCGTCTGCCCGCCGATGTGTTCGGTGAACTCCATGGCCGCGTCTCGGAGTTCGGGCTTGATCATCTGATGGCACCGCGGGGCAGCTGTGCGGGCCCTGCGCTCGACCTGCCGGATTGGGAGCGGGCGCGGATTGTTGAGGAGATCGCGCAGCATCGCGCGGGGTTGCTCTATCCGGCTTACGGGCTCTTCGATCCTGATCTGCCGCCCCAGCTCTACGCGGCCACGACTGAGCAGCGACGCGCGTTTCTGCTCCCCCTGATCGAGCGAAAGGCGCACTGCTTTCGCGGTCTTGACGATCCGGATTTGGCTGGTCTTCCCGTTGACGGGGTGCGCGCGCGGGCGCTGCGTCAAGGCGATCGCTGGATGTTGGACGGCACCAAGATCTTCGTCGCCGACGCGGAGGATGCCGACTTTGGTCTGGTCTACGCGAATAGCGAGTGGAGTGCGGGTGAGCGCGAGGGCGTTTCCTTGCTCGTCGTTGAGACCGACCGCACGGGATTTCAGCGCTGGCGTCCGTGGCCAACCGTCGCGGTCGGGCGGGACACGATGGAACTGAATTTGTCGGCGGTGAAGCTGCCCGAGCTCAATCTGCTCGGCGAGCCGGGGGCTGGGCCGGCTTTCGCCAATGGGCTTGTTCTGCGCCGGCGTGTGTTCACGGCGGCTCAGGTCACGGGGGTGGCATCGGCGGCGCAGGATATTGCGCGCGGCGGCATATGGTCGCGCTCGGAGGACGGTTTGGCGCTGGCGAGGGGAGAACGGGCGCGGCTGGCGCTGGCTGACAATGAGATCGCGGTCAGCGCGGCGCGGCAGCTCTATCTGGCTGGTGCGACTGCGACCGACTCGGACGGGGCGCTGCTCGAGCCCGTGCTGGCGGCGCAGGTGTTTGCCCTCGATGCGGCGAGCGCGGTCGTCGGGCGAACCATGCACTTGCTCGGAGTCGCGGCGGCATCGGCTGACCTACCGTTGGAGCGCTGGGCGCGTGAGTTGCAATGGCTGCGGGTGACCAGCGGGGGCGCTGATCGCCAGCGTCTGGCGATTGCGGCGAAACTGGTTTCGACGTTCAAGAAGTAGATGCGTCGTCGATGGGCGGATGATCGAGGGCGGCTGAGGCGATCAGCTCCAGCCCGCGCGGGGTGATCGGCGGGTTGAAGAGGGGGCCGCGCACGTCGCGGAGGTAGCGTTCGAGCGGTTCGGAGCGATGCAGCGAGATGCCGCCGACCAGACGCATACAGCGGTCGACTACCTCGACGGCGGTGTCGCCGGCGTGGAGTTTGGCTGCGGCCACGCGCGGGCCAAGCTGGGCGCGTCCCTCACGATCGAGCTTGTCCCAGGCGCTGGCGGTCTCGTGGAGCAGGGCGCGCGAGGCGATCAGGCGTAGATCGATCTCGCCGACTGCGCTGCGCACGGTGGGGATGCTCGCGATCGGAGCGGGCGCACCGCCGGGTCGGCGGTTGCGGCAAAATTCGACGGTGTAGTCGCGGGCGGCTTCCGCGACTCCCAAGGAGGCTGCGGAGACCAGGAGCGCGAACCAGGCGAAGTCGCCGTGTCGTTGGCCGGCTCGGGCTGGTTCCTGGCGGATGAGGAACTCGTCGTCGGTGAGCGGCACGTTGTCGTACCAGACGTCGTGCGAGCCGGTGGAGCGGAGGCCGACGACGTCCCAGGTCTCCTCAATGCGCAGGCCGGGCGAGTCGCGGTGGACGGCGACTCGCGCCAACATGCCGGAGCCGTCTTCGAGGGCGCAGTAGGTGTTGAACCAGGTCAAGGCCGGCGCGAGCGTGGTGAACGATTTGCGTCCGTTGAGGCGCCAGCGGCCAGGACCGTCGGGCGTGAGCTGAGTTTGGGGGCGGCCGCCGCCTTGAGGCGAACCGAGTTCGGGCTCGGTCGCCACTTGATTGACGAGTGCGCCCTCGCTGACGACGCTGCGGAAGATGCGTTCCCGGAGTTGCTCGGGCCAACTGCGATTGGCGCGCTCGCTGCCGACCGACATCAGATGCATCCCGCAGGCGAATGCGAGCGGCATGTCGGCTTTGGCCAACGCGGTCTGGGCAGCGACGAGGTCTGCGAGCTTGCACTCGCCGCCGCCGTACTCGCGCGGGATGGGGGCGGCGAGCCAGCCAACCTCGCGCAGGAGCTCAAGGGAAGCAAACGGGAATTGGGCGTTGCGGTCGGTTTCCCGAGCGAGCTCGGCGATCGTCGCCAAATGCGGAGTGATTCGGTCGACCAGCTCGCGGCCGGCATCGGAGGTTTTCGGGAGCGATGCCATCTGAAGTCGTGAGCCAGCCGCCGCAGGTGTTAGAGGATGTCTCGGAGGCGCTTGAGCGCGCGGACGCGAACCTTGCCGCGCTCCACCGCTTCCCGCGCCGGGATCGTGATCGACTCGCCTGTGGCCGGGTTGCGGCCCATGCGCTCCGGGCGCGCCGTCTGCGCCTGGATGTCGATCTTGACCAGTCCCGCGATCGTCACAGAGCCCACACCGCCCGGGGACAGATCGTGCTCAACGACCTGGACCAATCCGTCGATCATGCGATTCACGTCGCTGGTTGCATAGCCGGTCAGCTCGGCGACGGCGCGCGCCATCTGCGACTTGGTTCGAGGTCGATCGACCTGCTCAATCTCTGCTGTCACGGTCTGTCCCTTCTCATGGTCATTGCCGAGCCGTCCGCCTATCGGAACCGGGTTGTTCCCTATCATTACTAGCGGCTAGTTCGTGGGCAAGTGTACACACGATCAGGATATGGGGTACCACTCCGCTCTGATGACGAATATTCGAGCACTGGAATTGACTGATGCGCTCGCTCGGTATGTCGAGCGCACCTTTGCCCATGAGGACGAGGTGTGGCGCGAACTGCGCGCCGAGACTGCTCGCCTGCCCGCCGGGGGGATGCAGATCGGAGCGGATCAGGCTCGTCTCTTGGCTTGGCTGGTGCGGCTGATCGGGGCGCGGCGGACGCTGGAGATCGGCACCTTTACAGGCGCATCGGCGCTGGCAGTGGCGCGCGCTCTACCGAAGGACGGACGCCTGGTCGCGTGCGACATCAGCTCTGAGTGGACGGCAATTGCGCGTCGCTATTGGACTGCTGCGGGCGTAGGTCACAAGATTGAGCTTCGGCTCGCGCCTGCGCTCGATACATTGGCCTTGCTTGCGCGCGAAGGCGGGCCGCCCTTCGACTTTGCCTTCATCGACGCCGACAAGGAACCGGTGCAGGCGTATTACGAAGGAGCTCTGCGCCTCGTTCGCGCCGGCGGGGTGATCGCGGTCGACAACACGCTCTGGGGCGGCGCGGTCGCTGATCTAGCTGTCAATGATCCCGACACGCGCGCGATCCGCGCGTTCAACGAGCGCGTCAGTCAGGATCCGCGAGTGGATGCGGCTCTGCTGACCGTCGGTGACGGGGTGACGCTGCTGCACAAGCTGTAGCGGCGCTCCCACTCGGCGCTCAGGCCAGGCCGTCTAGCGGGACGTGCTGCTGCACGAGCGCCGCCGCCGTGGCCAATTTGCGCTCACCCAGGAATCCGCCCGCGCCGTACAAGGGGCCGATCGCCGCGATCGTTTCCACCGTCGAGAGCGCGGTCGTGATCAGCGCGAACGATTCGCGCTCGGCCCGCTGAGCGACGTAGGGCAGTGTCGGTTCGCCGCCCGAGAGGATCAGACAGAGCGGCTCGTAGTCCAACGCGCCCAGCGCGATGTCGATTCGATCGTGTCGTGAGACGACCGTCTTGTCGGGATACTTGCGAAAGTAGTCCATGCCTTCGTGCGCACTGACCGGGCCGATGACGAGATCGCGCGAGGCTTCGTCGAACAACTCTTCAGCACCGGAGAGTTCGCCCGCGATCGCGGGCGCGATCTCTCGCACCGTCGGTGCGGCGAGATGGCGATCCTGCGGGATCGTAGCGAGCGCTTTGCCACCCAATTCCTCGACTCGCGCCCGCGCCGCCGCTTCACCGTGTTGGGGAACCCCGTTGAGGATCACCCCGTCCGGGTTGAGTTCGGCAATGGCGCGGGAGAGCGTCTCATCGTCCGCCTCGCCGTGCCGCGCCACGAGCAGCGTGTGATCCGCTTCGACGCCGTTGCCCGATTCCACCTCGATCACGGTGTGGTCGGTGTCGCTGGAGATGTGATCGATGCTGGCGGTCACGCCGCCGGAGCGGACGCCGCGCACGCGGGCGAACTGGGCAGCGTCGGAGGCGGCGCTGTCGCCGTCGTCGAGGCGGATGAGGCGCACGCTGGCACCCGATGCGCGGAGGGCGGTTGCCAGCCCGCCGGCCACAACCGACTTGCCGTCGCGGGGGAGGGTGGAAGTGATGAGAATGCGTGCCACGGCGCGCTCCGAAGGGGGTGATGCAGACGAACGCTCTTCTGCCAGAGGCTAGCCGTGAACGCTGCTAAGCGCAGTCGGCGCGAGGGCGGGCGCGATAGACTGGCGCCGGGAGGGACGTGATGTCGGAGCGGCGCGGGGCGAACGAGAGCCAAGAAACGAGAGGCTGGCCGCCTCCCGCTCCGGGCGCGCGGCGCCGGCGGCGTCCACCGGAGCGTCACGCCCGCTGGATCGACGCCGAGAATCGGGCCGAGGAACCGCGCGAGGGCGCACCGACCTGGATCTGGTGGGTGCTGCTGGGGCTGTTGTTCTTCGGCGTGCTTTCGGTGATGGTGCGGATGTTCTTGGTGCTATAGCAGGGGCTGGCAGGTGCACAAGCCTCAGTTCGGTATCTTGCCTTCTCAGCGGCAGGACACGGTTGGAGTTGGAGCCTAGGTATGACCACGGACGTGGACACGACCCTGCTGGAGGGCATCCGAGTACTCGATCTGGCGACGCCCCGTGCGGAAATGGCGGGGCGCGTGCTGGCCGACATGGGCGCCGAAGTGATCAAGGTCGAACCGCCTGAGGGAGCAGCCGCCCGACGCCTGCCGCCCTTCAGCGAGGCGGATCCGGATCGCTCGCTCTACTGGGCCGCGATGGGCTTCGGCAAGCGCAGCGTTGTGATCGATCTGGAGAGCGAAGCCGGGCGGGCCGACTTCCGCGCCCTGCTCAAGAGCGCCGACGTGTTGATCGAGTCCTTTGACCCGGGCGTGATGGCGAGCTGGGGACTCGGCTACGACGATCTCAAGGACGACCACGCCGATTTGATCTACGTCTCTGTGACGCCGTACGGACAGGACGGCCCGCACGCCGACCGTCCGGCGACCGAGCTCACGATTGAGTCGGCGGGCGGTCTGGTCGGTCTGCAAGGCGATGGGGATCGTCCGCCGCTGCCGGTGGGTTTTCCACAGGCGGCGATCCACGCCGGGGTGCAGGCGGCGGCGGATACGTCGATTGCGCTGCGTGAGCGTGAGCTCTCGGGGAAGGGTCAGCAGCTGGACGTGTCGATGCAGGCGGCGATCGTCTGGACGTTGATGCACGCCACCGGCTTTCCGCCAAACACGGGCGGCGATCCTCCGGGGACGTGCGACGAGCGAGCGGGCGGAGTCGTGCAGGGCCCGGCGGCGTTTCCGATCCATCCCTGCGCGGACGGCTATGTGACGTTCAGCATCGTGCCGGGCGGGTTGGGGTTGCGTCACTCGACGAAGGTGATGAAATGGATCGCCGAATGCGGCGAACTGAGCGGGGAGCTGGAAGACGCAGATATCGACGAATGGGCGGCGGCGCTGGGTCGGGCAGCGATGGAGGATCCGGCCGAGGCCGGGCGCATGATGGGCGTGGCCAACGAGATCCTGCACAACTTCGTGGCCAAGCGCACGATGGCGGAGTGTTACGAGCGAGCGGTCAATGATGGTTTCATGCTGGCGCCTCTCTACACGGTCGAGGACATCGCCAAGGACAAGCATCTCGAGGCGCGTGGATATTGGGTGGAGATCGAGGGCAAGCGCTATCCCGGCCCGTTCGCCAAGCTCTCGGAAACCCCGCTGCAACTCGTCCGGCCGGCGCCGACGCTTGGTCAAGACCAGGGACTGTTGGCTGAGGCCGGGCGTGCGCTCCAGCGCTCTGCGCGCACGCCGATGTCGTCCAACGGCGTGCGTGGAGACGACGGCGGCGCGCTGTCGGGCGTCAAGATCGCCGACTTCGCCTGGGTCGGCGTCGGTCCGCTGATCTCCAAGTCGATGGCCGACCACGGCGCGACCGTGGTGCATATCGAATCGGCGACTCGTCCCGACGTGCTGCGTCTGGCGCCGCCGTTCAAGGACAATGAACCGGGCATGGACCGAGCGCAGTTCATGGCCAACTTCAACTCGTCCAAGATCGGCGTGGCGCTGCGGCTCGACACGGAGCAAGGGCTGTCCTACGCGAAGCAGCTGGTCGACTGGGCCGACGTGGTGGTGGAGTCGTTCACGCCGGGCACACTGAAACGGTTTGGACTCGATTACGCCACGCTGAGCCGGGAGCGTCCTGAGATCATCATGCTCAGCACCTGTCTGCGGGGGCAGTGGGGGCCGGAGTCGAGCTATGCCGGCTTTGGCTTGCAGGGCGCTTGCCTGTCCGGTCTGCATCGGATTACCGGTTGGCCCGACCGTCAGCCGGCCGGCACCTGGGGGGCGTACACGGATTTCATCAATCCGCGTTTCGGTTCGGGCGTGTTGGCGGCTGCGATTCGATACCGCGATCTGACCGGCAAGGGTCAGTACATTGACCTCGCGCAGACGGAGGCGGGGATTCACTTCGGCGCGCCGCTGCTGCTCGATTACTTCGAGAATGGGCGGATCGCCGAAGCGCCCGGTCACGACTCTCTGTATGCCGCGCCTAACGCGGTCTTCCGGGTTGGAGAAGGCGAACGCTACGTAGCGATCGCGACCGAGACCGCCGAACAATGGCGGGCGCTGCGCGACGCGGCGGGTCTAGAGAACTGGTCGGGGAGCAGCTACGACGAGCTCGCTGCTCGGATTGCGGCGAAGGCGGAGATCGAAGCGGCGATCGCCGAATGGTGCTCGCCGCAGACGGCAGACGCGGTGATCGACTGCCTGACTCAGGCCGGAGTTCCGGCGTCGCTGGTGGAGTGGCCGTCGGACCTCTACGAGGATCCGCAACTGACGCACCGTGGCTTCTTCGTCACGCTCGATCACTCCGTGATGGGTCCGACGCCGTACGACGGTTTGGTCACGAAGTTCTCGGGCGGGACGGCTCGGTTGCGCCGGGCGGCGCCGGCGATTGGCGAGCATACGCACTATGTGCTTTCGGAGATCCTCGATCGTCCCGATGAGGAAATCACCGAGGCGCTGGTCGCGGGAGCGTTGCAGTAGGCGGCGGGACATCGGACAAGCATCATCTAAACTGCGCGCGTAGGACGCACAGGGAAGGACTAGAAAGATGGGTAACCGCACGATGCGCGGCGAAGTGGCGATCATCGGCGTCGGCGAGACGACGTATTACAAGCGCGGGCGCTCGCCGGATCCCGAGTTCAAGCTCGTGATCGAGGCGATCCTCAAGGCCAGCGCCGACGCGGGGATCGATCCTCGTGAGATTGACGGGTTCGCGTCGTACTCGAACGACCGCAACGACCCGTCGCGGATTGCGGCGGCGCTGGACATCAAGGATCTGCGCTTCTCCAACATGGAGTGGGGCGGCGGCGGGGGCGGCGGTTCCGCCGCCTGCGCGCACGCTGCCTCGGCGGTCGCCACTGGTCTCGCCGATACGGTGGTCGTCTTCCGCGGCCTCGCGCAGGGACAATTCGGACGCTTCGGCCAGGGTGCGCGGATCCCGCATGTGCGGGGCGATCAGGCGTACACCGCGCCCTACGGTCTGATGTCGCCGGCGCAGTCGTTCGCCATGCGGATTCACCGGCTGTACGAGGACCACGGGATCACGCAGGACACGCTCAAGGCCTGCTCGCTGGCCTCGTACCACCACGCGCAGAACAACCCGCGCGCGGTCATGTACGGGCGTCCACTCACGCCCGAGGACTACGATCAGTCGCGCTGGATCGTGGAGCCGTTCCACTTGTTCGACTGCTGTCAGGAGAACGACGGCGCAGCGGCGATGATCTTCGTCTCGGCCGATCGGGCGAAGGACTACGCGAAGACGCCGGTCTACTTCCTCGGTGGGGCCGTCGGTTCGGGCAACCGCGCCGGATCGGGGTCGCACAACGCGACCGACTACGCGACCTCGAACTTTAAGACGGTCGCGCCGCGGATGTACGAGATGGCGCAGGTGAAGCCGGAAGAGGTCGATGTCGCGCAGGTCTACGAGAACTTCACCGGCGGCGTGGTGATGAGCATCATCGAGCACGGCCTGACGACCTACGAAGAGGCGAACGAGTTCATCACCTTCGACAACCTGATCGCGCCGAGCGGCAAGATGCCGATCAACACGAGCGGCGGCAACCTGGCCGAGTGCTACATGCACGGGCTGGAGCTGAACATCGAAGCCGTGCGCCAGGTGCGCGGCGAGTCCTGCAACCAGGTCGACGACGTGAACGTCTCGCTGGTCGCGTCCGGGCCGATGGTGACCCCGGTCTCCGACATGATCGTCGGTTCAGAGGCGGTGCTCTAATGGCGAATCCCGGAGCGTATTACCTGGGCGAGGGGATGCCTGCGCCCGCGCCGGCAATCGACGGACTGGACACCGAGTACTGGGAGGGCGTCAAGCGCCACGAGTTGCTCGTCCAGAATTGCAACACATGCGATCGTCCCCAGTTCGGCCCCGAGTGGAACTGCCACCGCTGTCATTCGTTCGACCTGGGCTGGAAGCCAGTCGAGGGCAATGGTCGGATCTACTCCTGGGAGCGAGTTTGGCACCCTGTCCACCCCGCGCTCAGCGAGAGTTGCCCCTACCTCGTCGTGCTGGTTGAGCTGCCCAACCACGAGAACGTGCGCATGGTCGGCAACCTCGTCGGCGATCCGATGCAGACGGTGGAAATCGGCGCAGAGGTGCGCCCTTACTTCGAGGATCACGACGAGGGCGATGAGCCGTTCACGCTGGTCCACTGGGAAGTCGTCAGCTAGCGGTCTCTGCCCCGCCCCGCTGCGAGCGAACAGAGAGGACGCCCGAAAGGGCGTCCTCTTCGTTGTGCTGCTAGCCGGTGTTTCGCAACCCCGCCGCCACTCCATTCACGCTGCGCAGGATCGCTTCGAGTGTGTCGCTGCGTTCCGGATCGGCTTCGTCCATGTCGCGGATCTGGCGTAGCAGTTCGACTTGCAGAAAGCTCAGCGCGTCGACATAAGGATTGCGCAGGTCGATCGAGCGCCGCAGCACCGGCGACCCTTCCAGTAGCCGCTCCTGATCGCTCAGGCGATTCAGGATCGAGGTCGTGCGCTCGAACTCGGCTCGGAGGCGCTCGAAGGTGCGGATGTCCCGATCGCCATCGCCCAGCGTGCGCGCGTAATGCTCCGCGATCCCGAAGTCGGCCTTGCCGCAGACCATCTCGACGTTGGAGAGCAGGGTGGCGAAGAAGGGCCAGCGCGCGCGCATGTCTCGGAGCAGCGCTTCGCCGGCGTCGCCGTGCCGCTGGATGAACTGTTCGAGCGCCGTGCCGACGCCCATCCAGCCGGTGATCACGTGCCGCGACTGCATCCAGGCGAAGACCCAGGGGATGGCGCGCAGCGACTTCAGGGAGGCGTCGCTGCCGGGCCGGAAGGTTGGGCGTGAGCCGATCGCGAGATCGCCGAGGACTCCAATCGGGGTGACTCGCTGGAAGTAGCCCGGGAGGTCCGGGTTCTCGACGACCTGCGTGCGATAGGCGAGGCGCGCGGATGAAGCCAGTTCGTCCATTGCCTCGTGATAGCGCTCGCGCTCTTCGGTCGGGGTGTCGTCGTGATCGCGGTCGAAGCGCTTGGCCAGAGCCGCCGCCAGCGTCTGCTCCAAGTTCCAGCGGGCGAGCGCCGGCATCCCGTAGGTGAACTGGATCATCTCGCCTTGTTCGGTGAATTTGATCCCGCCCTCAGTGGTGTGCGGCGGGAGCGCGAGGATCGCGTCGTGGGAGGGGCCGCCGCCGCGGCTGACCGTGCCTCCGCGACCGTGGAAGAACATCAACTCGATGCCGTGCTCTCGGGCCACTTGGTGCATCGCCTCCTGTGCGCGGTAGAGGCCCCAGAGTGACGGCAGCACGCCGTCGTCCTTGGCCGAATCCGAATAGCCGACCATCACTTCCTGAAGTCCGTCGTGGGCGTCGAGGTGGCGTCGGTAGGCGGGGTGTCCGAAGAGCGAACGCAGCACGGACGGGGCGTGGTCGAGATCGTCCACTCGCTCGAAGAGCGGCGCGATCCGGATCTGTCCGCCCGGTGCACGCCGGGCCAGATCGTTGAGGCCGGCCTGCCGCGCGACCAGCACCGGCGCGAGTATGTCGGCGGCGGTTTCGGTCATCGAGACGACGCAGGTCTGCATCGCTTCGGGCCCGCAGATTCGCTGAACCCGGCGCGCGGTGCGGAAGCGGCGCAGGGTGTCGTCGTCCTGCGTGGAGAGCGCATGTCCGACGGGGAAGTAGTCGCGATCGAGTTCGTTGGCCAGAAACGCCTCGCGCTGGGCAGGGTTGAGTTCGAGATAGCTGCCGCCCGGCGGCTGGATATCGAGCGCGGTCAGGACGGTGTCGGCGGCCTGGTGGAAACGCGCCGCATGGTCGCGGATGTCCAGCGCGGCGAGATGGAACCCGAAGGCGCGGGCGCGGTCGATGAGCGGCTGCACCACGTTTTCGGCCCCGCCGCGCGCGCCGTGCACGCGCAGGCTCTCCGCGATCGTCTCCAGATCTGCGACATACTCGCGCACCGATTCGTAGGAAACGCCGTCGGAGTCGGAGGCGTCGTCCAGTTCGGCGCGTAAGGTCGGGGCGCGGCGATCGAGGAGCGCGCGATCGGCGTCCAGCGTCGCCCGCAGGCGGGCGGACATGTAGCGAATCTTCTGTCGGTAGCGCTCCGAAGTACTGCGTTCGGCCAAGCGCTCGCGGACGCGCGGCATACGCTGAGCGTCTGCCTGGAGCGAGGATTCCAGCCGCGCCGTGGTCGATATTCGGCGGGTCGAGTGCAGCAGCATCGAGTCCATCTCGCGCACTGCGTCCAGGTGCAGGCGCAGCGCCAGAGCGCGCATATTGAGCGCGGTTTGCCAGGTGAGATCGGGGGTCACATTCGGATTTCCGTCCGCGTCGCCGCCCATCCAGGAACCCAGCACGATTGGGGCCGGGGCCGCGGTCGGATCGAGCTCGGTCGCGGCTCTGAACTCGGCGCTGACCGCGGGAACCGCGTCCCAGAGGGTCGTCGCCACCGTGTGCAGGAGCAGGCGCGACTCTTCCAGCACGGTCGGGCGGCGGTGACGCAGATGATCGGCTTGCCAGAGACTCTCGATGTGGGTGGTCAGACGCGCATCGATGCTCGCCAGCTCTTGCGGCGTGGCCTGCTCGCGTTCGAGCAACAGCCTGTGCACCTGTTGCAAGGTTCGCATCATGGTCAGGCGCTGGGACTCGGTCGGGTGAGCGGTGAACACCGGCCGCAAGGCGATGCCAGCGGCGGCTGTTTGCATCGCGGCCTGATCAACGCCGCGCTCGCGCAGGGTGTCAACCATTGCTCGAATCGAGCGCGGCGAGGGTCGCTGGTCCTGTTGCGAGCGCAGCCTGCGGCGGCGGATGCGGTGCGTCTCTTCGGCGGTGTTCGTGAGCAGGAAGTACATCAGGAAGGCGTTGCCGACCTCGGCAGCGAGCCAGAGCGGCCAACTGCGGACCAACGCCGCCATCTCCGGGGTCAGCTCCGGTTCGGCCGGGCCGCGACTGCCGCGCCGCCGCTGCGCGAGCGCGCGGAGTTCCTCGACGGCGTTGAAGACCGTCTCCCCGTCCACTTCGGCGATCATCCGCCCCAGCAGGCTGCTCAAGAGGCGCACGTCGCGGGCCAGCGGAGCGTCGACCAGACGCCGGTTGTTGGCCGTTTGCGCCGCTTCGATCGTGGTTCGCGGCGCTCGTTGTGTTGAACGCGCCACAGCATCCCTCTCAGCGAATCCGCGCGTGTCTAGGCTGCGCATTGTCGATCATTACAGGTTTGCAGCGAAAGCGGGGGCATGATGAGTGAACAGTCTGGCGATCCGACCGCGGCTCCGTATGGATCTTGGGCGTCCCCGATCGCCACGGAGATGCTGACCGCAGGCGCACTGCGCTTTGACGAGTTGGATGTGGACGGCGATGACCTCTACTGGGTGGAGTCGAGGCCGGATGAGCAGGGCCGGTATGCGGCGATGCGCTACTCGGCGGACGGTGAGCTCTCGGAGGTCACGACTCCCGAGTACAGCGCGCGCACGCTCGTGCATGAGTACGGAGGCGGCTCGCTCGCGGTCTCGAACGGCGTTGCCTACTTCTCGAACTTCGCCGATCAGCGGCTCTATCGGCGTGCGGTTGACGGCTCGGAGGAGCCGGTCCCGCTGACAGCGGAGATGTCGGTCCGATACGCCGATGCGGCTGTGGATGTGGAGCGGGAGCGCCTGATCTGCGTGGCGGAGGACCATCGGCGTGAAGGCGTCGAAGCTGAGAACCTCCTCGTCGCCGTGCCCACGGACGGCAGCGCAGCTTCCGCCGAGGAGTTGCATCCGATTCATCAGGGATTTGACTTCTACTCCTCGCCGCGAATCAGTCCCGACGGGCGTCGGCTTGTGTGGATCTGCTGGAACCATCCGAACATGCCCTGGGACGCGACCGAGCTCTGGCTCGCAGACTTGGCGACGGACGGCTCGGTGCTGTCGGCGCGCCGAATCGCGGGCGACACCGCCGGCGTCGTCTCCATCATCGAGCCGCGCTGGGGACCGGACGGCACGCTCTACTGCGTTTCCGACGAATCCGGCTGGTGGAACGTTCAGCGCTGGGACGGCGATCGGCTCGCGCCAGTCCTCTCCATGGAGGCCGAGTTCGGACAGCCGCAGTGGGAATTCTCGATGTCCAGCTACGCGGTGATGGACGAGTGTTGCCTGGTGGCGCAGTACGGCAATGCCGATGGTCGCCGACTCGGTGTGATCGACATGGAGGCGGGGGAACTGAGAGAGCTGGACACGCCATTCAACAGCTTTGGCTTTTTCACCGCCGCCAGCGGCCCGCGCGTGATCTGTGCTGCGGCCGGAGCGGATGTCGGCGCGGCGATCGTGGCGATCAACGTTGACGACGGCGAGCTTGAGACGATCCGCGCATCAACCGGTCCGGAGCTCGATCCGGCTTTCATCGCTCCGGCGGAGGCGATTACCTATCCGACCACGGGCGGTCATGTTTCCCACGCCTACTACTACGCGCCTCGCAATCCCGATTTCCGCGCGCCCGAAGGCGAACTCCCGCCGCTGGTGACATTCATCCACGGCGGGCCTACCAGCGCGACTGCGCCGGGCTTCAATCTCGCCATCCAGTACTGGACGACGCGCGGGTTCGCGGTAGTCGATGTGAACTACCGGGGCTCGACCGGCTACGGGACCGAGTACCGGCGTCAGTTGAACGGGAATTGGGGCGTCGTTGATCGCGAGGACTGCGAAGCGGCGGCGCGCTACCTCGTTGAGCGCGGTGACGTGGACGGTTCGCGCCTGGCCATTCGCGGCGGCTCGGCGGGCGGCTACACGACGCTCTGCGCGCTCACGTTCGGCGATGTCTTCACGGCCGGCGCTTCGTACTACGGCGTCTCGGATGCGGCGGCGCTCGCGGAGGATACGCACAAGTTCGAGTCGCGCTACCTCGATTCGCTGATCGGCCCGTATCCCGAACGGGCGGAGCTGTATGAGCAGCGCTCGCCGATTCACGCGGTTGACCGGCTCTCGTGCCCAATCATCTTTTTGCAGGGTCTGGAGGACAAGATCGTACCGCCGAATCAGGCAGAGCGGATGGTGGACGCGCTGCGCCAGAAGGGTTTGCCGGTGGCCTACATCGCTTTTGAGGGCGAACAGCACGGGTTCCGCCAGGCGGCGAACATTCAGCGCGCGACGGAAGCGGAGCTCGATTTCTACGGCCGCATCTTCGGTTTCACGCCGGCCGGTGCGATCGAGCCGGTGGAGATTGAGAACCTGTAGATGCCTGAGATTCACGAACTGACGGCAGTCGAGCTTCGGCAGGCTTACCGGTCGCGGGAGTTGTCGCCGGTTGAAGCAGTGGATGCGATCTTCGCGCGAATCGACCTCCTAGAGCCGTCGTTGCACGCGTTTATCACGGAGACCCGCGAACTCGCGATGGAGCAGGCACGGGAGGCTGAGCGGCAGTGGTTGCGGCCTGAACGGTGGCTGCAAAAGCCTCTGCTGGGCATTCCGTTGACGATCAAGGATCTCGTTGATGTTGCGGGTGTTCCGACGACGATGGGTTCGCTCGTGACCTCACACGAGCCGGCTGCGGAAGATGAACTCTTCGTCCAACTCCTGAGGTTCTCGGGCGCGATCTTCCTGGGCAAGACAAACACCTCGGAATTCGGCCTGGCTGCGCAGACAGCAAACCGCCTCGGCCCGGCGACAGTGAATCCCTGGGATGTGGAGCGCACCGCCGGCGGTTCCAGCGGCGGCGCGGCGGCGGCCTGCGCCGCAGGTTTCGGTCCGTTGCATCATGGGACCGACGGGGGCGGATCGGTCCGGATACCCGCGGGCTACTGCGGTGTGATCGGCGTCAAGCCGACAGGCAGGCGCGTTCCCCGCCGCCAGCGAGGCTCCGGCATGTCGCAGATCTCGACGGACGGCGTGCTGGCGCGTTCCGTCGCCGATGCGGCGCTGATGCTCGAAGACATCGCGCGGCGTCACCCGGATGATCAGACGTCCTACCGGACTCAGTACGACGATGTGATCTCCGCGGCTACTCCACAGAGTCTGGGAGGACTCAGGATTGGCGTCACGACTCAGCTCGGTTGGCCGACCCCCTGCGAGCCGCTGATCGCCGATCGCGTTCACGTAGCAGCGGATGTGTTGCGACAGGCCCACGCGCGCATTGAGCATGCGACCCTGGACATCTCCGATCCGAACGAGGTGTTCCCCGTGTTGTCGGCCGTGGGCGCCGCGGCGAACTACGGTCCATTGTGTGTTGGGCGCACGGACGAGTTGAGCGATTACGCCCGCGCGAGCGTGGATCGTGGCCGCGCCTTGAGCGGCGTTCAAGTAGCTGAGGCCTATGCCGCACTGGATCGGCTGCGTCAGCGGATGGATGTCTGGTTCGATCGCTACGACGTCTTGCTGACACCCACCAGCGCAATCACCGCCCACCGGCATGGGGCTCGGATTGATCAGATCGCCGGACGGGGAATCAGTCCCTGGACGGCCTCGATTCTTTACACGCCGCTCGCCAACCTGATTCAGGCGCCCGCCATTGCCATGCCGGCCGGACTGGACCGCGATTGCTTGCCGATCTCGGTGCAACTGATGGGCCGCCCCGGCGAGGACGCCACCGTGATCCGTTGCGCTGCGATGCTGGAGGATGCAGGCTTTGGCGGTCCTATTCGTCTAGCACCAGTGTGACCGGCGCGTGATCGGAGGGCTTATCGCCGTCGCCCTCCTGCCGCCGCTCCTCAATGTCGATCTCAACGGCGGAGGCGCGCTCGCGGATTGGGTCGCTGATCAGATGATGGTCGATCCGCAGCCCTTTGTTCTGCAGTACTCCGCCGGTGCGGTAGTCCCACCAGGTGTAGACCCCGGGCGACTCGTCGAAGAGGCGTAGCGCGTCGGTCAAGCCCCAATCGATCAGCGCATTCAGGCGTTCCCGTTCGGGGCTGGAGCAGAGGTTCTTTTCGTGCCAGGCGGCCGGGTCATTCACGTCGCGGTCGTCGAAGGTGATGTTGTAGTCGCCGGTGAGGACGAGCGCGTCGGCACTGTCGCGCTGACCGAGCCAAGCGCGGAGTCGGTCGAACCATTCGAGTTTGTACTGGTACATGGGATGGCCGACCTCGCGTCCGTTGGGACAGTAGAGGCTGACCACTTGTACGCCGTCGATCTCGGCGGTGATGCCGCGGGACTGATCGTCGTCGGGCCAGGGTACGGCGACTTCCACCTGATCGGGCCAGTCGAGCGAGGCGATGGCGACGCCGTTGTAGCTCTTCTGGCCGTGGATGGCGAGTTGGTAGCCGAGTTGGTCAAAGCCGTCGAAGGGGAACTGCTCCTCGGTGCACTTGAGCTCTTGCAGGCAGAGCACGTCTGGACGGTTTTGATCGAGCCAGTTGAGCACGCGGTCTTCGCGAGCGCGGATTGAGTTCACGTTCCAGGTGGTGATGCGCATGGCGGGTTTCCTTCGAGAGACGCGGCGGTTCGGCGGATGTGGTGGAAGATGATTCCAGCTGCGACGGCGACGTTGAGCGATTCGACTGAGGGAGCGATTGGCACGGCGACCCGCTCATCCACTTGCGGTTCCAGCTCGAGACTGATCCCGGAGCCTTCGTTGCCGAAGAGCCAGACGGTTGGTTGCTTGAGCTTGATCGTATCGAGCGGCGTTCCGTGCGGATCGGCGGCGATCACGCGGGCGCCTTGTTGGTGCAGATCGGTGAGATCGGCGAGCAGGTCTGAGGAGCGGGCGATCTTTGCCTGGAACCAGGCTCCGGTTGCGGCGCGGGTGACTCGCGGGTGGGTTGGGTCGGCGCTGCCGGGGCCGATCAGGATGAGCTCGATGCTGAAGGCGGCGGCGGAGCGAATGATTGCGCCGACGTTGCCTGGGTCCTGTACTCCGTCTAGCGCTAGCGAATGCCATGCAGTGTCGGCGGGCAGCGCTCGAATAGCGTCCTGCGCCGACGGGAGCTCGTCGCGGATGACGGCGAAGTCGCCTTGGGGGGTGCGCGTGTCGGAGAGGCGCTCGGCGTCGGCTTGGGTGATGCGGACTGAGTTCGAGTGTAGCGCCGACCACGTGGCGGGGTTTGTCGCGAGCACGTCCAGCACGGGCGCGCCTGCCGCGAGGGCGTCTCGGACGAGCTTCTCGCCGTCGATCAGGTAGGCGCGCTGTTCTCTACGCCCGCGCGCGGTCTTGAGTTCTCGGAGTTGGCGCAGGCGGGCGCGCGAGAGTGTGCTTGGCTTGTTCACGTTGCTAGAGGCGGGCAGACCCCCCTCTGTCACTTCGTGACATCTCCCCCCGCACTGCGGGGGAAGAGTGTTGGGAGCGTTCCTAGCCGCCGTTGAACTCGGCCTTGAGTGCGGCGTAGCGGTCTAGCAGGGGGATGACGGTATCGGCTTCGGCGGGTGGGAGGCCGAAGATGATGCGCTGGAAACCGATGTCGATTAGGTCCTGGACTTGTTCGGGGTTGGGGCCGACGCCGAAGACGGTGCGGTTGATGGTCTCGAAGTCGCGGTCGGCGCGGTCGGCGGCGGCGCGGAGCTGCTCCATATCGGCGCGCATATCTCCGCGCAGGGCGATCGGCAGCCAGCCGTCGCAGTAGTCCACTACGCGGTCGAAGGCCCACTTCGACTGAGCTCCGAGCAGGATGTCGGGGCCGTTCTCCTGCACCGGCTTGGGGTAGCTCCAGACGGGATCGAAGTCGATGAACTCACCGTGGAATTCAGGCTCGTCTTTGGTCCAGAGTTCGCGCCAGGCGAGCACGATCTCGCGGGTGATCTTCCAGCGGTCTTTGAAGTTCCAGCCGTGGTTCTCCAATTCTTCCGCGTTCCAGCCTGCGCCGATGCCGAGGATTAGGCGTCCGCCGGAGATCATGTCCAGCGAAGCAGCGGACTTGGCCGCCACGAGCACATCGTGTTCGGGCACGAGCAGGATGCCGGTGCCGACCTTGATCGTCTCGGTCGCGGCGGCGGCGGCCATCAGGGAGACAAAGGGGTCGTGAGTGTGCCAGTACTCCTGGGGCAGATCACCGCCGCCGGGCCAGGGCGATTGGCGCGATGTGGGAATGTGGGTGTGCTCGGGGAACCAGAGCGACTCGAAGCCGCGCGCCTCGGCCTCGCGGGCAAGTTCGGGCGGCTGGATGGCGTAGTCGGTGGGGAACATGGAGACGCCGAAGTCGGTCATGCGGGGGCCTTTCTGAGGGCGCGGATTAGTTCGCGCGGCAGGGCGTCACCAGAATAGGGGAGGGCGAGGTTGGCGGTACGAGCGGGTGCGGGAGAGGCTTCGTAGTTGGGTGGATCGAGGTTCACGCTTTCGGAGAGAGCGCGGGAATGACGGAAGGCGCGGGGATGGCGACGGAGGAGCGGAGTTAGTAGTAGTAGTCTTCGTCGCCGTCGAAGAGGGTGGAGAGCGGCGGGCGTTCTTCTGGGGGTAGTTCTTGGAGTGCCTCGATGAGCAGGAAGTGGTCGATCTCTGTTCTGCTTTTGCCGCGGAGTTGGGGATTGTTGGCGACGGTTTCGGTGTAGATCGCCTCAATGTGGGCCAGGAGCAGTTCGTAGAGTTCCTGGCCGCTGCCTTCGAAGGTGATTTCAGGTAGTTCAGCGGGAAATTTTCCACGGAGCTGGGGATTGCGAATTTCCTGTGTTTGCTGGGGCAAAGGCTGTTCAGGGCGTTCAGGTTCCTTCAGCTTGGTCGGGCGGAGATTGGGGTCTACGGCGAGGTCGCTCCAGTGGGTTTCAAAGAGGCGGAGATCGGCCTGGACAGTGGAGATGGAGCAATTGAGGCTCTTGGCGATGCTGCTCGGGGAGTGTCCTTGCAGCTGGAGTTCGCGGACTCGCAGGATGCGCCGTCGGCGTCTGGGTGAGATGCGCATGGTTGTCGATTCCTTGGACTATGGGAGCGGTACAGAGGTTCGCATCATGTTAGCTGGTCGGTTGTTGAGGTGAGTGTTGTCTGGGTAACTGATGGAGAAACTGGTGTTCTTGGCCTTCGGGGTGAGTTTAGGGATTGGCGATTGTGGTTGGGGACTCGCAGCTGACGGTTATCTTCGGCTCATTGTCTGAACTCAGGAGGAGGGTTTTGCATGAGCGACTTTCACAGCCGATATCCACAGCCGAGCCGCGACGAGATCATGCGCAACTTCAAGGAGCGGCGCAACTGGGGTCGCTGGGGCGATGACGACGCGGTCGGGGCGATCAACCTGGTGACGACCGAGAAGCGGCTGGCGGCGCTGGCCTCGGTGCGGAATGGGCGAACGGTGTCGCTCTCGCGGCCCTATCCCAAGGACCCGTCGGCGATCAATCCGACACCGGCGCAACATTTCATGCGGACGTTTGATCGGGGCGACGACGGCGACGGCGCGGTCGTTGATTACTACGGCTTTATCTATCACGGGCATACGTTCACTCATGTGGATGCGCTCTGCCACATCTGGGACTCGGACGGGATCTGGCAGGGCCGGAGTCCGGACGAGGCGATCGACTCGGCGACGGGCGCGACGTTTGCCGACGTGACCGCGTGGAATCAGGGCATCTTCACCAGAGCCGTCTTGCTCGATGTGCCCAAGTTTCGGGGCGAACCGTACGTGACGCTTGACAAGCCGGTGATGGGCGACGAGTTGCAGGACATCGCCGACGCGCAGGGAGTCGCGGTCGAGCCGGGCGACGCGCTGCTCGTTTACTCGGGCCGTGAGGCGTACCAGGCCGACCACCCGGATGATTTCTTCGGGCAGCCGCCCTCTCCGGGGCTTCATGCGTCGTGCAGCGTCTTCATCCGCGACAAGGATGTCTCGATGTTGGGCTGGGACATGATGGATCAGCGGCCGAGCGAATACGGGCTGGCCTGGCCGGTTCATGGGGTGATCTTCAGCTTTGGCGTGGTGCTGCTGGACAATGCGCTGTTGCAACCGCTGGCGGAGGCGTGCGCGGAGGAAAGCCGCTACGAGATGCTGCTCTGCGTGCTGCCGCTGAACATCCAGGGCGGGACGGGGTCGCCGGTGAATCCGATCGCCGTGTTCTGATGGCGCTGACGTTGTATCTGGACGAGTCGGGCGATCCGAATCCTGCAGTTGCTCCACCTGAGTACCCCGTGTTTGTCTTGGGCGGTGTGATCCTCGACAGCGAATACGCTGACTCGGTGGTTCGGAGTGCGCTTGACGACATCAAGCATGACCTCTTTGGGTGCGCCGACTTTGCACTGCATACTGCCGAATTCAAGCGCTATCAGGGCCCTTTTCGCAGCCTGAGGGCGAACGACCCGATGCGCGCGCGGCTGCGGAGTCGAATCCTGAGCGCGATGCAGAAACTTGACTATCTAGTCGTTGCTTGTGTCGTGGACAAGAGAGCATTCGGCGTGTCGGCAGTCAAGCCGGATGCTCTTCTATATCGCTTTGCGCTGTCGCCGCTGGTTGAACAGTTCTGCCATTTGATTGGCCAGTCGGGAGTTGAGTCCCCCAGTTCCCGAATCGTTGTCGAAGGAAGGCGCCCTCGCGACGATCGCGCCCTCATACGAGAGTGGCTAGATCTGCGGGATCATGGTGCTGGGTCGGTGCGTGGACAAGTGGTGCAGCGCCGGATCAGCGGGCTTGATGTGCGGTCGAAAGCGGACTTGTTCGCGGGACTTGAGTTAGCCGACCTCGTTGTATCGCCAATCGGTCGGCATGTGATCGGCAAGCCTGATGGGGCTGAGTGGGAAGCAGTTCAAGCGAAAATGCACCGTGGACCCGACGGCGAGATCAACGGCTATGGTCTGATTCTGATGTAAGCGGTCATGTCCGCGGATATGGGTGGGGCCGGTGTCCGCATACGCAGAGACCGGCCCTCGCGGGCATTGTGCCAAGTTGTCGAGCGATCGTCAAGCGGGGCGGCTCGCCTAGATCGTCAGCCCGCCAAGCCCCAACAACCCGCGTGCGTGTTCCAGCTCTCCCACATGCCGGTAGCCGTGGTAGAGGAGCATCCCTGTGAGGGCTTGCCAGATGGTCATGGGCGGCGTGGGTCTGATCACGATCTCGTTCGAGAGATCGTCCTCGGTCAGCGTTGCGATCCACTCGCGTGTGGGGCTCCAGACTTGCTGCTGGTAGGTCAGCCAGGCTTCAACGTCGTTGAGCAGTACGGCGTCGGCCTGTTCTTTGGTCATGCCCGTGCCTTGGGAGGTGCGGTGCAGGCCGAAGCGCTGATCCCATTCGCCATCGAGCCAGACGGTCGGTCGCCGGTGGACGACCCAGTTGACGATATTGTCTTCGGTGCGGACATAGTGCCAGAGCGAGAAGAAGGCGCTCACGCCTTCAGCGGCGGGCCGGGCGTTCCACTGCTCGGCGGACATATCGGGCACGGCCCGATCGAGCATGGCGTGCATGCCGTCGAGGCCTTCTTGGACGATTTCGAGTTGGTTCAGGGGCATGGCAGGGTACCTTTGTGATCAGCAGGCTCGTGAGGCAGGAGGCGCCAATGGCCAATCGGGTTTCGGCGGTGGAATACCGCGAACTGTTGCGGCACGGCACGATGTCGGTAGGGCTGTACACGCCGCGCGAATTGGACAAGCAGTCGCCTCACGATCAGGATGAGGTCTACATCGTGGCCAGCGGGCGGGGCATCTTCGCGCTCGGCGAGCAGCGCATGGATTGCGGTCCGGGCGACACCTTCTTCGTGGGCGCGGGCGCGCGTCATCGGTTCGAGGACTTCAGCGACGACCTCGCGGTCTGGGTGGTGTTCTACGGGCCGAAGGGCGGGGAACACGCGGCGGGGGCAGGGTAAGCCGTCTAGTAGACGCCGCCGAGTTTCTCGTGATCCCAGCTGTAGACGCGGGTGGGGTTGATGCGGACGACGGCTCGCTTGGAGGCCTGGCGGCGGCGCTGCTCGTCCTGCATAGGGATGCTGGAGCGGCCCTGGGCGTTGGGGTTGCGCTTTTCGCCGGTGGCGTCCTGGACGGCCATCACGAGTTCGGGGTCGTTCTCGATCACGTCAGCGTCGCCCTCGATCACGAGGCCTTTGATCTTGGAGTACTCGACGCCGGACTCGAGCATGACGGTGATGCGCGGATCGCGCTTGAGGTTGAGCACTTTTTGCGCTTTGGCGTAGGTGGTGAAGTGGATCTTGTCGTCGATCACGCCGTACCACATGGCGACGAGGTGGGGAAAGCCGTTGTGACCGTTGGAGGCGACCTGGAGCGTCCAGCCGGTTTCGATGAACTCCTTGGCTTCCTCGTCGGTCATGGCGATCATGTTGCGTCGGCTGGGCATGGCGGCTCCTTTTGGGCAGGGATGGGTTCCCGCCTGCGCGGGAATGACGGATGAGAGGAGTCTAGCTAGGGGCGGGTCATTGCTTCGGGCTGGACCCATTCGGCGAACTGTTCTTCGGTGAGGAGTCCGAGTTCGAGTCCGGCGGAGAGGAGGGTGCCGTTGTCGGCGTGGGCTTTTTTGGCGATGGCGGCGGCGTTGTCGTAGCCGATGTGGGGGTTGAGGGCGGTGACGAGCATGAGCGAGGAGCGCATCAGCTCGTCGATGCGTTGGTGGTTGGGTTCGGTTCCGGCGATGCAGTTGTCGGTGAAAGAGACGGCGGCGTCGCCGAGCAGCTTGATGCTCTGGAGGTTGTTGAAGGCGATCACGGGCTTGAAGACGTTGAGCTCGAAGTGTCCGTTGGAACCGCCCACAGAGACGGCGACGGAATTGCCCATCACTTGGGCGCAGACCATGGTCAGCGCCTCGGACTGGGTGGGATTGACTTTGCCGGGCATGATCGAAGAGCCGGGCTCGTTGGCGGGGAGGATCAGTTCGCCGAGTCCGGCGCGGGGACCGCTGCCGAGCATTCGCACGTCGTTGGCGATCTTCATCAGGGAGACGGCGATCGTGTTGAGGATGCCGGCGAGTTCGACCTGGGCGTCGTGGGCGGCGAGCGCTTCGAACTTGTTGGGGGCGGTGACGAAGGGGAGGCCGGTGAGTTCGGCGATTTCCTCGGCGACCTTGACTGCGTAGTCGGGGTGGGAGTTGATGCCGGTGCCGACGGCCGTGCCGCCGAGCGCGAGTTCGTAGAGGCGGGGGAGGGTCTGCTGGGCGCGCCCGAGGCCGTAGGTCACTTGTTGTGTGTAGCCGCTGAACTCCTGGGCGAGGGTGAGCGGGACGGCGTCCATGAAGTGGGTGCGACCGATCTTGACGATGCCGGCCCAGGCGTCGACTTTGGCCTGGAGTGCATCGCGGAGGTAGGTCAGGGACGGGAGCAGGTGGTGCACCGTCTCTTCGGCGGTGGCGACGGCCATGGCTCCGGGGAAGACGTCGTTGGACGACTGCGACATGTTGACGTGGTCGTTGGGGTGGACGGGGGATTTGGAGCCGATCTCGCCGCCTAAGAGCTCGATGGCGCGGTTGGAGATAACCTCGTTGGCGTTCATGTTGGACTGGGTGCCGGAACCGGTTTGCCAGACGACGAGGGGGAAGTGGTCGTCGAGCTCGCCGTCGATGACCTGTTGTCCGGCGGTGCGAATGGCGTCGGCTAGCTCGGCATCCAAACGGCCCAGCTTCTGGTTGGCGGTGGCTGAGGCGTGCTTGACGATGCCCATCGCGCGGAGGATCGAGCGCGGCATTCGTTCGCCGCCGATCTTGAAGTTCTCGAGCGAGCGTTGGGTTTGGGCGCCCCAGTAGCGGTCGGCGGGGACTTCGATGGTTCCCATCGTGTCGGATTCGATGCGGGCGTCGGTCATGGTGCTGTCCTCGGCGGGGATGCTGCGCGTTCAGTGTTCGGCGGCGTTCGGATTTGTTCGGGCTTGTTCGTCTTCGGAGGGTCTTGGTTTGGGGTTATGCGCCGTTGTTCTGACTCAGACGGGTCATGTCGTTGACGAGGCCCTGGACGGCATCAGCGGAGTGCTTGAGTTGAGCTTGCTCCTCGTTGGTGAGGCTGATTTCGAGGACCTGCTCGATGCCGCTGGCGCCGAGGATGACGGGGACGCCGATGAAGAGACCGTTGACGCCGTACTGACCGTTGAGGAGGGCGGCGCAAGGGAGGATGCGGCGCTTGTTGAGCGCGACCGCGTCGACCATTTGGGCGACGGCGGCGGAGGGGGCGTAGAAGGCGGAACCGGTCTTGAGCAGGTTGACGATCTCAGCGCCGCCGTCGCGGGTGCGCTGGATGATCTGGTCGAGTTGGTCCTGGGACAGCAGCTTCGTAATCGGGATGCCGGCGGCGGTGGTGTAGGAGGCGAGCGGAACCATGGTGTCGCCGTGTCCGCCGAGCACGAAGGCGTTGATGTCCTCGACGGAGACGTTGATCGCTTCGGCGAGGAAGGAGCGGTAGCGGGCGGTATCGAGGATGCCGGCCATGCCGACGACTCGGCAGGCAGGGACGCCGGCAGCGTGGGCAGCGTCGTAGGCGACGTGGCACATGGCGTCGAGCGGATTGCTGACGACGATGATGACGGCGTTGGGCGACTGGGCGACGGCGGAGCGGGTGACGCTCTCGACGATGCCCATGTTGATTTGGAGGAGATCGTCGCGGGACATGCCCGGCTTGCGGGCGACACCGGAGGTGATCACGACGATGTCGGAGTTGGCGGTGGGGGCGTAGTCGGTCGCGCCGGTGATCTTGGCGTCAACGCCGATCACGGGCGAGGCTTCGTACATGTCGAGCGCCTTGCCTTCAGGCAGGCCTTCGATGATGTCGATCAGGACGACGTCTGCGTAGCCGCGCTCGGCTACTCGTTGGGCCGTGGTGGCCCCGACATTGCCTGCGCCGATCACCGTCACCTTCGTGCGCATGTGGTGGTGTCCTCTCCGGCTCGCGCGATCTGATCATGGGCGCGGGCGTGTTGATCTGTCCTACTGCGGTCTACTGATTAGTAGCGGATGCAGCGGTTGCGGTCTGCCTACTGCATGGCGATTCCACGCAAACCGAGCGCGGAACGCCGCTCTGACGGTTGGCCGTTATTGGGCGGCGGCGATCATGTTGAGTGCGGAGCCGGCGCGGAACCAGGCGATCTGCTGGTCGGTGTAGGTGTGGTTGACCTGCACGGTGTGGGTACTACCGTCCTCGTGATCGATCCGCAGCTCCAAGGGGCGATCGGGGGCCATGTCTGCGAGACCGAGCACGGAGATGCGATCGCGCTCGCCGATCAGGTCATAGTCGTCGGGGTTGTCGAAGGTGAGGGCGAGCAGGCCCTGCTTCTTGAGATTAGTCTCGGCGATGCGGGCGAAGGAGCGAGCGATCACGACGTAGCCGCCGCAGTGGCGGATCTCCATCGCGGCGTGCTCGCGGCTGGAGCCTTCGCCGTAGTTCTCGTCGCCGACGACGGCCCAGCGGATACCGGCGTCCTTGTAGACCCGCGCGACGACGTTGACGGGCTGGTCAGCCTGGCCGCTGATCTGATTGAGGGTCGTGCCAGTCGAACCGCTGAAGGCGTTGACGCCGCCGCTGAAGAGGTTGCCGGAGATGTTCTCGAGGTGTCCGCGGTAGCGGAGCCAGGAACCGGCGGGTGAGATGTGGTCGGTGGTGGTCTTGCCCTGTGTCTTGAGCAGCAGCGAGAGGTAGGTGTAGTCGTCGCCGTCCCAGGCGTTGAAGGGGCTGAGGCGCTGGAGGCGGTCGCTGGTTGGATCGATGATCACATCGATATCGCTGCCGTCGTCGGGCGGGGCGACGTAGCCCTCTTCGCCTGCGTCGAAGCCGTTGGGCGGGAGTTCGTCGCCGGTGGGCGGATTGAAGCGGAACTCGCCGCCGGCAGCGGCGATGGCGTCGGTGCGCGGGTCGAAGCCCATCTCGCCGGCAAAGGCGGTGGCGACGACCAGTTCGGGGGAGCCGATGAAGGCGAGCGTGTTGCGGTTGGCGTCGTTGCGTCCCGGGAAGTTGCGATTGAAGGAGGTGACGATCGTGTTGGGCAGGTCGTCCTCGCGGTCTTCACGCTTCCACTGACCGATGCAGGGACCGCAGGCATTAGCCAAGACGGTGGCGCCGGCCGACTCGAACGCCTCAAGTTGGCCGTCGCGGGTGATCGTGGCACGGATCTGCTCGGAGCCGGGCGTGACGAGCAGCGGGGTTTTGAGTTGGACTCCGGCTTCGGCGGCCTGGCGGGCAATGTGGGCGGCGCGAGAGATGTCCTCATAGGAGGAGTTGGTGCAGGAGCCGATCAGCGCGCTCTCGACGTTGAGGGGGTACTCGCGCCGAGCCATGAAGTTGGCGACCTCGTTGACGGTGTTGCGGAGGTCGGGCGTGTGCGGGCCGACCCAGCCGGGTTCGAGTTCGGAGAGATTGATCTCGATCACGCGATCGAAGATTTCATGGCGCATCGTCTCCACCTCGTCGTCGGCGCGGAGGTGTTCGGCGTTGGCGCTGGCGAGCTCGGCGATTTCGGCGCGTCCCGTCGCCCGGAGGTAGGTCGCGGTGCGCTCGTCAAAGGGGAAGAGCGAAGTAGTCGCGCCGATTTCCGCGCCCATGTTGGTGACGGTGCCGCGTCCGGTGGCGGACATGGAGGCGAGGCCCGGGCCGAAGTACTCGACGATTGCGCCGGTGCCGCCCTTGACAGTCAGTTCGTCGGCGACCTTGAGGATGACGTCTTTGGGGGCAGTCCAGCCGTCGAGTTCGCCCGTGAGGTGGACGCCGATCAGCTTGGGCATGGTGACGCCCCAACCGAGTCCGGCCATCACATCCACGGCGTCGGCGCCGCCGACGCCGATCGCGATCATGCCCAGACCGCCGGCGTTGGGAGTGTGGGAGTCGGTCCCGATCATCATGCCGCCCGGGAAGGCGTAGTTCTCGAAGATGACCTGGTGAATGATGCCGGAGCCAGGTTTCCAGAAGCCGGCCCCATAGCGGGCGGCGGCGGAGCGGAGGAACTCGTAGATTTCTTCGTTTTCGGTGATGGCGACGGCAAGGTCGGCGTCTGCACCGATGCGGGCCTGGATCAGGTGGTCGCAGTGGACGGTCGTAGGCACGACGACGCGGGAGAGGCCGGCCAGCTCGAACTGGAGCAACGCCATTTGGGCAGTAGCGTCCTGGAGGGCGACCCGGTCAGGGGCGAGTTCAGCGTGGTCTTCGCCGCGGCCGAGCGGCTGGCTGTCGGGATTGACAAAGTGACCGAAGAGGATCTTCTCGGCCAGGGTGAGCGGCCGGTTGAGGCGCGCGCGCGCGATGGCGACGTTGCTGCTCAGGCGCTCGTAGGCGGCGTCGATGCGCTGGATGGTGTCAGCTTCGTAGAGCATGGTGCGGTTCCAGTCGTGTCCGGGTGCGCTGGATTTGCGCGGTTTGCGATGGCGGCGTGCGCGAGGTCGTGCGCGGCTCGCGCCTGCGTATTCAGCGTAATCAGAGCGGAATGTTGCCGTGCTTCTTGGGCGGCGAAGTGTCAACTTTGTCGGCGAGCATGTCCAGTGCGCGGATGACGGCGGAACGGGTGTCGCGGGGATCGATCACGTCGTCGACGAAACCCAACTCGGCGGCCTGGTAAGGGCGGTAGAACTCGGCTTCGTATTCGGCGACCAGCTTCTTGCGCTCGGCGTCCGGATCCTCAGCGGCGGCGATCCGGCGGCGGTGGATGATGTTGACGGCGCCGTCGGAGCCGGTGACGGCGATTTGAGCGGTCGGCCAGGCGAGGTTGATGTCTGAGCGGAGGTGTTTGGAAGACATGACGACATAAGCGCCGCCGATCGACTTGCGCAAGGTGACGGCGACTTTGGGCACGGTCGCTTCGGCGTAGGCGTAGAGCAGCTTCGCGCCGTGGGCGATGATGCCGCCGTATTCCTGCTGGGTACCCGGTAGGAAACCCGGTACATCAACGAGAGTGACGATGGGGATGTTGAAACAGTCGCAGAAGCGGACGAAGCGGGCGGCTTTGCGGGAAGCGTCGATGTCGAGCACGCCGGCAAGGGTGTCGGGATCGTTGGCGACGATGCCGACGCCGTGACCGCCCATGCGGGCGAAGCCGATCGCGATATTGCGCGCCCACTGAGCCTGGATCTCCATGAACTGGCCGTTGTCGACCATTGCGTAGATCACGTTGCGAATGTCGTAAGGGCGGGTCGAGTCGGCGGGCACGAGATCAAGAATGTCGTCGAGGCGGCGGTCGCTGGAATCGCCGGTGTCGGTCCAGGGGGCTTCTTCCATGTTGTTCTGAGGGAGGAAGGTGAGCAGTTGGCGGACGCTGTTGAGGGTCGCCTCCTCGCCCGGGATGCAGAAGTGGGCGACGCCGGTGCGGGTGGCGTGGGTGAGCGCGCCGCCGAGGTCTTCATGGGTGACCTCTTCACCGGAGACGGCGCGGATCACGTCGGGGCCGGTAATGTACATCTGGCCGGTGCCTTGGACCATGAAGATGAAGTCCATGATCGCGGGGGAGTAGACGCCGCCGCCGGCGGCGGGTCCGGCGCAGACGGCGATCTGAGGGACGAGGCCGGAGCTGAGGGTGTTGCGGAGGAAGATCTCGCCGTAGCCGCGCAGGGAGGTGACGCCTTCCTGAATGCGCGCGCCGCCGCCGTCGTTGATGGCGACGATGGGCGCGCCGACCTTCATCGAGAGGTCCTGCACTTTGACGATCTTCTCGGCGGCTGCTTCGGAGACCGATCCGCCGTAGAGGGTGAAGTCCTGGGCGTAGGCGAAGACGGTGCGGCCGTCCACGGTTCCATGACCGACTACAACGGCATCGCCTTCGGGGCGGTTGCGTTCGAGTCCGAAACCTGAGCCGCGATGCTTGACAAACGGGTCGATCTCGGTGAAGGAGCCAGCGTCGAAGAGGATGTCGAGGCGTTCGCGGGCAGAGAGTTTGCCGCGGGCGTGCTGGCGCTCGATCGCGGCGGCGCGGCTCTCGGGCAAGCCGTTGAGTCGGCGAGCCGCCATTTCTTCCAAGAGGAGATCGATTCCGCGTTGGCTGGTTTGATCGCTTTGTGGTCGTTCTTGGGCGGGGTCAGAGACCATGGCTGATCCGTGTCTGAGTGCTCGTTCGGGTCTGCTGCACCGCAGGCGGAGGCGGGATGTGAGTACGCATCCGTATCGGCGGTGAGGCTACCACAGGGATACGATGGGGTTGTAGAGCGAGCGCGACTTAGCCGGGCGGTTCGGGGTTGGATTGCTGCTCTTGGACGGGTTCGGGTTCCGGTTCGGGCGGCGGCGGGATGCAGAGGACCTGTCCGACCTGGATGTTGTTGGCATCGGCCTCGGTGATTCCGTTGTATTGCGCGATGTCGCGCCAGGTGAGTCCGTAGGCAAAGGCGATGTCGGCGAGCGAATCTCCCGGCTGGACGGTGTAGTTCTCAAAGCACTCGCGCGCCGCTCCGGCGTCGGCGGCTTCGCCTGTGTCTGAGCTCTCCGGCGCGGCCGCGCCGCAGCCGCCTTCGCGGATGGGAATACGCAGTTCCTGTCCGATGCTGATCTGGGTGACGTCGACGATCGTGTTGAGGCGCTGGATTTCGGCGATGGTGAGGCAGAAGGAGGCGGCAATGCCGGCGAGCGTGTCTCCGGGCTGGACGATGTAGACGGTCTCGGTGATTGGTTCGGATTCGATCGTGATGTCGTCGCGGAAGAAGTAGGGTTCGGGGAGCGGGTCGGGGAGTGCTTCGACAGGGATTTGGGCGGGGTCGGCGGTGGTTTCGCCCTCGACTGCGGTGGGCGTTGGGGCAGCCCCCTGTTCGTCGGAGCCGCCGATTCCGCATGCTGACAGGACCAGCGCGGGGGCGAAGATGAGCGTGAGCAGGGTGGCGGGGCGGCGGGAAAGCACGGCTCTAGTGTCGCACGTTGCGGCTATTGCGGATCGCTGCAATCCAGGGCTGGACGGATCTGGGCTTCTGATCGTTCCAACATGCATTGCAGGACATGCTCGGAGATGCGTGCGACTGCGGTGAAGACCACTGCATCGAAATTGCTTGCGTTGTCGGCGATAGTGTTCATGATGCCTGCCGCGGGCAAGGGGAAGAAGGTGGCGACGCCGGCTCGGTCGAAGGGGTAAGCGTCCGCCCATCCGCCACGCTCCAACGAGGCAACCTCAGTCCCAAGCTGTTCGGCAAGACTCGAGATAAGCGGAGGAAGTTCGTCGCCTCCCACCGAGAGATAGAGTTGCGTGTTGCCGGAGGCGATGGCGTCGAGATTGAGCATGTAGCGCACATCGGCGATCTCGCCCGATTCTTGGAGCCGGCGCACGTACTCCTGGGAGCCATAGATTCCGACCTCCTCGGCCCCGAAGCCGACGAAGCAGAGCTGCTCGGCGGCGGGATGATCGGCGTAGATGCGGGCGAACTCGAGCATCAGGGCGGTACCGGAGCTGTTGTCGTTGTAGCCGGCCGTCCGATGCACAGTGTCGTAGTGCGCTCCAACGATCACGCTGCATGTCGCGTCGGGCCGCTTGGCGACGATGTTCTGAGATTGGTCGGTTTCGCCCTGTGAGGGTGAGACGGCGATCTCATCTCCGGCGTGGTTGGCGAGGTTGAGGCCTTGAATGCGGGGAAGGCCGAGCACCGGAATGGGGCTGCGGTAGCCGGCTAGGTCTCCTACCAGCCATTCGTTGTCGTTGTTGATGATGATCAACGCTGCCGCCCCTGCCTCAACAGCGTGCCGTGCTTTCTCGGCGAAGGTCAGCTGTCCGCGTCTGACCGACACCACCGCGCCGGACGCGTCCAGACCTTCATAGTCAGCCGCGCCCCCGTCCCCTTCGATCATCAGTAGGCGTCCGTCAGTCCCCTCAGTGCTGGAATTGCGAAAGCGCGAGGCTGCGATGTCTTCTTTGTCGCTCAGGAAGATCTGGACGTAGGGATATTCGACCGAGTACTCGAACGGCTCTAAGCGAGTGTCATAGCCATATGCGCGGAGGACAGCGGCGATGTGTTCGGCGGCGGCGAACTCCTCGGGCGAGCCGGAGGGACGCGGGCCAAGTGTTTCGGCGAGTTCGATGACAGCTGAGGCAGCTTCCGCGTAGTCAAGGGCCGGAGGTGTCTCGCGTGCGTGCTCCTCGCTGCAAAACAAAGCCGACTTGATTGTTGCGCCGAGGTCGAAGAGGAGGCAGGTGAGGATGGCGTGGGCGAGTCGGCCTGCTTCGGCGGTGAGCTGGCGATTGAGGTTGTCGAAGTTGTCGGCGGGGACGTGGATGGCTGCGCCGTTGTAGTTCGGGAAGATGACATCAATGCCGGCGTTTGCGAATGACAGGTGGTCGGAGCCGACGCCCATCGGCAGGCTTCCGCGCCGGGCCGGGATTTGGAGCTGCTCAGCCAGGTAGAGAGCTTGGTCTTGCAGGTTTGGGCTGCCCACAAATGTGAGCGGCGGATTGCCGTCGCCGATGGCGTCGAGGTTGAGCATCGCTTCGACCCGCTCGAGCAAACCGCGTTCTTGGAGATCGGCGACGAAGGCGCGGGAGCCGTGCAGTCCCAGTTCCTCCGCGCCGAAGCCGACGAAGCAGATGAAGCGCGCGCTGTCGGCGTCTTGCCAGGCTTGCGCCAGGGCAACGGTGATTGCTGTTCCCGAAGCGTTGTCGTTCGCGCCCACGACCGAGGGCACGGTGTCGTAGTGACCGCCGACCACAATGCGGCACTCGCCCTCCGGCTTGTGCGCGATCACGTTGACGCTGGACTGTGAAGCATCGCCGATGACGATTTCGGCGGCCTCGCCCAGGCGCTCGCGCAGGAGCCGGCCCTCCCAGGCAGAGACGCCCACGACCGGCAGATCGACGGCAGGTTCGACCGTGCCGACGAAGGGCGAATCGTCGGTGTTGACGACGATCAGGGCGACTGCTCCGGCAACACGCGCGTTTTCGGCTTTCTCGGCGAAGAACAGCCTGCCGCGGTCGACGATCGCGATTGCGCCGGTCACGTCCACTGATGCGAAGTCGTTCGCGCTGCCGACTCCGGGAACGTTGACGAGCGCTCCTTGCGCGGAGCGTTGGGCGGCACCCTGCATGAGCAGCGCGGAGGCGAGCGTCTCGCCGTCGATTCGGATTGTCGTCAGGATCGCGCCGGGCGTGTAGGTGAACGGCGTGAGTTCGACTTCATAGCCAAGTGAGCGGAAGGTCTCGGCGAGATATTCGGCGGCGACCAGATCCGCGCCCGAGTTGGCGACGCGCGGCCCGATCAGGTTGGTGAGGTGTTCGATGATCGCGAGCGCGTACTCGGGGTCATAGTCGGCCGGGGTGAGGTCGCCGCCCGTGTAGCTGAGGCTCTCAGACTGCACCGGCTCGCTTTGCAAGTCCTCGGTCTCTTGCTCGGTTTGCCGCTCTTGCTCCTGTTGGGGCTCGGGTTGTTCGGCGGGAGGCGGCTGTGGACGCGCTTGTTGCTGCTGTTCTTCAAGGGCTGGTGATTGCGCCGGTTCGGTCTCGGCTTGCGGCGCGGGTTGCGACGGCGGTTCTTCGTCGCCACAAGCGGCGGCAAGCGCCACGGACACGGCCAGCAGCGTCGAGAAAGCGGAGAGAGAGACGGAGCGAATGCGAGCGAGACGCATCAGTCAGGGCGCACGTTGGAGACGGTTGCGCTTAGCGTCGGCGCAGCCAGTCGCGCAGGCGCTGGATGCCGCCCTGGTTCGGGGTGTCGTAGCTGATGTAGCGGTCACGCCAATATCCACCTCGCGGTTGACCGGTCGCGCGTCCGCCCCCGCGCGACGTCCAGAAGAGTCCGATCACGAAGATGATCACTCCTGCGATCACCATCCACATCCCTACGCCGCGCAAACGCAGCACCAGACCCACGATGAGCAGCAGCGCGCCGAACAGCATCAGGTGCCCGGCTGTTAAGGCTGCCGCGCGGTTGAGAACGGCGTTGCCGAAACGTTGCAGTGCGCGCCGAAGTGGTCCGGGGCGGCGCTGCTGTCGACGCCGCCAGTCGAAGTCTTCGATGTTCGACAGTACTTCTTCCACGTCGCGTTCGAGGCGGTCGGACATGTCTGACTCTCCGCAGCAATCATTTCGGCGGCAGGGAGGCCCGCTGCGCCTAGTCTACCGCGCGCTTGGACGAATTGGCAGCCGCATCGCCCCATCCGCCTCCGCCAGGGGTTTCGAGCCGGATCACTTCCCCGATCGCAACGTTGATGATTGTCTTGCCCGGGAGCGGCTGCACGATTGGTTGTCCGTCGGCGTCCGCGGTTTCGAGGCCGTTGCGTCCCGGCGTTCCCGCGCCGCCGCCCTGCGCGCCCCACGGCGATTGACTGCGGCGTTCGGTGATCAGGGTGACGCGAGCGGGTCCCAGGAATTGGGTGCGTCGGATCAGTCCGTGTCCGCCGCGATGGAATCCGTCGCCGCCGGACTGTGGGCGGATGCTGTTTTCGACGACGCGGAGCGGATAGGCGAGTTCGAGGGCTTCGGCGGGAGTGTTGAGCGTGTTGGTCATGTGCGAGTGGGCGGCATCGAGGCCGGATCCTTCGGGCCCGGCTCCGAGTCCGCCACCGCTGGTCTCGTAGTAGGCCCAGGGGCGGCCGTTGCGGGGGTCGATCCCGCCGGCGGTCAGGTTGTTCATCGTCCCGCTGGATGCGGCCGGCATTCGTTCCGGCAGAATCTGAGCGAATGCACCCCAGACCGTATCGACGATCCTTTGGGAGGTCTCGACGTTGCCGGCGGCGACAGCGACGGGGGGCTGTGCGGCGACGACGGAGCGTTCGGGCAGGGTGAACGCAATCGGTCGGAACAGCCCGCCGTTCATCGGCGTGTCGGGCGGCAAGAGGCAGCGAATCACGTAGTAACAGGCCGAGCGAGTGACCGGAGCGACGGCGTTGATCGAGGCGGCGCGCTGGGGCGCGCTGCCGGAGAAGTCGAAGTGGGCGCGATCTTCCTCGAGTGTGAGCGCCAGCTTGATCGGAACCGGCTCGTCGGAATGGCCGTCGTCGTCGAGGGCGTCCTCGAATTGCCACTGACCATGCGGGAGTTCGCGGAGCGCGGCGCGGGTGAGGCGCTCGCCGTAGTCGAGCAGTGCGGCAGTCGTGCGCTCGTAGAGTTCGAGGCCGTAGTCGTCGTGGAGGGCGGCGATGCGGCGCTCGCCCAGGCGTTGGGCGGCGACTTGGGCGGCAAAGTCGCCGCGGCGCTCGTCGGGCGTGCGCACGTTGCGGAGGATCAGCGTGAGCGCCTCCTCAACCAGCTCGCCCTGTCGGTAGAGCCGGATCGGAGGAATCACGATGCCTTCCTGGATCAGCTCTTCGGCGACAGGCATGGAGCCCGGGGCCATGCCGCCGATGTCGGCTTGGTGAGCGCGGCTGGCGACATAACCGATTGGATCGGCGCTGGATTCGGAGAAGACCGGTGAGACCATCGTCACATCGGGCAAGTGGGTACCGCCCAGGAAGGGGTCGTTGAGGATGGCCAGATCGCCTGGCCGCCAGGGAGCGAGCGCTTCAACAGCGCGCACGGATTCGGGCATCGCGCCGAGGTGGACGGGGATGTGGGCCGCTTGCGCCAGCAGTTGGCCGTGACGATCGAAGACCGCGCAGGAGAAGTCCGCCCGTTCCTTGATGTTGGGCGAGAGCGCGGTATGGCGCAGGGCTGCGCCCATCTCCTCGGCGATCGACGACACCAGCGAGTCGAAGATCGCCAGTCGCGCGGGATCGATGGATTGGTCGCTTGCCGTCGTCATGGGATTCGCCTCAGCAACAAGCTGCCGTTCGGTAGTGGTTCGGCATACCAACCCGGAGGGATCAGCGTGGTCGTGTCGAGTTGGACGACAATAGCCGGTCCGCCGAGGCGCTCCCTGACCAGGCCGCGCTGGAGCACTCGGGTTGGGCGTTCCTGATCCCAGACGACCGGGACGATGTGGTCGATCGCTCCCGCGTCCGCAGGCGCGACGGCGCGGAGTCCGCCCTGATAGCCCTTCGCGCGGGCTTTGGCTCGCGCAGTCACGACTTCGACCGGAGTTTGAGGGGTGGCGAAGGCGAAGCGCTCGCTGTGGGCGGCGTGAAAGGCATCCCGGATCGCGGACATGTCGTCGAACTGCGACAGAGGCACAGTGAGTTCGTGGGACTGACCGGCATAGCGGAGGTCGGCGGCGAATTCGATCTGGACACCGTCGCGGTATCCATCAATCCCGATTTCAGTCCGGGCCTGGTCTGCAATCTCGCGGAAGGCTTCGGCGAGTTGAGTGTGCTCGCCCGAATCCGCCGGATCGAGAGTGATGTGGAGGCCGCGCTCGGCGTCGCGGGTGATATCGGCAATCAACATCCCGGCCGCGCTCAACACACCGGGAGCGGCGGGGATTAACGCTTGGGGGATACCCAGCGCGTCGGCGAGATCGCAGGCGTGGAGCGGCCCTGCGCCGCCAAAGGCCACGAGCGTGAAACGGGCCGGGTCGTAGCCGCGTTCGACAGAGATCACTCGCAGCGCGCGAGCCATGTTGGCGTTGACGACATCGATCACGGCTCGCGCGGCCGTGCGTAGATCGTTCTGGAACGGCTCGGCGATCGTTGCGATCGCTGCGCGTGCGCGTTCCAGGTCAAGTTCGACCGATCCGCCGAGCTGCTGTTCCGGGCGTAAGCGTCCGAGTACGGCGTGGGCGTCGGTCACAGTTGGCAGATCACCGCGACCGTAGGCTGCCGGCCCGGGGTCCGCACCAGCGCTCTGGGGACCGACTCGCAGCGCGCCGCCGGCGTCGAACCAGGCGATCGAGCCGCCGCCGGCCCCAACCGTGTGCAGATCAACGGCGGGCGTGCGGATGGGCATGTCGTCAAGGATCAGATCGGTTCGTTCCAGCAGGCGTCCCGGACAGAGCGCGACATCGGCGGAAGTTCCGCCCATATCGAACGTGATCGCGTTGGCGAAGCCTGCTTCGTCGGCCGCGGCGAACGCGCCCGCGACGCCTCCGGCCGGGCCGGAGAGCACGGTACGGACGGCGTTGCGTCCTGCGGCGGCCGCGCTGAGGCTGCCGCCGTTCGACTGCATGATTCGCAGTCGTAAGGCGTCGCCGGGCCCGGTGCTGCGCTTCGCCAGCGATGATTCGAGTTGATCGAGGTAGTGCGTCATGACGGGCGCGAGATATGCGTTCGCAGCGGTCGTGCTCATGCGCTCGTACTCGCGGTGCTGGGGAAGGACTTCGTGGGAAGCGGAGACGGCGAATCCGCGCTCGCGCGCACGATCCGCGGCGGCCTGTTCGTGTACGGGATTGATAAAGCTGAAGAGGAAGCAAATCGCGATCGTGCGAGCGGTACTGTCTGCGATCGCGTCAAGCACGCGCTCCAGTCCGTCGAGATCCAGTCCGGTGACGACTTCACCGTCGGCGGCAATTCGCTCCTCCACCTCGAAGCGCAGTTCAGTAGGAATCAGCGGCGGTGTGCGCACTGGATGGAGGGCGTAGAGGTCGGGTCGCGCTTGGCGGCCGATCACGAGGGTGTCGCGGAATCCGGTGGTCGTAATCAGGGCGGTCGGCGCTCCGGTGCGGGTGAGGAGCGTGTTCGTGGCGACGGTAGAGCCGTGCACGACTTCGGTTGGCTGCCAGCCGAGGGCATTCAGACCGTCCAGGATGGCTCGTCCGGGATCCGCTGGCGTGGACGGGCGCTTGGCGATCCGGACTTCACCGGCTTCGTCGAGGTAGACGAAGTCGGTGAAGGTGCCGCCGACATCGACGCCCAACAAGCGCCGGGGGTGCTGAGACGCGGGAGTACTCATGGCGAATCAGTCTAGGCGCGCCGGGTGCTGTGAGTGTTGCGATTGCTTGACCGCGTGGGGAGTCGCTCATAGCGTCAGCGAGAGCAAGCGGATCTGCGATGAGAGTGGTTGAGCATGGCTGAGGCAACCGAGTTGGTGCTGCATGTCCAGCGCCGCAACGTGACCGGCAAGAAGGTCAAGCAGCTGCGGCGGCAGGGCATCGCGCCAGGGAATGTGTACGGACGCGGGCTGGAATCGGTCGCGGTACAGGCCGAATTGTCGCAAGTGCAGCGGGTATTCCGCAGCGTCGACCGCAATGCGGTCGTGCAGCTGACCGTGGACGGCGAAGAGGAGATTCCGGTCGTGTTGCGCGAGGTGCAGCGGCATCCGGTCTCGGGCGAAGTGCTGCATCTCGACTTTTACCAGGTTGATTTGACCCGCGTGATCCACAGTGAGGCACGGCTCGTGCTCATTGGTGATCCGGAGGCGGTTGCGAAGGGCGGCACGCTCGTGCAGTCGCTCGAGTACATCATGCTCGAGGCGCTGCCGACCGACATGCCGTCGGAACTCGAAGTCGATGTCTCCGTACTGACCGATTTTGGTCACAACGTCCTAGTGCGCGACCTCGTGCTTGCGGAAGGCGTGCGAGCGCTCACGGACGGCACCATTGGCGTTGCCACCGTGCTCGCGCCGCGTGTTGCGGAAGAGGACGAGGAACTGGAAGAGGACATCGCGATCGAAGGCGAGGAACCGGCGGCCGAAGAGGAAGCCGCAACAGAGGCGTAGGCTCTATTGTCCCGCGCTTTCCGATTCCGAGCGCAGGCGATCGCCTCGCAGTTGTCCGCAGGCCGCGGCGATATCCCGGCCTTTCTCAACCCGGATATTCGTCGGGATGCCGGCGGCCAGCAGCGTCTCCTGAAAGCCCAGCGTCGTGCGCCGTGACGGGCGCTCGCCAATCACGCCGGGAGACGGGTTCAGTGGGATCAGATTGACCTGCGCCCGCATCCCGCGAAGACGCTGAGCCAGACGCCGGGCATGTCCCCGCGAGTCGTTCATTCCCCGCAGTAAGACGTACTCAAACGTCACGCGTCTGCCAGTGACCTCTGAGTGGTCGCGAGCGGCGCTGATGATCTCGTCCAGCGAAGCGCCCGGCACAGGAACGAGTTCGCGGCGGAGCTCGGCATCTGGCGAGTGCAGACTGACGGCGAGATTGACCTGCGGGTGATCGGCAGCCAAGCGCCGCATCTGTTGCGGCAGCCCGACCGTGGAGACGGTGATCCGGCGCGGCGAGAGGACGAAGGCGTCCGGATCGGAGAGCCGCTTGAGCGCGTCGCTGACGATCGCATAGTTTGCGAGCGGCTCACCCATGCCCATAAACACGGCGTGCGTGAGTTCGCGTCCTTCGGCGCGAGCCCAGTCGCGCGCCAGCATCACTTGGCGGAGGATCTCGCCGACAGTCAACTGGCGGCGGAAGCCCTGGAGTCCGGTCGCGCAGAAGACGCATCCCATCGCGCATCCCGCTTGACTGGAGATGCAGACGGTGCGGCGTTCGCGCTGACTGGCGTGCTCGTGCGGCTCGTGCCGAATCAGAACTGTCTCGACTAACTCGCCGTCGTCAAGCGGGAGCAGCGCTTTGGTGGTCGAGCCGTCTGCGGAAGTCTGGGTGCTGACCGGATCCGCCGGAGGACGAATGCGCTCGGAGAGTTGACGCCGCAAGCTCGCCGGCAGGTTCGACATCCGCTCCGGATCGAGCACGCCGCGCTGGTACGTCCAGTGCCAGATCTGGCGAGCGCGGTAGGCCGGCTGTCCGCACTCGGCCACCAGCGCGGACAGGTCCTCGCGGTCCAGATCGAGTAGGTCAATCGGAGTGGACATCAAAGCGCTGATTTCCAAGCTCGCGAGCGCCCCGCGCGAACTCTTCCGCAGTCATTTCCCGCTTGCCCGCGCGCTGGAGGCGAGTGACGCTCAAGATGCCCTGACCCGTTGCGATCCCGATCGCGCTGTCTACGGCAACGATCCGACCAGGATCGCCGTCGTGGCCGTAGGTGGCGGTCGCCTGAGTGATCCGGATCGGCTTGCCCTCAAGACTCGCGGTTGCGCCGGGCCAGGGCGTGTAGGCGCGGATGTGGCGTTCGATGTGGTTGGCGGATTGACTCCAGTCGATGCGCCCGGCGGACTTCTTCACGCGCCGTGCCCGCGTAGCTAGGGCGTCTTCTTGCGGCTCCGGTGTGATTGCGCCCGCAAGCCAGTCCGGGATCGTTTCAACAAGCAGCTCTGCACCGAGTGTTGAGAGTCGGTCCATGAGGGCGCCGGCGTCCTCGTGCTCCCCGATCGGCGTGCTGCGCCGGCTGAGGATTGGGCCGGTGTCTTCGGTTTCGTCCACGAGCATGATCGTCGCGCCGGTTTCGGTGTCTCCGTGCAGGATTGCGGCGGAAACGGGCGCGGCGCCGCGCCAGCGGGGTAGGAGCGAGGCGTGGACATTGAGGCTGCCATGCCGCGGAAGATCAAGGATCGCCTTCGGAATGATCTGACCGTAGGCGGCAACGATTTGTAGATCGGGTTGGAGCGCGGCGATCTGGGCGATGGCGGAGCGCCGGCGCAGCCGCTCCGGCTGGATCGCGGGGATGCCGTGCTCTGCTGCGAGTTCTTTGACTGGCGGCGGCCGTAGCTGGCGGCCACGTCCAGCCGGCCGGTCTGGCTGAGTGACCACGGCGATCGGACGCCAGGGCGTATCGAGCAGCGCTTCGAGTACAGGAACCGCGAAGTCCGGCGAACCGTAGAAGAGGACGCGGCGGGGCGTGGACATGATCCAAGTCTATGGCGGTGGACTTGGCAGATTAGACGCGGACGGCGGCGATGCTGAGTCCAACGAAGACGAGCATCAGCACGATCGTCCCGCGAAACAGCGTGCGCTCGATCCCGCGCCGGGTGCGGTAGCTGTCGCCGCCGACGCCGCCGAAGATGTTGCCTAGACCTGCGCCCTTCGCCTGAAGAACGACCGCAGCAATCACGGTTAGCGCGATCAGGATTTGGAAGACGTTGAGGATGTCGGAGGTATCCACGAATGCTCGCTAGCTGGGAATGACCGCGCGCCCCGCCCGGCGCGGGCGCACGCTGGCTTCGCCGAGTTCATGGTATGCGGTCAGGATCGCATCGGCGAGCTTGGCAGAGTCATGTCGGTAACGGTTGCCGGTGTCGACGATGTCAGCCTGAATGAGGTGGACGGATTCGAGATCGGCTGCTCTAGCGGCGGCTGGATCATGGCGGACCGGCTCCGAGCGCCAGTTGCGCGGCAGACGCGCGCTGGCGTTGTTGTTGGCGACGACGCAATCGAAAGGCACGCCGCCGATGTGTTCGGCGATCGTGCTCACGTGATCCTGAACGGAGTAGTGGTCGGTCTCGCCTGGCTGGGTCGCTACGTTGGAGACGTAGACCTTCATCGCGCTCGATTCCTGGAACGCGATTCGCAGTTCCGGTACGAGCAAGTTGGGCAGCACGGAGGTATAGAGGCTGCCCGGGCCGACCACGATCAGGTCGGCGTTGCGCAGCGCGTTGAGCGTGTCGGGATAGGCCGACGGGCGGCGCGGCTCCAACATCAACTGGGTGATTTGTTTGCCTGCGGCGGTGATGTTCGATTCGCCGCGAATGGTCTCACCGTCAACGGTCATGGCCGCGAGACGCACATCTTCCAAGGTGGCCGGGAGGATGCCGCCGCGCACCGCAAGCACGCGGCCGGTTTCCTGGATCGCCTGCTCCATCCCGCCGGCGATGTCCGACATCGCCACGATGAACAGGTTGCCGAAGGAGTGTCCGGCTAGACCCTCGCCGGAGTCCTCCGGGAAGCGGTACTGGAACAGGCGAGTCATCAGTGGTTCGGCGTCGGCCAAGGCCGCAATGCAGTTGCGCAGATCGCCCGGTGGAATGATGCCGAGATCGCGTCGCAGCCGCCCCGAGGAGCCGCCGTCGTCAGCGACCGTGACAACGGCGGAGAGGTTGTCGGTGTATTCCTTCAGCCCGCGCAGGAGCACGGAGAGTCCGGTGCCTCCGCCGATGCAGACGATCCGGATGCCGCGCGATCCGAGTCGGTGACGATGCAGCAGGTCAACGAGCGGTTCGTCAACGTTGTTGCGCCGATATCCGCTGCGTGCGGCTGCGACCAGGCTGCCGGCGAACTTGCCCACGCCAAAGCCGACGCAGAGTACGGCCAGACCGATCAGGATGCCGCCGCGTGCGGCGTAGGGCAGGAACTGGAGCGTGATGTAGTAGAACGCGCCCGGCAGCGAAACACTGACATAGAGCTCGCGCAGCAGGAACGAGACACCTAGTCCCAGCAGGCCCATGCCGATGAAGAGCAGCACGAACCAGCGCTTGACGCCGATACCGGGAACGAACCACTTACGCAGGCTGGAGGGGTCGATCTGGGCGGCGCGGGCGCGGGCGGTGTGGTGCGGCATTTGCAGCCACTATATGCAGCGCGCAGCGCAGGAGGTAGGGTATGCGCCAGCGAATTGGACATTCGGCGCGGACGCCGCGCCGCTCACCGGCTCCCTGGAGCCGGCTGGAACAGACGGAGTGATCATGGAACAGCGACGATTCGGCGACAGCGACCTGGTGACCTCGGCGGTCGGCTTTGGCACCTGGGAGATGAGCACGACGATGTACGGCCACATCGACGTGGACGAGGCGGCCAAGGCCGTGAACATGGCGATCGACCGCGGGATCACCCTGTTCGACACGGCTGAGGTCTACGGTCCCTACCACTCGGAGGAACTGCTGGCCAAGGCGCTCGGCAATCGGCGCAACGAGGTTGTCCTGGTGACCAAGGTCGGCTTCGACTACGACGATCAGCCGCAAGTAATCGGCCTGAACTCGAAGCGAGAGAACGTCATTGAGCACACCGAGGGTTGCCTGCGCCGGCTCAACACCGACTACGTGGACCTGATGCTGATCCACTGGCCCGACCATGACACGCCAATCGATGAGACGATGGAAGCGCTGGAGGAGCTCAAGCAGGCCGGCAAGATCCGCCACTATGGGGTCTCCAACTTCAACATCGACATGATGGAGGAGTGCCAACGCCACGGAACGATCGTCGCCAACCAGGTCGGCTACCACATGTTCGACCGGCGGATGGAGTCGCGCGTACTGCCCTGGTGCATGGCCAACGGGGTCGGCTTCATGTCCTACGGCTCGCTCGCCTTCGGCCTGCTCACCGCCGCATTTGGGCCCGACCACGAGTTTGGAGAGGGCGACTGGCGCAGCAACGGCGTGGCGTTCAATCTGCCCCTGTTCGAGCGTGAGCGCTTCCGGCAAGAGGTCGAGATCGCCAACCGATTGGCGGAACTGGCCGACGGCTACGGCAAGACCTGCGCCCAACTCGGCATCGCCTGGGTGCTCGACCACCCCGGCGTCACCTGCGCCTTGGTCGGAATGCGCAACGAACGAGAACTCGAAGAGAACGTCGCCGCGACCGACTGGAAGCTGACCGAGGAAATCCGCAGCGGAATCAACCAGATCTTCGCCGAGGTCGGCGTACCCACCTACCAGAACCTCGATCAAGTCGTCCACGTCGCGCGAGCAACAGGCGCGCGCCGGAACCTCCGCGACTAAAGCTCCCTCCCACTCACCTTCCTCGCTCCCCCCGGCCCCCTCTCCCTCTGGGAGAGGGTTAGGGTGAGGGCCGGGAAGCAGGCAGAGCGCGGCTGCCAGCAGAGAAAAGAAAGCGGCCAGTCATGGAACAGCGACGCTTCGGCAACACTGACCTGGTGGCCTCGTCCGTGGGCTTCGGCACTTGGGAGATGAGCACCACGATGTACGGCCACATCGACGTCGATGAGGCGTCGAAGGCCGTGAACATGGCGATCGACCGCGGCATCACGCTGTTCGACACCGCCGAAGGCTACGGGCCCTACCTCTCCGAGGAACTACTCGCTAAAGCTCTCGGAAACAGACGCCAGGAGATTGTCCTGGTGACCAAGGTCGGCTTCGACTACGACGACACGCCGACCATGACCGGCCTGAACTCGAGTCGCAACCACATCATCACCCGAACCGAGGGCTGCCTTCGCCGTCTGAACACGGACTACCTGGACCTGTTGCTGATCCACTGGCCCGACTTCGATACGCCCATTGAGGAGACAATGGAGGGGCTCGAGGAACTCAAGCAGAGCGGCAAGATCCGCCACTACGGAGTCTCCAACTTCGACATCGACATGATGCAGGAATGCGAGCAGTACGGGCACCTTGCCGCAAACCAGGTCGGCTATCACATGTTCGACCGGCGCATGGAGTCGCGCGTGCTGCCCTGGTGCATGGCCAACGGGGTCGGCTTCATGTCCTATGGCTCGCTCGCGTTCGGCCTGCTCACCGGTGCCTTCAAGCCGGACCACGAGTTTGAAGAAGGCGACTGGCGGCGCAACCCGCTCGCCTTCAATCTGCCGCTGTTCGAGCGGGAGCATTTCCAGCGGGAGGTCGCCGTCTGCGGCCGTCTGGCGGAGCTAGCCGACGGCTACGGCAAGACGGTTGCTCAGCTCGCCCTCGCCTGGGTGCTGGATCATCCCGGCGTTTCCTGCGCCCTGGTCGGGATGAGGAACGAGCGAGAGCTTGAGGAGAACGTCGCCGCGACCGACTGGAAGCTGACCGAGGAGATCCGCAGCGAAATCAACGCCGTGTTCGACGAGGTCGGAGTGCCCACCTATCAGAACACGCCGCAGATCGTCCACAACCCCAGAGTGGCGGCGCTTCGGCGTTAGTCGAAGGAACTACCGATCATCACCCGAGCGCTCTCGATTGAGGGCGAGCAGGCGGCCCAAAATTTCGTCGTCCGAAAGATCGATCGGCCACCCATAAGCCGCGAACACCGCCGCGTCCAATGCCTCGTGCGCACCGTCGAGCCAGTCCGGCCGGCGATTGTACAAGTCGGTCATCGTCCGGTCTTGCAGGATCACCGGGTTGACATTCGCCGGGTTGAGTCGATCTTCGCGGCGTCGATTCAACTCGACCGCAGCCCTCGAGATTGCCACATAATGCTGTTGCTGCTCGTGGCTGAGGTCCGTGTCGGCCATATTCAGCGGCCACGGAAATGGAAACGTGTTGAAGCACAGGGTGTGGTTGTACCGCGGATCATTGCCAACGCCCAGTCGAGAGCCTAACGCCAGCGCCCACGTCTCATGGATGCGTGAGTGAAGGACTCCGAACACATAGTCGTCTTCTTTCGCGATTCCCACAACAGATTTGTCGATGCGGACCTGACCCTCCAACCAGACGAAGTTTCTGTACTTCGAGGTCAGGGATGTGGCCAACCAACGGCTTAGTGGCCTAGTTGCTTCTGTTAGCCCCTTGGCTGTCGACTCGTGTCTCCACCAATCTTCGCGTAGTCGCTTGGTTGGGTGACGCTCGCGAGTCGGAAGGACATGCTCCTTCACGTACTCGTATGGAGAATCGTAAAGCGCTGCCTCCTGCCTCGATAAATCGCTCCCGAAGTCAATGATGTGGCGTCCACTAGAGCGGCCCGTTAGATCAGCCCCCGCGAAGAAAGGGAACACAACGTCGCTGTTCGGGCGTCCATTGGGGTTCCCAGGCTCGTCCAGCATCAACTGTGCTTCTGCAAATGGCACATCGAATCTGCCGGTCCGCTGACCACCGACGAACGCGACTCCGCTGTTTTCGGTCAGTGGCACTGCGTCAACGACTCGTGGCCCCGATGACAGATCGGAGTGAATCTGAGTGACGCTTCGGCCATTCAGACGACGGTCGGTCTCACTGCCATCGTCCTGCCCGATGATCGAAATGCGCACTGCTGCACCGTCATTGAGCCACTCTTCGTTTGGGTATGCAAAGAATATTGCCCCAGTGTCAGCGATTCTCTCGAGTACCGGACGGCTATATGACCTCCGGATTGTCTCGGTTGCCAGAAGCCCTGCCCGTTTGCTTCTACCGAGCTCAATCTGACGCCGAGCCATCTCATGCCAGTAGACGCACAGATCAACGCGCCCATCAAATATATCGGCGTACGCAGCCCGCATTCGATCGACGGATCGTGGTTCGAGAGCCTTCATTTCCTTCGAACCGAGAAACGGCGGATTGCCGACGATGAATTCCGCCGGAGGCCATTCGGCTGGTTGACCCTCTTTAGTCAAGATCGCGTCGCGACATTCGATCTGGTCAATACGACCGAGAATCGGTTCGCGTGTAGGGTCCAATCCGTGTTCGTGATTCCACTGGAGGTGGCCAATCCAGAGCGACATCCGCGTGAGGTCGACAGCGAACTCGTTCTTGTCGATGCCGAGCAGGTTGTGCGGACCGATCCGTCGTTGCCGCGGACTGGGATCGACAGTGACTGCCCAATCGATAAATTCCTGTTCGAGGTCCTTGAGCGCACGTAGAGCGATGTAGAGGAAGTTGCCGGAGCCGCAAGCAGGATCGAGGACGTGAACTTGGCTCAGACGCTCGTGAAATGCGCGGATCAGAGCCTTGGGTGAGCCGGGTGGAGGCTCATCCTCAAGATCGAGATGTCCGTTCACCGCGTAGTCCGCTGGCGGCTCGCCCACGGCCGAATCGCTGGTCAGGTTCGCCCTGAGAGTAGCGAACTCAGTCCTCAGCGGGTGGAGTACCACCGGGTCCAGCACGCGCATGATGTTGTCCGGATCGGTGTAGTACGCGCCAAGTGGGGTGCGACTCTCGGGATCAAGTCCACGCTCGAACAACGTGCCGAAGATCGCCGGATCGATCCGCGACCAATTCAGTTCCGACGTCTCCAACAGGATTTGCGCCAGGTCTTCGGTCAGCGGGAGCGTCTCCTGACTGGCCGTTGACTCGTCGAATAATCCGCCGTTGAACCAACGGATGTAATACGCCCCAAAGGTTCGTTTGCTCTCGCTAGACATCGCTTGGAAGAGCTGCCGGAAGACCTCGTCGGAATCTTCCGCTGAGTACGCGAGGTTGTCGAAGATGTCGCTGATCGGCTCCTGCCTGTTGCCTCGCCGGTTGCGGAACAGGCCGATGCTCTCGGCGAACATGCAAAAGACGATGCGGTTGAGGAATCTGGCAACTACGGCTGAGTCGTGGTCTTCGGCGCGCAAGGCCTCTGCGACTTCGCCGAACTTGGCTGCCGCCGTCTCGGTGATGTAGCGCGGGTCGTTGTTAGGGTGCAACGCGTCGGGATCGCGGAAGACGTCGCGCAGAATTTTCGTGTAGTGAGACGGATTCTTCGACAGGTCCTTGAGTTCAAACCGAATCACTCGCGGGTCGGTGTTGGTGAAATTCGTGTGTATCTCGAAGCGATTCATGTCACAGACGACGAGCAGCGGAGGATTGCCTAGCCCCTCGCGGTATCCGAGCAGTTGCTCATAGGCAGCTGTCAGGTTCTTGTTCTTGCCCTTGTACTCCCAGCCAAAACAACCTTGTTTGCGCACATCAGCCTGGCCTATCGACCCATCGGACCGCTTAACGCCTTTCTCGAAGGCGTAGCTGACGCCCTCGGGGTCAGCATCGATCGGGTTTTCGACACCGAGCATGGCGCACAGGTCGATGAAGTGGGATTGCGCCGCCTGTGTTTCGCTGGCGGAGACCTTTCGCCATTTGGCGACGAATTCGTCCACTCTGAGTGTTGCTTCGGGCACCATGATGCTTCACTCCGACAGCGCCGACTCCAACAACTCCGACGCCTGCTTCGGGTTCGCCTGACCCCGACTGTGGCGCATCACCTGACCAACCAAGAACTTCAGCGCCGCCGCCTTCCCGTTCCGGTAGTCCTCCACCGCGCCCTGATTCTCGGCCAGCACCTGCTCGATGATCGGCGTCAGCGCGTCCTCCCCGCTGATCTGCGACAGACCCTCGGCCTTCACGATCTTGGCTGGATCGTCTCCGCTTTCATACATCTTCTCAAAGACGGTCTTGGCCTGGGTCTTGCTGATGTCGCCCCGCTCGATCAGCTGCACCATCGCCGCCAGTTGCTTCGGTTTGACCTTGATCTCCTCAAAGCTCTGGTGCTGATTGGGGCGGTTCATCAGCCGCGTCAGTTCACCCACCATCCAGTTGGCGACCTCTTTCGGCAGGTGCGCGGGCATCGCCTCGCCCAGCGCCGCGACCGTTGCCTCGTACCAGCTGGCCGGCGTTGGCTCTTCGGTCAGCAGCCCACTCTCGAACGGCGTCAGACCGTAGTCGCGCTCGAAGCGGGCGCGGCGCTCCGCCGGCAGCTCCGGCAAGCCTGCGCGGATTGCTTCGACCGTCTCGCTGCTGGTCTGGAGCGGCGGCAGGTCCGGCTCGGGGAAGTAGCGATAGTCGTGCGCCTCTTCCTTGGAGCGCTGCGAGAGCGTGACTTCGTTCGCCTCGTCCCAGCCGCGCGTTTCTTGCGGGATCGCGCCGCCGCTGTTGAGCACTTCGGTCTGGCGCGCGATCTCGTGATGCAGCGCGTTGTAGACGCCCCGGAACGAGTTCATGTTCTTGATCTCGACCTTGGCCCCGAACTCCTCCTGTCCGACCGGACGCAGCGAGATGTTCGCGTCGCAGCGGAACGAACCCTTCTCCATATCGGCGGTCGAGACGCCGAGGTAGCGCAGAATCTGGCGCAGCTGCACGAGGTAGGTGCGCGCCTCTTCGGGCGAGCGCATGTCCGGCTCGGAGACGATCTCCATCAGCGGCACGCCGGAGCGGTTGACGTCGACGAGCGAGAAGCGCTCGCCCGCCTCGCTCTCGCGGTGCAGCAGACGGGCGGTGTCCTCCTCCAGGTGAACGCGCGTGATCCCGATCCGCCGTTGTCCCAGCTCCTCGGTCTCCACATCCATCCAACCGCCTTCCGAGAGCGGCATGTCGTACTGCGAGATCTGGTAGCCCTTCATCAGGTCGGGATAGGGATAGTTCTTGCGGTCAAACTTCGACAGTTCCGGGATCGTCATGTTGAGCGCGAGCGCGGTGCGGATCGTCCACTCCACGGCGGTGCGGTTGATCACGGGCAGCGTGCCCGGCATCCCCAGACAGAGCGGACAGACGTAGGTGTTGGGTTCGGCGTCGGCGTAATCGGCTGGGCAGCGGCAAAACATTTTGCTCGCCGTGCGCAACTGGCAGTGGACTTCGAGTCCAATCACGGGTTCGTAGGCGGTAGCGGTGGAGGTGGTCATGGAGTCAGTTTAGGCGCTGCGCGCATCGGCAACGGTCTCCTCCACTCCGCAAAGCGCTCGGTCACTCCCGCGAGCACGCTGTCATTCCTGAGAAGGCGGGGGAATCTCGAACCACCAACCTCCAACGACACCGCCCCAAAAGCACTCCCCATCTCCACCACTCCCCAGTTCCCCGCGAACGCGGGGACCCGCTCCTCTCTCCCCCCGTTTGCGGGGGGAGATGTCACAAAGTGACAGAGGGGGGTCCCCACCCATCACTCAAATCAGCTACCCTGACACAGAACACCAGTACTTGCACTAAGAGAGTGCCGATGCCCAAGCCTCCCAACTGTCCAACACGCCCGCAAGCGCTCCGGCTACACGCGAACAAGTGCCCGAACCCATCCGGATTTGTCAAGAGAAATCTGGAGATTTCCGAATGCGCAAAATCACAATTCCCTGTCCAGGACGGCAAAATCGATCACCACTCGCCAAAATTTCCTCCGCTGAATTCGAACATAACGATCAAACGCTCGATCTCGAACACCCCGCACAACACGCGACAAGACCGCTCCATTTCGTCCCAGATATCGCCCAGGCCCGAACGGAATGAAACAAAATGAAACAAAATGAAACAAGGTGAAACAGAATCGAACGCCATTCACGCGAATTCCCCGTCCATAGCGGCGCATTCACTTCCTCCGCCCAGAAATTCCCTCTCGCCCGAACAGTCCAACCGGGCGCGGCAGGAGGGGCTGTTAGTCTGCGGGCGTGTTCTTGCGCCGTCCGCATACGGCGTCTGAGGGTATGTGCGCTCAATGACCACCACGGTATTTCCGTCTCACGAACGAATCCGCAGCCAGGCCGCGTCCGCTCACCCCCTGCGCCTGCTGCATACCTCGGATGTGCATCTGGGGGCCTACACCTCCAACCCCTTCAAGCTGCGGCCCGACGGCGGCGAGGAACTTGAGCCGGCGCTCAAGGCGTTCCAGCACGTGCTCGATCTGGGGCGCGAGGCAGACGTGGATGTCGTGATCATCGCAGGCGACTTCTTTGACCACGTGCGCGTCAAGCGACCGTATGTCGAGGCGACCTGTCAGCTGATGGAGGCCGTGGAGCGTCCGGTCGTGATTCTGCCCGGCAACCACGATCCGCACATGCCGGAGGGCATCTATCAAAAGTTCGCCGATGCATTCCCCGCCAACGTTCACGTGATCTCGTCCGCAGAGGGCGAGTTGGTGGTGCTGGATGAAGTTGGCGTCCAGGTCTGGGGCCAGGCCCACGAGAGCTACAACGACTTCCGCCCGGCCTCGGCCCGGCCTGCTTGGATTGCGCACGGCGGTCGCCACTGGTGGCGGATCGCGATGGCGCACGGCTACTACGTGGGCACGGGTGAGTCGCGCTACTCCTACCAGATGACGGCGGACGAGATTCAGGCGCTCGACGCCGACTACGTGGCGCTGGGACACATCGATGTGCACGAAGGCGTCGGCGACGGTTCGATACCCGCCTACTACCCTGGCGCGCCGCGTCACTCAGGCGGCGCGACGATCGTGGAATTCTCCGCAGAGAGCGTCACCGTGCGACACGAATTGCACGAAGGCGCGGGCATGGATCCGCAGACGGCCGTGCCAATGATGGCGGCGCGTCTGCACTAGCTGATCAACCCGGTCTTGGAGAGGATGCGCCGTGGGCTATCGAGCGTTTGTGGTCAACAAGGACGGCGACGACTTCACCGCGTCGGTGCAGACGCTGGACGAATCGTCGCTGCCCGAAGGCGATGTCACCGTCGCCGTGGAGTGGTCGGACCTGAACTACAAGGACGGTCTCGCTTGCACGCCGAACGGCCGAGTCGTGTTCAAGTACCCGATGACGATTGGCATCGACTTCGCAGGCACGGTCGTAGAGTCGTCCGATTCGCGTTACTCGGAGGGCGATCCGGTCGTGGCCACCGGCTATGACCTCGGTACCGCGCACCCCGGCGGCTACGCGGAGCGAGTGCGCGTGCCCGCCGACTGGCTGGCGCCGCTGCCGGACGGCATGACCTCCGAAGAAGCGATGACGCTCGGTACGGCGGGGATCACGGCCGCGATGTCGGTCGACGTGATCGAGAAGGGCGGGGTCGCTCCCGATGCGGGTCCGGTGATCGTGACCGGCGCGACGGGCGGTGTCGGTTCAACCGCCGTGGCGATGTTGGCCGCTCGCGGTTACACCGTTCACGCGAGCACGGGGAAATCCGCCGAGCACGATTTCCTGCGTGAGTTGGGCGCATCCGAGATCCTCGACCGCGAAGAACTGGCCGCAGAGTCGCGGCGGCCAATCGAGCGCGAACGCTGGGCGGCTGCGATCGATCCGGTTGGAGGATCCACAACCGCATCGATCCTGCGCCAGACCAAGTACGGCGGTGTCGTGGCGCTGTCGGGGCTGACCGGCGGCGTGGGCGTGAGCACCAACGTGATGCCGTTCATCCTGCGCGGTGTCTCGCTGGTCGGGATTGAGTCCGTCTTCTGGCCGGGCGACGACCGGCCCCGATTGTGGGCGCGGATGGCGGAAGACTTCAGCGACCGCGACTTGCTCGATCTAGTAGAAGCGCGGATCGGGCTTGAGGATGTGCCAGAAGCGGCTGCGAAAATTCTCGCCGGCGGCGTTCGCGGACGCATTCTCGTTCGCCCGTCGTAATCGTTTCAACCCTGGAGGCATGACATGCAGATCGGGATCTTCATCGGCGGCGCGGGTCCGGCGCCAAGCGTGCAGAGCATCGTTGAGCAGGCCCAGCGAGCCGAAGCGGCCGGCTTCTCGACGTTCGGTATGGCCAACATCTTCTCGCACGACGCGATGGGCGCATTGACGCTCGCGGCGGCGCAGACCGAGCGGATCGAGCTGATGACAGCGGTAGTGCCGACCTATCCCCGCCATCCCCACGCGATGGCCCAGCAGGCGCTGACCGTGCAGGCGGCGTCCGGTGGTTCTCGCTTCGTGATGGGCATCGGGCTCTCGCACAAGATCGTGATCGAGGGCATGTTCGGTTACTCCTTCGACCGCCCCGCGCGTCATATGAAGGAATACCTCGACGTCCTGCTCCCATTGTTGAACGGCGAGCCAGTCAAGACGGACGGCGAGCACTATCGCGGCGCGGTCAGCCTCGATGTGCCCGATGCCGAGAAGCCCGTTTCCTGCATGTTGGCCGCGATGGGCCCGGCGATGCTTCGCTTGGCCGGCGCCCGCACAGACGGCACCATCCTCTGGATGACCGCCGCCGGCGTGGTCGAGTCCTACATCGCGCCGACGATCAACGCTGCTGCGGACGAAGCAGGGCGACCGCATCCGCGCATCGTGGTTGGCTTGCCGATCATGCTGAGTTCAGATGTGGACGCGGCTCGCGCGACAGCTGCAGAACAGTTCGCCAACTATGAGCAGCTGCCGTCGTATCGCTCGATGCTGGACAAGCAAGGCGCGGCCCATCCCGAAGATGTGGCCGTCCTCGGCACCGAGGAGCAGATCGAGACGCAACTGCGCCAACTCCAGGAAGCCGGCACCACCGACTTTGTCGGAGTCGTCTTCGGCTCCGAGAACGAGCGCGCACGGACGGAAGAGTTCCTCGGCTCGCTCGCCCCGACGCTCTAGCCTCGTCGCGCCTCGCCTACTCGATGTAGTCGCGGAGGCGGGTTGAGCGGCTGGGATGACGGAGTTGGCGCAGAGCCTTCGCCTCGATCTGGCGGATGCGCTCGCGGGTGACGTCGAAGTCGCGCCCGACCTCTTCCAGCGTGCGTGCGCGTCCGTCGCCGAGGCCGAAGCGCAGCTCCAGCACCTTGCGCTCGCGGGATGAGAGCGAGCCGAGGACGGCGTTGACTGTCTCTTTGAGCAGCTGTTGACCGGCTGCCGCGTCGGGCGCGATCATCTTTTCGTCTTCGACAAAGTCGCCGAGGTGCGAATCTTCCTCTTCGCCAATCGGCGTTTCCAGTGAGACCGGCTCCTGCGAGACCTTGACGATCTCCCGCACTCGCTGGGCGTCAATGCCCATGCCGTTGCCGATCTCTTCGTAGGTCGGTTCGCGTCCCAACTCCTGGACCAAGCGGCGCGAGACGCGAACCTGCTTGTTGATCGTCTCGACCATATGCACGGGGATGCGGATGGTGCGGGCCTGGTCGGCGATGGCGCGGGTGATGGCCTGCCGGATCCACCAGGTGGCATAGGTGGAGAACTTGTAGCCCTTGCGGTAGTCGAATTTCTCAACCGCGCGAACGAGGCCGATGTTGCCTTCCTGGATCAGATCGAGCATCGACATGCCGCGCCCGATGTACTTCTTGGCGACGGAAACGACGAGGCGGAGATTCGCTTCGGTAAGACGCTTCTCGGAGAGGTAGGCGTCTTCCTTGAGTACGCCGATATGTCGCTCGCAACGCAGGGAGATTGGCTCCAGCCGAGAATCGAGGTCGTCGATACAGGGAATCAGCTTCTCGAGTCCGCCCGCTGAACGGAGGAGATGCCGCACGAGCCGGGGCGGGAAGAGGTGCGTGACGACCGAGACCTGCACGAGCCGCTCTTCCGCGAGCGCCTCGTCGTGACCGAGGTCGTGCTGGAGGATGGCGCGGAGATCAGCGTCCATCTCACCGTCGACCCGTTCGCGGAATTCCGGATCGACCAGCAGTTGGAAGAGTTCGAGTTGCTCCTTGCCGAGGTCTCGCGCGATCGTCGCGATCTCGGGGAGGAGCGACTCCAACTGGAGAATGAGGAAGATCGTCACTTCCAATGAAGTAGGCCAGCGACCGTGCGTGGTGCGCCAGTCCTCCTCGAAGTCGCGGATCCAGTTGCCCTCTTCCATCTGGCGCGAGAGGTCTCGCTCATCGGCGGCGGTGAGCAGGTTGACACGTCCGATTTCACGCAGGTACATGCGGACCGGATCGTCGATTCCCTCTGCCTCCTCATGAACGCCCTGACGTCCGACGTTTCGCATTTCCAGAATGCGGCGAGAGTTGGCTTCCTTGCGACGAGCGGGCGGCGCTGAGCCGTCTGCCGGCGTCGTCGGTTCGTCTCCAGACGGAGCATCGGCAAGATCGAGCAGAGTCTGGAGGGCGTTCGCCTGTTCTTGGTCGGGGTCGTCGTCGAGGGTGAAGCTGGCGACGGCGGCGTGGCTGATCTGCCGCTCCTCATGCATTTTCGCCTGATTGCGGCGCTCTGCCGCCTTCTTGGGCGTAGGCGCTGCCTTCGTCGACTTCTTCGTGGTGCGCTTGGGCTGCTCGGCCAGGTTGATCGCGCGTCGCCCGGCGGGCATCGAGAACTCGTCGACCGGCGCCGTGAGCGCGCGAACCCGGGCTTCCTGCTCGGACTGGGCGACGGCGCGCGGCTTGCGCTGGCCCGGCGCTTCGGCCGTGACCCGCCGATCGACGAGCTGAGTCTGCACCAGTGAGCGCAGCGAGCCGACGAGTGAGTCGGACGGCTCAATGCGCCGAGCGCGCTTGAGCAAAGCAGAGGGGGAACCCTTAGTGACGCGCACGGGCTTGCGCTTGGCGCTTCGCTCGGCGGCCTGTGCGAGTGCGACTTCGGGATCGACCGGCTCGTTCTTCTTCGCGCTCGCTTTCCGGCGGCGGGTACCGCGTCTCGTTGATTTCGGGCGGGCGGCGCCATTGTCAGACTTTGCCGCTCGCTTCGCCGGCGCGGAGGGAGCAGTTGCTACCCCAACCACCGCGGCGTTCGAGTTGGTCGCTCTCTCCACGTCGACGGGGTTGGCCGAGTCACCAGCCGGGCGTTCAGTCGCGGTCAGTTGCTCGGATGCGGGTGTCGTCATCGTTCTGGCTCCCTGTTGCACGGTCGCAAGCTGGTGGATCAGGATGCGGCTGTTCTGGGGTTGTCGGAAGGCGGAGTTCGCTGATAGAGGCTGAGAGCTTCGTCGCGGGTGCGCAAGGCTACCTGAGCGGCTGCAGCGACTTCAGGCGAGGCCTCATTTGAATCGTCGTCGCCCCGGTTGAGAGCGTCGGCAGCGAGCGCGATCTGCGAGCGGTCGAGCTCGCGTTCGAGTTCGCCGAGTTGCTGTCCGCTGAGACGCAGGCCTTCGCGCGTGCGACGCCGGCGAATGCGTTCGAGCGCTTCGCTCACGGCGGTGACGGCCTCGGAATCCGTGTACGGCGGCAAGCGCCGACCGGCAAGGCGGAGTTCTTCGCACCTCGCCTGTTCTTCAGGGGGGAGATTAGCAGCCAGCTTGGCCTCATCGGCATCGCAGTGCTCGATGGCGGCGGCGAGAATCTGCCGATCTTGTTGGTCATCGATTAGCAGCAGCGCCGATTCGTCGAGTGCTCGCGCAGCTGAGGGGTTCGAGAGGGCGAGTGTGAGGATGAAGGACTGCTGTTTGTCGCGTGGAGGAGGCGTGGAGCGTTCGCCCAATCGATCGGATTCGCTCCCGCCAGACGATGTATGACGAGCAACTTGTCCCGCCCTCCGCCGAGCCAGGAGTTGAGCGGCATCGAGACGCGCGTACGCGGCTGTGCGTCGGACGTAGCTGTCACGCAGGATTGGATCGCTGATGGCCAGTACGATTGGTACCAACTCACGGGCGAAGTTGGAACGTCCACGCGGCGTGTCAAGATCGTGTTCGTTGCGCGCCCGGTCAATCAGCCAGTCCACATAAGGCGGCGCGTCATTGACCAGCGATTGCCAGGTGTCGGGTTCCGACCGGATCAAATCGTCGGGGTCGCGCCCCTCCGGTAGCTCAATGACGCGGATGTCCGCGTCCATCCGATCCTGGTGGCTGACGGTCTCGATCCCACGGCGAGTCGCGGCTTGGCCGGCAGCGTCGGCGTCAAGTGCGAAGCGGACATCGTTGGTGAGCGGCTTCAGAAGCTGAACCTGTGCATCGGTCAGCGCGGTTCCCATCGATGCCACTGTATTCGGCGAGCCATGCATATGTGCGCTGATCACGTCGGTGTAACCCTCGACGACGATGACTGAGCCACGTTCGCGGATGTGCTGGCGGGCGAGATCGAGGCCGTAGAGGAGGCTGCGTTTCTTGAATAAGTCGGACTCGGGCGTGTTGATGTACTTGGCTGGCTCGTCAATGAGGGTGCGTCCGCCGAACCCGACTACTTCTCCGCGTGCGTTGCGAATCGGGAAGATCAGGCGGTCGCGGAACCGATCACGAGGGCCGTGCTCTGTGACGACGATCAGGCCCGCAGCTTCGAGAGAATCGGAGCGGTGGCCTCTTGCGGTGAGGTGGTGTACGAGCGCATCGTGGTCCGCCCCGGCGTATCCGAGCGAGAAGCGCTGAATCGCTTCTTGCGAAATGCCGCGCGCAGTGAGGTATTCGCGCGCCTTCGCGCCCGCTGTTTCGTCTGCGAGCTGGTCGGCCCAGAATCGGAGCGCAGCTTCGTTCGCGCGCATGAGCTGTTGGCGTTGATCATCGCGCTCTCGTTGGCGGCTGTCGGGCGCTGACAGGGGGACGCCAGCTCGTTGCGCCAACCGATGCAAAGCCTCGCGAAACTCGACGGCCTCCCGCTTCATCACCCAACTGAACGCATCGCCGCCCTCGCTGCACTGTCCAAAGCAGCGCCAAGTCTGGCGGTCGGGATCGACGATGAAGGAGGGCGTGTTCTCTTGGTGGAAAGGGCAACGGGCCTTGAAGGTGCGACCGCTGCGCTGAAGCGCGACCTGTTCGGCAACGAGATCGACGATGTCGATCCTTGCCTTGACTTCATCGGCTATGGACACGGCGATGGCCAAGAGCGATGCGCGCATTGCGCCACTTGTAGCACGGTCGGCATAGAGGAACTGTATGCAGTTGGGGCGAATAATTCAAGCCAACGAGCTACCGACGCCGGGCGAACTGGGCTGGGCGGCGACGCGATGCAGCCGTCACTGACTCGCATCGACGGTCAGGCGATTGTTGCCTTCGTCGGATTCGCCGAGCGAATCGTCAGGGTCGAGCACGAGCGTACGCGGGCCATCGTGAGGCTGATTGCTGACCAAGATCTCCGCGCCTCCGGGAGGCAGCGGCTGCGCGTTCGGCGCGCGTGAGATTCGTTCAATCTCCACTCCATTCGGGCCAACCAGTGCGACTTCGATTTGGTCGGCGGCGCCGTTGCCCTGGTTGACGATCGTGATCAGCGCGTAGCCCTCGTGATTGAAGACGACCTCGTGGAATGCGAGGTCGGGGAGCTGTTGCGGTCCCTGCGTTTCTTGCTGCTCAACCTCCAGCTCGTCTTCCGTCGTCTCTTGCTCCGCCTGTTGTTCCTCCTGCGCCTGTTCTTCCTCTTCAGTTTCTGGCGTTGGGGCGCGAAGCGTGACCTGCAACGTGTTGTTGCTCGTGTCGTCGTCGATCGTCGATTCGAGCACGACGAGTGCACTGACGTCGCGATCGATTGTGAAGTCGAGGGGAATGTTCGCCGACTCTTCCGAACCGAGCGAGAGCGTGATTCGCGCCTCGTCGAGCACCGCGCCATCGTGCGAGTCAATCAAGCTGAGTTGGATGCGGGCTTGTTCGACTGATACAGCGCTGAGATTGGCGACCGTGACGTTGATGCGCTCTGCATCCGGCTCCGGCTGTCGAGCATTGATCAGAGCAAGATCGATGTTGTCTTCTTCCTCGCCTTCATCGTCCTCGGATTCATCGTCAGCTGAATCAGCACTCTCTTCGTCGTCTTCTTGTTGCTCACTGCCGTCCGCAATCGCCGAAATGGTGATTCGGTGATCGAAACGACGCTCATCAGCGGCAAATGCCACGAGTTGGAGTTCGTATCGTCCTGACGCGGTGAGCCAGCGCTCGAGCCCGCTAATGGTCTCGCGGTATTCGCCACTGGCCGGCAGGCTGTCAGCGGCGGAGAAGATCAGCACGGATGAGCCTAACGATCCATCGGCGGCCACTGGCGTCACGTACAAAAGGACGCTCGCCAATGGACCGGTATTCCTGATGAGCACTTCAACGTCGATTGCGAGGTCAGGCGTGAGCCGGTAGTCGTCGCCGTCGGCAGGGCTGGCGATCAGCGCGACGGCCTCGCTGGTTGAGGCGTCGGTGTTGGTCCCGCTATCTCTAACGGTGGCCGCGTTGTCGTCCTCTCCCGCTGGCGCGCTGTCGGCCTGGGCAGTCGCAGCGCCGGGAACGGAGCCAGCCGGCAGGATGTTGATTTGCAACGTCCTCGACTCAGTGCGGCCGGCCGCGTCGACGACGCGGAACACGACCTCCACTGCGCCGATCGGTTCCGGATCCGGGGTGAAGTCTATTGACACGACATAAGCGCCATCATCACCGAGTGTCGGAGACACCGCAGCCCTGAGTTGGCCGTTGACTTCGATCTCAAAGCGAGCAATCGCCTGCGCACCGCTCGCGCGCAGCACAATGCGCACGGTCTCGCCGACGATCAGTTGTTGATTCGGCGCGAGGCCGAGCACCTCGAGCTGCAGCGCAGCTGCGATGCGGGCATCGTCGTCTGTGACTTCGACCCTGATTTCCTGCACTGCCATGCGGCCCTGTTCATCGACAGCAACGATGCGGAGATCGGCGAAACCAAGGCGTTGCGGGGTCCAGATCAGCGATCCGATGTACTTGCCGCGGTCGGCAGAGTAGACAGGAATCGCTTCGGCAATGAGTTCCTCGTCCACTGAGAGCTTGAGGCTTGTGATCGGTGTGCCGGAGGCGACGCTGACGGTGATGTTCTGCGGCTCGCCGAGCAGAATCAATGCGCCATCCTCGATTGAAACAACGACTGCCGGAGCATCGCCGTCATCACCGCCGAGCAGGCCCAGGCGGTAAATGATGATGCTGGCGGCGCCGATGATCGCGGCGATAATGATGAGAATGGCGATGGACCCGAAGCGGCTGCCCATGCATCCCCCTCGGCCGGAGTGTGTTCGCCGCCTCGGCGATGAACCAGAGGATCAGCCGAGGATTCGAGCTTCGGCCTCGGCGACCAGACGGCGGGTGCGTTCGATCACATCCGGCGTAACTGAGATCGAAGTGATGCCCCACTCCACTAAACGCTCAGCAAGGTCGGGATGTTCCGATGGTCCCTGACCGCACACGGAAACGGTAATGCCGCGCCGCCGCGCGGTGGCGATCACGTGCTCAATCGCGCGCATGACGGCGGGGTTTCGCTCGTCGAATGTGTCAGCAAATCGCTCCGAGTCGCGGTCGATTCCAAGCGTGAGTTGGGTGAGGTCGTTCGAGCCGATCGAGACGCCGTCGATCCCGCAATCGATGAATTCGTCGAGCAGGAAGATGTTCGAGGGAACCTCGACCATCATCCAGAGTTGGAAGCCGTCCGGCGATTGGGCGTCGCGGACCAGCCCGTAGGCATCGATCTGTTGTACGACTTGTCGCATCTCGTCGGGTGTTCGCACAAACGGGATCATCAAGTGGAGGTTGGGGTGATCGGCTCGGACTTGTTCGAGCGCGCGCAGTTCCAGCTCAAAGAGGTCGGGCTCGCGGATGTAGCGGGCCGCACCTCGGTATCCGATCATCGGATTCTCTTCTGTGGGTTCGTGGACATCCCCGCCCGTGAGGTTGGCGTACTCGTTGGTCTTGAAGTCGGTGGCTCGATAGACGACCGGGCGAGGGTCGAAGGCGGAGGCGATCTTGCGCATGCCCTCGCCCAAGCGGCGCACATACTCGTCTTCGCGCCCGGTATCGATGAAGTTCCGTGGATGCTCACCTAGGCGGGCGATGATGAACTCCGCTCGCAGCAAGCCCACGCCATCGACATCTCGCTGTGCGACGCGATCGGCGATCTCGGGCTCAGCGAGATTGACATAGAGCTTGGTCTTGGTGGGGATCGGGGCGTAGAGCTCTTCTTCACGGTCATGCCACCACGAGAGCAACTCGCTCTGCTCTCCCGCATAGACCTGTCCGCCGCCGCCGTCGACAGTGACGATGGAACCAGGCTGGAGGCTGGTGGCTCCAAGCGCGCCAACGACACAGGGCACGCCAAGTTCGCGGCTGATGATGGCGGCGTGGCAAGTGCGGCCACCGCGTTCGGTGATGATTGCAGCGGCGCGTTTCATCGCCGGTACGAAGTCGGGTGTAGTCATCTCAGCGACGAGCACGTCTCCCTCGCTGACCTGCGCCGTTTCGGCCGGGTCAAAAATGATGCGGATTCTGCCGCTGCCTACCCCAGGCGACGCAGGCGAGCCGCTCAGGAGCGGTTGCTCAATCGGAGTCGGCGCAGGAATGTCCTGCGTTTCGCCCGGCGGAGTGACCGTTGTAATCGGACGGGTTTGGAGCAGGTAGAAATCCCCGTCGACCCAACCCCACTCAATGTCCTGGGGCGATCCGTAGTGCGACTCGATTCGCTTGCCGATCCGACTGAGTTCGACGACCTGGGCGTTCGTCAGCTTTGCGCGTCCGCCGTCGGTTTCGGAGAGCGTCTGCCAGGTGTTCAGGTTGTCGGAACCGTTCGGCGAGCGAACGAGCATGCGGTCCTGGACGAAGATCTGACGATCGATGATCGCCTCGGATTGCTTGTCCACCTCGAAGTGATCGGGCGAAACCATGCCGCCTACGACAGCTTCCCCCAGACCGAACGCGGCTTCGATCACAACTCGATTCGGGTCGTTGGAGATGGGATCGACGGTGAACATGACCCCTGACGATTGGGACTGCACCATTTGCTGCACAGGCACGGCTAGATCGACGTCCAAGTGGCCCCAGCCGGCCTGCTCGCGATAGAAGACGGCTCGGGCTTCGAACAGTGACGCCCAGCAGCGCTGGACTGCCTCAACCACTTCGACCGCTCCCTCTACATTGAGGAAGGTGGCCTGCTGTCCGGCGAAGGAGGCTTCGGCGAGGTCTTCGGCTGTGGCTGAGCTGCGGACGGCGACTGGCCCTTCGCCGAGATCGCGATATGACGCTGCGATCTCCTCTTGGATTGACGCGGGCATATCCGCCTGCTCGATCGCATGACGCACATCGGCCGCGACGCGGTTGAGTTGGGCGTCGTCGTTTACGTCAAGCCCAGTAAGCAGTTGACGCAAGACTGCCAAGAGTCCGCTCTGTTGAATGAACTGTCGATAGGCCCGGGTGGTGACGATGAAGCCGGGCGGCACCGGGATATTGGCCTGGGTGAGTTCTCCAAGATTGGCGCCCTTGCCGCCGACGAGGGCGACGGCATTGCGGCCAACATCGGCGAACCAGACGATGTTCTGGGCTTCAGCGCTCATCGGCATGTTCCGGTTTGTTGTGCTGGTGGGCAGTGGGGCTCACGCTGAGCGTGACCAGTCGCGGCGTAGGAAGAGCGTGCACAGCGGGGTGATGATATCACCGGGTTAACGCGATTCTCTATTGGCCTGCGCACATTGTCCGCCATTGCCGCGTCATTTCTCGCATGAACTCACTCGACGGTCACTGTCTTCGCAAGGTTGCGCGGCTGATCGATATCGAGCCCGCGTGCAAGCGCGATGTGGTAGCTGAACAGCTGCACGACCGGCGTGAGCGCGAACGGAGTGAGCAAGGGTGGGGCCGTCGGCACCCCAATGAAGTGGTCGACGAGTTCTTCGAGCTCCGTGTCGCCATCGTCGCCGATCGCAATGACTGGCGCGCGACGCGCTCGCACCTGCTGAATTGCGCTGATCATCTTGTCGAAGAGTGGTCCTCGAGGCGCCAGCGCGACGACCGGGAATTCGCGGTCTAGCAGGGCGATTGGGCCGTGTTTCATTTCCCCGGCCGGATATCCCTCTGCGTGGGCGTACGAGATCTCCTTGCACTTCAGCGCAGCTTCCATGGCAACTGGATATTCGATGCCGCGGCCGAGGACGAGGAAATTGGCGGCGTTAATGTGGTGTTCGGCGATTTCAGCGCAGCGTTGCTCCTGGGCCAATCCTCGCTCGACCAGCGAGGGGGTGGCAAGCAGCTGTTCTAGCACACCACTCAGTTGAGCCGGACTCAGCATTCCGCGCGCGGCTCCGAGACGGCACGCAAGCAGATAGAGCGCCGCAAGCGATCCTGTGAACGTCTTGGTTGACGCGACACCAACTTCCGGGCCGCAACGCAGCAGCAGCGCAGCGTCCGCGCGCCGCGCCGCCTCAGAACCGGGGACGTTAGTGATGGCGATCTGGGGAGCGCCCCAACGTGTGCGGACTGCGTCCATCGCGCCCAATGTGTCGATCGTTTCGCCGGACTGAGTGATTGCGACGACCAATGTCGAGGGACCGAGAATCGGCGCGCGAAATCGGAACTCTGAGGCATTGTCACAATCGGCAGGGATACCAGCGATGTGTTCAATCCACCAGCGCCCAATCATTGCCGCATGGAGTGAGGTACCCATGCCGATGACGAGCACTCGTTCGATCCGGCGCAGGTCGTCGTCGCTGAAGGCGAGGTCGTCTTGGAGGGCGCTCGCCGGATTCAGGCGTGCGCGGCCTCGGATCGTGTCGGAGAGCGCACGAGGCTGCTCGTGGATCTCTTTCAGCATGAAATGGCGATACGAGCCGCGTTGGATCGCGACCGGGTCGAGATCGACGGTCGTTGGTGCGGGACTGAACGAGTCTTCGCCTCGCCGGTGAATACGCATGTCGTCAGCTTGGATCGTGGCGATGTCACCATCTTTGAGGTGGTAGACGGATGTGGTGTGCGGCAGCAGGGCTGGCAGATCGCTTGCGATGAACATCTCGCCATCGCCAAAGCCAACGACGATGCCGCCCGCCGAACCGCGGCGAGCGGCGTAGATTCGCTCAGGCTGAGCGCGATGGACAGCCGCTATGGCATTTGCGCCTCGAATCAGGTCGAGAGCTTCTCGGAGCGCATCCTCAAAGGCCTTGCCACGCTTCAGCCCGCGCGAAATCAGTTGAGGGATCACCTCTGCATCGGTGTCGGTCTCAAACCGCACGCCGTTTCCCTCGAGGGCGGCGCGGAGTTCGCGGTAGTTCTCGACGATGCCGTTCTGCACCACGATCACATCACCAAGACTCGACGTGTGCGGATGCGCGTTGCGGTCCGAGGGTTCACCGTGCGTCGCCCAGCGTGTATGACCGATACCGGCGCCGCCGCTGGGCATGTCGCCGATCGACTGTTCGAGCGCCGCGAGCTTTCCTTGGCGTTTGAGCACGGCGATTGCGCCGTCGCGGTCCAGGACGGCAATACCGGCCGAGTCGTAGCCCCGATATTCGAGCCGTTGCAGGCCTTCAAGCAGGATCGGACCGGCGGCGCGGTCGCCGATGTAACCAACGATGCCGCACATGGGGCGCTCTCAGTTCTTCCCCGCCGCGGGCGCCGCTGTGGTCCATGCGCGACCGTTACTGCGTTCCGGTTGGATCCGCATGGAGGCCTCAGCAGGCGCTGAGATCGACTCTAGGAGGTCGGAAAAGGTGTAGACAAACGCGATCGGCCGTTGCAGTTCGTGCTCCAGTTCGCCGGGCGTAGTGTCGTCGAGGAACTTGCGTCCGAAGTAGTCCAGTGAGGCTCTGGGGAGGAAAACTCGCTCTGCGAGATCGTGATTGCGCAACGCCTCGGCAAAGTCCCGTCCGGGAATGAGCCCACTGACGTTGACACGTTCACCGAACAGGTGGTTTGCGACTGGAATCACGTCGAAGTCGATGCCGGTGTATGCGCTGACTTCATCGGCCAGTCTTCGCAAGGTTGGCGCAATCAGTCGTCCGCACGCGAGCGATGCTCGGCTCGGAGCATCAGCAGGGGTGCGCAATCTACCTTCGCGCAGCCGACGTCGAGTTTTGCGCCAATCGTCGATCAGCGTGCGGGTCATGCCGATCCCATTCTCCCATTGCGGGAACTCGTCATAACGGCTGGCCGAAGGAATCTGAGCACCCGCAGCGAGGTAGAACTCGTCGCTGGGAAAAACAACGGAGCGTCCGCGCTCGCGGCGCGCTGACCGCTGCCAGCGGCGCAGTTGGCGGACGACCCGCCGCGCTTCACCGGCAGTGTGCGCGCGCATCCCGCCGTGGTTGATTCGTTCTTCGCCTTCGAGTGAGGAGCCGACAGGCACTACCCCGATAGAGGTGACGTTGCCGTGCTTGAGGAGCTCGTTCACAGTCCGGTCGAGCGCTTCACGGTCGTTGACGCCTGGACAGAGGACGATCTGTGTATGCGCTTCAATCCCGAACGAGTCGAGTCGTCGCAGTTGCTCGCGAATGTCGGGAGCGCGGGGATTGCCCAACAATTCGCGGCGGAGCTGAAGATCCGTCGCGTGGACACTGACGTGGAGCGGTGAGAGGCGCTGCTCTTCGAGGCGAGTCCAGTCGTCTTCGGAGAGGTTCGTAAGCGTGACGAAGTTGCCGTGCAAGAAGGAGAGGCGGTAGTCGTCGTCCTTGATGTAGAGCGGGCGGCGCAGCCCTTTGGGCAGGCCTTTGAGAAAGCAGAAGAAGCACTTGTTGTTGCAGATGCGGGTACCGTCGAAGGCGTCATCCTCGAACTCGACGCCGAGCGGTTCGTCGATTGGTTTTTCGAATTCGACGACTCCTTCCTCGCCTCCATGAATCACATCGAGTGTGACGAAGTCGTCCGTCGTCTGAAAGCGATAGTCGAGTTGGTCGCGGATGGGTTTGCCATTGACCGCGAGGATCCGGTCGCCCGGCTGGAGGCCGGCCTCGTCGGCAAGCGAGCCTGGTGCGACGACGCTGATTGCGCCGTTGCCGAGACGCTTACGTGTCATCGTCCGGCGGTTCTGTGTGGTTCATAGGTCAGATCCGACGCGAATGTCTTCCGAATTCAGACACCCGCCTCGATCAATTCGCCGATTGCCTCGACCCGGCTCACGACGGCCTCAATCGAGAAGTCAGGCGTCGATGCGCCGGCGGTAACGCCAATGTCCTCGTGTCCGTAGAACCACTCGACCTCAAGCTCCGCTGCTGTTTCGACGTGGTAGGTTTCGACGCCGTTGGCGCGCGATAGCTCAGCGAGGTGGCGCGTGTTCGCGGAGTTGTACCCGCCAACCACAATCATCAGGTCAACGTTGTCGGTCAAGTCGCGCGTGGCGGCTTGTTGAGAGGTCGTGGCATTGCAGAGCACGTTGACGACGCGGATTTCGGTGATCTGGCCAATTCGGGCGCTCATCAGGTTGGCCACAAAATCGGCGAAGCGCTCGGGCGTATGAGTGGTCTGTGAGATCACGCCGATCTTGCTCGGCAGATACTCAGGCAAGCCCTCGAGGGACTCATTCGGGATCACGATTCCGCGGCCGCGGCACCAGCCGAGCACGCCCTTGACCTCTGGGTGATTGGGGTCGCCAAAGATAATGATGGTGAAACCGCGCTCGGCCAGATTACGGGCCGCGCGCTGCGCGCGCGAGACGAACTGGCAGGTCGTGTCGATCACGCGGTAGCCCTTCGCCTCGATGTCGCGAACGACGGTTTCGCCGACGCCATGGGCGGTGATTGCTACAGTGTCCGTCTCAACCCCGTCGGCAGTGCGGTCTTCCCTCACCCGAATGCCGGTGTCTTCCAGGCGGGCGACCACCTGTGGATTGTGTACGACTTGACCGAGGGTGGTAACGAGGGTGCCGTTGGCGGCGGCTTCCTGCATCATGTCCACGGCTCGTCGGACGCCGAAGCAGAAGCCCATATCACGGGCGCGGTGAATCCTCATGCGATGGCTCCTGGCTTCTCGGTCTCGGGTGGATCAACGGCTGGCTCCTCTACGAGGTGAGCGTACACGCCACGATAAGCGGGAGGTAGCTGTTCGGCAATGGCGCGCATGAGCTGTTCATGCGCGCGGTTGATGTCTTCGCGGGTGATTCGCTTGCCGGCCGGCGTCAGGGTAAACGGTTCGGACGCCACCATTCGGACCCGGGTGCGGGCTACCAGTGAGCGCCAGCCCCCGCGCAGGTTCTCTGATCCAGTGATCGCCACGGCGACGACCGGACGTCCGGTCCGCAAGGCGAGCAACGCCGTGCCTGAATGCGCGTGCATGAGTGCGTCGGTGTCGGAGCGATGGCCTTCCGGGAACATGCCAACGACGGCTCCTTCGTTGAGCAAACGCTCGGCTTCGCGGAGCGCGAGTCGGTCGCCCATTCCCCGGCGGACCGGAAACGCGCCTGAGAGCGCGAACAGATAGCCGATGATCGGTTCCTTTTGGAACAGCTCGATCTTGGCCATGTAGCGAGGGGAACGGGGGTAGATCGCCGAGGCCATCATCGCCGGGTCTGCGGAGGAGAGGTGGTTGGACGCGATGATCACACCGGTCTCAGGAATGCGGTCGAAGTGAATCCACTCGCAGCGGACGATCTGCAGAAACGCGAGCCGGGCGAAGAAGCCGGCGACCAAGAACCAAACACGCGAAGCATTCGGCATACCGGTCATGCCGATCTGCGCGAGCGCTGCGTATTCGCCAAAAAACAGTCGGGTCAGTTGGCGGGTGATCCAGCGGTAAGCGATGCGAGTCATCGGCTCAGCTCACCTTCGTCGCCCGCCCGCACGCGAAAAGGCGGGCCCGAACGATCTGTTCGGCTGCGTCTACAGATTCTTCCAGCGTGAGCGCGGACGTGTCCAGGGTCACGGCATCCTCGGCCGCGAGCAGCGGCGATGCTGCTCGCCCGCGGTCGCGCGCGTCACGGCGGCGCGTCGCACGCAGCACGGCTTGAGCGTCGATCTGTTGATTCATCTGCGCCGCGCGGCGCTTCGCGCGGACTTCCTCAGACGCTGTGAGGAAGATCTTGACGGGCGCGTCGGGCAGTACGACGGTCCCAATGTCCCGCCCGACCACGACGAGCCGGCCCTGAACGGACTCCTTTTGCTGATGAGCTACCAGTAGTTCTCGAACCTCGGCGATCGCTGCGACAACGGGCACTGCCGACTCGACATCCGCCTCGCGTAAGTGTGGAGTCGCGGCTTCGCCATTGACGAAGATGTCGAGCTCGGCGCGTCCGGCTTCATCGTTCGGCAGGAGCGCGATTTCCGCCGCTCGAATTAGTTCGGCGACGCTCTCTTCTTCGTCCAGATGGACTTCGTTGCGCAAGGCGTGCCAGGTTGCGGCGCGGTACATCACACCGGTGTCGAAAAGCCGCCAGCCGAGTCGCTGCGCGAGTGCGCGACCGACGGCGGTCTTGCCCGACGCGACCGGACCGTCAATGGCGACTAGGCGGTCCGTTCGCGTGACTGAATCAGAGTTGCCCATTGCTTCATGTTAATGGTCTGCTGATTCAGGTTCGCTCGTGTCCTGCTCAAGGCCGGCAGTGCGGCGCAAGAGTCGGACTTCTCGGCGCGTGAGCGGGCGAACCTCTCCGACTTTCAAATCGTGCAAGAGGATCGGCCCGAAGCGCACGCGCCGTAGGCTGATCAGAGGATGCCCAACGGCTTCACAGAGACGGCGCAACTCGCGCTTACGCCCGGTGTGCAGGGTCAAGCTGAGCCATGATGTGCGCCGACCGCGCGGTAGCACTTGGCCCGGGCGCTTCGAGCGTTTCGCTCTTGCTCGCAGTAATTCTCCGTTTTCGACGATTCCGGCGTAGACGCGATCCAGCGTCCGACCGGTCGGCGTACCGATCACCTCGGCTAGGTAAACGCGCTGCACTTCTTGAGATGGATGGAGCAAGCCGGCGATGAGCGGCCCGTCATTCGTCAGCAACAGCAGTCCTTCGGATTCGAGATCGAGCCGCCCAACCGGCACGCAGCGCCCGGCGTTCGATGGAAGGAAATCCACGACGCTTCGCCGGCCACGGTCGTCGCGGGCTGTTGAGACGACGCCGCGGGGCTTGTTGAGCGCGAAGTACCGCAGTGGTTCTGCCAGGGGAAGATCGCAGCCATCGAGTTGGAGGCCAGCAGCGTTGGAATCGATGCGGAGGGCCAGATCGGTGAGCGTTCGCCCGTCAAGAGAGATTCGGCCATCGCGGATCAGCTGCTCCGCTGCACGGCGCGAGCCGACGCCGCGACGTGCAAGAACAACGGCGATGCGAACCGCTTCATTCATTGAGAAGACTCGTCTTCGTCCACTGGTCGTGCGCCGTCCTGCTCAAGCTGCGGCGAACTGAACGCAGTTGTCTCCGCTTCTAGTGTGTTCGATGCGCTTGGCTCTGCTGGACGCCAGCGGAGCAACAGTAGGACAAGAATTACTCCACTGAGGCCTGCGGAGACGATCATCCAGGGGTTGAGAGCATCGGCGGGAACGTCAGCGGCTTTGAACACGGGCACTCCTTCCTGCGCGTGACTGTCCTGAGTGGGCGCTGGAGCGAGCGTATCGGCAAGCCACGGTTCGACAGCGGCATCTCCCGGCGTCGGTTTGGCATTGACGACCCAGATCGGCAGTTGGAGTGCGATTGAGAGCCCACGCGCAGGCGCTGGGATTTCGTCTGATCCATAGATGACCGAATCGATTACGACGCCGTGCGAGTCTCGCAAGATGACCGTGTCGCCCTCATCGTTGAGGCTGTTGCCGATTCGTCTCAGCGAAAGTGTGGCGCTGCCATCAGTCAGATCCGGCATCGCGCCAGCCGAGATGATCATTCGCTCACCGGGACCGAGTTCCCCGTGTATCTCCGTAGAAGAATGCTCATCGGCGATCGTCCAGCGGTTCAGAGCAATGGGTATGTCGCCGAAGTTCTCGATTTCGATCCATTCCGGGTCGCCGACATTCGGGGAAGGCATGATCTCGGTGATTCGGACAGTCGCCGGTGAGCGCGAAGGCATGATCGGCTCTTCAGTTTCCATGCTGAGAGTCCTATCTGCGTTGTCCGGCTGCTCCGGGATCGCCGGTTCTTTGCTCGGTGTTTCCGGCTGAATCATTTCTTGGCGATCTGTCTGATGCTCGATCACCGTTCCGGGACTCGGCGGGGCGAGGAGTGGATTCCCATTCGGCGAGGCTCGATTGATGGAGGCTTGAGGCGTTGGCGCTTCTATCGTGGCGTGGGTTTGGTCGGAGCCCCAGCTCACGGAATCCACGATTTCGCCTAGGGCGTTTTTGAGAACAAGCCGGTCGCCGCCGTTTGCGAGGCCGTTGCCGATCCGACCGTCGGCAATCATCGCATCTGCCTCTGGAACCTGCGCATTCTGCGCTGCGATGACGATGGTGCCCTCGGGGGGAATGACGATACCGTCCAGCGCGTCGGAGCCATGGTTGTCGGTGATTGTCCAACCGTCCAAGTTGACCGGCTCCTGGCCTCGGTTGGTCAGTTCGAACCACTCGAACGCGGCGTCGTTTCGTCCCATCCCTGCGGCTGGGTAGACCTCGCTGATCCACACCTCCGGCTCCGAGCTCTCCTGATGGCGCCGCGGTTCGGTCTGTAATGGTCGATTGATCTCAACTGCATCGGCGGCTGCGCCTGCTGACGGCGGAAGCGGGATAGTCTGCGCGACAGACCCGTCAGGTCGCAGCAGGCGCAGCGGTGCCCATGTTCCTGCTTTTGGGTTCAAATGTATGGCGTGGCGCGGCGACTGTTCGCTTCCGGTGACTGGTATTGCCTCCTCACCGATCCACAGCAACCAGTTGGACAAATCGAGTTGATCTCGTGCGTCGCTCGTTAGTGTGATTTGCAGACCGGTGCGGCTGAGTGCGACTGAGGTGATTCGTAGCGGGGTTGCGCTCTGCCAGTCCGAGGGTTCCGGCGGTCGTACCCGATCAGTTTCTCGGAAATGCAGGATCTCGCCGTTCTGCGGCGCCGTGAGTTGATGAAACCGGTCGTCGGAGCCCCAGCTGGCGGTTGCGAGCCAGCGGAGATTCGGATCGCGCACGATGAGATGTCCGCCAGCCCTGGAGAGGCCGCCACCAATTGCTCCGTCAGAGTCGGGAAGGGCGATCACATCATCGACATACTGCATGGAATTGGGTGGTGGTCGATTCCGATTGACTGCCGAAGTGATCATCAGCGTTTCTCCGGGTTTGAGCAGATGAGAAGGGAGCGTGATCCGCGACGCGGCTGTACTCAGGGTCCAGTTGACCATCACGAGCCGCTCGTCTGAGACGTTCTGCAGCGTGATCCACTCACCTGCTTCACCGACATCAATCGGCGCGACGAGCGCTGCCTTGATTCGAACTACAGAGTTCGGCGGATTTTGAACCGGCGACAGTGGGCGCGGGCGCATCTGTCCGCGCGGATCGGCGGCATATGGGGTGGGTGGGCTTGCTCGCCCCTGTAAGCCCCGATGGTCACGAATGATGCTCTCGTTGGGTTCCGGCGCGTCGAAGTGATAGGGGCGATAACGGTCGCCCCAGCTGATCATGTCTCGAGTGATGCCCTTTGGGTCAACTAGCGCGACCAGATCCCCATCGTTTCGCAGTCCGCTGCCGATACGCGGGGTCTCCAGGATGACGAGTGTCGCGCCTAGTGGAGCGACGTGAGCGCTCGTGTGGCCAACGAGCAAGGAAAAGCTCCCGGGCTCGAGTGTGATTGTGGGGAGCGGGACGGAGATCGTGTCGTCTTCGATGCTCCAGCCTTGAAGATTGATTGGCTCGTTGCTGATGTTTTGAATTTCTACCCACTCGTGTCGATGATCGTTTGAGCCTTGGCCGGCATTTGGCAGGACCTCGCTAATCATCAGTGGGGTTGATTCGGGTTCGGCACCGGCTGTGGCAGGGATCAAGAACAGCAGAAGGGTGAGAGTTACGGTTGCGCGGAGGGTGCGGTTAACAGCTGCATTAGGACTGAACACTGATCCGCTGACGGATCGTGATGTGCTCTTCAACCAGAATCGTCCGCGTAGCTGAGCTTCGCTTCGGCTTGATTAGTTCGCGAGCGGTGTCGGCAATCTTGTCGGCCAACATCGGCGCCGCGTGCCGCGCCGCCCAGTCAGCGAGCGCGGCTGTCGCGATCACTGAGGCCGCACTCCGGAGTACAGGCAGAAAGGGCGCAAGGTCTGCGCGAACCGCAGGCAGCAGGGTCGCCGGGGTGGCCGAGGTCGGTCGATTCGAGATGGCAGTGGCGGAGATCGGTCTGGATTCAGACATCTTCGGAAGCACGCCTCCGCAGCGGGCGCAATAGTTGTCCTCAGCAGCGATGGGGAGGTCGCACCACGGGCACTCGAGCTCGGACATACCCGCAGTATATGGCGAAGAAATCCGCTCATGAGCAGTGCCAACTCACGCTGCTCCTGTACATAATCAACCTGGGCTTGCGTCAGCCTGCTCACGTAATCGGCGTTCAACGCGATCTGTGATCTCTATGCCGTGCCCACTCGCGGCAGGTGCCGGAATCGGAGCGCCAGCTGCAATGGTCCGAAGCGAGTCGAGGATGAATAGAGATTCTCGTGCCACGCCTGCGTTTCGGATGGCTTGGAATAGTGGCGTCTCTTCATCCCTCTGGTCACCGTATTCCGCCCAGAGCGAGTCGAAGTCGGGCCCCACGATGGGGTACTGGCACCAGGTGACGGTGGGGCCGCGATCGAGCTTGGTCGTGACTCGCTGGAGCAACATGCCTGAGCGCTCTGCGCTATCGGCGATGAGTTGGTGGATGACCGATTGCCATGTGCCGATTGGGCCGCCAGGAAGCGCGGGATGGAGGTTCAGCATCGGCAGTGAGTCGCAGAGTGCGTCGGTTACTACGAGCATGTAGCCCGCGAGCATTGCGATGTCGGGCGCGTAGGCGTCAATCTGTTGGCGGATCCAACTGTCGTAATCGCGTCTCCAGGGAGCGAGTTCGCCGCTCGGATCGGAGATTGCGCCGCGAACGGCGCGGCGCCACGCTCCGGAACTGCGGGAGATCAGTGGAATTCCTGCGGCGTTGACGCTGTCGAGAAAAGCGTCGGTGTTGCGAGACTGTCCGCGCTCGCGATTGCAGACAACGCAAGTGATCTCGGCGTCGAGTCGATCTTCTCGGATCGCGTCCAGCGCTGCATTGAGCAGCAGGCGGGAACTTTGTCCTTTAGCGGAGGCGAACCAGGCGATACGAATGGTCATCAGCCACCGTCTTCACGCAGCGTTTCGATCCGGAGCTCAGCCTCGTCAAGCAGCTGGTGAGCGCGGGCGCTGAGCGCGGCGCCGCGTTCGTAAGCGACCAGGGCGTCGGCGAGCGAAAGTCCACCGTCTTCAAGCTGAGCGAGTGTCAGTTCGAGGTCGTTGACAATCGTCTCATATGGCTGGTCCGGGTCGATTTGCGGTAAGTCGCTCATGAATTCTGCTCCGTTGACAGGGATTGGATTTTGGTCGCGGTGGCTTGAATCAAGCCATCTTCGAGCTGTACCGATAGCGCGTCGCCGGGAGAGACATCCCTGATGGAGGTCACGACTTGCCCTGTGCGTCCTGCAACGATGGCGTAGCCGCGGGAGATTGTGGCGCGTGGGTTGAGGGCGGCCAATTTCGCATCGGCTGTGCCGAGCGATGCTCGGTTTCGGCTGAGCGTCAGCTGGACCGCTCGCTCGAATTCGTGCTCGCGACGGTGCAGTGAGACTCGCATTTCGGCCGGGTTGGGCGCGGCGCGGTGAAGAAGATCGAGGCTGGCGTCGAGTGATTGACGGCAGCTGATCAAGCGTAGTTCGACGGTCTGATCGATCGCGGCTCGCAGGCCGCGCACTCGCGCGGCTTCCTCTGCACGGTCAGGGGCGACCAGTTCCGCAGCGGCCGACGGCGTTGGGGCGCGTACATCGGCGACATGATCGGCGATGGAGACGTCCGTCTCGTGACCCACTGCGCTGATGATCGGGATAGCCGAAGCGAAGATGGCGCGGGCGACCGGCTCCTCGTTGTAGGCCCAGAGATCTTCGGGCGAGCCGCCTCCGCGTCCCACGATGATCACGTCCGGCTCGTCCTCGGCGGTCAACAGGTTGAGCGCTTCGATTCCCGCGGAGATTGAGTCGGCTGCACCCTCGCCTTGTGTCAGGCACGGACTGAGGAGTAGGGAGGCGAGCGGCCAGCGCCGCGCCAATACTTGCCGAATGTCGTGCCAGACTGCGCCCGATGGCGAGGTCACGACGCCGATTCGCCGCGGGTAGCGGGGGAGGGGGCGTTTGCGTTCGGGCGCGAATAAACCCTCAGCCTCGAGGTTGCGGAAGAGGCGTTCGTACTCAGCTTGGAGGACGCCGTCGCCGATCGGCTGCACGGCGTCGACATTGATCTGGAGCGAGCCCCGTGGCAGATAGAGACCGGCTTGTCCGTGGACGAGGACTTGAGCGCCCTGCTCGATCCGGACGCCCCGATTGCGACCGGCGAAGAACACGCAGGCCAGAATGCCGTCCTCATCGGCAAGATCGAAGTAGATGTGACCGCGTCCGGAACGGGTGAAGTTACGGACTTCGCCTTCGAGCCAGACATCGTTGAGGAGGGGATCGTTCTGTAGCTGTTGGTGAATGTGCGCGGCGATGCGGCCGACCGGGTGCGACTGCGGGGCAGCCGGGGGCGGAGTGATCTGTTCCGGTTCGTCGTCCCACTCGATCCGGCGCTGGGTCTTGCCGGCGGCGGCGCGGCGCGCGTGGAATCCGGTTGGGGGGCGTCGGGGCATTCGTCACCCCTGTCGTTGCATGGGCGTGCGCAGAGCGTCAGGCGCGTTCCAGGTACTGACCGCTGCGAGTGTCAACCTTGATCGTGTCGCCCGGGCCGACGAAGAGCGGGACGTTGACGACGAGTCCGGTTTCGAGCGTCGCCGGCTTGGTGGCACCGGTGGCGGTGTCGCCTTTCACGCCCGGATCAGACTCGGACACGACGAGCGGCACGGCGGCGGGCAGTTCGACGGCCACAGGACTCTCGCCAACGATGAGTACCTCGACTTCGGCGTTTTCGGCGAGGTAGTCGAGCGCGTTCCCGACGAGATCAGCGGACAGCGGCTCCTGCTCGTAGGACTCCGTATTCATGAAGTAGAGCAGGTCGCCGTCTCGATAGAGATACTGCATCGTCTGGTGCTCGGTGCGGATGCGGCGAAACTTGGTGCCAGCCTGGAACGTGCGCTCAACGGTGTGTCCGCCGCGAATATCGCGGAGCTTGAGACGGGCCTGGGCAGAGCCGCGGCCTACCTTGATGTGCTCCCAGTCGACGATCTGGTACTCGTTGCCGTCGAGTTCGATCACAAAACCGCGTTTGAGGTCGCCGGTGGAGATCATGTGCGTTCGCCCATCTGCTCAATCATGCGGAGTTTGGGGGTAGCGGTGAACGAATGGAATCCGTCGGCTTCGAGTACGCCCATATCTTCAATGCGGACGCCGCCCCAATCGGGCAAGTAGATGCCGGGTTCGATCGTAATCACCATACCCTCGGCGAGTTCGTCTTTCGATGTGGCGCCGAGATGCGGGTACTCGTGAATTTGCAACCCGACGCCGTGGCCAAGGCCGTGACCGAAGTACTCGCCGTAGCCAGCGTCGTTGATTACTTGCTGGGCAAGCTGATGGGCGTCGGACGCTTTCATGCCGGGCTCGACCATCTGCGCCGCCGTCTCGTGGGCGGCTAGCACGATGTCATAGATGTGGGGGAACCGCTGGTCGACGCCGCCGAGCGAAATGGTCCGGGTCATGTCGGCACAGTAGCCGTTGAGACGCGCGCCCATGTCGATCACAATCGGCTCGCGCTCACTGATGACGTTGTCGCGGGGACGGGCGTGCGGACGGGCACCATGAGGACCAGCGGCGACGATGGAGTCGAAGGCCATAGCGTCGGCTCCGTGCGTCCGCGCATATTGTTCAAGCTCCCAGGCCACTCGCTGTTCACTCCAAGCTGGTTCGATTCGGCTTGTGACGTCGGCGAATGCTTGGTCGGTGAGGCGGGCCGCTTCTCGCAGGAGCTTCTGCTCGCGGGCGTCTTTGATTGCGCGCACCGGCTCAATCACGCGCTTGGTTTGGGTGAGCGAGGGGCGCTGACCAGCCGGAAGTTTGGCGGTGGCATCGCGCAGTTGCTTGTGCATCGCCACAGAGACGTCGTCCGCCTCGAATCCGAGGCGAGCGCGACCGATTGGCTGGACGAGGTCGCCCCACCAGTTCTCGACCGGGCCGACCATGCGAATGATCTCGAACTCGGGCGATTCTTGCTGTGCCTGATCGAGGTAGCGGAAGTCGGTCGCGAGTTTTGGAGGTTCGCGGTCGTCGGCCGTGATGACCAGCCAGCCGTTCGAGCCGGTGAATCCACTGACGTAACGACGGTTCGCCTCGCTGGTGACGAGCAGCGCGTTGATCTTTGCAGCTGCGATTGCTTCGCGGACTCGTTCGAGACGGGAGAGAGTCATTCGGCACGTTCTGACTGGCGTGAGGCGCGCTCCTGGAGCATCGGCACCAGTGCATCAAGGGCAGCAAGGTAGCCGCGCCAGCCGAGGCCGGCGACGACGCCGTCCATGACCGGGGCGGTCACGAGGTTGTGCCGAAACGACTCGCGGGCGTGGACGTTTGAGAGATGCACTTCCATTTTGCCGCCGGGAAACGCTTCAAGGGCGTCGCGCAGCGAATATCCGTAGTGGGAGAGCGCGCCCGGGTTGATGATCAGGCCTTCGGCTGAGCGCTCCTGCTGGATGAAGTCGATGATCGCCCCTTCGTGGTTCGATTGGTACGGGCGGATCGTCACACCCCATTCCTCGGCGCGCTTGCGCACGAGCTCTTCGATCTCGGCGAGTGTCTGCGAACCGTAGATTTCGGGTTGGCGCTGACCGAGAATGTTGAGGTTTGGGCCAGCGATCAGCAGGACCTTCATGGGGAATGCTCAGCTCGCGTCGGGGGTAGCGTCTGTTTGCTCAGGTGCATCTCGTCGGATTCGGAGCGGCGCTCGCGCAGCAGGTCTGCGATGCCGTCAAGCGCGTGATCAATGGTTTCGCGGCGTGCGGCATCGCTCACATGAGTGTAGATCTGCGTCGTGCTGACGCTGGCGTGACCCAGTAATTCCTGCACCACGCGCAGGTCCGCGCCTCCATCGATCATATGCGTGGCGAACGAGTGTCGCAACAGATGCGGGTGTACCGAAGCGGGCAGTCCGGCTTGCGCGGCGTAGCGCCGAATGCCGAGTTGCACGGCGCGGGCCGAGAGCCGCCCGCCGAATCGATTGAGCCAGAGCCAGTCTTTCGATTGATCCGATACGAGCACGGGCCGGCCATCCAGCAGGTACTGTCGTAGCCGCCGCTCTGCCGGCTCTCCGAGCAGCGCGACCCGCTCTTTACCTCCCTTGCCGCGCACGATGAAGCCGTTTGCGTCGCGGTCGTAGTCGCCAAGCCGCATGTCGATTAGCTCGCTGATGCGCAGTCCTGCTCCGTAGAGGACTTCCAGAAGTGCGCCGTCTCTGAGCCCGGAGGGCGAGCGCGCATCCGGAGCCTGGAGGAGCGCATCGATCTGCTCTTCGCTCAGATATGCAGGTAGGTGCGCAGTCGCTTGCGGAATTGCGGCGAGGCTGAGCGGATCGGAATCGAGGTTGCCTGCTTGGGTGAGCTGGCGCGTGAATGACTTAAGCGTTGACGCTCGCCGCCGGATGGAGCCGTCGGCCATGCCTGAAGTGCGCAGTTCGGCGAGGTAGGCGCGGTAATCGGCGCGGGTGAGGTCTGGGAGCGAGGTATCTTGTTGGGCGAGCCAGCGCAGGAAGTGGCGGATGTCGTTGCGGTAGTTGCGGACGGTGTGCGGCGACAGCCCGCGTCCATCGCGGAGGCGGGTGAGATAGCGCTCGAGCGATGCTTCGTCGGCTCGGTGGATATCGGCGAGGGCGTTCACGGCAATGACTTCATGCGACTCCTGGCGGTTGTCAATTCCACTCTAGAGAGCATTCGGATCGAGGGGGACTTTGCGGGTACTTGGAGGAGGGAGTGTTCGAGGTAGCGCGGGTGTCCGGGTTGGAGCGTTGGAAGGAATTTTGGGTCCGGTGCAGCGAATTTGCCGCCGAGGTGGAGGAATTTGCAGGTGGGTAGTCCAGATTTGTCCCGATTCGGCTGGATTCGGCTGGATTTTGAGGATGTTTTGGGCGGAATTGGGGTGTGAGTCCGGGTTTGTCTTGATTTGCTCTGGTGGTCACGGTGGGTTTCGTTGGTTGTGGTTCGGGTGTGGACTGAGATGATCATATATGTACGGGCGTTCTGTGGTGCGCAGGATTGAGAGGAGTGTTGTGGAGGTCACGGTTTGGTTGGAGAGCGGCGGCTTGCGGTGCGGCGAGCGCGACGGGTTCGACGGGGGGCCTTCGGCTCGGCGAGTAGTGCGAGGGCGCGGTCGAGGCCGATCGTTTCGAGGTCGTCCTCGTCCTTCAGGTTTCGCCGTTCGTCGCCGGATTGCACGTAGGGGCCCCAGCGGCCCGGTCTGACGACGACTTCCTCGTTTGTGTCTGGGTGTCGGCCCAGGCTTTTGGGCCAACGGAGCCATTCGATCGCGTCTTCGAGCGTGACGTCTTCCAGTTCCATGGATTTCGGTACGGAAGCGCGTCGCGGTTTGGGGGCTTTGCGGCTGCGGGGGGACTCTCCCACTTGGACGAACGGCCCGAAGCGGCCGTTGAGCAGCCAGACGTCATCGTCGTAGTCGGGATGGCGGCCGAGCTTTCGCGGTAGTTCCTGTGCGCTGTCGAGCAGCTCGGCGGCGTGACTCAGGGTCAGCTCGGCCGGCGCGAGATCGGGCGTGAGGGGGGCAGTTCGCGCATTCTCACCGGCGCCCCGGCGGAGGAACGAGGAGCCGCTGCGGACGCGCACCTGGATATCGTTTGGGCCGACGTGATCGTCGCCGTTCGGGGCTAGTCGCAAGCCGTCCTCGGTGAGATCGAGCGCCCAGAAGGGGATCGTTGAGATCTTCTCCGCCACGCGCGTTTTCAAGCCTTCCGAGTCGTCTGCTCCGAAGTAGAAGTCGCGCAGGTGGGCTTCGGCGTCCGACTCGCCGCGCGCGATCTGGTCGAGGCGGTCTTCCATGTCGGCGGTGAACTCCGCATTGACGAGGTCGGCGAAGTGCTGGGTGAGCAAGTCGGTGACGGCGAAGCCGAGGAAGGTTGGGATGAGCATGCGTCCTCGGCGGTTGACGTACTCGCGCGCGATCAGGGTTGCGATGATCGAGGCATAGGTGCTGGGACGGCCGAGTCCGTCTTCCTCCAATTTGCGCACGAGGGAGGCTTCGGTGAAGCGAGGCGGCGGTTGGGACTCACTACCCGTCGGGTTGAACTCCTGAAGGGTCGCCAGCTCGCCTTCGCGCAGCTCCGGGAGTAGGTTGGCGTCTCCTCCGCCTCTCGGTCGCAGGACGGCATACCAGCCGTCAAAGAGCACGACCTGTCCGTTCGCGCTCATGACGGCCGGGTTGTCTGCGGGCCGGTCCGGGATGGGCGCTTCAATCGTGGCGCGGGTGCGTTCAACGCGCGCGTCGGCCATCTGGCAGGCGACAGTGCGCCGCCAGATGAGGTCATAGAGCTGGAAGTCATCCTCTTCGAGGAGCGAGCGGAGCGATGCGGGTGTACGGGTGATGTCGGTGGGGCGGATGGCTTCGTGCGCTTCTTGCGCGTTGCGAGTGCGCGTTCGGTAGGTGCGCCGCTCGTGATAGCTGGGACCGTACTCGTCGCGAATGAATGACGCGGCCTGCCCGAGCGCTTGATCGGAGAGGGTGACTGAGTCGGTGCGCATATAGGTGATCAGGCCGACTCGCTCGGCCCCGAGATCTACTCCCTGGTAGAGCCGCTGAGCGGCCGCCATCGTTCGCGCGGCGCCCATCCCCAGTCGATTCGACGCCGCCTGTTGCAGCGTGGAAGTGGTGAACGGAGGCCGAGGCCGGATGCTCGCTCGCTGCTTGGAGACGGAAGAGACTCGCCAGTTTGCTTGATTGAGGGCCGGCCGCAGCGCTTCGAGCGACTGCTCGGTCTCCCAGCGCTTTTCGGTCGCCCGAAGTTGTCCGGTGGCCGGATTGAAGTCTGCAGTTGCGCTTGCCAGTTCGGCTCCGCCGAGCGAGTGCAAGCGTGCGACCAGATCGCCGTGTTCCAGTCGGAAGCGGGCTTCCGCACCCCAATACTCGGCAGAGACGAACGCCATGCGCTCGCGTTCGCGCTCGACGAGGAAGCGGAGGGCGACGCTCTGCACGCGCCCGGCAGAGGTGCCTTGTCCCAGCTTGCGCCACAAGACCGGCGAGAGCGAGTAGCCGTAGAGCCGATCAAGGATGCGGCGCGACTCTTGCGCCTCCACGAGCGCCTGATCGATCTGGCGGGGCGATTGGAGCGCTGCCTGAATTGCCGCCGGCGTGATCTCGTGGAACACGATCCGTTCGTAGGGCACTTTTGGCTTGAGCACTTCGACGAGATGCCAGCCGATCGACTCGCCTTCACGATCTTCGTCGGTTGCAAGGAGGACGCGGTCGGCGTCTTTGAGTTCCTTGCGGAGGCGGGTGACGTGCTTCTTGGACTCGCTGGGGACGATGTAGTAGGGCTGGAAGCCGTGGTCGACGTCGACGGCGAAGTCGGCCCAGGGTTGGCCCTTGATTTTGGCCGGTCGCTCGGCGGCGCGGCGGGGGAGGTCGCGGATGTGGCCGAAACAGGCGCTGACGAAGTAATCGTCGTTCAGGAATTGACCGATGGTGTCGGCCTTAGCGCCGGATTCGACGATGACGAGGGTCTTGCCGCCCTCCTGCGGAGCGGAGCGCGAACGCCGCGGCGTTGAGCGGCTTGTTCGTTTGGCCTTCTTGGACGGCGACTTAGCGTCGGGCATAGGTCAGTGATCCTACCTCGTGAATCATGCCTTTGAGTTCGAGTGTGGCCAGCGCGGCGGTCACTTCATGCACTGGCATGTCGGCGGCGCGCGCGAGGAAGTCGACATGGATCGGCTCTGGGCCGATCAGTGCGAGGAGCGCGGCTTCGGTGGGGTCTTCAGGCAACTGCTCGGTGAGGGTTGCTTGGCGCTCGATCGGGCCAAGCTGCAACTCGCTGGAAATATCGTCAACGCTGGTCACGAGCTTGGCGTGAGCGGTCTTGATGATCTGGTTCGCGCCTGAACTCTGCGCGGAGGTGATCGGTCCCGGCACGGCAAACACCTCTCGGTTGTAGTCGAGCGCGGAGTTTACGGTATGCCAGGTTCCCGACTTCTCGCTTGCCTCAGTCACGAGTGTCCCAAGTGTCAGACCGGCGATAATCCGGTTGCGTCGTGGGAAATGCTCCGCGCGCGAGGTTCGCCCCAGCGGGTATTCCGAGACGATCGCGCCCCCTTGCGCGACAATCCGCTTCGCCAGGTCTTTGTGTTCCGGCGGATACACCTTGTCGAGGCCGCCGGCAACCACGGCGATCGTACGCGCGCCTCGTTCGAGCGCAGTTTCGTGTGCGATCGCGTCGATACCACGGGCAAGGCCGGAAACGATGGTCAGTCCCGCGTCAGCCAGCTCCAACGTGAGTTGGCGCGTGACTTGCAGCCCGTACGGGGTTGGCCGCCGAGTTCCGACGATTGCGAGTGACCATTCGTCGCGTTCGCTGAGCGTTCCACGGACGTACAGCAATGCCGGGGGATCCGGGACCTCGCGGAGTCTGCGCGGATAGCTCGGGTCGTGATGACTGACTGCCGAGAGCCCGGACGCCGTTACGCGCTCGAGCTCGGCGGCGGGGTCGATCTGGGCTCGGCGTGTTTCCAGTTCGGTGAGGGCGCGTTGGTCAAGTCCGGCCTCGCGCAGAGCGCTGCGGTCGGCGCTCCAAGCCTCGGCCAGTGAATCGAAGTGCTGTTCGAGCGCAGCCATGCGAACCGGGCCGATTCCGGCGACGAAGGAGAAGGCGACGCGATAGGCGATGTCGTTGATGGAGGGCACAGCGCACCACATTAGGGCGATGCGCCGTTGCTGTCACCTGTATCCGCATGGTGTCCAGGTTCGGCAACGGCCCGAATTGCAGCGACGCGGCGGCCGTCCATCTGCTCCACGACCACCGAGAGGCCATCGATCTGGACTGTGTCGCCGACGATGGGGATGCGCCCGAGTCTGTCGAAGACGAGGCCGGCGACCGTGTCGAAGTCAGCGGCCTCGATATGTACGCCGAGCTCTTCCAGTGAGGCGAGCGGGGCGCGGCCGTCGAGCATCAGCGCATCGCCCTCTCGCCGAGCGAGCTGATTCTCCGCTGCGGCGGGATCGTATTCGTCGGCGATTTCGCCAACGATCTCTTCGATCAGATCTTCGAGCGTGATCAGACCCGCTGTGCCTCCGTATTCGTCGAGGACGATCGCCAAGTGCACGCGTTCTTGCTGGAACTCGGTCAGGAGATCGTCGATCCGAGTGGATTCGGGAACGAACATTGGCTCGCGGGCGATCTTGGTGATCGGTAGGTGGGTTTCCTTCAGGATTTCGCGCAGGAGGTCCTTGGCGTAGAGAATTCCGATGACGTGGTCGACGGAGTCGGTGTAGATCGGAACGCGAGAGAAGCCGTATTCCAGCGCGTAACGGGCGGCCTTGTCGAGCGCCGTGTCGGCCGGTAGCGCGGCGATATCGGGGCGCGGAGTCATCGCTTCGCGCACCACACGGTCGCCGATCGTCATCACGCCGCGAATCATTGCGCGTTCGTCTTCTTCGAGGGCCTCGGGCTCGTGCTCGATCAGCACTTCGATGTCGGTCGGTTGGGGGGCGACACCGCGATAGCGTTGGCTGAGGCCGGTGACCATTCGCGCGGGCGCTTCGAGGATGGCCGCCGGAATCAGGAAGGCGGTATCGAGTAGGTCGATGGCGCGGACGAAGTTGAGCGCGAAGGCTTCGGGCCAGGTCGCGGCGAGGCGTCGGGGGATTGAGTGCATGAGCGCCGCCAAGATCGCGCCGATTCCACCGGTGAGCACCATCGTTTCCCAGCGGAAGCCGGTTTCCCGAAGCACGATGTAGAAAGCGGCTGTAAAGGCGGCGGCGACGGCGACGCTGCGACCGACCGCGAATGATCCGAGCGCTCGTTCGCGATCTTGAGTGATTTTCTGTAGTCGCTGCGCGCGTGGATTGTCCGGCGCTCTGCTCGCGAGCAGTCGCGCACGCGAGCGGCTCAGGCTGATCACGCCGGCCTCGGCGATCGTCTCCAGCGCAAGCAAGGCCACCGACAGGATCAGAAACACGAGGGCGATGATTGAGCTCTCGCTCATCGCGACGCCTCCGATCCGGTCTGGCCTCGTTGGCGTTTCGCTCGGCCCGCGGGGGTTGCTCGTGCGGGCGACCCGACGACATTGGCGTCAGGCGACACGTCTTTCGTGACCACCGATCCCGCGCCCGTTCGCGCGCGTGCTCCAACGTTGATTGGGGCGACGAGCATCGTGTCAGAGCCGATGAATGCATCTTCGCCGATACGGGTTTGGTGCTTGATCGCGCCATCGAAGTTGCAGGTGATCGCGCCGGCTCCGATGTTCGTGCGCGCGCCCACATCACAGTCTCCGAGGTAGGAAAAGTGGCCAACCTGGACTCCTGCGCCGAGGCGGGCGTTCTTGAGTTCGGCGTGGGTACCAATGTGGACATGTTCGCCAAGCTCGCAGCCGGGGCGAATCGTGCTGTAGGGGCCGACTTCGACGTGATTGGCGAGCGTTGAGCCGCGCACCGTGCAGGACTCGAGCACGCAGGACTCGCCGGCGGTTGAGTCTTCGAGGACGGCCGCCGGCCCGATTCGCGTTCGGCTTGCGATGGCGGTGCGTCCTCGGATATGCGACCCGGGTTCGATCACAACGCCTTGTTCGATCTGCGCTCGTGCGTCGATCCAGACAGCGGCCGGGTCCACGATGCGCACGCCATCGGCGAGTAAGCGACGGCAGATTCGTCGTCGCAGGGCCGCTTCGGCGTCGGCGGCGTCCGACAGGTTTTCGACGTTGAGCCGGCCGTCGGGCAGGGGAACGCTGACGGCATGTGCGACACCGAGTTCGGCCGCGACTGCAACAGCGTCGGTGACGTAACGCTCGGGAACATCCTCGCAGCGGGACGGGAGTCGAGTCAGGGCGCGCCAGAGAAACTCTCCCTCGAATCGATAGACGCCGACGTTCACTTCTCGGAGTTGGCGTTGTTCTTCAGTTGCTTCGCGCCATTCGACGATGGCGCGGAGCTGATTCTCGTGTCCGCGCACGATTCTTCCCATTCGCGCTGGATCATCGACTACGGCAGTGAGCACGTTGGCGGCGCGCCGTTCGGCGCGAAGGAGCGGGATCAGTTGACCGGGGGAGACAAGTGCAAGGTCGCCGTTGATGACGAGTATCTCTTCGGCGTCGTGGACGTATGGTCGCGCGCAGAGGGCTGCGTCCGCTGTGCCAAGGGGGAGCGGCTGGGTTGCGAAGGTCAATTCAAGCGCGTCCGGTGCGTCTGCGACTGTTTCTGTGCGGATTTCGTCTCCGACGCTCCCGGCTGGAACTATGACCACTGCGTGGCAGACACCGCTCTGGGCCAGGGCATGAAGCACGTGAGAGGCGATTGCGCGCCCGCAGAGAGGGTGTAAGACCTTGGGCCGGTCGCTGTGCATTCGTGTGCCTCGCCCGGCGGCGAGGACCACAGCGGTGGGTGTTTGGGTCGGGTCGGGTTCTGGTGGGTCGTCTTCGGTCTGCAAACCGAACTCCGGCTATCCACACCAACGGCGTCTGCGCTGTGTCGAATCACGCTAGGGAGGCGACTTGCGGAGTGTCAACCGGCGCGCCGGTTGACGGCCTTATTCGCTCATGTACGCAGGCATATACTTGCTGACTGAGGTCGTGTTTGGGGCGGCTAGGCGTCTCGCGCGGCCGATTCCGCCATTCACCGCAGCGAAGTGCGTGCCATGGACGCTCAGACGATCCGACAGACGTTTACCGATTTCTTCGTCGAACGAGACCATCTCTCCGTTGCGAGCGCGCCCCTCACTGCTCCGGGCGACCCGACCTTGCTCTTCACCAGCGCGGGCATGGTGCCGTTCAAGCCGTACTTTCTCGGCGAAGCGCAGCCGCCGCACCACCGCCTTACGTCGATCCAGAAATGCTTCCGCACGACGGACATTGACGAAGTGGGCGATGCCTCGCATCTGACGATGTTCGAGATGCTGGGGAACTTCTCGCTGGGCGACTACTTCAAGGCTGAAGCGCAGGCTTGGGCTTGGGAGTTGGTCACCGACGTGATCGGGATTCCCCCTGAGCGGCTGGTCGCGACGGTGTTCACGGACGACGATTTCGCCTACGACCAGTGGAAGAAGATTGGGTTGTCGGACTCGAAGATCTATCGCTATGGCGAGGATCAGGGGAATTTCTGGGCGGCGGGACCGACTGGCCCGTGCGGGCCATGTTCGGAGTTGCACTACGACATGCGGCCTGGATATCGCGAAGGGACAGGACCAGCAGAGGCGGAGGAGAAGTGGCTGGAGATCTGGAACCTGGTCTTCATGCAGTGGACCCGATTCGACGACGGCACGCGCGCGGATCTCCCGGCGCAGAGCATCGATACGGGCGCCGGCCTCGAGCGCTGGGCGATGATGCTTCAGGACCAGGACAACCTCTACGACACCGATCTGTTCGCCCCCTTGCTCGACTACATCGGCGCGCGCTGCGATCTGGAGTACCACTCTGCCGACGAGGCTCAACGCCGTGCGATGCGCGTTGTCGCCGAGCACGGCAGGGCGACGACCTTCCTCGTCGCTGACGGCGCGATTCCGGGGAACGAGGGTCGCGGCTATGTGCTGCGGCGGTTGATTCGGCGAGCGCTCTACATGGCCGATTCACTCGGGATTGAGGACGACCTGCTGTCAGATCTGGCGATCCATGTTCGTGGGGTGATGGGAGCCTGGTATCCGGAACTGGACGAACATGCCGCGCTGGTCGCCAATGTGCTGGACCAGGAGGAGCATCGCTTCCGGCGGACGCTCTCGACCGGCCGGACGCTGTTGGAGGGACGAATTGCGAAGCTGGGCGCCGAATCCATCAGCGGTGCGGATGCGTTCGAGCTATACGACACCTATGGGTTGCCGTTTGAGGTCACAGCAGAAGTCGCGCGAGAGAACGACGCGCTTGATGACGAGGAGCGGGTGCGCGCTGAGTTCGAGTCGGCGCTTGAGGAGCAGCGCGAACGCTCGCGCCAACAGGCGACGTTTGCCTATGACGAAGATGCTGCCCGTTATGCGGAGCTTGACATTGCGACTGAATTTGCTGGCTACGAGTCCATCGAGGTTAGGGCGGAGATCGTCGCGATCGTTGCCGATGGCGAGCGCGTGGCGCGGGCGTCAGCTGGTGAAGATGTGAGTGTGGTGCTTGACCGCACATCGTTCTATCCGGAAGGCGGCGGACAGGTCGGCGATACCGGATGGCTGCGGGGCGACGACTCGCAGGTTGACGTTTCGGATACACGCGCGTTCGGGGATGTGATTGCGCATGTTGGCAAGGTCGTATCAGGCGGTATCTCGGTTGGCGACCGGATTTCAGCGACAGTGAGCCGCGCACGACGCGCCGACGCAGCTCGGAACCACACAGCGACGCACCTCCTGCACGCGGCCTTGCGCACAGTGCTGGGCGACCACGTGCGTCAGGCCGGTTCGCTGGTCGCGCCCGATCATCTGCGCTTCGACTACACGCAGCCGGAGGCTCCGAGTCCCGGCGAGCTGCGCCAAGTGCAGCAGCTCGTACAGGAGCGAATTCGGGAGAACATTCCGGTGAATACGGAGGAGATGGCGTACGAAGACGCGCTCAAGACGGGCGCGATGGCGATCTTCGGTGAGAAGTATGAGACGGCGGTCCGGGTCGTCGAGATCTGCGATCCCGCGCCGCACGTGCACGACTGTTTCAGCAAGGAGCTCTGCGGTGGGACGCACGCGCCGGCGACAGGCTTTGTGGGCGCATTCCAGATCATTTCCGAGAGCAGTGTCGGCGCGGGCGTTCGCCGCATTGAGGCGCTGACCGGCGGTACCGCGTCACAGTGGACGGACGAACGGCTCGACACGTTGTCAGAAATCGCCGGAGCCTTCCGCGCAACTCCCGATACAGTCTCGGATCGAATTGACCAGCTCAGGACTGAGTTGAACGAGATGCGACGCCGCTTGCAGGCAGTCGAGGCGAAAACAGGTGCAACAACAGCCGAAGCATTGGCCTCAGCTGCCGTCAATGTCGACGGCGTCGCTGTGGCCGCCGGACGGGTCGCGGTGGAATCAGCCGACGCGCTGCGGCGAGCAGGAGACGAGGTTCGGCGACAGCTGCTCGCGGGCGGCTCGGAAGGCGCGATCGTGCTCGGCGCAGAGGCGAACGGGCGGCCGCTTTTCGTCGCGATGGCGACTTCGGGGGCAGTTGAACGGGGCGTCAACGCCGGACGCCTGATCGGCGGAATCGCTCGTATCACAGGCGGCGGCGGCGGCGGCAAGCCCGATATGGCGCAGGCCGGAGGCAGAGACGCTTCTAAGCTGGACGAAGCGTTGGCAGCCGCGGTTGACGCGGTCCGTTCGCAGCTGGGAGTCGCAGACTGAGCCGTGGCTGTTACGTGTCTGATTGGACTGGATCCGGGCGAACGCTGGATCGGCGTTGCCCGGGCTGCGCAGGATTCTTCGCTTGCGCTGCCTGTCGGCACGATCGACCGGGCAGCTGTCGGCGGAGCTCCCGAAGCAGTCGCTCAGGCGCTGCGGTCAATGTTGGGCGGAGATACGGTGGCTGCGATCATCGTGGGAGCGCCACTGCGGCCTGACCATGCGGAAGACGCCCAAGCTGCGGCCTTCCGTGCCTTCGGTGAGAGTGTCGCTGCTGCGGTGGGTGTCGAGTGCTTCGCGCAGAACGAACGCTTTACGAGTGTGGAAAGGGAGTTCCCATCAAGCACGCCCCGCAGGCAGCGCGACCGCAAGGCTCGACGTCCTGGGGGTAAGAGCGCGTCGCGTCGGCGACGCGAGCGGGAACGCTCACATGCGGCCGCGGCCGCACGAATATTGCAGCGATGGTTGGATGAACAAGGCGCTCGGACGCAGCCGAGCAGGGCGGGCGGAGGCTGGTGAGCGGGAATCATCGTGTTCTCGTCTATGCGGTCGTCGTTGTGTTGTGTCTAGTCGCATTGGCGCTCTCCGCTCGAGCGATGCTGCGCAGTACGGACACGATCCTGGCCGCCCCGGCCAAGCCGCCCACCATCGAAGCGGTGAGGACGACTGCGGTCGAGATTTACAGCGGCGACACATCGGCCCAAATTGCGCGGCGGCTGGTTGAGGCCGGCGCGATCACCTCCGTGCGGCGATTCGAAATTCTCGTACAGCTTCTGGGCTGGGACCGTCGCCTCGAACCCGGCGTGTACTCATTTGAGCCAGGCCTAACCACGCTTGAGGTCGCCCTGCGGATACACTTCGGCGAGACTTCACCGTGGCGCGTCACGATCCCGGAAGGGCTCAGGGTCGAGCAGGTGTCGGAATTGCTGATTGGGGCAGAGATCGTGACTGCCGGCGCACTCTCGGCCGCTCTCGCCGATCCCGGAAACGCGATCGGAACGTTGGCAGCGGAGCGACCCGCAGGCGTCTCCTTGGAGGGTTATCTCGCTCCGAGTACGTATTCGTTCCCGCTTGGCGTCAGCGCGGATCAGGCTGTGCGGCTCATGCTTGAGCGCTTCGACGAATCACTGACCGCCGACCTTCGTGGGCGAATTGCATCATCCGGCCGGAGTCTGCACGAGATCTTGACGATCGCCTCAATCATTGAGCGTGAGGCTCTGTTTGACGAGGAACGTCCGCTCGTCTCGGCGGTCATCTGGAATCGACTCGCGATCGGAATGCCGTTGCAGATGGACTCGACTGTGCAGTACTCGCTTGGCTCCATTCCAGGTGAGGTGGGACGTTTCGGGTATTGGAAGCGATCGTTGACCTTCGATGATCTGGAAGTGGTCGCGGAGCATAATACGTACGTGGTGGCAGCGCTTCCGCCAGCACCGATTGCCGGCCCGAGCATCGCTTCGATCCTCGCTGCCGCCGCTCCCGCAGACGTCCCCTATCTCTACTTCGTCGCACGCGGCGACGGGTCGCATGCCTTCGCAGCGACGTTCGAGGAGCACGAAGCCAATATCGAGCGCTACCACGGAGGTGGGGAATGAGCCTGCGGGTGGGCGTGATCGGACGGCCTGTCGCACACAGCATCTCGCCGCGTTTCCAGCAGGCTGGCTTCGATCAGGCCGGGATCAAGGCTCGATACGAAGCGTGGGATCTCGCGCCCGGTGAACTCGAATCGTTCATCGGAAGCTTGCGCGACGAAGATGCGCTCGGCGCGAATGTGACGATTCCGTACAAGGAGGCGGCCCTGCGGCACATGGACGGTCTAGATCAGACGGCGCGGTTCGTCGGAGCGATCAATACGATTGTCAACACCGGCGATGCGCTGCAGGGCTACAACACTGACGTGACCGGTTTTCAACGCTCACTTTCGGAGGCCAAGTTTGAGCCGTCCGGGTGTCACGCGCTCTTGTGGGGTGCGGGCGGTGCCGCCCGCGCTGTGGCTTGGGCGTTGATCTGGCGCGGCGTCTCGGCACTGACGATCGTGAACCGAACTGCGGTGAGGGCGGGACGCCTCCGGCACGATCTCGCGTCCGCATCAGCCGGCGTAAGGCTTCGCGCTCTTAGTGCGAGCGATGATGGGGTCGGCGAAGCACTGAGCGCGGCTGACCTCGTTGTGCAATGCACGTCGGTTGGACTCGCCGGGAGCGAAACGGCTGGGCAACTGCCTTTCGATCCCGTCGCATTGCGAACCGATGCGTTCGTTGCCGACCTCATCGCAAACCCGCGCCAGACTCCGCTCATCAAGGCGGTGCAGAAGTCCGGGAGACGTGCGATCGGCGGTTTACCGATGCTCGTGTATCAGGGTGCGGCCGCGTTCGAACTCTGGACGGGTCGGGCCGCGCCGACGGACACGATGCTCCGCGCTGCAGACGCGGCGATGGCGAAAATGGAAGCGAGGGCGTCCGATGAATGAAGGGGTGACGATTGCCTTTGCGATCATCGCCGCCGTGTTCGGCGGGATCGGGTTGCTGCTGTTCAAAGAGGCGCGGACGCATCGATTCTGGCGGCAACTGGTCGCGGACAACGATCTAGAGGCGATTCGGGGCATCCTTGAGCAGGAGATCGACCATTGGAGGACACAGCGGCCGCCAAAGGAGGTCAGCGCGGCGGTTTGGGCCGGGGTGCAAAGCATGGACCTCGTGAGCGCATCGGCCGAACATGTTCATATCAGCACGTCCGCTGATCCGGAATTTGGTGTGGCCGACGGCAAGCGCCAACAGACGGCTTCGTCGCTTGACACGGCATATGCGACCGCACTGAGGCTGGTGGAGATGATTTTCTACGACGTGCCGGACTTTCGCCCCGATCATGTGCGGATCGATGTGTATACGACGTTCCGAAATGAGGAAGGCGCAGCTGAAGCGCGCCCGATCTTGTGTGTGCAGGCAGACCGAGCAGACGCCTTGAGCCTCGACTGGAACCAGCCGCCGGGCCGACTTGCCCGAGAATTCGTAACCACGGCGAACCGCGCACCTAATGGAGAACCCAGACCTATTTTGCTTCCCCGCGACGAATTTGTAGAGTTGGACGAATCGCGTGACGATGCGTCTCCAGCGATACCGCGCTAGAGCCGTCGGGAGATATGGTGGCGGCGGCGAGAAAGTAGACGCGAATGGCGAGTCTGCGTTGGTTTACAGCGGGTGAGTCTCACGGACCCGGACTCACCGTGATCGTAGACGGCGTGCCGGCCGGCCTGCATTTGAGTGAGGATGACATTCGACAGCAGTTGTCGCGACGGCAAAAGGGCTACGGTCGGGGCGGTCGGATGAAGATCGAACGCGACTACGCCCAGATCCGGGGCGGTGTGCGGCAGGGGAGGACGTTTGGCAGTCCGATTGCGTTGTGGATTGAGAATCGGGATTTCGACAAGGGTACCGGGCCGGACAAGCGCCTCTGGCGCGAGACGATGGCGCTCGATCCGGTCGATCCACCACCAACGCGGATCACGCGCGTGCGACCCGGTCACGCAGATCTCTCGGCGTCGCTGAAGTACGGCTACGAGGATGTGCGGGACTCGCTGGAACGAGCGAGCGCGCGCGAGAGCGCTGCGCGCGTGGCAGCTGGGGCGGTTGCGCGCCGGCTTTGTGAAGAGCTTGGTTGCGAGTTCAACAGCCATGTCGCGCAGATAGGAGCCGTGACGCTCGATCCAGCCACAGAAATCGACTGGGCCGAGGTTGAGGCCTCGCCCGTCCGTTGCGTTGACCCATCAGTCGGCCAAAAGATGATCGACGCGATCAATGACGCGAAGCGCGAGGGCGACACATTGGGTGGGATCGTGGAGGCGCGCGTAGCCGGAGTCGCATTCGGGCTTGGCTCGCACGTCCAGTGGGATCGCAAACTCAGCGGCCGGATCGGTCAGGCCCTGCTGTCGATGAACGCATTCAAGGGAGTTGAGATCGGGGACGGGTTCACAGGTGCCGGACTGACCGGCCGAAATTATCACGACGTGGTACTTCCGCAGGACGCATGGGGCGACCGCCCTTGGCGTCGGCGGACGAATCATGCTGGAGGCATTGAGGGTGGCATCTCGAACGGCGAGGATTTGGTCGTCCGAGTCGCGGTCAAGCCAATTGCGACGTTGGCTCATCCGCTGCCTTCCGCCGATCTGGTGACCGGTGAGCGAGTGGAGGCGCACTACGAGCGCTCAGACGTGTGCGTCGTGCCGGCTGCCGGGGTGATTGTCGAAGCAATGCTCGCTCTCGTGCTTGCCGATGCGCTGTTGGAGAAGTTCGGCGGCGACGCACTGTCGGAGACGCGGCGCAACATGGACGCCTTTCTGCGGACAGCGATCCCGCGAGGTGAGTGGTCGTGAGCGTTCCTGTTGGTCTGAAGCGCGTCGTGCTGATCGGATTTAGCGCCACCGGCAAGTCGGTGCTCGCGCCGTTCATCGCGGAGCGGCTTGGCTGGAGCGCCGTGGACCTTGACGTTGAGATCGAGCGTGCGGCGGAGAGATCGATTCCGCAGATTTTCGAGCAGGAGGGTGAGGCAGGGTTCCGCGCGCGCGAACGCGCCGCTGTTCGGGAAGCGGCAGCGCGCGACGGACTCGTGATCGCTACGGGGGGTGGCGTGTGGCTCGACGCTGCGAACCGCTCAGCTCTGGCTGAATCCGGATTCGTGGTCACGTTGGAAGCTCGGGCGGCGACAATTCTGGCTCGCTACGCCGAGACCGAGCAGGGAACGACGGAAGTACGACCGTTGCTCGCAGGAGCGGATCCGCGGCGGCGGGTGGAGACACTGAAGGCACAGCGGCAACCGTTCTACGCACTGACCGATCTCACCGTCCACACGGACGAAGTCGAGATCGGCGAAGCGGTAGACGAGATCGTTGATAGCGTTGCGCGCGGCGCTGGACGTGCGCTCGCCTCTGACGCGCGTCTGCGTGAGATGCAGCTAGGCCCCGGCGTCGATCCGCCCCCGGTCAGCGATTTTGGGCCGCACGTAGGTTGTGTGGTCGATGCGGGATCAGCTCGATATCCGGTCTATTGCGCCTGGGGTCTGTTGGCAGAGAGCGGCGATATCTTTGACCGACTCGGATTGAGCGGACGTGTGTTCCTGATCGCAGATCAAGCGGTGATGGATTCGCATGGTGAATCGGCGCGGGCGTCGCTTGAGCGGTCGGGTCGAGATGTTGTCCGTTATGCAGTGCCGTCTGGCGAGGCGAGCAAGTCGCTCGAATCGTTGGCTGAGTTGTATGCGTGGATGTCCGATTACCGGGCGGAACGGCGGGATACGGTCTTGGCTTTAGGCGGCGGAGTGACGACAGACCTTGCCGGGACTGTGGCGGCGACGTATCTGCGCGGGATGCCGATGGTTCACGCACCGACGACGGTGCTGGGCATGGTTGACGCCGCGATCGGGGGCAAGGTCGCGATCGACTTGCCGAGCGGCAAGAATCTGGTCGGTGCGTTTTATCAACCGCGTGCAGTGCTGGCGGACGCCGCGACGCTCGTCACGCTACCCCAGCGCGAGTTACGGTCGGGCTTTGCCGAGGTGATCAAGCACGGGTTCATTCGCGACCCGGAGATGCTCGGTCAGCTGGAACGTGATGCGGAAGTGCTACTCGATCCTGCGGCGGCAGAGCATGACGAGCGGCGACGGGAACTGCTGGTGAACACAATCATCCGAAATCAGGCGATCAAGGCAGCTGTGGTCTCGGCTGACGAGCGTGAGTCGGATCTCAGAGCGATTCTCAACTATGGACACACGCTCGGACATGCGATTGAGGCGGTGACGGGATACAGCGCCGTGCTGCACGGCGAGGCTGTGGCGATGGGAATGGTGGCAGTTGCGGAGATGGGCTGCGCAATGGGGCTGATCGATGAGGCTGTCGTGATGCGGCATCGGACGCTGCTCCAGCGCTTTGGCTTGCCGACGCAGAGTCCTGGTGGGCTTGAGCGGTCGGCTCTGCTGGAGGCGATGTCGCGGGACAAGAAGGTGGTCGGCGGGAGGCAGACTTGGGTGCTGCTTGAGAGCGTTGGCGCGCCGGTCGTGCGCAACGACGTGCCGGCGGAGGTAGTGGCGGAAGCGATTGACCTGGTGGTTGGCGCGACGTGACCAGTGGGTTTGTGAGAATGCAGGTACTTGTCCATGGCCGCGTGCAGATGGTCGGGTATCGGATGTTCACGGAGCAGGAAGCGACGCGGATCGGGTCGATCAGCGGCACGGTCCGCAATCTGGCTGACGGATTGTCTGTGGAAGTGATCGCAGAAGGAGCGCGCACCGACTTGGAGAAGCTCTTGGAGGAACTGCGAGTTGGTCCGCCGCACGCGCTCGTGCGTGAGGTTGAGGTGTCGTGGCACGAGGCGACGGGTGAATGCGACGGATTTGCGACGATCCTTTAGCTAGTACCGGTATAGGTCCTTGCTCGCTCGACCTTGATCGGAAACTGATCCATCCCACGCAGGATGGAGTTTGGCTTGTAGCTGGGCGCGCTGGAGCCAAACTCGATCTGCTCGAAGCGTTCGAGCAGGACTTCAAACGCGATTCGCCCTTCCAGCCGCGCCAGGGGCGAACCGAGGCAGAAGTGGATGCCGCGGCCGAAGGCGATGTGATTGTTGTGTTCCCGAGTGATGTCGAGTTGATCGGGATCGTCAAACTCGGCCGGGTCACGGTTGGCGGCGGCGAGGACGAATGCGACGCGGTCACCGACGTGCACGGTGCGGTTACCCAGTTGCATGTCGGCGGCAGCGGTCTTGGGATCCATCTGGACAGGCGGGTCATAGCGCAGCAGCTCTTCGATCGCGTTGGGCAGAAGTTCTGGTTGACTGCGCAGGAGCTCCAGCTGGTCGGGATTCTCGATCAGTGCCTTGGCACCGTTGCCGATCAGATTGGTGGTGGTTTCGTTGCCGGCCAGCAGGAGCAGGTTGAGCGTAGAGATCATCTCGTGGCGGCTGAGACGGTCGCCTTCTTCATGAGCTTCGATCAGGCGGGTTGTGAGGTCGTCGGCGGGCGAGTCTCGGCGCAGCTCAACGTGGCGGTTGAAGTACTCGTAGAGCGCGACAGCGGCGTCGGCGGCGCGCTGCTGTTGGTCGGGTGTCAGGCCCGGGTTTCCGCCGAGGATGAAGTCGTCGGACCACTGGCGGAATTCTGCGCGCTGCTCGGTGGGTACGCCGATCATTTCGGCGATCACGATCGTGGGCAGCATCGAGGCGAGGTTAGCCATCAGGTCGAATTCGTCGGAGTCGGCGACTTCGTCGAGCAGGCCGTGCGCGATTTCACGCACGCGGTCTTCCATCCTGCTGACCTGGCGCTGCGTGAAGGCGCGCGAGACGAGTCCGCGCAGGCGTGTGTGATCGAGCGGATCACGGTTGAGCATCGAAGCGTCGGTGAGGTCCGGACCGTCGCGGGCGGGATCACCATCGTCTTCCTGGACATTGGAGAACCGTTCCCAGTCGACGATCATTTCGTTGACGTCGTCGTAGCGAGAAACGAGCCACATGTTGGTGACTGCGCTGTAGTGGTAAGGATCGCGCTCCAGCAGTTGGCGGTAGGTGGGGTAAGGATTGGCGATCACGTTGATATCGAGCGGGTTCCAGGCGACGCCGGTTTCGCGCAGTTCTTGCTCAAGCAGGTCGCGCGGAGAGATTTCAGTGGTCATTGGATCATCCTTTTCTGATCAGTCGCGGGCAGCCGGCTCCGGCATGGCGCCGGTGAAACTGTGCGGGCTAGGGTGGTCTACGCCGATGTAGCGGGGCGCGAGTAGGCAGCCGGGGCGCTGCTTGGATAGGTTCATGATGCGGCAGCTGCGGTGACGAGGCTGCGACGATGGACACGGATGGGGAAGTCGTGGAGGCCGCGGAGGACGACATTGGGCTTGTATTGAGGCAGTTGGGTACCGAACTGGATGTCGTCGAAGCGTTCGAGCAGGACTTCGAAGGCGATCTTGCCTTCGAGCCGGGCAAGCGGCGCGCCGATGCAGTAGTGAATGCCGCGGCCGAAGGAGATGTTACCGGTATCTTCGCGGGTGATGTCGAGCGTTTCGGGGTCGTGGAAGACTTCGGGGTCGCGGTTGGCGCTGCCGATGATGAGGGTCATGCGGGATCCGGCCGGGAGGGTGCGATTGCCGAGTTGGACGGTTTGCGTGGTGGTGCGGCCGTTGACCTGGACGGGCGCGTCGTAGCGCAGCAGTTCTTCGAGCGCGTTGTCCAAGAGTTCGGGCTGCTCGCGCAGGAGCTGGAACTGGTCGGGGTGTTGGAGGAGGGCGCGCAGGCCGTTGCCGATCAGGTTGGTGGTGGTCTCGTTGCCGGCGACGAGGAGCAGGCGCAAGGTGACAACGATCTCCCTGGAAGTGAGGGTGTCACCCTCCTCCCTGGCGTCGATCAAGCGTTGGATCAGGTCGTCCTGCGGATCGGTTCGGCGCCGCTCAATCGCTTCGGCGAAGTAGGCGTCGAAGATCTCGCCGGTCGCATCGATGCGCTGCGCTTCATCGCTGGAGACGTTGGGTTCGAGCACGCGGGCGAATATGTCGGACCAGTCCTTGAATTGTTGACGATCCTCGGTCGGTACACCGATCATTTCGGCGATCACGACGGTAGGCAACAAGGCGGCGAGATTGGCCATCAGGTCGAACTCGCCCTGGCCGTCGACTTCGTCGAGCAGGGCGTGGGCAGTGTCGCGGACGTGAGCTTCCATCTTGGCGATCTGGCGCGGGGTGAAGGCGCGGTTGACGAGGCCGCGCAGGCGGGTGTGATCGGGCGGGTCGAGCGAGAGGAAGCCGGTGACTTCGCCGCTCGCCGTGGTGTTGCCGCGGGCGCTGGAGTAGGTTTTCCAGTCGCGCAAGACGGCATCGACGTCCTCGTAGCGAGAGACGGCGTAGTTGCCGATCAGGGGCGAGTAGTGGACCGGGTCAGTCTCGCGGAGCTTGACGTAGTTGGGGTAGGGATTCTGGATGTAGGCGGGATCGAGGGGGTACCAGACGACGCCGGATTGCCAGCGCTCCTGCGCGAGTTTGGTTCTGATGTAGAGCGGGCGGATCGCCCGGCGCAGTGTCGTCTGGAGTGGCATGTCCTCAGCCTCCCTGTCGCTCATGAGCGTCTGTGACCTTGTTCAGGTTAGGGCTTGTTCATATCTCCCGGTGGGGCACGGGAACTTTTGAGGGGAATTGGCGAATTTGCTGTTGTGAGCTGAGAGTTCGTTTGTGAGGTGATCAGATTTGGTCAGGTTTGGTCAGATCTCGCTCGATTTGCGGGGTGTTTTTGCGCGGTTTGCGTGGGTTGGTCAGGGGTGTTTGGGTTGTCGGCGTGGGGGTCATGTCGGTCTCGCTGGCTGGTCATTAGGGATCATTAGATCGAATAAGAGTGCTGCCTCGTTGATGTGGTGAGCGAGTGTGTTCGGGTGAACAGTCGGCGTCAACGCGGGGAGATTCCCGTGACAAGCGGGGGAATGACGGAGTGGGGATTGAGGCGTGCTCCCGCGTGAAGCGGGAGCTGTGAGCGGGACTAGTCAGCGGCGGCTACTGCGGTTGGAGCGATGAAGGATTTGGCGCTGGCACGGTCGACCCGGAGGTCGAGGTGCTTGAGGCCCCGGAGGACGATGTTGGGCTTGTACTCGGGCGTGCGGGTACCGAAGCGGATGTCGTCGAAGCGTTCGAGCAGGACTTCGAAGGCGACTTTGGCTTCGAGGCGTGCGAGGGGCGCTCCGAGGCAATGATGGATGCCGCGGCCGAAAGAGATATTGCCGGCGTCCTCGCGGGTGACATCGAGCGTTTCGGGGTCGCTGAATTCTTCAGGATCGCGGTTGGCGCCGCCAATCAGGAGCGACACGCGAGTGCGAGGCTTGACGGTCTTGTCGCCGATCTGGACCTCTTCCAGGGCTGTGCGTCCGTCGAGCTGGACGGGCGAGTCGTAGCGAAGCAGCTCTTCGATCGCATTGGGGATGAGTTCGGGCTGCTCGCGCAGGAGTTGGAGTTGCTCCGGGTGTTGGAGGAGGGCGCGGAGCCCATTGCCGATCAGGTTGGTCGTGGTTTCATTGCCCGCCACCAGGAGCAAACGCAGGGTGACCTGGGTTTCGTCGGTGGTCAGCGTCTCGCCTTCCTCCTCGGCCATCACGAGCCGGGAGACGAGGTCGTCGGTGGGATCGTGGCGGCGCTGCTCAATGATCGGCGCGAAGTAGTTGCGGAACTCTGCGGCGGTCTCGATGACGATCCGCCCCTCCTCTTGAGTGAGGTTCGGCTCGAGCACGCGGGCGAAGCGATCGGACCAGAGCTTGAACTGCTCGCGGTCCTGGCTCGGCACACCAATCATCTCGGCGATCACGACCGTCGGCATCAGGGCGGCCAGATTCGACATTAGGTCGAACTCGTTGCTGTCGCTCGCTTCGTCCAGAAGCGCGTGGGCGGTCTCGCGAATGTGCTCTTCCATTTTGGCGACCTGACGCGGGGTAAAGGCGCGATTGACCAATCCGCGCAGGCGGGTGTGATCGGGCGGGTCCAGTGAGAGGATTGAAGGAGTGAGTTCGTCGCGCGTGCTTTCGTTGGAGACGTTCATCGCCTCGCCGTTGCGCGGGTCGCTGCTGAACTGTCGCCAGTTGCGGAGGATGGCGTCGACATCCTCGTAACGCGAGACCGCTACCGCGCCGGTGAGCGGGCTGTAGTGGTAGGGATCGCGCTCGCGCAGTTCTTTGTAGGTCGGGTAGGGGTCGGCGATGAACTTGGGATCGAGGGGATACCAGACGACGCCGGACTGGATGCGTTCCTGGAGCAGGCGGGCGCGGATGTAGAGGGGAGCGATGGCTGAGCGGACGAGGTCACGGGTGGCCATAGGAGCTTGCTTTCGTGGCGTTGCGGCGGGCGTGCGGTTCATGCGCGGACGCTAGAGCGATGCTAGGTGAGTTGGAGCAATCGTGGTATGGCAGGGGAGAGCGGTGCGGTTAGTCGAGGGGGTGGTCCCAGTCGACCATGATGACTTCGCACTCTTGGCCGGCGTGGACTCGTTCTTGGTTTTCGGGGCAGACGGCGTAGCCGTTGGCGAGAGCCATTGAGGTGAGGACGCCGCTGCCCTGGGGTCCGGTGAGGCGGGCGCGCCAGCGTCCGTCTTGGTCGCGGCGGAGGATGGCCCTGGCGTAGACGCGACGCCAATCGGTGTTGACGATGTCCTCTTCGGCGATGGCGCGGATGGTTGGGCGGGGTTGCGGTTGGCGTCCCATCAGCTTGTAGATCGCGAGGCGTCCAAAGAGTTCGAAAGCCAAGAGGGAAGAGACCGGATTTCCGGGTAGGCCGATGTGGGGCACTTTGCGGCCATCGGGGGCGGTGAACTGGCCGAAGGCGAGCGGCTTGCCCGGCTTCATGCGCACGGTCCAGAAGTCGATCGCGCCTTCTCGGGCCAGGACTTCTTTGACCACATCGAAGTCGCCACGGGAGACGCCGGCCGAGGTGATCACGAGGTCGGCGGATTCAAGCGCTTCGTTGATCTTGGCGGTCAGCGCTTCGATCGTGTCCTGAGCGATACCGAAGCGCAGGGGGACGCCGCCGTACTGCTGGACGAGGGCGCTGAGGCCGTAGGAGTTGGAGTCGTAGATCTTGCCCGGAGCGGGCGGCTCGCCCGGGATTAAGAGCTCGTCGCCGGTGGAGAGGATCGCGACTTTGGGGCGGCGAATGACAGCGACGTCGCTGACGCCGAGTGAGGCGAGGACGGCGACTTCCGGTCCGCGCAGGACTGCGCCGGCTTCGAGTACTTGCTGTCCCCGGCGCACATCCTCGCCGCGGCGGCGGATGTTGTTGCCGACTCCGGCGGCTTTGAGGATGCCGACGTCCTCGATTGCGGCGTGCTCCTGGCCGGGGGCGCGCAAACCTTCTTCATCGGTTTCTTCGAAGGGCACGATGGTGTCGGCGCCGGCGGGCATCGGCGCGCCGGTCATGATCCGCATCGCCTCGCCGGGTCCGACCGCTTGATCAGCGAGGTAGCCGGCGGCGAGTTCTCCGATCACGCGCAGGCGTACGGGTGTCGCTTCGGTCGCGCCGTCGGTGCTGGCCGACTGGACGGCGTAGCCGTCCATGGCAGTGTTGTCGTGCGGGGGGATGTCGAACGGGGCGGTGATCGAGGCGGCGAGCACCTGGCCAACGGCTTGATCGATCGGGCGCGACTCCGGGCGCAGCGGTTCGCAGAGGGCGAGGATGCGTTCGAGAGCGTCCTCGACCGGGAGCATGGCGGCGGGCGGCTCGGTGGCGCGCGGGGTTGTGTTGGTCATCGGCGCTCTCGATTGCGGCTGCGAGTTGAGCCGGGCTAGACCTGGATGGTGAGGCAGGTGGTAGTGCGCTTGACGCCGCTGACAGTCTGGATCGCGTCGGTGATACAGGCGCCGAGCTTGTCGAGGTTTTCGGCTTCGACTAGACAGATCACGTCGAAGGGCCCGGTGACCATCTCGACAGAAGTGATCTGGGCGGCTTGGTGGTGAAGTTCTCCGAGCTCGACTGCGACCTGTTTGGCGGTGCCAACTTCAGCCTCAATCAGGACATAACTTTTGACTGCCATGGGTGCGGGCTTTCCTGCTCGAACGTCGGAAACGATGGCTTCCAGCTTACCAATGGCTCCATGAGGCTGAGTATGTGATCGCGATTGGTAGGCTAATGGAGACGACTCCAGCCAACAGGGCGGGATGGTTATCCGAGGCGGAGAGCGGCTATGCCGACAGCGGTTGATGTGGACGCGCTGGAGCGTGAGGCTCTGGAGGAGTTGGAAGCAGCGGTAGACGAAGCGACGCTGGAGGCGTGGCGGTTGGCATGGTTAGGCCGGCGGGGACGGCTGACGGAGGTGTTGCGGGGGTTGCGCGAGTTGCCGGCGGAAGAGCGTCCACGCTTGGGCGCAGCGGCGAACGCTCTCAAAGGAAGGCTCGAAGCAGCGCTGGAGGATCGGCGCCAGAGGATCGTGCTGACGGTCGCGGCCGGGCCGGCGCTCGATGTGACGCTGCCTGGACGGCGCGGGTCGATGGGATCGCTGCATCCGGTGACCTTGACGCGGCGGTTGATGGAGCGCACCTTCCGGGACCTCGGATTCGATGTGGTTGAGGGCCCAGACGTGGAGCTCGAGGAGTACAACTTTGACCGGCTGCGGATTCCCGCGGGTCATCCGGCGCGTGATCTATGGGACACGATCTGGATCGCGGATGACGGCACAGGCGGCCCACGGCAGCTGTTACGCACGCACACGTCGCCGATGCAGATTCGGTATCTAGAACGGCGGAAACCGCCGATTCGAGTGATTGTTCCAGGCACGTGTTACCGCTATGAGGCGGTCGATGCGACGCATGAGTGGATGCTCACGCAGATTGAGGGGTTGGCGATCGACGAAGGGATTTCGTTCGCCCACCTGAAGGGGACGCTGGAGTCGTTTGTGCGCCGCATCTTCGGGCCGGAGATCGAGACTCGCTTCCGCTGCGACTACTTTCCCTTCGTGGAACCCGGGGCGGAGCTTGGGATTCGCTGGCAGGGCGATTGGTTGGAGGTCTTGGGCTGCGGAATGGTGCATCCGGAGATCATCGAAGATGCGGGGCTGGATCCGGAGCGCTACACAGGCTTTGCATTCGGGATCGGCGTGGAGCGGGTGGCGATGCTCCGCTACGGGGTGACGGACATTCGGCATTTCTACGCGAATGATGTTCGATTTCTGCGTCAGTTCGAGGGACGGAGCGGCGCAGCGTGAGGAACTTGTGCGACTGCTCGATCGACTGAGAACACACTGAGGATCTGGCGATGCTGGTACCGCTGCGCTGGTTGTCGGAGTATGTGGATTGGGAATTGAGCGCAGCCGAGCTCGCGCATCGGCTGAGCATGGCCGGGGCGGAAGTGGAGCGGATCGAGCAGACAGGCGCGCGCTGGAAACAGGTGGTAGTAGGTCGAGTCGCGGAGGTCAGTCAGCATCCTGCTGCGGATCGGCTGCGGTTGGCGACCGTTGACTACGGTTCGGAAGAGCCGATGACGGTGGTCTGCGGCGCTCCGAATCTGGCTGCGGGGCAGACGATTGCGTTCGCGCAGGTGGGGGCGGAACTGATCGACCCGCAGACGCGGGCGCCGCGGCGGTTGAAGCGCGCGAAGGTTCGAGGGGTGGAATCGCGGGGGATGGTCTGCTCGGAGCGCGAGCTCGGGCTCTCGGATGAGCATGAAGGCATCCTGGTGCTCGAGACGGACGCGGCGTTGGGCACGCCTCTGGCGGACGTGCTTGGGGAAACGATCTTCGACATCAAACCGACCCCCAATCGCTCCGATCACTTTTCGATCCTGGGCATCGCGCGTGAAGTGGCGGCGTTGGTCGGCGGATCGGTTCGTGAGCCGGAGCTTGGCTATGAGGAATCGACGACGACGGCGGAAGCTCGCACGAGCGTGGCGATTGAAGACGCGAGAGGATGTCCGCGTTATACGGCGATCGTGATTGAGGATGTGCAAGTGGGACCGTCGCCGGAGTGGATGCAGCAGGCGCTGAGCGCGGCCGGGATGCGTCCGATCAACAATGTCGTTGACGTAACGAACTACGTGCTGCTGGAGTGGGGCCAGCCGCTGCACGCTTTCGATTACGAGCGGCTGCACGAGCATCGGATCGTGGTGCGCCAGGCGCGGGAGGGCGAGTCGATCGAGCTGTTGGACGGATCGGAGCTTGGTTTGGAGACTGATGATCTGGTGATCGCCGACGCCGACCGCGCCGTCGCACTGGCCGGGATTATGGGTGGGGCCGACGCTGAGGTATCGGAGTCGACGACGACGGTGCTGTTGGAGACGGCGACGTTTGAGGCGGGCACGATTCGGAGAAGCGCTGCACGACATAAGTTGCGCACGGAAGCGAGCTTGCGATTCGAGAAGATGCTGAATCCGGAGCTGGCGGAGCTCGCGGCGCGTCGCGCCGCCAAATTGATTGTGGAGACCTCGGGCGGTTCGGCTTGCGCAGGGATCGTGGATGCGTATCCGGGCAAGACGCATCCGGGTCAGGTGGTGGTTTCGCAGAAGCGAATTGAGCAGATCCTGGCGTCGCAGCCGTCGGTAGAAACGGTGCGCGGGGTGCTGGGAGCGCTGGGCATTCCCAATCGGTGGATTCCGCCGGATCGGTATGTGGTGAGTTGCCCGCCATGGCGCTCGGACCTCACGATCGCGGATGACGTGGTAGAAGAAATCGGGCGGATCATCGGTTACGACACGTTGCCGTCGGCGGCAATAGCGGGCAGTGTGCCCGAGCCAGAGCGAGATCCGGAGCGGGAGCTGAGTGAGCAGGTTCGCGATCTCCTGAGCGGGATGGGTTGGCGCGAGATCATCACGTATGCGGCGGTCTCGGCTGAGGATCTAGCGGTGTCCAACGGCATTGAAGCGAATACGGTGCTCGGATCGATCCGGATGCAGAATCCGATGAATTCGGAGCAGGATCGGATCCGTACGAGCCTGCGACCGGGCGGCCTGCGGGCGTTTGCGGCCAATCAGCGCGAGGCGCGCGGGGCACTGGCGCTGTTTGAGATTGGCAAGGCATTCCAGCCGCGCGCGGGCAAGCTGCCGTATGAAGAGCGGATGTTGGTCGCGCTGCTCGGTGGTGCGATTGAGGGCGGGATCCACGGCAGTGGTCGTGAGTTGGACTTCTACGACATCAAAGGGGCGCTAGAGCAGCTCGCCGAGGGGTTGGCAGTGGAAATTGAGGTTGAGGCGTTGGCTCAAGGGGACGCCATTCTCGTGCCCGGGGAGGCGGCGCAGGTCGGTACAAACGGTAAAGCGGTTGGACGGATAGGACGGGTGTCGAGAGCAGTGGCGGCGTACTTTGATCTGTCCGGTGACGTGTTCCTGCTTGAGCTTTCGCTCTCGGCGCTCGCGGCTCGGCTGCCGGCAGAGCAGGGCGTTGTCTCGCCGTCGCCGTTCCCGGCGGCGGTAGAGGACTTGGCACTGATCGTTGAGGAACAGACTCCGGCCGGTGCGCTGGCGCGGGCGATTGGACAGCAAGGATTGGTGGAAGCAGTGGAGTTGTTCGACGTGTACCGGGACGCGCCGATTCCCGAAGGGTGCAAGTCGTTGGCGTTTCGGGTGTTCTACCGTTCGCCGGATCGGACCTTGGGTGAGCGGGAAGTGGCGCGGGCGCGGCGCGGGATCGTGCGGCGGTTGGAGTCGCAGTTCGGCGCGCAATTGCGCGACTCATAGGCTCAGTTGCGTGGTTTCGTTGCGTATGTAACGCAAGTACTGCTGCGGGTTTCATCGGCGCTGCTGTTCGTGAATTCACGAACTTGGCACTCTCCGGCAGAGAGTGCCAGAATTGGGTAAGCTCGGATTTGAAGAGCAATTCTCGAACGAAAGGAGCGCGTGATGAGTGGACGATTTGCTAACCCGGTCGGTAGTGCGGAGCGTCTGTCGAACGTGACGCAGCAGCTGTACGACTCGGGTGATCATCTGGAGCTGGCGACGGCGTTCTACGAGGCGTTGGCACTGCCGCCGGTAGAGCTACGGCGGGCGATGCGCGCGCTCGCCCGGCGCGAGGGAGGCGCTCAGCGCGATCTGCAGCACAGCCTGACGCTGATGCGGCTGCGGGCGTTGTTGCAGCATGAGTCGGGGGAGGCGCGAGTGCTCGCGCGAGCTTTCGACGACGCTTTCCTGGATCTGCCGGACGGTTGGCGCGACGCTTCGCGGGAGCTTGAACTGGCGGTGATTATGAACGCGCTGCATGCGCGGGAGTTCACCGCGCTGACGCGCATCCTGCCCTGGCTTCGCGACGGCTCGACGGGTTCGTGGCTGCTTGAGCATCTGCCGGATGCGGATGTGAGCGAGACGCTCGCTGATGCGACGGGTCAGCCGACCTTGGCTGTAAGCGGCTAAGGCGGCCTAGGCCAGATTCGATTCCAGCGGCAACGATCACAACGCCTGAGCGTGATGCTCGGGCGTTGTGTGATCTTGGTGGGAGTTGGTCAAGCGGCGTTGGCCTGTTCGACGATGGCGCTGAAGGCCTGGGGATCGTGGAGAGCGAGTTCGGCCAAGACTTTGCGATCGATTTCGATTCCGGCGACTTTGAGTTGGTGCATCAGGCGGCTGTAGGTAGTGCCGTTGAGGCGCGCGGCGGCGTTGATGCGCTGGATCCAGATACGGCGGAGGTCGCCTTTGCGTTCACGGCGATGGGCGTAGGCGTAGCTGAGCGCGTGCAGGCGGGATTCGGAGGCGCGCCGGTAGAGGCGGTGGCGGACGCCGTGATGCCCCTTGGTCTGCTTGAGGACTTTCTTGTGACGGCGGCGCTCGCGCGGACCACCCTTGACTCGTGGCATTGTCGAAATCCTGTCGTGGCGCTGGGTTGAGGGCTCTCGCCGGGGTTTGGCGAAGATGCTAAGGCGAGCCGTAGGGGAGCAGACGCTTCACACGCCGCTGGTTGCCCTTGTTCGGGACTTCGTGCATACGCCCCTGTTCGCGCAGGGTGCGCTTGTTCTTCTTCTGCTTGTTGTGGCCGCGGTAGCCCTTCATCCGCAGGACTTTGCCAGTGCGGGTGATGCGAAAGCGTTTGGCCGCGCCCTTGTGGGTTTTCATCTTGGGCATTGGAGCCGTTCTCCAGGGGCCGCGCGGCCTTGCCGACGCCGGGCGGCGTGATGGCTCAGCTTACGCCGCCACAGCCCCTTGATCCAATCACTTGAGGCACAGACGAGCAGCGCAGTCTGAGGCTGCAATGCGGCAAGGATCGGCAAACGGCTCGGGTGACGGCTTACGAAGCCGCAGCCGGGGCCTGTTCTGCTGCTTCAGCTGCCTTTGCGTCGGCCATCGCCTTGGCCTTGGCTTTGTCTTCGACCACGATGACTGACATGAAGCGACCTTCAGTCGAGATCGGCTTCTCGATGGCGATGGGCACGCCCTGATCGTTCAAGGTGTCGAGCATCTCGTGGATGCGCTCAACGCCGATATCGCGGTGGGTGATCTCGCGTCCCCGGAACTGGATCGAGATCTTCACCTTGTCGCCGCCTTGCAGGAGACGGGCGGCGATGCGGCTCTTCGCCTCGACGTCGTGGCGGCCGGTGTTGGGGCGCATCTTGATCTGGTGAAGCGATGCGTTCTTCTGACGACGGCGGCTCTCTCGCTCACGCTTGGACTGCTCGTACTTGAAGCGTCCATAGTCGAGCATCCGGGCGACGGGGGGCCGCGCTGTCGGCGCGACCTCAACGAGGTCGAGCCCTTGGGCGCTAGCCAAGTCCAGCGCCTGGCGGGTAGGCATGACGCCAAGCTGCTCGCCTTCAGATCCGATCACGCGCACTTCACGCGCGTAGATCATGTCGTTGACGCGCTGTTCTTTGTGGTCTCGTTGGTCACGGTCTCGAACGGCCAGGGCGATCCTCCTTCGCGCAACGGCCGGGCCAGCGGCGGCGCCGACGGTTGATGTGGCAGATAGTACGTCTCTGAGCAGCGGGTTTCAATGCAACTACGCAATTGCGGCGCATTTGTGATGGATCCGGCTCGCCTAGCCGGATTCGGCTTCGGTGTCGATCACCAGCAGCAGGTCGGCTTGGTCAACGGCGTCACCGGGCGAGACAGCGACGTGATCGATGCGTCCGGCGGCGGGAGAGCGGATTTCGTTGTTCATTTTCATGGCGACGATGACCAGGAGCGGGTCGCCCTCCGCCACCAGATCGCCGGCTGCGACTAGGACTTCGGTAACCTCGCCGGTCATGGGCGCGGTCAGTCGCACTTCACCCTCGATCGCGGGGCCGACGGCCCCAAGCGCGCCCGCAGCGCGCTCGATTTCGGTGCGGAAGCGGTCAGGACCGATGAACAGATCAAGCGTCGCGCCGTCGCGCTGGATCGCCATGGGCGTGGCGACGCCATCGATCCAGAGACGAAAGAGCGTGTTGTCGTCGATTGATTCGAGCTCGAGTGTGTGGGTCTGATCGCCAAGGCGAGCCGTGAAACGGCCGTCGCTTTCGTCGTCGATTGCGACTTCGCGCAGTTCGCCCTGGACGATTAGCCGGTAGTTCTTCGCCATCCCTGCTCCACTGGGAATCGGCGGCCGCGGGCAGACAGGGCCCAGGCGCGGCGGGGCCGGCCTCGCGCTTGCGATGTCTCGGAGCGTTCGCCCTGGGTGTGGAAGAAGAGCGCGGACGCCAGAATCGCTTCATGCTCGGCGTCCGGGCGGCCGTTGGGGTCAAGAATTTCGTTCTCCTCAACGTAGAGGGTGTGGATGTCGCCGGCGAGGAAGCGCTCGTCGCTGAGCAGCGCCTCGTGGAAGGGGATGGAGGTGCTGACACCGAGCACGAGGCATTCTCCGAGTGCGCGCCGCATTCGGCGGATGCACTGATCGCGGGTCTCGCCCCAACTGATCAACTTGCCGATCAGCGAGTCGTAGTGGGGGCTGACCCCGACTCCGCGGGCGAGCATCGAGTCTAGCCGCACGCCGGGTCCGCCGGCTTCGCGGAACCAAGCGATCGGGCCGACAGACGGAGTGAAGTTGCGATAAGGGTCTTCCGCCGTGATTCGGCACTCCATCGCCCAGCCGCGGATCGGGCGTTGAGCAGAGGTATATGCGAGCGGGAATCCGCCCGCGATCCGGAGCTGGTCTTCAACCAGATCGACGCCGCGCACGAGTTCCGTTACTGGGTGTTCGACCTGCAAGCGCGTGTTCATCTCGAGGAAGGCGAAGTCGTGGCCGTCCGGCTTGGTCTCGTCTTTCCAGACGAGGAATTCGACTGTCCCGGTGCTGGTGTAATCGCAGGCTTGGGCGGCCGCCGTGGCGGCGTCCTCCATGCGCTGGCGCAAGCGCGGCGACATGCCGGGCGCAGGCGCCTCTTCAACCAGTTTCTGGCGGCGGCGCTGAGCGGAACAGTCGCGCTCGCCGAGCGTGACGACCTTACCTCGCATGTCGGCGACGACCTGGATTTCGATGTGGCGGGCGGGGCGGATCAGCTTCTCGACGAAGAGCGAGCCGTCTCCGAAGGCGGTGATTGCTTCCTCCTGGGCCTGAGCGACGGCGCGCTCGATTTCGTCGCCGGATTCGACGATGCGAATACCGCGGCCCCCGCCGCCGGCGGCGGCTTTGATCACGATCGGATAGCCAATCTGATCGGCGGTGGCTCTGGCTTCGCGCAGATCGCTGAGCGGATCGATAGCACCCGGGATGATCGGTACACCCGCGCGGTGCATGGTACGGCGCGACTCGATCTTGTCTCCCATCAGCTCGATCGCTTCGGGCGATGGTCCGACGAACGTGATCCCGGCGTCGCGGCAGGCGCGGGCGAAGGTTGCGTTCTCGGAGAGGAAGCCGTAGCCGGGATGGATGGCGTTGGCTCCGGTCGCTCTGGCGGCATTGAGCACGGCGTCGATGGAGAGGTAGCTGTCGGCGGGCGCGTCGCCGCCGATGCGGATCGATTTGTCGGCCATACGGACATGACGTGCATTGCGATCGGCGTCGGAATAGACGGCGACCGTGCGAATGCCGAGGTCGCGCGCACCGCGAATGAGGCGGACAGCGATTTCGCCGCGATTGGCAATGAGCAGCGTGTCGAAGGGTCGCTGGTAGTCGCTCATCCGCCGCTCTCTGACTCAGCAGTCCAGGTGGCGCCGCGTCCATGACGCAGCCAACGGATCATACCCGCCGACAGGGTAGGGAGATAGGAAGCGACGGTCACTCGCGGCGCAGACACGGCCCTGTTCACGTTCAGTGCGCTCGTAGGTGCGGCGGAAGCTGACAGTGCGTTCGCTTTTACTTCGGCGGGGTGCGAGGGACGAAAAAAATCTCCCACGGCGGATGAGGAAAAAAGAGCGGCGTTCAGGGAGAAATTTTTTCTGGCGGAGCAGATTGCTGATCTCCTGTGTTGGCTGGGCTCAACGCTGTTCAGGGTGTTTAGGTTTGTTCAGATGCGACCGGAGAGGGGGGAGGCAAACAAGCTCGTTACCCAAACCGCTGTTCTGTTCAGAGTAGACGGTCTGAGCGTCCGGACGGGTGGACGCCAGCGGTTGGATGTGGCGTGGGCGACAGTGGGCGGTCGAGTTCCAAGTTCGGAGACTGTGCCGGCCTCCCTCTGTCACTCCGTGGCATCGCCCCCCGCACCGCGGGGGAGGAGGGTGAGCGTATCGACCTTTTCAGCGCCCTACTAAACGGGGAGGTGGGCTCGGGTGCGGCGCTGTTGACTGAGTTGCTCGCGCAATTCAGGCAGTGGGATTGCGCCGAGGTCCTCGCCGTTGCGGACGCGGACGGCGGCGGCTCGAGCTTCGACCTCGCGATCGCCGATCACGAGCAGGTAGGGGATTTTTCGCCGCTGTCCGTTGCGAATCTTGGCCTGCATCCGTTCGTTGCCGTCGTCGACATCAACGCGCAATCCAGCAGAGCGGAGGTCAGCCGCCAGCTCGTGCGCCCAGGGCGCGTGACGATCGGCGATGGGGATGCAGCGAGCCTGGACGGGCGCGAGCCAAAGCGGGAACGCGCCGGCGTAGTGCTCGATCAGGATGCCCAGGAAACGTTCGAAGGAGCCGTGGATCGCGCGATGGATCACGACGGGGGTGCGCCGCTCGCCGTCTTCGGCGACGTAGACACAGCCGAGGCGGGCGGGCTGGATCATGTCGATCTGAATGGTGGAGAGTTGCCATTCTCGGCCCATCACGTCGGAGACGAAGAGATCGGCTTTGGGACCGTAGAAGGCGGCTTCGCCGAGTTGCTCAACATAATCGATACCGGCGGCGTCAAGCGCGTCTCGCAGGGCGGCGACGGCGCTGGCCCAAGCTTCGGGATCCTCCACATACTTGCCCGACTCGCCCGGGAGTGAGAGCTCGTAGCGGAAGTTGGGCATGCCGTAGGTGCGGAACAGGGTTTGCACCAACTCGAGCACCCTGGCGACCTCGGCGGAGATCTGATCGGGGGTGACGAAGATGTGGCAGTCGTCCTGGGTGAGAGAGCGGACTCGGGTCAGTCCAGAGAGTTGACCGGATTTTTCGTAGCGGTAGAGGGTCGCGTATTCGGCGTAGCGCAGGGGCAGTTCCCGATACGAGTGCAGCGCCGTGTTGTAGAGCGTCATGTGGACGGGGCAGTTCATCGGTTTGAGGAAGTAGCTCGCCTCGTCGCCTGCTCCGGCGTCGCTGTCGCGCATGGCCGGATACATGACATCGGCGTAGTTTTCGAGGTGACCGGAGCGGCGGAAGAGGTCGCCGCGGGCAAGGTGGCCAGTCCAGACTTCCTTGTATCCGCGTTCGTCCTGAAGTTCGCGGATCAGACGCTCCATCTCCTGGCGGATGATTGCACCGTCGGGGAGCAGCAGCGGGATGCCGGCGCCGATGTCTTCGGAGAAGGTGAAGAGGTCGAGTTCGCGGCCGAGGCGCCGGTGATCGCGGCGTTGGGCTTCTTCGATCCGCGCGAAGTGGGCGTCGAGTTCTTCGCGGGTAGCGAAGAGTGCCCCGTAGACGCGCTGCAACTGGGGGCGGGTCTCGTCGCCGCGCCAGTAGGCGCCGGCCACGTTGGTGAGGCGGAAGGGGCCGATCTGTCTCGTCGATTCGACGTGTCCGCCCCGGCAGAGGTCGGTGAATTCGGCGTGAGTGCAGAGACCGACGTGATCGGAGTCTTGGCTGAACTGATCGATCAGTTCGAGTTTGTAGGGCTGTTCGGCGAAGCGCTCGCGAGCTTCACCGACGGGAATTTCGTCCCAGACGAAACGGTGATTGCGGCGCATCTCTTTGCGCATCCGCTTCTGGATCTCCGTGAGATCTTCGGGAGTGAGGGGGCGGGGGAGGTCGAAGTCGTAGTAGAAACCGGTGTCGATCGGCGGGCCGATCGCGATTTTGCCGTCAGGGAAGAGTTGCAGAACGACTTGAGCGAGCACGTGCGCAGCGGAATGCCGCATTCGTTGCAGCCACTCGGCCTCGTCCACATCGTCGCGGCCTGTGACGGCGGCGGCCGACGCGAGCGCGTCGTCAGAGAGCTGGTCTGTCATGCCTGATTCCTGGGCGTGGGGGAGCATCTGAGGGGGTTGGCGTGGTGGGCGATACTGGATTTGAACCAGTGACCTCTGCGATGTCAACGCAGCGCTCTAGCCAACTGAGCTAACCGCCCGCGACCGGCCGGCGGTCGAACAGCGATATCGACGATAGAACGGCGACATCGGCATGGCTGACCCTTCCCGCCCGAAATCGTGAGATGAGCGCGCTTCACTCGATCACGCTCCGCCCAACTGGCGGCGCACAGCGGCGATGCGCAAGCTTCAGGCTAACGGATGGGATTGTCGGTAATGGCCGTTGGGATTGTTAACCCGTTGACGCGCCGATGTGCGTTGGGTAGCTTTCGGTGAATACCGACACCCGTCGTGTACGGGCGCACTGCGCGCGACGGGTTGAGTTTGGAGAGAGCAGCTTGAGCGGATCGGCTACTCGGTTGATTGCCTCGTCTCCCGCTGCGGAATCCCGGGTGCCGGCACCTGCGTGCGGGCGTGTAGGCTTGATCTGTGCGGCGACGCGCTCGACACGGGGGCCGCTAGCTCAATTGGCAGAGCAGCTGACTCTTAATCAGCAGGTTCGGGGTTCGAGTCCCTGGCGGCTCACCAGCTACCCGCGCAGCGATCGTCGCGTCGTAGAAGATCGCCGTCGCAGCGGGGAAGTGTCGGAACTGGTAGACGAGCATGACTTAGAATCATGTGCCGCAAGGCGTAGGAGTTCGAGTCTCCTCTTCCCCACCACAACCGGAACGCGGCTGGGCCGATTGAGCGCCCCGACTGCGAGGAGCAAAGGAGTCAGGCGATGGCTGATCCGCTGCTGAGCGTCCAGAATCTCTCGACCAGTTTCTTCACTTCCGAAGGAGTGGTGCGGGCGGTCAACGACGTCTCCTATGACCTGATGCCTGGGCAGACGCTGGGACTGGTCGGCGAGTCTGGTTCCGGCAAGAGCGTTTCGGCGCTTTCGTTGTTGCGCCTGATTCCCAATCCTCCCGGGAAGATCGTCAACGGCGAAGTCTGGTTCGATGGCGAAGAGTTGATGAGCGTCGACGATGGCCGGATGCGCGAGATTCGCGGCAACGACATCGCGATGGTCTTCCAGGAGCCGATGACCTCGCTGAATCCGGTCTTGACGATCGGTCGCCAGCTGACCGAGGCGATCGAGCTGCACATGGGTCTCAACCGCTCGCAGGCGAATGAACGCGCGATCGAGCTGCTCAACATGGTCGGGATTCCGGCTGCCGAGCAGCGCCTGTTCGACTTCCCGCATCAGTTCTCGGGCGGTATGCGTCAGCGCGTGATGATCGCGATGGCGCTTTCCTGCGATCCGAAGCTGCTGCTCGCGGACGAGCCGACGACCGCGCTGGACGTGACGATTCAGGCGCAGGTGCTCGAGGTGATGGCGCGCTTGAGCCGCGAGCTTGGAACCGCCGTGATCGTGATTACCCACAACCTGGGTGTGGTCGCGCGCTACGCCGACCGCGTGAACGTGATGTACGGCGGCCGGATCGTGGAATCCGGCGAGGCGGGTGAGATTTACGCGCGCCCCAAGCACGCCTATACGCTCGGCTTGCTTGAGTCGGTGCCGCGACTTGACGCCCGGACCGGTCGGCTGATCCCGATTGAAGGAACGCCGCCCGACCTGACGAACCTGCCGGACGGTTGTTCCTTCGCGCCGCGCTGTCGCTTTGCGACCGATCAGTGCATGGAGGAGCGCCCGGAGCTGCAGGAGTACGCCCCCGGACACCTGGTGGCCTGCTGGCACTCGGAAGAGGTCGCCGACGAGGCCGACCGCATTCTCGCCAGCGCGCACACCGAAGAACTGGTGCAACAAGAAGAGGAGACGGCCAATGTCTGAGCAAGAACCAACAACGGCCGAACAAGAACCAGCGGCCGAAGTGGAAGAACTGGCGACATCGGATGAGGCCGCCGCCGGGACGCTGACTCCCGAGCAGATGCGGGCTGCCGCAGCGGCGTCGGTGGGCGCGTCGGCAACGGCCATCGCCGACTACGGCAGCGGCGGCCGCACTGAGCCGCACGAGAACACGCTGCTTGAAGTGCAAGACCTCAAGATGTACTTCCCGGTCACTGCGGGTCTGCTGCTCAAGCGCAAAGTGGCCGACATCAAGGCCGTTGACGGCATCTCGTTCGCCGTCCGCGAGGGCGAGACACTCGGGCTCGTGGGCGAATCCGGTTGCGGCAAGTCGACCACGGGCCGCGCGATTTTGCAGCTGTACCGGCCCACCGCCGGCAATGTGTTGATGTCGCCGCCGCGCTATACCTCTCACATCGTCGCGCACACCGACGGCAACGGAGCAGCGGACACGGCTGCGTTGGACGAGGATGAGGATGTGCCGGTTCCCGGCACGGGCGGCGGTCCGGTCGACCTGACCACCCTGGCCGGGCGCAACTTGCGCGCCTACCGCCGGCAGATGCAGATGATCTTCCAGGACCCGTACGCATCTCTGAACCCGCGTATGAGCGTCGGCAGCATCGTCGCCGAGCCGATGGTGATTCACGGCTTGCAGAAGGGCCGGCGCAAGGAGCGCGTGCGCGAGCTGCTCGAGACGGTTGGTCTCAACCCCTACTTCGCCAGCCGTTACCCGCACGAATTCTCGGGCGGTCAGCGTCAGCGCATTGGCGTCGCGCGCGCGCTCGCGGTGGAGCCGGCGTTCATCGTCTGCGACGAGCCGGTTTCGGCGCTGGACGTGTCGATTCAGGCGCAGATCATCAACCTGCTCGAGGACCTGCAGGCGGACTTCGGTCTCACCTACCTGTTCATTGCCCACGATCTCTCGGTGGTGCGCCACATCTCGCACCGCATCGCGGTGATGTATCTGGGCAAGATCGTGGAGTTGGCCGGCTCGGACCAGCTCTACGAGAACCCGCTGCATCCGTATACGCAGGCGCTGATCTCGGCGGTTCCGATTCCTGACCCCGCACTTGAGCGCCGCCGCGAGCGGCTGATCCTGACTGGTGACGTGCCCAACCCGATTGCGCCGCCGCCGGGCTGCAACTTCCATACTCGCTGCCCGATCGCGATCGACATCTGCCAGGAGGAAGACCCCGACTGGCGCGAGATCGTGGAGGGTCACTTCGTCCGCTGCCACCGCGTCTGAGGCCTACGGCGCGGTGAGCGCAGTCCGAGCAGAAAGGGCGGGACCTCCGGGTCCCGCTCTTCGTTTGCGCCGGAACCCGGCTCTGTCGGTGATACGATCAAGCTCGCATGACCCCTTCCCAGATCCGCAACTTCTGCATCGTTGCGCATATCGACCACGGCAAGTCGACGCTGTCCGATCGGCTCTTGGAGGCGACGGCGACGGTCGATCCACGCAACATGTCCGCTCAGCTGCTCGATTCAATGGCGCTGGAGCGCGAGAAGGGGATCACGATCAAAGCCCGCGCGGTGCGCATGGACTACCGAGCGCAATCGGGTGAGCGGTTTCGGCTGCACCTGATTGACACGCCCGGTCACGTCGACTTCTCGTATGAGGTGTCGCGCAGCCTGGCGGCAGCAGAGGGCGCACTGTTGGTCGTGGACGCAGCCGAGGGAATTCAGGCTCAGACGCTTGCGAACGTCTACCTGGCGCTTGAGCAGGATCTGACCCTGATCCCGGTCGTGAACAAGATCGACCTGGACGTAGCCCGCCCGGAGGCAGTTGCGGCCGAGTTGGTTGATGTGGTCGGATTTTCGCGGGACGAGATTCTGTACGTCTCGGCTAAGACGGGCGAGGGGATCGACTCACTGCTCGAGGCGATCGTGGAGCGGATCCCGTCGCCTGAGGGCCACGCCGCAGAGCCGCTGCGGGCGCTGATCTTCGACTCCGAATACGACCCGTACAAGGGCGTGATCGCGCACGTGCGGGTCGTGGACGGCGAAGTGAAGGGGCAGACGCCGCTGCGCCTGAGCGCGACCAACCGTCGCTTCGAGGCGATGGAGGTAGGCAGTTTCTCGCCCGAACTGCGGCGTCTTGATTCCCTGGCTTCGGGTGATGTCGGGTATGTCGCAACGGGGCTGAAAGATGTTTCGGACGTTCGCGTCGGGGACACGATGACCGATGGCGGACGTCGCTCGCCGCCCCCGCTTGCGGGCTATCGGGAGCCGAAAGCGATGGTGTTCGCGGGTCTCTATCCGGCGAACTCGGCCGATTACCAGGAGCTGACCGACGCGCTCGACAAGCTACGGCTGTCCGATTCTTCGATCCTCTATCAGCCAGAGTCATCCGCTGCGCTCGGTTTCGGCTACCGAATGGGGTTCCTCGGCCTGCTGCACATGGAGATCGTCCAGGAACGACTGGAGCGGGAGTACGGTCTGGAGCTCGTCTTCACAGCTCCGTCGGTCGAATACGAAGTGGAAGGCGTTGACGGGGTAGTGCGGCTGATTGAGAACCCCTCCGACCTGCCAGCCCCAAATCACGTATCGGAGATTCGTGAGCCATGGGTGCGGATCTCGGTGATCGCGCCGCATACCTACGTCGGTCCGGTGATGGAGCTGGTGACGGGTCGTCGCGGAGTCTTCGAGCGGATGGAGTACCTCCAGCGCAGCGGACAGACGGTGGAGGCGAACGGCAGCAACGGCGCCGCGCCCAGCGCCGAACAGGTCCGGGTGCTGCTCGAGTATTCGTTGCCGCTGTCGGAGATCCTGACCGACTTCTACGACGAGCTGAAATCTCGCACGCACGGATACGCGAGTCTCGACTACACGCTGAGCGGGTATCAGCCGGCCAAGCTGGTCAAGCTCGATCTGTTGATCAACGGGGAACCGGTCGATGCGCTCTCGGCGATTGTTCATTCGGAACGAGCGGCGGTTCAGGGCCGAGAATTGGCAGACAAGTTGCGCCGGTTGATCCCGCGCCAGCTGTTCGACGTGCCGATTCAGGCGGTGGTTGGAGGGCGCGTGATTGCGCGCGAAACCGTCCGCGCGATGCGCAAGAACGTCACTGCCAAGTGCTACGGCGGCGATATCACGCGCAAGCGCCAACGTCACTGCCAAGTGCTACGGCGGCGATATCACGCGCAAGCGGAAACTGCTCGCTCGGCAAGCGGAAGGGAAGAAGCGGCTCAAGCGCGTCGGCAACGTCGAGATTCCGCAGGAGGCGTTCCTGGCAGTGTTGCAGATTGGACGGGAGTAGCGGCGCGCGACCGAGTGGTATCAAGCGTGTGCGGTCGCGCCATTCGCTCCGGCCGCCGCCGGTTCGGCTTCCTCGGTCTCGTCAACTTCCTCTTCTTCAGGCACGATTTCGAGCACGCCGGCGGTGTTGGCAATTGACTGCCGCAGCTCCGCCAGCGCCTCCGGATCATCGGACTCTTCGAGCGCGAAGCTGACCAACTCGAATAAGGCCTCAACCGGGATCAGCGTGTAGCCGTAGGTCTCGCAGGCGTTGATCAAGGTCTGGGGAATCGCCTGGCGGCGGAGCTTGGGTTCGGTCTGACGCTGCCCGTTTGCGACGATGATGCCCTTCGGGCGCACCCGCCGGCTCAGGTAGCGCTCTTCGATTCGTTGTTGGAGCGTGAGATACACGCGGTCACTGACCGCGCTGGATGAGCTAGCAATTTCGAGCAACGCCGTGTCGGAGCCGTCGCGGAGTTCGATTGGGCCGTCAGTGGCAGGCACGGTATAGCCGAGTACGCGGAACGCCTCGCGGACGGTTTCCTCAAACAGGCGATCGCTGCGCCAGAGCAGCGACTGAAAGCGGATCGTGTCGTCAAGCAACGCGCGCGCTTCCGTGACGCGGCGCTGCGCCTCGGTCAGGGCGGCATTCGCTTCCGTGAGCCGCTGGCGGGCGTCGGCTGCTTCGGGTCCGTCAAAGCGCGACACCCAGTGCGGGGCGTTGCCGCTCGCTTCAGCGTGGGACATTCGCTCAATCAGCTCCAACAGCGCTGCGGTAAACGTCTTGCGCTGGGAGGTGGAGAGCTGATCGTTGGGGGCGGGAAGCGCGATGATCCGCCCGGCTGCGACGGGGAATTCTGCCGCGAGCGCGGCCCCGCCGATGCTGCGTCCGACAATCTGCGCGCCTTGATCGGGCCGCAGATCGAGGATCGCCCGATAGCGCAGGCGTCCCGCCAGATCATCCAGATATCCGGCAACCGGATGCTGGGGAATGGTCGCGCGCACATCGCGGCCGTCAGCCGGACGCAGCCGAGGCCAATGGAAAGGATCGCCTTCGGGCGCCGGCAGCAGCGCATAGCGATCCAAACCCGGGAAGGAAGGCACGTTGGGATGGCGCACGTTGGGATGGAGGAAGAGCACGATCAGGCCGCCGTGCTCAACGAGTTGCAGCAGTTCGAGCCGGCGCTGCTCAAGCAGTTCTCCAAGGCCGAAATGGAATGCGCCCGACTCGCCTGCTGCGACCGCGCGTCCGTCCGGTGCGCGGAGATTGAGCGTGCCTTCAGCCAGGCCGTCAATCTGCTCGGAGACGGCGCGCGGGTCGATGATGCAGGCGTCGTAATCGAAGATCGAGGGCGCATTCGCGATCGAATGATTATCGACCTGCGGATTGGGAATGGGGCAGCCGATCGAGATGATGCGCATACGGCTGCTCGCCTTCGTTCTGCTTGGGATGTTGCGCGCCGACACCGGATCGCCGCGCTTTGCCCTGGGAGCTTGGAGTCGAGTCTATGAGCACCCCGAAGCGGCGGCAATTCTCGGAGATCGTCGTTTGTCTGGTCGGGAGGCGCATTGACGGAGCGAATTGGCGCGGACTAGGCTTGCGGTGGCCGTGCTAGATGGGGAGCTAGCGGTGCCCTGTACCCGCAATCCGCTCTAGCGGGGTTGAATTCCTGCGCTGAGGCCGTAACGCATGAGGTCTACCGACGCCAAGCAGTGATGAAGTCTGGGTCCCGCGCGGCGTAGCGCCGTGAACCCCGTCAGGTCCGAGAGGAAGCAGCGGTAAGCGGTCAGTTGCGGGTGACGCGGGAGTGCCTGGGCGGAGCCGGCTAGCGGAGGCAAGCTCATGGCGGCGTTCGACGGCAGGTGCACGGCCGCAGCTCTACACAACATCCCGGTGCGGAGAGGGCGTCTCCGCGTGGTCGCACCGTGAGCGGACGCCGACGGCGAGCGCGCCTGGGCCAGCATCTACTCCGCGATCAGCGCGTCCTCGAACGAATCGTTGAGGCAATACCCGACGATGCTCTGCCCCTGCTCGAAATCGGCGCAGGGGACGGTGTGTTGACCGCTCACCTAGCTCGTCTGCAACGCCCCCTGGTCGCAGTCGAACTCGATCCCGGCATGGCTCAGCGGGCGCGGCGGCGGCTCCAGGGCGAGGGTGTCGACAGTAGCGCGATCGTGCTCGAAGGCGACATTCTGGACACCGATCCCGACGAAGCGCTCGCGGCCGTTGCGGTTCGACCGCCCTATGGTCTGGTGGGAAATCTCCCCTACGCGATCACCGCCCTGATCTTCCGCAAGTTTCTGGAGCGCGAAACGAGCCGCCCGGAATGGATGCTCGTGATGACGCAACTGGAGGTTGCGCAACGTGTCACAGCCGCAGCCGGCAAGTTGTCGCTGTTGAGCGTCTCGGTCCAGTTCTACGCCGAGCCGGAGCTGTTGTTCACCGTCGAGCGCGAATCGTTCTCGCCGCCCCCGCAGGTGCGATCGGCGGTGATGCTGCTGCGGGTTCGACCGGGGCCGGCGGTTGACGTTCCCAGCGTGGAGCGCTTTTTCGAGGTCGTTCGCGCAGGCTTTCGCAGTCCGCGCAAGCAGCTCCACAACGCCCTCTCGCAGGGCGTCTGGACCGGCCCGGAGGGAGCGACGCCCTGGCTGGAGGCGTGTGAGATCGATCCGACTCGCCGGCCGGGAACGCTGACGCTGGAAGAGTGGACGCGCTTGGCCTGGTGGCGCGAGCGCCAGTTCGATACGAACGAGGCGGCGTCATGAGCGCGGCGCTCTGCACACGAGCGGCAGCCAAGCTCAATTTGACGCTGGAGGTACAAGGCCGCCGCCCGGATGGTTTCCATAATCTCGCATCGGTGGCGACCTCGCTCGACCTATTCGACGACGTGAGCTTGCGTCCGGCAGACGAACGCAGCGTCCGCTATATCGATGAGCGGGGTCGCCCGGTCTCGATCCTGACAGACGACGACATCATCCTGCGCGCTTGGGATGAACTTGAGCGACGCACCGGCGTACGGCACGGCGGCGCGGTGGACGTAGTGAAACGGATTCCGGTCAGCGCCGGTCTGGGCGGCGGCTCGACCGACGCAGCCGCTTTTCTGCGGCTGGCGCGCGCCGCCTGGGACTTGCCCTTTACCGACGATGAATTGATCGACGTAGGCGCAGCGATCGGCTCCGACGTACCGGCCTGCCTCACCGGCGGCATGGTTCGTATGGATGACCGCGGCGAACGCATTACGCCGCTCAAAGCTCCAGCCTCGGCGCTTGCCGGATGGTCTGCGTTCATCTTCACCCCCGAGATCCCGGTGCCTGACGCGAAGACGGCGGCGATGTACCGCTCGCTGCGACCGACCGATTTCCGCTCCGGGGAAGCTACGGACACCCTGTTCGCCTCGCTCAAAGAAGGTCGGCCTCCAACCCAAGACGACTGCGTGAACTCGTTCGACGCCGTCGCCCGAGAAGTGATGCAAGGACTCACCGCCGCCTGGCGCAGGATGGGCGCGGCGGTCGGTTGGGCCTGTCACTATGCGCGCGTGGACTCACCGATTCCGCTCCTCGCCGGCGCCGGCCCGTCAATGTTCGCGATCGTGCCTTCGCAAATCGCGCTCGCGGCGCTGGATGACCTGAGCAGCGGAGGATTCGTCTACGCAGCCAGACCGCTCCCACGCGAAGAGGCTGTCGCCGTTTGGGAGTGCTGACGTGGACGCGGTCGCGGCGCTGTTTTCAGGATTCGTCAGCGGCGCAGCGGTCGGCGTGCTGGGATTGGGGATTCTCGGTCCGCTGCTCGTGACTGTGCCGACCACGAATCGGCTGCGCCGCGCATTTCCGGATCCGTCCAACTGGGTGATGGTCAGTCTCGGTCTGGCCTTGGTCGGGCAGGCGGGCTGCGCCGTCTTGGGCATGATCCTGGGGGCGGCGCTCCTCAGCCTGGGCCGCACCTCACCCGGTCTGGGCAGTCCGTCCTGGATGTTCACAACGGCGGTCTTGGCGGTCGTGGCCGGATTCGCGCTGGCGGCGATCGTCTGGCAACCGACCCTGCTCAAGCGGGTGCTCCTGCTTGCTCTGCTGACAGCGGGAGCGTTCGGCTGGATGCTGCCGCATCTAGCTTCGGCTTGACTGAACGGATCGAATCGGCGCGTATACTCGATTCACAGATCTAGTCACGGCGCTGGAATTCCCCCGCTGCGCCCTTGAAGTTGGAGACTTCATGGACCCTCAGTCCATGCCCGGAACGATCCTCGACGCCCACATTCACACCGTTCGCGGCGCAGCCGACAGCGCGCTCCAGCCGGACGACCTGCTCGCCGAAGCTCAGCGCATCAGCCTCTCCGGGGTCAACCTGACCGAGCACGATCGCGTCTGGGAACGCTACGACTGGAACAAGTTTCGCAACGAAATGTCCGACGCCGGGATCTACCTCAACCAAGGGATGGAGGTCTCGACCGATCTGGGCCACATCGTCGTGTTTGGGATCGACCAGTATTACGCCGGAATTCGATCCGCCGAGCGGCTGCGTGAAGTCTGCGACGAGATCGGTGCATTCATGTCGGTGGCGCACCCATTCCGCCACTTTTTCGATCCGGTCACGTTCCGGCGCAAAGGCGAAGAGCCGTTCTCGATGACGCCTGAAGAGGCTGCCGAGAAGATGCATGTGTTCCAGGTCGTGCATGGGATCGAAGTCGGCAACGGCGGCAACACGAGACGAGAGAACCTGTTCGCGTTGGAGGTCGCACGCATCCTCAACAAACCGGTGACAGGCGGCTCCGACGCGCACTCGACCTCGGGCATCGGAAGCTACACGACCGTCTTCCCGGAGCCGCTGACCTGCCGCGAGCAAACCGTGCAGTTGCTCCACGACCGCGCCACCGTCTGCTACGAGGGCCTCAACATCGGTGAGTTCCGACCCTTCGAACCCTGCACCGAGGACGGGCCGGCAGGCTAAGCCGGCGTTGAAACGACGGGCTGCGCCGGTGAGCGCTGAGGTCTACGCAGCCATCGACTTGGAGATGACCGGGCTCAAGCCGCGCTCCGACGAGATCATCGAGATCGGCGTCGTGCGCTGTACCCCGGAGCGCGTGCTCGAGCGCTGGAGCACACTGGTGCGCCCAGAGCGGATGCCGCCGCTGCGCGTCCAACGGATGACCGGGATCACGCCGGAGCTGCTGAAAGGCGCGCCCCGCTTCGAGGAGGTCGAGCCGAAACTGCGCTCCTTGCTCAGCGATGTTGGCCTGATCGGTCATAATGTCGCGTTTGACGAGTCGTTCCTCGAGGTCGTTGACGTACGCGCGACGCTTCCATCAACCGACACCCTGCTGCTGGCGCAGATCGTGGATCCGGCGGCTCCATCGCACCGGCTCGGTGACCTCTGCACGCGCTACGGGATTGACCTGGACGACGCCCATCGCGCATTGGCCGACGCAGAGGCGTCGAGGCGGTTGCTGCTCGCGCTGCGCGAGCGCTTCGCTCAACTTCCGTCTGCGGCGCGGCGCGCCCTTACGGAGTTGGCACTCTCACTTGGGATGCTCTGGCCGCCCGGGTCGATCCTGCTCGAGTGGGCGGAGGGCTTGCCTGTCAGCGAGCGCCAACTGTCTCAGAGACGGCAGCCGTATGCGTCCGAGCCGGCGCGTGTGCCGCTGCCTCGCGGATCGCTGGCCGACCTGACCGAGCAGGCGTTTCAATCAATCGGCAACAACGAGTTTGAGCAGCGCAGCGAGCAGCTCTCGATGGCGCGCGATGTGGCGAATGCGTTGCAAACCGGCGGACCCGCAATCGTGGAAGCCGGGACAGGCACTGGAAAATCCCTCGCCTATCTCGTGCCTGCTGCGCTCTGGGCGCTCAAGACCGGCAACCGCGTGGGCGTGAGCACGCACACGATCAACCTCCAGCAGCAGTTAGAAAACAAGGACATTCCGATGGCGCGGCGCTTGATCGCCGGCGTCTCAGCGGAAGCCAGCGAACTGTTGCAAGCCGTCGTTGTCAAAGGCCGCGGCAACTACCTCTGCCGCCGAAAGCTGCGAACGGAGCTCGGCCGCGCGGCTCAGTGGACAGACCCGAAGCTGCTCGCACGAGCCGTCGTCTGGGAGGCGCTCACGGAACGCGGCGATCGTGCGGAGCTACGCTTGCCCGCTCCGGAACTCGCAGCCTGGGAGCGGCTATCGGCGGCCTCAACGACCTGCCTGATTGACGGCTGCCCATTCGTTGGGGACGGATCTTGTTTTCTCAGCCGCACCCGCGATCAAGCTTCAGAGGCGCACATCGTCGTCGCCAATCACGCCCTGCTCGTCTCCAACCTGGTCTACGGATCGGCCACGTTGCCCGATACCCCAGTCGTGATCGTCGACGAGGCGCACGCGCTCGAAGATGTTGCGACCGACCAACTGTCCGCAGTGATGAATGAAGCCTGGGTGCGGGAAGGCTTGGAGCGAGCGAGCCAGTCCGAATTCGCCGCAGAAGCTGCGCAGGTCGCGCCAGCCCAAGCGGACGCGCTGGCCTCCGCAATCGCGAGCGCCGAGCGACCCTTGCACACGCTCTACGACCGACTCGGAGGATTCGCCTCGACTCACTCCCAGGACTCGTTCGGCGGGGCCGACCAAGTGACGCTTACTCAAGGGGCGCGCAACAACCCCGCCTGGTCAGAGATTGAGGAAGCGTCCGAGCACGCCGCGCTTGCGCTTGCGCAAGCGGCCCAAGCAGCGGAAGCGTTGCAGGCGGAACTCGAGTTGGAGTTGCTTGATGCGAAAGAGGCGGAGCGCCAGAAGATCATCACCCTCGCAATCGAGGCGCGAGAGTTGGGGGCCGACTTGCGGGAGCGCATCGATCGGCTGCATCAAACACTGACCGCCCGCTCCGACGAGGAGATTGCCTGGATCCGGCGGGAGCGGCGGAAGTCGGGCGAGGCAGCCGTGCATTCGGCACCTTTGAGCGTGGCCGAGCATCTGCTTCCGCTCTGGACCGAGACTCATTCGGCAGTCTTGACCGGGGCCACGCTGGCCACAGGTCCGGTCGCCGAAGGCGGCTTCGCATATCTCGCGGAGCGACTTGGAGTTGAAGACGCAGCCGAGTCTCAATACGGATCGCCGTTTGACTACGAACGAGCCTGCCGGATCTATCTCCCGGACGATGCGTTGGACGCCGACGATCCCAGGCACAACGAGGCGGTCGGACACGCGGTTGCCCGGCTCGCAGCGGCGGCCGGCGGCCGCACGATGGCGCTCTTCCGCTCCTACTCGGCGCTGCGTCAAGTCGCCCGGATCGCAGAACCGCTCTTGGAAGAATCCGGGCTCGTGTTAGCGGCGCAGGGACGCGATGGATCGCCGGCGCGAATCGTAGACGCGCTCCGTGCCGATCGGTGCACCGTCGCCTTTGGCGTAGCTTCCCTCTGGACGGGGATCGATGTCCCCGGCGATGCCTTGTCTCTGCTCATCATCACGCGCCTCCCCTTCGCCCCCCCGAGCGATCCTGTGCTTCAGGCGCGCGGTGAGCTATACGAGAATGAGTTCATGGAATTCGCGCTCCCGGCCGCGGTGCTCCAGTTTCGCCAGGGCTTCGGACGCTTGCTGCGCACGCGATCGGACCGGGGCGCAGTCGCCGTACTCGATCGCCGCATCGCTACCCGTCGCTATGGAGGCCAATTTCTACGTGCCCTTCCGCCCGCGCCCGTGTCCAGGATGCCAATTGAAGCGATCGCCGCTGAACTGCGCGAGTTCCTGCCCCCGAACCGAGGATGAACATGGCCGTCCCGCTTCACCATTGGCCGTCGCGCATCGAGGGCGAACGGACGTCAATCGCCGCCGTTCGAGCCGAGGAGATCGTTGCCGACTGGCTGGACGAAGCAGCACAGGCAGTCGCAGGTCGCGGAACGCCGTGTCGCCTCCAGGAGCGCCTTGACGACGGCGACTCCGCGTTCTGGATCTATCCGGCGGAAGGGGCTAGCCAAGCGGTAGGCGCGCTGAGTGGGCGCTTGGCGGATATCGGCGGCGCGCAAGTCCTGGTCTGGACTTGGCTGGCAGTCGCGGCTGATTGGCGGCACTACGGCTACGGCGGCGCGTCGGTGCCGTTGTTCGAGCGTGCGGCGAGTGAACTTGGCGCAGAATCGGCGCTCGCCCCGCTGCCGCCGGACAACGGCGTCGCGCTCTACTTCTGGCTGCGTTTGGGTTATGTGCCTCTCCGCGAGCCCGAGCTGCTGCCGTCCGAACCGCCAACCGGTGTCGCACGAGACGCAATCTGGATGCACCGCTCGTTGGGATCGCCAGAGCGCCGGTAGGCTGAAATCAGCATCTGAGGAGGTCGTCGATGTCGTTGGTGATACCGGACGAGATTCATGCACGAGTCAATGCAGCCTTGGACGAGGGCTTTCCCCTCTCCATGATGGCCGTGAGCGCGGACGGCGAACCTGTGGTCAGCTTCCGCGGCAGCACCCAGACCTTCGGCGACGATGCGCTCGCCGTCTGGGTACGGGGCGAGCCATCCTCAACCCTGACCGCGATTGCCGCCAATCCCTCCGTCGCGGTCGTCTACACAAACATGCCCGCGCGCAAATTCTGGATCTTCCGCGGCCAAGCCCGGGTCACCACCGACCCCGGCGACCGCGATGCGATCTGGGAAGGCCAGCACGCCCTCGAAAAGTCGCGCGATCCGGATCGCACCGGGGTCGCAGTCGTGATCGACCTCGACAGCGTCCAGGGCAGCGGCGTCAATCTCAGCCGCGACTAACGCCGCTCACGCCGACGCTGCATCCAGGTTCGGCTGAGCCGACCAGCCCCAAGTCCCGCCCCCAACACGCCGAACCAGAGCGCAATCGTTTCGACGATCCCGCCAACCTGCGTCAGCGTCGCGCCGAGCCAGATTCCCAGACAGAGCGCAGTCACGACCCCAACCGTGGGCCGCCACCACGGCCTGACCGGCTCGGCCGGAATGCGCATGTTCGTCGCCGATCCGACGCTTGCTGGCGCATCAGTGTCGAGGCGTCTTCGGCGCCGTCGGCGTGGACGTGCTCGCGGCATGACTAGCGCCGTCGCCTCCGCGCCAGATCGCGCGCCGAGGCGCCCGGAGCCGCTCGGCGGACTCGGCGCGTTTCGGTCTGTGGGACTTCTTCGGGTTCATGGTTTGAGTCCGCTGCCTGCGGGTTCATCCGCTCGTCGAGACAGCGCCGACAGGCGAACTGGAGCGCCATCACCTCATCGTCGATCCAGACATCGCCGCAGTCGGGACCTTCAGCCGTAGTAGTGAGTCGAAGGTGGAAATACTCGCCGCAGATGTAGCAGTCGGAGCGTCCGTCGGGCACTGCCGGATCGCCGCAGACAACGCAAGGGGCGGAATCACTGGAGTCGGTCGTCATCGGCGCTGCTCTGGTACTCGCTTGGCGCGCGCCAGCGCACGTCGCGGCGGAGAGTCTGGCTTTGATGCTACCCGTTGCTCGATTCGCGCGACAGCGCCGCGATCCTCCGGATCCAGCGCCCGATCCCAGACCGCCTCCGTCAGCCACCGCAACCACGCCCCAACCGCAGGCCCGCGCGGAACCCCTAGCTCAATCAGACGAGACGCACGAATCGGCGGCCTGATCGTCGCTCTCCGCTGCTGGTAATCGAGCACCGCCCCTTGAGACACGCCCGACCACAGCGACGCGGCTGCATCGAGCGCGGCGGCGTCCATCGTCTCCAGCAGTCGCGCAACCGCCGCCGGCCGGCGCAGACGCCCCAGTTGCCGCCGCAGTGCCCGCAACCGCGCCCCGTCGTTCAAGGCAGCCTGTTCCCCGCGCTGAAGTGCAATCCGCACTCGCAACTCGTTCAGGACAGCGCGCGACGGTTCGGTCAGTCCCACGCTTGCCCAGAAATGCTCCGGCGATTGCACAACTCGCACAACACGAGGCGCAACCGACCAGTCTGGCCAACGCCCCTGCGGGAGCCGCATCCGTTGCGCCTGTCCCAGCGCGCCCGCCCGATCACGCTCGCTCAACAACAGCCGCCAGGCGTCTCCAAAGCGCCCAGGCGTCAACACCGCCAGGTAATGCCGCTGCTGCCGAACTTCGCTCGCTGTCTCCCGCGACAGACGCCCCTCCAGCCGCGCCGCATAACGCGCTGCCCGAATCAACCGCGTCGGATCATCCACGAATGAGCGCGAATGCAGCGTGCGGATCGTCTGGCTGCGAGCATCTTCTGCTGCACCATGTGGATCGAGCAACAGTCCAGCGTCCGCTCCTGAGAGGACATACGCCGCCGCATTCACCGTGAAGTCGCGCCGCCGCAGATCGGCCAGGATCGGCGCTGGCTCCACCAGGGGCAGCGCCCCCGGAGCCGAGTAGCGCTCGGCGCGCGTCCGCGCGAGATCGATCCGCCCGCCCAGCTCGTCCGCCAGCCGCACGCTCGCAGTACCGAAGCGGTCATGAACGGTCGGCGGCACGGCTCCAAACCGAGCTAGCACCACGTGCAAAGACGACGGATCGCCATCCACCGCCAAGTCAATGTCGGTACCGCCTTCGCTGAGCTCCACTGGCGGATCGAGCAGCAGATAGTCCCGCACCACCCCTCCCACCAGATAAAGCGGGAGCTCCTCTTCAGTCGCCGCATGACATAACGCTCTCAGCGCTTCAGCGACACGCTCAGGCAACGCGGCAACGAGTCGCTCCGGCAGAGCGATGTTCGACTCACTCGCTGTCCCGGTCTGCGCCATTCGTCAATGCTCAGGTGCGTCTTCGTCCACGAGTCGAAGCGATCATTACGTGACGTAACGTTACGAGATGGTCGTGTCACTCCAATCGGAACTGCCTCAAGCCAAGCTCGATCCGTTGCAGCAGCGAATCGGTTACTGCTTCCGCGATCCTGGACTGCTGCGACAGGCGTTCGTGCACAAGTCTTGGCTGAACGAGATCGATGACTCCGCGCTCGAGTCGAACGAGCGGCTGGAATTCCTCGGTGATGCCGTCTTGGGAGCCGTGATCGCGCGAGCCCTATTCGAGCGATTCCCGAAGACCACTGAAGGCTGGCTCACCGTCTCACGAGCCCAGATCGTCCGCAACCAGACGCTCGCCCGCGTCGCCGCCTCGCTGGATCTCGGTACCTACCTGCTCATCGGAGCCGGGATCGCGAACGAAGGCGCCCGCTCACGCCCGCGAGTCCTCAGCCGCACGCTCGAGGCGGTCTTCGGCGCGGTCTGGCTCGACGGTGGCGACAGCGCCGCCCGCGATCTGATCCTGCGTCTCTTGGCCGGCGAGTTCGAGATGATCAGCGCCGCCGAAATCACCCGCGACGCCAAATCGCAGTTGCAGCACTTCACCCAGGCCGAGTCAGGGACGATCCCGACCTACGAGATCGTGGACCAATCCGGACCTCCCCACGATCGCCGCTTTCGGGCGCATGTGTCCGTAGACGGCGAAGTGCTGGGCGACGGCGAAGGCAGGAGCAAACAGGGCGCCGAGATGGCCGCCGCGGAAGTGGCGCTTGGGGCGCTCGGCCTACAGAGCGATTCGGCGGTTGAGCCTTAAGCTCTAGCTGTTGACCCCGCGCTTGCATTCGACACGCGCGTGAAAGGCGGAGGCGATGGTTCGGCTCTTTCGGCGCTTGCGATCCTCCCAGGCAGACGCGCAGGAGGACGACGAACTGAAGCAAGAGTTCGCCCGCAGCGTCGAAGCCACGCGCCGCGGCAGGCTGGGCGCGCTGACCAGCCTGCTGCGGCGCAGTCAGGTCGACGAGGACTTCTGGGACGAACTCGAAGAGACGCTCATCTTGGGCGACATCGGCGGCGGTGTCAGCGCCCGTTGGGTCGAAGAGTTGCGTGAGGACGCGCGCGGACAATCGGGCGCGGAAATCCGCTCGCTCCTGCGCGAACGCATGGTCTCGACCTTGGAACGTCCCAGCGCGGGCGGCGCGCTCTGGAACGGAACCGAGGGGACGGCCGAGCCGCCCCAAGTCGTATTGGTGGTCGGAGTCAACGGCGCGGGCAAGACGACGTCGATCGCAAAGCTCGCGCACGCCTACCAATCCGAAGGCAAGACCGTACTCCTGGCCGCCGCCGACACCTTCCGCGTCGCCGCGATTGAGCAGCTTCAGACCTGGGGTGAGCGCCTCGACATCCCCGTCATCGCCCATCGTCAAGGCTCCGACCCGGGCGCGGTCGCATACGATGCGCTCGATGCCGCCCTCTCGCGCGGGATCGACGTCGTGCTCGTGGATACCGCCGGACGCCTCCAAACCCAGCGCAATCTGATGGCCGAACTGGGCAAAGTCAGGCGCGTGATCGAGGGCAAGTGCCCCGGCGCGCCGCACGAGGTCTTGCTCGTGCTCGACGCCACCAGCGGCCAGAACGCGCTCAGTCAGGCGCGACAGTTCTCCCAGGCAACCGGCGTGACCGCGGTCTGCCTGGCCAAGCTCGACGGCACCAGCAAAGGCGGCATCGTCTTCGCCATCGCCGAAGAGCTCGGCATCCCCGTCCGCTTCGCCGGTACCGGCGAGCGCCCGGACGACATCGCACCATTCGATCCCGGCGCATTCGTCGACGCACTCCTCGCCGACGACTAAACCGAACCGCGTTCAGCTGACTATCTTGAGCGCATGGACTTCATTCACGCTGCATGGACACCGGCCGGCGACGGCCCCTACCCCACTCTGATCGCTCTGCACGGACACGGCGCGCATTGTCAGGATCTCGCCCCGCTCGCGCCCTTGCTCTGCGAGGGGCAGCTCCAAGTGATCTGCCCTCAAGCCGAGTTCCGGTTGGAGGACGCCCCCTACTCCTACGCCCCGATGTTCACCTGGATGCGCCGAGGCGCGAACGATCGCCCGCTGGACGGCGAACTAGCCCGCGTCGCCTCCGCTCTCTCCGGATTCGTGGACGCCGCCCGCGAGCGCTATGACATCGACTCCCAACGTCTGGCGCTGATGGGATTCTCCCAGGGCGGCTCGCTCGCCTACCGCCTCGCTCTCAGCGAGCCGCAGCGCTGGCGCGGCGCGGCCATGCTCTCCACCTGGCTCGGCGACGAAGCAGCCGCAGACATCCACCCCGAAGCCTCCTCACTCCCGCTCTTGGTGCAGCACGGAACCAGCGATCCGCTGGTCACGATCGACCGCGGGCGCGACTCGCGCGACAAACTGACGGCCTTGGGCATGGCGCTCGATTACCGCGAGTATCCAATGCAGCACGAGATCGGGCGTGCCAGCCTGCACGACCTCTCCGCCTGGTTGGCGGACTTGCTGCTCAAGTAGCGCGCCCGCGGTCAAGCGGGCCAACGAAACGGACGCCGCCAATGACGACGCTCACAACCGAACCACAGACGATGCTGGAAATCTGCAAGCTCGAAGAGCTGCAGAATGACGGTGTGAAGGTGGTCTCAGTCCAGGGCCGCACCGTGGCCCTGTTCTGGCACCAGGACGCGGTCTGGGCGGTAGACAACCGCTGCCCCCACATGGGCTTCCCCCTCAGCCAGGGCACCGTCGCCGATGGCATCCTCACCTGTCATTGGCACCACGCGAAATTTGATCTCGCTGGCGGCTGTACCTTCGATCCCTTCGCCGACGATGTCGCCTCCTTCCGCGCCGAAGTCCGCGACGGAACCGTCTGGCTCGATCCGGAACCGGTCGAGGAAGAGCGGATCGCGCACTGGACCCGCAAACTCCGCGAGGGGCTTGAGCAAAATCTGCGCCTCGTGATCGCCAAATCCGTGCTCGGCCTCTGCGAGGCCGGACGCGAGCGCGAAGTCCTGCGCGAAGCCGCCCTCTTCGGCGTCCAAAACCGCGCCTCCGGCTGGGCCAGCGGACTCTCCATCCTCACCGCCATGGCCAACGTCGCTCCGCATTTGCGCGAGCAAGACCGCGCCCGCGCCCTCTATCACGGCGTCGTCCACGTCGCCCGCGATGTCCAGGGTCAGCCGCCCGACTTCGACCTCGCCCCGCTAGACACCGCCGAACAGCGTCCGGAGCAATTCCGCGCCTGGTTCCGGCGTTTCGCCGAAGTGCGCTCGCGCGACGCCTCCGAGCGCTGTCTGCGCACCGCAGCAGCAGCCGGTCTCGATTCTGAGCAATTGGCCGACCTGATCTTCGCCGCCGCCACCGACCACCTCTTCATGGACATCGGGCACACGCTCGACTTCGCCAACAAAGCCTGCGAACTGCTCGATCACATCGGCTGGGAACACGGCCCGGACATCCTCAGCAGCGTGATCCCCACCGTCACCGGCGCGCAGCGGATGGAAGAGACCTCCGCTTGGCAGCATCCCGTGCACCTGCCGCAGCTGATCGCCGAAGCGAACCTCGCGCTGGACGAGGCGCTGATGATCGGCGGCGAGCGGCGGACCGACTGGGATGGCCACCGCGCCGTCGCCGAGTCGATTCTTGATGACGAACCCGCCGACTCGCTCCGCACCATCGTCAACGCCGTGCGTGACGGCGCGCCGCTCTCCGAACTCAGCTTGGCTGTCGCCTACGCCGCCGCGAGGCGCCCCGCGCACTTCCACATCTCCAACGAATTCGGCGACTGGAACACCGTCCACCACACCTTCACCTACACCAACGCGGTCGACCGCGCGATGCAGCGCGCCTCCTCACGCGAACTCGCGCGCGGCATCCTCGACGGTGCCATGTCCGTCTACCTCGAGCGCTTCCTCAACCTCCCCAAACAAGCCATGCCGCGCGGTCACCGCAACGGCGCCGTCGCCGAGCACGTGCTCGCCCACTTCGACCGCCAGCAGCAGGTCGACGAGACCGCCCAAACGGTCGCCGACCTCCTCGCCGCCGGCGAGCGCGAAACGGTCATCCAGACCCTCGGTCAAGCCCTCCTCCGCGAGGATGCCGGCTTCCACTCGTTCCAGATCTACGAGGCTGCCCTGCGCCTCGTCGCCCGCTTCGGAGACCGACCGGAGGCCGACGAAGTCCTCATCGGCGCCTCTCGCTTCCTCACCGCCCACGCCCCCACCGTCCGCTCAATGGGCCAAACCTGGGAAACCGCCCGCCGTCTCCACCGAGGCGAAGCCCTCCACGCCGGCTAAGCAAAGCAGGGCGCTGCTCAATAGAACTCCGTCATACCCGCGCTTGCCGCGGAGCCTGTCCCCGCGAAGAGAGACCGTTGCAGATTGGCATTCCCGCCGCTCTCGTCATTCCAGCGAAAGCTGGAATCTCGCCCGACCAGATATACCGAACTCCGAACGAGATTCCAGGTCAAGCCTGGAATGACGGAAATGGGGATTTTGCAAAGGCCTCCGAAGGCGGGGATCACTCGCCGAGTCCAGCGCTCAAGCCCCATCCCACCCCTCCTCCCCTCCCCCACAGAACCTGGCCGCCTCCCAACTCAACTGTGCACGCGGCAACACCGCACCCAACCCCAGACCGTCACAGAACGTCCGTCCACATATAATCGAGCGCAGCCAACCCCGCACCCCTCACCAACGGAACCCGTCATGACCGCCAACACCGAATCTGGACAGACCTGGACAAACCCGGACCCATGCCTGCAATTCCGCTCTAAACAGCCCCAAACCCAGCCAAATCGAGCCAAATCTGGACTTTTCCGGACTACCTGTCGCCACATTCCCCGCTCACAACGACAAATTCGCGGTGACCGCCCAGAAATTCTCTCGTGCCCATGACTGACACTTGCCCGCCCGCTTACATTCGGCGAATACCCTGTACGAGTGAATGAGAGGCCGCTATGAGGGGACCGCTCGCGCGACTAAGTCGAAGGCAGCTCGTGATCGCCGCTGCCGCTGCCGTCGTCGGCGTGATCGTGATCGTCGTCTTGGTGATCGTGCTTTCGAGCGACGCGCCGCCGCCCGCGACGATTGAGTCCGCCGTCGAATCCGTGCGGCAGCAAGATCAGCAAGAGGCTGCCCAATCGGAGCGACAATCCGACACTGCCACCAGTGAGGCGGAAGCAGCGTCTCAGACCGAGCAACAATCAGACGCCACAGCCGACCAGCAGTCCAGTGGGCCGCAACAGGCGGTGAGCGCCGCTGCGGAAGAAGACTCGGACGGCGAAACCAGCTCAGCGAGCGACGAAGACAGCGCAGCGAGCGGCTACGGCGACGACTACGGCTCCACAACCGAGGACGCCACGCGACAGTCGGAGCCGGAACAAGAGCAGTCAGCCCAGGCCGAGCAACAGGCCCAACAACAGGCCGCAGCAAGCGTCGCCGCTCCAACTTCATTGGCGGATTTGGCCGGAACCTGGACCCTCTCCGAGCGAGGCGAGTCATTCGTCGGCTATCGCATCGGCGAGGAACTCGCCAACATCGGTACCGCCACCGCCGTAGGTCGCACAGGCGAAATCACCGCCACGCTGGAGTTCGACGGCGCAGCGATCACCTCAGTCACCATCGAAGCCGACCTGCGCACCCTCCGCAGCGATCAATCCTTCCGCGACAGCGCCCTCCGCACGCGCGGCCTGGAGACCGACACCTATCCCTTCGCCACCTTCACCTTGACCGAACCGATCGCGATCGCCGATCTGCCAGCCGCTGACGAACCGGTCAGCATCGACTGCGTGCAGGGCACGTTGGATCTGCACGGAGTGACCAACGAGGTCTGCATCGCGCTCGAAGGCCAGTTGCTAGACGGCGAACTGGTGGTGGTCGTCGGCTCAACCGAGATCGCGCTAGCCGACTATGAGATCGAGCCGCCGACCGGCTTCCGAGTCTTGTCAATCGAAGAGGTCGGGCTCATGGAGTTTCAAATCGTCTTCGAGCGCGCCCAATGACCCCCGCATCCGCGCGTTATGACGCGAAACCCCACAATTATCGGGCCAAATCGCACATAACCTACATAGTGCGATCATGAAGTGGATCAGCTCCGGGTGCCCCCTGAGTCGCCGGCCGAGTTGAGATCGAACTTGAGATTGCCGAACGAGTCCTGCTGCACGTTCACGATCTCACCCTCCGCGTCGAGGTGCGCCAGGATCTGAAACAGATCAACCTGCCGCAGGTCTTCGGACGCGTTCTCCATCAGCAGCGTCACCGACAGCCGCTCGCGCCGCCCAAGCCGTTGCGCCTCCGCTCGAAGCGCGCGCCGAACCGTATCCACATCGGCAAGCGTCGCCGCCTCGGCCTGGGCGGCCTGCTGAACCGACCGCAGCTCGCTCAGCCGCTTCCTCAGCCCCTCAAACAGTCCCATCGCTGCTCCTGTTCACCCCGATACGTTCGGCAGCCCCATCAAGCAGCGCCAGCGTATCCGGCTGCGCCGACCGCAGCGCTGAGCGCCGCTCCTCAAGCTGACCGGACACTGCCCACAGTCCGACCAGCAGTGTCGCCGCCGCTCGCCAGTCATCAACCCCGGCCGGCAACTCGTCATACGGCCCCTCGCCCCGCGCAAGGATCACCGCGCGCCGCCCCGCCGCCGCATCTGCATCAGCCCCGAACTCCTCGATCACCGCGTCGAATTCATGCGCCGCCGCCTCCAACTCGTTTCGCGCCAGGCAAACGTTGCCATGCACGATCCGGGAGTCGACATCATACGGACGCGCATTCGCGCACCGGCCCGCGAATCGGGCCGCCTCCTCAAGGTTGCCGGCCAACAGCTGCGCGGCTGCAAGACGCAGCAGACGCTCGTCATTATGTTGCCCATCAGCCGCTTCGAGCAGGACCAACGCCTCCCCTGCCAACGCTCGAACTTGCGACGGAGACCCGCCCGAGCGCAGCATGGCCTCGGCGCGCCCAAGCAAGGACACGACCTCCGTGTCGTCGCGGCTGACGCGGAATCGTCGGCGGACTGCATCAATCAGACTCATAGCTCGTTGATAGCGTAGAGACGGGCGCTGCCGATCGTCATCCTGCGCCCGCATACGCTCGCGGAGTCCGGCGTGAAACACATCATCCATGCCGACCTGGACGCCTTCTACGCCTCAGTTGAGCAGCGCGACCGACCCGAGTTGCGCGGCAAACCCGTGCTTGTCGGCGGCTCCCCCCGCGCTCGCGGCGTTGTCGCAGCCGCATCCTACGAGGCTCGCGAATTCGGTTGCCGCTCCGCGATGCCAATGCGCACCGCCGTGCGGCTCTGTCCCCATGCTGAGATCGTCCGCCCGCGCTTCAGCCGCTACCGAGAAGCCTCTTCGCAAGTCATGGCCGTCTTCCGACAAGTCACGCCGGTGATCGAGCCCTTATCGATGGACGAGGCCTTCCTGGACGTGACCCATCGGGTAGACGCAGGCCAACAGCCGGTCGAAATCGCCCGCTGGATCAAACAACGGGTGCGAACCGAGACCGAGTTGACGATCTCCTGCGGCGCGGGCACGAGTAAGTCCGTCGCCAAGATCGCCTCCGACTGGGACAAACCGGATGGTCTCACCATCGTGCAACCAGGCGAGGAAGCGGACTTCCTCGCGCCGCTGGACATCGCCGAACTCTGGGGAATCGGCCCCAAAACCGCCGAGCGCCTGCGCGCCGCAGGCGTGACCACGGTCGGCGAGTTGGCCGAGCGTCCGATTGCCTGGCTCGTCGACCGCTTCGGCTCTCGCGGTGAGTGGTTTCATCAGTTGGCGCTGGGAAATGACGACCGTGCAGTCTCGTCCGAGCGCGAAACGAAGTCGATCTCTTCCGAGACCACCTTCGCTGAAGACGTTGGCGACGGAGAGCATCTAGCCTCAATCGTCCGCGATCAGGCAGACGGAGTAGCCCAGCGCCTCCGCGAGCACGGCTTGCGTGCGCGAACCGTGCAAGTCAAACTCCGCTTGTCCGATTTCACCACCTTCACTAGACAGCGGACGCTTGAGACTCCGATCGACCAGGCGGAGCTGATCGAAAGCGCTGCGCAAGCCCTGCTACGGATAGAACTCTCTCCAACCCGCAAGTTCCGCCTGATCGGCGTAGGCGTCTCCGGTTTGGAGCATGGCGAATCCGCCACGCAACTCTCGTTGTTCGACGGAGAAGGCCAAGCCCTGACCGCTCCGCCTGAGACCAGCGCGCGGCGCGGCCGCCAGCAATCGCTCGAACAGGCAGTGCGTGAACTGAACGAGCGCTTCGGTGAGAACGTGGTCAAGCTGGGCGCGAATTTGGGATCGGAGGACTGATTGATGCTGCACCCTCGGAACGCGGCAGTCGTGACGTTCGATTGCTACGGAACCTTGATCGACTGGCGGGGCGGCGCTCGTGCCGCGCTCGAAGCGATCCCCGAACTCGCGGGCGTCGAGCTCGATGCTCTGGTTGAGCGCCGCCTCGAAGTCGAGCTCGAAGTCGAGCACGAACGCTACCGTCCCTACGACCAAGTACTGGCGATCTCGCTCAGTCGCACCGCCTCCGAGCTTGGAGTCGAACTGCCGGATTCCGAGGCGCGCGGCTTCGCCAATTCAATCGCTCGCTGGCCGCCCTTCCAGGACGCTCCCGGATTTCTGCGCCGCTTGGCCACGGTTGGCACACCCCTGGTCATCCTCTCCAACGTCACCCGTGAAGCCCTGCAAGTCAGCGTGCGCAAGCTCGGCGCGAACTTTGACCAGCTGATCACGGCGGAGGACGTGAGGTCGTACAAGCCCGCTCCCGCCCACTGGCAGCGGCTCTACGATTCCCGCCGGATCGCGCCGGCCGCAGAGCTGCACATCGCCGGCTCGATCACGCACGACATCCGCCCCGCCGCCGCGCTCGGCGCCGAGACCGCCTGGGTCCGCCGCGCCCACGAACCGATCCCCGATGATGTCCAGCCCGACCTGATCGTGCAGTCGCTCGCCGAGCTAGCCGACTACTGGCGCCTCCCCTACTCGCGCTGACCGCTCCGCCGCACCTGCACTTGCCGCGAGAGCCTGTCCCCGCGAAGGGTGGGATCACTCGCCGTGATCTGCACGGTCGTCGCGCACACGGCGAGATTGCCCCCTGTTCATGCCAAAGACAGGCTGCGGCGCGGCGCTCGTCAATCGAGGTAGCGGCGGAGGAGGGGGGTGAAACCGGCTCGCGCGAACTCTTGATCAGCAGTGAGGATGCTGCTGATGCCGTACTCGCGCATGATCACGATGGCGACGCAATCCTGGAGCGAGAAGCTGGAATCGGAGAACTCGCCCGCGTAGAGGTCGAGGGCCGCTTCCATGAGCGCCGGTTGGTGGGAGATCACCCGGTACCTGGGATCCGTGCGTATCTCGCGGATGTAGTCGACCAGGTCCTGTCGCAACGACCGACGTGCGCGCGGGAAGTGCGCCAGCATCTCCAGTAGGACGCCGTCGCTAGTGTAGAACGTCTGTTGAGTATCGAGCTGCCTGGACGTGGCGATCGCTGCGCCCCGCCAGTTGTCATTCGGCGAGAATAGGCCGATCAGGTAGACGCTGTCGACAAACAGCGGCTCGAGGGTTGGCAACGGGCGCCCCGGCATCAATCGTCGCGCGGTACTAGAAACTGGTTGAGGAAGGCTTCCGTCTCCGCGGCGAGTTCCGGCGACAACTCCGGCGGCTCATCGCCGAACACCTTGCGGAACGTACCCAGCAGCACCTCCGCGCCTGTGCGGTGGTCGTCTTCGGGGATCGGCTCGAACTCGACGTACCAACTCGGACGCTCCCGACCCTCGGCGTCGGTTCCGTTGACCGCTGACTCCTCGGACATGACAGCCTCCTGCGTCGATCCTACCGCGTTGACCCCGCACCCGGACGCGGCGTCTGAATCAGGATTTGGGGGATTGTCGGATTTGCAGGATTCCAATCCCGTGAATCCAAACATCCCCCCAATCCTGATTCAGACAGTGGACGCCTACTTCGTCGTCGCCGTCACCGCGATCCGGTAGTGCGATCCAGACTCGAACCAGCCCACTCCGACGTATTGCAACCGGCCCTTATCCGCGATCGACCAACCGTTGCCTGACGGCGTCAGCGTTGCGGCCGAGCTCGTGAAGGTTGCTAGGTAGTGGGAGCCGCTGGCCGAGTTGGGGGCCTTGATGTAGACGAAGTAGGTCGTGCTCGCGCTCAGGTCGCAGCCGCTGGAGCAGGTGTAGGTATAGGAGCCGGCCGTCGAGGGACTGCTGCCGCTCAGCGTGGCCAGCGTCGTGCCCGTGTTGGGGTTCAACCCCGACGCCGCGTGCAGCGTCACCTCGAGGTCGGTCGGGCTCCCGACGGTCGCACGGAAGGCAATGGCGATGCTGGACAGCGTGTAGCCGCCCGTGTTGCTGCCCGTCGTGAACGCTTGTGCCACCCGTTGTGTCGGGCTGCCGCCGCCCACATTCACAACACCGTTATCGCCCCCACTCAGGGTGCTCACCGAGACGATGGCCAGCGTCGTAAACTCCGACGCCGACGCCAGCAGGTTGCCCGACGTACACCCGCTGTCGCTGTAGGCCGAGTAGGTGTACGACGTGCCCGCCGTGAGACCGGTCAGGTTCTTCGTCGTCCCGCTCACGGGGCCGTCGCAGGTCGCGCCGGTGTTGGTGTGCTTGTAGTACCAGTCGCCGGCGTGATTGGCGATGGTCAGCGTGGCGGTCGTCGCGGCGACGTTCGAGGCGGAGAGGTAGGGAGCGAGCGTGGCCGATACCCTGAACCTTCCGGTCCAACTCCGGTCTGCCCAGGAGCCGCGGGCTAGCTGCTTCAACCCATTGTCGATGCTCCAGCCGAAGTGGGCTGTGTTGGTCTCGTCGTCTCCATCCGTCGTATCCCATTTGTAGGCGGGGCCGGAGGTTGACGACAGCACCAGGAAATAGGGCGTATTGTCCGACAGGTGGCAAGTCCCGGAACAGGCGTAGGTGGCATTCCCGGCTGCGGCCGCGTTGCCGTTGACGTGAGTGAGGGTGTAGGTCGCCGTCGCGGCCGGGTTGTCGCTCGACGCAGCGTGAATTGCCACGCTGAGGGGGGCTTCGGTAGCCTGACTTGGCGCGAGGAACCCGAGTGTCACGCCTTGCAGCGTGTAGCCGCCGCTGTTGGTTCCCGTGCGGAATCCGGTTGCCACACTGTTGTTTGCGTTAACATTCTGGCCAAAGGTGTCCGAGGCCTCGCCCAGGTTGCTCACGTTCGGAATCAGATCAATCAGCGGCGCGCGCATTGCGGTAGCCGACTTGCCCCACTGGTTGGTACTGGTGATCTTGATGTTGTAGGCAGCGCCGTCGTCGACGTTGTACGTGGTACCGCCGACCGTCCAGCTCGAGATCGTGATGCTGTGCTGCGCGGCGGTGTCGTCCTGGTCGCTCATCGTGGCGCAGCGCGTGTAGGACGAGCCGGACACGGCGCAGTCGATCTCGTAGCCGGTGGTGTAGAAGTTCGGCTTCCAGGACAGCGTGACCGAGCCGCCGGAGCGGCTATGCGTCAAGTTGCGCAGTTCTGCGAAGGCCGGGTAGATATTCTCCGACCGCTTCCAGTCGCTGGCATCGGCCGGATCGCTCGTCACTGCGCGGACCGCCACCATGTACTTTCGCGCACTATGCAAATCGCCTCGCGGCCCGTCGTCCACGGTCAGATTGGTGGCTGAAGTCGTGTTGCCGCACTGCCACCAGGACCAGCCGTCCACGTCGCTGCACACCAGGTTGTAGCCGCTCGCGCCCGTCACCGCTGCCCAGCTCACGTGTAGTTTCTCGTCGCGGGCGTTATCGCGCGTGATTGTCCCAAAGGTGGGCGCGGCGAGCTGGCTTTGGGATTGCGCGGAGGCGATCGAGGCGCCGCCCGAGGACTGGACGGTGTTCAGCCAGTCGGTCGCGGGCATCCGCGCGAGGTCGGTCCAGGGGCCGCGCACGGCGCCGATCCGGGCGCGCACGCCGACCTCGTCGATGGTCTCGCTGGTGGTGTAGCGGTGGGATGCGCCGGAGACGTTGCTGGCTACGTCGTGCCAGGAGGAGCTGCCGGCGGTCCTGGCGCGGATGTCGTAGCCGGTGACGCCGCTGACGGTGAGGGTGTCCCAGAAGATGTCGAGGTAGCCGTCGCCGGGGGTGACGCTGAGGCCGGTGGGGGCGGCGGGCGCGGTCAGCGCGGGCAGGGTGTCGTGCAGCTTGAGCGCGCCGCCGTTGCGCCAGATTTGCAGGATGATGCCGTAGCCGGTACCGGCGTCGAGGCCGGGCGCGGTCACGGGACCGGTGGAGTCGGCGCTCCAGATCGGCGCGCTGGTCCAGACCGTTCCGCTGCAGGAGGCGCCGTTGTACTGCGAGTCGTTGCAGACGATCACGCGGTAGTACTGGAAGCCGTCGCCGATGTAAGCGCTCCAGGAGACGCTGGCGCTGAGGCCGTCGTCGGCGCGGGTGGCGGTCAGGCTGAGTTCGTCGTTGTCGATCTCGGTGGCGGTGAAATCGACCTTGCCGGAGTAGTACTCGCGGGCGTCGTGGGTCAGGTCGCGGGCGCCGTCGGCGTAGTCGTTGTCCTCGGCGGCGACCAGGGTGACGGTCTGGGCGGTGTCCCAGTTGCCGGGGGTGAAGGTGAGTTTGAGCGAGACGACATCGGCGGCCTCGCCCTGGAAGGTGATGTCGGCGTCGTCGTTGTCGCGCACGGAGAGGCCGATGCAGACTTCGACGTCTTGCGTGGGCTGGAGGGCGAGCTTGACCTGGTAGCTGACCTGGCCGCCTTCGGGCACGGAGAGGGCGCTGAGGGCGTTGCCGCTCGCGTCCTGGACGATGATGCCGGGCAGGTTGGGGGTGGCGCTGGCCTGCGTCTCTGCGCCGCCGCCGTGGGCGTTCGCCGCGCGCAGGTAGATGGTGTAGGCGGCGCCGTTGGTCAGCCCGGCGACGAGGTAGGCGGTCGTGGTCGCGTCGCTGGCGGGGACGCTCGTCCACGCGCCGCGGCCGCTGCCGGCCTGCTGGAGCGCGTACTCGTAGCCGGTGATCGACGAGTCCGAGGGGTCGTCCCAGGCGAGGCGAACGCTCTGGTCGCCGGCGATGGCGGTCAGCCCGGTGGGCGCGGACGGCGGCACGGGCGTGGTCGCGGGCGGGGTGTAGGGACCGCTGGCGGCAGAGTTGACCCAGCCCGACCAGCCGTGCTCGTTGCCGGCGCGCACGCCGACGACGACGGTCTTGGCGTTGTCGACGCTGAACGAAATGCTGGTCGTCTGGACGTTGCGGTGATCGGGGACGGGCGCCTGCCAGCCCGAGCCGTCGTTGTAGGTGACGTGGTACTTGGTCGCCCCGTCCGGGGCGTCCCAGGAGGCGGTGGCGCTCCCGTCGGCGCGGGTGATGGAGACGCTGCTGACGGAGCCGGGCGGGTTGGCGGGCGGAGAGTCGGGCGGGGTGTAAGGGCCGCTGGCGGGGGAGTTGACCCAGCCGCTCCAACCGTGCGCGTTGCCGGCGCGGACGCCGACGACGACGGTCTTGGCATTGTCGACGCTGAACGAAATGCTGGTGGTCTGGACGTTGCGGTGGTCGGGGACGGGCGCCTGCCAGCCGCTGCCGTCGTTGTAGGTGACGTGGTACTTGGTCGCGCCGCTGGGCGCGTCCCAGGAGGCGGTGACGGTTCCGTCGGCGCGGGTCAGGTTGACGGAGGTGACGTTGCCGGGTGGGGAGGTGAGATCACTTCCACCATCGGCAAGGGAGTTGGCGATGGTCGCCAGCGCCGCCAGTCCGGCGAGTAGCGCAACGGCCGCCAGCGCCAGTCTCCGCCGATTCCAATGTCTTGAGATAGTCATAGATTTCCCACCTCTCGTCACTTGAATGATCCGATATCCAATCTATCACAATCCACACCTCTCTCCGCCTAGGGAGCGCTTTGCAACAGTCGCGATCTCCTCTCCCCCCGCACTGCGGGGGAAGAATGTTGCCAAGCTCCCCGCAGCCAATGTCAACAAGCCCTAGCATCAGCGCAGGAGGCAGGCCATGCAGTTGACGCGGATGTACCAGGGCGAAGACGGAACCTCGCAGTTCGAGGACATCGAGATCGCGCTGAAGGAATTCGAGATCGGCGCCTTCACCCGCAATCTGCGCCCCGATCACATGTCCTTCCGCATCTCGGAACCCGGTCTGGTCAACGATTGGCACAACGCCTCGGCCAAGACCATGATCATCGTGATTCAGGGCTCGGTGCAGACCGAGGTCTCCAGCGGCGAGACGCGCAGCTTCGGCCCCGGCGAGATCTGCTACGCCGAAGACATCGAAGGCCCCGGCCACCTGACCACCGATCTCGAAGGCCCGCGCCTCAGCCTGATGGTCTTCTTGCCCGACGACTTCGACGTCCACCGCTGGGCCCGCTCGTTTGAGGACTAATCCAGAGTTTGGAGACTGCGAATGCAGATCACCCGTGTCTACACCGGCGACGACGGCGAGTCGCACTTCGAGACCATCGACGTAGCGCTCAGCGAGAGCGGCTACGGCAACCTCTCGACGCTCCACGAAGCCGAGGGCGTCATCTTCCGCGAGACGCCCGTCGGCGGCGAGCTGGACTTCCACAACGCGCCCCGCCGTCAGTTCGTGGTCACGCTCAGCGGAACGGTTGAGATCGAAGTCGGCGACGGCTCCAAGCTGCAACTTCGAGGCGGCGACATCCTCCTGGCCGACGACGTGACCGGCCGCGGTCACATCACCCGCGATCTCGAGGGCCCGCGCCGCAGCCTCTTCATCCCGCTGCCCCAGGATTTCGACGTCGATTCGCTGCGCGGCTGAGCTCGCTAGTCGTCCTGCGCCGACGCCCAACGAAAGTAATGGTCGAATGCGCAGACCGTCAGCGCGTGCGTGATCGTCTTGTCGTTCATCATCTCCGCGATCTCGCTCAAGGGACGAGTCTCGACCTCAATCGCCTCACTCGATGTCCCCACCACATGGTCCTCATCAACCACGCGGGTCACGTTGAGCGCCAGAAACGACCAACAGCGGTTCTCTTGCAGCGCCGGATTGGGATGCACCCAGCCCAGTTCGATCGCGTCTTCGGCCTGGTAACCGGACTCTTCAAACAGCTCCCGCAGCGCCGCCTCCTTCGGCGACTCGCCCGGATCCACGATTCCGCCCGGAATTTCGAGCGTCAACTCGCGCGTCCCGTGTCGGAACTGCTTCACGAAGATCACGTCGCCCTCGGGCGTCACCGGCAGGATGTTCACCCAGTCGGGAAACTCAAACACGAAAAAGCGATGTTCCCTACCCGATCGCGGATGCCGCGAGATGTCCTTGCGCAGCGCGAAAAAGCCGTAGTCCTCAAGCGTCTCCGAGGACAGTCGCCGCCAGTCGTCTATTCGCTCGGACATCTTGTCGCGCCTTATGTCGCCGCGTTGATGATCTTGGCGTACGTCTCGATCCGCAGGAAATCGTCCAATCCCGCGTCCTCAAGCTGCGCGCCCAGATTCTCGATCAGCGTCGCCTTGTAGCCGTCCACATCGATCCCCAGTTCCGCAACGTCCGCCTTGATCCGGCGCAGACCCAAGGCAACCGCTCCCGCAAGCAGCAGCTGGCTCTGCCAGACATACATTCGCCCCGCCGGCGAGAGCCGCTCCACCAGCCGGGGCAGAATCGTATGCAGGAAATTCACATGCCGCACCTCGTCGCGCAGGATCAGCCGGAAGATCTGCTTGGCCAGCGGATCCACGTCGTCGAGCTCCAGCGTCTGCTGCAAGAACAGCGCCGCGAAATTCTCGCTGAACAGCGTTGAGGTCAACCAATTCTCAACCCGGTACAGACCCCAAGACGCCATCCCCCCGAAACGCTCGATCAGAAACTGCTCCGGCTTCGACAGATACCCATGCCCGCCCACTTCGGTCAGGTAGCGGTCGAGCGCGTAGACATGCCGCGCCTCGTCCTGGCATTGCGCCGCGAGATAGAGGTTGAGCGCCGGGTCTCGAAGCTGATGCGTCGCCTGGCTCATCATCACCTGGATCGTGTCGAGACCCATCACCTCAAGGCCCAGGAACACGTTCATCATCCGCAGCCAGGCGGCGCGTTTCGCTGGCGGAATTTCCGAGCCCGCGCCCCAGTCCACGTCTCGGTCCGCGTTCCAGAGCCGGTCCCCCTGCTGCCGGAAGAGCGTGCGGAAGACGTCGACCTGTTCCGGGCTCTGCGGGCGTCGAACCGCATTCGGTGATCTGCGCATAGACGACCTGCCTCGCGCAGAGCATATCGGCATCACCCCAACCCGCGTGCGCCTCCAACCTGCGGGTGAACGAGCTGGGATCGTATACTGACGCCATGGCGAGTGACGAGGGATTCAACCTAGACGACACGGTGCGAGCGCTCCGCGAGGCTGACGTCGTCGTAATCGGCTTCGGCTGGTTGTCGGAGCGCCTGCTCGTCGATGGCCGCCGAAACGAGTCCGACGGCCCCTACATCCGCGTCGTCGAGCCGGTGCGATCGCCCCAGGACCGACTCAGACAGTTGAGCAAGCTGCGACCCAGCTTCGGCGACCCGGAGTCGTTCGTTTTCTTCCCCTGGGCTGGTCGAGTCGATGCATTCGTTGGCGCGGGACTGTTCGACCGCATCCTCGAACGATGCGCCGGAGACCCTACCGCAGAGGACGATGCAAGGGCCGCATTGCGGCGCTTGTACGAGCTCGATCGCGAGGACATCCGCCAGGCGATCTCCGGCGGCGAGAAATACCACACGCTCTACGAGCGTGTTCCCTGACGCTTCGTCAGCCCGCCGACCGAATATTCGTTGCCAAGCGATCTCGCTTGCCCTATCTGGTAGACGAAATGCAGCCGGCTGACGAGTTTCCGTCAAGCCGCGTGCAAACGCTCTGTGTAGTGCGATACGCGGATAGAATTTCGTCATGGCGTACGACCGTGTGCGTGCCGCGGCTGTTGCAGTGCAGAAGCCGAACGATTGCGACGAAAGACGGAGCCTATGGCGGAGAGCAAGACGCGGGGACGCAGGCGCGCCACAGGAACGAGAGCACAGCCCCCGGCAGAGCCGGAAGGCTGTGCGCACAACTGGCAGATCGAACGTCCCGATCAGCAGGTGTCGCGGGGCGTGTGCAGCAAGTGCGGCGCCGAGAAAGACTTCCTCAACTACGGGGAAGAACTGCGTATGCCCTTCGGACGGCGGCGGCGCAGAGGCTAAGCCTCGGCGAGACTGTCCCTCCTCGAGCTACCGAGGCGGCGCGGTGACTTCGACCGACACCGCGATGATCCGCTCAACCCCATACACCGCAACCTGATCGAAAGCGGCGGGACTCAACTGTAGATCCGTGTTTGAGTCCTGTGAGCCGCGCACCACCACGAGCACCTCCGTACCCACCACCTCAGCCTGCTCTTCGTCACTCAGCAGAGTCGCGCCCGGGAGCCGCGTGAGCCGCAAGGTCGTGCCCACCGGCCACAGTTTGGTGAAGACAGTTGCCGGTTCTGCCGGGTCATAGCCGGAGCCGTCCGCCAGGTTGCGCGGAATCCCTTCTGGCACGGGTTCAGCTGTGATCCGTTCGGCCGTGAGCGGAGCTCCGTCAATCTGCCCCGGCGTCACCGGATCAGCCGAAACGCTGGGCTCCAGCCGAGCCGGGTGGATAATGTCGCCGTCACCCGCCGCCGAATCGTCGGCGGCGCTCTGCTGCCCCGCCTCCGCCGCCGAAGCTGGTGCCGACGCGCTCTCCTCTGCCGGTTGCCCGCTCTCGCTTACAGTCGGCTCAGCACTCTCTGTCGCGTTCCGACTGTCGCTACTCGATGACGAATCGGCCGCCTGTGACGGAGCTGCCGACGATTGATCCGCTTGAGCCTGAGCTGCTGCCGTCTGCGCAGCCGCCGTCGGAGCAGCCTCGGCGGTACCGTCGTCATTGAGCAGTTCGGTGACGCCGAAATAGACGCCGACGCCAATCCCGCCCATCACTGCGAGCGGCAGCACGATCCGGAACAACCACGCGAACCGCCGCCGCAGCGGAGGACGCTCGTTGGGCAGCCTGAGCCGTCGATTCGGGTGGTAGGGAAAGTCGTCGGTACCTCGCACCCGAATCTGCGGACTGGAGAAATCTCTCGCACCGCGAGAGTGCAATGGCTGGCGGCTCATAGTTGCAGCCTATGGCATATCCGGAGCATCCGGCGTCGTCTCAGACCGTTAAGATCAAGCGATGGAGACAAAGCTGATCCGCTGCCCCAACTGCGCCAGCCGGCTCGAAGTCGGAGTACCGCCCGAAACCGGCCGCACGCGCCGCGTCGTCACCCTCTGTCGTGCTTGCAATCACGATCTGGTCGTCTCACGCGGGCGCAAGCCTGACGAACCCCCCCGCATCCGCGCCTGCAAGCGTTGGGCCGTCACCTGCCCCTACTGCAAAGAACCCACAATCGCCCGCGTTCCACCCGCAGGCGTGCTGCGCCGCAAAGAAACCGCCCCCTGCCGGCATTGCCGAAAACCGCTGATCGTAGAGCGCCGCGAAGAAGGCAAGCTCGTGCTCCGGGCGCACCGAGGCATCCTCGAAGGCGCGCTGCTCTAGCAGAGGTGTTGCGCGTCCCTCGCACCTAGAGCCTGTTCACACAACCACGAGCGCGGTCGGCCCGCACGCGCGCTGGTCTCGAGGCTGAGCCTCGGCGCTCCCTGCCCCGCCCTCCTCCACCGAGGCGAAACCGGATATACTCAGAACATATACACGCACGAATCCAATCGGAGACCGCTGTGCCCCGTGAACGCCTCGCGCCAAACCTGAACAGTGCTGGACAAGCCCGGATTCGCCTGGAAAAAATCCGCCCGAATCGAGATCAATCCAGACAGATCTGGACAAATCTGGACAAATCCAGACCCACGAACGCACGATCCTCAGCGCTCGCCAGAAGATCCGGTCAATCCCTCCGAAATTCTCCCGAGCCTGCGGATTCCAACCGCCCGAGTCCCTACCGTGCCCAAAGTCGCATCGCGGCCTTGCCGGCCCCAACTGCCGGAAAACCGAACAAATCTGGGCGGGTACAGCCCGCTGATGTAATCGCTGCTACGCAGCGCCGCCCCGTTGACGACCGAAGCGCTGCTCTCTAGTGACCGACGCGGGCGGCGACACTACGATCTGAAAAATGCGTGTGGCAGAGTAGGTCGTAGAGCACGCGAAGTACTCACCCATCTTCCACTGCGAGCAGAGAGCGAGACTCGGAGACCATGAGCGATTACGACCAGCGCGCGATCGAGATGCATCGAGAGTGGGGCGGCAAGGTCGACTACGCATCGAAAGTGACCGTACGCGACCACGACGACCTCAGCGTCGTCTACACGCCCGGCGTCGCCGCCCCCTGCATGGAAATCCACCGAGACCCTTCGCTTGCCCGAGTGATGACCGGAGTCGGCAACCTGGTCGCTGTGATCACAGACGGTTCCGCCGTCCTCGGTCTCGGCGACATTGGCCCGCAAGCGGCCCTACCGGTGATGGAGGGCAAATGCGTGCTCTTCCGCGAGTTCGCCGGTGTTGACGCCATCCCGATCGCCCTGGCCGTCCGCGAAGTCGACGACATCGTGGCCGCGATCGAGGCGATCGCGCCCTCCCTGGGCGGCATCAACCTCGAAGACATCTCCGCCCCCCGCTGCTTCGAGATCGAGCGCCGACTCCACGAGTCGCTTTCGATCCCCGTCATGCACGACGACCAGCACGGGACTGCCGTGGTCGCGTTGGCCGGCGTGATCAACGCGCTCCGCCTCACCAACCGCGATTTCAAGGACATCCGCACCGTCGTGCTTGGCGCTGGCGCCAGCGGCATCGCCTGTTCCGCAATCCTGCGCGAGATGGGCTGCGAAGACATCTCCCTGATCGACTCCAAAGGCCTCCTCACGGTCGACCGCGAAGACCTCAACCCCTGGAAGCGCGAAGCCGCCGAGTGGTTCCCCCACAACAACAACCCCGACGGCGGCATTCCCCAGACCTCACAGGTGATGCGCGGAGCCGACCTCTTCCTCGGTCTCGCCGGACCTGGCTTGGTCACCGTCGCCGACGTCGCCTCGATGAACGAAAACGCGATGGTCTTCGCCATGGCCAACCCCACGCCGGAGATCATGCCCGACGAGGCGGCTGAAGCCGGCGCCGCGATCGTGGCCACCGGGCGCTCCGACTTCGCCAATCAGATCAACAACGCGCTTGGCTTCCCGGGCATGTTCCGCGGCCTGCTCGACGGCGGCATCCCCAAGATCGAAGACGAGCACAAGATCGCAGCCGCCCAAGCGATTGCCGACTTCGTCGAAGAACCGACCCCCGACCGGATCGTGCCGAGCATCTTTGAGGAAGGCCTCGCCTACAAGGTCGCCGAAGCGGTCCAAGCAGCCGGTTAGCACTCACTCGCGCTGCCGCCGTACACGTCCAGCGCCTGCGCCAAGGCCGCCCGCGCCCCGAACAACGGCGCGTAGCCGACAGTCACCCGCACCCGGCTGTCGTCGATCAGGTGCGGACGGCTCGTGAAGCTCACGTAGGAATCAACTCCCGCCGGCGCCGGCAGCGCCCAGTCCGCCAGTCCAACCACGTCCAGCGTCTGAGCCAACACAGCCGGGGCGCGCCAAAACCGCGGCTCAACGCCCCTGAGCCGGCACGCCTCCACCACCAGTTCGCGCCAGGTCGTATGCGTCGAGGCCACATGAAAGACGTTCCCGATCGCTTCCTCACCTTGGTTCAGCAGCGCCCAGACCGCACGCCCCAAGTCGGCCGCAGCCAGAATCGAGATCGGCGCATCGCCGCCCCGAACCAGCCCGCCGCGCGGGTGGGCGATAAAGTGGCGCAGCACCGTGACCAGCCTGCCACCGCCCCGGCTCAGCACCGGTGCAGGTCGCACGATCGTCAGCGGTGTCTGCCTCCGATAGGTCCGCGCCGCTCGCTCCGCTTCGACCCGACTCTGCAACGCAGCCCCAATCGGCTGCGGCGTCCAGCTCTCACTCACGGGCCAGGGCGGCATTCGAGCGCCGTACGCCTCGGTCGTGGAGATGAACAGGAACTGCTCCAGATCACGATGTCTGCACGCATCGAGCAGCGCGGTCGTCGCGTGCAGGTTGACAGCCGCGTACTCGGAGGGAGCATGACCAATCTCACTCAGCGCGCGGGCGTGCACGACATGGGTTGCATCGGCCAGCGCCTCAGCCAGCGCCCCTGGTGTATCCCCGTTGAACGTCACGCGGCGTGCGTGCGCTGCCTCCGCCGGCAGCGGCTCGGATTCATCATCCAGGAGCAGCGTCAGCTCCACCTCCTGCCGCACGAGCTCGCGAAGAATGTCGCGTCCCGGCGTTTGCGCCGCCCCGGTCAGTACGATCCGCATGAGTGGATCGTATCGTCGCGCCGCGCCCGGCCAGTCCGGCTGATGTGCGTCGAAACGCCGATCAAAACCGGAGAGGAACCCCAATGCCAACGCTCTCGCGCCCTCAATGCGAGCTCTACTACGAGGTCAGCGGCGACGGTCCAGCCCTCGTCTTCGCTCACGGCGCGGGCGGCAACCACCTCTCCTGGTGGCAGCAGGTTCCGGTCTTCAATACGGCCTATCGTTGCATCGTCTTCGATCACCGAGGCTGGGGACGCAGCGTCGAATCGCCGGGCGGCCCCGGCCCAGCCGCATTCGTCGACGATTTGCTCGCCTTGCTCGATGCGCTGGAGATTGAGCAAACGGCGCTGGTTGCCCAGTCGATGGGTGGGCGCACCTGTCTGGGCCTCAGCCTGCGCGCTCCCGAGCGAGTCTCCGCGCTCATCATGGCGGACACCACCGGAGGTTTCCTCACCGATGCAATGCGCCCGCCGTTCGAGCAGGCCCGCGCCCGACTGCGAGAAGAAGGACTAGCCAGCCTCGCCTATCACCCAAACTTGCGCGAACGCGATCCGGCCCTCGCCTTCCTCTACGACGAGATCATGGCCCTCAACCCTCCGCGAGACCCAAGCGCGCTGAACGCCCTCAACCGCGCCGCTCCGGACCCCGATCAGGTCGCCGCACTCGAGCCTCCAGTGCTCTGGATCGTCGGCGGCGACGACGCAATTCTGCCCCCGGCCGTCGTGCGCGGGGCGCACGCGCACGTCTCAGGCTCGGAGTACTTCGAATTACCCGGCACGGGCCATTCGGTCTACTTCGAACGAGCAGCAGAATTCAATGCTCGCGTTGGCAAATTCCTCGCCGATGCCGCTTGGGGAACGGGAATCATCTAGTCGATTGGCGACCAGACAAGAGCGACCGTGTCCTCCAGCGCGGACTCCTGATACGACAACGACGTATCCCAGAGCATGAATCCTGCGCCTCCGGTCTCGGCGGCGGCGACGATCTGCGCGCGAACCCGCTCTGCGTCGTAGTAGAGACCCTGCGCGCCATAGTCATGGAAATCCTGGAGCCACGGCCGCACCTGTACCACCCCATACGGCGCGCTGCGCTCCACGGTCGCCTTCATGCTCTCTCGGATCACGATCGCCGGGTACGCGGGTGGATAGTCGAGATCAAAGTTCCCAGTCGCCCAACCGCTGGGATAGAGCATCGGTGAAACGTAGTCGAGGTACGGGGCAATCCCAGACAGCGACTGTCCAATCCCTTCGTCAAACGAGCTGATGGATACCTGTCCAAAGGTGTCGAACGAGAGCGCCGCGCCGGCGAGATGAATCGCCTCACTCGCCTCTCGCGCGAACGCGTTGATGGCGGCGACACGTTCCGCCTCGGTCCCGCGGCCCCGAACGTCCTGATACGGGAATCGTACGTAGTCGTACTGAATCTCCTCGAAGTACTGCGCTGCGGCCACGCCGATCTCGACGTTGTACGTTCGTGCCGCCGCCGTGTGCGGATTCGACCAGCCGTTGCCGTAGCTGTCCAAGAACCGCGCCCCGCTGTGCGAATAGAGCGATGCCGTCGGCAGCCAGCTCGGGTATACGCTGTCGAGGAACGTCACCACGCGCCCGATGCGGTAGACGCCCTTGCGCTGGAGCGTCTCCAGAAACTCGGCGATGTTGGCGCTGTTCCAGGTCGCTCTCATCGCGCGCACGGTATCCGTAGCCGCGAAATCGAAGACGACGCCGTATTCGTTCTTCACATCGACCACGACCGAGTTGATCAAGCCGCGGTCGACCAAATCGATCACCCACCGCTGCACCCTCAGATCCAGCGCGGACTCAAACGGAATGTGAATGCCGCGGACGATCAGGTTGTGCAGGATCACGACCACGTTGTCGCGATAGACGGGACGTTCGATCACGCTGTAACCGGGACGTACGATCGAAACCCGTCCGGTCCGGCTGTGCGGCTCGAAGCTGAAGCGGCCGGACCGGTCGGTTCGTGTCAGAGCGAGGCCGGTTGACACATGTGCGTCGCTAACCGGCCGCAGCCGACCGTTGCGCCAGACGTAGATGCGCCCACTCAACGAGGTAGTGGCGTTGATCGATTCGCTCGCAGGTTCATCAGCCCGAGTGGTCGTCGGCCATGCAGCGGCGAGCGCCGTGGCGGCAACGACGCCAATGAGCAGCACCCCGAAAACGAATTGACGAGCGCGAGGCCGACTGAGCAGGAGCGCGTTCATTGGTCGCAACTCTCGTAACCGGCTACACCGGTTATGTCTAGCCTAATCGCCCTGGCCTATCTGGTCAGGTCTTGTCCCTCACTTTCGGCTACCTCCTTCAGGTTTTGCAACCCCTGCCCCGCCGCCGCGACAATTGCGTTGCTTCCTTTACCAAACAGAAACAAATTGCTCAGGCTCCAGCGCAGACCGAAAGGCCGCAGCTCGTCGATGATCGAACACCCTTCCTCGTGTGCGACTCGCTGCAATCTGTATGCATGGCGGACATGGAACATGAAGCCCATCCGGACGTCGATGACGAGCGAGCGAGGCCGCTCCTCCGCAACCAGCACAACACGCCCGTTGTCGATCCCGAGCTGAGCCTCCTCGCGCAACAGCCGCCAAACCGTCGTGATCGGCGCGCCGATCTCTAGCTGTTCGGTCGCATCGCTCATAGACGTTCGTTGCCTCGCTCTAGCCCGCCCAGCGCAGCCGCGAGCTTATCCATGTCGTCGTACCGCATGACCCCGCGCGGGAAATCGAGCCCCCGGTTGCGCGGCCAGTCCAGCAAGGCGACAGGAATGTCGTTGCGTGCGAGCAATGCGGCAGTCGCAGCATCGTCATCCGCGTGAAGCGCCACCGCTCGCTCAGCCAACGCTGCCTCTTTGTATCGGGCCGAGCCGAGCGGTCCGCCGTTCATGATCAGTTCGTCCAGGTACGGACTGAATCCATGCCGCTCTAACCAGGCCTGAGTTTGACCACGCCCTCGTTCATGACGACCAGTCAGAACGATGACGGAGTGAGCTCGCGCCGCTGCACGAACCGCGTCCAGCGCCCCGCGACGGGGGGGTCTGAGGAGGTATCGCACGCGGTACCAAGTCCATGTGAGCAAATGCCCGATCCAGTTGTCCGCCGCGAAGTCGTCGCTACTCGCGCGTTGGGCGCTCGTCTGCAACGAAACATCCCGATTGATCGCAGGATTCCAGCCAAACGGCGGATCCGCGAGCACGCCGTCAAGATCGAATGAGATGATCGGCAGCGCCATCGCTAGTCCTGACAGAGCGACCCGTCTTAGGCCCAGCCGTGTTCGCGGTACCAACGCATCGTCGCCCCCATGCCTTCTTCCAGACTTGTCGTCGGTCGCCAACCCGTGTCGCTAGTCAACGAGGACGAATCGCACAACCACGCGCGTTGGCGCATTTCGATTACTCGCGCCCGGTCGAGCGTAGGCTCAATTCCGCGGAGCATCGCCCAAGCCTCGGAGACGCGGGCAAAAGCGTGAAACACGCTGGGAGGCAACGATGGAATCAGCAGACGCCGCCCGGTGACCCGCTCGAGCGTGTTTAGCAAGTCATTCCAGGTGTGCGGACCTCCGTCGCCGCTCGCGTGATAGCGGACAAACGATTGCCCAGGCGCGCTCAACACGGCAGCGATTGCCTCAGCCAAGTCCGGGCCGTAGATCGCGTCAACCAGATTCTTGCCGTCTCCCAGCCGCGCCGAGATTCCCCAGCGCGCCAACCGGAAGAAGATCACGAGACCCGTATCGGCCGGACCAAAGACCATCGGCGGCCGAATCACAGTGATCTGCAATCCGCGATCAATCTCCTCAAGCGCAGCCTCGCCCGCCGCTTTCGAGCGACCGTAGGGCGAAACCGGATGTAGAGGCGTCTCGGGCGGCTCTGGCGCATAGCTCGGGGCCGGACCTTGGGCGGCGATCGAGGAAATGTAGATAAATCGACTCACCCCCGCACTGGCGGCGGCGTCGGCGAGATTCCGCGTTCCCTCGCCGTTTGCGCGCATGAAGGCATCCTGGCGGACAGCGCGCAGCACCGCCGCTGCGTGGACGACCGCCTCAACGCCCTCACAAGCCGCCCGAAGTGAGTCTTCATCAGTGAGATCACCAGCGGCGCACTCGTAGGGAACCGCCGGCGTGGCGTCGATAAAGCTCGTGTCGCTTGTTGGCCGCACGAGCAGACGCAGATCGTGCCCGTGTGCGTGTAATGCGCGCGCGACATGTCCGCCGACGAATCCGCTGCCGCCGGTCAGAAGTACGCGCATCGCTCGGTTCCGCTTCAGTTGATCAGTCTGTGACGGCGACCGGCGTCCGCGAAAATCTCCAGCGCGCGGTCTAACTGCTCGTCGGTATGGGTGGCGATGTATGAGGTGCGCAAGATCGCCTGTCCCCTCGGCACGGCAGGCGCGATCACGGCATTCGTGTAGACCCCGTGATCGAGCAAGTCTTTCCAGAATGCGGCGGTGAGCACCTCGTCGCCCACCCGGATCGGGATGATTGGCGTCTGCGAGTTCGCAATGTCAAACCCGAGCGCTGCAAGTTCGCGGCGCATCCGCGCCCCGTTCTCCTGCACCCGCTTCACCCGCCACGGTTCTTCGTCGATCAGTTGGAGCGCCGCTAGCGCCGCCGCCGCCGAAGCCGGCGGCAGCGCCGCCGTGAACAACATCGGACGCGAGAAATGACGGATGTACTCAATCACGATCCGAGGCCCCCCGCAGAAGCCGCCCACCGAGGCGAGCGTCTTGCTGAACGTGCCGATCGTCAGATCATCAGGCTCCTCCAGGCCGAAGTGAGAGCGCGTTCCGCGCCCGGTCGCTCCGACCGTGCCGATCGCGTGCGCGTCGTCGACGAGCATCCGCGTGTTGTGCTTCCGGCACACCTCGCGCAGATCGGGCAGGGGCGCCAGATCGCCGCCCATCGAGTATGCGCCGTCAATGATCACGAGACGGGCTTGCTCCGGATCGAGGTTGCTCAGCACGCGGTCGAGATGCACCGGATCATTGTGCTGGAAGCGCACGTACTTCCCCAGCGCGAGCCCAGCTGCGTCGTAGATCGAAGCGTGAACATCCCGGTCAAGTACGGAGACGCCGTGACGGTCCACCAACGCCGACACAGCCCCGAGATTCGCTAGATAGCCCGTAGAGAACACGATCGCCGCCTCGGACCCGAGAAAGTCCGCCAGCGCCTCCTCCAGTTCCAGGTGGATTGGACTGGTCCCGTTCAACAGCCGCGATCCGGTCATTGACGGGCCCCAGCGCCCAAGCGCATCCTGAGCGGCGGCGAGCACATTCGGGTGCCGCGTAAGACCGAGATAGTTGTTCGAGCCGAGCATGATCACACGCTGCCCGTCGACGATCGCCTCTGGGCCGTCGTTCACTTCAATCGGCTTGAAGAAGGGATACAGGCCCGCCGCCCGCGCCTGATCAGCGAGCTGAAAATGCGCGATTCGCGCGAAGATGTCGGGCGAACGCGCGTCCCGTTGACGTCCGTCCATCTCATCCATGCGCAGACCCGCAGCCTCCGCAAGAGCGGTCAATGACGGTGTATCCGATTGGCTCTGCGTCATTGCTGTGGAGCCTCCAGTGGGGACGGCCGGAAATCTGCGCGCTGCTTCGTCATGCGAGTGTAAGCGACTTTAGGCGACGCTCGTTCCTCATATGCAAATCGACCGCAACGTGCGAGTCATATGGCAGAGTGAGGGCGGCGTACCGGGGCTCGGGTTTGGTGGACTCGATGCGGATTGACCTCAAGTCCGCCGCGATGCTTGCGGCGACCGCGTTTGCGCTCCTGATCGTCTTCGGCGCTGTTTGGCCCGGGCATGGCGTCTGGTTGCTCGCCCTGGCCTTGGTGCTCTGTGCCGCCGCTGCCGTCCTCTGGCTTCGAGAGACGCAGGCGGAGAGTGCGTCGCAAGGAGTGCCAACCGCTCACTTTTCGCCATTCGCAGACGCGGTGGCGTACTCCAGAAGCGCTAATCGTCCGCCGAGCTTTTCGCGATCGCACGCCCTAACGCCCGCACGAGGGATTCCGCTGGCAGCGCTTGTCGCCGCAATCGGGGCGGTAGCGCTAGTCCTCTATGTCGGCGGCGCAACTGCCGGGAGTGGAGAGGCCGCGCAGCAGGCGATGACTCTTGGCTCGGACGTCGAAGTCATCGATCGCCACTCCACAGATTTCGGAACCGGCAGCACTCAAACGGGAACCGGAGACCCCGGCTCGAACAGCGAAGTGAGCAGCGAGACGGCCACGGCCCCGTTACGCCCAATCGTGGTCGAAGATCCCAGCGGTACGACCCCATTGAGCCAACGCGGCGGACAGTTCGCCACAACCGCAGAGTCCACTAGAACGGACGATGAATCCGCAGCCGGAACACTGACGCCCGATCCGGATACGTTCACCTACATCGTCGAGTCCGGGGACACGCTCTGGGACATCGCTACTCGATTCGACCTCGATGTGTCTGTGCTCATCGACCTGAATGGTCTCTCCAACGCCGATCTACAGATTGGCGACGAACTGGAGATCCCGGAACCGGCGGATTAGGCGCGTTCCTCAGCTATGCAGCCGATGCTGCACGATCTGCGCCGCGCGCGCCTGTTCGTCGGCGTGGTAAGAGCTTCGCACCATCGGCCCGCACTCAGCGTGAAGGAATCCCAGCGCGAGCGCCTCCTGACGAATCTCGGCGAACTCGTCCGGGGTGAGGAATCGAGCGACTGGCAGATGACGCTGCGTCGGTCTCAGGTACTGCCCGACCGTGAGCAGATCGACATCCGCTGCGCGGATATCACGCAGAAGTTCAGTCACCTCCTCGCGGGTCTCGCCGAGCCCAAGCATGAATCCGGTCTTGGTCGGGATGCTTGGCTTATGTCGCCCCGCGCGGGCGAGCAACTCCAGACTGCGCGTATAGCGCGCTCGATGGCGAACGCGCGGATAGAGGCGCTCAACCGTCTCGACGTTGTGATTGAGCACCGTCGGCCGGGCTTCCAACACGCTGTCCAGCGCTGCCCAGTTGCCCTCAAAGTCCGGGACCAGCACCTCGACTGATGTCTGGGGCCGCCGCCGCCGAATCTGGCGGATGCACGCGGCGAAGACCTGCGCCCCGCCGTCCGGCGCGTCGTCGCGGTTGACGGAAGTAATCACCACGTAGTTCAGGCCGAGTTGGTCGACTGTTTCCGCGAGCCGAGCCGGCTCGCTCCAATCAATCGCCGCAGGCCGCCCCGAATTCACCGCGCAGAAACCGCAGGCGCGGGTACACGTGTCGCCCAAAATCATGAACGTCGCCGTGCCGCGATTGAAGCACTCTCCAATGTTGGGACAGTGCGCCTCCTGACAGACCGTGTGCAACGCTTGACCGCGAAGCAGCCGGACGATCTCGGAGTAGCGCTCCCCGCTCGGGAATTGCGCCCGAATCCAGCGCGGCTTCGGCTCGAAACGGCCGCTCATGTCGTGCCCAACCGTAGCTCGACCGGCGCGAGCCGCAGCCCCAGCACCGTTGCGAATGCGCGCTCAAAGCACGGCACCACCTCAGCGACCGTGAGCTCACAGCCTGTCTCTTGCCACAACGAAGTCATCTCTACGCCAACGATGCCGCAGGCAGTAATCGCGTCGAACCACCCAAGCTCCGTGTTGACGTTCAGCGCCAAACCGTGCCGACTCACGCCCGCTTTGACGCGAACCCCGATGCTCGCCAGCTTGCGGCCCTCCACCCACACGCCCGGCCGACCGCGCACTCGCTCGCCGCTCACGCCGAAGGCGGCGGTAGTCTCAATCACCGACTCCTCAAGCGAGCGGATGTAGCGCCTGATCCCGATCCCTCGTTCACGAATCCTCAATAGCGGCCATGCGACCAATTGGCCCGGACCGTGAAAGGTTAGGTCGCCGCCCCGGTCGGTATCGACCAGCGGCGCCCGCAGGTCGCCCTCGGGGACAAGCAAGTGCTCGCGCCCGCCGCGACGTCCTTGTGTATACGTCGGCGCATGTTCCAGGATGGCCACAGCCTCGGGAAGAGATCCTCTGACGATCGCTTCCGCACGCCGGGCCTGCCACTCGCTGGCGGCGCCGTACTCGATGCGCCCGAGCTGCCCCACCTGAACGATTTGCGAACGTTCGAAGACGGGCGCTGATCCGCTGGCGATCGACGATTGGGACATGAACTGATACCAGACGCCGCTCGGTGAGCGTTGGGTTAAGTGTAGGCCGCGACAACTGCATCCAGCCCTGAAGATGGTCTCTGTTTGGCTAGACTGACCGCAGCGCCCGCCCCGCTCAAGAGCGCGACGCTTGCTGGATGAACGATGACGACCTCGCAGTCACCCTGGCGTTCTGCTCTTGCCGGCGTCGCGGACTCAAGCGGTGCCGACGACTGGCTGGAAACGCACGACTGGATCGACTCGCTCCGAGATGTTGCGCGCAGGCGCGGATCAGAGCGCGTCTCGCGCCTGTTGCAGGCGCTTCAGATCGAGGCGCAACGCTCCGGCATTCGCCTCCCGGTCACCTCCCAGACTCCTTACGTCAACACGATCCCGCTGGAGAAACAGCCGCCCTATCCGGGTGATGTCGCGCTTGAGCGCCGGATCAAGTCGATCATTCGCTGGAACGCGATGGCCATGGTCGTTGAGGCCAATCAGAACGAGCACGGCATCGGCGGACACATCTCCACCTATGCCTCCGCCGCGACCCTGCACGAGGTTGGCTTCAACCACTTCTTCCGCGGCCAGGATCATCCCTGCGGCGGCGATCTCGTCTACTTCCAAGGCCATTCCGCGCCCGGAATCTATGCGCGCGGATACGTCGAAGGCCGCCTCACCCCGCAACAGTTGCACGGCTTCCGCCGTGAGCTTTCCGGCGGTTTGCCCTCATATCCCCATCCCTGGCTCATGAACGACTACTGGCAGTTTGCCACCGTCTCAATGGGCTTGGGACCGATCCAGGCGATCTACCAGGCCCGATTTATCCGCTACCTCGAGAATCGCGGTCTGATCCCTCGCACCGATCGCAAAGTCTGGTGCTTCCTCGGCGACGGCGAGACCGACGAGCCGGAGACTCTCGGCTCGATCGCCCTCGCCTCGCGCGAGTCGCTCGACAATCTGATCTTCGTGGTCAATTGCAACTTGCAGCGCCTCGATGGCCCGGTGCGCGGCAATGGCCAAATCATCCAAGAATTGGAGTCCGTCTTCCGAGGTGTTGGCTGGCACGTAGTCAAAGTGCTCTGGGGCAGCGAATGGGACGAGCTCCTGGCTCGCGACGAGCATGGCTTGCTCGTCCAGCGGATGGGCGAAGTCGTTGATGGCGAGTACCAGAAGTACACCGTCGCCGGCGGCGCCTACATCCGCGAGAACTTCTGGGGCGTCGATCCACGCCTGCTGCAAATGGTCGAAGACATCTCCGACGATGAACTCTGGCGGATGAGACTGGGCGGGCACGATCCCCACAAGGTCCATGCCGCCTACGCGGACGCTGCCGCGCACAAAGGCGCGCCGACGGTCATTCTCGCCCGCACGATCAAGGGTTACGGACTCGGCGAGGCTGGCGAAGGCCGCAATATCACCCACCAGCAGAAGGAGCTCAACGAGCGCGAACTGATGCAGTTCCGCGACCGATTCGCAATTCCCCTCTCCGACGCCGAAGTGGTTGGCGCGCCGCTCTATCGGCCCGCTCATGACAGTGCCGAGTCGCAGTACATCGCCCAGCGGCGCGCCGACCTCGGCGGACACGTACCCGAGCGCCGGTCCCCGCCGAGCACGCTCACCTCGCCGCCCGACGAGACGTTTGCGGAATTCCTCGAAGGCACCGGCGAGCGCGAAGCCTCGACCACAATGGGCTTCGTCCGCATGTTGAGCCGGCTGATGCGTGACCGCGAACTGGGCGAGCGGATCGTCCCAATCGTGCCCGACGAATCCCGAACCTTCGGCATGGAGGGCATGTTCCGCGAGTTCGGCATCTACGCCTCCACCGGTCAGCTCTATGAGCCGGTCGACTCCGATCGGCTGCTCTACTACAAGGAGTCCCGCGACGGTCAAATCCTCGAAGAGGGGATCACCGAGGCCGGCGCGATGTCGTCCTTCATCGCCAGCGGTATGGCCTACTCCACCCTCAAGGTGCCGATGATCCCGTTCTTCATCTTCTACTCGATGTTCGGCTTGCAGCGATTCGGCGACCTCGCCTACGCGGCCGGCGACGCACGCACTCGTGGATTCCTGATCGGCGCGACCGCGGGCCGGACGACGCTGAACGGCGAAGGCCTCCAGCACCAGGACGGGCACAGCCACTTGCTCGCCTCGGTGATCCCCAACCTGGTCGCCTACGACCCCGCCTATGCCTATGAAGTGGCCGTGATCGTGCAGGAAGGCATCCGCCGAATGCACGAAGCGAACGAGGACGTGTTCTTCTACATCACCGTTGAGAACGAGGCCTATCGTCAACCCTCAATGCCGGCCTCGGATGATGTGCGAGACGGAATCCTGCGCGGCCTCTACCAGCTCGATCCGGCCTCGAACGGCAGCGCTCCGCAGGTGCGCCTCTTCGGCAGCGGCCCCATCCTCAACGAGGTGCGCCGTGCTCAGAAGATCCTGCACGACGACTACGGTGTCAGCGCAGACGTATGGTCGGTCACTTCATACACCGAGCTTCGGCGCGATGCACAGACGATTGAGCGCTGGAATCGCCTGCACCCGCTGGAGCAGCCCCGCCGGAGCTATCTCGAAAAGATGCTCGGCGAGAACCCTGCTCCAATCGTCGCTGCCAGCGACTACCTGACAGCGCTCCCGGACCTGGTGGGACGCTGGCTCCCCGGCCCGCTGACCGCGCTCGGTACCGACGGCTTCGGCCGCTCGGACACCCGCGCAGCGTTGCGCGACTTCTTTGAGATTGATGCTCGTCACGTAGCGTGGTCCGCGCTCTCCGCGCTAGCACGCGACGGGATCGTGGATGGCGACGTCCTGATCCAGGCGCGAGCTGAACTGGACATTGATCCGAACCGCGCCGATCCGATGATGCGCTAGGGAGAGCGGATATGGCCGACGCGGCGACGGCGGAGATCATCGACTTCCTCCTGCCCGATCTCGGTGAGGACATCGAAGAAGCGGACGTGCTCGAGATCCACGTCCGTGTAGGCGACACGGTCGTACTCGAACAGCCGCTGATGGAAATCGAGACTGAAAAGGCAACGCTCGATCTGCCCTCGTCCGTAGCTGGCGTCATTACCGCCATTCACGTCTCCGTCGGCGACACGATCAAGCCGGGCGACCCCGTGATTTCGGTGCGTGCCGGCGTTGCAGCCCAAGCAGCGCCGCCGCCTGAGCCGCCTCAGTCGACATCGCCCCCCCAAGCGGAACCATCCCCGCCAATGCCGACCGCAGTTGCTGAACCAGATCACAGCCCTGCAACAGCACCGCCGGCAGAGCCGTCGCCTCCACAGCCTTCAGAGTCAGAGGGGCCTCTAGTCCGTCCCGCAGCGGTATCACCCTTGCTTGACGGAGAACCGGACGCGCGTCCGGTCTTCGCCTCACCATCTGTGCGGCGTTTTGCCAGAGAGATCGGCGTCGATATCCGTTCCGTCACCGGCAGCGGCCCAGGTGGGCGAATCTCCGAGGACGACGTCAAGAACGCATCGCGAGCGCGTCACGCCGCACACGCCGAACCGCGCCGACCCGCAACACCCCCTCAATCGCCCCGCGCCCCGGCCCCGCTCCCCGATTTCGCCGAGTTCGGACCGATTGAACGAGTCCCGATGAGCCGCTTGCGCCGCACCATCAAGCGCAACATGGCCGTCTCCTGGCACGAAGTGCCGCACGTCACCCTCTTCCACACGGCAGACATCACCGACCTCGAAGACCTACGCCGGCAGTATCGCTCTCGCGCTGAAGACGCCGGCGGGCGTCTGACGATCACCGCAATCATGCTCAAGATCGTCGCCGTAGCGCTGAAAGCTCATCCCCACGTCAACAGCAGCCTCGACGCCGAAGCCGACGAACTGATTCTCAAGCGCTACATGCATCTCGGCGTCGCGGTCGACACGCCTCGAGGACTGGTCGTACCCGTCATTCGCGATGTCGACAAGAAGAACATCGTCCAAATCGCGGTCGAGCTCACCGACATCTCGGAGCGCGCACGCAGCGGAGACCTCGGACTCGAGGACTTCCGCGGCAGCAGTTTCACCCTTACCAATCTCGGCGGTATCGGAACAGGACACTTTACGCCGATCATCCACCACCCGAACACAGCGATCCTCGGCCTGGGACGCGCCGAGCGCCGCGCCGTTTGGTCGGACCTGCGCAATCAGTGGGAGCCGCGCAGCATCATGCCGCTCTCGTTCACGTTCGACCACCGCGTGCTGGACGGTGCCGACGGCGCGCGCTTCGCAAGCTGGATCACCGACGCCATCCGCCAGCCGCTCGTCCTGGCGCTTGAAGGGTAGGCGCGGGTGAACGGCGCAGAAGCTCCAGGCATCGTTGGCGACGAACGACTGCGAGTCGCTGTCCTCGGAGCCGGGCCAGGTGGATATCCGGCCGCATTCCTCGCCGCCGAGCGAGGTCTCGATGTCACCTTGATCGATAAAGCCCCCCAGCCGGGCGGTGTCTGTCTCTATGAAGGCTGTATTCCCTCCAAAGCCCTCCTCCACGTCGCCAAACTCCTGCGCGAAGCCGAGGAAGCCGCCGGATGGGGAATCAGCTTCGGGCCGCCCCGCATCGATCTGGATGAACTCCGCAGCTGGAAAGACGACACAATTCGCAAAATGACCGGCGGACTCGGCCTGCTGCGACGGCAGCACAACGTGCGCTACGCCCAGGGCTACGGCCGGATCCGCGACGCCACGCGGCTCAACGTCGAGCACGCCGGCGAGGTGCTTGAGATCGAGTATGACGCGCTGATCGTGGCGACCGGTTCTTCCCCCTCAATCCCCCCCCCGCTTCAAATTGAGTCCGAACGGATCATGGACTCGACCGCGGCGCTCTCCCTGCCGGACATTCCCGAGACAATGCTCGTCGTCGGTGGCGGCTACATCGGCCTCGAACTCGGCACGGTCTACGCCGCGCTCGGCACGAGCGTCACCGTCGTCGAAATGCTGCCTCAGCTCCTGACCGGAGTCGAACGCGAGCTAGTCCGAATCCTGGAGCGCAGTCTCCGCCCGCGGCTATCCGCCATCCACGTCAACACCTCCGTGGTCTGCGCAGAAGAAGTCAGCGACGGAATCCAGGTCACGTTGCGAGATCCCGAGGGCGTCGAACGCACCGAGACCTTCGATCGCGTGCTCGCGGCGACCGGGCGGCGTCCGAATAGCGCCGGACTCGGGCTCGAACGGACTCAGGCGCACGTCGATCCAAGCGGGTTCATCGAGACCGATCGCCAACGCCGGACGGCGGAACCGACCGTCTTCGCAGTCGGAGATGTGGCCGGGGAGCCAATGCTGGCGCACAAGGCGACCCACGAAGCCTCAGTCGCCGTCGGCGCGATCTGCGATGAACTGACCTCGTTCGAGCCGCTCGCGGTACCGGCCGTGATCTTCACCGACCCCGAAATCGCTTGGTGCGGCCTATCAGAATCGGAAGCCATCGCCTTGGACATCAACGCCACGACCGCCAGTTTCCCCTGGGGGGCATTGGGACGAGCAAGCGCCGCCGGCCGCAACGATGGTCTGACGCGGCTAGTGATCGAGCGCGACACCGAGCGCGTGCTAGGCGTGCAAATCGTGGGCGCTGGCGCTGGCGAACTCATCGGCGAGGGAGTGCTGGCAGTCGAGTTGGGCGCGCGGACGGCAGACCTGGCCGAATCCATTCACGCCCACCCAACCCTGTCGGAGTCCCTAATGGAGGCGGCCGCAGTGTTCTACGGCCGCAGTCCCCATTACCTCAGCCGCCGCTCGGCAAGACGCTGACCCCACCCTCCGCGATACTGAACTGACCATGTTGATCGAACTTGGCGACCGCACCCTGGACGCGACCGATCGCTGCCATGTGATGGGCATCCTCAACGTGGCGACCGACTCTCCGGTCGCCGACTCGATCGTCGCCGTCGGCGATGCGCCCCGCCGAGCCGAAGCGATGCGAGCAGCCGGCGCCTCAATCATCGACGTGGGCGCGCAGTCCACGCGCACTGGAGCGGCAGCGGTGTCCGTTGACGAGGAGATCGCGCGCGTCACCCCCGTCGTCGAATCCCTCGTGCGCGAAGGTCATCTCGTCTCGGTCGACACCTGGACTGCCCCGGTCGCGCGGGCAGCGGTCAATGCTGGCGCACACCTGATCAACGACATCACCGGCGCCGAACCGGAGACCGTCGCAGTCGCGGTCGAGACAAAGACACCCTTATTGATCATGCACATGCGCGGGCGGCCTCAGCACCACCGCTCCGAATTGCATGATTATGTCAATGTAGGCGACGAAGTCCGGGAATACCTCTCGCGTCGCGCTCAAGACATCCTCGCCGCTGGCGCGCCGTCAGTCTGGATCGACCCCGGCTTCCAGTTCGGCCGCGGCCTCGCTGACAACCTTCGCCTGCTGCTGGATCTACCCAGGCTCTCAGCCCTTGGATATCCGGTCCTGATCTCCGCCTCGCGCAAGGGTTTCCTCGCTGAGATTCTCGGACACGGCGAACTTCGCTCGCACGACGCCCAGGCCCGCCCCGGGATGCTTGAAGCGACCCTCGGATTCAACGTGCTGGCCGCCTGGCTCGGCGCACATGTCGTCCGCGTCCACGATGTCGAGTCCGTCGCCTGGGCGTTGCGCGTATCGGATGCAGCCCGCCGGCAATGGCGAGCTGACAGCGGATCATGAGTTGGGAGTACCCTGAACCGTAGTTGCATTGAGGAGAAGGAAAACGATGCCCGTCTACACCTACCGCTGCGAAACCTGCGGCGAAGACTTCGAGAAAATCCGCCCCATGTCTCAGGCTGGTGAAGCGCAACCCTGTCCAAAGTGCGAACTGCCCGCAGAACGCAGCGTCGCCGGCGTCTTCGAGAACAACAGCAGCAAGAACCGTTCGGCCAACTTCCCCAAACGCAAGCGCTACACGAACTGGTAGACATCCCAGTCCAGATCACTCACCGTCCACCGGAGCGAGTTCACAGGAGCGGAAGCACCCATGTCGCAGCAGCCGCCGGATCCAATTCCGTTCCCACGCCAGCGACCCGGCGTGCCTCCCCGTGGCGCCCCGCCCCCGCAACAGCCCCCCGCCCAGGGAGGCGCGCCCTCTGGACCCGTCATCTATTCGGCCTCTGGCCAGCCCTTGCGTCGGGTCGCACCGGCAACGCCGCCCCCGCCGCCGCAACCGGTTGCCTCAAGTCCGCCACCACCGCCCCCGACGGACGACCAAGCCGATGATGCTGGCCTCCACGCTCACGTCGCAGCCGTGATCGACGCAACCGACGCCACTTTCCAGCGAGACGTGATCGAGCGCTCGCACGAACTCCCCGTCGTCGTCGACTGCTGGGCGCCCTGGTGCGGACCTTGCCGCGTCCTCGGACCGATCCTGGAAAAACTGGCCTACGAGCGCGACGGCCAGGTCCAGCTCGTCAAGGTCAACACCGACGAGAACCCCCAAGTCGCCCGCGCCCTCCAGGTGCAAGGCATCCCCGCCGTCTTCGCCTTCGCCGGCGGAGCAGTGATCAACCAGTTCGTCGGTGCCTTGCCCGAAGAGCAAGTGCGACAGTTCTTCGATTCCCTCATCCCCTCCGAGGCCGATCGCAAGGCCGCCGAGGGCTATCGAATGCTCCGCGAGAACCAGATCCCGATTGCGCGGCTGCACTTCGAGTCCGCCCTCTCGGAAGACCCCAACCACGAGATGGCCGGAGTTGGACTAGCCGCAGTCCTGGCCGGAATCGGCGAGACCGAGCGCGCCACTGAACTAGCCGAGAGGTGGCCGAACAATCCCACCAGCAGAGGCATCCTCGCCTCAATGGCTCTCCGCGCCGCAATGGCCGGCTACGAGCCGGATGAGGTCAGACAAAACGCCGCGACAATGCCCGATAGCGCCGAAGCTCGCTATCGGCACGGCTGCCTGCTCGCACTCGAAGGTCAGTGGCAAGCGGCGCTCGACGAGTTGCTCGAATCCGTCCGCCTGGACAAGTTCGCCGCCGACGAAGGCGCGCGCAAACGCCTCCTCGATCTCTTCGCCATGCTCGGAGAAAATCAGCCGGTCGTAGCCGAGTACCGCCGCCGCCTCGGGCAATTGCTGTTCTAGCAATCCTTTGAACAAGCCTGAGCCCCTCTCCCCCCGCAATGCGGGGGGAGATGTCACGAAGTGACAGAGGCGAGTCCCTACAGGACTACCCAACCCAAGAGTGAACAACTATCCCTCGTCTGCGTCCGTCCCCCGCGTGTACCACTGTCGCGTCCGCCACCACGGCATCGGGCGTTCGTCATCCTCCGGCTTGGCTCGATTGCGAATCGCCCAGATGAAGATGACCAGCGTCGCCCCGACAAAGCAGAACGGAATGAAGATCGAGGTCGCAAGCGTCTCGTCGGAGACGTGGATTCCCTCATCGTCCTCACCACCGGCCGCCGCAATCTGAGGTTCCGATTGCACGAAATCGTCAGCCGCCGTCGCCAGACCGAGCGCCCCCGCGCTCAGGCCGGTGACGAGCAGCAATGCAAGCAGGAGCCGTTGTAGTCGCGAGTTCATCACAGCCGAGTTGCCCCTCATTGGCTCGGTCCCGAGCCTGCCTTCGCGTGCGGTCGTGCGCCGCTAGTTTCGCGCCTCTGCCCAACACGGTCAATTCGCGCCGCGCAGCCCCCGCCAACGCCGCCGCACGATTAGACTATGCCCATGCACCCACCGACTAAATTCTCCCTACTCGACGCCGACGGCCAGGAACAGCAGTTCCCGCCCGATGGCCCCGTCCTCCTCGCGCTGGTCAAGGAGGACTGCGACACCTGCAACCTGACCCTGCCGCTGCTCGAAGCCGTTCACCGCGCCACCGACGACGGCCTCGACGTCTGGGTCGCCGTGCAGAAGCGCGACGACATCGCCGTCCTCAAAGACCGCCACGATCTCACAATGCCGCTCCTCGACGACGACGCCCTCGACCTCTCCTACGAGACCGACATCGACACCGTGCCCACCCTCTTCCTCTACGACGAATTGCACGAATGCACCCTTGAGACCTTCGGCTTCGACAAGCACGAGTGGCGCGAGATCAGCAACGAGGCCATGACCCTCTCCGGCCAACCGGGCCGTGAGATCGGCATTGATTGGGATGCGCTGCCCGCGCAGCGCCCAGGCTGCGGCGCGCGCAACTACGAACCCGGCGTCTACGAACGACTCCAGGCCCTCAAAAGCGGCGACCTGCTCTCCCGACTCGTCGATCTCGCCTCCAGCGACGACATCCACGACTTCATGTACGACCAGGGCTACACCGACGGCTTCCCCGTCGTCCCGCCGACTCGCGAGCGGGTCTGGAAGATGCTCCAGGGCACCCAACGCGATCCGCAGGAAGAGGTGGCAATCATGCCGCCCAACCTCGCCCCGATCACCGTCGAAAAGATCGCCATCAACGCGGTCATGGCCGGTGCCAAGCCGGAATACCTGCCCGCGATCATCGCCCTGGTCGAGATCGCCTGCACCGAGAGCTTCAACATCCACGGCGTACTTGCTACCACGATGGGAGCCACGCCCGTCGGGATCTTCAACGGCCCGATCCGCGACCGCATTGGTATGAACTACCTCCACGGCGCATTGGGCAGCGGCAACCGTGCCAACGCCGCCATCGGCCGCGCCCTCCGGCTCTGCGCTCGCAATGTCGGCGGCAGCATTCCCGGCGGCACCGACCGCGCCACTCAGGGCGGCCCGCATCGCCTGACCATGAACTTCGCCGAGAACGAGGACGCCAGCCCTTGGGAGTCGCTCGCCGTCGAGCGCGGCTTCGAGCCAACCGATGATGTCGCCACTCTGATGGCGATGTCCGGTGGGCCGGCCACGATCGCCGACGAACGCTCGCGTGACGGGCGAGGGTTGGCGGGCACGCTGGCGGCGTCCATGAGCTGTATGCAGGATCCCAAGTCCCCGATGGTCGACACGCTGGTCGTCCTTTCGCCCGATCACGCCGGCATTTTCGGACGCTCTGGCTGGTCTAAGGACGATGTACGCGAGTGCATCATGGAGGAGACCTCTATCCCATTGAAGGACAGGCTTCGCTCAGACGACGCAGGCTGCGGCCTGCCGCCGTCTGTGGTCGAGCGATTCGGCGGCGAAGCGGCGCTCGACCTGCCCGTGGCGAAGTTCCAGGACAAGTCCAACATCATCCTCGTTGTCGCTGGCTCCTCTGCCGCCAAATTCTCCACCATCCTCGGAGGCTGGGCGACCGGAATCTACTCCACACCGACGAGCGCCAGTATCGGACCGAACGGCGCGTTGGCCATCCGTAGTACGGGCGGGTCCGGCATGGACAAGCGCCGCTCCGGTGGACGAGACCTCGGAGCGTTCGAACCAAGCATCCACCGGCCCTGAACCAGGATCGCAGGATGCTCGACGACTAGGACGACTAGACTGTGTATCAACACACGACGCACCGCAACCCTGCAGACGGCGCGTTGATGGAGAGGTCCAATGGTTACCCAGATCCTTGACCCAACCGACGAACGAGTGCCGATCAAGCGTTCGCTCACACCGCGCCCTGAGGCGCTGCACGGGACGATCGCCCTGCTCGACATCTCCAAGCCGCGCGGCGACGTTTTCCTCAACCGACTCGAGGAACTGCTGCATGAGCGCGCGCCCGGCGTTGAGACGCGGCGCTTCATGAAGCCGACCGTCGCCAAGCCGGCCCCGCAACCGATCAAAGATGCGATCCTGGAGGAATGCGACTTCGTTATCGAAGCGCTGGCCGATTGAGGATCCTGCACGACGTGCAGTGTGCACGACACCGTTTTCTTCGAACTGCAGGGCAAGCCCAGCGTCTTCGTCGCCACCTCTGAGTTCATCAAGGCCGCTAGCCACCAGGCCGAACGCCTCGGACTCGAAGAGGTCCGTCGCGTCTTCATCCCGCATCCGATGCAGGACCGCACCGACGCCGAGATGCACGAACACGCCGAACGCTTCGTCGACGAAATCCTCGACACCCTCATGGCCCCCGTCGAGTAGTTCCCCGCATCCCCGCTCGTACTCTTCCCTCTCCCCCGCGAAGCGGGGGGAGATGCCGAAGGCAGAGGGGGGCTTCCCCCTCTGAAATCCCCTCTCCCTCTGGGAGAGGGTTAGGGTGAGGGCCATCGCCCACCAGATAAGACATCACCGTGCCCGCCGATTCCGACTCCTTCGCCCGAATCATCGAAATCGCCGACCACGACGACGTCTACGAGTTCATGTTTGCGCAGGGCATCACCGACGGCCTGCCCGTCGTCCCGCCGACCCGCGAACGCGTCGACCGAATGCTCGACTGTGCCCCCGAGCACTGGAACGATCCGCAGAAAATCGTCGCCACACTCCCGCCCAACATGGCCCCGATGACGGTCGAGAAGGCCGCCATCAACGCAGTCATGGCCGGCTGCAAGCCCGACTACTTCCCCACCGTGCTGGCCTCCGTCGAGGCCGCCGCCGGCGGGCGCTTCCCCTTGCACGGATCGATCGCCACCACCGCCGGACTCGCCCCGATGATGCTCGTCAACGGCCCGGTCCGCAAAGAGATCGGCATGAACTGGGGCCTCAACGCACTCGGCCAGGGCAACCGAGCCAACTCCACCCTCGGTCGCGCTCTCCGACTGATGCTCCGCAATATCGGCGGAGCCGTCCCCGGAGAGATCGAGCAGGCCATCCAGGGCGGCGGACACAAATGGACGCTGAGCTACGCCGAGGACGAGGACTATTCGCCCTGGGAGCCGTACCACGTTGAGCACGGCTACGACCCCGGCGACAGCGTCGTCTCCCTAATCCCGATCACCGGCGGTCCCCGAGTCTGCATCGACCAGTACAGCCGCAACGCGCGCTCGCTGACCGGCTCCATCGCCATGGCCTTCCAGCAGGTGCTCAAGCCCAGAGGTCAGGTCACGCCCTCGATGTTCGTGGTCAGCCCCGAACACGCCGACGTCTACCGCGCCAGCGGCTGGTCCAAGGACAACTTCCGCGAAGCGATCATGGAGTTCACCGCGCTCCCCCTGCGCGAGCGCCTCGCCACCCCGACCATGGGCGGCGGAATCAACGAGTACCTGCCGGAGAAGCACCGCCTGACCGAAGAAGACCTCGACATGCCCCTGTCAAAGGTCGCAGACCCGTCCTTCATTGCGATCACCGTCGCCGGCAGCCATGCCGGCAAATGGACCAGCATCTACCAGGGCATCTTCGGCGACGGCAACCCCGCCCAGACCCCCGGCGTCTTCATGCCCGCTTCCGCTCTCGTTCGCTCATGACCGCCCCATGAACAAGTTGCTCTCACGAGCCATCGATATCGCCGAACACGACGACATCTACGAGTTCATGTTCGATCACGGCCTGACCGACGGTCTGCCCGTCGTACCCCCAACCCGCCCGCGCGTCGAGCGAATGCTCGCCGCCACTTCTCGCGCTCCCGCTGAGATCCTTGGCCATCTCCCACCCAACGACATTCCCGCGACGATCGAGAAGATTGCCGTCAACGCAGTAATGTCAGGCGCAAAACCAGAGTACTTCCCGCTCATCTTGGCCGCAGCTGAGGCAGCCCTCAGCCCTCAATATCCCCTTCATGGCGCACTCGCCAGTACTGATGGAATCGCCCCGCTCATGGTCGTGAACGGACCCGTCCGCGCCCAAATCGGTATGAACTGGGGCCTCAACGCCCTCGGACAGGGCAACCGCGCCAACTCCACCATCGGCCGCGCGCTACGGCTCGTCTTCTGGAACCTCGCCGGCGCGCGGCCGGGCGAGATCGACCAGACCGTCCAGGGCGGCGCCCACAAGTGGACTCTCACCTACGCCGAGTACGAGGAGGCAAGTCCCTGGCAGCCCTTCCACGTGGAGCACGGCTGGGACCTCGATCAGAGCGTCGTCACACTCGTGCCCACCGTTGGCGGTCCGCGCATCTGCGTGGACGAGACCAGCCGTACTGCCCGCGCCCTCAGTGGCTCGCTCGCTCTTGCCTTCCAACGCATCTTCGCCCCAAACGGCCAGATCGGACCAACCATGCTCGTGCTCTCCCCCGAACACGCCGATGTCTTCCGCCGAGACGGTTGGAGCAAAGACAACCTCCGCGAAGCCATCTATGAGCGCACCCTCCTCCCTCTCCGCGACCGCCTCGCCAACCCCGAGCTTGGAGGCGGTGTCATGCCCCACGCACTGACGCGCGGAGCTCTGAAGCATCTGCCGCTGGACACTCCCACAGCAAAAGTCAGCGATTCCTCCCACATCCTCCTCACGGTCGCGGGCAGTCACGCTGGCAAGAGAACCGGAATCTACACCGGTATCGTGCCCCGTATGCAGCCCGACAATCTCAATCCCTTCGTTCCCGCATCGGCGCGCGTCGAATCATGAGCACTCCCGCCACCGCCGCCGCGCTGGATCGAAACGCTACCCTGCGCCGCCGTCTATCCGAGCCTCCTCTGATTCACGTACAGGCTGGATCGCGCAAATTGACCTTGAAAACACGACACGGCCTGTTCTCCTCGAAAGCGATCGACGAAGGCACCATGCTGCTCTTGCGTGAACTGGAATCCGTGCCGCCCCAACCTCAAATCCTCGACCTCGGCTGCGGCTACGGAGCCATCGGCCTCACGCTCGCCGCCCGTTGGCCCCAGTCCGAGCTCGTCCTCGTCGACACCGATCTCCGCGCCATCGAAGCCGCAACCGAAAACGCCGCTGCCAACAACCTCCCCAACGCCGCCGCCTACCTCAGCGACAGCCTCCGCGACGCCCCTCCCGGTCCCTACCACCTCATCCTCTCCAACCTCCCCGCCCAGGCCGGCAACGACGCTCTCGATCAGCTCCTGCTCGATGCACATGACGCGCTAGCGGATGGCGGCTCGCTCGTAGTCGTCGCCGTCAACGGGCTCCGTCGCTATCTCCAGCGCCGACTCACCGACATCTTCGGCGACAACCGCCTCGTTCACAAAGCCCGCCAAGGCCCCAGGCACACCGTCCTCGAAGCCCGCAAGGACAGCGCCGCATGACCGCGCTCGCGCCAAGCTCCCGCCCCGGCATGATGGAACCGCTGCGCCTGCGCGAGTTCCGACTACTTCTCACCGGCTTCATCGTCGGTCAGTCGATGATGCCGCTCCAGTTCGTCGCCTCAATCGCCTGGATTCAGCTCGTTGCCCCCGACGACATCGAAATCCTCATGGTCGGCGCGATCGGCACCATTCGCGGCATTGGCATGATCGGCTTCGGTCTCTTCGGCGGCGCGCTCGCCGACCGCTTCGACCGCCGCCGCCTGCTGATGGTCACTCAGGCAGTCGCCTTTGTCAGCAACATCTTGATCGCGATCATGATCTGGACCGGCTCGGGCGGAACCACCGACATCATCATCTTCTTCGCGCTCACGATCGTCGCGTCATCCGCACACGCGATCGACGGACCTACCCGCAACGCGATCACTCCCGAAATCCTCGGGCCGCGTCTCACTCCGTCGGGCATCGCTTTGAATTCGGCCGCGATGCAGTTCGCCATGCCCATCGCGATCTTCGCCTCAGGCCTGATGATCGACAATCTCGGCCACGGTGCCGTCTTCGCCATCTCCTCCTTCGGACACCTCGGCGAAGTCCTCATTCTCGCCATGATGTCCTACCGCACCGTGTTCTCCGCCGCTCACATGGCGGCGCGTGGTCAAGGCCCCGGCCAAGCCATTCGAGACATCCGCGATGGACTGCGATTTGCGCGCTCAAAGGCGGTCATCCTCTGGACGGTGCTAATCGTCGTCCTCATGATGTCGCTGATCATGCCGCCGACCGGCACACTCGGGCCGCAATGGGTGACCACCGTCGTCGGCGCATCCTGGTCCCAATTCAGCTACATCGCCGTCTTCTGGGGCGGAGGCGCAATGATCGCCTCGCTCTTCCTCGTCCGCTTCTCCTGGATCGAACGCAAGGGACTGCTCACCGGCATTGGCGTTATCGTCATGGCGCTCGGATTCGTCGTCTTCACCAACCCCGCCACCGTCATCAACGCCATGCTCGGCAACCTCCTGCTCGGCGTCGGCATGTCGATCGCGATGGTCTCGGCCAACGCCACTCTCGCCTACGAGACGCCCAACGAGATGCGCGGCCGGATTATGGGTCTGATCTTCCTCGGCATGGGCATCGCCCAGGCGGCAGGACTTCCCTTAGGCGCAGTCGCACAATCACTCACGATGGAAACCCTGTTCCCGCCAATGTCGTTCGCCGTCCTCGCCTTCCTCGTCGCCATCATCATCCTCCGGCCGGTCATCCTCCGAGCTCGCGTCCCTCAGCACCCGCCCGAACCAATCGCTCAAGCCGTCGAAACCGGACGCGCGGTACTCAACGGCGCAGCCTCCTTCGTCGCCCGAATCGCCCCCAACAAAGTCGCGCGCTAGCGCTGCGATAGCATTCACGCTGAACCACCCGCAATCGACCACATCGAGCGGAGCACCACGATGGAATACCGCTTCAGCGATCAAGCGCTCGCCTTCGAAGCAGAAGTCAACGATTTCCTCGATCAGGAATGGACACCCGAACTTCGAGCGAAGATCGGCGACCCCGCCACCGACACGCTCGACGACGAACGCGGATTCCGCCGACTGCTCGCCGAACGCGGCTGGCTCACCATGTCCTGGCCCGCCGAGTACGGTGGCCAAGAGCGCTCACTCGAAGAGCAATACCTCTTCTGGGAGGCGATGAACTACGTCGGCGCGCCCCAGGCCACCGTCGCCACTCAGCAGGTTGGCCCAACCCTCATGCGCTTCGGCACCGACGAACAGCGCGAACGCTTCCTCCCGCCAATCGCGCGTGGCGATGTGGAATTCGCGCTCGGCTACACCGAACCCGACGCCGGCTCCGATCTCGCCTCACTTCAGCTCCGCGCCGTCAAGGACGGCGACGATTATGTGATCAACGGCATCAAGCGCTTCACCTCGGGTGCCCACCGTTCCGAATACGTCTGGCTCGCAACACGCACGGATCCCGATGCGCCCAAACACCGCGGCGTCTCGATGATGCTGGTCGACATGAAGTCCCCCGGGATCACGGTCAAGCCGCTCTGGACGATGGCCGGCTACCGCACCAACGAGGTCTACTTCGAAGATGTTCGCGTCCCCACCAACGTCCTCGTCGGCGAGGAAAACCGCGGCTGGTACTACGCCGCCCACGCCCTCGACCGCGAGCGCATCTCGATCTTCACCGTCAGCAGCGTCCGCTCCGTCTTCGACCGTCTCTACGAATGGGCCGACAGCGACACCCCTATGGGCCGCCCGCTCGACGACGAAGGCGTCCGCAGCACCCTCGCTGACTTCAAAATCCAGCTCGAGGTCCTGCAACACCTCTCCTACCGCATCCTCGACATGCTCAAGCGCGAGGAGAGCCCCAACTACGAAGCCAGCCAGGTCAAAATCTTCTCCACCGAGATGATGCAGAGCCTCCAGAACTTCTCCCTCCACGCAATGGGCCTCTACGGACAACTCGAACCCGGCGAAGAACGCGCGCCCATCGGCGGCACAGCCGAAAACGGCTACATCGCCGCCATCATGCCCACCTTCGGCGCAGGTGCCAACGAACTCCAGCGCAACATCATCGCCCAAAGAGGCTTCGGCCTCCCCCGCGCCTAAGTCCACTCCTGCCCCACTCCATCATCCCGCCCCACGAGCTCCGTCATACCCGCGCTCCGTCGCGGAGCCTGTCCCCGCGCAGGCGGGGATCACTCGCCGAGTCCAGCACCCAGTCCCCAACCAGCGCTCCCCCTCCTCCCTCTTGCTCTCCTCTCCCCCTTGAGGAGACCTGCGCGTAATCCCAAATTCCGTCATTCCCGCGCAGGCGGGAAGGTGGGTTCACATTGCAACTGCAACAACTGCCGACCGAAGACTTCGGCCGGGGAGAGGTAGTCGAGGCACTGGCGGGGGGTGTTGTTGTACAACTGCAGCACTTCGATCAAACGCGCGAGGCTGAGTTGGGCGAGGTCGAGCCGGCGCGGCAGGACCCGGCGCAGGCGTCCGATCGCATTCTCGATCCCGCCCTTCTGCCAGGGCGCGTAGGGGTCGCAGAAGAAGGTCTCCACGCCCAGCCGGTGCAGTTCGTAGTGGCGGGCGAACTCGGTCCCGTTGTCGAACGCGACCGTGCGCCGCAGGGCGGGCGGCCAGGCGCGGAGCAGGCTGAGCAGCAGGCGCGCGACCGGAGCGGCCGCCTTGCCCGCCACGGGCAAGCCCACGAGCAGCCGCGAGGAGCGCTCGTGCAGCATCAGCAGGAGCGGACCGCCGCGCCCGAAGAGCATCAGGTCGGCCTCCCAGTGACCGGCTTCGAGCCGCCCGGCGGCCGCCGCCGGGCGCTCGCTCAGGGGCCGCCGCAGTTGGATGCGCTCGACCGAACTGCCGCCTTTGCGCCCGCGCCAACCGCGTTTCGCCTTGCGCCGCGGCAGATACTGGCGCCAACCGCCGCCGCGGCCGGGCTTGGCCCGCGAGGCTTGGGCGTAGATGAAGCGGTAGATGCTCTCGTGCGAGATCACCGGCGCGCCCGCCTCGCGCGCCAGCCGGCCTGCGACCTGTTGCGGCGAGAGCCCGCGGGCCAACTCGCGCAGCACCCGCGCGCGCAGCTGATCGTCGCGTTCCAGCCGCGAACCGCGCCAGCGCCGCGCCTGGGCCTGTTGCTGGGCGTAGTCGGGACGGTAGCCGTCGCGCGCCGTGTTGCGTTTCAGCTCTCGAGCAATCGTCGATGGCGAGCGATCCAGAGCTGCAGCGATCTGCCGGATCGAGCGCCCCTCGGCCTGTAAGCGGGCAACCGCGCATCGCTCCGCCAGGTCCAACTGCGTGTACTGCGCGCCCATGGGCTCACCTCAATCATCTGTCGCACTTCGTCTGTGAGACTAGGGAATCCATACGGCGTCTCGAGTGGGATGCGAATTCCCGCTTTCGCGAGCATGACGAAACGTGCAGATCGGGAGTAATGCAACAGCCTGCCCCGCGCAAGCAGAGGACAGGAACGCCCAAAGACGCACCGCTCTCAAGTCGCCGCCTGAGCCTCGCCCCCGCGTCCCGCAAACCACGCCCGCGTGTTCCCGGCAATCTCTTCCGGCAACTGCGGCAACACTTCCCCCAGCAGCCTCAAATCCGCCGGCGTATCAAGGTCGTACGCCCACACATCGATCTGCGCAAGCCGATACGGAACCCCGGCCTCTCCCGCCGCCGCCGCCGCCTGCGCATGAGCCCGAGCCGACGATGGCCCGAACTGAGGACGAATCACGCCCGGAGGCCGCAGAAAGAGACCGTTCGTCCCTCCGTTGTGAGCCGGCGCAACCACAATCGCCGGACCGTCCGGTGCCGTCGCCACCACCAGATCAACCGCGTCGGGCGTGAGCAATGGCACATCCGCCGGTACCACCAGCAGCGCCTCCGCATCAGCGAGCGCTGCCTGCGCGTATTCGACTGCGCGGTTGTATCCGAGTTGCAAGGCCGTCTGGTCAAGAAACTCCACGCCCAGACGTGCCGCTTCATCCCGCGCCGCCGCATCCCGAGACGCAATCACGACCCGATCAATCCGCTCCGCTCCCGCCAATGCCGCAACCACATCGTCAAGCATCGCCCGCACCAACGAGTTGCGCGCAGGCACGTCCAGCAGCGCAGCCAGCCGTCGCTTGCCCGCCGGCAGCCCGCGCACCGGCACGACCGCGACGATCTCCCCAGCCGAAGCCCCGCTCACCGAGACCCGCCTTCAGCCGCCAGTTGGAGCGCAGCCTCAATCGTCGCCTCGGCAAGGCTGCGCTTCGCCGAAATGTCCGTCATCAGCGTAGGCAGAGCAATGCAGTGAAGCTCCGTCTCATCCATGACCTGCGTCACGATCGCCGCGTCTTCCTGATCCAGAATGAAGAGCTCGGCGAGACCGTCGTACAGCCGCGCAACCCCGAGCGCCGACACGTCATGCTCGAGCGAGCGCAGAATATCCGCCGCCGGCCCCTTCACCGCCGCCCCGCCGATAATCGGGCTGATCGCAACCACCGGCGCCGCCGCATCCAGAATCGCCCCGCGAAGACCCGGCACCGCCAGCAGTGGCTCAATGCTCAGGAACGGGTTGCTCGGCGCAATCACAATCACGTCCGCGTTGCCAATCGCCTCAAGCACGCCAGGAGCCGGACGCGACTCCGCTGCCCCACTGAAGCGCAGGCTGCGCACCGCATCCGCCGCCCGTCGCCGCACAAAGTAATCTTGAAACGCGAGTTCCCCTTCGTCGGTCTGCACCACGGTGCGCAAGCGATCATTCGTCACCGGCGTAATCCGCACGTCAATGCCCAGATTCGCAGCGAGATCGGCGCTGATCTCCGAGAGCGCATCGCCATCCTGCAAGCGCTGAGTGCGGTAGAGATGAGTCGCCAAATCAAGATCGCCAATCATGAACCAGTCAGGGCCGCCCAACTCGCTCAGCCGATCAAGCGTGCGCCGGCTCTCGCCCACCAGACCCCACCCCGTCTCGGGGTTCACCAGCCCGGCCAACGTGTACGTGACCGTGTCCAGATCAGGCGAGATATGCAGCCCAGCCCATTCCATATCGTCGCCGACGTTGACAATCGCCGTCACATCGGCCGGATCCAGCACCGCGATCAGCCCATCCAGGAATCGGGCCGCGCCCACCCCGCCCGCAAGCACCGCCGCACGGGTCATCCTGCTGCCTCCGCTCGCAAAAGCGCCCGATCCACACTGAGCGTCAGTCTGTATTCACCGTCTTCAGCTTGTTCCGCCTGGATCTCCACTGAATCAGCGCCCAGTTGCAGCGCCAATGGTTCCAGCTCATCCACATCAGCCGGAGTCTCCAACAAGATCGCCGCGCTCGCCTCATCCTCCAGCAGAATCAGCTCCGCCTCATCAACCCGGCCCTCCCTGCTCAGCACCAGCCGCAGCATCGCCTCCAGCGGCCGCTCCTGATGCTCGCCGACCAGTTCCAGGTACCGCCGCCCGTCGAGCTGACGCTCGTCTTCCGCCGCTGCGGCGACCAATTCGATCGTTTCACGATTCATACCGGCGCTGGCCACGCAGTGAGCCTACAACCCCGTCGCACAACACCCATCCGCGATGGTTGACCAACAGCCTCCCGAGCGTGACGCTGCCACTGATGCTGATCGACATGCACACCCACACCTCTGTCTACTCGACGGATAGCAACTTGCTCCCGCACGAAGCAATCGAGCGAGCCGCCGAGCGCGGCTTCGACGCGGTCGTGCTCACCGAGCACGACGTCGTCTGGCCGCTCGAACGAACCCAGCATCTATCAGAACAGAGCGGCATTCTGGTCCTCCCGGGCGTCGAAGTAACCACCGAACTCGGTCACGTGCTCGTCTACGGCCTGCCCGCCCTCGTACCCCGAATCTCCGACGCACGCCGCCTGCGCAAACTCTGCGACGAGCAGGAAGCCCTGATGTTCCTCGCCCATCCCGCCCGCGATCCCGGCCTCCGCGTCCCCCGCGACGCGATGGTCCTGTTCGACGGCGTAGAAGGACTCAACGGCTGCGACGGCCCCCTGCAAAACCAGAGTGCATCCTCCCGCGGACGAACCAGACCGCTCCCCCCAATCGGCGGCAGCGACTCGCACGCCCTCCACGAAGTCGGCACAGCCGGCACCGACTTCGAAGCCGAGATCCGAACAGTCGCCGATCTCCTAGCCGCCCTCCGCTCAGGCAACTATCGCCCCGCCGCCCAGCCCTACTAAACCGCAGGATGCCGCCCTTGGGAGGCCCAATGGCAGAGAGCCGCAGCATGAGTTGGAACCCCGTCGAGGATGTCTGCGCCGGTTGCGGCCAACGCACCGCGCCGCCAAGAATCGCCTGCGCAAATTGCGGCTGCATCCGCGCCGACCGCTCCGGCGCCTACTATCTCGCCCCGCGCCTGAGACGGCTCGCCGCATACATCATGGACATCGCAGCGCTAGGGATCGTCGGCTTCGTCGCAAGCGCCTTGCTAGGCGATTGGGTTGATTCAGACGAGGGCGCGCCGATGCTGGAAACGACCGAGCTGGACGGTTTGCTCAGCGGCATAATTGCGCTGGCCGTTGCCGTTGCCCTCTGGTCGTTCACCCTGCGCCGGGGCCAATCGCCCGGGATGCGGCTGATGAACGTGCATGTCCGCCGGCTAGAAGGGGCGATTCCAGCCCCAGGCAGATTCCTGGTGCGCGATCTCTGGCCGATCGCGGTCGGTCTGGCAATCTCGCTGATCGCGCTACTCACCAGCGACGCAGCCAATTCCACCTTAGGCTGGGTCACCTATGCAGTATTCGCGGTACAGCTGGTGAGCGCAGCCTGGGTCCTGTGGGAGCGCGATCGGCGGGCATTGCACGACATGGTGTTCGATACCGTGGTGGTCGAAGAGCGCCGGCGACCGCTCTACGACCGGCTCGGCCGGACTCCGGATCAGACAGGAGACTAAGCGCGGCAGAACAGCGCAAATTGCGCGATGCTGCGCGGCATGACCCAATCGCTGCGTTCGCAAGAGTGCCCCGCCTGCGGCGAATACCCCGGCGTCGGCGTCTTCTGCGACGCCTGCGGCGTCCTCAGCTCGCACCCAGAGTCCGGCGACTACGCCGCTCCCTACCTACGCAGGCTCTGGGGCGAGCTACTCGACCTTGGCCTCTTCCTGCTCCTACCGCTCTGGCTCGCCTGGATGTGGCGCTCCGCCAACGACGGACAGTCTCCAGCCAAATCGCTCCTGAACATGTACGTGATCCACGAGTCGGGACAGCCGATCACGCCCCAGCGAATGTGGGTCAGAGAACTGGTCATCAAGCGACTCGCGCTCGGCCTGATCGGTTACGCCCTCAGCCTCTTAGGGCCGATCATCAACGCCGGCTGGATCCTGCTCAACCCGGATCGCCAGTGCATTCACGACCGCGTCGTCGGCACCCTCGTCGTGGTCCGGCGCGAAGTCCCCGCGCAGGTCAAATCGCCTAGCGAAGAGAGCGCTCCCGCGACCGTGCGAATGCCGCCGCCCGCGCCCCACGGCCCGCCTATACCAACACCGAACCGTCCGCCTCCGCCGGCCGTAGCAATCAGCCAACCCAATCCGCCAACCGCACAGCCCGTAAGCGCGCCCTCGTCTCCCGAGTTGGACGCGCTGGAGCGCGAACGCGGGTCGCTCTCACAGACGGAGTACGAACGCCGCCGCCGCGCCATCCTTCGGCGGCTGGAGGAAGACCCGGCCGCCGAGACCGATTAGCTGCAACCGCTGGTCGCCCCGCAGTTCAGACAGCGGAAGCACGAGCCGCTGCGCACCATGATCGACCCGCACTCGGAACAAGGCGGCGCATCAAGCTGGTTCTGGAAGCCGCTCTCCGCGCCTACCGAGTACTGCTGCGCCGCTGGTTCGGCCACCGCCTGCGAGGCTCGTGCGGGTGTGCCTGACATCACCGGCGAGGGGCCTGCATCTTCGTCGGCGAGCTTGATCTCCTCCGCGATCGGCATCCGCGCCTGACCGGCAGTCACATCCGCCTGCTCGCTATCGAGATAGCGCTTGCCCATCCAGCGGAAGACATAGTCGAGGATCGAGTCTGCCTGAGGAATGTCCTTGTTGCGCGTCCAACCGCTCGGCTCGAAGCGCATGTGGCGGAACTTCTTCACCAGCGTCGAGAGCGGCACACCCGACTGGAGCGCCACCGAGGTCAACGTCCCCACCGCGTCCATCAGTCCCGAAACGGCGGAACCCTCCTTCGAGATATGCACGAAGACCTCACCTGGGCTGCCGTCGGCGAACTCACCGATCGTCATGTAGCCCTCGTGCTCCCCGATCGTGAACTTGTGCGTGATCGCGGAACGCTCGTCCGGCAGCCGGTGCCGGCGGTACGCCGGCGGCGATTCCGCATCGTCAATCACCAGCGGCTGATCGGTCGGCGAGGACGGCCCCGCCTGGACCACCTGCACTGAGGCCTCGACCTCTTCACCGACCTTCGCTCCGTCAACGCGGCGGCCCGTTTCGAGCGGCTGAATCCGCTTCGAATTGTCGCGGTAGATCGCCACCGCCTTCACGCCCAGCTTCCAGGACGCGATGTAGGTGTCCATGATCTCCTCAACCGTCGCCTCCTCCGGCACGTTCACGGTCTTGGAGACAGCCCCCGACAGGAACGGCTGCACCGCGCCCAGCATCCGCACATGCCCCAGCGGAGCGATGCTGCGATCGCCGTTCGCCGACTTGAACGCGCAATCGAAGATCGGCAGGTGCTCTGCGAACAGATCCTCCGCGCCCTCGATCGTGCCTTCCCGGTCGATGTGAGAGACGATCCGCTCAATCGCCGCATCGTCATACCCCAACCGCGTCAGCGCCGCCGGAACCGTGCGGTTGACGATCTTGAGATAGCCCCCGCCCGAGAGATTCTTGTACTTGACCAGCGCGATGTCCGGCTCCACGCCCGTCGTGTCGCAGTCCATCATGAACGCAATCGTGCCGGTCGGCGCGAGCAGGCTCGCCTGCGCATTGCGGTAGCCGTGCAACTCACCCAGACGAATCGCCTGCTCCCAAACCTCGGTCGCGGCCTGCCGGATCGGGTCCGGCACGCTGTCCAGTCCGTCAATCCGGTCGACCGCTGCGCGATGCTTGCGCATCACGCGCAGGAACGGCGAACGATTCTCCGCGTATCCGTCGAACGCGCCGATCCGCTCTGCAATCCGCGCCGACTGCAAGTACCCCTCGCCGGTCATCAGCGCCGTCACGGCCGCGGCAAGCGCCCGCCCCGCCGCAGAGTCATAGGGAAGCCCGCGCGCCATCAACAGCGCGCCCAGGTTCGTGTAGCCCAGACCGAGCGGACGGAACCGCTCAGAGTTCTCGGCGATCAACTCCGACGGATAGGAAGCGTTGGAGACGATGATCTCCTGCGCCGTGATCATCACCCGGCAGGCATGGCCGTACGACTCCACGTCGAACGTGTGCGTCTCCAGGTCATAGAACTTGAGCAGGTTCAGCGATGCGAGATTGCAGGCCGAGTCGTCCAGGAACATGTACTCCGAGCACGGATTCGAGGCGTAGATGCGGTCCGTCCCGCTGCACGTGTGCCAGTCGTTGATCACGCCGTCGAACTGCATCCCCGGATCGCCGCACTGGTGCGTCGCCTGCGCAATCGCGCGCAGAATCTCCCGAGCCGGAATCCGGTCGACTGGTTCGCCGCTGGTCACCATCCGCGTCACCCACGGCTGATCCGCTTCCACCGCCTGCATGAACTGGTCCGACACGCGCACCGAGTGATTGGCGTTCTGGAACGAGACCGACGAGTACGCCTCACCGTTCAGCGCCCCGTCATAGCCCGCGTCGATCAACGCCCACGCCTTGCGCTCCTCGTCCGCCTTGCTGTTGATGAACTCGAGCACGTCCGGGTGGTCGTCATTGAGGATGATCATCTTCGCCGCGCGGCGCGTCTTGCCGCCCGACTTGATCACGTTGGCGAAGGCGTCGTACCCGCGCATGAACGAGACCGGGCCGGAAGCCATCCCGCCCCCTGCGAGCGACTCCTTGCTCGAACGCAGCGTGGACAGATTCGAGCCGGTCCCGCTGCCCCACTTGAACAGCAGCGCCTCGCGCCGCGCCAAGTCCATGATCGACTCCATCGTGTCCTCGACCGAGTTGATGAAGCAGGCCGAGCACTGCGGCTTGGCCTCCACCCCCACGTTGAACCAGACCGGGCTGTTGAACGCCGCGTACTGGTGGATCAGCAGGAAGCGCAACTCGTTCGCAAAGGCCGAGGACGCCGCCGCATCTGTGAAATAACCGCCCTCGCGCCCCCACTGTGTGATCGTCTCCACCACCCGGTCGACCAGCGTCTTCATCGAAGTCTCGCGCTCGGGCGAGTCCATCCCGCCCCAGAAATACTTCGACGCGACGATGTTGGTCGCCGTCTGCGACCAGAATGAAGGCGTCTCGACATCCTCCTGCTCGAAGATGATGTCTCCGTTGTCCGCCGTGATCGCCGCAGTCCGGTACGTCCACTCGATCTGCGCATAGACGTCTTCCCCAGGCTGGGTGAAGTGGCGCGGGATCAATGGTTCGCGCATGGCGCGGCCGGCAGGCAAGGGAGCACTCGCCGCCTCAGCCGGCGCTGCGTCGGCGATGGTCGATTCGTCGTGGCTCTCGATTGGCGACGACATCTGTCATTCCTCCCTCACTCATTTCGACGGAGCATCGCGCACGGGCGGACACTAGGGAGCGCACCGCCAAGAGGCGCAATGTCTAGGCGATCCATTGTGGAGCTTTGGCGCGCACTCTCTCTACATCCCGGCTGGCAGTGATGCAGAGTTGCTTCCCTTATGACAATACCGAGCGCTTGCATAGGCACGTGATCATTTCCCTCTCGGAATGTCCGTTCGGTCAGTAAGTCCAGATTACCACCCGCAGTTAGACTTGGCACCAACGCAGAAGCGGAAGGTGCAGCTTTGGACGCTCCGATCCATCTCCCCCTGTTTCCCACAGGCATCGGCTCAACTCGTCACCGAGACGCGACGACAGCGGTCCCCGAAGTACTCGACGGCTACTGGCGCATGCCCTTTTGGCCCCAGCTGCCCAATCGGGTAGCCGAAGAAGCAATGCTGCCCCAGGCCGGTCTCGGACTGCCCGGAGCTTCCTGGGATGGGCATTATGTGAACTGGTCGGGAAGCCTCTCGGACCAGGACATCCAGGCCGCAGCCCTCCCGCCCGCCGAGCGCGCCGCCGGTCTGCACGAACTGCTCGCCCGCTTGCCAAATATCCCCGAAGAACGCAAGTCCAAAGTCGTGAAAGGCCAGATCGTCGGCCCAATCACCCTCGCCCGCTGGAGCCGAGGAGCCGACGGACGCGCCCCATTCGAGGATCTCAAGGGTCTCGAACGACTCGCCGCTTGGCTCGGACAAGCCGCCATGCGCCAGGCCCAGGCCCTCCAACGCCTCGGTTACCAGGTCGTCTTGATGTTCGACGAACCCGAACTCGCCGCCGTCGGCGAACCCGCCCTCCCGCTCCGCTGGCGCGAGGTCACTCCCGTCCTCCGGGCCGCGCTCGAACCGGTGCAGCGTGTCGGCGCGCTCGCCGGCATCCACTGTTGCGCCTCGCCCAACTGGACGCGCATCCTCGACTCGCGCCCCAACCTGATCCACTTCGACGGACGCGAAGGACACGTAGACGACGCAATCGCTCACCGCACCGCCATCCGCGAACACGTCGCCCGCGGCGGCTACCTCGGCTGGGGTCTCTGGCCCACCGATGGCTCGTCAACAGACTTCGACTCGCGCGAGATGCAGTACTTCCTCGCCCGCGCCGCGCGCGAACTCTCTTTCGTTGACGCCAGCGTCGGCCTGATCTTCAAGCGCTCAATCCTCACCGGAGTCTGCGGAGGCGCCGGCCTGTCCGCCGAGCTCGAACAGCGAGTAGCCCAGGACCTGGAAGACCTCTCAATGGGCATCCGCCGCCGCTACTGGATCGCCGCCACCACCGACGTAGACCCCGACAACCCCCTCACCTGAGCTTGCCCCGCCGCTCCCGTATTCTTCGTTCCCCGCGAACGGAGCCCTTTGCCTAAACCAAAGATCGTCATACCCGCGCTTGTCGCGGGTATCTCGCCGTGATCTGCACCGTCGTCGCTCACACGGCGAGATTGCCGTGGCGGACGCACCCCTAAGCCCCTCACAGAAGAGAAATCGAGAACATCAAAATCGCACTGTGCCCCCCGCAACACTCTCCCCGCTCCACCCTACCGCCACAGAACTCTCGTTCATATATAGTCGTCCTCGCCCGATTACCCGCCCCCAACCAATGGAACCCGCCATGACCCTCACAACCCGTCTGGACAAAGCAGGACAAACCCAGACGCACACCCCAATTCCGCTCCAAACACTCCCGCAATCCGGACGAATCGGGACAAATCTGGACTTTTCCGGACTACCCCCCACCCAATTTCCCCATCCTCAGCCGCAAATTCGCCGCCCCGCCCGGAAATTCACACGACATCCCCGACCAACCCATGCCGTACAGACTTCGTCGCTCCGAACAGACCCTAATCCGGTCGGTATCGCTCAAGGAATTCAAGCAGCAGGCGGTTCACGTCCTCAGGGCACTCCTGCTGCACCCAGTGCCCGCAATCCGGCAGGTAGAGAATCTCGAAGGGACCGCTGAACAGCCGATCCATCCCCTCCGTCAGCTCCTTGCCGAGCGCCGTATCCCGCTCGCCCCAGATCAGCAACGTCGGCGAAGCGATCTTCGGAAAGACACGCTCCTCTACCCCGTCGGGGCGGTTCCCCGGCCCGAAGAGGCGCTCCAAGGCAGGATCGAGCGCCGCCAACGTCTTGCGCAGACGAGATTGCGATTCGCGCGCGCCCGCTCGCACCGCCGCGCGGTAGTAGTTGATCGCCCCGGTCAGCGCCCCGGGCCGCGAGGCCGCCTGCCGATAGCGCTGCAACACCTCTGGCGGGAACGCCTCCGGATGCGCCGCCGTGTCCCGAAAAATCAGGCCGATCCGCTCGTACTCGTTCACTGCCAACCAGCGCTCCGGGAAACGTGGAATCTGAAAGACGAACATGTACCAGGAACGCCCAATCTGTCGGAAATTGGGGCGTCCCCCGAACGCCTCCGCCATCCGCTCAGGATGCGGCGCGTTCAGCACCGCCAACCGCTCCGTCAGCTCGGGATAGTCCATCCCAAACTGCCACGCCACCGCACCGCCCCAGTCGTGACCAACGATCACGGCCCGCTCGTGCCCATGGTGCGCGATCAGCTGAGCCACATCCTCCGTCAGCAGCTCGATCGCATAGTCCTCAATCAGCGATGGTTTGTCCGAGAGGTTGTAGCCGCGAAGATCAGGCGCGACCACGTGGTAACCGGCCGCGACCAGCGCCGGAATTTGCAAGCGCCATGACCACCAAAACTCCGGGAATCCGTGCAGCAAGACAACCAGTGGAGCTGCTTCAGCCGCTTCGGGCCGCTGCTCAACGTAGTGCAGCCGCACCCCGCCCGCGCCATCCGCGAAGCCGTGCGACCACAAGCCCGCGGGTTCATCAGCAACCGATGGATCACTCATACGCCAGGCTCCGCGCCGCCCGACGACCTGGCTGGCGTAAGGAAGCTCAGCATCGCCGCCGTCACTTCCTCTGGTTTCTCCTGCTGCACCCAATGGCCCGCACTCTCAATCAGCACCGTACGAAGGTCGTCCACCCGCTCGGCCGCCTCCTCCATGAACGGAACCCGCACAGCCGGATCATCTCTGCCCCAGATGAACTGAGTCGGGCAGGCGATCCGCTTGTTCCGATCCGGCCAGGTAAGGAACCAGTCCGGCCAGTAGATGTTGCGGTAATACTTCATCGCGCTGGAGAGCGCCCGCGGCTGCTTCAGCGCCTCCGCGAAGACCGCGATGTCCTCTTCGCTGAAAGCGTCATTGGCGGCGGCAACGCCGGAGAACACCTGGCGCGTCGTCGCCTCGATATCGCTCCAACCGCGTCGCTCGGCCAAACCCGGAACCTGCATCACCAGCGCGTACATGTTGTTCGGGTAGTTGCGCCGGCCCCAGTACCAGGAACGAATCAAAGGCGCGTTCATCACAATCAAGCGATCGCAAGCCTGCGGATAGTCGATCGGAAATTGGAGCGCGATCACGCCGCCCCAGTCGTGACCGACGACGGTCGCCGACCGTTCCCCAAGCGCGCGGATCAGACCGCGAACATCCTTGGTCAGGTTCTTGATGTCGTAACCGCCGCGAGGCTTCTCCGAGCGGTTGTAGCCGCGAAGATCCGGCGCGACAACGCGGAAGCCAGCCTCGGCAAGCGGCGCGATCTGGTATCTCCACGAGTACCAATGCTCGGGAAAGCCGTGCAACAACAGAACGAGCGGGCCTTCGCCCTGCTCGACATAGTGCAGACGAACACCGTTCGTCACCGCTTCACCGTGGAGCCAAGTCTCAGGGACGTTCATCGTGTCGCCGCCGTCCGTCGTCGAATGTCGGCGGCGGGACAGTCGCCGCCGATGACCGTGCGGTGCATCAGCTATTCCAGATGTCCAAGCGGATCAACGGGCGTGCCCTGCATGATGATCTCGAAATGCAAATGCGCGCCGGACGAATTCCCCGTATTGCCCACCGTCCCGACGAAGTCGCCCGCGTCGAGCCACTGGCCGGTTCGTACCCAAATCTCAGAGAGGTGAGCGTATCGGGATCGCACCCCGCCGCCGTGATCCACTTCCACCCAGTAACCGTATGAACCGTCCCACCCGGCGAACGAGACCTGCCCGTAGGCGGTCACACCGACGATCGTCCCAACGGCTGCGCGAAAGTCGACGCCAGTGTGATAGCCCGCCCGATTGTTGCGTGGCGTGCCGAATGGATCACTGATCTCGTCGAACGCCAGCGGCCAGCGGAAGCGAGGCATGGTCCACGCCGCCGCCACAGCCACACTCCCGCCGTTGCTCACCTGTGCGACGGGAAGTGAAGCGGACCCTCCGACGAGCACAAGCGTCTGACCGACCTGAATCTGGTTCGCATTCGAGAGGCGGTTGCCGGGATACGCGACGGTGGCCTCGACATCGGCCGCGTAGTTCGCCGCCACACTCGAGAGCAGATCGCCCGCTTGCACCGTGTAGATCACCCCGTCCACCGTGGGCAGCCGCAACGTCTCGCCGGCGACGAGCAGATTCGGGTTGTACAAATCGAAGTTGTTGAAGTGAATCGTCGCTTCGTCCAAGCCGAATTGAGCCGCAATGCTGGCGAGCGTGTCGCCCTCCTCAACCGTGTACAGGAACATCGCCGGCAGCGGCTCCGCCGCCGCAAGCCCAACGTAGTCGCGGATCCGATCCGTAGGGCCGAATAACCCCGGATCCTCCGTAGCGGCCGTTTCGCTTGCCGCCGGTTCGACCACTTCGATGGCTGTCGCAACTGCGAGCCCTGCCACAGAGCCAATCTCGGAGTCTGTGCTGGTCGTGCTGACCGGCAGCTCTGTCCGCGTTCGTTCCGGCGGAGGCACGGTGCGGCCGGTTGCTTGCGAGGCCGCTTCCGAAGCGGACCTGGGCTGCGCTCGATCAGCTGCTTCGGTAGAGATCGCGCCTTCGCTCACGGTGCCGCTGCTGACTGCTGCTCCATCACTCCCCAACGTCGTCGTCGCAACCGTGACGAACGTGGGCCGCGCAGTATCCGTCTCCCCGGTGGACGTGACGAACACGGCAGCGACCGCAACGATCGCCGCGAGGAAGAAAATGATCAACGAGAGAAACTCGCCGGCGCGCTCAGTGCGCGGCGCTGCTCGCTGAACCGGCGCAGGTCCCAGCGCCCATCCGCCGAGCGCACTCACCACAGTCGCCCCCGGCCTTAGCACAGGGGGCGCTTTCGCTCGACGCTGGAGAAGTCAAGGCCCCGGAGCACCGTGTCCCTCGGAGGTGTGATTTGACGCCCGCTCAATACAGTTTACCCCAGATCTGATCACAGCCGGCGTGAATCTGGTGCTGACCAGGGGAAACCAGACCTTGACCTCGATTCGATCGCTGTGCAAACGCCCCTTGACACGATGTGATACCTTGGTCGCAGTTGGGTGGAAGGAGGTTCCGATGCGCAAGCTGAACATCCACCTCCAATACGGAGTCCTTCAGGTGGACTGTTAAGGCTCCCCTAGGGGAGCCGGACACCCAACCGGATACGCCCCCGTTCGCGGGGGCGTCATTGTCTCTGAGAGACCTGCCCATGACCGACCACGATTTCCCTCCGGCCCGAACGAACGACGCCGATCCGCAGGCTGACAGGCGCGAAGCGTCGATCCAACGCGCCGCCGAGATCCTCGCGGGCTCCTCATACTGCATCGCACTGACCGGCGCAGGCATCTCAGCTGAATCCGGCATTCCCACATTTCGCGGCAAGGACGGCCTCTGGACCAAGCACGGCGAACCGCCCCTGAACCAGTACGAGCAATTCAGCCGTGATCCGGCCGAATGGTGGACCAACGTCGCCGAGCGCCGACGCAATCCCGACGAACTGACCGCGACAATCGCCAACGCGCAACCCAACGACGCCCATTACGCCATGGCCGAGTTGGAGCACGTCGGCGTCATCAAACACATCATCACCCAGAACGTGGATGGACTGCACCGCGCTGCTGGCGCCGAGAGCCTGACCGAGATCCACGGCTGCTCAACCCTCCTGCGCTGCATCGAATGCAACACCCGCTCGCCATTCGACGAACTGCCGGAGGTCTTCCCGCCGCGCTGCGATCGCTGCGGCGGAATCGTGAAAACCGACACCGTGATGTTCGGCGAGCCAATTCCACCCGACTGCCTCGAACGCTGCTACATCGAGTCGGCGCGCGCCGACTGCGTCATCCTGGTCGGCACCACCGCAGTTGTCTCGCCCGCAGCCGACTTCGCTTTCGCCGTCGGGCAGCGCGGCCATCCGATGATCGAAGTCAATCTCGACCCCACCATCATTACTCAGTACTGCGCCGTCGCCATCCACGACAAAGCCGGTGAGATGATGTCTCGCATTGCCGCCGCAGTGAAGGAACTCCGGTGAGCCGTCTCCGCGCCCACGGCGTCGAAACGCCCAGCCCCGACAGCGCGTGCCTGAATATGTCACGTCTCTGCGTATACTCCCATCCATGACTACTTCCACCACTCCGAACTTGGGCATCGACTGGGACGACGTGACGGCTGAGATCGTCTCTGTCCTACGCGACTACCTGAGAATCGACACGACCAATCCGCCCGGCAACGAGCAGGTCGCGGCCGAATTCCTCGCCAATCTCCTGGAGAACGAAGGCTACGAAACTGAATACCTCGAATCGGGCCCAGGCCGCGGCTCGATGCGAACCCGGCTCGTCGGCAGTGGCGAGCAACGCCCGCTCATGCTCCTCAACCACACGGATGTGGTTCCCGCACAGCCCGAATTCTGGGATGTCGACCCATTCGCCGCCGAGCAGCGCGACGGCGAACTCTGGGGCCGAGGCGCGCTCGACATGAAGGGCATGGGAGTCCTTGAACTCCTGATCATGCTCCTCTTCAAGCGGCTCGGCTTGACGCCCAAGCGCGACATCGTGTTCCTCGCCGTCGCCGACGAAGAAGCCGGTTCCGCGTTCGGCATGGAGTGGCTCGACCAGCACGCGCGCAGTTGGATCACCGAGCCGGAATTCGCCCTCAACGAGGGCGGCATGGGCGCGCTCAACTTCCTCGGCTCCAGTCGCCCGGTCTTCGCCTGCTCTCCCGCCGAGAAATCCCCGCTCTGGCTCAAACTCCGCGCCGAGGGACAGCCGGGACACGGATCGACCCCGCACGGCGACAACGCCGTCGACCGCCTCGTGCGAGCGCTCTACGCAATCCAGCAATGGGAGCGGGCCGTCACCGTCCAGCCGACAACATCCGAAGCTCTAGAGCGAATGCGAGCCGCAAACGTCTGGGGAGGATCCGCCCCCAACGTCACCCGGCTCTGCCAAACCTATCCGGCCTTTGCAGCCGTAACGCGCGACACGATTTCCAACACCGGTGCGACGAGTGGCTTCAAGCACAATGTGATTCCCGCCGATGCCGAAGCTACCCTGGATTGCCGCCTGCTGCCGGGTGAGTCGCACGACGCATTCATCCGCAAGATGCGCGACGTGATCGACGACGACAAAGTAACCATCGAAGTGGTGTTCGGCTCCGAGTCCCCGTCCTCGAGTTTCGAGACTGAACTCGTCAGCGTGGTCGAAGACGTGGTTCGCGAGCAGGTCGAGGGCGCACTCGTTGTGCCCTCAACCTGTGTCGGTTTCACAGATTCGCGTGTCTTGCGCCGACATGGAGTACACGCCTACGGCTTCGTGCCAACGCTGATGGACGCCTCACTCGCCTCGGGCGTGCACGGACACAATGAGCGCGTGCCAATCGAGGGGCTGAAGACCGGCATCCAGGTGCTATTCGAGGTCGTGCGGCGCTTTACCGCGGCCGTCTGAGAGGAGCGGGGCGTTGCGGCATCCAGCCTTGGACGGACACTGGGCGCTGATTCTCGGAGCGTCAAGCGGTTTCGGTGGAGCCTGCGCAGTCGCATTAGCAGAGGCCGGGATGAACATCGCCGGTGTGCATCTTGACCGCAGATCGACAATGGCCAACGTCGAACGCATCACCGCCGCGATCGAGAGCCACGGACGTGAGGCCGACTTCCACAACATGAACGCCGCCGACTCCGAGAAACGCGGCGCGATGCTCGGCAGTCTCCACCAGCGGCTCGAAGGCAACGATGGTCCACAGACCGTGCGCATACTCCTGCATTCTCTCGCCTTCGGGACTCTGGGTCCCTACATCGGCGAGAAGGCGGATCGCCCCATCACCCAGCGTCAGATGGAGATGACGCTCGATGTAATGGCGAACTCGGTCGTCTACTGGACCCAGGACATGGTCTCGCGCGGTCTGCTCGGACAGGGCAGCAAGATCTACGGCATGACCTCCGGCGGCGACCTCCGCGTAATCCCGCAGTACGGGGCCGTCAGCGCAGCGAAGGCCGCGCTAGCCGCGCACCTTCGGCAACTGGCCGTGGAACTCGCCCCCCACGGCATCGCCGCCAACGCGATCAAAGCCGGCATCACCCACACGCCCGCACTCGAGAAGATCCCCGCAGGTATGCAACTCCTCGACTTCGCTCAGAACCACAATCCGTCCGGTCGAGTGACCGAACCGGACGACATCGCCAGAGCGATCATCGCCCTCAGCCTCGATGACTCGAACTGGGTGACCGGAAACACGATCAACGTGGACGGCGGCGAAGATATCACGGTGCTGTAGTCTGGTTGTCATGAATCTAACCAGACCTGAACCAGAGAGCTGACAGAATGTCTAGCGGCAACCAGAAGGAATCAAAGCCCGTAAAGACTGCCCTTCCGAAGGACCGGAAAGTTCCGCCGCCCGGCCCACCAGTCAAGGTTGAGCGAGGGCTGTAGGCTTTCTCAAGGGCAGAAGCACCATGGCCAAGTCGCCACTACCGCCGCGATTCCAGCAAGAATCAGATTCACAGTCGTCAGTGCCACTGCTCGCCTAAGCCAAGCTGCCTTCTCTGTAAGCGCTGCTTCGTTCTCCTTGAACGAGGCCCACATTTCGCGAGCTGCCCAAGTGCGCGCAACCACCAGGCTGTTTTCCTCCGAGATGCGATCGAATGCCTCCACGTCGGGGCGCATTTCCCAATTTCGTAGTCGAAAAGCGAAGAATGCACATACGGCATTTGCGATGAACACCGTCACTATTGTGAAGAGCACCCACCATAGTGCCTGAGTTATCTCGTCGGCGCGAAGCGTGAAGGCTGCTCCCAAGACAGCGATGAGGGCACCGCTCAGCGTGAATGTTGCAGCAAGTTTTCGATCCAGTGCGTCGATTCGTCCTGTCTGTTCGTCCAAGTGCCATTGCGCTAAGGCGAGCAGCTCCTCGTCCCCGGTGCGCGCGCCGACCTGTTCAATCTCGATTTCTTGTCCATCGGCCATCGCGCTTCCCTTCTCCCTTCAAAACACATCGAGTCACGATCGTAGCCCCAACCCGCTGCTAAACTGACCCCGCACTTGCGAGGAGCTTCACATGAGCGACCCAATCAAAGGACAAACCGCGATCTGCGGACTCGGCATCACCGAGATGGGCAAGGTCTACGGACACGACGCCTCCTGGTTTGCCGGTGAGGCGATCAAGCTCGCCATCGAGGACGCCGGACTCCAGAAGGACGACATCGACGGCCTCCTCGTCAACCCGGGCATCACGGGCATGATGGGTACCGGGATCAGCATCCCCCTCCAGGGCTATCTCGGACTCCGCAACCTGCGCCTGCTCAATCACATGAACTCTTACGGCGCGACTGCCTCGGCGATGATCCAGTACGCCGCCATGGCTGTCCACCACGGCATGGCCAACTACGTCGCTTGCGTTTTCTCCGACGCCCCGCTGCAAAAGGGCGGCTCCGCCGGCGCTGCCTATGGCGGTGCCGGGCGCCGCGGGCCAAGCGGCATGGCCTCCTTAATGCCAGCCTTCGGCTTCTACGGCGCGAACACCTCCTACGCCCTCGCAGCGCGCCGCTACATGGAGCGCTACGGCATCACGAACAACGACCTGGGCCGCGTCTCTGTCACCCAACGCCGCTACGCCGTCGATAATCCCCACGCCACCATGCGCGCTCCGCTGACCTTGGAGGACTACCACAACTCCCGCTGGATCGTAGAGCCGTTCCACCTGCTCGACTGCTGCCTCGTCTCAAACGGCGCAGTCTGCACGATCGTCACCACCGCCGACCGCGCGCGCGACCTCAAGTCCAATCCGGCCTACGTCTGGGGCATGGGACAAGGACACCCGGGCAACTTCCCCCACGCCGAAGTCGAGGTCGGCACGACCTCCGGTGCCGTCATCGCCGGTGAGACCGCCTACAAGATGGCTGGCGTCGGCCCTGAAGACGTCGACGTCTGCGAGTTCTACGACTGCTACACCTACACCGTGCTGCGAACCATCGAGGACTACGGACTAACAAAGCCGGGCGAGGCCATCAGCCTCTACCCCGAAGACCCAGCCGCGCCCGAAGCCGACCTCCCCAAGATCAACACCGGTGGCGGGCAGCTCTCCGCCTACTACATGTGGGGCATGACCCCAATCTCGGAAGGCGTGATCCAGGCGCGCGGCAGCGGCGGCGATCGTCAGATCGAGAAGCACGACGTGGTGCTCTGCTCCGGCAACGGTGGCACCCTGGACACGCACGGCACGCTGATCCTCTCACCCCACGCCAACTAGCCGACGAGCGCACCCCGACCATCGAGTGCTGATCGCTGCGAGCCGGCGAAGGCCGCGCGCAGCATTGGAGCAATGCCCTGTGGCCTACGAGAAGCCCCTCCCGAATCCGGACGAGAACACACAGCCCTGGTTCGATGCCCTCCGCGAGCACAAGCTGCTCTTGCAGTACTTCCCCTCAGCCGACCACTACCAGTACCCCTACACCGACCGCTGCTACAAGGACTGGTCGACCGACTGGGAATGGCGCGAATCGGCCGGCAATGGCGTTGTCTACACCTGGGTGCGAATGCACCAGCTCTATCACCCGTCTTGGAAAGAGGAGATCCCGTACACCCTCGCCGTCGTCGAACTCGATGAGGGGCCGCGGATGCAGACGAACCTGGTCAACGTGGATGTCGAGGACATTCACGTGGGTCTGCGGGTAAAGATCTACTTCGACGACGTCACCGACGAATTCACACTGCCCAAGTTCGAGCCTGCCTGATCGATTGCGCCCGAAACCGATGCCCGAGACCCCGCAGCCGACCGACAGACCGCCGCTTGACGGCGTACGTGTCGTCGACTTCACCTGGATCGTCGCCGGTCCGACCTGTACCCGTCTCCTCGGTGATCTCGGCGCGGAGGTAATCCGGGTCGAGAACGAGCAGACCCTCGACTCAATCCGCTTCGGAGGGCCGCATCCGAACGGTTTCGATCCCCCTGACTCAGGCGGAATGTTCAACTGGCTAAACCGCAACAAGCGCTCGATCACGCTCAACGCACGCCATCCGCACGGGCTGGACTTAATCAAGCGGCTGATCTCCGTATCGGATGTCGTCGTTGAGAACTACTCCTCGAGGGTGCTCGAAAACTGGGGACTGAGCTACGAGCAGCAGCGCGAGCAGCGTGAGGACATCATTTATGTCTCGCTCAGCGGCTTCGGGCACAGCGGCCCCCAGCGCGACTACGGAACTTGGGGGCCAACCGCGCAGGCGCTCTCCGGACTCACGGCAATGTCGGGACTGCCCGGCGAGGAACCCGCAGGCTGGGGATACTCCTACTTGGATCACATGGCCGGATTCACCGCCGCCGCCGCAATCGTCGCGGCGCTGCACCACCGTCGCGCAGCCGGCGAAGGGCAATGGATCGACCTCTCTCAAGTCGAAACCGGCATGACCCTGAGCGGCCCCGCGACGTTGGACTACACCGCCAACGGGCGCCGCTACCGTGAGACCGGGAATCCGCCGGGCAACCGCAGCGTCTGGCCCCGATCTGCGCCCCACAACACCTATCCGACAGCAGGCGAAGACAACTGGATCACGATCACCTGCACCTCCGACGCTGAGTGGTCGGCCTTCTGCGACGTAAGCGACCACCCCCACTGGCGCGACGATCCACGCTTCGCCACGCTCCCGGCCCGCCTCCGCCACGAGGACGAGCTGGATGAACAGATCGGCTCATGGACCGCTGGACAAGATGGACGCGCGCTCATGTATCGCTTGCAGGCCGCTGGCGTCCCCGCTGGCGTGGTTCAAAACGGTGTTGACCTAGTGCTCAATGACCCGCAGCTCGCAGCACGCGAATGGACAGCCGAGCGGGAGCATCCCGTGATCGGTCGCCACATCACCGATGGTCTCCAGATGCGGTTCTCACGCACGCCCGCGCACCGCGATCGCCCCGGACCGCGCCTGGGTGAAGCCAACGAGTACGTGTTCGGCGAACTGCTCGGCATGAGCCAAGGCGAAATCGAAGAACTGCGCCGAAGCGGAGCTTTGGGATGATGTCGTGACAAATCGCGCAGGACCGCTTGAGGGGCAGCGAGTCCTGGATCTCAGCGATCCAAAGGGACACTACGCGGGCAAGCTGCTCGCTGGACTCGGCGCGGATGTCATCAAAATCGAGCCGCCTGGCGGCGACCTTGGACGCAAGTACGGCCCCTTCCTTGACGACCTGCCGGGTCCTGGCCGATCGCTCTATTGGTGGTACTACGGAGCCGGCAAGCGCTCGCTAGTGCTAGACCTTGAAAGTGCCGACGGCCTCGAGCTCTTCGTACAACTCGCAGAATCAGCCGACGTCGTCCTGGAGACAGCGACCCCGGGCCGACGCCCGTTCGATCCGGTTGCCTTGTCCGACCTCTTTCCCAAACTGGTCGTGGTCAGCCTGACACCGTTCGGCCAGACCGGACCCTGGCGAGACTGGGCCTGGTCGGACGGCGTTGGACTGGCGCTAGGCGGACCAATGGGATCAACCGGCTACGACAACATTCCCGGCGCGCCCCCCATGCGTCCCACCGAACACCACGCCGGCCACATCGCCGGCTACTTCGTCGCAACCGGAGCGGCAACCGCGCTTTACGAGCGTCAGCAAAGCGGGCTCGGACAACATCTCGACATCGCCATGCACGAGTGCTGCGCCTTCACGATCGAATCCTCCGCGCCTTGGGCCCTGTACGCACAGCATCCACTCCTGCGACAGACCGGACGCCATGCTGGCCCCCAACCGACTGAGCCCTGGCAATACCCGACGGCGGACGGACGCCTCATCAACATCTTCGGGATGCCGCGCTCGGAAGCGAGTTGGCTCGCCTTGGTGTCGTTCATCCAGGAGCACGGAATGGGAGAGAACCTGAGCGACTTCGAGCTTTTGGACGGACGCAAACGCCAGTTGGGACTGCGCCAACCGACAGTGGCAATGATGTTGGCCGACATCGCCGAATTCATCGCGGCGCATGATGCAGAAGAGATATACGCTGGCGCACAGGCGGCCGGAGCCGCTTGGTCGATCATCCGCACGCCCGATGAGCCGCTGGACGATGAACACTGGCATGCACGTGGCTTCTTCATCGATGTCGAGCATGAGGAGTGGGGGAGAACCGTGACCTATCCGGGCGCACCCTACCTGTTATCGCAGACCCCCTGGCAGTACGGTCGCCGCGCCCCGCTGCTAGGCGAGCACACGGCCGAGATCCTGTGCGGAGAGCTCGGCCTCACAGCCGAAGAGCTCGGCGCGCTTGCCGCCGCCGGAGTCACAGCATGAGCCAGCGAGGACCGCAACGACGGCGGCGGCGACGCCCGCGACGCCCGGTTGGCTCGTCCGGCGAGTCCGAAGTCGGCGGGCGTCCAGCTGCCGCTGAGTCCGGCGACTCCGAGGGCGAGGCCCGAGGGCCAGGTGGCGGCCGCAGGCGCGGAGGTGAACAGGCCCAAGCGCAACAGCCCCCCCGGCGCACGCTCTTCGGAATGCCCCGCATGTCGGTCGCGCTCTTGGGCGGTCTGCTGGTGGCTATGATCGCCGTCTTTGCCATGCAGTTGATCTTCCCGCCGGAGGAAGTCGTCGACGTCGAAGGTGTAACCATCTTCCCCGACCAGGGACGCCGCCACCTCGCCGAAGGCGAGTCGTTCGACGACTACAACTCGTTCCCCCCGACCTCCGGCCCACAGCCTGCCCAAGGAGCCGAGGTCAAGATCTGGTTGCCCGATGATGAGGACATTCCCGCGCCTGCGCAAATGCTCCCCCTACTCGAACGCGGTGGCATCGTGATCTATTACGACCCGGACGTGTACGAAGACGCCGACGACGCAACCGGCTTGCTCGGCGCGATGCAGAGCTTGCGTCAGTTCCGTGAGCGCCTCGCCGCGGTTCCCATTGAAGGACTCGCAGACAGTCGTGATGACGGTGCCACGATCGTGGTGGTCGCCTGGCGCACGATGCTCCCGATCGCCTCATGGGATGCCGATGGCGACACACAGCTGGGCGGATTCATGCAGAACGCGCCCGAGGGATACTACGACCGCTATCGGCTCGAACGTGACGGGACGACCGTTTCGGCGGCGAGTGCGGACGAGTAGCAGATGCCACTCAGATCGATCGCGGTTGGATTGCTGATTGCGCTGGCGGGAATCTTCTTGGCCTGCGGCGGCTCAGGCAGCGATTTGGCGGAAGATCCACGCCTGGAGCTGTACGACGACGAACTGACCACGGAAGGCCAACGACATCTGCCGCCGACAGTCACCGTTCCCTACCCGACGATCCCGCCCTACGGCGGGCCGCACGACTCCATCCCCACTCCCTGCGGCATCCTCAGCGCCACCCCAAGATTCGAGAATGTGGTGCATGCGCTTGAGCACGGAGCGGTCGTCTTCTGGTACTCCCCCCATGAACTTGACCCAGAATCCACTGACGGACTGATCGCGATCGCCGCTGACCTGCTCGAAGACGGCCACTACGTGATCGTCGCGCCCTACGGCGCGCTGGGGCATCCCCTGGTGCTGGTGAGTTGGGGCGAGCGCATGGCCTTGGAACAGCTGGAGCAGGAGACAATCGCCGCATACATCGACGCTTTCCATGACGACGCCCCCGAACCGCTCGCCGCGGGCGGTTGTCAGACCGCGCTCTAGACTCTCTCCGTGAGCCAATCGCAGCATCCCCTCGAACCGATCTTCTCGCCGCGCGGGGTGGCGGTAGTAGGCGCGTCTCGCGGTCAGCGCGGAGCGAGAGGGCCCGGCGGCTGGATCGAATCGCTCAAAGACGCCGGTCAACCCAACATCTATCCCGTCAATCCAAAAGCCGCCGCCGAAGGTCTGGCGATCGGCGGCTATCCCGCTTACGCGCGGCTGATCGATATTCCCGGCCCGGTCGATCATGTCATCTCCGCAATCCCGGCTGCTTATGTCTTGGACATGCTGGAGGACGCCGCAACCGCCGGTGTGCGCAGCATCCACCTCTTCACCGCCGGATTCGCGGAGACCGGGCTTGCCGAACGGAGCGAGTTGCAGCACCAGCTCAAGTCCCGCGCCGCCGAACTAGGCATCCGACTGATCGGCCCCAACTGCATGGGCCTCTACGTTCCCGACGGCAACGTCTCCTTTTCCCAGCAACTGCCGACCGATTCCGGCCCAGTCGCCTTCTTCTCCCAGTCCGGTACCAACGCCAGCGACGCCACCTACAACGGCGCCCTGCGCGGTCTGCGCTTCTCGAAAGTCGTCTCCTTTGGCAACGCGATCGACGTCTCCGCCGCCGAACTGATCGAATATGCCCACTGCGACCCCGAAACTGAGATCATCGGCGCCTACATCGAAGGCATGACCGACGCGCGCGACTTCTTCCGCTCGCTGCGAGCCGCGGCGCGAGACAAGCCGGTCGCCCTGCTCAAAGGCGGACTGCTGCCCTCCGGCAGTCGCGCCACCCAATCGCACACGGCCAGCCTCGCCGGATCCGGGCAGATCTGGTCTGCCGCCGCACGCCAGGCAAACGCCGTCCTGGTCCACAACATGCAGGAGATGGTCGACCTGCTCGTCGGCTGGAGATTCGGAGCTGTCCCCGCCGGACCGCGAATCGGACTCGTCGTCGGCGGAGGCGGCATCTCGGTCCAGGGCGCCGACGATGTCGAACGCGAAGGCCTGCAACTGCCGCCGCTGAGCGAAGCGACTTTGAGTCGCCTGGCCGAGGTCACGCCCGTCGCGGGCACGGGCATCCGCAATCCCGTCGACACGATGTCGCTCTGGGATGGCAAGAGAATCCGCCCGACGCTCGAAGCCGTCGCCGAAGATCCGAGCATCGACGCGATCATCGTGCAAGTCGGCATGAACTGGGGAGTCGGGTTCTTCGGAGACGACCAGATTGAAAACCGGCGCAGGATGATCGCCGAAATCAACGAAGCCCGCCAACGACACGGGATCGCGATCGCGATGGTCGTCCCGATCAGCATCGATCACCGCCACGGCCAGTCCAACGCGGCGCTGGCGAGAATGATCTCCGACTCCGGCCTACCGCTCTACTACAACATCCGCGACGCCGCCCGCGCCATGCGGCGCCTCCTCACCTGGAACACCCGCAGAACCGAGAGAGCCGAAAGAGCACAGTCATGAGCAACCAGACCACCGACATCTACGAGGTCATGCAGACCCAGCGCGCCATCCGCCGCTGGACCGACGAACCCGTCGATCCCGAAGTGATCGAGCGCATCATCCAAGCCGGCTGCTGGGCGCCCAGCGGCAGCAACTCCCAGCCTTGGGGTTTCCTTGTCGTCACCGACGACGGCATCCGCGAGCGTCTCGCCACCGTCATCCGCGAGATGTTCAGCTCCCGATTCGGCGGCGACATGCCCAATCCCGACGACATCCCCGATCCCACCACCCGCCGCATGATGCGAGGCGCGTTCAACCTCTTCGACAACTTCGCCGCCGCCCCCGTCTGGATCATCCCCTGCCTCGTCCGCGTCCAGTCGCCCGCGCCGGAGGGGCTGCTCGCCGGCAGCAGCATCTACCCCAGCATCCAGAACATCATGCTCGCCGCCCGCGCCGAGGGCCTCGGTACCGTCCTCACCACCCCGCAGGACGGCATCATGGCCGAACTCCGCGAAGAACTCAACATCCCCGACAACGCAACCCCCGTCGCCATCATCCCCATGGGCCATCCCAATGCCAACTTCGGCCCCGTCACCCGCAAGCCGCTCTCCGAGTTCCTCCACTGGAACGCCTGGAACGACTAACTCCCACTTGACTCCGGCGCGACCTCGACGCAAACTGATCTAGGATGAACATATGGTCTCTATTGATCAGAACGCGCCTGCAATAAACACATTGACAACCGCCCCGAGCCAGCGCCGGGCCTCTGTCCAGTCCGCTTCGTCGCCCCTCCGCGATCGCCCAACCAGGTGCCGACTGCCGCGCGCCAAGCCCGTACACAGTCGAACAACGCCGAACAACCAAGACTTACCAGGACTTACCAAACCTAACCACCCTGACCACACGATTCCCCGTGTTTTACTGGAGATCGTGCTCGGCGAGGCTCCGGAAAAATTTCTCCCTAACCACCTGATCATCCAGAAACTCCTCCGCCCCCCGAACAACCCGAACAGCAGGAACGAGTAGCCAACGCCATGTCGTCCGTCCGACGCAAGTTCTCGATCCGCAAGGCCTCCGCCCACCTGCGTGAGGCGGATCCGATCCTCGCCCGCCTGATCGACGAGCATGGACAGTACGAACCACGCCCTTCCAACGATCCCTGGTCGGCGCTCGTCCGATCGATCCTCTTCCAGCAACTCGCCGGCGCGGCGGCGTCGGCGATCCAGCGCAAATGGTTCGGCTTCTACGGCGACGAGCAGACCACACCGACGCCGGAACAGATTCTGGCCACATCGGACGAGGACTTCCGCGCCTGCGGCATCTCGCGCCAGAAGATGTCCTACTTCCGCGACCTCGCCCTGCACACCTCCGACGGCCGGCTCAAGCTCTCGCGCCTCAATCGCTTGTCCGACGACGACGTGACCACAGCCCTCACCCAAGTCAAGGGCATCGGCGAGTGGACCGCGCATATGCATCTAATGTTTCACCTCGGCCGCCCCGACATCCTGCCCGTCGGCGACCTCGGCGTGCGCAAAGGGATGCAGCTTGCCTACAGCCTGGCCGAGATGCCGACGCCCAAAGAAGCCATCGCGATCGGCGCAAAGTGGGCGCCCTACCGCTCCGTCGGCAGCTGGTACATGTGGCGCGCCGCCGACACGTTCACGCCCGAACAGTCTCTGTAAGGAGTCCGAACATGCCCGATTCATCGCGCGACCAGCTCATCGGCTTCATCGGGACGGGCAACATCGGCAACCCGATGGCTCGAAACCTGATCGAGGCCGGGCATCAGCTCGTAGTCTTCGACCTCCGCCCCGAAGTGATGGAGAACCTGCTCGAGCTCGGCGCGGAGTCCGCCGGCAGCAGCGCCGAAGTCGCGTCCCGATGCTCCATCGTCTTCACCTCACTGCCCGGTCCACCGGAGGTCGACGCCGCGATCAATAGCCCTGACGGAATTCTCGCGGGCGCGCAGCGTGGTGATATCCACGTTGACCTCAGCAGCAACTCGATCACGGTCGTCAAGCGTCTCGCGCAGCAGGAAGCTGATGCGGGCGTGGCCTACATCGACGCCCCGGTCACAGGCGGCGTACCCGGCGCGGAAGCGGGCACGCTGACCGTGCTCGGCAGCGGCGACGAAGAGGCCTTCGAGCAAGTGCGTCCGCTGTTGGAGGCGATTGGCTCGAACATCTTCCATCTCGGCGAAGCAGGCGCGGGCTGTCTCTTCAAGCTGCTCAACAACGTCATCATCCTCTGCGGCAACCAGATCGTGCAGGAAGCCCTGGTCCTGGGCACCAAGGCGGGGCTCGATCCCGAAGACCTAGTGGACAAGCTCCGGTTGGGCACGGCGCGACCGTACATGGGACTCGCCCCCTACCTGCTCGGCAAGCGCTTCGACAATCCTTCCTTCACCCTGCGCCTGGCCGAAAAGGACGTCTCGCTTGCCCTCGAAGCCGCCCGCGCCAACCAGGTGCCGATGCCCGTCGCCAACGCCGCCCACCAGACCTACCTTCGAGCCCTCAGCGCCGATCTCGGAGAACAGTCCTTCCTCGCCACCCTCCAAGCACTCGAAGCCGCAGCCGGCTCGGAAATCCCCACCATCCAAATCGAAGGCGGCCGCGACTCGCTCTAACTGAAGCTCGTCCCCGCTCCACGGAGGCCTTTGCAAAACCCCCATTTCCGTCATTCCCGCGAACGCGGGAATCCATGCGGCGTATCGAGTGGGATGTAGATTCTCGCGTTCGCAAGAATGGCGAAACGCTCAGATCGGGGATTCTGCAAAGGCCTCCTCCACGCGGGGACCCGTCTGAACGGAGACACGTTCCATGCCCGACTCAACCCGCGATCAATACATCGGCTTCATCGGAACCGGCAACATCGGCAATCCGATGGCGCGTCAGTTGATCAGAGGCGGGCATCAGTTGATCGTCTACGACCTGCGCCCCGAGGCGATCGAGAATCTGCTCGAACTCGGCGCCGAACCCGCCGCCAGCCCGTCCGAGGTCGCATCGCGCTGTTCAGTCGTTTTCACCTCGCTCCCTGGCCCGCCTCAGATCGAGGCGGCCACAGCCGGCCCCGGCGGCATCCTCACCGGAGCCTCGCCCGGAGACATCCACGTCGACCTCAGCACGAACTCGCTCAAAGGCGTCCAACGAATGCTGGCGCTCGAAGCCGATGCCGGCGTCGTACACATCGATGCCCCCGTCACCGGCGGCGTCGTCCGAGCTGGTCAGGGCACGCTGACCGTCTACGGCAGCGGAGACGCCGAGACATTCGAGCGCGTTCGCCCGCTCCTTGAACACATCGGCGCGAACGTGTTCCACCTCGGCGAGGCCGGCATGGGCTGCCTCTACAAGCTGGTCAACAACGTGATCGTGTTGAGCGGCCACATGATTGTGCATGAGGCGTTGGTGCTAGGAGCCAAGGCGGGGTTAGATATGCGCGACCTGGTCGAGAAGCTTCGACTCGGTACCGCGCGACCGTACATGTTCATGGTCGATGAGTTGCTGGCCAAGCAATGGGAGAACCCCACCTCTCAGGGCTTCATCGCAGAGAAAGACCTTGCGCTCGCGTTGGAACTGGCGCGCGACACTCAAGTCCCGATGCCGGTCGCCAACGCCGTCCATCAAACGTATCTGGCAATGCTGGCTGCGGGTTTCGGCGAGCTGCATCATTACTCCGCGCAGAACGTTCTCGAGGCGGCGGCCGGAATCGAGATCCCCGCGATGGAGTTGCAGGACGAGTGAGCCCCTTGTCGAAATCCCCGATCAGCTCAACGGCGCCCTACCAAGCATCCACAGGGTGCTTCTTCACCGCCGGCAACGGCGCACGCGGCGTCATCCGCAGCATCGCGATCAGCCGCTCCCGCGTCTCTTCCGGCGCAATCACGTCGTCAAAGTCGTAACGCTTACCCGCATTGATCGCGGAATTCCGCTCGCGCATCTCCGCCGCCCACTCGTCCCGCATTCGCTTCGCCTCAGCCGGATCCTCGCGCTCGACCTCCCGAATCCGATCACGATTGACTAACAGCGACGCGCCCTCAAGACCCATCCCGCCAGACTCCGCCGTCGGCCAGGCCAGCTTCAGATCGCGATTGGCGTAGCTGTTCCCCATCGCCGCCGGACCGAGACCGTACGCCTTGCGCAGCTGAATCGTGTACAGCGGAACCGTCCGATGCTGATGCGCAATGATCGGCCGCGCATGGTGCCGCGCGATCCCCGCCTCCTCCGCCGGCCTGCCGACCATGTAGCCGGGGTTGTCGATGAACGACACCATCGGAAGCTCATACGCATCGCAGAGCTGGATGAATCGCGCGATCTTGTCCGATGCGTCCGAGTCAATCGCCCCCGCAATCCGCGACAGCGGCTGATTCGCAATGATCCCAACCGAACGCCCGCCCAGCCGCGCCAGCGCCGTGATCAGCTGCGGAGCCCAGCTCGGACGCAGCTCGAACAGCGTGCCGCGATCCATCACCGCCCGCAGCACCTTGAGCATGTTGTAAGCCCGCCGGCGGTTAGAAGGCACGATCCCGCGAATGCGCTCAGCGCTGGGGTCGATCTCCCCATCCGCCAGGTCGTACAGGAAGTAGCGCAGATATCGACCGGCCGCGCCGATCGCCTCAGCCTCCGTCTCAACCATCAGATCGATCCCGCCGACCCGATCATGCATCTCCGCCGGCCCAATCTCGTCCGGCGTGAGCTTCAGACCCATCGCTCCCTCAACTAGCGGCGGACCACCCATCCCGATCGCCGAATCGCGAGTCGCCACGATGAAGTCCGACAGCCCCGCAATCGAGGCGTTGCCCGCAAACGACCGCCCCGAAACGACCGAGACCGTCGGTACCCACCCCGAGAGCTGAGCCATCCCGTCGAACGTCCCCCAGCGCCCCGTCAGTCCCATCCGCGACCCACCCAAATCATGCGCTCGCGCGCCGCCCCCGTCCGCGAAAGTAATCAGCGGCCAGCGCCGCTCATAGACCAACTCAATCAAGCGGTCGAACTTCCCGTGATTCAGCGCCGTCTGCGTCCCGCCGGCCACGGTGTAGTCATACGACGCAATCGCGACCGGATGACCCTCAATCGTCCCGAAACCCTGCACCAGCCCGTCCGCAGGCCCCTCGAACGCCTTGTTGCTCGGTACCGCGAGCGCGCCGTACTCAACGAAACTGTCCTCGTCGAGCATCATCGCGATTCGCTCACGCGCAGTGAACTTCCCCCTCGCGTGGACTCTCGCCGCCGCATCCGGGCGCGCCTCATCCATCGCGCCGGCGCGCGCTTCCAAGACCTCATTGATGATCGCTTCGTCCATGTCTGAGCCTCATCCGCTGGTACGCTCCGCATACGGTATCCGCCCGCATCGAGATCGCCGGTTGGGAGCAACAAAATGGCCTCGGATATTGATCTGGTCGGCCCGTTGTACGTGAAATGCAGCGGCGAGCCTTGGACGAGCCGGACGCATTCTGGTCCGAGGCCGCCGCCCGGATCCCTTGGTTCCGGGAGTGGGATGAGGTGCTGGAGTGGACGCCCGGAGCTGTGCCTGCCTTCCAGTGGTTCATCGGCGGCGAGACAAACCTCTCCTATGCCTGTCTCGATGCGCAGGTGATTCAGGGTCACGGTGGACGTGCCGCCCTGATCGCGCTGGATGAGTCCGGCGCGCAGCGCGTCTTCACCTATGCCCAGTTGCTCAAGCGCGTCGAGCGCATCGCCGCGTCACTTCGAGCGATCGGCATCGAGCGCGGCGATCGCGTCGCCATCTACATGCCCACCAACTACGAAGCCATCGCCTTGATGCTCGCCTGCGCCCGGATCGGTGCCGTCCACCTCGTCATCTTCGCCGGATTCGGTGCCGGCGCCATCGCCGATCGCGTCAAGATGGCCGAGGCCAAAGCGCTCTTCATGTCCGACATCACCTACCGGCGCGGACGCGACGTGCCCCTCGATCACTTCGTCCGAGGAGCGCTCGAGAACGAAGGCGCACACGATGTGGTCGAAACGGTGGTCGTCGAACGTCGTCGCGCAGACAGTCCCGAAGTCGCCCCGGGCAAGGAGATGAGCTGGGAAGAATTCCTGGCCGCAGGCGAAGGCGGCGACGGCTCCTTTACTCCGATGGAGGCGAATGACCCCGCCTACATCTTGGCCACGTCAGGCACGACCGCGAAGCCCAAGCTCTGTGTGCACACGCACGGCGGCTACGCCGTCTGGATTTCGAGCATGGCCGAGTGGATGTTCGATCTCCGCCCCGAAGACGTCTGGTGGGCGACCTCCGACATCGGCTGGGTCGTCGGCCACTCCTACATCGTCTACGCCCCGCTCCTGGTCGGCGCGGCGACCATCGCGTTTGAAGGAGCGCTCGACTATCCCGACGTAAGCACCTTCTACAAGATCGTCGAAGATCACGGCGTGACCGGCATGTTCACCTCGCCCACCGCGATCCGCCTCTTGATGCGATCAGGCGCTGAGGTAGCAGACGACGTCGACCTGACATCGCTCACGCGCGTGTTCTCCGCCGGCGAAGTGCTCAATCCGCCCGCCTGGGAGTGGTTCCAGCACGAGATCTTCAACGATCAGATCCCGGTCCTCGATCATATGTGGCAGACCGAGACCGGCGGTCCGATCATCGGCAATCCCTACGGCATGCAGATGCTGCCGATCAAGCCCGGCTCGGCCGGCATTCCACTGCCCGGGATCGAAGGCATCGTGCTCTCGCCGGAGGGCGAAACGCTTGGCCCCGATGAGAAAGGCATCTTCGCAATCACGCGCCCCTTCCCCGGACTTACAGCGCGGCTCTGGGGCGAGCCGGAGCGCTACCAGACCGACTACTGGGGCAAAGTCCCGGGCGAACAGGTCTACTTCACCGGCGACGCCACCTCGGTCGATACGGATGGGTATGTCTGGTTCTCGGGCCGCGCCGACGAGATCATCAAGATCGCCGCGCACCGAATCGGGACGATCGAGGTAGAAAGCGCCATCCTGCGCCATCCAGGCGCGGCCGAGGCTGGCGTGACCGGGCGTCCGGACGAGCTGCGAGGCGAGGTGATTTCCGCGTTCGTCGTGCTCAAAGCGGGCTACGAACCGTCCGAAGACGTCCGCCGGGAGATCTTGCAAACCGTCCGTGGCGAGCTCGGCCCCGTCGCCGTGATCGGCGAGCTGAACTTCGTCGATCATCTCCCCAAGACGCGCAGCGGGAAGATCATGCGGCGCGTGCTGAAGGCGGTGACCCTGGACACGGATCCGGGTGATATCTCGACAATTGAGGACGAAGGCTCGGTCGAGGAGGCGCATGCGGCTTGGCAGCGGATGCGCGCCGCGCTTGGCTAGGAGCGATCGTGCTTCAACGTATTCGTGAGAGCGCACGCGACGACGAGCGGCTGGAGCGCTGGGAGCAGCGGACCAACCTGCCCTTGCTGTTGTTGGCGGCGGCGATGCTGCCGATCCTGATCGGACAGATGCTGCTTGACCTGGACGCTGCGACGGATGATCTGCTCGAGCTCGGCAGTTGGTTGATCTGGGCGGTCTTCACGGTCGACCTGGCCGTGCGGCTCTGGTTCGCCGAGAATCGTCGGCGCTTCCTGATTCGGAACTGGATCGATGTCCTCATCGTCGCGGTTCCGTTCCTGCGTCCGCTGCGCCTGCTCCGCGTGCTCATCGTGCTTGCGCGCTTGTGGCGTCTCCTCGATCGCCGCGGAGTGCGGAGCACGCTAGTGCTCGCGCTCGTCGTGATGGCCGGCGCGACCGCCGCAGTCTGGGTAGTCGAGCGCGGCTCCGGCGGCGTAATTCACGGATGGGAATCTGCGCTCTGGTGGACACTGGTCACAATGGCGACCGGCGACGGGGTGCGCGAGGCGACCACCGTGATTGGCAAGATCCTGGGAGTCGTAGTAACCCTCCTGGGCTTCGCACTGCTCGGCATGGTGACCGCGACGATTGCAGCCGCATTCGTGGAGTCAAGCCAGGACGCGGAACAGGAAGAGATCCTGGCGCATCTGCGTTCCTTGCAGGAGGAAGTGCGGCAATTGCGAGAGAAGCTCGAGTGGTCGGAGGATTGATACCATTGAGTTGGAGAGGAACCATGACAGACGCGAATCCACCGCAGGAGCATGGCGATAGCTGGCCAACGGAACTTCCGCCTCCAGGGCCTGCATACATCATCTCGGAGACCGGATTCGGTCCGACTGGCAGATTTGAGACGGAGCCCGAAGACCGGTTTGAGTGGAATTGGTCACGGCTGTTTTCTTGGCTCCAGCGATCCAACGGATCTCCCCAGAAAGGCCGTGCACGCGATGGCTGACGAAGAGCCGCAGAAATCCACCATCGAATGAGCCGCCAGTCACAGAAGCTCCTAGCCCAGTGACACTTGCCTCAACGCCGGAACTCCCGCCTCCGGGACCAGAGAACCTTGTCACTTTGGACCGGAACACATCCCGTCAGCTGATCAAGTACATCGGTTTTTGCCGGGTCAGGCTGATTCCGCACCCGAAGACAAGTCACTTCTCGGCGAATCCGAGGGCGAGTGAGGCTGCGGCTGCAACCATGAGAACCGCAAGCACGGACGTGATCATTGCTCTCGTAACCCATTGGCCTTTTGTGAAGATCCTCTCTTCGTTCGCATCCATCGCCATGAGAATCTCGCGCACAGTCCAGAGAATCACTACCTCGTAAGGGTGAACTCCGGTTGCGACGGTACGCAAGGCGTCCAGGTCGGGCCTCCGGCTGCCTCGTCCTACTCGATAGGCCCACAAAAGCAACCCGATGTTAAAGACTAATACGAAGATCGTCGAATAGATGAGATATTCTAGAAACCCAGGCAGTACGAGCTCCCCAAAGCGGAGTGACGCCCCGAGCACTGCGAGCACTGCAAAATTCAGCGCGAACAGCGTGTTCAGGCGACGGTTTAAGGCCTCATGGCGTTCTGCTTGGTCATCTCGGCGCCACCTCGCTTCACTGAGGTACAAGTTCGCCTTGTCGATTGCCTGCTCTTGGGCTTGATCAGCCATCTAGAACGGCCGGCCAAGCTCGTGGCTCAGGCGGCGCAGACGTTCGACCCGATCCTCAGTGGGAGGATGGCTGGAGAACCACTTGCCGGGACCTCCGGCAAGGGGGTTGACGATGAAAAGGTGATTGGCTGCCTCGGCGGTCTTCATCTCCTCCGCCGCGTAGCGAGCCTCAGGCGTCCGCGATCCGGCCTCGAGCTTGAGCAGAGCGTAGGCGAGCGCTTCAGGGTCGTTGCAGTTGCGGGCGCCAGTGTCGTCGGCCTTGAGTTCGCGTTGGCGCGAGACCGCCATTTGAATGATCGTGGCGATGATCGGGGCGACGATTGCGACGATCAGCGCTCCGGCCAGGTGCCCGGCTCCGCCGCCGCCCTCGTCATCGTTGTTGCCCCCGAATCCGCCGAACATGAAGCCCATGAAAAGCGCGAACTGCGCAAGCATCGCCACGAACGAAATCACCATCGCCATCGACGCCACAATCGTCGACCACAGGGTGTCGCGGTTGGTGACGTGCGCGAGCTCATGCGACATCACGCCGGCGAGTTCGCGTTCGGTCAGAATGCTGAGGATGCCGGTAGTCGCAGCGACCGCCGCATGGCGAGGGCTGCGTCCAGTGGCGAAGGCGTTGGGAATGGGAGTGTCGATCACGTAAACGGTGGGCACGACCCGGGGGCACTGGCCGGGCCGGCAGTGCCCGCTGCACATCGCTTCATAGTCGAACGAGGCCGCGCCTTCGTTGCTCCGCTCTTTGAACGGCATCTTCCCCTGACAGGCGGCCCGCTGGACAATGCGGTAGAGGACAGGAGCCTCCTCGGCCGTGACTTCGCGCCCGCCCATCATCTTCGGGACCATCGAGTGGCTGTTGATGTAGGTGTAGAGGTTGATCCCCAGGGCGATCACGGCCATCACGATCAGGCCGATCTCGCCCGCGACCATCAGGCCAATGAACATCATCAGGCCGGCCATGAGGACCACGAGGAACATCGTTCGGATGCCGTATGCCACGATCTCAACTCCAGTCCAAATTGCGCGGAGATGCATGCGATTGTGTGAGCATGATCGTACCATCGCAGAAAGCGCGGATCGCAGTACCGCCAGTGCCGTAGTAGCGTTTGCCGCAGAGGGGAAGTGATCCGATGCCGATCTACGAATATGTGTGCCGAGCGTGCGGGGCCGAGTGGGAAGTGTTTCAGCGCAAGATGGACGCCCCCGCGCCCGCCTGCGAGGCGTGTGAGAGCGACGAACGGGTGGAGCGAATGATCGCGCGAACGGCCTTCCTCAAGGACGAGAACACCAAAATGCGCGAGATGCACCCGAAATACGCCAAGATGGTCGACGCCGCCTGGGAGAAAGCCTCCCGCAACGACCCGCTCAGCAAGACCCGCTTCGCCCCCCTAGTCGACTCGGGCAAGCGGGTCCAGGATATGACCTAGCCGCGCGAATCTAGTCCGCAGGCGCGAACCCCGCCCCAGCCGAGACCCCGTTCGCGGCCGCCCAATCCCCCGCTGACTGACGGTTTCGTCCGACCGCGATCGTGTCGATCCGAATCGATTCGCCGTCGCCGCAGACAATCGTCATTCCCTCGTCTGAAATCGCTGCGATCTCGCCTGCGCCGCCCCCGCTGTGGTCGGCCCGAGTGCTGCCCAAGAGGGTGACGCGCTCGCCGTTGATCTCGCTCCAGGCACCCGGAGCGCGATCCGATCCGCGAATGAAGTTGTGAACCGTCTGCGCGTCCTGACTCCAGTCGATCCGGGCGATGTCGCCCTCCCAGGGGCCTTCATAAGTCATGTCGGCTTCCTGCTGGATATGCCGCGGAGCCTGTCCGGATTCGACGAGGCTGACTGCTTCGGACATCGCTTCCACGCCAAGTGGGAAGAGATACTCGCGGTAGACCGAATTGATCGTCGCGTCCGGACCAATGGGGCAAGTCTTCTGGAGCAGGACCGGACCGGTGTCGATGCCCTCATCCACCCAGAAGATCGTCACCCCGGTCATCGTGTCGCCCTGCAGAATCGAGTGATTGATCGCGGAGCGGCCTCGGTGCTTGGGCAGGATCGAGGGGTGGTACTGAATCGTCTTCAGCGGCGGGAACTCCAGCACCCGGGACGGAATGATCTGGGTGACGAAAGCCATCACATTTAGCTCAGGGGCAGTGGCCTCGTACTCCGCGACAACGTCCTCGTTGACAACCCCGCGCCGCTGCCAGCGGCGCGGCTGCACGAGCGTAATTCCGGCGTCGCGGGCGGCTTGCGCAAGAGGATCGGGACGGCCGCCTTCGCGCTCGCGTGGAGTGAAGACTCCCACGATCTCATGTCCGTCCGAGACGAGCCGCTCGAACACGGCTGCGCCGAAGGGCGCTTGTCCGATCAGGGCGATACGCATCAGGATTCCTCTCTCGGCTTGACTCGGAAAGCCCCGGCAGCGCTGCTGGCGCGCCAGATCCGAGGCGGTTTCTCGGCGATGATGTCAAAGAGCGTCGTAATGCTAATTCGTTGGGCGGGAAGATGGATCAGCGCCGGTTCGAGCAGCTCAGGTCCGAAGAAATCGTCGACTTCGTAGGGGAAGTGGGGCGAGATTTCGGTGATCTGCTGGTGATCGAAAACGATGTTCGCGGAACCGCTCAGGTTGAGGTGCCGGAAGTCCCCGGTCCAATGCAGGAGCTCGATCCGGGGATTTCGGCTGATATGACGCACGCGATGGCTGTCGGCGGGGGTGAGAATGTACGCGTCGGCACCCAGGTAGGCAGGCGTGGCGGGACGGACATGCGGCTGACCGCCATGCTCAGTGGCGAGGAAGGCGATCGGCGCGCTGCGAATCAGCTCAAGCGCCTCCGGCCAGAAGTCCGGCAGGTCGTCTGCTGCCTGAGTGTCGTCCACGTGTGACGCCTCTTCCTCACGATCGGGCTGATTCGACTGGCGCGTCCACCAGACTAGGACTGATCAAGTGATTGGGGATCGACTTCGTCGACTTGGCCGTCCCGCATCAGAAACAGTCGGTTCGCCCGCCGCGCGATGTCGAGGTTGTGCGTGACCATCACGATCGTCTGCCCGGCCCGATTCAGACCCTCGAGCAAATCGACGATCTCATTGCCGGTCTGTGAATCGAGATTGCCGGTTGGCTCGTCGGCGAGAATCACATCAGGCTGATTTGCCAGAGCCCGTGCGATCGCGACGCGCTGACGCTCACCGCCGGAAAGTTCGACGGGACGGTGCTCCAGCCGCTCGGCGAGACCCACTGCGGTGAGCAGCTGTTTGGCGCGTGTGCTCCGCTTTCGCCGTGGAACGCCGGCGAGCGCGAGCGCAATCTCGACATTCTGGCGGGCGGTCAGCATCTGGAGCAGGTTGAAGGCCTGAAACACAAAACCAAGCGTGCGCAGACGCAGAGCGGCGCGATCCTCGCGCCCGAGATGCTGAGCCCTCTTGCCTCGAATCCGAACTTCGCCGTCAGTCGGCGAGTCAATCAAGCCCAGAAGTTGGAGCAGAGTCGACTTACCGGAACCGGACGGGCCGGCAATGGCGATGAAGTCGCCCTCGTGGATGTCGAGGTCAAGCGCGTGCAGAGCGTGGATCGTCTGCCGCCCCAGGCGATACACACGCTGAAGCCCGCGCACCGAGAGCAACGGCGCTGCATCAGCTTCGGCGTCTGAGCCGCGCTTCGACATCTGCTCACTCATAGCGCAGCGCAATAATCGGATCGACCTGCACCGCCCGTGCGGCCGGGAGCAAGGCGGCGATCATCGCACAGGTCGTGAGAATCCCAGCCGCTCCGTACTCGATCTCACGGGAACGAATCCCGGCTGCATCCGGTCCCAGCGCCTGCCGAATCACAATCCGCGACATTGGGATCCCGATCAGCGATCCGGCAAGTGCGAAACCGCCCGATTCGGACAGGATCAACGAGAGCAGGGATCCCCTCGGCGCTCCGATCGCGCGCAGTGTGCCCAGTTCCCGTGTGCGCTCCAAGACCGAGACGAACATCACGATCGCGATCAGCAGCGCCGCCACGCAGACCGACGTCCAGCGAACGACGTTGAAGAGTTGATTCACGCGGTCGAGCAGTGTGCGTGCGTTTTCGGCGAGCTGGCGATCCGAGATCACCATCAACTGATCATGTTCGCGCTCAATCTCAGCCTGGAGCGGATCAATATCGCTGGCGCGGCGGGGCGACAGCAGGATCGCGCTGACCGAGTCGGGCGTCTTCAGCATCCGTTGCGCGTCGGCAAGAGGAACCAGGACGGCGGAACGAAGCAACTGGTTCGTCTCCGGTTCGAGGATCCCCTGAACCTCAAACTCGACGCCGCGAATGCTGATTCGCGCGCCGGTTGCAGCCAGCGCGATTGGCCCGACCGGAGAAGGAACTTCGCTCGTCGCGCTCGCGGTTGGCGCGAAATGGCGCGCCGCAAGCACGCCGAGCACGGCCGGCGGCGCGCCGCAACTCCCTGACGCCGCCGAGAAGTCCGCACGTCCGATCAGTGCGCCCGCGCCGCCCAAAAATACGTGCTCCTTGCCCGGTTCGATGCCAACCAGTAGCGCCTCCGGCGGCGCCGTGGGATAGGGCGGTGGGGCGAGCGCGGCGAAACTGACCGCAGTGGAGCGGTCGCGGTCGACCGCCCCAATATCGAGGACTTGCCAGGCTTGCTCATGGCTAATCGTGGAAGAGATAGGCGGCCACTCGATCCCCGACATGCCCGCCAGTCCCCGCGATTGCACGAAGAGCACGCCGGTGAAGCGCTGCACCTGCAAATCGAGATCATCAGTGATGAAGCGCATCACCGCAGTCACCACGATGTAGAGATTGACGCAAACTCCGAAGCCCAGCACGGTGAGCACGGATCGGAGTCTCTTAGTCAGGAGTTGTTGGACGGCAAGTGTGAGCATGTCTCACCATAGTAGCGGCATCACCCGGAGTAGTCGGGTGGTTCAACAAGAGAGGTGGACAAGTTCGTTTGGATCCGGTCCAACCCAAAGAAGTTGCGGAAACTCGGCCAGTGGTGAAGTAATCCTAGATGGTCGGCGAACAAAAAGACTGCACCCAATGTTGCGTATCCCGTGACACCCAAAAGCAATCCCAACTCCACGTCGACAGCAGGAATAGGCCAAAGTACCAAGAAAATGGTAGCGCCAATGACAACTAATGTTACTGTGCCTCTAACACTCATCCTATTCAGGAACAGCGAGCTGACGAACAGCCCAATTAAAGCAGCCACCGCCTCAACTGCTAGGTGCTTCGGATCAGTCAAGATATCGAGCAATCCTTTGTTCTCGCTGACGTCGGTACGAGTGGCGTTGATAGTACCAAGCAACGTTGCCTGCTCATCCCAAAGTTCCTCGATCTGCTCGGTGGCCCACAAGTATCCGTTGAGCTCGAGCAGAACCCGGTACCAGCAGCTGATATGACTTCGCAAGGTACAGCTAATTCCAAAGGGACCGCTTCTGGCAAGTACCACATCCGGAGTATCGTACCAACATTCGGTGATTGCATAGTCGTCTCGCTTGCACTTTATTGAGAAGCCGTTCCTAGAAAGACAGCTATAGTCATTTCGCTCGCATGTAAGCGGCTCATACTCTTCAATGTATTCCCCTGCACGGTGGTAACTCTCAAGCAAGAGATACCAGAGATCGTCAGAGCCAAGACTCCTCTGAATGTTGCTTAGCCACCTGATCCGCAACGACAAAGTGCAGTCTTCTTCACCTTCGCATTCCAAACTCTCCCGATCGCTCAGGCACTCCCAATCGCCAAGAGCGCAGTATACATCGTCCTCCTGCCCTACTACAGATTCAAGAGATTTTACCGCCCCCCACAAGCCGCTCCCTTCATCTTTGGTTCCGAGTGCTTCCTGAATCGCAGAGATGGAAGCTATCAGAGCATCAGTAGTACTGCGAAGTCCGTCTACGGTGCCAGTCAATGTACTAGTTTCATCATCAAACTGCTTCGGCATATGTTGCTTAACTAGCGCCCGGCAATCATCATCATCCCGCCATTCGCCAGCCCCGATCACAGCTTGGTGAAGGCAGATGACATTTTCGGCGGTCAGCAGCTTTAATCCAAAATCAATCTTAGCTGTTCGGTGTACGTGAAGGGCAGCCTCGGCTTCAATGTATTGCTCAGTGACACCGCAATCTGCGGTCTGATCTCCTGGATCTACTATGAAGCTGACTGTGGCCGTCGCGTCAGTCCCTGACCCAGCATCTTCGGTTATCTGCGCTGCAAAGGAAATCGCTGCAGTTTCTCCGGGAGCGAGGCAAGTGACAGGATATCCATTGGCTACCCATGTGGGCGGCGGAGAATCGTGGTCCCGAGTCTCGCCACCGCCTTGGTCAATGTAATAGGTAGTTCGGTTCGGACCACTTTCGTGCCTATAGACGGTGTTGGTCGATAGCTGTTCCAGTACAAGAAGCCCGTTCCGGATCGTCTGGGATCCTATGTTCTCAATATAAAACCAATGCCAGATGTCATCATGTGGCTTATAGGGCTCACCTCGCGCCCAGTGACTAATCTTCGCGGCGCGTCTAGGTACAACGGTGAATTTGAATAGATCTTGTGCTTCGCATGATATGTGCACCCCACAAGATACAGACGCCCAAAGGGACACGTTAATCCCCGGTGCCGCAATTTGGCTGACAGTTGCAGAAAATGAAATGGCGACTGATTCACCAGCAGGTAAGTTTGGAAGGTTGTAGCCGTTTTGAATCCAGTTATCTGGCACTGAGCGAGAGTTGGCATCTGTGTATTCCGCGTATGTGAGTGAGGAGCTCCCGAGATTGTACTTCAGCGCCTTAGGCAGGTTGATGCTGAGGATTGCACCGGTCAGATCTTCGGCACCAGGTGGATTCACAACGGTAGCAATAAAGATAGGCGACATGTCAGTGTGAATGATAGTTCGATTGGCTTCCAGCGATACGGTCGGGACAGATTCACTCTGGGTGGGTGCGGTAATCGTAAGGTTTTGCTTGTCAGTGAAGGATTCAAGAGCACCGTCCTCGATAAATCGGCGTGAGTCTGACGCCAGATGGTACCAAGGCGTGATGAGGGTTGTGATGCCAACTGTTGTACCAGGGACAGCATCGTCTTCAATGCAGACTTCATAACTGTACCGCCATGTTTGGCCAGGATCGAGCTGCCTGATATGGAAGCCTCCGAGAAAGTAATAATCCTCCATCGTTTCGTCCCACTGGCTGTTCGGCAGTTCTTCGTCAAAAATTAGCAGATCTGATGCCTGAGTCAGTGTTCCTGGGATGAAGGTCGCGATACGCGTTTGTCCGGTGCTTTGTGGCCATGGTTCGACTGAGACGTGGCGGATCGGATAATTTCCGGCGTTGGAGATTGAAATTGAGATAGTAATGGCTTCGCCCGGTACTGGAGTGGCGTTGCTGACAGTGACTATCGGGGCAGGCATGTATATGACATCGGAGAGTGAGAAACGGCTGTCGAATGGGTCGACTCTGCCGCGGATGCTAAAGAAAAGGTATGGGCTGGGATTCGTTCGGGAGTCGGTCGCCTGATCCGACTCTATCAGCAGAATGAGGCGCTGTGACGTCTCCCAGTCTATATCGGCGGCATCGTCGAGGTTGGCGAGAAACTCGAGCCGAAGCCTAGCGCCTGAATCTAGATCGCCGTATTGGACGTATTGATCCTCGATGACCAGGCTACCCAGATCTGTCAGTCTGAGCTCGGTTTCAGTGCCATCGACGGCGGTCCTCTTTGCTCCCTGCAACGTGAGTGTAAAGGGGTCGGGATCATTTGGTGACCACATTTGCACGCGTATGTTGGTTTGGCGCTCACTCGTGTTGTTGATGATCTCGGCATAGAGTGGAATAGAATCACCTGGTCGCGTAAGGATGTTCCAATTTGAAGGGCGGTGAGGCCGGTCAGAGGTGGTGAAGGTGACGCCGAGGGCAGGCTGGCTCTGCTCCTCTGGTTCATCTTCTTCGTCGATTTCGGTGAGTCGGGCAGTGCATGACTCTGTAAGCGGCCCCGCTGCGTGGGCTGAGTCTGTCATGACAAAGATAGAGGTCAATACCGCGGTGGTGACTAAGGCGATGACGATCATGAAACCATATGAAGAAGTACTAGAGGATCTGGTTGAGGGGCGTGCACTGACTTTCACCACAAAGACCTTTCAATGCGCAGAGCGAAGACGACTATACATCAACTTCCTACGAAGACACCGCCGTCAGGATGCAAAATTTGACCCGTGATGTAGCTGGAGTAGTCGCTGAGCAGGAACAGCGCAGCCTCGGCGATATCGGCCGGTTCGCCAAGACGATTCAGCGGAATCGACTCAATCCGGCGCTGCCTGCGTTCCTCGTCGCTGGTGACTGCAAGCGTCATCGGCGTATCGATCAGACCCGGAGCAACGGTGTTGACTCGGATCCCGTGCGGCGCGAGCTCGAGCGCAATGCAGCGAGTGAGCATCCAGACCCCGGCCTTGCTCACGCAGTAGTCGGCCATGCCCCGGATCGGAGCCTTGGCGGCGCCGCTGCTGATATTCACGATCGCGCCGCCCTCGCCCTGTGCGATCATGCGGCGGGAGACCGCGCGATTGGTGAGCATCACACCGGTCAGGTTGACCGCCAGAACCTTCTCCCAATACTCGACCGGCTTGTGAACCACGTAGCGATGCGCACCGCCCAGCAGCGGCTCGCCCTCGGTGATCTCTCCGCTCACATAGCCCGCGTGTGAGATTCCCGCCGCGGCGATGCACAGGTCCAGGCGTCCGTAGGTGTCGATCGCGGCCTGAGCCATCGCGTCGCAGTCGCTCTCGCGGGTCACGTCGACGCCTACATAGACCGCTCGCCCGCCCTCAGCTTCGACCAGCGCAACAGTCTCCGCTCCGCGTTCGTCCTCGGGCAAGCCGGCGACAACGACCGACGCGCCTTCACGTCCCAGCCGGATCGAGGCTTCGCGGCCCATCCCGCTCGCCCCGCCCGTGACGACCGCAACCTTGCCCTCGAAGCGGCTCGCTCCATCCGTGCTCTCAGCCATCGTCTCCTCCAATCTCTGCGCGCGCCAAGATACCACCCACTTCCCCCTCACCCTCCGCCTCTCCTCTTCTCTTCCCCCCTTTGTGAGCGGCTCCCCTCTCCCTCCCTTGCGGGGGGAGATGTCGCGCAGCGACAGAAGGGGGGTCCTCTGCCCCCGGCCTGAACAGGAAGACAGAAAGAAACCAAACGAACGCAAGTTCCCCTCTCTGTTGCCCAGACAACACTCACTCTAGTCATCAACCAGCTACCATCAGAACAAGTAAGCCACACAAGAGTACTCAGAAGGAGCACCGCACATGAAGCTCTCGCCCCAGCGCCGCCGCCGCAGCCTCGAAGCCCACCACCTGCGTCAGCACGGTATCCCCCTGCGCATCATCGCCAAGCAACTCGGCGTCTCCCACGCCACCGTGCACAGCGACCTCAAGCTGCTCGAGACCAACTGGAGCGAGATCGCCCAGGCGGTCGCCGACGACCTCCTGCTCGACCAGCTCAGCCAGCTCCGGCAGCGGCTCGCTCAGCACATGGAGTCCAACCCCTACGAGCTGCTCCAGGGCGAGCAGCTGCGCCCGCCCGACCAGATCCGCCTCTTCGCGGTGCAGATGCAGGAGTTCAACACGCTCTGCCGCGAGATTCGGCGCACCGCCGAAGCGGTCCAACGCCGCGCCCGCCAGCGTCGGAATGAGCAACCCGCCGAAGCCCCGGACTATCCCGAGGCCGAACTGACGGACGCGCCCCGGACTCGCAAGCGGGCCCGTCCCCAGCCGAGCGAGCGTCCAACCCCGGCTGAACCGGGCCAACCGGAGCTGACCACGGCTAACCACGTCAACGGGCGTTCGCCCCAGCCGGCAAAGGAAATGCGCGAGATCGCGCTGCCGCAAGAAAATGCTCTCGCCGACCCCGACTTCGAGCGCCTCTTGAGCGAAGCCGAGACCTTCCTCGCACAGCTCTCCCCCTTCGCCGACGCCGCCGGCGGCTGACTCCGCCCCTCCCTGACCGCTCTCCCCCTTGAGAGCCTGTCCCCGCGCAGGGAGACCGTCGCAACACTCCCATCTCCGTCATTCCCGCGAACGCGGGAATCCATACGGCGTCTCGAGTGGGACGTGGATTCCCGCCTGCGCGGGAATGACGAAACGCGCAGATCGGGGAGTGTTGCAAAAGCCTGGCCCTGGTCTGAACAGGGGAATCGGGAACCTGGTACCCAGACATGGCGGAACCGAAAGATCATGCCCAACTCTCCACAAAGGAAAAGAGAAAAAAGGCCCGCGGCCGCCTACTCGTTGCGCAACGCCGCGATCGGATCTACGACCGTCGCGCGCCAGGCTGGATAGATGCCGCTGAGAAAGCCGATCCCGGCCGCGACCCCGAAGGCGGCGGCGATACTCCACGCCTGTATGACGGTCGTGAGCTCTTGATCGCCGACAGTCTGCCCGTCAACCAGCAGCGATGCACCGACCCCGATGATGATGCCGGCGAGACCCCCAATCAGACTGAGCGTCAGCGCCTCGGTCACAAACTGGGTCACGATGTCGCTGGCGGTCGCGCCCACCGCGCGCCGGATGCCAATCTCGCGCGTCCGCTCCGTCACCGAGACCAGCATGATGTTCATCACCCCGATCCCGCCCACGATCAGCGAAATCCCCGCGATGCTGCCGAGCAGGATCGAGAGCGTCTGCGCCACATCGCCCGCCGCTTCGAGCAGTTCGTCCTGGCTCTCGATATCAAACTGCGGCTCCGCGTCTCCGTGCCGCAGCAGCAACAGTTCGCTCACCTGTTCCTTGATTCGCTCGATGTCGGCGTTGTCAACCGTCTGAATCGCAATACCGGTGACGCGAATATCGCCTTCAGGCGTATAGAAGAATTCGCGGAAGCGGTTGGCGAGACCGGTAGCGCCCACGAAGACCTGGTTGTTGATCACATTTGCGCCGTCTTGCGCGGCGCGCCTGAGCACGCCGATAACCACGAACGGGATCGTGACTTGTCCCCCGAAGAACGAAATCCGCATCCCTTGCCCGACCGGATCGATGTTTGGAAAGAGCGCTTCGGCCATGTTCGCGCCCAGTACGGCAACCAGTTGCGCCTCGTCGTCGTGGGCTGGCGCGATAAAGACGCCGTTGGCGACTTCGGCGTCAACCACACCCGCGTAGTTGGACCAGGTGAAGACGACTTCGGCAGGAACGTCGTTGACGCCGGCGATCGCCTGAGCGTTGCCGGTCAGATGAGCGGCGACATCGCTGATTTCGGGGTCCCCGTTGGCGAGAATCGCTTGCGCGTCGCCGTAGGTGAGGACGTTCAGGGCGCCTGTGCCTCCGCCGCCTTCCGCACCGACGTTTGGACTGATGAAAATCAGGTTGAGTCCGAGCCCTTGGATCTGCTCAGTGATGCCCTTCTGGGTGCCCTGACCGACCGCGATCAGCGCGATCACCGAACTCACCCCGATGATCAGGCCGAGCAGCGTCAGCACGCTGCGGAGGCGGTTGGCGATAATCGCGCGCAGGGCGATCCGAAAGGCGTCGAGCAGACTCACGACTGGACCTCGTCCGACCCGACCAGATCTCGCTCGCCTCCTCCGCTGGCGGGCGTCTGAATCGGGCGGCGCGAATTGGGGGAGTCCTCAATGATCCGACCGTCGCGCATCCGAATCGTGCGGTAGGCGTAGTCGGCGATCTCCTGCTCATGCGTCACCAGCACGATCGTCAGGCCTTGCTCGTGGACGAGCTCGCTGAGCAGGTTCAGTACCTCGGCGCTGGTGGCGGTATCGAGCGCCCCGGTCGGCTCATCCGCCAGCAGCACGAATGGGTCGACGACGAGCGAACGGGCAATCGCCACCCGCTGCTGCTCGCCGCCCGAGAGCTCGGTAGGGCCGTGACGGATGCGATCAGCGAGGCCGACGCGGACGAGAGCCGCCGCCGCTCGCCGCCGCCGATCCGTGCCGCCCTGATAGATCAGCGGCAGTTCCACCTGTTCCAACGCGCTCAGGCGAGGCAGCAGGCTGTAGGACTGGAAGACGAAACCGAAGGCCGAGCCTCGCAGTCTCGCGCGCGCATGCTCCGACATCGCCTGCACGTTCTGATCGGCCAGCAGGTAGAAACCGCGCGTCGGTCGGTCAAGCAGCCCGATGATGTTCATCAGCGTGCTCTTGCCCGACCCCGACTGGCCCATGATCGCGACGAACTCACCGCGTTCGATCTCGAGATCGACATCATCAAGCGCGCGCAGCGGCGTCCCGCCGGAGCTGTAGATCTTGGTGACGCCTTGCAGACGAATCACGCGAGCCGGCCTCCTCAGCCCGCTCCCAGCAGCACCGCCGCATAGGAGACGCCTTCGGTGTCCACCCCAATCAGCAGGACTTGGCCAGCCTCCAGACCGGACAAGATCTCGACGCTGGTGTCGTCGGATTCGCCCACCTCGACTTCGACTCGTTCCCAACCAGCCAGATTCTCGCTGGGCACAGCGACGAAGAACCCGCCCTCGATTTGACGAACAGCGGAGATCGCCACCAGCACCGCCTCGTCGCGGATCTCGGTGATGATCGTGACGCTGGCGGTCATCCCGGGCGCAGGTAGCGGCTGTTCCACGACGCCTGATTCTTCCGCTTCCGCGAGTGCTTGCTCATAGGCTAGGAACACCCCTCGGATCTGGGTCTTGAACTGCTCCGGAATCTCGAACTCGTCCGGCAGTACGACTCCTTCCGGCAGAGGATCGTCGAACACGAGGGCGCGAATCACGCTGAGCGTCTCGACGCCGGGAGGGATCGTGGCCTGAGCTTCGAACGCGGCGAATAGTTGTCTTGCCTGAGGCGTCTCAAACGGATTGGGAACGCCGCCGCTGGCTGCCCCTTCAGCGCCGATCGTGATGGCGTTCTCACCACCGATCGCAGCCAACTGATCGGCGGCCTCCGGGAGCTCCTCAGGTGTGAGGATCGAGGCGTCCACGTCGTACGTCACCACTCCTTGCTCAATCTGCGGGACGCGCCCCGCCTCGGCCACTCGAATCGCGTATACGAAACCCTCAAGGGCGTCGAAGCTGGCGACACCGACTAGATCCGGTTCGAGCTCGAACCATTCCGCTTCCGTCACACTAAGTTCGATCACAAGCTGACCGCGCGTGCTGAGCACGAGCGCCGGGGTACTGGCTGAAACTCGGTCACCGAGCTCGATGTTGATTTCTTCAACAACGCCGTCGAACTGAGCGCGGATGACCAGATCATCAAGCGCACCCTCAGCTTCTTCGACAGTGAGCTCGGCCAGGCGGACATTCTGAGTCTGGCGGTCGATGGCGCTCGCGGTAGAACCGGCGAGAAGCTCGTCACGGCGCGTGACAGCTTCCTCCAGACTGGCGTACGCGCTGGCCAAGGAGGACTCGGCCTGTTTGATTTCCTCCTCGGTTGCAGGTTCGAGAAGCTCGCTCAAGCGAGCGCGCGTAGCGTCGACATTGGCCCGCGACGCGGCCACGGTCTGCTCCGCTTGATAGCGATCTTCGATGTCCGGGTCGGCTTGCAGATCGTCAAGCCGCGCAGCCGCAGCGTCATAGTTCGCCTGCGCAGCGACAATCGCCTGTTCCGCCTGGAAGAGATCGTCCGCGTCCACATCACCGCGCAGGTCGTCAAGCCGCGCCTGGGCAGCCTCGAGGTTCGCGCTGGCCGCGGTGACGGCCTGCTCGGCCTGGAAGAGGTCGCTGATGTTGGCCGGCGTCAGCAAGTCGTCCAAGCGAGCCTGTGCGGACTCAAGGTTCGCTTCGGCCGCTTGTATAGTTTGCTCGGCTTGGTAGATGTCGGCCGCGTCCACATCGCTCCGCAGTTCGTCGAGCCGCGCTTGGGCAGCTTCGAGACTCGCGCTGGCCGCGGTGACGGCTTGTCTCGCCTGGAAGAAGTCGTGAGTAGTGGGGGGCGTCAACAGGTCGTTCAATCGCGCCCGCGCCGCTGCCAGATTCGCCTCTGCCGCCTCGACGGCCAGCCCAGCTTGGTAGACGTCATCGGCGTCCACATCGCTTTGCAGCTCATCCAGTCGCGCCTGGGCAGCTTCGAGATTCGCCTTCGAGGCAACGACGGCTTGCTCCGCCTGGAAGTGGTCGTGAACAGTAGGGGGCGTCAACAGGTCGTTCCATCGCGCTCGTGCGGCTGCGACGTTTGCCTCTGCTGCCTCAACGGCCTGTTGCGCCTGGTAGATGTCATTGTCATCGGCTGGTCGGAGCAGGTCAGCGAGCCGCGCTTGCGCGGCCTGGAGTGATTCGGTGGCGGATTCTTCGGCGTTGCGGGCACGTTCAAGAGCCGTATGTCGGTCAAGGAGCGCCTTCGCCAGTCGTTCAAGATTGGAGCCTCGCTCTTCACTCTCCTCTTCCAGATACACGAGTTCCTCGGCGGTCAGTGGGAGATCAGCGCGGCAAATCGAGGGCAAGACGGAAATTTCATCGCAGAAATCCTCATGCGCTCTGTCAATTTGATCGAGTGCAGTTTCCACATCGTTCTCAGCCGCGCTTAGATTTGTGCGAGCCGTGGGAAGTGCGGCGCGGGCCGAAGCCAGATCCGCCGCACTGGGCTCATCAATCAGGTCTGCGAGAGATTGTTCCGTGCTTGAGAGTTGGCCGAGCGCACTCGCGACCGCTTGCTCGGCGCTGGCGAGCTCGGCGGCCGACGGGTCGCTGCTGAGATCGTCGAGCGCCTCTTCGGTCGTTGACAGTTGATTGCGGGCATTGGCGACCGCTTGCTCGGCGCTGGCGAGCTCGGCGGCAGTCGGTCCTGCACTCAGATCGGCGAGAGCTTGTCGCGCTGTTGAGAATTGGTTGCGCGCGTTAGCGACGGCCTGTTCCGCGCTGGCGATCTCAGCAGCCGACGGGCCGCTGCTCAGATCCTCGAGTGCCTCCTCAGCCGCGGACAGTTGATTGCGGGCGTTCGCGACCGCTTGTTCGGCGCTGGCGAGCTCGGCGTCAGTGGGTCCGGCCCTCAGATCAGTGAGTGCTTGTTGCGCTGTCGAGAGCTGATTGCGCGCACTCGCGATGGTTTGTTCGGCGCTGGCAATCTCGGCGGTAGTTGGACCGGTGGTCAAGTCGTCGAGCGCCTCTTCAGCCGCCGACAGTTGATTGCGGGCGTTGGCGACCGCTTGCTCAGCGCTGGCGAGGTCGGCGGCTGTTGCTCCGTCGGTGAGGTCACTGCGGGCCTGTTCAGCGCTGGAAAGTTGGCTGCGGGCGTTGGCGACGGCTTGTTCGGCGCTGGCGAGCTCAGCGGCCGTAGCTCCCTCGGCAAGGTCGTTCAACGCCTCTGCGGCACCGGAGAGCTGGCTGCGGGCGTTGGCGACGGCCTGTTCGGCCTGGTGGACCTCGCTCTGGTCAGGCGGTTCCTGCAAGCGTTGCAGGGTGAGTTCGGCGCTCGCGACTTGAGCCTCGGCGGAGAGCACCGCTCGCTCCGCAGCGGCGATATCAGCGACTGCTGGATCGTCCTGCAGCTCTTCGAGTGCGATTTGGGCCAAACGCAACTGCAGTTGGGCGGTCTCGAGCCGGCGAAGCGCATCTGTGTCATCGAGCCGTGCCAGGGCGTCACCGACCTGCACTGTCTGTCCTACTTCGGCCTCAATCGAGCTGACCGTGCCGCCAACTGCAAAGGTGAGGTTTGCCGTATGCGCCGCCGCTGCGGAACCCGACAACTCGATCGTCGTGGTGAGCCGCCCCAGCGTGGCAACGGTGCGCTGAGGTTCGACGGCAACAACTTCCTCTTCGGGGCGCGTGAGAAGCCAAGCCACGACAGCGATGACGGCGGCAATGACGAGCAGAGCGAGGACGATCCAGGGTCGCCGTGAGCGGCGCCGGCTGACCAGCGCATCGATCGCATCAAGATCCGTTGATTGGATGGTCAATGATGACCTCGCTTTATGTTCGGGATCCGACGGCGAACACGGTGAGGTCTACTGGAAGAAGGTGTTAGGGGCAACAGCAGAGCGAGTGATCAGCCGACGAAGATACCCCCGTCGGGATGCAGGATCTGGCCCGTGATGTAGCTCGCGGCGTCGCTGAGCAGGAACAGGCTGGCCTCGGCGATGTCCTCAGCTTCGCCCAGGCGACCGAGCGGGACGGTTCTGGTGAAAGCCGCTTTGCGCTCCTCGTCCTGCGAGAGCCCGAGCGCCATCGGTGTATCGATCACGCCCGGCGCGACGGTGTTGACCCGGATCTTGTGCGGCGCGAGCTCGAGCGCGATGCAGCGGGTGAGCATCCAGACGCCGGCTTTCGAGACCGAGTACTCGGCCGAACCGGGCATCGGAACCTTCGCAGCGCCGCTGCTGATGTTGACGATCGAGCCGCCTTCGCCTTGCGCAATCATGCGTCGCGCGACTGCGCGGTTGGTCAGCATCACACCGGTCAGATTGACGGCGAGGACTTTCTCCCAGTACTCGACCGGCTTGTTGATCACGAATCCCGGGCGGCGATCGCCGAGGGCGTCGTCGGGACCGACTTCGCCGCTGACGTAGCGGGCGTGGAGGATGCCGGCGGCTGCGATGCAGAGGTCAAGGCGTCCGAACTCATCGATTGCGGTTTGCACAGCTCGATCACAGTCAGCCTCACTGGAGACATCGGCGCCGATGTAGACCGCGCGACCTCCTGCGCTCTCGATCTGCGTAACGACTTCGGCTCCGCGCTGATCATCGGACAGCCCGACTACGACTACGGCTGCTCCCTCGCGCGCCAAACGGATCGACGCCTCGGCGCCCATACCGCTCGCGCCACCGGTGACCAACGCCACCTTGCCCTGGAAGCGTTGGAATCCTCCGTCGGCCATGACTGCACCCGTTTCTAGACGCCGTTGACTTCCTGCGGATAGCGCCAGGGCGTCTCCGGCTGCTCCGCCTCTTCGTCCAGCGTCCAGTGCGGTAGCGCCAGACCCTCGGCTACGTCGGCGAAGACCATCCGCATCCGCGAGCCGATGCCGACCTGCTTGACCAGCTCGGGTGCGGCGAAGTTGCCGTCTGCGTCCACGAGGTTGCCGGCGACGCGCAGCGCTTCGTGTTCGGTCGGCACACCTGACTGCGTGTCCAACTCGACCAGCAGGATCATGTAGGGCGCGCGCTCGCGGAAGGCCGGTTGGATCGCGTGGTGCACCTCGCCGTAGGAATGCACCGTGCCGCGCGCGTCGACCGGCACCCAGTTGAACTCGCGCCCGGAGCACCAGGGGCAGGCGGTACCTGGTGGATAGCGGATCAGCCCGCAGTCCTCGTCCGCGCACTGCTGGAGGTGGAATTCGTGATCAGCGCAGTGCTGGAAGTAGGCTTTGTTCTCGTTATCCAGGTCGAGGACGGTCAGCGTCATCCCCAAGTAGTCGCCCTGCGGCATGGTCGGCTCCCGTTCGTTTTCGTTCGGAGGTGTTCGATTTTGGTCGAATCTGTGCGGCTGTAGCCGAGCTCGTTCGACCGGTTCCGGCCCTGTTTAGCCCTTGCGCATGATCAGCGAGGAGCCGGTAGCGGGCATCGCCCAGCCCAGGTTCTGGGTGATTTCGAGGTCGGGCACCTGGCGGCAGCCGCCGCCCGCCGACGGCTCGGCGTAGTTGAAGCTGTGCTGCTTGCTGCCGTTGGCGTCGACCGGACAGTAGTCGTCGACCTCGCCGCGCAGCTGACGCACGTTCTCGATGATCATGTTCATCCCGTGCGTGTAGCCCTCGCAAAGGTGTCCGCCGGAGGTGTTGTTCGGTCGCTCCGCGCCCAGACGCATGATCCCGGACGACACGTAGTCGCCGCCCTCGCCCTTCTTGCAGAAGCCGTAGTCCTCGAGCTGGAGCATCGAGGTGAAGGTGAAGGCGTCGTAGGCGCCGGTGCACTGGATGTCTTCGGGGCCCAGGCCGGCGTTGCGGTAGATCAAGTCCTTGATGTAGTAGCCCGCGACCGTCGAGATCGGCCCGTGCTGGAAGTGCATGTCGATCCGCGGCTTGCAGACGCGCCCCACCACCCCGAGAATCCGCGCGGGCGTGTTCCTGTAGTCGTAGGCCTTGTCGACCGAGGTCACAATCAGGGCCGTCGCATTATCGGTCTCAACGCAGCAGTCGAGCAGGTGCAGCGGCTTGCAGATCATGCGCGAGTTGACCACATCCTCAACGGTCACGCGCTGCTTGTAGTAGGCCTTGGGATTGTTCGAAGCGTGCTCCGAGTGGATCACCTTGACCATCGCCACCTGCTCAGGCGTGGTCCCGTAGTCGTACATGTGGCGCATGAAGGTCGGGGAGAAGTTCTGTCCGGCGCTGAACCAGCCGTAGGCCGCCGCGTGCAGCGCGTCTCCGCCGACCGGTACCGAAGCGCGAGCGCCGGTGCCGCCGATCCGGACCTGCGAATAACCGTTCATCGAACGGAAGACGACGACGGTCTCGCACATGCCCGCCTCGATCGCGCCGATCGCGAGTCCGATCAGAGCTTCGGACGAGGAGCCGCCGCCCTGGACGTCCATGTAGAAGTTGAGGCGGATGCCGAGGTCGCCGGCGAGCATCGGTGAGGCGGTCGAGTCGTTGCCCGAATAAGACATCATCCCGTCGATCTCCGACGCCGGAATGCCCGCGTCATCCATCGCGTTCTTGATCGCCCAGGTGCCCAGCGCGCGAGTCGTCATACCCGAACCGCGGGTGTAGGTTGTCTCGCCGACGCCGATGATGGCGTACTTGTCGCGCAGGTACTTGCCTGCCGTCGCGTCAATGTCGGTCGTCACCGCCTGCTCCTCTCAAGGACGTCGCGTCAAGCCCGCCGATGCCGTCAACATCGGGCGGAACGTGCGCAGTCTAGGACAGGGACAGTGGATGTCGACCTATCCTGCGAGCAACCAAGACGAGACAGATACCCGCCCGACAGGAACAGAACATGTCCGACGCTCTGACCGACGCACAAGTGATCGAAGCTGCCGACTTCCTCGATGAAGCGACCGCCAACGGTCTGCCGTTGCCCGCGATTCCGGAATCTTGCCAACCGCAGACGGCCGCGGACGGCGGACGCATCTACTGGGAGCGCTGGTCGCGCAACCCGAAGCCGGCGGTCGCCTGGAAGGCGGCGGTGCTTGACGGGAATATGGTGCTCGCGCCGTTCTTCGAGGGCATGGTGATGGACTCGCCCGCGTCGATTCCCGGCGACACGTTCGTCAACTGCATCCTTGAGGCCGAAGTCGCGTTCCGCGTGGGACAAGATTTCGCGCCGTCCGACGGCGGACACAGCGCGGACTCGGTGCTCGGCGGCGTGTCGAACGCCTACATCGTGATCGAAGCACCCAACAGTCGCTTCGACGGCGGCGCAGGAATGCCGAGCATGGCCGCGGACGGGGTTGGCAACCAGGCGTTGATCATCGGACCTGAGATCGACGACTGGCAGTCGAAAGAGCTAGTGACGCTGCCCTGTCAGATCCTGATCAACGGCGAAGTCGTCGCTGAGGGCCGTGAGGGACGCCCCAACCCGACCGAAGTGTTGGTCGCCACCGTCAATGAGATCAACAACCGAGGCATGACGGTCTCGGCAGGAGAGGTGATCACGACCGGCGCCGCAGCGATCCACGTGCCCGGACTGGCTGGTCAGGAAGTGACGATCCGCTTCCCCGGCATCGGCGATGTCAATCTCAGTTTGACTTAGAAGCCGAACCTACATCCTGTGAGTCGGCTCTGGAAAGGAGCCATAGGTTGCGTTACAGGATTCTCGGCCGAAGCGGACTTCGGGTGTCGGAAATCGCCCTCGGCGCGATGATGATGGGCCCTGAAGAACCCGGACGCGCCGGACCGCTTGAGAGTCGTCGGATCATGGAAGCCTACGCCGAGTAGGGCGGCAACTTCTTCGACTCCGCCCCGGTGTACAACAACGGCGCGAGCGAGCAGATGCTGGACGAGTTCGTCAACACCGACCGCGAGCGCTACGTCGTGACGACCAAGTTCACCAACGTCATGCATAGCGGTCTCGACCCGAGCATCCCCGACGATCCGAATCGCGGCGGCAACCACAAGAAGAGCATGGTTCAGTCGGTCGAGGGCAGTCTGCGACGGATGAACCTGGACTACATCGACCTGCTCTGGATCCACCTCTGGGACTACTCGGTCGATATCGAGGATGTGATGCGTTCGGTCAACGACCTGGTGCAGCAGGGCAAGGTGCTGCACTTCGGTCTCTGCAACACGCCGGCCTGGGTCGTGGCTCGAGGTCAGACGGCCGCCACGATCCGCGGCTGGGAACCGATCACCGCGCTGCAATACAACTACAACCTCGTCGACCGCGCTCTGGAACTCGAGCTCATCCCCTGCGCCAACGCGCTGGGAATCGGCGTCACTGCGTTCTCGCCGCTGAGCGGTGGATTCCTCACCGGCAAGTACACACGAGACACCGAGCGCGAGAGCAGCCGCTACGACGGCATATTGGTTTAGCACGCTGGAGCAGTACAGCGAGCGCGACTTCACGGTCGCCCGCAAGGTGGACGAGATCGCCGACAAGCTCGGTTGCAGTTCTGCAGCAGTCGCCATTGCCTGGGTGCAACAACGCGGCGTGCTGCCCTTGGGCGGCGCGCGAACCACGGAGCAGATGCTCGACAACCTCACCAGCCTGTCAGTCGAACTCAGCGACGAAGATATGGACGAACTCAACCGGATCAGCACCGCTGATTGGCCTTGGATCTACAGCCTGATCCACGGTGAGGGAAGTGCTGGCATCCGTCAGATGGCCGCCGGCGGCATGCTGGAGCAAATCGACAATCCCGGTTTCCCGGGCTAGCGCCTACTCGACCCGGCCAATCGCGTCGATCTTCCAGCCGAGCTCATCCTCGACCCACTGTGTGAAGATCGTGCCTTCGCCGTCGTCACCGCGGAAGGTGATGTGGTAAAGATCGTCGCCCTGATCGGCGATCTCGTATTCGTCGGAGCCTTGCGCGGAATCCGGTTGGGCTTGCAAGGCCATTGCCTGCATCATGCCGTTGGGCGTGAAAACGGGCATCAGTCCGGCGACATTGTTGGCGACCAGGTCGCGGGCGAATTGGTCAATGGTCTCGGCGAGGTCGGGCATGGTTGTGTTTGCCTCACGTATGCATCGTGTTCGCGTTTGCGCATCTGCGTTCTGAGACGCAGTTGGCTTGCCTGCGCAAGGTATCGGCAGGGGTAATCTGGCGCTAGTCAGCGGTCCCACGGATGGGAGTCTCCGATGTCCCAATGGCCGAGTGAAGCGGATGTGAGTTTGATGCCGCAGAAAGGCGTGAACGGGATCATGGGGGAACCGATCATCGTCGCCAGCGACGTGCATAAGACCTACGCAGCCGGAGGCCAGCCGGTGCACGCGCTGAGAGGCGTGTCTTTGTCCGTCGCGCGCGGCGAGATGGTGTCGATCATGGGACCCTCCGGCTGCGGCAAGACCACCCTGCTCAACTGCCTCTCCGGACTCGAAACGATCGAGCAAGGCGAAATCTTCGTCGAAAGCCGGAGCATCCACGATATGCCCGACAACGAGCGAACCGAGCACCGGGCGCGACGGATGGGCTTCGTATTCCAGTTCTACAACCTGCTGCCCGTGCTCTCGTCGGTCGAGAACGTGGAACTGCCCCTGCTCCTCAGCGGCGTCGGACAGCGTGAATCCCGGGAGCGCGCGATGGCGGCGCTGGAAAACGTCGGCCTCGCCGATTGGGCCGGTCACCGGCCCGCCCAACTCTCCGGCGGTCAGCGACAGCGCGTCACCATCGCCCGTGCCCTGGTCAACGACCCGGCCATCGTCTGGGGCGACGAACCGACCGGCGACCTCGACTCGACCAACGCCAATCAGATCATGGAGCTGCTTGAAGATCTGAATCAGCGCAACCAGCAGACCTTCGTGATCGTCACTCACGACGAGAACATCGGCCGCCGCGCCAACCGCACCATCCACATGCGCGACGGCCTGATCGAGGGCGAGACGATTCACCGGCAACTGGGCAGCTAGCGCTGGAGCCTCGGGCGCACTGAAGGAAGGACGCCATGGAGGAACTGTTCGGCCTGCCCACGATCCGGCTGATGTGGATCGTCGTCGCCATCGTCGGCGTCGCCGCCGCCGTGATCGCCTTCATCTTTTTCAAGCGCCCGATCCTCGTGCGCATGGGCCTCCGCAACATCCCGCGACGACGGGCGCAGACGGTGCTCGTCACCATGGGCCTCACCCTCGCCACGATCATCGTCACGATCGCCTTCTCCACCGGCGACTCGCTCGCGGTCAGCATTCGCAACCTGGCGCTCGACGGCCTCGAACGCATTGATCACTTCATCAGCGCCGAGGAGACCGACGCCTCGACTGAGGACGGCGGCGACGGCATTCCAAATCAGGTACTGCTCGATCTACAGGCGCACTTCGCCGACGACGAGCGGATCGACGCCATCTTCGGTTCCCGCTTCGACCTCGTGCCAATCGAACATCCCGCAGCCGGACAGGTCGAACCGCAGTTTTTCCTCGTCGGCATGGATCCGCAACTGGCCGATCAGCTTGAGGCGGTCCGCGACGAGGACGGTGATCTGCTTCGGCTCAGCGAACTCGGCTCTAACGAGATCGTGCTCAACGAGTTGGCTGCTCGTGAGTTGGACGCCGAACCTGGAGACCAGGTGCGGCTCTACGTGCTCGGCGCTCCGCGCGCGTACACGGTCGCTGCCATCGGCCGAGACGCGGTGCTGACCGGCAATCTCGAAGCGGGCAGCGCCGGCGGTCTGCTGTCGATGGACGCCTACCAACGCCTGCTGGGGCCCGAGCTGTCGCCGCCCGACTACTGGGATTCGATCCTAGTCAGCGGCTCTGGCGGGGTTGAAGAACCGCTGGAGTTTTCGGAAGCGCTCGATGGCGACATCAGAGCAGCGTTCTCCAGATTTGAGCGTGAGAACCCTGAACTGTATCTGAGCAACGGATTGTCCCGCTTCTCAACTGAGCCGGTCAAAGCCGACAGCCTCGAAGGCGCCGAGCTGATCGCCAGCGTCTTCACCACTCTCTTCCTGTTCATGGGCTCGTTCTCGGTCGCCGCCGGCATCCTCTTGATCTTCCTCATCTTCGCCATGCTGGCCGAAGAGCGGAAACCGGAGATGGGCATCGCGCGCGCCGTAGGCATGCAGCGCAACGATCTGATCCAGATGTTCATCTCCGAAGGCATGGTCTACAACATGGGCGCGGCCGTCGTTGGTGTGGTGCTGGGCTTGCTCTTCGCCATCGGGCTGATCGCGGCCCTCAACCAGGGCTTCGAGAGCTTCGGCTTCCAGTTCACTTGGTCCGTCACGATCAAGAGCCTCGTCATCTCGGCCGGAATCGGCGTCGTGATCACCTTCATCACCGTCGTGTTCTCCAGCTTCCGCGCAGCGCGGCTGAACATCGTCGCGGCGATTCGCGATATCCCGGAGTCGCAGTACGAGGAGACCTATCCGCTCACGCCGTGGCGGGTGCTCAGGAACGTGCTCGGCGTCTTCACCACCGCCATCGGGCTGGTGTTGCTGCTGACGACTCCGATCACCCTCATCCTCGGCGCGCCGATCGCGTTCGTCTTGAACCTGATCGGCAGCCGCTGGGCCCGACGCTTGATCCCCTGGGTACTGCTCTTCGGCTGGCGAGTCCTGCGCTGGAATCCACAGTGGTGGATCGTTTTCATTGTCGGCGGACTGTACTTGCTCGATCTGGGTCTCAATCAAGAGAGCTTCTTCCCCTACATGACCGGCGTCTCCTTGGTCCCGCTCGGCGTCGTGATGGGACTGAACAAGCTCCGACTCGGCGGGCGGCGCATTCCTCAGCGCCTGCTCTACACCCTCGGCGCCGGCTTCGTCATGTTCCTCTGGTTTATCCCCAACGACTGGCACGAGGGCTTCTTCGACAACAACCTCAACGGTGGACCCGAACTCTTCGTCCTCGCAGGCACGATGCTCACCGCCGCCGGCACGCTGCTGTTGATCTTCAACCTCGATCTGATCGTCGGCGGCATCCGCAACGCCGTCGGCGGCATCGGACGTCTCGCGCCGGTCATTCGCACCGCCGCCGCCTATCCCGCCGCCGCCCGATACCGCACGGGGATGACGATTGCCATGATCGCCCTGATCACCTTCGCGCTGGTCAATTTCAGCACGATCAACGCCTCGTTCAGCAAGGCCTTCTCGGGTACCGACACGGCCGGCGGGTTCGAGGTGCTCGCCTTCAACACGCCGGTCAACGCAGTTAGCGACATCCGCGCCGGACTCGATGCTGCCGGCGCGGGCGATGTCCTCGACGACATCGAGAACGCCGGACTTGTCGAGGCCGGCCCCCAGCGCGGTACGCGAGCGGTCACCGTCCTCACCGAGCGCTGGGACGCGGTCGCGGAGCGCCACATCCTCGACCGGGACGGCGACATCCGCCTCGTCGAGACCGATCCGTCCGCAGTCGAGTTGGAAGACCGCGACGCCGTGGTGCTCGGCGGCGTCAACGACGAATTCATCGACGGCCAGGAAGTCAAACTCCAGGCCATTTCCTACCGCTACGAGGACGAACGCGCAGTCTGGTCGGCGCTGCGCAGCGGCGAACCGGTCGCGGTCGCAACCGTTGACGCCATCGACGGCGCGTTCGGCTTTGCTGGCAGTGAACTTGATCCCTGGTCGACTCCAGACTCCGTAACCGACGAGTCCACGCTCCTGCCGCGCATCGTTGTCGAGGTTGGAATCGGCGAGCGCGCGCGGCAGGTCGAAGTGATCGCGATTCTGGAGCGGGTGACCGGTGCGTTCGTCGATCTCGACGGCGAAGCCGGTGCGCTGCCGACCCTGCTCGTGCCGATGTCCGTTGCCGCGAGCGTGATCGGCGAGTCGGAGTCGACGCGACACTACATCGGAGTCAGAGACGGCGCGGACTCACTGGACGTCGCCCAGGGCATCGAGCGCGAGCTGCGCATTTACGCCGTCGACATCAAGGGCGAACTCGAACGCCAGCAGAGCACGCAGTCGTCGATTCTGGCGCTGTTCCAGGGCTTCATCGGCATCGGCCTAGTCGCCGGCCTGGCCGCGCTCGGTGTGATTGCGCTGCGCGCCGTCGTCGAACGACGTCAGCAGATCGGCGTCCTCCGCGCGATCGGCTTCCAAGCACGGCTGGTCGGCTTCGAGCTGCTCCTGGAAATGGGCTTCATCGCCCTCTTGGGTCTCGGTCTGGGCACGGCGCTCGCGCTCGGTCTGGCCTGGCGGCTGTTCGCCGAGGGCACCTTCGGCGAAATCTCCATGTACATCCCGCTCGGCACTGTTCTACCGATGCTGATCGGCGCATTCGCGGCGTCGCTGATCCTGACATACTTCCCGGCGAGACAAGCCGCCCGAACCACGATTGCGGAAGCGCTGCGCTATGAGTAACGACCAAATCGAGCTTGAGCTGCTGAGAACGCTCGCCTTCGGCTACGACCGCGACTATCCCCTCAACGCCAAGACCGAACCGGCCGGCGAGGGTGGCGGCATGACAGTCGAGCGCTTCGAGATCACTTCGCGCTACGAGGAGCGCGTCGCCGGACTGCTGATGCAATCGACCGACGCTGACGGCCCTCGACCGCTGATCCTCGTCGGCCACCCGGCCACGCTGGACAAGTCGAGCGACTACGTCCTCTGGCCCGCCGAGCAGTGGGTCGCCCGAGGCGCGATCTGCGCCATCATCGACCAAGCCGGCCACGGCGAACGCGCCAGACGCCCGGTCGGCATGGAGGATCTCCAGCGCTGGCCCATGCGTCGACTCGACCAGTCCCTGCAAACGGTCGTCGACTGGATGCGCACGCTGGACTACCTCTCCGAACGCCCCGAAGTCGACGCCGACCGCGTCGGATTCGTCGGCTTCTCGATGGGCGGGGTGCGCGGCGCACCCTTTGTCGGACTCGACCAGCGCGTCAAGGCCGCCTCCTTCTGCATCTCCGGCGCCAACGCCCGCTCCAGCCGAGGCGGCAGCCCCGGCCAGCTGGCAAACCAGCTCACCGACCCCGGAACGTACGCCCCGCTGATGGCCGGACGCGCCATCCAGGTCGTCGCCGGTGAGCACGACGACCTGATGACGCCGGAAGCCACCCAACGCTTCTACGATCAACTCTCCGAGCCGCGAGAACTGGTCTGGCTTCCTTGCGGTCACTGGGACTTCATGCCCCAGGGCATCCAACCCGTCGGCCCCTTCCTCGAGCGGCACCTAGGTTTTGGCGACGGCTAGCTCAGGACGCCGGAAGCGGTGAGTTCGGCGACCTCTTCGGGCGAGTAGCCCAGCACCTCAGTTGCGACCTCGTATGTGTGCTGACCGAACAGCGGCGCGGGCGACGCGAGGTAGCCCGGCGTGTTGTGCAGCTTGACGATCGGGCCGTCGTAGAGCGAAATGTCCGTTTCCGGGTGGTCCAGATACTCGTAGAAGCCTCGTTCGGACAGGTGCTCGTCGTGTTCGCACATGTCCTCAGCGTCGTGGACGAGCGACGCCGCGACGCCCACCGATTGCAATTGGATCGCCAATGACGCTGCATCGAACGAGGCTGTCCAAGCGGACACTGATTCGTTGAGTTCGGGTTCATTACGTCGGCGACCGCGCAACGTCGAGAATCGGTCGTCTGAGGCGAAGGCAGAGCCCTCCGCAACTGTGCAGAGTGATTCCCACTGGGCGTCGCTGCCGACGGCGATGGCGATCCAGCGTTCGCGCCCGGACGGATCGTCGGTGCAGCGATAGATGCCGTGCGGACACATCCAACTCGATTGATTGCCCTTGCGAATCTGGTTGACGCCGTTCGCCGTGTAGTCCAGCAGCGCCGGACCCATCGTCGCCGAGACCGACTCAATCTGCGCCAGCTCAATCCGCTGCCCTTGACCGGTCCGCCGCCGGTGTCGCAGCGCAGCCAGGATGGCAACGATGGTGTGCCCCGGATTGACCGCGTAATCGGGATAGTTGGTCCCGACCCCGACCGGCCGGCGCTCCGGATCGCCGGACAGATGCGAGATGGCGGTCGTCGGCGTCAGCACTGCGCCGAAACCGAGGAAATCTCGGTGCGGACCAGTGAGACCCTGCATCGGCTGGTAGGCGGCGATGATGTCCGGCTTGACTTCGCGCAGTTCGTCATATGTCAGTCCCCAGCGCTCGAAGATGCGCGGGGTGAGGTTGGAGAGGAAGATGTCCGACCGCTCGATCAGTCGGAGCGCCACCTCACGCGAACCCTCGGCCGACATGTTGAGCAGGAACGAGCGCTTGTCGGCGTTGAAGTTGTTGAAGTACGCGCAGACGTTGTAGCCCGACTTGCCCGGCTTCTGCGGCTGGCCCAGGCGCAGACCGTCGACGCGGGCCTCTGACTCGATCCGGATCACATCGGCGCCGAAGTCTGCGAGCGTGCGCCCGGCGATCGGCCCGGCCCCGAACCACGAGAAGTCAGCCACGCGAATGCCGTCCAGCGGTCGTGCGCCATTTGCGGATGTCATATCGCGCCCTCCCCGGCGAATGCGATCAGGTCCTCAGCAGGAATGCCGACCTCGCCGGCCCAGACTTCCTGGTTGTGCTCGCCGATCTGCGGGGCCGGCCAGCGAATGCCGGTCGGCGTCTCCGACAACCGATAGGGCGGACCGGGGAAGCGCAACGGCGCGTCATCGGCTCCGAGTGTGGTCGGCTGGTTGAACTCGAGCCACCACTGGCGAGCGTCGAGATGGCGGCTATCGCCCAGATCAGCCGGCGTTGCCACCTGTCCGATCAGCAGTCGGCGGGCCTGACCCTGCTCGTAGAGTTCCATCGAGGTCTTGGCGGCATAGAAGTTGGTCAGCACTTCCTGCGCCCGATTCATGATCGGCGCGAGTTGCTCCAGTTCCTCGGGGACCATCAGCATCCGCATATTGAAGTTGCCGAAGGTGTCCACGTAGATCGGATCGGTCAGGTCTTCCGCCTGGCCTTCCTCGTCCATCCAAGCGATCAACGCGGACCAGGGCGCGCCGAATCCGGGAACGCCGACCATCGAGAAGATGTAGCCGTCTAGGGTCCGGTACGTTCCGATGCCGGGCATCCGGTGCTGCTCGCCGATCCGCTCGCGCGACGTGCCCTGGAAGTCCCATTGCAGATGAGCGGTCTCCTGGCAGATTGAAAGCGCCTCCTGCATCGAGGTTTCGACGCGCTGGCCGACGCCCGTGGCCTCGGCCTGTAACAGCGCCAGCAGCGCGCCCTGCGCCGCCGAGATGCCGGCGACGATGTAGGCCTGATTACCCGCGATCCGCATCGGCGAGCCGTCGGGGTAGCCGGCGAGCGTGGCGATCCCGGCCGCCGCCTGCGCCACGATGTCGGTCACCTCCCAGCCTGCCTTGAGACCGTCCAGACCGAACCCCGTGATCGAGACCCAAATCAACGAAGGCCGCGCCTCCATGTATGTCTCCGGATCAATCCCAAGCTCGGCCAACTCCGACCGCTCAGCCCCCGTCCACGACTCGATCACGATGTCCGCCGTCTCAACCAGCCTGCCGAACAGCCAGCGACCGTCGTACTGCCCTAGGTCAACAGTGACCGAGCGCTTGTTGGCGTTGAAGTACCAGAAGCGCAGCGAAGTCTCGCGCCCCGGCTGACCTTGCCAGAAGGGCGCACGCGCACGCGCCGGGTCGCCGCCGACCGGCTCCACCTTGATCACGTCCGCCCCGAGGTCGGCCAGCAGCTTGCCGCAATACCAGCCCATCTCGGAGGTGAGGTCGAGAATGCGGACGCCGTCGAGCGCTGCCTGGTTCATGCGCAACAGCCTATCGTGTGTCTGAGGAGGCCGATCATGGTGCTCGAAGACGTAGACAGCCAGTCGGAGGCCGCCCGCGCGGTCACGCCGATGTCGGAGATTCGGCGTCGAAAGTCGATCACGCTTGACGAGTTTGATCGCCGCTATCCGGACCATGAGTGGACTGAAGGCCGCAAGGGGATCCTGTTGCAGGACCACCATGGCGGTCTCTGGGTGCCATTGGTCGACCCACTACACGGGCTGTACTACGAGTTCGATGATCCTGAGTTGACGCCGGAGATCGAGGAGGCGTTGGCCGAGGAGGCACGGAGGGCTCGCGAGGAGATTCTCGCTGGCGGTGGCATTGATTTTCGCGAGTTGGACGAAGACGAGTCCTTCTGGGCTGACGAGTAGCGGTAAGTGCAACTCAAGGTCACCCTCAAGGAAGAAGCGAGGGCACAACTGCGTGTGTTGACTCCGGTACCGAAACGCGAAGTGCGAAGCACGCTGCGGGAGATGGAAGACGACCCGTACGGGCTGGACACGATTCCGCTGCAGCCGCCTTTAGATGGACTGTACCGAGTCCGCGTGGGCGACTACCGCATCATCTTCGAGCCTGGGCCTGGGCATCGGCAGGTCACGGTCACGCGGATCGGTCACCGCGATTGGGTGTATGAGGACTGAGGTTGTTCAGCGAAGAATTTTTTCTGGGCCTTTGGATGGGGTGCTTCGGCGACGATCTCCTGTGTTTTACGGGGTTTTGTGCGATTTGGGATGGTCAGGATTGGTTAGGTTTGGTTGGCCCTGTTCAGTCGAGTTCAGTGTCGCTGAATCGTGGTCAAGTGTTGAGCGCGGCGGCCGAAACCGCCGCGCCCGTCCTTGCCCAACCCCGCCCTACCCTGCCGTGCCTGGCCACGCCATACCCAGCCGAGCCAAGCCTTGCCCTGAGATTGTCAGCTTATCTCATCGACCGCCAACACCTCAAACCTGCCGTAATGGCCACTCTTCTCGGGCCGCCAGTCGCCGAGTCCGATCCTGCGCGAGCCGATGTCCAGCCACGTTTCCAGTTGTTCCTGGTCGACGAGTTCATCATCGACCTCAATACGAAAGCGCGCTTCCCACTCTTCGAACATGGCGCGCGTGCGCAGGACGCGGTTGCGCTGCACGACAACTCCAGTGGTGAACTGCGCCTTCTTGCCGAGCTGCTCGACCGTCGTGCCGTAACGCTCGCGGTCGTATTCGAACTTGGCGTCGCCGAGCACGATCAGGCCCTCGCGTACCTGCGGACCCTGCGTGAGTTTGCGAGCGGAGGTTTCGATCATAGATCGGAACGCCGTTCTCGGGATTGTCGGCGCTCCGCCCGCGTCGAGCCAAAGAGAGATTTGGCACTCGAGCTCGCGGAGTCGTTCTTCGTCGCTGGCGGTCCTGTTGGATCCCTTCTTGCGGGTGATTTCCGCCTTCTCGAGATTAGCAGGGCTGCGGGTGTCGAGTCCGGCCGCGCCGTTGTGCATGATGATCGGGCTGATGCCTCGGATGTGGATGTCGTACTCCATGCCTGTCCGATTCCTTCCTCTACGGCTGCCAGGAGCGTGTAGATGTCGCCGCCGTTTCGGGTGAAGCGGCGGAGCGTGGTCGCAATCTTGTGGCAAGGCCGGCAGAGCGCGGTGATGTGGTCGGCGCTGACGTTGCACTCGCAGGCGTCGGGTAGGTAGACGGCGAGCCAGTGGTGGCCTTCCTCAGCGGGGCGCTGTCCGCAGAACTGACAGACGCCGTTGGAGCGCTCGCGAGCGTCCTCTTTCGCCTTGCGGGTGTTGGGTCCGTCGGTGTTGTTGCACATCGGTGGTTCTTTCGACCTTATGAGCGATGTTAGCTGGGATTGGTCGTGGAGACAAGGGTGGACTCTTTGAATTCCCTCTCCCCCTGCGAGGGGAGACACAGAGGGGGGCGATCATCGCGTCGAGCAGATAGGTGACTCAGTGCGCAGCGCGGCGTTCTCACCCCCTCTGTCACTTCGTGACATCTCCCCCTTGAGGGGGAGATCGGGACGGCTCGGTTCCCTCTCCCCCCGCAGGGGGGAGATACAGAGGGGGGCGATCGTGGCGTCGAGCAGACAGGTGATTCGGTGAGTTGCGCGACGTCTCACCCCCTCTGTCACTTTGTGACATCTCCCCCTCGAGGGGGAGATTGGCTTTGCTCATGTTGTAGCTGGTTGAGGGTGTTGAGGATGGTGTCCAGCACCGCGTCGGTCTCTGTGAGGGCTGTGTGGTTGTCGAAGCGCAGGACTTTGAAGCCTTGGGAGCGCAGATAGGCATCTCGACGCTGGTCGTAGGATTTGCGCTTGGCGTGCTGATCGCCGTCGAGTTCGACGACGAGGCGCGGGCTCAGGCAAGCGAAGTCGGCGATGTATGGGCCGATTGGGCGCTGACGGCGAAATCGGTAGCCTGCGAGTTGGCTTTGGCGGAGGCGCGACCAGAGCCGCTGCTCAGCGTCGGTGGCGTCCGTTCGCAACCTTCGGGCGAAGTGAGTGGTCTTGGGATGCTGTCGGAGTCTTTTGCTCAACTGTGTCGTCCTTGTTTGCTCTCCCCCCGCAGGGGGGAGATACAGAGGGGGGCGATCGTCGCGCTGAGCAGATAGGTGACTCAGTGCGCGGCGCGGGGTTTCACCCCCTCTGTCACTTCGTGACATCTCCCCCTCAAGGGGGGGATCAGGCCCCCACCGCAACCTTCACGTTCGCCGGCAACCTCGACGTGAACACCTCCACTGCCTCCCTGACCATCTCCTCCAACACTTCCGCCGCCGGACGCAGCTCGTGCAGCAATCCTGAGATCTGGCCCGCCGCGTTCATCAACAGGTCTTCCCGCTCGCCTTGCTTGGCAGCCTCTGCGATATCCGCAATGAGCAAACCTTGGAGACCCATCGGCAATGCTTGCGTGCCGGAGCCTTCCCATGCTTCGATGAGTTCGTTGGTGATGTTGCGCATGGTCTTGCCGGAGTACAGCCGCGTCACCCGCGTGTCTTCGTCGTTGGCGGCGAGGATGCGGCGCTTGCGGAACTCGTCGAGATTGGCCTCTTGGGTGGGGATGAAGACGGTGCCGCACCAGACGCCCACACAGCCCATCGCCAACGCAGCCGCTAATCCCCGACCGTCGCCGATGCCTCCGGCGGCGATCACCGGCTTGGGGCTGACCGCATCGAGCACCTGCGGGAGCAGGGCCATCGTGCCGATCCGGCCGGTGTGACCGCCGGCCTCGTGACCCTGCGCGACCACGATGTCGGCGTTGCCGTCGGAGACGCGGCGGGCGTTCTTGACGTTGCCCACGAGTGAGATCACCTTGCCGCCCGCTTCGTGCACTTGATCGACGAACGGGGCAGGATTGCCCAAACCGGTCGCGAGTACGGGCACTCTCATGCCGGTGATCGTGTCCACCTGATCCTGGGGAGTGAAGCGGGGCACGCGCACATCGGCGCGCGGCGCCTGGACATCGGGCAGTTCGAGGTTGACGCGAATCTCGCCGATCAAGTCCTTGTGCTCTTCGGGGAGTAAGTCGCGCGGGTCTTTGGGGCGCTGGCGTCCACTCGGGCGGCTGGCGACGTTGGAGGGCACGAGAATGTCGACACCGAAGGGTCGATCGGTGAGGTCCTGGATGCGCTTGATCTGCGCTTCGAGACGGTCGGGCGGGAATCCGGCAGCGCCGAGCACGCCGAGTCCGCCCGCGTTCGAGATCGCCGCGACCAGCTCGGGCCCGGCGACGCCGCCCTGTCCGCCGCCCACGGTCGGCCCCATCCCGGCCAGACAGATCGGGTACTCGATGTCAAGCAGGTCGCAGAGTTCGGTGTGGAGGACGGGGCGGGTCATGGTGGCTGCCAGTCGTTGCGTCGGGAGGGTGTTTGTCGCTGCATTGTTCCTGTGTCGGCGCACGCGGTCAATCGCGCAGGCTGCGGAGGAGGCGGGAGTAAGATGGGCGCATGATGATCCGGGCTGCGCTGACTGCGGCGTTGGGGTTCGCGGCAACACTGGCGCTGCGAATCTGGGCGCGTCTGCGCAAGCCGCTCCTGATTGTGATTGGCGCAGTGATCCTGGTGATGTTGCTAATCGCGGTCTTGCAGTCGGGACTTGGCGTAGACAGTGAACAGACGATCAAGGACAGTCAGCGCCCGGAGATCGTGGGCGATTGACGAGAGAGGAGCATGAGCCGCTATGCCTCGACCGAGCGAGGGTCTGATTGACGAAGCGAGCGAGTGGATCGCCGAGCAGCTCTCGGAAGAGGGCCTGATGGTGACGTCCGGATTCGTCGATCTGGTGCTGCGGATGGAGTGGGACTCGATTGACGCCGGTGTGGACGGCGAGGATCGCACGGCGGTCGTCGCGGCGGTGATGGAGCGAATGCAGCAGGAGAACATCCTCGTTGGGCCGCCGCCGGACACGCTCTCGACCGACGGGATCGATACCTCCCAGATCCGGCCGGTACCGCCGCAGTTCGTGGAGCAGGTGTTGTCCTGGGAGGACGAATTCCTCGGTTTCGCCGGCATCTCGCGGAGCGGGTAGAGATCATGTTTGGGTCGCAGCACACGGTCACGGTCGAGCCGTCGGGTTTGGTGGTCGAGGTGCCGGAGGGTGAGCGTCTGATGCAGGCCGCCCGCGATGCGGGTTTGTGGTGGCCGAATCAGTGCGACATGCAGGCGCGCTGCGCGGGCTGTTTCGTGATCGTCCAGGAGGGAGCGGAACACTTCTCGGAGATGGGCAGGGCGGAGCGTGAGGCGTTGCTCAATCAGCGCGGGCGGCGGGCGCTGGAGGAACCGGTCCGGCTGGCCTGTCAGGCAGGCGTCTACGGCGCGGCGATCGTGCGCAAGACCGGCGTTCGCGTCGCCTGAGCGGGAGTGCGCAAGCGATGCGGGGCATCAGAGGAATCGATCTGTCGCGGCTAGAGGCGTTTGTGGAGGTCGCCGAAGTGCGCTCGTTCTCGCGTGCTGCGGAGCGAATGAGTCTGACCCAGCCAACCGTGTCGACCCGGATCGGTCAGTTGGAGGCGCAGCTCGGGGTTGCGCTGTTCGAGCGCATGGGGCGGCGAGTAGCGCTCACAGACGCCGGGCGTGCGCTCTTGCCGCACGCGCAGCGCACCTTGCAGGCGGCGCGAGACGCGGCTGAGGCGGTACACGCGCTCCGCGCAGGCGAGGGCGGCAGTCTGGTGATTGGGGCTGCGCCGACGGTGGGGACGTATGTCTTGCCGGCGCTGTTGCAACGCTTCACGGCGGCGCAACCGAATGTGACTGTGACCGTGCGCACGGGGCACTCCGAGGAGATCTCGCGGATGGTGTTGGACGACGAGGTGCAGTTGGGCTTCGAGCGCGTGCTGAGCCACCCGGAGATCGCGGCCGCGCCGCTCTACGAAGATGACATCGTGCTGCTGGCGAATCGCAGTCATGCGCTCGCGTCTCGCGGCCGCGCGAGCGTGGAAGAGGTGGCGCAGGAGTCGATGATCTTTTTCGATACGGGCTCGTCGTTCCATGGCCAGATCGAGGGAATGTTCCGCGGCGCGGGGGTGACGCCGCGCCTCACGCTGGATGTGGAGAGTCTGGAGCTGGCCAAGCGTCTGGCGCTGCGCGGTCTGGGCCTGGCCTTCCTGCCCCGCGTCGCGGTCGAAGACGAGCTCACGCGCGGCCAACTGGCGACGATCGAGATCGAGTCGGCCCGCCCCATCCGCCGCAGCATCGGCGTGATCTACCGCCGCCAGCGGGCGCTGAGCGACGCTGCGCTCTCATTTCTGGCGCTGGTTGGTCACGTTTTTGGCGTCGCCGCGGTACCGGAGGTGCCGGTTCGCTAGGGCAGCAGCCTTGCTCTGTTATGTCTGCTCCGGGATGTCTGCTCCGGGATCATCGGCAACTCCGACTCATCCCGCAAGGCTCTGAGCACATCCACATCGGCCTTGCCCGGACCTTTCGTCTCATAACCCGGCACCTCCAGCAGCCAGGCGGCCTTGCGCAAGGTGCGGTTTCGCACCATGCGCCGGAAGGCGGGGAGGCCGATAGTGCCCTGGCCGAGGTTCTCATGCCGATCACGGCCCGAGCTGAGCGGCGTCTTGGAGTCATTGGCATGAATCGCGCTGAGCAGGTCGGCGCCGATCTCGCGGTTGAATTCGTCGATCGTCTCTTTGAGTCCCTGGATCGTGGCCACGTTGTAACCCGCCGCGTGCAGGTGGCAGGTATCGAGGCAGACGCGGACGCGGGGATGATCGACGGCATCGATGATCGCGGCCAGTTCAGCGAATGTGGAGCCAACTGAACGTCCCGCGCCGGCGTTGTTTTCGAGCAGGAGCAAGGACTCGTCGGGCGTGCGCTCCAGCGCTTCGCGCATCGCCGCCGCAATCCGTGGCAGGGCGTGATCAAAGCCCGAGCCCATGTGGGAACCGACGTGAAAGATCACACCGGCCGCTCCAATGCGGGCGGCGAGCTCGAGCTCGGCAGTGAGCGTATCGGTGGACTTGCGCAGCAGTTCGTCGTCGGGGCTGGCGAGATTGATCAAGTAGACAGCGTGGATAAAGGCGGGGCCACGCTTGGTCTCCCGCAGCTTCTGGCGGAAGGCCTGCACATCCTCGTCAGGGTGGTGCTTACGCCGCCACTGCTGCGGGGCGGCGCCGAAGAGTTGGAACGACTCAGCGCCGATCGCGACGGCGTTGTCAACCGCCTTGTCGATCCGTCCGGCGGAAGAGACGTGCGCTCCCACAGCGGGGTTTCGAGGCATATGCAGGCTCCGGCTAGAGGCGCATGCGTCGCGCGGCCGCAGCGAGCAAGCGCCGAACGGGAGTGAGAATGGCTGCCGATTCGACTGCGCCGGTCAGTCGCTCGGGCGCAAGCTCAGGATCGGTCAGCCGGACGGTCGCCATCCCACTATCGAGACTGCATTCGGCTTCGGCAACGCCGTCAAGTAAACGCAGCGAGTCGCGTACCCGACGAGCGCAGATCGAGCAGACAAGACCATCAACGGCGAGCGTCGCCGTGGTCTCAGTGCGTCCGACCACACGCGCAGCGGGAACGGTGAACAGGCGTCGCGGAATGAGTACTGACATGACACCAGCCTAAGTCCGTCGGGCAAACCACGATCGCTCTTCCCTCATTGCGGGGAGAGAGGGCACGAAGTGCTAGAGGAGGTCGGCAGAACCAGTCACCTCCAACCCGACTGTGAGCCTCGCCACACTCCGATCAACCTCAGTTCCGACACAGAACGCCTGTCCGTATAGGATCGTCCGCATCTCACATTCCGCCTACAACCAACGGAGCCCGCCATGACCGCCAGAACCCGTCTGAAGGAACCAGGACAAACTCGGATGAGCGTCCCCAATTCCGCTCTAAACACCCCTCATCCAGAAGAATCTGGACAAATCTGGACTATCTCGGACTATCCCTCGCGTGTTTCCCAGCCCACGCCGACAAATTCACCCCGACCGCTCGGAAATTCACCCGCCACTGCCAGGCCAACCGCTCACCGCCCCGGTTCGCACAGAGCTCCGTCGATCGAACAGGCCTACAGGCTGGCGCGCGACTGCCATTCGAGCAGCCGGCTGACGGCGCGAGCGCAGGACTCGATGCTGTGGAAGCAGGCGATCCCGCGTTCATTCAGACGGGTCTGCAACGCAAGACCTCGCCCGAAGCCTTCGCCGGTTCGCGCCTGCCGGATCACGACTGCGAGCGGCTTCGGCAACTTCCCAACGACAGCTGCCAGGGAGTTAGCGGTGCGCTCCGCGAAATCGTCGTCGCGTTCCCGGCGGAACCCGCTTTCGACGCCCATGTGCAGCATGAGCCAGTCGATGTTGGGGTCGTCGGCAACAGCGGACAGCGCCGTCTCGACATGCTCGCCCTCGAACATGAAGCCCGCATCGAGCGGGTTGCGCACGGAAGTGCCTGCGATCGGGGTGAACTCGCTCAACTTGCGCTGGGTGTCCTGGCCGAACCAGGGCACGGGAATGCCGGCGCGATCGCAGATGTCGGCGGCGAGTACGGAGACGCCCCCTCCGCCTCCGAGAACGGCGCAGCGGGGACCGTGGAGGTTGGGCATTCGTTCGATCGTCACGGCGATATCGAGCAGTTCCTCAATGCTCTGCGCGGGAATGAAGCGTCCTTGGCGCTGGACTGCGTTCCAGATCTGCTCCGAACCCGCGAGCGAGCCAGTGTGCGAAGCGGCGGCTCGCGAGCCCGCCTCTGTGAGCCCGCCCTTGAGTACGACCAGGGGCTTGCGCTGCGGACCGGGCCGGGCCATCTCGCGCGCGATCCGCAAGAAGCGGCGACCGTCGCGGATGCCTTCGAGATAGGCGAGGACGATCTCGGTGTCCGGATCCTGAGCGAGAAACTGGAGGAAGTCGGCTTCATTGAGGTCGGATGCATTGCCGAAGGAGGCCATATTGGAGAACAGGACGCCGCGGCGCACGCCTTCCGAGGCGACCTCGGAGGCGTTCATGCCCGATTGCGAGAGCATCCCTACGCGCCCGGGCATGGACGATGCCTCTGCCATCCAGCTCACACCGCCGCGAGTCGAATGAATGCCCATGCAGTTGGGCCCGATCAAACGTATCCCGCCCGCGCGAAGCTTGGCCAACACCTGTTGCTCAAGCTCTGCCCGCTCGGCGCTGCCGGTCTCGCCAAAGCCGGCAGTGAAGAGATGGATCACCTTCACGCCTTTGACAACCGCATCGTCCACGAGACCGAGAATCGCCGAAGCCGGAACGGCGGAGATCACCGAGTCAACCGGTCCCGGGACGTCCAGGAGCGACTGATAGAGCGGCGTGCCGTCGGAGAGTTCCCCGCCCCTAGGGTTGAGGCAGTAGACGTTGGGCACGCGACCGAGCTTGCGGATGCCGCTGAGGAACATCTGCCCGCCGCCCCAGCCGGTGTTGCGCTGCGAGACGCCGGCGATGGCGATCGACTGGGGAGCGAATGCGGTTGCGAGCGCCCGCTGCGCGCCGGCTTCGCGCTCGGTTCCGGTTGCAATCAAGGTCATATGCGAGCCTTCCCAATCGGCAGCGGTAGCGTATCAAGCGAGCCTCTGATGACCGAAGTCACCGTCCCTTCCGAACTGGGTTCAATCGACGCCCTCTGGCATCCCCCGCCGCTCAGCGCCCGGCGTGGCGCAATCCTCTGCGTGGGCGGGTTCGACGGCGGCTTCGATGGTCCGGCGGAGAACATCTACACAGACCTAGCGGAGGTTCTGACGTTGCAGGGGATCGGCGTGCTGCGGCTGGACTTCCGCGTAAAGACGTCACCCGGCCCAATCGACGACGGTACCGCCGACGTGCTCGCAGGAATTGAGTGGTTAGCGGATCAGGGTCACAACCCAGTAGCGCTGCTTGGACACTCCTACGGCGGCGCGATCGTGATTCGCGCGGCAGCGCGATCCTCAGCAGTCGCCGGAGTCGCCGCGTTGGCGACGCAAACAGCCGGAATCGATCCGCCTGATCTGGATCGGATCGCGCCGCGCCCATTGCTGCTCATCCACGGCGCGGCAGATTGGCGACTAGCGGCGCGGCTCTCGCAGTGGGTCTACAGCATTGCCGGCGAGGGGCGCGAACTGCACATCCTCGAAGGCGCAACACACTCCCTGCGGCAGCGCCGAAGTGAGCTGTGGACTCTGTTGATCGACTGGCTGGAGCGGGTGTTGCCTCCTGCGACCGGCGGCTAGATCGGCGGTCGCTGCCAGCCGCCGAGCGCAGATTCGAGCGCTCCGGCCAATGCCAGTGACACATCCTCGCGCCAGGGATGCGCGAGCACTTGGATGCCGATCGGCAGGCCCTCGGAGGATGTACCGCAGCGGACGACCGTTCCCGGCCAACCGGTGATGTTGTACGGACCGGTCCAGAACATGTTGCGCAGGTCTTGGTCGTAGGTGCGGCCATGCTCAGGCGCGGGAATCGCCGCGACGGGAGCCACGATGGCGTCGTACGGCTGGATGAACTGGAGCATCTCGCTGCGGAACTGATCCTGATACTCGAGCGACTCGGTGAATTCGGGTGTGGAGGTGGGTTCCATCGTGGCGAATCCCTTCTCCAGGAAAGGAGACATCTCTTCAGTACCCCACTTCTTCAGCATCCGGTCGACCCAAGCCCTGCCGTCACCACCGCCCACGCGCGGCCAGAGATCCACGTACTCGCTCAGCGCCGGCGGCGCATCCTCGTCGACAGACTGAACGTGCTCAGCCAGCGCGGTCAGAGCCGCTTGGAGCGTCGCCAGCGTGTCTTCGTCCGGCGCGAGATAGCCCTCCACATCGGAGTAGTAAGCGAGCTTGAGTCCGCTGAGATCCACATCAGCGGGATCGCCGAGTGGCATCGGGACGACGGTTGGGTCAATTCCGTCCGGCCCGGAGATGATCGGCAAGGCAAGCACGAGATCTTCGACATAGCGCGCCATTGGCCCGATGGTCGTCCACTCATCGATCGCGCCCATGCCCCAGGGGACGATGTGACCGTGCCGCGAAACCCGGCCGGCGGTTGGCTTGATCCCGCAGATGCCGTTGAAGTGCGAGGGCAGACGAATGCTGCCGCCGGTGTCGCTGCCCATGTCGAGCGGCGATCCGCCCGCGCTGACGATCGCGCCTGCGCCGCCGCTGGAGCCGCCGCAAGTGCGCTCAGGATTGAAGGGGTTGCGGGTCTGGCCGTAGACGAGGTTGTCGGTTTCGCCAGAGAGCGTAAGTTCCGGCGTATTGGTCTTGCCCATCAGGATCGCGCCCGCTGCGCGGAGACGGGCAGCGACAGTGGAGTCAGCCTCCGGCACATAGTCCTTGCGACCGAGCGTGCCCCCGGTCGTGATCACTCCCTCAGTGTCGTGGGAATCCTTGAGTGTGATCGGCACGCCGTGCAGCGGCCCGAGGTCGTCGCCGCGGGCGAGTGCGGCGTCGGCCTCGGCTGCTTCGGTGCGGGCGCGGTCGGCGCAGAGTTGCACGACCGCATTGAGGGTGGGATTGACTTCGTCGATTCGCGCCAGATGCGCTTCCAGAACCTCCGAAGCGGAGACATCCTGGCTGCGAATCGCGGCGGCGATATCGGTCAGTGATGCGTAGATGAGCTCGTCCATGTGACTCTCCGTGGCGAGCGCCGCGAGAGACCTTGACGACCTCAGCGGCCTCTGAACTGGGCGGGACGCTTTTCGGCGAAGGCGGTCGTGCCCTCGCGCGCGTCCTCCGTGATCATGATCTCAGAATAAAGCTGCGACTCAAGGGTCATGCCGCTTGCGAAGCCCGACTCCAGCAGAACGCCTTCGTAGGCGGCTCGTTTGGAGGCTCGCACTGCAAGCGGCGCGTTCGAGGCGATCTCTTCTGCCCAGGCCTGCGCGGTAGGCAGCAGTTCTTCAGGGGGCGTGACGGCGTTGGCCAGACCAATCCGATGCGCCTCGGCGGCGTCGATGTGGTTGGCGCGGAGGAGGATTTCGAGCGCCTTGCCGAACGGCACGTAGCGGGCCAACCGCTGCACTTGTCCGCCGCCGGGCAGGAGTCCCCGCTTGGGCGCCATCGAGCCAATTCGCGCGGTCTCGCTCATGATCCGCAGATCGCAGGAGAGGGCAAGGGCGAACCCTCCCGCGAGACACCAACCGTTGATCGCGGCGATCACCGGTTTCCAGGTCTGGTCCGGTCCCCAGCTGGAGAGTCCGGCGGCGTTGGAGGGGTCGGACTCGCGCTTGGCGGCGGAGCGGGCGGCTCGATTGATCTCGTCGTTGTGCGCATCAGGACGGACCAGATCGCGACCGGCGCAGAAGGCGCGGCCCGCGCCGGTGATGATGGCGACGTGGAGATCGTCGTCGCGATCGAACTCGGACCAGAATTCGTCGAGTTGGCGCGACATTTCGGGATTGATCGCGTTCATGCGCTCGGGGCGATCGAGCGTGACGGTGGCGATCTTGCCGTCGGTGGTGATGCGGACGGACATCGTTTGGCCTAACCCCCCGCAACGGCGGGAACGATCGAGACTTCGTCGCCCTGACCGAGTGCAGTGGCGAGCCCGTCCAGGAAGCGGACGTCCTCGCCGTTGACGAAGAGATTGACGAAGCGCCGAATCTCGCCGTCTTCATCTACGATTCGCTCGCCCATGCCGGGATACTCGGCCTCAAGGTTCTGGACGAGGGTCAGCAGGGTCTCGCCGTCTGCCTGAACGACGTCCTGCTGCCCGGTCAGGGCTCGCAGCGGAGTGGGGATGCGCACAGTGACGCTCATTGGAGTCAACTCACTTCCATGGCTAGCGGCATGTTCGTGCGTGGTATCGGTTCTGAGCGTACTGCGCGCCGGTTCAGCGGTCTGTGCGGTCGACTGCAACGGCTATTCGTCGTCAGGATCCGAGGGTTCCCAGAGCACGCGGCAACTCTGGCAGACGAGGGCCGAGATCACGTCGCGGCCGCCTTCGTCCGGGTCTTCTGATTCGAGCGTTTCGTATTCGAGTTCGATTTCAGTACCGCAGTCCGGGCAGAGCGGGCGCAGCGCATAGTCGAAGTCGCCCGATGTCACCGAGCTGCGGTGAATCAGGGTGTCGATGTCAACCCATTCGTCGAACGGAACGGTTCGTACGGCGAAGTTCGCCAGGTCGGCGTCGAAATCCGCGCCGCCGGGATCGCCGGGTGTGCGTCCACCGCCGAAACTGCTCATGGGCGCATGGTAATCGGGTGTGGACGTCCAGCCACTCTCAGGCGGCTAATTGACGAAACTCCGACGCCCGGCCAAGGCGTAGACCGCGAGCTCAGTCTCGCGGTCGCTGTAGCGCGGCAGCTCGTGATCGCCGCGCCTCCGACGTCCCGCGTTGCCGGCGAAGATGTCCGAGTTGTTCTTGCGCTCCTCTTCGGGGAAGGAGTTGCGGAAGTCGCGTTCGAGGGCGCACTTGCGACAACGGGCGTGAGAAATTGGCCCGTTCGGCGGTTCGATCTGCCAGTTGTGCGTGCAGAGGGAGGGGTCGTTCACAGACACGGCAGTTACTCCCAGAGATCCCGCCACCAAGCGGTCGCAGACGCCGATTGAGTGGGATTGCGCCTACGTTGCCCGCACGATGTATTCGCAGAGAGCGTATGTCAACTTGTACATTTGTGTCTCTGTGGAAAGTTGTTATCTGGTGGAAAGATAAGGCAACCGTTCGTTTCTAGAATCAGTCGAGCTCGTCTTCTGGACTGACGCACCGAGCCGGCGACGGGTCTGTACAGGCGCACTACGCGATTCCGATGCGTATCGCCGGCTCATGCAACCACATCCGCGGCTCAGGAATCAATCGCTTGTAAGCGCCTTCACCTGTTCGAGCGCTTCCTCCGGGTGGCGGTTGAAGTCGCGTGGCGCATCAACGATGTGTCGCACCACGCCGTCCGCGTCAATGACATAGGTCATCCGCGCCGTGATCCCGCGCTCCTCGTTGAGGATGCCCCAGGCTTTGCCGGTGCGGCCCCAGGGGAAGTCGCCCAGCAGCGGAAAGTCGAGGCCAAGCTCGCGAGCGTAGGCTCCGGCGGCGAACGGCGAGTCAACGGAAATGCCCAAGACCTGGGCGCCGGCCGCTTCGAACTCGCTGTGGAGTTCATGGAAACGGCTGAGTTCGTTCGTTCAACCGCCGGTGAACGCGAGCACATACCAGGCGACGACGACCGGCTGTCCACGGTAGCCGGACAGGGAGTGTTCCTTGCGGTCGCCGTCCATGAGCGTAAAGTCCGGCGCAGTTTGACCGATTTCCACGGGCATCTTGGCTCCTCAGCAACTTGGTGGCGCGGATCGGGACGTCTGGGTTGATCCTATCCAGTCGGTATACTCGCTGCATGGCCAACGGCGCGGAGTGGGACTTGGGCGAGGCGGACGCGTTGGAAGCGGAGGCGATCGGCCTGCCCGGTCAGCGCCGCTTCCGTCTGCGTGTGAGCGCTGGTGCGACAACCGCAGCGATCTGGTGCGAAAAGGAGCATGTCTCCTCTCTGGCGACGGCGATTCAGCAGCAACTGGCGCGTCACCGGCAGCGGGGCGAAGGACGCCGTCCAACCGCGCCTTCGTTGTCGCCGTTTCCTGATCGACCGACGCACGAATTTCAGCTTGGGCAGCTCGGGCTCGACTACAACGACAGCCTCGACAGCCTGATCGTGTACGCGACGGACGTGGAGCAGAGTTCGAACCAACCGACGCTGCGATTTGCGCTCAGCCGGCAGGCGGCGCGAGTGTTTACGGTGCAGGCCGAACAAACCGTCGCGGGAGGGCGCCCAACCTGCCCGTTATGCCAACAACCTTTGGAGGGCTCGGAGCATCTCTGTCCGCGCAGCAATGGTCACGGCGACGGCGCCCTGGCGGGCATTGGCCCGCCCGACTTTTAGACGCGGGGCGAGCTCTTGGCGGCGTTTGGCGGATTGGCCTCAAGCGAGCGCTGGTTGACTGCGCGCGCCGCGCCTCAACATGGGCGGCTGCGCTTGGTAGCGACGGCAGTAGGGCGGACGCTACCGCCGCTGCCGCCACAGCTCTGGACGCTGCAATACGTGCTTTCGCTGTTGGGGACGTTCTCGTTCTTTTCCTGCTTTTTCTACCTGACCACAACGCTGCCGCGCGAAATGACCGATCAGGGCGCGAACCTATTCGAGATCGGACTCGTAACCAGCGGCTATGCGGTGATCCCGATCTTCCTGCGCCCGTTCGTCGGTCGCTGGAGCGACAGCGGCTTCCGCGTGCGCCAGATGCGGATTGGCCTGATTGCCTTCGTAGGGTCATTCACGTTGATGATCTTCACCAACGACGTATGGGCCCTGTTTGCGCTGCGCTGCGTGCAGGGGGTGGGGATGGCGGCTTATCCCACTTCCGCCGGTTCGATGGTGGCCGAGATCGTGCCGCCCCCGCGCCGCGGCGAGGGATTGGGCTTTTTCGGCCTCTCGACCAGTTTCGCCCAGACCGCGACGCCAGCGATCGGCGGTTTAGTGGCGTTGGCGGGCGGCTTCGACGCGGTCTTGATTCTCGCCGCGGTCACGGCGGCGCTGTCGTTCGCAGTCACGCTGTTCCAGCGCGAGCCGACGCGGCCACAGACGCAGACGACTGCCATCTCGCTCAAAGCGTTGATTCCGGCGCGGGCGGTCTTCCCGATGTTGGTATTCCTCAGCGTCACGCTGGGCTTCTCAGTCGCGGCGGCGTTCCTCGAGCCCTTGGGCGACGAGCCAGGGCGCAGTCTAGGCCCGATCTGGCTCTTCTTCCTGTTCAGCGGCGTCGGCGCGATGATCTCGCGGCCGATGGCTGGGCGGTTGTCGGATCGGATCGGGCGCGTACCGGTGATCATTCCGGGGCTGATCGCGACCTGTGCCGGGATGGTCGTGGTGACGCAATCGGAGACGGGGGTGATGTTCTGGGTGGCGGGCGTGTTGACCGGGATTGGCATGGGCGGCGCGCACACTGGGTTGTTGGCGTTAGCCGTTGATCGCGTTTCAGCGACTCAACGCGGCGGCGCAACAGCGACCTTCCAATTGGCCTGGGACGTGGGGGCAGTGTGCGCTTTTCTGATCGGGATCGTGGGGGCATTTTTCGATGTGGAGATGATCTTCTGGGTCGCGGCGTTGGGCGCATTGATCGCCTTGGCCGGATTGATCCTGGGCCGCGCGATGGGCTGGACTCGTCCGGCGCCGCTGCCTGCGCCGATCGGCGCAGGCGCGGGAGGCGGGTGATGTTGTGGCCGGTGATCTGGAGCTGCGCGAGCTACAACGCGAGCGACCGCCGTCCCGCCAACTAAATCGCTGGTGGTTCGTCGCGTCACTCGCGGTCGGCGTCTTTCTGGTCGCCGTGTTGGGCCTGAGCACTTCTATCTTCGATACCGGGCCAACCGACGCCGACGTAGAAGCCGCGTACCGGGAGGGCACCGATCGGGGCACGATCGAGGGAGAGGAGTATTGGCTCGAAGAATTGGAGCGCCGCTGGTGGCTCGGCTATCGCCACGGCAGGAATGAACAGTCGTCGATCAGCTTGGATCTCCTGCTCGCGGTGCGCGACGGATTCTCGTGGGAAGCAGGATTCGAAGCCGGGAAACGCTCGCCGGATCTGGATCCCGCAAAGGCTTACGACGACGGCTGGCGAGCAGGCTATGTGGCGGGCTGGGGGTCGGTGACTGGCGAAACCGGCATTGATGCTCCAGCGCCGCCGCGTGATCGACGGGCGGAATGGGGCGGCGAGCAATGATCGAGCTGCGAGCGCTCCTGCTGTTGGTGATCTCGTTTGCCGCCGGCGCATTGGCGACCGCAGCGATCGGCGGCGCGACCGGCGTGTTTGATCGCGGACCGACCGAAGCGGATGTCCAAGCAGCTGAAGAGCGCGGGGCGGAAGAGGCCCGGGCATTGCTAGACGTGCGCATGGCCCCGCGCGGCGAGGAGGAGGAACGACGAGGGTACAACCGCGGCCGCGAGGCCAACGAGTGGCTCTCGCTGGAGCGACTACCGAATCCCGACGGTTGGTTCGCGGGCGTGATGGCGGGCCGGGCAGAGCGCGAGCTTGAGACGCAGGAGGCCTACGCGCAGGGCTACGCCGACGGCGAGCTACAGGGGCGGGACGAGGCGGTGGGCGCGCTCCGGCAGCGGAGTGAGCGTGAGGATTAGGGCGCGCTATCTCCGCTGATTCCAATGCGCGACCTCGTCAAGCAGTCTGCCCAAATCTGCCCAAGTCTGGACAGATTCGAACACTTTCAGCGCGAATTCCTCAGACATGTTCAGACTGCGCGAAGTGTATCGGCGCTGTTTGACGGGAGAATTTCGGAGGGATTGACCGGATCTCCTGTTGAGCGCTGAGGATCGTGCGTTTGTGGGTCTGGATTTGTCCAGATCTGTCCAGATCTGTCCAGATCCGTCTGGATTGATCTCGATGCGGGTGGATTTTTTCCAGGCGAATCCGGGCATGTCCGGCGCCGTCCGGGTTTGGAGCGAGGCGTGCACGGGACACAGCGGTCTCCTATGGATTCGTGCGTGTATATGTTCTGAGCATACCCGGTTTCGCCTCGGTTGAGGAGGGCGGGGCAGGGAGCGCCGAGGCTCAGCCTCGAGACCAGCGCGCGTGCGGGCCGACCGCGCTCGTGGTTGTGTGAACAGGCCCTAGTCAGCAGCACCGGTGCTGCCCAATCCGCCCAAAATCCCCGCACCGGCTGAGCGTGTCGGAGGATCGACAGACGTTTCGTTCCGCTATCGTGACGTTTGCTGAGAGTTGACAAGAACACGGTCGAAAGGGTGACATCACGATGTTTCACTCCGGTCAACGCATTTCGCGCCAGACACTTCTGATTGCCGCCCTGGCGGGGGCGGTGCTCATCCTGCTCGGGATATTGCTCAGCGATGTCACGGCGGGAGATGGGGGCGATGGAGACGTTCGGCTCTCGGCTCGACGGCTGGACGACGGACGAGTGGAGCTGGCTCTGCAAGAGCGAAGCGATGGTCAGTGGAGCGCGCGCCAGCATCCTGAGGCGCGGTTCCTGCCGACCGACGCGGACGCAGGCGTCTGGCACGCGAGCTCGCCGCTGAGAGTCGCAGCGTCGCGCTTGCTCGATGGCGCGCTCGGCTGTGTGGTTCACCACGGCAACCCAGGCGACCCCTTCTGGCGCGACCTCGCGCCGGCCGGTCACGACTTCAACCTGAACTTGCGGATCACCGGCTCGCCGCAGCCAGTCGAGCAGGCGGCGTTGCTCGACGAATGCGTCGCCGACGGCGCGGTGGTGATCGCGACGACCCTCGCCGCGCCCGACACGTTGGCGGACGCGATCGCCGCGGCCCGCGCAGCCGGTACACCGGTCGTCTCGTTCAATTCCGGCGTGAGGCTGGCGGCCGGGGTCGGCAGCGCCATCCATGTCGGGCTCGATGACAAGGACGCGGGCACGATTCCCGCCGAGGCGTTCAACGAGGCTGGTGTCGAAGGTGTGATGCTTTGCGTCATTCACGAGGAATTCAATGTCGGCCTCGAAGAACGCTGCGACTACGCGGAGACGATCTACGCCGGCGAACTGGAGCGCTTCCGCGTGCACGAGTTCGGCCTCGCGGATCCGCAGGGAGTTCGGTCGGCGATCGCCGAGCGGCTGCGCGCCGGCGATGTCGGCGCCGTCTTCACCTTGAATCACGAACTGCTGGAAGTCTCGCTCGCCGCCGCTGAGGATGCGGGCGTGCAGGTCGAGCATGGCACCGTCGGCTTCGACCCGGCGCAGTTGCCCCTGGTCATTTCCGGCGAGGTCCTGTTCGTGCTCGACGACCTCGCGCCTTTGCAGGCCTATCTGGGAATCGCATCGTTGGTGATCGCGGGCTTCTTCGCAGCGCAGGGGCTGGATGCGACGGACATATTCGGCAGCGTCGACATGAAAATCGAGCCGGTGCTGATCGACCGGGAACGCGCGCAGGAGGAACTGCAACGGCTGGAGGACGGCAGCTAGCGGTCGCCCGTTACGGCGTGCGCTGGCCCCACTGGTTCCAGTGGATGATCTCGTCCAGCGGCACGCGCGGCGCGGGCTTGAATGTTTCGCCGGTGAAGTAGGCCATCGGCAGCAGCACCGCCTGGGTGACGTCTTCGGGGATGCCGAGCAGTTCCTGCGACAGCGACTCGTCGCGCAGATGCAGCGTCGTCCAGGCCATGCCGATCCCGCGCGCGCGGGCGGCCAGCATGAACGACCAGGCGCCGGGGATGATCGAGCCGTAGGTGGCCGCCTGCGCCATCTGGCCGGCGTCCTCGACCCTGCCCGTAATGCAGGCGATCAGCAGCGCCGGGCAGCGGTGCATCTCGTTGGCCAGATAGGTCGCCGAGCGGGTCACGCCCTCGGCCGCGGCGGCCCGCGAGTCGCCCTCCGGCCAACGCGGACCCTCGTCCTCCCGCGCGGCGGCCAACTCCATGAAGCTGTCTCGGTAGATCTTGGCGATCCCCGCGATCTTCTCCGGGGCGGTCACGACCATCCATTGCCATTGCTGCGAGTTCGACGCGGTCGGCGCTTGTAGCGCGATCTCGAGACACTCGGTGATCACGGCCGGGTCGATCGGGCGCTCGAAGTCAAGTCGCAGCCGAACCGAACGGGTGGTGGTTAGAACTTGATCGGCGGACAGCTCAGGCATGGGGTGGCTTCCAGACGCTTCACGCTTTGTTAGTGAGTGAGTTGGCTGAGCCGGGTGATCGTGATCGGCTCCGGCTGCGACTTAGCGTAACGTCGCACGAGTCCGGCCATCACGTTTCCGGGGCCGAGCGTGAGGAATCGGCGAACGCCTTGCTGATAGAGAGTCTCCAGGGCGTCGTACCACTCGACCGGGCGTGTGTATTGCCCGCGAAGCTCCTCTCGCAACTGCTCTGGCGACTGGATCAGTTGGCCGCAGTGGTTACCGACGATTGGAGTGAATTCGTCTGCCAGTTGCAGCCGATCGATGAGCACCCGATTAGCGCGGTCCGACGAGCGGAAGACGGGCGTGTGAAACGCCCCTGCGACTCGCAGAGCGACGGCTTGCACGCCCCGCTCCGGCGCACGCCCTGCCGCGCGCGCGAGCGCGCGCTCCGATCCGCCCAAGACTGTCTGATCGGACGCATTGTGGTTCGCCAGCACAGCCCCGCTCTCGCTGGCGATCGCTTCGGCTGTTGCCCGATCGGCGCCGACGAGCGCGAGCAGACCGCCCGGGTGATCGAGGCAGTCACGGTCCATTGCCCGGCCGCACTCATAAGCGAATCGCAGCGCAGCCTCCAAAGAGGTCGCGCCGGACAGGGCAATGGCGCTGTTCAACCCGCTGGAGTGGCCCGTCACGCAGGCGATCCGATCGTCGATCCGATCTTGCGCAGCTGCATACTCCGTTGCCGCCCAAGCGATCAGGTAGGGCTGTAGGAGCGACGGCCGTCTGAGCGCGGTGACATCGGCCGGCTCTGAGCTTTGGCCTAGCTGCCAGAGATTGCGGTTCACGATCTCGGAGGCGAGATCGAACGAAAGACGGAAGCGAGCCGGGAGATCGGCCAAATCAGCGAGGCCGCCGGGCCGTTGCGCACCTTGACCGGGACAGATGAGAACAGCGTCAGTCATGCGGTTGCCGCGCGCATCCACGCGGTAACTCGAAGCACAGCTGCCGTGTGGCCGGGTCGGCGCACAGGAGCTCGGCTAAGACTTGTGATGATCGGGGCCCATGTCGGTGAGCTCGATAATGTTGCCGTCCGGGTCGGTGCAGAACGCGGCCCAGATGCCATCGTTGGGCCGCTGCGACGGCTCGCGCATGATCGCGACGCCGCCAGTGCGCAGGCGTTCGACTTCGCTATGGAAGTCGTCGGTGGGGATGTAGAGCGCGAAGTGGGGACCGATCCCCTCGGAATCCTGGTCGAGTTCACGCTGCATCAGGTGCAGCTGCAAGGCTCCCACCTCGTACCAGGCGCCCGGGAAACCGAAGTCAGGGCGGTCGATCTCGGGCAGGCCAAGCTGCGCGCCGTAGAATTCTCTGGACGCTTCAACATCGGAGACACAGATGGCGACGTGGCTGTATCCGGCGACTGCGGGCATGACGGACCTCTCAGACTGCGCGAAACGTGTAATTTTGAGACTGATGATACACATTCAGGAGCGCTGGTCGGCGCAAGCGCGATCCGGCCCGCAAGGGGAAGGCGGAGCGGATGTCTGAGTTGCGCTGGGAACCGCCGGGCGGCAGCTCCAGCCGTGGACCCGCCGAGGCGTCAACGAGCGACGATGGGCGCGGTCCGAGCCGGTGGTCCGTCTGCTTGCTCGTGTTCGTGATGTTGGGCGCGGCATTCGCGCTAGGCGTCGGCGTCATGCGCGTAATCGACGAAGACGACGGCTACGGGCAGTTCCTTCGCAGTTCGCGCGGCGGCGAGATCATGACTCCGGTCCCGGCGGCTGTTGAGACTGATGAAGAGCAATCGTCCGAACGAGGGCCTGTGGTTGAGTCGCGTGAGGCACGCGCATCGCGGTTCTCGTTGCTTGATGAGATCTACGACGTGCTCGACCGCGACTTCGTCGACCCCGAGAAGTTCGAGTCGATCGACGCTCGCAAGGCTGCGATCCAGGGCGTCATCGACGCGCTCGAGGATCCGCACACCGTCTTCATTGACGCGGAAGACTACCGCTTGTCCAGTGAGGACATCGGCGGTTCGTTCGAGGGCATCGGCGCGACAGTGCAAGAGATCGACGGCCAGATCGTGATTTCTCGACCGTTCAAGGGATCGCCGGCGGAACAAGCCGGAATCCGAGCGGGGGACATCATCCTGGAAGTGAACGGCGAGTCCACCGAGGGCTGGTCGATTCAGTTCGCAGTCCAGGTGATCCGCGGTCCCAAGGGCACGGATGTCGAACTACTCGTGCGGCACACCGACGGCACTGAGGAGCTCATCGTGATCACGCGCGATCGCATTGTGGTGCCAAGTGTGGGTTCGATTGCGATCACCGATCGATCCGGTCAGCCGGTGGCAGACATCGGCTTCATCTACATCACACAATTCACCGAGCGCACGCGAGATGAGTTGATTGAGCTTCTCGACGCGGCGAACAACGCCGGCTTGACCAAGCTGATTATCGACCTGCGCGGCAATCCCGGAGGCCTGTTGCGGGCGACAGTCGATACGGTCGGCGAGTTCATCGATAACGGCGTGATTCTGCGCCAGATCAATCGCGACGGCAGTGAGGAAGTGTTCCGCGACGAGGCCGGCGGCACGGGCATCGAGCTCGAGTTGGCCATTCTGATCGACCGCGGTTCCGCCTCAGGTTCGGAGGTCATGGCGGCTGCGCTGCGCGACTATGGCCGCGCGGTGTTGATCGGTGAGACGACCGCAGGCAAGGGCACGGTCAACGTCGGGCGGCGGCTGTCCGACGGCAGCGTGCTCTACGTGAGCATCGCTCGTTATGTCTCGCCCGAAGGCGATCAGGTCGAGGGCGTTGGCGTCGTGCCCGACATCGAAGTCGTACAACCTGAGACTGGGTTCGAGGCAGAGCTGGATGTCGTCCTGCAAACCGCGATCGACTACCTCCGGGGCGAATGGTCGCCTGCTCCGTCCAATCAGCAGCCTGCCGAGTCAGCGGACGAGATTGACGCTGAGGGCGCAGAGGCGGCCGAAGAAGAACCAGAGGAGTAGCCTGTCGCCGAACGCACACGGCCGGAAGGAACACGTGATGACCTCAGACAGCAACGGATGGGCACGGCCTGAGCTGATCTGCGAAACCGACTGGCTGGCCGAGCACCTCGACGACGAAGACCTCGTGGTGCTCGACTGCGATCTGCTGGACGCTTACCTGCGTCTGCACATTCCGGGCGCTGTCTGGTCCGTGTCGCGCTATTGGAAGTCCGATCCGCGCGACGATTCGCAGATCTACGGACTCGAAGATCCCGAGCAATTCGCCCGGCTGCTCGGGCGTATGGGGATTGGTCCCGACACGCAAATCGTCGGGTACGACGGCTCCGGCAGCCTCTACGCAGCTCGCGTCTGGTGGACCTTCAACCGCTACGGCCACACCAATTTCAAGATTCTGCACGGCGGACTCGACAAGTGGTACGCCGAGGGCCGCCCGCTGGTGAACACGAACTTCAGGCCCAGTCCAGTCGAATACCCGGTTCCGGCTGCGCCGCACGATGAATCCATCTGTCGCCTGTCGGATATTCCCGAGGCGCTGGACGACGACTCACACGTGTTCTGGGACGTCCGCTCGGACGGCGAGTGGACCGGCGCGAACAAGCGGGGCACGCAGCGAGGCGGCCGGATTCCAGGCGCGGTGCATCTGGAGTGGCTGGATACCTTGCAATCACCGGTGCGGACCCTGAAACCGCCCTCGGAGCTGCGGGCGATGCTCGCCGACCTGGGGATCACGCCGGACAAGACGGTCACTACCTATTGACAGGGCGGCATCCGTGCGGCGCACGGATACTGGTTGCTCCGCCTCCTCGGTTTCGACAACGCGCGGAACTACGACGCATCCTGGCACGAGTACGGGAACGCGCTCGATCATCCGATTGAAACCGAGTAGGGCTGCGAGCGTTTGGTCGCAGCCACAGCCCCGCCTCTGAGCGTCGAAGTCCTATCCCTCGATCAGTTCGAGCAGGGCTGCTTCGACTTCCTCGAATGGCGCGAATGCCTCGAAGCGTGCGTGAACTCGGCCGGCGGCGTCAACGACGAACGTCCACTCGTCCGTGTGCAGGCCCCACTCTTCGAGGATCGGCGTCTCGATCGGGAGTTCCCCAAGCTTGACCGCCTCAGGGTTCTCATAGAGGTCGATGTGGATGTAGTTCACGCCGGTTGGGTAGCGCTCGCGCAGCTCTGAGAGCACTTGCGCCTGCGGACCGCAGAATGCGTTCGTGCAAAATCCCGGCGAGGCGAAGACGACGATGAAGGGCTGGCCGGCGGTAATCGCGTCCTCCACGGTGAGCAAGTAGAGGCCGGGGTCAGGCTCGTCGCCAGTCGAGAGGTCGCCGATGTTCGGGACCGTGAGGATGGTGCGATTCTGCGAGGGCGGGGCTGCGTCTCCGACCGACGGCGAGGACGTGTCCGCCGCTACGTGCACAGCGATCGCGACGGTCTGGAAGCCATCGCTGTGCGGTATGGACATAACGAACGCCCAGCGCCCGGGTTGATCGAAGTTCACTTCGGCCACGTGGAAGCCGCGTACGCCGTCTGGGAACCGGCTGAAACGCGCAACGATATCCTGAACCATCGCCGGATCGTCCTGAGACATGGCGGTGACGCCGATCGCAGGAAACTCAATCAATCCTTCCGGTCCCTCGATCACGACCGAGATACGGTGGAAACCGGGGCTGAGATCGGGCGTTCCGAGCGCGACGGTGTAGCCGCCGGGGTGGATATACACCGGATAACCGGCATCGCTGAGCAACTGGAGGCGCGGGCTGAGACTGTCGTAGTCGGCTGGCTCAATTACCGCTACTGCATCACCCGGACCCATGCCCGCGCCGTCGCCCGAAGCGGACTCTGTCGCTTCCTGAGCCGATTCGGGTTCCGGCTGCTCAGTCTGCCGCTGCTCGGCCTGTGCTTGGCCTTCTTCTTCAGACTGGGCGGCCTGTGCCGGTTCCGCACGCTGAGTGGTACCAGTTGCGGGGGACGTCGTCGTGGTGGTCGTTGTCGTGGCCGTCTCGGCGTCAGCGGGCTGTTCCTGCTGTCGTTGAGTCTGGTCATCGCCGCCGCTCGAACAGGCGGCGAGCGCTACAGCGGCCGCGACGGCCACTGCCACAGCAGCGCCGCGCAGAAAAGTCGATGTGCGCATCGTGATTACTCCCCGCCGAGGTATGAGCCGAAGGTGAATGCGAAAATCTGCAGCTGATCTGAGTTTGAGCGCAGTTTCAACTCGTGTCTACTCCACACATCGAGCTTGACCAGCCGGTAGAGGTCGTTCGTTGTCACGCGAATGTACGAGCGTCCCTGGTCGTCCCAGCGAATGTGTTCCCCGGCCTCTTCGGACCGGAGCCAGCGACCGTCCATCTCAATGAAGACGTCGAACGGGTCTCCGTCCTCGGCGACGGTCAGCACCACATTGACGGTTCTGGCCTGGAAATCGAACGCGAGATAGTCCTCGAGATTCTGGGTTTCGCGCGCGTGGACAATGGCCTCGGGTTCGTTGCGCCAGAGTCCCTGGAGATACCACTTGTGGTGCTCGCGCTGCTCGCGGGAAGTGTCGATGTCTTCGTAGAAGATGTCAGCGTTCGCCTGGAGGTAGTACTCGCCCTGAGCGGCGTACTGGACGCGACCGTAGTTCCGGTGCGTGCCCCCGTAGAGTTCGCGTGTCTGGCGGCCGCGATCCGGGTCTCTCACAGGCTCAACGGCGGTCGTGCCAAGCGGGATGCCTGAGACATCCCGGCCCGCGTCGATCAGCGCTTCACGGATGGCGACTTCGGTTTCGTGATAGTCGCCCTCGCCGAAGTGGAGGTAGCGCACATCCATCGTCGGGCCGATCAGATACTTGGCCGGCCAGTAGCGATTGTTGAACGCGCGCCAGGTGCGGTAGTCGTCATCCTGGGGAACGCGGTACTGAATCCCGTACTGCGCGATCGCCGCGCGGATGTTGTCCGGGTCCTTCTCGAACTCGAACTCCGGCGTATGCACGCCGATGATGACTAGTCCGTGCTCGGCGTACTTGTCGTGCCATTCGGTCAGGAATGGAAGGGTACGGATGCAGTTGATGCAGGTGTAGGTCCAGAAGTCAATCAGGACGACGTTGCCTTTAGCCAGTTCCAACGCGATCGAGGTCTCCTCGCCGTTCAACCAGCGAACGATCCCCGTGAGATCCGCGACGGTCGCATCCGCCGCGATCTCCTCGGCGCGAAGTCGGAGACGTTCGGTTTCACTTGGCCTTGGATCGGGTTCTGGCTCGGTCTCAGCCTGCTCCGCTTCCTCCTCGTCCTCCGGCTGCATCGGTTCCGCTTGCTCTTGCGATTGCTGAGCCTGCGATGGCTCCTCTGCCTGCGACTGACCCTCCACAGGTTCGGGCTGTGTCTGTCCCTCGTCACTCGTATCGCTTGATGATTCGGCCTGCTGTTGCACCTGCCCGCCCGCGGTTGCCGCCTCTTGCTCCCCTTCCTGCGACTCCTGTGTGGTTGCGGCTCTCGCCTGCTGTGTCTGTGTCTCCGCTTGCTCATCGCTGCGGCTGACAGTCACGGACTCTTCAGCATCTTGCCGCTGCTCTGTCTCTGTTTCTGTTTGTTGTTCCGTCTGCTCAGTTGCCGCTGCTTGCGAAACAGCCGGCTGCGAGTCAACTGATTCGCTTACTTGCTGATCGGTCTGGGATGTCTGTCTAGCTCCGGATTGTGACTCGTCCGAGCTGGAGCAGGCCGCGAAAAACAGGGCGATGCCGAGAACAGCGAGGGTGAGGTATCTCATGGGTTGAGCGTACCTCGTTAGCCGCCGGACGCATGGGCGGTCGATTCGCTCAAGCGCGGTCTTCAGCCCAAGCGCGAATGAGCGTATGCGCGATTGCCATTGGGCCAGGCAATGAGAGCGCGCCATCCGGCAATCCGGGCTGACCCAGTTGCGCCGCCGGGCGATCAAGCGCTTCCAGGATTTCGGGCCGCGTGAACCACTGCACATCGTCCATCTCGAACTCGTCGTAGTCGATCTCTGCGCTGCCCGCGTCGGCGTGACAGCCAATCATCAGCGAGGAAGGAAACGGCCATGGCTGCGAGGAGTGGTAGCGGACATTGATCGCCGCGATCCCCGACTCCTCCGCTACCTCGCGGCGCACCGCATCTTCGATCGACTCACCGTGATCGATGAATCCAGCCAGGGCCGAGAACATACCGGCCGGCCAGGAGGCCTGCCGGCCCAGCAAACAGCGATCTCCCGCGGCGTCGATCACCACCGTGATCACGACCGGATCGGTGCGCGGAAAATGCTCGGCGGGACAGCCGATGCAACGACGGAAGATGCCGCCTTGGGCGGATTCGGTGGGCGCTCCGCAGACGGCGCAGTAACGATGACGCTCGTGCCAGTCGAGGAAAGCTCGCGCTTGGGCGGCGATGCCGGCGTCGTCGGCGTCCATCACGGCGGCGGCGGCGCGGAGGTCTTGGAAGGACACATCCGCCGGCAACTCCCAGGTTTGAGGGGCGGCGTCGGCGTTGATGGCGAACCTCGCGCTCCCCTGGTCCGTGCCCAGAAGCAGCGGTGGATGGCGTTCCGTATCGGCATTGGCGGGCAGATCGGCCCAAGCGAGCCGCAGAGCGCCGTTGACGTTCTGTACCGGGAAGAGCAGACGCTGTAACGGAAGCCAGCGGGTTTGAAGATTCACGATTTGTTCTCGCACCCAGTCTTCGTCGCGCCGCTGCGCGGCGACCCGATCGAGTGGATTGCCGGAGAAGGTGTTGCGATGTTCAGACAAGGCTCTGCTCCGCGATGTTCCCGGCCCGTCAGGCGGTGTGAATCTCGGCAGTGTGATCAAAGTGGGTCGCTGCCGGCGACTTCGGGAGACCGGGCATCGTCATGATCTCGCCGGAGATGATCACGACAAAGCCGGCACCGGCTGAGGGACGAACCTCACGCACGGTGAACTCGTGATCCCGAGGGCGTCCGAGTCTGCCCGGATCATCGGAGAGCGAGTACTGCGTCTTGGCGATACACACCGGCCACTCGTCTTGACCGAGCCGGCGCGCTCGCCGCAAGGTCGTGTTGGCACTGCGCAGATAAGTGATCGTCCCGGCGCCGTAGACGTTGCGGGCAACCGTTTCGATCTTCTCGGTGAGCGGTTGGGTCAAGTCGTAGAGCGCCTGAAAATCGAGTCGCTCGCCATCCAGCGCCGCCCGCACTTCGCCTGCAAGGTCCAGACATGCTTCGCCGCCGCCGCCAAACGGATCCGCGATCGCAGCGCGCACGCCTCGATTGCGGCAGTGGCTGAGCATCGCGTCGAGTTCGGCCTGCGTATCGGAAGGGAAGCGATTGACCGCCACGACCGGCGTCACACCGTGCTGGAGCACGTTGTCGATATGCGCATCGAGATTCGGCATTCCCTTGCTCAGGGCCTCTAGGTCTTCCACTTCGAGGTCGCGTGCGCGTCGTCCGCCGTGACGTTTGACCGCGCGCGCAGTAGCGACAATCACCGCCGCTTGAGGGCTGAACCCGCCGATCCGCGAGACGACGTTGAAGAATTTCTCCGCGCCAAGGTCAGAGCCAAATCCAGCCTCAGTCACAGTGATCTCGGCGCTCGACAACGCCGCCCGGGTCGCGGCAATCGAGTTGCAGCCAAGCGCGATATTGGCGAACGGGCCGCCATGCACGAACGCGGGACCGCCTTCGCCGGTCTGGACGAGATTGGGCCGAATGGCGTCTTGAAGCAGAACAGTCATCGCGCTATCCACGCCCAGATCGCGACATCTGATCGCCTGTGGCTGCCGTTCGGGCGTGTAGCCGATGATGATGTCGCCTAGCCGCCTGTTCAGATCGTCAAGGTCGGCAGCGACAGAGAGGATCGCCATCACTTCCGAGGCGGGTGTGATGTCAAACGACTCCTCACGCGGTACCCCATCACTTGCGCCACCCATGCCGATCACCGTGCCGCGCAGGGCGCGATCGTTCATGTCGAGGCATCGTCGCCAAGTGATCCGGCGCGGATCGAGGCCAAGTGGATTGCCGTGGAACAGGGAGTTGTCGATTGCCGCGGCGAGCAGATTGTTCGCCGCAGTGACGGCATGTAGGTCGCCCGTGAAGTGCAGGTTGATGTCGTCAGCCGGCAATACCTGCGAATGGCCGCCGCCGGTACCGCCGCCCTTGATCCCGAAGACCGGTCCCATGGAAGGCTCACGCAGCGCGACAGCAGCGTTCGCGCCGCTTTTGCGCAGCGCCTGCGTTAGCCCGATCGCAGTGGTCGTCTTCCCCTCCCCGGCCGTGGTTGGAGTGATGCCAGTGACCAGCACAAGATCGCCCTGAGGCTGCTCGCGCAGACGCGCAAGCGCGGGTGCGCTCAGCTTTGCCTTGTTCCGTCCGTAGAACTCAAGGTCGTCGCCGCCCAGTCTGAGTTCCGCAGCTACGTCGACGATCGGCCGCATGGTCTGCGCTCCCTTGTCCGCGCGCTCCGTCGGCAGGCAGGGTAGCGCAGGCCTAATTCTCGACCGTGACCTTGACATCGGCCACCTTGCGGGAGTTGACGATCAGGGCGATGTTGAAGTCACCGTCGTCGTTGAGCCGGAGGGGGATCGCGGCGACAATCCAGGGTGGATCGACACCCTCGTAACGATAGTCGCGGAGTTCGAAATACTCACGCGCGCCGGCGTCGTATTCGACCCGTACGAGGACATGATCGGCGTCGACGGGTTCGTTCATTTCGAGTCGCAGCCAGAAGGGTTCGTCGAGTTTGAGCGGTCGGTTGAGCGGGGTGAGGACGGCCTTGTCGTCGGCCTGTTCGTCTATGTGGAGGGCGGCCTCGGCGGCGCCGCCGACGCCGGAGAAGATGCCGCCTCGGGAGGCGTTGCAGCCCGCAGCGACGATGATCAACAAGGCAAGGACGACGATCGCGCAGAGCCACTGAACACGCATCGATTGACAGAGTAGTCTGCATTCCAAACCCGAAGGAGGCTGCGCGGTGTCAGCAGACCGAGAAACAGCGCTCTCAATCCGGGGGCTGTACAAGGTGTTCGCCGACGACGATGGCGTTGGTCTGAACCTGGCGCGCCAAGGCCGGGGCAAAGACGAGATTCAGGAGGAAACCGGCGCGGTCGTCGGTTTGCGCGACGTCAACATCGAGATCGCGCGGGGCGAGCTGTTCGTGGTCATGGGGCTGTCGGGCTGCGGCAAGTCGACGCTGGTGCGCTGCATCAACCGGCTGATCGAGCCGTCGGCGGGCGAGGTGCGGCTGGACGGACGGGAGATCACGGAGATGAGCGAGGAGGAGCTGCGCGAGGTTCGGCGTCACGACATGGCGATGGTCTTCCAGCATTTCGGACTGATGCCGCATCGCAACGTGCTCGACAACGTGGCGCTGCCGCTGGAGATCGGCGGCGCAGCGAAGGCGGAACGGCGCGAGCGGGCGGCGGCGGCGCTGGAAATCGTGGGGCTGGGCGACTGGACCGGATCGATGCCTAATCAGTTGTCGGGCGGGATGAAGCAGCGCGTCGGACTGGCGCGGGGTCTAGCGATGGAGACGCCGGTGCTGTTGATGGACGAACCGTTCTCGGCGCTGGATCCGGTGATCCGGCGCGATTTGCAGGACGAGTTGTTGGGCTTGCAGGCCTCGGTTCAGAAGACGATCGTGTTCATCACGCACGACCTGAGCGAGGCGGTGAGGGTGGGCGACCGGATCGCGATCATGCGCGATGGCGAGGTGGTGCAGGTCGGGGCACCCAACGATGTGGTGCTCAATCCGGCCGACGACTTCGTGCGCGAGTTCACCCAGGACGTGCGGCTGCACGGGATGGTGACGGCGGCGTCGATCATGGATGCGTCGTTCCGCTCGCTGAGTGGCGCTACGCCGGTCGAGGAGGCGATCAGCTTCATGCAGGACTCCGATCTGACCGGCATCTGTTGCGTCGACGATGAGCGTAAGTATCTGGGCACGGCGTACCTCTCGCGCCTCCTGCCGGCGCAACGCAGCGGCCTCAGGCGGTTGGATGAAACCGCTCTCTACATCGGCGATGCGGTTTGGGAGGAGACGGTGTTGGACGATCTGGTGCCGGCCGGTCTGCGGGCGCAGCATCCGCTGGCGGTGCTGGACAACGACGGCGTGCTGATCGGCGTGATTCCGCTCGACCGCCTGGCCCGAGCGATGGCGTCGGACGAAGCAGCGGCGGCCGTCGCGGCTGAGAGCGGAGTCGAAGCATGAGCGAAGCCGGTCAGCCGCCGCCCTCGTCGCCAGCGCGGACGGTCTTGCGTCTGCTCGCCTTCGGCAGCGATCGACCACTGCCGTCGAAGTGGTGGATCGCGCCGAGTGTGATCGCGGCGGTCGGTTTGCTCTTCGTGCTCGCCTACTTCCTGGTCGCCGATGAGTTTCCCTTCGACGTGGGCCGCGATGTGGGCTACCGGATCGATGTCTGGCTGGACTGGCTGAAGGACAACCTGTCGGGGCTGTTCCAAGCGATCAAGAACGTGATTGTCTGGTTCCTGGTCTCGCTGGAAGACATGATGCTGTGGCTGACCTGGCCGGCGTTGATCGGCGGCATCGCGCTGACCTCATGGCTGCTGGTCTCGTTCCGCATGGCGCTGTTCTCGGCGGCGTCGCTGCTGCTGCTGGCGACCTTCGGGCTGTGGGAATCGACCGTCGAAACGATCGCGCTGATCGTTGTGACGGTCACCCTCTCGATTCTGATCGCAGTGCCGATGGGCGTCTGGGCGTCGCAGAGCGATCGGCTCGACGCCCTGCTGCGCCCGATTCTCGACGCGATGCAGACGATGCCCTCGTTCGTCTATCTCGTGCCGGCGATCGCGTTCTTCTCACTGGGCGACACGCCGGCGGTGCTGGCGACGCTGATCTACGCGGTGCCGCCGGCGGTGCGGTTGACCAATCTGGGCATTCGGCAGTTGCCGGCCGACACGCTGGAGGCGGCGGAGTCGTTCGGAATGACCCAGAGCCAGATGTTGATCAAGGTCAAGGTGCCGCTGGCGATCCCGACGATTATGGCGGGGGTCAACCAGACGACGCTGATGGCGCTCTCGATGGTGGTGATCGCCTCGCTGGTCGGCGCAGGCGGTCTGGGTCTGGACGTGAACCGCGCGCTGGGGAGGATCGAGCCGGGTAACGCCTTCCTGGCGGGGCTCGGGATCGTCTTCGTGGCGATCATCATCGACCGAATCACGCAGGCGCTGACGCGGCGTCAACAAGCGTCCCTGGGTTCGGACTGAGGCTGATTGGAGGAGGACGGCAATGGCGAATCTGTTGCGGCGCATCGCAGAGGTACCGGGGCTGACGCTAGGTTGCGCAACGGTGCTCTGTTGGGTCTTGACCGCGTTCGCGTTGGCCGACCCCGATCTGTCGGAAAACGCCACACTGGGCGGGGCGAAGGCGCTGTTCGTGGTCTTCGCGGTGCTGATGACCCTGCTCACTGTGTGGAAGGCGACGGCAAGGCGACGCAGCGATGGGTAGCCGCTGGATTGCGGTCGTCGTCGCGGCGTTGTTGGGACTGCTGGCGCTGGCCGCATGCGGCGGGAACGGGGGTGAGCGCGAGCCGATCGTGTTCTCCGATCTGAACTGGTCCTCAGCCGAGATTCAGAATCGGATCGCGGCCTTCATCGTCGAACACGGCTACGGCTATCCGACCGAATTGATTGCGGGCGACTCGATCTCGCTGCAACAGGGGCTGGCCAACAACGATACGGACGTGACGATGGAGGTCTGGCTGCCCAATCAGGTTGATTTGTGGCGCGAAGCGCTGGCCGAGGAGATCGTGGTGGATGTGGGATCGTCGTTGGACGACAACTGGGAGGCGATCGTCGTTCCCCAATATGTGAAGGACGCGCATCCGGGCCTGGTCTCGGTGGCGGACATCCCCACGTACGCGGAGCTGTTTGAGACGCCCGACTCGCGCGGACGGGCGCGGCTAGTCGGTTGTCTGGCGGGCTGGGCCTGCGAGCAGGTGATTCACGAGAAGCTGCGCGGCTACGGAATCGCCGAGTCGGTGCACGTGGTCGATCCGGGCAGCGAGGCAGCTCTGTTCGCCGATCTGTACAGCGCCTACGAGCGGGGCGAGGCCTGGTTGGGCTACATGTGGGGGCCGACGCGCCCGACGGCAGAACTGGACCTGTATGTGTTGGAGGAGCCGCCGTTCAGCGAGGAGTGCTGGGAGGCGGACAAGGACTGCGCCTGGCCGATCACGAATGTGCGGATTTACGTCCACCACACGCTGATCGAGCGTGCGCCCGAGGTGATTGCGTTCCTGGGCGAGTGGTCGTTCCCGGCGGCGTTCCAGGTCGCGGCGGAGAAGTGGATGCTGGCCAACAACGAGACGCCGGACGGTGCGGCGATCTGGTATCTGCAAACGCAACGCGAGCAATGGGCGTCGTTCGTGCCGCCCGATGTGGCGGAGAAGATCGATGAAGCGTTGGAGGCGTTAGGCTGAGGGCAGCGCGGCTGAGCGGCTCGCCTAGAGTCGTTCGAGAGCGGGCCGTGAGGGGCGTACGTTATGTCACGATTGACCTCAATACTGAGGATCATCGCCATCCCGGCGTTGATCGTCGCAGCGATTACAGCGGCAGCATGCTCATCGGACGACGAGCAAGGTCAGCAGGCGCAGTCCGCGGCGGCGCAGGCAGAAGAGCAACAGCAGGCCGTCCAACCGGCTGCCCAGCAGCAGGCGGCTCAGGCCGAACAAACTCAACAGGCCGAGCAGGCCCAACCCGCCGACGACGGCGACAAGACCACCATCGTCTTCTCCGACCTCAACTGGACCTCCTCCGAGATTCAGGTGCGGGTCGCCGCTTACATCGTGGAACATGGTTACGGCTATCCGACCGACCTGATCGCCGGCGACACCACAAACCTGTTCCAGGGGCTGATCAATGGCGACACACAGGTGACGATGGAGATTTGGCCAGCGCAGCAGCCCTGGATCGACGAGCTCGACGATCCCAGCGTGATCGAGATCCTGGGCGACTCGCTCGACGAGAACTGGGAAGGCTGGGTCATCCCCCAGTACCTGAAGGACGCCAATCCCGGGCTCGTTTCAGTCTCCGATATCCCCGACTACATGGACCTCTTCGTGACCGCCGACTCGCGCGGCAAGGCGCGCTTCGTCGACTGCGTGCCCGGCTGGGCCTGTGAGCAGGTCAACGGCAACAAGGTCGTCGCCTACGGCCTCGAGGACGTGCTCGAGCTGGTCAAGCCCGGCTCCGGCGCGGCGCTGTTCGAGGACCTGGAATCGACCTACAACCGCGGCGAGCCCTGGATCGGCTACATGTGGGGCCCGACCAAGCCGACCGCCACGCTCGACCTCTACCGCCTGGAGGAGCCGGAGTGGACCGAGGAATGCTGGAACGGCGATCAGGGCTGCGCCTACCCCGCCTCCGAGGTGCGCATCGCGGTCTACCACACGCTGCTCGACGACGCGCCCGACGTGGTCGAGTTCCTGCGCGCCTGGGATTTCGCCGCTGAAGTCCAAATCCAGTCGGAAATCTGGATGTCGGACAATAATGCCTCGCCCGACGAAGCGGCGATCTGGTACCTGAGGACCTATCCCGAGGTCTGGTCGGCTTACGTGCCGGACGACGTGGCCGAGGCGGTGCAGGAAGCGCTGGCCGAGGAGAGCTAGAAGAGCGCTAACGGGCGCGTCCCCACAAGAACCAGTAGCCGGCAGCGGTCGAGAGCAGTCCGACCGCTGCCAAGGGCGGCCACCAGGGGCGCAGTTCGGCGAACAACGGCGGATGCACCAGCACCGCTGCGCTGACTGCGAGCGCAGCCAACAATCCGCTCAAGGCCAGCAGCCCAACTGCCCGCAATCGCCAAGACAACCAGCGCTCGCGCCAGGTCAGATCAGACATGCAGACCATGCTATTCCTGTCCCCGCAGCCTAAGCTCGGCACATGGCGAAGAAATCGAAGTCTCGCAAACAAGGCGCTCGGAACAACGGGGCGCAGCCGAACGATCGCGTCGTCGCGCGTAACCGCCGTGCCGGATTCCAATACGAGATCCTGCGGCGCTACGAAGCCGGCATTGAGCTGACCGGCAGCGAGATCAAATCGATCCGCGAAGGACGGGTCAGCATCGCCGAGGCCTATTGCCGCCCGCGCGAACGCGAGCTCTGGTTGGTCGGTGCGCACATCGCCCGCTACGAGCCGTCCGGACAGACCAACCACGAACCTACCCGCGACCGCCGCCTACTACTCCATCGCCGCGAGCTCGCCCAACTCGAAGAAGCCTTCGCCCAACGCGGACTCACCCTCGTTCCGATCCGCCTCTATCTGACTCGCGGCCTAGCCAAGCTCGAGATTGGTGTCGGCCGCGGGCGCCGCGTCCACGAAAAGCGCCAACGCATGGCGGAACGCGACGCCCAGCGTCAGATCGCACGCGCAGTCGGCCGAACCAGCGGCCGCTAGCAGACCGCCTCGATTCATCCGCCACCGAACCTGGACTGTACGGCGAGTATCAGATCTCGTCGCTCGGCCGCGCCCCTTTTCTGTCGCGCCCGGCTACCATTGACCTCACGCCGAGACGGACTCGGTGCAACCGATGGGGACGAAAGGGTTCGACAGCGGCTGACTGATCGGAGCTGCGCGCCGAGGAGCCGCACCTCGTAAATCCGCGGCGACCTTCCTTTACCCGGCGAAACCAAGGAACTCGCCCTCGCCGCCTAACCGCGGCGACGCCGAACCCGAGCTGCCGCCGAGCCGGCTGGGTCCCGGCGCCGACTAGCACGGCTGCCTGCGATGGACGGTCAGGACCATTGCGGAAAGACCAACTGACTCACCTGAAGGTAACGGTAGGCCGACGCGCCGGCCTTCGGGGACAGACCAAGCGACGGCTACGCGCGTAGACGCGACGAGGAGCGGTCGTCTGGACGGGGAGTTCGATTCTCCCCCGTCTCCACCATCTCCCCCGCCGACGTACCCGGTGCCTGCCCGCTCCCAGCGACACAGCCTCGCGCGGCTGTGTTGATGAGCCGACCGACTCTAACGACAACTACGACACAGTTTGTGATATGACACAGGTGCCGTTCTCCAAGCATATGCTGACGCAATCTAGGCTAGATACGCCGGGTTATGAGTAGCATTATGAGGTTGCGGAGGCGTCGAAATGGAGTCTCTCGGAGCGAGGATTCGGCGTTTGCGTGCGGACCAAGGGCTCTCTCTGAGCGAGTTGGCCCGGCTCTCGAACGTGTCCAAAGGATATCTGTCGCAAGTCGAACGTTCGCCCCAGGCGCGACCGTCGGCCGCCACGCTTTTCGCCGTCGCACGTGTGCTCAGTGTCTCTGTTGCGGATCTGTTTGAGGGGACAGACAGTGATGAGAGTGCGGATACGGGCGCGGAACTGCCGCCGGGCCTGGCTGAATTCGCAGAAGAAGCAGGATTACCGCCGGCGGATTTGGAGATGCTGTCTCACATTCACTATCGCGGAATGGTACCGCGAAACAAAGAAGACTGGCGCTTCATCTACGAATCGATCCGCCGCAGCGTGAGAGTCGACCGCTAAGAAACTTCCCGCAGATTTGTCCCCTTTCCCGTGTTCCGAGAGAAGAACTCGTACAGCGCAAATCCTCTCTCCCGCATCGGAGAGAGGTCGCGAAGTGACAGAGGCGTCCGGCCACCCCCCTCCGCAACTCCCCGTCGCTCTAATCGCCGAGCCGCAATTCGACGAAGCCCTTGAGTGCGCACATCGACGGATGCGCAGACAATTCGTGTCGCTGAACTAAGTTTCAGAAACCGCCACCCTGTGATGTACGCTGCGTTACACCACGTGAATGGACTGATCGTGAACCAGTTCCGTTCAGCACGAAGGCGGGGACGGTCCCCGTCGCAGGAGGAAGACATGAGCGAGCGAAACTATTGGACTCGGATGCGTCGCCGCCGGATGTCGCGGCGCGCCCTGCTCGGCGCGTCAGCCCGCGCCGGCGTTGGCGCCGCTGGTCTGGCGCTGGTCGGCTGCGGAGACGATGACGACGACGGCCAGCAGGCCGCCGCGCAGGTCCAGCAGCAGGCGCAGCAACAACAGCAGGCGATGCAGCAGCAAGCGCAGCAACAGGCCGACCAGCAGGCGGCGCAGGCTCAGCAGCAGGAACAGTCCGCCGAGGACGCGGCTGAGCAGCAGGCGCAAGCCGAACAGCAGGCCGCCGTTGCGGCCGCCGGACCCGTTCGCGGCGGCATCCGCACCGCCCCCTTCGTCGGCCCCTACTCCGGCGACCCGCCCACCCTCGACCCCTACGAGAACCTCACCTACCGCGCCCAGATTCCCTCGGGCTTCCACTACTCGAAGCTGATCCAGGCCATCACCGGCGCCGACGGCGTCAACCCGATCAACCTGGCCGAGTACGAGCCCGACCTCGCTGAGGCGATGCCCGAGATCCCCGACCCGACCACGTTCGTCTTCCGCATCCGCGAGGACGCCACTTGGCACGACGTCGACCCGCTCAACGGCCGCCAGGTGACCCTGGACGACGTGGTCAAGACCCACGACCGCTTCCAGGAGACATCGCCCAACGCGGCTGGCTGGAACAACGTGATCTCCAGCTTCGAGCCCGGCGAGGACAACTCCCTCACTTTCAAGCTGCACCGCCCGCACGCGCCGATCCTCACCCTGATCGGATCGAGCCAGCACCTCTGGGTGATCCCGCAGGAGATCGTCGACGACGGCACGGTCGCCCAGCGCCCGGTCGGCTCTGGCGCCTTCATCTTCGAGGAGTTTGAGCCAGGCGTCGCGATTCGCTGGCGGAAGAACCCGAGCTGGCACCGCAGCAACGACTACGGCCTCGACCTGCCGCTCATGGACGGCATCATCGCCACCATGAACGGCGCCACCGACGTGCTGATCCCGGCGCTCGGCGACGGGTCGCTGGACTTCTCCCAGCTCTCGCCTGCGATCTACCTCCAGGCGGTTGAAGCGGCCCCGCAGATCGAGGAAAACGGCTACGTCTTCACCCCCAACACCGTCCCCGGCGGCTTCTACTTCAACTTCTCGATCCCGCCCTGGAACGATGTCCGCATGCGCCAGGCGCTCTCGCTAGCGATGGACCGCGACGGCGTGCTCAGCGTGACCGACGACACCGGCCGCGGCGGCTGGATGTCCGGCATCTCGCAGTTGCCGCCGTACTGGATGGACCCCAAGGACCTGGACAAGTTCGGCGAGAGCTTCGAGGGCGAGCCCTCTGGTTCGCTCTTCCACGTGAACATCGCCGAAGCACGCAAGCTGATGGATGCTGCCGGCTACCCGGACGGCATCCAGGCCACTCTGCACGGTACCGCCGACTACGGCGCGACCGTGGTCAACTTCTACGAGGCCTGCGCAGCCTCGGTGGCGCTGGCCGGCTTCCAGTTCGAGTTCTTCTTCAAGGAGTACGCCGCCTACATCGCCTCGATCTTCCGCGGCAACTTCCCCGACGGCTGGGACGGCGAGTCGAGCCACCTCGCGATCGGTCCGCTCTACGGCGGCGCGACCGACCCCGAGGACCTCTTCGCCGCCTGCTACGCCCGCACCTCCGGTCGCCACAACTGGGGTTCCGCCGGTCGTGTCGCCGAGGACTCCGTCTCAGCGATCGACACCGGCGGCAACGCCGAGGCATGGCATCACCCGAACGCCGTTTCCGGCGGCGGTCCCGAGACCGACGAGCGCCTGCACGACATGTTTGAGACCCAGAAGGGCCTCCTCGACCTCGAGGAGCGGATCGAGTACATCAACGACATCCAGCGCTACATGGCGACCAAGATGTACCTCGTACCCTACACCGCGGCCCCCGGCGTCTACGCCTTCAACCCCTGGATGCAGCAGTGGGACGTCAACACCGGCGGCCCGATCGACAACGCCACCCAGCGCATCTGGCCGAAGGCTACCTACGGCTGGGGCCAGGAGTCCGAGCACACCTTCATGCTCAACCAGGAGATCAAGGACGAGTACGTCTAGTCTCTTGCCGATTCCCGCCTGGAGAGCCTGGCCTCGCGCCGGGCTCTCCAGTCTGGGAGTGGCGTGATGCTCGCCGCCGCCTCACCCTTGGGCGGCGGCGCGACCGTCTAGGCCACGCACACGGAGAGGCTGCGGACGATGCGGCAGTACATCTTTCGCCGAGTCTTGCTGATCATCCCGACGCTGATCGGGGTCACGATTGTCGTCTCGCTGCTGACGCAGCTCCTGCCCGGTGATTTCATCGACGTGATGCTCGCCGACCACGTCGCCGGCGGTGAGGACAAAGAGGCCATTCGGGCCGAGTGGGAAGAGCAGCTCGGCTGGGACAAGCCCTGGATCGTGCAGTACGGCATCTGGCTCTGGGACGCGGTCCGAGGCGACCTAGGCACCTCCTTCATCGGCGGCTTCCAGCCGGTCACGGCAGAACTGGAAAGCCGGATCCCGGTGACGCTCCAGCTTGGCGTCCTGGCCCTCCTGGTCGGTGTCGCGATCGCGCTGCCGATCGGGATCATCTCCGCCGTCCGGCAGGACTCGGTGATTGACTACGTCTTCCGTGGCGGCGCGATCCTCGCGCTCTCGGTCCCCGGATTCTGGCTCGCCGTGATCATCATCCGGATCGTCTTCCCCCAGTTGGGCCTGCCCTCGCTTCCACTGCTCTACAACGATCCGACCGAGAATCTCGCCGAGAACATGCGCCAGATGTACGTCCCGGCGATCATCCTCGGCATCGGTCTGGCCGGACCAGTCATGCGCCTCACTCGCGGCGAGATGCTGGAAGTCCTCCGCCAGGATTATGTCCGCACCGCGCGGGCCAAGGGCCTCCAGGAAAACTCCGTAATCGTGCGCCATGCCATGCGCAACGCGCTGATCCCGGTGCTCACATTGATCGGGCTATCCGCCTCGATCCTAATCGGCGGCTCCGTGATCATGGAGAGCATCTTCTCGCTGCCCGGCATGGGCCTGCGCATGCTGGTGGCACTCAAAGATCGCGACATCCCCGTCGTGATGGGCATCATGGTCGTGATCTCGATCGTCGTGGTCGTGGCCAACCTCGTGATCGACGTCGCCTACTCGCTGGTCGATCCGCGCATTCGGTACAACTAACCCGGCTGGCTGTCGGCCGTCTGCGAAAGGGCGCCGTTCATGGCCCAAGCGGAAACCGCGATCACCACTGAGGCCCAGGCTGGCATCGCCGACTGGCTGCGGGACCAACAGCAGCTCCTGATCGACCGCTCAGTCTCGAGTCCGCTCGGATTCCTGGTCGCGGTTGCGACCCTGCTCGTCGCTGGCTCGATCGGCTTCCTCGTCGGCGTGTTGATCATGCCCTACTGGATGTTCCGCCGGAAGAAGTACCTCGGTGCGTTCGGCGCGCTGATTCTGCTCTTCTGTGTGGTCGTCGCAGCCGTCGCGCCGCTGCTCGAGACGACGGAGCCCCCCGAAGGCGTCGCCATTGCCCCCTACGCACTGGCCGTCTTCTCCGACCGCTTCGTGGCCCCCAACGCCGACCACATCTTCGGCACCGACAACCAGGGCCGCGACATGGTCACCCGGATCATCTACGGCACCGAGGTCACGGTGCTGGTCGGATTTGGCTCGGTGATCGCGACCGCGCTGTTATCCACCTTCATCGGGCTCACGTCCGGCTACTTCGCAGGCACGCAGATGCAGTGGGGGATGCGAGGGCCGGGGCCCATCGTCAACTTCACGCTTCCTGGACCGTTAGCGCCCGTTCCGGTCTGGTGGTTCCTCACCCTGCCGTTTGCCCTCCTGGTGCTGGCAGTTCAGGTGGTCATCAAACTCATTGACATCGGCACGCTGGGTCTGTTCAGCGAACAGATCGAGCGATTCTCCGACAACCTGCTCGGAGGCATCCCGCAACGCGGGGGGGCGCTGCCCGACATCGATCTGCTCTTCCAGCGACTCGTCGACGTGTGGAACGCGTTCCCGGCGATCTTCCTGATCCTCGCCGTGCTAGCCGTGCTCGGATCCGGCGGAAACGGCTTCTTCGGCCTCGGGTTCGGGCCGGATATCGGCCCGCAGGCGAGCATCGGCGACGAGTGGTTCTGGCAGGTGTTCGCCCGCACGACCACCGTGATTCTGGTCGTCGCGCTCGTGCTCGCCGCCGGTAACTCGCGGATCATCCGCGGCTCGGTGCTGGCCACTCGTGCAGCCCAGTACGTCGAAGCCGCACGCACCCTGGGCGCGTCCAACGTCCGCATCATGGTTGCCCACATCGTGCCCAACATCATGGCCACGATCATCATCCTCGCCTCGCTCAACCTCGGCGCTGCCGTGCTGATTGAAGCCGCAGTCTCCTTCCTCGGCTTCGGCATCCCGCCGCCTTTCCCCACCTGGGGCCGCGACACTGGAGGCCTCGCCCTGACCTACGCGACCGAAGCCTGGTGGCTCGGATTCTTCCCCGGCTTCTGCATCATGGTCGCCGTCTTCGGCTTCAACATGATGGGCGACGCCATGAGAGACATCCTCGACCCACGCCTCCGCGGTACATAGCCCCACCCCTCAGAACCCCAACCCGCACGTGAGGCCGCCTACGGGCGGCCTCAATCGTTGATGCAACTCCTACGTGCGCCCAAACTCCCGCAGCAAGTCGTCGGCAGCGATCTCAACCAGCGTCGGGCGTCCGTGCGGGCAAGAATGCGGATTCCGGCAGCGCTCCAAGTCTCGCAGCAGCGACCCCATCGCCGCCGCGTCCAACGCCGCGCCGCGTCGCACCGAGCCATGACAGGCTGCCGAGGCGGCCACTGGATCGAACCGATCCGGCGGCCGGTCGATCGCGCTCAGATCCGCAAGAATCCCCCGCAGCAACCGCTCGCCATCGGCCACCGATGGCAGCGCCGCAGGCAACGCGCGCAACCGCACAGCGCGGTCGCCAAAGAGATCAATCTCAAATCCGAGCCGCGCCAGCGATTCGTTCGCCCCGCTCCAGGTCGCCGCTTCGTTGGCGTCCAGCGTGATCACTGGCGGATCGAGCAGCGGCTGTCGCACCGCTCCCGCATGATCATCACTCGCGGCGAGAAGCCGCTCGTAGACGACCCGTTCATGCGCGCCGTGTTGGTCGATCAGGACGAGACCGTTCGGACCTTCGGCAATGATGAAGGTGCGATGCAGCTGTCCGACCATACGCAGCGGCGGCAAGCGCCCTGGCCACGTCGACTCAACAGGCTTGGCTGCGGTGGAAGTGTCGGGAATGGCGCTGCGCGGACTCCCTGCCAGCCCCGGCTGAATAGGCCTGAAAGGGCGCAGCTCCTCGGCGTACTCGAGATCGGGGCGCTGACCCTGCGACGAAGCGAGCCGAACCGGAGCGGCGGAACGATCTTGCGCGAGCGTTTCCCGCAGCGTCCGCTGCACCAAACCGAAAGCCCGATCCGCGTCGCGCAGCTTGACCTCGGTCTTCGCGGGATGAACATTGACATCGACGCGATCCGGCGGCGCGTGCAGTCGAACAATTGCAAGCGGAAAGCGGCCCGACGGCAGCCAATCGCGATACGCCTCCTGAACCGCATAGCTCAGACGGCGGTCGTGGACCGGACGGCCGTTCACGAACAGACGGATTCCGTCACGATTGCGCCGGGCGTCCTGAGTTGCGCCCGCGAAACCGTCAAGGCTGAGTCCGTCCTCGTCCGTCGCTGCGAAGACGACCGCACGCTGAGCGGGGCCGGGACCGAAGACACTGGCGAGCGCGTACCGCAGGTCGGTGTAGCGTTGCTCCGTTATGTCTTGACTTTGTGCTTCGGCCGCTTGATGGTTGAGCACCTCGCGTCCGTCAATCTGGAGCCGGATCGAAACAGACGGATTGGCGAGAACGGCGTCCGACGCAACTCGAACCAGCGCCGCACGCTCAGCGCGAGGTCCGGCAAGAAACGCCTTGCGAGCCGGCTGGTTGGCGAACAGGTCAAGCAGTTCCACGCTGGAGCCGGGCGCACGAGCAGCGGCCCGCACGTCTTCTTCCCGTCCGTCGCGGAACGTGATTTGTGCAGCGGCAGGGCTGTCATTCGTCCGTGTGGTGAAGGTGAGAGTTCCAGCAGCAGCGGCGATAGCGGGCAACGCCTCGCCGCGAAAGCCGTAGCTCGTCAGACTGAAGAGTTGGCGTGCAGTTCGCAATTTGGAGGTCGCATGACGAGCGAACGCGAGCGTGAGCTGCTCTGTCGGGATTCCACAGCCGTCATCATGTACCGCGATCCGCTCACGACCCGCATCTTCAACTTCAATGCTGATTCTGGTCGCGCCCGCGTCCAGGCTGTTCTCAATCAGCTCTTTGAGCACCGCGGCCGGGCGCTCGATCACCTCGCCTGCGGCAATCTGAGCCGCCACTACGTCGGGAAGCCGCTCGATCACTGCTTGACCATCGAGCGGCCGCGCGGAGGCGCCCGCCGCGCGGCTCACGAGCCACCCCCCGCAGCAACGTCGGGCGCAATCGTGCGCAACTCCCGCTGCGCCTGATCGCGTAGCGCATAGAGCGCCGAAATCGCCTCCAGCGGAGTCATCCCATCGATATCAAGCTCGGCAAGATCTTGCAGCACGGGATGAGTCGGCGGCGGCATCAGCATGAGCTGAGGCGTAGCCGCCGATCGCCGCCCAGAGAGCGACCGCCGGCTCCGCTTCCCTGCTCGTGCATTACGATCCCCCGACTCCAACTCGCGGAGTAGCTCGGCTGCGCGGGCGACCACGCCGGCAGGAATCCCGGCCTGCGCGGCAACCTGCACACCATACGATCGGTCAGCCGCGCCGGGGCGAATGCTGTGCAGAAATTGAATTTTGCCTTGCTCGTCCTCTTCAACCTCAACGGCTGCATTGGCAATTCGCGGCATAGCGCCAGCGAGCGCCGTGAGTTCATGGAAGTGAGTCGCAAAGAGCGTGCGCGGCCCACGCCGCGGACGGCTCGATTCGCTCGCCAACTCCTCCGCCACCGCCTGCGCAATCGCCAGACCGTCCCAGGTGCTGGTGCCGCGACCGATCTCGTCCAGCAGAATCAGAGAACGATCGGTCGCTCCGTGGAGCAAACGCGCAGTCTCAAGCATCTCGACCAGAAACGTGCTGCGTCCGGCCGCGAGATCGTCATGCGCGCCCACGCGGGCGAAGATCCGGTCAACCAATCCAATGCGGGCGGACTCCGCAGGCACATAGGCGCCCATCTGGGCGAGGATGACGATCAGCGCCGCCTGACGCAGATAGGTGCTTTTGCCGGCCATGTTCGGCCCGGTCACGAGCAGGAGCTGGGGCGCGTGCAGGCCGTCGTCGGAGAGTTGCAGGTCGTTGGGCACGAATGCGCCCTGTGCGGCGGCGGCTTCAACCACGGGGTGCCGTCCTGCCGCGATCTCGAGCTCGCCGCTTACTTCAATCTGTGGCCGTGTCCAGGCATGGTCGGCGGCAAGGTCCGCGAGCGCGCAGGCGGCATCCAGGCGCGCGATCGCGCCCGCCGAGCGCAAAATGATCCCCGAGTCGCCGACCAGGGCGACGCGAAGCTGCTCCACACATTCCCGCTCAGCCTCGGCGAGCGCAATTTGGGCCGCCGTCAGTTCCTCTGCAATCTCGCGCAGCCGAGGCTCGCTATAGCGCTCACGGTCGCGCAGCGACTGCCGCCGTTCCCAGCCCTCCGGCGCGAGCCGCGCCTGTCCTCGCCGGAGCTCGATGTAGTGCCCGAACGTGCGGTGGTACCCGACTTTGAGATTGTTGATCCCGGATTCCCCGCGCAGTTGCGACTCCAGCTTGGCCAGACGTTCGTTCGCTGCATCGATCCGGGCAGCCGCACGATCGACGGCAGCGTCAATCCCGGCCCGGATCACACCTTGCCCGTACTCCGCCGGTGGTCGTTCGACCAGTGTCTGTGCGAGCAGTCTGGCGGACTCCGGAACCCGCCTCATGGGTTCGACAAGAGATACCAGCACGTCTTCGCCAGCCTGATCGACGGCGCGTTCGATTTGGGAAGTCAGCTCCCCGGCCGCAATCAGCCCGCGTGCAAGCGCGGCAAGGTCAGCAGGCGACGCGATACCCGTGGCGGCCCGCCCGAGCAGACGCTCCAGGTCGGGAATGTCGCGAAGTTCGGCAGCGAGCGAGCGGCGCAACGGCTGGCGGCGGAGCAAAGCCTCAATCCGATCGAGGCGGCGCTCAATCCGAGCCTGATCCAGCAGTGGCGAGAGCAAGGCCGCGCGGAGCCAACGTCGACCGAGCACGCTCGCGCAACGATCCAGCACATCGAACAGGGTCCGCGGCATGCCGGGCGAACCAGCTCCCGGTCCCGTATCGACCAGCGCCAGCGCACGTTCGGTGGCCGCGTCCCACTGCAACCGCGCTTCGGGGATCACCAGTTGCGGCGCCTCCAGATGGCGAAACGAGCTGTATTGAGATTCGAGCTCGTCCTCGAGCTGGGGGAGTGCGTCATTGAGATACGCCAACAATGCGCCGACAGCCGAAAGCGTCGCCGGACGCTCGTCGAGGCCGAACGCGGCGGCCGGCGCTGAGTATTGGCTCTGCAACGCGGCTTCTGCACGGTCGCGGCGAAAGTCACGCGCCGGGCGTGGATGCGGTTCGATGCCCAGGTCCGGCGGCGGCGCGGGATCGCCACTCTCATCGGAGCCAAAACCGTCGGATACAAGCAACTCGCGCACGCCGAACCGCTGAAGTTGATCGCGGAGCAGCTCCCACAGCTCAGACGGATCGGAGTCGGCCGCCGTTTGGATCAGCTCGCAGACCTGAAAGCGGCCGGTCGTGACATCGGCGCTGGCCAACCCGATGCGGAGCCGCCGCCGCTCTCGTTCGACATGGACAGCCGCGCAAGCGCTTGGCTCACCCGCTTCGAGCAAGGTCGGCTCTAGGGCGGTGCCGGGCGAGACCACCCGCACGACCCCGCGACGGACCAGCTTGCGCGAGGCTCGGGGATCTTCGAGTTGTTCGCAGATTGCGACCCGGTGCCCGCGTTCGATCAGACGGGCGAGATGATGATCGACGTTTCTGACCGGCACGCCGGCCAAAGGGACGCGAAGGCCTGCGCCCATCGGTTTCGAGGTGAGGGTGATCCCCAGCTCACGCGAGACCAGCTCCGCGTCTTCGTCGAAGGTCTCGTAGAAATCACCCAGGCGGAAGAACAGGATCGCATCAGGATGGCGAGCCTTGAAGTGGAGGTACTGGCGGCGAACGGGTGTCGTCATGAGCTGATCTTACACGGAAACGTGTACGCGCCGATGCGCTGAACCGTACACCCAGATTAGCAATAGGAGATGCAGACTCGCGTTCCGGACCTGAAGACGCCGTCACGACGGTCGCCAGCGCGGATACTGATTCCCACAGTAGGCGCTGAGCCTGGTGCAGTCGGCATCAGGTTCTGTGAAGTGAACGCAGGGGGCGTCTGCGCGCCTACGAGCAGAGTTCGAGCACAGTCGCTCCGGTGCTTGTTCGAATGGACGAAGGTCTGTGCGGAGCGACTCGGTTGCCGGTTTGCTCGGAGCGGGCCTAGGAATTTCCGGGTGGACGCGACGAATTCGCGGCCGAGGGCGGGGAATTGGGCGAGAGGTAGTCCGAGATAGTCCAGATTCGTCCAGATTCATCTGGATCTCAAGGGTGTTTGGAGTCGAACTGAACGTGTTGCTCCGAGTTTGTCCTGGATTGTCTAGGTGGATTCCGGTGGTCATGGCGAGTTCCGTTGGTTGCAGATGAGGACCGGATGCGGTCGATCGTATATGCACGAGCGTTCTGTAGCAGATCGGGGAGTGAGTGGGGTGTTGCAGAGGGCACAATGGGGTTAGAGGCGACAGCAACTTCGTAGGCGCGGGAGGTAGCCGACTCCCTCCGCCCTCTGTCCAAGCCAGCGGCAGGCTTTCGGCCTCTCCCTCATGTGAGGGAGGGGAAAGAAGGCCGTGGCAAAACTCGACTAGTCTCCGGCGACTGCGGTGAGCATGGCGACGAAGCGATCTTCCACGCGCACGGCGTTCGGGGCGAGTTCGCGGCAGACATCGCAGCGGATGCACTTGGCGTCGTCGATGCTCCAGCCGCTCGGCTCGCCTTCGTCGTCTTCACGCTGAAGGATCGCCTGCGTGGGACAGAGCTCGGCTGCCTCTGCGAGCGCCGGTTCCGCTGGGTCGGTGACGAGGTAGCGAATCAACCCGGGCGCGGCCTTGGCCGGATCGCGCTTGTCGTCGATGTGAATGTCGAGCTCGTCGCGGAAGTAGTTGACCAATCCGCGCACGGCGTAGGGCGTGAACTGTCCGTGCAGACAGTTGGCGTTTTGCAAGGTGCGATCGATCGCGCCGATCCGTTCGAGGTCTTCCTGGCGTCCGTCGCCGTGCAGGATTCGCTCGAGCACTTCAACCAAGCGCTGGGAACCGCCGTGACAGGTGGTGCAACGGCCGCAGGACTCGTCCTCGCAGAACTCGGAGAAGTAGAGCGTGAGGTCAACCGCCGAGGCGCGCTCATCGAACAGAATCAGCCCACCGGAGCCGAGCAGCACCCCGCGCTGGGTGAAGGGCGGGCGTTCGAGCGCCAGCCCGAGATCGGAGGCCGGCAAGAGTCCGCCCAGGGGACCGCCGGGTTGGATGCCTTTGGGCGTATGTCCGTCCGGCGGACCGCCGCCTGCGCCGAGCAGCAACTCGTCCATCGGCAGCCCGAAGGGAACCTCGAGGATGCCCGGGCGTTGCAGCGAACCGGAGATGCTGAACATCTTGGTGCCCGGATCGGACTCGGTGCCGAACTGCCGGTACCAGGCTGCGCCGTTGCGGACGATCGAGGGGACGTTGGCGTAGGTCTCGGTGTTGTTGACGTTGGAGGGCTGATCGAAGACTCCGCGCTGAGCAGGGAAGGGCGGACGAATCTTGGGCATCCCGCGCAGACCCTCAACGGAGGCGATCAGGCCGGTCTCCTCGCCGCAGACATACGAGCCTGCGCCGCGGGTGATTTCGAGGTCGAAACTGAAGTCGGAGCCGAGCAGGTTTGAGCCCAGCAAGCCGCGCTCACGCGCCTGCTCGATCGCCAATTCCATTCGCGCAATGGCCAACGGGTATTCGTCGCGGATATAGACGAAGCCGTAGTCGGAGCCGGTCGCGCGGCCCGCGATCGCCATGCCCTCGATCACGAGGTGCGGGTCGGATTCCATCAGGACGCGGTTGACGAACGCGCCGGGGTCGCCCTCATCGGCATTGCAGACCAGGTACTTGGTCGGGCCCGGCGCGCCGAGCAGGAACTTCCACTTCTGACCCGCAGGGAAACCACCGCCGCCGCGACCGCCGACGCCGGCGGCGAGCACGAGGTCGCAGATCGCCATCGGGTTCATCTCGACCGCGCGGTCAAGCGCTTCATATGCGCCCTCGGCGATCGCCTCGTCGATCCGCTCCGGGTCGATGATGCCCATGAACTCCATCAAGCGGCGCTCCTGGAGCGACCAGAAGGGATGCTCGCTGAGCGGGGGCACGCCGGGCGCGGGCAAGCGCGCGCCGATGATCCAACGTTCGGCGTCAGCGGCCGGGTTGTCGCCCAAGGCGGCCGAGAGGAAATCCGCTGCGTCGGCAGGCTGTACCGGTCCGTAGACCACGGCTCCGGCGCCGGGCGTCTGAATCTCGACGGTCGGTTCCAGCCAGGAAAGTCCGAGCGTTCCCACCCGCATCAGTTCGGCGTCGTAAGCGCCCGACTCCAGTTCGGCCTCCAGCGCTTCCCAGAGCAGGTCGGCGCCGGCGGCGATGGAGGAGGTTGAGAGATCGACGCGGATCAGGGGGCGCGCAGGGGCTCGGCGCGCGGCGGCGCTGGCCTCAGCGGCTTCGCGGACGGCCTGGTATTCGCTGCTCATGCGATCTCCTCGCCGGAGTGCCCATTGCCCTGGTGGTACGTCGCCTCAGCATCAACGAAGACCGCCGGCGCGATCTTGATCGGGCGTTGCGGCCATTCGAGCACGTCTTCGCCAGCGCGCAAGCGTCGCGCGAGCTTGACCGTCTCGACCATCGTCAGCGGTCCCACCACGCGCCCGTTGACCCAGACCATCGGCGCTTTCTCACAGGTGCCGTTGCACTGGCCCAGCCAGAGCCCGAGCTCGTCGTCGTCCGTGTTCTCTCCGAGCTTGCAGCCGAATTCAGCCTCGAAGATGCGGCGAACCCGGTCGCCGCCGACCACGCGGCAGGATGGTCCGGAGCACCAGGTGACCAGCGTCTTGGGCGGCGGCGAATGCCGGAATTCGGCGTAGAACGTGGCGGGACCGTAGACCTGCGCCTCGCTCACGCGGAGGTGACGAGCGATCAGGCGGATCGCGTCGCGCGAGATCCAGCCCAGTTCTTCCTGAGCGAGATGAAGGGCGCGCAGCATCTGACCCTGATGGCGGGGCAGCTGCTTCAAGAGTCCGGCAAAGCGTTCCATGGCAGTCCAGAGCGCGGGCGCGCCGGTCGGGAGCGACGCTGAGCTAGATGCTATCCGCGCACCAGCGGGCGAACAAGGCCGCGTCTTCGGCGGTTAGGCGTTGTAGTTGAGACGCAGCCCGGGACGCGGCCAGTCGCAGGCGATCAGGCGTCCGGTGGTGCTCAACGTGATGTAGGCGGTGCGCATGTCTGCGCCGCCGAAACAGATGTTGGTCGTGAGCGGATCATCACCGACGGCGACGTGTTCGACCTCGCCGCTCTCGGGGTTGATCACGGTGATACCGCCCGGGCCAATCGTGGCGACGCAGACGTTGCCGTTCTCTTCCACGGCCAGCGAGTCGAAGAGCGTGTAGCCGCCTGCGTTGGCGATGAAGGCGTGGAATCCCGCAACAGCGTTGTCCGCCGCGAGCACACCCGGCTCCGCGATCTCCCAGCCGAAGAGACGTCCGGTCGGCGTCTCGGCGATGTAGACGTGGTCGCCGTTGGGCGAGAGACCAACCCCATTCGCGCCGCCCGGGATCGGGAAGACGGCGCGCGAGATCTGCGATCCGTCCGCCTTGGCGTAGTAGAGCGCGCCGAGATCGCGGTCGAACTCCCGATTCTTGCCGAGATCGGAGAACCAGAATCCGCCGTGCGCGTCGAACACGATGTCGTTCGGCCCCTTGAGCGGGATCCCGTCGCATTCCGTGTAGACGGTCTCGACCGCGCCGGTTTCGAGGTTGACGCGCTGAATGGAGCCGCCCGCGTAGTCGTCCGGCTGCGGACCCGGCAGAATCCGGCCGCCGCTGCGATTCCAGCGAAAGCCGCCGTTGTTCGTAATCCAGACATGCCCATCGGGTCCAAGCGCCGCACCGTTAGGACCGCCGCCGGTGTCGGCGATCACGCTGACCCGACCGTCGGGTGTGACACGAGAGAGGGTGGGCCGGGCGATTTCGGTGAGGATGACGGATCCGTCGTCCATGGCGATCGGGCCTTCGGGGAACTGAAGGCCGGAGGCGAGCTCGCGGAATTCCATCGTCATGGGGCGCTCCAGACGCTGAGCGGGAGATGAGTGTCGCGTGAATGCAGAATATGCGACAACGCGAGCCGACCGGCTAGCCGGTCTGGAGGAAGTAGGTGCGGCCGTTGGGTGGACCGGTGATGTGGTCGATCCGCAGCAGGAGTTGCGCGTCCCGACCGGCCCGGAGCACGATCTCCGGCCGTCCGGCGTAGAACAGCGCCTCGAGCGCGCCGTGCGGTTCGACGTTGGTGATTTGGAGGTCGTACGCCTCGTCGGGGATCGACGGGTCTCGAGGCCGGACTGAGCCGCGCGCCACGAGTGCGCCTGAACGGGTCAAGATCGTGCAGGACTCGGGGCTGACCTGGGAGCGGGCTCGCTGAGCAGTTGGGGTGACGGGCAGGGGAGCTGCATCGACTCGGGTGACCATGGACATCCTCTCGCTCGCCGCCGCCAGGCTCCATTCCGCTTTAGCAAGCGCGGCGAAGCAGCGTCAAATTGGACTTCCAAATCAGGCGCGAACGAGGGCCGCCTATCCACGATCAGGGACGTGCTGCTGTGGAGACGGTGTACGCGCTGCCCGCTGAGCGATCGCAGACCGGCTTGTATTCTGCAAACGAATCGAGATCGACAGAAAGGGAACGATTATGGCAGGACGACTGGATGGACGGGTGGCGATCGTCACCGGCGCCGGGCGCGGGATCGGACGGGGCCACGCGCTGCTGCTCGCGCAGGAGGGCGCGAAGGTTGTGGTCAACGACTACGGCGGCTCGCAGGGTGGGGAATTGGACGGCGCTGCCGGCCCCGCCGACGAGGTGGTCGCTCAGATCAAGGAAGCCGGCGGCGATGCGGCGGCCAACTACGAGTCAGTGGCTGAGATGGCCGCCGGCGAGCGGATGGTGCAGCAGGCCCTGGACTCGTTCGGACGGCTGGACATTCTGATCAACAACGCCGGCATCTTGCGCGACCGGATGGTCTTCAACATGACCGAGGAAGAGTGGGATGTCGTCGTTGATGTGCATCTCAAGGGTCACTTCACGGTCACCAAGTACGCCGCCCAGGTCTTCCGCCAGCAGCGCGGCGGGCGGATCGTGAACACGTCCTCCGAGTCTGGCCTGGGCAACATGGGCCAAGCCAACTATGCGGCGGCCAAGGAAGGCATCGTCGGACTGACCCGCACGCTCGCCCGCGACCTCGGCCGCTACGGCGTGACGGCGAACGCGATTCGACCCCGAGCAGGCACGCGGCTAACGCTGACCGAAGAACTGGCCGAAGCCCAGCGCCGCGCGCGCGAAGCCGGACTCGTCGCCGGTGACGCGGGCGACATCGACTTCGGCTCCGACCGCGAAACGATGATGCAGCCGGAGAACGTCTCGCCGTTCGTGGTCTGGCTCTGCACCGACGCGGCGGCGAACGTGAACGGGCGCGACTTCCTGGTCTGGGGCAACGAGGTCGGGATGTATTCGCTGCCGAAGGTCGAAGCGTCGATCTATGCCTCCGGCCTGAGTTGGACGATGGACGAGCTCGATCGCGTTGCCTCCCAGTCCTATCTGGGTAGCCAGAAGAATCTGTGGCCGGCGCAGGCGCCGCGGCAGTGAGGTCTAGGCGCTGAACCGCGCTCCAAGAGGAAGGAACTGAGATGGCGATTCTGAGCCATGAAACCGTTGAGTTCGCCGCCAATGGCGGAACCGCGAGCGGATACCTCGCGCGTCCGGTCGACGGCGGCCCCTACCCGGGCGTGGTCGTGATCCAGGAATGGTGGGGACTGAACCCCAACATCTGCGATATCGCAAACCGGATCGCAGCGGAAGGCTACGTCGCCTTAGCGCCGGATCTCTTCCACGGCGCAGTCACCGCCGAACCGGATGAGGCGCAGAAGCTGATGATGACGCTCCAGGAGCCGCAGGCGCTGGTCGACATGTCCGGCGCGGTAGCTGCGCTTCAGGCGCGTGACGATGTTCGCGCCGATCGCATCGGCGTGACCGGCTTCTGCCTCGGCGGCGGCATGTCGCTGCTGCTAGCGATGAACGATCCCGCGATCACGGCCGCGGCGCCGTTCTACGGTGTCCCGGGCGCGGGCATGGACGACGCCGACCAGATCATGGGCGCGGTGTTGGGCTTCTACGCCGGTCACGACGACTGGGTAAACGCCGAAGTGGTCGCCGGGATCGAAGCGGCGCTCAACAACGCGGGCGTCCGCAACGAGATCCACGTCTACCCGAACTCGCATCACGGATTCTTCAATGACACCAGCGACATCTACGATCCCGAAGCCTCAGCCGACGCCTGGGAGCGGCTGAAGGCGTTCTTCGCGGCGGAATTGCAAGCCTGAGCGTACGCAACTCAGGAACGTGAAACGCGCCCGCTCGCACGGGCGCGTTCTCGTATGTACGGCGGAGCTCGGACGGGATGTTTCGCCTACAACTCCAACATCCCCGTCTCGCCGTGCTCGTCGTCGCCTTCGAGTTCTTCATCTGCGCCCAGACCGACGCCGATGTAGACGAAGCCGCCGGCGGCGAGACCGATGAACAATCCCGCGGCGATGATGATCCAGAGCAGCCAGGCGTCGAAGCCGCCGTTGGCGGAGGAGAGATGCTGGTTGCCGGCGCCGAGGTTGACCAGGATTGCGTGTACAACGATGCCGACCACCCCGCCGACGACCATGCCCGGCAGCAGCAGGGCCATCTGGATCGGAATCGGAGCGTCTTTGAGCCACTGCGGCATCATGAAGGACGGTACGAGCGGGGGCATGAGCAAACCTCCGGTACGTGTGCGGTTGTACCATGCAGTATCGCGCGGGAGCGGGTTGGCGTCTAGCCGGAGCGCCGTAATTGTCGAAAGCGATACCGCCAGAGCCGGATCATGGCTAGGCTGACCGTCATGGCCATATCGAGTCAGCCGAGTCGTTATGACGCGCTGCGGCGCAGGCGAGTCAGCAGGCGCGCGCTGTTTGCCGCATCCACGCGCGCCGGGGTGGGCGTGGCTGCACTGGCGCTAGTGGGCTGCGGCGAAGACGAGCCAGAGCCGCAGGAAGCACCCGAGCCGCTTCAGCAACAGGCTCAAGCTCAGGCTCAGCAGGCGGAGCAGAGCGACCAGGAGCAGCCTCAAGTCGCCCAGCAGGAGCAGGAGCGAGTCGCTCCCATGGAACCGTCAAGAGGCGGCATTCTGCGCGTCTGGTTCCCGGTCGAGCGGCATGACCGCTGGGATCCCCATCGCTCGCGCTATCGAACCACGCAGGCGTTTCACAGCCTCATGTACAACCGCCTGATCCGCCCCGTCTCGGTCTCCACCGGCGAACTCGAGGCCGACCTGTGCGGGTTGCCGGAGATGCCCGACGAATCGACCTACGTGTTCAGCGTGACCCCCGGCGCGGTGTTCTGGACGCAGGTGCCGACCGAAGGCCGCGCATTCACGGCTGAGGACATCCGCTGGAACATCGAACGCCAGCAGTCAGCGCTCGATGCCGAGGGCGCGCCCGATCCGTACTTCTTCCGCCATCGCGCATACGAGCGCACCGCAGCGCTGGAGGTCACGGGCGACGAGACGATCCGACTGACCACGAACGGTCCGGATGCGGCCTACCTCGGCAGCGTCCATGCGGGTCCGTATGCGTGGACGACCAGCCCGGAGGCGGCTGAAGAGTGGGGCGATGGGTGGCGCGACAACGCCTTCGACGTACAGCTCAACAGCGGCACGGGACCTTACGTCCCGATCCAGTACGACGGGCGAGAGCTGATCCTGGCGCGCTCGGAGAACTGGTGGGGCGCGAACGACGCCTGGCCCGACGGCATCGTCTTCGGCGGCGGCGCCGAAGGCCAGTTGGTCGGCACTTACAGCCTCAAACAAGTCGACTTCGTCGACTATCCGGTTCCCAACGAGGTCGTGCAGGCGCTCCGCGATGAGCGCCCCGATGACGCCGCCTACGAACTGCCGATGCCGGCCCCGGTGCAGTTACTCGCGCCGCAGGCGGAAGACGCCGCGTCACCGCTCAGCGATCCTCGCATCATCCGCGCATTGGGCTTGGCGGTCGATCGGACACGGCTGTTAGAGCGGCTCTACCAAGGCGAGGGGCGAGCCTCCGGGCCATGGCCGTCCCATCTCAAACCCTGGGCGTTGCCGGAAGACCGTCTGGCGACGCACCCCGGCTACGGTGACGCGCGCGACGCCGACCTTGAGGAGATCGGCGCGCTGATCGCCGCTGCGGGAGGCGCGAACGCGCTTGGACAGGTACCATTCGTCGCCGCTGATGTGTTCGAAGGCTTCTTCGCCGGCTCAGGCGAAGCGGTGCGCTCAATGCTGGCGGACGCAACCGGCCTGGATGTTGACCTGGAGTATCGAGCGTTGGCCGATGCGATCGCTCAAATCGCGAACGGCGAACGCTTCCTCTTCCTCAGTTGGGGAGAAACTCCGCTCTCGGCAGACCCGACCGATGCCTGGCGGGCGGCGCTGCACTCTACGGGCGAGCGCAACTGGGGCGGCGCACCCGATCCGGAGCTGGACGCGCTGATCGAGGAGATGGGCATCGCCTTCGATCTCAACGCGCGGCGCGGGCTGGCGCATCAGGTGCAGGAACGGCTGCTGAGCGGGGATTCGCCGCAGTGGATGATCAATCTGATCAATGGAACCCAGCTAGGGATCGCGCAACCCTATCTGCATCTCGACCCCCGCGCCCGCGAGTTCTCCTGGTCCTGGGATCGGCTTGCCAACAGTTGGCTCGACACGGGTCACGAGGAATACGACGCGGAGCGGGCGCTGCCGGAGCCGGAACCAGAGGCAGAAGGCGGCGAGTAGCGCGACGCTCAGGCGTAGCGGGCGCGATGGCTGCGCTCGAACTCCAGAATCCGCCGGTAGATTCTGACCATCTCGCGGTCCTGCGCCAGCGGTTCGCGCGGCGGACGGATCACCGCGCCGCCGAGCGCCGCGACGATCTCGTGGTGATCGTCAATGATGAAGTCCGGCTCGATGTCGGTGAAGAGGTGCAGCCGCTGGCGGTACTGGAAGATCGGCTTGCCCATGATCCCGGCCAGCAGCGGCCAGAGGTCGTGCTTGTCCGCCACCTCGCGCCGCGCCCCGTAGCCCGACCACATGTAGACATGGTGCCCCCGATCCTGCAAGCGCTCCAGCACCTCCCGCGCATACGGGCGAATCTGCAGATTCCAGGAGACCAGACAGCCGTCGACGTCGAAGAAGATGTTGAGCGGGCGCACGAAATGTAGGGTACGCCATCAGACAAACCGTGGGTCAGGAATGGCGGGCCTGCTTCAAGCCCGACCATCCCTGACCCTGTGCAAACGCCACGGCTAGAATGGCGTCACCTATCCGACAGGCCCCTTAGCACCGTCGATAGGTCGTGCGCTGGCCCTTGCCGCAGTACCCACACGGCGGCAAGCGGTCAGTGGCATCGTCCAGGTACACGGACCACCTGCAGCTAGTGCAGCAGTAGCGCCCGATGCCTGGTCGTTGGCCAACTTTCCACATACGAAATCACCTCCTTCCGTTTGGATTCATCCCGTGTTCCGTCTTCACGCCGGGGCAATCCAGCGACAGACGACGCACGCGAATGTGCCAATCAGTTCACACCGAGGCCATCATCGGTGCAGTCTGACTGTCCGCTCCGGCGACGATCAAACGGATCGCCTCCTTGACTTCTTGTCGACGCGCCACCAGAGTTACCTTGCGCAGGTCAAGGACACCGCTTTCAACCAAGATGCCCTGATTCCCCTTCGATCGGAGGTCGAGGGCATGTATGTGCTGCGCGAGTGCATCAGTCCTTGTGCCAGCGTGTTCCTGCCGCCATTCAAAGTGACACCCTGCGATGATTCTCAACATCGTCCCGTTGTAGGCGACCGTTTGGCTTCTGCGACCGCTGATGTGATCAGGCTCAAGATCGTCGCTGAGGAGCTCAACATACTCCTCTCGTGCGGCCGGGAGGAAATCGTCGACCCATTCGATGCCTTCGTCGATAATTCGAGGAAGCTCCAGCTCCGCCTGACGTTCGCGTTCCTGACTGGCTCTGCCGTAATAGCCGTACTGCAGCGTCTTGATGTTTGTCGCAAGCTGGTTGAATGGCATCAGCTTGTTGCTGGTGCGTGACAGGGTCGACAAATTCATGTCGACGAAAGGACTGAGCCAACTGCTCTGCGCCATGACCTCTTCAGCGGCGCGGTTGAATGGATTACGCATATCAAACCGGGCGGTCGTGACAGCATCCATCTTCCGCTGCTGCGCCATGTCGGCGAACATCTGCCGCATCGCCACTTCATCAGCCTCAGCGTAGAGAGCCACCGGCATATGGCACGCATCGAATCGCTCGAGGCGATCTTGATCCTCGCCATCGATTGCGGCTTTCCTGAAATCACGGATCGCCCGGCGACGATGTTGGCCATCGAGGATCTTCAGGCTCTGTGCTCTGCCCTTTTGGATGCGGAGTTCCCCTATCACTGGTGCACCAGTTCCGTCATCCTCTTCCCAAAGCTCAAACTCGATCATCGCAGGATCGAGGCTCAGGGTGATTGGTCCTAGGACCCAGGAATCGACCCGCCCGAGGTAATCCTGAATTGCTCTGGCATGATTGTGGTTGAATCGGCGATTGTGAGTGATGATCTTGCTGTCGACATCCGTGGGCAGCGCGTCGTCGAAGTCACCCATCGGGAGGGAGAAATAGTAAACCGACCTACCACCTTGGGCGAGGCGCTGTGCCGGCTCACGGATCGCGAATGCCGTTGGCTGTCTCTGGATCTTAACTGCCACAACGATGTCCTTCCTCTAAGCGCGACGATTAAAGATTCACGAAGCGCTTCATGTACAGGTTATTTTGCCTGTTCAGTGGACTCTTGTCAACCGGCCCCGTGTATACCGCGATACGATCTCTAGAGTGTGTCGCGGGCGTTCGACGGATCGCGGTGAATCTGATGGCCGTAGCTGCTTGCCTCCATCTCTCAATTCCGCCGTCCGGACGCCACTTCCGCATGAAGAACCGTCTGGAGTGTTGGCGCTGCGCCCTCCGCAACCGGCGAATGCTCCGCCGCTCGATCCTGACCAGCGCAGTCGTCGGGACGATCCTCGTGGCGATCAATCAGGGAACCGTGATCGTCGCCGGCGATGGCACGTGGGAACTGGCCTGGAAGATCCCACTGACCTACTGCGTCCCGTTCCTGGTCGCCTCCTGGGGTGCGCTGGGCAACGCCTACGCGCGCAGCGATTAGGTGCGAATCCCCTGATCACGCAGCCGTGCGATCAGGTCCTCTTGCGTACCCGTGCCCTTCGTCGAATTGCACGCCCCGCAGAGCAGTTGCAGATTCTCAATGTGATCAGTGCCCCCGCGAGAACGCGCCACGACATGATCGATCGTCATGTTGCGGAACGGGAACCAGGTCAGACAACCGTTGCAGCGACCCTCTTGCGCGCCGTAGAGCAACTGCCTGTTCGACGGCGAACTGTACGGCGGCAAATCGCCCAGGTCAGTCCGCTGGGGGACATCGGTGCGGTGCGCTCCGGTGTAGAACAGGCCCAGCTCGCGCTGCATACGAGTGCGGACGAGCTCGGCCGCCTTTGGTGAAATGTCGATCCCGACCCACTGACGCTCCAACTTCTCCGCCGCCACGCACGCAGTCGCGCAACCGCAGAACGGATCGAAGACGAGATCGCCTGGGTGGGACGAGAGCGAGACGATCCGCTCCAGCAAGGCAAGAGGCTTCTGCGTCGGATAGCCAGTGCGCTCTCTGGCCCGTCCCTGGATCGGGCCAATGTCATCCCAGACTGAATCAACTGCGCGTCCGGGCTGTTCGTCCAGGTAGCGCTTGTAGCGAGGGACGCGCCCAGGTGCTGTCTGAACGACGCGACCTTGGGCGAGCGCCTGCTCCATCCGCTCGCGCGTCCAGCGCCAGACTCGATGAACGCCCAAAAACTCGTAGGTCAGATTCGGGCGGTTCCGATTGGGGTTCGTGAGATCCGTAAGCTGATAGCGCCGCCCCGTTTCTGGCTCGATGTGTCGATAGGCTCGCTCCGCGTATTCGGCGTCGTGCGGCTGGTACTGAGCGTGGTACGTCGCGGCGTCGGAGAGCGCATAGCGCAGGAGCAAATCGTGGTTGTTGGCCATGTTCCGCGTGGCCAGGCCTTTCGCTCGTTGCCGACGCCAGATGATGTCGTTGCGGAACTGCGCCTGGCCGAAAATCGAGTCCATCACCGTCTTCAGGTAGTGACCGGCGGTCAAGTCGCAATGCAGATAGATGGTGCCGTCCGGCTTCAGGATGCGCTTCAGCTCCAACAGCCGCACCGACATCATGATCAGGTAGGCCTTCATCGGCCTCCCGTGCGAGAGCCCCGCCGACTCAATCACCGCCGCCAGCGCCGGCTCGCGCTCCGCCACTTCGCCGTGCCAGGCGACATCGAAATCGTTCAGCGTCCAGGTGTCCTTGAAGGCAGCGGGCGCGGCCTCCGAGCCGATCGGCGCAGCGTAGTCGCGGTTGGAGTTGAACGGCGGATCGAGGTAGATCAGGTCGACAGAAGCGGAGTTCATGCCCCGCATGATGTCGATGTTGTCACCCGTCCAGAGCGTCTGATTGGCCCAGTTCGGCGGCATGGACTCACTCTAGCGGGGGAGACCCAGGCCTCTCGTAGCACAACGATGTCGCATGAACTTCGCTGTCTCACAGGCATTCGCTGCCACCGATCGCCGGCCGGCGCTCAACGCAACGGGCACACACCCAGATCGCCCAAAGCGCAGATTCAGCGGTCGGAGCGCTCGGGCATGAGATTCTGTGACCTACTGCGCACCGAATCCCAGCGGCGTCCGGGCGTGCATTGGGTAACACATGGACGTGAGACTGAGCCAAAGATCCGCTGGTTATCAGTCAGCTCTTCTTCTTCGGCGCTTTGGGGCGCGGCCGTTCGTCGTAACGGCCGCGATCGTCACGACCGACCAGACGCTCTTCCGTCTGGCCATCCCTGTCCGGGTCTTGTGGTTCACGCCGTCGGCGCGTCTGCTTTGCCATGGTGCCTTCTCCTAACCAAGTCCGATCGGTCACCTCGATCTTCTAGAGGCCAGCGTATCGGGGCTGGAGCGCTTTGGATGAGACAATTGATCAGACATATAAACCATTTGTCAGATTATGTCAGGTAAAGACTGGGACGCGAGTGATTGAGGAAGAGCAGGCTCTTGAAGCGCTAGTGGCTCGGTTCGCCCCACTACCGAATTCCTTGGCTGCGCAGTTTGGCCACCAACTCCTCCTGCGTCCCCGTACCCTTTGTCGAGTTGCAGGCACCACAGAGGAGTTGGAGATTCTCGATATGGTCAGTGCCGCCGCGCGAGCGCGGAACGATGTGGTCAACTGTCATGTTGCGGAACGGGAAGGACGTCAGACACCCCATACATTTCCCTTCCTGTTGTCCGAAGAGTCTTCGTCGATTGATAACCGACGCCGGGGGTGGAATAGGGCCGAGGTCCGTTCGCTTCGGGATGTCAGTGCGATGCGAACCGGTGAAGAACAGCCCGAGTTCATCCTTGAGCCGCGTGACTACGAGGTCCGCCGCTTTGGGGGCAATGTCGATCCCTACCCATTGTCGTTCAAGATCCTCAGCCGCGACGCATGCGGTAGCGCAGCCACAGAACGGGTCGAGCACCACATCGCCGGGATTCGAGGACGCGGCAATAAGTCTCTTGACGAGGTCCACGGGCTTCTGTGTGGGGTAGCCGGTGTCCTCCGCACCAGTTACACGAAAAATGTCGATGATGATGTCGCCAACATGCACCCCCTCGCGCATCGAGAGGTAGCTCTTGTAGCGAGGGTTTCCTGTCTGTGACCAGTGAATCAGACTGGCGGAATCCAGCGCCTCGCATTTTGCGATCGGGCCGAGCTGCTCGTAGTTGTTCGGAAGGAGGGCTTGTGCATCAGGTGGAAATTTCTCACGCCGTGGAGGCGCCCAAGCACGCCCTGCCGATGGCAAGATTCCTCTGAACTCTCCGTAGGCCTCTGGTCCGCCCGGTCGACCGCCCGTCAGCGGCTGCGTGTTGTACTTCCCAAGGTCATCCTCGTACCGAAACGTCGCCAGGTACTTCTCGGAGAATTCGACATACTGCTGATTCCATGTAGATTCCTTGCTCATGCGGTAATACAGGATGCGGTCGGAATTTCTCGCGTACTTCCGAATACTCAGAGCCTTACTCGAATGGCGCTGCCAAGTGAGCGCATTGCAGAACGCATCACTTCCGAAAATGGAGTCCAGTGTGAGTTTCAGATATGCGTCTGCGTAATCGTCGCAGTGCAGATAGATGCTCCCCGTCGGCTTGAGCAAGCGCCTCATTTCGAGGAGTCTGACCGACATCATCACCAAGTACGCCTTCATGCTGTCGCCATTGGCGGCCCCCGCCGCCTCGATTACTCGATAGAGACCCGGTTCGACATCAGCGATTTCACCGTGCCAAGCGAGATCGACGTCTTCGAGTGTCCACACATCCTTGAATTGAGCACCTTCCGCTGGGCTCCCAATGGGCGCTTCGTAGTCCTGGTCTGAGTTGTAGGGCGGATCCAGATAGATGAGGTCGACCGACTCAGAGTTCATGCCGCGCATGACATCGAGATTGTCGCCAGTCCAGATTGTCTGATTTACCCAGTTCGGTTCACCCACGGCGCTGGAGCCTCTCAACGTCGTTCGTCCGATGAGTCACCGCGGCAACCCCAGACCCCTCGTCGCAATAATGTTCCGCTGAATCTCGCTCGTACCCGCCGCAATCGTCAGCGGTACCGCGTTCAGGTATTCGTCGGGCATTCGGCCGTGGAGGGGAGCGTGCTCGTGCTCTCCGGCGATGTTGCCTCTGAGTCCGAACATGTTGATCATTCCGGCCAGGCGCTGGTTGATCATCGTGCCGTAGAGCTTCGACATCGACGCCTCGTGGTTCGGGACCAGCCCCTGCGACTGCATCCAGGCGACGCGATAGGCGAGCCAGCGACCGACCGTGAACTCGATCTGCAAATCGGCGAGCTTGTTGCGCACGCGCACATCCTCGTCGGGACGCCGACCGTCGGGGCCGGGGATTGAGGCCAGCTCGGTCAGCTCGTTCAGCAAGCGCACCCCCGAAACGACGCGGCTAATCCCGGAGCGCTCGAAGTCGAGCGTGGTCGTCGCCACATACCAGCCGCGATTGACCTCGCCGACCATGTTCGCGCTGGGCACGCGCACATCCTCGAAGAAGACCTCGTTGAAGTGGTGGCGGTTGGCCATATTGACCAGCGGTCGCACGGTGATCCCGGGCGTCTGCATGTCGATCAGGAAAAACGAGATCCCGCGATGTTTGGGCGCGTCCGGCTCCGTGCGGGCGAGCATGAAGATCCAGTCGGCGTGCTGCGCGCCGGAGGTCCAGATCTTCTGACCGTTGATGATGTAGTCGTCGCCGTCGCGCTGAGCGCGGGTCTGGAGCGAGGCGAGGTCGGAGCCGCTGCCCGGCTCGGAGAAGCCCTGGCACCACTGGATGTCGGCGCTGCGGATGCGCGGGAGGAAATACTCCTTCTGCTGATCGGAGCCGTACATGATCAGGGTCGGCCCGACGCGGTCGACGCCCTGGTTGTAGGTGGGCGCACGGTGGTGCGCCATCGTTTCATTGAACATCGCTTGACGAACGGGACCTGCGCCTGCGCCGCCATGCTCGACCGGCCAGCCGAGCGTGAGCCAGCCGCGGTCGGCAAGCCGGTGATGGAACTGTCGCGTGAACTGCCAGCGCGCCTCATTCGCCGCGCCGTCCTCAGCCGGCCCCTCGGAGAGGTCAGCCCAACCGGGTGGCAGTTCGTCGGCGAGGAAATCGATCACTTCCTCACGAAAGGCGAGGTCGGCGTCGGAGAAGCGGAAGTCCATCTCGGGCTCCATCGTTGCGGCTGCTCGGCGTGCTCTGAGAGTATCAGCGACCGGAGCGGCTGACGTTAGACTCTCGCGCATGGCAATCGCGAATACGGGCGCGCTGGCGCAGGTGCGGGTGCTCGATCTCACCGACGACCGCGCCATCTACGCGGGTAAGTTGCTGGGCGATCTAGGCGCGGAGGTGGTGCGCCTGGAACCGCCCGGCGGCGATCCGCTGCGCGAGCGCGCGCCCTTCCACGCTGAGAGCGGCGCATCGCTCTGGCACGCCTTCTTCGCCAGCTCTCGCCGTTTCGTCGCAGTCGCAGACGAGCCCGCCGCAATTCGCGCACTCGCCTCCGAAGCCGACATCGTGCTCGATTGCGGGCGGCTCGCCGCCGCGGGATTGAGCGGCGAGCAGCTAATCGCGGCGAATCCGCCACTTGTAGTGGTGGATGTCAGTTCGTTCGGCCCGGACGGGCCGTGGGCCGACTATCTCGCGCCCGGGTTAGTGGCCGAGGCGCTCGGTGGCGTCGCGGCAACGAGCGGCGACGCGGACACGCCGCCGCTCAAGCTCTACGGAGACCAGTACGCCTTCGTCGCCGGAACCTACGCAGCCGTGGGGGCGCTGTCGGCGCTGCGACATGCGAGAGTGGCCGGAGCAGGTCAGGTCGTTCGGCTATCGGTGCATGAGGCGTTGTCGAGCATCCTCGAGCACGTGTTGATGTGGGCTTGGTATCACGAGTTACTGCCCTTTGCCGACGGTCCGGTCTTGCCGCGCCAGGGATCGCTGCACTGGTCGGGCGCCTATGTGGTGATGCAGGCGCTCGGCGGCTCGATCATGATCACGCCGACGCCCGACTTTCAGAAGCAAGTCGTCTGGCTGATTGAGGAGGACACCGGACTGGAGCTGCTGGATGAACGCTTCCTCGACCCGGCCAATCTGGCTGAGATGGTCGAACTGACCATGAACACGCTGCGCGAATGGGTCGGAACGAAGGAGGTGGAGCCGTTCTTCCACGAGGCGCAGGGGCGGCATCACCCCTACGGCTGGGTGATGACGACGCCGGAAGTCGCCGCCAATCCGCAACTGGAGGCGCGCGATTGGTGGACGGACTACCAAGCCGACGGCGCGTCTGTAACGGGACCGGGCGCGCCCTATCACTTCTCGGCGACTCCGTGGTCGCTCGCGGACGGCGGAGACACGCGCTCGGTCTCGGCGGACGAAGTGATCAACGCAGTGGGTTGGGGCGACTGATGGCAGGGCCGCTTGAGGGCGTGCGCATTCTCGATTTCACGCACGTACTGGCGGGCCCGTTCTGCACGCGCGTGCTCGGCGACATGGGCGCGGATGTGGTCAAGATCATGACGTCGACGCGGGCGGGGCTCGCGGGCGGGCCGGAGCATCCGTACCACGTGATGTGGAATCGCAACAAGCGGGTGCTGCAATTGGATCTCAGCCGCGACGAAGCGCGTGCGATCGCACGCGACCTCGCGCTCAAGGCCGATGTGGTGATCGACAACTTCTCAGTCGGCGTGCTCGACCGCTGGGGGCTGGGCTACGAATCGGTTGCGGCGGAACATCCCGGCGTGATCTACGTCGGCATGAGCGGCATGGGTGTGACCGGGCCGTGGGCGTCGTATGTGACCTACGCGCCGACCGTTCACGCGCTGGCGGGGCTGACCTATCTGACCGGCGTTCCGGGGCGGAATGACATCGGGATTGGCTTCTCCTACAACGACCACATGGCTGGACTGCACGGAGCGGTCGCGGTGCTGGCGGCGCTCGAAGCTCGGCGGGCAACCGGCCGCGGCCAACGAGTAGACATGTCGCAGTTCGAGGTCGGGGTGACGTTCTCAGGCGTGGCCCTGTTGGACTGGTTCGCTAATGGGATCGCAGCGGAACCGGTCGGGAACGATCCGGCCTGGGAGCGCTGGGCGCCTCATGCGGTCTACCCGTGCAGCGGAGAAGACGCCTGGGTTGCGATCGCGGTCGTGTCGGATGATCAGTGGCGTTCATTATGTCGTGTTCTAGACGCTTCGGACTGGGCGGCGGACGCGAGCTTGGCGACCACGGAAGGTCGCTGGGGGCGGCGATCCGAATTGGATGAACGCATCGCCGAATGGACCTCGGTTCGTAACCGATATGAGATTATGGAAATCTTGCAAGCGGCCGGAGTCCCGGCCGGAGTCGTGCAGACCGGCGAAGACCTGACCACCCGCGATCCGCAGCTTCGACACGCCGAGATGTACTTCACGTTCGAGGAGACGCATCCAGCCCTGGGAGAGGTACATGGCGACCGTTTACCGCTGCAATTTTCAGCGACGCCGGTGAGCGAGTACCGGCGCAGCGAGATGTTCGGCGAGTCGAATGCGTCGGTCGCGGCGGACTGGCTGGGCATGAGCGCCGACGAGGTGGCCAAGCTCGAAGCCGACGGCATCTTCGAATAACTCATCCACGCTCCAAGGCCTGGTATGAGTCGGCGATCCGGCGGAAGTTGACGATTCGTACGTCGAGTCCGCTCTCGGCGCAGAGCTCGAAGGCTCGATTCATTGCACTGACGATCCAGCGTTCGTCATTGCCGAAGACGCCGCCGCCAACGCTGGTGAGGTAGACGGGCGCGCCCGGGTAGCGATCGGCGTTCTCAATCGCAGCCAACAGCGTCGCCTCGTACAGCGCTTCGAGGATGAGCGCCGCAAAGCGATTGGCCTGCCCACTTGACTCAGGCCAATACGCGAGCGGCAACGCTGAGCAATAGGCCTGCGAGACGAGATGTCCCGCGTTGGGATGTGTGACTTCAACGTCCCAGTGAAGACCAATGCGGAGCCGCGAGCGGAGTTCGTCCTCGTCGCTCAAATTCATCGCCGCGAGCTTCGCGCCAAGCGCTTCCAAACCGCCAGGGGCAGGCATGGCGTATCCGTTGCGCAGCTCGAACAGCGGCTCTCCGCTGCCAGAGAGCCAGTCCTGGACGTCACGCAGACAGTCGATCTGCTGGTCGGCGGTCTGTCCAACTTGATCGCCGAGCGGCACGAAGTAGTTGCGATACACCGTTCCCGCCCCGGCAGCGACCGCACAGGCAGGCCCCTGAGTGCGGTCGTGGGCGTAGCCGCTGATCCCTGCTTCGGGAGTGACGTCCGGACTAATCATTTCGAGCAGGTTGAATTGGGAGGCGGCCTGGATCAGTGCGTGGGCGTTGGCGGGGTCGCGGTGGAGCGCGCCGGCTTCGCCGACGGCGTTGCGAACGCGGATTGGGGTTCCGCGCCGAGTGTCAACCCGCTCACGCAGTTCGGCGAGAGTTGGGGTTTCGAGTCGGCCAATGGCGAAGGAGCGTCCGTTGGCGCGAGAGCGCAGGCTGTCGCCGACGACCGTGAGATGGGCGTAGACGGCGTCCGAGGTCTCCTGGAAGCCGAAGAGTCGCTCGAACCAGTCAGCGGGCATCGGCGGCGCTCCTCCCCGGCGTGTTCAGGGTGTTCAGCGATAAATTTTTTGGGCGGCGTTCGATCCGCTTCGCCTTGGAATTTGCAGGGTTTTGGCGTTCAGGCCGTTCAGGGATGTTCAGCATGGGTTTGAGGGCTGCCAAGAAAAAAAACGGAGACAGGCAGAAAAACAGCCGCACGCGGGCAGAACACCCACACCAGGACCAGGAGAAGGAGGTAGTAGGCATGAGCGGCACCTTTCGGTTGATCTTTTCTAGAACGGGACATCTAATTATATCGCGCTAGGAGTTGGATGGGGCGTCAGCGGGCGGTTTCGCGCCAATTGCAGATGTAGTTGGACTGCTCAGTCTTATCGCTCGGGTAGTTGCCGGCGAAGAACTGGTCGGGAAGGACCCAGAAGGACTCTGAACGAGGGAGTGCCGTCATGCAGGTACGAGGCCAGGTTTGAGACCTAGCCGGTCGCGGATTTCGTCCGACATTTCCGACCAGTGCTCCACGAGTAGTTCTACGAGCTGATTGCCGTTGATCAGCTCGATCGGCTGGAATCCCTCTGCCGTCGCCCGTTTCTTTGTACGCTTTGCAAAGTCAGAGGTGGTGATGATCGCTCCGCGCCCGCCGTCCGGGATTCCACCACGTAGTTCTTGCACCGTCTTAGGGTTGACGTTCCGCCCGACCTCGTATCGTTTTGCCTGAACGAACACCCGAACGCGAGCGAAACTCGCACCAGATAGCACGCCAACGACATCAACCCCTTCATCGCCGGAGCCTCCAGTTCGCTCAACGTCCTCGTATCCCACCGCGGTCATCAAGTCTTTCACGAAGAACTCGAACTCGGTTGGGTCAAGCGTCAGGATTCGCTCAATGACGGCCTTCGTGGCATCCACTTGCTGAACTACGAGTTCCGGCGATCGCCCTTCGGACATCGCGACTATCGCGAGAAAGTCGCGACGACTGTTCACGGAGAAGACGGTTATGCGTCCGCGAAGATTGTTCTGAAGCGCGATCGGCAGCGCCCACCGATCCAATGGCTGCTCCCTCCACTCGACGGTGCGTCGGTGTCGGAATTCGCATCCGTCGGAGCCACTGAAGAAGCGGTAGGCACCTGCGGAACCGATCTGGCCATAGAAGAGCCAGCGCGAGTCAGCCGCCGGGGTAATCACCCAATCTCCCTCGCGCATCTCAAATCCGAACCTGCGGATCTGACCTGCGGCCTGCCCAAGCTCCATCTGGGTACTCCACGACCACTGATTGCTCAGCGCGTCTTGGATCGCATCTGGCCCGCCGAGATCCTCCAAATCGCCGATTTCGTTCCAACCGATGGCAATGTAACCGCCCTCTACCCAGAGGTCGGTGAATCTACCGCCGTCGGCCCGGACGACCCAGACGTTCGGTATCCGCGCTGCCGTGGCCATCGGGTGCCCCCTAGTGCCGATTGGAGTAGTCGATCTCCTTCGACGTGATCACCTCGATCAGCGCCGGCTGACCTTCCTCCGTCGCCGCGATCCCGCGCTTGAACGCCTCCTTCAGATCACCAGGCGACTCCACTCGCTCTCCGTAGCCGCCGAAGGCCTTGGCCATATCGGCGTAGTGACCGGAGATATCGGTCGCCCGATACTTCTCCGTCGCCGTCTTCATGATTGGAAGCTCGATCGCCATCGAGAAGTTGTTGAGCAGCACACTGAGGATCGGGATGTTTTCGCGCACCGCCGTCTCGAAGTCCATCCCGGTCATGCCGATCGCGGCGTCGCCCCAGACGTTGAGACAGGTCTTCTCGGGGGCGGCGACTTTTGCGCCCATCGCGTAACCGAGGCCGGTGCCGAGTTGGGTGGTCTTGCCCCAGCCGATGTAGCTCAGCGGCGTGGTCGAGTTCCAGAACGGCGACATCTGGTCGCGCGGCGAGCCGGCGTCGTGGGTAGCGACCACGTTGTCGATCCCGACCGTCTCGTCCAGCGTCGCGTGCAGATCCTTCAGCGCCCGGTACGGGTTGATCGGAGCTTCATTGTGGTCGCTCTTGTGCGACCAGTCCGCGCGCCACTCACCGTTGATCCGGGCGATCTCGGCGGCGATGGCGTCGGCGCGTCCGCGCGGTCCCGAGATCAGCTCCCGCACCTCGCCGATGATCGCGTCAAGCACGAGCCCTGCATCGCCGACGATGCCCTCCGAGATCTCCACCTCGTTGTTGAAGTCCTCAGGGTCGAGCGTCGAGTGGATGTAGTACGGACCCTTCGGCATCGCCAGACCGAAGCCGGTCTTGGCGAAGGAGCAGCCGATCCCGAAGATCACGTCGGCATTCTGGACGAATTGATGCACTGCGCGCGGGAAGGCGCGACCACCCGAGCCCAGCGAGAGCGGATGCGTTTCCGGGAACGCGCTCTTGCCCTGGAGCGAGGTCGTGACCGGCGCTTCGAGCAGCTCGGCCAGTTCCTTGAGCTGATCCCAAGCCTTGGCGTAATGCACGCCCTGCCCTGCGTAGATCACTGGGCGCTCGGCGTTGACCAGCGTCTGGGCGGCTTTGCGGGCGTCAGCCGGGTCGGGGCCGGTGCGGTGTGATGGCGTGGGCCGGTAGTCGATCGGCTCCTCGTGCTCAGCGCCCCAAATGTCGCCGGGAATCTCAAGCACTACCGGTCGCGGACGACCGTTGCGGGCGTGGGTGAAGGCGCGGCGCACGGCGTTGGAGAGATCGTTGGGGTCGGTGAGCTGCTCGGTCCACTTGCTCACGTGCTGGAAGTTGACCAGGCCGCTGAAGTTGGGCGCGACGTTTGTCTGCGCGCGGGCGTAGCCACCGGGAATGGCGACCATTGGAGCGGACTCGCTGTAGGCCTGGGCGAGACCGCCGAATGAGTTCTCGGAACCGGGGCCGTTCTGGGTCAAGTAGACGCCGACCTGATCGCCCGACGTCATCCGGCCGAAGGCGTCGGCCATATGGATCGCCGTGCGCTCCTGCCGCACGACAATCGTGCGGATGTCGGCTTCGGCGGCGGCTTCGAAGATCGGATTGACGGGGTAGCCGACTACAAAGTCGACCCCCTCACGCTTCAACATCTCGGCGATCGCGTTTGCGGTTCTCATGCGTGCTCCTCGTGCATTCGCGCTCAGGGGCGCGGATTTGGGCGGCTAGGACTATCCGTCTGAGTGTACGGGAGGTTTCCGGTTCGCCCAGGGCTGCAACTGCTCCAGCGCCGAACCGATCCGAATCAGCGACGCTTCGTCGGCATAGGGCGCGATGAAGTGGGTACCGATCGGCAGGCCGTCCTCGTTCCAGTAGAGCGGGATCGAGGCGGCGGGGTTGCCGGCTGAGTTGAAGGTAGAGGTGTAGGCGACGGTGTAGGCGACGTCCTCGCCTTGGGCGCGCATGTCGTCGCGGTCGAGGTTGAGGTGACCAAGCGGGAACGGCGGCATCGCCATCGTCGGCGTCAGCATCAGGTCATAGCCGGTAAAGAAACCGGCCACGATCCGCCCGATCGCGTGGACGGCGCGAGTAGCGCGGATGTAATCGGCGGCGCTGGGCTGTTCGGAGTTGATCATCTGCCACGTGATCGGCTCGACGTCTTCGGGATTAGGTTCGCGGCCAAGTTGGGCAGCGCGATCTTGGACGGCGACAAGCGTGCTGGGGCGAACGACATTCCAGAGGGCAATCCGCAGTTCTTCGGGAATCTCCAACTCCGCCTCTTCAACCTCAAGCCCAAGCTGGCGGCAGAGGTCGGCGGCGTGATCAACTGCCGCGATGCAGTCAGGATGCGTCTCAACGCCGTTAAAGGCGTTCGTGATCACGCCAATCCGCATTTGACCAAGATCACGTCCAACCTCCTCAGCCCACGGGCGCTCGGGCGGCGGCGCATAGTACGGAGCGCCAAGATCGGGACCGGCAGTCGCATCGAGCAACGCCGCAGAGTCGCGCACGCTGCGAGAGACCGCGTGAATCGTCGACTGCCCCGCCCAACCTTCGCCCACATCGGGACCCGAGGGAGTACGCGCCCGGGTCGGCTTGAGCCCAAACAGGCCGCAGCAGGAGGCGGGAATGCGAATGCTGCCGCCCCCATCGGAGGCGTTCGCAATCGGCAAGATTCCCGCCGCCACCGCCGCGGCCGCGCCCCCGGACGATCCGCCCGCCGTGTGCTCGAGATTCCACGGGTTGCGAGTCTTGCCGTGAACGATCGACTCGGTCGTCGCGGTGATCCCGAACTCAGGCGAGGTGGAGCGTCCAAAGATGGACAATCCCGCCGCCTTGTATCGCGCCGTCAGCTCATGGTCGTGATCGGGCACGTAGTCGACGAAGATCCGCGAGCCGTTGCTCATTGGCTGACCCGCATAGAGCAGGTAGAGGTCCTTGAGCAGAAAAGGCACGCCCGTGAACGGTCCCTCGGGCAGACCGGCGTAGGCGCGTTCTCGCGCCTCGTCGTAGTAGGGATAGACCACTGCGTTGATCTGCGGGTTGACCCGTTCCGTGCGCTCGATCGCTTCTTCGAGCAGCTCGGCCGCTGAAACCTGCCCGCTGCGAACCATTTCGGCGAGGTCGGTCGCGTCATAGTCGGAGTAGTTCTGAATAGCCATGACAATCCTCCACGTGGCGTAAATGGCGCGTTCGCTTCGAGCAGGATACCGAGTAGGCGTAGGCTGGCGGCAGTGCCGAAGGAGCCACAATGCGCGTCGATGGCCGCCGAACCAGCGAAATCCGTCCGCTCTCCTTCGAGACCAACGTGCAGATGCACGCCGCAGGCTCCTGCATCGTCAGCGCGGGTAACACCCGCGTGCTCTGCGCCGTCTCGTTCGAGGACAGCGTGCCCCGCTTCCTGCGCGGTACCGGTTCCGGCTGGGTCACAGCCGAGTACAACATGCTCCCGGCCAGCACCAACACACGCACGAACCGCGAGCGCGCCCTTTCCTCCGGACGCACGCACGAGATTCAGCGCCTGATCGGGCGCAGCCTGCGCGCCGCGCTCGACCTCGATCGGCTCGGCGAACGCACCTTCACCATCGATTGCGATGTGCTCCAAGCCGACGGCGGCACCCGTACAGCCGCCATCACAGGCAGTTGGGTCGCTCTGCGCCTGGCCCTAGCCCGCGTCGGCATGGCAAACCCGCCTCTGAACGGAGCGGTCGCCGCAATCTCAGTCGGGATCGTCGCCGGCGAGGTCCTGGTTGATCTCTGCTACGAGGAGGATTCCGCCGCCGAAGTCGACTTCAACGTCGTCGCTCTGGACACCGGCAGCCTGATCGAGGTCCAGGGCACAGCCGAAGGCGCTGTCTTCAGCCGCGATCAGTTGAACGAAATGGTGCGCGCCGCCGAGTCCGCTTTGCCCGGCATCTTCGCCGCGCAAGAGCAGGCAATCGAGGCCGCTCAGAAATAGTCCGCGTAGAGACCGAGGTAGTCGCCGCCCACGACCAGGATGTGCGCAGGACCGGATTCCTCGTCAGCCTGCTGCCCGGGGAAATTGCTCAGCAGACGGAACCCGCCGGGCGATCGCTCCTCGGCAAAGTCAACCACATCAGCCCCGACCTGGCCCACATCCTCCCACAGCGCCCGCTGCGACACTCCGCTGCGCGGAACCGCCAATACAGCCAGTGGCGGCAGCGCCCGATTGGGACTGGAGAACCCCACCGAAACCGTCACCTGCCACAGATTCGACCTGCCCGCCGCCAGCACCGGCAGCGCGTTGTAGAAGACCGTCGATTCGGTCTCGTGAACGACTTCCCGGCCGTTCGCCCTCACAGCCTCTAGCCACGGCTCTCCGGTCGGTGCAAACCTCGAGACGTCAAGCTCAGGCGCCGCGTGAACCTGCAAGTGCGCATGCGGCTGCGACTGCTCGCCCATCGAGCCGAAGTTGCAAAACACGCGAAAACCGGAAGCCGCCCGCTGCGGATTGCGATCTTGCATCCACTCGATCACCTGAAGCGCGTGATCTCGAGCGGTGCGTCCCACCTCGCCTAAATCCCGCCACAGCTCCGACTGTTGCGAGTAGAAGCGCCGCCCGTTCGTGGGCGGATGCTCAAGCGGGATCACCAGCGACGTCAGATCGAAAAAGAGGAACTGATTCTCGAAGACGAAGACCTCGGGCCGCTCATCCGACCAGGGCGAACTCGGATCACCCCGCCGCGAATCGATAAACCCTCGATGACCGTCCCGAAAAAAGAGCGCAGACTCCCGCCCCTCGGCAATGCCGCAGAAGACGCAATAGCGCGTGTGCTCTTGTCCCGGCTTAAGTGGCATGAATGCAGCGTCGCACTGAACGCGCGGGCGATCAATCGGGGCGTTGATACGCTCTACACATCCGACGCGCTCGAAAGGCGGTGCTCAATGGTCCGCGTAATCCCGTTTCGCGGTCTGCGCTACGACCCGACGGTCGTCGGAGACTGGGGAGCAGTCTTGGGGCCGCCCTACGACATCGTCGACGCAGCCCAGACGGCAGCTCTGAGATCAGCGAGCCCCTACCAAATCGCGCACATCGAGATGGCGACCGGAGAAGACGAGATCGCGACTGCCGCACAGCGGCTCAGGGACTGGCAAAACGCAGGCGCGATCGTCCGCGACGCACAGCCCGCGTTCTACCTGCACGAGCATCGATTCACCGCCGGCGGCAAGGAGCAGACCCGGCGCGCCCTCTTCGGTGCGGTAGAACTGTCCGACTGGGGCATCGGGGGCGTCATGGCGCACGAACGCACGATGCCCGGCCCAAAAGCGACCCGCACCGCGCTGCGCTCAATCGTCGGCGCGGATGTCTCGCCGCTGATGGCCTTCGTCCCCGACACAGAGGGCGCGCTTGCAGCCCTGATCGACACCGCGGCGCAATCGCAGCCTGTCTGCGAGGGAGTCGATCCAATGGGAGACGCCCACACCTTGCGAGTGCTGGACGAACCCTCCGCCGTCGCCGCCATTGAAACAGCCTTCGCCTCCCAGCGCGTCTACATGGCCGACGGTCACCACCGCTACGAGTCCGCCCTCGCCTCCCAGGACGAACGCCCAGGCTCACGAAGTGTCCTCATGGGAATCGTCTGCGCGGGCGATCCGGCGCTGGCGGTCGGCGCAACCCACCGCGTCGTCCACACCCCCGCCCCACCCGATCTGCTCGACCGAATCGCCGAATCGTTCACCGTCCAAGCGGTCGCCGAAGCCGTCATCCAAACCGAACTGCCCGACGGCAGCGCCACAATCGGCATGATCCTCGCCGACACCGCATATGTGCTCACACCAACAGAACGCGCCTACGCGGAAATGCCGAATACCGTGCCTGAATCCTGGCGCGAACTTGCCCCTGCCCTCCTGCAATACGCAATCTTGGAACCTGTCTGGAGGATCGACGCCGAAGCGCTCGCGGGAGGCCAAGCCGTCACCTACACCCACCATCTCTCCGAGGGCCTGGACGCCCTCAAAGAAAGCGCAGCCTCCGCCGTCTTCGCACTCCCGGCCCCAACCTTGCAAGACGTGATCAGCACCGCCGACGCCGGCGGCTTCATGCCCCAAAAATCGACCTACTTCGTCCCCAAGCTCCCCACCGGCCTCGTCCTCCACCCGCTCGGCTGAGCCACCCCTACATCTGCGCCTGAGCCAACGCCTCAATCCCGTCAATCTCCACGATCGCCCGCTCCTCGGCAGGCGTCAGCGCACGCGAGATCGTCAGCGCCATCAACGCCTGTCCACTCGGATCGTCCGGGTTGAAACCCACATCCATCGCCGCAATGTTCACGTCCAGCCGACCCAGCGCCAGCCCCACCTCCCCAATCCGTCCCGGCCGATCCTCGTTCCGCAGCACCAGCAAATGCAGATGCTCAAGCCTCCGCCGTTGCGGACCGGCGATGTGTACGTGAAACCCGTTGATCTCAACCGTCGCCGCGCGTCCGTGCTCCAGCGTGCCCATCAGCGAGGTTTCACCATCGGCGGTGTGCAGTTCCACCGTGATCGCCGACGTATACGGCTCCGCGTCAGGCGACTTCCGCTCCGTGATCCTCCAACCGCGATGACTGATCACGTTGTTCACATTGACCAGGTTCACATGTTCATCGGAGATCGGCGCAAGCAGCCCCGCAATCACCGAGGCCTTGAGCGGCGTCACATCGTGATTCGCGATCTCGCCCCGATAGTCAATCGCAATATCGCCCCACTGACCCGAAGCGAGCTGGGTCGCCAGCCGCCCGCACATCTCCGCAACTGCGAGATACGGCCCCACCACTTCCAGCGACTCAGGATCAATAAACGGCGCGTTCACAGCCGCCGCCGTCGGTTCCCCCCGCAGCACACGCAGGCTCTCCCGCGCAATCTCAACCGCGACCCGCTCCTGAGCTTCCTGCGTAGACGCGCCCAGATGCGGCGTCGCCAGCACCCGCGGATGCCGAACCAGCGGATTCTCGACCGCAGGTTCCTCAGCGAAGACATCAAGCGCAGCCCCGCCGAGCGGCCCCTGATCCAGCGCAGCGCCCAAAGCGGCTTCGTCGATCAGACGCCCCCTGGCCGTGTTGACCAGCAGCGCCCCCTGCTTCATCCGCCCAAATTCCCGAGCCCCAAGCAGCGGCGGCGCATCCGGCGCAGCGGAGCTATGCAGCGTGACCACATCCGACTCCGCCAGCAGATCATCGAGCAATCTGAGTTCGACCCCGACCGCCCGCGCTCGCTCCTCCGGCAGAAACGGATCAAACGCCAGCACTCGCATCTCCATCGCCTGGAGCCGCCGCGCCACCGCCGAGCCAACTAGTCCCAACCCGATAATCCCGGCCGTCTTGCCCCGCAACTCCGCCCCCACAAACTCCGCCCGCGCCCAGCGACCGCCGCGCAGCGCGGCATTCGCGTCAGCCAAATGCCGCGCCAGCGACAGCATCAGGCCAATCGTCAGCTCCGCCGCCGAGACCGTGTTCCCCCCGGCCGCGTTGATCACCGTGATCCCCTGCTGGCTCGCCGCATCCAGATCAATGTTGTCCACCCCCGCCCCAGCTCGCGCGATCAGCCGAAGCTTCGGCGCAGCCCGAATCAGCCCTGCATCAACGCGAGTCCCGCTCCGCACGATCAATCCGTGATACGGCCCAATCGCCTCCCGCAACGCGACCGGACCCAGCTCGTAGCACAGATCAACATCCGCCTCTGCCGAGAGCAGAGCGACCCCCTCCTGCGACAGCGGCTCGGTGACGAGGATGCGCACTGGCCCGCTTCCCCCGCGCTCTTCGGAGCTAGCTGCCGGTGATCCCCGGAATCATCGCTCCCGCAGCAGGAGTGAAACCCTCTTCCACCAGGGCGGATTGGAGCGCCGCAAAGCACGCCGCCATCTCGCCCTCGTCAAGCCAGCCCAGATGACCAATCCGGAAAATGTCGCTCGCCAGCTTGCCCTGACCGCCCGCGATCACCACGTCGTACTGCTCCCGCAGCCGCTTCGACAGCGCCGACTGAACTACGCCCTCGGGCACCCGCACAGCAGTCACCGTGTCGGAGGCGTACCGCTCGTCCGCCAGCAATTCCAGCCCCATCGCCTTCACCGCAGCGCGGGTCCAACTCGCAAAGCGGTGATGACGCGCATAGATCGCCTCAGTCCCCTCCGCAGCAAGCAGCGGCAGCGCCGCATCCATCGCGTAGAGCGTTGGCAGCGCCGGCGTCCACGGCGGTTGACCGCGCGTCGCGTACTCGTGGTGAGTCGTGAGATCGAAGTAAAACTTGGGCATCGTCGACGCTTCCGCCGCCGCCCAACCGCGCTCCGAGAGCGCCGCCATCGCAATCCCGGGCGGCGAGAGCCAGCCCTTCTGCGAAGCCGTCACCACCGCATCCAGACCCCACTCGTCCATCTGCATGTCGATCGAGCCGAGCGACGAAACCGCGTCAACGATGATCAGCGGATCCGCGACCTCCCGCACCGCCGCCGCGATCGCCGCGATCGGATTCGTGACCCCGGTCGACGTCTCGTTATGTGTAATCAGCAGCGCGTCGTAGTCGTCCTCAGCGATCAGTTCCGCCACCAACTCAGGCGTCGCCGCATCCCCCCACTCGATCTGCGACCGCTCCACATCGGCCCCGTACTGCTCGGCAATGCTGGCGAAACGATCCCCGAACGAGCCGACCGTCACGCAGAGCGCCTTGTCCCCGGGCGAGAGCGTGTTCACGACCGCCGCTTCCATCGCTCCGGTACCGCTGCTGGAGAGAATCAGAATCTCTTGCTCAGTCCCGAAAAACGGCTGAATTCCGCAAGTCAGCCGCTCGAGCAGCTCCGCGAACTCGGGGCCGCGATGGTTGATCATCTCCCCCGCCGCCGCCGCGAGCACATCGGGCGGGCACGGCGTGGGACCGGGAATGCGAAGGTTGGTAGGCATGGTGCGGCGACAGGCCTTCTCTACGATGTGATCTGCGCGTACTGCACTGAGCCTAGTCAGCGCTTGGAGTGGCGACAATGTCGGATTTGTCAGCCGCGTTGCGGCAGTTGCCCAGCGTCGATCGGCTGCTCTCCGATCCCGCACTCTCGGAGCTCCGCGCCCGGCTCCCCCACGACCTCTGCGTAGCGGCCGTGCGTGACGCACTCGCGCAGGCCCGCGCCGAAATTCAGGCAGGACGGAATCCCGTCCCGACCGCCGAGACCCTTGCGAGACAAACGGCCGCAACCCTGGAGCGCCGCTACGGCCGCTCGCTCCGCTCAGTCGTGAATGCGACCGGCGTCGTCATCCACACCAATCTCGGGCGCGCTCCGCTCTCGCAAGCCGCGACCCAAGCGATGACCCAGGCCGCGGCCGCTTACTCCAATCTCGAATTCGAACTCTCCACAGGCACGCGCGGCTCGCGTGCGACTCATCTCGATTCACTGCTCACGGCCGCGACCGGCGCAGAAGCCGGCATCGCCGTCAACAACAACGCCGCCGCCCTCTACTTCGTGATGTCGGTGTTCGCGGCCGGCCGCGATCTGATCGTGAGCCGCGGTCAGGCGGTCGAGATCGGCGGCGGCTTCCGCATCCCCGACGTCATCCGTCAGAGCGGGGCGCGCCTGGTCGAAGTCGGCACGACCAACCGCACTCGAGCCCAGGACTACCGCGACGCCCTGAGCGACGAGACCGCTGCCCTCCTCCGCGTCCACTCCTCCAACTTCCGCATCATCGGCTTTGTCGAAGAGACCACCGTCGCCGAACTGCGCGCCGTAGCAGACGATCACGAGACCCAAACCGCATCGCCCCCGCTGCTCATCGACGACGTAGGCAGCGGCTGCCTGCTCGACACCCGAAACTACGGACTCGCCTACGAACCGCGCCCCCAAGACTCCGTCGCGGCCGGCGCGGACCTGGTGCTGTTCTCGGGCGACAAGCTGCTCGGCGGCCCCCAGGCAGGAATCATCGTCGGCCGCGAATCGGCAATCGCCCCGCTCCGCCGGCATCCCCTCATGCGAGCCTTGAGACCGGACAAGACCACGATCGCCGGACTCGCCGCAACCCTGGAACACTACTTGGCCGGCGAAGCCGAAACCCAAATCCCGATCTGGCAAATGATCGCCGCCGAGCCGGCAACTCTCCGCAAACGCGCGGAATCATGGCAGGCAACCCTCGGTGCGGGCCAAGTCTCCCAATCGGAATCCGCCATCGGCGGCGGCTCACTCCCCGGCGAAACCAGGCCAACCTGGGTCTGGAGCATTCGCCGCGAACACCCCTCCAAATTCGCCGAAGCCCTGCGCCGCTCGAATCCCCCCGTAATCGCCCGCGTAACCGACGACCAAATCCTCCTCGATCCCAGAACCGTCCTCCCCGGCCAAGACCAACTCGTAATCGCCGCCCTCCGAGCAGCGCTCGGAGAGGTCGCATGATCGTCTTCGCCGCGATCCTCCCCCACCCCCCAATCCTGCTGCCCGAAATCGGACAAGGACGCGAAGCGGCAGCCTCCGCCACTCTCAACGCCTACGTCCAAATCGCGCAGCGACTCAGACAACTCAATGTCGACCGCTGCATCCTGATTTCATCGCACGGAATCGTGACCCTGCGCCGCTTCCACCTCCTGACCGCGCCAATGCGCGGCAACTTGGGAACCTTCGGCACGCCCGGCCTAGAATTCTCCATCAGCCTCGATCACCAACTCGTCACAGCCATCGCTGAAGCATCCCGAGAGGCGGGAATACCGCTCACACCAGTAGCCGCGTGGGAGACAAGCGATCACGCCAGCGCCGTACCGCTCACCTTGCTCGCAGACGTAATCCCACCCCAAATCGCAGTCGTCAGCATGAGCTTCCTTGACGGTTCCGCGCACTACGAGTTTGGCCAAGCAATCGGCGCGGCGGCGGCAACCGTAGATGGAAATCTCGCAATCCTCGCCTCGGGCGACGCCGTTCACACCCTCTCCGAAGCATCCCCCTATGGCTCCCATCCGCTCGCGCCGGAAACGCAAGCGCGGATCGAGCGAGCCATCGAGAACTGGGATCCCGCCGATCTGATCAGCCTGGATCCCGCAGTGCGGGAAGCCGTAGACGAATCGATCGTCTCGCCCACGCTCATTCTGATGGGCGCATTGCACGCGCTGACCTGCCGCCCGCGTATTCTGTCCACTGAAGCGCCTTGGGGCGTGGGGTACCTCTGTGTCGCTGTAGAGATGGATTGAGCGTGGACGCCAAGAGCGCAACAGCGCTGGAGTTCCCCAAGGTGATCGCTCGCCTCGCCGAGCACTGCGCTACCCCCGCAGGACGCGAACTCGCGCTCGCCTTGACTCCAAGCGCCGACTCCGACGAAGTCCGCCGCCGGCTCTCCGCCACAGCCGAAGCCCGAACCTTGGCCAGGGTCAAGCCCAACTTCTACATCGGCCAAGCCCCCGATGTCGCCGGATCGCTTCTCGCCGCCAGTCGCGGCAGCGTCCTCCCCGCGATCGACATCCTCGAAATCAAGGTCCTCCTCCGCTCCGCCAGGCACACCCGCAACCACTTGGCCCCGCTCACCCGCGAGTTGCCCCAACTCGGACGGGTCGCCCAGCGCATCGCCGACTTCTCCCCCTTAATCCGCGAAATCGAAGACACCATTGACGAGCGCGGAGAAGTCCCCGACCGGGCCAGCCCCAGACTCGCGGAAGCGCGCGCCGAAGTCCGCACGATGCAGAGCCGCCTCGAACAGCAACTCGAACGCATCCTCCGCCGCGCGGTTGGCGAGGGCGTCGCCCAGGAAGCGCTCGTCACCGAGCGCGACGGCCGCTACGTGATCCCGGTCAAGGCCGAAGCGCGGGGCGCGCTGCCCAGCGTCGTCCACGACGTCTCCGCCAGCGGCGCAACCCTCTTCGTCGAACCGCTCGCCGTCGTCGAACTGGGCAATCGCCTGCGCGAGGCGCAGCGCGAAGAACAGCGCGAGATCGAGCGCATCCTGCGCGAGCTCTGTAAGGCGATCGGCGCGGAGGCAGGCGCGATCCGCGCCGCTGTGCGCTGTCTCGCCGAGATCGATCTCGCCCGCGCCAAAGCGCTGTTCGGCGGAGCGCTCGACGCCCCCCTGCCCTCGGAGAACGACGCCCTCAACTGGGTCGGAGCCGACGCCGCTGAACTGATCTTGCACTCCGCTCGCCACCCCTTGCTCAGCGGCGAAGTCGTTCCGATCTCGCTCGCCCTCACGCCGGACGCTCGCTGCGTCCTGATCACCGGCCCCAACACCGGCGGCAAGACCGTCGCGCTCAAGACCGTCGGCCTGCTCTGCCTGATGGCCCAGGCCGGACTGCCCGTACCCGCCGAACGCGGCACCCAGCTGCCCATCTTCGCCGACATCTTCGCCGACATCGGCGACGAACAGAGCATCGAACAGTCGCTCTCGACCTTCTCCGCCCACATGACCAACATCATCCGCATCCTCCGTGAGGCCAGCCCGCACACGCTCGTGCTGCTCGACGAACTCGGCGCCGGCACCGATCCCGCCGAAGGCTCCGCGCTCGCGCGGGCCTTGCTCGAGCAACTGCTCGAACAGGACGCCGCCGTCGTCGCCACTACCCACCACGGCGAACTCAAGATCTTCGCCCATTCCACCCCGGGCATCGTCAACGCCAGCGCAGAGTTCGACTCCGAATCCCTCCAACCCACCTACCGCCTCCTGATGGGAATGCCCGGCCGCTCCAACGCGCTCGCCATCGCCGAACGCCTGGGGATGCCGCCGGAGGTCCTCTCCCGCGCCCGCACCGACGCATCCGCCGACGCAGCCTCGATCGAGCAGCTGCTCGGCGAGTTGCAGCACGAACGCGACGCGCTCGCAGACGCCCGCCGCGCAGAAGAAGTCGCGCGCGCCGAAGCTGAAGAGATCCGCAAGAACCTCAGCGAGCGGCGCGACGCCATCGAAACCGAGCGCGAAGCCATGCTCGCCCGCACCGAACGGATCATGGAGGACGAACTCGCCGCCTTGCGGCGAGCCTCCCGCGACGCCCTCAAAGAACTCTCCCGCCAGCGCTCCCGCGAACAGGCGGAAGCGCTCGCCGAGCATCGCGCCGACGAAGCCAGAGATCGCCTGCAACGAGTGCGCCGCGAGCGTTCGCGCCGCCGACGCCGGCGCACATCCGACGCAAGCGGCCAGGCGTTCGATCCCGAACGCCTCGCGGCAGGCGATTTCATCTACCTACGCGGAATCGCCGAGCCGGGCGAAGTCCTCTCGAAGATCGACGACGGCTCGCTCGAGGTGCGGCTCGGCTCCTTGCGTACTCGCGTACGCACCGAGCAAGTCGAACGGCTCGCACCCCGCGAGCAAGCCAACCCGCGAACCGCCTCCCGCGCCCGCAGCGAGCGCGTGCAAATGCCCAAACCCCCGATCGACCCCGGCTCCAAGATCGACGTGCGCGGACATACCACCGACGAAGCCTCAACGATGGTCGACTCCTTCCTCGATCTCGCCTACCGCGCCGGTCAGTCCCGCCTCGAAGTCGTCCACGGCAAAGGCACCGGCGCGCTCCGCAAGGCGATCCGCGAACTTTTGCAGGGGCACCCCCAGGTCGCCTCCTACCAGAGCGCCGAGCCGAAAGCGGGCGGCGAAGGCGTTACCGTCGTGCAACTGGTGCGCTGAATGCGCTGAATTTGGTGCGTCGAGATGGTCTTGCGCCGAATCGCAGAAGCAATCGACCGCCGCCCCCAGAGCGGGCGGGTGCGCCGCTCGATCCTCGCCATCGCCGCCCAGGACTTCAGCTCGCAACTGCCCCAAAAGCGGGGGCGCTCAGGCGCAGTCGGCGCAAGCGGCTGGGACATCAGCAACCTCGCCCATCCTGCCTTCTGGACGATGGCCTTGCTCTCCCAGCGCCGCGAGCGCTTTGCCATGACCCTGCTCGGACAGATCTACGTCGATCGCGCCGCCGTCACTCCTTATGTCCAGGAGAAGCGAGCCGCCGAGCAGGTCCTGAACGCAATCGGAACCGTAGATCCCGATTCCCTCGTCGGCTTCGTCGACGCCGCCGTGATGCTGTTCCAACCCCCAGGCTCCAGCGGAGCGCCGCTCGTACCGCTTGACCAAGCCTCGGAAATTCTGCGTCTCGCCCTCCTCAGAGGCGCAATGGTGGGCGAACTCCGCCCAGACGAGATCGCAGCGGCCTGGAGCACAGCCCACCCCGATCAGCTCGCCGAACTCGGCGGCGAGCGAGCCTGGAAAAAAGCCCAAGGACGAGCCGAGATGCTCTTCCAAGACTGGCAGCAAACCCGCCGCGGCGCCGGCCGCCGCCTGATCTGATCCCAATCCCACAGTACGCACGTATCTGCTGTCGTCAAATGATGTAGGGCTGCGGCCCGATCCGCCTACAGTGAACCCATGACCAGCACCCGCCGGCGATCCAACCCCGACCAGGGCATGCCCCGCATGTTCGATCAGGACGCCGGCCTCGATCACAACGCCCCGCTCGCTGCCCGAATGCGGCCCCGCACGCTCGACGAAATCGTCGGCCAGCAGCACCTGCTCGGAGCCGACGGCCCCATCCGCCGCGCGCTCGAGACCGACTTCCTCCCCTCCTTCATCCTCTGGGGGCCGCCGGGCTGCGGCAAGACCACGCTCGCCCGCGTGATCGCCCAGCACACCCACTCCCGCTTCGCCACCCTCTCCGCCGTCAGCAGCGGCGTCGGCGACTTGCGCAAAGTGATCGACGCCGCCGAGCAGGGAAGGCGCGCCGGCCTCGCCCGCTCCGTCCTCTTCATCGACGAAATCCACCGCTTCAACAAAGCCCAGCAGGACGCGATCCTGCACGCGGTCGAAGACGGGGTCGTCACCCTGATCGGCGCGACCACCGAAAATCCCTCCTTCGAGGTGATCTCTCCGCTGCTCAGCCGCGCGCGGGTGTTCAAGCTGGAGCCGCTCGCCACCGGCGACGTGCGCGCCCTGCTCCTGCGCGCCCTCCACGACCGCGAGCGCGGTTTCGGCGCGACGGAGACCCAAGTCAGCGAAGACGCGCTCGAGCTCTTGGCCGAACTCGGCGGCGGCGACGCCCGCGTCTCCCTCAACGCCCTCGAAGCCGCAGTCCGCCAGGCGGGACGCGGCGGATCGGTCGAACCAGCGCTCGTGGCCAGCGTCGCCGAACGTCCGCTCCGCTACGACAAAGGCGGCGAACACCACTACGACACGATCTCCGCCTTCATCAAGTCGGTGCGCGGTTCCGACCCCGATGCGGCGGTCTACTGGCTCGCGCGGATGCTCGAAGCGGGCGAAGACCCGATGTTCGTCGCCCGCCGCATGGTGATCCTGGCGGCGGAAGATGTCGGACTCGCGGACGCCAACGCCTTGCCCGTCGCCGTCGCCGCTCAGCAAGCCGCGCACTTCATCGGCCTGCCCGAAGCCACGCTGGTCTTGTCCGAGGCCGCCCTCTACCTGGCTCGCGCGCCCAAGTCCAACTCCGCCATGACCGCCTACGCCGCCGCCGCCGGAGCCGTCCGCGAGCACGGCGATCTCCCCGTTCCCCTGCACCTGCGCAACGCCGTCACCGGACTGATGACCAGCATGGGCTACGGGCGCGGCTACCAGTACGCGCACGACTTCAAGGGCGGCGTCGCACAGGATCAAGTCCACCTCCCCGACCAGCTTGCGGGCGCCAAGTTCTACCAACCGAATGAGCGCGACCGATGACGCAGCAGACCCGATTCAGCGGCGTCACCCTGGAGAGCGTCAGCGCCGTCGCCGAACTCTTCGGCGTCCCCGCCGAGCGCCAGGCCTACGCCCCGCCGGACGACACCGAGGGCGTCTGGGCGGTGCATCATCGCGGCGAATCGGGCAATCTGCGCGTGCTGCTCTGGCCGTCGCTGGATCGAATCGACGTGAGCTGCGGCCCGCACATGTGGATCGTGCGCGGCGTGGACGAACTCGAGATCCTCGAAGACATCGAATTCATCGCGCGCTTCGGCGAGGGCGGCCTGCTCAGCGCAGCCGTGAGCGGCCAGGTGATGATGGTCGCGCCCCGCTCCGACTCGGACTAACCCAAGCAGCCCTCAGCCCGGAAGCGGCAGCCCCCGCACCCGCGCAAGGTCGTCCAGCAAGCGCCCCAGCATCGTCGCGGTCGCCCCGAAGATGCGGTGCCCCTCGTACCAGTACTCGCGCATCTGGAACACCTGCCCCTCGCGTTCCCGCGTCTCGAACGTCAGATTGGCCGGATCGAGCAGGTGCGAGAGCGAGGGCGTGATCACCTCCCCCACCTCGATTTCGAGCGGCCGGAACGGATAGGGCGCGCGGTCGAGCAGCCCCACGAAGGGCGTGACATGAAAGTCGGTCATGGTGCGGTAGTGCGACTGCTCGCCCAGGATTTCGACATGCTCGGCGCGAATGCCGACCTCTTCGTCCGCCTCGCGCAAGGCCGCCGCCAGCGGCGTCTCATCGACTGAATCGAGCGCTCCGCCCGGAAACGAGATTTCGCCCTTGTGATGCTCGACCTGATGCGAGCGCACGGTCAGCACAATCTGCGGATCGTTGTAGGGCAGCACCGGAATCAACACCGCCGCCCGCCAGCGGCCAAGCTCAGGAGGCAGCGTCTGGAGGTCATGCAAGACCGCCGCCCGCCGCACTTCGCTCAGCGCAGGCACTTCCTCCACCGACTCCGCTACACGGTCAGCGTGAGTACTGGACATGAGCTCCCATTTCAGCAATGCAGGCCAAACTGTCACTACTGTACTGCGCGCTTTGCCCTCCTTGTCCCCTCTCCCTTGAGGGGAGTTGCGCGTACATCACATTCCCGTTGCTCTCGTCATTCCAGCGAACGCTGGAATCTCGCTCCGACCAGATAACCTGCAATTCCGGACGAGATTCCAGGTCAAGCCTGGAATGACGGAATTTGGGATTACGCGCAGGTCTCCTTGGGGGGTTGCTTGGGGCTTGGATGCTGGGGGTGGGTACCCCCTCTGTCCCCCGCCTGCGCGGCATCTCCCTCCCCGCGTGCGCGGGGGCAGGCTCCGCAGAGGGGGGGGAGAGGGGAGGTTGGTTGGGGGCGTTTGTGCTGGGGGTGGCGTTTCACCCCCTCTGCCCCGTTGGGGCATCTCCCCCTTGAGGGGGAGATTCTTGGGGGCGGGGATGACGGCATTGTGGGTGGGCATGGGTTAGAGCTGATTTCTCATGCTGGCGATGCGGCCGCGGTCGACGGGCGGGAGGTGGAAGAACTCGATCCGGGTGGTTGGCGGTTCGAGTTGGGGTTGGGCCAGCTCGTGGCAGTAGCGGTCGGCGTCCAGGAGGTCGTCGTCGCGGTCCCGGGGTTGGGGGTTGGCGGCGCGGGGGTCTCGCCACTGGTACTCCCTCATGCGGCGCGGGAACTGGACGAGCTCGGGGGTGTAAAAGGACGTCGGCGGGTCGGCGGCGAGCCGCTCTTGCACCAGGCCGATGCCCTGGTGGACGGAGCCGGGGCCGCCCCGGCTGGGGCGGATGTCGCGCCCGCGGCGGTGAAGGTGGTCGATCCAGGCGGACTGCGTGCGGTCGGCGTTCCAACTGATTGAGCCGAAGCGCCGGCGGCACTGGAGCATCCACTGTTCGAGCCGCTGGGTGACGCCCGGGCCTCTGTCCTCGAACTCGGCCAGGCGGATCAAGACGCCCGGTCCGCAGACGGCATGGCGGGTGGTGAGGCCGGCGACGATGCCGGCGGTGTAGTGGGCCTGTTCGGTCTGGGCGCCGAAGTCGAGGCCGCCGAGGTAGCGCTCGAAGCTGGGCAGGCGCTTGTCCCAGAGATGCAGTTTGGGGTCGAACTTGGGGTAGACGAGGCCCTCGAAGGCGTCGAAGCGTCCTTCGATGAAGCGTTCGACCCAGTCGGGCGGGAGCAGGGCGCGTTGCTGCTCGGCGTAGTTCTCGGGTAGGTGGGGGTTGTCTTCGATCTTGGCGGGGATGAAGCGGGCTTGTCCGCCGGCGTGCTCGAGTTCAGCTTTGTTCAGTTCGCGTTGGACGAACCAGCGCTCGAACCAGCCCGGGTGCGGATTGGAGGCGGCCACGAACCAGCGTTGGGGCTGGGCCGGGTGACGCAGGCGAGTGAGCAGCATCTGGGCGGCTTCTTCGGCCACTTCGCCGGCTTCGTCTATGAGCACGGTTCCGTACTGCTGGGAGCCGAGGCCGGTCCAGTCGGAGAGATGGCGAAAGTGGATCGTGGAGGGTTCGCTCGAGTACTGGAGGCTGCTGACCGTGAGGGAATGGGTGGGTGAACTGCGGCGTTGGATGGTGAGGTCGGGGTCTGCGGTGCAGATGCGCAGGAACTCGCCCATGGTCGTGGTGTAGAGGTCTGTGAACGTGTCGCGTGCGAGCAGGATGTTGTTGCCCGGGAAGATCAAGGCCGCGTCCAGGGCGAGCTCGGCCAGGGCGCGGGTCTTGCCGCCGCCCATGGCGCCGCCGTAGCCGACCAGGGCGAGGCCGGGATTGGGCACGGTAGCGACTGCGCAACAGAGCTCGCGCTGTCTGTCCGTCGGAAAAAAACCGCGAGACTTGTGCAAGCGGTCGAACGCAACGACCGCCCGCTTTGAGCTGGGGGTATTACTGTGGCTCATCCTCTTCCTCTTCGCTTTCCTCGTCCTCCGTCAGGGGGACGTCTTCGCCGCGCATGAGGGCGGCTGCTTGGGCGTGGACCGAGTGGAGGTGGAACTCCTTCTGCTGCTCAGCGGTGAGCGGGGCTTCGGGCAGGTGGGGGGAATGGTTGGGCCGGGGCGGGGGCTCGGGGTGGGGTTCGATGCCGAGCGCGTAGTGGATCTCGCGGCTCTTGGGGTTGGCGGGGGAGAGTTCGCGGCGCAGGATGGCGAAGGCTTGGGCGCGGACGTAGCCGGGTTCGCGCTTGGAGAAGGCGAGCTCGCCGACGCCGGCCATGGCGGACTGGTAGCTGTAGTTGAAGGGCATGGGTCGGGGTTCCTCTCTTGCTGAATGAAGGACACTTGATCTTATATGGATGGGTGTTCGGGTGGGTAATTTGGGGTGTGTCGTGGTTGACTGAGGGTTGGGTGCTGGTCACGGCGAGATACCCGCGACGGGGCGCGGGTATGACGGAGCTTGTTTGGGGCGGGTATGGCGGAGCTCTGGGCGCGGGTATGACGGAAATGGGGATTTAGGCGCAGGTCTCCAAACGACAGAGCGACAACTTGACCAACTATTGGTGGGCCGGGCTGGATTCGAACCAGCGACCGAGCGGTTATGAGCCGCCTGCTCTGACCCCTGAGCTACCGGCCCCGTGTTCGTGGCAATCTGGAGCGAGTCTACAGGGGAGTTGCGGGGGCTGTCTTAGGCTGCGGCGTATGTGGCGTTGCCGGCCGGTCTCTGTGCTCTCGCTTGTGGCGGTTGCGTTTGCGGTGTTGGCCTGTGGGCCGGTGCCGGGCATTTCGGGGGAGTCGGCCAATCTGGGCGGGGTGCTGCCGCCCGCGACCGCGCGACCGAGCGGTCTAGACGCCTATCTCGAACTCCCCGACGACGTCGAACAGGTCGTCTTCCCCTACTCGGAGGTGACGATTGAACGGGAGGCCGGCGTTCTCACCCTGGGCGTACTCGTGGCGAACACGGGCGAGCGGCGTCAGCGCGGGCTGATGTACTGGACCGGTTTGCCCGCGCAGATGGGCATGATCTTCATTTGGGAAGGCGGCGGCGAGCGTTACGGCGGGTTCTGGAACCAGAACGTGCCGATGGACTTGAGCGTCGCGTTCCTGGATCGGGACGGCGTCGTGATGGAGTTCGTCACCCTGTACGCGCAGGACGACGAGGTGAAAGCGCCCGCTCAAGCCTACGCCTACGCGCTCGAGGTTCCGCGCGGCCGCTTCGAGCAACTGGGCATTCGCGTTGGCGATCGGGTGCGGATTCCGCAGTCGCTCTGGGCGGAGTGAGAGTCGCGCTTGCCGGATTTGACGGCGCTCAACATCCGCCTACGTGGTAGACCATCGCCGAGAGTGCTAGGATGATTTCGCAAAATAGGCGGTCGGGCACAGCTCGATCCCGACTGGACGCAGATACGGAGCGCAAGATGAAACGAATCGTTGGCATCGGAGCGCTGCTGGCCGTTCTGGCCGCGGTCGCCCGCGTGATTATGGGCCGCCGTCGCGACGCGGAGGATGAAGCGTAGCCAGTCGCCCGAATGGCGCCAGCCCGCAGCAGCCCCCAGCCCAGTTCACGACCCGGTAGCGGGCCGTGAGCGAGCCCCTGTTCCTCGCTCTGGACGCGGGCACGTCCAGTTGCCGCGCGCTGGTCTTCGACCGACAAGGCCGCCTGCGCGCCAGTGCCCAGCGCCCACTCGCCGTCGGCTTCCCGCAGCCCGGCTGGGTCGAGCAATCCGCGACGGAGATCCTGAGCGCGCAGGTCGCGGTCGCGCGGGAGGCGGTCGCGCAAGCCGGCGGCCCCGGCCAGTTCGCAGGCGCCGCCATCGTCAATCAGCGCGAGACCGCCCTCGTCTGGGAACGCGACAGCCGCAAGCCGATCGCGCCCGCGATCGTCTGGCAGTGCCGCCGCACGGCAGAGCAGGCGGCGGCGCTGTTGCGCGAACACGGCGACGAAATCCACACCCGCAGCGGGCTGCGAGCCGATGCGTACTTTTCGGGTCCCAAGATCGCCTGGCTGCTCGAGCACACGCCGGGCGCTCGTGAACTCGCCCAGCGCGGAGCGCTGCTCGCAGGCACGGTCGACACCTGGCTGCTGGCCAATCTGTGCGCGGGCAATCCTCATCTGACCGACCGCACCAACGCCTCGCGCACGATGCTCTGGAACCTGCGCGACGGACATTGGGATGACGAGCTCTGCGAGTGGCAGCGCGTCCCGCGCTCGATGCTGGCCGAAGTGCGACCGAGTGTCGGCGACTTCGGACGCATCGACCGAGAGCTCCTGGGCCGCGAAATCCCCGTGCTCGCGGTCGCGGGCGACCAGCAGGCGGCGCTGATCGGACACGGCATTGCGCAGCCCGGCTCCGCCAAGTGCACCTACGGCACGGGCGCGTTCGTACTCGCCCACGCCGGAACCTCGCGCAGCGCCCCGCCCGGCCTGCTCCTGACCGCCTCCGCCGACGGCGGCGTGGCCTACGAGGGCGGTGTCTTCACCGCCGGATCGGTCGTGCAATGGCTGCGCGACCAACTTGGCTTTGCCGAAGACGCCGCAGGCATCTCGGCGCTCGCCGCCTCCACGCCCGACTCCGGCGGCGTCTCGCTGATTCCGGCGCTCTCCGGCATCGGCGCGCCTCACTGGGCGGCAGCGGCGCGAGGCGCGATCGTCGGCCTCAGCCGGGGCACGACCAAAGCCCAGATCGCCCGAGCCGCGTTGGAGGGAATCGCCTTCCGCGTGCGCGAGATCGTGGAGGCGATGGAGGCGGACGGAACCCCAGTCGCCGAACTCAAGACCGACGGCGGCATGAGCGAGAGCGAGATCATGCTCCAAATTCAGGCGAACGCGCTCCAGCGTCCGGTCGCACGTCCGCAGATGCTGGAGACGACTGCGCTCGGCGGGGCGCGTCTGGCGATGCAGGCGGCGGGCGTGGCCTACGAGGGCGTCGATCAGGCGGCGATCCGGTTCGAGCCGACCGCCGATCTGGAGGCGGCCTATGCACGCTGGGCCTCGGTGCGCCGCGCTGTGCAACAACTCGACAGCGGCTGATCGGCATAGACTCGACTCATGGCGACGCCTGAATACGACGTGATCATCATCGGCGGCGGGATCAACGGCGCGGCGGTCGCCTCCGCCGTCGCCGCGCGGGGATACCGCACGCTGGTGCTCGAACAAGGCGACTTCGCCTCGGGTACGACGGCGGCCTCGACGAAGCTGATTCACGGCGGCCTGCGCTATCTCGAAACGGGCGATGCGCGGCTCGTGCACGAGTCGTTGCAGTCGCGCGAGCGGCTCTTGCGCGAGCGTCCGCATCTCGTCCGTCCGCTCGGCTTCGTGCTGCCGGTCTATCGCGGCGACCCGCGCCCGCCCTGGCTGATTCGAGCCGGGTTGTCGCTCTACGACCTGCTCTCGCCGCGCAAGGTCTCACCCTGGCACTCGTCCTTCTCGGAGCGAGCACTCCAGCGCTTCGAGCCGGCGATTGCGACGGACGGCCTGCGCGCCGCCTACCTGTACCACGACGCGCAGGTCTGGATGCCGGAGCGGCTCTGCCTCGAGTATCTGGCCGAGGCGCGCGCGTCGGGAGCGGATCTGCGCAACTACGCGGCGGTCGATTACATCATCGTGGACGGCGGACGGGCGCGAGGCGTGGACTTCCACGACGTGCTGAGCGGGCGGCGCTCGTCGGCTCAGGGGCGGTTGGTGATCAACGCGGCTGGGCCGTGGGTCGATGCGGTGCTCGATGCGACCGGGCGGAGCTTGCGCAGGCGGATCGGCGGGACTCGGGGTTCGCATCTGGTCTTGGACTTGCAAGGCCGCGGGCCCAAGCACGCGGTGCTCGCCAGCGCGCGCTCGGACGGACGCCCGATCTTCGTCACGCCCTGGCTGGATCACCACATCGCAGGCACGACCGATGTGCGCGACGACGATGAACCCAACGATGTTCGCGCCGCGCCCTGGGAGATCGACTACCTGATCGCAGAGGCGTCGCGGGTGCTACCCGGGATCGGGATCGAGCATCGCAACGTGCTCTACGCCTATAGCGGCGTGCGCCCGCTGGCGCAGGCGGGCGAAGGCGTGTTCGAGGGCGCGATCACGCGCCGCTCGTTCGTCGTCGACCACGAGTCCGAGGGTGTGCGGCGGCTGGTCTCGGTGGTAGGCGGGAAGCTGACCACCGCCGCTGAACTGGGCAAGAGCGTCGCCAGCGAAGTCCGCCGGCAGATCGGTCGCCCGCGAGCGCGAGGGGTCGCTGCGCTGCCTGCGCGCGTGAGCGGGCGGGCGACCTTCCTGGCGGCGGAAACGCAAGAGCATCTGCGCAACGTCTACGGCCCCAGAGCGCCCGAAGTGGCCGCCTACACCGCGCTCGATCCGGCGCTGGCCGAGCCGATCTCGCCGCATCACCGCGAGATCGGAGCGCAGGTGGCCTTTGCGGTGGAACATGAAGGCGCGAGAACGGTCGGCGACGTGCTGCTGCGCCGCACCGCGGTCGGCCTCACCTGGGATCTCGGTCGCGCCGCCGCGCCGCGCACCGCCGAGCTGATGGCGGAGCGCCTGCGCTGGGACGCAGACGTGCGCGCCCAAGCGGTGCGCGACTACTTCGCCGAGCTGCACCGGCGCTTCGTCATCCTCGACCCGAGCACCGGTTCGGAGACAGCTCCGCCGCAAGAGCTGCGCGAGCGTCGGTCGGTGTGAGCGCTGTACTTCGGGCTTCAGGCGCCCCGAGGCCGCCAGCGCTGCAATCGAAGCGCATTCGTGAGCACGGTCAGGGAACTCGCGATCATGGCGATCGCGGCGACGATCGGCTCAAACTGACCGGTAGCGCCGAAGAGCCAGATCAAGCCGCCGGGCACGCCTCCGGCCAGGTCGAAGATCGGTACGGCGATTCCGGCGGCGAGCGGTATCAGCAGCACGTTGTAGGCGAAGGCGAAAGCCAAGTTCTGGCGCACGATTCGGCGCGTGTCGCGGGCGAGCAGAAGGCCCCAGGCGGCGCGTTCCGGATCGCTCTGCATCACCGTCACTTGGGCGGTCTCCAGCGCGATGTCGGAACCGGAGCGCATCGCCAGCCCGACATCCGCCTGGGCCAGCGCAGGCGCATCGTTAATCCCGTCGCCCACCATCGCCACGACTTCGTCCTGCGCTTGCATTCGCGCGATCTGGGCCGCCTTCTCCTCGGGCAGCACGCGAGCGTAGAGGTCGTGGATTGCGGCATCGGTAGCGACTCGCCGGGCGGCAGCTTCCGTGTCGCCGGTGATCAGCGTGGAAGGAATGCTGCTCGATCTGAGCAGATTGACCGCTCGCAGCGCGGACGGCTTGGTCCGATCGGCCAGCCGGATTATGCCGATCAGCTTGCCCTCGCGGGCGACGTAGACCGGAGTCGCCGGGGAATCCGGCGCGTCTTCGATCGAGACCCGCAAATCGGACATCAGGCGCGCGTTGCCGACCGCGACTTCGCAGCCGGCGACCGTGGCCACGGCACCCCGCCCCGGGCGTGTCCGGAATTCGTGGGCGGGCGGCACGCTGAGCTCGCGCTCGGCGGCGTACTCACAGATCGCTTGGGCCAGGGGATGCTCGGAGTGAGCTTCGACTGCTGCCGCTGTGGAGAGCAGGAAGTCCAACTCGGATTCGACCAGTTCGCAGTCCACGACCTCGTGCCGCGCGGTGGTCAAGGTGCCCGTCTTGTCGAAGACGACGCGCGTCACCCGGCCGGCGGTCTCCAGCGCTTCGGCGTCGCGGAAGAGCACGCCAATCCTGGCCGCTCGTCCGGATCCGGCCGCAACTGCGGCCGGCGTAGCCAGTCCCAGCGCACAGGGGCAAGCGACCACGAGCACGGCGACGGCGCTGAGCAGCGCTGCGGTGAAGGCGGGCTGGGGGCCAAACGCGGCCCAAAGTGCGAATGTGAGCAGCGCGACGACTACGACCGCCGGGACGAACACCGACGCGATCTGATCGGCCAGCCGCTGCACCGGCGCTTTGGACGCCTGCGCCCGGCCGACGGCTGCGGTCACCCGGGCCAGAGCGGTCTGTTCGCCGATCTGGGTGGCGCGGTACTCAAGCGCGCCGTCCAGGTTGAGCGTGCCGGCGAAAACCGGATCGCCCGGAGACTTCTCGACCGGCAGGCTTTCGCCCGTGAGCAACGCTTCGTCAATCGCAGAAGCTCCCGCAACTACGATCCCGTCCACTGCAATCTGCTCTCCGGGACGCACGCGCAGCAGGTCGTCGACCTGGACGCGCTCCACCGGCAGCTCTCGTTCGAGTCCGTCGCTCACGAGGCGAGCGGTCTGCGGGGCCAACTCCAGCAGGCGCGTCAACGCGCTCGCGGCGCGGCGGCGGACTCGCGCTTCCACCGCTCGTCCGAGGCTGACAAAGCCGACGATGATCAAGGCAGTGTCGAAGAACACATCGCGGGAGGCTCCGGACTCGGAGAACGCGCCCGGCGCGACGGTCGCGGCGACGCTGTAACTCCAAGCGGCCAACGCGCCCAGCGCGATCAGCGTGTCCATGTCGGCGCGTCTGAGCAGGGCGGCGCGCGCCGCGCGTTGGAAGATCGGCCAAGCGGCCCAGAAGAGCGTCGGTGTGGTCACAGCCAGCAAGATCGGAAAGAGCAGGTCGGGGCTCCAGCCGAGCTCGGCCCAGCGATTCACCTGCATGGCGATGAACACGCCCCAACCGAAGATCAGAGCAGGCAGCGAGCGCTCCAACTGTCTGCGAAATTCGGCTGCGTCATCGGGCGAATCGAGCTCGTCGTCGGCCTCGCCCAAGCCGCCGGTGAGCTGGTATCCGGCCTTCGAGATAGCAGCCTCGAGCGCGCCCGGCGGAGGCGGCCCATGTACCTCGATCACCGCGCGTCCGGCGAGAAAGTCAGCCGACGCCTCAGCCACCCCGTCAACGCGAGTGAGGGCGCGTTCCACCCGCCGCACGCACGCCGCGCAGTGCATGCCTTCGATTTGCAGCGTCTGCGTCTCCATCGCCGTCATACTGACTCTCAGGGTACGCCCAATACACTCGCAGCGATCCCTACCAGGGCGCGTTCAGGAGGTGCTCAATGTCCCGCGTGATGCTGCTGATCCCGACCGCCTCCTATCGAACGCCGGACTTCATGGCGGCAGCCTCGAAGATGGGCCTGGATGTGGTGGTCGCGTCGGACATCGATCAGCCGCTCGCGGACATGTATCCAGGACGCTGGTTGACGCTTCCGTATCACGATGTCGAGCAGGGCGCGCAGGTGGTGGCGCGGTATGCAGACCGCTTCCCGCTCGATGCGGTCGTGGCTGTCGACGATCCGGGCACGGTTCTGGCGGCGCGCGCCTCCACGGCACTCGAACTGGCCTGCAATCCACCGGCTGCGGTCTTGGGTACGCGGGACAAGTCGATGCTTCGCGCCCGTCTCGATGCGGCGGGCGTGCTCTCCCCGCCGTGGCGCGTTGTGAGTTTCAGCGAGGACGCCGCGCAGATTGCCGCCGAGCTGGAGTATCCGCTCGTGGTCAAGCCGCTGGGACTGAACGGATCGCGTGGGGTAATGCGGGCAAACGACGCATCGTCGTTCGTGCGTGCAGTAGAGCGGTTGCGACGGCTGTTGGCTACCAAAGCGGCGGCCGAGGAGTGCGGCGAGCTCGCCGATCGCTACCTGATCGAGGGCTACATCCCCGGTACCGAGGTCGCGCTCGAAGGGTTGCTTCGAGACGGCGAACTGCACACGCTCGCGCTCTTCGACAAGCCGGATCCGCTTGAGGGGCCGTTCTTCGAGGAAACGATCTACGTCACGCCCTCTCGACTGCCGGAAGAGCGCCAGCGCGAGGTCTCGGAAACGGCGCAAGCGGCGGCGGCGGCGTTGGGGTTGCGAGAAGGCCCGCTGCACGCGGAGCTCCGCCTGAACGACGAGGGCGCCTGGCCCGTCGATGTCGCTGCCCGCACGATCGGCGGACTCTGCGCCCGCACGCTCCGCTTCGGAGCGGGGATGTCGCTCGAAGAGATCGTCCTGCGGCACGCAGTCGGCGCGCCGTTGGAGACGCTCAATCGTGAAGGGCGCGCAGCCGGCGTGATGATGATGCCGATCGTCGGTCGGGGAAGGGTGCGCGAGATTCGAGGACTCGATCAGGCGGCGGCGGTGCCGCTGATTGAGAGCATCGAGATGGAAGCGCGAGTCGGCGACATGCTCGTGCCGCTGCCCGAGGGGGCGGACTATCCGGGCTTCATCTTCGCGCGCGGGGAAGAGCCAGAGTCGGTCGAGGCGGCCCTGCGGGAGGCATGGTCGCAGATCGAGTTTGTGTTGTGAATGAAGACGAACTGATTCAGTGGGCAGACTCGTTGGGCGAGGCAGAATTGGAGTACCTCTTTGAGCTCGCATCGAAGGAGCACGAGTCGACGATCCGCGAGGCATCGACGCAGGACGGGCGGATCGTCGCGCTGTTTGGGTGGTCCATTGTCGGGATTGGAACACTCGCACTCACGGATGCGTTGAGCCTGTCCGCCGATCTCCAAGGTGTCGCGTCAATGCTCGCCATTGCCGCCACAGTGATCGCTCTCGTCGCCGGGACGTATGCGATCTGGCCTCGCGATCTCGCTCAAGGAATCGAAGTGAGTTGGTATGCGGACAAGGGATCAATGCCGAAGCGTCGAATGCAGATCCTTGCGCTTGCCGCGCTGATCTCTGCCACCAGCATGAATTACGACTTCTTCGACCTTCGTTCCGCCGCGATCCGATTCATGGCCGCTGCGTTGATGGTGCAGCTAGTGACCATCATTCTTGCTCTGATCGCTGATGCTGTGTCTCGTTAGAGACTTCGTTTCACAATCTTGATCGGGAGTTTCTTTGACTTTCTGTCAGAGGATGAACCTGTTGAGTTGGTGTCCGCTCGGCGGGGATCAGCGTTTTCGTTCTGGTTTGATGAATTCACTGGCATCGTACCGAGCCCAACATCCGCGTGTTTCTGTTCTGGTACGCCAAGCATACGTTAGCTGCCGCCGTTGTGCTGAGGCGAGTTTCGAGCAATCAGGCTCGGTCGAAGTGGAGTTCGAGTCCCTCGTATTGGCGGCCGCGCGAAGTAGATCGGTAAGACCGCGGCAAAGGTCAGGATCGCGGTCACGGTGAGCGGCCAGGTGTAGGAGCCGCTGAGGTCGTAGAGGAAGCCGATCATCCAGGGTCCGACCCCCGAGGAGAGTTGCGTGGCCATCGCGATCAGTCCGTAGACGGCACCGAAGCTGACGTAGCCGAAGACATCGGACGTCAGCAGCGACTGGAGCATGTAGATGTTGCCGATGGTGAAGCCGAAGACGAGGATGGCGACGAATGTGGAGGCGGCGTGATCGATGTGGATGACCATCAGCGCGGCTGCGCCCTGGACGACGAACATGATCGCGGTGAGGACGCGGAGATCAACCCGATCGGCGAAGAAGCGGCCCACGATCAGGCGGGCGACGATGCTGCCGAAGGCGGTCACGGAGAGTGTGGTGGTCGCAGCGGTGAGCGAGCCGAGCCGCTCTTCGAGGAACGCGGTCTGATGGAGGATGAATCCGGTTTGGGCGAGTAAGACGATCAGAAACGAGAGCAGAATCGCCCAGAACGCAGGCGTGCGGGTCGCGGCGCGGATAGACCAAGTTCGGGTCTGGTTGGCGAGGGAACGCGCTGCGCTGCTCGCCAGCGGACGGGCGTAGCTGCCGAATCCATCCTGCGGCAGCCCCATCTGTTTCGGGTCCCAGACCAGCACGAAGGCGACGATGGGCAAACCAACGACGACGATCAGCGCGCCCATGATCGGCGTTGCGACATCGAGGCCGAAGCCCTCGATCAGGAAGCCGTTGAGCGGGGAGAGCACGACTCCGCCAAGCGAGACGCCGGTGGAGGAGACGGCCATCGCCCAGGCTCGACGGTGCAGGAACCAGCGCGCCAGGGTTGCGTTGACCGCAACCCCGGCGCTCATGCCGGTGCCGATCGCGAGTCCCAGGTAGACGAGGTAGAGTTGCCAGAGCTGATCGACCTGACCGATGCCGAGCGACGAGAGGCCGATCAGGATCAGGCCGGGTCCCATCCAGCGGCGCGCTCCGTAACGGTCGATCAAGGGTCCGACGACGGCTCCGGCGAGTCCGGAGGCGGCGAAGTAGAGGCCGGTGGCGAGCGAGACCTGGCCGTTGCTCCAGCCGTGAAGCTCTTGCAACGGCCCTAGGTAGACAGCGAGTCCGTAGTAGCCGACGCCGACGGAGACGAAGAGGAGCGTGCTGCACGCAAAGACGATCGCCCAGCCGTAGTAGATATGGCTCGGAAGCAGGCGGGCAGCGAGCGGCCGCTGGGCGCGCAGCTCGGGCGGCGGGGTAAGGCTGGACGCGGTGGGCAAGCGGCGTCGCGATCCGGTTTGCGTTGATTGGGCGGGAGTGGGCTGAGCATATCGGGGGTCTGTCTCGCCGCCGGCGGTCTGGGCGACGCCTAGACTGCGCAGTGCCCGCAGACGAACTCAGAGAGATGGGTGCGCGTCATGGCCGAACGACAGACGGGTTGGGTGTTTCACGAGGCGTACATGTGGCACGACACCGGCCGCACGCGGGCGTTCGATCCCGTCTTGCGCAAGTGGATGCAAGCGTGGGAGCACTGGGAGAATCCCGACACCAAGCGGCGATTGCAGAATCTGCTGGACTTCAGCGAGTTCTCGGAGGAGCTCGTCCAGCTCAAGCCGCGTCCTGCGAACCTGGAGCAGATCCTGCGGTTCCATACACCGGAGTACGTCGACCGCGTGCGCGAGCTGAGCGAGGCCGAAGGCGGCGACGCCGGCGAGGGCGCGCATTTCTCGGCGGGCGGGTATGAGATTGCGCTACTGGCCGTTGGGGGGACGATTGCGGCGATCAACGCGGTGCTCGACGGGACGGTCGACAACGCCTACGCGCTCACGCGGCCGCCCGGCCATCACGCGGAGCGGGATCGGGGGCGGGGATTCTGCATCTTCGGCAACGCTGCGATCGGGGCGATGCACGCGCTGGCAGACCGCGGACTCGAGCGGATCGCGACGCTCGATTGGGATGTGCATCACGGGAACGGCACCGAGCAGGCTTTCTACGACCGCAACGACGGACTGACGATTTCAATCCACCAAGATCATCTCTACCCGCGCGGACGCGGGTTCATGGCCGACAACGGCGAGGGCGCGGGCGAGGGTTACAACATCAATATCCCCTTGCCGCCCGGCTCGGGGCACGGCGCGTATGTCGCGGCTGTGGAGCAGGTCGTAGTTCCGGCTCTGCGCGCCTATCGACCGGACTTGATCATCGTGCCGTCGGGATTCGACGGGGGCATGTACGACCCGCTGGGCCGGATGATGGCCTACTCGGAGACGTTCCGCGAGATGACGCGCCTGCTGCTGGAGGCGGCGGACGAGCTGTGCGGCGGGCGTCTGGTGCTGACGCATGAGGGCGGGTATTCGCCGACATACGTACCGTTCTGCGGTCTGGCGGTGGTGGAGGAGCTGCGGGGCAAGCGATCGGTAGCGGGCGATCCGTTTGCGGAGACGGCTGCGGGGGTCGGCGGGCAGGATTTGCAGCCGCATCAGCAGGCGGTGCTTGATGATGCGAAGCAGCTGGTTGAGCGGTTGCGTGGGCTTGAGGGGGTCTAGAACTCGACCAGAGTGAGGGGAGCCAACTGCTCCCCGGTTGGCTCCGCTCAACAGAACCAGTCTTCGGTCAGGCCTGGGCGGTGTAGGTGGGGAGCGGGGATGTCGGGCCAGGGAGTGGTTTCGAGCGCAGTACAGGTGGCTTGCTTGATTTCGGCAAACGACGCGCCGCGCTCGGCTAGGGCGGCGATCTGCGATTGGAGGCGATCCAGCCGTTCGTCGGGGTGCCGCCAGATCCAGGTCAGACCGTCGGCGTCGTATTCGGTCAGGGCGTTGAGCTCGCGCATGGGTTGCACCAGGGGTGAGTCCGACGGCGCGAGCAGACGCAGGCCGAGCTGCACCGGAGGGGTCACGTCGATGAGTTGGCGGGTTTCCACGAACTTGAGCAGATCGAGGTAGTCGGCGGCGGTTGTCCAGGGCGTGAAGGGGAGCCAGGTGGGGCGGATGGCGATTCCGGCGGACGCGGTCAGTTCCAGGGCAATATCCAAATCGGCTGCCGTGTGTCCTTTGTCGAGCAGCGCGAGCAGCGAATCGTCTACCGACTCGAACGCGGAGGTGACGAACGTGACGCCGAGTGCGGCCATTTCGGGCAGCAACGCGCGGTGTTCGAGCAGATGCTCAACCTTGATCGTCACGTCGTAGGTCATGTTCGGGTGCCGCTGCCTGCTCTCGCGCAGCAGGCCGACTGCGAGTTGGGGAGCGTTGAGGAAGTCGGGGTCTCCGAAGGTGATGTGTTCAGCGCCGCTCGCGGCCTGCTGCTCGATGTCCGCGAGCACGGTCGCTGCGCCGTTGAGTCGGAGCCGACCCGCGTAGACGGGCGTAATTGGGCAGTGGGTGCATTGGTGCGCGCAGCCGCGCGTCGCTTCGACGTAGCCGGCCAGATGGGAGTTTCCGTTCGCATCGCGGTAGCGGGCGTACTGATCAAGCGAAGGCAGAGCGGATCTGTCGGGCAACGGGCGGTCGCGGCGATCGAAGATCGGCACGGGCGCGGGAGTCTCGCCGTTCGCCAACGCCACGAGCTGATAGTCGGTGTCGCCGGAGATTGTGCGTCCAAGATCGAGGTCGCCGAGAGCGCTGGCAATGAGACCGTAGAAGACGATCTTGTCGGACATGCCTCCCAGCGAACGCGCGACACGGATACCGAGGCGCGCGGCGGTGTGCATCGGAGTTGAGATGCCGACGAGGTCGGCCTCCTCCGCAAGCGTGCGCAGGTCCTCTGCCGAGATGGACTGGACATCGAGGTCGACGACGGTGACCTCGTGGCCTGCGGAGATCAGCGCCGCTGCGGGCGCGGCGATGCCGAGCGGTTGATGGCCTTGTTCGTAGGTGGAGATCAGGAGGACGGACACCACTGACAAGCCACAATCAGCCTAAGCGCACGGCTGCCCTCACCCTAACCCTCTCCCAGAGGGAGAGGGAACAAGAGACTACTTCTTGGAGGGCTTGTAATAGGGGTTGTCGCCGGAGGCGTGGTCGGTCACGTCGACCAACTCTTCGATCTCGGGGAGCTGCTCCTTGACCGCGACCTCGACACCCTGCTTGAGGGTCACGTTGGCCATGCCGCAGCCCTGGCAGCCGCCGCCCATTTCGATGTAGGCGCGGTTGCCCTGGACTTCGAGCAACTGGACGTAGCCGCCATGCGCCGCGATCTGCGGGTTGACCTGTTCGTCGAAGATGCGCTGGATTTGGGCGGCGAGCGGGTCGCGCCAGACGGGATTGGGGTTGTCGAACTCCAGGCCGGAGACGTTGGGGCCTTTGAACTCGTAGTGGATGGAGGTGCCGCGCAGGTCTTCGATATGGTCGCCGTCGACGAAGAGGAGGAAATCGGGGAACTGCACCTGCGCGTCGCCGTGCGGCTCGATGCCTCGCTCAACGATGGTGAGCACATGCTCGAAGCCGTATGAGCTGCGGCCCACGATCTTGAGGCGCAGTCCGGCGACGGGTTCCGGATATCCGTTCAAGACCTCGAGCAGCTTTTCCCGCGCGATTTCGGAGAACGTGATCTTGAGGTCTTCGGCGTGTACATCGGTCGTCATCGTTCGCTCCTGCTCGTCTGGCGTTATCTAGCATAGCGTCGCGCGCCGGAGTGTTTGGGCACGGCGCGGAAGAGATTGGGAGAGACGGATGTCTGTTGATCGAGTAGTGGTCGAGAAGAACGTTGAGATCCCGATGCGCGACGGGGTGATTCTGCGAGCGGACGTGTACCGGCCCGCCGACTCGCACGAACCGGGCCAGGCCGTGCCGGGAGTGGTGACGCGCACGCCCTACGACAAGGAGGTCTTCGGCGCGGCGGTGGTCGGGGTAATGCCGAATGCGCTCAAGCTGGCGGAACGCGGCTACGCCGTCGTGGTCTGCGACACGCGGGGGCGCTATGCCTCGGAGGGCGAGTTCAAGCCCTTCCACCAGGAGGGTCCGGACGGCTACGACACGCTGGAATGGGTGGCGGCGCAGGACTGGTGCGACGGCGGTACGGCGATCTACGGGGCGTCGTACGTGGGCGCGACCACCTTGCTCGCCGCGCGCGAGCGACCGCCCTCGCTGCGCTGCGCGATCCCGATCATCACGGCAGACGATTACTACGACGGCTGGACCTACCAGGGCGGCGCGTTTCAGCTGGGATTTATCGGTCTGTGGGGCAGCGGTCTCGCGGCGACGGGGTATCTGCAACAGAATCACGGCCGTCCGGCTGAGGCGGCGGGGGAGATGACGGACGCGGTGACGGGGAATTCGTTCCGGTTATTGGGCAGCCGTCCGCTGTCCTCGATGCCGGGCATTTCGCAGGAGGGCGTCGCGCCGTACTGGCACGAGTGGCTCTCGCATGAGACGCGCGACGAGTACTGGGAGTCGGTGCGGCACTCCGCCGACTACTCGCGCTACACCGTGCCGATGCTGCACATCGGCGGCTGGTTCGACATCTTCGGGATCGGTACCGTACGCAATTTCCGGGGGATGTCGGCGGCGGGCAATGCGCCCCAACACCTGATCATGGGCCCGTGGGCGCACACCAACTACGACCGCTGGTTGGGCGAGCTTGAGTTCGGTCCCAGCGGCCCGGCCGCCGGCGCGAATGTGCTGGCCGACCTCAACGCTTTCCTCGATCGGCACCTGAAGGGGAGAGGGCAGGAACTGCCGAGCGTGCGCTGGTTCCTGATGGGAGCGAACGAGTGGCGCACGGCCGAGTCGTGGCCGCCGCCGAACGCCGAAGAGCGGACACTGTATCTCGCCTCCAACGGGGGCGCGACCATGCATTACGGCGACGGCCGGCTGTTGGACGAATGCCCGGCCGAGGATCAGCGCTGGGACGAGTACATGTTCAGCGGCTACAAGCCGGTGATCACCGAAGGCGGCTCACTCCTTCAGATCGCGATTGGGATGCCGGGCCCGCGCGATCAGACCCGCGTGGAGAGCCGCGACGACGTGCTCTGCTACACCAGCGAGCCGCTGACCGCGCCGCTTGTTGCGGCGGGGCCGGTTGAAGTGGACATCTGGTTCTCCAGCGACCGGCCGGACACGGACATCACGGCCAAGCTGGTGGATGTGCATCCCGACGGCAAACCGGTCTCGCTGACGGACGGGATCATGCGGGCGCGCTTCCGTGAGGGCTTCGACCGGGAGGTGGCGCTGACGCCGGGTGAAGTGGCCAAGGTGACCGTCGATCTCGCCTCGATCGGTCACCGGTTTGAGGCTGGACACCGGATTCGGCTGGAAGTCTCCAGCAGCAACTACCCTCGCTTCATGGTGAACTCGAACGATGGCGGTTCGGTCAACTCGTCTACGGAGTGCCTGACCGCCATCAACCAGATTCGCCGCGGCGGAGAGTATCCGTCGGCGCTGAGATTGCACGTCCTGAGCGACTAGCACAGAGAGGAACGACTGATGATCTACGAACTGCGGATTTACACGGCGCATCCGGGCAAGATGGGGCCGCTGCTGGCGCGCTTCCGCGATCACACGATGGAGCTGTTCGAGCGCCATGGGATCAAGAACATCGGCTATTGGCTCAACGGCGTCGGCGGGCGCTCGGACGAGCTCTGGTACATCGTGGCGTTCGAGGACGCGGGTCAGCGCGACCGCGCCTGGGCGGCGTTCGGCGCCGATCCCGAGTGGCAGGCGGCGCGGGCCGCGTCGGAGGCGGACGGTCCGCTGGTGCACCACATCGAGAATCGGATTCTGAATCCGTTGGAATGGTCGCCGCTGAACTAGGCCATGCCTGATACTCTCGTTAGCCCGCCATCTGGCAGCTGACGGAGTTCGACCATGCGCATCATCACCTCGTACGCCTGCACGCTTGACGTGGAGACCAGTGAGGAAGCTGTCTGGCGATTCAACCTCTACCGAGGCGTGATGGATGATTGGCTGCGCGATCAGGGAATCGGCGATCCGAGGGTAGACTCGCCAGCCGACACCTTCATCCAGCTGACGCGACGGGATGTATCGCACGAAGGAGCGGAAATCAACGGGTTCCTGCTCAAGGAGCCCATCCTCGAATCGAGCCATATCCTGCACACGCGATTCGATCTCGCATTCAGCGACCGGTCGCTCGCATTGTTCCTCCAATTCAGCGTCGAGCGCCTGACGAGCCGGATCGCGCCAGTCAGTTACCAGGTCAGCTGTCCGCGAGCCTTGCAGACCATTCTCGACGCAGGCAACTGGAAGTCAGGTCAGGCCCGCGTGCGGCCCCACTGCCGCCGGGCTTTTGGAACGGAGGCAGGGCACCAACTCAAAAATGAGATCTGGGATCCAAACCGTGCGCTGCCAATAGTCTTGATAGCCAATCTCGAAGCACCTGAATGGGCACCCGAATTTAACCATCCAGAGCCTTATCCAGAAGCCGAATGGCAGGTGTTTGCAGACGCTCTCGAAGCAGACATCGGCGCAGTCGCCCAAATCGTCGAAGTTGACTCCTTAGCCTCCCAATCGCTGGACCCAGACATGGAAGGGATACTCCTGTGGGTAGTCTGGCCTTTCGGCAGCGAGGGGTTCTTGCCCAACCGGCATCCTGCGTGGGCGCCGTTCGACTATTACTACGAAGTCGAAGAGGGCGACTACAACTACGACATCCACTATGGCGGCTCAGGAATGACTCACCGCGAGTGGACCACCCTCTTCCGTCGGCATGAGTTGATGGGGCTGAGACCAACGATACGGAACACGATTTACGAACAGGCAGCCTTACAGCCCATTCCTGGGCTGATCGAGGATATTCGAAGAGCCTACGAACAGGCGGAACGCAAACGCCTTGCCGACACTGGTGATTGGGAACAGATGGCTCAAAGCTATGAGCGTGACGTGGCTCGCGAACGGGAACGAGCCGACTATGCGGAAGAAAGAAGAGACGAGCTCGAACGAAAGTTGGACGAAGAGAGGCGCAGGAACGGCGAATTGCAACGCACGCTCGACCGGCGGGGCGCGCGTTCGGCATCATCCGCCGCGACTCTCACTCCTACAGCAACCACCGAACCTGATACGGTCGTTAGCGCTTTGCACCGTGCAACGCAAACGTGTCAACACTTGGTATTCGGCAAGGACGTTTGGAATTCTGCGAACGAGATCGAGTCCGAACCGGCGTTGGCAAAGAAGGTGCTCACGGCTCTCCAAGCGTTGAACGAAGGAACTGAATCGGCTGCGCAGGGAACGCTCGGCACCGCGCTAGCGAGCTGGATCTACGAACGGCACGCGATCGAATCCTCCTCCGAGCACGAGCCTCAGACATTCAAAGATGAACAGGGCAAAGCGCGGAAGTTCTCCATGCATCTCAAACTCAAAGAGGCTACCGCCGCCAACAAAGCAGCGCGGATCTACTATGACCACCTGTCCGACGAAGGGAAGACGCTTGTCGGATACATCGGTCCACATCTCTAGCCGTGAGCTCAATCCATTGCCCTGGACTGAGACCGGAGAACAGACATGGCGTTCAGGAAGACTCACGACGAACCGAGCCTCACGCTCAAGGCCGAAGAATGGCGCGTCCGTCATTCCAGGCTCAGCCTGGAATCTCGCCCCATGTCCCCGGCTTGCCCTCCGACGGACAACGAAGTACACTTGTGCTTATCCATCGCCAGAGCCGGATCAATCCCATGCTCGCGCACCCTGTCCCGCCCGCCAACGACCACTCCCGACACCAACGAACCAGGCCCGAACGACGCCGACCAGACCTGTACGGTACCGAACAAAATCGACCAAATCCGAACGAAATCGAACACCCAAACTTTCCAGGACTAACCACCGCCTACCACCCGGATCTCACGATCTCCCGTAAAACACTGGGTTTCCTCCACCAACTCGCTCGGAAAAAAATTCGGCCTCCACTCAGCGCGCGCCGAAACATCTCCCCTCCGAACAACGCCCTCCGACAAGCTCGACACATCTGCGACGACAGCCTAGAACGCGGCGAGATACTCGCGACAAGCGCGAGTATGACGGAGTGGGTGTGAGTGAGTCCGGCCTAACTACGATGCCTTAGCCGCGCAACGAGCACTGGTGGAATGTGGGGGATGTCGGCCCACTGTAGGCGGGGCTTCCGGTCTGGGTCTGGCCCGTCGGCCATTGACGGCTCACGAATGCCGTCAATGGCCCAGCCGTGTTCGAATGCGGCGCTGAACAGTTCGGACAGGGTGCGGTCGAAGTAGGGCTGCTGTTGGGGTTGCCCGACCACGGCCACGCCGTAGTTGACGCCCAGGTTGAGGTAGCGCGAGATCCGCACGCCCGACTCTTCGATGAAGTCGCCGTCGGGCGTCTCGATCCGCTCGCGGAAGAGTCTGACGTTGGTTCCCGGAGCCCAGGCGGGGTGGAGCACGGAGAAGACGAACGGCGCATCGGGCGTGAGCAGTCGCGGCAGGGTGGCGAAGAGCGGTGAGAGTTCGGCGATGTCCATCAGCGCCATGTTGCAGACGGCCGCATCGAACGGCGCGCCCGGAATTGCGGTCAGCTGAGCGGAGTCGGTCACGTCCACCTGGCGCCAGGTGATCTGGTCTGCGTGCGAGCGTCGTTGCGCGAGTTCGAGCAGCTCGGGGGCGGCGTCGGTTGCGGTGACGCTCATTCCCAGCGCAGCGGCTGCGCGGGCGAAGTTGCCGTTGCCGCAGGCCAGTTCGAGCAGCTTCGCAGGGCGCGGCTCGAGCAGCTCGAGCGTGGACGGAAACACCAGCGTGCGCTGCCAGTGGTTGCCGTGATCGCCCTGGACCTCGTCCCAGAATTCGGCGTTGGTTCGCCAAGCGTGGATCGAGTCGGCGTTGTGCTCGGGGAAATCGCTCATGTCGTTTGTCGCATCTTTCGTAGGGGGAAGGGCTGTGGCCGGGCGGACTGTTTAGCGTATGCCGGTGGAGTTGCCCATGACAGCCAATGACTTGGGAGCGGACTATCGAAACGCTGCCGCCTCGGTTGCGGGGGTGCGCCGTTGGCTCAACCGACTCGGTGGCGGGTTCACGCGGGTCGCCGTGAGCGGTGAGACGGTGCGGTTCGAGAGTGGGATCGAGGGAGTGTCTGAGGTCGAGCTTGGGAGCATTGATGCAGTGGGACAGGAGCGCGGATGGTTGGGGACGCGATTTTGGATCGACGTTGCCGGCGGGCGGACGATTTCGGTTGGCGGTCTTGGGGCCGATGAGGTTGCGGAACTGATTGAGGCGATCGAGGGCAATGTTGCAGTGTCGGCGCGGCGGTTCGAGGCTTGGATTGGTGAACAGACTGCCGAAGTTGAGGGTTGGTTTCCTCAGGATGCCTATCTGCGGTACTCGGCGACGGAACCGCTGCGGGCAGGTTTGGAGTCTGTCGCCTCTCGCTTGTCCCGATATTCGGGGGCGCTGGTGTTGAGGAAGCTGTCGCCAGCGGCGCGGAACGCGCGTGAGCGGCTGGCTGATTTGTGCTCGGACGACGGTTTCGAGCGAGCGCGGACATCGGCGAACGACCGTTATGTGAGCAGGGTGTCCGAGCGTGCCGCTGCGTCGATGCAGGCCGTGAGCGGCTTCGCGCCAATCGCCGAACAGGCAGAGGCTGTCGCCACGGACGAGGATGCGACGCTGGTGCTGGCGGGCGCGGGTACCGGCAAGACAGCGGTGATCACGGGCAAAGTTGCGCATCTTGTGGACGATCTTGGGGTTCCTGCCGAGGAGATCCTGGTGCTCGCGTTCAACCGCAAGGCGGCGAACGAGATTCGAGTGCGCCTCGGGGGGCGCTTGGCGGGCGTGGATGTGGCGACGTTTCATGCCTTCGGGCGGCACATTGTGGCAACGAGCGAAGTCGCCCCGTCGCTCTCGCGCTTTGCGGAGGACGAAGCCCAATTGCGACTGGAGATCGATCGCATCCTCGTCGATCTAGTCAACGATCCGGAACAGGGCATGGAGTTGCGGACGTTCGTGCTCTACAACCTCGGCCAATACCGCGCTCCGCATGACTTCGATTCGCCGTCGGACTACTTCGAGTATCTGCATCAAGTCGAGCTGCGCACGCTGAACGGCGAACTGGTCAAGAGTCTGGAGGAACTCAAGCTCGCGAACTTCCTGGCAGTGAGCGGCATTCCCTACGAATACGAAGCCACATATCCGGTTGCGACCGCTACGCGCGCGCATCGGCAGTACAAACCGGATTTCTATCTGCCTGATCACGATCTCTACATCGAGCACTTCGGGGTGAATCGGCAAGGCGAGCCGCCGCCGCAGTGGAGCGATGCAGAGCGATCCGAGTATCGGCGCGGGATCGAGTGGAAGCGGGAGCTTCACGCCGAATACGGGACGCGCTTGATCGAGACCTACAGCTGGCAGCATCGGGAAGGGGTCTGGCAGCACACGCTGAAAGCGCGGCTTGAGCACGAAGGGGTCGGCATGTCTCAGCAGACCCCGAGGCAACTGACTCAGCGCCTACAAGAACTGATGACAACCTCGCAATTGAGCCGGTTGCTGGTCTCGTTTCTGCGCCACGTCAAGTCGGGGGATCAGCAGCTGCCGGAGCTGCGCGCTCGCGCCGCGAAGTCGCCTGATCCGGAACGCAGCGCCGCATTTCTGGACGTGTTTGAGCAGATCAAGCGCGAGTATGAAGACACGCTCGCAGGGGAGTCCGACTTCGACGATCTGATCAACCGCGCCGCTGAGCACGTTCGCGCCGGGCGTTGGAGCGTTCCCTATCGCTATGCGCTCGTGGATGAATTTCAGGACATCTCGCGTGGACGGATGCAACTGCTAGCCGCGTTGCGGCGGCCGGGACTCGCGTACTTCCTGGTCGGCGACGACTGGCAGTCGATCTATCGGTTTGCGGGCAGCGATGTCTGGCTCTTGCGAGAGTGCCAGGAGTGGTTGGGGCACGTGCGCGAACGCTCGCTGAGCCAGACGTTTCGCTTCGGGCGCGGGATCTTGCAACCATCGAGCGCGTTCGTGCAGCGCAATCCGGCGCAGACGGCGCGCAGCTTGCGACCCGCCGAGCGAACGCCGGATTATGGCATCACCGTGATCTGGGCGACTGATGCGCGTGCCGGGATGGCGCAGTCGCTGGCCGATCTTGATGCGATTGGAGCCGAGACCGAGGCAACAGTAATGGCATTGACGCGGTATCGGAGGCGCGGACAGGCCGACGCTGCTGGCCGGCGCAAGGTTGAATTCAGCACGGTTCATGCGGCGAAAGGCCGCGAAGCGGACTATGTGCTGGTGTTCGATCTGGTTGACGTCCGGCGCGGCTTTCCTTCGCAGATGGAGGACGACCCACTATTGGATCTCGTCGCCCCGCCGGACGAGCCGTTCGCGTTCGCGGAGGAGCGGCGGCTCTTCTATGTAGCGCTCACGCGGGCGCGGCACGGGGTATATCTGATCGCGGATCCAACCCATCCGTCGCGATTCGTCACCGAGCTTCTTGAACAATCCGGCAATGCGATCCGGGTGATTGGGGACGCTGAGGCGATCGCGTCGGTTGAGGCTCCGCAGTGTCCCCGCTGCGGCGGGGGGCGCATGATCCGTTCGCAGAGCGGGCGCACTCTGCGCTGTACGAACTATCCGCAGTGCGACCAGTTGGCTCCCTCCTGCGCGTGCGGAAACGGATATCTGATCGTGAATTCCGACGGCAACACGCGATGCACTGAAGCCGATTGCAACCGGCGGCCGCGAAACTGTCCGGGATGCGGCTTTGGGGTGCTGCTGGAACGCGACGGGATCTACGGGCCGTTCTGGGGATGTTCGCGCTTTACCTCCGATCCGCCGTGCGGCTATACGCAAAACCGCTCTCCCCGCTCGTGACTGGCTCGCATACCCTGAACGGCGTGCGACGGAGATGCAGGGAGAGATTTGATGACTGCTCCACTTCCGGTGATCGTGCAGGGACTTGGCCCGATCGGACTGCGGATTGCGAAGGCGGCGCTTGGCGACTCCTTCCTTGAATTGGTAGGCGCGGTCGAGATCAACCCAGAGATGGCGGGTGAACCGCTGAGCAAGTTTGTCGATGGCGCCCCGGACGAGATCGTGATTCGGCGTTCGCTGGCGCAGGCTCGAGTGGACGCGCTGGCCGAAGGCGGCATTCTGCTGCATTGCACAGGGTCGTATCTCGACAGGGTGTCAACGCAGATCGAGGAGGCGCTACGCCAGGAGCTCCACGTAGTGTCCACCTGCGAGGAGCTCTCGTTCGCGCACGCGCGGCACCCGGAGATCGCGGCGGGGCTTGACGTGCTCGCACGCCGGGCGGATCGGACCGTGGTCGGAACCGGCGTCAATCCGGGTTTCTTGATGGATGCGCTGCCGGCCTCGCTGTCGTCGATCAGCTATGGGATTCGCTCGGTCTCGGTGAAGCGGGTGCAGGATCCGAGCCGCCGGCGCGTGCCGTTTCAGGAGAAGGTGGGGCTGGGGTTGTCGGTAGCTCAGTGGGAGGAGAAGCGAGACGCGGGCGGGTTCGGGCATGTGGGGCTTGAGGAGAGCGCGCGGCTGCTGGCGTATGCGCTGGGTTGGAAACTGGTTGACTGGCGTCACGAGATGGTTCCCTGCGAAGCGCCCGGTCAGGAACTGGTGCAGGGAACGCTGGAGACGCTTGAGGGAAGCACGTTCGACGGGCAGACAGTGCGGCTCCACTTCGAGGCGAACGCGGCCGCAGGTGAGGAGTACGACGAGATCGCGGTGGAGGGGACGCCGCCGTTGCGATTGCGGTTTGAGGGCGGGGTCTTCGGCGACGACGCAACTGCGGCGTCGGTGTTGCGCGCAGCGCGGGTGATTCCACACACGCGCCGGGGGTTGGCGACCGTGCTGGATCTGCCGTTGCGGTAGACGCGGGCGCGGGAGCGGAGTTTGCCGGACCCCCCTCTGTCACTTCGTGACATCTCCCCCCGCGGTGCGGGGGGAGAGAGTATCAGCGAGCTTCCGAAGAGAGGGGTGAACAACGCTTGTATCATGCAGGCCGCAGGCAGACGATTCCGCATCGCGGAGTGGAGGATGCGATCATGGAGTTTGACGACCGAGAGTTCCGCGACATGCTGGGGCAGTTCCCCAGCGGCGTGACCGTGATCACGACGGGTACCGAACCGAATTTCGTGGGCATGACGGCGCAGTCGTTTTCTTCGCTCTCACTCGATCCGCCCCTGGTGCTCGTCTGTGTCGACAAGAGCGCGAGTGTGCTGCCGCTGCTCAAGGAGACGGGCGCGTACACGGTGAACATCCTGCCCGACACGGAGATGAACACCTCCAACTTCTTCGCATCGAGCAAGCGCCCGGCGCCGCCGCATCAGTTCGATGACCACCCGCACGAACTCGGCGAGACCGGACAACCGCGTCTGGCTTGCGCGACGACCGTGTTCGACTGCGACATCTACGCAGTGCTGGACGGCGGCGATCACGAGATCATCGTGGGCGAGGTGAAGGCGTTCGCGCAGCAGAGCGAGGATGCGGAACCGATCATCTTCTACGGCGGCCAGTACCGAAAGCTTGGCCCGCCCGATCCGTCGATGAGCTGGTAGGAGCGATGGACGAAGGTTCGCTGCTGGCGACGGAGCCACCGCTTCCGGCAGACGATTTCGCGCCGGCGATCTGGGTGCCGTTGACGCGAGCGCTGCGCGCGCGCCGACGCCTGGTGACGATGGTGGACGCACTCCCAACGGATCTGTGGTCTACGCCCAGCCGCGCGCCGGGCTGGTTGCGGCGGGATGTATTGGCGCACCTCGCCGCCTGTGATCGGCGCTATCACGACGTGTTGATCGCCGCGCTGAACGGATCACCATTGCGGGAATGGTCGCCCGATCCGTCGTGGCCGAGCCCGGAGTTGGATCGAGCGAACACGCTTGGGCTGGAACGCTACGGCGACTTTTCGGCGGCGGAGCTCGCGGCGGAATTGCAAGCCGGAGCGGACAAGACCGTCAAGTTCCTCTCCGGCATGAGCGAAGAGCAAGTGTTGATGCGGATGGGTTTCGCGGCGAACGGGCTAGCGCTGCTGGAAGCCTGGACGACTCACGATCATCAGCACGCAGACGACGTGATCAACGGTCCGACGATGATGCGGGACTTCTGAGCCGGGTGACTACACCCGAGGCGCCCGGAGCAGCCGCTCGGTCGGTTCGGCTTCGACGCGGGCGATCATGGCGTCGACCAGTGCGTTGGCGAGCGAGTCCGCTCCTTGTTGCATGAGCATTTGCAAGAACGGCCGGCGAGAGCGGATCAGCGTCGTCCGCTTGGGGATACCGGCTTCTTCGGCTGCCCAGGCGACGGCGTCGTTGAGGTCGCCGAGTTCGTCGACCAGACCGAGTTCGTGCGCCTCTGCCCCAGTGTGGATTTCGCCTGAGGCGAGCTCGGCGACCTGGCCGCGATCGAGTTTGGGCCGGCCTTCTGCGACGATGTCGATGAAGCGTTGGTAGACCGAGTTGAGCAGCGCGTCAAGCTTGGCGTCCTCGGCGGGGGTGGCGTCGCGGAAGAGCGAGCCCATGTCTTTATGTTCACCGAGTGCGCGGGTTCGCATTTTGAGGCCGACTCGCTCAAGCAGCTCGGCGACCATCGGGGCCATCCAGATCACGCCAATTGAGCCGACGATCGAGGTGGGCAAGGCGTAGATGGGGTTGGCGGCGCAGGCGATCATGTAACCGCCCGACGCGCCCACGCCGCGAATGGCGGCGGCGACTGGCTTACGTTCGGCGAGTCGCTTGACGGTGAGATAGAGCGACTCCGAGGCGGCTGCGCCGCCGCCCGGAGAATCAATGTCGAGCACGACCGCGGGATAGCGGGGATTGTTGCGCAAACTGTTGAGCGTGCGGGCGAGGTCGCGCGGGTTGATCCGCGCGCCGATCTGTCCGGAGACTTCGACGACAGCGACGCGGGGCGGAAACAGATACTGATCGAGTTCCATGAGTGCAGTCCTTCAAACATGGCGGAGACACGGCGGCACTCTGGTCAGTGTATGGGCGCAGCTCGTATCGGATGGCCAATTCACTCCGGTCTTGCGTTGACTCTGGGCGGATGCGGCGCGATGATCTGTCGCGGGGAATGCACGATCGCCCCGCCCAGCGAGCAGGATCGCGAGGAGGCCGCCGTGAGTGAGACCACTGTTTGCCCGCTGAGCGAGCTACCGCCGGGTTCGGTCACTGCGGCGGAGGTGGACGGCGTGCGGGTCTGTGTAGCGAACGTGCACGGCGAGGTGTTTGCGGTGCAGGACAAGTGCCCGCACCTGTTCGCGCCGCTCTCGGTGGGCGACCTGAAGGGCGCGCACATCGTCTGTCCCTGGCACGACTCCGAGTTCGACATGCGCACGGGCAAGACGAAGAGCTGGCTGCCGACGGGTATGTGGAACGTGATTCACAAACTGTTGCCGACGCCGCCGCCGTTCATCAAGAACAAGATCGAGCCCGAGTACATCCAGACGTACAAGACCCGCGTAGCCGACGGGACGGTCTACGTCTCGGACGAGTGAGCGTTTGGACGATCAGTCAGCGCGCGGTTGCTGGTAGATCCACCCGTTGACGGCGGTCATGCCTCCGTCGGCGACGATGCACTGTCCGGTGATGAAGGACGAGTCGTCGCAGGCGAGGAAGAGGGCGAGGCTGGCAATCTCTTCTGCCTCACCGCCGCGGCCCATTGGGGCCAGGTTCGCTTGACGTTCGCGCGTGGCTCGGAGATCTGCTTCGGTCTGCTCGGCATCACTGGGCAGTCCGAAGCGAGTGACGACCGCGCCCGGCACGATCACGTTGGCGCGAATGTTCAGGTGTGAGAGCTCGGCGGCAGCGGTGCGGGCGAGGGCATGGGCTCCGGCTTTGCCTGCGCAGTAGGCGGCAGCCCCGGGGACGCCGCTGATGCCGCCAATCGACGATGTGGAGATGATCGAACCGCCGCCGGCGCGCTCCATCAGGGGGATCGCGTACTTCATGCCCAGGAAGACGGCGCGCAGGTTGACGGCGATGAAGTCGTCGAAGATGTCGGCCGTCATATCGGCAATCGTGTGCGAGCCGCCGTCGCCTGGTCCTGCATTGTTGAACACGACGTGGAGTTCGCCCCACCGTTCTTCTGCGATATCGAAGGCGGCCTTGAGCTGTGATGCGTCTCGGACATCAGCGACAACGGGAACTGCCTGGTCGCCGATCTGGTCGGCAGCTTCCTGTAGGCGTTGCTGGTTGCGTCCAACCATGATGACGTTGGCACCGTGTTCGGCGAAGAGTCGGGCTGACGCCATTCCCATGCCGGCGCTGGCTCCGACGATGATGGCGGTCTTGCCGTCGAGTTTGGGTTCGGCTGCGTGAGTGATTGGCACCTGTGGTGAAGTCCTCTCAGAACTGTGCGATTAGAAGCCCTGGAAGTTCGGTTCGCGCTTCTCGGCGAAGGCTCGCGGGCCTTCCTTGGCGTCCTCGGTTGAGCGGGCGATGACCATGGCGTGGTCGGCCATTTCGAGCGATTCGTGCAGGCCGGTTTCGGCGGAGCGATAGGCGAGACGCTTGATCATCTGGACCGAGACAGCGGGCATCTTAGCGATCTGCTCAGCCAAGTCAAGCGTGGCGGGCATCAGCTCGTCGTGTTCGACGACTTTGCTGACGTAGCCCATCTCCAGTGCTTCCTGAGCGTTGAACAGCTTGCCCGTCCACATCAGTTCGAGCGCCTTGGACATGCCGACGATACGGGGCAGGTAGTAGGCGCCGCCGTCGCCGGGGATCAGCGCCATGCGCACGTAGGCCATGCCGAACTTGGCCCGGTCGGAGGCGATCCGCAGATCAGCCATCGAGGCCATGTCCATGCCCGCGCCGACAGCCGCGCCATTGACGGCGGCGATGTAGGGCTTCTCGCAGTTGAACAACGCTCGCGGAACCCGCTGGACGGAGTTGCGCAGCGAATTGCGGTTGGCGGCGGGCGCATTGGGGTCGCCGCCGAGCACGTCTGCGCCGGCGCGTTCGCGGCTGACATCTGCGCCGGAGCAGAAGCCGCGGCCCTCACCGGTGACGATGATCACGCGGACATTCTGGTCGACCGAGGCGCGAGTGATCGACTCCTGCCAGGCGTCGAGCATCTCGTTGGAGAAGGCGTTGAGCTTCTCCGGGCGGTTGAGGGTGATCACGGCGATGTGATCCTGGACGTCGTAGAGCAGTTCGTCGGTCATGGTTCTTCTCCTGTTGAGCGGTCTGAGCTGATGGCGACCTAGTTCATCCGCATCCCGCCGTCGACGTTGAGCGACTGGCCGGTGATGTTCTTGGCATCATCGGAGGCGAAGAAGACGGCGGCCTTGCCGATGTCCTCGGGCGTCTGCTCGCGCGCGAGCGGCATGTTGGCGGCGATCACCGCTTCGAAGCGCTCGCGCCGGTCGACGACTTCCTCGGTGTGGTCGCCGGCGAACATGCCTTCGATCTGACGCCAGAGATCGGTCCAGAGCAGGCCAGGGCAGATCGCGTTGACGTTGATGTTGAAGCGTCCGAGCTCGGCGGCCTGGGATTGGGTAATGCTGATCGCGCCGGCTTTGGAAGCCGAGTATGAGGCCATGCCGCCGCCGAGACGACCGGCAATCGAGGCAATGTTGACGATCTTGCCGCCGCCCTGCTCTCGGAAATGCGGAGCGACAGCCGACGTGACTTTCCAGATGCCCTTGAGGTTGACCTCGTAGCAGCGATCCCAGTCGGCCTCGGTTTCGTCGGCCCCGAAGTTGTCGGGCGGGACGCCGGCGTTGTTGACGAGGATGTCGATCCGGCCCATCTGATTGATTGCCTCAGCGACCTGCGAGGCGATCGAGTCTTCGCTGGTGACATCCATCTCCAACGCGATCGCAGTGACGTCGTGACCATCCTGCAACTCGCCGGCGGTGCGAACGGCCTCGTCGCTCAGGAGGTCGCAGATCACGACGTTGGCGCCCTCCCTGGCCAGTTCGGTGGCGATGCCTTTGCCGATCCCGCGCGCTGCGCCGGTGACCAGCGCGACTTTCCCGTTCAATCGTCCCATGAATTGACTCCAGTTCTAGCTAGCGATCAGCCTAACGGCCGTCTGCGTACGCGAGTCAGCAGGAGCAGAAGTGGTCGGATTTGTTCGGTCCTGTTCGGGTTCCGGCTCAGTTCATGCGGATGCCGCCGTCAACGTTCAGCGCCTGCCCGGTGATGTTCCTGGCGTCGTCGGAGACCAGGAACGCGACCGCCTTGCCGATATCTTCGGGCGTCTGTTCACGACCCAACGGACAGGCGGCGGCGAGCGCAGCCTCAAAGCGGGCGCGGCGGTCGACCACCTCGTCGGCGTCATCACCGACCAGCATCCCCTCGAGCTTGCGCCACATATCGGTCCAGAGCAAGCCGGGGCAGATCGCGTTGACGTTGATGTTGAAGCGGCCAAGCTGGGAGGCCTGCGATTGGGTGATGCTAATCGCGCCGGATTTGGACGCGGAATAGGCCGCGATATTGCCGCTGCCGCCGCGACCGGCGATCGAGGCGATGTTGACGATCTTGCCCCCTCCCTGTTCTTTGAGATGAGGAACGAGCGCGCTGCTGACCTTCCAGATCGCCTTCAAGTTGACCTCGAAGCAGCGATCCCAGTCCGACTCGACCTCGTTCTGGCTGAGATGGTCGGGAGCGACACCGGCGTTGTTGACCAAGATCTGAATGTCGCCCAGTTCGGCGCGAGCGCGTTCCACAGCGGACTCGATCGAGTCCTCGCTGGTGACATCCATCTCGACCGCCATCGCTCGGCGTCCCAGAGCTCGGATCTCGCCGGCCGTAGCTTCGGCGGTCTCGAACAACAAGTCGCCGATGATCACGTCTGCGCCTTCTTTGGCGAGTTCCAGTGCGATCCCGCGTCCAATGCCGCGCGCGCCGCCGGTGACGAGGGCGGTGCGATCATCGAGTCGGCCCATCCGATCATCCCTGTCCAAGTCCAAGCGCGTTCAGAGGCGCTCAGGGCGCTGTTTCGCCCGTTTCTGCGGTGCGTATCGGCTGCCGATCAGGCTAGCGGCCAGTTGGGTCAGAGGTTTGCGATGCATCTTCGCCATCAGGATCAGCAGCGCCAGTGTGAGCGCGTTCACCGCGGCGATCACGACCAGCACCGGTCGGTAGTTGTCGTCCACCGCATCCAGCAGCACACCGGCGGCGAACGGCCCGATCGCGAGCGCGACATTGCCCATCGCGGTCTGCAAGGCCATCAGCGTGCCCAAGCGACGCAGCCCGAACACGTCGGACGCGATCAATCCTTGTAAGGGCATCGTCTGTCCCCAGACCAGCCCGGCGATGATCGCGGAGAGATAGATCCAGAAGATCGGACCCGCCGCCAGCAACGCTAGCGTGCCCAGCAGCATCACCGCGTAGCCCACGCCGAGCGCGGGACGCAAACCGAGCAACGAAGCCATCGGACCGATCAGAGCACGCCCAGGGATCGAAAGAAAGCCCCGCAGACCAGTCAGCGCAGCGGCCGCGGTGATCGACATACCCGCCGCCGTAGACGCCGGCACAAAGTGATTGAGCAGCGCGCCCAGACCGAAGGAACTGGCGATCACCATCGCCAGCATCACTTGCACCTCGCGCGACCGCAGCGCCTCCCGTACGCCGCCGAACCCATGCTGATCCGCTGGACGACCGGCGCCCGCCGCTGTTGGCTCCGGCGGCGGGATCGGCGGCAGGCGACGAACGCTCAGCGCGGCCGGCAACGAGATGGCGGCCGCCACGATCAAGAGGATTCGCACCGCCCAGCGCCAGCCGAATTCGTCGGTAAAGAGCCCGGTCAGCGGCATGAAGATCACCGAGGAAAAGCCGCCCGTCGTGACCAGCACCGTCATCGCGGCAGTCTGGCGCTGGGGGAAGAGCCGCGCCGCGATCGGCATGGTGACGTTGTAAAACAGCCCCGCGATCGTGACCGCGCCGCCGAGCGTCCAGAGCACGATGAACAGCCAGATATTCCCGGAAAACGAGGCGGCCATCAGGAAGACGGTGCCGGCGATCAGTCCGCTCCAGAGCACCGGTCGCGGACCGAATGCGTCGAGGATGCGTCCTGAGACCAGTGATGCGGCCGCGCCGAGCAGGTACGAGCCCATGAAGGCAGCGTTCACTGCCGCCGACGACCAGCCTTCGTCTTCCTGGATCGGACCGGCGATGATCCCAAAGCCATAGAGCACCAGTCCGTAAGCGCCGCATGTCAAGATGCCGAGATAGATGATCTGCCGCCACGCCAAGAGCCAACTGGCGACCTCGCGCGGCGGTGGCAGCTTCATGGGCGCAGGGTACGCTGCGCCTATGCAAGATCGGTCCTCAAGCCACAGCGTCACGGTCGAACGCCAGCGACTGCGTTTCGCTGCCGGACACTTCGCCACCTTCGCCGACGAACTCGAACCGATTCACGGGCACAACTACGACGTCTTCGTCGAGGTGATCGGCCCGCTTACCGAAGAGTCGTGGGTGATCGACTTCTCCCTGCTCAAGCGCCTCACGCGCGAGGTCTGCGAGACGCTCGATCACAAGTTTCTGCTGCAAATGGACTCGCGCACGCTCACGATCACCGACGACCACACCCACTACCTCATCCAGTACCGCGACGAACTCTCCTACCGCCTGCCCAAGCACGATGTGGCCGCGCTGCCCATCGACAACAGCACGGCGGAGCGCCTGGCCCAGTACATCGCGGGCCAGCTGATGGCCTCGCTGGAGGCCGCCGGGCCGCCTGGTCTCGCCCGCCTGCGCGTGGGCGTGGAGGAGATGCCCGGTCAGGCGGCCTGGTTCGAGACGGAGCTCTGATGCCGGACAGCAACGGCAAGACTATCGTCCTGGTGCTCTACGACTCGCAAGGCCTGGTGGCGGAACTGGCCAAGTCGATCGTGGCGGGCGCGGCCTCGGTCGAAGGCGTGGAAGTCTGGGATCGACCGCTCGACAGCGCCGACAAAGACGAGTTGGTCAAATGCGACGCGCTGATTCTGGGCAGCCCCAACTGGACGGGCATCACCGGGCGGCTTAAGCACTGGTGGGACTACACGGGCGACCTCTGGGAGTCGGGCGAGCTCGCGGGCAAACCCGCCGCCGCCTTCAGCGCCGGCTGGAGTCCCTCTGGCGGCCTCGAGGCGACGCTGCTACAGCTGGTGCATCTGCTTATCGGTCACGGGATGCTCATCGTCGGTCTGCCCTGGACCTCAACGATGAACCACAGCGGCAGCTACTACGGAGCAACAGCCGTCCGCAAAGTGACCGATCTGGATCGGGAGCAGGCCCGGAACCTAGGCGCGCGAGTATCCGAGTACGCGCTGCGATTGCGTGAGGAGGAAGCGAGTGGAGCCAAACAGGCAGATCTTTAGAGCTCTCACTCGCGCTCCATCGCAACAACATCGAGGGCGTTCACCAGGACATCAGTCGGAACGATGTTCTCTGATTGCGGAAACAATCGCCTCTCTCGACTCATCTCGATCCCGAAGGTGCTCAGCGAATTCCCTGCCCGGATGCAAAGTGTCCCACTGGGATCGCCTCTGATTCCGGCGTCCTCTGCCGGGGTCCTTGACGCCGAACCCGTCCACCGCAACATTCCAAAGCGGCTGGTAGCGGGCGATCAGCACTTGCTCAGTCAGCCCTATCCATACCGGGTCGAGGACCAGCCAGCGGCAAGTGAAATCATCCAGGTCCAGATTCCTCGCAGCCGCAATCGAGCGGGCGTGTTGCGTGAGCCGTTGGTAGAGCGTGGAGGCTCGTCGCGCTGTAGCGGCTACGCGCCCCTGTCGGCGTCCGGGCGGGGCGGCCTTGCCTACGTAGATCGGCTCATTGGGATCCATGTCGGCGTAGGCGTGGAACGAGCCAGCGCAATGCAGCGTGTAGACCCCAGGGCCGAAAAACGACTCGGGCGGCGGCAGTGTCGCCGGCGGATACTCCATCAACGCCAGAGCCGCATTGCGCCCAATCTCGTCAACGCTGAGCGGGTTGTACTCCCGCATACGCTATCTCTCGCAACTACGGTCGTTGCGGCAGACGATCCAGAAGCAGTGGCGCTTGCGGGCGTGATGGGCTGTCTTCCACTTCGTTGAGACCATCGGTCCGGTACGCACCTTGACGATCAGGTCGCAGACGGTGAATCCGGCCTCCTCGGCCATGCGCATAAAGTCCACGTGCGCCCACTGGGAGCGGTGAGAGTTCACCATGTCCGTGATCTTCGCCAGCAGCAGACCTCGAGGTTTGAGCACCCGCCTCGATTGCTCGAGGAACGGCGGATAGAGGTAGCTCAGCGTCCAGCCGTGCTCCTTACCGCATTCGACGGTCGCCCCAAAGTCCTCGTCGAACCGCTTGCTGCTCTTGCCGCGCCCCTGCGGGCCGACGTGGGGCGGGTCATAGACGACGACCCCATAGGCATCGTCAGGAACGCCGATCATTTTGCGGTTGTCGCCGACAATCATCGGCTTGAACTTGGGATCGATGTCCATCGACACCACATCGCGAGTGGACCCCTTCCAGAACCGGCCTCGGTTGTAGGTCGCGTCCAGGATCGGCTCTGGCGGGATCGACGAATAGAAGTTCAGCATCTGCTCGATCAGGTCGCCATCATTTCCCTCCCACACGCTGCTCAGAGGCCGGTACTGCTCTGTCTCAGTCGGAAGCTGCGGCTCGACGCCTTGTCTGAGAAGACCACTCATGATCACTCTCCCGCAGTCATTCTAGCTATTGCGTTCCGTCTGGCAAGAACAGCAGAGCAGAGCGTTCTCAGCCCCGAGTTGCCCCCGGAACATCATCATCCTACACCCCATATGAGGAAGGTGCATAAGCCGTATCTCATTCTATGGGCAACGAGAGACGCCGTAAGATTCGCAGGAGTGGATATGAACCAAGGAATCGACTAAGACTTATCTCGGACAGCTCTGCTGTCGAGCGAGGATTGTTGAATGCCCGACGCCTACGATCCGCACCAACTGCTCGGCGTCTCCCCAAGCGCATCGGAAGCGGAGATTCGCAGCGCCTACCGGCGCAAGGCCAAGTCCGTGCATCCGGACGTGAACGACGCGCCCGACGCGGCTGCCCAGTTCGTGGCCCTGCAAGCCGCCTTCGACCTGCTGCTGGAGCGCACCCGCCATCCGCAGGGAGCAGGATCGCCGCAGCCGCCGCTAGACCCGGAGGCCGAAGCGGAACGGCGCGAGCGCGTGCTGCGCACAAACCAGCGCAAGCGCGAGCGCGACCGCCGCAGACGAACCTCGAGAGGCGGACGAGCCCGCGCAGAGGCCCACCGCGCGCAGTCCGAGAACGAGCGCCTGCGCCAGGAAGTCGAACGCCGCCGCGCCGCCCGCCGGCAGGCAAGAGGGCAATCCGCAGAACGGGAACGCGACCTGTAACAGCCGCGACAAACGCCCGCTCCCGCTCAGATCCGGATCCGTCGCAGAACGCTCGTACGCATATAATCGGCCAAGCTCAGCCCCTCCCTACCGCCAACGAGACCCGGCATGACCACTCCAACCAGTCTGGACAAACCGAGACAAACCCGGACACACAGCCTAATTTCACTCAAAAACACCGACCAAATCTATACAGATCTGGACAAATCTGGACTTTTCCGGACTACCTACCGCCCAATTTCCCGCCCACAACGGCAAATTCGCTCTATCCGCTCAGAAATTCCCTCATACCCCAGCCAAACCTGCGATCCCCGTGCTTCGTCCATCTGCACAGACCCTAGAATCCCAAGCCAAGCGTCCGTTGAGCGACAGCGAGGAAACGCATATGGCTGATTACGCGAACCTCCTCGTTGATGTTGACGGGCCGGTGGCCACGATCACGCTCAACCGGCCCGAAAAGCTGAATGCCCTCTCGGAGGCGCTGCGCGGCGATCTCGCGGCGGCGTTGCGCGAGTTGAATCCAGGCGACGCCGTGCGCGTAATTCGGATCAAAGGCGCGGGGCGGGCGTTCTGCGCCGGCTACGACATCACGCCCAGCGACAACGATTTCCAGTTCATTCCCAGCCGACGCACGGGCGACCAGGCCTGGGAGCTGGGCGAGTCAATGGCGGCGATGAACCGCGAGCATCTGCGCGATTCCATCGAACGCTGGCTCTGGATCTGGTCCTACCGCAAACCGATCATCGCCCAAGTCCACGGCTGGTGTCTGGCCGGCGGCAACGACCTGGTCGGCACCTGCGACCTCATCTTCGCCGCCGAAACCGCTCGCTTCGGTCACCCCGCCGGCCGGGCGTTAGGCCAACCGCCCACCCTCGGCATGTGGCCCCTCAAGATCGGCCTGCTCAAGGCGAAGGAACTGCTCTTCAGCGGCGACACGATCGACGGCCTCGAAGCCGAGCGGATCGGCATGATCAACCGCGCCTATCCGCAAGCAGACCTCGATCGGGAAGCCATGGCCTACTGCCAGCGCATCGCCCAAGTGCCGATGGACGGCCTCACCGTCCACAAGCACTCCACCAACCGCTGGGCCGAGCTGATGGGCGTGCGCATGTCGGCGATCGAGGGAGCGGAATTCAACGCCATCTTCGCCGAAGCCCCCACCATCGCCGAATTCGGCAAGATCTCTCGCTCGAAAGGCCTCAAAGCAGCCCTGGAGTGGCGCGACAATCCCTTCGGCGATGGCCGCGGGGCGGTTCAGCGTTCGGAGTAGCGATATCGGATCTCGTCATGCCCGCGAAGGGAGACCTTTGCGTAAATCAAAGATCGTCATACCCGCGCCTGTCGCGGGTATCTCACCATGATCTGCACCGTCGTCGCGAACACGGCGAGATTGCCGCGGCGGAGCGCGGCAATGACGGAAGCAGGCTGCCCAGTACCATTCGATCGATTCCCATTGAAGGAGCGCGGCATGGCTGAATACGAAAACGTCCTCATCGACATCGACGGACCGGTGGCGACGATCACGCTGAACCGGCCCGAAAAGCTGAACGCGATCTCGGGCGAACTGCGCGACGATCTCGAAGCGGCGCTGCGTGAGCTCAATCCGGGCGACGCCGTGCGCGTGATCCGGCTCAAGGGCGCCGGACGCGCATTCTGTGCCGGCTACGACCTCTCGCCGGAACGCGGCGCGCTTGGTTGGCGTCCGAACGATCGCACGGGCGATCAGGCCTGGGAGCTGGGCGAGTCGCGGATCGCGCTCGACCGCGAGGGTCTGCGCGCGAGCGTTGACCGCTGGCTCTGGATGTGGTCCTACCGCAAACCGATCATCGCCCAAGTTCACGGCTGGTGTCTGGCCGGCGGCGGCGAGATGATCGGCGCTTGCGATCTGGTCTTCGCCACCGAGACGGCGCGGTTTGGTCACCCCGCCGGGCGTGCACTCGGCATCCCGCCCACACTCGGCATGTGGCCGATCAAGATCGGGCTGCTGAAAACGAAGGAACTGCTCTTCAGCGGCGACACGGTCGACGGTCTGGAGGCGGAGCGGATCGGCATGATCAACCGCGCCTATCCCGAAGATCGTCTGGACGAAGAGACGATGGCCTACTGCCAGCGGATCGCGCAGGTGCCGCTGGACGGTCTGACCGTGCATAAGCACTCGGCCAACCGCTGGTTCGAGCTGATGGGACTGCGCACCGCCGCCGCCGAGGGCGCAGAGTTCGACGCGATCTGGCACGAAGCGCCGACGATCAACGAGTTCGTCCAGATTTCGCGCGAAAAGGGCCTCAAAGTCGCCTTGGAGTGGCGCGACGACCCGTTCGGCGACGGCCGCGGCGCACTCCGCCGGCGGACGTAGCGTCCGATGCGAGCGTTACCGACAGCCTCAACCGCTCAAGTCCGCGGCTACGCGCTGCGGGTCTGGGAGTGGTCCGCAATGGGCGCTCCCGCACGGACAGCGGTGCTCGTCCACGCGACCGGGTTTCATGCTCGCACTTGGGATGCGGTCGTCCGCCTGCTGCCCGATGATTGGCGCGTCTTCGCGCTCGACATGCGCGGACACGGCGCGTCGCAGTCGCCACCCGACAAAGCGGGCGCAGACTGGCGCGAAATGGCCGCAGATCTGAACGAATGGCTAGCCCAGCGAGAGTTGACGGATGTAGTCGCCGCCGGACACTCAATGGGCGGCTGCATCTGCACGATCGCGGCGGCGAACAGCGAGCGGATCGAGTCCCTAGCGCTGATCGATCCGGTGCTGGTCAATCCGCGCGGCCCGATGCCGCCGACTCCGCCGGACGGTCTAGCCATCGCCGCTCGCAAGCGGCGGCGGATCTGGGGCAGTCCGCAGGAGATGTCGGAGTCGCTCACCGGTCGGGGCGCGTTCACGCATTGGCCGCGAGAGGCGGTCGAGAGTTATGTCCGCTACGCCCTCAAGCCGACAAGTCGCTTGGGCGAGTGGGAGTTGGCTTGCGATCCCGAGGTTGAGGCCTGGTGCTTCGAGTACGCGCCGACGGTCGATCCCTGGCCGGAGATGGCGCAAGTGTCGCAGCCGACGCTGATCCTGCGCGCGGGTGAGGCGTTCGGGCACGGCTCGCCGACTGGCCAAAACGCGGTGGACGTGTTCCCCAACGCCTTCGAGACCCTGATCGAGGACTCGGATCACTTCATCCCGATGCGCCGCCCCGACGCCGTCGCAGAGGCGATGATCACGGTGGCGCGGGACTGCTCAGTAGAAACTCAGGCCTGAAGCCGGCCTCGCCCTCTCGGATGTTCGGAGCAAGTCGCCCCAGGAGCAGATCACGCGCTGAGACGTAGGCGTTGTCGTCCCAGCCGAACTCCCTGGATAACTCACGCGCTTGGCCGCCCGTTCCAGCGCGGAAATGGCTTGTGGACGGCGTGAAGGATTCGGTGACGAAGCGGCGCGCGCCGGTCGCTTGCACGCGATCCGCAAATCCAGCCGCGTCCTCAAGCGGCAGCAACGGCGTCATCGTGATCGCCACGGGTATGCCTGCATCGGCGAGCTGGCGAGCCGCCGCCAACCGATCCGGAATGGGCGGATTGCGCGGCTCGAACGCTCGCCGGACTGCCTCGCTGTCGGTCGTGATGCTGAGGTTGACGCAGACCTGTTCGAACCGCCGCAAGAGATCGATGTCGCGTGTGGCAAGCGGGCTGCGAGTCTGTACCACCAACTGCGCGCCCTTCGCGGCGAGGATGGGCAGGATCGCACGAGTGAGCTGCAATCGCCGCTCGATTGGCTGATAGGGGTCCGTGGCGCTGCTGAGGTAGATCGTTCGCCCGCGCAGCTCGCGCCTGAGCCGTTGCAGCTTCTTGGCTGTGTTCTGCTTGACTCGCAACCAATTGCCCCATTCCGCCTGCTGCTGTGGCGGGGCGAAGAAGGCGGCGTAGCAGTAGCTGCATCCGAAGGCGCAGCCGACATAGGGGTTGAGCGTGTAGTCGTAGCAAGAGAGATAGCCCGCGCCCGGAGTCAAGATTTGATGGGCGTCGTAGAACTCGACCGATACCGTCATCGTCCGCGGCCGGCCGATCTAGTTGAGCACGCCGCTGACCAGATGCTCAATGTACTCCTCGTCAGACATGCCGACGATGTCCTTGTAGACGTACTCGTTGTCTTCGCCCAGCAGCGGCGCGGCCTTGTGCAGATTGGCCGGCGTCTCGGACAGGCGGAAGGAGGGACCGTCGTAGGCGCGATGTCCCATCGTGGGGTGATCGAGCATCCAGAAGTGGCCGCGATGGTCGAGCTGTGGGTCGTTGCGGAGATCTTCTGGCGTCTGCACGACTCCAGCGGGAATGCCCACTTGCTGGAGCGTTCGCATCAGCGCTTCCGCGGGCTGAGCGCGAGTCCACTGCCCGATCAACGCATCGAGTTCGTCTTGGCGCTTCAGCCGTTCAACAGCCGTGGCAAAGCGTGGATCATCCGCCCATTCGGGATGTCCGGCGATCTGCGCGAGGCTGCGCCATTCATCCTCGGAAGTACAGACGATCGCGATCCAACGATCATCGTCATTCTCACCGCGTGCGGCGCACTGATAGGTGCCGTGCGGCGCGTGATCGAGGTGGCGCGTGCCGAGGGCATCCTGTTCGCGGCCGTTGACGGTGTAGTCGAGGACCATTGACTCGGTCGCGTGGATTGCGGCCTCCAGTTGGCCGAAGTCGATGTTCTGGCCTTCGCCAGTGCGCTCGCGATGATCGAGCGCGGCTATGAGTGCGATAGCCGCAAAGTGCGGAACGAGGAAATCGGTATACGCGACACCAGTGCCGATTGGCTCTTCGCCCGGGTAGTGGGTGAGGTGCGAGATACTGGCGGCGGCCTGGAGCACGTGTCCGTAGCCCTGCCACATCGACCACGGACCGGTGGAGCCGTACATCGGCATCGAGATCATGATTACGTCGGGTCTGACCTGGCGCAGATCTTCGTAGGTCATGCCCCAGGCGCGCATGGCTTTGGGGGTGAACGACTCGGTCACGATGTCGCATTCGGCGACGATTCGCTTGGCCAGCGCGACGCCGTCGGGGTGTTGGAGATTGAGCGAGCAACAGAACTTCGAGGAGTTGAAGTCGGCGTAGTAGCCGCTGTTATCGAGTCCGGGCTGATCGTTGACGAAAGGAGGGGCGCGGCGCAGGGGCTCAGGGCGGACACTGCTCTCGATCCGGATCACCTCTGCGCCGTGGTCGGCGAGGTACTTCGAGACGAGCGGCCCGACCCCGACCCAGGCGAAGTCGGCGATGCGGATGCCCTCGAACACGTTGGCGGGGAGAGAGCCGTTGCTGGTCATGGTCGCGTCCTAGATCACACCGTCGGCGGCAAGTTGGTCAATTTCGTCGTTGGAGAGGCCGAGCAGGTCGCCGTAGACCTCACGGTTATGTTCGCCAAGCTGCGGCGCTCGGCGGCGCACAGCCAGCGGCGTGGCGCTGAGCTTTGCCCACGGTCCGGGATAGGTGATCTGCTCGCCGATCTCCTCGTGTTCAAGTTCGGTCCAATAGTCGCGCGCGGCGAGGTGCTCATTCTCGAGCAGGTCGGCTGGGGTGTGGACGACGCCCCAGCCGTTGCGGATCTGCTGGGCCTCGGAGACAAGTTGAGCACGGGTGAAGCCCTTGCAGAAGCGGACCAGCACATCGTTGAGATGATCCGCGTCCTCGCCAGCAGGCGGAATCAGCACGCCTTGGGTCGCGTCCAGCTTCTCCATCCACTCGTCGGAGGTGAGGTCTTCAGCCATCCCGTGATAGTCGAGCCACTCGATCGTCTGACGCGCCGTAAGGCCGAACAGACCGCCGTAGGAGAGCGCAGCGATGTGTCCATCGGCGGCCTCGTAGACGTACTGACCCATCTTGAATCCGCCGATGTTGCGTCCGTTACCGGGGCGCTCGATATTGACCCTGCGGATGTCCCAGGTAGGCATGGCGTTGTCGTGGGTGAAGGTGACCGCTTCCTGCATCGACTGGTCGACATGCTGACCCTGACCGGTGCGGGTGCGGTGGAAGTGCGCGATCATCGTGCCGACGACGGCCTGAGCGGACGCCTGCGTGTAGCCCTGCGCGGCGGAAGGGCGGATCGGAGGGCGATCGGGCGATCCACAGAGCGAGGCAAGGCCGCCCATTGCGACGCCGATCAGGTCAGTGGCCTTCCATTGCGCGTAGGGACCGTCCTGTCCGAACGGCGTGATCGAAGTCATCACCAGACGAGGGTTGCGCTCGTGGATTGTGTCCCAGCCGAGGTCGACCGTCTCCATCGCACCGGGCGGCGTGGATTCGACGATGAAGTCGGCCAGAGCGACCAGTTGCAGGAACAGATCGCGTCCGCGCGGCTGGCTGAGGTCGATGGTGATCCCGCGCTTGGAGTGGTTGAACGTCCACCAGAAAAGGGAGCGCTCCGGATGCGGTTCGTCGCGGTAGAAGGGTCGGTTCCAACGGGCGGGATCGCCTTCGGGAGGCTCGAACTTGATCACGTCCGCGCCGAGTTCAGCCAGCATCCGTCCGGCCAGATGTCCGAGTTCGTTGGTGAGATCGAGCACGCGGAAGGGGGCGAGCGGTCCGTTGGATGGAGGTGGGTTGGTCATGGGGCGCATGGTAGCTGTAGGTTCGAGTGGCGAGGGAGTTCATGCAGCGTTGGCTGGCGGAAGCGATCGATGCGGCGGCGCTGCGCTTGCAGGCGCGCTCGGCGCAGCTGCGCCGGCGCACGCTCTGGCCCGATCCGAACGAGCTGAGAGCGTTGCAGGAAGGCACTTGGCAGCCGCCGTCTCTGGATGATCCCGGCGCACCGAGCGAAGTAGCTCGAATCCCATTGGCGTTGGAAGCGAACGGTGCTGACGAGGGATTCTGGTTTTCGTCCTCGCCGCCGTACGCGCAGGAGCATGACCGCGCCGCGCAGGGACTGCTATATCTGCCCCCAACCCCGACACGTGGTGTCGTGATCCTCGCGCCTGGGGCCTTTGCCGGGGCGGGCGGGCGCATCTCCGAGCGGATCTACCCGCAGATCGCGCGAACGTTTGGCAAGGCAGGCTTTGCAGCGGCGCAGTTGATGCTGCCCTTGCATGAGCGACGGTCGCCGCCCGGCGAGATTTCGGGTCACAACCTCTTGCACGGGGACATCTTCAGCTATGTGCGCGGACTTTGCCAAAGCGTCCGCGATGTTCGAGCGATGATCGGTTGGCTCGCGCCGGAATTCGGGGCGGTCGGCTATTGGGGCCTCAGCCTCGGCGCCGGGATTGGCTCGCTGGTCGCCGCGCACGACTCGCGGCTCGCGTTTGCGGTGCTGTTGGAGCCGCCGCTGCGGACGGATGCTGCATTCCGTTCGCCCTTGACACGCATTTGGCGCGACCAGCTCAGCGAGAGCGGGGTACGCGACGACGACATCCGCACTGTGCTACGCGCTGTCGAGCCGGACGGCCCGCCTGCCGTCGCGCCGGAACGCATCCTCCTCCAGGGAGGCAGGTGGGACAAGCTGGCGCCGCCGGACGGGATCGAGCGGTTGGCTGAGCGCTGGCCCGGGTCGCATGTGCGCTGGTACTCGGACGGGCACATCTCGATGCTGATGGGACGCCGCAGCTGGCTGCGCGACGCAGTGGCGTTCGCGTCGGAAGCGATGGGCGGCTAACTCGGCGCGACGGGCTGGCGAGTGATGATGTGTACTCCGTCGAGGGTCGGCAAGAGGGTCTCGATTGCTTGGCGAAGGTCGTCGAGGTGGTCTCGTTCCAGCGCCGACACCGCGACGGTACCGTCGCCAAAGTGCTCGAGCACGTCTGAGAGCGGGATCTCAAGAGCGTCGATCTTGTTGAGCACGGTCAGCGTGGGGCGCTGATCGACGCCCAACTCGTGGAGCGTGTTCTCGACGCTGGCAGCCTGTTCGGCGGCGTCGGGGTGGGTGGCGTCGACGACGTGAAGGAGCAGGTCGGCCTCTTCCAGTTCTTCGAGCGTGGCGCGGAATGCCGCCACGAGTTGGGTCGGAAGCTTCTGGATGAAGCCGACGGTGTCGCTCAGGAGCACGGTGTGTTCCTCCGAGAGGCGGCAACGGCGGGTGGTTGGATCGAGGGTCTCGAAGAGCCGATCGCGAGCGGTGACCTTCGCATTGGTGAGCGCGTTCATCAGCGTGGACTTGCCCGCGTTGGTGTAGCCCACGAGCGCGACCAGCGGGATGCCGGCGCGGTCGCGGCGGCGGCGGTGCTGCTGGCGGTGGGTGCGGACACGATCGAGGTCTTGCTTGAGGCGCTTGATCTGGATGCGGATCAGGCGGCGGTCGGTTTCGAGCTGGGTCTCGCCCGGACCACGCGAGCCGATTGCGCCTTCCATGCGCTCAAGGTGCTCCCACTGTCCAGTCAGGCGGGGCAGCAGGTATTCGTGCTGGGCGAGGGCAACCTGGACGACGCCTTCGCGGGTGCGGGCTCGCTGGCTGAAAATGTCGAGAATCAATGCCGTCCGATCGATGATCTTGATCTCCAGCCGCTGTTCGAGGTTGCGCTGTTGGGCTGGAGTCAGTTCATCGTCGAAGATGGCGACTGTGGCCTTGAGATCGTCGCGCAGCGCGGCGATCTCTTCCAATTTGCCCTTGCCCACGTAGGAACGCCGGTCGGGATGGCGCAGTCGTTGCGTGACCCGAGCCATCGGCATCGCGCCGGCGGTCTCGGCGAGTTGCGCGAGCTCTTCAACAGAAGCGTGAATGTTCCAGTGGGCGGAGCGGCGCGAGTCGACGCCGACAAGGATGGCGCGTTCGCGGGGAGGGCGAGTGGGGTGGTGTTTGCGGCGTCCGCCGCGGTTGCGAATGCGTGGGATGGGAGTCTCCGTCGCTACGCCCGACCCGCAGATCGGGCGCGAATCAGTCTAGTCAGTGTGTGACGACGGAAACTAGATGCGCATCTCGCCACTTCTTTCTCGCTTGGTAAGGCTCTATCGAATTCTAGCGCCTGTACAGGCTCGCGGTTCTTGTGATTGCCATAGAAGCGAAGCGCGCCTCTGCTTCCAATCGAACAGGGAGTGGAGACGAAACAGAATTTCGCGGGGCGGTCCGGGAAAAACGGCGGGCGGTGTTCAGGGAGAATTTTTTTCTGGCAGGGTGGATCGCGGATCTCCTGTGCTGGCTGGGCTGAACGCTGTTCAGGGCGTTCAGCTTTGTTCAGGTTCGGTTGGGGAGGAGGGAGGCGAGCAATGCTCGTTGCCGAATATGAGTTCTGTTCAGGGTAGACGGTTTGAGCGAGATGGCGGATGGTTGAATGTAATGTGCGTAACAGTGGTGAGCGGTCGCTGTGAAGCGGATGCTCTCTGCCTACCTTCCTCTCCTTCGCAGAGCGGGAGAGAGGAAGGGATGCGCAGTGTGAATCGACCTTAGCCTGACGTGAAGGCCGCGATCCGTTCGACGCCTTCGTCGACTTCTTCGTCGGGCAAGGTCAGGGAGAGGCGGATGTAGCCCTCGCCGGCGGGGCCGTAGCCGTTGCCGGGGGTGACGACGACTCCCTGCTCCTCGATCAGGCGGGCGGCGAAGTCGGCGGAGGTGTCGCCTTCGGGGATTTTGGCCCAGATGTAGAGGGATGCCTTGGGGTTGGTGACTTCGAGGCCGATGGAGCGGAGGGCGTCGACGACTTTGTCTCGACGACCCTGGATGATGGCGTTGTTGGCCTCGATCACCGACTGATCGCCGTCGAGGGCGGCGATGGCCATTTGCTGGATTGCCTGGGGGATGCCGGAGTCGATGTTGGACTTGACGCGGAGGAGCGGATCGACCAGTTCGGCGTTGCCGCAGGCCCAGCCGAGCCGCCAGCCGGTCATGTTGAAGGTCTTGGAGAGGGAGAAGTACTCCATGCCGGAGGCCATGCCCGAGGGGGCTTGGAGGAAGGCGGGAGCTTCGTAACCGTCGAAGGTGACGTCGCAGTAGGCGTTGTCGTGGAGGACGGCGATCTCGTTGTCGAGGCCGAACTGGGCGGCGCGCTCGAAGAAGTCGAGGTCGGCCAGTGCTCCAGTTGGGTTGTTGGGATAGTTGATCCAGAGGACGCGGGCGCGTTCGCTCACGTCAGCTGGGATCGCATCCAGGTCGGGGAGGAAGTCGTTGTCTGCGGTCAAGGGCATGTAGTGAGATTCGCCGCCGGCGAACATCGTGCCGATTGCGTAGACGGGATAGGCGGGGTCGGGGACAAGAGCGATATCGCCCGGGTCGATGAAGCAGAGGGCGGAGTTGGCGATGCCTTCCTTTGCCCCGATCAGGGGGACGATCTCGGTGGCCGGATCGAGCGCGACCTCGAAGCGCTGCGCCATCCAGCGGGCGATGCACTCGCGCAATTCGGGCAGGCCCTCGGTCTCCGGGTAGCGATGGTTGGCGGGCACGTCGGCGTGTTCGTGGAGGGCTTCGAGGATGTGCGGGTGTGTGGGTAGGTCGGGATCGCCGATACCAAAGGAGATCACGCGCACGCCTTTTTCGCGCTGCTCGGCGATTTTGCGGGAGATTTCGACGAAGAGGTAGGGCGGGAGGGATTGGACACGCTTGGCAGTGCGCATGGGGAGACCTCTGAACGATTTGCGGCGAGTGGTTGCTCGGTTCGGGAGCATCCCGGTATCTGACGGGACCCCCTCTGTCACTTCGTGACATCTCCCCCCGCAGCGCGGGGGGAGGGATTTTCAGAACTTCCTTAGAACCGTCCCCAGATTTTGCCGACTTTGACGTAGGTGGTGATCTTGTCGTCGTGGCGGCGCTGGACCTCGGCCGGGTCGGCGGGGCGCTGGTAGGTGAGTTCGTTGGTGACGTGGCGGAAACCGAACTCGCGCAGGAGCGGGTCGCCGACATTGTCCATGCCGACGCGGAGCGTGAGCGCGCGGCGGTTTTGCTCGGCACCCCAACTCATCGCGGCTGAGAGTAGAGCGCGAGAGACCTCGGCGTGGTCGGCGTCGGGGTGGATGATCAGCTCTTCGGCGCTGAGACCTCGCTTCTCGGCCTCTGCGAGGTGGATGTAGCCGACGGGCGTCTCGTCGACTTCCGCGAGGCCTACCCAGGCGGCTTGGGGAAAGAATTGGTCGGCGAGCGGCGGCGCGTGCGCGGCTTCGCCGGCGGCTGCTTGCTCGACCTCGACAATGGCGTCGGAGTCGGCGTCGGGCAGTGCTTCCCGCACTGAGATTGCGTCGTCGGTCTCGGGCAGCTTCTGGGAGCGCATGTCGCGGCAACGGACGATTGAGACCTCTGCCGGGGAAGGGAACTCAGCGCCGATCAACATCGGTTCGACGTAGTGGCGATGGGGGAAGTCGTTGTAGTCGAGCACCATCAGTTCGGCGTCGGAGTACTCGTTGGCGAGTTCACCCATTTCGTTGAGCAGATTGGTGAGGTGGAGACGAATGTGGTTGATCGTGTCGAACTCGTAGAAGAGGCGCAGATGGCGTCCGTAGGGGACGCCGATCACGTGGCCGTCGTCGCACTGCGTGGAGAGGATTCGCGGCAAGCGAACCAGTTGGTCGTAGTCGAACTCAGGCTGATTGCGGTAGACGAGGGGTTTGGTGGCGAGGGTTTCGTGCAGTTCGCGGACGTAGCCCGGGGCGCGATCTTGGTCGAAGCGGGTGTAGTCGGGGGTGACCATATGGGGTCCGTTCGGTCGCTCAGCTGATGGCGGGTTCGGGGAGGATGCCCTCGAAGGAGAATTGGGCGGGGCCGGTCATGTAGACGGAGGCTGCGGGATCGTCGAGGCCGTTCCAGGCGATCTCGAGGTCTCCGCCTGGAAGGGAAACAGTGGCCTGCTCGTCGGCCAGTCCGCGCAGCCGGGCGGCGACCAGCACGGCGCAAGCGCCCGAGCCACAGGCGAGGGTAATGCCGACGCCGCGTTCCCAGACTCGCATCTTGAGGTGATCGGGCGCGAGCACGTTGACGATCTCGAAGTTGGTCTTCTTGGGGAAATCCGGATGCGTCTCGATCAGAGGACCAATCTCAGTGAGAGGGAAGTCATCGACCGGCGTATCCGTAAACCAGACCGCGTGGGGGTTGCCCATGCTGACGCAGGTGAGGTCGTAGGTCTCAGCGTTGACGGTGATCCGGTGATGCAGCACTGGGGCGGGTCCGTCGTTCAGTACCGGCACCTCGTGCGGTTCGAGCCAAGCTGGGCCCATGGCGACGCGGACCCGGTCGACGGTTGGACCAACCTCGCCGAGTTCGGCGTGGAGGACGCCCGCGCCGGTTTCGATGGCGAGGCGCCCACCGTTGGGCGTGAAGCCTGCTCGCTCGACCAGATACTTGGTGAAGCAGCGAAAGCCGTTGCCGCACATCTCGCCGTCGGAGCCGTCGGCGTTGACGATCACCATGCGGGCGTCGGCGCGGTCGGTGTCGCGGGCGATCAGGATGCCGTCTGCGCCGACGCCGAAGTGGCGGTCGCAGACCTGCGGGGCGACAGCGGCCCAGTCGACGTCCAGGCGGTGGGCATTCGAGCCGAGGGCGTCGATCAGAACGAAGTCGTTGCCGGCACCTTGGACTTTGAGAAACGGAATAGCCATGCGCTCATCTTACTCAAGCAGGGCGAACGGGATAGTTGCGGCCCAGTGAATGTTGGGATCGTCGCGGCGGAACCAGGCGTATTGCCGACGGGCGAGGCGGCGGGTCTGTTGGGTGACGCTCTCAATGGCGGTGGGAAGATCAAACTCGCCGCGAATGTGGGCGAGCACTTCCCGATAGCCAATCGAGTCGAATCCGGGGGCAGATTCAGGAACGCCTTCAGCGAGAAGTGCTGTGACTTCCTCAACGAACCCATTGTCGAACATCGCCTGGGTTCGCTCAGCGATGCGCTGATCGAGTGTCTCTTGCTCCAGAGCGGGTGCGACGGCGGTGTAGGAGACGGGCTCGCGGCGGCGCTGCCACTCGGAGATGGTGATACCGGTGAATTCGTGTACTTCCAGGGCTCGGCTGACTCGGCGGATGTTGTTGGCTGGAATTCGGGATGCGGCCACGGGATCGATTTCGAGCAGGCGACGGTGCAGCGCCTCAGCGCCGTGCAGCTCAGCGAAGCGTTCATAATCGGCGCGAAGTGTCCGGTCGGGTTCTACCGGCGGCGTCTGCCAGCCTTCGAGTAGGGCGCGCATGTGCTGTCCGGCGCCGCCGGCGAGCACGACCCGCCGCCCGCGCTCGTGAATGTCGGCGATGGCGGCGCGCGCGGCGATCAGGTATTGGCCGAGCGAGAAGGTTTCGGGCGGTTCTATGAGATCGAGGCACCAATGCGGTACTGTCTCGCGCATTTCGGCGGTGGGTTTGGCTGTGCCGATGTCGAGGCGGCGATAGATTTGGCGGCTGTCGATGTTGACGATCTCAGCGTTGAGGCAAGCGGCGATTTCGAGCGCCCAAGCGGACTTACCGCTGGCCGTGGGGCCGACGACTGCAATCAGGTGCGGCGCAATCGTCTCAGGCGTTGGCGATTGCGCGGGTGATGGCGAGGAAGGCATCGGGATCGAGTGAGGCTCCGCCAACGAGCGCGCCGTCGACGTCGGGTTGGGCGGCGAAGTCGGCGACGTTTTCAGGCTTGACGGAGCCGCCGTAGAGGATTCGGGTCGCGTCGGCGACGGCGGAGCCGAGTTTGTCGGCGACGATTGAGCGGATGTGAGCGGCGGCCTGCTCGGCTTCGCCGGGGGTTGCGGCCTTGCCGGTACCGATCGCCCAGACGGGTTCGTACGCGATGACGAGGCCCGGCGGGGCCGGGTTATCGCCGAGGGCGATTGAGACCTGGCGGGTGAGGACGGTGTTGGTGCGTCGGTTTTCGCGTTCAGCTTCGGTTTCGCCAACGCAGAGGATTGGCGTGAGGCCGTGTTCCACGGCTGCGAGCAGCTTGAGTTCGAGGGCTTGGTCATCCTCGCAGAAGAATTGTCTCCGCTCCGAGTGTCCGAGGATGACGGTGTCGGCGATTTCGGCGAGCTGTCGCGGTGAGACTTCGCCGGTGAAAGCCCCCGAGGGCTTGGTGTGCATGTTTTGGCCAGCGATGTGGACGCTGGTCTGGGCAAAGTGCCGCGAGACGATCGGCAGCTGTAAGAACGAGGGCGAGAGCACGACCTCAACGTTGGGAATCTGATCGATCCCGGCGAGGCCGGCGCAGAGTGCGTCGGCTTCCGCGTTGGTGCCGTTCATTTTCCAATTACCGGCGCTAATCGGAATGCGTGCCATGGACTGCCTATCCGCTGGGAGGTCGGGGATCCGCTTCGAGCTTAGTTGTCGCGGTCGGGGAGTGCGGCAATGCCCGGGAGTTCGATGCCCTGGAGGTATTCGAGCGCCGCACCGCCGCCGGTGCTGACATGGGTCATCTTGCGGGTGAGGTGGTATTGCGCGACGGCGGCCGCGGTTTCGCCGCCGCAGATGATGGTGTTGGCTTCGAGTTTGCTGAGCGCCTCGGCCATTGCGCGAGTACCGCCCGAGAACGCCTCTCGCTCGAACAGACCGAGCGGCCCGTTCCAGACGATGGTGTCGCAATCGCTGATCGCTTTGACGAAGTTCTCAATCGTCTGCGGCCCGACATCGAGGATTTGCCAATCGTCGGGCAGCGCTTCTTCTGTGAAGACCAGCGGTCTGGCGCGGGGAGGCTGATCGGCGCCGCGAGCGATCACGCAGTCAACCGGAATCACGAGTTGGCAGTCCTCGACCTCGGCGGTTGCGGCGATGTCGTTGGCGGCGTCGACCATCTCCGGTTCGAGCAGGGAGGCCCCGGTAGGTAGTCCCTGAGCGAGGAGGAAGGTGTTGGCCATGGCGCCGCCGATCGCGAGCGCGGAGGCGCGCTGCGCGAGTCGTTCGAGGAGCGCGAGTTTGTCCGAGATCTTGGCGCCGCCGCAGATGAATCCGAGCTTGCCAGTTTCGCCTCGCGCGATGGGCTCGAGGGCGGCGATTTCGCGTTCGAGTAGGAGCCCGGCGGCGGAGGGCAGCAGCTCTGCGACAGCGGCGGTGGAGGCATGGGCGCGGTGAGCGGCGCCGAAGGCGTCGTTGACGTAGATATCGGCGAGGTCGGCCAACTGCGCGGCGAAGTCCGGATCGTTTGCTTCCTCTTCTTCATGGAAGCGGAGGTTTTGCAGGACCAGGACTTCTCCGGGCTTGAGCGCGCTCGCCATCTCGGTAGCGACAGGGCCGATGCAATCCGGAGCCATGCCGATGTTCATCTTGAGCGTGCGCGCGAGCCGGACAGCCGCCGGGGTCAGATCGTAGGCAGGGTCTCGGCGGCCGCGGGGACGGCCGAGATGCGAGCAGCAGATGACGGACGCGCCGCGGTCGAGGAGGTACTTGACGGTGGGTGCGGCGGCGGCGATGCGAGTGTCGTCGAGTACGCGCCCGCCGTCCAGAGGGACGTTGAGATCGAGGCGGAGGAGGACGCGCCGGCCATCAAGGTCGAGGTCGCGAACAGAGCGTTTCTGCATCGGTCGGCTTCCGAACCGGGGATTGTCGGGCGGTGAGAATGATCAGCGTGGGGTTTGCGCCGGTTCGGTCGATTCCTGTGGTGTGGAGATGCGGTCGGGGTCGTACTCGTGCTCAATCGCGGCGAGCTTGGCCAGCCGCCGGACATGCCGTCCGCCCTCGAATGTCGCATTCACAAAGGCGTCGACGATTTCTTGGGCAACAGCCGGCCCGACGGCGTAGGAGCCGAGCGCGAGGATGTTGCAGTCGGTGTGTTCGCGCGCACGTCGCGCAGTCCAAGAGTCTGCGCAGAGCGCTGCACGGGCACCGCGTACCTTGTTGGCCGCGATGCTGACGCCGACACCGTTGGAGCAGACGAGAATGCCCAACTGACGGCGGCCGGCGACGACCGCTTCCGCCAACGGCGCGGCAACATCCGGATAGTCGATCGGCGCGTCGGAGTCAGGCCCGAAGTCTGCGACCTCATGGCCACTGGCGATCAGATGGTCGCGGAGACGCTGCTTGAGTTGGAAGCCGGCGTGGTCGCTGCCGATGGCGATGCGCACGTGTCTAAGACTCCTTCACTGACGCGAACTAGCTCACGGTGTCGGATTCTGAAAGGCCCCAGTGCTGCATCAGCAACTCCCCGACCTTGGGCGCAAGTTCGGCTCCGCGCCGCAGCACGCGCGGCACGTGCCCCGTACATTCCAAGATAGTAGAGGGCGCACCCGCAGGCGCTACCGCTCCAGGCCGAACGATGTGAACTGCGTTGCCTAACTGATCGCGAATGTCTTGGGGAAGTAGCGCGGCAGGCTGTCCATGCAGGTTGGCGCTCGTTCCCGTGAGCGGCTCATCGACTATGTCTAGCAAGGCAAGGGCGATGGGGTGGTCGGGGATGCGCAGGGCGACAGTGCCGCCGCTGACAGCGCTCGAACGCCAGTCGCTGCGCCGATTGACGATCAGGGTGAGAGCTCCGGGCCAGGCTTGTTCGGCCAGTGCCAGGACACGAGAGTCGAGGGGCTCGGCGATGGCGTGAAGATGTTCGCGCCAGCGGGCGGGCGGGAGAAAGACCGGCAAGTTCTCGCCGCTGGGGCGCTGCTTGAGGCGGAAGATCTCGTCAATCGCGCGATCGTCGTTTGCGATTCCGCTGAGCGCGTACTGCGTGTCGGTCGGCAGCGCGATCACACCGCCTTGCAGGAGAATCTCAGCTGCTCGCCGGAGCTGGTCGTTGCTTGGCGCTTCTTCGGTCATGCTCGCATCGCCAACCTGATCCGTGGCACGCTAGGGATAGCATGGCTGAATGACGGAGTTTGCGACAGCACCGGATGTGAGAGATTCGCCACATGAGTCGATCGTGATTGTTGATCTCGGCTCGCAGACAGCGATGTTGATTGCGCGGCGGGTTCGGGAACTGAATGTGTATTGCGAGCTCGCACCGCCGACGGCGAGTTGGGCGGAGGTGGAACGGCTGCGACCGCGCGGCATCATTCTCTCCGGCGGTCCGGCCTCGGTGCATGACGCCGGCGCTCCAGTGGCGCCCGATTGGGCGCTTGACGGGCGGCTGCCCGTGCTCGGCATTTGCTACGGGATGCAGACGATGGCACAGCAGTTGGGGGGGCATGTGGAAGCGGGCCGGGAACGGGAGTTTGGCGCCGCTTCGATCTACTCATCGGACGACTCGCCGTTGCTAGAGGGACTGCCGCGACCGATGCCGGTCTGGATGTCTCACGGAGATCGGGTCGATCAACTGCCGCCGGGCTTCCAACCGTTGGCGACTACTGACTCGATTCCGGTCGCGGCGATGGGCGACGGTGAAGGGCGGTATGGCATCCAGTTTCACCCGGAGGTCGTGCATACGCCGCAGGGTGTGGAGCTGCTGCGCAATTTTGTGCGCGGGATTTGCCGCTGTTCCGGCGATTGGGACGCGGCGCATTTCATCACGGAGACCGTCGAAGCAGTACGCCGCCAAGTCGGATCGGGGCGCGTGATCTGCGGTTTGAGCGGGGGTGTGGACTCAGCCGTGGCAGCGGCGCTCGTGCATCGCGCCGTGGGCGATCAGTTGACCTGCATTTATGTAGACAACGGACTGATGCGCTTGGGCGAGACGGAACAGGTCGCGGATACGTTCGAGCGGCATATGGGGATGAACCTTCACGTGGAGCGCGCCGGTGATCGTTTCCTCGAAGAGCTTGCCGGCGTGATCGATCCGGAGACCAAGCGCAAACGGGTGGGCGAGACCTTCATTTCGATCTTCGAGGAGGCGGCGATTGAGATCGCGCACGACGATCATGGCGTGGACTACCTCGTGCAGGGCACGACGTATCCCGATGTCGTGGAATCGGCTGGCTCCGGGCACGGATCGGCGACAGCGGTGATCAAATCGCACCACAACGTGGGCGGGCTGCCGGACGATCTGCGCTTTGAGCTGGTTGAGCCGCTGCGATATCTGTTTAAGGATGAGGTGCGCGAGGTCGGGCGGGAGCTTGGGTTGGCGGAAGAGATCGTGGGGCGGCAGCCGTATCCGGGACCCGGTTTGTCGATTCGGATTATTGGCGAGGTCACGCCCTCGAAGGTGCGAGTCTTGCAGCGCGCCGACGCAGTGGTGATGGAGGAAGTTCGGGCTGCCGGTCTCTACGACGAGTTATGGCAATCGTTCGCGATCCTGACCGATACGCGCTCGGTGGGAGTGCAAGGGGACGCGCGGACGTACGGCTGGGTCGTGGCGCTGCGAGCGGTGACGGCAGATGATGCGATGACCGCCGACTGGGCGCGTTTGCCCTATGAGGTGCTGGGGCGAATTGCGAACCGGATCGTGAATGAGATCCCCGAGGTCAACCGGGTGGTCTACGACATCACGTCGAAGCCGCCGGGCACGATTGAGTGGGAGTGATGCTCCGTGGTGATCACGATCTGCATGAGCATGTCGCTGCGGCATCGGCTGCCGGAGATCTGCCGTGAGCTGGAGCGGGCGGGCCACGTGGTGCTGACGCCGGTCGATACGAAAGAGTTCGACTACGAGGGCGCCAACGACCTCGAGCGGGCGGACTTGAAACGCGACCGCGACCTGATTCGGACACACTACGAGAAGATCAAGGTCTCGGATGCGATTTTCGTGCTCAACGAAGACCTGCCGGGCAGACCCAACTACATCGGCGGCAACAGCTTCCTGGAGATGGGCTTCGCCCATGTGCTGCACATCCCAATCTACCTGATGCAAGACGTGCCGGAGTCGCCGTATCGCTCCGAAATGCTGGCGATGGATCCGATTGTGATTGGCGGTGATCTGTCACGGGTTGGGGAAGCGGCGATCTGAGTGGGATAGCTGCGAGTAGGATCGCGCTATGCGCATCCTGATCGTCGGCGGCGGAGGACGCGAGCACGCTCTCGCTTGGAAACTTGCCCAGTCTCCCCGCTGCGAGGCGATCTTCGCGGCCCCGGGCAATGCCGGCACGGCTGCGCTTGGCGAGAATCTGCCTGTCTCAGACTCGGACACTGACGGCATTTGCGACTCCGCCGAGCAGCGCCGGATCGACCTGGTTGTGGTCGGTCCGGAAGCGCCTCTCGCAGCCGGACTCGTGGACGCCCTCGGCCGGCGCGGCATTCTCAGTTTTGGTCCGACGCAGCAGGCGGCGCGGCTCGAATCATCCAAGTGGTACGCCAAATCAGTGATGCGCGACGCCGGCGTCCCGCACGCTCAGGGCGAACTCTTCACCTCTGCCGGAGCAGCCCACAAGTGGCTCGAAATGTTGGGGCCCGACGAGCTCCCGGTACTCAAGGCCGACGGACTTGCGGCGGGCAAGGGCGTGATCGTGCCTGATCACATTGACGACGCTCACGCTGCGATTGATGATCTCTTCGGGGGTAGGTTCGGGTCGGCGGGGGAACAGGTCGTGATCGAGGATCGGCTCGCGGGCATGGAAGCGTCGGCGATGGCGATCGTCTCCGGCGCGGACATTCTGCCCTTGCCCCTGAGCTGCGACTACAAGCGCATCCTGGACGGAGATCAGGGGCCAAACACCGGCGGCATGGGCGTCTATGCACCGCCGGGCTTTGTCGGCAATGCGGAGGATGTGTACGCCCAAATCCACCAGCCGGTCGCTGAGCAGATGGCCGCCGGCGGTCACGAATTCCGCGGTCTGCTCTACGCAGGACTGATGATTGAGGGCGATGAGACCAACGTGCTCGAGTTCAACGTGCGCTTCGGAGATCCCGAAACTCAGGCGGTGCTGCCTCTGCTTGAGGGCGACCTGCTGCCCGTTCTCGAAGCAGCTGCGCGCGGCGAGTCGCTGCCTCGTGACGCGATCAGTCATTCAGGGCGAGCGTCGGTCAGCGTAGCGATCGTCAGCGGCGGGTATCCAGGCTCTTACGAGACCGGCAAACCGATCCACGGGTTGGACGCCGTTGACGAAGCTGTGGATGTGTTCCACGCCGGAACGCAACTCGGCGACGATGGGCGGGTACTCACGTCGGGCGGGCGCGTTGTGGCAGTAACAGCGGTGGCGGATACGCTCGAAGAAGCCAGAGGGATCGCTTACGACAATGTTCGCCGGATCAGCTTTGATGGGGCCTACCATCGCACCGACATCGCACTGAGGGAGATGCAGGCATGACGACTCGCACGGTTCGACCGAATCTACAGGCGCACGACGATGCGCTGCGGGTAGAGATGTTCCCCGGCGTGGCGCGGCGCACCCTCAACGCCGGCGAGCAGACCTCGATTCACGAGATCGAGATCGCGGCGGGATGCGTCGTGCCCATGCACACACATCCGCACGAGCAGATCGGCTACCTGGTCTGCGGGCGCGTGAAGTTTGAGCTCGGGGATGAGATCAAGGAACTGAGCGCGGGTGACTCCTGGGTGATTCCTTCCGAGATTCCGCACGAGGTCACCGCGCTTGAGGATGCCGTCGCGATTGACATCTTCTCTCCGGCGCGCGAGGAGTACATCCCCTAATGATCCCCCGCTATCAACGCGCGGAGATGGCCGCGCTCTGGACCGACGACGCCAAGTGGCGGCGCTGGCTCGATGTCGAGATCGCCGTCGTGAACGCCTGGGCCGACGAAGGGGTCGTGCCGCGTGAAGACGCCGAACTGGTCGCGGCCAACGCGGGCTACAACGTCGCCGATATCGACCGCTATCAGGCGGCGGTGCATCACGACACGCTGGCGTTCCTGCGCTCGGTCGCGGACACGCTGGGGCCGGAGTCGCGCTGGGTGCATCACGGCCTGACCACTTCCGATGTTTGGGACACTGCCTCAGCGCTCCAGATCCGCGATGCGGCGCGGATCATCGAAGACGACCTCGAGCGGCTGGAGGCCTCGATCACGAAGCGCGCAGTCGAGCATAAGCACACGCTCTGCGTGGGTCGCACGCACGGGATTCATGGCGAGCCGACGACATTCGGGCTGAAACTGGCCAGTTGGATTGACGAAACGCGCCGCAACCGGCGCAGGCTGGCGGATGCGATCGAATCCGTGGCAGTGGGCAAGATCTCGGGCACGGTGGGTACCCACGCGACAGTGCCGCCGCATATCGAGGAGCGGGTTTGCCGCGAGTTGGGACTTGGGGTGGAGGCGATTTCGACGCAGGTGGTCCAGCGCGATCGTCACGCTCAGTTCCTCTCCACGCTTGCGCTGATCGCTGCATCTCTGGAGCGCTTCGCCACCGAAATTCGCCATTTGCAACGCACCGAGGTGCGGGAGGTACGCGAGCCGTTTGCCGAAGGTCAGGCCGGTTCGTCGGCGATGCCGCACAAGCGCAACCCGGAGAAGGCGGAGCGCGTTTGTGGTCTGGCGCGGACGATTCGCGCGAACGCAATGACCGCGATCGAAAACGTCGCGCTCTGGCACGAACGCGACATCTCGCACACATCCGCCGAACGGATTGCGATCCCCGACGCCTGCTTCGCGCTCGACTACATCACCGACATGATGGCTTGGATCATCGACGGCCTAGTGATCGACGCGGAGCGAATGCGCGCGAACCTGGACTCGTCGTACGGGCTGATCTACAGCCAGCGGGTGATGCTCGCGCTGACCGAAGCGGGCGTCGGCCGCGACGACGCCTACAAGCGGGTGCAGCGTTACGCGATGCAGGCGTGGGACGAGGGGATGCAGTTCCGCGGACTGATCGAGGGTGACGCGGTGATCACATCGGCGCTGGATCAGGCAGCAATGGATGATGTCTTCGATCCCGGCTATTTCACGCGCTACGTGGACGAGTCGTTTGCGCGGCTGGGGCTGTAAGGAGACGGCGGCGCCGCACCCGGCGGGCGGGATTTGCCGGTACTAGGGAATCTCGAACTCGCTGCTGAGCCAGTCAATCGGATTCCGGCCGGCAGGGAACTTGCGGGTCGTGGGCAAGATGCGCTCACCGTCGTCGTTGACGAAGTGATCCCTCCGCAGTGACCGCGACATCGCCGCCCACCGACCATGTCATTCGCCGCCCATCGCGGAGTCGTCGTCGCCTGCGGTAGGTTCTCCGCATCTGCCCGTGTTCGAGTCGATCTTCTTGACGTCGTATTCGACAGCGGCCCATTGCATGAGGCAGTCCTTCATTTCGTGTTGATCCACTCCAAACTGCCGCTCCAAGGCACCCTCGGTGAACCACCAGGACCACCAGACCAACGTCTGGTGGTCAGCGAACTGACGATAATACGAAAGCAGCGACCGTTCACCACCCATGTGAACGAGCAATTCGGTCGCAATCGCGCCCAAGTCGTATGCGAAGTTCTCCAGATACTCTTCCAACTGTTCCACATCTGCGAGATCGCAATCAAATGTCTTCTCTGCCTTACGGCACAGCTTTTTCTTCGCCTCGACCCGGAAGCTGCTCCACCGCTCTGTCTGGAGCCGGGCATAGTCGACGTACTTTCGATCGAAGTATCGAGCATTTCCTTCGTACAGCCACTCCGGGGCAAGGGAAGCTTTATCGTATCCAGCATCAAAGGCATGCAGAAATCCCTCGTAGTCCGCCGAGGCCAACTGAAGAAGGTGGAAGTACTCGTGGGCTACGACTCTCTTCGTAACCTCGAGTCCAGGTTCGTTGTACATGTCATAACGAAATCGGATGGCTGCGTGACCCGTGCGGGCCTGGGGAGGTGCAAGTGGGTTAACACTGTTTGGAGTACTTCTTGCCGCCCGTCCCGCTGCGTTCTTCTTCTCCGTCTCCAGGTCCAACACGTCGAAGGGGATCTCGTAGTGGTACTGCTCCATCAGCTGAGCGAAATCTTCAACGAAATACGGACCGACGTACAGGAAAGCGTCCTCCGACAGAGTTCCGCCGAATCGCGCTTCGGCGAAGTGCTCGATCGGCTTGATCGACGCCGCCAACTCGGCGATGGCATAGTGATCGTCCAGGAGGAAGTTCGCCTGCGCGCGCGTTTGATCGCCGGGCACGATCGCCAGGGCGTACTTGCCCTCGGCGAGCCGGTTGATGGAAGTGACGTCGATATAGTAGGTCCCGGGTTTGAGGACGAAGGTCGCGCCGGCGCCATAGGGTCCGAACCGACCGGCCCCGCTATCGCTGTAGTCATCGCCGCGCGACAGGCGGAACTCCACTGGCAGTTCGCTCGAGATTAAGTCGACTCGAACTTCGCGCTCCCCGTCCACCGTAAACGCGTATCGGTCAACCCGGCGCGACGGCGATGGATTGAGACTGAGGCAATCGCCCGATTCCAGGTGGCCATGCCCGACCAAACTATGCCGAACGTCCGTGGTGTCGATCGTGCCGAGTTCGATCGAGCCGCAGTCCCCGCCTGTTCCCGTCCGGCCATCGGAACCAAGTGAGACGCTGAGCTCATAGTTCCCAAGGCCGTCATAAGTTTGAGCGGCGACGATCTGGTAGTCGCCTGGGGCGAGGGACTGGGTGATCTGGGAGCGCAACCCAGTTTCATCATCACCCGGAACAATTTCCCGTCCAGACCCATCCAGCAGGCGGACATACTCCGAGAAATCGCCGGAACTCATCTTGATCGTCACCTCGGCGCTTTGCTCAAGCTTGAATGAGTAGAGGTCTGCGCGCTGTTCGGAGTCCAGCGGATCGCGGCAGTCGTCCCAGTAAGAGAGCAAGCCGGAGCGGTACGCGCCGAGCGAGCGCAACGTTCCCAGATCGTGGGCCGCGCAAGCGGCGACGCCGCCCTGCGTCACGCGCAGGCCGGCCGGCGGACTCGACTGACCATTGTCGTCGTCGCCCCAGCAATGGACCGCGCCTGACGCCGTCAGCCCGCAGGTGTAACCCCAGCCCGCGCTGACCTGCGTGAAACGCCCGGCCGGCGGACTCGACTGGCCGGATTCGTCGTCGCCCCAGCACTGGACTGCGCCCGACGCCGTCAGCCCGCAGCTGTGTGTCCCGCCCGCGCTGACCTGCGTGAAACGCCCGGCCGGCGGACTCCACTCGGTCGGCGGACTCCACTGGTCAAAGTTCACGTAGCCCCAGCACTGGACTTCCTTCGACGCCGTTAGCCCGCAGGTGTGCAACGAGCCCGCGCTGACCTGCGTGAAACGCCCGGCCGGCGGACTCGACTGGCCCGCCCAGTCGTCGCCCCAGCACTGGACCGCGCCCGAGGTCGTCAGCCCGCAGGTGTGCAACGCGCCCGCGCTGACCTGCGTGAAACGCCCGGCCGGCGGACTCGACTGGCCGAATTTGTCGTTGCCCCAGCACTGGACCGCGCTCGACGCCGTCACCCCGCAGCTGTGAAAAAAGCCTGCGCTGACTTGGGTGAAGCGACCCGCCGGCGGACTCGACTGGCCGTAGTCGTTCCGGCCCCAGCACTGCGCCGCGCCCGACGCCGTCACGCCGCAGCTGTGATGTACGTCCGCGCTGACCTGCGTGAAGCGCCCGGCCGGCGGACTCGACTGACCTTCGTCGTCCCCGCCCCAACACTGCACAGCGCCGGACTCCGTCACTACGCAGGTGTGATCCCCGCCCGCGCTGAGGGTTTCGACTAAACTCGATCCGCCCGACTGCGCCTCTGCCGACCCGGCCTCAAGCCCCCAAACCGCAGCCGCAGCGACGACCGCGATGACCGCGAGCGCGGCCAGCCGCAGTTGCAATCTGAACCCACCGTCTCCCATTTGCCGGAATGTCATGAATGAGCAGCCTCTCCGCGCGAGAGGCTACAGGCATGACGGGTGTGCGTCCAATATCGGTGTGAGATTGGCAGTAGCGCTATGTATCCGAATGATGTGTGTCATGCTGGCGCGTGTATGTGAAGCTGCGACCATCCCTCATGCACGACATTCGGCTACACGCCCACTTGATAAGCTGGCAATCAGGTTTTTGTCTCCGCATATCGCCTCGCAAAGCGTCCTCAACGCGGTCACGTCGTCCATGTTCTCATCCATTCCTCGCTATGCGCCGTCTCAACTTGAGGGCTCTGACCGGACCGGACGAGTTCGACGCGGTCGTAGTCCGGGCTGGTCATGGGAAACTGCTCGGGGCGGGTCGGCAGGCGACCAAGGCGGCGACGCTCGTTATCCACAGAGGCCGATCATTCCCTCAACCTGACCTAAGATCGCCCCAAAGGAGTCTGCGATGAGCGTGATGATGGAATCCAACCTGGACCTGCCCAAGCACTCGGGCAAGGTGCGGGATATTTACGACCTGGGCGACCGGCTACTGCTGGTCACGACCGACCGCGTGTCGGCCTTTGATGTGGTGTTGCCCACAGGCATTCCCGACAAGGGCTGCGTACTCACCCAGATGTCGGCCTTCTGGTTCGAGACGACCGAATCGGTGGTGCCCAACCACATGATTCGGGTGATCGATTCGACCGACAATCCCGACATTCCGGTACCGCTCGGCCCCGAGTACATCGGGCGCACGATGCTCGTGCGCAAGTGCGCGCCGGTCAAGCTGGAGGCGATCGTGCGCGGCTATCTGGCCGGTTCGGGTTGGGCCGAGTACCAGCGCGACGGCACCGTCTGCGGGATTCCCCTGCCGCCCGGTCTCTCGGAGTCCGAGCCGCTGCCCAATCCGATCTTTACGCCCTCGACCAAGGGCGAGATCGGCGAGCACGACGAGAACATCACCTACGAGCGCGCCTGCGAGATCGTGGGCGAGGATGTCGCCAACACGGTGCGCGTGCGCTCGATGGCGCTCTACACCTACGGCCTCTCGCGGGCGCAGGAGGCGGGTTTCTACCTCGCCGACACCAAGTTTGAGTTCGGCGCCACTGAGAACGAGCAGGGCGAGGACGAGATCATCCTGATCGACGAGGCGCTGACGCCGGATTCGTCGCGCTTCTGGGATGCGGAGATCTACAAGCCCGGCCGCTCGCAGCCGTCGTATGACAAGCAGCCCTTGCGCGACTGGCTCTCGGCGACAGGCTGGGACAAGGAACCGCCCGGCCCCGCCTTGCCGGATGAGGTGGTGGACAACATTCGCGGCCGCTATCGCACTGCGTTTGAGCGCGTCACCGGGCGCGAGTTGATCACGGCGGGCTAGGGGTTGGCGTGCGCTACAAGGCGGAGATTCACGTCACGCTGAAGCGGACCGTGAACGACCCGCAGGGGTTGGCCATTCGCGGCGGCCTGCACTCGTTGGGCTATGAGGGAGTAGAAGCAGTGCGGGCGGGCAAGTTCATTGAGGTCTGGCTGGAGGCCGAATCAGCAGAAGAAGCCCAGCGGCAAGCGGATGAGATGTCCGACCAACTGCTGGCGAATCCGGTGATCGAGGATTACGTGATCTCGGTGGCGGAGGCCGTCGCTACGAGCTGAGCGTGCCCTTGGTGCTCGGAGCCCCTGATTCGTCCACGACCCGCACGGCGTCGCGCAGGCAGCGCGCGAGCGCTTTGAAGGTCGCCTCGATGATGTGGTGCTCGTTCTCGCCGGCGAGTTGGCGGATGTGCAGCGCGAAACGACCCTCAAACGCGATCGTCTCCAAGATGTGCTTGGCCATTGACGAGGGCAGTTCGCCGATCATCGGCGCGGGGAAGCGCAGATCGATCACCGCATAGGGCCGCCCACTCAGATCGAGTGCGACCTGGATCAGCGACTCGTCCAGCGGGACGGTGCGATCGGCGAAGCGGGCGATGCCGGCGCGGTCGCCCAGGGCGTCATTCAATGCTCGTCCGACCGCGATGGCGACGTCTTCCGAGGTGTGATGCGCGTCCACTTCGAGGTCGCCGGACGCACGCACGGTCAAGTCCAACCCGCCGTGCCGCGCCAGTTGGTGCAGCATGTGATCGAGCATTCCGACGCCTGTGGCGACGGACGCCTTGCCGGAGCCGTCGAGATTGAGCTCGACGCTGATCGAGGTTTCGCCGGTTTCGCGGAGAACTGTGGCGGTGCGCATAGGTACACGTTGCCCGAATGGGTTACGCCTGTCTAGTGACGGCGTTACGTCGGACGCTCGGTCGTGCGCTCCTCGATCGCGTAGAGCTCGTCCATGCCTGCCATGTGCTGGACTTCTCGGTAGAGCGACATCAGCTCGTCCACCTCACGCCCCGACCCGCCGCTGGCGGCGATGCTGCGGTAGGCGTCGCGCATCGCGCCGTAGGCGGCGACCTGGCCGGTGAAGGGGTCGATCAGGACGTTGAAACCGTGTCCAGCCAGCGTCTCGCGGTCGAGCCGATCGGCGGGAGCCATGATCGAGAGCGGCCCGCCCAGCACTCTGCCCGCCTCGGCGATCTGCTCAGGATCGTTGGTGAACAGCATCAGCACGTCCGCGCCGGCCTCGCGGTAGGCGGCCGACCGCTCCAGCGCCCGCTCGAACGATTCGTTTCGCACCGCGCCGGTGCGGGCGATGATGATGAAATCTGGATCCGTGCGGGCGGCGACTGCCTCGCGCACCTTGTCCACCATCATCTCCAGCGAGACCAGATGCTCGACGCCCTTGTGATGATGCGCGCGCTTGGGCGCAACCTGGTCCTCGATCTCAATCGCCGCCGCGCCCGCCGCCTCAATCTCACGCACGGCGCGAGTCGTATGCAGCGCGTCGCCGAAGCCAACGCCGCCGTCAACGATCAGGGGCACGTTGGAGCGAGCGGTGATCTGGCGGGTCAGCCCCGCGACCTCGGTAATCGTGAGCAGCGCTTCGGAGACGGAGAGCTGAAAGCCGAAACCGCCGCCGGAGAGATAGGCGGCCTCAAAGCCAAGCGACTCCACGAGCCGCGCAGAGAGCGGATCAAGCGCGACCGGCGCGAGGATCGGCTGTCCGCTGCGGACGAGGTTGGCGAATGCGGTGCGATCTGCCATTACTGATCTCCTTCGTCAAGAGACACGACGCCGCCCTCGACCAGACGCTCAATTTCTGCCGCCGAGCGGCCGATCAGCGCAAGCGCTTCGCGGGTGTGCTCGCCGATGGCGGAGGCTCCGCGCTTGAGTTTGATTGGCGTTCGGGAGAGGTGGACGGGGGAGCCGGAGACCTTGATCGTCTTCTGAGACTTGGCGACGGGGAGTTCGGCGATCATGCCCCGGGCTGCGATGTGGGGATCGTTGATGATCTGGGGGACGGTGTTCATGGGAGCGGCGATGCAGACGCCTTCAAGCTCGGCTTCCCACTCGGCGGTGGTGCGACGCTTGAAGGCCTCGAAGAGGATCGGTTCCAGGTCGGCGTGGTGCTCGGTGCGGTCGGGGTTGGTCTGGAAACGGTCGTCGTGGAGCAGGTCGTCGCGCTCGATCTTGACGCAGAAGAGTTGCCAGTCCTTGACCCCGGCGATCACCATCCAACCGTCGGCGGTGGGCAGCGCCTGGAAGGGCGTCACAAGCGGGTGGCGGGTGCCGATTGGCCCGGGCGCCTCATCGGTGTTGGCGGCGCGAACGACGGCGTTCTCCAGCAGCGCCACCTGTGCGTCCAACATGGCGACGTCGACGTGCTGACCCAGACCGGAGGACTCGCGCTCGTGCATGGCGGCGAGCACGCCGATCGCGGTGTACATGCCGCCGGCCATGTCGCCGATGCTGTAGCCCGGTCGCGCGGGCGGGCCGCCGGGGTGTCCGGTGATGCTCATCACGCCGCCCATGCCCTGCACGATCACGTCCACGGCCGGTCTGTGTTGGTAGGGGCCGGTGTGCCCGAAGCCCGAGGTGGAGGCGTAAATCAGGCGCGGGTTGACGGCCGACAGATCGTCGTAGCCGAGACCCAGCCGTCCCATCGCGCCGGGGCGGAAGTTCTCGGTGAGCACGTCGATGCCGCCGCCGCTGGGGTCGATCAGGTCTTTGACGATCTGGACGGCTTCGGGCTGCTTGAGGTCCAGCGTGAGCGACTTCTTGCCGCGATTGACGCTGAAGAAGTAGGTCGAGACGCCGTGCACGTAGGGGCCGGCACCGCGATGGCGCTCGTTGGTCTCGACGTGTTCGACCTTGTAGACATCGGCGCCGAGGTCGGTGAGGATCATCGAGCCGTAAGGCCCGGCGAGAGCCCAGGTGAAGTCGAGGATGCGGAGGCCTTCAAGTGGTCCGGGCATGATTCGGCCTCTCCAGCTATTCGAGTTCGAGTCCCGGCGTACCCGGTTCGAGCTGGACGCCGAGTGTGTTCAGCGCCATTGAGACGAGGTTGTACTGTCCGGCGGCGAAGACGACGTCCATTAGCTGTTTGGTGTCGTAGGTCTTGGCCAAGGTGTCCCAGGTCTCGTCGCTCACGAATGCGTCGGCGTGGAGTTCGTCCGCCGCTCGCAGGAGCGCCGCTTCATGCTCGCTCCAGGCGGCGTGATCGGGGCCTGCCTTGGTGCGTTCGACCTCTTCGAGTGAGAGTCCCGCTTGCTGCCCGATCCGCCGGTGCTGGCCAAACTCGTAGCCGGATTGGCAGTTCCAGCCCATGCGCAGGATCACCAATTCACGCTCGCGCTCGGGCAGCGACGATCCGGCGAGGACGTGCCGGGCGAAGTAACCCCACGCCGAGGAGAGTTCGGGGTAGTGCGCGAGCGTGCGGGTGATGTTCAGCACCGGTCCGCCGCGAGCCTCGGCGCGCTCCAGTTGGGCGCGTGATTCGCCTTCGGCGGTTTCGATGGTGAGCGGTTGCAAACGTGGTTCGGAGAGTCGCATCCGAGCAGCCTTTCGTGTTGGCCGCTGGCAGGATACGGCCTGGCGGCGCGAGCGCGAGAGTCAGTCTGCGAGCAACGCGGTCTGTAGGCGTTGGGCGAGCGACTCCAGCTGATCGGGCCGGGGAACGCTGATCCGCAGGCAATGTTCCAGGCGTGGATCGCTGTAGGTGCGAGTGAAGACACCGAGCGAGGCGAGGCGGTCGTGCAAGTCTCTGCCGGAGCCGCGCTCGACCTCGACCAGGATGAAGTTGGCTTGGGATGGGATCGGGGAGAGGCCGTCCAAGCCGTTGATGATCTCGAAGAGCCGGTCGCGGCATGAGCGGATCTCTGCGATCTGCTTGTGCAGTTCGTTTGCGTGTTGCAATGCGGCCAGCGCGGCGACTTCCGCCGCCTGATTGATGTTGTAGGGCTGTTTGACCTTGATCAGCGCTTCGACCAGCTCTGCATTGGCCATTGCGTAGCCCACTCGCAGACCGGCGATGCCGGCCCATTTGCTGAAGGTGCGGAGGATGAGCAGACGCGGGTACTGATCGAGCAACGGCACCGCGGACGCCTCTTCGCCGGCGAACTCAATGTAGGCCTCATCCAGCATCACGGTTGCGCCGGTGTCGAGGAGCTCGTGGATTGTGTCGCGCGCAATCAGATCGCCGCTGGGATTGTTGGGGGAAGTGAGCATCACGACCCCGCGATGCTCCTGCGCAGCCTCAAGCAGTGGTTTGCGGGGGAGATCGAACCGTTCTCCACGCGGGATCTCAATCAGGCGAAGCTGGTTAACGTCGGCCAGGAACGGGTACATGCCAAACGAGGGAGGCGCGGTGATCACAGCCTCGCCAGGCTTCAGCAGCGCCCGGAAGGTGAGATCCAGGAGCTCGTCCGCGCCCGCGCCCGCGATGATTCGTTCCGCCTCCACGCCGGTGTAGCCGGCTAGCGCTGAGCGCAGCGCCGCCTGATTCGGATCGGGATAGATCGAGCCAAAATGCGGATCGGCGAGTGCGGATCGGAGCGCGGCGCGTACTCGCGGGTGCATCCCAAAGGGGTTCTCGTTGGCGTCGAGTTTGAGCGCATCGGCGGGATCGATTCCGGCGGCTCGGGCGCGCTCCGCGAGTGGAACTACGGGTGCGTAGCCCGGGAGTTTGGCCAGGTGCGGCAAAACCTGCGGGGGTTGGCTGCGCCAGTCGCTCATTGGTCGAGTCGGCGCCGCTCGAGTGAGCGCGCGTGTGCGTCGAGCAGCTCGGCATGGGCGATCAGCTCGGCGTCGGGCGCGATCTGGTCAAGCAGGTCGTCGGTGACTTGTACGACCGTGGTGATTTTCATGAACTCACCCACGTTGAGGGCGGAGGCGAAGCGCGCAGAGCCTCCGGTCGGCATCACGTGGGAAGGGCCGGCCACGTAGTCGCCGAGCGCCTCCGGGGAGGCTTCGCCGACGAACAGGCCGCCGGCGTTTCGCACCTGATCGATGCGCTGATGCGCGTCGGCCGTGACCAGCGCCAGGTGTTCGGGGGCGTATTGGTTTGCGAGCGCGAGCGCATCGTCGAGGTTGGGCACGTAGGCCAGGCCGCCGCGATTGCGGACGGCGTTGAGGGCGATCTCGCGGCGGGGCAGATCGGCGGCCTGGACGGTGAGTTGGGCGGCGACTCGCTCGGCCAGTTCTGCGCTGGTGCTGATCAGGATCGGGGCGGCGAAGTTGTCGTGTTCCGCTTGGGCGAGCAGGTCTGCGGCGACCAGCTCGGGATTGGCGGAGTCGTCGGCGATGATCAGCGTTTCGGTGGGTCCGTAGATGGCGTCGATCCCGACGACTCCGTAGAGGCGGCGCTTGGCGGCGGTGACGAAGCGGTTGCCGGGGCCGAAGATCTTGTCGACGGGCGGGATTGACTCCGTACCGTAGGCCAGCGCGGCGATCGCTTGAGCGCCGCCAATTTTGTAGACCGTGCTCACGCCCGCGATTTCGGCTGCGACCAGCTTGAGCGGATTGACTTGGGCGCGCCCGTCGGAGCCGGGCGTCGCCGGGCTTGCGATCACGACATCCTCGACTCCGGCGACGCGGGCCGGGATCGCGGTGTGCAGCACGGTTGAGGGATATACGGCTGCGGTGCCGGGGACGTACAAGCCAACGCGTGCAAGCGGGCGCACGATTTGGCCGAGACCTTCGTGTGAAAATGATTGCGCGGCGTGTTTGAGTTGTAATTCGTGGTAGCGGCGCACGCGGTCGGCGGCGTTCTGGAGGGCGGTGAGCAGTTCGGGTGCGACCGTTGCGCGAGCCTCGGCGAATTCCTGCTCCATTACTAGCAGATTGTCGGGCGCGGCGCCGTCGATCGCTTCTGCGAGCTCGCGCAGCGCGGTGTCGCCGCCTTCGCGGACTTGCTGGATGATCCGGCGAACGGCCTCTTCGAAGCCGGGATCGTCAGCGAAGAGTCTGCGCAAGATGACGCGCTCCGGTTCGGTGAGCGCATCGTCGTCGGGACGGCGGCGCGCCAGGAGTTGGGCGCGCACCTCGTTCAGGCCGCGCCAGATCGGAATGGGATCGGAGGCGATAGTCATCGGGCGCGGCCCAGGTAGTCGCTCAGGATGTCGGCGGTTCGTTGCGCGGTGGACTCGAAAAATCCGTCCAGCACATGCTGATCGACGTGACTCAAGGTGTCGTCGAGCAGTTGCGGGATCGTTTCCATGAACTCGCGCAGGCCGGATTCGCCGGTGATGCCGGCTCCGCGCAAGTGACGGGAGGCGATGAAGCTGAAGCGCTCCCAGTCAGGCGGGTGCTCGGTCATGGCGGCGGTAGTGTCGCGCCATTGCTCCAGCAAAGAGCGATCGACGAAGCCTGCGTCGATTTCGACGGCGGAGGTGAAGAGGGCGCGGCGAATGCCTTGCATCTCCCCTCCATGTTCGCGTTCGCGGCGATCGAGCTCGTATTGGAGGATGCGATCGAGGAGGTTGGCGTGGGAGTCGCCGCCCAGGACCGAGCGGTTGCCGAAGAAGGGCCGATAGATCTGCATCACGTATTCCTGATCCATGATCAGGTGGGTGAGATAGCCGCAAACCCAGTAGCGGGTCTCGTTGGAGAGGTGCTCCGGATCGCGGAAGCTGCGATGGGCGGCGAAGAAGTTCTCGACGCAGTCCTGGTGGCCGTCGTCGTAGATGTCGAAGAAGTGGGTACGTTCTCGATCCCAGCGGGTGAGCACGCGGATATCGGGCGTGGTCGCGCCGAGCAGGAATTCGCCGTTGCGAAGGGTGAGGCCGGCATCGCCAGCGACGCGCTCGCCGGCGCGGCAGGCGGCGATCATGTGGGAGACCAGGGGCGGCATGGAGGCAGATTATCGCGCGAGCGAACGCCGCGCCAATCGCGCTCAGGCTGCAATTTGCCGATCTACACTCGTTGATATGACCCGCTACATCGCGTTGATGCTGATCGCCGCCGGGATAGTGCTGGCTGCCTGTTCGCCCGATCTGCCGCGGGGCGCGGTGCATGTCTCGACTCTGGCCGATGACATTGGCCCGGTCTCGGCCAACTTCATCAAGCGGGCTCTGGATCGGGCTGAAGAGGCGGGTGCGGTTGCCTGGATCCTCGAGCTAGACACGCCAGGCGGGTTGATCTCGTCGACCGACGACATCGTGCAGCGGATTCTGGCGGCTGAGGTTCCGGTGGTGATCTTCGTCAGTCCGGCGGGGGCGCGGGCGGCTTCGGCGGGGACGTTCATCACGCTGGCGGGCAATATCGCGGCGATGGCTCCGAACACCCAGATTGGGGCGGCGCATCCGGTGGCGGGGGGCGGGGAGGACATTGACGGCGACCTGGGCGACAAGGTGACCAACGACGCCGCGGCGGACATTCGCGGGATTGCGGAGCATCGAGGGCGAAACGCGGAATGGGCAGAACAGGCCGTGCGCGAGTCGGTCTCGATCACCGGCAGTGAAGCGGTTGAGCTTGGCGTCGTTGATCTCGTAGCTGACGACCTGGACGATCTCCTGGAGCAACTCGACGGGATGGTGGTGGACGGATTCGGCGCGCTTGCGGTGTCGGGCGCGCCGATGGTGGAGACGGACTACACGTTTGCCGAGAACGTGCTTGACGTGATCGCCGATCCGAACATCGCCTTCATTCTGATCAACATCGGCGGACTGCTCTTGATCGTGGAGGCGTTCTCGCCGGGGCTGGTCGGTCCGGGCGTCTTCGGCGTGATCATGCTGATCGTGGGCTTCTTCGCCCTGGGCCCGCTGGACACGAATCCGGCGGGGATTGCGCTGCTGGTGCTGGGCTTGATCTTGCTCGTGGCCGAGGTCTTTGTGGCCGGCTTCGGCTTTCTCGGCATCGGCGGGATCATTGCGTTGGTGATCGGGGGGCTGATCCTGATTGGGGATGCGTCGGTGGATGCGGAGAAGGTGTCGGTCTGGGCGTTGATCGTTGGCGCGGGCTTGATCGGAGCGGTGGTGTTGGGGATCGGCATGTTGGTCGGGATTGACCGGCGGCGGCCGAAGTGGCGGCCTCGGCTCACGAGCCAGGATTCGGACGGGATCGTGGGCAAGGCGGGGGTGGCGCACAACCTGCTCTCGCCGCAGGGCACGGTCGTGGTCGATGCGGAGTTGTGGTCGGCGCGGGCGGCGGCGGGGGTGGAGATCGCGCAGGGAGCGTCTGTGCGCGTGATTGGGATGGACGGTCTGACGGCGATTGTGGAGGCGGAAGAGAGCGAGCCTCAGTAGGAGTGGATGGCGCGTTTGGCGTTGCGGGGGCGCTGGGGGATGCGTGCGGCGCGGCCGGTGCGTCCGCGGAGGTAGTAGAGGCGGCTGCGGCGGACGCGGCCGCGGCGGACGACTTCGACTTTGAGCACGCGCGGGGAGTGGTAGAGGAAGGTGCGCTCGACGCCGATGCCCTGGGTGACGCGGCGGACGGTGAAGTTGGAGGAGGAGCCCTTCTTCTTGCGCCGGATGACGACGCCTTCGAAGACCTGGGTGCGCTCGCGGTCGCCTTCGACGATGAGAGCATGGACGCGCACGGTGTCGCCGGGTTGAAACGGTTGGATTTCCTCGTTGCGTTCAAGGGTGAGCAGGTCGCTGCGGTCCATCGTTCGTTCTCTCGGCGTGTTGGGCGGGAACTGCCAGTGTACGCGGGGGGTTGGCTTTGGCCTAGCGCCCGATCGGGGTGACCCTCAGGCGGAGCGTGACGCGGGATACATCCACAAGGGGATTGTTCGGCTTGGGGGTGTTCAGGGAGAAATTTATTTTGGCGTGCGGGGATGCTGATCTCCTGTGTTTTCTGGGGTTTTGGCGTTTGGGGTGTTCAGTCTTGTTCAGGTTTGGGTGTTCGATTGCGTTCGATTGCGTTCGATTTTGGACGGATTTGTGCGGACTTGGACGGGGGCGTTCGGGTGGTGTTTGGGATGTGCGCGTGGTGTCACCCGTTGCGTCACCGGCCATTTCGGAGGCTCCTCAACGCAAGGAGCGCGGCACCTATTCGATGATCCACGTTGCGTCACCGGCCATTTCGGAGGCTCCTCAACGGTCCTCTACCCCAACCCGCACGGCTACTACCGTTGCGTCACCGGCCATTTCGGAGGCTCCTCAACGAGCGTTGCGCGTTGCGTATCCGTTCGCCATCGTTGCGTCACCGGCCATTTCGGAGGCTCCTCAACGAGATAGCAGCCGGAAGCCGGGCAGCGACGCCTGCGTTGAGTGACCTCCTCCATGATGGGCGAATTCTGGGCGGCTCCCCCGTTCCAGGTGGTTCGGGATCACAGCGGCCGGGGCGGGAACGCAACACCCGCCCTCTGTCAGAGACAGTTGTAAGACGTTACGCGCCGCGTTCACGTCGGCGTTGGCGGCGTAGCCGCAGGCGGGGCAGTCGAACGTCTCGCCCTGCCGCGCACCCGGCTCGATCGCGCCACACGCTGAACATGCTCGGGACGTGTAGGGGGCCGGGACCCTGACTAGATGCCCGCCGTGCTTCTCGGCTTTTTCTCCCACGAGCGTCAGGAATTGGCCCCACGTCTGTTCGCTGATGCTTCGGTTCAGTCCTCGTTTCTGTTTGACGTTCCGCCCCGGCTCCTCCACGGTGCCGGCAGCGCTCTTGGTCATGTTCGGAATCCGCAAGTCCTCGGCGGCGATGTGGTCGTAACGCCGCACCAGAGCCTGTGCGATGCGGTGATCCTGCTGGCGACGGCGGATGCGGTTCTTGCGCTTGAGCTTGGCGAGTCGGCGTTTTCGCCGCTCCAGGGTCTTGCTGCCTTTCCGCGACGGCCGGCGGCGGCTGCGCTTCTTGGTCTTGGTTGCGGTCAGCCGCTGCAAGCGCTTTTCTTCGCTGTCGTCGGGTTCGCGCTTCGGAATCATGATCCCGTCTGAGAGCGCGACGCGAGTGTTGACACCCAGGTCGAGACCGACCATTTTGCCGGCCTTGGGCAGCGGTTCACGCTCCACCTCACAGACCAGATCGACGTAGAGGCCGTTTGGAGTGAGGTTGAAGCGCACCTCTTTGGGCTTGCAATCGGGCAAGGTTCCGGGTGACTTCAGCTTGATCCGCAGGTAGTGCTTTCCCTTATGCTGCTGCGCCTTGTGAAACACCACCTCCGCGCGATGCCCGCAGGCCGAGCGCTTGACATTGCCAGCCTTGATCATCTTGGAGCCGATGCAGCGCCAGCGCTCGCGCTTCTGGTACTTCGGCATCCCGCGAATTCCACTGAGGTGCGCCTGGATGCTGTTCTGAGCCTTTGCAATCGCCCAGGCCAGCAATCCAAAGTCGAAATCCCGAAGCTCTGGGAACTCGGCGCGCAGAGGCTTGAGGTCGTAGGTCATGGAGTTGTAGCCGCGGAAGGCCGGCACGCCCGCTTTGGTTCTGCGGTAGTTGTTGGTCTCGGGCAGTTGACGGCGCTCGCGCTCGGCGTCGGTTCGCTCGCCTACCACCTCCCACCACTTTTGCCCGGTCTCCTCCTCATCTTCCTTCGTCCACCAGGGCGGCTTGTAGACCTTGCGGTAGACCGGCTCGCCGTTTTCGAGGACTGGCTTGCCGTTCTTCATTCTCGGCACGATCCAGTACTGTCCCTGCGGGCCGATGCCCTGCTCCCGCATTCGGCGATAGTCGCGGAAGGCGCGGTATTCCTCGACGACGGCGTTGTAGATGGCGCACTGGACTCCGGCGATGCGGTGGAGCTTGTCGTAGTCGCTGCGGCGGGCGCGGACGGCGCGTCGCTGGAGGGTTCGGACGAGAGGTTTGGGGGTGTCGGGCATCTGTTGGTTTGCCTCGTTTGGGGGATACTCATATGTTCGCATAGTTTGGGCTGAATGGCAAATGGGGGGTGCTGCGAGGTTGCTGGATTTGTCGTTCAGGAGCAGGCGATGATCCGCGCTCTAGTCGACACGCCGCATGGATTCCCGCGTTCGCGGGAATGACGGAAACAGAAGTTTTGCACAGGTCTCTCTACGCAGGGGCAGGATTTTGCCGCGCTCCGCCGCGACAATCTCGCCGTGTGAGCGACGACGGTGCAGGTCACAGCGAGATACCCGCGGCAAGCGCGGGTATGATGGAAGTGAGGGGCGGACCCCCTCTATCCCCTGTTCGGGCTAGGGGGAGGCGAGCGGGTAAGAGGAGAGCTCGAATACGCGGGCTGGTTGGCAGGGTTCGTAGTTGAGCCAGAGGGATTCTTGGCGGGTGGTGCGGACGGAGTGGGCTAGGCGGGGATTGGCGTCGACTCGGTTCCAGTTAGCGAAGAGGTCGTCGTAGAGGGTGGAACGGTAGCCGGAGATAGCGGCGCGGCCTTTGATTGTTTGGAGCAGTTCGGCGAGTTCGCGGTGATCGTCGTCGGTCATTTCTGCGCCGTAGGCGGCAGCGTCGCCGCGGGACTCGTGGACGTAGGGGGGATCGAGGTAGAAGAGCGTGTCGGGGGTGTCGTAGCGCTGAATTATTTCGAGGGCGGGGGCGTTCTCGATCTGGATGCGTTGCAGGCGCTGGACGATCTCGGAGAGGCCCTCAACGGAGCCGAGCCAGCGCGAGACGGCGCCGGCCATTCCGGCGCGGGAGGTGAGCAGGCAATGCGCCCAGCGTCCTTCGGATGATGTCTGAGCCAAGCCGGTGCGGGTCTGGCGGGCGCGGACGAAGAAGCGGCGGGCGCGTTCGAGCGGGTCGGCACCGTTCGGGGGCTCGCAGGCTAAGGCCAGTTCCTCGCGCGAAAAGGGAGTGAGGCCGATCGCGCGGATGAGGTCGTCGCTGGTTTCGGGGTCTCGGAGGACGCGGAAGAAGTTGACCAGTTCGGAATCGAGGTCGTTGTAGGTTTCGACGGGGGCGGGGGCGCGGTTGATGATCACGGCGGCGGAACCGCCGAAGACGTCGCAGAAGTGGCGCTCGTCGGTGGGCAGGTTGGGGAGGATGAAGTCGAGGTGGCTGAATTTGCCGCCGTACCAGCCGAAGGCGATCATGCACTTTCGGCGTCGGGCGGCGTTCTTGACAATGCGGCGGGTAACCATCGGCGGCCTCCTGGGACTCCGTGCATACGTTCGCATGAATTGTCCGGTTTGGCAAGTGGGTTGGGTGGTCTGTACATAGTGGATGGAGGTGTGCAGAGGATGTCTAGTTTGTGTCGCCTTCGCCGGGTAGGAGATCGGGGCGTCTGGCGCGGGTGCGGCGGCGTTGTTGCTGCCGACGCCAGTGTTCGATTTGGGCGTGGTGTCCGCTGAGGAGGATGTCGGGGACTCGCCAGCCGCGAAACTCCGGCGGTCTGGTGTATTGGGGGTATTCCAGCAGGCCGTCGGAGAAGGATTCGTCGAGGGCGGACTCGGCCGAGCCGAGCGCTCCGGGTTGGAGGCGGACAACGGCGTCGACGACTACGGCGGCAGCCGGCTCTCCACCTGAGAGCACGTAATCGCCAATCGAGATTTCAGCGTCGGCGAGGTGTTCGCGGACTCGCTCGTCGATGCCCTCGTAGCGGGCGCAGAGGAGGATGAGGCGATCTTCGCTGGCGAGTTCGCGCACGATTGCCTGGTCCAGCCGGCGTCCCTGGGGGGTAAGGAGGACGGCGCGGCCGGGATTGCCTTGCGTCCGCAGCGATTCGACGGCTCGGAACCAGGGTTCGGGGCGCATGACCATGCCCGCGCCGCCGCCGTAGGGCGGCGCGTCTACGCTTCGGTGTCTGTCGGTGGTGTAGTCGCGTAGATCGTGCAGGCGGAGATCGAGGATTCCGGCTGAGCGGGCGCGCCGGATGATGCTCGCCTCGAAGGCGCCGGCGAGCAGTTGCGGAAAGATCGTGAGGATGTCGATCCGCATGTTGCGTGTGTATTCGGTCGGACCCCCCTCTGTCCCTCCGGGACATCTCCCCCCACAGTGCGGGGGGAGAGGGGATTGGGTTTGGACTGCTCTCCCGTTGCGGGGAAGGGCTAGTCCTGTCGCCCGGCGTTCGGGTCCCAGCGCTGATGTGGTCTGCCAGCGCCGTTGCCGCCGTTGCGGGTAGGTTCGCGGCGGCGCATGAAGGCGGGTGTGCTGAGATCGGTCTGGTTGCTGATGTCGACCGAGCCGAGCAGTCGCTGAGCGAGTTCGGTGTGGTCGGGCATGGGCGGCGCTTGGGGAGGCGCGGGAGCGGCGAAGCGGCCGCTGTACTGGTGCTGAGGCTGTTGCTGGAACTGCTGGCTGAATTGGGTCGCGGTTGGCTGAACCTGCGGCATCCGGTCGGCGAAGCCGGTGGCGATCACGGTGATCTGGATTTCCCCGTTGAGCTGCGGGTCGATCACGGTACCCATGATGATCTCGGCTTCGGGGTGGACTCGTTCGGCGATGAAGTTGGCGACGTGCTGGAGCTCGAGCATCCCCAGATCGCCGGCGGAGGTGATGTTGTAGAGCACGCGAGTGGAGCCGTCGATCGAGGTTTCCAGCAGGGGCGAGCGGACGGCTTCCTCGGCGGCGTCGATCGCGCGGTTTTCGCCGGAGCCACGACCGAGCGCCATCAGCGCGTGACCGCCGCCGTCCATGACCTTCTTGACATCGTTGAAGTCGAGATTGATCTCGCCCGGGACGGTCAGCACCTCGGAGATGCCTTTGACGCCCTGGCGCAGGACTTCGTCCGCCTTATGGAACGCCTGGGTGACTGTGATGTTGCGGTCGTTCGGGTCGATCAGGGACTGGTTGGGGATCACGATCACGGTGTCGGCGACGCCTTCGAGGAACTCGATCCCACGATGGGCGGCGCGAGCGCGGGGCATGCCCTCAAAGTCGAAGGGTCGGGTGACGACGGCGATCGTGAGGGCGCCAGCGGCCTTGGCCATTTCCGCGACGACCGGGGCGGCGCCGGTGCCGGTGCCGCCGCCCATACCGGCGGTGATGAAGACCATATCAACGTCGCTGAAACAGGAACCGATCTCTTCGCGGGCGCTCTCGGCGGCGCGGGCGCCGCGTTCCGGATCGCCGCCGACGCCCAGCCCGCCGGAGTCGGCGTCGGCGATGCGGATGACGGTCGGGGCGAGGGACTGTTCGAGTTGCTGGTTGTCGGTGTTGACGGCGACGAAGTCGACGCCGTGAATTTCGTCGGTGATCATGCGGTTGACGGCGTTGCAACCGCCGCCGCCAACGCCAATGACCGTGATTGGGGGGATGCCGTCGGCTCGGTTGGTTCGGGTCATGCGTGGGGTCTCCTGTCGGTGCTCGGGCGCTGGGCGGTGTTTGCTTGCGACGCCGCTCGCTGTGCGGGCGGCGGACGGGGGCGGGTTTAGTTGGGATTGAAGACGCGCGCGAAGCTGAGCAAGCTGCGGGCGATTGCTCCGACAGCGGGGGCGGCGCTGCCGGATTGGCGGGCAACAGGCGTGGAATGAGGCGAGAGGTCGGTTGCATCGAGCATCCAGTCGAGTAGACCGACCGCAGCAGTGGAAGAGCCGTCGCCGAGGCGATCGGCGAGTCCGTAGACGCCGCTCGGTGCGGCGACACGCACCGCCGAGCCGGTGAGCGCCTCGAAGAGCGTGTCGACGCCTACGAGTTGCGATCCGCCGCCGGTGAGGATCACGCCGCCGGCGAGAGACTGGTGCAGTTGTCGCTCGGACACGCGCTCGAGCAGCAGGGCGACGATTTCGACGATTCGGTCGCGGACGATCTCGGAGAGAAACACGGGCGAGACCGAGTGCGTGCGGCCCTCGCTGAAGCCGGAGAGTTCGATCGGTTCGGGATCGGGCGGGATCAGATCGGGGACGGCTTGTCCGTATTGACGTTTGGCCGCTTCAGCGGTCTCGGGCGAGCAGCGCAAGCCGATGGAGAGATCGCGGGTGATGTGATTGCCGCCGACGGGGAGCGACGTCGTATGCGCGATCGCGCCGTCGGCGTAGGCGACGATATCGGTGGTTCCGGCACCGAGGTCGACGACCAGGACGCCCTGCTCGGCTTCATCAGGGCGGACGAGATGGGCGGCAGAGACGACCGCCTGGGAGGCGATCAGTTCGACGCCGATGCCGGCTTGTTCGACGCAGTGGACGGCGTTCTGGATCGCGCCCTGGGAGGCCGTGACGAGGTGGATTTCGACATCGAGGCGCTGTCCGTGCATCCCGCGCGGATCGAGCACGCGGTTCTGCGAATCGACGACGTAGAAGCGGGGGATGGCGTGGATCAGGGTGCGCGAGGGGTCGAGCGTGACCGCGCGTCCGGCGTCGATGGCGCGGCGGAGATCGTCGTCCTGGATGGGGAATTCGAGCGATGGGATTGCTGCGACGCCGCGATTGTTGAGGCTCTCGATATGGGCTCCGCTGAGGGCGATGCCGGCTGAGAGGATCTGCCGCCCGGAGGAGCGTTCGGCCTGATCGACGGAGGCCGTGATCGACTGCGCGGCGCGAGCGACGTGACTGATCTGGCCGGCTTCGATTCCGCCTGCGGGCACTGCGCCGACGCCGAGGACGTGCAGGTAGCCGTGCTCGCTGCGCTCGCCGACGACGGTGGTCACGACGGAGGAGCCGAGATCAATTGCGGCGATGGCGGTCGGGGGCGGCTGCGGCATAGAGCGACTCCTGTGCGGCTGGCGCAATGAATCAGCGGGCGATGTTGCGGAGGGCGCGGCCTTGCTCGAGGCCGATTTCGACTCTGGGACGGAGGCCGAAGCGAAGATCGGCGAGCAGCAGCGGCTCGCCGCGACTGATCGCTTCGAGTTCGAGCTGGGTCCAGACGTCGTACTTGTAATCGAGGCCTTCGGCGTCGCCGAAGACGATCCGTCCGTGCTCGGTGATGACGACGAGACCGAGCTGTTGCGACCACTCGTAGGAGACGATGGCGGGCAGATCGACCGGCGCGCCGCGCTCGTCGAGTTCGGCGACGAGTTCGACCGCAGTGGTGTCGATCCGCTGTCCCGCGCGCACGGGGGGCAGGGCAGAGGTCTGAGTAATGATCGGCCCGTAGGCCGGCGGCGCGACGCCTTCGAGGATCACGCCCTCGCGGTCAATTGCCCACACGGTGTCGTTTGCCCGCCACCGGCCCCACGGCCTGCGTTCCACTATGACAAGCTTGACCCGATTTGGCCAACTGCGGTGGATTTCGATCTCGCGCACCATGGGCAAGGCGAGCACCGGCTCGCGGGCGGCGGCGAGGTCGGCGCGGATGATGTTCTGTCCGCGCAAGCCCGTGAGTTGCGCAACGGAAGCCGGGGACACCACGCTCGTGCCGCTGACTTCGACTTCGCTGATGTCGAACAGGCTGGAATTGAGCGCGACGATCGAAACGACAATCAGCGCGGCCAGCGTGACCGAGACGATCGTGCGGGACCAGCCGATTCTGGGCCGGAGTCGGCGGGGCAGGTTGGTCTCACCGTCCGCTCTGCCGACCGGCTCTGGGCCGGGGCCGGCGCTCACGATTGCATCTCCTGACGCTGCTCAAGACGGCGCAGACGGTAGGCGAAGGCCAAGTCCACGAGGCGCTCAACGAGCTGCTGCAAGGGAAGGCCGTCGACTTCAAACAGGCGCGGATACATCGAGGCGCTGGTAAATCCGGGGATGGTGTTGAGTTCGCCCAGCCAGAACTCTCCGGCGCGCGGCCCGGAGTCCGCGAGCAGGAAGTCGGCGCGGAGCATCCCGCTTGCGCCAATCGCGTGGTAGGCGTCAAGCGCGGCCTGACGAATCTGCTCGGCGGTTGGGTGATCGAGTTCGGCCGGCAGTAGCAGCTCGGTCGCCGGATCTTCGTACTTGGCGGTGTAGTCGTAGAACGCGCGCCGGGTGCGAATTTCGCCGAGCGAGGAGGCGATTGGAGCGTCTTCACCATCAGGGCCGATCGAGCCGAGGATGCCGCACTCGATCTCGCGGGCGTTGGGCATGGCCTCTTCGACCAGGATCTCGTCGTCGCAGGCGGCGGCCGCATCGAAGGCGGCGGGCAAGTCTTCGCGCGACTCGACTCTGGTGATGCCAATGCTCGAACCGCCGCGCGCGGGTTTGAGGAATTGGGGGAAACCGAGCGCGGCGGCCTCGCGGATCAGGCGGGTCGGGGCGGATCGCCAGTCGGCGGCGCGGACGGTGATCGAGGGCGCGACCGGAATGCCGGCTGCGCTCAGGAGCTGTTTGCAGCGGGACTTGTCCATCGCGATCGCGGAGGCTTCGACGCCGGGGCCGACATAGGCGAGATCGAGCGTCTCGAGAAAACCCTGTAGGACTCCGTCCTCGCCGGACGTACCGTGAATGAGCGGGAAGATCGCGTCGCACTGGAGCAGGGCTGCGATTGTTGCGGGCGGGATTGGGGCGCTGGGTTGGCCGGGTGGATCGGCGATTCGCTCCGGAGCGCCGAAGTCGATGGCGGTCAGCGCACTGCGGGAGGCGTCCGGGGTAAGCCAGCGGCCGTTGCGTGAGACGGCGAAGGGAATGACTCGAAAGCGCTGCGGATCGGCGGCGGCGATCACGGCCCGGGCGGAGCGGACGCTAATCGTATGTTCGACCGATGCGCCGCCGAGGATGACTCCGAGGGTCTGCTGTTCGCTCATGGCGCCTCCTCTCCAAGCAGTGCGATTTCGGGTTCGAGGCTGATCCCGAACTGGTCGCGTACTTGCTGCTGAATGTGTTCGATGAGCGCGATGAAGTCAGCCGCTGTCGCGTTCGCTACGTCCCGATTGAGGATGTAGTTGGCGTGGAGCGTTGACACTTGCGCAGCGCCGAAGCGGTGACCGCGCAGTCCCGCCTGGTCGATCAGCACGCCTGCACTGCGATGGTCGCCGGGCGGATTCCTGAAGGTGGAACCGAGGCTCGGTCCGGTGGGCGCGTTGGTTTTGCGCAAACGCTCGACCCGCTCGATCTCGGCGAACGCAGCCTGCGGGTCGCCTTTGCGCAACCGAAGCCGCACGCTGGTCACGATGAGCTCGGCGTGCGGGCCGCTGCGCAGGGCGGAGTCGCGGTAGCGGAGATCGATATCGCCCGGCCACAGTGTGATCTCAGTACCGTCCGGTGCGACTGTCTCGGCGCTGACGAAGATGTCGGCCAGTTCTCCGCCATAGGCGCCTGCGTTGGTGGGTAGTCCGCCGCCGACTGCGCCGGGGATGCCCGCCGCCCACTCCAGGCCGATCAGGCCAGCGCGTGCCGTGGCACGCGCGAGGGTGGCGAAGCGTGCGCCGCTGTCGATCTCGATGACCTGAACGGACGGATCGTTGTCGGCGTCCGATACCAAGCGGCAAGCGCGGGATTCGTTCTTGATCACCAGGCCGCGAAGGCCGCCGTCGCGAATGAGGACGTTCGAGCCGGCGCCGAGCACGTGGAGGGGAAGTTCGCATTCGCGCGCGACTGCGAGCGCACTGGTGAGTTCGCAACGGTTCCGCACCGTCAGGAACCAGTCAGCCGGACCGCCCACCTGGACGAAGGTGTGACGCGCCAGCGGCACGTTGGGCGCCGCGCCAAGCTCGGCCATTGCCTGTTCGACGCTGTTCATGCGCGCCCTCGCAGATGTTCGAGTACGGCTGCGGGAGCGGCGTCGATGTCGCCCGCGCCCATCGTGACGATCAGGTCGTCCGGTTGCGCAGCGGCCGCGGCCACAGCCGCGGTCTCAGCGACTGAGCCTGCGTAGATGGCGCAGGGCGAGCTGACCAGCGGCGCGAGTTGAGCCGCGGACATGCCGCGATCGGGGTCTTCGCGCGCGGCATAGGTGTCGGCGATGTAGAGCAGGTCGGCGTCGCTGAAGCAGGTTCTGAACTCTTCCAGCAAGTACTGCGTTCTGGTGTATGTATGGGGCTGGAAGAGGACGACCAGGCGGCGCTCGGGATAGCGGGCTTTCGCGGCTGCGAGGGCGGAGCGGATCTCGGTCGGGTGATGGGCATAGTCATCGAGGACCAGGACGCCCTCATGCTCACCGACGATCTGAAAGCGGCGCTGCACGCCGCGGAAATCCGCGATTGCGGCGGCCGACGTAGCCAGGTCGAAACCGGCGAGCTCGGTTGCGGCGAGCGCGGCTGCGGCATTGCGCAGGTTGTAGACGCCCGGCAGTTGTAGTTGGGAGAGCAGAGTCGCATCCGGCGTTTCAAGGAGGTAGGACTGTCCGGTCTCGTCTTCGGCTTCGATCCGATAGTCGGCGTCGCGATCGGCGGCAAAGGTGTAGACGCGCAGATCGGGGCGCTCGCAGGACAGCCGCTCCGCGATCGCCTCTGCGCCGGCTGAGTCAATCCCGACGATCAATGCCCCGTTCGGGCGCAGAGTGCGTGTGTATTGGAGGAAGGCTTCGGTGAGAGCCGCCTCGCTCCCGTAGTAATCGAGGTGATCGGGTTCGACGTTGGTGAGCACGGCAACCGCAGGGGCGTAGTGGTGGAAGGCGCGAGCGTACTCGTCTGCTTCGAGCACGAGCCAAGGATCGGTTCCGCGCCTGGCGTGGATGTCGAAGTCGGCCGCTTCGCCGCCGAGCACGTAGCCCGTGTCTCGCCCAGAGGCGCGCATGGCCTGCGCGATCAGGGCGGTCGTCGTGGTTTTGCCATGCGATCCGCCCACGGCAATCACGTCGCGGCGGGAAGCGATCTCCGCCAAGAGTTCGGCGCGTGTCTGACAGGGAATGCCGAGCTCCACAGCGGCCGCGATTTCGGGGTGATCCGGGGGCACGGCGGCGGTGCGGACGACGCGCGTCGCCGTCGTCACGTGGCTCGCGCGATGACCGATCACGATGCGCGCGCCGCGATCGCGCAGCGGTTGCAGGATCGGTGCGTCAACGCGGTCGCAGCCGCTCACGACGACGCCGTCGTCCAGCAGGATGTGGGCGAGCGCGGACATATGAATCCCGCCGATGCCGACGAAGTGGACGTTGATCGTCATCCCGCTGCCCTCGAGTCGTTTGGACGCGCGACATCGAGGATGGTTCGGGCGATGGCGCGGCCTGCGTCAAGCTGCCGCAGTTTGAGGACCTGTTCGCGCATTGCCGCCAGCCGCTCGCGGTCGGCAAGGAGGGCGGCGGCGCGGGGATAGAGATCGTCTTCAACCCGCTGATCATCAACGATCACTGCGGCCCCGGCGTCGGCGAGCGTCTGTGCATTAAAGCGTTGATGACCGCCGGCCTCGCCCAGCGGCACGAGTACGGCGGGAAGTCCAGCGGCCGGATACTCGCCCATCACCGAGGCGCCGGCGCGGGAGACAGCCAGATCGCAGGCGGCCATCGCTAGCGGCATTTCGTCGGAGAGATAGGGATAGAGGCGGTAGCGGCTGCGCAGGGTCGGGGGTAACTGCTCACGTAGCGCGTTGAGGCGTTCGAAGTCGGCTTGGCCCGAGACATGGATCAACTGGGTCGTATCGAGTAGATCGCGGAGATGCTCGGCGATGCAGTTGTTGATGCGCTGCGCGCCTCGAACCGCTCCGGTGACGAGCAGCGCAGGCCCGCCGTTGAGTTGGAAGTGGGCGCGGGCCAAAGGGCGATCGAGGTCTCGGAACCCTTCCCGCAGCGGGTATCCGGTGACGACGGCTTTGCCTGATCGATAGCGGCGCGCGGAGCGCTCGTGCGTGACACAGATGCGGGTGGCGACGGGAGCCAAGAAGCGAAGCGTCCAGCCCGGCTCAATGTCGGGTTGGAAGAGCACGATCGGCCGCCGCGCGATCCAGGCCGCGACACCGACCGGCGCGGAGACATAGCCGCCGGTGAGGAAGACGGCGTGCGGCCGGAATTTCAGAATCAAGCCAAGCGCATCCAATGCGCCGGTGGCGGCGGCTCCAACGGAGATCAGTTGACTGAACGGGTTGCGTCCGCGCAGCGGTCTTGCGGCGATCGAGGAATAGGGGATGCCGATTGAGGCGGCGAGCTCAGACTCAACCCCGTCGGCGGTACCGGCAAAGCGGAACTCGACGGGTTGGGCGCTGAGTTGGCCGAGGGCGTCGGCTACGGCGAACGCGGGGAAGACATGACCGCCGGATCCGCCTCCGGAGAGCAAGATGCGCAACGTCAATCCTCCTCTCAAGCGCTTGACGACGCTAGGAACCGTCACCGCGACCGCTGTGCAGCGGATCGGCGCGTTTCGGTTCGGATGGTTTGCCGGGAGCCGCGTCCCGCGTCGGGAGGCTCTCGTCGCCGGTCTCGAACGCGGGGCGGCTGCCCTGACTATGGCGAGAGATGTTGACCAGGATGCCGGCCGCGGCCAGCGATGCGATCAGCGCAGACGAGCCGAAACTGATGAACGGCAGCGGGATGCCGGTCAACACGATCGTGCGGGTGACGCCGGCGACATTGAAGAACGCCTGCACCGCGAACCAGCTGACGATCCCGAACGCGAGCAGGGTGCCGAAACGATCCTGCGCTCGCATTCCTGCGCGGATGCCTCGAGAGATCAGGACCCCGAAGATCGTCAGTACGATCATCGCCCCGAGCAAACCCGTTTCCTCACCGATGATCGCGAAGACGCCGTCGGTGTGCGCGGAGGGTACGTAGAAGAACTTCTGGCGTGAGGCGCCGAGTCCGACCCCGGTCAGGCCGCCGGAGCCGAGTGTGGAGACCAAGTTGATGATCTGAAAGCCCGCATCCTGGGCCATCTCTTCGGCATTGAAGAAGGCGCGGAAGCGGTCGAGTCCGTAGCCAACAACGAAGATGATTCCGAACAGCGTGGCGGAGCCGCCGAGCACCAGTACGGTCATGTGCCGCAGCGCCGCGCCGGCGAGGAAGAACATGATCACGCCGATGGCCGCAATGGTGGCGAACGTGCCCAGATCGGGTTCAGCCATCAGGAGGAATCCGACGATGGCGATGATGATCGAGAAGGGGAATAGGCCGAATGGGATTCGCTTGATGTCCTCGCCTTTGGCTACGAGCCAGGCGGCGACGTAGATGCAGATGGCGAGCTTGGCGAATTCGGACGGCTGAAAGGGCGGCAAGCCGCCTATCTGAATCCAGCGGGTTGCGCCGTTCTGCTCACTGCCGATGCCCGGCGCGAGCACCAACAACAACAGCGCAATTGCGCCGCCCATGACGATGGGTGAGTAGCGCCGCCAGAAGCGGTAGTCGATTCGTGAGCAGATGATGAACGCAACCAGCCCGATCGCGGCCCCGAGCAGTTGGCGAGTTGCGAAGTAGCGGGTATCGCCGTGGAGTTCGAGCGAGATCGCGAAGGAGGAAGAGAAGACGAAGACGAGGCCGATGAAGGTGAGAACGATCACGGCCCCGATCAATACCCAGTCGGGCGCGGCGGCGGGGCGGCGGATGTGTTCGAAGATTCGGCGCCCAACCGCGGGGGCGTCCACCGCGACCAGCGGCATTGAGTGGCGCGGGGCCTTCGGAGCGCCGGTCGCTACGCGGCGCAAGCTGGTCTGAGGAGGTTGCGCCGCGCGTTCGGCGGGACGATGCATCGTTGTCATGCGCGCTGCTCGCTTTCCCCGCCGGCACAGGACTGCGAGCGCAGGTTGGCGACCAAGGAGCGAAAGCGATCGCCTCTCGCGGCAAAGTTCGGGTATTGGTCGAATGAGGTACCCGCGGGCGACATCAGCACTGCGTCGCCCGGTTGCGCGCGCTCTGTCGCGAGCGCCAGAGCTTGATCGAGCGACTCGACGACCGCATCGGGAGCGAGGCCGCGCTCTGTGAGCCAAGCGCCCCAGACCGGCGCCGCTTCACCGAAGATCACGGTTGCGCGAACGCGGCGGCGGAGTTCATTCACCAGCGGATCGAGCGGGAGGTGCTTGTCGCGACCGCCGAGGAGCAGGACGATCGGTCCTGGGATCGCGCACAGGCCGGCGAGCGTGCGCTCCGGCGTGGTGGCGATTGAGTCGTTGATGTAGCGCACATCATTGATCACCGCGACTTGTTCCAGCCGGTGAGGGACGCCCCTGAACGACCGCAGGGTCTCCGCGACAGCTTCGACCGGGGCGAGTTCAGCAGTGATCGCGATCGCCGCGAGCGCGTTGCGCAGATTGTGTTCGCCGGGGATCAGGAGCTCGCTCGCTGCGAGCATGGTTATGTCGCGTCCGTCGCAGCGGAGGTAGAGGCTTGCGCCGTCGCTCCAGGCGAATGTGGTCTCGGAGCCGCCGTACTGCGCCGGCGGCTCGCCAATGCCGAAGCGGGCGATCCGCGCCGGCGTACAGACAGCCGCCGCAAGCGGTTCGTCGAACGGCAGGACGGCGTGGTCGTCTGCGGTCTGATAGGCGAAGATGCGTCGCTTGAGATGCTGATACTGCTCCCAGCTGAACTGGTCGAGGTGGTTGGGCGTGACATTGAGCAGCGCCGCGATCTGGGGACTGTGCGTGAGTCGGAGCAGCTGCGTATGGCTGATCTCCGCAGTCACGATCGTCTCAGGTCCGAGCCGGGGGAGTTGTTCCAACAGACCTTGCCCGATGTTCCCGCCGGCGACCGAGGGCAGGCCGGCGTGTTGCAGGATCCGATGTACAAGTGTGGTCGTCGTGGTCTTGCCGGCGCTGCCGGTGATCCCAATCAGCGGGGCCTGGCGGCGCGTCTCCCAGCGCGCCAGGGCGAGTTGCATCGGTCCGTAGACAGGAATGCCCCGTTCGGCGGCGGCGCGGAGTAGGGGGTGATAGTGGGGTACGCCCTGGCTGGCGATCAGGCAGTCGAGACGATTAAGCACACCCAGATCGCCGGTCGAGCTGAGTGGCGCTTCGGGCAATTCGTGTCCATGCTCGGCCAGGCTTGAGCGAAGCTCGGATTCGGGCTTGTCGTCGACCAGGGTGATCTGCGCACCCTCGCGTCGGAGCAGGTGCAGCGCATCACGGCCTTCAATGCCGAGGCCGACCACAGCAACGCGCTGTCCGGCAAAGGTCGCGGGCGCGACTTGCGGCTTGGGCAGCGCGGCAGGGATTTGTGTGCGCGTCATGGTGTTTGCAATGCCAGAGCTACGCCGAGGATCGCGCCGGCGATTCCGATGAGCCAGAAGCGAGTGACGATCTGCGGCTCCGACCAGCCTCCGAGCTCGAAGTGGTTGTGGAGCGGAGCCATACGGAAGACGCGGCGGCCTTCACCCGCCCTCCTCCGAGTCCACTTGAACCAGCCGACCTGGATCACGTCGGAGGCGCCTTCAAGCACGAAGACAATCCCGATTACGGGCAGCAGCAGCCAATGACCGGTCATCAGCGCGAGGATCGCCAGCGTTCCTCCCAGCGCCATCGCGCCGGTATCGCCCATGAAGACCTGCGCCGGGTGAGCGTTGAACCAGAGGAAGCCAAGCAACGCGCCCACGGTCGTGAAGGCAAAGCGGACGATGAAATCCTGCTCCTGTCCGATCGCGATCACGCCGAAGGCGGCGATCGCGATCGCGCCCGTCCCTCCCGTGAGGGTGTCGAGTCCGTCCGAGACGCCGACCGAGATGATCGTGGCGAAGACGGTGAGCGCGGCGATCACGATGTAAGCGGGGCCAAGCTCGAACTTGCCCGCCCAGGGCAGATTGAGCGACTGCACATCAAGCGCGAAGTAGAGCACGACTCCTACTGCGACCGAGAACGCCAGCAGCAAGGCGAACTTGACCCGCCAGGACAGGCCCTTCTGGACTCGACCGATCAGCGTGCCCATGTCATCGATGTAGCCGAGCGCGCCGAGCGCGACCGCTCCGATCAGCGGCAGCAGGATGGACCAACGGTCTCCGCCGGCCAGATTGGTGATAATCGTGAGCAGCGCGATCGGGACGAGAAAGATGATCCCGCCCATGGTCGGCGTTCCCGCTTTGACCAGGTGAGTTTGAGGGCCCTCGTCGGAGATGGACTTTCCGCTGGCGCGAGAGCGCAACCAGCGCAAGATGAACGGGCCAATGGCCAACGCGACTACAAACGCGATCCCTGCTGTGGCAAGTGAGAAGGTGGTCATGCCGGATCGCCGCCGCCGTCTGCACTGTAACCGGTTAAGTAACTGACCACAGCTTCGAGATGGATGCCGTGGGAGGCTTTGACCAGCACCGTGTCGCTCGGACGCAGCACATGCTGCGCCAGTTCCGCCGCCTGATCGGGCGTGCGCCGCCATTCGACTTGAGCGAGTCCTGCCTCCCGCGCCGCTTTCGCAAGTTCGCGCGAGCGTTCGCCCACAGCGATCAACAAATCGCAACGAGACGCGGCATACTCACCGATCTCGCGGTGCGATGCTCGTTCCTCCGGGCCAAGTTCGAGCATGTCGCCGAGCACCGCGATTCGGCGCAGCGGCTCGGATGCGAGCAGATCCAGCGCGGCGCGCATTGAGAGCGGCGCAGCGTTGTAGGCGTCGTCGATGATCGTCGCGCCGTTGCCTGCCGCCCTCTTCCGCAGGCGTGAGCCCGGCTGAAGCCGGCGCAGCGAATTCGCGATCCGGGGCAGGCTCAGACCGGCTCGTAGGCCGACCGCAGCGGCGGCAAGCGCCGTCCCGGCTTGGTGCGAGCCGATCAACGGCGTCTCGACTTGGACTCGCTCGCCGCTTCGATTGTCCTGAAGCTGGAAGCTGATGCCGTCAAAGCCGCGAGTCTCAACTTGGATCGCTTGCAGATCCGCATCATCGCCTAGCCCGATCTTGATCACTTCGGCGACAGTGCGATCGCGCATTCGTCGCGTAACGGGATCGTCCGCGTTGAGGATTGCGAGCCCGCCGGCGGGTAGAGACTCCGGCAACAAACCCTTGATCCGTTCCGTGTCAGCGAGGGTGCCGAAGCGTTCGAGGTGAGTTGGACCGACATTGGTAACGATGCCAATGTCGGCCGCGGCGGCCGAAACCAGGAATTCCATCTCCGCTTGCGAGTAGGGGCCGATTTCGATCACTGCCCACTCGTGCTGGGGACCAATCCCCATCAACGCAATCGGCAGGCCGATATCGCCGTTGTAGTTGCGCGGAGATTGGTGCGTGGGCACGTGCTGCGAAAGTAGTTGCGCCGTCGCCTCGCGGACAGTGGTCTTGCCCACGCTGCCGGTGATGCCGACGATCCGGGCGCGTTGCTCACGCCGCCAGCGGATCGCCGCATCTTGCATTGCCGTGAGCGTGTCGGCAACGACGAAGTTCGTAACGCCCTGGACGGCGGCGTCCGGATCTGAAATCAGCAGATTCGCCGCGCCGCGACGAACGGCGTCGGCGGTGAACCGGTGGCCGTCATGAGTCTCGCCCGGCAAAGCGACGAAGAGCGCGCCGGGCTTGGCCTCGCGCGAGTCAATCACGATTTCGCTGAGGGGCGAAGCGGAGGGCGTCTCCGGCTCGCAAGCAAGATGCGGTTGAAGCAGACGCGCGAGGTCTTGCGGGGAGATCATTCGCTCACCTGCGCAGCGCTCGGATCGGACTCCGGAGCGTCGTCGCCGGCGGCTTCCGCTCGCTCAGCATCCTCTTCGTCGTTGCTGAGTGTGGGAGCGGCGTCACTCTCACCGGCGGCATCGTCCGGCTCCGCCTGCGGCCTGGCTTCGGAATCCTCGCTCGCAACTTGATCGCCGTCCGGCTCGTAGCGATCGTCGGGGATGGCTGCATGGTCAGCGCCGGTGTGCCAATCTTGCGGGCGCGCAATGTATGAGGTTGGGGGCACGCCGAGATACGGCATCGCCGCCTTCACGACCTCGCTGAATACCGGGGCGGCCACGATTCCGCCGTACAGCTCCCCCTGGGGCCGGTCGATCCGAACCATCACCACCAGCCGCGGGTGTTCGATCGGCGTAAAGCCAACGAAGCTGGCCAGCGATTCGCCTTCCAGATAGACGCCGGCCTCGGCAACATCGGAAGTCCCCGATTTGCCCGCCACCGTCCAACCGGGCGCTTGCGCCGGATGGCCCAGCACCCCATCCACTACCGCCTGCATCATCATCTTCAGCGCATCAGCCGTCTCCTCCGAAATCACACGCTCGCCCACCACCGGCTCAAAGGTCTCCACTCCGTCCTCGGTGATCAGCGCCCGAACGAGACGCGGACGAATCATCTCTCCGCCCCGTGCGATCGTCGCATACGCCTGCATGATCTGGAACGGAGTGACGCCGATCCCCTGCCCAAAGGAGTTGGTCGCCATTTGCACCGGACTCCAATGAATGTGGTCCGGAGCAATCATCAGGCCCTCAGTTTCACCCGGCAGTCCCGAATGCGTTTCCGAACCGAAGCCGAAACGCGCCAGATATTCATAAAAGCGATCCGCGCCCATCAATTGGGTCAACCAGACCGTGCCCGTGTTCAAAGAGCGTTGCAGCAGCTGGATCATGGTCTGCTCACCGTGGTAACCGAGGTCGAAATTGCGAATCGTCTGCTCCCCAATCACCACTGCGCCCGTATCGACAAAGGTCGTCCACGGAGTGACCAGTCCGGTATCGAGCGCCGCCGCCATCGTGACCACCTTGAACACAGAGCCCGGCTCATAGACGTCCGAGGCGGCCGTGCTGCGGAGCAAGCCAAGGTCGATCTCGGGATCGGAAAGGTCGAATTCGGCTGGGTTATAGGAGGGCAGGGTGGCCACCGCCAGGATGTCGCCGTTGCTCGGATCCATCATGATGATCACGCCGCCTTGCGCCTGCCGTTCGGCTACCGCCTCGGCGAGGATGTCCTCCGCGATCCGCTGCAAATTGCGATCGATCGTGAGCACCACATCCGCGCCGCGGCGGTAGGGCAGCTCTTCCCGGTTGCCGAATGGAATCGGCTGACCGAGCCCGTCCCGCTCGTAGACCAGCACCCCCGCTTCACCCGCAAGCGTGCCCTCCAGCGCCCATTCCAACCCCGCCAGACCTTGCTCATCCCGGCCCACAATGCCAATCACCTGGGCCGCCATCGCTCCTTCCGGGTAGCGCCGCGAACTGGACTTGGTCACGTACACGCCGTGCAGCGACTCTGCGTGAATCTGCGCGCCCAGGTCGTTGGATACATAGGCGATCAGGGCGTCTCTCCCACCGCCCTGCGACGCCTGCACAGCCAAGCTCAGCACCGTCTCCTCAGGCGCCCGCAGCAGCTCCGCCAAGCGCCTCGAAGCGTCGGTCGATTGGAACTGCGATCGCGACCAGAGCCAAGTATCGACATGCACTTCCCACCCGTCCACGGAAGTCACGAGCGGAAATCCGTTGCGATCCAGAATCGCCCCGCGCGGACTTTTGGTCTCGATCATCCAGGTGCGGTTGGCGAACTCGTCGTGCTGCTCATGCTGCACGACCTGGATTTGGATCAGACGAGCGACGACCACCACGGCAAGCGCGGCGAACACGATGATCACGAGCCGCATTCGCCAGCCGCTGACCCGCTCGAAGTCCATCCGCGTCACTCCGTCGTACTGCGTGCTTGTGCGCCAACGCTCCCGGCCGACTCGCGGCCTAATCGAAAATCAAGAGCCCAAGCAGCGCCGACCAGCCGGAAGATTCCGACTGCGGCGCGCGAATGACGGGCTCGTGGTGCGGGAGGAAGCGCGACGGCATGACCCGCGCCGGCGCGGGATGATCGACGGTGACGATCACGGTCGGATCGGCGCGAACCATATTGAGCCGCGCCTGAGCCTCCTCCGCCACCCGCGTGAGCGAACCGAGCTTGCCGACGTGGGTGGCGAGGCTGCGGACTTCCGACTTGAGCCGCTCGCGCTCGGCCTCCAGAGCCAGCAGTTCCGCACCGCTCTCGGCGACGTTGGAACTTTGGATCACGGGCAAAACCGCCGCGATACAGAGACCGAAGATGGCGATCCAGCCCCAGGCGGGCATCCGTCCGGTGTATCGCGGTCGCGCAGGCAGGCTGGGTTTCGGCAGATGCGCCCCGACATCAAAGGCCGGGCTCACGCCGCGCGGCAGACCTGGGCTGCGCTGCACGGTCAGACTGCTTCCGATGAGCATCGAAGCGGCGCCGCGAGCAGCATGCGCTCGGAGATTCTCCGGATCACGCATCGCCAGCGCAAGAAGGTCGTAGAGTAGAGATGACGCGCAGAGGGGCCGGGACGCAGAGTCGTTCGCAGGCCGTTGAGCAGTTCGCGCGTGCAGACAAGGGGATATGGCCCGCGAACATCCCAGCCTAGGGCCAGGCGTGATCGCAGTCCGAGGTGGTGGCGGCGGGGCTTCTCCTTAACTTCAGTGGTTTGCAGGGGATCCCCTGCGCGCGAACTGCTCAACGGCCTGTGAACATCTTTCAACCGGCGGCCGCGGCCGGCTCGGTGCCCCGGATGGGCGCATCGCTGGGTGGACTGGGCGGCGAAGCAAGGCATGATCAGATCGCCTCCGCCGCCCGCAACCGCGCGCTGCGCGCGCGCGGATTACGACTGACTTCATCGCTGTGCGGACGCAGTACGCGCCGCGTCAGCACGTGGTACTCGGGGCTGGGCGCGCTGGCCCGCGATTGCAGGAAGCGCTTCACCAGACGGTCTTCGAGCGAGTGGAACGCGATCACGACCAGACGCCCGCCTCGGCGCAGAATCGAGCGGCTTTGCGCCAGGAAGTCGTCAAGCCGCTCCAGTTCGCGGTTGACCCCCAGCCGCAGCGCCTGAAACACCCGCGTCGCCGGATGAATTCGCGCACCCGGACGCCGCCCAATCGCAGCGACAACCGCCTCCGCGAGTTCGGTCGTCGTGCGAAGCGGGCGACGCTCCACGAGCACACGCGCGATCCGGCGCGAACGGCGTTCTTCGCCGTACTGGTAGATCAGGTCGGCGAGCTCATCCTCAGACCAGCCATTGACGATTTCCCCGGCGGTCAGTGCTTCGCCGGAACGACTGTGATCGGGACCGAAACGCATATCGAGCGGGCCTTCGCGTTGGAATGTGAATCCTCGCTCAGGACGATCGAGTTGCAGCGACGAGAGCCCGAGGTCGCAGAGAATCCCGTCCAGAGGAACGAAACCGTCTGACCGAGCGGTCTGCGGAGCCTGATCGAGCCAGGCTTGACGCAGCGCCGTGCGCCCGGCGAACGGTGCGAGTCGCTTAGCCGCGATTTCGAGCGCGGCGGGGTCGGCGTCGGTCCCGAGCAGATGGCCATCGGACGCGGAGGCGCTCAGGATCGCGGCGGCGTGCCCGCCCAATCCCACGGTCGCATCCAGGTAACGTCCGCCTGGGCGAACATCAAGCATCGCCAGAGCTTCGGTCAGCATCACCGGCTCGTGAGTCGGCTCGCTTGGGTCAGTGTGGTCGTGGAGACGAGTCATGATCCGCCTCCCTGCGCCGGCTCGAGCAGGTCGGCGTAGTCGCCGATCTGCTGCTGCTCTGCTTGCCAGCGCTCAGCGCTCCAGATTTCGAGACACTCGCCGTTGCCCGCGATCACGGTCGCGCCGCCGAGTTGGTGAGACTCCCGGAATGGCAACGGAAGCACGATCCGGCCCTGTCGGTCGATTGGGACCTCGAAAGCGTTCGCGTAGAGCGCGCGGCGCAGCTGTCGGGCGGCGCGACCGCGCGGCGCCGCGGCGATCAGCTCGGCGACCACGCGCTCGTGGTCATCGGGGGTGTACAGATCGATCGAGCCGTCGGGTCCGGGCATCACGATGCCGACTTTCTCGAAGCGCGCCCGATAGCGCGCCGGGATCGCGAGGCGGCCACGATCGTCGAGCTGGTGCTCGAACAGTCCCCGGAAGCCGTTGCTCGCCATTGGACGCCTCGCCCTATCTGGTCAGCTTGGGGTCGATTCCCCATTTCGATCCATTTCGTGGGCATGTCGGCACTGTATGCAGGAGACCGCGCGGCAAGCAAAGGTAAATTCGGTGAAGGGGCGAAAATCCGCTGTCTATCCCCGAATTGTCCACTACAAAACGTGGACTGGGGGAAAATCAGCGGCGTAAACCGAAAGACGGCCAAGTTATGACACGAGACCAATCCGCTCGATTTACCGCTGGCGTGCTCACATTGTCCGACAAAGGCGCGCTCGGACAGCGCGAGGACACGTCCGGACCGCTCATCGTCCGGCGCTTAACGGAAATGGGTCTTGACGTACGCGAACGCGCCTTGATCCCCGACGATCCTGCGGGAATCACTGGGCAACTGCGATTGTGGGTCGAAATGGGGCTTGCGCTCGTCGTGACCACCGGCGGCACCGGCTTCGGCCCGCGCGATCATGCGCCGGAGGCCACCCGCGCGGTGATCGAGCGGGAAGCGCCCGGCCTGGCCGAGCTGATGCGCGCCGAAGGTCTGCGCAAGACCCCGATGGCAGCGCTCAGCCGGGGCGTCTGCGGGATTGCGCAGCGCACCTTGATCGTCAATCTGCCCGGCTCGGAGAAAGCCGTGAGCGAGAACCTCGCTGCGCTCGCGCCCGTGCTGCCTCATGCCTTACAGCTGATCGGCGGCGACACCGAGCACAACCCCGTAGACAACCCCGCACAGCCATAAGGCGTCTGTACACTCGCCTTATGGCCCGCCGCAGCGTCTCCAGAACAATCGCCGAAGCCCGCCGCAGGCTCGCCGCCGAGTCGGGAGCGGTCGTCAAAGACTGGGGCGGACGCCTGCCGGTCGCGCTGGTCTACCCCAACTCCTACTACCTGGGCATGTCCAACCTCGGCCTGCAAACGATCTACGGCCTGCTCAACCAGCGAGCCGATGTCGTCTGCGAGCGAGCTTTCTACGATCCGCCGCCGAAAACGGAGCGCGGCGACGACCGCTCGCTCGGCCCGGTCACGGTCGAATCACAACGGCCGTTAGCCGACTTTCCCGTCGTCGCCTACACGCTCACCTACGAAATCGACTACTACCACGTCGTCCGCTCGTTGCAGGCCGCCGGCATTGCTCCGCTGAGCGTCGATCGCAGCGACGGCGATCCGCTCTTGATCGCCGGCGGCGCTGCCGTGATCACCAATCCGCTCCCGCTCGCCGACTGCTTCGACGCCTTCGTGATCGGAGAAGCCGAACCGATCCTCCAAGAGCTCATCGACACGCTGGCCGAGCACGCCTGGTCACCGCGCGCAGACCAACTCGAAGCGCTTGCGCAGATCCCGGGCGTCTACGTTCCCGCGATGGGCGCCGGCAACGGGGTAGAGCGCCAGTGGGTTCGCAACATCGGCACGACTGAGGCGATGTCGCTGGTGCTCACCGACGAGACCGAGTTTCAGCAGATGACGCTGATCGAAGCGGCGCGCGGCTGCGGTCGCGGCTGCCGCTTCTGCATCGCCGGCTACGTCTTCCGTCCCCCCCGCTACAGACCGTTGGAGTCGCTTCTAAACCAAGTGACCAGGGGGCTCGAGCGGACAGATCGCGTCGGACTGCTGGGCGCAGCTGTCGCCGATCATCCTCAACTCGCCGACCTCGCGGTCGCCGCCGACCGTATGGGCGCGCGCGTCTCCGTCTCCTCCTTGCGCGTCGATAACCTCGCCCTGGAACTGCTGCAAGTGCTCGCCCGAGGCGGCACGCGCACGGTCACGCTCGCACCCGAAGCCGGCTCCGAGCGAATGCGGAAGCGCATCAACAAAGAAGTCTCCGAAGAACAGATCCTGCTCGCCGCCGACCGCGTCGGCGAGGCGGCGATGCGCCGGCTCAAGCTCTACTTCATGATCGGCCTGCCCGACGAAGAGGAAGAAGACGTCGAGGCGATGGCGAATCTCGGTCTGGCCATCAAGGATCGCCTGGACAGTCACGGCCACGGCACTGAACTCGTGATGAGCGTTGGCCCGCTCGTGCCCAAGCCGGCGACCGCCTATCAGGAGTTGCCCCAGTCAGAAGCCGCGCTCGTGCGCGACCGTCAGAAAATCCTCCAGCGCGCCTTTCGCGGTACCGGCATTCGTTTGCGCGGCGACTCGCCCACCTGGGCGCGGATCGATGACATCTGCTCACGCTCCGATCAGCGCTTGGCGCACGCCATCCTCGAGATGCAGCAACCCTCGGCAAGCGAATGGATGCGAGTCGCTGCCGAGTGGGGCCTGGACGGACCGCAACCCTGGGGCGGCGGCCCGATGCCCTGGTCGGCAGTCGAGACCGGGATCACCGCGCGCTTCTTCGAGCGCGAAATGGCGAAGCATCTGCGCGGTCGCTCCACGATCGCCTGCCCCCCGCCCGAGCTGGGCTGCAACATGTGCGGCGTCTGCGGCGGCGAAGAGATTCCCAGCTACTCGCCTCACGCTGTAGTGGGTCTTGAGCAGATCGGCGCAGCCCCAACCGAAGTCCCGCTCGGAGTGTGATCGTGGCGCAGCTCTCCGTCGCCGGTGGCGTGGCCCAGCGACTACGCACGGTGCATCAGTCAATCGCCGAGGCCTGCCATACCGCCGACCGTGATCCGTCCGAGGTCAGACTGATCGCCGTCTCAAAGACCTTCCCAGCCGAGGCGATCGCTGAAGCCTACGACGCCGGACAGCGAGACTTCGGCGAGAATCGAGTGCAAGAGGGCCTGGCCAAGCTGGATCGCATCGCCGAACTGGGCCTGACAGACGCCCGCGTCCACCTGATCGGACATCTCCAGCGCAACAAAGCCCGCCACGCAGGAGCATTCGCCTCCGTGCAGTCGGTAGACAGCCTGCGCCTCGCGCAGGCAATCTCACGCCGCCTGGAAGCGCCGCTCCCGATCCTGCTGGAAGTGAATCTGGCTGCCGAAGAGTCAAAACAAGGCTTCGCCCCAGCTGAACTGGAACAGGCGAAAGCGGACATCCAAGACCTGCCCCACCTCGACGTGCAGGGACTCATGACCGTCCCACCGTTGGTTGACGACCCCGAACAGGTGCGTCCGCTGTTTCGGGAACTGCGCCAATGGCGCGATCGTCTCGGACTGCGCGAACTCAGCATGGGCATGTCCAATGACTACGCTGTCGCCATCGAGGAAGGCGCGACGATGGTGCGAATCGGCCGCGCCGTCTTTGGGGAGCGCGGATAATGGGCGCGATCGCGGTCATCGGCGGAGGCACGATGGGCGCCACCTTCATCCGCGCCGTCACCTCCGCAAACCTGGCCTCCCACGCCGAAATCGCCGTCTGCGAAGCGCTGGACGCAAGACGCGCCTGGCTGACAGACGAGTTTGACGGGATCAACGTAACCGGCGACTTCGCCCGCGCCATCCGCGACGCCGACGTGCTCTACCTCTCCGTCAAACCTCAAGACCTCTCCTCACTCCACCCGGGACTCCTCGATCCATCGCAGCTGGCGATCTCCATCCTCGCCGGATCAACAATGGCCAGCGTGCAAGCCGCCCTCGGACACGAACGAGTGATCCGCGCTATGCCCAACACTCCCGCCCAGATCGGGCGCGGCCTCACCGTCTGGACCGCCGCCGAATGTGTGACCCGGCAAGAACGCGAACGCACCCGAGAGCTGCTCGGCGCGATGGGCGTCGAAATCTACGCCGACGACGAGTCCATGATCGACAAGGCCACCGCCATCAACGGCTCCGGCCCGGCCTACGTCTTCCTCCTGATCGAAGCCATGATCAACGGCGCGGTCTCAATCGGACTGCGCCCGGATGAGGCCCGTCGCATGGTCCTGGAGACCGTAATCGGTTCAGCCGAGTTCGTTTCACAATCAGGTGAACATCCCGCCGTACTGCGAGATATGGTGACATCACCGGCAGGCACCACCGCAGCCGGTGTCAGAGTGCTGGAGAATCGCGCCGTGCGCGCGGCCATGATCGAGGCAATTGCAGCGGCCCACGCCCGCGCCGAAGAGTTGGGACGAGCATGAGCGAAGCGCTCAACATCATCGCCACCGTGCTCACGATCTACAGCTTCATCGTGCTCGCCCGAGTCCTGATGAGCTGGGTGCCGATGTTCACCGGCCGTCCGCTCGACCCTTCCAACCCACTGGTCAAGTTCCTGCTCGATGTAACCGAACCGATCATGGCCCCCGTTCGCCGCTACACGACCATCGGCATGATTGACCTCTCGCCCCTGGTCGTCCTGATCGGGCTACAGATCATCGCCGGCATCCTCCGCGGGGCTGCCTAACCGGAGGCTGACGAAATTGCGGCGGATCCGAACAAAGAGTTGACATTGACTCAAATCTGCCGTACATTCGTTCCGTGACGCCTCGGCAACCATCCACTTGAGGCGATCAGACGAGAACGAAAGGCGCAGGACATGATCGAGCCGATCGACCTGTTCACCGAGAAAGCGACGGAGCAGATGCCAAAGTCCGACACAACCAGCGAATCCCTGCCAAGCGCTCAGGATCAAACGCCCGCCTCCGAGCCGCCGCCCGCCGTGACCGAGCTCTTGGGCGACATGGAACGCCGCTTTGGCGAAGGCTCGCTGATGCGGCTGGGCGACGCCACCGCCAGAATGACCGTCGCCGGAATCCCCACCGGCGCCCTCTCCCTCGATGTAGCGCTCGGAATCGGCGGACTCCCGCGCGGACGCATCGTCGAAATCTACGGCCCTGAAAGCGCCGGCAAGTCCACCGTCGCCCAGCACGTGATCGCCGAAGCCCAGCGACTTGGCGGCCAAGCAGCCTACATCGACGTCGAACACGCCCTCGATCCGGAGTTCGCCGAGCGCATCGGGATCGACACCACCTCACTGCTGGTCGCTCAACCGGACACCGGCGAACAAGCCCTGGAAATCGCCGAAGCGCTTGTCCGCAGCAACGCCATCGACGTGGTCGTGATCGACTCCGTCGCCGCGCTCGTGCCTCGCGCCGAGATCGAGGGCGAGATGGGCGATGTCCAGGTCGGCCTCCAGGCGCGCCTGATGTCACAGGCTCTGCGCAAGCTCACCGGCGTCGTCTCGCGCTCCAAGACCGTGCTGATCTTCATCAACCAGCTGCGCGAAAAGGTCGGCATCGTCTTCGGCAACCCGGAGACCACACCCGGCGGACGTGCGCTCAAGTTCTACTCCTCCGTCCGGATCGAACTGCGCCGCGCCGAAACGCTCAAAAACGGCCAGACCGTGATCGGCTCCCGCGTCAAGGCCAAGGTCGTCAAGAACAAAGTCGCCCCGCCCTTCCGCACCGCCGAGTTCGACCTCATGTTCACCACCAGCGAGTACGGCATCTCCAAGACCGGCTGCCTGCTCGACCTGGGCGTCGACGCCGCCCCGGGCGCGCCGACCGGAACCGATCCGGTCATTCGCAAGATGGGCACCTTCTACTCCTACGGCGAACAGCGCCTGGGCCAGGGACGCGAGCGCTCAAAGGCGTTCATGCGCGAACACCCCGAGCTGGCCCAAGAGATTGAGCAGAAGATTCGCGAGCAGTTCGGCGTCCAGTCGGCGCCCGAGCTCACTCCCGCATCAACCGACGCCGCCTCGCCGATCGAGAAACCCGCACCGCGCAAACGGGGACGCGCTCGCTCTGCCTAACCGAGCAGCCGGAGCGACGAGATGACTCTCGTGCTGGACATCCACCGCCGCGGACCCGTCTGCGTCGTGCAGTTCGAGAACGCCGACGAACTGCATTGCACCCGCTCGTTCGCCCAGCGCATCCGCATCGGCCGCGGCCAACAGATCGAGCCCGCCCTGCTCGAGCGCCTGCGCGAGACCGCTGGAATCGAACTGGGCCTGGACCTGGCCCGTCGCCGGCTCGCGCACGGCCTCCACAGCCGCTCCGAGCTCAACCAACGCCTGCTCGCAGCAGGCGTGCCCAGAGCCGCGGCAGCCGCCGCCCTCGATCAGCTCGAAGAACTCCACGAACTCGACGACGCGACCAGCGCACTAGCCCTGGCCCGCCTCAACCTCCGAGAGCGAGACGCCGACTGGCCCGCCTATCGAACTCGCTGCGGACGCCGCCTCCAACGACGCGGATTCGCCGCCCCCGAGATTGCAAAAGCCCTCAGCGCCGCCTGGTCGGAAGCCAACCAACCCCCCACCGACTAGCGCATCGCACCCATTCGGCGGTAGGCTTGCAGTAGCTGACAACGCCCCGCGCTGCACGGAAGACGCGGAGCGCCTATCTGGTAGCGCGCAAACCGATGCCGATCTACCTGAGTCGAGGACATTATGTGGGGAGCCCTGATGCGGCTCCTGCGCGGTGGGCCCGATCCACGCGACGAGGCCCAACTCGAAGCCGAACGAATCCTCCAGCGAGCAGAGCAGGAGGCGCGTGAACGGCTTCTCGAAGCGCAGGAACAGGCCATTGCACAGCGTGATGAAGTTCTGACCGACGCCCGTGAGACACGTGCGGAGGCCCAACGGCTCGAAAGCCGCCTCATCCGGCGCGAAGAGTCGCTGGACGAGCGTCAGCGCAACCTCGAAAGCACCGAGCAGCGCCAACGCAAGCTCGAGCAGCGCCTGCAAAAGCGAGCCTCTCAGCTCGATCAGCGCGAGGCCGAGCACGACCAGCGCCTCCAAGAGATCTCGAGCATGACCCGCGACGAAGCTCGCGCCATCCTCTTCGACCAGGTCGAGCAGGAAATCTCCGACGAGGCCGGCCGCCGCGTCCGCGAAGCCGAGCAGAAGGCCCGCGACGAAGCCGAGGAGCGCGCCCGCAAGATCGTCGCCACCGCCATTCAGCGCGTCGCCTCCGAAGTCACCACCGAATCCACCGTCTCCGTCGTCCAGATCCCTAACGACGAGATGAAAGGCCGCATCATCGGCCGCGAAGGACGCAACATCCGCGCCCTTGAAGCCGCCATCGGCTGCGATCTGATCATTGACGACACCCCCGACGTCGTCACCGTCTCCGGCTTCGACCCGGTCCGCCGCGAGGTCGGACGCCTCTCACTCAGCCGCCTCGTCGCCGACGGCCGCATCCACCCCTCTCGAATCGAGGAAACCGTCGCCAAAGCCCAGCGCGATGTTGACCGGATCGTCCGCGACGCCGGCGAAGAAGCCGCCATCGAAGCCCATTGCAGCGGACTCCCCCGCGACATGCTCGACATCTTCGGGCGGCTCCGCTTCCGCACCAGCTACGGACAGAACCAGCTCCGCCACGCGGTCGAAACCGCCCACATCGGCGCGATGATCGCGCAGGAGATCCACGCCGATGTCGAGGTCACGCGGCGCGGGTCGCTCCTCCACGACGTAGGCAAGGCGATCGACCACGAGGTCGAAGGAACTCACGCCATCATCGGCGGAGACCTCGCCCGCCGCTTCAAGATGTCCGAGGACATCGCCCACTGCATTGAGGCCCACCACGATGAAGTCGAGCTGCGCACCGTCGAAGCGATCATCGTCCAAATGGCCGACGCCATCTCCGGCGGCAGACCGGGCGCGCGCCGCGAATCGGTCGAGCGCTACATCGAGCGCCTCCGCAGCCTCGAAGACATCGCCACCTCCTTCGGCGGCGTCGGTCAGGCCTACGCCATCCAAGCCGGACGCGAAGTCCGCGTGATCGTCGATCCCCGCGAAGTCGACGACCTCGGCTCTATGCGCCTCGCCCGCGACATCTCCAAGAAGATCGAAGAAACCTTGCAGTACCCGGGCCAGATCCGAGTCACCGTTCTCCGCGAAACCCGAGCCGCCGAGTACGCGCGCTAGCGATCGGAACCAATGCCGCCGCTCGACCTCCACACCCACAGCACCCGCTCCGACGGAGTCAAATCACCAAGCTGGGTCATCCGCCGAGCCGCAGCCAACGGCGCCAACACCATCGCTCTCACCGACCACGACACCCTCGCCGGAGTCCCCGAAGCAATCCGCGCCGGGCGCGAACATGGCCTGCGCATAATCGCCGGCGTCGAACTCGGCGTACATACCGACGCGCTCGGCGAACTCCACGTCCTCGGCTACTTCCCCGCAGTCAACGATCCCTCCGATCCTCGTCTCTTCCAGTTCGAGCGCCAACTGGCCATATACCGCGACGACCGAGACGCTCGTGCCGAGTCGATCATCGAGCGCCTGGCCGAACTGGGCTGCCCAATCGAGCTCGCCCGCGTCAAGCACTTCGCCAGCGACGGCTCCGTCGGCCGCCCCCACATCGCCAGAGCCGTAGTGGAAGCAGGTCACGTGGAGTCCGTCCAAGAAGCGTTCGACCGCTACCTCCACGATCACGGACCCGCTTATGTCGCCCGAGAACTGCTCAGCCTCGAAGCCTCGATCCAGTTGATCCACGATGCCGGCGGCTTGGCTTCTCTCGCCCACCCCTCGAGATACCGCGAGCCGGACGCTGCAATCGACGAGTTCGCCGCCTCAGGCGGCGACGCCATCGAGGTCTACTACCGCAACGACGACCGCGAGACGATCGCCCGCGGCGAGCAGAAGGCCCGTCAGCGCCGCTTGCTGATGACCGTCGGCTCCGACTGGCACGGCCTCCACGAGGGAGAATCCGAACCTGCGACCGTTGCCGTCCCAGCCGAAGCTGTGGAGCGGCTATTGGCCGCGTTCGCAACCTTGGAAGCGGAGCCGATCCGATGAGCGAAACCCAACTCGACATCCGCGCCATTCAGCGCATCATCCCCCACCGCTTCCCCATCCTCCTGATCGACCGCATCATCGAACTCGAACCCGGCAAGCGCGCCGTCGCGCTCAAGAATGTCACCGTCAACGAGTGGTTCTTCGAAGGCCACTTCCCGGGCAACCCGATTATGCCCGGAGTCCTGATCGTCGAAGCCCTCGCCCAAACCGGAGCTGTCGCCGCCCTCAGCGCCGATCAATTCGCCGGCAAACTCGGCCTCTTCGCCGGCATCGACAACCTCCGCTTCCGCCGCCAGGTCGTCCCCGGAGATCAACTCCGCCTAGAGGTCACGATGGAGCGCCTCCGAGGCCCCATCGGCCGAGCCAGCGCCCAAGCCACGGTCGACGGCGAACTGGCCTGCGAAGGCCGCCTCACCTTCGCCCTCGTCGACCCGCCCGAAGACGACTAGCAACCTACAACACCCGCGAAAGCCTCACCCGTACTCACTCCGTCATTCCCGCGCTCCGTCGCGGGAATCTCGCCGAGTCCTGCACCGCCGTCTCACTCGGAAGCAATCCCCTGCACTGAATCGCTCAGCTGCATCTGGCTGCTGTGCCGCTCACAGAGACCGATGCATAGCCCTTGTTCCGTCATTCCCGCGAAAGGAGGCCTTTGCAAAACGGCCATTTCCGTCATTCCAGGCTTGACCTGGAATCTCGTTCGGAGTTCGGTCTATCTGGTCGGGCGAGATTCCAGCTTTCGCTGGAATGACGAGCTCAGCCGATCGCGGGGTTATGCATCGGTCCCTCACAGCGAGATACCCGCGGCAAGCGCGGGTATGACGGAGTCCAGGAGTGGGGACTGCAAGGACATGCTCAATACGAACACACTCTTAAAACGTAATCGCCGCCCACAGCGCCAACACCAACGTCACCGCAGTTACCGTCGTAATCGCAACCCACTTCAGGTCGCCCCGCACATAGTGAAAATCATGCATCGCCGCCGCCGCCCGCGCCCGCCGATCCTGACGCTCCGCCCCCGTCGGACTCGAACGCCTGCCCTGGGCCGGCGTGCCCGCAAGCTCCGGGCGTCCCCGCACCTGCACATTGCCCCGCATCGAAGCATTCGCAGGCGCATTCGCCGCTCCGGGCTGCGCCGTTGGCAAACGGTCGGCCTGTGCGCGCCTGCCGCGCTGTCGCCGCGCCGCCTGCTGAGGCCGGTTCGCCCCGCCCCGTCCGCGTCGTGATCCTCGTGCCATCTGTCGCCTCCGTCACCATCCTATCCGCGCACGACCGCCAATGCGAGCGCTCCCCTATTGCCGATCCTCCCCGAGGCGGCTAGGCTGAACGCACGGCCCCGTGGTGTAGCGGCCTAACACGCCACCCTGTCAAGGTGGAGACCGGCGGTTCGAATCCGCTCGGGGTCGCCACCCAACCCTCCCTCGGTTCTCCTTACCACGTGTCGATATACGGACGCTTCTTCCTCGTTCGCTCCGGTGTCGGCGGCAGACGCTTGATCCCGTTCGCGATCCATTCGCGCGTGTCGGCGGGATCAATCACGTCGTCCAGACCGCCGCCCGCAGCCGCGTTCACAGCTTTCGCGTTGTCATATGCACGCTCCACTCGCCGCTCAAACTCCGCCGTGCGCTCGTCAACATCGTCAATCGCCGCCAACTCCTTGCGATACCCCAGCTTCACCGACCCCTCGATGTTCATCCCCGCAAACTCCGCCGTCGGCCACGCCACTGTGAAGAATCCCACCAGCGCGCTCGCCCCGCACATCGCCTGCACGCCCAGACCATACGCCTTGCGCACCACCACCCCGAACAGCGGCACGCTCAGATTCGCCCCAGTGTTAAACATCCGCGCGCAGTGCCGAACCAGCGCGGTCGCCTCCACATCCGGCCCCACCATCATCCCCGGACAGTCCATCAAACTCAGCACCGGAATATCGAACGCATCGCACAGCTGGAGGAAACGCGCCCCCTTATCCGATCCGTCCGAATCAATCGCCCCCGCCAGGTGGTGCGGGTTATTGGCGATCACCCCGATCGGATGCCCCTCCACCCGGATGAACGCCGTGATGATCCCAATCCCGAACTTCTCCCGAATCTCCAGCACCGAACCCTCATCGGCAATCGTGTCGATGATCTCGCGCATGTCATACAGCCGCAGCCGATTCTCCGGCACGATATGCCGCAAACGGCGCTGATCAGGAGCCGACCACTCCTGGATCGGACCCTGGAAATAGCTCAGGTACTTCTTGGCGACCTCGGTTGCCTCCTCCTCGTCCTTGCAGAGAATGTCCACCACCCCGTTCGGCACCTGGAACGACATCGGTCCCACTTCTTCCGGCGTGTATATCCCCAGACCGCCGCCCTCGATCATCGCCGGCCCGCCCATCGCCACCGTCGAACCCTCAGTCGCAATGATCACGTCGCAACACGCCAGCAGCGCCGTATTCCCCGCAAAACAGCGACCGTTGGTCACCCCGACCAGCGGAACCAGCCCGCTCAGCTTCGAGAACTGCGTGAACGTATACGTGTCGAACGCAACCCCGGGACCCGTGCGGTCGTCCCCGGGCCGGCCACCGCCGCCCTCCGTGTAGAACACGATCGGGAAGCGGAACCGGTTCGCCATCTCAAACATGCGATCCTGCTTGTAGTGGTTGCGGCCGCCCTGCGTGCCCGCCAGCACCGTGTAGTCGTAATGCACGACAATCGCCCGCGCATCCCGCTCCTCGAATAGATCCCCATTGATCGTCGCCGTGCCCGCCAGCAATCCGTCCGCCGGCGTCGCCTCACGCAGACCCTCGTCCGTGTAACGCTGATGCTGCCGCGCCACAATCAGCGGCCAATACTCCTGGAACGAACCCGGATCCACCAGTTGCTCAATATTCTCGCGCGGCATCCGATAACCCCGAGCCTGCCGCTTGGCGACCGCGATCGGACGATGCTCATCGAGCGTGTAGGCGTGGCGGTCAATCAATTCCTGAAGGTCGGGCCGGATGAAGTCGGGATCCAGCGCAACCTCGCCCCCGACCGCCTCAACCGAAACTTCCGCCTCCAGAATGAAGACCAACGGGAAGCCCTCCCGAATCACATCGCCAACCGCACAGCCGAGCGCGCGCACCACCCCATCCCGATCCGCATGGATCACGTGCTCCATCTTCATCGCCTCCATCACCACCAGGTCTTGCCCCTCCAGCACCTCCTGCCCTTCCTCAACCAGAATCGCCACAATCGTCCCCTGAATCGGCGCAGGCAGGCCAATCGACCCGTCCGGACCGGAGAGGTCCGGAGCATCATCGTCAACAGCCACGCCCGACTGCGCCGCCTTGACCGCCTCGTCGTGCTTGAACAGAGCCAGCGGGTCGCTGCTATCGACCCGCGCCCCCGCGAAACCCTGATCCCCGGCCGCAGCCTCCGAGCCGATGTAGCGAGCGCGGTGAGTCCCATGATCCGCAGCGAGCGCCGCCATCTGCTCGTCAACCCAGCGCGTATGCACCCCGCCCTCCGAGAGGTCCGAGTGGCTCAGCACGTTCAGAAGAAACGGAATGTTCGTCGCTACCCCCTCAATCCGAAACTCCGACAGCGCCCGCTGCGTGCGCGTCACCGCATCGCCGAAACGCGGCGTCGGCGAATGCGCGATCACCTTGGCCAGCAGCGAATCAAATGAACTGGACGTCTGATATCCCACATACCCAAACCCGTCCGTGCGCACGCCCGGACCCGAAGGCGCTTCATACGCCTTGAGCGTCCCCGATGCGGGGCGAACCGCGCCGTCCGCAGTCAGCGTCTCCATGTTTACGCGAGCCTGAATTGCATACCCCCGTGGCCGCAGCCAATCCGGATCATCCAACCCCAACTCCCCAATCGCCTCTCCCTGCGCCACGCGAAGCTGCGACTGCACCAAATCAACCCCGGTCACCTGCTCGGTCACGGTGTGCTCGACCTGGAGCCGCGCGTTCGCCTCCAGGAAATAGAAAGCGTTCCCTCCCCCAGGCGAGGCGTCAAGCAGAAATTCAAACGTACCCAACGACGAGTACCCAACATCGGCGGCAATCCGCAGCGCCGCCGCCACAATCCGATCGCGCACATCGGCATCCAGATGCGGCGCGGGCGCGATCTCAACGATCTTCTGAAATCGGCGCTGCACCGAACACTCGCGCTCCCACAAGTGCGCGACCGACCCATGCAGATCGCCGATGATCTGAACCTCGATATGCCGCGCGCGCGGAATCAGCTGCTCCACATAGAGCGCGTCGTTGCCAAACGCCATCGCCGCTTCCGACTGACACCGCACCCAAGCCGACTCAAGCTCATCCGAAGCCGCGACCGCACGCGAACCACGACCGCCGCCGCCCGCCACCGCCTTCAGCATCACCGCCGCGTTCGCCCCCAACGACTCGAAAAACGCACCCGCCTCCTCAAGGCTGACCGCCGCATCGGAACCCTCGATCACAGGCACGCCCGCTTCACGAGCCGCCTGCCGCGCCCGCACCTTGTCCCCGAACAGATCAAGCAAATGTGGAGTCGGGCCCACAAACGCAAGCCCCGCATCCCGGCAGCGGCGAGCAAACTCCGCCGACTCCGCCAGGAACCCGTAGCCCGGATGCACCGCGTCGCACTCACTCCCGTTTGCCGCCTCAATCAGCGCATCAATGTTGAGATACGCCGGCACTCCCAGCCCATCCAGCGCGACCGCCTCGTCAGCCGCGCGGACATGCAGCGAGTGGGCGTCGTCCTGCGAATAGACGGCGACAGTCTCAATGCCGAGGTCGGAAGCGGCGCGCGCGATCCGAATCGCGATCTCGCCGCGGTTGGCGATCAACAGGCGGGACACAGTAGAGCCAGGCGGCATGAATCTCATCTCCGGACAAGGGCGTAACAGACAGCGCAGCCGAAGCTGCCGGCGCAAGCGCCTGCGCCGTCAAGATACCAGCGACTCGACTCGTTCAGTCTGCGGCGGCGGCAACCGCCAGATCGTCAAAAGTGCCCGTGATCCGCCGCTCCACCAACGATCGATACTCCGTCTCGGTCATGCCCAGCTCTTCCGAGAGCACTTGGCATGAGTGCTCGCCCACCACCGGCGAAGGCCGCAGCGTCGCATCCACCGATCCGCTGAAACGCCAGGGCGCGCCCGGCAGCCAACTCGCTCCCGCCTCGGGATGATCCACCTGCTGCACAAACCCCGTCGCCAAGAGGTACGGATCAGGCTCTGCATACAAGTCGTAGAGCGGATTCACCCGCGCAGCCATAATCCCGATCCCGATCAGCCGCGCCTCGACTAACTTCGCATCCTGTTCGCTCGTCCACTGCGAGACAAGCTCGTCCAACTCACGCTCATGCTCCTTGCGCGCGCTCGCAGTGGCGAATCGCGGATCGACGATCAAGCTCTCCTCACCGATCTCGCGCGCCAGCGCCCGCCACTGGCGATCCGACTCGACCGCGATCGCCACCCATTCATCCTCTCCCTCGCAGGGATAAACGTTGTGCGGAGCGCGCCAGTAATCGTGATTGCCGCGCGGCTTCGGTACCCGCCCGCTGGCGTCGTATTCCAGCATCGCGTCGCCGACCACCACCCCCATCGCCTCCAGCATGGCGACATCGATGTACTGCGGGCCAGACACGCGCTCGCGCCGTTCCAGCGCCGCCAGAATGCCCCCGGTCAGGGCATAGCCGGAGACCGGATCCGGATACAGGCCGCCCGTGTTCATCCCGGGATCGCCCTCATATCCGTGCAGCGAGGACAGCCCCGACATCGGCTCGGTCGTCGCCCCGTTCGCCGGGTATGAGGCGTACGGACCAGTCACCCCATAGCCGGAGATCGTCGCCAGGATGATGTCCGGCCTCGCTTCGGCAAGCGTCTCCAACGTGATCCCCCAGCCGCTCAACACGCCCGGCCGGAAATTCTCACACACGACGTCGAACTCGGGCACGAGCCGCCAAAACAGTTCTTTGCCCTCTTCCCGCCGCAGATCAAGCGTGATCCCCCGCTTGTTCAGGTTCACCGCGTTGAACAGACCCTGCGTGTTGACTGCGTGCTGCACCTTCGAGTCGTCCCGAATCGCCTTCGGTACCCAGGGCCGCACATTGCGCCAGATATCAACCCGTTGAAGCGCCTCGATCTGCACCACGTCCGCCCCCAGAAACGCCAGTAACTCGGTCGCAAACGTCCCGCTCCAGGCTTGCGTAAACGTCAACACCCGCACCCCCTCGAGCGGGCCTTTGGTGGTGGGTGCCCCGGACTGAGAGTCGCGGTCATCCTGCGCACGCGACGGCGCAGCGCCGTTCACGGTTCCCTGATCCGGCGCGGGCGAACGCAGAGACCAACTCAGCGGAGACATCGGATGCGGATCGCCCGCCGCCCGAACCGGCGATCCCGCCAGTTCGGTGCTGACCACAAAGCCGCGCGACACCAACTGTTCGTTCTCGACCAATTCGTCGATCTGCTGAAACACGCCGGAGATGCAACGAAGCTCCGCAAGCTGGTGAAACAACGGCCACTTCTGCATCTGCGGCAGTTCGCGCGCGACCCCCGCTTGAACCGGCGCGAGATCGCGCGTATAGCGCCCGTCCCGCTGCTGCATATCTTCGCGCGCCCCCTGGTCGGGAAGGTTGAGCAACGCCATCGCCTGAGGCCAGTTGTGCCAGTCCCCGAATCCAAAGTTCATCCGCCCGTCCGCCGCCTCCCAGAGCGGCCCCGGCTCTCCTCGATTGCGACGCCCGGTTGCCCCGGGCGACCAGCCGCTGCCCTCGTAGATCGCCGGAATGCACCACGGAAAAACGGTATGCGACAGCGCCTCAAACTCACGCACATCGACCAGTTCCGCCTCCCCGCTCTCAAAACGCCGCCGCAGCGCCGCCGCAGCCGCGATGAACCCGGCCCAGCCGCCCACATACCCAACCTGGCGCGCAGGCAGACTCAGCGGCGGCTCGTCGCGGTAGGCGTTGATGTACGCCCAGCCGCAGCGCGCGTTCTGAATCAGATTGTTCGCCGGCGCATTCGCAAGCGGCCCGCTGAGGCCATGCGGCGTCAGCGAAAGATGCACGGCGTCGGGACGCATCGCCGCCAACGGCCAACGCTCAAGCCTGGCGGGAGGGTCCGTCGTCACCACCAGGTCGGCGGCCTCAAGAAATGCCTGAGCATCGCTCCCGTCTCGAACGACCCGCGAGCGCTTGTTCCAGTTCGCGTAGGCGTGCAAAACCGAACGATCCGGCCCTGCCTCATCATCCAGAAACGGCGCTTCCCGTCGCAGCGGATGACCCTCCGGCGGCTCCAGCAGAGTCACCTCAGCGCCATGATCCGCAAACAGCCGAGCCGCAAAAGCCCCCGCCAACGTCCGCGAAAGATCAGCAACGACAAGTCCCCCATAAGCAGGAACAGCAGCGCCAACATCGTCCGGCATCAAAGCTCCTCACCTACTGTCAGAAACACGTTATCCGAAGCCTCCACTTCCCCCTCAAAATCCAAAATCTCCCCCTTGAGGGGGGAGATGCCCCAACGGGGCAGAGGGAGTGAAACGCCACACCCAGCACAGACACCCCGCACCCCGTCCCCACCGCCCTCACTTCCGTCATACCCGCGCTCCGTCGCGGGTATCTCGCCGTGACCGGCACCCAACCCTCTGCCAACCACAACACACCCATCAGCTTGCAAACCGAACATCCATCCATATAAGATCAAGAGTCCTTCATTCCTCAAGAAAGGAACGCCCCACCATGCCCTTCCCCCACACCTACCAGTCCAGCATGACCGGCGTCGGCCAGATCGCCCATTCCAACGAAGCCGGCCACGTCCGCATCAAAGCGCTCGCCCTCCTCATCCGCGAACTTTCCCCCTCCAACGCCAAGAGCCGCGAGATCCACCACGCGCTCGACCTCGAACCCCATCCCGAACCCGCGCCCAAACCCCGAGCCAACCACTCCCCCCGCCTGCCCGAAGCCCCGCTCACTCCTGAACAGCAGAAGGACTTCCACCTCTACCCGCACTCGGTCCACGCCCAAGCCGCAGCCTTGATGCGCGGCGAAGACGTGCCCCTCAGCGAGGACGAGCAAAGCGCCGAGGAAGAGGAAGAGCCGCAGTAATCCCCCGACCGCAAGCGGCGACCCCATCTCGTTTTTTTCTCACAGCCCCCGTCAGGCCGCAAACCGCGACCACCCAGTCCCTACCGTGCCCAGGCCAAGCGGCGCCTATCTTGCTCCCAGGCAAATCCAGCCGCCTGCTTGGGAGAACCGCCATGTACGACGACATCATCATCGGCGCAGGCTCGGCCGGAGCCGTGATCGCAGCCCGACTCTCCGAAGACCCCCAGCGGCAAGTGCTGCTGCTGGAAGCCGGACCGGATTATGCGCGGATCGAAGACTTGCCTCGGGACCTGGTCAAGCCTTGGATCTCGTGGGTAGACCACGACTGGGGCTTTCGCGCGAACGCCCGGCATGGACGCGCAGTGCGGATGCATCGCGGCAAGGTCGTGGGCGGAACCTCCGCAATCAACGGCGCAGTCGCCCTCCGCGGCGTCCCGGCTGACTTCGATGCCTGGGTCGCGCTCGGCTGCGATCAGTGGTCCTACGAGGATGTGCTGCCCTGGTACCGCAAGCTGGAAACCGATCCGGAGGGCGGCGACTTCCACGGTGCCAACGGGCCGGTCCCGATCATGCGCTCCCCGCAGGAGCAGTGGCAACCGCTACAGCGAGCCTTCTACGACGCCTGCCGCGAACGAGGCTTCGACGACGTGTGGGATCACAACCTCCCCGAGGCGACCGGCGTTGGGCCCTGGCCGAGGAATCGTCGTGACGGCCTGCGAGTCTCAACCAACATCGCCTACCTAATGGGCATCCGCGATCGGGAGAATCTGACAATCCGTCATGGCGCCCTCGTCGATCGTGTGCAGCTCAGAGCTGGCCGAGTCAGCGGCGTCGTACTCGCAGACGGAGAAGTAATCGAAGCGAGCCGCGTCTGCGTCAGCGCCGGTGCCGCAATCACCCCCGCGATCCTGCTCCGCTCGGGGATCGGACCGGCCGAGAAGCTCACTCCGCACGGGATTGAGCAGCAACACCCACTACCCGGCGTCGGTGAGAACCTGACCGACCACTTCGGGCTCGGCGTGGCGGCCTTTGCCAAACCGGAGATCGCTCACGACCCCGAGGTCGTTTTCGAGGTCGGCCTGCGCTACACCGTTGACGGCAGCGACCTGTTCAACGACATGCAGATTGCGCTTTCGACCGTCTGGGACGCGGATCACATGCGCGGATTCGAAGGCGCACGCGGAGCGACCCCGAATATCGGCCTCGCGGCAATGCTGGAGCGTCCCTACTCGCGCGGCGCCCTCACGCTGCGTTCCGCGGATCCCACGGAGCAGCCGAACATCGACATGAACTACGCGAGCCACCCCGAAGACCTGCGCCGGCTGATGGAAGCGACCCGGCTCTGCTGGGAGCTCATGCACAGCGATCAGATCGCCCCGTATGTCGATCAGGTAATCGCACCGCAAGCTGAGGTGTTCGAGTCCGACGCTGCTCTGGCCGACTACATCTTCGGCGTCGTCACCACGATGTGGCACATCAGTGGCACGGCGCGGATGGGACGGCGCACCGATCCAATGGCCGTGACCGATCAGCGCGGACATGTCCACGGCCTGGAGGGACTCCGCGTCGCCGACACGAGCATTCAGCCCGACATCGTGAGCTGCAATACCAACCTCACCGCGATCATGATCGGCGAGCGGATTGCCGACTCAATCCGCGCGGAATAGTTGCAGCAGCCCACCATCCTCGCTCCGAAACCGAAGGCCAGCGCCTTCTCTCGGAGGGCCGCACAATTGAGAAGGGGCGTATCTTGCCTCTGCGCCACTGAATAGCGGGGATGGAGAGATCGTGATCTACGACGACATCATCATTGGAGCCGGGTCCGCCGGAGCAGTCATCGCAGCGCGCTTGTCGGAAGACGAAGCCCGCAATGTGCTCCTGCTCGAAGCTGGCCCCGACTACACCCGCATCGAGGACATGCCCCGCGATCTGCTCAAACCCTGGGTCTCCTGGCGCGATCACGACTGGGGCTTCCGCGCCGACGCCCGCCACGGACGCGAGTTCCCCCTCCATCGCGGCAAAGTCATGGGCGGATCATCAGCCGTCAACGGCACCATCGCCCTGCGCGGAGTACCGGGCGATTTCCAGTCCTGGGTCGAGCTCGGCTGCGACCAGTGGTCATTCGAAGACGTGCTGCCCTGGTACCGCAAGCTCGAATCCGACCCCGAAGGCGGCGACTTCCACGGCGCAAACGGGCCGATCCCGATCGAGCGCGTCGGCAAGATGGAGTGGCAACCGCTCCAACGCGCCTTCTACGAGGCCTGCCGCAACAACGGCTTCGACGACGTCTGGGATCACAACCTCCCCGACGCCACCGGCGTCGGACCCTGGCCGCGCAACCGGAGCGAGGGCAACCGCATCTCCACCAACATCGCCTACCTGCTCAACATCCGCGACCGCGAGAACCTCACGATCCGGCACGGGGTACTGGTCGACCGCGTGCGCCTGGAGCACGGCCGCGCAACCGGCGTCGTCCTCACCGACGGCGAGCAGATCGACGCGCGCCGCGTCTGCGTCAGCGCCGGCGCAGCCGTCAGCCCCGCAATCTTGCTCCGCTCCGGCATCGGCCCGGCCGAGAAACTCACGCCGCACGGAATCACCCAACTGCACGCCCTCCCGGGCGTCGGCGAGAACCTCGTCGACCACTTCGGTACCGGCGTCCAAGCCTTCCCCAAGCCCGATGTCGTCCACGATCCCGACGTCGTCACCGAGGTCGGCGTCCGCTACACCGCCCCGGGCAGCGACCAGTTCAACGACATGCAGATCGCCATCTCCACAATCTGGGACTCCGATCAGGTGCGCGGACTCACCGACGCGCCCCGCCAACATCCAAGTTTCGGCATCGGAGCTGTAGTCCAGCGCCCCCACTCGCGCGGCTCAGTCACGCTGCGCTCAACGGATCCGTCGGAACAGCCCAATCTCGACATGCGCTACGCCAGCCACCCCGAAGATCTGCGCCGCCTCATGGACGGCGCCCGCCTCTGCTGGGAGATCATGCACAGCGACGCCATTATGCCTTATGTCGAGCGAGTGATCGCTCCGCGACCCGGCGTGATCGACTCCGACACGGCCCTGGCCGACTACATCCTCCGCACCACCTCCACCACTTGGCACATCAGCGGCACCGCCCGCATGGGCCAAGCTACCGACCCCATGGCCGTCACCGACCAACAGGGCCGCCTCCACGGCCTCGAAAACCTCCGCGTCGCCGACGCCAGCATCCAGCCCGACATCGTCAGCTGCAACACCAACCTCACCGCCATCATGATCGGCGAACGCATCGCCGACGCCATGCAAGCAGAATGATCCCACCGAACAACCCACTCCCCTACCGAACACCTGCACGCGAATCAAAGATCGTCATACCCGCGCTTGCCGCGGGTATCTCGCCGAGTTCTGCACCAAACCCCCAATCCCACCCCCTTCCCTTTCCGGGGAGAGCAGCGACTGATGGGCCCGCAAAGCTCTCCTGCACCGCAAGGCTGCTCCTACGGAACTCCCGTCTTCTGCGGCCGCGGCAACCCAATCCTGCGCACCAACCCCAGCCCCTCGGCCGTCCCATTCCCAGCCGCGCCGACGGACGAGACTTCCGCCTCTCCCTCAAAGCCAACCGCCCCCCGCAGCGTCGCCGCCTGCTGCAAACGCTGCCGGCTCGGAACCAGCAGCCAACACACGATCCCCGAACAAACCGCAAAGATGATCCCCAACCGGTACGTGTCCTGGATCGCGCCCACGAACGACTCCGCAATCGCCGCCCGCGCCGCCGGCAGCGCCTCCGCGCCCAACTCCGGCAACACCTGCAACGCCGCCCCCACGCCCGTCGCAATCGTCTCAACCTGCTCAGCCCCCAGACCCAGCGGAGCCAGACTCTCCCGCGCCCCGGACGCATACATCGTCGCCGCAAAGCTCCCCAGAATCGCAATCGAGAGCGTCCCCCCAAGTTCCTGCCCGCTGGTCGTCACCGCCGATGCCTTGCCCGCCAGATCCACCGGTACCGCCGCCATGCTCGTATCCGTCGTCGCCGGCATATGCATCGCCCCGCCAATCCCCAGCCAGCCAAGCGCCAGCCCAATCACCCAATACGGCGTGTCTACATCAAGCACGAAACTCAGCAACAGCAGGCAACCGCCCCCATGCACGGCGGGCGCCCAAAGCATGATGATCCGCGGCCCCACCCGCGGCAAAACCCGCCCCGCCAGCGGAGCCACCACCATCATCGCCAGCGCCAATGGCATCAGCCGCAAACCGCTCGTCGTCGCCGACGTGCCCTGCACCAACTGGAAGAACTGCGGCAGATAGAACATCACCCCCATCAGCGCGAACATGATGAAGAACATCCCAATCATCGCGCCCGTGAAGTCGCGCTGACGGAAAAACGCCATCGGCAGCAACGGTTGCGCCGTGCGCCGTTCGATCAGAATGAAGCTCGACAGCGACACCGCCGCCACCGCAAACGCGCCCACAATCAGCGGATCGCCCCACCCGCGCTGAATGCCCTCGATGATCGCGAAGACAATCGCCACCATCCCCACCGTCCCCGTCACCGCGCCAGGCACATCAAGCCGCGTGTGTCGCAGAGACCGCGACTCCGGCACAATCGCCATCCCGAGCAGGGCGACGCCCGCAATCGGCGCAGGCACCCAGAAGACCGCCGACCAATCGATCAGATCCACCAGTGCGCCGCCGATCAGCGGCCCGAACGCCATCCCGAAACCCATCGCCCCGGCCCAGACGCCGAACGCCTTACTGCGCTCTTCACGCGGGAAGACCGCCGTCAGAATCGACAGCGTTTGCGGAATCACCAGCGCGCCGCCGAGTCCCTGCAAGCCCCGCCCGACGATCAGGAAGTTCGCGTTGGGCGAGAACGCGACCCCGATCGAGGCGGCGACAAAGACCGTCATCCCGATCATCAAGATCCGGCGGCGGCCAAAGCGATCACCCAGCGCACCCGCAAGCAGGAGCAAACCCCCGAAGATCACCAGATAGGCGTCCGCGATCCAGAGCGACTGCGATTCGGTCAGTTCGAAGGCGCGTTTGATCGCCGGGATCGCCGTGTTGATGATCGTCACGTCGAGGTTGACGATCATCTGACTGGTCACAAGCACCGCGAGAATGAGCCAGCGGCGGCGTCCGCCTGCGACCGAGGTCATCAATGAACCACCGTCTTCTGAGGACGCGGCAACGCAGTCACCAGCGCCGCCGGACCAAGCGTGCGCGCCCCATTGGACGACACGCCGTTCGACGACATCGCCGGAATCGGAGCCGGCCCGGACGGCTGCTCAACCGGCTTGCCGTCTTCCCATTGCATCTGCGTTTGGCGCTGGCGCTTGGGCACCAGAATCCAGCCCACGACGCCGGAGATCAGCGCGAAGACGATCCCGAAGCGCATCGTGTCGGTGATGGCGTCGACGAAAGACTCGCGGAGGACGAGCTGGGCTGGGGCGAGGACGGCGGGATCGAGGGTGGGCAGCACCTGTTGGGCTGCGCCAATGCCGGTAGCGAGAACTTCGACCGATTGCTCGGCGATGCCGAGCGGGGCGAGCCCGGAGTTCACGCCCGACGAATAGACGGCGGCCGCGAACGACCCCAGGATCGCGATCGCCAGTGTGCCGCCAAGCTGCCGTCCGGCGTTGTTGACCGCCGACGCCTTGCCGGCCAGGTCAACAGGTACCGACGCCATCGCCGTGTCGGTAGTGGCGGGCATGTGCATCGCGCCGCCCATGCCGAGGAAGGCCATCCCCAGGCCGATCATCCAGTAGGGCGTATCGACATCAAGGATGAAGCTAAACAGCAGCAGCGCGCCGCCGCCATGCACGGCGGGCGCCCAGAAGAGCATGAATCGAGGTCCCAGCTTGGGCAACAGGCGAGCCGCCACCGGCGCAAAGAACATCATCATCAGCGCCAGCGGCATCAGCCGTGCGCCGCTCTCCGAGGCGGACATGCCCTGCACCAGCTGGAAGAACTGAGGCATGTAGAACATGACGCCCATCAACGCGAACATGATGAAGAACATGCCGACCATCGAGCCGGTGAAGTCGCGCTGCTTGAAGAACGCCATCGGCAGCAGCGGTTGGTCGGTGCGCCGCTCGATCAGGATGAAGAGCACGGCAGAGACGATGGCGACCGCGAACGATCCAACGATCAGCGGGTCGCTCCAGCCCTTCTGAATCCCCTCAATGATCGCGAAGACGATCGCGACCATGGCGATCGTCCCCGTGATCGCGCCCGGCACGTCCAGCTTGGTGTGCAGCTGCGAACGCGACTCGGGCACGACGGCCATACCGGCCATGCACAGGGCCGCAATCGGGGCCGGCACCCAGAACACACCCGACCACCCGATCAGATCGACCAGCACGCCCCCGACGAGCGGACCGAAGGCCATGCCGAAGCCCATCGCCCCGGCCCAGATGCCGATCGCCCGGCCGCGCTCCTCGCGCGGAAACACAGCGGTCAGGATCGACAATGTCTGTGGAATGACCAGCGCGCCGCCAAGTCCCTGCAAGCCCCGCCCGACGATCATGAAGTTGGCGTCGGGCGAGAAAGCCACGGCGATCGAGGCGGCGACGAAGATCGCCATCCCGATGATCAGGATCTTGCGGCGGCCGAAACGATCGCCCAGCGCGCCGGCGAGCAACAGCAGGCCGCCGAAGATCACCATGTAGGCGTCCGCGACCCAAAGCGACTGCGACTCCGACATCTCGAACGCGCGCTTAATCGCGGGCAGCGCCGTGTTGATGATCGTCGCGTCCAGCTGCACCAACATCTGCGAGCCGGCCAAGACAAGCAGAATCGCCCAGCGCCGGCGCGAACTCTGCGCCCCGGCCGCGGCGAGGGATGCCGTCGCCGCCGGAGCGGCGCTCATGCGAGCTTCCAACGCGGCTGCACCAGGTCGTCGGCGGTACGCTCAAAGACGACCCGGACCGAATCGCCGATCGCCACGGCCGGCTGCGCATCGTCGCCGTGCGGAGCATTCACGACCGTGCCCATGAGTTTGACCTCGGGCGCATCGTCAAGTTCGACCAGCGCCACCACATACGCCCCGAACTCGCGCAGGGCGGGATGCGCCGGATGCACGACCTCAACCCATGACCAGATATGTCCAGTACCGGCCACCTCGACCCAACTCATGTTGAAGCCATAACACGAGTGGCAGTTCAGTTCGGGTGGATACTGTCTCACATTGCAGTCGGCGCAAGTTTGGACCACCAAGCGTCCGTCCGCCGCCGCCTCAAAGAATCCGGCGTTGATCGGATCCGCAGGTTCGGGCTCGGACATGCCCTGGGGGAAGAATGGTTCGTCGAGGAATTCGGCGCTGGGCATGGGGCAAAAGTCCGACGGCGGCTGCGCGGAGGGCGCTGATATCACTTTCGGTGAGGCTAACAGCTTTGCCCGCGTTGGGGAGCTTCACAGGTTTGCCTAGCGCCGCCGCCGACCTCCGGCGGCGCGCAGTGCTGCTCAGCCTCGCAGCAGCGACGCTAGCCGCTCTGACGCCGGCGGCATTAGCGCAAGCGGACGGCGGCGCGCGGCCGATCTGTGCGTTATCCACCTCGGTGCTGCCGCTGCTGGAGGCCGATCAACATCGGATCGGCGTCGCCGTGATCGAGTTGGACACCGGCCGTGAATGGCACGGCGGGGATGCGGACGAGTTCGCGCTGCACAGTTTGGTCAAACCGCCGATCGCGTGGTTGGCATTAACCCGGCTGAGTAACACCGACGCGGAGTCTCAGTCGGCAGCGAAGCTCCGGCGTCAGATCGACATGATGGTGACTCACAGCGCCAACGAACCCGTGCCGCCGCTGCTGGAATACATCGGCGGGATCGAAACCTTGGGCGAGTACTACGAATGGCTCGGCGTGCCTGAGATGGCGTCCGGCCTGCATCCGACTCGCTGGGGCATCGGGACGGCCACAGCCCTGAATGTCGCGCGTCTCTACGCGGCGCTGGCTACATCAGCGAATGTGTCGGAGCGAGTCCGCCATGAAGGACTCGAGCTGCTGGCGCGAGTGCCGCGCGATCTGCGCTGGGGCGCGGATCGCCCGCCCGAATCGCTTGCGGGCTGGCAGTCGTTGGTGAAGACGGGCTGGTATCTCTGGCGCGAAACCGAAGTGCGGATCAACAGCGCCGCGATCTGGCTCGATCCGGAGGGGCAGCCCCGCTACGTGATCGTGATGATGTTGAGCGGGCAGATCGAGGCTCGGCGCGCGCAAGCGTTGCAGAACCGTATCGGGACGGTGCTGGGTCGCGCGCTCGCGGAGCGCGAACTTGGCCCGGATGCGGATCGGTGGAATTGTCTCGAACTCTCGTTGGACGTGCTCCTCGCACGGTACTTCTGAATTCAACCTCGCCTCCTCCAGCGGTTCGCCATACGCGGCGGAGAGCGGAAATGACGAAGCGGGAAGTGTCAACAGACCCTAGTTGCGGAAAATGGCCGACGAGATCGGGGCGGAGGCGGGCCCGGCGGCGACGATGCAGGTGCGCGCGCCTGCAACGGGAGTAGTAGAGTCGCCGCGCAGTTGGCGCACAGCCTCGACAGCGAGATTGAATCCGTGCGTGTAGGCCTCGGCGAGATTGCCGCCGGAGGTGTTGATCGGGAACTCGCCCGCATGGGGCGCGTCCGGATCTGCAACCTGTTTCGCTTCGAGGCGTCCGCCTTCGCAGAAAGGTCCGCCCTCGCCGACTTCGCAGAACTTGTGATCCTCGAACGAGGTCAGCACCTGCCCGGTGAAATTCTCATAGAACTGCCCGCAGTCGATCTCCTCGGGCCCCATCCCGGCTGCTGTGTAGAGGCGATCGACCATGGTCGTGTAGTTGGAGGACATGAAGTCGTCGTGCCAGAAGCCGTCGACGACGTTGCCCTGTCGATGACCCGAACCTTGAACGGAGGCTGAGAGGAAGACGGGCCTGTCGGTGAAGTCGCGCGCGATCTCGGCAGTAGTCAGGATCATGGCGGCTGCGCCGTCGGTCTCAAGGCAGCAGTCGTAGAGGCGGTAGGGGTCTGCGATCATGCGGGAGTTCTGGTGATCCTCCAGCGTGATCGGGCGGCCGTTCATCACCGCGCGAGGGTTGTTCTGCGCGTGCTTGTTCGCGGCAACCGCAATCCGCCCCAACTGCGCCGAGGTCGTCCCGTACTCGTGCATATGGCGCTGCATCTTCATCGCCAGGAATTGAGCTGGCGACATCAGGCCTTGGGGCACATTGAAAGCGTACTGTCCGCGCAAGCGTCCGCCGCGACGGGACTGGCCGAAGCGTCCGAACTCGCCCTGCGCCAATGCTCGGTAGACGACAACGAAGTTGGCGTAGCCGGCGACGATGCCGGCGGCGGCGTTGCCGATCGCCGCGCAGACGCCTCCACCGCCGCCGCCGTAGACCATCGAGGCGAAAGCGTAGTGCGGCAGATCGAGCGCGGTCGAGAGCCGGTTCGGGTCGTTGCGGTCGGCGGAGTAGGAGGAGAAGCCGTCCAGCATTCGCGGTTCGAGGCCGGCGTCGGCGCAGGCGGCGAGGATCGCTTCGAGGGCGAGGCGAAACTCGGGCCGCCCAATCCGCCCATGCTTCGTGTATTCGGTCTCACCGACACCGATCACGGCCACCTTGTCGCGGATGTTGCGGTCGTATTCGTAGGTCATCTCGAGCCTCCCTCGCTGATGCGGAGGCTAGGCGATCGTCGGAGGCTGCTTCCGCTACCGGCTATGGCTCTCCGAGCGCAACTCGGCGATCACTTGCAGGCGATGCTCGCCGTTGACCACCACCGTGTACGCCCGGCCCTCCGTGAGATCCCGGCGATTCGTCCAGACCAACAGCGTCCCCGAATGCTGGGCCTGGGCGCAGAAACCGTCGTACACATCAATCAGCAGATCGACCGAGAACTCGTCGCCCAGTTGGCCGAAGCGCGCGTCTCGATATGAGTAACAGTAGGAAGGCAGGGTGTAGCGCACGATCAGATAGCCCAACCCGTTGGCGCTCTGGTCGATGCCAAGCCTGACGGAATCGATCCGCGTCAACGGATTCGGCTGGGGGGAAGGCGGAGGCGTCGCCTTCGCAGTGTCAACCCAAATGACTTCGCTCACCGACCAATGGACCTCGCTGTGCCGTCCACTCTGGTGGTACGCCCCGACGAAGAAGTAGTAGCGGCTGTCCGGCCGCAGATCGCGCACGACGTATTCGGACCGAACACTGCCGCGCAGGTCGTGGTAGCGCAAGGGGTCCAGCCAGGTCGAATCGCTCTGATCGGCGTTCCGCACTTCGCTGATTTCGACCCAACCTACGCGATAGTTGGTGGCACCGCGCACGGGCGTCCACGAGACGCGGGCGCTGAGGCCGTCGTCCAGTAACTGCGCGCCCAGGTTTGTCGGCGCTCGCAAGCCGTCGACAGCTTGCGCCAGTTGAGCAGCATTCAAGTCGACGCCGCCGCTGCGCAGATCGACTTTCGGATTCGGACTCACCGTAGCGGCGATCACGATCAGTCCGGCGACCAGAACGGCGCAGACGACCTTGACTCGCCGGCTGGGTTTGAACTCCCGCATGTTCAACTCCAATCCAACGTCGGCGGTGGAACGCTCCTGACGATGCCTCGATTCATGGTACGCAGACCGATCTTCAGGTTCAGGGAGCTACCCTGCTCACCACCCGCTAGCGCTTCGTAGGAGCCTCCGATGTCCGACTTCGCCAATCTTCCCTCCGCCGATCCCGCCGCCCTCGGCATCGACGCCAAGCGACTGGCTCGGGTCGACGCTCGCATGGCCCAAGCCGTTGAGAACGGCGAGGTACCGGGCGTCGTGACCGTGCTGATTCGGCACGGACACATCGCGCACGTGTCGTGTCACGGCTACCTCGACGTAGAGCGCAAGAATCCGCTGCCCGAGGATGCGCTGTTCCGAATGTACTCGCAGACGAAGCCGGTCGCGGCGGCGCTGACGATGCAGTTGCAGGAGGAGGGCCTGTTCTACGTCGACGAGCCGATCACGAAGTGGCTGCCGGAGTTCGAGGGACGCGAGGTCTTGTCGCCGCTGGACCCGCCCAACAAGGTGCGCGGTACCGGTCTGCTGCTGGGACAGACGGTCCCGATGATTCGGCCGATCACGATTCGCGATCTGCTGACGATGACGTCGGGCTTGCCCTCGTTCAGCAACATTCCCTCGGCGATGTTCCCGCTCTTGGAGCCGGTCTGGAAAGGTACCGGGTTCGGGCCGACCGACGGTGGGATTCAAGATCCGGACGTGGTTCACGAGGACCTGATCATGGCGATGTCGCAGTTGCCCAACGCGCGCCAGCCGGGCGCGGCCTGGGAGTATGCGATGGACTTTGATGTCCTCACCGTGCTGTTGGAACGGGCGACCGGGCAAAATCTCGACGACCTCTTCCAGGAGCGCATCTTCGGTCCGCTCGGGATCGAGGGCTGCGGCTTCTACTGCCCGCCTCAGGACGCGGGCCGGCTGGTGACCAACCATCACTGGGGCGCGGACGGCGGTCTGAATCCAGTCGAGCGACCGGAGGACTCGGAGAAGGTACGGGAATCAGTAGGCAAGCAGATCTCGGGGAACGGGCTGTTCGGCGGCGTGTTGATGACCCCGGCGGCCTACACCCGCTTCGCGGCAATGCTGCTGAACGGCGGCCAACTCGATGGCCAGCGGGTACTGGGGCGCAAGACGATCCAGTGGATGACGGCCGACCACGTTGGCGAGATCTGCGGCCAGGAGATCGATCTGACGCCACCCGGCTACGGGTTCGGCTTCGGCTATGCCGTCCGCAATCGTCTCGGCGGGACGGCAATGGCTGGCAGCGTCGGTACCTACGGCTGGGGCGGAGCAGCGGGGACTTGGTTCTTCGTCGATCCGGAGGAGGACTTGGCCGGGCTGTTCTTCACCCACGTCTTCGGCTACCAGTTCAACCCGACGGCCTACCTGGAATCAACGTTTGAGAAGGGGGTGTACGAAGCGTTGGTATAGCGCTCAGTCGCGCTTGGGCAGCGAGCACCAGAACGCGACCAGCAGGATCGGCGAGATGATCCGCGAGCCGTATGCGCCCGGCGGCGGCTTCTCCGCCTTGAGCGGCTTCGCTTGCCCGATCGCGATCCGGCCGATGTTCTCGAGCAGGCTCGTCAGCAAGATCAGCGGTATCAGCCCGCGGTAGCGGATCACGACGATCCAGGAGATCCCGGCCGACAAAAGCTGCACCAGGCCCCACTGGGCGAAGATCGCGACCAAGTTCTGGCCGCCCTCGACCTCAATGTCGATTCCGGCAATGCTGGCCGCGCCGCCGTCGTATCGGACGATGTGGATCAAGCTGCGAATCGTGCCGACGATTGAGAGCAGAACCACGAAGAAGGAGACCCAGCGGTCGCCTCGGTAGGTTTGGGCGTCGTCAGGGAGAATGGCGCTGAGGTTGCGCATCAGTTCAATCCTCCAAGCCCTCGGTCAGCGACTCTGGGATGTCGCGGGCGGTGTGTAGGAGTCTGTAGACATCGACGCTGGACGCTTCCTCAACGTAGAAGATCAAGTAAGGGAAACCGCGAATTGGCCATGACCGCAGATTGGGCAACGGTGTGTTGCGGCTGTAGCGCGACGAGCCAGTGGACGGAAACCGGCTGAGATGGCGGAACGCCTCACGCGGTGCGAGGGCAAAAGCGCGAGACACTTGCGGTGATGCGTCGAACCAGTAGCGATCCAGGATCCTGGCGAGATCCCGCTGCGCGGGATCTCGAACAGAAATCAACTTCGGGTTCACTCCTGCTCGGCCTTATCCAACCTTCGGAACAGTCGATCGAAAAACTCATCATCCGCCACCACCGCCGTCGGCGACGCTGCGCCTTCCAGTACCAACGCTTCCAGGTGCTGGCGATCGCGCTCCTGCCGGAGCAGATCACGGATGTACTCGCCGCAGTCCAAATAGCCGCGCTCTTGGACCTGCCGATCAACGTACGACTGAAGGTCATCAGGAAGGGCGATGGTCACGCTGCTCATGCCGACACCATATTCGATTGGCCACGCACCGTTCAATCTCCGATCGTACGGGTGGGGAAGTCTCGGGCGGGGTGGGCTTTGAGCACTTCTTCGTCGAGGTCGATGCCGAGGCCGGGGGCATTCGGTAACTGGATGTGGCTGTCCTCGACCTCGAACGGCGGGGTGGCGGCCTCCTGACCCCAGGGTTCGAAGTTGACGAAGTACTCGGTGATGATGAAGTTGGGCATCGTGGCGGCGGCGTTGAGGGTGGAGGCGAGCGCCATCGTGGTCGAGTTGTAGTTGTGCGGCGCGACGGCGACGAAGTAGACCTCGGCCATCGCCGCGATCTCGGTCAACTCCTTGATCCCGCCGACGTTGGCGACGTCGGGATTGATGATGTCGGCGGCGCGCTGCTCGAAGGCCTCGCGGAACTCGAACTTGGTGTACAGCTCCTCGCCCGTGACGGTGGGAATGTTGATCTGAGCAGTGGCGGCGGCGAGCGCGGTCATGTTCTCGGCCCAGACCGGTTCCTCGAACCAGAAGGGCTCGTACTCCTCGACCATCTTGGACAGCCGCACGGCGTTGGAAGGGCTGAGGCGGCGGTGGATTTCGAGCAGCACATCGACATCGGGTCCGACCGCCTCGCGCACCGCGCGAACTCGCTCAGCCGCCAGGCGGAGTTCCTTCATGCCGACGTAGCTGCGCCACTTACCTGGCACAGGGTCGAACTTGAGCGCCGTGAATCCTCTGTCGACCATCGCCCGAGCGCGAGCCTGTAGTTCCTCAAGGTCGTCCATCTTGGCCCAGCCGTTGGCGTAGACGCGCAAGCGATCTCGGACGGCGCCGCCGAGGAGTTGATGGACCGGCATTCCGGCGCGCTTCCCGGCGAGGTCCCACATCGCCTGCTCGACGCCGGAGATGGCCGAATAAAGGTCCATCGCGCCGCGGCGGTTGCCAAAATCGTTGTGGATCGCGTCGGTCCAGGGCTTGATTCGCGCCGCGTCCCAGCCGACGATGTAGCGCCGCATCGCTTCCAGGTGGGCGGTGATCTGGAGATCGCGGTCGGATTGGGTGTAGCACTCGCCCCAGCCGTGCAGTCCATCAGCGGTTTCCAGGCGGACGAAGCAGAGATTCTTGCCGGCGATGTAGCGGTCGGGCTGACCGGTCTCGGGCGGGGTGGGATGGACCAGGTAGTAGCGGAGGTCGGTGATCCGCGTATCGGTATGGCTAGACATATCGCTCCTCCGGAAACGTCAACGATGCCGTATGGGTAGGTCAGTCTAAGTTTGTAACGGCTTACGTAGTCGACGCACAACGCAACCGGCTCCACCAGTCCCGGCCGCTGAGCCAGAGCAGAAGTTCACGCCGTCGCTCACCGCCTCGGTCACGATTCGGCTGACCGAGGCTGGGCGCGAGCAGACGCTCGAACACTCTCCAGGTCAGAGAAGAATTCGTCATTCGTCATGAGTCCGTGACTAACGACGATGGCTCGTAACGTTATGATGATGCTGACGTCCATTCGCAGAATCAGGGCCCCAGGACGGCCGCCTTGCCGCCGGAGCCGCGCAAGAGGGACGACGAAATGACCCAGCCGGACGAACGTGACCGACGCATCGACGACCTCCAGCAACGCTTGGCTCGTCTATCCCAGGCCAGCCTGCGGATCAACGAGAGCCTCGACTTGGACGCAGTGCTGCGCAGTGTGCTCGACAGCGCCCAAGACCTAACCGACGCCCGCTACGCCTTGATCACCACGCTCGACCAGGATACGCAGGTGGAGGATTACCTCGTCTCCGGCCTGACACCCGATGAAGCCGACCAACTCTGGCAAATGCCGCAAGGCCAGCAGTTCTTCGACTACCTCAGCCAGATTCCCGGACCGCTTCGGTTAGCCGACTTCGGAGAGCACACCGCCAGGATGGGCCTGCCGCAGTTCCGGCCGCCTGTGCCGGTGAGCGCCTTTCTCGCCGTCCCGATCCGCCACCAGGGCGTGAGCGTCGGTGCAATCCACATCGCTAAGAGCGGGTCAGGCGAGACCTTCAGCAGTGAAGACGAGAACACGCTCGTGATGTTCGCCTCTCAGGTCGCGCTAGTCGTCGTCAACGCGCGCTGTCATCGCGATGAGATCCGCGCTCGCAGCGACCTCGAAACGCTGATCGATACGACGCCTGTCGGCGTAGTCGTCTTCAATCTGGCCAGCGGTGCGCCCGCCTCGTTCAACCGCGAGGTGCGGCGCATCGCCGATCTGCTCGGCATCACCGATCAGGGGTCGGGGCAGGACTCCGACTGGACGGCCGAACAGTTGTTGGCCGCGCTGACCGTGCGTCGCGCCGATGGACGCGAAATCTCGCTGCGCGAGTTCCCGATCGCTCAGGCGCTGCGCACCGGGCCCGCGCTGCGCGCCGAAGAGGTCGTCCTGGAGGCCGCCAGCGGACGCAGCATCACTGCGCTGGTCAACGTCACGCCGATCCGCTCGCCGGCTGAGCCGGGCGAAGACGACGGCGAGGGGCCGATCGAGTCGGTGGTCGTCACGGTGCAGGATCTGACGCCGATTGAAGAGCTGGAGCGGACCCGGGCAGAGTTCCTGGGCATGGTCAGTCACGAGTTGCGCACGCCGCTGAGCGCCATCCGCGGCTCAGCGACCACGGTGCTCGACGGAGAAGACGACCTCGATCCCGGCGAAGCGCGCCAGTTCCTGCGCATCATCGTCGACCAGGCCGACAACATGCGCGCCATGATCGGCGACTTGTTGGACGTCGCACGGATCGAGACCGGCACCCTGCCAGTCAGCGCGGAAGCGGTCGAAGTGTCCACCTTGGTCGACCGCGCCCGCAGCGGCTTCCTCAACGCCGGCGGCCGGCAACTGCTGGAAATCGAGCTCGAGCCCGAGCTCCCGCTCGTGCGCGCCGACCGCCGGCGCATCGTCCAGGTGCTCGGCAACCTCCTGAGCAACGCAGCCGCGCACGCCCCCACTACCTCCACCATCACCGTGAGCGCCGAGGCGAAAGACCTGCATGTCGAATTCTCGGTCACCGACACCGGGCGCGGCATCCCGGCCGATCAGCTACCCCGCCTCTTCCACAAAGTCGCCCGCCGCGTGACTGATGCGCCGGACACAGGCGACGGCCAGGCCGCACTCGGCCCAGGTTCCCGCAGCGGTCTCGGGCTGGCCATCTGCAAAGGCATCGTCGAGGCCCACGGCGGGAGGATCTGGGCCGAAAGCGACGGACCGGGGCTCGGCGCCCGTTTCGCCTTCACGCTTCCAGTGCTCGAAGACGCCGCTCCCAGCCGACCCCTCGGCCGCAGACGGCGCGCCCAGCAGGCCGACCTCGAGGGACAACGCATTCTCGTGATCGACGACGATCCGCACACGCTCCGCCACGTGCGCCGCACCCTCTCCGGCGCCGGCTACGAAACCATCGTCACCGGCGACCCCGGCGACATTTTTACGCTGCTGGCCGAGAATCGGCCCGATCTGGTATTGCTCGATCTGATGCTGCCCGGCGTCGATACCATCGATCTGATGCGCGACATCTCCGGCGTCACCGACGCGCCGGTGATCTTCATCTCCGCCTACGGACAGGACGAAGTGATCGCGCGCGCCTTTGAGTCGGGCGCGGCCGATTACATCGTCAAGCCGTTCTCGCCGACCGAGCTCGTGGCCCGCATCCGCGCATCGCTGCGGCGCAGCGAGGAGCCGCGTCTCTCCGCGTCGGCAGAGCCCTTCGTGCTAGGCGACCTGACCGTGAACTACAGCCTGCGTCAGGCCACTCTGGCCGGTCAGCCGCTCAACCTGACGGCGATCGAATTCCAACTGCTCTCAGAGCTCTCCTACAATGCCGGGCGGGTCGTCACCTATGACCAGTTGATGCGCCGCGTCTGGGGTATGAAGAAGCCGAGCAACCGGCAGACGCTTCGCACCCATCTCAAACGCCTACGTCAAAAGTTGGGCGACGATGTAGCCAACGTTCGCTACATCTACACCCAGGCCCGGGTCGGCTACCGCATGGCCAAGAGCGACGCTCCCCAATCGCCTATCATCCCCGCGAACACACCTACCGAAACGAGCTCCTCATGACCTCCGCTCCGACTCGCGTCCACGTCGTCACCGGCGGCTTCCCGCCCGGCCAGCACGGCGGCCACGACATGGACTTCGCCCGGCTGAAGCTGCTCGACATGCTCTACTCGGACGGGAATATCCGCGCGACCACCGGCAACGACTTCACCGATATGTGGAAGTGGCTGCCCGTCACCGACGTGCTGATCACTTACACCGCCGGCCCCTACGCCGACGATCCGCAGAACGAGATTCTGCGCGACTGGATCGGCAACGGCGGCCACTGGGTCGGCTTGCACGGCACCTCCGGCGGCAAGGCCGCGCGGATCGGCGAAGGCAAGCGCGCGATGGTGAAGATGAACCACCACGAGACGCTCGGCGGGTTCTTCATCAACCACCCGCCGATCAAGCGCTTCACGGTCGATGTGAAGAAGGTGGACTCGCCCATCCTCGAAGGCCTGCCGGAGCAGTTCGACGTGATCGACGAGCCGTACATGATCGAGATCACCGATCGCCCGAATACGGACATCCTGCTGACCGCGCCGATCGGCCCGGACACCTATCCCGACTTCGGCTTCGACTACGAAGAGGACACGGCGCTGGAGGCAGACGGCGTGACCCGCGTCTTCGGCTACACGCGCGGGATCGGCGAAGGCGGAGTCTGTTACATCGCGCTCGGGCACTGCCATTCGCCGCTGACCAACTCGCAGCCGTTCGTGGAAGAGAACGCCCGCGACGCGAACGGCGAGATGCCGCGCACGTTGCGCTTCACCTGGGAGACCGAGGAGTATGGTCAGTTGCTGGCGAACAGTCTGAACTGGGCTCGGGGGTAAGCGTCCGCCGGGTCTGGGCGGACCCCTCCCTCTGTCCCTACGGGACATCTCCCCCCGGATCGCGGGGAGAGAGTTGGTTCTGGCAATGCAGGTGTCCCTAGCGGCCCGGGTCGCCGGGGAGGGGGTCGGGCAGGACATCAAGTTGGAGCGCGTCCAGCAGCTCCGGCAGTCCTTCGAGGCCGTCCGCTCCGGCTGCGCCGGAAACGTCCTCTAGAGAGGCTGCTTCCGGGCGTGCGAAGGATGGTCTGCTGGGGGCGGCGCGCTCTGGGAAGAGGGCGGCGAAGATCGCGTCGGCGTGGGTGATGAAGCCAAGTGAGCCGACTCCATCGACGTAGATAGGGCGGCAGTTGGGCAGGTCGGCGGCGATCCGCCGACCCATACGGATTGGATGGGATTCGTCCAGCTTGCCTTGCCAGAGCAGGACGGGGAAGTCAATCTCGCTGAGATCGAAGCCCCAGGGTTCCATGTGGCGGAGTGCTTCGATGCCGGCCGCGGCCGGTCCCTGGCGGAAGGCTTGCCGGAGGTCGGCGATGCGGTTGGCGGTGATTTGCTCCGAGCCGAGGAGGGCGCCGTCAACCGGGGGCATGCGCTTGATCTGTTCGGCGACAACGCGGTCGGGGTGTTTGACAGCCGCGCGCCCGTAGCCGCGCATCCAGAGTGAGGCGAGACGGCGGGACTTGAGGAAGAGGGTGTAAATCAGACGCCACTCGTAAGACATGCCCTCGAGGATGTCGGCGTCGTCGATCCGGCCAAGACCGGAGACAAGCGCGACTCGATCGAGGCGTTCGGGCATGTGCAGGGCGCAGGCGAGTGTGTAGGGCAGTCCGGCGGAGATGCCGGTGACCGAGAAGGTGTCGAGCCGGAGATGGTCGGCGAGCTGTTCGAGGTCGCTTGGCCAATCGGTGATTCGTCGGTCCGGGAGTGGATCGGAGTAGCCGAAGCCTGGGCGTTCGGGCGCGATCAGACGGACGCGGTTGCGCAGCGCGGCGTCGGCCAAGACAGCGGCGGCGAGCCGTGAGGAGGGAATGCCGTGGTGGAAGAAGAGCGGCGCGCCGGTGGGATCGCCGTACTCGGCCCAGCTCAGCGCGCGGCCGTCGGAGAGCCGGACCACGTTATGTGGCGGCTCTGGCTCGTCGCTGGTTGCGTGGCTGGAGGCGTCGGCGGTTGCCATATCAGCAGATCGTACCACTCACAAGGACAGGCGGTGACGACTGGGACGCTTCCTCTAAGTCGCCTTGGCGGGATCCGCGACCAGCAGCTCGGCCTCGACATCGTCGGCGAGGTTCTCGAGCACCGGGGTCTCGCCCAGACAGCCGTCCTCGACTTGCATGTCGAAGGCGTCGGCGAAGTAACGGTAGGACTGGTACTGGTCGCCGTACTTCATGTGACCGGCGGTGTGATGGGCGGCCGAGAGCAGCAGCGTGTTGCGCAGCTCGGACGTGGTGCGGCGGTAGTCCTCCAACATGCAGAGGCCGATCTCCTGGTTGTGGGGGTCGTTGCCCTGCTTGGCGATGCCGTCGGCCAGGGTCTCCACCAGCGGCCCGTCGCCGTAGCCCTGCTTGAGGTAGTGCTCGACCCAGAAGACCGACTGCTCGCTGTCGAGCGCGAGCATGGCGTCGTTGAGTTCGCCCAGCAGCTTGCCCTGCGACATCGGCGGCGCGTCCTCGTCCATTGCGTAGCCGGCGAAGTAGGTCGCCGCGCCGCGGGTCTTGTTGCCCTTGGAGTTGGTCACCCAGTGGGCGCACTGGTTGATGAAGTTGGCCGCGATGAAGAGCAGCTTGGTCTTGTGCGGGTGGTCGAAGTGCTGGTAGAACCAACCGAGCATGTTGGTGTACTCGTAGCCGTGCTGGGGCATCGAGAAGTTGGCGGGCAGGCCGCATTCGAGCACCACGCGCGCGGCCGCGATCTGGATCGCGTCGAGGATCGACTTGGGCGAGCGCCCGGCCTTGAGCAGGGCCACGATGTCCTCGATGTAGGACTCCTCCGGCTCGCGGATGATCGCGCGGATTAGGCCCTCGGCCTCGGGCGGCGAGAGCGGGAGCTGGTTGCGGAAGAGTTCCTGGTCGCGCGTACTGGTCTGGGTCGCGTTGAGCGAGGAGGCGGGCGGCTCCTCTTCGAGGTGGTACATCATGATCTGGCAGGCGGACTCGTAGAGCGAGTACCAGCGCGGGCCGACGGCGATATCGGGCACGCCGGCGTAGAGCACGTGCTGGGCGTTGTCCCAGCCGATCGCGCGTCCGAGTTGGATCGTGGAGCGGGCGCGGAAGGACTTGTGGCCGGTGGTGTAGGAGCGGTTCCAGAACATTCTGTCCTGCACGTCGATCAGGCCGGCGAACATCAACTGAGCCAGGATCTCTTCGCGCCGCTTGGGGAACTTGTGCCAGAGTCCGAGGAAGAGCGAGTACTCCTCGTTGACCTGGCCGTACTGGACCAGCGTGAGCCAGTCGTTGAGGCCCTCTTCCAGGGAGCCGTCCCAGTCGGCCGGCTCCTGGTCGTCCCAGTGCGCGGCGGGCGGGGCGGGGCCGTCGGGGTACTTGGCCGGGTCGTAGGTGCGGCGCGAGTAGTGGCCCGGCATCCGGCCCTTGAGCTGGTTCCAGATGTCGAGGCCGGTGGGCACGTACCAGGCGGTCTGGCTCAAGGGCAGGTGGCGCAGCTCCTCGGAGACCAGGTTCTGCAAGCCCAGCGTGGCGCGCGCGGAGAGCAGGCAGTGGTCGTTGTTGACGAAGCGGACGACGCCGGCGTCGATCCGCTGGTGGTAGGGCACGTGCGTGTAGGGCGCGTGGGCGCGGATCGTCTCGGAGAGGATCTCGGTGGCGGGGCGGCCGTCCTGGATCAGGTCGAAGGCCTGATGCAGGGCGGAGGCGTTGTCGCGCTCGACGACGGTCTCGCGGTAGCGGTCGTAGGCGGCGGCGGTTGTGCGATCCATGTAGGCGGGGGACTTGCCGCTGTCGCCGTTGCCGGATGTCTTGTGCAGACTCATGGAGCGCTCCAGGGACGGGATGCAAAATTGCTGACGCCGGTGGGCAGTATAGGGCGAGAGGTCTGGTGAGCCACCTCGGAGCGGCTTCAGGTAGAGGCTCGCCTCCCTCGCTCCCGTGCGGGGAAGCGAGGATAGGATTCTTGCAACAGTCTTCGCGGTGGTCGTGAGGGTGCGCACTATGGCGCTGTGATCGCGTATATTGCGCATTGAGAATTTGTCTGTGCGCAGTGCATGTCCGTCCAGGGACGTGCGGGAAGGGTGTCACATATGTCCGACGCAGGCAGTGAGCAACGCGCGCTAGTCGCTCATCTGATGCGGCGCGCGGGGGCCGGCGCGACTCCGGATGAGTTGGATCGGCTCGCGGAGCGGCCCTATGCAGAGTTGGTGGAGGACCTGATCAATCCGCCGGAAGTGGTCGATCAGGACGACGACCTAGTTTTCCGCTACTTCCCAGCGCTCGCGAACAGCGATACGCCGTGGCCTTGGAGTGGACGCTGGATTTACTGGATGGCGAACTCGGAGTCGCCGCTGCGCGAGAAGATGGCGCTGTTCTGGCATCACGTGTTCGCGACCGCCTGGTTCAAGTCCGAGCACGGGCCCTCGGTGGCGCCGCACATTCAGATGTTCCGCGACTACGGCCTCGACAACATGCGGGTGCTGCTGGGACAGCTTTCGCGCGATCCGGCGATGATCTACTGGCTGGATAATGTCGAGTCGGTCAAGGGCGCGCCGAACGAGAACTACGGACGCGAACTGCTGGAGCTGTTCTCGATGGGCGTCGGCAACTACACCGAGGACGATATCAAGGCAGCGGCCTACTCGTTCACGGGCTGGACGTTTGAACAGCCGATCCCGCTCTACCCGCACGGCGGCTACCCGGCCCACTTCGTCTACCGCGACGACCTGCACGACGACTCCGAGAAGACGTTCCTCGGCCACACCGGAGCCTGGAACGGCGATGACATCATCGACATCATCGTGCAGCAGCCGGCGACAGGACGGTTCATCGGGCGTCACCTCTACAACTTCTTCGTTGAGGATGAGCCGGGCGTCTCGGCCTGGAGCGTGACCGACCCGCGCAACCCGGCCGCGGTGAATGAGCTTGCTTCGGCCTTCGCCGAATCGAACGGCGACATTCGCGCGGTGATGCGGGTGCTGTTCAACGCCTCGTGGTTCAAGGAGAGCATCTACAAGCGGGTCAAGTGCCCGGCCGAGTGGGTCGCGGCCGCGTACAAGCTCTCCGGCCTGCTCTCGATGCCGCAGCCCGAGATGTGGAACCTGCACATGACGATGGGCGCGATGGGCCAGAGCCTGATGGATCCGCCCTCCGTCGAGGGCTGGCACACGGGCAAAGAGTGGATCGACGGCGGCACCCTGATGGAGCGGATCAACTTCGCTTCCAAGCTCGTCTCGGACCCGACGACGCCCGGCGTCCAGAAGCTGATCAATCACCTCGACTCCCAGGACGCGCATTCGCCCGAGGCGCTGATCGATGCGGCGCTCGAATTCGCAGGACCGCTTGACGTCTCGGAAAACACTCGCAACGCCCTGCTCGAGGCCGCCGGCGCGGGCGGTGAACTGGATCTGAGCAGCGACGAGGGTCGTGAGGATGCCGGCGAACGCGCGGCGCAGGCGCTGCGCCTCGTGATCGCGTCGCCCGAGTATCAGTTCGCCTAAGCGGCGTTCTGGACGGACAGGAACAAGTAATCTGCCGCAGAGGAGAAGCTACGAACGCGCTTCATCAGTGGCAGCCAACGGACAGGAAACATCGCATGAGCTCCAACGGTCACAAAGACCCCGTCCTCGTCATCGTCCAGCTGACGGGCGGGAACGACTTCATGAACACGCTCGTCCCCTACAACGAGGGCCACTACTACGACGCGCGGCCGCTGGTGAACGTCCCACAGGACGAAGTGCTGCCGATCAATGACCAACTCGGCTTCAACCCGGCCGCCTCGCGGCTGAAGGACCTGTACGACAAGGGCGATGTCGCCGTCGTGCAGGGCATCGGCTACCCGAACTCGTCGCGCTCGCACTTCCGCGGGATGGACATCCTGCACACTTGCGAGCCTGACCGGATCTCGACCGAGGGCTGGGTGGCGAAGCTGATCGAACGGCTGGACCCGCACAAAGATAATCCGCTGACCGGCGTGAACATCGGGCGCGGGTTGCCGCGCGCGATGGTCAAGGCGGGCGTGACCGCAACCTCGGTTGGCGACCTTGACAACTACGGCCTGATGCCGGACATCGCCGCCGAAGAAGATCGCAACCGCGACCTCGAGATCTTCAAGCGGATGTACACGCCCGCAGTCGGAGCGGGGATGGTGATGGACTATCTGCGCCAGACCGGTACCGACTCGCTTGCCGGCGCGGACGTACTGGCCGATGTTCCGGGACAGTACAGCTCGTCGGTAGAGTACGGCTCGAACCCGATCTCCAAGGCGCTGCGCGATGTCGCGCGGATTCACACCGCCGGCGTCGGCACGCGCGTGTTCTACACGAACCATGCCGGCTACGACACGCACTCGCACCAGCCGCCTGTGCATCCCAAGCTGCTCCAGGAGCTTTCAGGCGCGTTGGACGACTTCATGACCGACCTGCGCGAGCACGATGCCGCCGAAGAAGTCTCGGTCCTGGTCTTCACCGAGTTTGGGCGGCGGATGAAGGACAACAGCTCCGGCACCGACCACGGCTCCGGCGGCGGCGCCTTCATCGTCGGCGACCTCGTTGAGGGCGGCCTCTACGCCGAGTACCCGTCGGTCGCGCCGAAAGACTGGCTCAACGGCGAAGACTTGCAGCACAAGATCGACTTCCGCGGCATCTACGGCACGATGCTCGAACAGTGGATGGGCGTGGAGCCGGAAGAGATCGTGGTTGGCAACTTCGAACAGATCCAGCCGTTCAAGCGGACCATGTTCGCCAACTGACGCCGGTTCGGGCCGGACAGAGGGTTGGAACCACTGGCAGCAGAGGGCGGCCGCCGAGCCGCCCCGCAGGAGACAGAGACCATGCCGTTCCCACACGCCATGCTTCGCGCCGGCTACCCCTACAGCCACGTGATCGGAATGCGCCGAGTAACCAGCTTCCCAGTCGACATCGCCATCGGCGACGACCGGGTGTACGTGATCGGTCGGACCGAGCTCGGGGTCGGCGGCAACATCCGGATGTGCATGTTGAACGACCAGCATCTGAACGGGCATGTCTCGCACGGCGACCTCGGGACGATGGCCGACACGGGTCACACCTGGCCGGTCGCGCTGCTGCGCTCCGACGACGGCAACCTCTGGGTGCTTGACGAGGGCGCGCACAACGTGACCACGTACTCACCTGAAGGCGAGAAGCTCGGCCAATGGGGCGAGCACGGCTCGGAGCCGGGTCAGCTGGATCGTCCGGCGGGGATGGCCTTCGACCCGGCGGGGAACCTCTGGATCGTCGACACGCTGAACCATCGCGTCCAGCAGTTCAGCGCCGAAGGCGAGCACCTAGGCGGCTTCGGACAGTTCGGCGCGGGGCCGGGGCAGTTCAACATGCCCTGGGGAATCGCGTTCGACGGCGAAGGCGACATGTACGTCTCCGACTGGCGTAACGATCGGGTGCAGAAATTCGGCCCGGAAGGCGGCGAGCCGCTGAGCGAGTTCGGCGCAATGCCCGACGGACAGCATCTGACTCGTCCCTGCGGGATTGCGGTCGACCAGCACGGCGACTTGTATGTCGCGGAACGCGACAAGAACCGCGTCGTGATGTTCGACCATCGCGGGCGTTACGTGGAGTCGTTCTACGGCTCGGCCACACTCTCAAAGATGGGGCGCGAGTACATCCGCGCCAACCAGAAGACGCTGCGCCTGCGCGAGATGACCTCACTGGAGCCGCAGAAACTGCTGCGCTTCCCGCAGGGCGTCCGCTACCAGGACGGGCTGCTCTACATCTGCGACTTCGGATCCCACCGGGTGCAGGTCTACCGCAAGGATGCCGAACCGCTCAACGAAGACCAGATTATGGCCGAACTGCGTGCGCCGACTCTGATGACGACCTAACTCGCAAATCTCACGCGAGACGGTACGGGCGGCAACCTGATGCCTATGGTCTTCGGCTTCGCCAGGCAGCGGCGACAACTGCTCGAAGCCGAGTTCCTGCGCATGGCCGGGGAGATGAACCAACTCGGCGCTCAGCGCTTCTGGCTGAGCGGCGATCTCGCCCGCGAACGTGTCGGCCCAGACTCTGAACTGGAGTTGGTGATCGTCCGTGAGATGGACGAGCCGTTCCATCGTCGCTCCGACTTCTTCCAGACCCACCTCCGCCCCCGCGTCGGCACGCGCTTCACGGTCTACACGCCTGCCGAGTTCGACGCACTCGAAGACATGGATCCGATCATTCGGGAGGCGATCTCGTTAGGGGATCCGGTTTATGTCTAGCGAGCATGAACGCGCGGCTGCGGAGTCGTCGCGCTGGTTGCGGCAGGTGGATCACGACCTAGCTGCCGGCCGGTACGCGGCGGGAGGCGGATATCACGCGCTCGCCTGCTTTCTGGCGCAGCAGGCCGCAGAGAAGAGTGTCTCGGCGTATCTCTTCGCGCGGGGCGCGGAGCGGGTCTGGGGACATGCGCTGTCGGACCTGTGCGAGGATGCGATGGCCTTGGATAAGACGTTTGACGTGATCAAATCGGTGGCGATGCTGCTGGACAAGTACTACTTTCCGACCAGATATCCAACGGGGTTGCCCGGCGGCGTGCCGCACGAGGCGTATGACGAGACGGACTCAGCGCGGGCGCTTGCGATCGCGGAGGACGTAAAGGGTTTCGTCGAGCGGAGGTTAGTGGGGGAGTAGCCTGGCGCTGACATGATCCAGTTTCGGCACGTTCGTCTGAATGAGTATCACTGCGCGCTGCTCGCTGACCTGATGGAGCAGCAAGATCCACCGCAATCTGAGGTAGTGGTCGTCGATGATGAAGTGAGCGAGAGCGGACTCGTCTTCCGGCCCGCGCTGAGACGGAGCGGGTATCACCCCGATGTTCTGGCAAAGCTGGCCGAGCATGGCTTGGTCGATCTGACCCGCGCGAGCGACACGGCATTTCGGGTCTACGTGACGCCGGTCGGACGTGACTACTACGATGACATGTGCGGCCTGACCTGATTGTATAGCTGACATTGCGAGACGCATGACCGACTCCGAAGCGCGAATGCCGCGACCGCTCAGCCCCCAGCGCCTGGGCGCGATCCGGCGGCGTTTGCTTCAGTGGTACGCGGAGCATGAGCAGCCGTTCCCTTGGCGCACAGCTGCGGATCCGTATGCGGCGCTAGTGGCGGCAGTCTGCGCGCAACAGACGCAGATGCCTCGTGTGTTGACGATCTATGAACGTTGGATGCAGGCGTTCCCTACGCTTCACAGCCTGGCAGCCGCCTCGGACGGGGATGCGCTGCGTGTTTGGGACCGCGCCGGATATCCGCGGCGCGCGCTATATCTGCGCCGAACCGCGGAGATCGTCGTACAGGAGCATGAGGGTCAGATTCCGTACGACGAGTCTGAGCTGCTGCAATTGCCGGGGGTTGGTCCGTTCACAGCTGCGATCGTACGCTGTTTCGGATTCCAACTCGACTCGGCGGCGATTGATACAAACGTAGTCCGGCTGCTGGGTCGCTTACTCTTCGGCGATCTTCAGCCGGCCCGAGAGACGCGGGCGGCGGATATCAGGTGGGCCGCCGATCGACTTGCACCGGCGGGACAGCCGTTGTTCTGGAATCCAGCGGTGATGGACTTCGGCGCTGCAATCTGCTCGCCTCGGCCAAAGTGCGCGATCTGCCCGCTGTCGCCTCTCTGTGCGGCGCGGAAGCGGTTTGCGGCGGGCGAAATTGCAGCGCCTGTCCGTGCCCAGGGACGCTTCGAAGGGTCGGATCGCCAACTGCGGGGGATCATCATGCGAGAACTGCGCGCGCGCCGGACGCCGTTACAGCGGGAACGTCTGATCGAACACGTTCGTGATGCCGGCGAGAGTGATCGCGAGCGCGTGGAGCGGGCGCTGGAATCGCTCATCGAAGACGGGCTGGCGCAGATGATCGAGGATGCGATTGTGCTTGGCTCGGTGCGGGGCGGTTCTGCGTAGCATCACACTGTAGGTGTGTTATATATTGTCGGCTGTACGATATAGACGGGCTGCGGTACAACGTTCGCCCGCAGCGTCGGCAGAACGGAGTGCTGAGATGGCTGACGAAAACTTGGGTTTGGGTGTGTTGCGCGGCGATTTGAAAGCAGCGCGCGCCAGGCTTCAAACCGACATTGAACGCAAAATGGCAGTCCGCGACCAGATTGACGCACTGATCAATAGCCTCGGCGATGACGACTCCGCGTCGGCGGGCGCAGCGCTACCGGCGGCAGGCGCCGCATTGCGCGAACGTCCTGCGGGACGCGCAGCCGCGCAACCCTCACGACGCCGCACCCGTCGGCCGCGAGGGCTGATCACGAACAAGGTGCGTGAGTACCTACAGCGTCAGAGCGAGCCGGTCCACGCCACCCGGATCTTGCAGTATCTCGAGTCCGAGGGGGCGGCTCCGCAGAGCGAGAAGCCGATGCCGACGTTGCAGTCGACCCTGCAGCGGATGAAGGAAACAGGCGAAGTGCGCAATACGGGCCGGAATCGCTGGGTGCTAGCGAGTAAGGCCGAACCCGCGCCAACGGCCTCTGCCCCCGCGACTTCCGAACCCGCGGGCGCTCCCGAGGAACCGGCTGAGGCGGCGACTCCAAGCGCAGCGCCTGCTGAGGCGGAGACACCGGCACCAAGCACCGGCGTTCCCCCGCGGATTTCGTCGACCACTTCGTTCAGCTCCTTCGGCGGGCGATCGCCCTCAGAGGCGTAGGTCGAGCAAGTCTCGCCCTCGGCGCGTCTTCGAGGGTTGCCAACGTTGTCAATCGCTTGCTGTCCGTTCGCCTAGGTGTGGGCCAGCGAAGGTCCCATCCTTCCGCGACTCCACAGCGCGCGCCAGGACGCCGACAACTGCGGCTTGATCTGGGTTAGGCTGCGGATTGCAGAATCCGACAAACAGGAATGGAGCCGACGATGCTGTTTGAACTGCGCCAATACACGATCAACGACGGCTATCGGGAGCAATTCGTGCAGCTGATGGAGGAACAGATCATTCCCTTCCAAACCAAACAGGGGATGGTGATCCTGGGTTCGTTCATCTCGGAAGAGGACGAGAACACCTACGTCTGGATCCGGCGCTTCACTTCCGAAGCAGAGCGGGAGCGGCTGTACGACTCGGTCTACAACACCGACTATTGGCGCGACGAAATCGGGCCGCAAGTCGCGGAGATGATGAGCCGCGACTCGATCTCCGTGAAGCGGCTGGAGGCGACGCCGCGTTCGCCGATTCAGTAACTCAGCGGCGACAGAGATACAGTGACGGCTCAGCTGTCGACGAGGCCGCTGTTTGAGCGGTCGGGGCACGGCTATGCGCCGACGGATCGCGCGCGCGGTCCCTGGACTCCGGATGCGCTTCACGGTAGTCCGGTGGCGGCGCTGCTCGCGCACTGCGTGGAGGAACGCCTTGCTGAGGCCGGCTCCGCAGCCAACGGTATGCGGCTCGCGCGTCTGACGGTCGATCTGTTCCGGCCGGTACCGTTCGGCGAGCTGATTGTCGAGATTCAGCCGAGGCGTGAAGGACGGCGGCTCGCGCTGTTCGAGCTCAGCGTCGCAGATTCGGAACAAGTACTGACCCGGGCGACGGCGCTTTGCCTCCGTGCAGAGGCTGAGCGCGGGTCCGTAGGGGCGCAGTTCGGGACGACGGCGCCGCCCGGTCCCGAGGCGGCGCGTCCGAATCGAGTCGATCGAGCCGGTAATCGCTGGGTCTCTTATCCGGGCACGCTAGAGATGCGGCACGTCATTTCGCCGGGGGGCGAATCTCCACCGATCGTCTGGATCCAGGCTGACGCGCCGGTAGTCGCCAACTGTGAACTGTCCGGGGCCGTGCGCGCAGCGGGGATCGCCGATTTCGTGAGCCCGTTTGCGAATATGCAACCGGGGCGCAGCGGTTACGTGAATGCGGATATCACGATGTATCTGCACCGTCCGCCGATCGGGGAATGGCAGTGGCTCAAGGTCGTGTCGCGGGGAGCGGAGGACGGATTGGCGACTGCTCAGGCGATTCTCGGCGATCGGACAGGCGCATACGGCGGCTGCTCGGCGGCATCGCTGATCAACCTGTGATCGGGGCACTACCCTATCTGCCATGACTGGCCGCATTATCGGGATGATCGCGATCTTCACGCTCGCCGGGCTGCTGAGCGCTGGCGCTGTGATTGTGCTGCTCGCGGTTGAATCGGAACGGGATTCCGCTGAGGCGACAACCTCGGTTTTGGCCGAGTCGCTCGCTCGCTCGCTGGGGGCGTTGGATTCGATCTCGGATGCCGACCTGGAGGCGGCGTTGGAAACGGAGCGCTCGTCGGCGCAGTTGAGCGGCGTCTGGCTGTTTGACGCACAGGGACGGCTCGCGGCAAGGGCGGTGGCGCGTCCGGAGACGCGCACGTCGGTTGCCGAGGGCGTCGTAGGCCGAGAAGAGATCGTGACGGCGCGCCAGGTGCTCGGCGGCGCGGTCACAATCGTGCACCGCGAAGAAGCGGGCGTCTACTCGGGTACCGCGCCCGTGCTTGATCGCAACGGCGATTTGGTGGGGGCGGTGCGCATTGAGCTCTCCCTCAATGGCGTTGGCACTGCGCTGGAGCTGTACCGCTGGCAGTACATCCTCGGCGCGATCGGGCTGTTGCTGCTCGTGTTGATGATTGCTTGGTTCCTGGCCAAGCGGTTGGCGCGACCGCTTGGCCTAATGGTGCGGGCGGCGCGCTCAGTGGAGGCGGGACGAGCGCCGGAGCCGTCGGTTACGGCCGGCCTTCGCGGTATCTCGCTGACACGCGACGAGTACGGCACTCTTGCGGGCGTGTTTATCGACATGGCCCAGGAGGTCGGCGCGCGTGAGATTCGCCTGAACGCGCTGGTTGAGGAGCGCACACAGGAGATCTCGGAGAAGAACCAGGCGCTTGAGGCCGCGCAGAAAGTCCTGCAGGAAGACCTGAGCATGGCCCACGCCGTGCAGGCGGCGCTGGTTCCGCAAGACTTCCCGGAAGACCCGCGCGTATCGGTCTCGGCCTCGATGACACCGGCGCGTGAGGTTGGAGGCGATTTTTACGACGCCTTCATGATTGACGACGGACGCTTGGCGTTCGCGATCGCTGATGTCTCAGGCAAGGGCGTGGCGTCGGCGTTGTTGATGGCGGTAGGACGGGCGTTGTTGCGAAGCGCCGCAAACGAATTCCCCGATCCTTCCGCAGCCGTGGCCGAGGCGAATGACCAGCTTTGCTCAATGAACCCCAAAGAACTGTTCATCACCGCCTTCTTCGGCGTGATCGACCTCAGCTTGGGCACGCTGACTTACGTAAACGCCGGCCATGACCCGCCGTACATGACGAACGGGACAGATCAACCGACGGAGTTGACGCACACCGGCGGAATCGCGCTGGGAGTGCTGCCGGGTCTGCCGTACTCGGAGTTGACGATCCCGATCAGAGCAGGCACATCCTTGTTTATGTATACGGACGGCATTACCGAAGCGCAGAATGTGGGCGGCGAGTTGTTCGGCAAAGAACGGCTTGAGGCCCTCCTGGTCGCCACGCGCGAGGAAGGGCCGCAGGCGCTGATCGGGTCGATCTTGACCGATCTTGACCAGTTCACAGGCAATGCCCAACAGTTTGACGACATCACCTGCATTGCAGTGCGCTTTGAGGGTGGCGAGCTGGCTGTCTCGAGCGAGGACGCAGAAGCTTCTGCGGAGCCGCAAACAGCGTCGGGGTGGCGGCGGATGAACGTCGAGCCGGTGCTAGACACGGCGCTGCAACGAGTGCAGGCCTTCGTTGAGCGCTTTGCAACTGCGGAGGGCTGGAGCGTCGAAGACCTATATCGGCTGAACCTGGCCTTGGATGAGCTGCTCACGAACACCTTGGAACACGGCTTCATCGGACGCGAGTCGGAGGCCGAGATCACCGTGGCGCTGCGGCGCGAGGAAGACTCGGCGATCTGCCGTTATGAGGACAACGGCGACCCGTTTGATCCTTGGGAAGCGGAGAAGTCGGACCCGACTCTAGGAATCGAGGAGCGCCGTATTGGCGGCTGGGGCCTGCAACTGATCGCCGCGACGATTGACGATGTATCGTATACACGCGAAGGAGACCGCAACGTGACCACCCTGCGTCAACGGCGTGGCTCCGGCGAATCGCCCTAATCCGGCAAATCGAGGAGGACTGTCATGGTTGACCTGTACCCGGAATACTCCGAGAACGTTCTGGTGTTGAATCCACTCGGGCGGATCGACGGGACCAACGCGAAGGAGTTCGAGGAGGCGCTGCTGGGCCGCATCGCTGCGGGCGACAAGCAGATCCTGATGAACTTTGAAGGGATCAACTACATCTCTTCGGCCGGCCTTCGCGTCCTGCTCATGGCGGCGAAGCGAACGACCCAGGCAAAGGGCCGATTCGCGCTCTGCACAGTGCAGGAGCACATTCAGGAAGTCTTCCGTGTATCCGGTTTCGCGGAGATCATCCCGATTCACGAAGAGCGTACTGATGCGCTGACCGCGTTCTAGGTCTGAGGCGTGGGGTGTTGCGCCGACCCGAACCTATCGGGCCGGCGCAATTGTGTGGGATTGGTCGCGGAGCGCCGGCTAGAGGCCGAGATCGGACTCCATCCGGCCAATGCTGCGCGAGATGCGGTTGACGAGTTCGTCTGCCTCTTCGAGGTTGGTGATCAAGGGCGGTGAGACGCTGATGCTCGCACCGCCTCGGGCCAGCACGCCTTCCTCGCGCATGTAGTTGGTGATCCGCTGAGGGAGCTGATCGGCCTCGTCAAAGTCCTCGCCGGCGGCCGGGTCCTTCTTCAGATCGATGGCGTGCATCAGGCCGATGCCTCGGGTCTGGTAGACAGTGCGATGCTCCTCACGGAGTTGGACCAGACGTGAGCGAACGTGTTCGCCCACGTGTGCGGCGTTCTCAACCAGGTTCTCACGCTCAATGATGTCGAGATTGGCGAGAGCGACGGCGCAGGAGACCGGGTTCGCGCCCCAGGTGATGCCGCCGATCGCGCCTTCGGCGCCAGCTTCCTCGAAGGCGCGGGCGATCTTGTCGGAGACGAGCGTAGCCGCGATCGGGCTGTAGCCGGAGCTGAGTTGCTTGGCCGTCGTCATGATGTCTGGCTCGACATCGAAGTGGTCCATGCCGAACCACTTGCCGGTGCGCCCGAAGCCATTGATGACCTCGTCGGCGATCAGGACGATGTCGTATTTGTCGCAGAGTTCGCGCAACGTCCGCCAGTATTCGCGCGGGGGGACATAGCTCCCGTTGGCGGTCGAGATCGGCTCGGCGATCATGGCCGCGATCGTGTCCGGGCCCTGGGCCTTGATCACGTCTTCAATCGTGCGGGCGCAGAAGACATCGCACTCGGGGTAGGTCTTCTCGAACGGGCAGCGGTCGCAGTTGACGTTCTGTACGTGTAGTGCGCCCGGCATCAGCGGCTCATACGGAGTGCGATTGGCGTAGACGGCGGCGTTGACAGAGAGTGCGCCGACGGTCATGCCGTGGTAGGAGCCCATCCGCGAGATCGTCTTGAACTTCTTCGAGTTGCCGCGAAGGTGGTGGTAGTGCTTGGCGATCTTGAGCGCATTCTCGACCGCCTCGGAGCCGCCGTTGACGAAGACGGCCTTGCGAATCGTGCTGGGCGTGATTTCCGCCAGTCTGGTGGCGAGGTTGACTGCCGGTTCGTTGGCGTAGGCGAAGGTGTTCTGGTAGGCGAGGCGTGACATCTGCTCGTGCGCGATGTCGGCCAGTTCTTCGCGGCCGTGACCGACCGCGACCAGAAAGAGCCCGGAAATGGCGTCGATGTACTCGTTGCCGTCGTCGTCGTGGAGGTAGATGCCCTCGCCCTTGCGAATGACGAGCAGTCCATCGTCGGCCGCGAGGTCGGCGTAGGACTGGGTGGGGATCCAGAGGTGTTCGAGCGATTGCTGTCGGAGTTCGGGTGCGGTCGTCATGCGGATTCCTGTCGATGATCGCCGCCTGCCCGTGCGCACGACGGCGTGCGTGTGCATAGTAAGGGGCGACAAATCTTGGTGTCGGCAGTGAGTTGGTGCGCGACCGATTACGCCATGGGATCGGCAGTTGGTCGCGGCTAGCGCTGGGCGCTGGTCGGGGCTCCGCGAGCGCGAAGGTCGTACGCCATGACCACCAGGTCACGGAGACGACCATCGCGGGCCACCACCCATCCCGGCAGCGTGGCGACGGGTTCAAAGCCGAGCGACTTGAACACCGCTTGCGCGCTGCCCTGATCGTGCGTCATTCGTGCGGAGATTCGCTCAAGGCCGATTGAGTCGGCGATGGCGAAGATCTCCTCAGCCAGGAAGCGGCCGAGTCCTTGGCCGCGGATCTGAGAATTGACCGTGACGCGGATCTCACCGATGTGCTCAGTCCAGCCGGCCTCATTATGCACGAGCGACGCTTCGCCCACGATGTGATCCTGATCGATCGCCAGCACGGTCGTAGTCGAGTGGTTGGCAATGTTCTCCAACCAGCGATCGACGACCCGCTCGTCGGTGATATCCCAGGGGAGATACAGCAGATCGTCGCGCGAAAGCGACCGCGCAAACGCCAGGAATCGCGACTTGTCCGCTTGGGACATCAGGCGTACATCGATTTCACGACCACCGCGGAGGGTGGCGCGACTGGGGTATCGGCGAGCGATCAGGGCGGCCTGGCGGGCGGATGCGTCAGTGGCCATCGGTTGTCTCCGGTCAGAAGCTACAACGTATGCCTTCGCGAGCGATTGCAATGGGGAGCGTAACATCGCACGCGCAGCGGCGGGAGTACCCCATGCGCTGCGAACGAGTCTCCCGTCACACGAATGTCGCCTAAACGCCTCCTAGTTGCTCGGCGGTCGCCAACGCGTGGTCTTGGGTTGCACACGCGCGCCCCGATCCGCAGCCGAGTCGATCTCTAGGACAACCTGATCGCCGGGATGGACAATCCCCTGTCGTGCGACTCGCGCATAAAGCCGCGAGCGGCCGGGATGGGTCTGGTGATTGATTCGGTTGAAGTCGCCGTCGCGGAAGCAATGGGCAATGATCCGACAGGGCGAGGCATATGAGGTGATCTCGACGATCACTTGGTCGCCCAATCGGAGGCGAGAGCCGGGCACGAGGCGCTTCCACTCGATGCCGCGGACGGTGACGTTCTCTCCAGCTGCGCCCGCGCGGATGTCGTGGCCGTCGGCGCGGAGCTGGTCAATGATCTCCGATGACCAGAGACAGAGGGCGCGTTCCGGTCCTCCGTGATGGCGGCGATCGCGTTGACGATCCTGGGTGAGGCCATATTCGTTGACGACCGCTTCGGGGACGGCTCGCTTGGGGACGCCGCCGCGTGAGGCGCTGAGCTGTTCGATGCGTCCGATGGTCTGGGGCGGTTGTTCGGTCGACATCAAGCGCTCCTTGCCGTGGCAGGCGGTGGTCGTGGAGAGTGTAGTGGGATGGATTAGGTCCAACGCTCAATGATGCCGTCGATGTAGAGGATGCGGAGAGCAGTGAGTAAACCCGGCGTGAGTTGGTTGCGTGTCGGCTCGGGGACGCCATCGAGCAGGTCATTCAGGAGTTGCCGTACGGTCTGCCGACCGTCGATCCGGTGTACCAGCGCGGCGACTGCCGTGCTGACCTGTGCGCCTTGTGGTCGCGAACTTGAGGTGATGACCGCGCCCCAGTCGAATTGACCCTCGCCGATCACCGGCTTGCGTTCGAGCGAGACGCCGCTGGCGAGCACGGGAATCATTTCGAGGATCGGACTGCGGTCGGGCCAGGCGCTATCGATCCAGCCGGCGGCGGCGCGGGTGCGGCGCTCGCGCTCCTGCTCGACGGCGGCGACGCCTTCGACGAAATCGGGCGGGGCTTCGCCGCGTTCGAGGACGACCCGCTCGTAGCCTTGCGGCGGCTGTCCGGCGACGGCGGCGATGAACGCTTCGCGCGGGGACACGTCATCGGAAGTCTGGGTGATCCTGCGCGCCTCCCAGAAGTAGGAGTCGGAGGTACGGTTGGAGGCGTAGAAGAGCGCGGCCATCTCGCGGAACTGGTGGTACTGCTGCATGTAGAGCTGGGTGTAGACCTCGGCGGCGGGCTTGCGCATTTCGGGGTCGCGCAGCGCCGAGGTGACGTAGGCGGACGCGAGCACTGCCGACGACAGCGCCAGGTGGACGCCGGATGAGAAGAGCGGATCGATGAAGCAGGCAGCGTCGCCGACAAGGATGTAGCCGTCGCCGACAAGCCGTTCGGATGTATACGCCCAGTCGCGGATGACGCGCGGCTCGTCGATTGTTTCCGCGCCGGCGAGCATTTGAGCGGTACGTCCTGTCATCGCGAGCTGGCCGCGATAGAACTCTTCGGTCGGCGCATCCGCGAGCTGCGCGCCGCCCCAGGCAGCGTCAACAACGACTCCGACGGACATCACGTTGTCGGGCAGTGGGATGGCCCAGGACCAGCCGTGTTCGTAGGCCTCGATGAAGATGTTGCCGGCGTCCGGTTCGGGCAGTCGTTGCGCACCTCGGTAGTAACTGTAGACGGCGAGATTGCGGAAGAACTCGTCGTTGACTCGCAGGTCGAGACGGCGGGCGAGGAAGCCGTTCTGTCCGCTGGCGTCGACGATCCAGTCTGCCTCGAAGAGCTGCGCTTCGCCATTCGCAGCCTCGACGGTCACTGTCTTGGCAGCACCCGTTTCGAGATTGACATCAACCACCCGACAACCCTCATGGACGGTGACGCCATTGCGTTGGGCGTTGCGGAGGAGCATCAGATCGAATGCGGGCCGCCAGACCTGATAGGCGTGGGGATTGCGGGGATTAGTTTCGGCGAAACGCCACGACCACGGTTCGAGGTCGCGGCCCCAGACCATGGTGGCACCGTACTTGGGGGTGAAACCGGCGGCTTCGAGCTCGGGCAGGACACCGAGCGTGTCGAGGATGGGGATCGAGGCAGGGAGCAGCGACTCGCCGACATGTTCGCGGGGAAAGACCTCGCGCTCGAAGAGCTTGATGTCGAATCCCTGTCGGGCGAGCAAGGTGGCGGCGGTGGAGCCGCCGGGTCCGCCGCCGATGACGAGGATGGAGTGGGTCATAGGGTCAGGATACGCAGACCTTCCCGTGTGCCGGGCGGGGGAATTTTTGGGCTGGCGCCGCGACTTTGCAGCCGCAGGTGGGGAATTGAGCGACAGGTAGTCCGGAAAAGTCCAGATTCGTCCAGATCCGTCTGGATTGTTCGGGTGTTAGAGCGGAATTAGAGACGTTAATCCGAGTGTGTCCTGATTTGTCTAGGCGGGTTGCGGCGGTCATGGCTGGAGTCGTTTGTTGCGCGTGTGGAGTGAAGTGCGGTTGATCATATACGGACTGGCGTTCTGTGCCGGGCTGACTTTGAGTGAAGTGTGGCGGGGATCACAGTGTGGATTGGGTTTGGGGACCCCCTCTGTCGCTCCCCGCGTTCGCGGGAATGAGGGAAAGGAGAGACGTGCAGAGACCCGCCGGAGCGGGTCTCTGATTTTGCGAACTGCGGGCGGGTGCGCGTTAGTCGCCGCTGAGGGGCGCGCCGGTCTGGGTGTCGACCTCGAAGGCGCCCTTGAGGTCGAGTTCCTTGCCCATCTCGCGGACGGCGGGGATGACTTCCTCGCCGAAGAGGCGGAGGGAGCGCATCGCGTCCTCGTGGTTCATCGCGCCGTCGCCGTCCCAGAAGAAGATGTTGCCGGGGCGCAGCTCTTCGAGGACGTGGCGGATTTTGGGGATGACGGTCTTCGGCGTACCGGTGATGATCGAGTACTTGTTGACCTGCTCCTCGTAGGTACCGAAGGCGTCGGCGTCGCGCTTGTCCTGCTCGGCTGCTTCCTGCTCGGCCAGGGCGGCCTCGCGGGCGGCTTCGCGGCCACGTGCGGCGGCGGCGAAGGTGGTGACGGTCGGCAGCAGCGCGGTGCGGCTGGTCAGGCCAGGCAGATTCTGGAGGTTGGCGCGGACGTTGCCCTGGTTGCCCTCGAGGAACGGGTTGGCCGGGCCGCTGATGTACTTGCGGCCGGCTTGCTCGGCCAGCTCTTCGGTTTCGTCGACGTGGACCTTGAAGAGGTAGCCGTGGTGCTCGGTCGAGGCTTCGTAGCCGTTCTCCTGCGCAACCTCGTCGTAGTACTTGAACGATTGCTTGGTCGGCTCGATCTCGGTGGCGAGCATCACGTAGGGGTAGCGATGCTCGGCGCACCACTTGACGGTGTTCCGCGACATCACGCCGGGAATCCAGATCTGCGGGTGCGGCTCTTGGTAGGGGCGAGCCCAGGGGTTGACGTAGCGGTACTGGTAGTGCTCGCCTTCCCAGCGGAACGGTCCGGGAGTAGACCAGGCCTTGACGACGAAGTCGTGGGCTTCCTGGAAGCGCTCCCAGTTGAAGGGCGACTGTGAGTTGTGAGCGACGGACTCACGCCCGGTACCGCGCACCCAACCGGTGACGAGGCGGCCTCGCGAGATCATGTCGATCTCAGCGAGTTCCTCGGCCAGCCAGAGCGGGTCTTCCCAAATCGGGAGGACATTGCCGAGCAGGACGATCTTGGCGCGCTTGGTGATGCGGGCAAGGATCGCGGCTTCGACGTTCATCACGCCGCCCATGCAGAAGGGCGTGGAGTGGTGCTCGTTGAGCATCAGGCCATCGAAGCCCATCTCCTCGGCGTAGACCTTCTCGTCGAGGTAGCGGTTGTAGAGCTCGGCGCCAATGCGGGGGTTGTAGTCCCCATTAGTCATACCGAGGTCTTCGATCTCACGCCCGGTGGCACCGACCCAACCGGAGTCGAAGTCTTGATAGGGGCGTTCGGTGAAATAGCCGATGAACATGTTCAGGGGGTCCTCTCGGGGGTTCGGCTCCGCTCGCGGCGGGTTTCACGCATGATACGACAGTGCGCGCTGTCTCGCAGTGGGTTAGACGCTGGCGACGAAGGCGCTCACGGCCTCCGCAGCGGCCTGCGGATTTTCCAGTTCGACCAGGTGGCCCAGTCCGTCGAGCACCTGGATACGGCTGTTGGGCAGATGAGCGTCGTAGACCTCGGCCACGCCGATCGGGACGACGCGATCGTGTTCGCCCCAGAGCAGCAGGGTCGGCGTCTCCATCTCGGTCAGGAGATAGGGAAGCTGGCGATTGAACATCCAGGGCTTCCAGGTCAGGCGCGCGGTCATTTCGCGCGAGAAGTCCCAGAGTTCCTTGAGTTCCGGCGCGGCTTCGTCGCCGAAGACTTCGGCGTAGGCCTCGTCGGAGGAGAAGCCGAGCTTCACGTACTCCTCGAACTCGTAGAAGATCACATCGGCGATTTCGCCTTCCTCGGGCTGGACGCCGGCTGCGCCGATCAGAGTGAGGCTGTCGAGGCCGTGCAGGTGCATGGAGGCGAGTTCGGCCGCAACCCAGCCGCCGAAACCGAGACCGACGAGGTGTCCGCCGCCTTCAATGCCGAACTTGTGGATCGCGCTGTGGATCAGAATGGCGACATCGCGCGGGTGTCGAGCCCAAACAGGACGCTCAGACTGGCCGTAGCCGGGGATGTCGATCACGGTCACCGTGTGGTTCTCGGCGAGGTGGTCGTAGAACGGGATCCAACCCGGGCTGCCGGTCGAGTGATGGAGGACGACGATGTTCGGTCCGGAGCCGTCTTGCAGCGCGTGAACTTTGAGGCCGGCGACGGTGACGTCGATCGAGGTATGGGTCTCGGTCTGAGTGGTCATAGGGGATACTCCTGAGCATGGGGAGATGGTTCGTGTCACTGAAATGATAAGCGTCGGTAGGATAACCGCCAACTACTACCGCCGAGGAGGCGGGGAGGCCAGCGCATGTTCGGACTGATGCGGCTTGCGGCGCTGCGTGAGTTGCGCGGCGGTCGGTGGTTGATGCTCGCAGCGGCGGCGGTGATCACGATCTCGGCGGCGCTCACGGCCGCGCCGCTGGTGTACCGCCCGACCGCCGCCGACCTCGCGCTGCGGGAGTTGATCGCTCAGAGTCCACGAGCGGCGCAGTTTGCCGACCACGCACGCGCCCAGCGACCGGCTGACGAGGCGAACTGGGATACCGTCTACGAGTCGTCGCGCGCCGCGCAGGCGGCGTTTCTTGCAGAGTTCGATGGACTGCTGGGCGATACGCGCGCAATCGTCGAATCGCCGCTGTTCCCCGGCCGTTATGTCAGAGCTGACCTGGGGTATGCCGAGTCGTTACCGACATACCTGATGTGGTTCGAGGGGCTGCGTGAAGGCGCGCGCCTCGTCGATGGTGACTGGCCCTCGGACGGACTCAGCGCGAACGGGGCGGTGCCGGTCCTGGCCGGGCTCGCATTGGCGGAGGAGGTCGGGCTCGAAGTCGGCACGATCTTGAACGAGGATTCATTGGCGCTCGAGGTGGTCGGGCTGGTGGAGCCGATCGCGAATCCATCGCAATCCTTGGCGTTGCACTACACCGACGTGTGGTTTGAACTACAGATCGATGTTGGCATCGGAGGGGCGGAAGAGCCGTACATGGGCTTGTTCGTCTCGCGCGACGCGCTGCTGGGCCCGGTTGCGCAGCAGTGGCCCGGGTTGACGCTGACGCATCGCCTGAGGACGAAACTCAGTCCGACGGCGCTCGTGTCCGACCAGGTGGATGAGGCGATCGAAGCGCTGGCGGGATACAGCCAATCTTTGAGCCGGTTGGAAGGCGGGTCGTCGGGCATTTATCTCGAGCGCGTCTTGCGCGACTTTGAGCGGCGGGCGCAATTTTCGGCGGGACAGTCGCTGCTGGCCGGGTTGCAGGTTGCGGCTGCGGGACTGTTCGCGGTGGCGCTCGTCGGCCGTTTGATTGCAGCCCGGACGCGCCCGGATCGGGAGCGGTTGGCGGCTCGCGGGGCGAAGGCTTGGCAGCAAGCAGCGGCGCAGGCGCTGCTCGGCCTCTGGATTGCGGCTCCGGCGGCGGCGCTGGGCGCTCCGCTGGCGGCGTTTGCCTTGCATCACTCGGGGAGACTGGGAGCGCTGGCGAGAGTCAGCGGGGGCGAGCCGCTGGATACGCGCCTGACCTGGGAGGCCTGGCTGCTTGCGGTCGGCGGTGCGCTGTTGGCCTGGGCTGCCTTCACCGCTCCGGCCTGGTTCGAGGCGCGGCGCGGATCCAGAGTGGATCGTCGCGGCATGCTCGGCGGGAGACCGGTTCGGCAGTCGCTGATCCAGCGCGCGTGGCTCGATGTCGCGCTGTTGGTGCTTGCGGGCGTGCTCTTCCTGCAGTTCGAGAGTGAGGCCTCGGGCGGGGCGCTGGCAGCGTTCGAGACGGGGGGGATCAATCCCGTGTTGATGCTCAGTCCGGGCTTGCTCCTGCTCGGAGCGGCGCTGGCGTTGATGCGGATTGGACCGCGGCTGTGGGGCGCGATGGGAACGATCCTGGCACGGATGGGCACGCCATCCTGGCTGTTGTTGGGAGTGCAGACCACCGCGCGGAATCCGGGCGGCGCGATGTTGCTGACCGCGCTCGTTGCGTTCGTGACCGCGGTGGGACTGATCTCGGCGACGTATGCATCGACCATCCGTGAGATGGAGACGGAGCGGGTGCGCTACAGCGTGGGTGCGGACCTACGGGGCGTGTCGATTGGCAGCAACCTCGGCAATTCGACCGCCGGGCGTGTGACCGAGCCGCTGGATTCGCGAGCGGATGTCTCAGGGTCTGCGGCGGCGTTTCGAGGGATCGGCTCGATCGGCGGCGACAAGGCCGGCAGCCGTGTGATTCTGCTGGGTGTTCAGACCGATCGCTTGGGCGAAATCGTGGAGCTGCGTGAGGAGCTGTTGGGTCTGCCGCCCGATCAGCTACTCAGCGCGATTGCGCGCGAGCCCGGACGCCCTGGTGTGGAACTGCCCGAAGGTACGGTAGGACTGTCGCTTTGGGCACGCACGGATCCTGGCAACTCGAACCTCGAACTCCACGTGCGCGTGCTCGACCGTTACGGACAGGCGCATGAGCGGCGGCTTGCCTACTCAACCGGCAGCACCTTGAGCGGCGAATGGCAGGAGTTGCGCGCGTCGGTGCGGACGCTGAGTGGTCCGCTGCGGCTCGCCGCCTTGATCGCGCGACCGCAAGCGCGAGTGGTGCGCGCGCCGACCGGGGTGATGTGGATCGACGACCTGCGCGCCCAGCGCGAAGATGATTCAGTGTTGGTGGAAGGTTTCGAGGCTGATGCTCCCTGGTTCACGGCGTCCGGCGGGGCCGGTGCGGATCGAGTGGAGTTTGGATCCGAAGGGGCTCGAGAAGGCGAGAGCGCGCTCGCCTACCACTGGGCCTCGCTCGCTGCGAATGATGAGCGCTTGATCGTGCGGGCCTCGCCGAATGTGCCGGTATCGGCTGCCATGGATCGGGCCTCGTTCGAGGCTTCTGGGCTTGCCCTAGGCGACGTGATTCCAATTGCGCTGGCGAACTTTTCGGCGCCGGTGCGGATTACCGCTGTCGTCGATTACTTTCCGACGCTGAATCCGGCCCAAGGTGGATTCGTGATTGCGGACCTGCTGGCGCTGCGGGCGGCGTCTCTGGTCTCATCGCAGCAGGCGGTATTGCCGATCACCGAGGTCTGGGCGGGCGTGTCGTCGGATGGGGGGCGGATCGCGGTGAGGAATTTGCTGGATGAGGTGTACCTGTCGAGCGCGGTGTTCGACGCCGTGGGGCTGACGACCGCGGCGCAAGAGGATCCATTTCGTTCCGGAGGGGTTTCGGCGCTGTTTCTGGTGGGATTTCTGGGATTGTTGATCGTGGGCACGGCGGCGCTCGTATTGACGTTGGCTTCGGCGGCGACGGAACGAGCGCGTGAATTCGCGCTGCTGCGCACGATCGGCATGGCTCGGAGCGAGCTTGCCTTACAGGCGGCGGTTGAGGTGGGACTTGTGCTGATCGCTGGAGTTGGAGTGGGTCTGGGTCTCGGTTGGGCGGTGACCGGAGCGCTATTGGCGTTCCTCAATGTGACGGTGGAAGGTGTGGCGGCGGCCCCGCCGACTGTGTTGTCGGTAGATTGGCTGGTCGCAGGTCTTGGGGTAGCGGTGATCGTGATTTGCGGACTTTTGGGGACGGCGCTGGTTTCGCGTTGGGCATCGGGACGGGATGCGGCGATGCTATTGCGCGAGGGGAGTGAGTGATGGGCGGCGATCTTTGGCCGGAACTCGCGCGGCTCGCGTTGCGCCGCATCTGGTCTGCGCCGCGGATGTCGGCCGTGTTGCTGGCGGGAGCCGTGCTGGCCGTCGGTCTGGCCAGCGCCGCGCCGATCTTCATCGAAGCCGTCCGCGACCTCGGCTTGCGGCAAGCGCTCGCTTCGGTGGAAGCCAGCGAGCTCGACCTGCGCTTCATTCAGTCGGGCGTGACCGCCGACGCCGAGTCGGTTGCGGACGTGGAGGAGCTGATCGCGGCTGAGGTCGAAACGGCCGCGGGAGAGCTGCTGGTCGGTCGGATGGGTGCGGGCCGAACCGGCGGCTACGTGCTGCGCACGGACGCCGAAGAGTTCGGGGCGGACGGCGCGGCGCACGGCACGTTTGTCTGGCAGACCGATCTGACGGAGCAGTCTGAGTTGCGCGAAGGGTCGATGCCGCTGGCGGGCGCTGCCGGAGGCACGATCGAAGTGGCGATCGAGCAGGCGCAGGCGGAGCGATTCGGGCTGGCGGTAGGCGACGAACGCTGGGCGCAACCGTTCTGGCTAGGCAACCAGCACGAAAGCCGAATTCGGATCGTCGGAATCGTGCAGCCCGGCAGCGACGAGCGGCGTTGGTCGACCGAGGACGTGTCGTTCTGGCCAATCGCGGCGCGTGACACGGAACTCCGGCTCTGGGCGCACCGCGAAGACATGCTCGGCGTGCTCTCCGCTCAGTCGCCAACCTTGCGGCTGACGTTGCTCCAGCGCTGGCGCGTTGACCTCGAGGGACTCTCGGCGTCTGCCGCCTCGGAGGCAGCGGCGGCACTGGAGCTGATGCAGACTCGTCTGGCGCAGGCTCTGGAGGGACTAAACCAGGAGACCCAGTTGGTCAATGCGCTCACGGGCTTCCGCGCGCGCTTCACGTTTGCTCAAGGCACGTTGTTGATGGTCGTGCTCCAGCTCGTTGGAGCAGTGCTCGTCTACGCGGTCGTCGCGGCCGCGATGCTGGCCGAGCAGCGCACCGAAGACACAGCCTGGCTGCGGTCGCGCGGCGCACGACGCAGCGATGTCGCACTGCTGCATATCGTGGAAGCAGCAGTCTTAACAGCCCCGGCAGTGGCGTTCGGACCGTTGATCGGACTGGGGTTGGTGTCGCTGCTCGGTTTGGTGCCTCCGTTCGACGCGGCGCTGGCTGAGGCGGGTTTGGGACCGTTCCTACCGGCGGCGCTGCCGCTGGAGGCGTGGTACCTCGCGTTAGGCGCGGGCGCGCTGGCGTTGATCGCGCAGGCGGTGCCGATGTACCGCGCGACCCGTGAGACGATCGTGACAACGCGGCGGGCGCGCGGACGCCCGCCGGTGTCGTGGGGTCAGCGAGCGTTGATAGACGCCGCGATCGCGGCGCTCGGGGCGCTGCTGATCTTCGAGTTGCAGTGGTCGGGCGAGCCGATTGACTCGCCGCTCGTGGGGGAGACGCGGCTCGACTGGCTCGCCGTCGCCACGCCGACGGTGCTCTTGTTCGTGGTGGGACTGGCGGTGTTGCGGCTGTTTCCGACAGCGATGCGGGCGCTGGCGCGACTAGCGGCGCCGCTGCGCTGGCTCACGCTGCTGCTGGGCGCCTGGTATCTGGGCCGCACGCCGACGCACTACGCGCGCACGGTCCTGTTACTGACCATCGCGGGCGCGCTCGCCGTCTTCGCCGCGTCCTTCCGCTCGACTCTTGACGCCTCGTATGAGGCACGCTCGCTCCATCAGGCAGGCGCGTCGGTGCGGCTCCTGGAGCCAGTCTCGGAATTGGTCGCATACGAGGAAATCGAAACACTGACCGGGCAGTCAACCGCGCAAGTGAAACGGCTTGCAGGCGCATTCGACGGAGACGAGGAATCAGGACGGCTCGGCGTCGCTGCGCTGGATGCGGCCGCGGTCGCGGGTCAACTGGCGGAGCGAGCTGCGGATTGGGCAGTAGATCCGGAGCTGTTGGCGAGCATTGCCCCCCCGGCATCGTCCGTCGATCGCGCCGAAATTCCCGAGCTCGGCGGCTATCTGACGCTTCGCTACAAGCTCGGCGCGACGGCCGCACCCTATGCGCTGGGCGTGAAAGTGCTTGACGCGAATGGGCGTTACTGGTGGTACACACTGGAGGAGGCCGATGTGCAGATCGAGGCTGATACAGAGTGGCGAGAGGCGACGATCCAACTGACCGACCGACCGGCGGTGCTGCTTGCTCCGGAGGGCGCGCGACCGGTGCGCGCCGGCACTCGCTGGCGGCCTGGAGTCGCGGAACGCGCCTTCGCCCCGCTCACCTTAATGTCTCTTGACATTGCTCTGGCCCGACGATCGAGCTCGGTTGAACTGCGCGATCTGACCTATCGGTTCGGCGGCGAGACCGTTCTCCTTGCACAGTTCGACTCAGGCAAATGGGAGCCGATTCCGCTCGAAGTGGGCATTGAGCCGGTCGACTCGTTGCAGGTGTTGGAATCTGAACCGGGGGTCAGGTTTAGCTGGACGGGCGAGGCGGCCTCGCTGCGCGGGCTGCGCTATCGCTCGGAGTATTCGCCGCTGCCGGCGCTGTTCTCGAAGGAGGCAGCCGAGCAGGGACGGCTGGCCGTCGGCGATAAGGTGCGCCTCCGAGTCGGCCCGATGCCGATGACGTTCATCGTGGCCGGCACGTTCGATGTCTTTCCCGCCTACGATCCGCAACGAGACCCGCCGCTGGTGTTGATGGATCGAGCGGCGCTGTTCGACGCGCTGTACTCAAGCGCGACTGCGGGGACGGCACTGGCGGTGCTGGACGAACTCTGGGTCAGCGCGCCCTTGGCCGAGTGGTCGGAGTTGTTGGCGCTCGCAGAAGTGCCGCTGGACGCGAACGAGGTGATCACGATCGAGTCGGCGCGAGCGGATCTCTCCGCCGACCCGCTGATCGTTGCCGCGTGGAACGGTGTGTTCGTCGGAGCGCTTGCGGCGGTCGCAGTGGCGGCGGCGTTCGGGCTGATGGTGTTGACGGCGGTGACTGCGCAGGCGCGGCGGGTGGAATTTGCCGTCTGCCAGAGCGTAGGCATGAGCGTGCGTCAGATTTTGGGCCTGATCGCATTGGAGCAGGTCGCAGTGATTGTGATTGGCTTGGGCGCCGGGCTCGCGGTGGGCGCGCTCGGCGGCGGCGTGCTGCTCGACTTCTTCGCGCTCACACCCGACGGACGCGATGTCGTGCCGCCGCTACGGTTCATCGTCGATTGGCCGGGCGTCGGCGTGCTCTTCGGAGCGCTGGTCGCGCTCTTTACCGCGAATTTGCTCGCATTCCTCTGGTTCCTGCGTCGGATCGAACTGCACGGAGCCCTGCGGCTCGCCGCTTGATTGGTTGGACACGATCCGCAGCCTTGACTTGAATCTGTCCGCTATGGGCCGAGCCGAAAGGGCGACTAGGGCGGGAGACCGAGCGTGCGTTGGATTTGACGGACGTGGAACAGCTGGTGATCGGCGGCGGTGAAGGCGAGGGTGCGGATTGAGGTGTCGACGATGTCGCCGTCAAGCTCGATGTTGGCCGGCTCGCGAAGCTGATCGTGGGAAAGGCGATCCAACAGCCGCAGGGTGTCTTCGCGCACTGCTGTGATACCCCAGCGAAGCTCAGCCAGTGAAGCGTTCGCCTCCGTATCGGGAAGCGTTACGCCGCCAACTTGGGGTATCGGCAGTTGCGGCGCGACGGATCGCCGCAGCAGCAAGAGCTGCGGCTGCACCCAACGCTCGGAGTGGATCAGATGGAGGAGGATCTCTCTGACAGACCATTCGGAGGAGGCAAGACGCGCGTCGAGCTGGTCGTCGAGCAGGCGATCCAGCTGTTGCCGGAGTTCACTGAAGTTCTCGTCGAGAGCGTTGAGCAGATCCGCGGCAGCAGCAGTTGGCAGAGGGTTTACGGGATTAACTGAGGGGTCGTCCGCCATGCGTCTCAGTGTCGGATAGTGCGAGCGGCGGGGCAAGCGGCGACCGAATGCAGAACGGTCACTGCGAGGTGTGGGAGGAGCGACGATGGCGCGGGTGCGCGAGGTTCCCAGCCGGGAGGAGCAACTGGCGTTGGAGCCGACGGTCGGGGCGGACGATCGCGCGACGCTGGCGCTCGGCGCGGCGGAGTGGGATCGGCGCGAGTTCTTTGATGCGCACGAGGTTTGGGAAGAGGTCTGGCAGCGGGAGCGGCGTCCGTTGCGCTCGTTCTATCAAGGGTTGATCTTGCTAGCGGCGGGATTGCACCACTGGACAGGGACACATCGACCTCGCGGGGTACGGATCAAGCTCTCGTCGGGCATTGAGCGTCTGGCGCCGTATGCGCCCTCGTATCTGGGAGTGGATGTGTCGGCGATGGTGGCGGATGCGGCGGTGTTGCTGCGCCGCTCGGCGGGCTTGGATGCGGCGGCGTTGGCCCGCACATCTTCGTCTGAGTCGTCGGATCTGTTCCCGCCGTTCCGTTGGCTGAGGTCTGCGCCCGGCGCGGAGGAATTGCGCGTGAAACGGTTGCGTCCGGCGGCGGCGCTCCCGCGACGCGGCTCCGCGCTGAGCTCGGGCCTCGATCTGTTCGCCGAGCTGAGCGAGAGCGGGGGCTCGCTCATGCTCGGCTCTCAACCCCAACTGGTGCCGACCGGAATCGCCGCAGTGGCGCCGCGCGGCTGCGAGTTGCAAGTGCGGCCGCGTTCGGGACTCTCGCGGCGCGGCGTCGAAGTCGCCTGGGGAACAGTAGACGCCGACTATCGGGGCGAATTGCTGGTCACCATGTCGGTGCGGGGCGCGTCGGGGCGGGGTTACCGTGTGACGCAAGGAGATCGAATTGCGCAGTTGGTCGTCGCTCCGGTGACGCTGGCTGAGGTCGTGGAAGTGGAGGAGCTGGAGGAGACGGAACGCGGTTCCGGCGGATTCGGCTCAACGGGGCGCTGAATGGCTGCGGGCACGCTGGCGGCGGTGGCGATCGGCGGCGCGGCCGGAGCGTTGCTGCGCTACCTGATCGCGGTCTGGATCGGGCGTCCTTCGGAGCTGCCCTGGGACATCTTGCTGGTCAACCTCAGCGGCGCGTTCGCGCTCGGCATCTTGGCAACGCTGCTTGCAGAGCGGTTCGAAGTCTCGGCGGCGGTTCGGATTGGTCTCACGGTGGGCTTGCTCGGCGGGTACACGACGTTCTCAACGCTGTCCTTCGATAGCCTCAGCCTGATTGACGAGGGGCGTTGGGGCTGGGCGCTGGCGAATCTGCTGGCCAGCGGCGCGGGCGGGTTGAGCGCAGCTTGGCTGGGACAGCAGCTTGCGCGCCTGTAAGCAATCAGTGAGCGGTACTAGGCGTTCGATCTGCGATCCGGTTAGAGTGGAGACTGGCGGCGGGCGCGGCATTGTGGGATTTCATGTTCTTACATCGATGGCGTCGTTTCCTTGTGCTGGCCACCGCGCTGGCCGCAGTCGCGCTGATCTCCGGCGGCTGTGGGCTGTTCGGGGGAGACGACGAGCCCGAACCGCAGGTGGTCGATCCACCGGCGTCCGCCTCACAGACCGCAACCGAGCAAGCCGAGGAATCGGCTGTGGCGGCTCAAGCCGCTGAGGAACAAGAGGCGCAGCCCGCCGAAGCGGTCGCCGTCACCACTGCGCCGAGCGAACAAGAGCAGGAGCAGACGGCTGAGCCGGCTCAAGCCGAAGCAGAAACCGTTGAAGGAGATCCAGATACATATGTGGTGCAGGCAGGCGACACGCTCGCTGGCATTGCGAATCAGCTTGGCGTCCGGCTTGACGATCTGATCACCCTGAACGGGATTCAGAATCCCGATGTGTTGCAGGTCGGGCAGGTGCTGCTGATTCCGCGTGACGATGAGGAGGAAGCCACTATCGCTGCCGCGCGTGATACCGACGAGGACTCCGAGGACGCCGCTGATTCTCCTACCGACGACGAGGACGCGCAGGAGTCCGTTCAGACGCCGGCGGTCGAACTACCGAATGTGGCGGTCCCCGTAGCGACGCCGACCGTCACCTCGGCTCAGCAGTTCCCTCAACCCGGTATTGACGAGACTCTTGAGGCGATCCCCAACCCACCCTCGAACTTCCTCCAGTATGGCGCGGCGGCGCTGCCCTGGCTGCACGGCGAGACCGCGATCGATGTGATCATCGAACTCTTCAAAGCCTGGCCGATGCCGGCCTTAGCCGCCGGGCACGACCGTCTCTACCTGATCGATACGGACGCGGATGGGATCTTCTCGCTGGCCATCGTCTACACCAATCCGAACTCGTTCGGCGCTGCGGTTCCGTACAGCAACCTCGTCGTCTACGACCCGGTTCCCGGCCGCGCGGACCGATACCGAATCGCATACGACCACGCCCTGGCTTACGGCCGCGAAGTTCAGGGGCTCGTGCAGTTGGGCGACGCCGATATGACAGGCGACGGCATTCGCGACATTTCATTTCGCGAGATCACTTGCAATGAGACCGGCTGCGTGAGCAGCTTCTACGTGCTCAAGTCAGAGGGCGACGGCTACCGCGTGTACACGGGTCCGGACGCTGTGGTCGCCGATGTGAGCGGGGTGGCGCTGGAGGATCGTTCGGGCGACGGGGCGGCTGACATCGTAGTGGAGGGTCTCGCTACCGATGAAGTCGAGCCGGCGCGATACCTGTTCACCTTCGTGACCGAGGACGGTGAGCTGCGCGAGGCGTTGCGGGTGGAGGCGGGGGAGTAGGCGTCACGCTCGCGGGGCGGTTGGCGGCATTGCCCGCTGTCGGCGACGCGCATAGCGTGAGCGGTTAGAGCGGGAAAACCGGCTAATCGTTGAGGCGGCGTGATGTCGCTGGTGTTGCGTCCGGCGCGGAGGTTTGGGACGAGGCCGGTACGGCTGCTCTGGCGGCTGCCGCTCGTAGGGCGGGTGCGGGTTCCGCGCAATTTGGCTCCGCTGCTGCTCGCAGTCGCGGTGGGATTGGCGGCAGGACTCGGCGCGGTCGCGCTCCAGGCGCTCGTTGACGGACTGACCCAACTCTTCGACGAACTGGCGGCGTCGCTCGACAACCTAGCCGGCGGTTGGACGCTGATGCTCGTGCCCGCGATCGCGGCCATCCCGGTTGCGCTCATGGTTGGCCGCTTGTCGGCCGAGTCTCGCGGCGCAGGCGTGCCCTACGTGATGGTGGCGGTGGAAACAGCGGGCGGCTTCGTGCGCCCGATTGTGGCGCCGATCAAGCTGCTGGCGACGGGCTTCACGCTCGGCGGCGGCGGCGCAGCCGGACGCGAGGGTCCGATCGTGCTCATCGCCGCCTCGCTTGCCTCCACGATTGGCCGTATCACCCGCCAACCGTCCGACATGCTGGTGTTGATGGTCGCAGCGGCAGCGGCCGGCGGGATTGCTGCGACGTTCCATACGCCCATTGCCGGAACGTTCTTCGCGCTTGAGGTCGTGCTGCGCCGATTCAACGTGCGCAACTTCACGATCGTCGTGGTCAGCGCGGTCGTGGCGAACCTGGTTGCGATTGCGTTCTACGGTGAGAATCCGGGGTTGCAACTGCCCGACTTTGAACCGGAGACGGGGCTGGAGCTGTTCCTGCACGCCATCGTGGGTGTAAGCGCGGCGATCGCTGGCATCTTGTTTGTGCGGACCCGGTTTTTCACCGAAGACGTGTTTGATTTCGTCGGTCTCTCGCCCACTGCACGCCCGATCATCGGGCTGCTGCTCGTCGGTGCGCTGGCGTTGATCGAAGGCGGGATCCTCGGATCGGGCCTCGATCAGATTCGCTCCTTTACGCAGGGCGACCTCGCTGTATCGACTCTTGCCGTGTTGATGGTGCTCAAACTGATCGCCGCATCGCTGACGATTGGATCGGGAGCGTCCGGCGGAGCGTTCGCGCCTTTGCTGTTCGTCGGTGCGACGCTGGGGGCGCTGATGGGGGCGGGATTCGAGTCGGCGCTCCCGGAGATGGTGACCTCGATTGGGTCTTATGTCGTAGTCGGCATGGCGGCGGTCTTCGCCGCCGCTGCGCGCGCGCCGATGACTTCGTTGTTCATCGTCTTCGAGTTGAGCGGATACGCGCTGATCTTACCCCTGATGACTGCGGTGGCGCTGGCGACGGCGCTCGCGCAACTGCTCACACGTGACACGATCTACAACGTGCGGCTGCGGCGGGCTGGACTCAACGTGAGCGAAGAGCGAGAGCAGAGCGCGCTCGAGAACGTGATCGTCGCGACTACGATGCGCACCGATACTCCAATTGTCGCACGAACTGCGTCGATCCGCGACCTCGCCAATGCGATGAGCCAGTCGCGCGGGAACGTGGTAGCGGTAGCCGACCAACACAATCGATTCCTCGGACTGGTCAGCGCCACGGATGTCGCGTCGGCGGTGGAACGGGGTGAGTTGGATCGGCTCGCTCGCGACCTCGCGGTTGTGGCTCCAGTCTCCGTGCATCCCGACGACAACCTGCAACACGCGCTGTCTCTGCTGGTTGAGCATGATGTGCGTCAGTTGCCGGTCGTTGATCGCGGGGACGAGACGCGGCTGCTGGGGATGTTGACGCAGCGCGATGTGCTGCGCGAATTGGCTCAACCCACAGACCGGAGCGGAACGCAGACAGCGCCGACGCCGGTGCGGCGTCTGGCCGGCGCGGTCGAGCTCGAGCTGCGCGTGGAGGCGGGATCGGCGGCCACCGGTTCGACCGTCGCGGGCCTTGCGCTGCCGGAAGCTGCTGTGGTCACGGCGATTCACCGACGGGGCGAGGTCGTGATCCCGCGCGGAAACGTGATGCTGGAAGCGAACGACCTGGCGGTGATCCTCTGCGACCCGGAGGAGGAGAGCGTGGTGCGCGCCCTGTTCGTGAGTCGCGGGCAGGGCCGGAGTCAGTGGTGGTTCCTGCCGCACGCGCCGTCGGGGCCGGGGAGTTAGGTTGGCGCTTGGCGGGCTAGACTTTCGCCTATGCCTCCGCGCAGGTTCACGTTGGCTCAGGCCCGGCGCTCGCTGCCCGCGATTGCGGCAGTGGTGACGGTGATGCGCAAGCGGATGCGGCGGCTGGATGAGTTGAACGCGATTGTCGCTTCAATGAGTCGGGGGACGTCGACGGACGGATTGCCGGCTGTCGCCGACGACCAGGCGATTCGCGGTGAGATCACGAAGCTCGAAGGGCAAGTGCGGATGCTGGTGGAGCACATCCAGGAGCAGGGGGTGGAAGTGAAGGATGTGCGCCGGGGCTTGGTCGATTGGGTAGCGGTGCGGGAGGGCCGGGATGTGTATCTCTGCTGGCAGCCCGGCGAACGGACGGTGATGTGGTGGCATGAGCTTGCGGATGGCTTCGCGGGGCGTCAGCCGATTGTCGTCTCGGAGTGGGCTTAGGTGCCGCACCATCGCTCGCTGGCGCCGCCGGTTGATGCGCGCTCGCCCGGAGCGCCGCTGATCCATGCGGAGCTGCGCAGTCACTACGACGCGATCTATGACCTCTTGCTGGACGGCAGATCGCCGCGACGCAGCGGGCTTGCACTGGCTGTGGGAGCGGGCGACGGCTCGACGCTGGGTGCGGTCGCGCGCGGGACCGGGTTGCATGGCGTCGCCCTGGATCGAGCACCCAGCGAGCGTTGGCTGGGCCCGAGCGGCTGGGAAGTGGTGCGGGGCGACGCGGCGCGTCTGCCGTTTGCGGACGGCGTATTCGGCGCGGCGCTGATGGTGGACGTGTTCGAGTGGCTGCGGCACCCCAGCGCTGCTCTGGCCGAAGCGGGACGGGTGACGGCCGGGCCAATCGTGGTCGTGCAGACCGACTGGGACGGGCTCTGGTTCGAGTGCGAGGAGGCTGAGACGGGGCGGGAGCTGACGCGGATGTACACGTCCGGGGCGCCGCTGGGACTGTCCGGAGCGCTCGCAGCCAGCGCAGCCGAGGCCGGGTTGTCGGTGCGGCGGCGGGGCAGCGTCACGCTTCGCGGCGAGCGCCTCCAGCCGGGAGCGCTGGCCTGGGACATGTTGGGCACGATGCGGCGTTGGTTGGTGATCGAGGCGGCGCGTGTGCGGGCGCGGCGCTTCGACGACTGGCTTGGGGAACTTCACGCCGCTGCCGCCGAGGGCCACTTTTCAATGTTGCTGCGGCGATTGATCTGGGTGCTTGAGGGAACCGGCGGCAACGGTTGAGTGATGGTCTCAGCGGGAATCCGATCATCCGCGTTCATCCTCGTGCGCCGAGGCGAGTGAGTCACGTTATGTGTGCTCGTCGTGACCGTGATCTTGGTGCGCCTGCTGGTCGTGGTCGTGCAGGAGTTGGAGATTCTCACCCAGCCGGGTCGAGTGCCGCTCGTTCGCGATCGGGGACTGATCGCTGAGGATGGCCAGCTCCCGCCCGAAGGTCTGGCGCAGCACGCTCTCGGTGAGCACCTCAGCGGGATCGCCCTGAGCCACGATGGAACCGTCGTCGCGGTTGCAGTTGACGCAGATGACCTGGCCGTAGTGCTCGACGACCGACTCCAAGTCATGGGTGCAGACGATGACCGAGACGCCGAACTCGGTGAGGTCGCAGAGGACATCGAAGAGTTGGCTGTCGGAGACCGCATCGAGCGCGGCAGCGGGTTCGTCGAGCAGGAGGATGCGCGGTTGGCGCGCGAGCGCGCGCGCGATCAGGACGCGCTTGCGCTGTCCGCCGGAGAGTTCGTGGATCTGACGCTGTTGCAAATCCTGCACGTTCATCATCGCTAACGCGCGGTCAACGGCGACGCGATCTTCGCGCAAGCGGCTGCCGCGAAAGATGCGCTGGGTCCAGCGAAAGCGGTAGCGGCCCATCTCCACCACCTCCCGAACGGTGACGGGGAAGTTCCAGTCCACATCGGAGGCTTGGGGCATGTAGCCCAGGAAGGGGCGCGCGCGGCTGGGCGAGAGTCCGTCGATGGCGACGCTGCCGGTGGTGGGGTGGAGGAGACCGGCAATGGTCTTGAGCAGCGTGCTTTTGCCTGAGCCGTTGCCGCCCACGACGCCGGTGAATGAGCCCGGTGGGATGTGGAGATCGAGATGTTCAAAGACGGGCTGCGAGGGATAGCCCACGGTGACATCGGAGAAGGTAACGTCGGCGCCTTGAATGGGAGCGAGGGTCACGCGGAGCCGGCTTTCCAGGATCGGAGCGGGTAGCTAGGGGGATCGTACCAGCGCGCTGGTAGCGTGTGGGCATGGCGACCACGCTTGTCGATGCGACCGGGACCGAGGTTCGCTTGGAGCAACCGGCGCGAACGGTGGTCTCGCTGGTGCCCTCGTTCACGGAGATGGTCTGCGCGCTGCGATTGGGTTCGCGTCTGGTTGGCGTGACGCGGTTTTGCGTCGAGCCGGCTGAGGAAGTCGCGCCGATCCGCAAGATCGGCGGGACGAAGAACCCGGACACCGAACAGATCGTACGGCTTGAGCCGCAGCTGGTGCTGGCCAACCGCGAGGAGAACCGCGAAGAGGATGTGGCGGCCCTGCGCAAAGCCGGGTTGACGGTCTATGTGGGTGAGGTACGAACGGTTGCAGAGAGCGCCGAGGAGGTTGAGCGGGTGGCGAAGCTGTTGGGCGGCGTCTCGCTGAAGCTGTCGCAATCGCTGGAGCAGGCGCTGGAGGAGCAGCGGCACCTTGAGCGTTTGCGCCCGCGCGTTCGCGCGGCCTGCCTGATCTGGCGCAATCCCTACATGGCTGCCGGGGGGCAGACGTATATCGGGGACCTGTTGCGTGTCTGCGGCGGGATCAACGTGTTCGAGGAGCTTGGCGCGGACGGCCGCTACCCGCGTGTGGGGTTGCGGGAGCTGATCGCCGCCGACCCCGAAGTCGTGCTGCTGCCAAGCGAGCCGTACCGATTTCGGGAGCGTCACGCGCAGGAGCTGTCGTCGCTGCAAGAGCTGACGGCGGCGCGGGAGGGTCATGTGTACCTCTGCGACGGGCAGGTGCTGACCTGGTGGGGCGTGCGGAGCGGGGAGGCGGTGGAGTTGGTGGCGGAGTTGCTTGATCGGGCGCGTCCGGCCTGGCGCACTCATGTGGTTGACACGCCCGAACTGCCGCCGGGGTTGCAGTTGGACGTGAGCCAGCAGGACGTGGTGGAGTAGGTTGGCCGGGGTGGATAGTTACCACGTCCCCCTGCTTTTGTTCTGAATTGTCGATCTCCTGTCCTGGCTGGGGAATTGTCTCTTCGAGGTGGTCAATTGTGGATGATTTTGGATGGTCTTGGTCAGTTGGGCTGTCCAGTTCTGAGGCGAGCGGTTCGAATTTCGCCTCGATTTCAGCGGCAGCGTTTGGGCGGAAGGTGCATGGGATCTCTATCGCGTTGATGTACTGTTGTTCCGATTAGATTAGCTGGTATTGAGATGAGTGTGGTGTGTTGGTGTTGACAGAGGGGTTCTGGAATGGGGCGTTGGGTGCTGGTCACGACGAGATACCCGCGGCAAGCGCGGGTATGACGGAGGTTTTCGGTGGGTGTGACAGTGTTGTCGGAACTCGGATAGCACTTTCTAGAGGGGGCGGCCGGAGTCGAACATCAGGGCGGCGGCGGCGATTTGGGCGGCGAGGACGGCGGCGGTGGTGAGATAGAGGAGGCCGGTGGCGGCCATCATGGAGCGGATGCGGGCGGTTGACCAGGCCATCCAGCCGAAGATGAGGGTGAGGCCGAAGCCGATCACGATGCGCAGCCAGAAGGTCGGGTCGGAGGTAAGGGCCAAATCGCGTCCGCCGAGCGGGGTCTCGACTGAGACGACGAGCGCGACTGCGAAGAACGCGGCCTGGAGCGCGACGACGATCAGGAATGCGGTCGTCAGCTCGACCAGGGGGCGCGCGGGCAGGCGCGGGGTGACCAAGTACCAGTGCCCGAGCGCGAGTCCGACGGCGGAGAGCCCGAGCGCCAGCGCGCCGGTGAGCAAGGTCAGGGCCAGCAGCCAGGTTGGCGCTCCGGCAAGCGTGACGGCGGTGAGAGCGAGACCAGCCAGCGCGACGCCGCTGATGATCCAGCCGAGCTGCACGGCCTGACGGTCGCGTCCGGTGTAGAGCGCCACATTGTGGAGGATGGAGGCGCCGGTGAGGATCGCGACGAGCGCTATCAGCGGCGTGCGAGCGTCGGCGTTGATGGCGAATCCCTGGACGACGTCGCCATCGAGCGAGAGCGCTGTCCAGAGCGCCAGGCCGAAGACGACCGGGAGCATGATCGTGGTGGCGCGCACGAATCCGGGAGTGGACTGGCGGCGCAAGTGGACGGCGTGCATGACCAACGCGCCGCCCGCGCCGAGTTGGAGCAGGATCAGGAAGATCGAGTAGGGGAGCGCGCCGGATTCGGTCATCGCAGGCGGATCGGAGTTCAGCGGCCGAGCTTGAGCAGGAGCACCTCGCGGCGCAGGCCCTCGTCGCCGATTTCGACCTGGACGTGGAGGACGCGGTAGCGGTCGTCGCGGCCGCCGCGGCGGAAGCGCAAGACATCGCCTTTGGACCAGGGGTAATCCGTGTCGAGCGTGTCGAGCAGCGCTTGCTTGCGCTCGCTGAAGTCGTCGGATTCCCAGAACTCGGTGAGCATCGAATCTCTCCCGCGACAGACGTACCGGTCTATCGTACCGGAGCAGGCGAGATCGGGTGGATTGGCTTGTTATCCTGGGGCTGCACGGAGGGACGCTCGCCATGACTACGGAATCGCCGACTCAGTTTGAGATCCGCGACGAGCTGGCTGCGATCGCCGGCATCGACAGCGCGGCAGCCGAAGGTCTGCTGCAAGTACTGTTCAAGCACTTGGTGACGCGGGAGCAACTGGAGTTGGGACTGGCGGAGCTCCGGGCTGGTCAGCAAGCGCTGGAGACCAGGATGCAGGCGCTGGAGGGCAAGGTAAATCTGCTGTTTGCGCTGTTCTTCGCGCAGACGGCGGTGTTCGGCGGACTCTTGGGCGCGTTGATCGCTCGGGGCGGTTAGGCGGCGTTGCCGGCGGCATAGGCGCGCCAGCCCATCAAGTGAGCGTGTGGCAGAATGTCGCGCATGGGAGATGGGCGCAGCGGCCGTCGTTGGGTGGTGAAGGCGCTGTATGAGGCGTCGGGGGAGTTGCGTGAGCTGTTGATGTCGGGGTTGCGGTCGGGCTCGGCGACGGCTGTGGAGGGAGTGGAGCGGGCCTGGCGGGGGGAGACGATCGCGGCCTGGCAGCTGGCGCACCTGCTGTTCCAGGAGACTGAGGCGCTGCCGCTGCACGACTTTGAGTGGCTAGAGCAGAGCGGGACGCCGGACGTGTATGAGCAGCTGCGGGAGTTCGGGCATCTGCGCGAGCAGGTTTGCGGGGTACTGGGGATGATCTCGGAGTGGGAATGGGAGCGGCAGGCCTCGCACCGGTTTCGGGGCGAGCTGAGCGTGGAGTTGATCGCGCGGGAGGCGCATCAGAGGGATTTGGAGATTCTGGTCGGTCTGCGGCGAGAGGTCGGGGTGTAGGCGGCGGCGTCTGGACTGAGCTCGCTCAGGAGGCGGGCCAGCCCAGATTGGCGGCGACTTGGGCGGCGGCGCGGGCAAAGTTCATGGTGTAGATGTGGAGGCCGGGGGCGCCGGCCTGGAGCAGGGCTTGGCCGAGTTGGGAGGCGGTTTCGACGCCGATCTGGCGGCGCTCGGCGGGGGTTTGGGCGCGTTCGAGGCAGGCTCGGAGTTCGGTTGGGAACTCGGTGTTGTTGAGTTTGGACATGCGCTCGATGCTGGCCACACTGGTGGGGGGCATGAGGCCGGGGATGACCGGGGTGGCGACGCCTCGCTGTTGCAGTTCTTCGAGGAAGCGTTCGTAGTATTCGGGGCGGTAGAAGAATTGGGTGATGGCGAAGTCGGCTTGGCTGAGCTTGGCGGCCTGGTGCTCGCGGTCGGCTTGGCGGGAGGGGGCCAAGGGGTGGCCTTCGGGGTGGGCGGCGACGGCGATGTCGAAGTGGGCGCGTTGGCGGATGAATTGGGCGAGCTGGGCGGCGGTGGCGAAAGCTTGGGTGGGTTGCTCGCCGGCTTCGAGCGCGTGTTGGGGGAGGTCGCCGCGGAGGGCGAGGATGTTGTCGATGCCGTCGGCTCGGTACTGGTCGATGATTTGGTCGATCTCGCTGCGGGTGTGAGTAACGCAGGTGAGATGGGGCATGGCTTCGACGCGGAGGTCGTTGCGGATGTGGTTGACCCACTCGCGGGTGGGGCCGCGGGTGGCGCCGCCGGCGCCGTAGGTGACGGACATAAAGTGGGGTTGATGGCGGGCGAGGCGTTGGAGGGTTCGGCGCAGGCGGGCGGCCGCGTCGGGTTCGCGGGGGGCGGAGAATTCGAAGGAGAGGGTGGGACCCGCCTCGAGCAGGGCGCTGATGCGGGTCATGTTGTTCCAGCGGCTAGATGCAGGAGCGGGCCTGGGCGGCGCCGGAGTGGTTGGCGGTGTCGAAGCTGGAGCCGCAGGCGCAGGAGTGGGAGGCGTTGGGGTTGCTGATGCTGAAGCCTTGCTTCATGACGTCGTCGATGTAGTCGACGCGGGAGCCGGCGATGAGGGGCGCGGACTCTTCGTCGACGAGGAAGCGGACGCCGTTCTTCTCGATCACGGCGTCGCCGGTCTCGGCGTCGAGGGCGAGGGCCATGCCGTACTGGTAGCCGGAGCAGCCGCCGCCGACCACGAAGACGCGGAGTGCGCCCTCGGCGAAGCCTTTGTCGACGAGGAGGGTCTTGGCCTTCTCGGCGGCGAGGTCGGAGACATCGAGCATTTCGGTGAGTTGGAAGGTCATGGCGGCGTCCTTTCGGCGGCTGGTCGGGAACATTGTAGCAGGCGGGCGGGAGCGGGTTTGCAACGGGGGCGTCAGAGGGACGGGCGGTTAGGGATGGTTAGCGCGTGGTTAGTCCTGTTCAGCAATTTTGAGGGGGCGTGCGCGGGACGGTTTTGCGAATTGCCTGTGTTTTACGGGGGTTTGTGAGATTTGAGGTGTGTGATTTGGGTGTTCGGGCAGTTTTTTCTTTGGGGCGGTCCCGGGAAAAACGGGGGCTAGAGACTGAACATGTTCAGGTTTGTTCAGGTTGGGCTGTTCGATTTTGGACGATTTTGGATGAATTCGTTCGATTGCGTTCGGATTTGGTCGAGGCTGTGCGGGCGTGGACGGGGGCGTGCGGGGCATTTCGGGGCCTGGCGAGCGGGTCTGCATTGGGCGGCTTTCGGGCGGGCGTGCGTTTGTTCTAGCTTAGCAGGTTTGGGGCGGTTGGCGGCGCGGGTATGCTAGGGGTGGGTTAAGGAGGCTGCGATGGCGATCTTCGATACGGCGCGGCTGCTGGATGTGCTGGTGCGCGGCAAGTTTGCGGAGGCGGCTCCGGCGGCGGAACTGGTGAGCGAGCTGGAAGAGCAGATGGACGGCGTGCTGTCGGGATACCCGACCATGGATCGGATGGGACTGGAGATCGGAAGAGTCCTTCAGGCCATCGCCGAAATAGAGAAACGCCGAGCAGAAATGGAAGCACGACAGGCGCGGCACATCAATCAGGCAGTGGGGATCATCCTGGCCGGGATCGCGTTGGCGGTGGGGATCATTTTGGGGTTTGGGTAGGCTGGGTGATATGACGACTGCGCGGGTCATTTATTACCGGGATTTGAGCGCGGAGCATTTGCGGCAAGCGCGGGCGCTGTTGGCCGAGGGTGATCCGATGGAGGCGTTGGAGCGGGGTTGGGCGGCAGTCGCTGCGGAGCTCAAAGTGGCGGCGAACACGCGGGGGTTGCCGCACGATCGGCATCATGAATTGTGGGTGGTGGTGCGGACGCTGATCCAGGAGAGCGGCGACAGCGAACTCAGCCTACTCTTCGGCTGTGTGCAGACGACGCAGATCAACTTCTATGACGTGCCTTACGAACGTGACCACATCAAGTGGTTTCTCGATCAGGTCGAGCGGTTGGTAGGGAAGTTGGACGCTCTGGCGTAGGGCATGATCAATCAGGAAGTTTGAGGCTTGCGAATGGGCTATTGGGATCCCAATCTCTCACCCGTCGATAATTTATCGCGTCCAGCGTCATGAACTCAGGTAGCGAGCGCCCAGGAATCCGCTTCGGCTCCCAGGCCTCCCACTCATCAGGAAATTCCCAGCCGAGTCTTGTCAAGTCCGCGGTGGTGAACGGTGTGGAAAGCACCGTCGCTGATCCGCCATTCAATTCTGACCAACCATACTGGTCATTAGTGAGTGATGGTGAAGGATGTACCAGAATATAGAGTTGTAGTGTGCGCTTGCGCCAGCGTGACTTCACGACATGAAATATGATCGTGTCAGTCTCGTAGTTCGTGCAAGCAACGTTGTTCCAATTGCTACCTGAGGTAGAAAACTGGTAATCCATGTACTGCGCGATCCCAAAGACGGCGTCCTTGCAAAGCGACTTCTGCGACTTCCACTCTGTTGCATAGTAGGATGCGTTTCCGCTCTCCATCTCATGGAGGCGGACGACTGCACTCCGAAGTGCATCTCTCAACTTTGCCTCTGTCTTCGCTCGCTCCCGGGCAAGAAGCTCCTGCGCAGCTCTTCTGGATTCATTAGCTTTCCTCTCACGGGCGGTCTGCCGATTTAGCCGATTCTGCTTCAGCCATTCTCGAGTTCGCCGTACGGAGCGGAATGTTAGCGGAACAACATCTCGCACAACCACCCAGACTGCGGCGGCAATACCAGCAATCGCACCGATTTGCGTGAGTGTATCTTGAGGTTCCATCGCTCAGCTACTCTGTCGCCATTCGGTTGCGCTTCTTGTTCTCAACCCGCAGACCGCTCAGGGTGAGGCGGTTCGACTTGATTCGATTGCATGGTCCACACAGTAGCAACCGATTCGAGATGTGGTTCAGGCCGCCGTCTGAGCGGGGCGTGTTATGGTCAAGTTCGAGGTAGAGCGGATCGTCGAACTGGCGATCGCAGCCTCGGCAGATCATCCCGTGTTGGAGGATCAGGAAGTCCACCATTTCAGCACGGGTCATCTTGGGGCCGGGCGGTTCGGCGATCTGCACTTTGAGCTTGAGCGGCGGCGCGGCTACAGCTTTGTCGTCGGTGCGAACGGGGGCGACGGTGCTGTAGCCGATCTGTCCGAAGGTGATGAGCTGGCCTCCGCTGTCGCCGTCCGGGGCGGCAAGGTTTTCCTTCTGCAAGCGGTCAATGACTGTCTGGTGCGCCTGCTCCCAGATGTCCATACCGATCCACTGCCTGCCGAGTCGCTCTGCAGCGACCGGTGTGGTCGCGCAACCGCAGAATGGGTCGAGGACCATGTCGCCCTCGTTCGATGATGCTTTGATGATCCGCTCATAGAGAGCAAGCGGTTTCTGTGTCGGATAACCAACACGCTCGCGCGTATTCGGACCAAAGGTCATATGCCACCAATCTTCGGGCACTTTGCCTCGGTTCTTTCGTTCAACCTCCGGGCTACTGAAGCCGCCTAGCTCATTCCACTTCGACGGCACGCGAACGGCGTCTCTATTGAACGTCGCGCTTGGGTAGGAGTAGAAGAGGATCGTGTCGTGCTTACGCGGGAAATGCCGCAACGCTCGTTGCGGGCCGGTGTAGCACCATGCGATCTCATTGCGGAAGTTCTTGCGCTCGAAGATGGCGTCCATCAGCGCTTTCACGTAGGCCGACGCGGTGTGGTCGATGTGCAGATAGATGCTGCCGTCCTCCCGCAGCACCCGATGCATCTCCAACAGCCGCACGCCCAACCAGCAGAGATAGGCGGCCATGTCCTCGCCGGCGGCGGCGCGGGCGGCTTCGATCACCTGCCAGACCGCGGGCCAGTCGTCCTGGATGGCGTCGACCCAGTCCTGATGGACGTCTTTGTCCCAGCTCCAGCGGTCTTCGAACTTGGCGCCGGCGGCGAGACTGTCGGGGGTGGCGTGGAAGTCGCGGCCTTTGTTGAAGGGCGGGTCGGTGGCTATGAGGTGGATGGTGTTGGAGTTGAGGCCTTTGAGGAAGGGTAGGTTGTCGCCGTGGAAGAGGGTTCGGTTGGTGAAGTTGAGGGTGGTCATGCTTCATATGTTCGCGTGGGTTGGGGTGGTTTGGCAAGGGGGAGTCCCCCCTGTCCCCCGCGTGCGCGGGGGCAGGCTCTACGTGACATCTCCCCCCGCAGAGAGGGGGCGAGGGGGGAGCTCGCGGCGAGATACCCGCGACGGGGCGCGGGTATGACGGATATTGGGCGCGGGTATGACGGAAGGGGGCGGAGGGATGGCGGAGGCGTTAGGCTGTGGGTATGGAACGGGCGTATTTCGACCATGCGGCGACGACTCCGCTTGATGGGCGGGTGTTGGAGGCGATGGTGCCGGTTTTGGAGCGGGGTTGGGGGAATCCTTCGGGGATTTATCGGGAGGCTCAGGTTGCTCGGGGGATTTTGGACGGGGCTCGGGATGAGATTGCGGGGGTGTTGGGGTGTTCACCGAGTGAGGTAGTGCTGACGAGCGGGGGGACGGAGTCGGACAATGCGGCGATTCGGGGGGTGGCGCTGGCGCGTGGGTTTGCGGGGCGGCATTTGATCACGTCGGCGATTGAGCATCATGCGGTGCTGCATCCGCTGGAGGCGTTGGAGCGGGAGGGGTTTGAGTTGACGGTGCTGCCGGTGGACGGGGAGGGGTTTGTGGATCCGGAAGAGGCGGCGGCGGCGGTTCGGGATGACACGATTTTGGTGTCGGTGATGACGGCGAACAACGAGATTGGGACGGTGCAGCCGATTGCGGAGATTGCAGCGGCGGTGAAGGCCCGGAATCGGCGGACGCTGGTGCATACGGACGCGGTGCAGGCGGCGGGTGCGGTGGATATCCGTCCGGACGTGTTGGGGGTGGACCTGATGTCGCTGACGGCGCACAAGATTTACGGGCCGAAGGGGTCTGGGGCGCTGTATGTGCGGCGGCGGACGGCGTTGGAGCCAATCTTGCTGGGTGGGGGTCAGGAGGAGGAGCGGCGCGCGGGTACGGAGTCGGTGGCGCAGGCGGTGGGCCTGGCGACGGCGCTGCAGCTCGCGGAAGCCGAGCGGTCGGAGCGGACGGCGCATGTGCGGGAGTTGCGGGATGCGTTGTGGCGGGAGTTGCGGGAGCGGGTGAGTCCGCTGCGGCTGAATGGTCCGGCGGACTGGGAGCGGCGGTTGCCGAATAACTTGCATGTGTGTTTTGCGGGCGTGGAGGGGGAGTCGATTTTGTTGCAGCTGGATATGGAGGGGTTTGCGGCGTCGAGCGGGAGCGCTTGTTCGACGGGGAGCACGGAGCCGAGTCATGTGTTGACGGCGATCGGGGTGGATCCCGATACGGCGCACTCGGCGGTGCGGTTGAGTCTGGGTCAGAGCAATACGTTGGAGCAGGTGGAGCGGTTGGCTGGGGCGGTACCTGAGATCGTGGGGCGGTTGCGGGCGTTGTCGCCGGTGTAATGTTCGCGCGATTGGGGGATCGACGTGGTGACTGAGACTCAGACGCCGGATGCGCCTGGGGCGGAAGCGGCGTCGGCGGCCGAGCTGCCGGGGTATCCGCTGCGGTTGCAGCTGCCGCCGGAGTGGGAGTTGACGGACGAGCGGTTGTTGGAGTTGGGGTCGCTGAACGAGGAGTGGTATCTGGAGGCCGACTGCGAGGGAGGGTTGCTGATCATGGCGCCACCTGGTCCGGAGAGCGGTGAGCGGGAGCTTGAGATCGGTTCGCAGATTCGCCAATGGCGACACTCGAGCGATCGAGGGCGCGCCTTTGGCTCCTCAATGTTCCAGTTACCGAACGGCTGGCGGCGTGCGCCGGACGCCGCCTGGATTAGCGACGAGCGGCTGGCGGAGATCGCGGGCGACGAGCGCATCATCTGGCGGGTCTGTCCGGACTTCGTCGTTGAGGTGCGGTCGGCGACTGACGATCTGGACGTGTTGCAGGCGAAGATGGAGATGTGGGTGTCGCAGGGGGCGCGGTTGGGTTGGTTGGTCGATCCTCGAGAGGAGGCGGTGTGGGTGTACCGGCCGGGGCGGGCGGCGGAACGGATTGAGCGGCCAGCTTCGCTGGTTGCGGAGGAGATATCGGGCGATTTGGCGATCGATTTATCGCGGGTGTGGCCGTCGCGGGAGAGCTAGGCGGTTGACCAGCGGGCGTTCAGGTTGAGATAGCGGGCGATGTCGTTGATTTCTTGCTCGATTGCTGTTTGGGCGTGGTCGTTGAGGTCGGTGAAGGGGCGGAGGGTGATGTTGACGCGGGTTTTGGTGGAGCGGTATTGCCAGGTTCCGATCAGGGTTCCGTCGGCGATGATGGTGGGGCGGATCATGCCGCCGCCGGCGTTGACTTGCTTGAGCTGGGTTTCGGGGACGCCGAGGTCGCGTTTGGCGTAGCCGAGGATGTAGGGGTCGAAAGGGCCGAGCAGACGAACGGTTTCGGGTCGGGCCAGGGTGTCGGCGAGTTGGTTGGCGGTTGATGCGGGGATCCACATGGGGCGTCCGTCGACGTCTACCTCGGTGAGTTGGTCGGCGACGGCTTGGTGGGCAGCGCGAGCGGCAACGGCGGGAAGTCCGCTCCACCAGCGGAAATCGGCGGGGGTGGCGGGTGCGTAGGCGCGGTAGAAGATTTCGGCGAGTCTCGCGGCGGGATTGGCGGGCTGGTTGTCCGGTTCGGTGAGCCAGTCGTCGATCAGGACGTGGGCGGCTTCGCCGCCGATTTCGGGGCCGAAGCAGATGTGTCCGTTGAGGGAGGCGGAGCGGAGCAGGTGAGGGACGGCCTGGCCTTCGTGGGGCAGGTCTTGTTCGCGGAAGTGGTCGATGATCTGGTGGCGGGTGAGTGGTCCGCGTTCGCCGAGGAGGCGGCGCATGGCCTGCATGGAGCAGGCGTGGTCGTCGGGGATGATACCGAGGTCGGCGCGGCGCTTGAGGGCTTTGGCGTCCATTTCCGCGCCGAGCAACTCGAGCAGCCAGCGGAGGTCGGTGCCTGGGACGGTGTGGAGGGTGCCGCGGTGAAGCCAGGTTCGGACGAGGGTACGGTCGTGGAGGCGGGCTTGGCGGAGGTCTTCGGTGGTGAGTTCGTCAGAGCGGACTCGGACGGCGAGGAGTTCTCCGAGGCGATCTTGGGATTGGATTGCGGCGCTGGCTCGGGTTGCGTCCAGGGCGTTCGCGGCGGGGGTTCCGCTGAGGCCTTGGGCGGCGAAGCGGAGTTTGCGGGCTTCGGCGGGGGTGAGGGTGGTCACGGGCACCCCTCCTCTGCCTTCGGCATCTCCCCCGCAAGAGGGGAGAAGGGAACTTACTGCATAGACCTACTGCGTACGCAGAGGCAGGCTTTTGCACAGCTCGCCGATCTGCGCGTTTCGTCACTCCCGCGAAAATGGGAATCTATATCCCACTCGATGCGCTGTATGGATTCCCGCCTACGCGGGAATGACGGAAATGGGAGTTCTGCAAGGGTCTCCTGCGCAGCATCTCTCCGCAGTGCGAGGGGAGAGGATCGGCCTAAGCGGCGGTTGGGGGAGCTTAGCCGCCGGCGGCGGCTGCGTCGGCGATGCGTTGGTCGTGCTCGTACCACTCGGCGGTTTCTTCGCCGGGTTCGGGCAGGACCATGCCGCCTTCCATCGACCAACTGGCAGGGCCTTCGGTGATGCGGCCGCTGATCTGGTCGCGGGGGATGCCGGTGTGGTGGGCGAAGGCGGCCTGGAGGCCTTCGAGGAGCTCGTCCTTCTTGGACTGGGGGCGACCGGCGCGGTTGCCGCCGTCGATGAAGTAGGGGGCGTCCCAGGGGGACTCGTCGTACTCGTTGAAGACGACGTGGACGAAGGAGCGGGGAGCGTTGGTGGCGCCGCAGTGAACGTCGGTGAAGGCAAGGGCGACGGCCTTGCGGGTTTCGTAGGGAACCGAGTCTTTGGGGACGACGCAGCGGTAGAAGGGCATGAGGGCTCCAGATTCTTGCGCCGGGCGGCGGCGGTTGGGGACAGTCTAGGCGTCGGCGACGCTGACGACCAGTTCGTCGATGGTGGCGCCGGAGATTTCGCTCCAGACCTCGCAGATGCGGGTCATGAGGGCGACGCGGGTGTCCTGATCGATGCCGCCGGGGACGGCGCCGCGGACGAGGGAGGTGGTGGAGAGTTCGCCGCCGCGGAAGCCGAAGCCCTGGGGGATGTCGGTGAAGCGGACTTCGCCGACGAGGTCGAGGTCGGCGACTTCTTTGGCGACGCTGGCAAGGGCCTGGGCGAGTTGGTCACGGGTGTGTTGGGGGATTTGTCCCTCCTGCATGGTGCAGGCGAAAGTGATATCGGGCATAGGCGGGGGTCTCCTGTTCAGGTGAGATTAGAGTAGCGGGCTTGGGACAGTTCAAGCTTCTGCCGCAGTTCGCCGGGATATGATGCCGACATGGTTGTCGCACGACCCGAGGCTGAAGATGTCACCGCGCTGCTCGCGGCTCTTGGCAGCGCGCCGCTGAAACTCAGACTGCCGCCCGATTGGGTGCTGACCAACGAGAAACTACTTGAGCTTTGCAGCCTGAACGATGCCGTGCCGTTCGAGGTGGACGAGACGGGGGCGTTGATCGTGGGCTTGCCGAGTGGTCAGGCCAGCTCTTGGATCAGTCTTGAGTTCGCTGTTGCGCTGCACCATTGGATGAGCGTGGAAGCGGGCGACTTGGCCTTTGGCTCAGACGCGCTCTTCGGCTTGCCGGACGGGAGCCGACGAGTGCCCGACGCAGCCTGGGTCAGCGGCGAGCGGCTCCAGGGAATCGACATCTTCGACGGCAACGTGTGGAGCGTGACGCCGGACTTCATTGTGGAGGTTCGCTCGCTGACCGACGATATCGAGGATTTGCAGCAGAAGATGGAGCTGTGGTTGCGCAATGGCGTGCGGTTGGGCTGGCTGGTGGATCCGTTCGATCGGTGGGTGTGGGTGTATCGGCCGGGGGCCGAGGCGGTGATGTTGGAGCGCCCGCAGGAGATGTCGGACGACGAGGTGTTGCCGGGGATGGTGGTGGATCTGCGGCGGATCTGGCGTCCGGAGTAGATTGCGGCGGTGTTTGGGTTTGTTCAGTAACATTTGACCATCCGGGGGCGGGGCGGTTTTGCGCCCCTTCGCTGGACTGATCGCGACGACAGTCCGCTAGCGCCGCCACGAGCCGAACGATGCCTGAAGTCGCCGTACAGCCCGCTCCGACGCCGACGATCCCGACGAACGAGGCGACGTTCATCGGCTGCCTGCGGCTCGTGATGCCTGAGGGGATGGCGCTGAGCGATGACCTGCTGCTGGAGATCGGGGCGCGGAACGAAACCTGGCGTTTCGAGTCCGACGCGGAAGGAGCGCTCCTGATTATGGCTCCTGCGGGGACCTTGAGTGGGCGGCGAGGGATGCTGATCGGCACCCAACTTCAGAATTGGGCTGGCGCCGGAGCGGGCGGCGACGTCTTCGATGCCAGTTCGCTCTTTCGCCTGCCCGACGGCAATCGGCGCGCGCCCGATATCGCCTGGCTCAGCCCGGAGCGATTGTCCGAAGTGGACGAAGACGATGAGGGCGTCTGGCGAGTCACACCCGACTTCGTGATTGAGATCCGCTCGCGTAACGACGACCTATCGGAGCAACAGGCGAAGATGGAGTTGTGGATTGCCAACGGGGCGCGTCTGGGGTGGTTGATCGATCCATTTGAGGAACGTTTATGGGTGTATCGACCGGATCATGAGCCGGAGGAATTGGCGCGTCCGATACGGATCGGGGATGCGGAAGTGTTGCCGGGGTTGGATGTGGATTTGAGTCGGGTGTGGCGCTGATTGCGGTGGTGTTCGGGTTTGTTCAGGGAAGTTTTTTCTTTGGGCGGACTCGGGAAAACGCGGGCAGGGCTTCATGAGGTTGATTGCTCCTCTGTTCTGGGTTGATTGATAGCGAGTTGGGGAGGGGTGTGAGAGATCGGGAGATGCGTGAGCTGGTCGGTGCGGGTGGGTAGGTCGATGCGGTGGTGGGCGTGGAAACGGCTGAGGCCGGGGGTTTCGATCATGCGTTGGTTGAGGAGTGGCCAGGTGGCGGCTGAGGTGTCGATGCCGATCCACCGGCGATTGAGTTTCTCGGCGGCGATGCAGGTAGTGGCGCAGCCGCAGAACGGATCGAGGACGATGTCGCCCTCGTTGGAGGATGCGGCGATGATGCGCTCGATCAAGGCCAGCGGCTTTTGGGTGGGGTAGCCGACTCGCTCCTTGTTGCCGGGGCCTCCGAGGATGCGGATGTCGTCCCACCAGTCGCGCAGGGGCGGGCCTTGGGCGGAGTAGCGGGACTCGCGCATTCCGGCGGGAATCTTGCCGTCGGCGACGGCCTGGCGGTATTTCCGCTCGTCGAAGATGGTGACCATGTTGCGGCTGTGGTTGGCGTTGTAGCCGCGCCGCCTGGCGCTCTCGTAGGTGCGCTTGGTGCCTTCGGTGAAGTCGCCGCGCTGGACGTTGAAGGTGTTGTCGTCGCCGCGCGCGTAGAAGAGGAGGACGTCGTGCTTGGCTTGCCATTTTTTGGCTTTGGAGGGCATACCGCGGTAGCCCCAGATGATCTCGTTGCGGAAGGCTTGTTTGCCGAAGATCGCATCGAGCAGGGCTTTGAGGTAGTGGCTGGCGGTGGGGTCGCAGTGGAGGTAGAGAGAGCCGGTGGGCTTGAGCACGCGGTGCAGTTCGAAGAGGCGGACGCAGATGAAGGTGAGATAGGCCTGCATCGACTCGCCGTAGGCGCGACCTGCGGCGGTGACGACAGCCCAGATCGCGTGATCGGAGGTTTCGATCTGGGCGACCCACTCCTCTTTGATGTCGTCCAGCGTCCAGATGTCGTCGAAGACGGCGCCGGCGGCGCCGGAATCGAGCGGAGCTTGCCAGTGCTTGCCGGTGTTGAAGGGGGGATCGAGGTAGATCAGGTCAATGCACTCGCTGTTGATGCCGCGGAGTACGTCGAGGTTGTCGAGGGTGAAGATGGTGCGGTTGTCGACGTTGAGTCTGGGCATGGGATGTCCTTGGGCATATGTTCGCATGTGCTGGGCGGCTTGGCAAGAGGTTGGCGGGCACCCCCCTCTGTCCCAACGGGACCGCTCCCCCCGCAGTGCGGGGGGAGCGGGGATTGGGCGTCGTGTATCCTTTGGAGGCCGCTTGGGCGGACGGTTCGGAGGACTCATGGTCCAGCGCACGATTGATACCGGGGGAGCACCGATTCCGCTGCTTGACCCGGTGACGGATGTCGAGGACGAGCTGCGTTCGCAGTTGCTGGTCTCGACGGTGGACAAGGTGTTTGGCTGGGCGCGGCGGTCTTCGCTGTGGCCGGCGATGTTCGGGCTGGCGTGCTGCGCGATTGAGATGATTGCGACGGCGAATGCTCGCTATGACTTGGCGCGCTTCGGGGCGGAGGTGTTCCGGGCGTCGCCGCGGCAGGCGGATCTGATGATCGTGGCGGGGACGGTGACCTGGAAGATGGCTCCGCCGGTGCGGCGGATTTACTTGCAGATGGCGGAGCCGAAGTGGGTGATCTCGATGGGGTCGTGCTCGAACATCGGGGGGCCGTTCGCGCATGGGTACTCGACGCTGCCCGGGGTGAACAACGTCGTGCCGGTGGACGTGTACGTGCCGGGCTGTCCACCGCGGCCGGAGTCGCTGCTGGCGGGGCTGATGCTGCTTCAGCAGGTGATCGACGAGGAGCACGAGCACGGCGGTCGGCGGCGGCGGCCGGAGCCGACGGGCGACTTCTCGCGGATGCTGCCTGAGGGCGATCCGATTCGGGCGGAGCTGGAGTCGTTGTTCCCGCCGTATCTGACGGCGGACGGTCAGCCGCGCGATCGGCGCACGGGGGCGCTGCCCTACGACGAGAACTTCTTCAGCAGCCGCTAGTCTGTTGCGGAGCCGAGGAGAGCGGAGAGGGGCGCGAGATGGTGTTCGGCAAGGGTATCGCCAAGGGTCTGCTGACGGTGGTCAAGCATGTCCGCAAGGAGCCGGTGACGGTCGAATTTCCGGAGCAGGAGCGGGACATCCCTCCGCGCGCGCGGACGAACCTGGTCTGGTTCGTGGAGCGCTGCACGGGCTGCTCAACCTGCGCGCAGAGCTGTCCCGACGGCTGCATTCTGGTGGAGACGGAGCCGCGCGAGGACGGGAGCTTCCTCGTCAACCGCTACGAGATCGATTTTCGGCTGTGCATGTACTGCGGTCTGTGCGCGGAGGCGTGTCCGTATGAGGCAATCCAGGTGGGCGGGTCGTACACGAACGTGGTGACGAATCCGAATCGGCTGTACAAGGACAAGGACGACCTGATCGAGTTGGCGAACGAGTACCTCGAAGGTCACGACTGGGTGTATCCGAACGGCCAGCGGGCGGTGGAGCAGACGGTGCATCCGACGGAGCGCCGGCAGCATCACTAGGGCCGCCGCGCCTCCTCAGCCAACTGCCAGACGTAGGACATGTCCACGGTCAACCCGTCTAACACGTCCTCACCGGATAGGGTTGCAGGGCGTTCCAGCAGTTCCGGGTCAAGCGCCGGGCGGTACACCCAGACAGTCAGCGCGTCCGGATCAATCAGCCAGCCGAGGCGCGCACCGAAGTGTATCCAGAGCGCCATCCGGTCCTGCTGCTTGGCGACATCATCGGAGGGCGATTTGATCTCGACTACGAAATCGGGGCAGACCGCCCAATAGCCGCTGCCTCCTCGATGCTCGGCAGGCAGTTCGTCGTAGCGCTCGGGGCTGATCCATGAGAGGTCGGGTTCCATGCGGGGCGGCTCTTGCGGACGGCCGCCCAGCCAGTAGCCGCCGCTGGAGGTTCGCGCGCGCCCGCCGCCGCCAGCTGCCCGCCAGACTCCGAGATAGCGTGCGAGTTCCAACTCGATGTCCGAGGTGACGCCGCCCGAGCCCATGTTGATCACCAACTCCCCATCGCAGCCGACCTCGAAGCGCCAGCCTGGATGGTCGGCGTCGAGGCGCTGCTGGAGGTCATCGTCGAATGCACCGTTGATCGGAGGCGGAATCCGAATCAGCGCGGGTACCGCAGGCAGCTCATGCGCCGTCGGCGCGGGCATCGTTGCGGTCTGAGGCATTGGCGTGCCGTCCTCCCGTTGGGGACAGTCTATCGGCGGGCGCTCTCGGTGGTCATCGAGTATCTCGGCACGACTGGGTGTATCCGAACGGTCAGCGGGCGGTGGAGCAGACGGTGCATCCGACGGAGCGCCGGCAGCATCACTAGCCGGAGTCGTCTGAATCCTCGGCGTCCTCGTCGGCGAAGGCCCAGACTTCGGCCAGATGTACGGTCAAGCCATTGAGCACGTTCTCGCCGGAGAGCGTGGCGGGACGCTCTAGCCGTTCGGGCTCCTGACTCGGTCGGTAAATCCAGACCGTTTGTTGGAGCGGGTCAACGAGCCAGCCGAGTTGGGCGCCGAAGAGCAGCCACTCTTGCACTCGTTGTTGCTGCGCCGGGAGCGAGTCGGACGGCGATCGCACCTCGATCACGAAGGTGGGGCACAGACTCCAGAATCCGCGCTTAGGGCGATTGGCGCGCGGGGTCGCTTCCAGCAGCTGCGGGCTGATCCAGGACACGTCCGGTGCGCGTGTCTTGCTGCCTAAGTCGGGGTGATAGACCTTGTAGGTACCATCGGATTCGCGAGCTCGCCCTCCTCCTCCCGTGGCACGCCAATTGCCCACCTGCCGCATTAATTCGCCGGCGATGTCAGAGCTGTCTCCTCCAGCGATCATCCGCACCTCCAGTTCGCAATCCGCTCCGAGTTCGATCTTCCAGCCTTCGTTAAGCCGATTGAGTCGCTCCAGTTCCTCGTCGGTGGGAGGGGCGGGCAACTGAATGCGCAGGCAGACATCGCGCAATTCGGGCGCGACGAGCAGTGCATCGGCAGTGGTCTCCGTGGTCGGGCTTGCTTGGGCGGTGGTCATGCTCGCTCTCCGTGGTCCGGATCGTACATGGCGCGGGATTGGCCCAGGTGGTGCTCAGGACGGACTGGGTGGCGGCTCAGTCGTTCGCTGCCTGCTTCTCGCGTTGGGCGCGGAGGAAGTCCTGGATCGCGTAGTAGGGCGGCTGATACTCGAAATCGCCGTTGATCAGATCCTTGCCGACGATCCCCATCAGATGATCGTTGGGGTGCGTGAGTATTGGAGCCTGATCGCGCCACGTATATATGATGATGCCGTGCACATCATCGCGCCGGGTGAGCGACTCTAGCTGTCTCACGACGCGGCGAACGTGATCTTCTTCGCTATTGCCCCAAGCTCCGAGATGATCTTCAGTGTGCCACAGGGGGCGATCGTGATCGCCGTAGCGCGCCATTACTTCGCGGTAGCGGTCCAGCTCGTTAGGATTCCCGTAGTGAATTCCGGCAATGTCGTGCCACAGACCGAACCCCAGCTCATACATCGCCTCCAGGAAGGTGACGCCATCAATGCCGAAGTTGGGATCAACACCACTCCACCACATACAACAGAGCGATGCAGATACTATGACAGCGTCCGGGTTTTCGTACCATACGCCCAGCGCCAGGGCCTTCAACTGCAGGATAACCTGTAACGGGTCGCTACCGAGGAAATGCCCGTGGATGTTCACCTCATTGCCCAGTTCGTAGAGATTGAGCTGCGGAAAACGACGCGCCACGGCGCGGCCGAATTCTTCGGCGTCTCGAAGGTCTCGCACCAGCGAGTTCCAATAACCTTGATACACGGGATTGGGCTGGGTGATGTCAATAGGCGACGCCCAGTTCTGAGCGCTCACAAGCAGTATGGGCAACGGGGTAAGTCCTGCTGCGCCGAGTGTATCGAATAATTGATCGTAGTCGTTGAGTATCGACTGATTGAGCACGCAGTTGGACTCATCCCATCCGCACATCACCCACATATCGATATGGAATCGGGCATGCGTTAGCCCAAGCTGCGAAATCGCCTCGGCTGCCAGCGCGATCGTATCTTCGCCGTGATAGATCCGTGGATAAGCGAAACGGTAGGTGGTCACGCCGTAGATCATGGGTTCCGCCAGCTTAAACGGCGACAGCTTGACTACGCGCGGCAACCCGACAAATGCAACCTGCCCCCTCTCATCCGCTGCGTATAAGCGAGCATCGTCATGCTTGCCCGGCAGCAACTCCACGTTGTCCGACGCCGGACCGTGATGATTCAGACGCCCATCCAGCAACCAATACACCTCGATCTCACCGACGCCGCCCGCTACCTCGGCCTTGACCGAGAGGCGCTCGTCGTCGGAGCGGAGCAGGATCAGGTCCTCCAGCGGGCTGTCTTCGTTGGGCCAATGGGCCTCGAAGCGCAGCGGATCGTCCGGCGGATCGGCCAGGCGCAGTTCGGCGTGCGGATCGATTTCGGCGAGCGGATTGGGAACGACCAGGTCATACTTGGCTTTGGCGGAGAGCAGATACTGCGCGCGGGGGAGCAGGTGCAGCTCGGGCAGGGTCGGATCGTCCTGGCCGAGGAAGTGCGAGAGCCACTCTTGACGCACTGCGTCCCAGCGGTGAATCTGCGTGACTGGAGTCTCGGCGAAGTCTGCAATTGGATAGGGCTCGGCGCCGTTCCAGGTGATGACGTTTTGGCCCGGCGTCAGGCGAAGCGTGCTGGTGTGATCGGAGGCTGAGACGAGGGCGGTCAGAGCGACAGCGGCGAGCAGCGCGATGAAGACGAAACTCAAAGGCGAGCGGCTCATGCTGCGCTTCCCCAGCCTCAGTATCATTCAGCGCCGCGCGCTTTGCTTTCGTCTATCAATGCCCAGATTTCCGACATCTCCACCTCCAAGCCGACCATTACGTCTTCGCCGCTGAGTGTTGCGGGACGGTCGAGGCGCTCCGGTTCGCGGTCAGGACGGTAGATCCAAACGGTTTCCTCGAACGGATCGATCAGCCAGCCCAGGCGGACGCCGTAGCTCATCCAGAGTTCCATGCGCTCTTGCTGATTTTCGGGCGACTGGGAGGGTGATCTGATTTCGAGGATGAAAGCGGGGCAGACGGCGTAGGAGCGGCGCATTTCATCGCCTGTGAGCGCCGCCACTTGTTCGGGAGAGACCCAGGAATAGTCGGGAATCAAGAAGCGGCCTTCGTCGGCGACGCCGCCAGGCCAGTAGCCGGACTGCGAAGAGCGCGGTCTGCCGCCTCCACCGCCGCCAAACCTCCAGTTACCGAACTTCCAGGCAATCACGGACTCGATATCGCCGCTGTCACCGCCCGCGTGCATATTGATGACCAGCTCTCCATTTTGGTCCAATTCGAATTTCCAACCCGGATTGGCTTCGCTCAGGCGCTCCAAGTCCAGGTCGTTCCACGGCGATCGTTCGTCGCGGGCGATTCGGATGGCCCCACGCAGTTCTCGCGCCGCTGCGGGAGGCGGTTTGGTCGCCAGTGGCGGCATCGCACGCTGCTCCTCTCCGGAGCGAGGATAGGCGCTCGACCGAGGCGGCGGATTTTGGGCTGCTGATAAACTGAGCCTCGGTTCCACGCGCCCGCACGGGGGAGGCTCTATGGCGACGATCACGATCAATGGACGGGCGGTTGAGGCTGCGGTTGGCGCTCCGCTGGTCGAGGTCATCAAGAACGCCGGTTTTCCGATCTCGAACCTGTGCTACCTGGACGGGCTGCCGCCGTATGCCGGCTGCCGCACCTGCGCGGTCGAGGTTGAGGGGATGCGCGGGTTGCCGCTGTCGTGCACGACGACGGTGATGGACGGGATGGTCGTGCGCACCGATACGCCGGCCGTGACGGAGATGCGGCAGGAAGTGCTGGCGGTAATTCTGGCCAACCACTCCGACCGCTGCCTCACCTGCCATCGCGTGGAGCACTGCCGCACCGGTGAGATCTGTCTACGCGACAACGAGGTCACGCACCGCTGCGTAACCTGCTCGAAGAACTACCGCTGCGAGTTGCAGACCTCCTGCGACGCGGCTGATGTGGGGCGAGCGAACGTTGAGCCGTACATCGACGAGGCGCGGACGTATTACCGCTATCAGCAGCCGGAGCCGGATCGGGCGAATCCGTTCTTTGAGTTCGACCCGCAGATGTGCATCATCTGCACGCGCTGTGTGCGGGCCTGCGACGACCTGCGGCATACGACGGCGATCACGCTGGCCGGACGCGGCTTCTCGACCCGGATCGCATTCGGTGCGGGTGGTCAGATTGACGAGTCGAACTGCGATTTCTGCGGGGCGTGCGTAGATGTGTGCCCGACGGCGACGCTGATGGAAGCGCCGAACAAGTGGGTGGCGCGTCCGGATCGGTGGGTGACGACGACCTGCACCGAGTGCTCGATGGGCTGCACGATCCAGATGGGTGTACGCGACGGTCGCGGCGTGCAGGTACGGCCGGGCAACGGGAACGATGTCTCGCGCAATCAGATCTGCGTGCGCGGCCGCTTCGGCTACGACCAGACGCGGGATCGGGATCGGTTGCGGTCGGCCTGGATTGGTCGGGGCGAGGATGCGTTCGAGCAGGACGGCGATGCCGTGGTCGAACACGCCGCCGCCGCCTTGACCGCGATCCTTGAAGCGCATGGCTCGTCCGCGGTGGGTATGCTCGGATCTGGTCAGTCCACGCTTGAGGAGCTGTATGCGCTGCGAACGCTCGCCGAGCGCCTGGGCGTGACGAATCTTGATTCGTCGTTCGGCGCGGTCACGGCTGCGATCGGCTCAGCGTTGCAGGATGCATTCGGTTCCGAGCATCTGCCCTCGCGCCTGACCTCGGTCGAATCCGCAGATCTGATTGTCGCGATCGGCGATGACATTTCCGCCTCGAACAATGTGCTCGGTGTGCGGATCAAGGATGCGGTGGCGAATAACGGCGCTTCGCTGATCTCGATTTCTTCGCGCCGCAATCCGCTCGCCGACTATGCCGTTGACGATGAGCACGCGCTGCATCCCTCCGACGGCGACTTGGCGGGCGTTTCGCAGGCGCTGGCTGCGTCGCTCTTGCGCGACCTGGACGTTCGTACCTCGCTCTCTGAGCTCGAGGGGCTTGGCGATGTTACGGGTTCGCGCGACGGTCTCGGCGCGGCGGCGACGACGCTTACGCGGCGGCGCGGGGAAGCGGTAGCGGTAGTGGTCGCGCCCTCGCGCGGCCATGCAGGCCAGGCGGGGGCGCAGGTTCGGGCGGCGGCGAATTTGGCGATTGCGCTCGCGGGAGCGGACGCGGCTCCGCAGGCGCTGCACGTGCTGCCGCCCGAGGCGAACTCGGTCGGTCTGCGCGATCTCGGTATTCGTCCCGGTGACGACGGCCTCGATGCCGCCGGCATGTTGGCGGCCGCTCGCAGCGGCGGACTGAAGGCGCTGATCGTCGCGCGGGACAATCCGGTCCTGCTCCATTCCGACCGCGACGGGACTCTTGCCGCCTTAGCCGCGCTTGACCTGCTGTTGGTGATTGACGAAGTGGAGACTGAAACCGTCGCCGCGGCGACGCACGTGCTGCCCGATGTCTCGGCGTTCGCCAAAGATGGTCATGTCGCCAACGCCGACCGTCAGATCCTGCGGCTGCGAGCGGCGACCGCTGAGCAGCGCGGCGGACGCAGCCTGAGCGCATGGCTCGCCGAGCTGTCGAGCCGCCTCGAGGCGATTGACGGCGCGCCTGAGACTCCCGCGAATCCGCGCGAGGCGCGAGCGGCGATCGCGCGAAGCGACAGCCGCTACGCCGCGCTCACGGAGGTTGGCACGACCCAGTCGCGGATGAGTCCCAACGGGGCGGCGACGCAGCGAATGCTGGCCGTGCCTGCAACCGGGGCGGTTGGCGGTCTGACGCTGTTGAGCGGGCGTGATCTCTACACGGATCGGCTCTCGGCGGCGCGCGGCGACGCTGACGCCGACCTGCTGCATCGCGGTGAGGGCCTTCAGATTCACCCGGCCGACGCAGCCGAGCGCGGGATCGAAAACGGCGCGGCGGTGCGGGTCAGCGCGAACGGCACGCAACTCGAGCTGGCGGCCGAGGTGACCGAGGACGTGCCGCAAGGCGCGGTCTGGGCGTCGATTTTGGCCCAGCGCGGGGCTGTGCAAGCGTTCTTGAGCGGCGAGCGCTTGGTTGGGGTAGGGGTCGCGCCCGCCGGGTAAGGCCGTGAGGTCGCTGCGGCAATGACGGAGCGGAGTTTCGCACAAGTCTCCTGGGCTGGAACGTGGTACAAATTGGAGAGCGAGGGTGAATGCCCCGAGCGGCGCGGTCGGCGCGGTTTGCATCGGCTGCACGATCAATGTGTTGCTGACAGGGGGGCGTGGGAACAGATCGGAATGATTGTTCATCGCTCGATTGCAGCGTCTATCGATCGGGAACAACACGCGCGCCCACTTCAGTACAAACGCGCAACGCGGCATGAATTTGCAGGTGACTAGAAAGAGAGCAGGTGCAAGAGATGACCGAATTCGAGATGAGCGACAGCACGCCAGGGGAGTCGGCACAGGCCAGGCACTACGTGTTTGTGGACGGGCCGAGCGTTGACGGGACCCTGGGTCGAGTCCTGAACGCGCAACCCGATCTGCGCACCCGCCCGGACTGGCACGGCCTGATTCCCTTTGTCCGGCGTGAGTGGGGCGAGGCTGATGCGGTCGCCACCTTCGTGATGTGGAGTCCGGGCAATCCGGGCTTCATGAACTTTCTGGAACGGGCCGGGTTCCGGCTGGATGTGGCCGACCGCTTGATCGATCCGGACGGGATCGTCCGGATCATCACCGAGCGGATTGAGCAGATCGAAGCCGATCTCGGTCCGGACGACGGATACGACGTGATGGTCGCCACGCACAACCGGCGGCTGATCGGACAACTGACCTCGGTCGCGCCCTCGGCGGAACGGATCGGTCTGCTGGGTTTCGACGAATGGCTGCCGGACGATCAGGAGCTTGAGGAACGGATCGAGGTGTTTGATCTGGAAACGGACGCGCGCTTGTTCCGCGTCGACCTTGGCCGTGGTCAGAGCGAGGAGGACGGTCCCGCTCGTCCCGAGGTTGAGTCAGGCATCGTGGGGCCGGAGCTGCGGGCGCGGACGGCGATGGAGTTCGAGACTCCGGTGCCCAGAGCGCGGCCGATCGTCTCTCCGCCGCGAACTGCCAGCCCGCCGTTCCCGGATGAGATCGAGAGCGTGGTGGCGCCGGCGGCAGGCCCATTGCCGCCGCTGGAAGAACCGGACGAGCCGCCGCCGGGTCCTGCGCGCGACTTTTATCTGCTCGTCGACGGACGCAGCATCGACCAGGAGCTCGGCGAGATCATCGGTGAGAAGCCGCAGGCCGACTCACGTCCGCGTTGGGAGCTGGTCTACCGTTTCGCCATGCAGCGCTCTCGCGCCGAACACCGACAGATTCGCGCCCTGTTCGTGCATATTGGACCGGGTCACGCGGGGTTCAAGCGTGCGTTGCAGCATTTGGGATACCGCACGATGCCGGTGATGCCCGACGGCTACAACACCGCACGCTCGGTGGTCGAGGAAGCCGTCTGCCGGGTGCTGGAGGCTCGCGCCCTGCGCGGTGAGGAGGGGCAACCGGCGCCGGATGTGATGGTGATTGCGCACAGCGTCAGCGTGTTCGAGCGGCTCAGCGCGCTCCCCGACTCGGGGCAGCGGCTGATGGCGCTGGGCTTTCCCGAGCGGATGCCGGTCGACATCTATCCCCGGATCGAACGCTTCGACATTGAATACGACGCGGCTGCGTTCCTCTCACCGCTGCCGCGGATGCAAGGCGTCGATGTCGACGACTTCGATCCCGATGCGGAGTTGGATCGGCTCTTCTGATTCGGGCGGTTGGGTCTAGAGATCGAACGGGAGCGCGGCGCCGATCCCGAAGGTGACAGCCGTAGCCAAGAGACCGACTGCGACGGATCGGGCCGCGGCATAGAGTGGATGCCGGCTGGTGATGAAGCTGCTGAGCACGCCGGCGACGCCGAGCAGTGTGGCGCAGGCTGCGACGGCGGCGATCAGCGTCCACCAGCCGGGCGTCCAGCCGGCGAGCGCCGCCACCAGGAATGGGATCACGGGCACGATCGCGCCGAGTGAGAAGGCCGTGAAACTGCCGGCGGCAGCGCGAACGGGGGAACCCAGGTCGGACGGATCCAGGCCGAGCTCTTCACGCGCGAGCGTATCGAGCGCCGTCGCCGGATCGGCCATGAGTTCGTCGGCGACTTGCTCGGCGAGGCTCTGCGAAAGTCCTTTGCGACGATAGATTCGCACCAATTCGGCGCGTTCCTCGGCGGGGTCGAGGAGCAGTTCGTCGCGCTCGTGCGCGATCTGCTGTTCCTGCAGCTCGGCCTGGCTGCGCACTGAGATGTACTCGCCGGCCGCCATCGAGAATGCGCCCGCGAGCCAGCCGCCAATCCCGGCAACGAGGATCACATCGGAGTCGATGGCGACGCCCGCAACCCCGGCCACGAGCGCCAGGTTCGAGACGATCCCGTCGTTGAGACCGAAGAGCGTCGCGCGGAACGCGCCGGCAGAGCTTTGCCCGGCCAGCGCCTCCTCATGTCCGATCTGATCGTCAATGCTGGCCAGGGTCGCGCGGTGCTCGCGTTCCTCATCCGCCAGTGTGCCCGCGTCGGGGTCGGCTTCGTAGCGGCGAATGTCCGTCAGTTCCTCGCGCCGAAGCTGATCGATGACAAAGCCGAGCCCGCCGAAGCGCGCCCACCAAGCCATCAGCCGGCGTCGAAACGACGGCGGCGGCGGGTTGAGCAGCAGGTGATCGGAGCCGAGCAACGCGCACCAGTGCGCTGCATGTTCACGCTCGGAATCCGCCATCTCGCGGAGTGCTTGCGCGAGCTTCGGCTCGGTCCGGCGGGACAGTTGGTCGTAGAGCCAGGCCGCGCCGAGCTCGTCGACCACCATTTCGGTGACCTTCTGCCGGCGCTCTTCGGTGAGCGGAGCTTGCGGTCTTGGCGGCGTGACGACCATGACTCGATTGTAGGCGGGGATCAGAGTCGGAATTGACAGGCGGAAGTCAAACTTTGGTATCCAGCCGGACTCCCCTGCAAAGTGAGAGGCTCGAATGTGACGGACTGTACGCGCGAGTTGGACGAGGGGCTACGACATTCGCGGAATCCGCGCGATGATCGGGATGAGCGCGCGACCGGATCGGGGAGGGCTTAGACATGCTCACGCTGGGATTGCCGAAAGGTTCGTTGGAAGCGCCCACGCTGGAGCTGTTCCGGCGGGCGGGGTTCGATATTTCTACCGCATCGCGTTCCTACTTCCCCCAGATCGACGACGAAGGCATCACCTGCGTGATGTTTCGCGCGCAGGAGATGGCCCGTTACGTTGAGGATGGCGTGGCGGACTGCGGGATCACGGGTCACGACTGGGTGATGGAGACCGGCGCGGACGTGATCGAGGTGGCGGAGCTGAACTACTCGCGCGCAACCTCGCGTCCGGCGCGCTGGGTGCTGGCGGTACCGGCAGAGAGCGGCGTGACCGAAGTCAGCCAGCTTGAGGGTGGCGTGATCGCTACAGAGCTGGTCGCAACCACGCGGGCGTATTTCGAGGCGCAAGGGATCAACGTCAAGGTTGAGTTCTCCTGGGGCGCGACTGAGGTCAAGGCGCGGATCATCGACGGCATCGTGGACATTACCGAGACCGGTTCGAGCCTGCGCGCGAACAACCTGCGCGTGATTGCGGAGGTGCTCCAGAGCACGACGCGGCTGATCGCCAACCGCGACGCCTGGGCCGATCCGGGGCGGCGGGAGAAGATCGAGGCGATCCACACGCTCCTGCAAGGCGCGATCGCGGCGCGGTCGAAGGTGGGGCTGAAGCTGAACACACCGCGCGCGAGTTTGCAGGATGTGCTCGCTGTGATCGGCAAATTCGGCGAGCACGCGCCGACGATTTCCCCCTTGATCGACGAGGGTTGGGTCGCGCTGGAGATCATTCTCGACGAGCGGGTGGAACGGGAGATGATTCCTGAGTTGCGAAGGGCGGGCGCGTCGGGCTTAGTCAGCTACCCGTTGAACAAGGTGATTTCGTGAAAGGGAGCTCGGCGGCAGGCTACTGATCCTGCTCGTCCTGTTCGGCGGAAGGTTCGGGTTCCACGGACGGAGGTTGGGGCCGAAAGCGTTCCGGGACGTTATGACGAGGGTCACCCTTGCGGAAATCGCTCCAACAGTCGATGTGACCTTCGCTGGTGATGGCGCAGGCGGCCTGGTCTCCGAAGAGGCGGGTGTAGGTGCGGGCAGCAGTGGTCTCGCGGTCGGGGCCGCCTTCGAAGAGCAAGGTGAAGCGGATGGGCCAGGATTGGAAGCGGATAATGCGGGGCGGGCAGTGGTCGATGTGCGCGGGGATGACGTGGTAGCACCAGTGCAGGGTCTGGCGGCATTGGAGCGAGCCATCGACGATGGCACAGCCTTGAGCGGCCAGGATGTGGACATTGCGGAAGAGTTGGGTGTAGGGCGGCGGCGGACCGGGGGCGGTACGGGATTGGGCGGTGCGGCAGCGCACATCTTCCTGAGCGGTGACGCCGCAGAAGCCGTTGCCGCTGGAGGCGATCCGGACGAAGGGGCCGGCGTCGGAGACGAATTGGTCGATGGTCAGGTCGCCCCAGCAGGTCGTGCGTCCTTCGGAGTCGAGAGCGCAGAATTCGCGGCCGGTGCTGATGAGATCGGTGAAGTTGTTATAGGCGGGAGCGGGACTGCGCGGTAGCGGCAGTCCCCAGCAGGCGATCTCGCCCTCAATCGTGCGGGCGCAGGCGTAGTGCCGCCAGGGATGCACGACGATCTGGACGAGGTCGGTGCGGTCGGGAGGCAGGAGTTGGGCGAGGCCGGCGAGATGGAGATCGGCTTCGGGGTCGCGAGCCAGGACGTCCTCAATGGCAGCCCGGAGATAATCGTAACCAGCGCCCCAGCAGATAGGGGCTCCCTCGGAGGTGATGGCGCAGGCGTCGGCGGGACCAAGGCTGAGGTCGGTGAAGGAGCCTTGGGGGACGTCACGAACGAGGGGGATGTCGAAGCCCCAGCAGGCAATCTCGCCGGCGTCGGTGAGGGCGCAGGCGGCGGTCGGACCGATGGCGATTTCGACGGGGGTATCGGCGCGGGCGGGGACGATAGAAAGCAGGGCGAGGAACACAAGAAGCGCAAGCGCGGCGAGCGGCGCGAGGAGGTGGAACACGGTGCGGGTGGGCTGCATGGGGCACGCTTTGGCGGTGATTGGAGAATGGTAGCTGAGGGCAAGCGGTCAAGAGTGAGTCAGAGACGGTGGAGCCGGAGATGATTCCTGAATTGCGCCGGGCGGGCGCGTCGGGGTTGGTCAGTTATCCGTTGAACAAGGTGATTTCGTGAAAGGGAGCTCGGCGGCAGGTTACTGATCCTGCTCGTCCTGTTCGGCGGGAGGTTCGGGTTCCACGGACGGAGGTTGGGGCCGAAAGCGTTCCGGGACGTTGTGGCGAGGGTCGCCCTTGCGGAAATCGCTCCAACAGTCGATGTGACCTTCGGTGGTGATGGCGCAGGCGGCCTGGTCTCCGAAGAGGCGGACGTATTCGCGGGAGGCGGTGGTTTCACGGTCGGGTCCGCCTTCGAAGAGCAAGGTGAAACGGATGAGCCAGGATTGGAAACGGATGAGGTCGGGTGGGCAATACTCGACGTCTGGAGAGAAGTAGTAGGAACACCAGTGGTGGGTCTGGCGGCAATGCAGTGAGCCGTCATCGAACACCGCGCAGCCTTGCGCGCCGATGACGTGGACGTTGCGGAATATCTGGGCATAGGGCTGTGGCGGGCCCGGCGCGGTGGGGGAATCGTGGGTGCGGCAGCGCACCTCGCCTTGGGCGGTGACGCCGCAGAATCCGTTGCCGCTGGCGGCGATGCGGACAAAGGGGCCGGGGTCGGAGACGAATTGGTCGATGGTGAGGTCGCCCCAGCAGGTCGTGCGTCCTTCGGAGTCGAGGGCGCAAAATTCTCGACCGGTGCTGATCAGCTCGGTGAAGTCGGCGCTGGTGGGGGCGGGGCTGCGCGGCAGGGGCAGGCCCCAGCAGGCGATCTCGCCCTGGATGGTGCGTGCGCAAGCGTAGTGTCGCCACGGGTGCACGACGATCTGGACGAGGTCGGTGCGGTCGGGAGGCAGGAGTTGGGGCAGGCCGCTGAGTTGGAGGTCGGCTTCGGGGTCGCGGGCGAGAATGGAGTCGATGCTGGCTCTGACATAGGCGTAACCGGCGCCCCAGCAGGCGGCGGTTCCCTCGGAGGTGATGGCGCAGGCGTCAGCGGGACCGAGACTGAGGTCGGTGAACACGCCCTCGGGCACGTCGTGGACGAGGGGGATGTCGAAGCCCCAGCAGGCGATCTCGCCAGCGTCGGTGAGGGCGCAGACGGCGGTGGGGCTGATCTCGATATGGACGGGCGTCTCGGCGCGAGCAGGGGCAATGAGGAACAGGACGAGGAGAACAAGCGCGACGAGCGGCGCGAGGGCGCGGAAGACAGTGAAGACAGGCGGCATCGGGCGCTTTCGCAGTGGTTAGGCGCAAGATAGAGGAGGACGAATCGGCGAGAACGTCAGCAATCGTCGGCTAGGATCGCTGCACGAGACAGCTTGATTGGAATACGAAATGGCCCTGCGAACCCCCGCCGAATACGTCGAATCGCTGCGCGACGACCGCGAAATCTGGTACCGCGGCGAGCGCGTCGACGACGTGACCACGCATCCGACGATCAGCAAGGCCGTCAAGCACGCCTGCATCGATTACGAAATGGCGGAGTCGGACGAGTACCGCGAGCTCGCTACCTACGAGGAAGACGGCGAGAGCTACAGCGCCTACTACCGCATCCCGCGCTCGACCGACGACCTGCTCAACCGCTCGAAGCTGATCGAGGCCGCCACCGCCGAAGGCGACACGCTGGTCGTGCTGATCAAGGAGATCGGTACCGACGCGCTCTTCGCGCTGCTGGCGGTGACCGCCGAGTTCGAGGATCCGGTCTATTTCGAGCGCGCGCAGGCCTTCTACGAGCACTGCCGCCGCAACGATCTGGCGCTGGCGGTGGCGCAGACGGATGTCAAGGGCGACCGGATCAAGCGCCCCTCGCAACAGTCCGACCCCGACATGTACCTGCGTGTGGTCGAACGCCGCCCGGACGGCGTAGTCGTGCGCGGCGCGAAGGCGCACACCTCGGTCGTGACCAACACCAACGAGGTGATCGTCCTGCCCACCCGCGCGATGGGCGCGGACGAGGGCGACTGGTCGATTGCGTTCGCGCTGCCCGTGAACACGCCGGGGCTGCGCTTCATCGCCTCGCCTTTCGGCGACAACGCCAGCCACGAGGGCGAGCGCCCGATCTCGGCGGTGCGCAAGATGATGGAGACGATCACAATCTTCGACGACGTGTTCGTGCCCAACGAGCGCATCTTCCTCGACGGCGACACCGACGCGGCGGGACAACTCGCGCTGACCTTCGTCGAGTACCACCGCTTTACCGCCGTCTCGTACAAGCTGCCTTTGATCGATGCCTTGGGCGGCTGCGCGGCGCTGGCGGCGGACTACAACGGGATCATCGGCGTCTCGCATGTGCGCGAGAAGTTCATCGATCTGATCTCATACGCAGAGACGACCCGCGCCCTGATCGAGAAATCCGCCGAACGCTGCATCGCCAAGCCCAACGGTCAGGTCGCGCCCGATCCGATGACCGTCAACATCGCCAAATCGCACTTCGCGCACGGCTACCACGAAGCGGTGCAGCACGTGCAGGAGATCGCAGGCGGGATTCTCGTCACTGGACCGGGCGACGAGGACTGGGAGCACGAAGAGTTGCGCCCGTTCCTCCAGAAATACCTGGCCGGACGCGACGGCGTGGACGGCGAACAGCGGATGCGCTTGCTCAACTTCATCCGTGATCTGACCTCATCCGACTACGGCGCATACCAGGAAGTCTTGGCGATTCATGCGGAGGGGTCGTTGCAAGCCGAGCGCTTGCAGGTCTTCCGCGCGTTCAACGAGAACGGCGGCGCGCGCCGAGTGATGCGGCTCGCAGGTAGAATGGCGGGCGTAAGGTAGGCCGCCGCTCTCCACCTACCGGTTGCAGGGGCGCGGCCCGCTAGGACAGCTCATGCCCGAACTGCCGCTGTTTCCGCTGCAAATCGTGGTCTTCCCGGGCGAGGAAGTGCCGCTGCACATTTTCGAGCCGCGCTATCGGCAGTTGGTCAAGGACACCGCCGAGTCGGGCGCGTCGTTCGGGATCGTGCTGACCCGCCGAGGCCGCGGCATGGGCGGGCAGGGTATGGATCCAGCCGACCGCGAGCCTACGCACGAGATCGGCTGCACAGTGCGAATGGAGGCGACGGAGGCGTTCCCAGACGGTCGCTACAACATTATGTGCCGGGGCGAGCGGCGCTTTCGGATCATCGAGAAATTGGGCGAGCGTCCGTACTGGGTCGCGGAGGTGGAGTTTCTCGACGATCCCGCCGACGCCTACAGCGCGGCGGCGGGGCAGGCGTATGTCGATACGGCTGCGCTCTACCGCGAACATCTCGGCCTGGCGCTGGCGTTGCAGAACAGTTGGCAGCGGCGCTACCGCCTGCCGAGCGGCTCAGTTGAGTTGGTCAATCACATCGGTTCGCGGCTGGAAGCGCCGCCCTCAGTGAAACAGGAAGTACTGAAAGCCGAAACCGCGGTTGAACAGCTGAATCTGCTCTCCCGCGTGTTGCGAACCACGAATCGGCAGTTGCAGGATCGGGTGGAGCTGCACCACCGCCAGCGCTACAGCGGACTCGGCGCGGGCAACTAGAGCGCGTCTGCGCCATTCTGCCGGACATGGCGCGCGATCGTGAGCCGCAGCAACTCGGTCGGGCCTTCCGCAATGCGCAAACTGCGCGACCAGCGGTAGAGCCGTTCGAGCGGATGTCCGCGCAGCAGCGCTTGCGCCCCGTGCAGTTGGATCGCCCGATCGACCGTCCGGTGCAGGGTCTCGGTGGCATGCCACTTGGCCGCGGCGACTTGCGTGCCGGCGGTCGGCTCGTCGCACTCTCGCGCCTCGGCTGCCCGATAGAGCATGACGCGGGCTGCGTAGGTGTCAGCCACCGCGTCGGCGAAGATCGCTTGCACTTGCTGCTGCTCAGCTAACGGCTGACCGCTGCGGTGCGGCGCTTCGATTCGGGCCAGCGTTTGGCGATTGATCCAGCGCGACCAGCCAACCGCATCGGCGGCGACGCCGAGCCGCATCCGGTCGATGTTCGCCATCGCGCGGGGCAGGCCGTCGCCGACTTTTCCGAGTAGACGGCGTTGCGGTACCGGCGTTCGGTCGAAGTGAAACGGCGAGTGCGTGCTCCCGTCGATCGAATGGCCAAGCTCGCCTTGCGTGACTCCCGGCGCATCACGGTCAATAACCAGCAGCGCAGTCCCGCCGCCGTCGGCGTCGCTCGGCACATTGGCGACGACGACCAGCCAATCCGCATCCGCGCCGCCGGTCACGAACGCCTTGCCGCCGCTGACCAGGAATCCCGCCTGTCCGTCGGGCAGTGTCGCCGGTACGGCTTGAGTTGGCTGCGGATTCGAGCGGTCTTCGGTGAAAGCAAACGCGGCCGTCCGCTGTCCCGCGAGCACTGGCTCATACAGTTCGCCGCGTTGACGGTCGTTGTCGGCGAGGCGCATGATCCCCGGTCCGGCGCCGAGCGCTGTTGAAGCGAATGGATTGCCGCTGAGCGCAAGCGCCTCGCGCGCGCCGGTGAGCAGGCGCGGCCCGGCGTTCCGCCCGCCCTCGTGCGCCGGCAGCGCGAGCCGGTAGATGCCGGCGGCCTCGGCGCGCCGCGCGATCTCGCGCCGAATCTCCGGCGCGCGCGATTCAGGATCGACGCCAATCGTCAGTGGATCGACCTCCTCGGCGATGAAGCGGGCGATGCGCTCCTGGAGCTCGGCGATGTCTTGGGGCAGATCGAAATTCATGGCGGCTCCGGAAAGTTGATCAGTCTGTGGCTTGGGCGAGCATGAACGCCTGCGTATCGCCCGGCTCAGCGTCGGTCAGAGCAACGCCGAGCAGGTTGGCGCGAGCGAGCCTCGCGCGGGCGTCGGCAAGCTGGTCGGCGGGCGTGTGTGAGGCGGCAACCAGCACCACACGATCGCAACAGCCGGCTAGCAAGAGAGCGTCGGGATCGACGAGTGCTGGTCCGAGCACGACCACCTGCTGCGGCTGACGGCGATAGAGCTCGAGGGCGCGCCGGATCAGCTCGCTGCGGGGAATCGCCGCCCAGCGTGAGCCTTCGAGCCAGAGCGGCGGGGGTGTAGTGATCTCCAGCTGGAACGCGGGCGGTCTCGCGTCGAGCCAGAGCACGGCGTGTTCGCGTCCGGCCAGCGCGCGCGCCGCCTGCGCCGCCGCATCGTAGGCATTGACGGAGGCGTCAAGCGGAATGAAGGCCGCAACCGACGCGACTGAGCGATCCATCATGTCGAGCGCATCGGCGAGTTGCTGTGCTGAAGGCGGAGGCTCATCACTGCGCGGCGTCCGCTCATGTGCATCCTCCGGGAGCACCGCGATCGTGCGCAGGCCGACACGGCCCGCACGACCGAGGCTGGAGCCTACCGAAGCAGCGCGAGCGGGACGCGCGAGCGCGGCAGCCAAGGCGAACCCACCGACCAATCCGACAGCCGCAGCGATCGCGCCGTTGCGCTCGGTGCTCGGCGCCGCTCGGCGCACTCTGGGCTGGGTCAGACCGAGCACCCGTAGACCGGAGTCGCCTTCGTAGCGCATTCTTGCTTCATTAGCGGCGGCTTCGGCGATGCTGAGAGCGAGATTCTCGGCATCGTACGATTCGACGGCGCGAACGGTGAGGATGATCAGCGTGTCGCGCAGCTCCACGCTCAACTCGGATACCTGCGCAGAGCCCGTCTCCGAGCTCATCATCGTGCCCGTCGCGCTGTCGACCAGGTCGGGATCGTGCAGCAAGGCCGCGTATTCGGCGGGCGGGCGCTCGTCCGCAGCCCAGAGCCGCACGCTCGCTTCCCAGGCGGCATCGACGGAGCGGGAGATGAGGACGGCAATCAACACAGCCGCGAGCGTCGTCGCGAGCGGGACCCACCAGGGAAATCCATTGCGTACGGGGTTCACGATTTCGAGTGTATCGCGGGCTTGAGCGGCGTCATTCCGCCGCCTCTGGGCAAGTATGTTGTGCGCCATGCGGAACTGGGGACTGTTGGCAATCGGGGTCGTGCTGATCGTGACGACGGGCGCGGTTCGGGCAGCCGAAACGCCAAAGCCGCTGGCGCACGTGAGCGTGCGAGCCGCGATTGACCAGGATGTCGCTGACTTCGCCGATCGCCTGCGATCACTGGACATGGATGTGGAGTTGGCATTGCCCGAGCTCGGGCGCTGGCAAGGCTGGATCGCGCATGAGCGCTTGGAGGCTTTGCGATCTGCGCCGGGCGTGCTCGATGTGGCTCGCCCCCGCTACGGCGTCTTCGCTGCGGGCACGGTGAACAGCGAGGGCGACGACGCGCTGGGCGCGGCGGCGGCGCGAGTCGCGTTTGACGTGGACGGATCGGGCGTGCGCGTAGCGGTGATCTCCAACGGTGTAAGCGGATTGGAGGCGGCGCAGACAGCGGGCGACGCGCCCGCAGGCGTCAAAGCCTACGCCTTTGGCAGCGGCAATCTGGCCGGGGGCGACGAAGGCACCGCCATGATCGAGATCATCCACGATCTCGCTCCGGGCGCCGAGCTTTCCTTCGGCGCAGTCGCCACTGATCTAGACCACATCGCGGCGGTCAACTGGTTCGCCGCCCGCGTAGACGTGATCGTCGACGATGTCAGCTTCTTCTACCCGGCCGATCAGGCGAGCGAAGTCTCGCTGAACACGACCCGCGCGCTTGAGCATCCGGATTGGCCGCTTCGCGCATATGTGACCGCTGCGGGGAACTGGGCTGAGCGGCATTGGTCGGGAGAGTTCGTCGCGGGGATTGACGGAGCACGTCTGGGCCTGCCCGACGCCGGGCCGGTTCATCAATTTGGAGGCAGCGCGCTCAACGGACACGGCAATGCGTTTTCGTTGGATGCCGATGAGCGCGTGACCATCGCTCTGCATTGGGATGACGTCTGGGAACGTTCGACCAACGACTATCAGCTCTATCTGCTGGACGAGAGCGGTAGCGTCGTCGCTTCGAGCAGAGACAGTCAGGGCATCGACACGTTCCTCCCCCAAGAGGTGCTCCAGTTTCAGAATGGCGGCGCGCCGGCGCGATACGCGGTCGTGATCCAAAACTGGCGAGGCGCAGCGGAACCCCGCCGGCTCGATCTGTTTGCGATCGATCACCTGGCGCGAGGGGGAACACCACTGCGGCTGGAGACGCGCACCGCCGCCGGCAGTCTGTTGGCGCAATCGGACGCGCTCCACGCCATCACGGTCGGCGCGGCGCTGCAAGACGACTCGGACATCGCACCCTACTCGAGCCGCGGGCCAACCTGGAACGGCGCCCAGAAACCGGAACTTGCCGCCATTGACGGAGTCACCGTGAGCGCAGCGACGACGTTCCGTCCGCGCTTCTCAGGTTCATCCGCAGCGGCCCCGCACGTGGCCGCAGCAGCGGCGCTGCTCCTCGAAGCCCAGCCCGCGCTGCTGGCGCGGGACGGCGGAGACGCGCTCTTGGAGCGACGCCTGCTGCGAGAGTTTCTCTTCAGCACAGCGCGCGACATTGGTGATCTGGGTATCGACACGGCCTCCGGCCACGGCGTCCTGAACGCGCTGTTGGCCGTGCGCGCCGCTGACCGGCGCGTGATCGTCGTGCGCTCGACTGCGGACCGCGGCCCCGATTCGCTCAGAGAGGCAATCGAGCGGGCCAATGCAGGCGAAGCAGACGCGATCCTGTTCTCGGATGAGGCGGCAGATCGGGTAATCCAACTGGAGTCGGCGCTGCCCGCCGTCACCGCGCCGGGCGTAGTGATCGATGGCAGCGGCTGGGCGATCGACGCTGGCGCGACTGAGCGCGGGATCGAGCTGATCGGAGACGGAATCGAGCTCTGGGGTATCAGGGTGCTTGGCGCGGGAGAGGTCGGAGTCTGGATCGAGGGCGATGGAGTCAGTTTGGTTCGCGTCGTCGCCGACGGGAACGGCGCGCACTCGCTCTGGGGAGGAGGCGCGGGCGTGTGGCTCGAATCAGCGGCATCGATCGTGCTCAGGGATGTCGAGATCATTCGCAACTGGGGCGACGGCCTCGTGATCGAGAACGGCTCCTCGGCAGTCGTTGAGGAGAGCTGGATTGGGGTAGAACGAGGCTCGGACGAGACAGCCGAGCCGACCTCAAACATGGGCTACGGAATTCGCGTCGCGCCGGCGGCCGGCGACGTACGGATTGGGCCGAGAGCTCGGCCCCAGCCCATTTTTGAGGCCGAACTGGTCGACCCGCTTGGCATCCTCACGACGACTCTGAGCGGACGCTCCGATGTTGCGCATACGATTCGAGGCTGGGTGACGGTGGACGGCGTGCCCGCATCGGCAGGCACGCTCGTCACGGCCTATCTGGATCGAGCGCCGGCGGCAGTAGTAGCGACCGACGAATGGGGTCGGTTTACGGCCACGGTGTCGGGTCCTGGCAGACAAATCCGCTTTGCAGTCGGCGGGGTTGCGCTGGACGACTCAGTGCCATTCTCGGCAGCGACAGAGACGGAGGTGTCCCTACGAGCGGCAAGCGCGGGACGGCGCGCGGCTGCGTCCGTCTCCGGGGGCAATGTGATTGCCGGCAACGCACTCGGAGGCGTGCACATCGGCGCAGACGGAGTGGGTGCGCGTGAGGTCTGGGGCAATATGAGCTGGGGTCAGCGGGAGCCCGTCTCCGGCGGAGGCCCGCCGCCATCGCTCAGTTGGCTGACCTGGCGCGGCGACGCCGCCTCGCTGGGCGGCCGCGCTGAAGGCGCGACCCGAGTCGATCTGTACGCAGGAACGCAGGGCGGGCCGCGACGCTACATCGGATCGGCGGACGTGTATGAGGGCCGGTTCGCGCTGGAGCGGGTGATTGCCGGACAGTTCGATCAGTTCTCGGCGTTCGCATTCGATCACGAGACCCGTGTGAGCGGGGAGAGCGCAGTGCTGCACGGAGCGAACGCGCCCACAATCGAGTCGATTGACCCGGTCGTAGGAAGCACACTCGGCGGTGAGTTGGTTGCGATTTGCGGTCAAGGCTTGGCTGAAGGAGCGACCGCAGTCGTGAGTTCGTGGGGCGAGCCCGACGTGTGGTTCGGCGGCGTCAGTGCGGCGGTGGCCTCGTGGACGGATTCGTGCGTCATGGTGCGAGCGCCGTCGTGGCCGCTCAAACTGTCGGAGGCAGGCACCGTGGATGTCGCGCTGCGCCGCTCGGACGGGCGCGTCGCGGTCGTCCAACTCGGCTATCGCTATGCGCCGGGGCAATTGGCGCGGCTCTCGCCGGGCTGGAACCTGACGACTTGGTCAGGTCCTGAGATCCGGGTCGAAGACGCGCTTGGAGCATTGGCCGAGCGGGTCCGCCGCGTCTATGCCTGGGATAGCTGGGCGCGCGAGTGGCGATTGTTCAGCCGCGAGCTCATGCCCGAGCTGATCACGTTGCACTGGCTCTCACCGCAGATGTCGCTGTGGATCCTGCTCGACGGCGATGAGGACGCGATCTGGGAGCAGCCCACCGGCTAAACGGCATCGATCGTATCAATCGCTATGATCCGAGCACATACACAGTTCGAGAGGATTCAGACGTGGTGACGATCACGAAACACGAGGACCCCAAGGCCGGCGTCGATCTGGGCACGGCAGAGGTGCTGATCGACGAGACGGCGTTGTCCGACTACTTCGAGGGCCTGGAGTTGGAGCGGCCTGCCGAACTGGGCTCAGCGCCGTCCATGCTCGCGGCCAATGCCGACCTCTCCACGCGAATGCACTTCGCCAACGACTTCGGCAATCTCTGGCTGCGCCAGGAGTGGGACTTCCGCCAGCCGCTCCGCCCGGGTGTGCAGTACTCCGCCTCCGCGAAATCCCTCGACATCTACGAGCGCCGCGATCGCACCGTGATTCTGACTGAGACCGTGCTCAAAGACCCCGACGGCGACATCGCGGTCGTGCAGCGCCACCACCAGTCGTTCGTGCTCTACCAGAGCGAAGGCCAGGTCACGCTGCGCGACCCCTCGAAAAAGGAAGGCGCGCGCAGCTACTCGCTGCCGGAGGGCGAAGCGTTCGGCCCGCTCGTGCGCACGATCTCGCTGGAGATGTGCGGCTCCTTCTTCCACGGCAACAAGAACTACCACACCGACAAAGAGGCCTCGGAAGAGCTCGGTTTCACCGATGTCGTCGTGGGCGGCAAGATGACCATGTCGCTGCTCGGCGAACTGCTCGATCAGCGCTTCGGCGACGCCTGGAAGTCGTCCGGCAAGCTCCTGGTCAAGTTCGCCAACATCGTCTGGCCGAACGAGACCGTCTCGGTCAAAGGCGTGCTCCAGGGCGCGAACGAGGACGACCCGGAGCGCCGCAACATCGCCTGCTGGGTCGAAAAAGACAACGGCACAATCGCCGTCGTCGCCGAGGGCAGCCTCAAGCTCTAGTAGCGCTATGGCGACCGTCTACATCCCGATCGGCATGAGATCGCTCACTGGAGGTGAGCGAGTCGTACACGCATCGGGTCGCACGGTCGCCGAAGTCGTGGACGACCTCGAAGCGAGCTACCCCGGCTTCCACGAGACGCTCGTGGAGGGCGGGCGTCTACGTCGCGGATTGACGATCGCCGTGAACAGCGTCGAGCAGCCGCTAGGTCTGTTGGCCAAGGTGCCGGAAAACGCGGAAGTCCACATCCTCCCCGCAATGGCCGGCGGCGCTTGACATGAAGGCTGGGATCCCCTAGGGTGGATGCGATCCAGCCAAACGTGACGGTTTGGAGCCAGACTCGGAGGGAGTGACGAATGGAAAGACCGCTCGCCTCCGCGCTCAGTATCACAAAACTCCTGATGTATAGCACCTTACAGATCATGTGTCGAACAGAACAAGCGCCGATGTTTGCAAGGATGAAGAGCCAAGTTAGTTACGCCTTGCTACTTGAGAGAGTGGCCGGGTCTCGGCTCTGTCCTACACGCTCCATCGAGTAACTGCCTGTTCTTCCTGATCTGTGAGGCGCTGCCTTCAAGGGTCGAGCGCGGAAGGTGAGCTGCCTGGCGGCGTAGCGTCGTCGGGTTGGCGGACGCCAGCGTGAGTCTCTGGTGTGCCCACCGTCAGGAGCGTGGCACGACTCCTGCCTACTGAACCGCCAAATGTGCCAGAAGTCGGAGAAGGGCGCAGCCCCGATTTTCTAAGAACGTTTGCGCACCTGACCTAGGAGAGGAACTTCCCATGGTCAACCTGAACACGAGCGCCGTGCCAGAGTGCAGCGGCGACAAGGTCCACCTCGTCGTGGATGCGAACAGCATCTTCCTCAGCCAGAAGCAGCTGCTCGGACACGAACCAAGACGAAACGATAGGATCGACTTCGCGCGCGTCGCCAATCTGGTCGCGCAGCGTTCGTCGGATGCTCTTGACGCCGACTATCTGGACCTCGAACGCGGCGGCAGTGCCGAGTCGAATCCGTTCTATTTCAGGCTGCGTCAGATCGGCTTCCGCTTAGGGCTAACACCCCGCTCTGATGGGGTAGCGCCGGACTGGCGGGTGAATCTGGACCGCGTACTCGCACGGTTCGCCGAGCTTCGGACATGTAGCTGTGACGTGTACTACGTTGCTGGTCGCATGCGCGACGAGGTCCAGACCGCCCTGCTTGATCTGGCCGAGCAAGGGCGCGATGTCTGGCTGATGCTGCTCGGCCGAGACTCCGGTCTTCAGTCCTACGAACTCGACCAGTTCGCCGACGTGATCGACCTCGTTGAGATCCGGGCTGCTGGACGGCACTACTACCAAGGCGTGTCCGAGCCTCCGCGGGCCGAGCCAGAACCTGATGGTCCGTCCTCCGTCTCGGATGTCACATCGACAGATGGCGACCGGCTTGGAGCGATCGGGTATGCCCTCGCTCAGCAGGCACCTGAGATTCTGGAAGCGCCCGAGTCCGATCCCGAAAGCGAGATCGAACCCTTGGCGGCGCGAGAGCCAGAGCTGATTGAGGTGCCAACCCGGTATCTCAACAACGAACGGGAGCCGTGGCTGCTCGCCATCGATGTCGAGAACACCGACGGAGTCCTGTATGAGATCCTCGGCGGCCGCGAGTTGAACCAAGAAACGCGCATTCAGTGGGACCGGTTGCGGGAATGGGTTGACGCCCAGGAGGACATTGAGTCCGCGCTCGTCATCCCGGTCCTGCAGTCCACTTCACCGGGTGTCGCGGGGTTCGCCTCCTACCTCGCAGGTCTTGGCTTTCGTCCGCTACTGCTCGAGCCTGAGCCCGATTGCAAAGTCGTGGACGAGGCGATCATAAAGCTGCTGGATTCGATGCAGACCCGCACTGGCAACGTGATGCTGGTCAGCAACGACGGCGACTTCTTCGAGGAGTTGCACAGGCTCCAGGACCATCCTGATGGTACTGAGCGACGGATCGTTGTCGCTGGCTTTGTCGACCGGATGAGCCAGAAGTATCGGAAGGCTGACTGGATCGATGTTCTGGATCTCCAGCGCGACCTCGACCTCTTTCTCCACCAGCTACCCAATCGGTATCTGCCAATCCGTCTGGGTGACTTCGACGCTCCTGCGTTGTTGGACGAAAGCGGATTGTTCGCAGAGGAGGCTACGTAGGCTCGCCGACCGGGGTGGGCCGGAGTGAAATCCGGCCCGCCCCTTGGCGTGCCTGCGGATATCCTGTGCGCATCATGCCCCTGCAGTCGAGAGGACGCCCCGATGACCACCGAAACCAAACCTGACTACAACGTCGTCGGTACCCGGCCCCTGCGACCCGATGGCGTCGACAAGGTCACCGGACGCGCCCGCTATGGCGCCGACATCGCCCTGCCCGGAATGCTCTACGGACGAGTCAAGCGCTCCCCCCACGCCCACGCGCGGATCGTCTCGATTGATACCTCCAAAGCGGAAGCGCTGGACGGCGTCAAGTGCGTGATCACCCACGCCAATCTGCCCGGCGCAACCGATGAGGTTGTCGATTTCGGCGAGTCGGTCTCGCCCTACAAGTGGGTGCTCGAAAATGTCCTGGCCTCGGACAAGGCGCTCTATCAAGGCCACGCGGTCGCGGCGCTCTGCGCGACCGACCCGCACATCGCCGAGGACGCGCTCGACCTGATCGAGATCGAGTACGAAGTCCTCCCGCCCGTGCTCTCAGTCCACGACGCGATGGCCGACGGCGCGCCGCTCCTGCATCCGGGCATGAAGACAGTCGAAATGGTCGCGCGTTTCATCCCGGGCGAGGGTCGCGGCGAGCAGGAGACCAACATCGCCTCACAGCTCGAATTCGAGCAGGGCGATCCGCAGCAAGGCTTCGCCGAGGCCGACTTGATCCTCGAGGGCGAATTCGAGACCGCAGCCGCCCATCAGGGCTACATCGAGCCACAGAACGGTACCGCCCACTGGAACTCCGACGGCACCCTGACTGTCTGGGTCTCCACCCAGGGACCGTTCGCGGTGCGAGCCACCGTCGCGCGGATGCTGGGCATCCCCCTGGCCCGCGTCAAGGTCGTGCCCATGGAGATCGGCGGCGGTTTCGGCGGCAAACTGCCCGCCTACATGGAACCGAGCGCCGCGATCATGTCCAAGCTCACCGGCCGCCCGGTCAAGATGTACATGAACCGCGAAGAGGTCCTGATCGGTACCGGCCCCACCTCAGCGACCTACGTCCGCTGCCGGATCGGGGCCAAGAACGACGGCACGATCACCGCAGTCGAGGCGACGCTGGCATACGAGGCGGGCGCCTTCCCCGGCTCGCCCGTCGGCGCCGGCGCGACCTGCATGTTGTCCTCCTACGACATACCCAACCTCTACATCAACGCCCTCGACGTCGTCACCAACAAGCCCAAGTGCCAGGCCTACCGCGCGCCCGGATCGCCGCAGGGCACGTTCGCGGTCGAGTCGCTGATCGATCAGCTCGCCGAACGCCTGGAACGCGACCCGATGGAGCTGCGCGCGCAGAACACCGCACGCGAGGGTACCCGCCGCGCCGACGGTGTGGTCATGCCCCGGATCGGCGCCGAAGAGACGATGGATGCGGCGATGGACTCGCCCCACTACCGCTCCGAGATCAGCGCGGACGAAGAAGGCCGCCTGGTCGGACGCGGCGTCTCGATGGGTTTCTGGACCAACGGCGGCATGGAGTCCGCCGCCTACGCCGCGCTCAACGAAGACGGCACCGTCAACCTCTCCGTCGGCTCGGTCGACATCGGCGGCCAACGCGCCGGACTAGCCATGCAGTTCGCCGAGACCCTCGGCATCGACTACGACCTCGTGCGTCCCCAGGTCGTCGACACCGACTCAATCGGCTTCACCCACGTGACCGGCGGCTCGCGCGTCGCCTACGCGACCGGAATCGCCGTCCACGAGGCCGCCCTCGACGCCCGCCGCCAGATGGAGGAGCGCGCAGCGCTGCTCTGGCAAGTGGACGCCGACTCCGTGAGCTACGAGAACGGGATCGTGCGCGGACCGGAAGGCCGCGAGCTGACGTTCGCCGAACTCTGCAAGCAGATGCCCGGCAGCGGCGGCATGATCCAGGGCCGCGCCGACGTGCTGCCCACCCGCCCCGGCCCCGCCTACGGCTGCCACATCGTGGACGTGGCCGTCGATCCCGACACCGGCAAGGTGGACATCCTGCGCTACTCGGCTGTCCAGGACGTGGGCACGGCGATTCATCCCGCTTATGTCGAGGGGCAAGTCCAGGGCGGCGTCGCCCAAGGCGCGGGCATGGCCCTGACCGAGGAATACGTCTACTCGTCCGAAGGCCGCATGACCAACGCCAGCCTGCTCGACTACCGCATGCCCACCGCGCTCGACCTGCCCGAGATCGAGACGATCCTGGTCGAAGTCCCCAATCCCGGTCACCCCTACGGCGTCCGCGGCGTCGGCGAAGTCCCCATCGTCCCGCCCCTCGCCGCCATCGCCAACGCCATCTACGACGCCACCGGCATTCGCATGAACTCCCTCCCCGCCAGCCCCACCAAGCTGCTGGATCGGCTGCTGGAGGAGTAAAGCGGGGAGGCGAAACCATGCCGCCTGAACCGAACTAGGATTGACGAGAGGGAGTTGCGAGGCCTATGGCTCTCATCAACATCCAGCGCTTCCGTGACGTTTTGATCAGGTCTGGTGTGGCCGAGGAAGCGCCCGCATTGGAGGTGTCAGTCGGGCTCGACAACGAGTTGACCGACTTTGCAGACGGTCTGGCGACCAAGCAGGACCTCCGTCTGCTATCCGCTGAGATGAGAGAATTTGCGGCAGAGATGCGGCAACTCTTCGCCGAGCAGGAAGCCCGTCATCAGCAGCAGCTCAATCGGCTCGCCGCCCTCATGCTCGCCGGCTCCGCCCTCATCGCCACCGTCACCGGCATCCTCGTCGCCGTCTTCGGCTAGGGGCCTACGCACGCAGATCGAGGATGTCTCCCAAGAAGCTCTGGCCAATCGCTTGATCTCCGCCTCGCAACGCAGTACATTCGTACTGTATGCGATCAGCCGCGATGCGAGGCCCGTCATGTCCGCCGTTCTGCCTCTCCAGCCTGTAAACCCGCCCTATCCAAACGGCTCCCCACACCTTCCAACACGCGCACAAAATCTGCGTCAGGCTGACAAAACCAGCGCCGAACTGACCAAAACTAACCATCCTGAACACACGATCTCCCATAAAACACTGCAATTCCACACGCTGCTCAGCGCTAGAAAGAGAATTTCCCGCAAACTATCCACCCGCCCGCCCGCACACCCGCCGTCGTGTCCAATCCACGGCGTCGAGCAGCGTGACTAGGCCCAGGCGATAAGGCGCGAATATGCCCAAGAGTGATCTCCCCTTCGGCAGCGACTTCTCCCCCACCGACAAAGACCTTGGCCATCTACTCGAGCTCGCTGACGAGTGCGGGTCGGATTGGCGCGAGTTCGAGCGCCGCGTCCGTGCCGCATACACGGAGGACAAGAACACATCCGACAGCAACAAGAACAAGCTGTCTAACAACACCAAGCTCGGAATGCGCTCGTACGGCCTGATCGGGCCGGATGATGCAACCCTCACCGAGCTCGGCGAGCGGCTACTCGCTCTGCGAGACAAGCCTGAGCAGATGTACGAGGAGTTCGCACGGCACATCCTCGTCAATCGCAAGGGGTTGACGCTGACTCAGTGCATCCGCGACATGACCACGGCAGGTGAAGAAGTGACCGGCGTCACGATTCGGCGCGAGCTAGAGGAGCGCGGCGTGTACGTCCCGGTGAACTCGCGCAACCACTTCACCATGCGCCTCTGGCTCGCAAAAGCAGGTGTGTTCAGCAAGGACTTCCGCCTGAACGAATCACGCCTCGAAGAGATTCTCGGCACGACGATCGAGAGTGTCGACGCACTCGCGCAACTGACACCCGAACAACGCGCTTACCTGCGCACCATCGCCAGCATCGACACGGACGCGCCTCAATGGTCGAACGACCTCGCCAAACTCGCCGCGGCCGCGCACGGAGTCGACTTCAGGGACCAGGGCATCCCCAAGCTCGTCCTCTATCCGCTCAAAGAGGCTGGCTTCATCACTCTCGAACGCGGAACGAAGCAACCCGGCAGAGGCGCAAAGCCGTTCCTCGTGAAGCCCACTGACCGCGTGCGGACCGAGCTGGTGGAACCGCTGCTCAAACAGATCGACGAGCAAGTGCTGCCCGATCTCCGTCCCTGGCTGCGGCGACCGCTCTCGGAAATTCGAGCCGACATCAACTCGGACGATCGGCACGTGCGCGGTCTGGCGCTGGAGGCGCTGGCTTTCAAGCTGATGCGCTTGGTCAACCTCGATTACGTGACAACCCGATTGCGAGGCTCTCAAACGGGCGGGGCAGAAGTCGACTTGATCTTCGAGAGCACCCGGCTGCTGTTCAATCGCTGGCAGGTGCAGTGCAAGAACACCAGGCGTGTATCCCTTGACGATGTGGCCAAAGAGGTCGGCTTGACGCACATGCTCAAGAGCAACGCCATCGTCATGCTCACGACTGGCGATGTTGGACGCGAAGCGCGCCGCTACGCGGCGGAAGTCATGCGAACGTCCAATCTCTGCATAATGATGGTGGACGGCGCTGATCTCCGCAGCATCGAGGCCAATCCGGCAAGCTTGGTAGATATTCTGACCCGAGAGGCCAGGAACGCCATGCAGGTGAAGACGCTCCAGCTGGACGGCGGCAACTGATGACAGACCTGCACGCGCCCGTTCTGGAGACCGCGCTTGGCCGCATCACCTGCGCCGACTCGCGCGACATGCTCGCGGACTACCCCGACGGCTCGGTCGATTGCATCCTCACCAGTCCGCCCTTCGGACTGGTGCGCAAGAAGGCATACGGCAACGTCGACGCCGCCGACTACCTCGATTGGTTCGCCTCCTTCGCATCGGAGTTTCACCGCGTCTTGACTGAAAACGGCAGCCTGGTGATCGACATCGGCGGTGCCTGGAATCGCGGAATGCCGACCCGCAGCCTCTACCACTTCAAGTTGGTCGTCATGCTCTGCGAACAGTTCGGGTTTCATCTTGCGCAAGAGTTCTACTGGTGGAATCCGTCCAAGCTGCCCAGCCCGGCGGAGTGGGTGACGGTGCGCCGCATTCGCGTCAAAGACGCAGTGAACACGGTCTGGTGGCTATCGAAAACACCCTGGCCCAAGGCGAGCAACCGCCGCGTCCTCCAGCCCTATAGCGACAGTATGCAAGACCTCTTGGCCAACGGATATCGCCCGATGCGGCGACCGTCCGGCCACGACATCAGCGACAAGTTCGCCGCCGACAACGGGGCCGCGATCCCACCGAACCTGATCGCGATCCCAAACACCGAGAGCAATGGGAGCTACCAGCGCTACTGCAAAGAGCGCGGCTTCAGACCGCATCCTGCCAGGTTCCCGGCAAAATTGCCCGAGTACTTCGTGCGCATGTTGACAAACCCCGGCGACCTAGTTGTCGATCCGTTCGCCGGCAGCTGCGTCACCGGAGAGGTCTGCGAACGGTTGGGACGCCGTTGGCATTGCATCGAGCTCGATCCCGAGTATTGCGAGGGCGCAAAGGGGCGATTCTTGGGACAATCCGACCTTCCCAACGTTGAGAGAAAAGCTGGCAAGTCAGGCGCGACCCGCTACCAGATCCCCGCGCCGGGACTCCTCTGGGCCGAACTCGACGAAGAGCCGCTTCATCCCGACGGTGGAATCAACCGGCCCAGGCGGAAGCAGGACGCCTCGGCCTCTCCACCAAATGGCGTCTCAGAACGAGCTGGCGACTTGGAGTATGTCGAAGGCGCCTATGCCCCGCGAATGCTCAAAGAGCCTCAACCACAGGAGGAATAGTCGACTCGCCTCAACCAAACTGTGACCCCCGCAACATTCCGCCAATCCCGCTCCTGAAACAGAACACATATACGTATATGATTGGCTGTAGCCAACGCCCCGTCCGCAATCAACAGAACCTGCCATGATCGCCAGAAACCGCTCGAACTACCCAACACATACCCGAAAGAACCCAAACAAGCCCGAACACTCCCGAACGGAATCGAACAGAATCGAACGCATCCGAACACAATCGGACACCCTGGCTGCGAATTCCTCGCCCACAACAGCAAATTCGCCGCCGTCGCCCGGAAATTCCCCAACGCATCCCAGGCAAACCCGCAACCGCACCGATCCACACAGATCGTCGTCTGTATGAACGGGATCTAGACCATGCACTACCGAATCCCTGAAACTGCGGAGTGGCCCTCTGAATTCGCCGACCGCATCGTCGCCGGGGATGCGGCGGCGCGCCTGCGCGACCTCCCCGACAACTGCATCGCTCTGGCGGTCACCAGCCCGCCCTACTGGGATGTGGTCGACTACGGCGTCCACGGACAGCTAGGACAGGCCAGTTACGAGCGCTACCTGGAGCAGCTGCTCGCGGTCTGGCGCGAAACGGCGCGGGTGCTCATCCCGAACGGGAAGCTCGCCGTCGTCACCCCGATCATGCCCATCCCCAAAAGCCAAATCAGCGACCAGCACACCCGCCATCTCAAGAACATCGCCGCAGATATCGAGGCGAGCATCCTCCGCGAGATCGCCGACTTGCACCGCTACAGCCTCTTCGTCTGGAAGAAGCAGACCACCACCAAGATGTTCGGCAGCTACCCCTATCCGCCGAACATCTACGAGGACAACACGATCGAGTTCATCAACGTCTACGTCAAAGCCGGCGCCCCGCCCGCAATCCCCAAAGCGGCGAAGGAACGCAGCAAGCTCTCACAGGAAGAGTGGCTCAATCTCTCCATGCAGATCTGGCCCATCTACCCGCAAGATGTCCAGCGAGCCGGCGGGCATCCAGCCCCATTTCCGGTTGTACTGCCGCAACGACTGATCGCGATGTACACATTCGCCGCCGACCCCGCCCACAGCTTCGCCGGCGACATCGTGCTCGACATGTTCAACGGCTCAGGCGCGACCACACTGGCCGCGAAAACCATGCAGCGCCGCTGGCTCGGCATCGATCTGCATCCGGGCTACTGCGAATACGCCGAGAACCGCTTGCGCTCCGAGTACGTAAACCCCCAAGGACTCATTCTCGACGGACATCGAGTCCTGGCCGCGACGGGCGGGACAACGCCGTCTCAGTTTCCGAAACCCGAACCCGGCTCGCGTCAATCCGAACTGTTCGGCAGCAAGAGCGCAAGCTCGAAGTCCAACATCGCAGCCGCAGACTGAGCGCGGCCGCTCACACCCCGTACTCGCGCGCCAGACCGTCCAGCAGATCCACTACCAGCTGCGGAGCCGAGAAGAACGGACTGTGATCCGTGCCCCACTCGACAATCCGATCCGCCCGCCGCGCCTGGATGCGCTGGCCCTCGGGTGTCAGGCAGCGATCCTCCGCGCATACCACGTACGTGGTCGGAACCTTCTCGTAGGCGAGTTCGCGCGGTGGCGTGATCGTCACACCGTGCATGTCGTCTGGAACCAGCGAGGCGACCGCAAACTCGTAGTCCTCGTCCGAGCACTGGTGATAGAACGTGTTGCGCAGCGCCTCCGCCTTGACCGTCACCGAACCGTCCTCCGCCGGCACCAGCAGTTCGATCAAATGCGGCGGCACCAATTCCTCCGGGTAGCCGCCCTCGGCGTCGGGCATCATCGCCGTCAGATAGACCAGATGCTTGACTCGCTCGTCGCCAAGCGGCGCGACCGTGAGCACATTGCCCCCGAACGAGTGCCCCATCATCACGATCGGCCCCTCAATCCCGGCCATCTGCTCGCGTGTCATTTGCTCGTTCTCGTCCGAGTCGTCCGCGCCGCGCAGCGGATCGCCGCGCCGCCGGTCAATGCAGAGTGTCGGCACCCCGCGCGCTTCCAGTCCCTCGACCACCTTGTTCCAACACCACGGACCGTGCCAGGCGCCGTGCACCAGCACCACCGTCGCAGGCGTCGTCGATGAAGTCGTCATGCTTGTACTCCAAGTCTGAGTTAAGACGGAAATCGATCCGTCGTCTCCGGTTCAAACTGCACGCCGAACGAATTCAGCGCCATCGAAACGATGTGGTACTGGCCAACGGTAAAGACGGCATCCATGAGCTGCTGGACGGAGTAGCGCTCGGCGAGCGCATCCCAAGTCTCGTCGCTGATGAAGGCGTCGTCGTGGAGCTCGTCGGCTGCGCGCAGCAAGGTCGCCTCGAAAGCGTCCCAACCCTCAGCGTCCGGACCGTCGGCGACGCGCCGAATCTCATCATCGCTGAGTCCCACCGAGCGTCCGAACCGGCTGTGCTGGGCGAACTCGTACTCCGACTGGCAGTTCCAGCCGGTGCGCAGGATCAGCAGTTCGCGCTCGCGCGGGGGAAGCGAGGTATCACGCATGATGTGTTGGCTGAACGCCTGTCGCGCGCGGGCGAGCGCCGGATACTGGGCGATGGTGCGCTGGACATTCAGCGGCGGGCGTCCGCCGAACGAGGCGGCCGCGAGCGCCTCGCGCTGTTCCTCGGTCGCTTCGTCATCCTGGACAGGCGGGATGCGCGGTTTGGAGAGTCGCATCGGCGTCTCCGCCAATCAAATGCCTGGTCGGAGCGGCCGGATTTGAACCGGCGACCTCTTGACCCCCAGTCAAGTGCGCTACCAAGCTGCGCCACGCTCCGACGCTAGGCAGCGTAGCATCGCGCGGCCTGAGCGGGGGCGGGCTAGAATACGGTCATGGCTCTTGACCGACTCCGATTCCACAACATCCTCGTGCAAGAAATGGACGCGCCCCCCAATGCGGCGACCGGGCTGGCTGAAGTTGTTGATGAGGGCATCAAAGACGCCACCGACAACCTGGCCACGAAGCAGGACTTGGAATTGCTGCGCCTCCAAGTCCTCAGTGCATTCCACGAAGAGATGACTAGGCAACTCCGTTGGCTCCTCGCTGCCGGAGTCACAATTGGCGGCGCAATCATTGCGCTCCTGATCGCCCTTATTGCCCGCGGCGGCTAATCAGCCGACGGACGCTTGAGCATCATCCCTGCACGGCGGCAGCGAAGCACCAGTTCCCCGCGCTGATTATGAGCGCGGTGCTCGAAAGTGACGATCCCGCGATCGGGGCGGCTGCGCGACTCGCGGCGCTCGATCACTTCAGTCTCGCAGGTGAGCGTGTCGCCGATGAAGACCGGACTCGGGAACGTGGTCTGATCGAAGCCGAGGTTGCCCAAGGTCGTGCCCAGGGTCGTATCTGCGACCGAGAGTCCGACGGCCAGTCCGAGCGTGAAGATGCTGTTGACGATCCGCTGACCGTACTGTGTGCCCCCGGCGAACTCCGCATCGAGATGCAGCGGCTGCGCGTTGTGCGTGAGCGCCGTGAAGAGCAGGTTGTCAGCCTCGGTCACCGTACGCGAGGGCTGATGCTGGATCACCAGCCCGGGTTCGAGCTCTTCAAACCAGAGTCCGGGCATAGCGCCTCTCGTTCCCGCGTCTAGCCGAAGCGAGCCATGTCGTCGGCTGCGTACTGGGCGACAGCATGGTCGGCTTGGGCAGTCTCGGCAAGGCGCGTCAACAGCGATCCGAGCTGGTCGGCGGGGATCGCGCAGGTCATTTCGGCGTTCGGCATGCCGGTACGCACGCGCGAAAGCTGACAGCCAACCGAGGCCGCCATCTCACCCGCCTTGGCGATCGCAATGATGTGACACTGCGGCTTGCCCTCGATCCGCAGGTCGGGGAAGGCGTCGTGCAGCACCATCAGCTGGCGTCCGGTGATGCGGATCAGCACCACATTGGGGTCAGTTGCCTCCGCAAGCGGTCCGTAGACCACTTCCTCCGGCGTCTCCTCAACCACGGGAAGACCCATCGCAGCCTCCGGTGTGACCCAGCCGGACTCGAGCAGCGCGCCCACATCGCCGTTCTCGAGCACATCGGTGAGCTTGAGAAAGCCGTGCGTGACCGAGCCGACCGAGCAGTTGGCATGGTCTTGTGCGACGGTTGAGAAGGTGCGGTCAGCCGCGTGCGTCCAGAACACACAGCCGGCGGGGACGCGCCCGGTGCGTCCGTCCGCAGCCGGTTCCGGCATCGGCAAGTCGAAACCGTCGATCCCCGACGCCTCAGCGTGAAACGAGATTCCGAGGGGCGCATTCGCCAGGCCGAGCGCGCTCTGGAGCTGATCAGCGAGGTCGGTCCAGTTGGTCATTGAGAGCTGCTTTCCGGCGCGGCTTCCGCCTGCGTCGTGCGGGGCAGGCGGAAGGCTTCGCGCAATGTCGGCACGATGTTACGCCAGTACTGCGAGACCATCAACGCTGCGATCGCGAGATAGATAATCCCGAACACGATTCTGGGGGTGTTGTTCTCCTGCAAGAAGAACTGCGTGATCAGCTGGGCCAGGAACAGACTGAGCAGGGCGACCCCCGCTCTCGCTGTGAGGCGTCGATCGATGATCAGCATCACGCCAAACACTGACTGGGCGGCGGTGATGAACACCTCGGCGCGCTGGACGTCACTGGAGGCAATCCCGCTCACTGCGCCGCCGGCCGCGACAAAGGCGATCGGTATTGAGGCAATCAGCAGCGTCCATTGGTTGACTTTGCTCGAAATCAGCATATTGACGCCGAGACCCGCCGAGCCTCGCCAGACCAGATAGAGCGCGGCCAGAAACTCGGGCGACTCCGAGGCGAGCGGCGCGATCCACTGGATTACGAAAAACTCGCCGATCCCAATGTCTCGGCCAACCTGTTCGAGGCCGTGGACAAACGGCTCGGCCGACATCGCGATCACGAGCGCTGAGTAGGCGATGATCAGGGAAACGACGACCCGTCGGCGTGCGGTGGGCAAATTGCCGATCCGCGCAGCGGGCCCCTCAAGTTCGGGTTCCTCGACGGGCGAACGAGTCAAGCGAATCACGTACCAGAAAAAGAGCAGCCCCAGGACGACCGTGTCTTCAATCGCGAGCCGGCCCTTGGCCACGATCACGAAGGAATAGACCGAGGCGACCAGGAGAATGCCGATGTCCAGGCCGATGCCTCCCGGCAAAGTGAGCAGCGGCTCTTCCGGGTCCGGGTCGCGACGACGGAGGAAGTGCCAGGAACTTCTGGCAGCGCCGACGACGATCTTGCGCGGGCCGCCGCGTTTCCAGGCGAAGAGGAAAATCACCATCGCCCAACCGACGCCGAGCAGCAGTCGATTGGCGCCGGTCATGTTGGCCAGCGCAAGCTCGTCCTTGCCGGGAATGCCTTTGCCGGCTTCCCAGGCGAGCAGCAGGTCAACCGCGTACTCGGGCAAGACGGCGATAAACGCGACCAGGGCGACCGACAGCGCCGCCGGGATGTCGTGCTGCGCCGCTTCCGCCCCCGTCGAAATCAGAAACGCCGCCGACAGAATCCCGACGCCGAAGATCGCGACCTGTGGCTCGGTGTCGAGGTGGATGCCGCCGATGCGGAAGATCAGCGCCGGCAGCCCGACAAGGGCGGCCCCGATCAGCAGCGTCCAGGAGGATCGGAGTTGCACCAAGCCAGCCTATTCCACCGATCCCTCAACGATCAGCGAGACATCGGGGCTACGCTCAGTCCGTAACCAGCCGCTGAGCTAGTTCACGCGCTGCGGTTACGCCCAATCCGCGCAGCCGTACGATCTTGTGATCACTGCCGCGTACTCCGATCACCACCCACTCCGGACTGGATTGGAAAGTCTCGGACCGAATCGCTTCGTCGTCCTGACGATACTGCTCAACCGCGTGTCGTACGTCTTCCATCTCAGTATCGAGAGCGACTGCGGTACGCGCGCCCAACAGCAACAGAGTGATTTCGCGCATGGTCATCAACTTCGCAGACGAGAATCGGTTCGCATTCAGTTGCAGCATTGGCGCGGCCTGATCAACGGAATACAACAGCGAAACTTGGCCAGACTCGATTCTGAGATAGGCGGAAATGGCATCCGTTCGCAGTTCCGGCGTGGGGTACAGATCGTCCTGTTCGATGGGTTGAAACGACGCATCGAATGGGTCGGCGCTTTCGGTTTGCGAGGCCGGCTCAGCAGACTCGCCGTTGCGGTTCCAGCTTCAGTTTGCGGCTGCATCTGCTCGCGAGTCTCGAGCACTTTGCCTTCCTCCTTCGATGCACAACCGTACTAGATTGTAGCTAGCTCTTGCAGCACCTCCGACAGCGCCTCTTCCCACTCCGCTTCCGCTAGTCGTCGTGTCGGTGTGTACCTCAGCTGCGTACGACCTACGGATACTTGCGAGGGCATCGAGAGCCCTCGCTGTCGCGGTGTGAAGCTGAGACCGGGCGCGAGCCGAATGACCACCGCATCCGACTCGTATTGGATGCTCGCTGCCCCAATTCGCGCTGCTTGGGTCTTCAGTTTGACTGCGCCGAGCAGGTTCGACGCCGGCAGCGGCAGGGCGCCGAACCGATCTTCGAGCTCCTGCTCGATTGCTTCGACCATCTCGGCTGTTTCGGCCGCCGCTAGCCGCTGATAGACGGTCATGCGCAGACCGAGATCCTCGACGTAGGTCGTGGGCAGATAGCGCGGGAGGGGGAGGTCGATGCTGACCTGCGGACCCTGGCGAGGTTGGGGCGGCGGTTTGCGCTCGCGTTTGGCTTTGGCTTGCTCGACTGCTTCCGCCAGCAGCTGGGTGAAGAGCGTGAATCCGACCGCTCCGATGTGGCCCGACTGTTGCTGACCGAGTAGATTGCCCGCGCCGCGAATCTCCAGGTCTCGAAGTGCGAGCTGAAAGCCCGCGCCGAGTTCTGAGGCGTCCAGGATCGCGGCGAGCCGGCGTTGGGCGGTTTCGCTGAGCGAGCGATAGGGCGCGGTCATCAGATAGGCGTAGGCGCGAACACTGGCGCGGCCGACCCTCCCACGCAGTTGATAGAGCTGGGCCAGACCGAGCCGTTCGGCGCGGTCGATGATGATCGTGTTGACGCGGGGAATATCGAGTCCCGACTCAATAATCGTTGAGCAAACCAGTACATCCGCTTCGCCGTGCGTGAACTTGTGCATGGTTCGGCGCAGAATTGAAGGCGACATCTGGCCGTGAGCGATCAGGAAACTCGCCTCTGGGACGAGTTCGCGCAGCCGACGCGTCTCCAGCTCGATCGTGCGTACCTCGTTGTAGAGAAAGTACGTCTGCCCTCCGCGATCGCGTTCGCGCAGGATTGCCTCGCGGATCACGCTCTCGTCGCGTTCCATTACCTGCGTGTGGATGGGCAAGCGCTCTTCGGGCGGCGTCGCGATCGTGGACATGTCGCGGATACCGGTCACGGCCTGGTGGAGCGAGCGCGGGATCGGGGTGGCGGTGAGCGTGAGCACATCAACCTCGCGCCGGAGGCGCTTGAGCGCCTCTTTGTGGACGACGCCGAAGCGTTGCTCCTCGTCGATGATCACGAGCCCGAGGTCTCTAAACGCGACATCTTTCTGAATCAGGCGATGAGTGCCAATCACCAGATCGATCGCGCCGGATTTGAGGCCGGCCAGCACTTCTCGCTCTTCAGCCGGCGTGCACTGCCGTGAGAGCAAGGCGACGCGGACATTCATCGCGGCCAGACGCTCGCTGAACGTGTCGAAATGCTGTTGGGTGAGCACAGTCGTGGGGACGAGCATGGCCACCTGGTGACCCGACATGATCGCCTTAAACGCAGCCCGCACCGCAATCTCGGTCTTGCCGTAGCCGACATCTCCGACGATCAGCCGATCCATCGGCTTGGCGGCCTCCTGATCGGCGCGAACTTCTTCAATCGCTTGATGCTGGTCGGGCGTCTCGATGTAGGGGAACGAAGCTTCGAGTTCGATCTGCCAGGGGCTGTCGGGATCGATCTCGATCCCGGGCATGGTCTCGCGGGCTGCGTGCAATTCGAGCAAGTCTTCTGCGATCTCAATGACCGCGCCGCGAACGCGCTGTTTGGCGCGAGTCCACTGCTGGGTACCAAGCCGGGTGAGGGTTGGCGGCTGGTCGGACGGACCTACATAGGGCTGGACGCGGTGCAGCTGATCGCTGGGCACGAGCAGACGGTCGCCCTGGGCGTAGCGAAGATCGAGATACTCGCCGGTTCGTCCCGCGATCTCTTCAAGCACGACGCCATGGAATTTGGCGATGCCGGAGTCGACGTGGACGACGAAGTCGCCGGGTTGCAGGGTTTCGAGCAGGTGTGGATCGGCAGTGCGGACAGCGCGGCGCGATGTCGCGCGGCGTTGGCGCTGGCGAGTGAAGCCGAAGATTTCGGTGTCGGTGATCACGGTGAGACGGGAGCGGCCTGTGCGGGATCGATCAGCCGCCAGCCCTCGCTCAGGGGGGCGCGGGCGACTGCGACCGCCGTCCCGTTTGGGGCGTCTCCGGCGGAGAGAGCCTGGAAGGGGATGCCGTAGTCGCCCATCAACTCCGAGAGCCGCGCAGCCTGAAGCGAAATCAGCGCGCGCGGGCCGTCGTCCTGGCGGCGCAAGCGCTCGAAGAGGTCGGCGAGTTTGCCGGCGAGACGCTCGACCGGCTGGAAGGGCAGCCGCTGCGTGCCTGAGGCAAGACGTGACAGCTGACGCTGAGGCAAGGTGAGCGCTCTGAGCCGCTGCTCGAGTTCGGCGGCGGTGAGCCAGGGATGGGGCAGACCGCGAGGGATTCGAGCCGCGTGCTCCAGTTCGGCGCGGGCGTGCTCTGCGCGGGCGTCGCGCTCCTCCGCTCGCGCGAGCGCTTCATGGAGTTCGTCGATCAGGACGAGCGTGTTTGGCGGGAGCTGCTCGAACAGCGTCGCGGGAGCGAGGAACGGCGTCCAGAAGTCGGGACGTGAGGGCGCCTCTCCGACTCTCAAGCACTCGAGATCCAGATTGAGTGCCATGGCCTCAGCGCTGAGTTCCGGCTCACTCGAGTCTGGCCTCCCAGGAGCGGCGCCGATGTCCTCGAACAGCGAGTTCAGGCGCGCCTCGGCGGCGCTCGGATTCCACTCGCGGGCGGGTCGGAGTTCGATTGCGTCAAGGGAACCGGTCGACCGCTGTGTGGCGGGGTCGAAACGGCGCAGCGAGTCAACCTCGTCGCCGAAGAGTTCGATCCGTGCTGGCTGATCATCGACGATGGGCCAAAGATCGATGATGCCTCCGCGCACGGCGAAGGTCGCGGGTGTGACGACCAGCCGCTCGCGCTGGTAACCGGCTGCATCGAGCGCGCGCAGCAGCGCGTCCAGCCGGAGTTGGCCGCCGCGCTCGATTCGGATCGGAACGGATTCCGCGCCCAGCGTGCGCTGCGTCACGGCGTCGGCGTCGGTGATCAGGATCGGATCAGTAGAGCGAAGCGCGGCGAGTGCGGCGAGACGGGCTTCGATCACGTCCGCCGGAGGCGGTTGGCGGTCGTAGGGCACGAGGTCGCGGGAAGGGAACTGGCGCAGGCGCGTCCGTTGTTCGTGATCGAGCCAGACGGGCAGCTGCTCGAGCAGATCGTCGGCTGCGGCCGGGGTGGGAGTGAGTACGACGACCGGACCGGAGTGCTCCGCAGCGAGCGCGGCGATCAGGGCGGGCTTGGCGGCGTCCGGCACTCCGAGCGTCTCTTGATCGCGGTAATCGGCAAGCGCGCTGCGCACGATCGGCTGTAGCCCGGCGAGTAGGCCGGAGGTGTCGTGGTGGCCGCTGAGATTCGCCGCGGTCAAGCCTGCTGAGCCTTCTCCGCTACGTGGGTTCGGATTGAGTGTAGGAGGCTGCGCTTACGGCAGTCTCTTGGCCAACGCTGTTCAGACCCCCTCTGTCCCCACGGAACATCTCCCCCCGCGGTGCGGGGGAGAGGGATCTGGCTTGGGCGGCGCTTTCTCAGGTCTGGGTGGTGGGGACGAGGCGGTGAGGGCCGACGAAGCCGATGTGGATCTTGTTGGTGCGGCCTTTGCTGTCGTCGTGGAAGTAGAGACGAGGGATGTGCTGCCCTCCGCCCTCGGCGATCTTCATGTGCGCCTCCATCGTGATGTAGCCGCTGGGATCGATTTTCTGGTCGACCAGGAAGCGGCGCGCTCGCCGGAGCGGACCGGAGTTCATGATCGTGTCGGACTCGCTCATGGCGAGTTTCTTGGAGGAGGCAGGCCAGGCGTGGGGGTTGTTGGTGTGCTCGCACCACTCCCAGAAGCCGCCGTTGAAGAACTCGGCTTCGGCGGCGTAGGCGTCGAGCGCGCGCAGGGCTTTCCAGAGTTCGCGCGCCCAGTCGCCTGACTTTTCGTCTGCTTCGAGGTCGTCGATCTCGCGCGGCGCGGCGTCGGAGATCACGATGTTCTCGCACTCTTCGCGGGCCACCGCGATCACGCCGCTGATCGTGGGGACGGGCGGGCCGTCGTATCCGTCCGAGGGTTCGGCGGCGACCGCGCGTCCGTCCTGGATGAGGGCGTCGTAGGTATCGAGCTTGAGCTGGATACGGTGGCGCTCCTCGTTCGCTTCGGCGAGTTCGCGTTCGCGCTGTTCGCGATCCTGCCGGGCGCTTCTGAGTTCCGCGCGCAGTTCGTTGAGATCGCGCTCACGGGCGGTCTCGGCCTCGCTTAACCGGCGGCGGAGTTCCTCGGCCTCAGTTTGCGCGAGTTGATCGCGCCGGTTCGCGTCCGACTCCAGGTCGGCGGCGCGTTGGCGCTCGGCTCCGAGTTCGGCTTCGAGTGTTTCGATCTGCGCTTGCGCGTCGGCCGAGTTCGCTCCCAGCCGATCGGCGGCGAGTTGCCGGATTCGCTCGCGCGCACGCGCTGCGGTTGCTAAGGCATGATCGAGGTCTGCGCGAATCTCAGCTTCATCGTGATCCAAGAGGTATTCGACGAGCTCCACCGCAGACGGGTAGAGCGAGCGGGCGATGGCGAAGGCGGCGAGAGCGCCGATGGCGTCGGCTGAACGGTCGTTGGACATGGGAGTTCCTTTCGCTGGCTCACTTGGGTGTGCGGTTGTAGGCGTTCATGGCGGACTCCACGCCGTGTTCGAGGATGTGCAGGACAGCCTCGGCGGCGCGCCGCTCGGCTTGCGTGAGCAAGGGCCGCTGTTCGGGCGTGGGATCGCTGAGCAGGTAGTCGGCCACGTCGTCGGGATGACGCGACGGCTGTCCGTCCACGATCGGCCGCCCAACGCCGATGCGAATGCGGGGGAAGTTGAGCTCGCCGATCGTCTGTCGAATCGAGCGCATCCCGCGCTGGCCGGCGTCGGAACCATGAGGACGGATGCGGATGCGTCCCGGCGGAAGATCGAGTTCGTCAACGAGCAGGATCAGCTCGGAGGGGTCGGCGCGGTACTTGTCGAGCAGGGCTTGGACGGCCTTGCCCGATCCGTTCATGAAAGTGCGCGGCAGTATCACCGCGACCGGACCAACGGGCGTCTCCGCCTGGGAGACGCGGAAATGGCGCTCGCGTGCGGGCTTGGGGAGATTGAGCAGGGAGCACAGCTGCTCGGCGGCGCGGAGGCCGGCGTTGTGGCGATGGCGCGCGTATTCGGGCCCAGGGTTGCCGAGGCCGACGATCAGCCGGGCGTCCTGAAGCGGGGTCAGTCCGCGGCGCCGGGAGAGGAGTTTCGGCATCTTCGGCCTCACCGGATCCATGTCGCACGGGGCGGAATTGGCGGGGTTCGGGGAATTTCTCGGGCGAAATGTGCGAATGCGCCGCCGGTACCGGTGAAAAGCACCGTCGGTAGTCCAGATTTGTCCAGATTTGGCTCGATTCGTCCAGATTTTGCGATGTTCTGAGCGGAAATGAGCGGGTGAATCCGAGTTTGTCCAGGCGTATCCGGACTCGGGGAGCGGAAGGTGCGGGTGGTCATGGCAGGCTCCGCGTAGAGGTGGGGGAGCGTTGGGCACGAGCTATCGTATACGCACTTGCGTTCTGTGTCAGGTTGTGAGTCGAGGGCGGTGTCTAGTAGTTGACAGGTCTGCTAGTCCGTATCGGCGGCGTACTTCTCGCCGAGAGCGGTTTCCCAGCGGAGGTAGTGCTGCATGTCGGCGTAGCCTCGCTGGGGGCCGAAGCTGAGGATGTCGTTGGGTGGGGACATCACTCCGGTCAGACCCAGTTCGAGCGGCAATCTCTGCTCACGGTAGGCCGCCATGCCTCCGCGCACGGCGCTGACGTCGTCACGACCGAGCCTCAGCAGCGTGCGCACGGCTAGCAGAGACTGCGTTCCGTCCTCGCAGATCAGGATGATCGGCTCGTCATCGTAAGCTCTCACGTTTCGTTCCAGCCACGCCCGCGGCTCCCATTCCGCGCCCGGTGGATGGCCGTCAGCGAACTCTTGGCTCGTGCCAACGTGGATCACCCGTGCGTCCAGCGGGTCGAACGCTTTGTCCGGCTCGACAATCGGAACCGATTCGCGTGCTTTCGTGAGCAAGGGCGGCTCATGGTACTCCGAACCGGACTCCAGCGAGTGCCCGGCCGCCGTCCATGCGCCGGTTCCGCCTTCGAGCGCGTAGACGTGTCGATGCCCCATCTGGCGGTACCAGGAGGCGGTCAGCGTAGCGCGGGCGAGGCCGTCGCAGGCGAAGACGATCGGGGCATGGTGGACGACGGCGACGTCGTCGCTGCGCTGGACGGCCTGTCCGCCCGGGAACCAACGGAAGCCGGGGATGTGTCCGGCCTCATGCTCCTCCTCGGTGCGCACGTCGATGAAGTAGACGCTCTCGTCGTGACTGCGCTCGCTCAGCTCGTCCAGTTGCTCAACGCCGATCAGCTGCACGCCGTCCTCGGCGGCGCAGCGGCGGGCGTACTGCTCGGCCGCGATCCGGCCCGTCTCGCTGACTGTGGGCAGCGACATCGTGCTGTCCAGCCGCTCCAGCTTGTGCCCGGCGAGCATCCAGCCGGCGGTGCCGTTTTTCAGGCCGACCACCTCGCGCTGCAAACCCATGCGCTGGAGGACGCGGGTACCGATGATGCTGCGCGTGCGTCCGGCGCAGTTGATCACGACCGTCGCGTCCTGGGGTGCGTCGGCGAGGATGTCGGAAATGCGGTAGGCCAACTCGCCGCCCGGGAGGCTGCGCCCGCCCGGAATGTGGGAGCGGAAGTATTCCTCCGGCGTGCGCGTGTCGAGGATCACGAGCGGGTCGCCGCGTTCGATCCGCGCGTGGAGATCGTCGGCCTCAATCTCGGGCACGTGGTGGACGACTTCCACCCGTTCGCCGAAGTCCTTGCTGGGCACGTTGACGCCCCACTCGGTGGGCAGATCGAGGTAGGACCAGCGGTTGACGCCGCCGGTCAGCGTGTACACGTCGGTGTAACCGCACTCTTCGACGGTCGCGGCGGCCAGGTGGACGCGCTGCTCGTTCTCGTCGCAGAGGATGACCGGCGTATCGGTGTGGGGCACGGCGTGGGGGAGGTCGAATTCGAGCATCCTGCGTGGAATCAGCGAGGAGCCGGGGATGTGGGAGGCGTTGTATTCGGGCGGATCGCGGACGTCGATCAGGGCGAAGGGCGCGTCGTCGGAGAGTCGGAGTTGGAGGTCTTGGGGAGTGATTGTGGTGGGCATGGCGCGATCCAATGGCGGCGAGGTAGCAGGTATCCTAGCAGGTATGAGCGGATTGCGGGCGCTACCATGCCGGGGAAGGTTGCACGATGGCGACGCTGGATGAGGCCAAGCTGCGTCGAACCCTGGTCGAACGCGGCCTCTGCGACCCGGAGACGGCTCTGGCCATCGGCGAGGTCTACTCCGAGTTGTGGGCCGAGGCGACCAGCGACTTCGTGACTGAAGATCGGGTGACCGCCGCCATCGTGGAGCTCCGCTCGGCCCTCCAAGAGGCGCTGCAAGAGAGCGAACGTCTACAGATTGATCGCCACGAGGCTCTCCGGCGCGAGTTCCATGAGCTCCGCCTCGAGATGCTGCAACGCGACGACCTCCGCGCCTCCGAACTCCAGGAGTTCAGACGCGAAGTCGCCGAGCGCGACGAACGTCTGCGCCGCGAGATCGCTGAGCGCGACTCCGGTCTACGGAAAGAAATCGCCGAACGCGACGCCGGCCTCCGCGACGATCAAGCCAACCGCGATCGCCGAACCCAGTGGCTGATCGGCCTCGGCTTCACCGCCTTCGGCGCCCTCGCTTCGGTTCTCGCGGTGTTCACCTGAGACTCTGCTCAGCCGGTCGGAGCTTGGATGCCTTCTTAGAGGTGAAGGGCGGCACTGGACTCGCAAGTTTGGCGGCTGGCAAAATGACTCACTGAGGCAACCCGATCTACTGCGTCGGGCCAGGCCACACCCTACGCGCGACTACCGACAGTCTTTCGCCGCGCTGGACAATGTCAGTTTCGCGCCATTCGTCGCCCGCGTAATTCAGCAGGTCACGGTTTAAGGCGCTTGCCGTGAATTGCCGAAATTCATCACGTTTTTCCGGCCAGCATCGGTTGGACACCGTGCTATTGAAACTCGAAGTGACGAGGGTCAGATTTCCCATGGCATGGATCAGACGCCGACGACGCACAATTGGCTCTTCATCAACATCGGTTCCTATAGTGGCCTCTTCCAATGGATAGCAGTCTTGCCATTCCTGGGGCATGATGTGCTCGATTGCAACTCGCTTCCAGACGGTCTGCAACTCAGTCTTCTTCGATTCCATCTCACTTTCCAACGCCATCAACGCCATGCGCAGTCGTGCAGCCGACACTCCAGTACGTCCGTACTGACGCTCCTGGACGAAGTACCGCTCAAAGCTCGCATCGTCCGGCCATTGCCGTCTGTCACCCTCTTGTTCACTCAAGTAGTCCAAGACGGCTTCTTCTGCACGATTGGGACCGATTTCCTTCAGGCGACTCAACAGTCCCAACATGACCTCGAAGTATCCTCTCGTGCCTAGCGCGCAGATCATCCGCCGAACCAGAAAACTCTCGATCGCCACCAGCGCCTGTTCTTGGCGAGTGGCTTCCAGCTCGTTCGTTCTCAGCCACAACAACACTGGAGTCAACACACCTGCATTCATCGTGCGCCAGCGCGAGAAGAACATACCGACACGAGTGTTGTCGTCCATCTCCTCCATTTCCCTGAAGACCACGGAATGCAATCCCATCTCTTCCGCCACTTCCAAAATGGACGCGCCGATGGCCTTGGAATCGTTAGCGTAGGATTGAAACTCGCGAGCTAACCGATTGGAGGGCCTAGCCACCACTTGACGGCCAAGTTTCATGGTGAGCCAATAGGCGAGAAACGCATCCACCCTTGATCGACGGGCGTAGCCCGATCCGATTTCGGCGTCCCACCATTCGTCGTCAAAGTGACCGGAGTTTTCGCCGATCCTCTCGCTCGCTTCTGTTTCCGAGTGACCATCTTCGCTCGCACGATTGAGCATGAAATTCTTGACGTGATCCCAAGCCAACAACGGGGTACCTCTGGCGTTCAATGTCTCGTAGATCACGTGTTGATTCTCGTTGTCGTCCAGCGCCAACAGCACGACGTTGAGACGGAACCGCAGCACAGCTTCCAGCGCTTGCGCCCGTTCTTGACGCTGCTCCGACACTCGAGAGAGCCAACTGGAGATAGACTGATAGAAGAACTCCCAACACTGCGCAATTCGGGATTCCAGTTGATCCGACGACAGAGGGATCCTGTCAATAATCGCGGTGAACACTGCTCGATCTCGGTGGGTCGGATGCACCTTGTACTTATGCCTACTATCGGCTCGATACACTCGTGGAGCGTTCTGGATGAGCGGCGCAACTCCCTCCAACGCATCGGATTCAATTTCGTCGAACGCTCGATACGCAGCCGCGAGCATCAGCTGGATCGTGGTCAGGCGCTGCTGTCCATCAATGACTGTCCAACGAGTGGGCGCGCTTGGTGTCTGCTTACCCGCTCGCTGGATGACGATGGCACCTAGAAAATGCACTGGCTCGACGTATCCGTTTCCTGAGAGTTCACCATCAGCTTCAGAGTCCTCATCCAACAGCCGCTCAGCCATTTGCGAGACATCGGCCCACAGCGGTTCCCACTGATTCTCGCGGCTCCAGACATACATGCGCTGGAAGTCAGGAACCTCGTAGTGAACGTTCCCCTCGAAGATTTCCTCTAGCGGTTGAAAGAACGTTTCCATCTTCTTGCCCCGGTCGCATCCAGCGTGAATCCGTTGCCTGTCGCTTACACCGCCCGCAACCTTGATGCCTTCCGTAACGCATTTGCGGCTCGCTCGAAGCTGGGGAATGTTGCGATCCCCTCCTCCTGCAACCTCAGACGCGCCTTGAGCGCTGCCTCTTCCTGGTGACTGGGGTGGAGCGCGGTCAGGAAGGGCTTCTCCGACTCGCTCATGAACTGCTTCAATGACCCGATTAGCCGATCGAACTCTTCTGGCTTGTCCTGCCAGCGGCGGGCCATGAAGGTGGCGGAGAGCTCCATCCCGACCGCGTCGATGTTCTCGTCCTGGTTGAGGATGTCGAAGATCGTGTCGAGGTGTTTGGGGTCCTGACCGATCGTGCCGGCGGCGTCGAGCGGATTGCGATAGCTGCCGCCGATGATGTTGAAGAAGTCGGCGAGCTGAGCGTAACTCTCGTCGGAGAGCGTGGGCACTTTCCAACCGGCCTTCTCGAAGGCGTCGGTGAGGACGACCGATTGTCCGCCGGTCATTGCGATTAATCCGAGCCGGTTGCCCTGGGTGCGCTTGGTCAGCAGCGTCGCTTTGACCACGTCGATCATCTCGTCGAGGTTATGTACAGCGACTGCGCCGACCTGCTGGATCATCGCCTCCCAGATCGCCTGGTCGCTGGCGAGTGAGGCGGTGTGCGAGCGGATCGCGCGCCCGCCGCCCTCGGTCTGACCGCCCTTCCAGATGATCACGGGCTTCTTCGCCGCCACCTCGCGCAGCGTCCGGAACAGGCGCCGACCGTCGCGCGCGCCCTCGATGTACATCCCGATCACCTCGGTCTGAGGGTCGTCCGCCAGGTATTCGAGGTAGTCGGCGGCTTCAAGGATGATCCCGTTGCCGAAGCTGACTAGGGTGGAGCAGTAGAGCCCGTGCGCAGCGCCGGTGAGGGAGAAATTCATTCCGTGCGTGCCGCTCTGCGAGACGAAGCCGATGTTGCCCTGGATCCCGGCGGGCTGGTCGCGGTTGAAGCGGACGCCGAGGCCGGGCACGTGCAGGCCCATGCAGTTGGGGCCGATCAGAGCGAGTCCGGCAGGGTCGGCGATCTCGAAGATCTTGTCCTGGAGCTGTACGCCGATGTCCTCGCCGGTCTCAGCGAAACCGGAGGTGAAGAGGGTCACGCCGCCCACATCGGCGTCGACGCAGGATTGGACGATGAAGGGCGCGACCTGGCGCGGGACGGCGCAGACGGCGAAGTCGATCCGCTCCGGGATGTCGGTCAGCGACTTGTAGTTGGGCACGCCCAGTTCTTCAATGCCGGGGATCTCGTTCTCGTCGACCTGGACGCTGTAGAGCGGGCCGTCAAAGGGCTGGAGCGAGCGCAGCCAGTTGTAGCCGCTGGCTTTCTTGTCGCCGATCACGGCGACGGCCTTGGGCGCCAGCGCGCGGGTGAGGCGTTCACGGGTGACGGCCATCGGAGGTCTCCTGGGTGTTCGGGCTCGTTCGGATTTGTTCGGCTCTGTTCGCTTGGGGACGAAGGCTTACGCCTCGGCTGCGAGCAGAATGCGGGCGTCTACCGCCACCGCTCCATCAGGCCGGGCGAAGACCGGGTTGAGATCGAGTTCGGCGATCTCCGGATGCGCGTCGGCGAACTCGGAGAGTTGAAGCAGCATCGCTTCGATCGCTTCGAGGTTGGCGGCGGGCTGTCCGCGCACGCCTTCGAGGATGGGAAAACCCTGGATCTCGCGGATCATCTCGGCGGCGTCGCGCGCTTCGAGCGGGACGATCCGGAAGGCGACATCCTTGAGCACCTCAACGAAGACGCCGCCCAGACCGAACATCAGCACCGGCCCGAACTGCTGGTCCTGGGTGACGCCGAGGATCACCTCGACGCCCGGCTCGGCCATCGGCTGGACCGAAACTCCCTGCGCCTGGGCGTCGGGCACGGCGGCGATCACTCGCTCGTGAATGCGCTGACAGGCGGCGCGCAGCGCTGCTTCGTCGGCGACGCCCAACTCGACCCCGCCGACATCGGTCTTGTGCGTGATCTTGTCGGAGACGACCTTGAGCGCGACCGGGTAGCCGAGCTCGGCGGCGTGCGCGGCGGCCTCGTCGATCGAGGTGGCGAGGCGGGTTTCGGTCACGCTGAGTCCGGCGTCGGCGAGCAGTTGTTTGGCCTCCACCTCGGAGAGAATGGTGCGCTGTTGGGCGCGGGCTTGGGCGATCACTTCGGCGGTCATCGGCGGCGCTCCGGGGCTGAGTGCGGTCGTGGAGGCAGTGTATAGGCAGCTTCGGCGCGGGCATTTTGTATACTCCGTTGCGCAGTTTGGAGGAGCACGATGGCGAACGGCGACGATCCATTCGAGGGCTGGCTCGACATCGTGGAGGCCGCGCGTGAGCTGGGCATCCATCCACAGTCGATGCGCCGCCTGATCAAGCAGGGCCGGGTCCCGGCGCGGATGTACGGCGGCAAGTACCTGATCGAGCGAGACCAGCTGCTGATGTTCAAGGCCAACTACGACCCCCGCCCAGGCCGCAAACGCTCGCCGCGCCTCCTCTAAACGCCCGAAACGACTTGCAAATCCCCGAGCCCGCTGAAGTCGCCGGGCAATAATCACGTTGATCGTTCCGAAGAATTACAATTACGCGAACTCGCCCGTCCCCATCATGGCGTATGGTGAAGATGCCGGTGCGAACGCCAATGAACGTAGGGCCGAACCTGGCGCGGAGCAGAGAGAGAATTGGCCGATGGTCGCAATGAGAGACGCTCACACAGGCCGTGCGGCCGGCGCAGCGGCGCTATCGTTCACCCTGCCCGAAGAGCTGCTCCTGATGGTGCTCAACGAGGAGAGCGGCTACTTCTATCAGGTGCCGGGCTGGAGCATGAACTGCGCCCTGGTCGGCGCGGCGATCGCGGAACTCTCCTTCATCGGCCGCATTGATAGCGATATGGACTCGCTGATCTTGCTGGACGCCACCGAGACGGGCAATCCCAACCTGGACCCGATCCTGCGCGAGATCGCGGCGGAATCGCAGCAACACGATGTCCGCTACTGGATCGAACGACTCGCGCCCCTGGCCGAAACGATCGTCCACCAGACGCTGGATCGCCTCGTCGAGCGCGGCGTCCTCGAACACCATCCCGGCGAGTTCTGGACGATCTCCCAGTTCGCCTTGCATTCCGCCGTCGAGCGCGACGGCGAGCGGGTCGAGTTCGTCAAAACCCGCGTCCGCCAGATCATCTTCGCCGAGCAACTGCCCGACCCGCGCGACGTGATCATCATCACCCTGGCCCAGACCTGCGATGTGCTCCGTTTCGTGTATGAACTCAACGAGCCCTTCGTCGAGCGCGTCGAGTGGATCTGCCGCATGGACCTGATCGGCCAGGCGATCGGCGCGGCGGTCAGCGAGAGCATCGCCGCGCCCGTCCTGCGTCACGCCCCTTTGACCAAGCCGATCCCCAAAGCCCCGCTGCGCGACCTCATCTTCAACCGCCATCTCCGCCAAGGCAACCTGCCTGCCCTCTTCGCCTCGCTCGCCGAGAAGCACGGCCCCGTCTTCGAGCTGCGTCCACCCTTCCGCGACCCCATGATCTTCCTCGTCAGCGCCGAAGCCAACCGATGGGTCCATCGGGAGGGGCGGCTCTATCTGCGCTCCAAAGAGTACTTCCAGGATGTCGACAAGGCTTATGGCGTGTCGCGCTCGATCCACTCCACCGACGGCGCCGACCACTTCAGCTTTCGCAAAGCGATGCAGCCGGTCTACGCCCGCTCGACCGTGACCCAGCGCCTGGACGACATCTACGAACTGGCCCGCGGACACATGGCGACCTGGACGGTCGGAGACTCGATGCCCGCGCAGACCATGCTGCGTCCCTATATGAATGCTCAAGCTTCACAGCTCTTGGCCAGCATCGACACGCAAGACGTGATCGACGAAGCGCTCAAGTACAAGGAGCGAGTGCTCTCAGTCGCTTTGATGAAAGTGCTGCCAAAGTTCATGATGCACACCCCCACGATGCGCCGACGCACCAGGCTGATCCGGCAGATCATCGAGCGCATGCAGCTCACCCATAGCCCCGCCCAGCGATCGGGAAAACCCCTGGACGTGGTCGATGGATATCTGGCGCTGCACGGGACCGATCCCCAGTTCTTGCCCGAAACCGACCTGGCCTTGCCCCTGGGCGCCATGCTCATGACCGCCATGTACCTGGGCGACCAACTCGGCTTCGCGCTCTACTGGATGGTCGCCAATCCCGACCTGCATGAGCGCGTCGCCGCCGAAGCCGACGGCCTCTTCGCCAACGGCGACCCGTCCGAGGCCGACCTGACCCTGGAGAACATCGACGTCACCCACCGCCTGCTGATGGAGACCCTGCGCCTCACCCCCATCGCTCCGGTTGCCATGCGCACCGTGATGAACACTTGCGTGGTCGAGGGTCACGAGTTGCCAGTCGGCTCCCTGCTCTACATCCCCAACACCGCCGTCCACTACATGGAAAGCGAATTCCCCGACCCCTGGAAGTTCGACATCGACCGCTACCTGCCTCCGCGCAACGAGCATGTCGGCGGCGCCTACTCGCCTTACGGCCTCGGTACCCACTCCTGCCTCGGCTTCCGCTGGTCCGAGCTGCACCTCGCGCTCAACCTGCTCATGCTCGCCCACTACTTCCGCTTCGAGCTGGCCCGTCCCTACAAGCGGCTCCCAATGGACCCGCTCCCCTCCCAGTCCCCCAGCAACAAGCTCAAGTTCCGCATCGCCGAGCAGCGCCACGAGCTCTCCCGCTAACCAACCCGCGCCTCTCTCATCCCGCTCTCCATCATTCCCGGGTAGGCGAGAATCCAGCGGCTCCTCCGTCATTCCCGTGCTGTCGCAGGAATCTCGTCGATTCCCGCTCTGCCTTGTCAATGCTCTGTACCATGTCGAAATGGCTGACGATCAACCTGAAAACCACCACTTCGTACCGCGATACTACCTGCGACACTTCGCGATCCCATCTCGTCCTGGCAAACGGCCGGTTTTCATCGACGCTTACGACCGTCAATACGGAACAACCAAACGAAAGAAAGCGATCAAGGGCGTGGCCAGCGAGCGCGATTTCTACACACTGCCTATCCCAGTAGATGACGATCCCTTCTTTCTGGAACGGGGCTTCTTCCAAAAGGTCGATCAATTGGGAAGCGAAATGCTCCATGACATAGTTACCGCAAGACGCATACTCCCCGAGCAACGTGCTCGTCTGAGGGAACATCTAGCGGTGCAGATTGTCCGCACCAAGTGGTTCCGGGAATATGCTCTACACAACGTTCCAAAATCACAGAATCCAAAACTGGCAATGAGATTCGCGGACGCCGGACCGCCACCGGAATCCACCAAGCAAGAAAAGGAAACCTTCTGGCAAGAAACTGAAAGCATGATCACCGCAGGATGGGATGACGCTCTTCAAGGCCCGAATGCAATCATCGCAATGCCTCTCGGTCGATTTCCAACTATTCGCCGAGAGCTAGAGAAATTCGCAACTTACCAACTTACGTGGTTTCCACATACTGGATTGTTGACATCAGATAACCCGATCGTGTTCCGCCATAAGGAGTCGGGGTTTCTCGGGAATCCAATTCACATTGGCATTAACAATGCAAGCGAACTTTGGTATCCAATCACTCCCCAGATCGCACTAAGGCTGTCCCGAGAGCCTGAGTTTTCCCTTCAGAACATGTCTTTGCAAATTCCTCAAGTATTAGAAATCAACAATGCGGTTGCCCGAGCGAGCTACAGATCGGTGCTATGGAAACCAAACACGATCGCGGAGCATTTCGTAAGCTTACCTCCGCCACTCACCAATGCTCAAGCTGATCCAAGTCATCTCGACGGAAAGTAAACGATGCTTAGTAGTAATCACCGCAGTGATCGAGGTTTGGTTGGACCGGTGTATCCCAGAAACCATCCAGTGAGAACGGCAGATACTCCGTTGTGCCATTGCCGACAAGCCTGATCCCCAGATTCTCTGCGTGACGGATATGCAGATAGAATCGCGTATCGAGACGGATATCTACAATCCGAATTCCCCAGGGAGCAGACGAATCGTCTACATCCCACCTCAGATTACGCACAGTCGTGACTCCGTCGGCAGATGCAGGATAAACTGCATAGTCCGCGTTATAGAAATATCCGGCATCCCGTGCTGGCTCCAAGTCCACCTGATGTACTTCCGCAATGCGATGGCCGGCTCGGCACCCGATCGCCAGCCAGACTGCGGAGCCAACGGGCTCGTGAGCGTACGTGTCCGCTTTAACCCACAGAGTCGAATTTAACCAGGATGCTCCCGTATCGTCGACATTAACCCGGACACTGGTGAAAAATCGCCCATCATCGTAGTGGACTTGCCCCTCTTCACGTTCAATCGGTCCTTTTTCATCCCCTCCTGTCTCGGAGCTGAGGCCTGTCTCAATGGAGATCGGAGATGAGTTGAGCCATCTGTTGTTTCCGGGGTCGGCTGGGAAAAACCGCGACCGTGGCAAGATCCGTTCATTCCATTCGCCATTGACGCGCTGCTGAAGCGCGAATTCTGTCTTGCCGTCATCCAAACGGCGTGCGCTGATTCTCACGTCTGAGGCATCAGAGTCGATGCTCTGACCAATGGCAGCTGCGGTAATGGCGACTAATAGAGCGGCGACGACGCCGACAACCACCCTGAGTTGAGACTTACTCACCGATGTCCACCTTCCCGATGAACGGAATGACGTCTATTGCCAGATGGCCGCGATCGTTCACGCCCAAACCAGAATAGCCGCCCACTCCAGCACCGTGACCACTGCCAACCCGCAGAAAGAGAAGATGCAGGTTCCGATTCGACTTGCGCCTGAGGCGTTTGGACTCGGCGTACCAGGCATCATGAGCCGCCGTGCGCCAGCGGCGCTCTTCACTCCTCTCGCGCATCCATCGGCTGTGCTCGGCACCCTGCTGGTCGTAGTAATCCTTCCACACATCCCATGACTCAGCCGAGCTCATCACAAGGCGTTGCAAGACCTTGTGCCGCCGTTCCCAGTCGGCACACCGCTGTGCGGAGACAGCCCCGATCCGGTCGTACTCCGCATTACGGCGCGCGTCGTTGGTGGCCATCTCGGGAACGCAGAGCCACCATTCCAGAGGTCTCCTGATGAATCGCAAGATGCTGCCCATGTCAGTGCGCCTCCGACGCGCCCTCGATGATCGCCTCCACGACGTGCGGCTCCGCCAGCGTCGTCACATCCCCGACGTTCTCCGGCTCGCCCTCCGCCACCTTGCGCAGAATCCGCCGCATGATCTTGCCTGAGCGTGTCTTCGGCAAACCTCCGACGAACTGAATCCGGTCGGGCGTCGCAATCGGACTGATCTCCGCGCGCACTTGGCGCTTCAGCTCGCCCGCCAACTCCGCCCCCGGATCGAAGCCGTCCTTGAGCAGCACGTAGGCGTAAATCCCCTCGCCCTTGATCTCGTGCGGGTAGCCGACGACCGCGGCCTCTGCGCAGCCGGCGTGTCCGACCAGGGCGCCCTCGATCTCGGCGGTGCCGAGGCGGTGGCCGGAGACATTGAGCACGTCGTCGACGCGGCCGGTCAGCCAGTAATACCCGTCGTGGTCGCGGAAGGAGCCGTCGCCGGTGAAGTACTTGCCCGGGTACTGGATGAAGTAGGTGTTGATGAAGCGCTCGTGGTCGCCGTAGACGGTGCGCATCATCCCCGGCCAACTGCGGGCCATGCAGAGCAGACCGGCCTGCGAGTTGCCCTCGAGCTCGTTGCCGTCCGGATCGACCAGCACCGGCTCGATCCCGAAGAAGGGCAGCGAGGCCGAGCCCGGCTTCATGTCGTTCGCGCCCGCCAGACCGGTCAGCACGTGCCCGCCGGTCTCGGTCTGCCAGTAGGTATCCACAATCGAGCAGCGGCCCTCACCGACCACATCGAAGTACCAGCGCCAGGCCTCGGGATTGATCGGTTCGCCGACCGTGCCCAGCACGCGCAGACTCGTCCGCTGGTGAACCTTGACCCACTCGTCGCCCTCGCGCATCAGCGCGCGAATCGCCGTCGGCGCGGTGTAGAGGATGTTGATCCCCAGGCGGTCGATCATGTCCCAGTAGCGCCCGGCGTCGGGGTAAGTCGGGATCGACTCGAACATCACCGAAGTCGCGCCGTTGCCGAGCGGTCCGTAGACGATGTACGAATGCCCCGTAATCCAGCCCACATCGGCGGCGCAGCAGTAGATGTCGCCCTCGCGGTAATCGAACGTGTAGCGATGGCTCAGCATCGTGAAGAGCAGGTAACCGGCCTGTGTGTGCAAGACGCCTTTGGGTTTGCCGGTCGAACCTGAGGTGTAGAGGATGAACAGCGGGTCTTCCGCGTCCATGATCTCGGGCTCGCACTCGTCCGGCTGGTTGGCGACCGTCTCGTGCCACCAGACATCGCGGCCGTCCTGCATCGTCACATCGCCGCCGGTGTGTTGGTGGACAAGCACGAACTCGACGCAGTCGACGCCGTTCGCGTCGAGCTGATCCATGGCCGCATCGACATTCGCCTTGAGCGGCACCGTCCGACCGCCGCGCTTGCCCTCGTCTTGGGTGATCACGGCCTTGCAGAGCGAGTCGGTCACCCGATCGGCGATCGCCGACGCGGAAAACCCGCCGAAGATCACCGAGTGAATCGCCCCAATCCGAGCGCAGGCAAGCATCGCCGCGACGACCTCGGGCGTCATGCCCATGTAGATCGCAACGCGGTCGCCCTTGCCCACCCCGCGTGAACGCAGCTCGTTCGCCAAGCGGCAGACTTCGGCGTGCAACTCGCGGTAGCTCAGCGACTCGTTGTCAGCCGGTTCATCGCCCTCCCACAGGATCGCCGTCTGATCGCCTCGTTCCTCAAGATGCCGATCAAGGCAGTTCACCGAGACGTTGAGCTTGCCTCCCAAGAACCAGGCGATCTTGCCTTCGGCCAGGTTCTCTTCGACCAGCGTTTCCCAGGGCAATTCCCAGTCGATGTGCTGCTCGGCCATCTCCGACCAGAACGCCTCCGGCTCATCCAGCGAGCGCCGCCAGAGCGCTTCGTAACCCTCGCGCGAGGTCACCAAAGCCCCCTCCCGAACGTTGGTGGGCGGCGAATAGGTCTCGTTGACCGGCATTGCGGCTTCGGGGGTCGTCATGTCAGCGTCCTTGTCTCGGCATCAGCTCGCTCGCATCGCTGTTGAAATGTTAACGCTCCCCAAGCGGCATTCAGTCGCCGTCCGCGCCCGCATCCGGAACCAACCCGTCGTCCGAGATCGCCTCGGCGGTCATCTCCAACACGCCTATCCAGAAGCCCTCGGTCGAACCCGGAAAGTCGTGAACCAGTTGCCGAATCACTTGCCGGCCGTCGGGCAGATCGGCGTACGCGAGCACGATCATGATCAATGCGTCGACCGCCTCGCGATAGATCTTCTCGACCGCAGCCTGCTCACGCAGCGCCTCCAGATCATCCATTTCGCTCATCGCTCTCTCCTTCAGCCATTACGCCGTCGGCCAGCTGTCAGGGGCTGTCCTCCCCGGCCAGAAGCGATGATACGATGCAGGCAGGCCCGCAATCAGCCAAGCCGGGGGATAGACGATGGCGCAACAGGAACCCTTTCAGCGAATTTCGGTGACCGAGGCGGAAGAAAAGCGCCAAGCCGGGGTCGCCTTGGTCGACACTCGAGAACTCGACGAGTACCAGGACGGGCACGCCGCCGGCGCGCCTCTGCTCCCCTACATGAGCGTGATGACCCAGGCCGAGAAACTCGAAGAGATCGCAGGCGGCAAAGACCAGCCCCTGATGTTCATCTGCGCCAAGGGCCAGCGCTCCGCCGTCGCCTGCGAATTCGCCGCCGCGCTCGGCTTCACCGACCTCTACAACGTCGAAGGCGGCACCGACGCCTGGATCGCAGCCGGGCTGCCGATCGAGTATCCCGGCTAGCGTGCCCCGAACCGATCCCGCGACGAGCGGCCGCGTCCGATGCTGAGAAACCTGAGCGGCACCCAGCGCTACGCGCTGTTCGTGCTGCTGGTCGTCGTCATTGTCGTGATCTACCTGTTCGTCAGCGGCGGCTTCCGCGAACTGACCGGCGGCGGCGAAGAAGAACAGACCGCAACCCAGACCGAACCGAGCGACGGCGTCCGCCTGCGTCAGGTCGGTGAACTGGTCGCCTTCGCCGAAGTGCCGCTCGGCGACCGCGCCCTGGTCGGCGACATCGAGATCGCCGTCCAGGCCATCACCTACCCCGATCAGGTGCGCATCGCCGGCTTCTGGCGGCAGCCCGCCGAGCGCTACGGACAACTCGTCCTCCGCGTCACCAATCGCGGCTCAGCCTCCGTCCTGCTGCCGCTCGAATCCCTCCAACTGGTCTCCTCCGATGGACGCTCGTTCCTCGCCGACGCTGTAGTCTCCGCCGGAGCCGCCGCCGTTATGGAAGGCCCGGTCTACGCCGCCCCCGTCCTCCTCCAACCCGGCCTCACCGTCACCGTGCTCATGATCTACGAACTCCCCAACGACGCCGGCGGTCTCCAACTGCGCGCCACCGGCGCCTGGTTCGACTTCGCCCTCCGCGAGTCCGACGAATAGCCGCGAGGGGCGCTGCCATGACCATCCTCATGTTCGACATCGACGGAACCCTCTCCCACTCCCAGGGAGCCGGTACCGCCGCCATGACCCGCGCCTTTCAGGAACTCTGGGGCATCGAAAACGCCCTTGACGGCATGGACTTCGCCGGACGCTCCGACACCTGGATCGTCCCCACCGCGCTCGCCGCTCACGGACGGGAATGCTCCGCAGACGACTTGGCGCAGTTCATCGACGCCTACGTCCCCGCACTGGGCGCCGTCCTCGCCGAGCGCGAAGCGCGCCTCTGCCCGGGCGTGCAGGAGTTACTGGATGCGCTCCGCGGCGAAGACGTAGTACTCGGACTGGGTACCGGCAACTTCCGTCGCGCCGCCAAAGCCAAACTGCAACCACTCGGCATCTGGGACTACTTCCTCACAGGCGGCTTCGGCGACGACGCAGCCGACCGCACTTCCCTCCTAGCCGCCGGCCTAAAGCGATTGCGCGAACACTCCCATGACGGCGCGGATGTAGTTGTGATCGGAGACACCGGCCACGACATAGAAGCCGGACAAGCCATCGGCGCGAGAGTCGTCGCCGTACGTACCGGCTACGCCAAACCCGGAGAGCTGGATCAAGCCGATGTGATTCTGGACGATTTGTCCAACCTGGAGCAGTCCTTGCAAGCGTTGCTAAGCAGCTAGCCTCACCTTCTCTCATCCTCGCGCCCCCTCCGTCATTGCCGCGCCCATCCAGGAGTCCGCAACCGCTTGCGGTAGCCTTGAGCCATGTCTACCGGACTCCTCGTCGGCATCATCATCCTGCTGCTCGTAGTGGGCGTACCGCTCTTGCAGGCGATCATCCGCTGGGCCCAGCGCCGGCGCTCGCTCGCCGCCGCCGGCGTGCCCGACCTCCGCGCCGCCGGCCTCCGCTCCGAAGAACTTCCCTCCGGGCTATCCGCACAGGAACGAACAGCCGTGACCTCCGAAGAACTCGCCTTCGCCGACGACGATCCCCAGACTCGCATCCGCGAACTGGACGACGCCGGCCGCATAATCGGCTACCGCGAAGTCTTCCGCGATCCCCGCTCCTGGGGCGAATTCGCCGACTGGCTGCTCGCCCAATCCCTCCACCGCCGCCGCGCCCACCGCCGCGTAGAACTGGAGCTCACCCGCTACGCATCGGCGGAACAGGCGGAGACCTCCCTCAACGACACGCCGCCGCCCCAGATCGGCGAGGACGACATCCGCATCAGCGACGCGGGCGAACGCAGCGGCGTCAAAGCGCGCGAATGGACCCGCCTGGAGGCCGGCGAGACCGTCCAGCGAATGCTCGAGCTCCGCTTCGCCGCCGGAGATGTACTCGCAATCATCCGAGGCGATTCCGAGCCGGCCGGCACGCTCAGCGACGATGAAGTCTGGCGCTTGGCCGACGCAGTGAAAGGCCGCTTGCGATGATCCCCTTTCTCTGGCGGCTGCTGATGCTGGAGTGGCTCTGGAAATTCCTCTTCGGCGATTGGCTCGTCAAGCGAATCTGGGGCGACGAGGACTCAGAAAAACGCCGCCGTTCCCGGGAACGAGAAGCAGAGGATGAACGCTAAAGAGCGCGCCGAGCTCCTCGCCCGCTATCGGCGAGCGCCAACCCTGCTGGCCGAGTCCGTCGCCGGCGTTTCGCTCGCCCAACTCGACGGCAAGCCTCCCGAACCCGGCTGGACTGCCCGCCAGACCGTGCACCACGTCTCCGACATCGCCATAATGGGCGCGCTCCGTCTGCGCATGATGCTGGTCGACATCGAAGTCGAGTACTGGCCCTACGAACAGGACACGCTCCAGACCCGCCTGCGCTACCGCAAACGCGCCGTCGGCCCGGCGGTACGCACAGTCGAAGCGCTGGTCGAGTCCTCCGCCGCCATCCTCGACACCCTGCGCGAAGACGAGTGGCTCCAACCCCGCCCCATCCCCGGCAACGACTCCCGCAGCATCGAAGACTGGCTCCAGGCCAACACCCACCACATCGAAGAACACGTCGATCAGATCCGCTACTCCCTGACAGGAACGTGTTAGGCGAATCTGGGGACGCTACCTGATGTCCGACCCAACAGCGTTGACGGCTGACCTTCTTGCGGAAGCGCGCAAAATCGAGCAACTCGTGAGCAGTCTCTCCGGGTCCGACCTGAACCGCCGCGAAACCCCCAACGACTGGTCCGTACGCCAGATCATCCACCACATCGCCGACGTCGAAGTCGGCGACGCCATGCGCCTGCGCCAGATGCTCGCCCACGACGCTCCCCTGATCGTCGCCTACGACGAGAACCGCTTCGCCGAAAAGCTGCACTACGACCGGCCAATCGCCGCCTCGCTGGCGACCTTCTCGGCCTTGCGAGCCTCCAACGCTGCAATCCTCGAGCGCATCCCCAACGCCGACTGGTCGCGCCAGGGCCGCCACGAAGAGCACGAGCTCTACACGGTCGAAATTCTGGTACACAGGAGCATCGAACACGACCGCCTCCACCTCCAGCAGATGCAGCGAGCGCTCAACTCCCCAACTTGAACGCATCGGCTCGAAAGGAACAACCGGATGACCGCACAGTCATACACCCAACAAGACATCGAAGACCTGCTCTCCAAGATGCAACTGGAACGCGGCAGGCTCATCGCCGCAGCCGAGGCGCTGCGCGGCGACGACGCCGACCGCGTGCCGGTCGACGCCGTCGGCGAGGAACAGTGGACGGCAAAAGAACAGCTGGCCCACCTGATGGAGATGGAGCGCGGCTACATCGCCTGGTGTCGGGCGAGTCTGGCCGAGTCCGGCGCGGATGTGAGCGCGGTGCGGGGCATCCCGGTCGATATCCCGATCGAGGACGCGCCCGATCATTCGGTGCGGGAGTTGCTGGATGCGCTGATCGCGGAGCGCGTGCGGACGAACCACTTCATCCGCTCGCTCTTGCTGGAGCAGTTCTCCAACACCGCTGTGACGCCGGGCTTCGGCGAATTGACCGTGATGCAGTACCTGCGCTCGTTCTACAGACACGACCGCCAGCACACCGCCCAGATCGAGGGACGCCAGTCCGACTACAAGCCCAACTTCCAGTCGGGCGTCGAACCAAATCAGCGAACTACGCGAATCGAACAGGTCGCTCGCCGCCGCGCCGCCGCGCAGTCGGGCGGAAACGGAGACAATCCATGAGCGAGCAATCCGAATCCTCGGAATGGCCGGAGTGGCGGCGCGAGTGGGAACGAGCGCGCCCCCAACTCAACGTCTGGGTCTCACGCGGCCAAGAGTGGGCGCGCGAACGCCAACAGCCGCAAACCCCGCGCTCACGCGCCCAACAAGCGCTTCGCGGCGTCCTGCTCTTCCCCGTCAACCTCCTTGCCGCAGCCTCAGGCATGATCGCAGCAGCCTTGGCGGCCGTCATCGGGCTGCTCGTCGTTGCTCTGTTCGCCTGGATCGCAATGGGCGTCATCGCCTCCATCATGGTCAGCCGCAAAGGCTGGGACTTCCGCTTCGGCTGGATCCTCGGCTTCACCCTCGGCCCCATCGGCGTCGCTCTCTCCCGCCTCCTCCCCACACGCCGCTGAGACAGCATCCATATCACCCTCTCCCCCCTTGCGGAGCCTGTCCCCGCGTAGGCGGGGAGGGAGATGTCCCGTAGAGCCTGCCCCCGCGAAGGCGGGGGGACAGAGGGGGGGTCCTCCCTCACCCCTCTGTCAACCAAAACACACCCCAACTCCAACACATACGAACACACATACGGTAAGCTCGACTATCCACCCGCAGAACAAGAGAGCGAGCAAAGATGAGCTTCCCCAACTTCCCCAACCCCGCCCGCCGCGCCAAACTGCTCCAGGCACACCAACTCCGCCAACAAGGCCTCACCCTCCGACAGATCGCCCAAGCGATGGGCTGCGCACACTCCACCGTCGCCGCCTACCTCAAGGACTTCGAACTCTTCCGCGCCGACCTCATCCACGAACTCGCCGCCGACCAACTCGTCTCCCACCTGCTCCAACTCGCCGACCTCGACGACCCCCACCACGACCGCCGCCGCGCCGACATCCGCGAACTCCGCCTGCTGCTCACGGCCGTGCCCAAAATCCGCCGCGACGAGTCCGAGCGCACCCAAGAACTCGTCCAGGGCGGCGTCAGCGTCGACCGCTACGGCCAACGCTACCCCAGGCCCGAACGCTTCTTCCCCCCCACCCCCGAAGAGATCGAGCAGATCAACCAACCCCACGCCAACCCGGAGACCGAGCTCGACCCCGACCAACCGCTCGCCCTCGCACCCGAACCCAGTCGAACAGAACCGAACGCCTCCGAACACGCCGAACGCGCCCAAGACACCGACGCACCCGCCCGAACAGAACCGAACAAGCCCGAACACGCAATCGAGCAATCCCCCGACGACAACGGCGAATCAGAAGAATCCGGCCAGAATTCCCCGCCCCAAGCGCCCTACCCCGGCTACATCGACGACCCCCAAGACCCCCTAATCCAGGCCGTCGACGGCCGCGACCCCAGGATCCGCGAATACCTTGAACTCAGCCGCCGCAAACGCCCCTTCCGCTTCCCCCAGGCCCCCAACCCCCAAGACCGCTGGAGCTGGATCGACCACCCCCAAGACCCCATCGTCGCCGCCGCCCGCGACAGCCTCAGCCTCCAGCGCATCCTCGAACAGAGCCGCCAATACCGACAACAACTCCCCGCCTAAATCCCAAAATCCGTCATTCCCGCGCAGAGAGGCCTTTGCGAAACCCCCATTTCCGTCATTCCAGGCTTGACCTGGAATCTCGTTCCGAGTTCGGTCCATCAGGTCGGGCGAGATTCCAGCTTTCGCTGGAATGACGAGAGCAGCGCGAATGCCAATTTGCAAAGGCCTCCGTAGGCGGGGAGGGAGATGTCGCGCAGAGCCTGCCCCCGCGCACGCGGGGGACAGAGGGGGGCGTCGCACCCGAGCAGAGGGAATGAGAACGCCCCAGTCCGATCAGTTCAGTCGCGCCTTACCTCCCTCAAGAGGGAGCAAAGCGCTCTGTAAGCGTGGATCACTCGCCCTGAGCGACCGATCCGATCTCTCTATCCTTGTGCCGCGAGAGAAGGAGCCGGCATGAACCGGGCTTGGCGCGTCTTCGTAACCCGAGAACTACCGGGCGACGGCTTCGCCGCCCTCTGCGAGGACGACGCCTTCGAACTCGATATCTGGCCGGGCGACTTCCCGCCCCCGCGCGAGGCGCTGCTGCAACACGCGGTCGGCATGGACGGGCTGATTTGCCTGATCACCGATAGAATCGACGCAGCCGTCCTGGACGCAGCAGGTGAGGGCTTGCGGGTGGTCTCGCAAATGGCGGTAGGCGTAGACAACGTCGACGTAGCCGCCTGTACAGCCCGCGGCATCCCCGTCGGCAACACCCCGGGCGTGCTCACCGAGACCACGGCCGACATCGCCTGGGCGCTGATGCTGGCCTCGGCCCGCCGCGTGGTCGAAGCGGCGGAGTACGTCAAGCACGGCGATTGGCGAACCTGGACGCCGACCCAGATGGCGGGCGTCGACGTCTACGGCGCCACCTTGGGCGTGATCGGTTTCGGCGCGATCGGACAGGCTGTAGCACGACGAGCGCAAGGCTTCGGAATGCGCACGCTCTACTGGAACCGCACCCTGCGCCCGGCCCAAGCCGAAGCCGTCGGCGCCGACTACCGCAGTTTCGAGGAAGTCTTGGCCGAGTCGGACTTTGTCTCGATCAACATCGCCCTCACCGACGAAACTCGCGGTCTCATCGATGCGGACGCACTCGCGCAAATGCGCCCCGGAGCAATCTTGATCAACACTGCCAGAGGCCCCATCGTGGACGAAGACGCCTTAGCCGAGGCGCTCGCGGCAGGCCAAATCCGCGCCGCCGGCCTTGACGTGACCGCAGTGGAGCCGCTCTCGATGGATTCGCCCTTGCTCAAGATGGACAACGTAGTCGTCTTGCCCCACATCGGCTCGGCCAGCCTCGCCACCCGCTCGAAAATGGCGGACATGGCGGTCGCCAACCTCCGCGCCGGTCTCGCCGGCGAACCGCTCCCGCACCAGGCGGGCGTCTAGAGACCCGCAATGAGCGAAGCCGGCCGCCCCGCCTGGACGCCCCAAGAGCCTGAGCCGGGCAACCTCTGGCTCGCCCGCGCCCTCTGGGACTCCGGCGGCATTATGTTTGGCGACTTCGACCTCGGCGCGACCCTCGGCTCGCCCGTCTACATCAACGTCCGCCGCTTGATCGGCAACCCCTGGGCTCTGCGCCGAATCGGCGATCTACTCACCGACGAGACCCGCACCCTGGGCGGAATGCTCAGGCCGCACATCGCCCCCTTCGAGTTGATCGCGGGCATCCCCATGGGCGGCCTGCACGTAGCAATGGCGTTTTCGCTGACCTCGAACATGCCCCTGATCTACGTTCACCCCCCCAGCCAGGCTCGATACGTCGAAGAAGAGATCGAAGGCTCCTACTACCCCGGCCAGTCTGTCCTCCTCGTAGACGACCTGATGACGCGCGGCTCCAGTCTGCTCGAAACCACGGACCTGCTGCGCTCAGCGGGCCTTATGGTGCACGACGCCTTCGTCCTCATCGATCGCGGCTCCGGCGGCGCCGAGCGCCTGCGCCGCGAAGGCGTCACCGTGCATCCGCTGCTCACTCTGGACGCCCTCCTCAACTACCTGCTCTCCCGCGACCTCATCACCCAAGCCGTCTACGCCAAGTGCCTCACCTGGCTCGAACAGCAGCAACGACCGGGCTGACGTGGTGTTGACAGGGCAAACGCGGGCGCTGCCGTATCTTCTCCTCAGACCGAATCAAGCGGAAAGGCGGCGCTGATGGGCGGCTTCTTGCGAGTCCTGGTCTTGGCGGCGCTGGCCGCCGGCGCGGTGATCTGGCTCCGGCGCGGGGACGGCCGGATCCAGCTCCGACTCGGCGAAGACGCCGACCACGATGACCGCGAAGCTGACCGCCGCCGGATTCGCGAGCTCGCCGAAACCGTCGAGCAGCTGCGCGGAGAACTAGACGCCGCGAAAGACGCCTGGCGAGACCAAGGCCAAACCGACGAACGCCTCGACACCCTCTGGTCGGAGCGCGAGCGCCAGCGCGAGCTCGAAGCGCGGATCGCCGAACTCGAACAGGCCCGCGCCGCCGACGCAGCCCGCGCCGAAGCCGAAGCAGCCCAGCTGGAACGAATCTCGACAGCTCTGGACGCACTCCGCGACGAAGTCGCGGCAGCCCACGCGCAGTGGCAGGCCGGCGACACGGATCGCGAAGACCGCATCGACGCCGTCCGCCAGGAGCGCGCCCGCGCCTTCATGCTCGAACAGCAGCTAGCGCAAGCAGACGGCGCAAAGCCCCCGCCGCCGGCGTGGTGGGAACTGGAGCCGCCAACATCGTTCGCCGAACTCGCCGAGCAGGTGCGAGCCTCGCTCCCGCTGATCGCGTTCCCGGATTCAGCCCTGACCGCCGCTGCCGAACTCGATCAGTCCGACTCAGCCCAAGCTTGGGCCGCCGAGACCTGGCGCGGGCTGGGCGCGCTGTCCGAATACGCCGCCCGCGCAACCCGCGACCCCAACGCGGCAGAAGCAGCGCTGCCGCCGGAATGGGACTTCACCCGCTGGTGCCGGGAAGGCGGCCACCCCCAAGCCTGGCCGCCGCAGCGGATCGGTCTGGATCGCGCCCGGCGACTGTTCGCCGTAGACCGAGGCGTGAACTGGTCGGGTCAAGTCGTCGCCCGCACCCACCTACTCGTCGGCGACTCCGCCGACGCTGCCTCCCCGGTCCTCTTCATCCACGACGACGCCCGCGGCCGCAGCGGCCAAATCCACGTCGTCTTCCTCGGCCCGCAGCGTCACGCCGCCTCAATCCCCGGCATCTAGGCTCCGCTCGGATCGCCCCTAGCGATCATCCCGCTCCCAGCGCGGCGGCGGCTTCGCCGGCGGCGGCGGCCAACCCGGATCCCGCCGCTGCTGCACATTCCAGTCGCCGCCCCGAGGATCGCGAATCTCGCCGGGCGAATATCCCCAGCCGCCGCCACCGCCGTCCGGCTCACGGCGCTTGGGAATGATCAGGATGATCCCAACCCCGATCAGCCCCAGCAGAAAACCCAGAATCGCCCCCAGCCAGGGCGACCGCCCCTTCATGCGCACGGCGATCACCGCCCCAATCGCGGCAAAGATCAACGCGGCGACGATCACAGCGGCAAGGTCCATCGCAGTCTCCGCACTCAAGCTACGCACGCCGCCGCGACTTGGCAAGCGCCGATCATGGTGCCGTCCGGCTTGCCGGACGGAGACCGGAACCCTATACCGGACGCCGTGACTGACCGACGCCCGCTCCAACGCTCCACTGCGCCCATCGCTCGCCGCCCAGAGTGGAGTGACGGCGCGTACTCGCCCCACACACACAATCCGGAACGCTCGCTGACCGAAGCGCAAAACGGGCGGCGTCATGACCGCCGCCTTCGATCCCGGCCAGCTGCGCCTGGGCGACGCCACCGACGCTTCGCTGTTCGATGAGGGACAGTTTCACCTCACCGTGACCTCACCGCCCTACAACGTGGGGCTGCGCTACGGCGACGCTGTAGACGATGCGACCAGCTACGCCGACTACCTCGAATTCAGCCGTCAGTGGTTAGCCAACGTCTACCGCTGGAGCGTCGTTGGCGGACGACTCTGCCTCAACATCCCCCTCGACAAGAACAGCGGCGGCAAGCAGGCGGTCACCGCCGACCTGACCAACATTGCGCGCGAGGTGGGTTGGAAATACCACGCAACGATCATTTGGAACGAGGGCAATATCTCGCGCCGCACGGCGTGGGGATCGTGGATGCGCCCCTCTGCCCCGCACATCATCGCTCCAGTCGAAACGATTGTCGTGCTCTACAAAGGCGAATGGAAGCGCACGCACGCGGGGGATGAACTGGTCACAATCACGCGCGACGAGTTCATGTCCTGGACCAGCGGCACTTGGCGCCACGAGAGCGGAGAAGGTACATCGCTGGCGTCCGAACCCTCAGAGAGCGAGGCGCGGATTACGCCCGACCTGCTCTGGGAGTTAGCAGCCGCCTTCCAGAACCAATCGACGATCTCGCCCGCAGAGTTTCAGGCCAAGTTCCGCGAGCTACTGACGCGCGAGCCGACTCCCGCCCTGCGCAGCGTGTCCGTGGGCATTCCCGAAGAGTGGCTGAGCCAACTCTGGACATTCGGCGGTGAGTCCGCGAAGCGGATCGGACATCCAGCGCCGTTTCCGCTCGAGCTGCCGCGCCGCTGCATTCGCTTGCTCTCCTACGTCGGCGATCAGGTGCTGGATCCCTTCGCCGGCAGCGGCACAACGCTAGTCGCCGCGCTCCAGGATCGACGACATGCATATGGAATCGAGCTAAACGCCGACTACCGCGAACTGGCGCTCGGGCGCATCAACGCTGAAGTGCCGAGGTTCTGATGTCTCAGACAGACCTCATCTTCAGCTACTACCAGGCGCGCCCCAGGCAGATCATTCCGCACGCAGAGGTGGTCGACTGAGCCACATCGGAGTGGTCGAGGCGGACGGGAAAAGTGTTCCGCGACCCCGACCGAGCGATTCGCAAGCTCCATCAGCAAGGCAAACTGCAAAAGCACGGCAAAGGCCTGTACTGCTACGACCCGGATCTGGAGGCCGCGCGCGAGCTAGAAGATTTCAATCCCGCCCAGAAACAGGCGATCCTAAAGCGGGACGGCCACCGCTGCGTGGTCTGCGGGGCGAGCCGCGACGAAGGCGTCGAACTGCAAGTCGATCACATCAAGCCGAAGGACAAAGGCGGCCGCGCAACGATCGAGAACGGCCAAACTCTCTGCGCGATGCACAACTTTCGCAAGAAGAACCTGGGACAAACGGAAACCGGAAAGAAGATGTTCATTCGCCTGCTAGATGCCGCGCGGGCCTCGGGAGATGCGGCATTGTGCGAGTTCATTCGAGACGTCTTGCAAATCTACGATCGGCACGGCATTAACAGTCATATCCACTGGCGCAATGAGCTAGCGGACTAACGCCGCCCCGCATAGAACGCGCAGCCCGGCGTCTCCCGAGTCGGCGCCACGATTCCTGAACCGGGATGCAAACACCGCCCCCGCCCATCAAGATTGGCCGCTCCCGGCTCCACCCACTCCAGACAGTTCCCGCACTCCCGCGCGAGCGGCGGCGCCGGCTTCGGCGAGTCAAGCCCGACCAGCTCGCGCCGGTCGCGGCGCGACTCGCGCACGTTGTGGTGATCCTCACGCGACGGTTTGTGATACCGGCGCGGACGCTGGCCCGGGCGGCGTCCCTTGTGGTTGCGGCGCGGCATCGCTCAGGTCAAGCGCGGCTCAAGCGCGTAGGGATCGGCGGCCAGCAGCATTTCGATCGCCGACAGCCAACGGTCGCGCACAACGGTGTAGTCGCGCCCGGTTCGGCGGTTGCGGGGCCGCGGCGCGCGCACCCCGTACCCCCCGCGCAGACCCTGCCCGTCGCCGATCCATTCGGTGCGCAGGGTGCGGTCGGCCTGGGGCGCCCAGCGCACGCGCAGGCGCGTCCGCCGACGCCGCGCCCGCCTGCTGCCGCGCCGTTCGCGCCAGCGGATGACCAGATCCCGCCCGCGCGAGGGGCGGACGGACTCGATCGCCGGGGCGGGGATATGCAGCAATGGTCGTCCGTCCTCGCGGTGAAACGTGAGCCCGGCGAAGTCCAGCACGAGGTCGCCGTGCAAAGCGGTAAAGGGAATCGGGCCAATCAGCGTCGCAGCATCGCGGCTGGGCAAGGCAATCGGCAACTGACGCGCCACATCCGCCCCGCAGCGATGGCAGGCGGCGCGTCCGTCAAACGTGTCCTGGTGGCAGGCCGGGCAGATTTTCATGCCGGGTTCCCGTCCCCGCCGTGCGCGGGGACCCGCTCGGCGCGCAGGCTGCCGACGATCGGAGCGCCTACACCCCGACCGGCGAACCCCAGCGCTCAACCAATTCCTCAGCCACCGAGACCATCGACTCGACCACTTCCGTAGCCGGGCGGATAGCCCTGATCAGTCCCGCGCCGTTGCCGGCGGGACCGCCGACCAACTCCTCGATATGAGCCTCGCGCGCTCCGCGCAGCGCCTCGCCGACAAGCAGTCCCTGAAGCGGCATCGGCAAGGTCTGCGGCGCTTCGGGGCGCTCCCAGGCTTCGGTCCAGGCGTTGTACATATGGCGCATCGTCTTGCCGGAGTACATCCGACCGATCCGGGTGTCCTCGTCGGTCGCGGCGACGAGCTTGTCCCACTGCACCTTGCGCGTCCACTCGTCCGTCTCGCCGCGCTCCTCGGAGTCTTGGTAGGCCTCCCAGGTAGCGAGGAACGCGGTGCCGCACCAGATCGCCTCAGCGCCCAGCGCCAGCGCCGCCATCAGACCGCGCCCGTCCATGATCCCACCGGCCGCAATCGTCTTGGTCGGCGCGATCGCGTCCGCGACCTGCGGCACCAGCGCCAGCGTGCCGATCCGTCCCGTGTGGCCGCCGGCTTCGGTGCCCTGCGCGACGACCGCGTCCACGTTCGCCGCCGCCACGCGGCGCGCGTTGCGCGTGTTGCCGACCAGGCCGATCACCTTCATCCCCTGCGCGTGCGCGTCGGGAACCATCCAACCAGGGTTGCCAAGACCCGACGCGAACACGGGCACGTTCTCGTCGAGGATGACTTCCACCTGTTGGCGGAAGTAGTCCTGAGTCAGCGGCGGCCGGTCGAGCGGCCCGGACGGGTCGGGAATCTCGAACTCGCGCTTGAGCTGGTCGACGTAGTGATGGTGCTCCGCCGAGATCTCGAGCTCGAGATCCTCACGGTTGCCGGAGTCGGCAATCGACGAGGGCAGCAGCAAATCCACGCCGAAGGGCTTGTCGGTCAGCGAGCGAACCTTCGCGATCATGCCGGAGAGCTCGTCCGGCGTGTAGCCGGTCGCCCCGACCACGCCCAGTCCACCGGCCTCGGAGACCGCCGCCGCCAGGGTCGGGCCGGCGGCGCCGCCCATGCCGGCCAGAATCACCGGGATCTCGATGCCAAGCATGTCGCAGAGTTCAGTCTTAAGTGGGGAAACCATATGCGGCCTTTCTCTGAGTTGTGAGTGTCGAGAGGGTGTCGGGGGTATGGTACCAGCGCTTTTCGCGGCAAATCGCGCTACCGTGAAGCAGTCTTTGGAGGTGCGCGGTGATGACCTGGCAAGACTACGAGGCTCGGGAGCGATTCGACGAATTGCTCGATACGACCCTCGACATCGGCCCGCAAGTGGTGCGTCGGGGTGAGAAGGAAGTCGCGATCATGGTGTCCTACGAACAGTGGCGCCGAATGCTGAGCACGGGCAACCTCCAGTACTCCGACCTGAAGGAGTGGTTGCTCGCGCCGGAAGGCCGGACTGACGATCTGGTGCCGCCGTCCAGGAAGAACTTCTCATTTCGCCCGCTGCCTGACCTCGACGATTAGCCGAACAGCCCATGCGCCTGCTCGATACCAACGTCGTCTCAGAACTGAGGCGACCGAGACCGCACCCTCAGGTGCAGCAGTGGCTCCGAAGCGTCGAATCAGAGCCGCTGTTTCTCAGTGTCGTCACGGTCGCGGAAATTCAGGACGGCATCGAACGCAGGCGGAATCAGGATCCCAATGAGGCGTTGGTCATCGAGGACTGGCTCGAGCGCGTCGTCTTGCCCCAGTTCCTGATTCTCTCGATGGACGTTGAGGTCGCCCGCGAGTGGTCGCGGCTCATGCAGGGGCAACCGGACCGACTGCTCAAGGACGCCACGATCGCCGCGACGGCTCAGGTCTATGGATTCCAGGTCGTCACGCGAAACGTTCGCGACTTCGATCAGCTCGGTGTACCCACGCTCAATCCGTTCGAGTTCACGGGCTGACGCGGCGATTTCAGCATCAGGTTCCTGCGGGACCGACGATGGTGATTTCTTCGCCCAGGGCGGCGAGGCCAAGCGAGTGCTGGAGTTCGTCGGTTTTCCAGGCCATCACGATGCCTCCGGTGAGGTCTCGGTAGAGACGCTCCAGCGGATGACCTTTGACATAGGCGTGGGCGCCGGTGGTCTTGATGCTGATCTGCGCGACCTCTTCGGCCATCCGGCGGAGGTGGTGGGTGGTCTGCACCTGCATCCGGATAAAGCTCTGGCGGTCGGCATAGGCACGATCGACCTCCGCAACGGCGTGATAGAGCACCGCGCGCGCACTGGCCAGCCAGCTATCCATCTCCCCCAGCGCCATCTGCGCCCACGGCAGTGCGGCCCGAGTCTCGTTGGAGCCGCCCAACGGACTGTTCGCCGAAGCCAGGTAGCCGCGCCGCTGCTTCAGATACTCAACGGTCTCATCGAACATCGCTTGCGCGTTCCCCAGCCAGATCGCGCAGATGCCCAGCCCCGGCAGTGCTCGCCGCTGCCACAGGAGTTGCGGGATCATCTGCTCGCCCATCCGCAACAGCGACATCGGTACCACGAAACAGTCGGCGCGCGGGATACGCAAGTCTTCGATCACCATGTCATGCGACGCAGTAGCCCGCAGACCCATCCCGTTCCAGTTCCCACGATTCGTGATCGCCTCGTTGGACAGCTCAGGCAATGAAATCACCAAGTCCGGCTCGGCGGGACGCTCAATCAACGCGCCGACCATTGCGTAGGTGGCTGCGTCAGCGCCCGAAGCAAAGCCCGCCCGTCCCGAAATCACGAGCTCCGTGCCCTCCTCAACCGCCCTGAAACCGGTGCTGGTGTTATCCAATTCGCGCGAAGGGATGCTGCCCGGAGCGCAACACCACGCGCCCCCGGCGCAGGCCTTCAGCATCTGGTCCCGATGTGGAAACGGCGGTAACGCGCTCGCAATCGCCGTCACCAGCAGATGCATGTTCAGCGCCACCGCAGTAGAGGCGTCGCCGTAGGCGAGTTCCTCGATCACACGGATATACGTCTCCCCGTCCGCTTCGAGTCCGCCGAACGATTCCGAGATCAGCAGTCCGGGAATGCCAAGCGCAGAGAGATCGTCGAAGTTCTCCTGGCAAAGCTGACCGCTGCGGTCGGCTTCTTCGGCGCGCTCGCGGAGCGCTCCGCGGGCAAGCTCGCGAACTTGGTCGAGGAGTGGTTGATTGGTCATGAAGTCCTCCTGCGTTAGCGAGCGTAGCGGGCATTGTCTAAAGTCATTTGCCATGACCGATACAAGCGCTGCGACGTTCGCAGACCTATTGCAACAGGCGGCCGAACCGCTGCACGCGGTGATGTCGGCGTTGCGGTCGATGATCTTAGAGATCGATGCGCAGGCAGTAGAGACGATCCGGCTCGGCGATCGCGCGGCAACCTATGGCGTTGGGCCGCGCAAGATGCGGGACGGCTATGCCTATCTGATGCCGCACTCAAGATGGGTGAATCTGGGCTTCTACGACGGAGCAAGTCTGGATGATCCTGCAGGGATATTGGAGGGGACGGGAAAACGTTTGCGGCATGTCAAAGTCCGGACGGTGGAGGCGGCCGGGGCGGAGGCGCTGAGGAGTCTGGTCGCGGAAGCGGTTGCGTTTCGGCGGCAATGAGCCTGTGAAACTCGTCGAGTCGAGCACGGAGGCCAGTGCAGAACACAACGCGATTGCCGCGCTCCGTCGCAGCAAGAACATGCCTCCAGCATGAACGGGGAACAGAAGTCGCCGAAGCGCTGCGAGCGGGAGCGTTAGCATTCTCGGTCAGGAGACTCGATCCTCTGGAAGGGATTTCGCCGATGCCATCGATCAACACCCTGCACGGAGAGCTGGACACGTCCGAACTCGGTCGGACTTTGATCCACGAGCACATCGGGATTCGCTCGCCCGGAATCTCCGAGAACTGGCCCGAACTCTGGGACGAAGCGGGCTGCGTCGCCTCCGCCGACGAGAAGTTGAACGCGCTCCAGCAGCGCGGCGTCAGCACCGTGGTCGACCTCTCCACTGCCGACCTCGGCCGCGACATGGGCTTCCTCCAGAAGGTCTCCCAGGTCACCTCGATCAACGTCGTGCTCTGCACCGGCATCTACTGGCTGCGCTCGATGTACTGGCGCGGCCGTCCCGCCGAAATGCTGACCGAAGTGTTTGTCAGGGACATCACCGAGGGCATCGCCGGCACCGACGTCAAGGCCAACATCATCAAGCTCGCCTCCGACGAACAGGGCGGTGGCGTAGATCACTACAACGAGAAATGCCTGCGCGCCGGCGCTCGCGCGCACCGCGCCACCGGCGTGCCGATCGCAACCCACAACGGCCCGCCCGAACTCGGAGCCAAGCAGCAGGACATCTTCGAAGACGAGGGTTGTGACCTCTCCCGAATCGTGATCGGGCACGTCGGCGACACCGCCGACACCGATTACCTCAAGTCGCTGATGGATCGCGGCTCCTACGTCGGCCTCGACCGCTTCGGGCTGGATCAGATCCTGCCATTCGATGATCGCGTCAACACGGTCGTCAAGCTCGCCGCCGACGGCTACACGGAACGGATGCTTTTGGCCCACGATGCCTCCTGCTGCCTCGACTGGATCCCCGACATCGACGCCATGCGCCAGGCCCAACCCAACTGGCACTTCAACCACATCGCCGACGACGTCGTCCCCGCCCTGCTGGAGCGCGGCGTCACCCAGGAGCAGGTTGACCAAATGCTGATCGGCAACCCGCGCACCCTGTTCGAGCGCCAGGGCGCCTACTAGTGGCCGAACTGGAGCCGTCGGAACTGCTGGCCGCGGCGCGCTCGGGCTTCGCGCAAGGCTCGGACGCGCCAACTGGAGCGATCACGGCGCGGGCGCGCGTCTGGCGTGCAGGCCGAGTCCTGAGCGAGGCCGTCGCAGCAGGAACGGACGGACTATCGGCCGCCGCCAATGCAGCAGCAGCAGCGAGAGTTACGCTGGGCGACCAAGCGCTTGAAGCAGCCGATGCTCTCGCCATCGAGCTTGAGGCCGATCGCGAGACATGCTCGCCTCACGGCCTGAACGAACTCTTGCAAACCCCTCTGCTGGGACGGCACGGGCTGATCTTGCAGGACGGCGAGCGAATCGCCCGCGGCTGGCCCTTTGACGCCCTGCGCGAGGAAGGCCGCCTCTCCGCCTGGGTCAAGCGGCTCAACCGACAAGCCCGCCCGCCGGGCGCGCGGCTGGCCTCAAGTACCTCGGTGCAGCGCTTCACCACCGTAGAAGCGATGGGACTGATCGAACCGCCGGACGAAGAGCGAATCGCCCCCCAAATCGGCGGATTTCGAGTCGTAGACCAAGACGAGGTGCTGCCCGACCGACTCACCGGAGCCGCACTCCAAGCGACCGCCTGGCTCCTGCGCCACCAGCGCGACGACGGATCGTTTGCCTACGAGTACTCGCCGCGCGAGCGGGCTTGGTCTCCCTTCGATCAACTAGTGCGGCAATGCGGTTGCGCCTGGTCGCTCGCGCTGGTGGGGCGACTCACCCGCGATCGGGGCACTTTGCAGGCCGCCACCCGTGCGGTACAGGGAATCCTCCAGCGACACCTGCGCCGCGACGGTCCGGGCCGGCTGTTCTACCTCCAAGACCTCTACGGCGAACCGAAGCTGGGCGCGATTCCGCTCCTACTCCTCGCAATCCTGGAGTTGCGCGGTGCTGCACGCTTCGAACGCGAGACGGTCGATCAGCTGACCGCCGCCCTGCTAGCCGTGCAATCCCGCGACGGCCGCTTCGGGACGACTGCGCGCGGACTGGAACTCGAAGGCTCCGAAACCTACTACGCCGGACAAGTCGCCCTAGCGCTCGCGCGAATGCACGCGCCCAGACCGCGCCCGCGCCTGCGCACGGCAGTAGAGCGCTCCCTCCGCCACTACTACGAGCGCTGGGCCGACCAGGACGAGCGCGACCTCTCCTTCACCACCTGGATGATCCAAGCCTGCGATCAGTGGCACACGCTCACAAACGACGATCTCAGCCGCCAATACGTCTACGAGATGATCGATTGGGCGCTCCAAGAACAGCACGGCTCCGAACACGAGCATCCGCTCTGGCCGGGCGCATTCCAAAACACCCCCGGCATAGGTACCGCCGCCTACAGCGAGGGCCTCGCCTCAGCCCTCGCAATCGCCCAGCGAGCAGGCGACGAAGATCGCGCGAAACGCTATCGAGCAGCCCTACTTTCGGCCATGCGCTTCCTCCTCCAACTCACAGTAGAAGCGCCCGAGGTCGCCCTCGTAGGCGAACCAGAGCACATCGGCGCCGTTCGCAGCGCCCTCCACCGCGACAGCCTCCGCTGCGACAACGCCCAACACTTCATCATGTCAACCCTCCGCACCCGAGCCCTCTGCTGGATCGATCACGAGCCGCCGACACAAGCGTCCCGTTGATAACGTCCCTGTTGATTCCCCTTCGATTGGGAGATGCCGAAAGCTCGCCCCTGGCCTGAACAGGGGTATCGCGCCGAGTCGAGCACAAACATCGCTACACCACACACCGGAGGCAGAAGCCGCGTTTCGAGACACGTGCCCGTGATCAGTTGACACTATGCTGGGGCTCGAGGAGGAGGACGATGGCGATCATCGATGTACTGCGCTTTCGCGGGATCATGTTGCGAGGCGGGTTTCCCGAAGCGCCCGCGGAAGAGTTTGTCACGGCCTTCGACGAGACGCTGGAGCAGGAGCTCTCGGGCCTGGCGAGTAAGGTTGATCTCGAACGCTGGAAACAAGAGATCATCTACCAGCTGAAGTCCGAGATGCAGATGCTCATGCTGGAGCAGGAAGCGCGGCACTCGCGCGAGATGTTGCTTTGGACGGGCGTGGTGCTTGGAGGGATCGCAGTCGCCACCGCCATCATCATCGCCGTGGTGACGCTGGCTTAGCCGCCTTTCACCGGGGGCCACACCTCCCGCCAGGTGGTTTCGATCGTTTGCAGGTACTCGTCTACCGGGATCGCGAGTTCGCGGTCGTAGTTAGGCATGCCGATGCCGAGGCGGGTAATACCCATGTCACGGGCGGCGCTGAGCAAACGCAGCGTGTTCGACGTGTCGGAGTCGAGCGGCGGCAGCCACTGGATCGGGAATTCGTCGGGGTCGCGGTCGTTGGCCTCGAGCTGCACGCGCAGGCGGCCAATCAGATCCGCGAGCTGGTCCAGGTTGGACTGAACGGGCGCGATCCAGCCGTCGCCGAAACGGGCCGTGCGCTCGATCGCGGCCTGAGCAAAGCCGCCGAAGAGGATCGGTGGGCCGCCGGGAGTGACCGGCTTGGGCATGACTGACATCTGGTCGATGTTGACGTAGCGACCGCTGAAGCTGATTGGTTCCTCGGTCCAGCAGGCGCGCAGGACGCGAATGTACTCCTCCATCCGGCTCGGGCGCTGGCGGAAGTTGGCGGAAAGCGCCTCGAACTCCTGCCACTGCCAACCAACCCCGATCCCCAGCCGCATCCGACCGCCAGAGAGGATGTCGATCTCCGCCGCCTGTTTGGCCACCAGCACCGGCTCGCGCTGGGGCAGGACGAGCACGTTGGTCTGGAGCGCCACGCGGTTCGTGATCCCCGCCAGCCAGGCCAGCGTGGTCAGCACCTCATGCTGATGCACGTCGTCCGTATACGGACCCGTCTGCGGGCGATCCTCACGCGCATAGGCGTAGATCACGTGATCCGCCATCGAGATAAAGTCGCAGCCAATCGCCTCCACCCCTTGCGCCCAGTCCCGCAACTCGGAGACATCCCAATGCCAATGCCAGGCCGGAATCTGGCAGCCGAATTCAAACTGTGTCATGAGAGCCTCCTCCTGCTCATCGGCGTTTCGCTGACGTGTATCCTACGCGCAGCACAGCGCAATGGGGCCGCGATCGACCCCGGCGTCTAGGGAGCGGAGACCGGCGTTGGACGAACGTCATGCAGGCGAAGAAGGCGTGATCCGCAGCGACATCGCGGATGTGATCGACCGCGCCGCGGCGATGGCCGTCTACGCCTATCACGCGGTGCGCCGCGCAGGCGAGATCGAGCAAGCATCAAGCGGCAAACCGCCCCTCACGCTGGCCGAGCATCTCGCCGAGGCCACCTACGTCGATGTCCTGCGCTACTCCCTCGACGAGTGCAACTGCCCCTGCCACCAGGACCACAACTAGCGCACAGGCCGCCGGTCGGCGGCAGAAGGGAACCGTTGATGACCACCGCCACTTCCGAATCCGTAGTCACGCCCGACCGCTTCAAGAGCGGCATGACCTGGAATCAGTACCTCGCCTACATCCAGAGCGAAGAGAACCAGGCCCGCCTCACCCCCGGCGGCACGCCGCGCGGCGACGCCAACGTCGAGCGCTTCGTGCGCAACATGGGCGCCTGGCAAATCTCGGACGACGCGCGCGAGGCGCTGCACGAGCTGCCCCGCCTGAAGATGCTGGTGCTGGGTGAGGACTGGTGCCCGGACGTCTACCGCGGCCTGCCCGTGCTCGCCGAAATCGCCGCCACCGCCGGCTGGGAACTGCGCATCTTCGCCCGCGATGAGAACAACGACATCATGTCCGAGTTCCTCAAGGAGGGCCTCCACGAGTCGATCCCGACAGCAGTGCTCTACACACCCGAGCATGAATACGTGGGCCACTGGATCGAGCGCCCGGCCGTCGCCAACGAGCACATGGCCAACATGCAGAAGCTCTTCAGCCGCAACGAGGGCGAGTCCGAAGACGAGCACCGCGCCCGCATCCGCGACGGCTACCGCAACCTCCAAAGCTCCGACGAGTGGGCCTCCTGGCGAGACGCCACCGTCGACGAGGTCATCGAACTGGCCCGGCCGACCTCGTAAAGAACCGCTGCTACAAACTCTCTCCCCACGCTGCGGAGGGAGACGGCCCGCAGAGACAGAAGGGGTCTGCGAGACCCCCTCTGGGAATGTGAGCAGGCCCTAGCGGATCGGACCAAAGGGTCCTCGCCGTACCGGTGGGGCCGGCTCTGTCTTGCTGGGAGCTTGTTCGGCCCCATCCGTCTCGTCAATCCCCAGCTCCCGCATCGCCCGCCAGGTCAGCGCCCAGCGCTGGAGCGCCGTCAGATTCGTCAGAATCGCCAACAGCCACAGAATCGGAATGATCTGACCCGACAACAAACCAATCACCACGATCAGCGTCCGCTCAAGCCGCGTCCCCAGACCGGAACGAATCCTGACCCCGAACTCCCCCGCCTTTGAGCGCGTGTAGCTCACCAACAGAGAGCCGAACAGCGTGAGGCCGATCAGCAGGATCGCCTCGCGATCGAAGCGGTCCACGGCGGAGTACCAGACGAGCAGACCGAAGAGGATGCCGAAATCAGCGAGGCGATCGGAGACCGCGTCGAAGACCGCGCCCCAATTCGTCGCGCGACCGCTCGCCCGCGCCACCGCCCCGTCAAGCAGATCGAAGAAGCTCGCCGCAATCACCACCACCCCGGCCTGCCAGAAGCGCCCGTACGCCGCCAGCGTCGACGCCCCGCCCATCCCCAGCAGGCCGATCACGGTGAGCGCGTTTGGAGAGAGTCCGGTCCGCGCGACCGCTCGCCCGAGGCGGTCGGAAATGTCGGCTGAGAGCGTGTGCGGAAGCAGCGACACGAGTGCGCACTTCACCAGGATCGAGCGGAAGGATCAAGGCTCAACTCTACCGCGCGAGCGGGGAGTGAGTCACTGGAGCAGCCGGTAGCCGATATAGGCGATGAAGGGCACAGCGATCACGGCGACGACGATGGCCATGATCAAGCCGATGTTCAACCGTTCCCAAAATGGCGGCGTCTCCGACTCGATATAGGGCCAGGTGAGCAAGAGCGCACGTTCGGCGTTCTGCGTGAATTCCGCAATGAATTGCTCACGGTCGTAGCCGTAGACGGTCTCGAGCGCGCGATAGAAGTCGACGCCGTCTCCGACCTGGCTGAACAGTTCAATCAGAGCGGGCGGGCCCCAGTCCTGGAGCATCCAGGAGAGCATCCCGCCGGATTGGCCGAGGTAGAGCGCCTGAAACTGCCAGGTGGTCGGGAACGTCTCCAGTTCTTCGAAGCTGTAGTAGTCCTCGTGATCGAGAATCACGACAGACCCGGCGCGGCGCAGGTAAAAGCCGTTCATCGGGCCTTGCGACCACAGTCCCAAAGCGACTCGGATCCACATCGGAACAGCTGCGGCGTTCGGCTGCGCCGCCGCATCGATCACCGCACCGGTGACTGCGTCGCGGACGGAGCCGCCGGTGTCGCGGAAGATGTAGATGATGCGCTCGCCGTGTCTCTGGGCGACGGTCATTCTCGGGATCGGAGGCGGTTGACCGCCGAAGAGCGCGGCCGGAATACCGCCCGCAGCAGCAGTGGAGCTTGGCCAGACGATCAGCGAGACTGGCTGTTCGACTGAGGTCTCCAGCAAGTCGCCAACGAGCTCGATCGCACCTGCCCCGTGGTCGACCAGTTGCTCCGCCTGGAGGTCGCTGCCCGGTCGCCAGACGGCAATGCCATCGTGCACTGCATAGCCCCAGTCGAAGCGCGGATCGAGGTAGCGCCAGTTGCCCGGAGGCGTGGGCTGTCCGTCGATGATCCAGAGATACTCGAGCTCAGCGCCCACCGGCAACCAGTCCCAGACGGCGGTCGGCTCGGCGGTCAGAATGCGGGCGCTGAGCTGGGCGCCGTCGAGGTTGGCATTGACGATCGTTGGTTCGCCCGCGGGCAGCAGTCGAAGCTGGAGGGCCGCGTCGGTTATGTCGGCGCTTGGCGCTTCGGCCCGGAGTTCAATGACTTCGGGGAATCCGTCGAGGATGAACTCAGTCGGAAGCGGCGAGGCCTGCGCGCGGAGGACACCGACAGCGGCGCCGGCCAGTACGCAGGCGCTGAGCATTGCCGCGACCAGAGCAAAGAAGCGAGGGCGGGTCATACGCAAAGTCTATGCGCGGATCGAGCGCGTACTAGCCGCCGGTACAGCGTCAGGTATTGGTTGGCGGCGGGGCGGATGTCGAAGCGTCTCGCAGCGGCCCTGCCGCGCGCGGCGAGGGCAGCGCGGCGCGGTTGATCATCCAGCAGAGCAGTCAAGGCGCCGGCGAGCGCTCCTGCGCTGCCGGCGGGCACGAGTTGGGCGGCAGCGCCGTCTCTCGATGCGATTCGATAGCCCGGAATGTCCGAGGCGACAACCGGGACGCCCGCCGCCATTGCCTCAACCAGCACGAGTCCGAGCGCTTCGCCGCTGAGGGCGGGGAAGACCGCGCAGCTCGCGGTCGCTAACCAGCGTGGCAGTTCGGCGTGCGGTACCTGACCGAGGAAGGAGACTCGCTCGAATACGCCGATCGCGCGGGCGTGGCGGAGAGTGTCCTGGCGGACGGGTCCGGCGACCGTGAGCCGAACCTGAGCGGGCATTTGCGCGATCGCGCCGAGCAGCAAGGGCAGCCCCTTGCGCGGATCGTCGCGGCCGACGAAGAGGATCGTTGGCGGCTCGGTCGGTTGCGCGGTGACGTTGATGAAGGGACTGAGCTCTATGCCTGGAGGGATGATCGCCACCGGCCGGGGGAGTCCGGCGGCGGCTGTATCGAGCGTGACCCGGGTCGCGCAGACGACTGCATCCGCTCGTGCGAGCAGGCGACGGGTCAACGGCGCGCCGCGCCGATAGAGCTGCGCGGCCGCTTGCTCGGCGGAGTGCAGCGTGACCACCGTCGGGGGTTTGCCCGGATGGAGCAGCGCCAGCGGCCCGAGCAGGGGGAGCAACGGTTCTTGAATGTGCAGGATGTCGAGCGGCTGCTCGAGCAACCGGCGCAGCCGAAGCAGGTCGGCCGGGTGCAGGGCAAGATCGGCGCGAGTCTCTCCAAGCCGCACGCGAAGCGGACGAGCGGGCGCGAAGATCGTCGAATCGTGCCCCAGGCGGCGGAGCTGCCGGTCGAGAGCAAGCAGGTGCGTTTGCACGCCGCCCGGCTGGTTTGGGTCATAGGGCAGGATGTGAGCAATGCGCACAGCGGAGTTCACTCAAGTGGCTCTGGTGGGATTGCGATGTGAGGAGCGAGTCGGTATGTCCCGCGCCCGGAGCCCGGAATGACCCGGCCGTCGCGTCTCAGTTCCGCCAATGCGTTGCGGACTACTCGCGGGAGGTCGTCTGCCGGCACAGTGAAGTCCGAGACAAGCGCACCCAGCAAGTCCCATACCGTCACGTTGGCGCTCGTTGAGGTCATTGTGTTAGAGCCTCGACAACGCAGGAATCGCCTCGCAAGCGAGCCGCCAAAACTCAGGATCGATTTCTGTTCCGACGCCTTCGACTCCGAGCGCCTCAGCTGCGGCGAGTGTTGTGGCGCAGCCCGCGAACGGGTCTAGCACAACACCCGTCCCCATCGGCAGCGAGGCCCGGATCAGACGCCGCAGAAAGTCTTGCGGCTTGGCGGTGGGGTGCGCAGCAACAGCTCGCTCCGAGGCGGGCGTCTTGCCGCTCTCAATCACATCGAGGAACGGGGTCTCCTCCGACAAGCGGCGCAGGCCGCCAACCTCCCAGCGGCGCAGGTTCGCCGCTACGGTCGATTCCGAGAGCGGCCGCCGATACAGGCCCCACGGCTCCCAACACGAACGCGGCATCGTACTCAGATCGGGGAATTCGTCATGTGCGCCCTTCGGCCGGTCGCCGCCGCGCAGCGTGCGCACGAGCCGCACGATCTCGCCTCGCCGCTCAAATCCGGCTGCTTCCATCGCAGCGGCGACAATCGGAGACATCAGCGGATTGCTCGCAACGAACACGTGCCCGCCGGGTCGGAGCACCGGATAGAGCAACTCTGCCCACTCCTGGAAGAAGGCGCGCAGATTGGAGCGGTCGGTCGCGGAGTGGACGGTAAAGCGGGGAACGGGCCGCCGTTGCGCGCCGTCGAACGCCGGCGGCAGTCTCCAGACGCCGCCGCGGCCATTGAGCATCTTCGCCACCTGGGCGGCCTGGTACTCGTGCAAGCCGTAGGGCGGGTCGGTGATGACGGCGTGAACGCTGTTGGGTGGAGCATCGCGTAACCAAGCGCGGCAATCCGTCAGGTGCAGAGTCTGGCGTCCATAGCGGAATGGCGATGGAGCTTCGGCCAGCTCGGGCAGCGGCGCTTGTTTCTCGACGCCTCGCATGTCGCGCTCCTCTATCTAGAACTAATCATCATTATATAACTCATGCGGCCGCGCCGCAGCGCCCAGCGAGAGCGCAACTTCTTTGCCGCCATAAGAGACCGATGCATATCACTCCTGAATTGCCGCATTTCCGCCATTCCGACTCAATGAGGCATCCAGTGTCGAGCAGATACGGAGACTGGATTCCCGCGTTCGGAGACATTTGCAAGATTCCCGATCTGAGCGTTTCGTCATTCTTGCGAACGCGAGAATCTACGTCCCACCCGATACGCCGCATGGATTCCCGCCTGCGCGGGAATGACGGAAATGGGGATTTTGCAAAGGCCTGCGTTCGCGGGAATGACGGTGGAGGGAGTTATGCATCAAGTCTCCATAAGCGGACATCCGATTGCCTGTGCGAGCCTGTCCGGAGACTGGCAGCGATGGCGAACGCCGGCTCTTGCTCACGGCGATCTGTTGATGTTTCGTGAACGAATGGTTAACGTCTGGTTAGCGCGAGCCGGTCGGTTGAACGCGGCTCGCAAGAGGGGAGCGGCGCATGACCTTGTCCAACTTCTCCATTTGCGAACAGCTGCTGCTGCTTGGCCTCAGCGAAGACGGAGCGCTTGACCAGTTGCGCCAAGCGCGGTTGGACTATGCCATCGCGGGCGCATCGCTAATCGACCTCTCTTTCGCCGGGCGGATTGACACCGATCTCGAGCATCTGCACGTGACCAGCGACGCGCCGACCGGAGACTCGCTGCTGGACGAGGTGCTCAACCGGATTGCGAGCGGCTCGGCGAGGCAATCCACGCTCCACTGGATTGTGCAGATTGGCGCGTACGCCCACGATCTGCGCGAAGCCCGGCTGAGACACCTACGAGCGCGGACTGTCGTTCGGGAACGAGGCGGACGCCGGCAGATCGAGTTCCGCTGGTCACGAGAGGCGAAGCTCGACCCAAGCGTCGTTGCGGGGATCCGCGAGCATGTGTTTGGGTTGCTTCGAGGCAACGAGATTCCCGATCCTGAAGACGCGGCGCTGATCAGTCTGGCGCGCGCTAGCGGATTGCTCGACGTCCTGCTCTCACAAACGGAACGCGAGCAAGTCGAACCACGCCTCCTCACGCTGGCGAAGCTCGATCTGATCGGCCGCCAAGTCAACCACATGCTCGATGAAGCCCTGGCGAGCTGACAGAGGCTCTTGCACCAGGCTCCACCCCACCATACCCGCGCTCGCCACGGGCGGCTTGCCATGATCGACGCCGAGGTCAACTGGTCGCCGCAGACGGTGTCTACTCCGACTCCCCCCGATAACGATCACGATCAGGAATAGCCGAGCCGCGAGTCAGCGGCGGCAGATCGAGCATCTGGCGCGTACCCGCGTCCCAGTTGAAGTCCAGACCGGCGTTGTGGCGGCGCGCGACCTGGAGATCGCGGAAGCGACGTTCGAGCGTCCAGCGGCGGTGGATGGCGTTGGTGCCGGCGGCGGGGAAGAGCAGCTCCACCGCCTCGGTGGCGGCGTGGACGGCATTGACGTTGGCCAGCCGCCAATGGGCGACGGCTTCGAGGTTGGGCGTCTCGTCCAACACTGATTGCCAGGCGATGCCGCCCATTTCGCGGACGTAGGAACGGGCCGAGCCGACTCTGGCCTGGGCGCGGCCGAGGGCGACGCGAAAGTGTTCGCGTTCGGCCAGTGAGCGCGAGTCGCTCTTGCTTGCGACGTGCTTTGCGTGTTGGACGACTTCGTTGATCGCGCCCTGGGCTGCGCCGAGCGCCTGTCCGCCGTTTTGGAGCCAGCTGGCGATGCCGCCGTCGGGGATGCGCCAGTTGGGCCCCTGAGCGTGCGGCCTGGAGCCGATCTTCATGGTTCGCTTGTCGGGCGCGAAGACGTTCTCGCTCTGGTAGTCGTGGGAACCGGTGCCGCGCAGACCCATCGTGTCCCAAGTCCGCAGGATTTTGCCCTGGTCGGGGTCGAGGAAGGACATATAGGCGTCGTTGGGGTGATCTTCGTCGCGGAAAGCGGCCACGACTTGAGTGGCGTGGTCGATGCCGCTGGCGTAGGTGGCGATGCCGTTGATGATCCAGCCGCCCTCGACGCGCTTGCCCCAGTTGGTGGGGCGGGCCGAACCAGCGATCCGGCAGCGGGGGCCGTCCGGCTGGTCGGAGCCGATCATTTCGCGCAGATCGTCCGTTTGGAGGAAGCCTGTGACGAGTGAGAGTTCGGTGGCGAGCATGACCACCCAGCCGCTGGAAGGGTCGGCCTCGGCGAGGGCTTCGACGGCGTGGAAGGCGACGAGCGGCGGGACTTCCTCGCCGCCGGCGGCGGCGGGGATGAACATGCGAAAGAGGCCGGCGTCGGTGAAGGTCTCGATCAGGTGGGCGGGCGGCTTGCCGTTGGCCTCCGTCTCGTCGGCGCACTGGGCGACCAGCGGTTGGAGCGCTCGCGCGCGTTCGACGATTGGGTGCTGAGCGGGATCGGGTTGCATTGAGACAGGCTAGCTCCCTGGCATTCGACGGCTGCGGCGCAGCAATGCCTTTGGGGTCGCGGTGAGTCCGCGCCAGGGCTGTCTGATGAGGCGCTTCGCGCCAATTCCGCGCAGTCTGGGTACGTGATCGAGGCGCGAAGTTGTGGCTCCGGCTTTGAGCGCTGCGTGGAGGGCGGCTTCTCCCTGTCCGGCGAACTCGGTGACGCCTGCGCCGACCTGTTCCCAGAAGTGGGCGTCGGAGCCTCCGGTTTCGGGCAGCTTCCAGCGGTTGCGGTTGGCTTGGATCACGGCATCGCGGCGCCAGCGGGCGAATGGGATCGGATTTGAGGTCTCGATCGCCAGGATGGGTGCGTCGCCGCCGCTGAGCTCGGGGCGCAGGGTATTGACCAAGCGGTCGATCGTGCGCAGACCGAGGCTGAAGGGCAGCACTGCGGCTGGATGGGCGATGATCGCCGCGCCGCCTTGGCGCCAGATCAGTTCGACGGTACGGGCGGGGCTGCGGAAGGCGGGGATGGGTTCTTCGATCCAGAGGGCGAGGATGTGTCCAGCGCGGCTGGTGACTTCGCTGCCGACGATCAGGTCGAAGGGCTGCTGTTGTTGGGCGGCGAGTTCGCGGGCGAGGAGCGCGCCTCGGGTTTGGTCGTGGTCGGTGATCGCGAGCACGTCCAGTTCGCGGCGCCGTGCGGCCTCGAAGATGGTCGCGGCGGAGTCCATGCCGTCGGATTGGTCGGTGTGGATTTGGAGGTCGGCGGGCATGGCGTGGGTCAGTTCAGGCTGCGTTGGCGGGGCCGGGGGTCGTCCCAGGGGGTATCGCGGCAGGGCGCCCAGGGCGACTCGGCGACGCGCCATTGAGCGCAGTGTTCGGCGATGATTGGCTCGAAGAGGGTAGCCAGATTGGCGATGTTGGTGCGGGTGTCGAGGGCGCGGTTGCCGCTGAGCAGGAGTGCGAGCGGGGGCAGGAACTCGACCCGGAAGCGCAGCCGATCGCGCTCGTTGAGGCGAACGGCGTAGAGCGGGAGCACGTCGGCGTCGGCGCGGAGGGCGAGATCGATCGCGCCGACGGGAAAGCGGGCCTGGCGTCCGAAGAAGGGCACGCAGGCGCCTCCGCCCTGGAGGTCGCGATCCCAGAGGATGCAGACCACGCCGCCCTCGCGGAGCGCGCGCAGGGCAGCGGCGACGCCGGTCTGGGTGGCGGTGAGGAACTCGATTCCGACGGCGGCGCGGGAGGCGTTGACGGCTTCGAGTTGGCGCGGGTCGGAGAGTTTCTCGACCAGGGCGAGGGCGGGGATGTCGAGCGCGGCCAGGGCCTTGAGCGCGACTTCGGGGTTGGAGAGGTGAGCGGTGGTGAGGACAACGCCGCGGCCGGCGCGATGGGCGTTGGTGAGGTGATGGAGTCCGTGGACGTCGAGCTGGCGGTGGAGGATGCGTTGGGGGGAGAGGGCGGGGAGCACAGCCAGATCGACGTAGTAGCGGGCGGTCTCCTGGAGGGCGGCCAGAGCAGCGCGGTTGAGTTGGGGCAGTTCCCACTCGGGGTGGATGCGCTGGAGGTTGTTGCGGATGCGCAGGCGTCGGCGTTCGAGCAGGGGCAGGGCGAGCCGGGTGAGGGTCTCGGCGGTTGTGTAGAGGTCGGTGCGGGGGAGGTATCGGGCGAGGATGGTGAGAGCGCGTAGGAGTGCGGCGGTGGACATGGGTTGAGCGTATTGCAGGGGTGGGGTGGTGTTGGTGTTGGCGGGGTTTTGTCTGGGTTCGGGGTGGGACCCCCCTCTGTCACTTCGTGACATCTCCCCCCGCAGTGCGGGGGGAGAGGGGAGACGCTTTGGGGGCATGTCCGTGCGCGGCGTGGGGGAAGGGGGAGTGGCGACGGGTTGGTTTGTTCGGCATTTTGTTAGGTGAAGAAGGGGCGGAATTGGTACCACTGATCGGGGTCTTGGGCGAGCCAGTGTTCGAATCTGGTGAGGGTTTGGGCGACGATTTGATGGGGGTCGTCTGCGGTCTCGAAGTCCAGATCGAGGCGGGGCTGGAATTGGAGCAGGCCGCGGCGAACGGCGGTGAGGGGGATGACTTTGGCGTTGGTGAGGGCGGCGATTCGGCCCATGGTTGCGGGTAGGCGGCAGCGCTCGCCGTAGAGGCTTGCTTCGACGACGCGCTCGCGGCGGCCGATTGGGCGGTCGAAGAGGATGGCGGCAGTACCGTTGGCGCGGAGATGGGCGACGATCTGGCGGAGTCCGCGTTGACCGGCAGCGGGCTGCATTCCGAGGCGCTCGCGTTGAGTTTGAATGGCGTCGTTGAGGGCGGGATGGCCGAGGTCGTCGACCAAGACCATGGAGCGGCCGACGGCGTGGGTGTAGGCGCCGCCGAGGATGTCCCAGTTGCCCATGTGCATGACAGCGAAGAGGACGGGGCGGCGGCCGTACCAGTCGCGCAACTGGGCCCACTCGCTTTCGTAGCCGGTTTCGAGTGCGCCGAAGCAGTCTTGGGGGGAGAGTTCGTCGAGGCGGACGGCGTCGACCAGGTACTCGCCGTAGCGCCGGAACTGGGCTCGGGCCAGAGTGCTCGCGCCGCCCGGCCATTGCACGTGGGGGAGCAGCCGGGCGGCGTTCGCGTGGGCGGCGCGGCGGCCTTGCGGCCAGGCGTAGTAGAGGGCGGTCAGCATCCGCCGGGCGAGGGCGTAGGCGGCGGGCCGGGGGAGGGTTCGGGCGGCTCGTCCGAGGGTGTGGTAGCCGAGGGCGAGGGGGTGCATTGGGGATTGGGCCTCGCTCTCACCCTCTCCTAGTGGAGATCGATGCATCATCCCGCGATCGGCTGAGCTCGTCATTTCGGCGTGGGCGGGAGTCCAGATGCCATTCGATACGCCGCATGGATTCCCGCTTTCGCGGGAATGACGGGAACGGGAGTTTTGCAAAGGCCTCCCTGCGCGGGTATGACGGATATGGGAGTTTTGCAACGGTCTCCCTACGCGGGGGCAGGCTCTGCGGCAAGCGCGGGTATGACGAATCCACGGGTTATTCGCCTTGGGCGAAAGTTTCGACGGCGTCTCGGGCGATGTCGTCGGTCCATTGTTCGGGTGGGGATTTCATGAAGTAGGCGCTGGGGGCGAGGAGTGGGCCGGCGAGGCCTCGGTCGAGGCCTAGTTTGGCGCAGCGGACGGCGTCGATGACGACTCCGGCGCTGTTGGGGGAGTCCCAGACTTCGAGTTTGAGTTCGAGGTTGAGGGGGACGTCGCCGAAGGTGGTGCCTTCGATGCGGATGTGGCACCACTTGCGGTCGTCGAGCCAGGGGACGTGATCGGAGGGGCCGACGTGGACGTCGCCGGGCGGGAGTTCGTAGTCGATCTGGCTGGTGACGGCGTTGGTCTTGCTGATCTTCTTGGATTCGAGGCGCTCGCGTTCGAGCATGTTGTAGAAGTCGGTGTTGCCGCCGAAGTTGAGTTGGTAGGTGCGGTCGATCTGGACGCCGCGGTCGCGGAAGAGTCGGGAGAGGACGCGGTGGACGATGGTGGCGCCGACCTGGGACTTGATGTCGTCGCCCACGATCGGCGCGCCCGCCCGCCGGAAGCGGTTGGCCCAGTACTCCTCGCGGGCGATGAAGACGGGGATGCAGTTGACGAAGCCGCAGCCCGCTTCCAGCACCTGCTCGACGTACCACTTGGTCGCCTCTTCGGAGCCGACCGGCAGGTAGTTGATCACGACGTCGACGTCTCGCTCCTTGAGGATTTGGGCGACATCGACAGTCGAGCCGGGCGCTTTCTCGATCATCGTGGAGAGATACTTGCCCAGTCCGTCGTGGGTCATGCCGCGCTCGACGGGGACGCCGAGGTAGGGCACGTCGCAGAACTTCACGGTGTTGTTGGGTTCGCAGAAGATGGCCTCCGAGAGATCTTTACCGACCTTGTTGCGGTCGATGTCGAAGGCGGCGACGAAGTTGAGGTCGGCGATCGAGTAGCCGCCGAGCACGGCGTGCATGATGCCTGGGATTTCGTCGCCGTCCTGGGCGTTCTGGTAGTGGGTGACGCCCTGTACGAGGGAGGAGGCGCAGTTGCCGACGCCGATGATGGCGACGTTGATTTTGGACTGGGGCGCGGGATCGGAGTGAGCTTCGGGCATAGGGGTTCCTTGCGGCGAGTGACGGCGGGGGAGACTTGCCGCCGTGGCGGGGCGGAAGCTCGCCAGAGGTGCGCCGCGTCCGCCGCCTGCGAGTACTGCAAGGTAGCAGCGGGAGTGTGGGGATAGTGTTCCGCAGTGCACAGGGGTTGGGTGAGGGGTTGGGGGGTTGGGGAGTCCCCCCTCTGTCCCCCGCCTGCGCGGGGGCAGGCGCTGCGGGGCATCTCCCTCCGCAGTGCGGGGGGAGAGGGGAGGTTGGTTGGGGGCGTTTGTGCTGGGGGTGGCGTTTCACCCCCTCTGCCCCGTTGGGGCATCTCCCCCTTGAGGGGGAGATTCTTGGGGGCGGGGATGACGGAATTGTGGGTGGGCATGGGTTAGAGCTGATTTCTCATGCTGGCGATGCGGCCGCGGTCGAGCGGCGGGAGGTGGAAGAACTCGATCCGGGTGGTTGGAGCTTGGGGCCGGGGTTGGGCCAGCTCGTGGCAGTAGCGGTCGGCGTCCAGGAGGTCGTCGTCGCGGTCTCGGGGTTGGGGGTTGGCGGCGCGGGGGTCTCGCCACTGGTACTCGCGCATCCGGCGCGGGAACTGGACGAGCTCGGGGGTGTAGAAGGAGGTGGGCGGGTCGTTCGAGAGGCGTTCTTGGACCAGGCCGATGCCCTGGTGGACGGAGCCGGGCCCGCCCCGGCTGGGGCGGATGTCGCGCCCGCGGCGGTGGAGGTGGTCGATCCAGGCGGATTGGCTGCGGTCGGCGTTCCAACTGATCGAGCCGAAGCGCCGGCGGCAGTGGAGCATCCACTGTTCGAGCCGTTGAGTGACGCCGGGGCCGCGGTCCTCGAACTCGGCCAGGCGGATGAGGACATTGGGTCCGCAGACGGCGTAGCGGGCGGTGAGGCCGGCGACGATGCCGGCGGTGTAGTGGGCCTGCTCGGTCTGGGCGCCGAAGTCGAGGCCGCCGAGGTAACGCTCGAAGCTGGGCAGGCGCTTATCCCAGAGGTGGCGTTTGGGGTCGAACTTGGGGTAGACCAGACCCTCGAAGGCGTCGAAGCGGCCCTCGATGAAGCGTTCGACCCAGTCGGGCGGGAGCAGGGCGCGTTGCTGTTCGGCGTAGTTGTCGGGCAGATGGGGGTTGTCCTCGATCTTGGCGGGGATGAAGACTGCTTGTCCGCCGGCGTGCTCGAGTTCAGCTTTGTTCAGTTCGCGTTGGACGAACCAGCGCTCGAACCAGCCTGGGTGGGGGTTGGAGGCGGCCACGAACCAGCGTTGCGGTTGGGCCGGGTGGCGGAGTCTGGTCAAGAGCATTTGGGCGGCTTCTTCGGCGACTTCGCCGGCTTCGTCGATCAGGACGGTGCCGTACTGCTGGGAGCCGAGGCCGGTCCAGTCGGAGAGATGGCGAAAGTGGATCGTGGAGGGTTCGCTCGAGTACTGGAGGCTGCTGACCGTGAGGGAATGGGTGGGTGAACTGCGGCGTTGGACGGTGAGGTCGGGGTCAGCGGTGCAGATGCGCAGGAACTCGCCCATGGTCGTGGTGTAGAGGTCTGTGAACGTGTCGCGTGCGAGCAGGATGTTGTTGCCCGGGAAGATCAAGGCCGCGTCCAGGGCGAGCTCGGCCAGGGCGCGGGTCTTGCCGCCGCCCATGGCGCCGCCGTAGCCGACCAGGGCGAGGCCGGGATTGGGCACGGTAGCGACTGCGCAACAGAGCTCGCGCTGTCTGTCCGTCGGAAAAAAACCGCGAGACTTGTGCAAGCGGTCGAACGCAACGACCGCCCGCTTTGAGCTGGGGGTATTACTGTGGCTCATCCTCTTCCTCTTCGCTTTCCTCGTCCTCCGTCAGGGGGACGTCTTCGCCGCGCATGAGGGCGGCTGCTTGGGCGTGGACCGAGTGGAGGTGGAACTCCTTCTGCTGCTCAGCGGTGAGCGGGGCTTCGGGCAGGTGGGGGGAATGGTTGGGCCGGGGCGGGGGCTCGGGGTGGGGCACGATGCCGAGCGCGTGGTGGATCTCGCGGCTCTTGGGGTTGGCCGGGGAGAGTTCGCGGCGCAGGATGGCGAAGGCTTGGGCGCGGACGTAGCCGGGTTCGCGCTTGCAGAAGGCGAGCTCGCCGACGCCGGCCATGGCGGACTGGTAGCTGTAGTTGAAGGGCATGGGTCGGGGTTCCTCTCTTGCTGAATAAAGGACACTTGATCTTATATGGATGGGTGCTCGGGTGGGTAATTTGGGGGTGTGTCGTGGTTGACTGAGGGTTGGGGAGTCCCCCCCTCTGTCGCTACGCGACATCTCCCCCCGCGGAGGGGGGGAGAGGGGAGAAGAAGGGAAGGGGTGAGGTGAGGGTTGGGTGCTGGTCACGGCGAGATACCCGCGACGGAGCGCGGGTATGACGGAGCTTGTTTGGGGCGGGGATGACGGAGGTGGGGATTTCGCAACGGTCTCCGCAGGCGGGAGTCCGGATGCCATTCGAGACGCCGCATGGATTTCCTAGTCTCACAGACGAAGTGCGACAGATGATTGAGGTGAGCCCATGGGCGCGCAGTACACGCAGTTGGACCTGGCGGAGCGATGCGCGGTTGCCCGCTTACAGGCCGAGGGGCGCTCGATCCGGCAGATCGCTGCAGCTCTGGATCGCTCGCCATCGACGATTGCTCGAGAGCTGAAACGCAACACGGCGCGCGACGGCTACCGTCCCGACTACGCCCAGCAACAGGCCCAGGCGCGGCGCTGGCGCGGTTCGCGGCTGGAACGCGACGATCAGCTGCGCGCGCGGGTGCTGCGCGAGTTGGCCCGCGGGCTCTCGCCGCAACAGGTCGCAGGCCGGCTGGCGCGCGAGGCGGGCGCGCCGGTGATCTCGCACGAGAGCATCTACCGCTTCATCTACGCCCAAGCCTCGCGGGCCAAGCCCGGCCGCGGCGGCGGTTGGCGCCAGTATCTGCCGCGGCGCAAGGCGAAACGCGGTTGGCGCGGGCGCAAAGGCGGCAGTTCGGTCGAGCGCATCCAACTGCGGCGGCCCCTGAGCGAGCGCCCGGCGGCGGCCGCCGGGCGGCTCGAAGCCGGTCACTGGGAGGCCGACCTGATGCTCTTCGGGCGCGGCGGTCCGCTCCTGCTGATGCTGCACGAGCGCTCCTCGCGGCTGCTCGTGGGCTTGCCCGTGGCGGGCAAGGCGGCCGCTCCGGTCGCGCGCCTGCTGCTCAGCCTGCTCCGCGCCTGGCCGCCCGCCCTGCGGCGCACGGTCGCGTTCGACAACGGGACCGAGTTCGCCCGCCACTACGAACTGCACCGGCTGGGCGTGGAGACCTTCTTCTGCGACCCCTACGCGCCCTGGCAGAAGGGCGGGATCGAGAATGCGATCGGACGCCTGCGCCGGGTCCTGCCGCGCCGGCTCGACCTCGCCCAACTCAGCCTCGCGCGTTTGATCGAAGTGCTGCAGTTGTACAACAACACCCCCCGCCAGTGCCTCGACTACCTCTCCCCGGCCGAAGTCTTCGGTCGGCAGTTGTTGCAGTTGCAATGTGAACCCACCTTCCCGCCTGCGCGGGAATGACGGAATTGGGGATTTACGCGCGGGTCTCCTCAAGGGGGATGGGGGAGGCGATAGGATGGGTGGTACTGGGACTGGCCAGGTATTGGGCTTTGCCGATGTGCAGTGGGCGGACGACATCGACTCGCGTTCGAGCGGTTTTTCCTGATCCGCCACGACGGCCGGGGGATATGACCAGCTTTAAACACATCGCGATCAGCGGGAATGCTCATCACCTGCTTCAGCACTTCATTGAGCGGGGCGGGCGGCCGGAGACCATGCTGGTTGGGGGCGAGCTGTATTTGAGTCCTGATTTCGGGGTGGGGCGGCGGGGATTGCGGGTGCCTGACCTGTTGGTGGCGTTCGATGTCGACATAGAGGCGTATTACCGCAGCAATGCGTATGTGATTTCGGAGCAGGGCAAGCCGCCCGACTTTGTGCTGGAGGTCGCTTCGCCGAGCACGGCGCGGGTGGATACGGGAGTGAAGCGGGAGGCGTACGCGGCGCTTGGGGTGGGAGAGTACTGGCGGTTTGACGAGACGGGGCGGTTGCATGGGGCGCGTCTGGCGGGCGACCGGCTGGTTGAGGGCGAATATGAGCCGCTTGCGCTAGAGGAGTTGTCGGCGGATGCGGTGCAGGGGTACAGCGCGGCGCTCGATTTGCATCTACGCTGGGAACGGGGCGAGCTGGTGTTCGTTGATCCGGCGACGGAACGTCGGATCCTGAGCTATGAGGATCAGCGTCTGCGGGCGGATGAGGAAACGGCGGCGCGGATTCGGGCGGAAGCGCAGCTCGACCAAGAAGAGGCAGCGCGCGTTCGTGAAGAAGCCGCGCGGGAGCGGGCGGAGGCCGCGCGCGAGCAGGCCGAGGCGCGAGTGCGCGAATTGGAACGACAACTTGAGGGCCGCTCTGAGGGCGGCGAACAGGAAGCGTGAGGTTTGAAGTTGAGCGCTGCACTGAGGACGGTCTCGGAGATTTCTCACTGGTACGTAGATGCGATCGCGGCAGAGCATCCGAATCTGGCGACCTCGCTGGGGATTGCGGGGGGAGAGACGGAGTTGACGGACTACTCGCCAGACGGTCAGGCGGCGCGGACGGCGGTTCGCAAGCGGGCCGAGGCGGCGCTGGCGGAGGCGCCGATTGAGAGTGAGCGGGATCGGGTGGCGCGGGATGTGATGTTGGAGCGGTTTGAGTATGAGGCAGAGTTGGAGTCGCAGCAGGAGCATCTGCGCTCGCTGAACATTTTGGCGTCGCCGTTGCAGAACACTCGCTCGGTGTTTGATTTGATGCCGAAGGGGTCGGAGGAGGACCAGGCGAAGATCGTCGAGCGGATGGGCGCGGTGCCGGAGGCGCTGGAACGCTATCGGGCGTCGCTGGCGGCGGGGCTGGATGAAGGGATCGTGGTGGCGCAGCGGCAGGTTCGGGGTGCGGTTGAGCAGTGCCGGGTGTGGGCGGGGCAGGGAACCCCCCTTCAGCCTTCGGCAGGAGCCAAGTCGTTCTTCCGGCAGCTTTGCGATGACCTGGGGATTGATGGCGGCGAGAACGTCACCGCGGCCGAGCGGGGCTATGCGGCGATGGGGGATTGGTTGGAGACTGAGTACCTGCCCAAGGCGAATCCTCGCGATCCGGTGGGGCGGGAGCGGTATGCGGCGGCGTCTCGGGGGTTCAATGGGATCGAGCTTGATTTGGAGGAGACGTATGCGTGGGGCTGGGAAGAGTTGTGGCGGATTCAGGAGGAGATGCGGGAGACAGCGGAGCGGATTTCGGCGGGGGCGTCGGTAGCGGAGGCGATTGCGATTCTGGAAGCGGACGCAGAACGCACGATTGAGGGGGAAGACGCCTTTCGGGAGTGGATGCAGGAGACGCAGGATCGGACGATGGGGGAGTTGCAGGGGCGGCATTTTGAGATCGCGGAGCCGGTGCAGCGGATCGAGGCGATGATTGCGCCTCCGGGCGGGGCGCTGGCGATGTATTACACGGGTCCGACGGAGGATTTTTCGCGTCCGGGGCGGACGTGGTATCCGACCGGGGGGGCGACGCGGTTTCCGCTCTGGCGGGAGTTGTCGGTGTGTTATCACGAGGGGGTGCCGGGGCATCACTTGCAGATTGGGACGACGCGCTGGCTGGGGGAGCGGCTGACGCGGTATCAGCGGCTGTTGGCGGGGACGTCGGGGTATGTGGAGGGTTGGGCGCTGTACGCGGAGCGTTTGATGGCGGAGTTGGGGTATCTGGAGGATCCGGCGTACTACATGGGGTTGTTGTCGAGTCAGGCGTTGCGGGCGGCGCGGGTGGTGGTGGATATCGGGATGCACCTGGAGTTGACGATTCCGGAGCGGGAGCCGGCGTTTGGGGGCGCGGATTACGGAGGCGAAGTGTGGCGGGGGGAGATTGCGCTGCCGTTCTTGTTGGAGCGGTCGTTCTTTCCTGCGCAGATGTTGGCGAGTGAGGTGGATCGGTATCTGGGCTGGCCGGGGCAGGCGATTAGCTACAAGGTGGGGGAGCGGGAGTGGTTGGCGGCGCGGGAGTCGGCGCGGTCGGCGCTGGGGAGCGAGTTTGATTTGAAGCGGTTTCATGCGGAGGCGTTGGAGTTGGGTCCGATGGGGTTGGGGCAGTTGCGGTCGGAGATGTCGGGGTTGGAGTGAGTGGTTGGGGGACCCCCCTCTGTCACTTCGTGACATCTCCCCCCGCAGTGCGGGGGGAGAGGCTCCGGGTTTAGGGGGTTGGGTGCTGGATGTGGCGTTTCACCCCCTCTGCCCCGTTGGGGCATCTCCCCCTTGAGGGGGAGATTCTTGGGGGGGCGGGGTAGTATTGAGGGACTGGGCGGTTGCCGGGGATGGAGTTGGTATGGGGCGGACTTGGCGGCTGGTGTGGTTGATGGGGCTGGCGCTGGGGGCGGCGGTGGCGGCGGCTTGCGGTTCGGGTGGGGAGGAGTCTGCGGCGGCGCCGTCTCAGGCTCAGACGGAGCAGGCGCAGGTGGCGCAGGCTGCTGAGGAGGTAGCGCAGGAGGGGGAGTCGGTGGGGCCGCAGGCACCTGAGGCGGAGCCGGAGGGGGAGGAGCAGGGGGATACGGTGACGGTGGTGTCGGTGAGTTATCACAAGGGGGTGGCGGCTGAGCGGCATGTGTTGGGAGAGCCGGATGCGCCGGTGGTGATTTTGCACTTTGGGGACTTTCAGTGACCGTTTTGCCAACGTTTCACGGCTCAGGTTGAGCCGGTGATCATTGAGCGGTTGGTGACGACGGGGATTGCGCGTTATGAGTTCCGGCAGTTCCCGGTGTTGGGCGAGCGGTCGGTCTATGCGGCGCTGGCGACGGAGTGCGCGGCGGATCAGAACGAGTTCTGGCCGCTGCATGACCGTTTCATGGCGAATGACCGGACGCTCTATACGGAGGGGGGTCTGCGGCGGCAGGCGATTGCGGAGGGGATGGACGCGGACGCGCTCTTTGAGTGCATCCGCGAGAATGCGCATCTCGAGGCGATCCAGGCGTCGCGCGCCGAGGGTCAGCGGCGGGGGGTGACGGCGACGCCGACGATCTTTGTGAACGACGTGAAGGTGGATCCGACGCTGGAGGCGATTTTGGCGGCGGTCGCCCAGGCGGGAGACGGCTCGTAGCGTGAAGGAGGGTGTCGAGATATGAGTGCGACGCGGACGTGGGTACTGGGGCTTGCGGTGGCCGGCGTGCTGGCGGCGCTGTCGGCGAGCGCTTGCGGCTCGCAGGGGGACGGCGAGCAGCCGGAGCAGCCGGTCAGCTATCAGGCGGGGGCGACGGAGACGACGGAGCGGCCGGATCGCCAGTCCACGGTTGCGGCCGGCCAACCGGATCAAGCCGAGCAAGCTGAGCAGAGCACGATCGATAGCGAACAAGCCGATGCGGAGCCTGAGGATGACGGCGCGGTCAGGGAAGTGCTGCGGCGTCACCGGGAGGGGTTGCAGGCGAACCGGAATGTGGTGGGCGATCCGAATGCGCCGATCACGATTGTGGAGTATTCGGACTTTCAGTGAAGCTCCTGCCGCCGGTTCGCGGCTCAGGCTGAGCCGCAGATTATCGAGGAAGTGGTGCGGACGGGGCTGGCGAAGTATGAGTACCGGCACTTTCTGATTTTTGGGGCGCAGTCGGAGTTTGCGGCGCTGGCGACGGAGTGCGCGGGGGATCAAGGTCACTGGTGGGATTTCCACGATGAGTACATGACGGGGAATGCGGTGCGTTATACGCGCAAGGGGGCGCTGGAGTACGCGGCTGAGCTGGGGATGGACGGTGAGGAGTTCAGTCAGTGTCTGGAGGACGGTCGTCATTTGGGCCGGATCGAGGCGATGCAGCGTGAGGCGTATGAGCGTGGGATACCGGGGACGCCGACGATCACGATTAATGGCGAGCGGGTGGGGAATTCGCCGGCGACGATCATTCGCCGGGTACGGGAGTTGGCCGGGGTGGAGTGAGGGGGTTTTGGGGGATATGAGTGTACGGATCGCTTAGGGGACCCCCCTCTGTCCCCCCGCCTTCGCGGGGGCAGGCTCTACGGGACATCTCCCCCCGCAAGGGGGGAGAGGGGAGCTGGGGTTTGGGGTTGGTAGTGCTCACGGCGAGATACCCGCGGCAAGCGCGGGTATGACGGAGCTGTGGGCGCGGGAATGACGGAATGTGGGATTACGCGCAGGTCTCCTTGAGGGGGAGCGGGTTAGGCGGGGTCGTCTTTGGGGTGGGGGGTGTGGAGAGGGAGCGGGGTGCGCTGGGATTGTTTGCAGCGGCGGCAGCGCCAGACGACGACGATGTGGGCTTCGTAGTCGTGCTCGACGACGCTGTGGAGGGCGGGGCGGCCGTTGTGTTGGACGCTGGGGCAGTCGGGGTTTTGGCAGCGGACTTCCTGCTTGTGCGGGCCGGTCATTGAGGCTCCTTTGGGGATTGCGAGTTTCGGGGCGTCAGTGGATCAGGGATGGGGGACGCGCTCGTCGGCGGGATCGGTGAGCGGGGAGAGCGGGGGCAGGTGGGCGCGAGTCGTGATCGAGGCCGCCGAGCTGGGTTGGGTCTTGGCGGACGGGCTGACGGTGGCGAGTTCGCGCTCGAGTTCGGCTTGCTCGCGACGCCAGGCGCGATGCCGGGCGAGCGTTTCGGCGGCGTGCTCGTCGCCGATGTACTGCTCCAGATAGGCGCGCTGGTCAAGCGGATCGAGTGGATCATTGAGGCGGGCTCGTCCATGTTCCTGGACGGCGATGCGCTGGGCGGTGGAATAGGGATCGATCCAGACGTCGATATCGAGTTCGGCGAGTTGTTCGGGGGGGACGCCGACGGTTTCGCTGCGGCGCACGCGCCCGTCGCCGGACTTGGCATAGGTCCAGACCGGGCCGCCGAAACCGCCCTCGGCGAGGGGCTTGGACATGACCAGGGCCATGTTGCGCAGCATCACCCGCACCGCGCGGGCTTGATTGCGCTTGAGTTGTTGCACCTGCAAGCTGCGCGAGCCGAGCAGCAGATTGAGCGTGTGGGGTTGGGTGTTGGGGCCGATCTCGCCGCGTTCGACCGCGCCCGCGTCGGGGGCGGCGGCGATCAGTTCGTCGGCGGACATGCGCAGGAATTCAACGAAGGCGGGGTCGATCCGAAACTCGATGCGGTGCAGCGATGCGCCCTGGGGGAGGGTGCGCGCGGCGGCGGTATCGGGCGTCAGGGCGACCCGGTTGCCGTCATCATCGGTCTGCCAGGAGCCGTCGGCGAGTTGGACCCAGTAGAGCGGGAGCGCGGTCTGTTCGGCGAGGAAGCGTCCGAGTGAACGCTCGTAGTCGTAGCCCGGCTTGACGCGATAGACGCCTTCCATCGCGGGTTCCCAACGGTAGAGCGGATCGGGATGTTCGTTGACGTCGGCCTCGGCCAGGACGAAGGGCGGCATTTCGTAGGGATGGGGATGGGACTTGATCAAGAGCCAGCGGTCGTTGGCGGGGGCGGGGGCGGCCAGTTCGTAGTACTCGCGGCGGGTCCAGACGGAGGCGACGCGGATGCGCTCGCCCCAACCGTCCCCCGACGGTTCATCGGCCTGGGGCGCAGCGGCCGGGCTGCCGATCGCCAGTGAGGGTTCGTCACCGAGCCGATGTAGGCGAAGCTCGATGCGGTCTTGACGGCGCACGCGATCGCGGTAGTCGAACAGAGCCAGTTCACGGAGGACGACCGCGAGTCCAAGTCCGTTGCCGGCCCCGCGATCTTCGATGAAGGCGAACTGATCGGGGCGGATGACCTCGATTTCCCAAGGGAAGCCGGCGTTGGCCTGCGCCTGCCGATCGCGGTTACGGCGGCTCGCTTCGGTTTCGATCCAGTCGGCGTCGGCGTGATCGTTGGGTTGTGCGCGGCGGAAGCGTTGTCGTTCGCCGGGGTCGCGCGGCTCCGTGTCGCGGGTTTCGGCGGGCGGATAAGCGGGCAGCCGGTCGAGCGCGCGTTGCCAGTGAAGCACGCCGAAGCAAAGGCAAACCTGTCCATAGCCGAGCGCGGCCTGGATGTTGATGCCGCTGCGTTCCTGGAGCAGGCGCAGTCCGTGCTCAAAGACGTGTTCGAGATCGTCGGCGGCGCGGCGGGCCGCGTCGGACTGATCGGGCGGCTCGACGTGGACGCGCAAGGGATGCTCGGTCAGGCGCTGGCGGAGCTGCGCCCAGGTGCGTCGGAGCAGGTCGGTCTGCCACGGTTCGGCCTTGCTGTGAGTCTTGTCGAAGCGGGGATTGACCGCTTCGCTGTTGTAGAGGTGCTGCTCGCGGTGGAGGATGCGGTCATGCAGAACTCCGAAGCGAGTCAGCGCGCCGCCGCCGGCGCGTCCGCGTCCGCCTCCCAACTGTTCGAGGATGCGATTGAGGTCGTCCTCGGAGAGGGTGTGTGCCAAGATTCGGTTGTGCGACATGCGAGCGCCTTTCACCACACGGGAATGGGTAGGCGCTCAATAGTGAAATGTCAGTTCGCTGATGTCAAGATAGAATGAAGGACTTGTGTTGTCTGGGATGCGTGTTCTATAGGAAGCGGACATAACGGAGTCGAAGAGGCGATATCCGCATTGGTCGCGGGACCGCCTCTGTCTTCGATGTCTCCCCCGCTGGGTCGAGAGAGCGGATTAGTTCTGATCGTCCAGCGCCGCCTGGACGGCCTCGATGACTGAGGCGGCGTTCGCTCCGACGCGGCGGCCGTCTACGTAGATGGCGGGAGTGCGAAGGCGGCCGCCGGGATCGCCGGCTTCGGCTCGGGCGCGGCGGGCGGCGGCGTTGATCGTGGGAACGTGGGTGTTGCGATCGAGGCAGCGTTCGAACCGGGCGGCGTCAAGCCCCAGTTGTTGGGCCAGCCAGACTGCGCCTGCGCGTTGATAGAGGCGGTGGAAGCCCTGAGGCGGGATTGGTTCGGCCCTGGTCATGTAGGTGTCGTGGAATTGCCAGAAGGCGCCTTGATCGGCGGCGCATTCGACCGCTTCGGAGACGAACTCGCTCTGCGCGTGCTGGAGGACGTGGACGAACTCGATCCGGGCGAGTCCGCTTCTGACCACTGCTTCGATGATCTGCGGCTCAGCCTGAGTCGCGTACCGCTGGCAGAGGGGTCACAGGAAGTCGCTGTAGTCGATGATCAGGACGGGGGCCTGGGGATGTCCGAGGAGGTTGCGGTCGTGGAGGATGCCGGCGAGTTCGCCTTCCTGGATCGCGGCCGGATCGATTTGGGCGCTCACGGCTCCGCCGCTGTAGTAGAGGCGGCTGGAGGTTGAGAGCTCGAAGTCGGCGGCGCCCGGCAGGTTCCGTCCGCCGGCGTCGGCGGCGTAGCCGAGCCAGCGCGAGCCGTCCCAGAGCCACAAGGCGCGAACGCCTGTGGCGCGCAGGCGAGCGCCGTGCTCTCGCCACAACTCGGAGGCGGTTGCGCCGGGCGCCCAGGTTGGCCAGGCGATGCGCTGATCGCCGAAGGAGAGGTGGAGTCCGCCGGTGTCTTCGGGTCCGTGGGCGTCGGCGTGAGTGTGGAAGCCGATCGCGCCGGCAAGGATGAGCGCGCAGAGGAGGAGGCGTAGGGCGGCGGGGTTTGGGGGTGTCACGGTTGGCAAGATAGCTGCGGGGGTTTGCCGGACCCCCGCTGTCGCTTCGTGACATCTCCCCCTCAAGGAGACTTGTGCATAAGTCGATTTTCTCCCGTCATTGCCGCGGCGGAGCGCGGCAATCTCGCTGTGCGCACGACGATGGTGCAGATAAGGGCGTCATACCCGCGGCAAGCGCGGGTATGACGAGGCTTGTTGGAGAGGGGATGAGAGGGTTGCGGTTGTTGCGGGGGTCTTAGTTTTGGGCGACGGCGCGGACGGCGACGGTTCCGCCTTCGAGGGGGTCGGTGATTTGGCCGGCGAGGCCGGGGTGGGCGGCGGGACGGTCGAAGTTGATGGAGGCGAGGTTGGCGAGGTAGTCGTCGTACTGGCGCTGGCGCAGGTTCTTGAGCTTGTCCAGGCCGGCCTGGAGGTTTTCGAGGCCGCCGGCGAGGAGGACGATCAGGGCTTCGCGCTCGGAGGTGCTGAGGCGCATTTCCTGGACGAGGGAGGCTTCGGCGCGGAGGAAGGAGATGGGCAGGCGGCGGTCGGCGTCGGGCTTGTAGCGGTCGTACCACTCGAGGTGTCCGAGGCCGTAGTCGAGGTGGCGGCGGGAGTCGGCGGCGATGCGGGCGAAGATGTCGCGCTCGACGTCGGTCTGGGCCCACTCGGAGGCGGACTCGAAGAGGGTGACTTCGTAGCTTTTGTAGACGACGTTGAGGGCGATGATCATGTCGGTGAAGGTGAGGCCCTGGTACCAGCCACGGTAGATTTGACCGAGTGGGGCTTGTCCGAGGCCGCCGCCGTTGATGAGGGCGCGCTTGCGGAGGACTTCGACCTTGCGTCCGGCGTCGAAGGCTTGGGTGGCGAGGAAGAGCTTGACTTCGTGGAAGCCGTAGGAGATTTCTTCGAGCCAGCGGCCGATGATCTTCTGCTCGACGAGGCCGTTGTTGCTGTAGACGGTGCAGATTTGTCCGACGGCCTTTTCGAGTTCTTCGGGCAGTTCTTCGAGGCCGTTGGCCCAGTCGAGTTCGGTGGCCGGAGTCCAGCGGGCCTTGATGGCGTCTTCGTAGAGGTCGACGGCGTTTTCGGACCAGACTTCGGCCTTGTCGAAGATGGAGTAGCCGGCGGCCATGATCTGACCGGTGGTTTCGGTGCCGCGGGGGGCGTCGTTGGGGAGTTGCCAGTTGTCTGGGACGACGCCGTAGCTGCCGATGTTGATGTCGCGCAGGCGGAGACCGTCGGGGCCGGGCGTCGCCTTCAATCCAACCTCCGCCGGAGAGTTGAAGATGTTGAAGGGGGCCTTGCCGAAGGGGTTGTCGGGATGGTTTTCGAGGAAGTCGAGCCAGCCGTTGATTTTTTCTTCGCTCAGTTCGCCCCGGGCCAGGTTCTCGACTTGCTTGTCGGTGGCTTCCGAGGCTTCGATGCGTTCGAGGAGTGCGTCGGACCAGCCAGCCTTGCGGGCGCGGACTTTGGTCATGGTGGAGAGTTGCATGGGGGCTCCGGCGGTTAAACGGCTGCGGTCTTGAGGGTGTCTGGGGACCCCCCTCTGTCCCTACGGGACCTCTCCCCCCGCGATGCGGGGGGAAAGGGGACCTGATTTCGGGACGACTCCCTCTGCGATGCGGGGGGAGAGGGGGCTGATTTCGGGACGGTTCTCTCCGCGCTGGGGGGAGATGGACTAGTTGTCTTCGCCGACGAGGGCTCGGACTTCTGGGGCGAAGCGTTCGGCGCGGTCGAGGCCGATCACTTCGAGGCGGTGGGCGTACTCGACGAACTGCTTTTTGCGCATGAGCATGACCATGTTGTAGCCCTCGTCGAGGTGTTCAATGCCGCCGCCGGAGAGGATGGCGAGGGCTTCGCCGGTGAGGGGGTTGGTGGTCAGGCTGGTCTGCTGGCTCTGGGTGAGGAGAGCTTCCTGCATGTCGAGGATGTGGTGCAGTTCTTCCTTGCGCCAGGGTTCGGTTTCGACGGTGTACTTGAGGTGGGTGACGCCGAAGGCGAGGTGTCGGGACTCGTCCTGGGCGGAGAGGCGGAAGATGCGCTTCTCGGCTTCGTTCTGGGCGATCAGTTCGCCCATGCGGAAGAGGGTCTGGACGAAGCCCTCGCCGACGAGGTGGAGGAGGGCGGTCATTTCGGTGAAGTCGTCGGAGCTGAGCAGCTGGACGGCGCCGATGCCGGCGCCGGACATGCCGCCGCCGTTGATGAGGGTGCGCTTGCGGAAGACGTCGAGGTGTCGGGCTTCGTCCATGAGCTGGGTGCCGAGGAAGAGCTGGGACTCGAAGAATTCGGGGTGAATCTGTTCGAGGAAGCGTCCGGGGACGTCGCCGGCGATGAATTCGACCTGAGTGAGGAAGGTGCAGAGGGTGCACATGGCGCGCTCGAGGTCGGGGGACATTTCGTCGATGGTGTCCCAGGGGATGTCGCGGGCAGAAGACCACTGGCGCTGAAGCGCCTCTTCGTAGAGCAGCATGGCGGATTCGGTCCAGACGTCGGCCTTGTTCATGTGCTGGACGCTGTTGGAGGGCGAGCGTGGGTCGGCGGCGGCGCCGCGCGGGGCCCACTGTCGCTGGCGGGCTTCGTCGCGGTCGTCGACGCCGTAGGTGAGTTGGTTGATCGTCTCCAGCGTGAGCCCTTTGCGCCCGGTCTCGATCTCCATGCCCTGCTCGGTATCGACGTTGAGCCAATCGAGGTTGATTCCGGGGAGGTCGTGCTGAATCGTGGCCATCAGTGCGCTCCAGGTGTTCTGAGGCGGACGTCGCAGGTCCGCGGGTGGTTTGGGAGGCATGGTACATGGTCGGGTTAGTTGGTGCAGAATCGGTCTACGTGCAGCGCGCTAGACTGCGCGCATGGCTCTCAGTTCGTTCAACCCACTGACGATTCTCAACGATCTCCGCGACAACGGCGTGCCCGAAGCTCAGGCTCAAGCCGTGGTCCGGGGTTATGAGCAAACCCGTGATGACCTCGTGACTAGGAAAGACATCGAGCTCCTTCAGGCAAACTTCGAGAAGATGTTCTGGCGCGGTATTGCTTTGCTGGCAGGTATGATCCTCGCGGCGACCGGCGCGATCATCGGTGCGCTTGCCGCATTTGGATCTTGACGGCTCCCACCTACACTCCTCAGCGTGTATCTGACGCTGCTTGAATTGTCCGAGTTTCGTTCGTGGGCGCGAATTGAGCTGGCGCTCGAGCCTGGATTGACCCTGATCTCGGGTCCTAATGCGGCGGGGAAGTCGAACCTGATTGAGGCGCTTTATCTGCTGGCGGCGCTGCGTTCGACGCGGGCGTCGGTAGAGGGTGAGTTGATTCGCTGGGGGGCGGACGCGCCGCAGACGATGCGCATTGCCGGCACGGCCGCGACCCGCGCAGGGGAGGTGGAGGTAGAGGTGGCGGTGTCGGCGCGATCGGGGACTGCGGGCGGGGGCGCGCGGATGCGGACGGGCGCTCCCTTGACGAGCAAGCGGATTCGGGTGAACGGGGTGCCACGGCGGGCGGCTGAGGCGCTGGGCGCGATCCGAGCGGTGCAATTCACGACGCTCGATCTGGAACTGCTGACTGGTTCGTCGTCGCTGCGCAGGCGCTACCTCGATGTGGCGATCGGTCAGTTGCGGGCGGGTCATGCGTCTGCGCTCTCGCGTTATCAGCGGGCGCTGCAACAGCGCAATGCGCTGCTCAAGCGGGTTGCGGCGCATCAGGCGCGCGCATCGGAGTTGGAGCAGTGGGACGGGTTGCTGGCTTCGGCTGCTGCGCCGATCTGGAGATCGCGCTCGGCGGCGACGGCGGCGCTCGCGGCGGCTGCGGTAGTGCGGCACACTGAGTTGCGAGCGGGCAACGAGGCGCGGGAGGAGTTCGCACTGCGTTATGTTCCGGCACTGCCGGACGGTGCGAATGGCGAAGACTGGGAGGGCGCGATGGGGGATGCGCTCGCTCAGGGGCGCGGGCGCGATCTTGCACGGGGCAGCACTCAGATCGGGCCGCATCGGGATGAGTTGGCGATTGATCTGGATGGGCGGCCGGCTGCTGCGTTCGGCTCCCGCGCCCAGCAACGCGCCTGCGCGCTCGCGCTGCGGCTGGCGGAGGCGGACTATCTCGAGGCCGGCTCCGGCGAAGCGGCGATTCTGCTGCTGGATGACATCTTCAGCGAACTCGATCCTGATCGGCGCGAGCGTACGGCGTCGGCGCTCGACGGTGCGGAACAGGTGATCCTCACGACGGCGGATACGGATTCGCTGCCGGACGGCCTAGACAACCTGTCGGCGGCGTGGACGATTGAGGATGGGCGGCTGCGCGGTCGCTAGGCTGTAGCCATTGACCGGAGCGACATGTCCACTGCCGATGCCTCATCCACCGCCCAAACCTTGGTCCGCTTCCGCCTGCCGGAACCGCCGGAGCGGAATCCCGACGAAGTGACTTCTTACGACTACGTCCATCTGACCGGCAACCCGCATTTCCTGGCGCAGCATTTCGCCCAGCCCGAGACGACGCTCGTCAGCGCGGAGCGCTACCTCGTCGCCGCTCGCGGCTCTCGACTGCGCCGCGTCCCCGACCTGCTGATCGCCTTCGACGTCGATCCCGAGCTGTACTACGAGCAGAACGGCTACGTGATCGCCGACCAGGGCAAGCCGCCCGATTTCATCCTCGAGGTCGCTTCGCCCAGCACGGCGAAGATCGACACGGTCGACAAGCGGCGCGACTACGCCGCCCTGGGCGTGCGCGAGTACTGGCGCTTCGACCACACGGGCGAGTGGCACGGCGCGCGTTTGGCCGGCGACCGCCTGGTCGGGGAGCGCTACGAGCCGATCCCGATCGTGGAGTTGTCGCCCGGCGTTTTGCAAGGCGAGAGCGAAGCCTTGGGTCTGTGGCTGCGCTGGGAGCAAGGCGCGCTCGGTTGGTACGACCCGGCGACGGGGCGGCACATCCCTACCTTCGACGCGGAGCGGGAAGGCCGCTTGGCTGCGGAAGCGCGGGTGCGGGAGCTTGAGGCGGAGTTGCGGCGGCGCGGGGAGCGCTAGCGGCGTATCCTCCAACCACCGACCGGAGCGACATGTCCACTGCCGATGCCTCATCCACCGCCCAGACCTTGGTCCGCTTCCGCCTGCCGGAACCGCCGGAGCGGAATCCCGACGAAGTGACTTCTTACGACTACGTCCATCTGACCGGCAACCCGCATTTCCTGGCGCAGCACTTCGCCCAGCCCGAGTCGACGCTCGTCAGCGCGGAGCGCTACCTCGTCGCCGCTCGCGGCTCGCGACTGCGCCGCGTCCCCGACCTCCTAATCGCCTTCGATGTCGATCCCGAGCTGTACTACGAGCAGAACGGCTACGTGATCTCGGACCAGGGCAAGCCGCCCGATTTCATCCTCGAGGTCGCCTCGCCCAGCACGGCCAAGATCGACACGATCGACAAGCGGCGCGACTACGCCGCCCTGGGCGTGCGCGAGTACTGGCGTTTCGACCACAGCGGCGAGTGGCACGGCGCTCGGTTGGCCGGCGACCGCCTAGTCGGCGAGCGCTACGAGCCAATCCCGATCGTGGAGTTGTCGCCCGGCGTCTTGCAGGGCGAGAGCGAGGCCCTGGGTCTCTGGCTGCGCTGGGAGCAGGGCGCGCTGGGTTGGTACGACCCGGCGACGGGGCGGCACATCCCTACCTTCGACGCCGAGCGCGAAGGCCGCTTGGCTGCAGAAGTACGAGCAGATACGGAGCGAGCGGCGCGGTTGGCTGCGGAAGCGCGGGTGCGGGAGCTTGAGGCGGAGTTGCGGCGACGGGGAGGGCGGTAGTCGGCCTCTTGGCTCTGAGCGGCTCTGGGAAGGGGGCGAGGGAGCTCAGCGGGGCCGGCTGGGGGCAGCTGGGGACCCCTCTCTGTCCCCCCGCCTTCGCGGGGGCAGGCTCTACGGGACATCTCCCCCCGCAGTGCGGGGGGAGAGGGGGACTTGCTTCGGGACATCTGCGCTTGCGGTGTAGGGGGAGAGGGGGACTTGCTTCGGGACATCTGCGCCTGCGGTGTAGGGGGAGAGGGGGACTTGCTTCGGGACGGCTCGCTTGTGGTGTGGGGGAGTTGAGATTCTGGGTTTGCAGAGCTCTCACATGACGCTTACGCGGGCTGTTCGGAGGGCTTACATATGGCCCGTAGGTTGATTGTTGTCGAGGGGGTGCCCGAGTGAGTGCGCTCCTGCGGTTAGCTGGAGATGGAGCGAACGATGCAGAGCAGAGCCGGGGGTTGGATGCGATTGGGGTTGCGCTGGTTGTTGCCGCTGGCAGGGGCGGCGGCGATTGGGGTGTTGGCGGTGACGCTGGTGAGCGCGCGTCCGCATGGGGAGGGCGGCGAGCGGCGCGGTCATGGGCATGGTCTTGGCGAGGAGATTGCGGAGTTGGTCGGAACCGACTCGGCGACGCTGCGTGAGTCGCTGAAGGAAGGCCAAACGCTGGCGCAGATCGCGGAGTCGAACGGAGTGGATGCGCAAACGGTGATCGATGCGCTGGTTGGTACGGCCAACGAGCGCATTGCGGCGGCCGTCGAAGCGGGCAAGCTGAGCGAGGCTGAAGCTGAGCAGAAGCGCGTGGAGATCGAAGAGCGGGTGACGACGTTCGTGCACGAGGGCGGCGGCTTCAAGTGGGGCAAGCACGGCAAGCTCGGTCACCACAAGTGGGGAGGGGGCGCGAAGCTGGCGGAACTGGCGGAGTTGGCCGGGACGGACGTGGACGGCCTCAAGACCGCGCTGGGGGAGGGTCAGACGCTGGCAGAGATCGCGGAGTCGAACGGAGTGGATCCGCAAACGGTGATCGCTGCGCTGGTTGAGGCGGCCCACGCTCGGATCGACGGGGCGGTCGCAGCGGGCAAGCTGAGTGAGGCGGAAGCGGAGAGCAAGAAGTCGGAGGCGGCGAGCGCGATCGAGGATTTGGTCAACCACGGATTCGACAAGTCGAAATTGCGTAGTTGGGGCAAGGGGCGCTGGGGCGGTCTGGGAGGGAGTGTCGAGCGCAGCTGAGGAGCGGTTGCCGGACGGCGATGCGGGCGCCCGCGGGGGCGCCCGTTCTGCTTCTCCGCGCGGACGCTGACGACGTTACGTTCATGATCGTGTCGTGAGGTGTTGCACGAGATATTCATCAAACAGGCATTGGCGTTAGTTTGTAATCATGATTTGCACACCGACAGGCGACGCGAGGATTGCGCGCTGGCGAGGAGTCGATTTGAACGCCCACAGCACTGCTCGCAGGTCTCGACCGCGCCGATTCTCCCCCCCCCGCAAGTCCTGGGGTCTTTGGGGACAGGGAATGAGGCGGCGGGGGCCGGCGGTGCTGGCGCTGGGGTTGTTGACGCTGTTGCTGGCCGGGGCGCTGCTTCCCTCTGAGACCAAGGCCCAGTCGGTGCCTGACAAACCGACGATCACGGCGGTTATTCCCGTTGGGGGCTGCATCATCGTGCGTTGGACACCTCCCGCCGACGACGGTGGCTCGGCAATCCTTCAGTACAAGATCGACGATCCCGGCGCTGGCGTCGGCGAAAAAACGGTCGGGAGCAGTGTTCGGGAGGTGAAGTGGGGCAACTCCGGCTGCACCTTGTTTGGTCATCTGGAGTTCGACATGCGAGTCCAGGCGCGCAACGCGAATGGCTGGGGGTCTTGGTCCGACCCGGTCAGTTCGACTCCGGTCAAACCGACTGTGACGGCTTCCAACCAGGCACCGACCTCCGCGACTATCTCCGTCACCAACTTGAGCAAGGCACCGTGGTGGTATCAGGGCGACCAGCCCGGTACCGTCTGTACCGCGGTTGCGAAGGGGACCACCTCAGTCGATTTGACAGGCCTGAGCCCGTCTAACACCTACACCTACAGGGTCTTCTACGACGACGACTGCAATACAAATTCGGAGCTCAACAGCGCGACCTTCACCACCTCGGACCCCACCGAGCCGGCCAAGCCGGATGCGCCCACGCTGACCGTCGGGGACCAACAGATCCGCGTCTCATGGTCTGCGCCGGAGAACAACGGCTCGGCGATCACCGACTACGACGTGCGGTACTCGTCGGATGGCGGCTCAACCTGGACGGAGTGGAATGCGTCGGACGACGGGACGACGCGCAGCGCGACGATCACGGGCTTGACGAACGGCACGACCTATCAGGTGCAGGTACGGGCGACGAACACAATCGGCGTCAGCGACTGGTCGGTCTCAGCCACGGCTACGCCGGCGCAGCCGCAGGCCGAAGTCCATTATGAGATCGTCCTTCGAGGGGCGGTGGAGCGGGCGTCGAACGAGGACGAACCGGAACCGTTGTCGCTGTATTTTCCGACGCGGAGTCTGAGCGATTGCGAGGAGCCGGTCGACTCGGATTGCGGCTCGCTGACTTTCCCCGACGGCGTGTATGCGGGTCTGGACGAGGCGGTCTCGGAGACGGTGCGGGAGAACATCTGGGGTTCTTATGTGGTGACGGACGAGGTTGGGACGGCGCGGGATTGGGAGCGGCGCTTCCGGGTGTGGTTGGATACGGATCGGCTGGGCTTCGAGCTTGAGGGTCGGCGCTATTTTGCGCTGCCGAGGCGGGCGGTGTTCGATTTGGACCTGTGGGTGATCTACTACATGGCGGAGCGGGGGATGAACAGCGTGCGGCTGGCGGAGCGTCCGTTCGAGCCGATGTTGACGGTGTGTTTGCCGCTGCCGTTGGGTCAGGCTGAGGCGAGCGTCGCGGTGTGGGATAAGCGGGAGTGGGGCTGGAGGTTGCTGGAGTCGGCGGTGAGCCTGGATGAGGAGCAGGTTTGCGGGTTGACTCCGTATGTGACGGTGTTCGGTTTGGTGGCGCCTGAGTTGTCGCAGGGGCCGTGATTGGGGCGCATTGGGTGCTGTGAGGAGTGCGCTTCGTCGGACGGGGCCCCTCCGTTACTTCGTGAGATGTGGTGTAGCAGATAGCACGGCGGCGTTCTCACCCCCTCTGCCTTCGGCATCTCCCTCCCCGCCTGCGCGGGGACAGGCTCTCAAGGGGGAGATCGATTTTGGTCTACGTGCAGGTCTTCCAAAAGGGGAGGTTTTGGGAGTTAGCCGACGGCACCGTCGGTGGCGCGCCGGTCGTGTTCGCGACGACGGTACAGGTCATGGCGAGATACCCGCGGCAAGCGCGGGTATGACGGAGTATTGGGTGCGAGGAGGGGAGGTTTGGGGGTTAGCCGAGGGTTCCGGCGGCGGCTAGGCGGGTGATGTCGGTGTCGGTGTAGTGGAGGAGGTGTCGGAGGATGTGTTCGGTGTGTTCTCCCCAGAGGGGGGCGCGCTCGGTTTTGAGGCGCTGGTTGTCCCAGAGGATGGGTTCGTGCTGGATGTGGAGGCTGGGGCCTTCGGGGGATTGGGCGTGGTGATAGTTGGCGCGCATGGCGTGGTCTTGCTCGAAGAAGTCGCGCAGGCGCTCGACGGGGCTGGCGGGGAGGCCGGCGTTGAGCAGGAGTTGGGCGGCGCTCCACTCATCGTGTTGGCTCGACCAGCTAGAGATCGCGGCTTCGATTTCGTCTTCGGCGGCTTGGCGGCCGGAAAGCGTGGCGAAGTCGTCTCGCGCGGCAAGGTCGGCTCGTCCGATCACACGGCAGAGGGATCGCCATTCGTTGTCGCTGCGGCAGGCGAGCGCCAGCCAGCGATCCTCGCCGGCCGCGGGGAAGACTCCGTGCGGAGACATCCAGGGAGAGCGGTTGCCGATGCGGGGGCGTTCGGGGATGCCGTTGAGAGCTTCGAGCAGTTCGGTGTCGAGGAGGTGGGTGGCGGTTTCGTATTGCGCAACCTCGACGTAGCTGCCCTCGCCGCTGCGCTCTCGTTGCTCCAGGGCTGCCAGGACGGCGGCGGCGAGATAGTAGGGGACGGTGAAGTCGGTGTGGAGGGTACCGAGGCAGATGGGGGGTTGGTGTCCGAAGCCGGAGCGGTAGGCGAGGCCGCTCATGCCGACGATGCCGTTGCCGTAGGAGCGCCACTCGGCGCGGGGGCCTTCGATGCCCATGACGGCGACGTTGCAAAGGATGATGGCGGGGTTGATTTGGGAGAGCACGTCGTAGCCCACGCCCCAGCGGTCGAGGACGTAGGGGGTGTAGTTGGAGGTGACGACGTCGGCGGTTTCCGCCAGCCGGAGGATCGCTTCGATTCCCTCCTCCGTCTTGAGATTGAGGGTGCAGGAGAGTTTGTTGGCGCTGCAATCGTTGAAGACGCCGTTGGTGTTGAGGGAGAAGCGATCGGGCGGTTGGACACCGATATAGCGGATGGGGTCGAGGCGTCCCTCGGATTCGATTTTGATGACTTCGGCCCCGAGGTCGGCAAGGAGGCGGGTACCGAGTGGTCCGGCGATAGCCCAGCAGAAGTCGAGGATGCGGACGCCGGCGAGGGGTTGGCGTGGGGGTGGTTGGGGGACCCCCCTCTGCCGCTTCGCGGCATCTCCCCCCGCACTGCGGGGGGAGAGGGGAGCGTGCTTCGGGGCATCTTCGTCTGTAGTGCGGGGAGAGAGGGGAGCGGGCTTCGGGGCGTCTGTTGCTGTCGGGAGGGAGGTGAGGATTTCGTGGGTGTGTTCTCCGAGCATGGGGGCTCGTTTGGCTTGGGGTTGTTGGCCTCGTTGGCGGATGGGTGGGCGGGGGAAGGTGAGGGCCTGGTTGAGTTGAGGATGGTGGACTTCTTGGTAGAAGCCTCGGGCGCGGAGGTGGGGATCGTTGGCGACTTCTTCGACGGTGTGGATGGGGAGGACGAGCAGGCTGCGGCGCTGGCCTTCGCTGGTGAGTTGTTCGAGGGTGAGGGTCTCGCAGAGGCGGACGACCCAGGGGCGGATTTCTTGGTTGAAGTTGAGGTTGCGATAGCCCTCGTCGTCGAAGCGCGCTTCGTGGAGGACTGCGGCGTCTTCGAAGACGCGGTCGCACCAGTCGACGAACTTGTACCAGTGGGGCGGGTGGATGGTGAAGGTGAGCCAGTGTCCGTCGGCGCTTTGGAAGGTGGCGCCGCTGCCGATGGGGGTGTGGCGGTCGGGGGAGTGGTTGTGCCAGGGGTGATAGTTGCCGTTGGCGGTCTGGAGGGTGGTGAAGGCGACGGCTTCCTGCATCCCGACCGTGACCCAGCCGGGGTCTCCGCCGCGGCGGCGTTGGGTGATCATGGCGAGGGCGGCTTCGGCGGCGACGAGTGAGATTTGCTTGTAGGCGAGGTTGCCGGCGGGCCAGAGGGGCGGGTCTTCGGGGAAGCCATTGAGGACGATGTGTCCGCCGGCCGCCATCGCGGTCAGGTCAGTCACTGGTTCAGGTTCGCGTTCGTTGCGTCGGAAGACGCAATCGACAACTGGGATTTGGTGTGTCCAGAGGCCGTCGCGTCCGCGTTGGAGCCAGTCGGCGAGCGCCGGCGCGGGCTGCAAGGGCGCGAGCAGGGCGTCGCAGCGGGGGAGCATGGTTTCGACGGTTTGCCAGGTGTCGGGGTCGTCGAGATCGACGGCGAGGGAGCGTTTGCCGGCGTTGTAGAGGAGGTGCGCCCAGCCGCGTTCGAGGCGGTCGGCGTCTGTGTCGAGGGCGGGTTCGCGTCGGCGGAGTTGGTCTCCGCGCTGATCTTCGATGCGGATGACGTCTGCGCCGAGGTCGGCGAGCAGGCGCGCGCCGAGGGCGAGCGGCTCGTCGGTGAGGTCGAGGATGCGGATGTGATTGAGCATTGGGGGAGGATAGCGGTGGGTGTTGCGGGGGCTGGTTGGGTTTGGAGTGGATTGTGGCGTGCGGGACCCCCTCTGTCCCCCCGCCTTCGCGGGGGCAGTCGCTGGGGGACATCTGCTCTTGTGGTGTGGGGAGAGTGATTGAGAATGTCTGTGTGATGTAGATTACATTTGTGGAATTTGAGTTCTCTGGGCGTCTTGGGTAAGTTTGGGTTTCCGAGCACGACTGCTGCGCGCCTCCGAGCGCCGAACGGACAGAGACCGTCGGCGCTCGCAGTGTTTTGAAGGAGGCGCGTATGCAGACTGATGAGCCCACCCCCGCCGAGTCTCCGCCGGAGCCCTCGGAGACGGGCGTACTGGCGATCCGTGAAGCGATCCTCGAGGCGATTGGCGAGCTCTCGCAGGAGGAGCGCGAGCGCTTGACCGCGTCCGAGCAGCCGCAAGAGACCGTTCGCGTCTGGCGCGAACTGATCGCGGAGCGGGCGGCGCGGGAGCGCGAACAATCGCTGCGGCGTGAGTTGCAGAGCGAGACTCTGGCGGCTCAGCCCCAACCAACTCGAGGACTGCATACCGCTGTCGCCCCGGCCGCTGCGCCGGACACGGTCGAACAGTGGACGAATTGGATCCGGGGGATTGAGGACTCCTCGGAGCAGGCGCGACGGCGGGCCGACTTCGCGGCCTGGCTCGCCAGCCACCCCGAGGCCTGAGCGCAGCCTTTGGCCTCTTGCGCGCCGAGTGCGCCGAACTTTTCTCACCACGAAGCAGGCAACGAATGGAGAACTTGATGCCTGACACGCTCTCGACGCATGTCGAGTCCGCGAGCAACGAGATCATCGAGCGCACGATCGCGCAGATGCCGCAGTCGGCCCCGATGCTCTCGCTGGCGCACAAGGTGACGATCCCGAAGGGATCGAACAAGGCGGAACTGCCCCGGGTGACCAGCGTCAGCGCCGTGCAGACGCCGGCGGAAGACGCGGAACTGAGCACGCGCTCCCGCTTCACTCTCGGGAGCAAGACGATTACGCCTACCTTCCGCGCGATCCAGGTGCGGATTCACACCCGCGCGATCAACTACTCGCGCGAAGACTTGGTTCGTCTGGTCTCGAGCGAGATGGCGCTCTCGCAGGGACAGGACATCGACACCGATCTGCTCGGCGAGTTCGCCAACTGGCACACGGACAACGATGTCGGCACGACGAACGTGGCTCTCAAGCTCGCCGAACTACGCAAAGCGCGGCGGTTCTTGCAGTCGGTGCCCCGGGCCAAGGGCGGGCCGCCGCGCGGCGATGTGGTCGCGGTGCTATCTCCGCTGGTGGCGGAACAGTTGCTGACCGAGCTCGGCGCGCGCGGCGTGGGCGCGGGCAGCCACTACATCCCCCACGGCATCTCCGAGCAGATGATCCGGCGGTTTCACGTCTCCGAGATCTCGCTGATGGGCGCCTCCGTGTTCGTGGACGGCTACATGACGACGGACAACGCGGGCGACTACATCTGCTCGATGTTCGGGCGTGAAGCGCTGGTCTGGGCCTGTTCGATGGACTGGGATCTCTCTGTCTTCGAGGTGCCCGAATGGCCCGGCAAGGTGCTGCGCTCGCTTGCCGACTACGAAGCCGCGATCGGCGGTTATCCCCACCACGGCTGTCAGATCACTGCGGACGGAGAGTGATCATGCCGCTCGACGAACGCGGCCTCTACGCCCCGGCCGACTTCTCCGCCCTGCGCTCGCGCCGCTTCGCCGCGCCCCAGGTTGCTGCCGGACTGCGAGTCCAGCACGGCTGCCTGCGGGAGCCGAAGCAGACTCGGCAAGGACGCGAGTATCTGGGCCGCAACCACCATCTCCTCGGCCAGGGTTTTCACGACTCACGCGAAGCGGAGCGGCTGCTGCTGGAGGCCGCTGCGCAGGAGGGTCTGCCCCACGACTCCGTCGAGATCGAGGCGCGGCCTTGGCTGGAGACCGAGATCAATGCCGGCGCGGACCCGAGCTGAACGCACTCGGCTCCCGCGCCGGCGCGACCACCAGAGACAGGAAAGGAAACCGAACGATGAACGAACGCAGCCACAGCTCCGACTCGCAGCCGACCGGCTCGGTCTGGAGCGTCTACCCGTTCCCCCTGGACAGGGGCGAGCGTCCGCTGATCTTCACCCACGAGCAGTACCGCAGCCTGCGCACCGATGGGCGGCTGGACGAATACGACATCCTCATGCTGCAGCCCAGCCTGGAGCTTGAGCCGGGTGAGCGCGAGCCGGACGAGGACAAGCGCTGGCAGCCGGTCGCGGCCAGGAAGTACCTCAAGTACCGAGCATTGGAGTGGCGCGAAGCGGACCAAATCTCGGACCTGCCTGAGCGCTGGCAGGATCGGGCCGAGCAACTGGAAACGCTGATCGCGGAGCGCAGCTGGGACTGATCCGCTCGGAGCAGCACCAGCGCGCTGAGGAGCAATGCAGAACGGAGTGAGACATGACCGAACAGCGAGCAACGGCCGACCAGCCGCCTCCCGCGTGCGCGCGCGGGGCGGCTGGCGGTCCCGCCAACTGCGAGTGCGCCTCGACCGGCGCGCTCTGGCAGTATCTGCGCCGGATTGAAGGCGGACTCGACCAGATCGAGTCCCGGATCGACCGGCTCTACGTCGCGATCGGGGGCGGGACTGTGTTGTTGGCGGCGATCAGTTTCGGAGCGGCGTTTATCGCTCGCGGGGGCTGAGGGGGTGAGACGTGACGTGGCAGACGGGACCGCGGCGTTTTCACCCCCTCTGCCCCCCCGCCTTCGCGGGGGCAGGCTCTTTGGGGCATCTCCCCCTCGAGAGACTTTCGCAACACTCCCCGAACTCCACGCTTCGTCATTCCTGTGAACGCAGGAATCCAGGCGCCACTCGATACGCCGCATGGATTCCCGCCTGCGCGGGAATGACGGATATGGGGGTTTGCGACGGTCTCTCGAGGGGCAGATTGATCGGGAGTTGAGCATCGGATGTTCCGGTGCAACGGATTGGAGGCTTCGGATGGCGGAGATAGTGAATTCGGGGCGCGGGGAGCGGCCGCTTTGGCTTCCTCGCGGGAGTGTTCGGGCGCTGATTGCGTTGGGTGTGATTGGCGTTTGGGCGGTTTTGGAGACGGGCGTGTTTGGGCCTGGGGAGGCCTCGGACGCGGTGCGCTCGATGGCGGTCGCGGTGGCGGCGGGCTACGGGGTGCTGCGCGAACGTGATCGTCGGTTGCAGGAAGGGAGCGGAGTATGAGCAGCACCAGCACGAGGGTCCGGCCGGCGCCGGATTTGAGCGGGATTCGGGGTTTGCCGGAGGGTGCGGCGACGATCTGGGCGCCTGCCCATCCGAGCAATTTCTACGCCGCTGGCTCGCCGGACCCGAAGCGGGGCGGCAGCGCTCCCTACCGGGGCGCGCCGCGCCGTATGGTAGCCATCTGCTACCACACGCCGGAGGAACCCTGGGACGACCGCGAGACGACGCCGGAGTGGTTCGCCAATCCCCAGGCGAACGCCTCCACGGGCTACTACGCGGACAGCGACGGCGACCTGTACCAAATGGTGCGGGACGCCGATTTCGCCTGGGCGCAGGGAGTGCGGACAGCGCAGCTGGTGCTGCCGCGGCCGCTCTGGTGGCGTGACGAATACGTCTCCTACAACACCTGCATGGCCTCAATCGAGATCGAGGGCTACGCGGATCGGATCGGGGAGACGTTCACGGTCGGCAGCCGCCAATTCGCCTCGGTGGTGGCCTGGTCGGCCTATATCTGCCGGAAGTACGGGATTCCGCCGGAGCGGGCGTATCACCTCGGCCACTCGGAGTTGACGCAGCGCAAGCACGACCCGGGCCCGGCCTTTCCCTGGGAACCGTTGCTGGCGGCGGTGGCGGCGCAGCTGGCGCTGGCGGAGCGGCCGCTGGAGGCGCGCGTGTTGGAGTTGGAGCGGCGCGTGTCTGTACTGGAGCGGTGATGCACTGAGGCGAGATGATCGGCTAATGTGTCTTCGACAGATTTTCGGCTCGTCGGACACTACGGGAAGAAGGGCGTCCAGGTCATGGAGGACGATTCCGGAACGTATCTACGAGGCGGCGAAGACGCGCTCGCTGATCGGGTGCAGTTGTGCTGGTCGCCGACGGCGCAACTGGCGCGCGAATGGGGCGAAGAGGCTCGCTGGGAGCTGTTCGAGCAGTTGCTGACCTTGCAGGTGGAGCGGAGCGCGAATCGGGGCGCGCCGCTTGCGCCTGGGCGGTATTACGCGGAGGTGTTTGACGACGCTGCGGAGGGCGCGCATGGGTTCCTGATTGAGATTCGGGCTGATCGATGTCGCGTAATCGAACGGGTTTGGCAAGAGAAGCCGCGGCGGGAGTTGCTGGCTTCGGTGGCGTTGGGGTTGGGTCGGTTGTAGGGGCGGACTGGGGGAGGGATCCCCCTCTGTCCCCCCGCGATGCGGGGGGAGACAGGGAGCCGGGTTCCCTCACGATGTGGTAGGAGAGGATGGAGCGAGGGCTTAGCGGGTGGGTTTTTGGCCGGACATGAGGGCGACGGGGCGGAGCAGCGGGGGCGGGGGCTTGACTCCTGCGCCGTTGCCGCTGCCCGCTCTCACGACTTGAGCGCCGCGAAGGTCGGTATCCGGAGTGAGGCTGATCTGCGGGGCGGCGCGCTCGTACTTGCGGATCGCCAGCCAGCCAAGCACGCCCACGGCGACCACGACGAACGTGATCAGACCAACACCCACCAGCACTTCACGCTCGCCCAGCAGATCGGCGATGATGCCGGCGGGGCCGCCGCTGACCGACGAGATCCCCCACGACATCATCGTGAAGGCGGTCACCCGGCCGAGATAAGCCGACTCGGTGTTCATCACGATCTTGGCCTGGAGCAGCAAGGTCGGCCCTTGCAGGCCGGGACCGAGCAAAGCCATGGAAGCGATGGCCACGCCATAGGTCTGAGCCTGCGACATCACGAGATAGCCGAGGCCCATCACGCCGAGCAGCACGAAGATCAGCGGCCACGACCAGCGCGAGGTGGCCATGCCGGCTACGCCGATCGCCAGTACCGCGCTGGCGATGCCGTTGACCGTCATCATCAGACCCATGTCGGTGGAGGCGCGGTCCAGGTGTTGTTCGAGCAGCGCCGGCGTGAGCACGCGGAACATGAAGCCGATTACGACCGTGGCCATGAAGAGGAACAGCATCAGGCGCAGGGGCGGCCGGCGGGCGACGTAGCGGATGCCGTCCATGAGGTCAGCGGCGGGACTGCGGCGCTCGCTCTGTTGCGGTTTGCCCGTATTCGGCATCACCGCCATCGAGAGCACGCCGATCGAGACCAGCACTCCCATGACGACATAGGTACCGCCGCCGCCCGCCGCCGATTCGAGCAGCAGCGCCGCGATCATCGGCGCGATCGGCATCCCCCAGCTATGCGCAAGCTGGTTCAGCGCGACCGCGTTGCCGATCAGCCTGGGACCCACGATGTCGGCGGTAAAGGCGTTGCGCGCCGGTCCCATGAAGACGAAGGTCGCGCCCAGGATCAGGGTGAGAATGAACATCAAGGGCAAGTTGACGAGATCGAGCAAGAGCAAGACGCCGGTGAGGGCGAGCATCACCGCGCCGGCGCCCTGGCCCCAGACGATTAGGCGCTTGCGGTTGACGCGGTCGGCGATCACCCCGCCCCAGGGCGAGCCGATCAGCATCGAAATCCCGGTACCCATCGTCACCAAACCGACCGCCGAGTTGGTGCCGCCGAGGTCGTAGGAGACGACCGACATGGCGACGAACATCATCATGTAGGCGAGGGTCGCGAAGAGCGTGCCCGCGAAGAGGATGCGGAATTGTGGGTGCTCAAGCGCGAGGAAAGTGTTGGACTTCCAGCCCTGAATGCTTCGCCTCATGCGAACAGTCTACGAGTGGGCGGTAGGATTGAGTGTCGCCGGGTTTGCCGGGGGGTGGATGGTGGCGCGGGGTTGTCGGAATCGTGAGTAGTGGCGATACGCTGGCGGAATGTACGCTCAGCCGTCTCGCTGGCCGAAGGTTCTTGGGGTTGCGTTCGTTGCGGCGATCGTCGGTCTGGGGATCTGGGCGTTTGGGGTGGACAAGCCTCCGCGCACGGTGCAGGTGCAGATCGCGGTGCAGCACATTGAGGGTGAGCGGGCGCAGCTCGGAATCCGCGAGACCGATCACGAGGGGGTCGTGCATTTCTATGAGGTGACGGGCCTTGAGCTCGATTACTCGCTCGTCGATCGGCCGCGCTCGCTGTACACGGATCCGATCGTGCTCTCGAACGACCGTGAGAAAGCGCCGAGCCAAGTGCGGATCACGCTGCGCGGTGAGAGCGACAGCGAGGTCAAGCTGGGGCTGCGGGTGATGAAGCAGAACCGCCGCTGGACCAGTACGCGCTTTCCGCGCGACGAGCCGATCAGTCCGGCGGAGTGGCAGAGCGAGGAGTGGGTGTACTTGAGTGCGATCCCGATCAACGTGGTGTATCACCAGCTTGCGGTGGAGGGGATCCGGTTGTTTGTGTACATCATGATCGCGTTGGGGGTGATCTTTGCGGTGGCCTGGTTTGTCTGGCGTCGCTGGTTGAGTTAGTCGGCGAGGAGCTGTCGGAGGCCAGAGAGGAAGACCTGCAAACTCGGCGAGTGATTCGATTCCAGATCGAGCAGCGGGCCGAGTTCTTCGGCCAATTGCCTCTTTCGTCGCCCTGCGAGTTCCATGAGCTGCGTAGCGGGCTGTTGTAGATTGTCCGGGGAGCGGAAGCGCGCTTGGCCTCGGACTTGGCGAAAACGCGGATAGAGATCGGACAATGTATCGGGATCGCCGAAATACCATGCCTCGAGCTCGTAGCACACGATTCGCACCAAGATTTCGTTGCGGCGATACTCCGGCACCACCGAGGCGATGTCCGACTTTCGCTGAAGGCAGTCTGCTTTGTCCTGATCACAGAGCACGACGAAGCGAGTATTCGGAGGCCAAGACATCCGTAAGTTCGCCTCGATGAGCGGCCTCATATTTTGGTACCCGCCGGCGATGCGGAAGACAATCTGAACGTCGTTCGGGATTGGGAGCCGCTCTCGCGCCCCTTCGAGGAAGGCGCGCATCGATGGCTCTTCGATCAGGAAAACTAAGAGTCGCATCAGTCCGGATAAGCGCCTTCAAATGCGCGCGACTTCCACATCCAACCGAGTTTGTTTCCGTAGTCGTACTCTTCGACCAATTGAGGGTACTCGCTCACTCGACGCGCTCGTGTGACTCCTCGTTCCTTAACCAGCCAAAACACTTCGTGCGGACGAACCGCATCCAGCAGGTCCGTAGAGTGTGTGGTGACGATGACCTGGCCTTGGCTGCGCTGTGAGTAACTCCACAGCTCCTCGGTCAGCAGACCCAGCAGCGAATGGTACAACTGGTTTTCTGGTTCTTCGATACACATCAGCGGATGTGGTTCAGGATCGTGAATCATCAAGAGGTACGCCCACATCTTCAGAGTTCCGTCGGATACTGACGCGGCACTGAACGGTTCGGATAGCCCGGCGTTATAGAATTGCAGCGCGACACGACGATCAATTGTGTACTCGACATTCACGTTCGTAATTTCCGGAACGCGCTTACCAAGTGCTTTTACGGCTCGTGCGAATTCCTCTGGATGTTCGTCGTGCATGTACTTCGAGACTAGCGGTAAGTTGTCACCGTGAACGGAAACATGTTCATCTCGGCCGGCTGCGGCAGCCTGTCGTGCCTTCGATACCTGAATATCCGACAGATGAACATTACTCAGGAATTCATACAGATCGCTGGCGGCCAGATAGTACGTAAAATTGTCCTGTGACCGTGACCTGCGGAACGTCCTAGCCAGGGCCATCGGCGACCCGAGGAGCAATCGCCCTCGTTTCCATTCATGATCACGCACCTCACGTTCCAGATCTGCGTCCTCACGATCATTTTTGCTAAATTCTTGTTCTTCTGGAAACGTTTGATCGAAATCGAACAGATTGGGTTGCACTGTGGGCGATTGGACACGCAGATATTCTTGCTTAACGACTGGAGTGGTGCCATCTAGGCCTATTTTGAGGCCGTATGTGAAGGCGGCAGGTTCGTCTGACCGGCGGCGGGCCCTGGTCACGACCATCTCGATTTCGATGTGCCCCGTTCGGTCCCGGGTACGGACCTCGCTGAATCCTCCGCGACGATCAACGGCTGCACGGACATTTTCGCGCAGCGAGTCCTGGATGAAGGCAAACAAGTCTATGAACGTGCTTTTGCCCGTGCCGTTGGGGCCGATAAACACTGCGAACGGCGGCACATCTGTCAGCGTCAGGTCCGCGAACACGCCGAAGTTCCGCAGTCGTAGTTCAGTGATCCTCATATCATCGATCCTGCTCCGTGCCGACCTGGTAGATGGTCCGGTGACGCAGACGCGCCAAGTCCTCTCCCGACTCTGAACTGATCGTCACGTCCAACAGACAGTACTCGTGCAGCTTGCGCCGATAGCCGTCGGTCATGTGCCCCGAGACCACCAGCGTCTGCCCGGCCAGCATCGGCCCGAACAGCTGAATCTGACTGCCCGCGTGAATGCCCGCGTTGTAGTTGTAGGTGTGCCTGATCAGCCGCGTGCAGCGCCCGGCAATCCAGCCAGGATGCAGCCGCGCCCCTTCCCCGCGCCAGCGCGGATGCGGGTCTCGCGCGAACTCTTCCGCGTATTCCGCCGCTTCCGCCGCCGACATCGTGACTGCCATCGCCGGCAAGTCCTCACCCACGGGCAGATTCTCTCGCGTCAGCAGCGTCGGCGGATCCGCCTCCGGTACCGTCACCCGATTCTGCGCGACCGCCAGATCGCCGAGGAACGGCCCTTCGCCCATCCCAGCCACGCCGGCGATGCAGACCTCTCCCGACTCCTTCGCCATCGTGAACTCGATCCCGCCCGCCGCATTCGCAGTCACGCGCGTCGTGATCTCGTCGCCCGGATAGACCGGACGCCGCAGCCGGAAGTCGATCCAGCCAGTGTCGAGCCATTCCTCACCCAAACCCTCGATCAGCGCCGGCGCCGCCCACGAATAGACCGTCACCCCACCCACCAACGCGCCCTCAAAACCGAAGCGCGCCGCGCCCTCGGTCGAATGGATGATGTTCGCAATCGAGAGCGAATCTTCGCCGTCGAGAAACGCCGTGATCGTACGTTCGATCGTCGTCTGCGTGGTCATGGCTTGCTCGCTTTCCCGGATCTCATCGCGGCCGTGATCGGCCTACGGTCTGCCGCCAGCTGAGACATACTCGCCGGTCGGCCCCGTTCGGGGTGAGGCCGAACGCTGCGCCGGGTCCGCCTCCGCCCGCGATCTTAGGAGGGATCGAGCAAGCGGACGAGCGTGACGTCGAGCGCATCGGCGACTCTGACGACGGCTCCGATGGTAACGTTTTGCTTCCCCTGTTCGACCGCGCTGAGGTAGGTGCGATCAATCCCCGCTCTGGAGGCGAGTTCCAACTGGCTCCAGCCGCGAGCCTTGCGCAGCGCCTGAATACGCCGGCCGAGGCTCTTCAGATGCAGCTCGAGCGTCACCGGTTGCTCTTTGAGACCGACGATCTCCCGCGCCCGCTGCAGCGCCTGCAACGGATCCGAAGACACGAGGTCGACCGCCGGCAGGGTGTCATCCAGCCCGGGCTGGAGCCCTCTCCCGCCCACGAATACCGCCGGGGGATGTTCGAGCGCTTTCAGCATCGCCGCCGCCCGACTCGCCGCCGGCAGGCGATCACGATCGGAGAGGGACAGAATGACCAGGTCGGGATTCCGCTCGCGCACCAGTTGGGCCAGATCCTCAGGCGGATTGTTCTCGCCCAGATGAGCAATGTCCCATCCTTCCATGAAGAACAAGTCGGCGATCATGCGTGATCCGAGGGCGTGAAACTCGCCCTCGACCGCGGCGATGACCACAGTGACGCCGAGATCTGCTTTGCGTGGACTGACATCACGGACGTACGCGATCTGCTGCATGGTGATGCTGGTCGCCAGATGCTCGGCGGCGATATTGAGCTCGCCGCGGATCCAGGCTTCACCGACCTCGGCCAAGGCCGGCCCCAACACATCCAGGTAGATCGCCGCCGGCTCAAGCTCGCGCTCGAGCGCGTCCCGAACCACCCGCGATGCCTCCTGGGTGTCGCCGCTGAGCAAGGCCGCGGTGTACCGGCCGCGCAAGAGTTTCGCTGTCGCCTGATCTGCCATATCTGCCGGCCTCGTCTGGAATTCTTCTTCTTGCTGAATATACTTGACATGATGATGGATAAAATCTACTTTTAGTCGAGGATATGCCGCATCAGGATGGGAGAAGCCAACATGTTCGCGACATTCTCAGCAGGCCTTCGGGTGGATTGGTTCAGGTGGCGACATCTGTTTCTGGCGATTGGAGTGCTCGCCGCAGCGGCCCTCGTGGTCGTCTCGGCCTGCGCCGATGATCCTGAACCCCAGCCTCAAGACCAGCCGCAAACCTCAACGCCGCCTGTGCAGGAGCAGCAGACGGGGACGCAATCAATGAGTTCGGCGGAGCAACCCGAGCAGCCCGAGCCGCAGTTGGGGACGATCGTCGAGATCGCTTCGGACGACGACCGTTTCCAGACGCTGGTCACGGCCGTGGTCGCGGCCGGTCTGGCGGAGACGCTGCAAGGCGAGGGTCCGTTCACCGTCTTCGCGCCGACCGACGAAGCGTTCGCAGCCCTGCCCGAGGGCGCGCTGGAGGCGCTCTTGGAGGATATTCCCGCACTAACCGACATCCTGCTCTACCACGTCGTCGCCGGGGCGGTAACGGCCTCGGATGTGGTGGAACTGGAGTCGGCGCTCACGGTGCAGGGCGAAGCCCTGACGATCACGCTGGAGGGGGGCGTCGTGCGGATCAACGAGGCGCGCGTGGCGATCGCCGATATCGAGGCCTCGAACGGCGTCATCCACGTGATCGACCAAGTGCTGATCCCGCCCGAGCAACCCGAGCAGCCCGAGCCGCAGTTGGGGACGATCGTTGAGATCGCTTCGGACGACGACCGTTTCCAGACGCTGGTCACGGCCGTGGTCGCGGCCGGTCTGGCGGAGACGCTGCAAGGCGAGGGTCCGTTCACCGTCTTCGCGCCGACCGACGAAGCGTTCGCAGCCCTGCCCGAGGGCGCGCTGGAGGCGCTCTTGGAGGATATTCCCGCACTAACCGACATCCTGCTCTACCACGTCGTCGCCGGGGCGGTAACGGCCTCGGATGTGGTGGAACTGGAGTCGGCGCTCACGGTGCAGGGCGAAGCCCTGACGATCACGCTGGAGGGGGGCGTCGTGCGGATCAACGAGGCGCGCGTGGTGATCGCCGATATCGAGGCCTCGAACGGCGTCATCCACGTGATCGACCAAGTGCTGATCCCGCCCGAGCAATAGCGTTGCCTCACAAAGGCGGCAACCGCTTCGATTGCCTCCGGTCTGAAGCACCACCGGGACGGCCGCGCTGAACGCGCGGCCGTTTCCGTGAGTCCTGCTGTGTAGGGAACGTTGAACAGCCGGCTACTTCAGCGCAGCCTGATAGATCGTCGGCTGACGCAAACGCACCAGCTCGCGTCCGTTCTCCGAGGACAGTGTTACGTCGAGCACGGCGTACTCGTGTCCCTTACGCTCGTAGCCCGATTCGATCCGTCCGCTGACCAGGAGTCGTTGGTCGGGATGCACCGGCGCCAGGTGCTGAATCTGGCTGGAAGCGTGGATTGCGGTATAGCGCCAGCTGTGCGCGAGCAATGCGTTAGCTCGTTGGGCGATCCAGCCCGGGTGGACGCGGCGGTTGGCTCCGTACCAGAGCGGATCTGAGTCGCGCGCCAACTGTTCGGCGTAGCGCTCGGCTTCAGCGGCGCTCAGGTCGTTCTCCATGGCGGGCAGGTCTTCGCCAAGCGGCGCGACGGCTCGCGTGATGAAAGGCCGCTCTGCTGGTTCGGGTCGGAGTGTGCGATCGTTCGCTGTCGTGATCTCGGTGTAGAAGTCGGCGATGCCGAGTCCGGCGGTTCCTCGGACGGCGATGTCGCCGTTGTTCTTGGTCATGGTGAACCCGAAGCCGCCGCCATTGGCTGTGACGCGCGTCGTGACCACCTCAGCTGGATAGACCGGCTTGCGAAGTTGGAACTCGACCCAGCCCTCGTCGAGCCAAGCGTCGCCGATGGCCTCGACCAACGCCGCCACCGACCAGGCGTATACGGTCGTACCTCCGACGAGCGGGCCGGTGTAGCCATAGCGCGCCGCGCCCTCGGTCGAATGGATGATGTTGCCGATCTCCAGCGAGTCCTCTCCGTCGAGGAAGGCCGTGATCGAGCGCTCAACGATTGCGGTAGTCATCAGATCACTCCGTCCGCTGCGAACTCGTCCAGTTCTGCATCGCTCAGGCCAAGCATTCCCCCGTAAACCTCACGGTTGTGCTCGCCCAAAGTCGGTGCGCGGTGCTTGACCCGCCCCGGCGTCGCCGACAGCCGCGGCGCGATCCCGGGCTGCGGCAGCGTCCCGTGCTGCTCCGACGGCACCTCCACGACCTGCTCTCGCGCGGCGAAGTGTTCGTCGGTCATCACGTCGGAGGTGGCGTAGACCTTGGTCGCGGGGACTCCGTACTGGTCGAGAGTTGCCTGGGCTTCGGCGAGCGTGAGCGTCGAGACCCATTCGGCGATGATGTCGTGGAGCGGCTGGTAGTTGGCGTTGCGTTTGCGTCGGCGCTCGAAGCGTGGGTCGGTGATCAGGTCAAGGCGTCCGATTGCTTCGCAGAGGCGCTCGAAGGTGCCTTGGGTGGCTCCGCTGATGATCAGCCAGTGGCCGTCGCTGGTGCCGAACTGCTCGGCGGGGATGACGCCGGGGAAGTAGTTGCCGGTGCGCTCGCGGTTCTTGCCTTCCCGAGCAAAGTTGGCGGCGTGGGCGCCGCTCTGCTTCCAGAGCGCTTCGTAGAGGGCGACGTCGACGTCCTGGCCGAGTCGGCCGTTGACGTCGCGGGCGCGCAGCGCGGCGAGGGTGCCGAAGGCGGCCATGATGCCGGCGCTGTAGTCGCCGATCATGTAGCCGGGGCGGACGGGCGGGTCGCCGGCGAATCCGGTGGTGTAGGTGAGGCCGGAGAAGCCGAGGGCTACGCGGTCGAAGCCGGCGCGTTCGCGGTAGGGTCCGGTCTGGCCGTAGCCGGAGACGCGGGTGACGATCAGCGCGGGGTTGCGCTCGCGGAGTGAGTCGGGGGCGAGGTCGAGCTTTTCGAGGGTGCCGGGCCGAAAATTCTCCACCAGCACGTCGGCGCGGGCACAGAGTCGGCGGAAGAGGTCTTTGCCGCGCGGGTCGGCGAGGTTGCAGGTGACGCCGCGCTGGGAGCGGTTTTCCTGGACGTAGGAGACGGAGCCGTGGTTGGGTTCGCCGGTGCCTGGGCGTTCGAGTTTGATCACGTCGGCACCGAATTCGGCGAGCATGGTGGCGCAGAAGGGTGCGGCGAGGATCTGTCCGGCGTTGATGACGAGGATGCCGTCAAGGGGTGGGCGAAGGTGGTCGGCGGTCATGCGGAAATGGTACGCGACGCCTCACTTGGCATCAGGGAGTTCCGTGGTGGTCGTGATCAGTGGGCTGCGAGCCAGACGGCGGTCGTGCGTCACGAGGGGCACATCAAGCAACAAGGCGGCCGCCGCGATCCAACCGTCCGCTGGGCCGACCAACGGCTCTTCGCCGCGCCGATTGCGCCGGATCGCAGCCGTTCGCACCCGTCGATAACATTCGCTGAGTTCAGGCGAGTGTTCGACCATGTAAATCTCACTGAGAACATCTTCAAGCTCCGCCGTGTCCCAAGCTTGGATCGCGCGCTGCACGGCGAGCTCGGCCACGGTCTGAAACGAGATCGCCAGCGAACGCTGATCGATGTGCCGTTGATAAGGCGCGTATTCGCTCGCTCGGTCTGGATCTCCAGCAAGCTGTGAGACGATGATGTTTGTGTCGACCACGAGATCGATCTCAATGGCGGTGTTCATTCGCTCTCCTGATCGGGGTCAAAGTCGCGCGATGTGCGCAGATATTCATCGAAATCGACATTGGGCAGCCGCTCATCGATCGTGCGCCAGCGGAACGGCTTGATGATCGGATCCGGCGGCTGATCCTCAGGCTGGACTTTTAGCCTCGATAGATCGAGCAACTGCACGGTTCCATGGGCATCGAGATGGGCTAAGCCGTCGGCGGAGATGAGTTTGCCGGCTGCGGCGAGCAGAGCCTCGGCATGTTCGGCCCGGAAGCGGAGCACGGCGAAATCATCAGGATTCTCCGGCGATTGCAGCCACGCTGTACGGGCCAGGAGATCGATCTCGATCAAGCGCCCGTAGATCTCGCCGCCTTTGTGTTTCTTGCCCATCGGCGGCTCGACGCGGCGGCTGAGCTCGACGCATTCCGCGCCCTCCGGCAAAACGCGGCGAATGCGGGGAAGATCGGCGCGGGAGAGTCCGCTGATGCGCAAGGTGACGCCGTCGGCCATGGGAGACTCCTCGCGCCCAGCATAGGCAATTCGGCCTTGCGCTACTCGAAGAGGTCGCGGGGGAGGCCGGACTGTTCGATGATGCGATTCAGTGTGCTGGGCCTGAGTTCGCGGTGTCCAGGCACACTCACATTCTGTACCTGTCCATTGACGATGCCGCGAAACCGCATGTGGCTTCCGCGTTGCCGCAGGAAGACGAAACCGTGTCGTTCCAGGATTCGGACGACTTGACGCCACGACAGGACACGCATGGTTAGCGAGCGATGACGAAGGGCAAATCTGCGTTGACGGTGATTGAGCCGATGTCGACCAATTCGCCGTCCTCGAAGACTTCCTCTTCAGAGATGTCGCTATTGGCGAAGTAGGCTCCGCTCAGGCGACCCTCGTACTCCTCTTGGCTCATATCTTCCAGAGTGAGTTCGACAGCCTCGATCAGCATCTCCCGCGCTTCATCAATCGTCTTGCCCTGGCTGGCGATTCTCAATTCGGGGCAATCAGAGACGAACCAGTCACCGTCTTGATAGATGTGAGCAGTGAGGGTCAGGCGTTGCATGGCGGCCTCCGATGGAGTGAGGGTATCAGGAGGGGGATTCTGATATCAGGGGCAGGGTTCTCGGCGAGCGCTCTACGATCCAGGTAGCGATCGACTTGCGCTTTGATGGGGAGATTCAGATCATGACCTACGAATTCGACCTTGGCACATACAGCCGGACGATTACGACCTCTTCCTCTGAGGCGCAGCTCTGGTTTGACCGGGGGTTGATCTGGACCTACGGCTTCAACCATGACGAGGCGGTCTTCTGCTTTCAGCAGGCGGTCGAGGCCGATCCGGATTGCGCGATGGCTCATTGGGGGATCGCTTATGCGATTGGGCCGAACTACAACAAGCCGTGGGAGGCGTTCGGCAAGAAAGAGGTCGCGCGATCTCTGGCGACGGCGTTTGCGTCGGCGAAGCGGGCCTTGGCACTGGCGGACAACTGCACTGAGGCGGAGCGCGAGCTGATTGGGGCTTTGCAGCGTCGCTATCCGCAGGCGGAGCCGCTGGACGACATGATGGGTTGGGTTGACGACTACGCGGATGCCATGCGCGCGGTCTATCGGGAGCACTCGGACGACGCGGATATCGCGTCGCTGTTTGCCGAGGCGATGATGAACCGGACTCCGTGGTCGCTGTGGAATCTCGACTCAGGCGAGCCGGCTGAGGGGGCTGACACCGTTGAGGCGCGCGGGGTGCTTGAGGGCGCGATGGCGCACATTGCTCATTGCGGGGAGGCTCCGCATCCGGGTGTTCTGCATATGTACATCCACCTGATGGAGATGTCGCCGTTTCCGGAGCAGGCGCTGCTGGCGGCGGATCAGTTGCGGGGGATTGCGCCTCACTCCGGGCACTTGCAGCACATGGCGACTCATATCGATGTGCTCTGCGGGGACTATCTGAACGTGATCAACTGGAATGAGCGGGCGATCCAGGCCGACCGTCCCTACCTGGAGGCTCGCGGGCCGTTCAACTTCTACACGATGTACCGCAGCCACAACTATCACTTCAAGATCTACGGGGCGATGTTCCTCGGTCAGTACGGGCCGGCGATTGAGACGGCGCGGGAGCTGCGGGCGGTGATCCCGGAGGAGTTGCTGCGGATGGAGTCGCCGAACATGGCGGACTGGCTTGAGGCGTTTGCGGCGATCGAGCAGCATGTGTTAGTGCGCTTCGGCAAGTGGGAGGAGATCCTCGAACAGGAGCTGCCAGAGGATCGCGAGTTGTATTGCGTGACTACGGCGACGATGCGCTATGCACGGGCGATCGCGCTGGCGACGCTGGGCCGGACCGATGAGGCGGCGGCTGAGGCGGAGGCGTTTGAGCGGGCGTACGCGCTGGTGCCCGAGACGCGCTATCAGTTCAACAATCCCTGCCGCGACATCCTGGCGATCGCGCAGGAGATGATGCGGGGGGAGATCGCGTACCGGCAGGGTGAGTTCGAGGCGGCCTTCGCGCATCTGCACCACGCAGTGGAGCTGGACGACGAGCTGCACTACGACGAGCCGTGGGGCTGGATGCAGCCGGTGCGCCATGCGCTGGGGGCGCTGCTGCTGGAGCAGGAGCGGGTGGCGGAGGCGCTGGACGTGTACCGGGCCGACCTTGGCTATGACGCGGCGGTCAGCCGGCCGCGGCAGCACCTGGACAACGTCTGGAGCCTGAGCGGGTACGTGGAGTGTCTGGAGCGGACTGGTCAGGATGAGTTGGCGCAAGTTGCCAGGCAACGGCTCCACCTCGCCCAGGCGAGAGCCGACGTTCAGGTCCAGGCCTCCTGCTTCTGCCGCCTCGACATCGGGGAAGCATGCTGCGACTAGTCAGGCCGGAGGAAACGACCGGCGCTACTCGAATAGGTCGCGGGGGAGGCCGGATTGCTTGATGATTGTCTCGATCGTCTTCGGAGGGATGTTTCGGTGCTGGGGCACGGTGACGTATCGCGTTCTACCGTCAACGACTCCGCGAAATCTGCGGTGGCTGCCGCGTTGTCTGATCCGAACGAAGCCGTGGCGTTCGAGAATCCGGTTGATCTCCCGCGCCGTCAGGACTCGCATCGTCAGTGGGCCGCCGCGAACGGGAGGTCCGCATCCACCTCGATCTCGCTGGATTCGACCAAGACCGACTGGGCGAACGCTTCGTCGTCCTCCGGGATATCGCTCTGCGCCGACATCTCACCGCTGACTCGGAATTGGTACTCCTCGGGCGTGATGTCCTCCAGGGTCAGCTCCACGGCCTCGATCAGCATCTCGCGCGCCTCATCGATCGTGTCCCCGCAACTGGCGACCACCAACTCCGGGCAGACGGAGGCGTAGCCGTCCGCTTCCCGATAGATTTCCGCGGTGTAGCGAAGCGTCATGGCTGCCTCCCAAGCGTCAGGCTATCAGGATGGAGATCGCCGCCCAGACGTCAGCGGGCGAGGACGAAGGGTAGGTCGGCGTTGACCGTAATCGAGCACTGCTCGACGAATTCGCAGCCTTCGAGGATTTCCTCTTCGGTGAAGGCGCTATTGGCGAAGTAGGCGCCGCTCAGACGGTCCTCGTATTGCTTCTGGTCCATGTCTTCCAGAGTCAGCTCCACAGCCTCGATCAGCATCTCCTGCGCGTGCTCAATCGTCTCGCCCTGGCTGCCGATTCCCAATTCTGAGCAGCGCGAGATGTACCAGCCGTCCTGCAAGTAGATATCCGCGGTGAGCGTCAGACGTTGCATGGCAATCTCCCTGGGGGCCCAGCCTATCAAGACGCCGACTCCGAGATCACCGCCGCCGTATCTCCGGCCGCCAGCGCCCGGTACTGACCCAGCACCAGCTGTTTAGTCAGGTAGTGCCCGAACTCTCGGCGTTCATTCTTTTCGAGCACGGGGAACTGGTCGAGGATGTAGCCGGCGTCGTCTTTGTTGAGGCCGTAGAGGTGGAAGTAGAGGGCGTCGAGGCGGGATCGGAGTTGGCGGCGCTCCGCAACGTTCCAGATGTAAGGGTCGCCTTCGTAGCCGAGGTCGCGGGCGAAGGGAGTGAGATCATGGGCAGTGTAGGTGAGTTCGAGGACGTGGGTACGGACCAACTCGCGGGCGGTTCGGTTGCCGAAGGCGCGGTCGTAGTCGGCGGGGGTGATCATGGGGAGTTGCTCGATGGCATATTTCTTCACGTGTGTGCCAGGTATTTTGCGCCCAGCGATATAATCCACAGCCATCGAATTGAGGTTGGCCACTACGCACGCAGCTGATTGCGCGTCCAATCCTCCGTCATCCAACAACAATCCTACTGTATCACCGATAGCCGCATTCGGCAGGATCGTCGAGATGATCAGACGTTCGTTCGTGGCAGCGGATATATCGCGGAAACCGATGGCCCAGGCGTGATCACTTCGGCGCCTGTCAGTGACCTCAGTCAAAGGCACCCAGTGTCGAGGTTGAGCAAAGTACTTGGTGTTCGCGTGTTGTTCCGCAGTTGTTTTCACACTGACATATGGTCGCTTTGTGTTCTTTGGATTGAACGAGATCGAGTTCGCTCGGTGGTCGTACTGGTCGATCATCCGTCCTTGATACAGAGGTAACCACGTGGTCGCGCCCATTCTGAACCAATTTGGCTCCACTCTGTACGCTCCGTTGCGGTCCAACGCTTCAGAGGTCACGAACAGGTCCGCATCCCGCTTAGAATGGAACAAGCCCTGACGGTACTTCAAGGGCCACATACGCTCGATTCTGCCATCAACAGCCGTGACAAGCGGCTTGTACCGTTCATAGATCGATGCAATTAGTTCGGCGTCTTTGCGAATGCGGAACTGGGGAAGTTGACTTGTGTTCGGATTAATCGCTAAAAGTGATGCGCCTGATACTGAGAACGCTCGATTAGCGCTCTGAACGTCGTCTGTGCTAGTGAGCATGAAACCGAATCGAGAGTGACTGAATTCTCGGTCGATGCCGCCTACTACTAGCGCGCAGAATCGCTGCTGCGGATGAACGTCGGGAAACCACTTGGATGGTGTTTCGTCTTCTACGCCACTCGGCACTCGATCACTGTTCTCGAAGTCGAAAACGGCGAGAAGTCGTGACTCGCTAACGACGTGGCTGACATAGGCGGAAGCCAATTTCCCAGCATACACACCTGATGGGACCAGTAGACCGAATATCCCGTTGGGAGCGAGAAGATCACTTGCTCGGTCTACGAATAGACCATACAGATTGATATCGCCGCGCCCAAAGTAGGGATACTCTGATGCAGATCGAAATAGGTCTAGAGTGTGCTTGGTCCGGTCGATTGCAGTTGCGAATTCGCTGTATAGCGGGTGATCGGACTCTCGATAGGCGTCAATCAATTTGTCCCTATCGACGGTTGACTCAGCTAACGCGACTCGTTCGTCCCGAGGCTCCCACCATTCGATCTCGTCGATCTTGAGTTGCTCCCAGGGCGGATTGCCGATCACGGCGTCGAAGCCGCCTGCCGACATCACTTCGGGGAAGGTGAGTTCCCAATGCAAGATTCGTTCGCGTTCGACGATCGCGTTGGCGGCGTCGCGGATCTCGCGGTACTCGGGCGTCGTCGGCGTTCGCCCGGGGCGATTCTCGCCGCCCAATAGCACTGCGATTGAACGACCCGGATCACCTCTGAGGATTTCTTTGAGCGGGGCGTGAAAGGCGGTACGCTCGCGCCGTTTCATGCCGGCCGAGAGCCAGCGCAGTCCGGCGACCAGGTTGAGCGGCGTGTGCTGACCGCCCTGCCGAAAGCCGGCATCCTCGACCAGGGCGCGAGATTCCTGAATCTCCTCCAGCGTCAGATCGAGCAGCGCATCGTGCTTTCGCGCAAAGCCGGCCGCTTCCTCGATGTACAGCTCGAAGCGCTGATTCAGCGGATACGGTCCCCACTCGTTGATGTAGGCCCGCGCCTGCTCGCCGCGAATGCCGAGCAGCGAGTCGCCTTCAACGATGCGGTGTTCGAGGTAGGGCAGGGGCAATTCACCGGTGAAGGTGTGCAGCCAGAGCGCGACGCGGGCGAGTTCGACCGCCATCGGGTTCTTGTCCACGCCGTAGATGCAGCGCTTGAGCACCATCCGCTGCAACAGCGTGCGCTCGTCCAGACCGGCGTGGGCGTCCTGCAACTCCCACAGCTGTTCGCGCACCGGCGAGACGTAGCCGTGGCGTTCTTCCCACTCGCGGTTGACGAGCGTCACCAGTCGCTCGGCCAGCCAGTCGATCGCGGTAATCAGGAAATGCCCCGAACCCATCGCCGGATCCAGCACTCGCAGCCGCAGCACCGCCTCGGCCGGATCATTCGCCTCGCTCGGATCGGCGCGAAACGCCTCCACTCGCTCCTCAACCAGCGGCCCCAGCGTTTGCTCCACAATCAGGTCGACCAGCTCCTGCGGGGTGTAGTAGGAGCCGGAATCTTTGCGCGCGTAGGGCGAGAGCGCCATGTCCGGCTGCCCGTCCTCGTCGCGCCGAGGGACGCGCTCCAGCAGTCGTTCGTAGATGCTGCCCAACTGTTGGACTTCGAGGTTGCGGTAGGAGACGTAGGTTCCGTTGGCCGTGTGGCTGAGGTCGTAGATGATCGGCGCCAGCTCCGCGTCGGATAATTCGATCTCGTCGAGGATTGCGTGACTGTCGGCGAACAGTCCGCCGTTGTACGCGGTCAGCCCGAGGTCCGGTTCGCCCTGATCGATGATTGCGCGAAGGTCCTGGAGGTGCCGCCAGTAGCGTGTGGAACGGGTGGAGAACTGGGCTTGCCCGGACTGCTCGGCGACCGGATCGCGAACGCCGTAGCGCAGGCTCAGTGGTCGGTAGTTCGGATCCTCGGTGTTGAGCATCCCTCGGTCTTCGCCGTAGTAGATGAAGAGCAGGCGGTAGAGGAAGAGCAGCGCCGCGCGTGCGATGGCCTCGCTCTGCGCCTCCGGCTGTTTCTGCCAGAAGAGCCGCACGATCTGCGGGTAGACGTCCTTGAAGATCACGTCGGAGAGGTCGTCGGCGAGATCCGCGTCGCGTCGGCGTCCCTGTTCGAGCAAGCGATCGAGGAGGGATTCGCGCTCGCCTTCCGCCGGGAGCCAAGAGTCGCGGCGCAGCAAGAGGTAGGCGGTGCGCAGTCGGTGGTTGTCGTCTTCTTCGAGCACCTGGCTGAACAGGTCTGTGGAGACCAGCAACGAGGCCAGGTCAATCTCCCACGTGCGCTCGCGCGGACGTGTGCGGTAGGAATACAGCCGCCAGCGCGCGCCGTTCGTCAATATGCCCCAGCGCAAGGATTCGTCTGAGTCAGTCCCTCCGAGCAGCAGATACCTCTGAATCTGTTGAGCGGCCGTCTCGCTCGGCCGGCCACCGCCCGTGCCGGCGGCGTCGAAATCTCGCTGCCAGCTCTTGCACTCGACGATTCCCGTCGCGCCCAACACTTGCTCGCGCTCGGACTCGCCCAGGAGTTGTTCCATCAGGTCAGGGTCGGCGAACAGCGCGAGATCAACCTCGTCACGGCTGGTCAGCGAGCGACTAGGCAGGCGTGAATGCCAGCCGAGAGCGTCGAGGATGGGAGCGATGACACGCTCAATGGTGATCGCCTCGTCGGGCCTACGGATTCCCTGCATTCCGCTCAGGGCGGCGCGGGCGGCGGCGAGGAAGTTGTCGAAGTCGGAGGGATCCTCGATCAGTGCCTTGTACTCCGGCAATTCGCGGATATCCGCCTCCAGAAAGGCGTCGGACCAGATCGGGATCGAGAGTGCCATGCTCCCACTCTACCCACCAAGCCACGCCCGCTCTGCTATCCCTGCGATCTCTTCGCCGATGAGGAGGGAGGCGGTGGCGCCGGGGCTGGGGGCGTTGAGGATGTGGATCATGCGGTCTTGATGGGCGATTTCGAAGTCGTCGGCGAGCGAACCGTCACGGCGGAGGGCTTGGGCGCGGACGCCGGCTCCGCCGCGGACGAGTTGGCGGGGTTCGAGGTTGGGCATGAGGCGTTGGAGGGCTTTGACAAAGGCAGTCTTGTTGGCGCTGCGCCAGACTTCGCCGAGTCCGGTTTGCCAGTGCTCGCGGGCAAGGCGGAGAAAGCCGGGCCAAGTGAGGGATTCGGCCGCATCCCGCAGCGACACATCGCGCCAGCGATAGCCCTCCCGCTTCAGCGCCAGCACCGCGTTCGGCCCGGCCTCGACCGAGCCGTCCAGCCGCCGCGTGAAATGCACCCCCAGAAACGGAAACGCCGGATCCGGTACCGGATAAATCAGGTTCCGCAGCATCCCCCTCGCCGACGGCGCCAGCTCGTAGTACTCCCCCCGAAACGGCACGATCCGCAGCTCCCGCGTCTCCGCCGCACCCGCCGCGCGCGCGATCCGATCCGCCTGCAAACCCGCGCAGTTGACCACATAGCGCGCGCGAACCTCACCCCTCGTCGTCGCCAGCCGCACCCCATCCGCATCGACCCGAACCCCCGACACCCGCGAGCGCAGCCGCACCGATCCGCCCGCACACTCCAGCAGCTCCCGATACTTCTCGCACACGCCCCGATAGTCGGCGATTCCCGTCGAGGGAATGTGCAACGCCCGCACCCCGGCCGCGTTCGGTTCGAACTCGCGCAGTTCGTCCGGCCCAAGCTCGCGGATATCCGGCACACCGTTCGCGTCCCCCCGGCGATGCAGTTCCCGCATCCGCTCCAGCTCAGACTCCTGCGTCGCCACCACCACCTTCCCGCAGCGCTCCGCTCCAATCCCGTGCTCCGCGCAAAAGGCGTACATCCGCTCCGCCCCCGCCACCGCCATCCGAGCCTTCGCCGAGCCGGGCCGGTAGTACAACCCGGAGTGAATCACCCCCGAATTATTCCCGCTCTGGTGCCGCCCAACGCCCGCTTCCTGTTCGAGCGCCAGCACCCGCAGCCCCTCCTGCCGAGTTGTCAGCGCCATCGCCGCGGAGAGGCCGAGAATCCCCGCGCCGATCACGGCGATGTCGGCGTCATGCTCAGCCACGCGGCGTCTCCGGGGCGGAGACGATCAGCCGCCCGCCTTCGGCTGTGCCGGTCACCTTAGCCACCGGCGCGGCTGCGACTCCGCGAGCATTGAGGTCGTGGAGGAGATGTGCCGATTCGACGATTCCTGCGGCGATCAGGAGACCGCCGGAGGTTTGGGGGTCGTAGAGCAGCGCTTCCTCGAAGGCGGTCAGTTCGCGCGGGCTGGAGAGTCTGGCGCCGTAGTAGTCGCGGTTGCGGCTCTGTCCGCCGCTGCCGAATCCGGCGGCGACGGCTTCTTGCAGACCGCCGAGCGCGGGGACTGCGCCGAGCTCGATGCTGAGTTCCGCGCCGCTGAGCTCGGCCATTTCGTGCAGGTGTCCGGCGAGTCCGAAGCCGGTCACGTCGGCGATGGCGTGAACCCCGTCGATCGCGGAGGCCTCGGCTGCCTGGCGGTTGAGCGTCATCATCTGCTCGACGGCTGCGCGCCAGTGGTCGGCGGAGACCGCGCCTTGCTGGTTGGCTCCGATCAGGACGCCGGTACCGATCGCTTTGGTGAGGATGATCGTGTCGCCCGGGAGCGCGCCGCCAGTGGTGCGGATGCGCTCGCGCGGGACTTCGCCGGTGACGGCGAGGCCGTACTTGGGTTCCTCATCGATGATCGTGTGTCCGCCGGCGATGACCGCGCCCGCTTCGCGCACTTTGTCGGCGCCGCCGCGCAAGACATCGGCGATCACGTCAGGTGGGAGGTCTTCGGGGAAGGCGGCGATGTTGAGGGCGAAGAGGACGCGTCCGCCCATCGCGTAAACATCGGACATCGCATTGGCGGCGGCGATAGCGCCGAATTGGTAGGGGTCGTCCACCAGGGGTGCGAAGAAGTCGAGGGTCTGGACGAGCGCGCGTTCGTCGTCGAGGGCGTAGACGGCGGCGTCGTCGGGGCGATCGAGTCCGACGAGCAATTGAGGGTGCTCGCTAGGGGGGAACTGGGGTCCGAGATGGCGCAGCACGTGCGCCAGGCCTTCGGGGCCGAACTTGGAGCCTCAACCGCCGCAGCGGGCGAGGTCGGTGAGGCGCACGGTGCGGTTGTCGCGTTGGGACATGGCTGTTCTCGGTGTTGGTTGCCGTTGCGGGCAGGCTCAAGCCTACCGCGCCGTCTCTGACCAGACCCGAGCGAATGCGATCGTCAAGCCCTCGCAAGGCGGCTCCGCCGACAACTCCGCCGGTTCCCGATGCTCCACCACATCCTCATCCGGCCGATACACCCAGACCGTCCGCGACTGCGGATCCACCAGCCAACCCAACTGCGCCCCGTTCCGCATCCACATATTCATCCTCCGTCGCTGACTGGCGAGCGATTGCGTCGACGATCGCACCTCAACCACAAAATCCGGCACCACATGCGGATAAGGTCGTTCCCCCGACTGTGCCCGCGCCGCCGTCTCCGGGCTGAGCCAGCCAGCATCGGGCATTCGAGCATTATCGTCCGGCAGGTGGAGGGTCGAGCTGGCGAACAGGGTGCGGCCGATACGCTCCGGATCCCACGCGCCGATCTGGAGCGTGATTTCTCCGCCGACGCCATCGCTGTCATAGTCTGGACCTGGTGACACAATCAACCTCCCCGCTTCGTCGCGCTCGAAGAACAACCGGTCGTTGAGTCCCGCGATCTCGCAGAGCAACTCATCCGTGAGCGCCACCGATTCCGGAAACTCAATCACCAACTCGTCCAACACCATCGGATGCTTGAAGCCAAGCGCTTCCGGCTTCACCTGCTTCTCGGCTGTGACCATGCTCCACCTCTCAGAACCATGATAGGTACACTGCGTAGTACCTGAGTTCTATCCCCTTGCTCATAACCTACAGCTACGACCGAGAGGAGCCGCGATGACTGAACACTGCTGGATCGACACGCCCCTGGGCGCCATGTACCTCGCCATCAGCGACGGCGCCCTGCGCGAAGCCGGCTTCGTCGAGACCTGGGCCCGACCCGTCATGTCGCCCGGCGCCGACGAAGCGGCCGAGCAACTCTCCAGCGAGGCCGAGCGAATCCGCGACGCCGTCGCCGGCTACTTCGACGGCGATGTCGAGGCCATCGACGCTATCGAGATCGCACCCGACGGCACCGACTTCCAGCGAGCCGTCTGGCAAGCCATCCGCGAGGTACCCGCCGGACAGACCGCCTCCTACCAGCAGATCGCCCAGGCTGTCGGCAAACCCGCCGCCTACCGCGCCGTCGGTACCGCCACCGGACGCAACCCCGTCGGCATCGCCGTACCCTGCCATCGGATCGTCCGCTCCGACGGCGGCCTCGGCGGCTACGGCGGCGGACTCCACCGCAAGGAATGGTTCCTCGAGCACGAACGCAAACACCTGCCGACCAACAGGAACGGACGCGACCAATGACTTCCACCTCCGACCCCGCCATCGCCGAGGCCCTGGCCAACGACCTCGTCATCGACATCACCACCACTGGCCGCAGCAGCGGCGAGGCCAAGCGAATCGAAATCTGGTTCCACAACGTCGACGACCGCTACTACATCACCGGACGCCCCGGCCCTCGCTCCTGGTACGCCAACATCCTCGCCAACCCGGCAATCACCTTCCACCTCAAACAGACCACCGAAGCCGACCTCGAAGGCACAGCCCGACCCGTCACCGACCCAGCCGAGAAGCGAACCGTCTTCCTCTCCGCCAACAAGCTCAGCGACTACATCAACCAAGACAATGTCCAAGCCTGGATCGACGGCTCACCCCTGATCGAGGTCGTCTTCGACGAGCGCGATTAGTGCCCCCCTTCATTGCCGACTTGACGTTCAACGCGACGACTCGCGAAGAGTTGGCCGACCATGGCCTCATCCTTGCCGATGCGTTGGACGTACTGGACGGCAATCCGAAGTTCTTCCCGGATAAGGGTAGACGCGCGCGCCGACGCCGCGGCCTCAGACAGCGTTGGATCATGATCGGCCCCGGACCGGACGGTGCCCTACTCACCTTCATCGTGGACGATCCGGACGAACAGCATGTCGCCCATCTCGTCACCGGTTGGCGTTCGTCGCGAGCAGAGCGAACTCGCTACCATCAACCAGGAGGAAGAGGTAATCGACCATGACTCACGATCCACGATTCCCGCTTGAGGACTTTGAGGAAGAACCGATCGAAGTCGAGGTTGCAGAGAATCCGGGGGCGGTCATAGAGATTAGATTCAGTAAGGAAGAAGTTCGAGAACTCTGCGCCGAAGAGCAAGCAACCGACACATCGCTGATCGATCTGATCCGCGAATACACCCTCTCGACCATTCGAGCGAAGCGGGAAGCGCGCCAAGCCAACCAAACCCAAGTCGCCGACTAACCCATCCCCAACACCCCAACCTGCGCGAACATGAAGAACGGCGCCTCCGACTCCGCCCACGCCGACCAGCCCCGCGACAACCGCTCCAACTCCGCCTGATCCGCATACCCGTATTCCAACGCCTGATCCGCAATCCCGCTGTACAGAATCCGCTCCGCCCATGTCCGACCCCAGATCCGCGCCTCCTCGCCATCCATCGCCATCACGTTCGGATGAATCTCAATCTCCGCGAACCCGGCCGACCGAACCCAGGCCGGCAACGTCCGACCCGCGTCAGGCTCCGCCCCGTTCCGATACGCCACCTCGTGATACAGCCGATTCCAGTCCGCGAACTCCGCGAACTTCGGATGCGGCGACATCGTCGCGTAGTCCGCATCCCGCACCGCCAGCAGACCGCCCGGCTTCAGTACCCGCCGCATCTCCCGCAGGGCCGCCACCGGATCGGTCAGATGCTGCAACAACTGATTCGCATACGCCACATCGAACTCCCGATCGCCGAACTCCAGACGATACACATCGCCAGCGACGAAGCGGACATTGCTGACCAATTCCTCAATCGCGTGCGCCCGAGCGTGCTCCAACACCCCAGGCGCCGCGTCCAGACCGACAACCTCGCCCGGCGCGACCGCCCGCGCCAGACCTGCCGTCACCGTCCCTGGACCGCAACCCGCATCCAGCAGACGCATCCCCGCCTCCAGCTTCGGCAACAGGAACCAGGCCTCCACCTCCGCCCGCCGACGCGCGTGCGACTGCACTACCGACTCGTGATGCCCGTGCGTATATCGATCCCGTTGCGTCTCAGACATCCGCGAATCCGTCGACCAGCCTCGTCAGCGTCGCAACCGCCCGCTTCGACAGCGCCAGCCGACGCGCCGCCGACTGACCGTTCGCCGACATCTTACGCCACGTCCGCCCAAGCGCCCGCCGCAACTGCCGATCATCCAGATCGTCCAGCAACGGCTCCAGTTGCGTCTCGAAGAACACCAGCGACAGCGCGTCCTCCAACGTTTGCGCCTCGGCGTCGCCCGCCTGCAACAGCTCCGCCTTCGACACCAACGCCGCCACCCGCTCCACCGACCGACGCGGATAGCCGCACTCCTCCAGAATCGCCGCCGTCAACTCCGCATGGACCGAATGTAGCGCCCGACGCCAGCGCAGATACCCCGAACGCCCAGCCGGAAACGACGAGCGCGGCACCATCCACCGACGAATGTGATGCGCCCGAGCCGCCAGCAACAGTGCTTCCGAGACCTCAGGATCAAGCGCTCGAACCCAACGAGTCATCATCTCCGCATGAGTCTGCTCTTTCGGGAGCGCTCGGCCGCCGACCTCAAGCCTGAAAGGATCGTCCGCATTAGCCGCGTCAATCGCGTCAATCGCGGCGCGGAAGCGTATCGGATCGTCAATCACAAGCCAGTCTCCGCCAAACAGCCTATTCGAGCCTCCCCTTGCGGGGGGAGACGTCACGTAGTGACAGAGGGTCCCTCGCACCAATCAAACTCCGTCATACCAGCGCTCCGCCGCGGCAATCTCGTCGCGTGAGCGACGACGGTGCGGATCATGGCGAGATACCAGTGGCCTGCGTGGGTATGACGGTCACTTAAGGCGCACAGAGATGGGTGCGCCGCCACTTCCTACTCGGATAGCGGAGCAAGCTGCGCTGCGGCCGCTGTACGGCTGCGGTGTCGGGCATCGAGTCAATCGTAGCCGCCTACGAACGCGCCGACCCCCACTCCGACGCAAAGCCCTCGCATACGTCCACCGCCCGCGCAAACGACACCCCCGACTTCGAGCGCATGTACCCAATCAGCCGCTCCAGCATCTGCAACCGCCCCGGCCGCCCGATGATGTACGGGTGCATCGTCAGCGTGAACACGCCCCCGCGACGCCGTACCTCTTCAAACGCCTCCCGCCAGGCCGATTCCACCTGCTCCGGCGCCGCCATCAACCGCCGCCCATCGGTCGGCGCGAACACGAAGTAGGGATAGTCGTCCAACGCCCAGTGAATCGGCAGCTCCACCAGGGACTCGCCCTCTCCCGCAGCGACCCAATAGGGAGCGTCCGAACCCATCAGCGAGGAGTCGTAAAGAAACCCGCGTTCGCGCATCAAACGCAGCGAGTCGGCGCTCAATTCCCACGACGGCGAGCGGTAGCCGACCGGGGCTGCGCCGACGATGCCTTCCAGGATCGTAGAGCCGCGATCTAGCACCTCTGCTTCCTGCTCCACGCTGAGGGTGGCAGGCGGTTCGTGCTGGTAGCCGTGATGCCCAATCTCGTGACCTGCCTCGGCGATCCGCTGCACCACGCGCGGGACCCGTTCCGCGACCCAGCCGGGGATATAGAACGAAGCCGGCGCGTTCTGGCGCGCCAGCAAGCTGAGTACGTGCGGCACCGCGACCGCCGGGCCGTAGTCGCCGAATGAGCGTGCGGAGGGGAGGTGTTCAATCGCCGGATTACGGTTGATCATCCCGGACGCGCCGTCTACGTCGAAGGAGAGCACGACCGTGCATTCGCCTGCGCCGTCGCCGCGCGCATCGTCCTCGGGCGACCAGAGGGCGGCTCCGCAGGCGGCGCAAACGCGCCGCCTGCCGCTCCAGCCGCAGATCAAGCAAGCAGCGTCCGGGGCCTCGGCCACTATGAGAAGTCCGTAATCGTGACGAAGCCCATGGTCTGGAACGTCGTCATCGAGTCCACGACTGCCGGCACCTGGTCGATCGAGATGCGCTGGGTCACGATCGACTCTGGGTTCAGCTTGCCCGAGGCAACCATGTTCAGCATCGCCGGGTAGTTCTGGTTGGGCAGACCGAGCGAGCCGCGGAACTCGATCTCGGACATCGTGATCAGGTCGATTGGCAGCGCGACTTCACCCGCTTCTTCAGCTGAGGTGATGCCGATCTGGACGTGGATGCCGCCCTTGCGCAGAGAGTTGACCGAGTTCAGCATGGTCGCCTTGATCCCGAGGGCGTCGACCGAAACGTTGGCGCCGCCGTCGGTGATCTCTTTGACCCGCATCGGGACGTCGGACTCCAGCGCGTTGATCGTCTCTAGCGCACCTTCGGAGCGGGCCTTAGCGAGCTTGCCCTCTTCAAGGTCGACTGCGATCACCTGGGCGCCGAGCGCTGCGGCTACCTGGATTGCGGAAAGGCCGATGCCTCCGCAGCCGTTGACGACGACCCAATCTCCGCCCGAGACCTCGCCGCGGTCAGCGACCCCGTGGTAGCTGGTCATGAAGCGGCAACCCATCGCCGCGCCGGCTTCGAAGGACACGTTGTCGGGCAGCGGAATGGCGTTGAAGTCCGCGTTCGCGATCGTCGCCTTCTGGGCGAAGCCGCCGGCGAAGGCGGCGTTGTTGTCGCAGATGTTGGGCAGTCCGCCGCGGCAGAGCTGACAGTTGCCGCAGCCGTTGTGGAAGGGGGTCAGCACGCGCATCCCGGGGCGGATGTGCTCAACGTCGTCGCCGACCGCTTCGACCGTGCCGGCCCACTCGTGACCAAGCACCGCCGGCATCGGAATCTCGAATCCCACCCAGGACAGGTCGCCCTGCCAGAGGTGCCAGTCGGAGCGGCAGACGCCGCAGGCCTCGACCCGAACCAGTGCATCCTTCGGCCCGACCACCGGGTCGTCGAATTCACGCACGACCAGCGGTTCGCGGACACCTTCCATCACGACGGCTTTCATGGGGCGCTCCAATCTCCTTTGCCAGAGGTTATGTACGCGCAAGCTAGCAAAATTTCCACCCTAACTCAGGCCTCTTCTCCATTTCCCTCTCCCCCTTTGCGGGGGCGAGGGAAAGAAGTGATAGAAGGGGGCGACGCGACGCGCTCACCCCACCAACCCGCCAACCCTCAACAAGACCGACACCTCATACGCTTGCAACCCCTCCCGATAGACGACCGCCGGCGCAGAAACAGCAAGCGGCAAAACAACCGCGTCAGCACCCGAGCCGATTACCTCAAGCCGCGACCGCAAGAGCGCATCCATCCGCTCCTCCACCGCCCGCCGCGCCGCCAGCGCACGCTCCAACGGCAACCGCCACACATACCGCCGCGCACGCTCCGCCTCCTGCCAGGTGTAGCGGTAGCGCCAGCGAAAGCTCCGAAGCTCGGCGTCGGCCTCAGCGAGTTCGGCCAACCCCAACTCAAAGCGTAGATACGCTCGGCTGCGCTCGAACCGGACATCCAACTCACGCTCGATCCGAAGCGCCTCTGCCGCCACGAATGCCACCAGCGGGTCCTCGACTTGAGCCATCAGTCCGCGCCCAACCCCTAGCGGTGGAAGACCGGATCGCGCTTCTCGAAGAAGGCGGTCATGCCCTCCTTCGCCTCCGGACGCCTAGCGGCCTCGCAGATCTCACGGGTCTCCCACTCCATCTGCGTCTCCAGTCCCTCGTTCCACGAGTTGTGGTAGAGCCGCTTGGCTGCGCCGATCGACTCGGTCGGACCCGCCGCCAACTGCGCCGCCAGCGCGTGCGCCGCGGACTGCAACTCGTCGTCGGGCACCACACGATTGATCATGCCCCAGTCCAGCGCCTCTTGAGCCGAAAGCATCCGGTTGGTCAGGCAAAGCTCAAGCGAGCGCCGCAGACCGACTAGGCGCGGCAGGAAGTAGGTCGAGGAACCGTCCGGCGTCAAACCGATCCGCGAGTAGGCCATCGTGAAGCGCGATGATTCGCCAGCGAGGGCGAGGTCGCCGATCAACGCAAGACTCATCCCCGCCCCGGCGCAAGTTCCGTTGATCGCTGTGATCAACGGGGCGTCCATGCGCGTGAAGCGCGAGGCTGCCGCGTGCAGGTAGGTCGTCATCTCCTTCACGTAGGTCGCCATCTCCGGACCGGCCGGCGGAAAGCCCCGCAAATCCGCGCCCGTGCAGAAGAACCGCCCCGTGCCTCGAAAGACCACCGCCCGAACCTCAGGATCGTCGTCCACCCGGATCGAAGCGTCCATCAACTCCTTGCACATCTCCAGCGAGAGCGAGTTCGCCGCCTCCGGCCGGTTGATCGTGATCGTCGCCACGTGCTCGGAGAGTTCGTATCCCAGCGTGTTGTACTCCGTCATCGAGCCACTCCTTCGCTACTGTTGGCTCACGCGAGCCGCATCACACGCAGGCTACCGCCAATCACGGAGGCGTCCGATGTCCACTCAGATGGTCAGTATTCCGACGAGCGACGGCGATCTGTCCGCAGCCCTCGCCCTGCCCGAAGTAGCCGACGGTCCCGCCCCGGGCGTGCTCGTGCTGCACGAGATTTTTGGCCTCAACGAAGACATTCGCCGGATCGCCCAACGCTTCGCGGGCAACGGGTATGTGGCGCTTGCCCCGGATCTCTACTCCGTCGGCCCGCGCCTGCGACCGATCTGCATCCGCCGCACGATGAGCGCTCTCGGCTCGGGCAGCGGACGCGCCTTCGAAGACATCGAGGCGGCGCGAGCTTGGCTCGCCGCGCGCAACGACGTAGACGAATCGCGCCTGGCCGTCGCCGGATTTTGCCTCGGCGGCGGCTTCGCCCTCCTCCACGCCGCCCGCGCCCCGCTCGGAGCCGCCGCCAACTTCTACGGTCGAGTGCCCCGCGACTCCGGCGAGCTGGATGGCATCTGCCCCGTGGTCGCCGGCTACGGCGAGCGCGATCGCATGTACGCCGCTCAGCCCGACAGATTGCGCGGACATCTGGAGCAGCTCGGCGTCGAGCATGAAGTCACCGTCTACTCCGACGCCGGCCACTCGTTCATGAACCAGTCCGGCGGCCTGCGCGGGTTCCTGCTCCGGCACTCGCGCATGTCGGTCGGCTATCACCACCAGTCGGCTGAAGCGGCCTGGACCGCAATGTTCGATTTCTTTGAACGTCACTTGGGCGCTGAATCCTGAGTCAGTACCCCCGACCGCTTTCGAGGCGCGTATCGTCAGCGCAGGAGTGGCCGCCTGGCCGCGTCTGCGAGAGGAAGCCTCATGCTCCGCATTCACCCGTTCAGATTCGTTGGCCTTGCGCTCATCGCCGCCGCCGTTTCACTCTTGGCAGTGCTGGCGCTCCACAGTCCGGCCGCGGCTGGGTCACCGAACCTGGTTGAGATCAGCGTCGGTGTCAACCCCTCCGATCCCGAACCCAGCCCTTCTGATCTCGAACCCACCACTCTGACGATCGAGGGCGCGGCCTCCCGCAGCGTGAGCTATGACGGTACGATTGCGCGGTTCACGATCAGCGTCCTGCGTCCGACTGTGCTGGAGGCAGTATCGGCGGGCAATCGGGCCGCCACAGCGATCGCTGACTCCGTGGTTGAGCATTGCACCACAGATGAGCCGGAAGACGCCGATCACACCACCGCCCCAACCTGCATCTCTCCCAACGGCTTGCAGACCACCGGAATCAGCATCCGCGAGGAGTTCGACTGGACCGAACAGGGCCGTGTGTCGCAGGGCTTCCGCTACGAGAACGGACTCAGCATCGCTATTCGCGGCACCGGCTTCGCGGGCGGGCTGGTCGACCTCGTGATCACAGCCGGTGGCGACCTGGTGCGCTTCGACGGACTCGGTTTCACCACCTCACGCCGCGCCGAGATCGAGCGCCTCGCCTTACTCGACGCCATCGACGACGCCCAAGCGACCGCCGACTCAATCGCCGATCACATGGGCTACGAGATCGTCCGCATCGTCGAACTCACCCCGATCAGCGCGCCAACTCCTTACCCGGCCGCCGAAGAAGCCAGAGCCCTCGCCGCCGATGACGCTGGCTTCGCCCCTACCCCCGTCTTCGGCGGCAGCGAGTCGATCACCTCACGAGTGCGCATGGTCTTCGAACTCCGCCCCGCGCCAGCGGACTGAACGGCGCAGCTAGCATCGGTCGTCGGCGCCGGCCTCCAGGTCGCGCGCCGACTCCAGTTCCCAGACGTACTCGAAACTGACAGTCAGCCCAGGACAGACAGGCTCCGCCGACAACGCCTCCGGCCGCTCCACGACCTCAACCGTCCCATCGGCGCGATAGACATAGACGGCTTCCCACTCGGGCACGACCAGCCAGCCCAACTCCGTGCCTCCCGCAATCCAGGCTGCCATCTTGTGCTGTTGACTGGCCACGCTGTCGCTGCCCGAACGCACCTCGATCACAAAGTTCGGGCACGTCGGCAGGTAGGTCTGTGCTCGTTCTTCGTCCGACAGGGAGGCGAACCGCTGAGGGCTGGTCCAGGCGGCGTCCGGGGCGGCGGTGTGGCCGTCGCCGCGCTCGTATCCGCCGCTCGAGCCGGTGGTCACGCCGCCAACCCCGCCACGGACCCACGTCATCAACTGGTAACCCAACTCCAGGCTGATCTCGTCGGCGCCATATCCGGCAGGCGCCATGATGATGAGCTCTCCGTTGGCGGTGCGCTCGAATTGCCATGGTTTGTTCAATCGGCTGATCTGCTCGAGCAGCCTGTCGGTCAACGGTGTGTCATCGGGAAAACGCAGCAGAACGGGAAGTTCCAGTGCCGAGCGGCGGACATCCTCCAACAGCGTCGACGGCTCAACGATGGGTCTGGCCGGTGTCGACACCATGGCAATGCCCCCTCGCGGCGATGCCTCAGCCCGCAGCTACTCCGCCGCAGCCGCCTGACGCACCTTCTGCGCCACGTGATCCGGCACCGGATCATAGCGCTCGAACTCCCACGCAAACGTCCCCCGCCCGCCCGTTATCGAACGCAGATCCGTCGCGTAGTGCAGAAATTCCGCCATCGGACCTTCCGCAATCACTACCGACGAGCCCGGCAGATCATCGCCCGGCTCCATCCCCAAGACCCGCGCCCGGCGCGAGTTCAGATCGCTGATGATGTCGCCGGTCGACGACTCCGGCGCTGTGATCCGCAGACTGTGAATCGGCTCCAGCAAGATTGGCCGCGCCGACGAGACCCCCTCCTTCAGCGCCTGCGACGCCGCCAGCTTGAACGCCATCTCCGAGGAGTCCACGTCGTGATGCTTGCCGTCGTACAGCACCACCCGCAGATCCGTCAGCGGGAACGTCCCCGATGGCAGCGATTCCACCACGCCCTTTTCCACCGCCGGAATGTAGTTGCGCGGTACCGCCCCGCCCACGATCTCGTCCGCGAATTCGAACCCCGCCCCCCGAGCCTGCGGCTCTACCCGCAAGGCCACCCGCGCGTACTGACCGTGACCTCCCGTCTGCTTCTTGTGCAGGTATTCCGCCTGCCCGACCGCCGTGATCGTCTCGCGGTAGGGCACGCGCCGATCGTGAATCTCCACCTCGACTTTGAATTTGCGCAGCAACCGATCCGCCGCCAGCTGCACATGCGACTCGCCGAGACCGCTCAGAATCGTCTCCCCCGAATCGCGGTCGCGCTCGATCCGCAACGTCGGATCGCCCTCAACCAGCCGCGTCAGCGACGGCCCCAACTTGTCCACGTCTGCCTTCGTCTTCGGCTCAACCGCCGCTGCGAAAATCGGCGCCGGCATCTGCGGCGCGGGCGCTTGAGTACCAGTGCCTTTCACCCGCAGCGTGTCGAATGTCGTTGTATGCGAGAGCTTGGTCACCACGCCGATGTCGCCCGCCTCAAGCGACGCGGTCTGGGTCAACTCCTTGCCCCGCGCACGCGAGAGATTCGCCAACCGCTCATCTTCCCCCTTCTGCGCATTCTCCAGGTGCGAGTCCGACCCGATCGCCCCGCTCAACACGCGCAGATACGACAGCCGCCCCACAAACTCGTCTGCCGTCGTCTTGAACACGAACCCGACCGGATCGCCGCTCGGATCAGTCTCAATCCCGTCCGCAACCGGAGGCGATTCCAACGGATCGGGCAGGCTCTCCCGGATCACCCGCAACACTGCTCCCGCTCCGATGCTGGAGACCGCCGACATCGGAATCACCGGAATCAGCGAACCGGCCAGCATCGCCGGCTTGATCGCCGCAACCAAATCCGCAGGATCGATCTCCTCGTCTTCCAGATACATCATCATCAGGTCTTCGTCCGCCTCGACAATCTGCTCCACCAGACCCTCACGGGCGTCGGCCGCCGCCGCGGCCGCATCCGCCGGAGCCTCCGACGGCTTCGCGTCGCTCCCGATCCACGCCTCGCCCGAAAGCACGTCCACCACCCCGCTCAGGTTCGACTCCGCCCCGATCGGCAGATAGAGCGGCTGGCACTCGGAACCGAACGCCGACTGCACCGCCTCCAACGCCTCCTCCCAACTCGAATTGTCCCGATCCAACCGCGAAACCACGATCACACGCGGAATCCCCCGTCTGACCGCCATCCGCCACGAGGTCTCCGTCCCCACCTGCACTCCCGCAGAGGCGTCCACCACCACAATCGCCGCGTCCACCACAGCCACCGACGCCACCACTTCGCCGATGAAGTCCGCGTAACCGGGGGTGTCCAGCACGTTGATCCGCAGATCCTCATGCTCCAGCGAGACGAGCGACGTGTTGATCGACATCCCCCGCTGCTGCTCCTCCGGGTCGAAGTCCGAGATCGTGTTGCCTTCCTCAATCCGGCCGATCCGCGTCGCCGCCCCGGTCGCAAACGCCAGCGCCTCTACCAGCGTCGTCTTCCCGGCCCCCTGGTGCCCCACAATGCCAACATTCCGTACCGCCATTGCTAAAATCCCTCCCCAAGCGCAAGCGCGCCACAGCTACCGCCGATCCTACCCGATACCCAACATCCACAACTCCCCGACAGATCTCCCCCTCAATGGGGAGATGCCGCGCAACGGCAGAGGGGGTGAAAACGCCAAACCCAGCACAACCCTCCCCCGTAAATCCGCCCTCCCTCCGCGAAGGCGGGGAGACAGAGGAGGCTCTACTCATCCCACCCCCTAGACCGCCAAATCCACCACCTCCAACTCCGTACGTCCCCGCAGACCCCGCCGCAGCGACCACACCAAATCCACCTTCCGCCCCACCGACGCCGCCGCAGCGCCAAGCCGCCATCCAATCCCCGACCAACGCCGCTCACCGGCGCGCAGACTCAGACTCAAGTGCGCGTTCTCTGCGCCAACTGTCCGCACCTGCTCCACGCTCACCCCTGTACTCAGGAAGCGCGGCGTCGGATTGCCCTCGCCAAACGGCGCCAGCCGCTCGATCCAGCGCACAATCCCCGGCGTCACCGCCTCCAACGGAACCTGTGCGTCAATGCTCGTGATCGCCTCCAGCGCCGACGTCCCACCGGCTCCCGCCGCCAGTTGCGCCTCTGCCGACTCGTTCAGCCGCTGCATGATCGCGCCCAGCTTCCCAGGCTCAGCCGAAAATCCCGCCGCCGACTGATGCCCGCCCCCGCGAATCAGCAGATCGCGCGCCGACTCCAGCATCTGCACCAGGTCGAAACCCACGCCCGTCCGGCCCGATACTCGCGCCTCCCCCTCCACAATCGACCACACGAACGCCGGCCGCGACCATTCATCCGCCAGCCGCCCTGCCACGATCCCCACGATCCCGTGATGAATCTCCTCACCGCCCACGAACAGCGCCAGCGGCGCCTGCCCCGACGGATCCAACTGACGGCGAATCTCACGCGATGCAGCTTCCATCGCCTCTGTCGTCAACCGCCGCCGACGCTGATTCAGCCCCTCGAGCTCGTCGGCGAGCGCCCGCGCCCGCTCAGGATCGCGCTCCATCAACGTCTCCAACGCGAGCAGCGCATCATCCAGCCGCCCCGCCGCGTTGATCCTCGGCGCTAGCTGAAATCCGATCGTCTCCGTATCAACGCTGTCGCCGTTGCCCCGCCCGAACCGCAACAGCGCCCGCAAACCGGGCCGCTCCGTCGCCGCAATCGCCCGCAATCCCTGATGCACGATCCAGCGATTCTCGCCACGCAGCGGAACCACATCGGCCACGGTCGACATCGCCGCCAGATCCAGCCAGCGCTGCGGCGCGAGCTCCCGGCCCGAACGCTCCGCAAGCGCGTGCGCGAACCGGTAGGCCAAGCCCCCCGTCGAGAGATCGCCCAGCGGATGTCCCTTGGGCGCCAGCTTGGGCGTCACAATCGCCGTCGCCGCTGGCAACTCTTCAGCCGGTTCGTGATGATCCAGCACCACGACATCGAGGCCGTGCTGCTCGCGAGCCGTTTCGATCTCGCGCAGCGCCGTCACCCCGCAATCCGCCGTGATCAACACCCGCGCCCCGTCCGACGCCAGCGCTGCCACCGCCGCGTCCGACACTCCGTAGCCCTCACGCTCGCGGTGCGGTATGAACGGACGCGCCTCGATCCCGATCTCACGCAGGCCTTCGGTCACAATCGCCGTGCCCGTGATTCCATCTACGTCGTAATCCCCGTAGACCGCCACCGGTTCTCCCCCCGCCGCTGCCCGATACACACGCTCAACTGCGATCTCCCAGTCGCCTAGCGGCGAGGGATCGGCCGGCGTCCACCACTCCGGGTTGAGAAACTCCATCGCCTCGGTCGGCGAATCAATCCCGCGCAGACGCAGCAATCGACCCACGAATGGCGGCGCGTCCAGCCCCACAATCGGCGGCGCGTCCGCCGCCTCCGCAATCCGCCAACTGCGGCCCAGCCAGCCGTCCGCACGCTCCCGCACTCGCCCTACGGCTCCCAGCGCTTGAACACCAGACAGGCGTTGTGCCCGCCAAACCCCATCGAATTCGAGATCGCCACCCGCACCTCCCGCTTCCGCGCCTCGTTCGGCGTGTAGTCCAGATCGCAATCCGGGTCCGGATGCTGGTAGTTGATCGTGGGCGGAATCACGCCGTCCCGAATCGCCCCGACCGTCGCCAGCGCCTCGACTGCCCCCGCAGCGCCGAGCAGATGCCCGGTCATTGACTTCGTTGAGGAGATCGAGAGGCCATATGCGCTCTCCCCAAACACCGTCTTGATCGCCATCGTCTCGAACTTGTCGTTCAGCGGCGTCGAGGTCCCGTGCGCATTCACATACTCGACCTCGCCCGGATCCACGCCCGCCCGCTCCAACGCCAGCGACATCGCCCGCACTCCTCCGTCGCCCCCTTCTGCCGGCTGCGTGATGTGATAGGCGTCGCCAACCGATCCGTACCCGCAAATCTCGGCCACGATCTTCGCCCCCCGTGCAACTGCGTAGTCCGCCCGCTCCAGCACCAGCACCGCCGCACCTTCGCCCATTACGAAGCCGTCCCGCTCCGCGTCGAATGGGCGCGAGGCCGCCGCCGGATCGTCATTCCGCTCCGATAGCGCCCGCGCCGCCGCGAATCCCGCCACCGCCATCTCGCAGATCGGCGCTTCCGCGCCGCCCACCACCATCACGTCCGCTTCGCCCCGCTGAATCGTGTACGCAGCCAGACCCAGCGCGTCCGCCGCCGATGAGCACGCCGACAACGGAGACAGGTTCGGCCCTCGAGCCTGCAACGCAATCGACACCTGCCCCGAAGCCATATTCGGCAGCATCATCGGCACTACAAACGGCGAGACCCGAGCCGGCCCTCGCGAATCGAGTACCCGAAACTGCTCCTGAGTCGTCGTGATCCCCCCGATCCCCGTCCCAATCATCACCCCCACCCGATCCGAACCGCCAAACCCTTCCGGCATCCCCGCATCCGCCGCCGCCTCATTCGAGGCCGCAATCGCAAACTGCGAGTACCGATCCATCCGCCGCGCATCCTTGCGCGGCATATATTCCTGCGGTTTCCAGTCATCCACCTCCGCCGCAAAGCGGACCGATAGGCGCTCCGGGTCGAAGATCGAAATCGTATCTATCCCCGAACGCCCATTGACCAACGCATCCCAGGTTTCCGCCGCCGTACTCCCCACCGGCGTCACTGCCCCGATCCCCGTGACCACAATGCGCGCGTCATCAACCATGCGAGTCTCCCTCAGATACTCCCGCAGCCTATCCCGCCCGCCTCAGATAATCACTGAATCATCCCAGGCAAGCGCCCCCTCCAACCCAACAGCCCGCCAAAAGACCTCAGTCATACCCGCGCTCCGCCGCGGAGCCTGTCCCCGCGAAGGCGGGGATCACTCGCCCTGATCAGCACCAAACCTCTAGCCCCAGATACCAACTTCCGCATACGGAGGAAGCGCGGGAACCGCTACCCTGACCACGAAAGCGAGGCGCGCATGACCACCGAGGCAATGCCCGAACCGATCGTGCCCGAGTCCGTCTACGCCGACTATGAACAGGACCTACTCAACGACGGCGTACCGCCGGCGCAGGCGCGCGCCACGCGGCGGGCGCTGGAGCGGATCGTCGACCGCCTCGCCCTCACTCTGGCCACAAAGGCGGAATTGCAGGAGCTACGGAAGGAAATGCAGGAACTGCGCGAGCGACTGGCGCGAGTGGAAGCACGCCTCAATCTCCTAATCGGCGTCGTCTTCGTCTTCGGCAGCGGCATGATGGGCATGATGGGTGCGATTCTGAGTAAGCTCTAGACTTCCCTTGCCTTTCTCTGCGGGCATGTGAGCAGCCCTGAGCGCCGGTTCGCTACTGCAACCCTCCGCCGCCAAGCAACGCCTCCAGACCACCCCCGCCTGCGCCTCCCAAACCGGCCAATCCGCCCGCATCGCCCATGCCGCCCCCAAATGCGCCCAGACTCGGAGCTTCAACCGGCTCCTCGCCCGACAGCGAGCGCGAGGCGAGCGCCAGTGCATCCGCCACATCGCCCGCCGTGACGCCGATCGTCCCCTTCGTTCGCGCCGCCCGATTGCCCGCCTCGCCGTGCAGGTAGACACCGAGTGTGGCCGCATCGAAGGGCGACAGCCCTTGGGCCAGGAGCGCCCCGATCGCTCCGCTCAAGACGTCGCCCGTACCCGCTGTTGCCAGCGCCGGCTGCGCCAGTTCGGAGACTCGCGCTCTGCGATCGGGAGCCGCGATTACGGTGTTCGCGCCCTTGAGCACGACCTGGCAACCCCACTCGGACGCCCGATCGCGCGCCAACGTCAGACGTTGCCCCTGCACCTCGTCCACGCTCAATCCGGTCAACGTCCCCATCTCTCCCGGATGCGGAGTCAGCACCACCGGCGCGACGGCGTTCGGCAACCCGGACATGTCCTCGGACAGCAGATTCAGCCCATCCGCATCGACCACGATCCCGTTGACCGCCCCAACTTCCGGCGAGACCAGGAACTCGCGCACGAACTTCCCGCTGTGCCCATGCCGACCGAACCCACAGCCGATCACCACCGAGTCGACCGACGCCAGCTCGTCCCGAACCGTTTCCCAGGCGGCGAATCCCGAGATGACGCCCGGATCGTGTTCGGGCAGAGGCAGCAGCGTCGCCTCGGGGACAGCGCCGATCAGGTACATGGCGATCGATTGCGGCGCGGCGATCGTGACCAGACCGGCGCCCGCGCGGTAGGCTCCTCGCGCCGCCAAGACCGCCGCGCCCGGATAGCGCGACGAGCCCGCGATCACCAGCACCCGCCCGAACGTGCCCTTGTGCGCGTCCGCGGCGCGATCCGGCAAGAGCGCTTTCGCCGCCCGACGCTCCAGCACCTCCGTGCGCAGGTCGTCGTCCAGACCGGGCGGAATCCCGATCTCCACCTGCTGCACAGATCCCGCCGCCGCCGCACCCGGCTGCATGTACAGCCCCACCTTGGGCGCGTGAAAGGTCACTGTCTCGTCCGCCGCTACCGCGAGCGGATCGAGCCTGCCGCTGTCCGCGTCCAGACCGGTGGGCAGATCGACCGCGACCAGCTTCGGTTTCACCGTGCGGCTGCGGGTCGCCGCCAGCCGCCGCATGATCTCGGCTAGATCACCCTCGATCGGGCGCGTATTGCCGGTACCCAAGAGCGCGTCGATGATTGCTTCCGCGCCGCCCAGCAACGCCTCCAGCGCCTCAAACTGATCGTCATCGGCGACGGTGCCGCAGGGCACGCCCAGTTCCAGTGTCTGCGTCCACTGCGTATCGTTGCGCTCATGCAGCGCGTAGACCCGCACCTGCGCCCCCCACTCATGCAGATGCCGCGCGGCGACCAGGCCGTCGCCGCCGTTGTTGCCCGGCCCGACCAGCACGGCGATCCGCCGGTCTTCGAGCGAGCCCAGCTGCATCCAGATTTCCTGAGCGACCGCGAGGCCGGCGTTCTCCATCAAGGTGTCGGTCGAGACTCCGGCCGCTTCCGCCCGTTGTTCCAGTTCGCGCATCTCCGCAGCCGTGAGCAGTTTCATGACGTCTCCAAAATCCCTTAGTGACGAGCTCGCGGCTGTCCCACCGCAAAGGCGCAGACGATCGTCTGCTCATGGGTGAGACTAATCTCCACCCGCTCCAAGCCAATCGCCCGCGCCCGCTCGCGCGCCCCACCGTGCAGGATCACGACCGGTTTGCCTCGCGCGTTGGCCAGAATCTCGATCTCGCGCCACTTCACCCCGCGCACGCCCGTCCCGAGGCACTTCATTACCGCCTCCTTGCCCGCAAACCGCGCCGCCATCTCCGCCACCCGATCCCTGCAATAGTCCCGTTCGCGCTCCGTCAAGATCCGGCGCGGAAAGCGTTCCGGGTGTCGATTGAGCACACTTTCGAATCGCTCAATCAGGAGCAAGTCCACGCCGCAGGTCAGATCGCCGAACATCGCCATAGATCGTATCAACGCCGCGTGAGGTCAGGGTCATCTGAGGGACGAAGGGGTAGATCCACGTCCACTCATCAGGGTCATGTTGCTATTCATAGCCGTGTTATATTGGCCGCCGTTCGCCTAGATGAGTTCACTGAATCGAAAGGTCGAGGTGAGTTTGATGAACGGTACACAGGTCGTTCTGCGACTGGCAGCGATGGCGGTGCTCGTGGCCGCGGCATTTGCCATGCAGAACTTGCTTTCTAACGGGGGGGGGGTAAGTAGCTCCCTTCTGGCCCAGTCTCCCGCCGAAGCGGAGGAAGCGCAGGTCCGAGTCGCCGCCAAGCGGCTCGCCAACGGCAGGGTGGAACTGGCGGTTCAGGTCGAGACCCAGGGGCAGTGGTCGCCGCGCGTGCTGCCAGAGAAGCGCATGCTGTCGGCGAGGGCCAGGCTGGATGACTGGCTACAAACCAGCCAAGTCGGCCTCTCCAGCGGACACAAGGTCAGGATCAACGCACGACGGGTGGAGAGCGGCGAAGTCGAGCTCGGCTTGGTGGAGATCGTCAACGGCGAGAGCCAGGACCGACAGTTGCCGGACATTCGCCTGCTCCCGGCCGATCAGGCCGTCGGCGAGTGGTGGGACAGTTCCCCGCTGACCCTGCCCGCGCGCCTCTCGGAACCGACACATGTGCCGCTGGTGCGCGAATGGACGCGCGTCAACCCATCCCTCAGGTACAACACGCACTTCGATCGCAACGGAACGATCACGACCTCGGTTCGAACAGAACCGACGGGCGGAGGCGAATGGGCGACCGCCAGGTACGCGGGACGCTTGAGCCTACTCTGCTACAACAGCGAAAATTTCTCCTTCGATATTCATGGGCTTTCACCACTGGTGGGCGACTCGGTTGCCGTCACATTGACGATTGACGGAGTACAACTGCCGCCCCAGGATTGGGGCGTCTGGACCCACTACGAGGACGACGAGCCCGTGTACTCCAACGTCTGGTCACGAGATCCGCGCAAGCTGCTCCGGCTATTGCGAGGTGCGGAGGAACTGGAAGCGCAGATCGAGGGTCGTAATCAGACCAGCACGTGGGACCTGTCGGACATGTTGACGACCCCGGTCCAAGGCAACCTCGAACACTGCGGCAACTACGTCGTCGGTTACATCCAACCGCCGCCTCCGCCTAACTACGTGCCGCTGGTCAACGCTAACGGCTGGCTCAGCAATGTGCGTTACCAGTCGAGACTGGCCGATGATGGGAGCGCGTGGGCCGAGACCCTGACCTATCCCGAAGACGGAGACCTGTTCCTAAAGATCGGAGCCTCGGACCACGGCGAGCACTTCTACGTGCTCGTCGATCAACTGCCGCCGTTGGATGTCGATGAGGTATCGGTGGTTTGGAGCGTGGACGACGGCGACAGCGTGAAAGAGCAATGGGGGGTGCAGACCTTCGAGGGATCGCACTCCTTTATCTCCCCGCGTGACCGGCCAGGGTTCTATGACCAGTTGCGCGGAGCATCGAGCTTCACCTTCGAGGTGAAGAAAGCCGATACTGGCAGCGTCACGCTCGACCTCACCCACACCTTCTCGACGCCGGTACAACTCAACATCGACGAGCGCGGCAGTTGGGTGGAGGGTCAGAGCCGCGAGCCCGTCTACGACTACGTGCCGCTGGCCAACGTGAACGGCACGACCGACGCAGGCCATTACTGGTCGGCTCACGCGCCGAACGAAGAAGGCTTGATCTGGACAGCGGTCAGGCTCGATGCGGCCCTGCCTGATGGTGGCACTGCGACGCTCGATTTGCATTGCAACGGTGAAGGAGGTGTTGGCTTCGTCGTCGGCGGGGCTCCGCTGATTGACGCCGACAACGGCGTTGAGGTCTCCCTGCGCTTTGACGACGGCGAGGCAATCATCGAGCAGTGGTACTACCACCGATGGGGCAGCAGCGACAATGAGCACGCATCGTTCGGCTCGCGCAGCCCACACAGGTTGGCGGCTCGGCTCAAGCAGGTTTCGGCGTTCACCTTCGAGGTACCGGGTCACGACTTCGGGCCGATCACGTTCAACATGGTCGGCTTTTTCGACACCCCGGTGCAAGACAACGTCGACAAGTGCGGCATGTACAAGCCCGGCGAAACCCGCGGGTTCGACTACGTGCCGATTGTCAACGCCACAGGTACGACCGGGAACGGTCTCCACTATCAAGCGTCCGTTGGTGAGTCCGGCGGCGTCTACACATCTGTTTACCGCACAGAGGAAACGGATGGGACGTTCAATATCTTCGCCATGACCTGTCAACAGCACGGCGTGATTCACTTCCAACTGTCGCCGCTGCCCGCCATTGACGGCGATGAGATCGAGTTGACGATCCGCTACGGCGACGGCGACCCGACAATTGAGCAATGGCGCTACCACGCCATCCCGACCGGCGGTTTAGCCATCATGAGGAGCAGTGCCGCGTTGCTGGAGCAACTGCGATCGGTTGACACGATTACGGTTGAAGCTGCGGCGCACGACTGGGGCCCATTCACGTTCGACATCACCGGCCTGTTCGACACACCAGTGCAGGGCAACATCGACAACTGCGGCATGTACAAGCAGGGCGAAACCCGCAAACTGGAGCAGCCGGAGTCGCCGGTCATTTCGGGCCAGACGGACAGTTCGGATGGCGAGTCAATCATCCAATGGAGCCTCTCGCCGATCGGCGGGACAATCCCCAATATCTGGACGCGACACCTCCTGCACGACGGCGACTTGAAACTCTTCTTCTGGCCTGCCTGCAGCCCGAATGGCGTGACGCTCCTTCTCGGCGGTAGCCGATTCGGCGAGATCGCCACAGACCAGGTAGAAGTTGTGTGGTCCCTTGACGGTGGCGCTGAGCAGCGTGCGACTTGGAAGAAGTTGGCCAACTTCCCCTATGTCCACCCGGACGATGCGCTCGCGCTGATCTCGGCTTGGCGTCACGGCCAGACGCTGGACATCACGGTCGAGAACGCGACCGCGCATACGCAGCGGTTCGACCTCGCAGAGCTGTTCGGGACGCCGATTCAGGCGGCGATGGACGATTGCCTCGCGCTGCCGCAACCGGCGCTGCCGGCGCCGGCAGGCGCCGTGGACCCAACCACCGTTGATCAGTTGAGCTATGGCAGCGGCGCGACGCGGGGCAGTACCGTCGCCAGCACATCCCTGTCGTTGAGAGTTCCCAGTGACGACGCGCCCGACTGGGCCGGCTACAGTTCACGCTTCGAGGTTCACTGCGGCATCGGCGGTTACCGGATCGCGATCTGGGGACTCGGGCTGACCTCGCCGTTGTACATAGCCGGCGACACCGTCGAGGTGACTTGGAGCGCGGACGGCGGGCCGACGAAGACCGCAACCTGGGACGTCTGGCCCTGGAACCGCGAGTACTATGCCATCTCGCCGCAGGACGACTCGGCCCTCTACGCCGCGATCAAGGACGCCGACTCCCTGACCATCACAGTCGCCTCGGATCCGGCCTTCCAGGAGACCTACGACCTTGCCGGCAACGGCTTCTGGGAGACGCCGGTGCAGCCCAACCTGGACGCTTGCACCGGCTGACGCCGCCAACGCGCAGTCACACCGCCCCGGCGGCCGTTGAGCGGTCGTTGGGGCGTTGGTTCAGGCCGAATCCCAGATTCTCGACAGATCGACCGAGAGGCCGGGCATCACGCCCTCGCCCGACAGCGTTTCCGGACGCTCCAACAGCTCCGGCTCCGACTCACCTTCCCGATACACCCAGATCCGACTCTCGTACGTATCAATCAGCCATCCAAGCCTCGCACCGTAACCGAGCCAACGCTCCATCTTCGTCTGTTGGTCTTCGAGCTGGTCGCTGCGGGAGCGCACCTCAACCACGAAATCGGGACAGACCGACAACAGCGCCGCATCATCCGCCACTGCCGCGTAGCGTTCGTCGCTGATCCAGGAAACATCGGGAATCCGCATCGGCCGGCCGCCCAGATTGACCGCTCCGTCGGCGCCGCCGGTATGCCCTCCGCCGCCGCCGCGCCGCCACAGGTTGACGTCGGTCGCGATCTCGATCGCGACCTCGCTGTTACTGAATCCCGTGCCAGGCATGAGCGACAACGCCCCCTCTTCGATCACCTCGATGTCCCATTCCGGGTTCTGCTCCCAGAGTTCGAGCATGGCCGCTTCGCTGATCGGCCAAGACTCGGGCAAGCGCAAGATGATCGGGTCAACCGGTATCGGTTGAGGCGGGGCGTCAGCCTGGTCGGACGCCGCTTCAGGCGCGGGCGCAGTGGAGACCATGCGCGTTCCTTTCAGGGTTGAGGTCAGGATACGTGAATCCCACAACCGCAATCCCCCATACGCCGCCGCAGACATACCCTGACCGCATGACCGCTCAACTCATCGACGGCGCAGCGATCGCGGGCGGCATCCGCGACGCTCTCGCCCGGCAGACCGGCGATATGCTCGCGCGCGGACTGCTTCCGCATCTGGCTGTGCTCCTGGTCGGCGACAACCCTGCTTCTGCTTCGTATGTGCGGGGCAAAGTCCGCGCCGGCAAACAGACCGGCATCAAGGTCGTCATCCACCGGATTGAAGCGGATCCGGATGCTCGGCTCACTGAGCGCCGTATCCGCGACCGGATCGATCTGCTCAACGCCGACCCTGATGTGCACGGGATCATCCTCCAGCTCCCCGTCCCCGATGAGGTGGACGCCGATGCGCTGCTCGAGCGGATCGATCCGCTCAAGGACGTCGACGGACTCCACCCCGCTAACCAGGGGCGCATCCTCCAGGGGCGCGAACGCTTCCTCCCGGCCACGCCCCACGGCGTGCAACAGTTGCTCGTGCGCTCCGGGAATGATCCGGCCGGCAAGCACATCGTGATTGTCGGACGCTCGCGCCTGGTGGGGATGCCGCTCGCGGCGATGCTCGCGCAGAAACGCACCGGCGCGAACGCGACCGTGACCGTCTGCCACACGCGCACCGTCGCGCTCGCCACCCACACCCGCCAGGCCGACATCCTCGTCGCCGCCACCGGCCGCGCCGCCACGATCACCGCCGAGATGGTGCGCGAGGGAGCGGTTGTGATCGATGTCGGCGTCAACCGCGTGGACGATCCGACGCGCAAACGCGGATACCGCCTTGCCGGAGACGTCGACTTTGATGCAGTTGCCGAGAAAGCCTCCTTCATCACGCCCGTCCCAGGCGGCGTCGGTCCGATGACCGTCGCCATGCTCCTCAACAACGTCACCCGCGCCGCTCGAATGGCCCAGCAGCGCCGCTGATTCGATGCAGTCCGGGCGGCTATCCTGTCGGCATGGTCGCTGTCGATCGTCTCCCCATCTACGAGTTCCTGACCCGCGAACTCGGCTGGTCGGATGATCACGCCCGCACCGCCGGAGACATCCTCACCGCCACCCTTGAACACGCCGCAAAAGCGGAAGACCTCTACCAGTTGCGTGATCAACTGGCGGAGCTCAAGGAACGGCTCGAGGGTTTGGAGCGCCAGTTGAGCGAATTGAAACTCTCGTTCGAGCTGTTTCGCCAACTCACCGAGCAGCGCTTCGATACGGTGATAGCTCGAATCGATCAGCTGGAGCGACAGGCAGAAGAACGCGATCGCCGCCAACGAACCGAGCAGGAGGAACGCGATCTCCGGTTGCGAGCCGAGCAGGAAGAACGCGACCGTCGCAATCGAGCTGAGTGGGATGCCCGTTTCAACCGCTTTCGGCTCCAGGTTGCGCTCGCTCTGTTCACCGGGTTCGGCACGACCATTGGCCTGATCGTGACCCGCTTCTTCTGAACGCAGCTTCACTTTCCTTTCCCCTGATACGCTCACGACATCGCCTTGATGCGATCCAAGGACACCAGAGCATGGACGATCTGCGCGACCGCTTTGACCAGCTTGGGCAACAGCTTCACGACACCCTGGAGCGTCTTTGACCTGACCGCGCTCGAAGCTGAGGCCGAACGTCTCGAACAGCAATCGGCCGCGCCCGGGTTCTGGGACGACGCCGAACACGCCCGCGTCCTGATGCAGCGTCTGGCCGAGCGTCAGCGCACGATTGAGACCTGGCGCGCGCTGGAGCAGCGCCTTGAGGACGCGGCCGAACTGCTCGAACTGGCCGACGACGATGACGACAGTTCGTCCTTCGCCGACGAGCTTCAGTTCGAAGCCGAGCAGATCGCTGCTCAGCTCGAAGAGCGCGCCTTCGAGCTCGCCTTCTCCGGCCCTTATGACGAGCGCAGCGCGATCGTTGCGATCTTCGCCGGGGCGGGCGGGGTGGACTCGCAAGACTGGACCGAGATGCTCTTGCGGATGTACCAGCGCTGGGCTGAACGCGCGGGTTTCAATGTCGATCTGGTCGATCTGGTCGACGGCGACGAAGCGGGACTCAAGTCGGCCACGCTCGAAGTCAGCGGCGAACGCGCCTACGGTTGGCTGCGCTCCGAGCACGGCGTCCACCGCCTCGTCCGCATCTCTCCCTTCGATCAGAATCACGCCCGTCATACTTCCTTCGCCCGCGTCGAGATCATGCCCGAAACCGAGTCCGCCTCCGAAATCGAGATCAACGACGACGAGCTCAAGCTCGATGTCTACCGCGCCTCGGGCAACGGCGGCCAGAACGTGCAGAAGAACTCGACCGCCGTGCGGATCACCCATCTGCCTACGGGCTTTGTCGTCAGCTGCCAGAATGAACGCTCGCTGCGCCGCAATCGCGAGTCGGCGATGATGGTGCTGAAGGCGCGCTTGTTGATGCGGCAAGAGCAAGAGCGTGAAGCGGAGCGGCTGAAAATTCGCGGCGAACATATTGAGGCGGGTTGGGGCAACCAGATTCGCTCCTACGTGCTCCAGCCCTACCGGATGGTGAAAGATCTGCGCACTCAATACGAAACCGCGGACACTGACGCTGTGCTCGACGGCGAGTTGGAGCCGTTCTTGCGCGCATCGCTGGAAGCCAAGATCGGCGACGCGCTGCATCAGGAACCGGTTGAGGCGGCCCGATGACGCCGCCCCGCGCCGTTCGAGTGGCTGCTTCGATCTGGGCCGGCCTCATGCTCGCGCTGCTGTGCTGGGCGACGCTCGGCGCGCAGGAGGGGCTGGTCGTCCAGAGCACACGCTTCGAAAACGAATGGCCCGACAATGTCGGCGTAATCGCGCTGGTTGACGACGCCGCCGCCGAGTCCATCGAATCCGCCTGGTTCCACTACCAAATCTTGCCCGAAGGCGCGATCACCCGCACCGAGGCTGATGTCGAAATCGGCGACATCTCCCGCCTCCACGCCGTCATCCCCACCCGCGACGGCGACCTTTGGATCCCAGCCGGCGCAGACTTTGAGTGGTACTGGGAGGTGGTCCTCAGCGACGGCCAGATCGTCAGCACCGAACCCCAGATCTGGCGCTACGAAGATCCCCGCTTCGAGTGGAGCTCGATTAGCGAAGGCGTACTCGAAGTCGCCTACTACGATCGCACCGACATTGCCGAAGCGCTCTTGCGTGAGGGAGTGCAGGCGATTGAAGACATGACTGCTTTGATGGGTATCGAAGAACTGATTCCGATCAAGGTCTACGTCTGGGCGAACACCAACGACGCGCGTCAGGTGGAGCGGATTCTCTCCGAGGAATTTGAGGAGTCGGTGATCACCGGCGGTACGCGCGTGCTCGCCGATCTGGTGCATATCTACCAACCCTCGCGCTGGGTGATCCGGCACGAACTCACCCATGTGCTGACCAAGATCGCCGGCGAAGGCCCTTACGGCGACTTGCCCGCCTGGCTCGACGAGGGCACTGCCACGATCGCCGAAGACGACTGGCGCAGCCGGCGCGGCGCCGTGCTCGACTTTGCCATCGCCAACGACCGCCTGCTCTCTTTGCGCAGCATGGAGGCGACTTCCAACCGCCCCGATCAGGTTGACCTCTTCTACGGTCAGTCGGCGGCGATCGTGACTTGGCTGGTCGACGAGTTCGGGCAGGCGAAGATGGCTGAACTCTTCGCTGTCTTCAAGGCCGGCTCGAACGTCGAGAACGCCTTGCTCGAGGTCTACGGCCTGGGCCGCGACGAGATCGAGGACGCTTGGCGCGAGTCTGTCGGCCTGGCTCCCCGCGAGCGAGGCGAGGACAGGTCGACGGAGATCGAGGACGAGGTGATCAGCGGTCCTCAGATCGCGGGCGAAGAGGAGGAAAGCGAGGCCGGCCAAGCAGATTCGCAGGCGCAAGCTGAGGAAGCACAGGCGGCCGCGCCTGCGAGCGACGATCCAGATGAGAGCGACGCCGGCGCAGGATCGGCGGGGGAGCAAGCGCAAGAGGCGGAGACGACCGCGGCGGGCGGGCGCAGCCAGGCTGAGATCGACGAGCGTAAAGCGGAAATCGAACGCCGTCAGCAAGAGCGCCGCCCTGCGCCCGTCTTCGCCACCCCGGGCGAGTTCCCCTGGGAATACGTCTTGATCGGTGTCGCCGGAGGCTTGCTCGCGCTGAGCGCGCTCTGGCTGATCCGAATTCTCACGCCGAGCAGCCAACGCCAATCGACTCCTTGAGCGCCAAGCTTTCTCCCTCTCTCGCACTGTTTTCTCCCCTCCCCCGCAGAGTGGGGGAGGGGTCACGAAGTGACAGGGGGAGTCCGACACTTGCACAACTCAACCTACCGATCGGGCACAATCAGTCCGCCGGCGGTGCGGCGCATCCCCTCCGGGGTTGCCGCCGCCTCGCGGGCGCGGCCGGCTGCGGCCGCGATCGGGTCTACACCCGCCGGCTGCTGCGCCGGGGCTGGGCGACGCGCTCCTGGAGGGGGCGCGGGGGGACGCCAGGCGCTGACCGTGCCCGCCTGCGACTCCGGCGGATTCAGCGCCGCCCGCTCCGGATTTGACTGGCAGAGCCGCACGTACTCGATCAGCGCCAGCGGGTCGATTAGGCCGAGACCGGCCGGCTGCTCGTCGACGAAGGTGGCTGGGACTCCGCTCACGCCTGCGCGCTGGGCGAGCGGGGCGAATTCGTCGATCTCGAACACGTCGGCCTGCAACTTTGGCGAGAGCAGCGCCGCCGCGCAGGCGGCCAGCGCCGCCTGGCCCGAGTTCGAGTCCAGCGCGGAGCCCAGCACGCGGAGGCGGGACGGCCGGCGCAGCTTGGCTAGCGCCCGCTTCATCACGACCGAGGGTTTCGCTTGCCGGGTCGAGGCCAGCACCAGGGCGCGGATTAGGGCCACCAGCAGATGCCCGTTGGGCGCTCCGTAGAAGCGCAAGGGACGGTTTAACTCTCCCCGCACCAGGAGGCAGGGGACATCGATCACATCGCGGCGCTCGGCCAGCTCCGGCTCCTCGGCGTGTTCGTAGATTGTGAGTTGGAGCTTGTCGGAGAGACTGGCGATCTCTTCGTAGAGTTCAATCGCGAGCTCGCAGGTTGGGCGTTCGGCGCGTCCGGGGACCATTACGCGGAGGCGGGTTTGATGGAAGTACTCCAGCTTGAGCTTGCCCTCCAGAGCGGAGAGCTGCTGCCGGATCTGCGTCCGCTCGGAACCGGCTAGCGCCATCGTCCATCCCTCGTGTTCCAGCGGTTGCCGCTTGTGTAGATCACAATCCTAGCCCGCTGCGATTGCCGCGCTTCGCCTCGGCAATGACGGAGGCGGGGACACACCACTTCACTCCGACCCATCCTGCAAGACCCAGGCCACAGCGGAGCGCAGTTCGGCTTCGGTGGCGCTGCCCTCGAAGGTGTAGCGGATGATGCCCTCGGCGTCGATGACGAAGACCCAGGGTTCGCTGGGCAGACGCCAGGCGACGAAGGCTTCGGCCTCGACCAGACGCTGGGTTTCGGCGGGGTTCTCGAAGACTTCTACGTGGATGCCGGAGAGGGCTGGGGCGAACTCTCGCCAGACTGTTTTGACGGCTTCGAGGACCGGCCCGCAGGTGCGGGAGTGGCAGAAGGCGGGCGTCGCAAACGCCAGGATTAGCGGCTTGTCCAAGTCCAGCGCTTCCGCGATCGAGTATTGGTAGAGACCGGGTTCGGGTTCCGGATCGCTGGTCAACTCGGCCAGCGATTGGACCTGCTCGCGGGTGCGGGAGTCGGTGCGCGGGGCTCGTTCGCCGACACTCGGGGCTTGCGGACGCTCGCGGACGCTGAAGCGCAGCCGGGTGAGGCCGGGCTCGGCGCAGCAGGAGGTGAGCTCGAACTCCAAGCCCCAGAGCCCGGCCGAGGTCAGGCGCACGGGCAGGAGGTAGAGTCCGGCGCCGATCGGCTGCGCGCGGTCGGAGACGCTTGCATTGGCGTGTCCGTGGGGGGTGAAGGCTGTATTCGATCCGGTACTGCTGCCGTAGGGGATGAAGCGCGCGTACTGCACGGAGCGCGGCTTCGACTTGTCCGCCTCCGGGCCTTCGAGGGCGTAGAGGCCGACTCGCACGGTAGGCGGCTCGTCGCCTTGTGCGAGTCCGTCCAGCGTGAACGCGATCCGGGTTACGCCGACTGCGAGGTCTTGGGTGGCCAGCACCGGCAGCCAAGCGGCGTTGCCGACTTCGGCGACCAGCCAGGGATCGTGCGGGTTGAGCGGCTGCTCATCGTCTGTTCCGCAGGCGGTTGCGATTGCCGCAAGCGCGAGCGCGCAGCATAGGCTGAGGATGCGGGGCGAAGGCACATAACGCGCACGAACATAAGGGCCGCCCAGATAAGCGTTGACAAGGCTGGCGGCGGCGCGTTGAATTAGCAATGTCAACGGCATAGGCGGGTGATCAATAGTCCCGCGAGCGGAGCGAAGCGATGGCCTACAGCACCACCAACCAGCGCGGGCGCATTTACTACCTCCATGCCAAGGTGGTCGAACTGCGCAACCACCGGCAGCAACGAATCTACTTTTTCGCCCCCGAGATCCAGGAGGGCGTGCTGGAGGACATTCCCGACGGCTTCGAGGTCGTGGAGAACCAGCGCACCGGATTGCCGGTCCTCCGCCGCATTCGCACCGAGGTCAAAGCGAGCGCCTGACCCGGTACCCCGCGAGCTTCCCGGAGCGCCCGCCCTCACGCCCGTCCGCGCCATGCGTTTCCACCTTCCCTATCTTGTAGGCCGTCCGTTAAGCAGCGCCAGCGCCGCCCCGTGCAGCGCCTCGGTCGCCGCCGCCAGCACTTGCGCCCCGGAGCCGAGCCGCAGCGCCCGGCCCTCCCAGTCCGTCATGATTCCGCCCGCGCCGCTGACGATCGGCGGCAGCGCCAGATAGTCCCAGGGGCGCAGCGACGACTCCGCGACCAGATCGATCCAGCCCATCGCCAGCAGGCCGTAGGCGTAGCAGTCGATCCCGTAGCGAACCCGCCCCAGCGAGCCTGACAAGCGTTCCCAGGCCGCCCGTTCCGCGCCCTCGAACATGTCCGGCGTGGTGGCATAACCCGCCGAACGATGCAATTCTGTCGTGGACGAGCTGTGGACAATGTGTAAGCCGAATCTGGTGCGGGCGGGCTGATCGGGGAACGCAACCCCCGTCCAGCGCTCTCTCGTGATCGGCTGATCGATCATGCCCAAGACCGGCTCGCCCGCGCACAGCAGCGCAATCAGCGTGCCGAAGGTGGGCAAGCCTGAGACGAAGGCGCCGGTTCCGTCGATTGGATCGATCACCCAGACCCATTCAGCCGCGTCGCTCTCGGAGCCGAATTCTTCGCCGATCACGCCGTGATCGGGAAAGCGATCGGCGATCCGCTCGCGAATCGCTGTTTCCGCTGCGCGATCCGCTTTGGTCACGGGCGAGCCGTCGGCTTTGCTGTCGACCTCGAGCGGACGGCGGAACCAGGGGCGGATGGCGTCGCCGGAGGCGTCGGCCAGTTCGTTTGCGAACGCGGTGTAAGTCTGAGTTGGGGATTGGGCGGGCGTGGTCATGCTTGCACTGTATCGCTGCTTTGGATGCCTCTCTGTCGCTGGTCTCCCCGCCTGTGCGGGGGAAGCGGGGAGTTGCGCGAGAGGGTGCGGCGGGCATGGGTTAGAGCTGGTTTCTCATGCTGGCGATGCGGCCGCGGTCGACGGGCGGGAGGTGGAAGAACTCGATCCGGGTGGTTGGCGGTTCGAGTTGGGGTTGGGCGAGTTCGTGGCAGTAGCGGTCGGCGTCGAGGAGGTCGTCGTCGCGGTCCCGGGGTTGGGGGTTGGCGGCGCGGGGGTCTCGCCACTGGTACTCCCTCATCCGGCGCGGGAACTGGACGAGCTCGGGGGTGTAGAAGGACTGAGGCGGGTCGGCGGCGAGCCGCTCTTGCACCAGGCCGATGCCCTGGTGGACGGAGCCGGGCCCGCCCCGGCTGGGGCGGATGTCGCGCCCGCGGCGGTGAAGGTGGTCGATCCAGGCGGACTGCGTGCGGTCGGCGTTCCAACTGATTGAGCCGAAGCGCCGGCGGCACTGGTGCATCCACTGTTCGAGGCGTTGGGTGACGCCCGGGCCGCGGTCCTCGAACTCGGCCAGGCGGATGAGGACATTGGGTCCGCAGACGGCATGGCGGGTGGTGAGTCCGGCGACGATGCCGGCGGTGTAGTGGGCTTGCTCGGTCTGGGCGCCGAAGTCGAGGCCGCCGAGGTAGCGCTCGAAGCTGGGCAGGCGCTTATCCCAGAGGTGGCGTTTGGGGTCGAACTTGGGGTAGACCAGACCCTCGAAGGCGTCGAAGCGGCCCTCGATGAAGCGTTCGACCCAGTCGGGCGGGAGCAGAGCGCGCTGCTGTTCGGCGTAGTTGTCGGGGAGATGGGGGTTGTCCTCGATCTTGGCGGGGATGAAGACGGCTTGTCCGCCGGCGTGCTCGAGTTCAGCTTTGTTCAGTTCGCGTTGGACGAACCAGCGCTCGAACCAGCCCGGGTGGGGGTTGGAGGCGGCCACGAACCAGCGTTGGGGCTGGGCCGGGTGTCTGAGGCGAGTGAGCAGCATCTGGGCGGCTTCTTCGGCGACTTCTCCGGCTTCGTCGATGAGCACGGTTCCGTACTGCTGGGAGCCGAGGCCGGTCCAGTCGGAGAGATGGCGAAAGTGGATCGTGGAGGGTTCGCTCGAGTACTGGAGGCTGCTGACCGTGAGGGAATGGGTGGGTGAACTGCGGCGTTGGACAGTGAGGTCGGGGTCTGCGGTGCAGATGCGCAGGAACTCGCCCATGGTCGTGGTGTAGAGGTCTGTGAACGTGTCGCGTGCGAGCAGGATGTTGTTGCCCGGGAAGATCAAGGCCGCGTCCAGGGCGAGCTCGGCCAGGGCGCGGGTCTTGCCGCCGCCCATGGCGCCGCCGTAGCCGACCAGGGCGAGGCCGGGATTGGGCACGGTAGCGACTGCGCAACAGAGCTCGCGCTGTCTGTCCGTCGGAAAAAAACCGCGAGACTTGTGCAAGCGGTCGAACGCAACGACCGCCCGCTTTGAGCTGGGGGTATTACTGTGGCTCATCCTCTTCCTCTTCGCTTTCCTCGTCCTCCGTCAGGGGGACGTCTTCGCCGCGCATGAGGGCGGCTGCTTGGGCGTGGACCGAGTGGAGGTGGAACTCCTTCTGCTGCTCAGCGGTGAGCGGGGCTTCGGGCAGGTGGGGGGAATGGTTGGGCCGGGGCGGGGGCTCGGGGTGGGGCACGATGCCGAGCGCGTGGTGGATCTCGCGGCTCTTGGGGTTGGCCGGGGAGAGTTCGCGGCGCAGGATGGCGAAGGCTTGGGCGCGGACGTAGCCGGGTTCGCGCTTGCAGAAGGCGAGCTCGCCGACGCCGGCCATGGCGGACTGGTAGCTGTAGTTGAAGGGCATGGGTCGGGGTTCCTCTCTTGCTGAATAAAGGACACTTGATCTTATATGGATGGGTGTTCGGGTGGGTAGGTTGGGGGTGTGTCGTGGTTGACTGAGGGTTGGGTGCTGGTCACGGCGAGATACCCGCGACGGGGCGCGGGTATGACGGAGTTTGTTGGGGCGGGGATGACGGAGGTGGGGATTTTGCAACGGTCTCCGCAGGCGGGAGTCCGGATGCCATTCGAGACGCCGCATGGATTCCCGCGTTCGCGGGAATGACGGAGATGGGGATCTACGCGCAGGTCTTCTCAAAGGGGAGAGGGGGATAAAGGGGGAGGGGAGTTGTTGGGCGGCGTTTGTGCTGGTTGGGGGCGTTTCACCCCCTCTGCCCCGTTGGGGCATCTCCCCCTCAAGGGGGAGAGGGGACAAGGGGGAGAGGGGAGGTGTTGGGTCTCTTAGACTCGCGGTTATGAGTGGGGCGCTTGACTTGGGTGGGCGATTTGTCTCGGCGCTTGGGGAGGCGCAGGGGGAGGTTGTGGATTGCGGATCTTGGGCTGAGGTGCTGGAGCGGGCGCTTGCGGCTTGTGGATCGGGTGAGCCGCTGCTTTCGCCTGAGGCTGCGCGTCTGGTTGGGGGTGGGCGCACTCCCGATTTGGACGATGCCGTTGCCGATGCGGCTGATCAAGCGGTGGGGGTTGCGGTTGCCGAGCTTGGGATTGCGGCGACGGGATCGGTGTTGCTGGTGGAACCTGATCCGGCGGCGCGGACGGTGTCGCTGCTGACGCATCATTTGTTTGTGGGGCTGCGACGGGAGCGGATTTTGGCGGAATTGGAGGATGGGTTTGCTTGGCTTGCGGGGCAGCCTCGGGCGGCGGCATATGCGACGTTTGTGACGGGGCCGTCGCGGACGGCGGATATTGAGCGTTCGTTGACGATTGGCGTGCAGGGTCCGCGCCGCCTGACTGTGGCGTTGCTGCCATGACTGCGCCATTTGCGGAGCGGTATGGGAAGGCAGTGGGCGATCCTGAGCTGGGGCCGCGTTTGCTGGCGTTTCAGCGCTCGTGGCGGGAGAGCCGGGATGCGCAGGTGCGGCGGCTGGAACAGCGCCGGGAGCAGTCGTTCGAGGAGTTGCGGCGCGATTTTGCGGCGGTCAAGGATCGGGTGCTTGAGCGGCATGAGGACTACATCTCGGAGTTTCGAGCGAACGCGGAGGCGGCGGGCGCGGTGGTGGTAGAGCTTTCGACGGCGGAGGAGGCGGTGGCTTACATCGCCAACGTCTGCCGTGAGCGCGGGATCGAGTTGGTCGTTAAGAGCAAGTCGATGGTCTCGGAGGAGATCGAACTGAACGATGAGCTTGCGGAGCTCGGGATCACGGCGATCGAGACGGACTTGGGGGAGTGGCTGCTGCAACTGGCGAAGGAGCGTCCTTCGCATCTGGTGATGCCGGCGATTCACCAGAAACGGCAATTCGTCGCGGAGCTGCTGGGCGCGGAGTTGGATCGTGAGTTTGATCCGGACGACATTCCGGCGATGGTGGCGAGCGCGCGGGAGGGATTGCGGGGGCACTATCTGGCGGCGGGGGCGGGATTGACGGGTGCGAACGCGCTGGTGGCGGAAAGCGGCAGCATCATGGTGGTGACGAACGAGGGGAATATGCGGCTGGCGACCTCGCTGCCGGCGGTGCATTTTGTGACGGCGGGGATCGAGAAGCTCGTGCCGACGTGGGCGGACGCGGCGCGGCAATTGGAGTTGTTGCCGCGTTCGGCGACGGCGCAGACGTTGAGCACGTATACGACTTGCATTACGGGTCCGCAGCCCGGGCGCGAGATGCACATCATTCTGCTGGATAACGGTCGGCGGGCGATGGGGGAGGACTCCACTTTTGCGGCGGCGCTGCGGTGCATCCGCTGCGGGGCTTGCGCGAATGTGTGTCCGCCTTATCAGGTGGTGGGGGGGCACGCTTTCGGGCATATCTACACGGGGGCGATCGGGTTGGTGAATACGGCGTTTCATCACACGGTCGCGGACGCGGCGGGGCCGCAGGGGTTGTGCGTGTCGTGCGGTGCGTGCGAGTCGGTGTGTCCGGTGGCGATCCCGCTGCCGAATCAGATTTTGCGGACTCGCAAGCGGGCGTCGGAGTCTGGGCACGCGCCGCGTTGGGAGCGGATTGTGCTGCGGGCGTGGTCGTCGCCGGGGCTGTTTCGGGCGGGGATGCGGCTTGCGGCGGTCGGGTCTGCGCTGGCGGCCGGGGTTGGGCTTGCGCGCAGGGGGCATCTTGCGCTGCCGCTGCCGAAGCGGTTGCGTTGGCGTGGTCTGCCTGTGATTCCGTGGCGTCATGCGCGGAGTCGGATTCGAGCGCGTCAGGCGCAGCCGACGCTGGCTGCAACGCCCGCCAGCGGGACGACGGTTGAGCTGTTTCTTCAGTGTCTGGCTGATCGGATTCTGCCGAACACTGCGGATGCGGCGGCTCGGTTGATTGAGGCGGGTGGCGCGTCGGTGCGGATTCCGGGGGATCAGCACTGCTGCGGTCTGCCGGCGTTCGATGCGGGGGATTGGGAGACGGCGCGGCGGATGGCGCGGCAGACGATCGTGGCGCTGGAGGATTCGGGCAACGCGATTGTGACACCTGCTCCCAGTTGTCTGATTGCGATGGAGCGGCACTGGCCGCAGCTGTTTGAGGAGGACGATCGCTGGCGTAGTCGTGGTGAGGCGGTCGCGGGCCGGGCGCATGATCTGGCGGGCTGGCTTGAGGGTCCCGGGCGGTTGCCGGACGGGTGTCTGGGCGGTTCGGAGACCGGCGAATCATGGACTGTGCATCGGTTCTGTCAGGCGACGAACACGCTTGGGGCGGGGGATCAGATTGATCGTCTGGTGGCTCGGCTGACGGGTGAACAGGCGGTTGCGTTGGACGAAGCTGAGGTTTGTTGCGGCTTTGGTGGGTTGACGTCGATTGCGGCTCCGGAAGTGGGGGCGGGGATTTTGGGGCGCAAGCTGGATTGTGTGGCGGCGAGCGGCTGCGGGACGCTGTTGAGTCATAATCCGGGTTGCGTTTTGCATCTGCGGGCGGGTGCGCACGCGGCGGGTGCGCCGCACCATACGCTCCACTACGCGGAGTACCTTGCCCGGCGTCTACCCGGCGTTCGTTGACGGTCAGCTTCAAGCGCTCAGTTTGCGAGGATGGCTATGACTCCCAGCATCATCGACGTTCACGTTCATCTTTGCCGGACGGCTCGGCAGGAGGCGATTGTGTTTCCGCGGGCGGGTTTGCCGGACGAGTGGCGCTGGGCGAACGGGGACGCCTGCGGGGAGTACATGACGCGCAACGGGGTGGAAGCGATTGTGGGTTTGAATTACATGGTGGTACCGCAGATGTTTGAGCAGCAGCGGGTTCGCCGGCCGGAGGCGAGCGAGGCTGAGTTGTGGGAGATGCTTCGGGAGCGTGTGCGCGAGTTCAATACGTGGACGTTGGGGCGACAGGCGGCAGATCCGCGCATTCGCACGTTCCTTTGCTGCGATATCGGCTGTTGGCGGGAGACCGATCTGTTGATGGAGGAGTTGGAGCGGGGGATCGCGGCTGGGGCGCGGGGGGTGAAGATGCATCCGGGGTTGGGTCGCTACTTTCCGGCGGACGAGCGGATGATGCCGCTGTATGCGCGTTTGGAGGAGGCGGGGCTGCCGATCTTGAGCGATACGGGTTCGCTGCGGGGCGGGCCGGGCGAGGATGTGTACGGGATGCCGGATCATTTCATTCCGGTGTTTGAGCGGTTTCCGCGACTCCAGTTCATCATGGCGCATATGCCGGGGGCGTATTGGGATCAGCGGATCGAGATTGGGAAGCGTTTTCCGCAGGTGCTATTCGACACGGCGGGCGGGTTTGACGACGGTCACTTTCCTTGCCGGGACGGTCGGCGCGCGTGCGCGTTGGAGGATGCGGCGCGGCTGATTCGGAAGCTGGGGGTGGAGCGGGTGCTGTTCGGGTCGGACGCGCCGGGGGCGGATCAGCGTCCGCAGGTGTTGCAGTTGTTGCGGAGCGGTCTGAGGGATGGGGAGCTGGAGTCGGTGTTGTCTGGGAATGCGCGTCCGGTGTTGGGGATATGATCGGGGAGGCAGAGAGACCCTGGAGAGCGTAAACGGGGCGGGTGATTTCGTCGTCGGGGTGTTCGGATTTCGACGGGGTACTGTTGGGTAGACCCGGTAGCCTCGTCGCGCACGGGAACCCTTGGTGGAGGTCACACATGTCGCATCTTGCGGAACTGCTCCAGGCTGCTGTGGATGAGACGCAGTTCGATCTGGGGCGCATCAGACAGATGATGACCGGGACGAGAACCAGCTACCGCAGCCACCCAGAAGACTTGGTGACGCCAGCCGAACTACGCGATTTGCTGGCACATCGACCTTATGGCGATCAAGCTATGCTCCGTGCCCGAGGTGCCGAGGTCATCATTTCTGGGGACACGCTACCTCGACTCACTGAGCATCTCGAGACGGTCCTGCAAGATTTCATCGATCCAAGTTCCGGTCTCATAGGCCATGTGTTTCCAATCCGGCTCCCAGGAAGTTTCCACACGACCGTCAAAACCAATGGAATTCAGCATCACCATTGTACGTCGTCACCCGGCAATTTTGCGAAAGCGCTCATACGAGGCGCGGCAGTGCTCGGTGTAGAGCGTATGTCGCAGCTTGTTGAGGGTTGGATTGAGGGGGAGGAAACAGTATTTCACAATCGGGCACTGTTGAACGGCGCGGAAGTCTTGAGTCAAAGGCTTGAGCCAATGAGAGGAGTGCTGATCGAGCCACTCCCGCTGTCCACCGATCAGCTGATCGGATACTTGCCTCACCGACCGGAGATGCGACCACGAGATTACCTCGGCCGCACCATTCTCTCGATCGAGTACAAGGTCGAGCCCACCCTGTATCAGCCGAGCGATAGGAACCTTGTCAAAGCATCGCCGCATACCGAAGTGCCGGGTGTCGATGTTCCGCTTGTTTTCTCTGCGGTCGCACTCGAATCTGATACGTATGCAGACGTTGCACTCTATTGGAATGACTACCTGTCGCTTGAGGCGTGTACGTTTCGAAGAGTCAAAGATGCGTGGCTCTTCGAGCCATCTCGATTTAGATCTGGGCGACGCACGGAAAATGTGCTGAGTACAACTTACCCAGACAACGTAACTACCCTTGAAGTTATCGATGACGGAAGACTCTCGATCGATAGCAGATCGCTGAGAGCAACAATTTTGGGGCTTGCGTCCGGTCGTTCTGAAAAACGTCGGATTGCAGCTACCCGTTGGGTGAGTTCGAAGGACTCGTCGTCCATTCTTGCGGACAGGTTTATTGATCTGCGCATTGCTTTGGAAGCTCTATATTTAGGGACAATCGGCGGCAAGTACCGTGGAGAAATGGTATTTCGGCTGGCCCTCTGTGGAGCTTGGCACCTTGGATCCGACTTTGCCGAGCGGAAGCGGTTTCGCAAGACTCTGCACGATGCCTACGGTAGGGCATCGGGTGTAGTGCATGGCGGTCGGATTGACCCCACACCGAAAAACCGCGAGTTGCTGGAAGATGCTCAGAGCTTATGCCGGCAAGGACTCCTCAAGTTGTTGCAGGATGACCGCCCGAGAGATACGAAAGACTGGTGGGAATTGATCCTTGGAGGGGAGATTCCAGTTGATCGGGCGTAGGACCGGGCGGGATACCCGCGGCGAGCGCGGGTATGACGGAATTTGGGGCGGGCGATGACGACCGGCCTCCGGGCATCCCACCCTCCCTCACACCACCAACTCCGACCCCGGCGGCCTTGCCTTGCCTCCGTGGACGGAGGGTTCGGCGCACCATTTGGCGGCGAGTTGGCGGACTGCTTGGTAGGTGGAGTGGTCGAAGTTGAGTAGGTCGCAGATGAGGCGGCGGTCGAGGCGGGCTCGATTGGGGTCGGCGTCGGCGAGGTAGGCGGGTTTGAGGTCGCGGTTGCGGAAGTCGTCGAAGATGTCTTCGGCGGTTTGGAGTTGGTCGTCGCTGAGCGAATTCAGATCGAGTACGGGCAAGTTGTGCATTGTCTTAACAGTCATGTCGCCTCTCCCTGACTGAGAGCGATTCGAATGCCACCAATAGAGAAGCAGCCCAAGTGTAGAATTTCCCCACACTGCAAAGGCGTAGTCGTATGAATCCGTGTCGAAGGTCACATTCGGCCAGGCGCGGCCTCCAGCGGTTTTCACTTCAGTCATGGCTACTGCGAGAGGCTGAGACGTAAAGCGGAACCCTCTGCTGAGGTGAGCGCGGCTAGCGGATTTCCAAAGGTCAGCCGCTTTCAGTTCCATACCCTTACGTACGACGAATTGGGAATCAGGCTGGCAGACCATTTTAGTTTCGTGTTTGGCGTCGTGTTTCCACAGCACTGGATAAGTAGCAGTTGGGCTAGCAGGTCCTTTTGCAAATGGTCCTTTGTGGGCAGGACTGATAAACAACTGGGAATCGATGCCGCGATGTCCTACATGGCCCAAGGGCTTGATCGGTAGATTCGCAGGCTGCGGATTGGTTGGGAGCCACAGCTTTCCATCGGAAAGGGAAGCTGCGACCTGACCGACGGTCGCGTCCGAGAGTCTTGCGGCTCCCCATCCCGTGTCGGAAACCGGCGCAGGAGCCTCTAGAGTTTCTCCTCTTAGTTCGCTGCCGACCGACAAAGCGGTGCCCCCGTATGGTCCATCCTCGATTTTTCGTATCGACAGATGGCTAGCGAGGTTCCCGGACATACCGGCTGCGTCGGCAAGGTTCCGAGGGCGATCGAGAACCGAGGTGAACTTACCGCGGGAATCAGCGCCGCCTGATGTGCCTTTCTTAACTCGCTTTCTGGCAATCACCAGACATTCAGCCATCCCGGTATCGTTGGAGAATGACAACGCTTGATCGCCGCTCTCGGCTATGGTCAGGACCTCAATATCTTCATACTCTGTTGCGAGTAGCTTCCGCACTTTCTGCCAAGAAGATGCGTTGACCATCGATGCAAGCAATACGAAGGCCATCACGCCTCCGGTCTTCAGCTTGCGATGTGCTATCGTGATGAACGCCGATCCTAGACCTGCATGGCCATGATATGTGGAACCCTTGGCTAGTTTGGCCAGCAGAGCTGCCATGTCGGCCTGGTCGTCCTCTTTCGCGTTGAATGCCGCGAACGCTGCGTTGAGCACGCCGTCTTCCGCATCGAAGTGTTTGGTGTTGCTCGTGAAGGGCGGATTCATGATCACCAGGTCGAAGCCGCCGTCGGGGATATCGACGGTGACTTGGGCGGCGGTCTGTTCTCCGGCGCTGCCGGTTTGGAGGGCGGGGTCGCTGGTGTTGAAGAGGGTGAGCAGGTTGGAGGCTTGCAGCAGTTCGAGCGAGCCGATCTGGACGCTGCCGTCGTCCTGGCGTCCGTAGGGCATGGTGTAGAGGCGGGACTGTTGATAGCCGAGGTTAGGCTGCGCGCCGGCCAGGGTGGCGCCGGTGATGTGGACGGCGGAGGGCATCACGTCGCAGCCGTAGAGGACTTCCTCCATCATCGCCGTGTGCAGCTTGGCGGGGTCGCCGCCGGCGCGCTCGTGTTTGGCGGCGATCTGCTCGTAGGCGGCGGAGAGCAAGGCGCCGGTGCCGCAGGCGAAATCGCCCACGCGGAGCTTGGCGATCCGCTCGGCGTCGCTCCAGTCGATGTCTTGCAGTTTGGCCACCGCTAGACGCGCCAGCAGCGCCGCCGATGCGGGCCGGGTGTAGAAGGTGGCGAGGTACTTGCGGTCGGAGATCAGGCGCTGGAAGATGCGTCCGGTCAGGTTGTGGGCGTTGTCGATGCCGGCGGCGTCGACTTCTTGGGCGGTGTCGCGCAGTTCGTCCAGCAGTTGTTTGGCAGCGCCCGAGGGGAGTTGCTGGAGGATGTCGCGGGCGATGGCGAAGATGGGGAAGTAGTTGATGTCGAGGATCTGATCCCAGGTGGCCAGGGTGTCTTTCTGGGGATTGGCGCTGCCGGGTCCGCAGACGAGATTGAGCGGTTTGACGCCCGCGTGCATTCCGGCGATGCGTTCGTGGAAGACGAGGGCGTTGGCGATGATGGCGCAGGCCATGCGCCGCGTTTGGGGGACGTTGCGCATTCCGAGCAGGTCGGAGACGGCGCGGACGATGTGCATCTGGGTCTCGCTGATCGCGTCGAGGACGACGGCGGCGCGTTGGATGCCGGATTGGAGAGTGTCGGCGGCTTCGTCTACCTCTTTCTGAGGTACGGAAACGAGCCGGATGAGGTCGGCGAGGTCTTCGAGTCCGCCTTCGAGCCAACCGGATTGGGGGAAGCGGCTGGGGGGCAGATCGCCTTCGTCGTAGCGGACGCACCAGGAGAGCCGGGTTTCGCGCAGAGCGGTTTCGAGGTCGGCGGCGGACTTGAGCTCGGCGGGGTAGCGCAGGGCGATGGCTGCTTCGACGGGTCGGGGTTGTCCGACGATGTTCTTGGCCAGGCGACTGGCGGCCTCGCTCTCGGCGTTGGAGGCGGGCATGAATTCGGCTTCGAGGGCGACGGGGGAGCGTCCGGGCGCGGTGATCAGGTTGTCGATTTGGAGGGCGGGGTTGTCGGGGATCAGGCCGGTGTGCTCGGAGCGGACGAGGCAGGTTTGCATCATCGCTTGGAGGAGTTTGCCGAGTGCGGCGTTGACGGTCGGTTCGGTCTGGTTGGGCATGGGGTCAGGATATTGCGGCTTGACGAACCGAAGCTGGTAGCTCTCGGAATTGTGGTCTGATCGTTCTGCACAACGAGTCGCTCCGGCGCGGCTCAGCGAACTCCGTGCGGCGTTTCTGGCGGCCCTGCGAGGGCTCTCTATACTCCGGGCATGAGCGAACCGGGTTTGCGTGAAGAGCTTCGCAATTTGCAGGACACGACTGCGATTGTGGGGGTTGGGACGACGGAGTTTGGGGCGATTTACCGGGATCTGGATCCGGAGCGGTCGGCGTATGAGTTGGGCTTGATTGCGTTTCGGGAGGCGCTGGCGGACAGCGGTTTGCGGAAGTCGGAGATTGACGGGGTGATTGTCTCGCGGTTGCCGCACTATGGGCGGATGTGCGAGATGATTGGGCTGCGGCATCCGCGTTTCGTGAACGTGTTGCCTGGGGAGGGGCGGCAGTCGGGGATCGCGTTGCAGTATGCGGCGCTGGCGGTGGCGAACGGGATGGCGTCGGCGGTGGCCTGCATTTACGGCAACAACGGGCGCTCGGCGGGGGCGCGCTACGGGGGGGAGAATCGGGGTCTGACGCCGCAGGCGATGTTCGAGGCTCCGTATGGGATGACGTCGCCTGGGGCGGTGACGTCGTTGATGTTCCGGCGGCATCAGTACCGCTACGGGACGACGACGGAGCCGCTTGGCCACTTGGCGATCTCGAATCGGGCGAACGCGGCGCTCAATCCGAATGCGGTGATGCAGAAACCGATCACGATGGACGACTACTACGGGGCTCGGTACATCGCGGAGCCGCTGTGTCTGTTGGACTACTGCCTGATCAACGACGGCGGGGTGTGTTTCATTGTCACGTCGGCGGAACGGGCGCGTGATCTGAAGCATCCGCCGGTGCTGGTACACGCGACGTCGCAGGCGTCCGATCTCACGCCCGTCTATGTGGCCGACGACTTCTGGTATACGCCGATGGCGCAGATTGCGGACGATCTGTTCGCGATCTCGGAGGCGCAACGCGAGGACTTGGCGTTTGCGCAGCTCTACGACAACTTCACGCCGACGATGCTGTTCACGCTTGAGGGGATGGGTTTTTGCGAGCCGGGCGAAGGCGGCGACTGGATTACGCCGGAGCGGATCAACCTGCGCGGGGAGCTGCCGCTGAATACGGGCGGCGGGCATACGAGCGAGTCGTACATGCAGGGTTGGGCGCTGCACGTTGAGGCGGTGCGGCAACTTCGGGGAGAGTGCGGCGAGCGTCAGGTGGCGGACGCCCAATACGGCCTCTACGCCTGCGCAGCGCCGCTGGCGACCGGGCATATTCTCAAGCGCGACGACTAGCGGAGATCGAACGATGACCACTGAGACCAGCGAGGGCCAGTCCTACGAGAAGCCGCTGCCGCCGATCATCCAGTTGACGAAGCCGTTCTGGGACGGCTGCCGCGAGGGTGAGCTGCGGATTCAGTTCTGCAACATCTGCGACAAGCCCTGGTTCCCACCGGCGGAGGCGTGTCCGCGCTGTCTGATGAACGACTGGGAGTGGCGGGCGATCAGCGGTCGGGGGCGGGTGTGGTCGTGGATCCGGATGTGGCAGCGGTATTTCCCGGGTTGGAGTGCGGAGGAGTATCCCTACACGGTGGCGCTGATCGCGCTCGAAGAGGGTCCGTACATGTACTCGACGCTGGTCGGGATCGAGGACAGCGATGTGAGTTGTGATCTTGAGGTCGAGGTGGATTTTCGGGTGGTGAACAAGGAGGTGACGTTGCCGGTGTTTCGGCCAAGTCGAGGATGATTGCCAATGCCTGACGAGCTGCCGCTAGAAGACGGATGGCCCGCACGCGACTTCGACGAAGACGCTCGCGCGTACTTGCTAGAGGAGGGTCGTCAGCGTGTACAGGCGCAGCTTGCGCACCTGCGGGCGCAAGATGTCAAGGTTGCCGCGCTGTTCACGGCGAGCGCTGGCCTGTTTGCGCTGAGTGGTCTGTTTGGCGACTTGAGAGTGGAAGCTACCCCCGAAGCCGTATTGACCTTCATGGGCTTCTTTGCTTCGTTGGTCGCATGGTCCTTCTTGGGGCTCGCATACTGGACGCGGGACATGGGTGTCGGCTTGGACTTGGAGATTGTCCGAAGGTACTACGGTCGCGCATCGAGGCAAGAGCTTCAAGATGCGGCCTTAGAGGCCTTAGTCGCGGGTTTCATCCTCAATCAGCAGACGATTAGAGCAAAAACGCAATGGCTACAGAAGTCATTCTTTGCTGTGGCGACTCAACTGCTGCTGCTGTTCGCGGCGATCGTCGCCGCTGCTATCGCGTCTCCTGGTGATCTCGCGCCTCAAGATTCAACGGCGGCCGGCAGTTCGCAATCAGGCACCGTTCTTGTCGATGGTGAGCGGTAGCGGGCGACGGCGCGGTTCGGCGGGCTTGGGTGCTTGTTCGCCTGTGCCAGCGCCCTTTGGCTGCTCAGTTCTTGAAGTTCGTTGGTCTACAGTCGCCATCTCAATCCTCGCTGCCGCTGGCCATCCTCGTTGCTTTGACTTTCTCATCTTAGCAATTCCAGCTCGCTGAGCACCTCTGCCTGATGCTCTCCGAGCCTCGGGGCCGGGCGAGTCGGCACCGAGACCGGCGTCCCCTCGAAGTCCCAGGGTGGGGCGATCTGGCGGCTGATTGAGCCGTCGGATTCTTGGACTTCGACGATTGCTCCGACAGCTGCGACCTGCGGATCGTTGCTGAGGCGCTCGTAGTCGTGCATGGGGAAGGCCCAGCCGCCCCAGCGTTCGACGATCTCAATTACGTGCTCGGCGTCGTGATTGGCGAAGCCGCGCTCCCAGAGCGGGTTCAGTTCGGCGGCGTAGCGGCCGGCGCCGCCGGCGCCGTCGGTGCGGAGCTTGTCGTAGTCGGGGTGCTCGCGGGCCCAGTCCATACCGAGTTCGTTGATGAGACCGTCAAAGGCGTCGCCGCGCATTCGGGCAAGGGAGAAGTAGATCGGCAGATCGCGGCACTGGTAGCCGTGGTCCGGGGGTTTGACGTAGCTGTCGAGGTGGAAGCCCCACCACTCGTCGGGGTTGGAGAGGGCGACCCACATCGTGGAGCGCATCGCGATCAGGCTGCCGAACAGTGAGACCTCGACTCGCTGGCCGCCGGTTGGATGAGCTAGATCACTGTCATCGCGCGCATAGAGCGCGGCGCAGATGGCCTGGATTGCGTGGTTTGCGGCGAAGACGGAGCCGATGTCGCTGCCGTGGCGGACCGGCGGCTCGCCGATGCGTCCGAGCGACGCGGTGGCTTCGCTCGCCATTTGGGTCGCGAGTTCCGAGGCGGGGCGGTCGGCCCATGGTCCTTGCGGTCCGAAGCCTGAGACGGCGCAGTAGACCAGTCCCGGAGCATCGAGTCGCTCCCAACGAAGCTCGGTGGGCAAGCCGTGCTTGTCCACTACAGCGACATCGGCCTGGGTCAGCAGGCTCCGCGCGGTTTGCACGTCTTCGTCGGCAGACCAATCCAGGACGATCCCGCGCTTGTTGCGGTTGAGGGCGCGGAAGAGCGCAGAGTCTTCGCCGGCGGATGGGGCCCAACCGCGCGAACGATCTCCGCGTGGCGGTTCAATCTTGATCACGTCGGCGCCGGCGTCTGCGAGCGACATGGCGGTGTAGGGGCCGGCGACGCCTTCGGCGATTTCGACGACGCGGTAGCCGTGCAGAGGGCCGGGCACGGCTAGTCTCCGAGCGCTTCGGTGAGTTCGGGGGCGGGTTCGCGCCGGGCGGCTAATTCGTCCAGGATCTCTCCGGTGTGCTCGCCCGGCAGACAGGCCCCAAACCAGCGGGCCGGGGTGCGGGACAGCTGCCAGGGGGCGCCTCCGGTCCAGACTTTGCCCCAGCCCGAGGTCTCTACTTCGCGCAGGTAGCCGTTCTCGATGGCCTGGGCGTGATGCTGCAAGGTCTCGAAGGAGATCGGGTAGCCGCAGGGCACTTCCGCTGCGCTCAGCCGCAGCATCCAGTAGTGGCGAGGACGCTGCTCGAACGCGGCTTGGAGTAACGCCGCTAGCTCACTTCGGCGAGCCACGCGGTCTCGGTTGGTGCGCCAGCGTGGATCTTTCGCCAGTTCGTTGATGCTTTCGACCTCCGCCTCGGACTTTCGCATTGTTTCGGCGAAGCGCTGCCACTCGTCTTCGCTGGTGACGGAGACTCCGATCCAGTCACCCCACTGGCACTGGAATGCCTGATCGGGGGCAGCCGCGAACGCGGCCGATCCGAGGGGCCGGTGCAGATTGCCGGTGCTCAGGTATTCGGCGATGCGTCCGCTCTGGAGGGCCATGCCGGCTCGGAGCATTCCGACGTGGATGCGCTGACCCTGGCCGGTGCGCTTGCGGGCTAGCAGCCCCATCAGGATCGCCTGGGCGGCGACATTGCCGGTGGTGGCGTCGATCTGGGCCATGTGGCGGTAGACCTCGGGGCGACCGCCTTCGGCTCCGCTGAGCGACCAGAAGCCGGTGAAGTATTGGGCCTGCACATCGGCACCGGGGCGGTCGCGCATGGGCCCGACTTCGCCCCAGCCGGTGATGGCGGTGTAGATGATGTCGGGATTGATCGCGGCGACCTGCTCGTAGGCGACGCCCATGCGCTCGGCGGCGCCCGGGCGCATGTTGATGAGGAAGACGTCGCAGGTTTGGAGGAGCTCGTACGCGGTTGCGCGATCGGCGGGGGACTTGAGGTCGAGGAAGAGGCCGCGTTTGTTCTGGTTCCAGGTCATGTAGCCGATCGAGGTGCCGTTGATCGAGGGCGGGACGCCTGCGCCGAGGGTGCGCGGGTCGACTCCGGGCTGCTCGATGTGGATGACATCGGCGCCGAGCGCGCCGAGCTGGGTGGAGGCCCAGGGGCCGACCATCCAGAGCGTCAGATCGAAGACTCGCACTCCGTCAAGTGGTCCGGGCATGTCGGCCTCCTGTCAGGGGCATGATAGTCGGCGCCTAGACTGAGGCTCGGAGGCGGCGATGGCGGACACGGGGGACCGGGCGGGCGTGTTCTACGAGATCGTGCGTTGGCGTCTGGACGAACAGTCCGCTCATCGGGCGGCGCTCAACGCGCGGCTGGCGACCTTTTTCGCGACTGCTACGGCAGTGCTGGCACTCTTCGCGGCGCTGATCCAATGGGGTCCCGGCGAGCTCGAGTTGCCAGGGGCGTCGGCCGGTCTGTTGATTGCGGCGATCGCAGTTTACGCGAGCATGATCGGGGTGTCGCTGGCAGCGTACAGCGACCGCAGCTGGAATTTCGGCCCTGATTTGCGTCGGCTCCAGCAGATACAACAGCAGGTGGAACAAGAAGCATTGCAGGGCTGGATTACGGCGCAGATGCTTGATGCGGTCGAGGAGAATAACGAGCGGCTGAGCAATAAGGCTTCACTGGTCTGGCTTGCGGTGGTGCTCAGGGGGTTGGATGTGCTTTTGCTGGCTTCAGCCGCGCTTGTCGCGACGCTTGTCTAAGACCCGGTTCCAGAACTGCTTCCACATCGGGGCTTCCCAGATCGGAATCAATCCTCGGTTCACTCGCGCTTGGTCGGTGTGGCTGGAAGCAGGCAAAGCGGAACACGGTTGGGACGCCGACGACGAATCGCGACTCGCGCCTGTGGACTGAGCCATGCTGATCTCCTTATCGGCTCGAGCGGTCAGATTCCTTTAGGCGGCTAGGCTGCGTCGCCTTGCGCCCCCACGGCTTGCGGAGTCAGTCTACCTATCCCGCACCGCGCTCACATCAGCCGTCCGGCGGCTAGCCGCCGCCGCGTTGGGCTTTGAGCATGAAGCGGTCGAAGATGTGGTCGAGGCGCTGCTCGCTGGCTGCGCTGAGGACGAAGTGGTGCTCTTCGATTTGGGTGCTGAGGAGGGGGTGGAAGCGGCGGCGTTCGGTTCGCCAGGCGACTTGCCAATCAGGGGCGGACATGGCTCCTTCGGGCGGGGTGAGGGCGTCGGGGTCGGTTGGGCCGGGGGGCGGGATGTCGGAGTCGGTTGCGCCCAATTGCTCCAGGTACTGCTTGAGCAGCCAGATGGGGACGCCGCGGAGGGTGAACTGTCGCACTGCTTGCGCCATCCGACTCCTTCTTCCTTCTGGATCCGAATCGAGGACTCATCATCGGGTATCAGGGCTACAGACGCCAACCCGGCGCTCAGTGGGAACATCAGCAGGTATCCAGGCAGCAAGTCTCAACGCTCAAGCTGTCCGGCATCGCGCCTCAGGCCTCGGGGGCAACTGATCATTTCTCAGTCGCAGTTCTCATTCCAAACACGGCGAGCCTTGTGCGCAGATCTTGCACACATGCCTGGGGATCTCGATCTCCGAAAATAGTGAAGCGGAATAGTACATTCTTGATTCCGTAACGTCCAAGCCACTCGCTCTCCGCAACCTGATCGACCTCAGCGGAAAGCAGGGCATCGTTGATCCGCATCAGGGTCGAGCAGATGTCCTCGACATCCAAGTCTCCATCGATGATCGCACTGATGTCTCGCCGATGGTGTTCGAGATGGTCGGCGCGCCACTTTCTTGTTTCGTCAGGCGTATAGAGCCGTTGGATCTTCCAGCGCTCGATGGGGATCTTCTTCTTGCGAGCGCTTTTGCCAAATTTCTTCAGCGCGATCTTTGATTCGTCATCGTAGGCGAGATAGTACTTGCCATTCTCAGCGATCGTCTGCCGCTCGATGATTTCAACTCGCTGCCGATCCACTGCGGCGACGATTCCAACATGCAAATGAATGTCGCTGGACGAGAACGGATTGCTCGTCTCGACAATAGTCAACTCACCTGACTGCTTTCTCTGGAGCAGGTCATGGTAGCCTTGCTGGACACTATCGGTCAGAACAACTGAGTTCGCGTACGCGCGGACGATGTCACTGCCTTTGAAGGGATCGACGATTTCTTTGATGGCGACTTGGATCTCTTCATCTCCCTGCGTAAATCGTTCGGCCAGCTCGCGGGCCATCTCAGCAAACAGACGTCTCAGTTCATCCGAGCCTTCCTGTCCCTGGATCTGGGCGTAGACACGCGGATTGCTGCCGATGATGCGTGAGGTAAAGGCCGTCAGGACGCTGTACGGGGGCGTGGCAAGGCGAAACGATTCGGTGAGGGTATCTCCTGAAGTGAAGGCTCTCGCCAAGGTTTTGCCGAACACCAGATAGGCGTAATGCGTAAGGGTCTGTACCAGCAGCATGTAGCGGTCATGTTTCTCGGCGGAGATTTCCTCGGGAATAGCGCCGCGTGATCGGAGCAGAGCGGTCAGCCAGTCGTACTCGTGGCTCGCACGCTGGGTGGGGATCATGGCGAAGGTCTGGCCGACCACATCCTGCACAGCCGGACCGAAGAGTGGGTGCGTGCCAAATACTTCAACTCCTTCAGGCGCATGTTTGAGCATGGCAGCGATCGCGCGCCTCTTCGTGGAAACGACATCGAAGACCGCCGCGCCGTTTCCGAGTTGGGGCAGGATCGAAGAAGCAGCGTGTTCAATCTGATTTTCCGGTACCGCCAACATCACCAGATTGTAGTCGCCAAGATCCAGCTGTCGCGCAGGTGCAGAAGCGGCGGTCTCGACAGCAGCCCATTCAGCAACGTCAGATCCATTCTCAAGCCGGACAGCATCGATCGGTTTGTTGATTTGTTCTAGCTCTGCTATGTGCCTCGCTCCTGGGTTGCACTCGTCCGAGAGGGCAGATGCATGTAGCGGCTTGATATCCGCCAGTGTTATCCGTCCGATCTCCGGCGTGTCAGCAAAGAAGCGCTTGGCGAGCCAGATGCCGATGCCATCAGCGCCGCCTACGATGAGGAGGTTCTTGGAGGTTGCTGAGCCTAGTTGTTTCACAGAGCCGCCTCTCGCGTTATGCCAGGGAAAGCGTTGGTGCCTAGGGTCAGAATCGAACTGACGACCTCAGCGTTTTCAGCGCAGCGCTCTACCGACTGAGCTACCTAGGCGCGTACCATCAGACGTACTCAGACAGAGCGGATTTGGCAACTGGAGTCGCAATGGGAAGTGAGTCTCAGTTTACATTCAGCGGATGAGATCGCAGCGATTCGCTCTGCGAACGACTTGCCAGTCGGGGGCGGATACGGCTGCGTCGGGCGGGGTGAGGGCGGCGAGCGTGGTTGCCGCCACGTAAGCTCAGGCTATGGCACGGATTTTGATCCTGGGGGCGAGCGGGTACATCGGCGGGCACCTCGCGCCGCTGCTGGCGCAGCGGGGGCATCGGGTGCGGGCGGCGGCGCGGCGAGTGGAGAGTCTGGCGGCGCGGGGTTGGGCGAATGTGGAGATTTGCGGCGTGGACGCGCTGGCGCGGGAGTCGCTTGACGACGCGCTGCGGGAGATCGATGTCGTCTATTACCTGATCCACTCGATGGCGGCGGGGACGAATTTCGCCGAGCTCGATCGGCGCGCGGCGATGAACGTTCGGGAGGCGGCTGCGGCGGCGGGGGTGCGGCGGATCATTTATCTGGGCGGGCTGCAACCGCGCGCGGGCGCTTCGCCGCATCTTGCATCGCGGCTGGAAACGGGCGAGGTCTTGTGTGGAGGGTCTACGCCGGTGACGGAGATTCGGGCGGGGATCGTGGTTGGCCCCGGCTCGGCGGCGTTTGAGGTGATTCGGGATTTGGTCTACCACCTGCCGATCATGGTTGCGCCGCGTTGGGTGCGATCGCGCAGTCAACCGATTGCGCTGGATGATCTGTTGGCGCTGCTGGCCGATTTGCTTGATTTGGAGGACGGGGGCGAATCGCAGACCTTCGACGCGGTGGGGCCGGAGATTCTGAGTTATGCCGAGTTGCTGCGGCAGTTCGGGCAGGTGGCGGGGCGGCGGGTGCGGATTGTGCCGCTGCCGGTGCTGACGCCGCGGCTGTCGTCGTATTGGCTCGATCTGGTGACTGCGGTGCCTGCGCGGGTGGCGCGGCCTTTGATCGACGGCCTCAAACATGACCTGATCTCGGACGGCGCGAATGCACTGGACGCGCTGATCGATGCGCCGCGACTGACCTATGCGGAGGCGGCGCGGCGGGCGTTGGCGGCGGAAGCGGCGGGCGGGTTGCCGATTCGTTGGACGGAGGGAGCGTTTCAGTACCGCCGGGAGCGGCACGATGTGTCCTGGTACGACAAGTCAGCGGCTGTGGAGATGGAGACGGCGGCATCGAGCGACGAGGTGTGGCGCGAGCTCAGCGCGATTGGCGGCGGGCGCGGCTGGTACTACTGGACCTGGTTGTGGCGTTTGCGGGGAGCGATTGATCGAGCGTTGGGCGGCGTGGGGATGCGGCGCGGGCGGCGTCATCCGACCGAGTTGCGGATTGGCGATCCGCTCGATTTCTGGCGCGTGGTCGGGGTTGAACCCGGTCAACGCCTGACGCTGGTGGCGGAGATGAAGTTGCCCGGCTCGGCGGTGTTGGAGCTGGAGACAGCTGACGCTGAGGCCGGGGCGACGATGCGTCTGCGAGCGCACTTTCATCCGGCGGGGATGTTGGGGTTGTTGTATTGGTATGTGTTGTGGCCGATCCACCAGGTGATGTTTCGGGGTCTGGCGCGGGCGATCGTGCGGCGAGCGGCGGGCGGGGGGTAGTTGGAGAGGGTTGGGCGTTGGGTGCTGGTCACGGCGAGATACCCCTGTTCAAGCCAGGGGCAGGCTCCGCGGCGGAGCGCGGGTATGACGGAACTGTGGGCGGGGGTATGAGGGATGGTGCGGGAGGGGAGAGGAATTGTTGATCCATGGCAGCGAGCGTGAACGCGATGAGCTCCTGCCGGGGGAGGTCGTATTGCCAGAGGGCCGAGAGGCGTTTATGCAGTGAGACCAGCACTCGTGCCTCCTGCGACCGGCGGGAAGATGTCCAACTCGCTGGTCGGGGCGACGCGGCTTTGCAAACCCTCAATGTGGCGGATGTCGCGGCCGTCGACCATGATTGCGACGAAGCGGCGGACGGTACCGTCCTCGTCGAAGAGTTGGTCGTGCAGGCCCTCGTATTCGGCGGCGAGGCGTTCGAGGATGCCGGCGACGGTATCGGGCGGATCGGCCAGATCGACGCTGCGACCGCCGACGAGCGGTCGCAGCGTGGCGTAGAAGCGGATGATCATCTGCTTACCGGCTGGAGTTAGGAGATGATCTCGAGTTCGCGCAGCTTGGCTTCGCCGACGACGCCGTCGTCCCAGCCGCGCGCCTCGTAGTACTGCTCCTTCATCTGGTCGAGTTCGCAGATGTGGCCTTCCGCCGGTCCGGTCGCCGGTTCGGTGAGGAAGCGGTCGGGCAGGGAGTCGTCGCTGCCGTCGAAGCCAGCCAGGTTGTTGAAGTGGCGCTCGAGGTTGTAGATGCGCTCGCCCGCGACCATCACGTCCTCTTCGGACATCGGCAGGCCAACGACGGTCTCGTAGAGCGCGGCGTATTCGGGCGCGCCGACCGCGAAGGCGGAGAACTTGCAGAGGTCGAGCGAGTCGGAGAAGGCGTGCAGGTCCTGGAAGATCTTGAGCAGCGGACCCTTGCCGTCCCAGTCGAGCGGGTCGGTCTTGACGGGGATGCCGAGCAGCTCGGAGGCGGGCGTGTAGCCGCGCAGGTGGCAGGCGCCGCGATTCGAGGTCGCGTAGCCCAGGCCCTCGCCCTTGATCCCGCGCGGGTCGTAAGCGGGGACGGCCTGGCCCTTAACGGCCATCGCGATCTCGGAGTGACCCCAGGCGACGGCGGCCTTGGCCGTGCCCTGACCCAGCGTCTGGCCGACGGCGGTTGAGCCCATCGCCATCTCTTCGGTCACGCGGACCATACCCGCGCCGTCGCCCCAGTCGAGCGGGGTGTCGACATAGCCGCGCTCGGAAGCTTCCATGTACATCGAGATCACATTGCCGATCTCGATCGCGTCCATGCCGTAGTCGTTGCACTGGTCGATCACCTTGGCGATCACGGCCGGGTCGTCGTTGCCGCAGTTCGCGCCCAGCGACCAGGCCGGCTCGTACTCGAACGACTCCATCTTCAGGCCCGCGTGCGGGCCTTCGGTGATCTCGACTTCCTTCTTGCAGGCGACCGGGCAGGCGTGGCAGGTCGGCTCGGCGGTGAGGAAGTCGTCGCGCATCCGCTCGCCGGAGACCGCATTGGCCGCATCGGGAGTGGTCTGCGTGAGCTGCGAGTTCTTGGTGCCCAGACCGCCGATCGAGTTGACCGCGTTCATCAGGACGTTCGTCCCGAACGCCGAGAGCGCGCCCGAACCATCCTTGAGGCTGCCGTCGTCGTTGACCGAGGACGGGGCAGTGACCGGCGATTCCATGATCAGCTTGAGGTGCTGGCCCTGGGCGGCGCGGAATTTCTGTCGCGGTTCGCCCTGTTCCGGTCGCCAGCGGCCGGCGCGGGTGCCGCGCACGACCACGCACTTGAGGTTCTTCATGCCGGCGACGGCGCCGGTGCCGCCGCGTCCAGCGGCGCGGTCGTCCTCGTTGAGGAAGGAGGCGAAGAGCACGCCGTTCTCGCCGGCCTGTCCGATGCTCATCACCGAGACGTCGGACCTGTTGCCGCTCTCGGAGCCGAAATGGGCAACGGTGTCGTGGATGCCTTTGCCCCAGATCTCGGAGGCGTCCTTGATCTCGACCTCACCGTTCTCGACTTCGAGGTAGACCGGGGAGTCGGCCTTACCGGTGATCAGGAGGGCGTCGAAGCCGGCCCAGCGCAAGCGCGCCGCCGACCAGCCGCCCATGTGCGAGTCGGTGACCGTCCCGGTCAACGGCGACTTGGTGACGAACGCCAGGCGTCCGGACATGGTGACCTCGGTCCCGGTCAGCGGGCCGTTGACCAGGGCCAGCATGTTGTCGGGGCTGGTCGGGTCGGTGTCTGCCCCATTGTCCAGCAGGTACTTGACGCCCAATCCACGCGCGCCGATGTACTTGCGGGCGTCGTCTTCGTTGATGCCTTCGTAGCTGACCGTGCGGTCGCTCAGATTGATCCGAGCCACGCGATCGGCAAATCCGCCGAGAGCCATGATTGTTCCCCTTCGCCAACGCTCTGGTATGCGCGACAAGGGTAGCGGATCGCAAGCGAGGAACGCCCGCAGCGAATAGAATGGTCTTCGAGAGAGACTGGAATGACGACGACTGCCACAACCATCGCGCTGCCACGCGCACCCGACCTGTCGAGGGCCGAGTTCGAGTTCGAGCACTCCAGAAACGAAGCGGTTCGCTCGGCCAATCGAGAACTCATTCGCGAGCGCTTTCCGCGTCACTGGACAGTGGTGTACGAGGGTGGACACCTAGCGGCGTTCGACGATCCACAGGAGTTTCTCGCATTTCTCAGACGTTTGGGCCCATTCGCCGGAGACAGCGCTTCCGCTAGACCACCGTGGTCCTTGGCCGACGATTCATCTCGATCTAGGAAGGCCAGTGAACTGTCAGAACAATCCAGGCGCGAATGGGAGCGTAATCGCGCCTTCTGGAACGCACACCACAAGCAGTTGGTGTCTGACCATCCGCACGAGTGGATAGTCGTCTACGGCGGAGGCAATGTCGCAACCGCAGCCGACCAACGTGAATTGTGGGTACTCCAGCACGGCTGTGATCAGGCGACCTGGGACGTCAGCCTGCGATCATCTCCGCGAAAGCCGCTCTATCGCTGGATGCCGCGACAGCCAGATCGCTCAACCAGCAAGTGACCAGAATCGTCAACGGTTGGTTGCAGGCGGAAGATCGTTTGATCTCACATCAAATCCTGGACGATCTGGCACCATTCGTCTCTTGCCGGGTCGCCGTCGGCGACGACGAATTCGATGTCGATTTCCTCATTGACTCGGGATCCGATGCGACTACTCTCATGCTAGAGGATGCTTACCGACTGCTGAGTGACCGATTCTTTGAGTTGCCGTTCGCTCAAGACGGATCAGGAATCGACATCCACGGCGTCGGCGGCAGTTATCGGGCGCTTCCGTTCGATGCCACACTCATCCTGAAAGACCAGTACGACGATCCGATCTTGCTCCGCCAGATCATCTGGATCGCCGAGCCGACTCCGAGCGAACCGTCGATCAGCGGCAACTGGGAAATTCCCTCCATCTTCGGTCGTGACGCCATCCGACCTGGCGACTTCGAACTGAGCTACATCAAAGGAACCGCCACCCTCATCCGCCCCGACGACGAGTAGTCCTCACGGGCGCATTCCGTAGCGGACTCTGATTCCCAGCTGGCTCGGCAACTGGGTCTCGTAGGCCAACTGGAGCCACTCGGCCAGCATTGGGCGGGTGGCTCGTGGATCGACGATGTCTTCGACTGCGAAGGCTTCGGCGGCGGCAAACGGGTCTCGCAAGGCGATCAGGCGCTCTTCGATTGCGTTGCGATGGGCAATCGGGTCGTCCGCGGCTTCGATTTCGCGGCGGTAAGCAGCCGCTACGCCTCCCTCGATTGGGAGCGACCCCCATTCGCCCGAGGGCCAGGCGAAGCGGTAGCAGAAGCGGCTGAAGTCCTGGTGCGCGCCGCCCGCGACACCGTAGAGCCGACGCACGACCACAGTCGCCCAGGGCACTTGCGAGTCGTTGATCGCGGCGGCGGCGCGGACGCCCGCCCGCAGGGTGCCGGCCGATTCTCCGGGACGTCCGATCAGGAATCCGGGTTGATCGGCAAAGTTGACGATCGGCAGATGGAAGACGTCGCAGAGGTCGACGAACTTCTCGAACTTGCGCGCCTCCTTGGCGCCCATCGCGCCGCCGTAGTGCATCGGATCATTGGCGAGCACGCCGATGGGCATACCGCCGATGCGGGCGAAGGCGGTGACCTGGGAGCGTCCGTAGTAGCGGGCCATTTCGAAGAATGAGCCCTGATCGACGACCAGTTCGACCATGCGGCGGGTGTTGTAGCCGCGGTTGCGGTAACGCGGGATGATCGAGGCCAACTGCTCTTCGCGGCGATCGATCGGATCCTCGCACTCGATCACCGGCGGCAACTGGTGAACATTACTGGGCAGGTAGGAGAGGAAGCGGCGGATCTGTCGGAGTGCGTCGGCTTCGTCGGCGGCGTCGTTATCGACGACGCCGCTGTTGCGAGCGTGAACCTCGTAGCCGCCCAGTTCTTCTTTGGTCAGCTTCTCGCCCATCGATCGGGCGACGAGCGGCGGTCCGCCGGCGAAGACCTGGGAGCTACCGCGCACCATCACCGAAAAGTGGGAGGCCGGCACTTCCGCCGCCGGCAACCCCGCCACTGATCCCAGCGCGGCGGACACGACCGGCACTTCGGCCAGCAGCTTGCCCCAGCGCTGGGGCCAGTACAACTCGGGCAGGTAGGTGCGACCCATCTCGGCGGTGGCGCGGATGTCCGCGCCGAAGCCGTCGATCAGGCGGATCATCGGAACCTTCAGTTCCTGCGCGATCGCCTCGATCTGGCCTGACTTGTCGCCGCCGCTGTGGACTCGGATCTTGCCGCCCTTCTCGCGCTCGGCGAGGGAGCCGCTGCGGGGACGGGCGGTGAAGTCTCCGCCCGAGACCGCAACGGGGCGTCCGTCGATCTTGGCAGTGCCGATCACCGTGCCGGAGGGGTGAAAGCCGACCAACTCGCCATCGTCGTCGTAGTAGCCGGCACCGGCGAGCACGCCGCGTTCGCGGAACGAACCCTCGTCGGTGAGCAGATCGATCCGCTCGCGCACGGTCAGATTGCCGCGGTCGTGCTGCTCCTGGACCCGATCGGGGCCGCCCATTTCGCGCGCCAGCTCGCGGCGACGGTCGATCTGCTCGATTTCCGCTTGCCAGATGGCAGCGCCAGTTTCGTCCTCGTCGCGGCTGTGCTTGCGTGGCATGGTGTTCTCATCCGCCCTGACACATGGCCGCCAGATCACGGGCCGTATCTCTGGAGACATCAGTACAGACCAACGGGAAGACTTCCGTCCCGTGGATCGTGCCCATCACCTGGCGGCAACGCGCGGGTACGCCGGAATCGAGCAGCAGGCGGTAGAAGGCGATGCCCTCATCGCGGAGCGGATCACACTCGTTCACCGAGATCGTGGTCGGGGGCAGCCCAATCACATCCTCGCCCGAAGCGAAGAGCGGCCAGGCGAGCGGGTCTTCGGCTTCAAAGGCGTCCCAGCCGTAACCCATCGCGCCCGTGTTGTGGTGCAGGTCGAGCAGGATGCCGTTGTTCTCGGTCGAGGAGGGCAGATCGTCGCGGGGCCAGCTGCCGGCGATGTAGGGGCAGAGCGCGTAGAGACCCTGGACAACGCCGATGTCGCCGTCGCGCAAGAGCTTCATGCCGGTGGCGAGGGTTAGGTTTCCACCGCCGCTCTCGCCCGCAATGATGATCCGCGACGCATCGATCCCCAGCGCATCGGCGTTTGCAGCAACCCACTTCACGCCCGAAACGCAGTCGTTTAGGCCGCCCGGGTAGGGCACGACTTCGGGCGCGGAGGAAGCGACGACGCAGTTGCGGAAGTCCACCATCGCCACCGCTACGCCGTTCTGCGCAATGATCCGGCCCCAAGCCTTGTAGTTCGGATCGTAGGCCGACATCTGCGCCATGCCGCCGCCGTGGATGTAGTAGACGCAGGGCAGCGGCCCATCCGACTCGGGGCGGATGTACTGGATCTTGATCGTGTTCCCGTCGGGTTCGGAGGTGAACTCTTCAGTCGTGATCGTGAGCCCATCAGAGGGCGCGACCTCTTCGGTGTCGCACATCGCCAGAAATGCGGTCAAGCCCTCGATCTGCGCGCGCGCTTCGGGCGAGTTGGCGCGTTCGATCACCTCCTCGCGGCTGGCCGCATCGAGCGAGCCAACCGACTCGAAGCCGCCGAACACGGCCTTGATCCGCGGGTCGATTCTGGGATCTTCGGAGAGTTTGGTCATGGCGGGTGCCTTTGCCGGCTGCAAGATCGCTGTCGGCGGCAGTCTATCCGCTCCACGTTCCGGCGAACTTCCCGATGCAGACTATGCCGAGTTCCGGATGGTTCTTGGGAGGATTGTGTACCTGCGCGGTCAATGCTTCATCATGTCGCTGGAAGAGAACAGCGGCACGCAGTCGAAGGAGAGACGATCATGGACGCCAATGAATTGGCCTTTGCCACGATCGAGGAACTCGCACCGCAAGTGGCAGCCGGCGAATTGTCGCCAGTAGAGCTGACCGAGGCGCAGCTGGCCCGGATTGCCGCTGCGGACGGACGCTTGAAGAGCTACGCGACCGTGATGGCAGAATCGGCGCTGGCTGAGGCGCGGCGCGCGCAGGAAGAGATCGCGGCCGGCGACTATCGGGGGCCGCTGCACGGGATTCCGATTGCGGTCAAAGACCTCTGCTACACGACCGGGACACGGACGATGGGCGGGACGAAGGTGCTGGAAGACTTCGTGCCGGAGTTCGATTCGACTGTCGTCACCCGCCTGCGCGAAGCCGGTGCGGTACTGCTGGGCAAGCTCAATCTGACCGAGGGCGCGATGGCCGGCTACAACCGCGCACGGCAGGTGCCCGTCAATCCTTGGGCGGCTGATCGCTGGACGGGCGTGTCTTCGAGCGGCTCAGGCGTGGCGACGGCGGCGGGGCTTTGTTATGCGTCTTTGGGTAGCGATACCGGCGGCTCGATTCGATCGCCCTCCGCGTCGTGTGGAATCGTCGGACTCAAACCCACATGGGGACGTGTCAGCCGCTACGGCGTGCTCGACCTCGCGCAGTCGCTCGACCACGTTGGTCCGATGTGCCGCTCGACTTGGGATTGCGCGGTCGTGCTTGAGGCGATGGCGGGCGACGATCCCAACGATCCAACGACCTTGCCCGAGCCAGCCCCGGCCATGCTCGACGGGATCGACACCGGCGTCGCCAGCCTGCGGATCGGATACGACCAGCGCTACGCGTCGGAGGATGTGATTCCGCCGGTCGCGGAGGCGGTCGCCGCATCGGTCGAGACGCTGGCGGCGTTAGGCGCGGAGATCGTCGAGGTCGAGCTGCCCGATGTTCGTCCCTACATGGCGGATTGGCCCACGCTCTGCTCGGTTGAGGCGCTCTTTGCGCATCTGGAGCATTACCCCAGCCGAGCCGACGACTACGGAGCCTGGTTCGGAGCCTGGCTGGAGCGGGGCGCGTCGGTGAGCGCAGTCGAGTACGCCGCCGCCTGCATTCGCCGCGAAGAGCTACGTGGCCTGCTCGCACGCGCCTTCGAGGGCATCGATATGCTCGCTTGTCCGGCCCAGGGAGGCCTGCCGCATCGGGTGACCGAGGACATGATGTACGACGACACGCCGGGCGACTTCGATCCGGTGCGCTTGCAGTACACCGCGCCTTGGGACATGAATCGCGCGCCCTCGCTGACCCTGCCCAACGGTTGGAGCGAACAAGGCCTGCCGATTGCCTTGCAGCTGGTCGGTCCGCTGGGCAGCGAGGCGGCGCTCTGCCGCGCGGGGTACGCCTATGAGCAAGCGACCGACTTCATGCGCCACCCGGAGCTCTGATTCCCTCGCCGCACGCGGCTAGTAGTCCGTCGCTTCACCGCGCGCCTGCTGCGCCTTGCGTTCGTTCATGAAGTCGCGCATCGAGCCTCGGCTGTCCGCCGGCGGCGGAGCCATGCGCAGCCATGAGTTGAGACTCGTCGTGTAGCGGAACTGCGCCCCCCAGCCGAGCATGTCCGCCTGCGTGTGCCACATCTCCTTCTTGGTCAACAGACTCGCCAGCGGCGCCTCCGCGACACTCTCAGCCATCGCGCGAACGGTCTCGTCGAGTTCGTCGGCTGGCACGCTGCGCGTGACCAGACCCCACTCCTCCGCCTCCTTGCCCGACAGCACCCGCCCGGTAAACAGCATGTCGTTGGCCCGCCGTGGACCCACGAGATAACTCCAGAATGGGATCGAACTCGCACCGCCCATGCGCATGAACGGCTCGCCAATCTTGGCATCGTCCGCCGCCACTACGAGATCACAGAGCATCGAGATGTACATCCCGCCCGCGAGCGCGTGCCCGTGGATCTGCGCGATGATCACCTTCGGGTTGTCCCAGATCGCCTCGTAGATCCCGCGCATGATCCGCTGGTGCTTGTGCCCGCTGACGATGTTCCAGTCACTCTCACCCTCGGGCGGATTGATGTACGGGCTGCCGTCGATGTCGTAGCCCGCGCTAAACGCTGGACCGTTCGCTCGCAAGATCGCCACCTTCAGACTGTCATCCTCCGCGACCAGGTTGAGCGCATCGAGCAGGTCGCCAAGCAGGTCGTGGTTGAGCGCGTTGCGTTTCTCCGGCCGGTCCATCGTGATCGTCGCAACGGGTCCCTGGATCTCGAACTGGATCGCGGTATAGGTCATGGTCGTCCCCCTTGTGCTCGCCGATTCGGAGCCTACCAACCGCCTCCGCTCTAGTGCCCGCAGGCGGGCTGGCGCGCGTTTTCTAGACTTTCAGTGATCGCGCCCGACCGACGGCGCGAAGTTGCCGCCAACCAAGGCTCAGGAACCATGCCCACAACCACCCCAACCATCGACTGCCAAGTGCACGCCTACGAGCGCAATAGTCCGGAGAACCCCTGGCGTTCATTCCTGACCGGACCCGACGAGGTCACCGGCGACGACATGGTGGAGGCGATGGACGCCGTCGGCGTCGATGGCGCCATCCTCATCTCGCCCTTCACGATCTACGGCTACGACCCCACCTACGTGCTGTCGGTACACGCGAAACACCCCGATCGCTTCGGACTGGTCAAGCCGTTCGATCCGCAGTCGGCCTCGGTCGCCGACGAAGTCGCGGAGTGGACGGCGCAGCCGGGCGCGGTCGGCGCGCGGGTGATGCTCAGCTTCGAGGATTTGAGCGCCGATGATCCGGGCGTCGACCGCATTCTGGAGGCGGGCGCGCAGGCCGGCGTACCGGTCAATGTCCTCTGCTCCGGCAAGATTCCGCTCTTTCGCGAGTTCGCGCGGCGGCATCCCAACACGCAGTTGGTGATCGATCATGTCGGCTTGGCGCAGCCGTTTGATCCGCCCGCGCCGGCGCAGCCCTGGGCCGACCTCGAAAACGTGGCCTCGCTGGCGCAGTTTGAGCATGTAGCGATCAAGATTTCCGGGGCCTGCACGCTCTCGCACGAACCGTTCCCTTATTCCGACATCTGGGAGCCGCTGGAGCGGCTGTTCGAGGCGTTCGGGTTCGAGCGCTGTATGTGGGGCACCGACTGGACGCGGGCGGTGAATCTGTTGACTTACGAGCAAGGCGTTGAGGCGTTTCGTGTGACCGAGCGGCTCTCGGAGGTCGAACGTGCCGCGCTGATGGGCGGCACGCTGCAAGAGATTTACGGCTGGTCGCCCGGCGCAACCTAAGCGCCACCCGACTCTCTCCTCCCTCTTGTAGAGACCTGCGCATAAGTCGATTTTGTCCCGTCATTGCCGCGCTCCGACGCGGCAATCTCGCTGCGTGAGCGACGATGGTGCAGATCACGGCGAGATATCCCACAGGACGGAGACAGGCTCCGCGGCAAGCGCGGGTATGACGATCTTTGATTTACGCAAAGGTCTCCTTGAGGGGGAGATGCCCCGTAGGTGCAGAGGGGGTGAGAACGCCGCAGTCCTCTCACCAAACTTCACCGATCTCCCACACCACCCCCCGCGTTAGTGGGCGGCGCTGCTTGCCTCGACTCCGGCAGCGGCCGTTTCGCTCGCAGCGGCGGGCATCAGCTCGGGCAGCCGACCGGGTTCCGGCTCTGTCTCCGACGCGGGCGCGATCAGGCTGATTGCCAGCGCTCCGGAGATCGGATCGCGGTAGCAGGCGGCCTTGACCGCGAAGGCGGACTCAATCGTCTCTGGCGTGAGCACATCCTGCGGCGGGCCTTCGGTGAGCACCCGCCCTTCGCTGAGCAAGACCAGACGATCGCAGTATCTGGCGGCCAGATTGAGGTCGTGGATAGCGGCGATGGCAGTGAGCCCATCGTCAACCAGATCTCGTACCAGGCTGAGAATCTTGAGTTGGTGGAGGATGTCCAGGTTGGCGGTCGGCTCGTCGAGCAGGAGGATGCTGGGCTGCTGGGCGATGGCGCGGGCGAGGAAGACACGCTGGCGTTCGCCGCCGGACAAGGTGTCGAGCGTTCTGTCGGCAAACGCTTCGGTCTCGGTCAAGCGCATCGCGTCGCGGCTGATGCGAGCGTCTTCCTTGCCCTCCACCTGAAACCGCCCCAGATGCGGGTAGCGTCCCATCAGCACCAACTCGAACGCGGTGAAGCCCTGCGTATAGGGAGCGATCTGTGGAACGAGCGCGAGGATTTCGGCGACCTCGCGGGCGCGAAGCGACTTGAGCTCCGCTCCATGCAGCGAGACTGCGCCCTCCTGGTAGCCGAGGACATTGGAGAGCGCGCGCAGCAGGGTCGACTTGCCCGCCCCGTTGGGGCCAATCAAGCCAACGAACTGTCCGTGTTCCGCGCGCAGATCGACCCGATCCAGCAGCCGTTTCGCTTCGACGCTGAAGGAGAGCGCCTGCGCCTCGACTGCGGGTTTGTGATTGCGGGTGACCATGTCCTACTCGGGCAAGCTAAAGGAGGCGGCGGGTGGGTCGGTGAAGTCATCCGGCCAGAGGATTCGCGCGAGCTCCTCCGCGCCGCGAATGTTCCAGTGCGAGAGCGTGGTGAAGAGCTTGCTGTCGACGATGTAGACCGCCTCGTTCCGGATCGCCGGCACTTCCGCCAGCGCTTCGTTCTCGAACAGGCTCTGCCGAAACTCCTCCGCGCCGAAGGCCGCCGGTTGGGGGATGAAGATCACATCCGGCGACATGGCGATCACCGACTCCAGGCTGATCGTCTGATTGCCCTCCACCTCTGCGGCGGCGTTAAGGCCGCCGGCAGCCTCAATCAGCTCGCCCTGGGTAGAGCCGACCCCGGCGGTCCAGATGGAGTCGCCATATTGAGTCAACGACAGCACGCTCGGCCGATTCGACTTGCCGGCGGTGATGTCCAACACCGCCTGGTAGCGCGCCTGCACCTCGCCGGCGAAGGCAATGGCGCGTTCCTCCTCACCGAGCATGTAGCCAATCAGCAGAACGTTGTTGATCTGCGCCTGCGGGTCAAGCTCCAGTGCGGTCTGAATGACCAGAATGCCGGCGCGCTGGAGGGCGTCAATGCCCTCAACCGGGTACCAGGGACTGGTCACGACGATGTCGGGTTCGGCGACGATGATCGTTTCCGGATCGCGGGATACCTCCGGCTTGTCGAGCACGAGCTCGGCAATGTTGGAGTAGGTGGCGTCTTTGGAAACCGCGCCGACGGCGACGAGGCGCTCGCTGGGCACGAGTGCGAGCACAACCTCATCGTGGCCGATCGAGGCGGTGACGATCCGCAGCGGCTTGGCCGGAATGCTGACAACTCCACCCAGTCCCTCAACCTCGCGCGGCCAGCCGTGGTTGCTTGGATCAACAATGCCGGGCACGCCCTCGAACGAGAGAGCTTCGTCGCTCGGCTCTTCCGCTTGGGCGACCGTTTGCTGTTCGGTCTGCTGTTCGGTCTGTTGCTGCGGCTGGGCTTGAACTTGTTCAGCTTGGCTTTCAGTTGTCTCCTCGGCGGACGCTGCGGGCTCGGACTGTGCTTCCGTCTGCTCCTCTGCCTCTTGCTGAACAGTCTCAACCGACTGTTGGGCGGGCTGTTCCGAGGGAGCCTGAGCTTGTGGTTGCGCCTGCTGCTCTTGCGGTTGCTCCGCCTGGGCTGCTGCGGTGGCTTGAGCGGACGGCTCGGCCTGGGGCGGTTCGTCGGATGAGCAGGCCGCAAGCGCGACGCCCAAGAACAGCACCAGTGGTAAGAGAATCACGCGAACCTGTGGCATCGACACGCCGACTCCTCTCGATGGCCGCCTCGTCAGAGCGAGTAGACCTGTCGTTTGTTCCTAATCAGCAGGAGGATGAAAAACGGCGCTCCCACGAAGGCGGTCAGAATGCCGACGCGGAACTCGGCCGGTTGGATGATCGTGCGGGCGACGGTGTCGGCCAGGATCACGAAGGCTGCGCCGCCGAGCGCGCTCATCGGGATCAGGACGCGGTTGTCCGGCCCCAGCATGAGCCGGAGAATGTGCGGAATCACGAGGCCGACGAAGGCGATCGTGCCGCTGACCGCGACAGCGGCGCCCGTCGCCAGCGCGGAAGCGGCCAAGAGGACGATGCGCGTGAAACCGGTGCGGACGCCCATCGAACGCGCTTCGTCATCGCCGAGCATGAGCAGGTTGAGATCGCGCGCCATCAGCAGGAGCAGGAGAGTGCTGCCCAGGATCAGCGGGCCGGCAATCCGCACGTGCTCCCAGGAGCGGGCGTCGAGTCCGCCGGCCAGCCAGAACAGGATCTCGCGCAGGGCGTCGTTGTCGGGCAGGACGATGATGATCGCGGAGATGACCGCGCCCAAAAAGGCGTTGACCGCGACTCCGGCGAGCAGGAGCGTCGCCATCGAGAAGTGTCCGCCGACCACGGCGATGCCGTAGACCAGAAACGCCGCCGCCATCGCGCCGGCAAAGGCGAAGGCCGGCAGCGCCAGGAAGAACAATCCAGCCATACCCGTCGCAATAGCGACCACTGCGCCCAAGGCGCCGCCGGCGGAGACGCCGATGATGCCCGGATCGGCCATCGGATTGCGGAACAGTCCCTGCATCGTCGCGCCGGCTACGCCGAGCGCCATCCCCACCACCGCGCCGACGATGATCCGGGGCAGCCGGATCTGGTCGATCACGAGCTGCTCGGTGCGCCCGAACTCGGGTACGTCGAACCCAATCGAGGAAAGCACGATCCAGGCGACATGGCTGACGGGAATATCAACCGGGCCGAGGCTGAGCGAGATCAGGCCGACCAGCAGCACTAGCGCCAGCAGGATCGAGGCGCCGATCGTCAGACGGGCGGAGACGCCCATCCGGCGGTAGCCGTGCAGCTTGGAGATTCCCGTGACGCGCAAACGAAACGCCTCCAACATTGCTCCGCTGGAGGCGTGGAATTCGACCTGCCCGGACGGCTGCCCGGAGATCGAGGGACCTCTCTGAAGCGGAGAGTTGTCACCTCATCGTCCAGGCAGGTCTCCTGGCTCGCGGGCGGAGTGCTGTGCCGAGCCCTTCCCATCGGCGATCCGACAGTGGGCCTCAGCTCCGTCTCCCGCTCACAGTGGCGCTACCGCGTCGGAATTGCACCGACTTCCCTATTCTCCCGGGACGGGCACCTGGACGAGTGTTGTGATGTGGAGGCTAGCAGGCGCACCCTGCCGTAAACAAGCTCAGTGCGCACGCCTAGCCTGCGCCCTGCATCTCCCAAGGGGAGACTATGAAGGAAGGCAACATGACCGAAGCTTCGTTTGCCCGCTTCGAAGACAAGGTGGCGTTGATCAGCGGAGCCGCCAACGGCATCTGCCGCGTCAGCGCCGAGATCATCGCCGCCGAAGGCGGAAGGATCGCCGCCGTCGACTACGACCGGGAGCTGCTTGACAGCGCGATGGAGGCCTTCGCCCAGGCCGGCGGCGGCTCGCATCACGCCTATCCCGCCAATGCGCTCCGGCAGGAGGAAGTCGACGCCGTCGTCGCCGACGTGATCGACCGCTTCGGTAGGATCGACATCCTGATCAACGGCGTCGGCGGCTCGACGATCATCGCCAACTCAGCCGCGCGTGCCGACGAACTGACGATGGAGGAGTGGCAGCAAGTGCTCGACTTCAACCTCAGCGGCACGTTCCTCTTTTGCCACGCCACAATTCCGCATATGACCCGGCAGGGCAGCGGCAAGATTGTCAACTTCGCCTCGATCGCCGGCCGGGGTAAGAGCGCCAGTAGCTCCTCGGCCTACGCGGCGGCCAAGGGCGGGATCATCGCCTTCACGACCAAACTCGCGTTGGAGGTCGGTCCCGCAGGCATCAACGTCAACGCAATCGCACCCTCAGCCACCCTCACCGAACGCATCCGCCGCCACTGGGAGACCCGGCCCGCAGAACTGCGAGAACAAGCCGTCGCCTCAACCCCGCTGGGCCGGCTCGCCGAACCAATCGACCAGGCCAATGTCGTCTGCTTTCTGGCGTCGTCGCACGCGGACTTCGTCACCGGCGTCACGATCGATGTAACCGGCGGTGCCTAGAGCTCTCCCGACTTCATCACTGGCAAGACCTCTTCCGCGAACAGCTGCATCGATCCCAGCACCTGCTCTTGCGAGAGGTCGCCGAACCAGAAGTTCGCGTTGAAGTGGTCGGTGCCCATGACTTCGCGGAGCTGCTTGATCTTGGCGATGCAGGTATCGGGCGTACCCATCACGAAGTAGCGGTCGAGCAGATCCTCCGCCGTTGGTTCCGTGTCCAACGGGATCGCGACTGCCCGACCGTGGTCGACACGCGCCAGACCCTGGCGGAGGCTTAGGGTCACGCGCATGTTCCAGCGGGCCTGCTCGACGATCGCCGGCAACTCCGATTCATTGTGCGTGACGTAGACGGGGCGCTGAGTGCTGACCCGAACTGATTCGCGCCGCGCGGGATCCGGAATCGCCTGATCGAAGGTTTGGCGGAACTCGGCTAGCCGCTCGATCGGGATGCCGAATCCGCCGGAGACCAGGTTGAAGCCTCGCTCTGCGGTGGCCGCGATCGACTCGTGGCTCTGTCCAACCACCCAGAACGGCGGATGCGGCTTCTGCACGGGCATCGGAAAGATGCTGGTCTCGTCGAAGCAATAGTACTTGCCCTCGTGTGAGAATGGCTTGCCCGCGAATGCCTTAAGCAGGATGTCGACGGACTCGTCAAAGCGTTCCCGGCTCTCGTCGAGCGTGTGACCAAGCCGGTCGAACTCATAGCGCTGATAGCCGCGACCCAGCCCGACATCAAGCCGGCCGCCGCTGAGCACGTCGGCGGTGGCGATCTCTTCTGCAACCACCAGGGGGTGGTGCAGCGGCAGCACCACGACGGCGGAGCCGACCCGGATCCGCTCCGTGTGAGCCGCGAGGTGCATCGCAAACATCAGCGGACGCGAGAGGTAGCCGTAGGTCGAGAAGTGATGCTCGGCGCACCAGATGCTGTCGAAGCCCAGCCGGTCGGCGCTCTGGGCCATCTCGGTCGCCCGCGCGAACACCTCGGCATGGTCCTGACCGCCTGGCGACTGGAGCAGCAGGAAGGTTCCGCAATCCATGAGGTCCGTTTCCGTTGCCGAGCGCCGAAGCCGCGCCCTGCCAATGCTGCCTAGCGCGATCCGTTCAGCCGTTCAGCGCCCGGTCGAGGGCGGACATTTCGTCGCGCTGCCAACGCCGGGAGATCTCTGAGTCCGGTACCAGCGCATTCGAGCCATGAAATGCGCCTGGATAGATGTGCAGCTCCACCGGCACATCGGCCTCCAGCAGGCCCTGCGTGTAGGCGACGCTCTCGTCGACGAAGAGATCGAGCGTGCCGACGTTGATGTAGGCCGGCGGTAGTCCGGCGAGATCGGTGGCGCGGGCCGGCGCCGCGTAGGGCGAGACATCCTCGCCGCCGGCGTTACCCGACAGGTACGCATTCCAGCCGGCGAGGTTGGAAGCGCGGTTCCAGACTCGCGGGTCGAGGATCGCATGGCTGCTGCGGGTGATGTTGCGATCGTCCAGCATCGGAAAGACCAGCAGCTGGAAGCAGACATCGACCTCGCCGCGGTCGCGGGCGACCAGTGCCAGACCTGCTGCGAGTCCGCCGCCGGCGCTGCCGCCGCCGATCGCGATCCGGCCGCGGTCGACGCCAAGCTCGTCGGCGGCCGAAGCGAACCAGCGCAGCCCGGCGTAGCAGTCCTCAATCGGCGCCGGGAACGGATGCTCGGGCGCGAGCCGGTACTCGACCGACGCGACCATCACGTTCAACTCGGCGGCGATCCCGGCGCAGTACGGGTCGTTCATGGCGACGCTGCCGAGCACCATCCCGCCTCCGTGGATCCAGTACAGCGCCGGAGCGCTATCCGGCAGCGACGTGGGACGGTAGAGCCGGACCATCACCTCGGGCGCGCCGTCGGGTCCGGGGGCCATGCGATCCTCGGTCACAACGCCCTCGGGCAGCGCCGCCGCCGGCAGCACGCCGTCGAGCATGCCGCGCAGCTCGGCGGCGGACTCGGGCGTGCTGAGCATGGCTTCCAGATCGCCTAGGCCCGGGAACTGTTGCAGCCCGGCAAGGTGTTCGGCGTCAAGGTACGCCTCAATTTCGAGTTCAGGGATGGCCATGGTGAGTTCTCCTGGTGGCGTCTGAGATCGCTTGCGGGGGCGTCCCGCATCTACCGGTGTTGCAAATCGTACCAAGCCCGCCACCGCTGCTCGGCCAGGGTCATCCACGATCGGGCGTCGCGCGCTCACTGCTTGCAACGTTTCCGCGCCCGGCCTAGCCTGAGCTACCGAACCTGCGGGGGTGTGGATGCCGTCTCAATATCCGATCGATCCAAGCCGTACCGATCTCGCCCGGGAGTTCATGGCCAACCCCCTGGGCCCTCACAGCGCCGCGCTCCAGCGCATCGTCACCCGTATGCGCGACACCGAAGCGACCGGACGCTACGTCCTCGTCACCCGCGTCCCCTACAAAGAGTGGGGGCTCGCGCAACTCTCCGGTCAGCGCGGCGTGGATCTCACCCTCCTCGAAGACCAGGTGTTTACGTCTATCGAAGACGCGGAGCGCGCGGTGTTCAAACTGCGCTGGGAACTGATCACCGGTACCCCACTCCTACTCGACTAATCCATCCCCGAGGGAGCGATTCATGCTCGAAAAGAAGATCGCGGGCTACAGCGACGAGATCAGCGTCGCTCCCGGCGAACGCATCCGCTTCATGGTCAGCTGCGAGCCGGGCGTCGATCGCTACCAGGCCGACATCGTCCGCCTCATCTCCGGCGACCGCCAGCCCGGCGGCCCCGGCTACCGCGATGAACTCTTGCCAACGCCCATCAGCGGCGAGTACCCCGGCCGAACGCAAGAGACCTACTGCGGCTCCTACGCCATCGTCCCTCACGGCCCCGCCTTTGACGGCCTCAGCGACCTCTCCCTCCAGGCCGCCATCTTTCCCACCCTGCCCAGCCTCCGTCGCGCGTGCCTGATCTCCAAGATCGACGTCGCCGCCGGTCGCGGCTTCGCCCTCTGGACTGATCCCGCCGACGGCCTCGTCCTGCAACTTGGAGACGGCGCTGGGGGGCTGCAAGAATTTGCCCTCGGGCAGCCCTTCGTCGCCCGCGAGTGGTACCTGGTCAGCGCCACGTACGACGCCGCCAGCGGCGACGTTCAGCTGCGGCAACAGTTGCTGGACTCCTACGCCCGGGACACGTCGAGCGGCGAGGCCAGACATGTGAGCGAGGGGGCCGCTGTCGTCGCCTGCGACGCGCCGCTCCTGATCGCGGCCGCCAGCCGCGAAGAGGCCCGCGGGAAACCGATCGGAGAGATGATCTTCAACGGTCGCATCGAGCGTCCGGTCGTCGCCTCCCGCGTCCTGGAGCGCAGTGAAATCGAGGCCCTCCGCACGGGCGCGGTTCCCCTTGACCTGCGCCCCGACATCTGCGCCGCCTGGGACTTCGCCCGCGCGATCGAGACGGACGACATCCTTGACATCTCCCCCAACCGCGCCCACGGCGAACTGATCAACCTCCCGATTCGCGCCGTACGCGGCTCCACCTGGACTGGCGAGGAACTGAACTTTAACCACGCGCCGGATCAGTACGCCGCGATCCACTTCGTCGACGACTCGCTCTACGACTGCGAATGGGACGCCGACTTCGAGCTGGAAGTCCCCGCCGATACGCCGAGCGGCCTCTACGCCGCCCGCCTTGTGGCCGGCGACCAGGAAGATCACATCACCTTCATCGTGCGCCCGCCCCGCGACCGCGCCACCGCTTCGCTCGCCCTGCTGATCCCCACGGCCAGCTACATGGCTTACGGCAACTCGCGCGGCACCGTGGAGGCCGGGGGCGAGCTGCACACCAACCGCCTCGCCGAGATCGGGCCGGAGGACCGCTACCTCAACCGCCACCCCGAGTACGGCAACTCCATGTACGACAACCACAACGACGGCACCGGCGTCTGTTACTCCTCGCGCCTGCGCCCGCTGATCAACATCCGTCCGACCCATCATTGGCTCTGGCAGCTGAGCGCCGACATGCACCTCGTCGAATGGCTCGAAGCGCAAGACATCCCCTTCGACGTGATCACCGACGAAGACATGCACCAGGACGGCGTCTCACTGCTCGAGCGCTATTCCTGCGTGATGACTTGCAGCCACCCCGAGTACTACTCCACCAACATGTGGGATGCGGTTCACGCCTTCACCCAGCGCGGCGGCCGGCTGATGTACATGGGCGGCAACGGCTTCTACTGGCGCGTCGCCTACCGCGACGACAAGCCCGGCGCCATGGAGATGCGCCGGACCGAGGACGGCTCCCGCTCCTGGGCCAGTGAGCCGGGCGAGTACTACATGGCCTTCAGCGGCGAGTACGGCGGGCTCTGGTGGCGTGCCGGACGCACGCCGCAGTCGCTTGTGGGCAATGGCTTCATCGCCCAGGGCTTCGACCACTCCTCCTACTTCCGCCGCACCTCGGACGGCCACGATCCCCGCGCCGCCTTCATCTTCGAGGGCGTCGAGGGCGAGATCATCGGCGACTTCGGCTTAATCGGCAACGGCGCCGCCGGGCTCGAACTGGACTCCGCCAGCCGCGCCTACGGAACGCCGCCCCACGCCCTCACCGTCGCCACCTCCGAGCAGCACACCGACGCTTACATCCGTGTCAACGAGGACATCGGTCACATGCTGCTCGCCATCGGCGGACAGGACGATCCCCAGGTGCACGCCGACGTGGTGTTTTTCGAGACGCCGCGCGGCGGGGCCGTGTTCTCCACCGGCTCCATCGGCTGGAGTTCCGCCCTCTTCCACAACAATCACGACAACAACATCTCGCGTATCACGCGGAATGTGCTCGACCGATTCTTGGACGCAACCCCGCTCGCATAGCAGACTCGCCAAGACCAGGCGATCAGTTGGTCGTTCAGTATCAGATGGTCGTGAAGATGGTGGCCCCAACGGGATTCGAACCCGTGCTACCAGCTTGAAAGGCTGGCGTCCTAGGCCTCTAGACGATGGGGCCCACTGCGACCCAGCCTACACCGCGCGGGCGGGAGCCGGTGTCGCCGCGGCGGCGGGCTGATACTTAGTTGGCGCTCAATTCCGCCATTGCGGCGGCGAATCCAGGGGCGGCGCCTTCGAGCTCACGCTGTTCAACGCAGTAGGAGATGCGGAAGTAGCCGGGCATTCCGAAACCGCGTCCGGGCACGACCAGGACGCCTTGCCGCTGGAGCGCAGCGACCAACTCCATCTCGTCGGCGACCGGCGACTGCGGGAACATGTAGAACGCGCCCTCCGGCTTGCGCACGCGGTAGCCGGCGCTCGTGAGCACGTCGTAGAGGTAGTCGCGCTTCTGCTGATAGTCGAGGGTGTCAATCGTGACGGTCTGGAGGTTGCGGACGAGATGCTGCATGATCGCGGGGGCGTTGACGAAGCCGAGCACGCGGTTGCAGAAGATCAGCGCGTCCATCAGCAGGCCGCCGTCTTCGTAGTCGGGATGCAGGGCGATGTAGCCGATGCGGTCGCCGGGCAAGGCCAGGTCTTTCGCGTGCGAGGTGACGGTGATTGTGCGCTCGTAGGCGAGTTGGGGGAAGGCGTAGGTGTGCTCGTCGAAGAGGATCTTGCGGTAGGGCTCGTCGCTGACGAGGAAGATTTCGGTGCCGAACTCATCGCTCTTGCGGCGCAGCAACTCCGCCAGCGATTCGATGAACGAGGCCGGATACATCGCGCCGGAGGGGTTGTTGGGCGAGTTGACGATCACCATCTTGGTGCGCGGCGAGAGCTTGGTCGCCAGTTCCTCGAGATTGGGGATGAAGTCGCTGTCGCAGCCGACCACGACCGGCCTTGCGCCGTGGTTGGCGGCGTAGAAGAGGTACTCGGCGAAGTAGGGCGTGAGGATGATGACTTCGTCGTCGCGGTCGCAGAGCGAGTGGACGACGACGTTGAGCGCGGCGGCGGCTCCGACGGTCATGACAACGTGATTTGCGTCGTAGGCGAGACCGGTCTCGTCGGAGAGCGCGTCGGCGACGGCCTGGCGGGTTTCGACGTAGCCGGCGTTGGGCATGTAGCGGTGCGCGCCGGGCGCGTCGGTCTGAGCGAAGCGGCGGAGTTCGTCGAAAAACTGCGCGGGCGGTTCGGCGATGGGATTACCGAGCGAGAGATCGAAGACGTTTTCGGCGCCGCGCTCCTGGCGGAGTTGGATGCCGAGTTCGAACATGCGCCGAATCCAGGAGCTGTCCTCCATCGCCTGCCGAATTTCAGCCGCAATTGCCATCGCCGCGTCCTCCGTCGTTCGGGTGGGTTTGTCGCAGGCTAGCCCAGTTCGGCCTTCAGCAGCCTGCGCGCGAATTCGCCGATCTCGTCGCGGATTCGACGGAATACGGCGGTCAGTTCCTGCTCGCTCAGATCGGGATCGTTCGGGTCCTCGAACGAGTGATGCAGCGTCCGCCGCGCGCCCGGGAAGACGGGGCAGGTCTCGCGGGCCGCGTCGCAGACGGTGAGGACGAGGTCGAATTCGTCGTTGAGGTAGCGGTCGGCGTGGTCGGAGGTGTGGGCGGAGAGGTCGATGCCGACTTCGGACATGACTTGGATAGTGATGGGATGGACGCCCTTCGGTTGGGTACCGGCGCTGGAGACTGCGGCGCGTCCATCTCCCAGCGCGCGAATCCAACCTTCGGTCATCTGGGAGCGGGCGCGGTTGCCGGTGCAGATCACGAGCAGGCGGAGCGGGTCGCGAGCGGGCATGAAGAAGCTCGAAGCGCGTAGACGGCGGGGCGAATGGGAGCCTAGCAGGGCTTGAGCGAGCTCTACGGAGTTGGCTCACCAGATTCGCCAACAGGCATACACTCGCCCAGAGGACGAGTGCATGAGCCAACGGCCTTCGTCGTATCGCAGGCGGCCGGGCGATGTGATTCTGCGCCGCGCACGGCTTGAGACCGAGGTAGTGCGTGCGCGCACGCCGCGGCGGATCCGCTTCTCGCCCCGGCTTTGGATGGTTCCGGCGATCTTCGCTGCGATCATGCTCGCGGGCGGCGCATTGCTGCATCTGCCCTTCGCCTCCAGCAGCGGCGAGTCGCTTCCCTTTTTCGACACGCTCTTCACAGCCGTCTCAGCGGTCTCGGTTACGGGACTCACGCGCTTCGATACGGCCGATTCCTATTCGGGCTGGGGCGAGTTGATCACGCTGGCACTGTTCCAGATCGGCGGCTTGGGCGTGACGATGTACGCAGGAGTGCTGATTCTCCTGGCGGGACAGCGGCTGGGGATGCGGGGGCGACGGTTCCTGGGGATTGAGTTGATGGGCGCCGGGACGGAGCGCTCGGGCGCGCCGCAATTGCTGCGACGGGTGATGATCTACACCATCGCGGTCGAGTTCACGACCTTCCTGGCGCTGCTGCCTTGGTTCCTGCTTGAGCAGCCGGGCGGGGTCGGCCTTGCCCGCGCGACTTGGCTCGCGCTGTACTCCGCCGTCTCCGCCTTCAACAATGCCGGCTTCGATCTGATGGGCGGCGGCCAAAGTTTCACCGCTCAGGCGCATGACGCCTGGCCGGTGTTGGTGATGGGCGTTTCCGCCTTTCTTGGTTCGCTCTCTTTCCTCACCGTGTTCGATCTTCGGCGCGGCCGGCGGCGCTGGAGCCTCGATACGAAGATCGTGGGGACGGGGATGGCCATTCTGCTCGTACTTGGGATGGCGCTCTTTCTCGCGTCGGAGTGGAACGGGCTGCTGGGCGGGCAGAGCGTCGGTTCGCGCGTGGCCAACTCGTTCTTCCTCTCGGTCAACCGCACCACCGGCATGACCAGCGTGCCGATCGACGAGGCCAACGAGACCAGTTCGGTGGCGATGCTGATTTTCATGTTCATCGGGGGCGCGTCCACCTCCACCGCTTCGGGGATCAAGATCGGTTCGTTCATGGTCGTCGCCTTCGGCGTGTTCTCGGCGCTGATTGGACGCCCGCGCGTGATCGCGTTCGGGCGCGAGATTCCGGCTGCGGTCGTGCTTCGCGCGAACGCGCTGGTCTTCATCGCCTTGGGCGGATACGCCTCCGGGCTCGTGCTGTTCATGGCGGTCGAACAGGACTTGCAAGTGCTCCCGGCCGCGTTCGATGTGATGTCCGCTCTGGCCAACGTGGGCTGGACGCAGAACATCGCCGCGAGCGCGTCCACGGCCGGCGCGAATATCCTGATCGTGATGATGTTCGTGGGACGGTTGGGGCCGCTTGTGATTACAGGGCTGATTCCCGATCGTCCGCGCGAGCGCTTCCGCTATCCGACTGCGGCCGTGCGGATCGGCTAAGGCGCGGGGATTCGCGGAGAGGAGCTGTGGATCATGCAAGTCGCCGTGCTGGGTCTGGGGCGCTTCGGCGCTCATCTCGCGGAAACGCTGTACGACCAGGGGCATGACGTGCTCGCGATTGATATGGATGAAGGCAGCGTCAACGATCTCAGCGAGAAGGTGACGGACGCGCGGATCGCCGATATCACCGACCTCGACGCGCTTGATGCGCTCTCACTGGCGGATGTCGACGTGGCCGTGGTCGCCACTGCCGATCTCGAAGCATCGGTACTGGCGACGATGAATCTGCAACAGCTCAAGGTAGGCGCGATCTACGCGAAGGCGCGCTCCGACCGTCACGCGCGCATCCTTCAGTTGATTGGCGCCAGTCGCGTGATGCGGCCTGAGCGGGACGGGGCGGAGCGGTTCGCGCACATGATTCAGGTCGCTGCGGCGATCGACTTTCTGCCGCTCACCTCCGCCTACGGGATCGGGATTTTCGCGCCGCCCGCGCGCTGGATCGCGCAGCCGCTGGCCCACGCCGTCGCACAGGCCACACCGAGACGATTGCTCGCGCTCGTGCGGGGAGACGAAGTACAGCTCAATCCCGTCCTCGATCAGCAGCTCCGGGCCGGGGATCAGCTCGTGTTTGCGGCGACTGACCGGGAGTTGGGCGCGCCGCTCGCATAGCGAGTGGCGCGGAGCGGAGACGGCGAAGGCCGGCTGATCGGCCGGCCCTCGGTTCGCGTCTGGTAGCGGGAGTGGGATTCGAACCCACGACCTTCAGGTTATGAGCCTGACGAGCTACCGCTGCTCCATCCCGCACCGTCGGGGACAGATATTGGAGAGATGCGCGTGTGCGGTTGACTTGCGATGCTGCTCTGCGCGGTTGGCAGCAGCCGGTTGGCGCTGCGAAGGGCGTAGAGCAGGTCAAGCCGTTCGGCCATTAGTACGACTCAGCTGCACCCGTTACCGGGCTTCCACCTGTCGCCTATCAAACGGGTCGTCTTCCCGTGGCCTTATCCGCTCGTTGGCGGCGGGAGCGCTCATCTTGAGGTTGGTTTCGCGCTTAGATGCTTTCAGCGCTTCTCCTGTCCGGACATGGCTACCCAGCGGTGGGGGTAGGCCCCCCAACTGATACACCAGCGGTCCGTCCACCCCGGTCCTCTCGTACTAGGGGCAGTTCCCCGCAACGCTCCAACGCCCGCAGAGGATAGAGACCGAACTGTCTCACGACGTTCTGAACCCAGCTCGCGTGCCGCTTTAATGGGCGAACAGCCCAACCCTTGGGACCGACTCCAGCCCCAGGATGCGACGAGCCGACATCGAGGTGCCAAACCTTGCCGGCGATGTGAACTCTCGGGCAAGATAAGCCTGTTATCCCCGGGGTAACTTATATCCGATAAGCCACGGCCCTACCACTCGGAACCGTAGGATCACTTTGGCCGACTTTCGTCCCTGCTCGACGTGTCAGTCTCGCAGTCAAGCTCCCTTATGCCAATGCACGTGACAGGTGATTTCCATCCACCCTAAGGGAACCATTGCGCGCCTCCGTTACAGTTTGGGAGGCGACCGCCCCAGTCAAACTACCCACCAGACACGGTCCGCGCGCTTGCTCGCGCGTTAGAAGGACACCATACGAAGGGTGGTATTCCAAGGTTGCCTCCACCGAGCCCGCAAGCCCGATTTCGCCGGCTCCCACCTATCCTGCGCATCGTAAGGCGACCTCCAATGTCAAGCTGTAGTAAAGCTCCACGGGGTCTTTTTGTCCATCTGCGGGGAGGCCGCATCTTCACGGCCACTTCAATTTCGCCGAGCTCCTCGCCGAGACAGTGCCCAGATCGTTACGCCATTCGTGCGGGTCGGAACTTACCCGACAAGGAATTTCGCTACCTTAGGACCGTTATAGTTACGGCCGCCGTTCACTGGGGCTTCGGATTGGGCCGTGAAGCCCTCCCCTTAACCTTCCAGCACTGGGCAGGCGTCAGCCCCTATACGTCCGCTTTCGCGTTCGCAGAGACCTGTGTTTTTGTTAAACAGTCGCCTGGGCCTGCTCTCTGCGGCCTCCGGGCCGGCGCTCGAGCGAGTCGAGGTCAGCCCGCGAGGCGTTCCTTCTCCCGAAGTTACGGAACCATTTTGCCGAGTTCCTTAGCGAGGAATCACTCGTCCACCTGGAGGTACTTACCCTCACCTACCTGTGTCGGTGTGCGGTACGGGCGCTGGGCGCATTCGCGGCCGAGGGTTTTCTGGCCGGAGCTTTCACACGAGTCGCTTTGACTGACGTCGCCGCTTCCGTGGCCTCCTCAGCTTAACCGGGCGGTCTTTGAGCCCCGCCCGACGCTTACGAGGCACGACGGACCATGTCCAATAGGCCCGCTCGCGCTATCAATCCGGGTCGCCCCTGCCGCTCAGGCACACACCCAGCGGGGACGGAATATGAACCGTCTGTCCATCGCCTACGCCTTTCGGCCTCGGCTTAGGCCCGCCTAACCCTACGCGGATTGCCCTGCCGTAGGAAACCTGAGGTATTCGGTGGGCGTGGTTCTCACACGCCTTTCGCTACTCATACCGGCATTCTCACTTCCGTCCGCTCCACCGGCCCTCGCGGGTCCGGCTTCGCTGCTGAACGGAACGCTCCCCTACCAATCGGCTTGCGCCGATTCCGCGGCTTCGGTATTCCGCTTGAGCCCCGTTGAATTGTCGGCGCCCGATCACTCGACCAGTGAGCTATTACGCACTCTTTCAAGGATGGCTGCTTCTAAGCCAACCTCCTGGTTGTCTGCGCGATCGGACTTCCTTTCCCACTGAGCGGAAATTTCGGGACCTTAGCCGGCGGTCTGGGCTGTTTCCCTTTCGACCATGAAGCTTATCCCCCACAGTCTCACTGCCGTCGGACTCGGCCGTGGCATTCGCGGTTTGATAGGGGTTGGTAGGCTGTTCGCCCCCGTACCCAGTCAGAGCCCTACCTCCACGGTCGTTGCCGGCGACGCTGCCCCTAAAGGCATTTCGGGGAGAACCAGCTATCGCCAGGTTCGCTTGGCATTTCACCTCTACCCACAGGTCATCCAATCCATTTGCAACTGAAGAAGGTTCGGGCCTCCACGGGGCTTTACTCCCGCTTCACCCTGCCCATGGGTAGCTCACCTGGTTTCGGGTCTACGCCTTGCGACTCGCTTCGCCCTGTTCAGACTCGCTTTCGCTGCGGCTGCGGCGCTGAACGCCTTAACCTCGCCGCAAAGCGTAACTCACCGGTTCATTCTTCAATAGGCACGCGATCAGCGGTCGCCCGCCTCTCACTGCTTGAAAGCACACGGTTTCAGGAACTCTTTCACTCCCCTCAACGGGGGACTTTTCACCTTTCCCTCACGGTACTGGTCCGCTATCGGTCACTTCGAGTATTTAGCCTTGGGGAGTGGGCTCCCCAGCTTCCCACGCGCTTTCACCGTGCCGCGTGGTACTCAGGGACGCTGCCAGCAGCTGCGTCGGGTGTCGGCTACCGGGCTCTCACCGTCTTTGGCGGCCCATTCCAGGGACCTTTGCCTACCCGCGCAGTTTGTAACTGCTGCCGTTTCGTACCGGAAACGGACGCAACGCCCTCCAACACCGACCCAACAGAGGGCGGTACCCCATTAGGCTCGATCGGTTTGGGCTGCTCCGGGTTCGCTCGCCGCTACTACCGGAATGGTTTCTTTTCCTCGGGGTACTGAGATGTTTCAGTTCCCCCGCTTACCCCCGCCAGGCCTATGTGTTCAGCCTGGGGTGACGACGCATCACCGTCGCCGGGTTGCCCCATTCGGGAATCCAGGGATCAGCCTGCTTGACGGCTCCCCCTGGCTTATCGCAGTCATACCACGCCCTTCTTCGGCTCGAAGTGCCAAGGCATCCACCGTGCGCCGTAGTCACTTGACCTGCGCTACGCCGTTCGCAGGCGCCGTTTGCAATCGGCTCCCGCAACCGCGCTGTTCCAGCGCAGGATCGCATGTTCAGAACCACACACGCGCCTCACATCGGCCAGCCCAACCCGGCGGGCGCAAGCGCCGCCGGCCTCGACCCGGCCTCCGCGAGACGTCTCCCGCAGCCCCCCAACAAACGGTCGCAGCCGTCGCGAGGGGTGCTGTGGACGCATCTCTCCATCTGTCCCTTGTCAAGGCGCATCCCGAGGTCGGTCGCCCCGCGTCGGCGGGGACGGCTGATCCGGGGGTGCAAGAAGCAATCTTAGCCACGCGCGAGCGGGGATGTCAACAAGGGGTTTACAGAGGAGGCGCGAGATTCGGTGGAAATCGGCTCCCTTAGTCCACAACATCCGCCGTCTCCGGCAGGTCGCCAAGCTCGAGGGCGTCCAGTTCTTCGTCCGACAACTCCGGCACGCGCGAGATCTCCAGCGCGCCGAACTCGTCCTGCGCCAGCGCGAGATCGTGGTCCATCTGCATCCCGAGCCAGACTTCCGGGGAACTGCCGAACGCCTTCGCCAACCGCACCGCCCATTCGGCGGTGATTGGAGCGCGCTCGTAGCAGATGTCGGCGAGCGCGTTGGCTTCCACGCCAAGATGTTCGGCCGCCCTCTCGATCGACATGCCGGTACCCGGCAGACAGAACTCCAGCACTGTGCCGCCTGGATGCGGGGGATAGCGCAGGGTCATGGCAAGCCTCACCGCCCTCATCGTCCGTGGTAGTCCACGTAGTCGATGTCGTAGAGGATATCGCCTTCAACGCGGAAGATGATCCGCCAGTTCGCGCTCACTCGGATTGACCACCATCCGGCGCGGTCGCCAGACAACTGGTGCAGCCGATAGCCCGACACCCGCAAATCCTCAAGGCGCTTGGCTCGGCTCATTCGCGCGAGGATTGCGGCAAGCTTCTTCGCGTATCGCGGATCTACGCGGCTGAAGTCACGCTGTTCATGCAGCAACCTGAGCGCCCGCGAGCGAAACAGCAACTCCACCCGCTAGAACCGGTCCTGATACGACCTCGCCAGCGACTCCGACGGATCCGCCTGAATCCCCAGCGGCGCGATCGGATAGCGCAGACCGTTGCGTGAGAGCGCGGCCAGGCCGTCGATCAGCTTGGGCAGATAACGCGGCGGGATCGCCATCAGCAGCTCGTCGTCCTGGACGCCGCCGAAGCGTCGTTCGGCGAAGCAGGGGATTGAGAGCGACGGCTCGCCCGTGCGCAGCGCCCGGCCCCAGCTATCGGCGCAGGCCGACTCGCCCACCGAGGCGAACTCGAACTTCTTGAAGCCCGAGTACTGCAAGCCGTTGATCAGGATGATCATCTGCCCCGGCGTCGCGTAGAGCAGTACCACGTCGGGTGGATCCAGCCGCCCCGTCGCGATCGGCGAGAGCGCCAGCGCGGCGTAGCGACCGTAGGGCAGGACGTCCATCGCCTGCTGATGCAGGATCGAGTCCTCGTCGGTCTCGAACCAGACGTTGGTCATCGTCGTGCGCAGCCGCCACTCGCCGTCGTCCTCGTTCGGATGCAGACCGACCGGCGCGCCGCACTGCGCCCCGATCAGGTCGTCCATGGTCACGCCGAGCGTGAAGTTGAGCCAGCGCGCCTGAGCCACCAACTGATCCAGGGCGTGCTTGAAACGCGGGCGGCGGATGCGCTCAACTTCCTGCATCTCCTCAATGGTCTCGAACATCTTCATCCCGACCGGCGTCGCGGTCAGGCGCAGATAGCGCTGCAACCCCTCCACGATGGCGGGCCAGTCGTAGCGGTCGGGTTCGGGCGGGGCGTCGGGGGCGACGCCGACGGCAGCTGCGGTGGTCATGGGGTTCGACTCCATCTCTGCGCTCCAGCGCTCTGATTGGACTAGATCGCATGGTACGAGCTCGCCCGCGCCAACCGCCTGCTATGATCCGCTCAACAGAGATGTCCCAAAAGGAGTCAATTTTGCACAAAATATCCATAACTCTTCCGTCGCCCTCGATTGTGACAGCGCTCTCGCTGATTGCCGCCTTCGCCGTGGGCATGGTCGCCTACCACTTCGCCTTCTCCGACGCCAACGCCGACTCGCACGACAGCGCCGCCGAGGTCCGCGTCGCCACCCGCAGCCTCGACGACGGGCGCGTCGAAGTCGCCGTCCAGCAACGCGTCGCCGACGCCGCCTGGGGCGCGCGCCAACTACCTGAGGCCCGCTTCCTGCCCGCCGATGTCGAGCCCGGCGTCTGGCGCGTCAGTTCCGGCGTCCCGATCAGCGCTGCCGATGCCGACGGCAGCTCATTGCTCTGCATCGTCGCGCACGGCGCAACCGACGACTTCTTCTGGCGAGTGGTCAAGGGTTGGTCCAGACAGGCGTCGATCGACTCGGGGCTCAACGTCCGATTTCGGCAGTCGCAGGACGGAGCGCAACAGGCATCGCAGATCGAGCAGTGCAGCGCCGACGGCGCATCCGTGATCGCTTCGACCCTTGCGGATCCGGATGCAGTGCGGGATGCACTGCTTGCGGCGAAGGCAGCCGGAGCAAGGATCATCACCTTCAACTCAGGCGCGGAATACGCCGCCTCGGTCGGTTCTGAGCTGCACATCGCACTCGACGACCAGGCCGCAGGCCGTCTGGTCGGAGAAGTCTTCAATAGCAAAGGCATTTCCGGGGCAATCGGCTGCCTGTTGCACGAGGAGAACAACGTCGGTCTGATCACTCGGTGCGAGGCCCTGGCCGCAACCTACACGGGCGGCGACGTGATCAACATTCGGTTGCCTGAAGGCGGCGATCCGGCTGCGATACAGGCGTCAATCGAGGAACGGCTGCTTGACGCCGACAACGCGCCTCTGGTCGCGCTAGTCGGCTTGAACTCCAACACCCTGACTGCGGCGCTGTATGCGATCCTGGGAACGGCCGATCAGTTGGAACAGACCGTACAGCTCACAGCCGTCGGCGGCAGTCTCGATGTGACCAAGATTCCGGCCGAGAAGCGAAGCAGGCATATCTCCTTCCACGTCAGCGCCGCCCCTGAGGCGCAGGGATACTTGGTCACAGCCGCGTTGCAGATGGTCCACAATCACACCACACCTGCCAGATTCATCGGATCGCCGACGATTCTGCTCGCCGAACCGCGCGTCCTGGACTTGCAGACGGCCCGGGCCGATCCTCGAGCCGCCAAAGACACTCTGGGCCGTTTGGCGGAGCGAATCGCATTGGGCGACCAATACGACGAGTAGCTCAGGCCTGACCGCAGGCATTCCCAGCTTGCCTGGGAATCTCGCTCCCCCTGATGGCGGGGACGGCCGCCCGTGCCTCCCGTTCGCTACCTTGCACCAAACACCGCGCCCAACGAAGGACACCACCATGCCCGCACTTGACGGACTTCGCGTCCTCGACATGACCCAGTACGAAGCGGGCACGTCCTGCACGCAGGCGCTGGCCTGGCTGGGCGCGGACGTGGTCAAGATCGAACAGCCCGGCCAGGGCGACCCCGGCCGCGGGGCGCGCGACGACCAACTGGACTCGCCCTACTTCATCGCTTGGAACTCCAACAAACGCTCGGTCGCCATCGACCTGCGCTCCGAGCGGGGTCGCGGCTTGCTGCTCGAAATGGCTCCCCACTACGACATCTTCGTCGAGAACTACGGTCCCGGCGTGATGGAACGGCTCGGCCTCACCTACGACGTGCTCAAGGCGGTTCACCCGAGCATCATCTACGCGCGGCTCAAGGGTTTCGGTCTCTCCGGGCCATACTCCGAGTTCAAGTGTTTCGATCCGATCGCGCAGAACGCCGCCGGCGCATTCTCGACCACGGGCGAAGCCGACGGTCCACCGATGATGCCGAAAGCGGCAGTCGGCGACTCGGGCACGGGGATGCAGCTTGCGTTTGCCATCGCCGCCGCCTACATCCAAAAACTGCGCACCGGCGAGGGACAGCAGATCGAGATCTCGATGCAGGAGGCGATGACCTACTACATGCGCACCTACGTTTCCCAGACCGAGGGGTGGGGCGAAAGTGTCGTGCCGCGCAACGGCAACGGCTTCGGATTCAGCGCCTCAGATCTCTACCCTTGCAAGCCGTTGCCGGGCTCGGACGGTGCGAACGACTACGTCTACATCATCCTCACAACCTCCCGGATGTGGGACACGCTGTGTACGGCGATGGATCGACCTGAATTGACTGTCGACCCACGCTTCGCCGAAGACGCAGGCAGGGTTGAGCATCAAGCGGAACTCCAGGAGGAGATCCGCACCTGGACGCTCCAGCACAGCAAGTGGGAGGCGATGGACATCCTGGCCAAGGCCGGCGTGCCCTGTTCCGCCACGCACGACACCTACGACCTCTTCCACAATCCGCATCTCGAAGCGCGCGAGTTCATTCAGCAGCTCGATCACCCGGAATGGGGTCCAATCCGCCAACTCGGTTGGGCGCCGCGGCTATCCGCGTCGGAGGTGCCGATGAAGGCGGCCCCGTTGCTCGGTCAGCACACCGCCGAGGTGCTCTGCGACGATCTGGGGATCGAGTCGGAGGACTTCGCCAAACTCCAGGCGGAGGGTGTCGTGAGCGCGGTTCGCGCCCGCGACTAGGATCTGTTCACGCCGACACATCGCCATCGCCCCGGAATCCGGAAGCGAGGTAGTATCAGAACATATACACTTACCTTCCCAGGAGGCGACCGCCATGTCCCAGACCGCATCCCGCCCCTGTTTCAGATATTCTCCGCACGCCACCAATCTCCTCCGTCGGGACTCGTCCCAATCCGAATACCCGAACCTGAAAAAAGCTGAACGCCTGAACGCACGATCTCCCGTCAATTGCTGAGAATCCGGATCCGTCGCCCTCAGAAAAAAATCTGCCCTGAACACCTGAACACCCGATCACCGCCAACGCCATCGACCATGAACATGCCCCGAAACCTCATTCGCCGCCCCGCTCTCGACGTGAGGCGGCCAATCAGGGCCGCACGCGGCCTCAATCCACACTGGGCTTCCCTATGATGGTGAGGATTTTCACCGCGACCGCGCCGGTAGGAGGACACCACCATGCCAGCACTCGACGGACTCCGAGTCCTCGACATGACCCAATACGAAGCGGGCACGTCCTGCACCCAGGCCCTGGCCTGGCACGGCGCGGATGTGGTCAAGATCGAGCAGCCCGGCGTCGGCGACCCCGGCCGCGGCGTCGGCAGCGGCGACGCGATCGACTCGCACTACTTCATCAACTGGAACGCCAACAAGCGCTCGGTCACGATCAACCTGCGCGACGAGCGCGGCAAGGCGCTGCTCTTCGAGATGCTGCCGCACTACGACGTGTTCGTCGAGAACTACGGGCCGGGCGTGATGGAGAAGTTGGGCCTGACCTATGAGGCGCTGAAGGAAGTCCACCCGAGCATCATCTACGCGCGGCTCAAGGGCTTCGGCCTCTCCGGTCCGTTCGCCAACTTCAAGAGCTTCGATCCGGTCGCGCAGAACGCCGCCGGCGCATTCTCCGTCACCGGAGAGGCGGGCGGCCCGCCGATGCGCCCGGGGGCGTGTGTGGGCGACAGCGGGACGGGGATGCAGTTGGCCTTCGCGATCACCTCGGCGTATGTGCAGAAGCTGCGCACCGGCGAGGGCCAGCACATCGAGATTTCGATGCAGGAGGCGATGACCTACTACGTGCGCACGCCGGTCGCGGGCACGCAGAGTTGGGGCGACGTGGCGGCGGAGCGTCGCGGCAACGGTTGGTTCGGCCCGACCGATCTCTACCCCTGCAAGCCGCTGCCCGGCTCCGACGGCGCGGACGACTACCTCTACATCATCGCCCTGACCACGCGCATGTGGGACACCTTCTGCGCGGCGATGGGTCGGCCGGACATGGTCGTCGACCCGCGCTTCTGCGACGAGCAAGCGCGGATCGAGCACAACGATGAACTGAAGGCCGAAATCCGCGCCTGGACAATGCAATACGACAAGTGGGAGGCGATGCAGATTCTCGGCGAGGCCGGCGTCCCCTGCTCCGCCACCCACAGCACCTACGACCTCTTCCACAACCCGCATTTCGAGGAGCGCGAGTTCATCCAGGACATCGACCATCCCGAATGGGGGCCGATTCGTTTGTTGGGTTGGGCGCCGAAGATGTCGAAGAGCGAGGTGCCCATGACCGCCGCCCCGCTGCTGGCGGAGCACACCCGAGAGGTCCTCTGCGACGATCTCGGCATTGAGGGTGAAGAGTTCGCCAAGCTCGAGGCTGAGGGCATCGTCAGCAGCCGCAACGGCGCGTAGCTGGGCCGTCGGCTAGCGCAGGTTGCGCAGCCGCGGGTCGAGGGCGTCGCGGACCCAGTCGCCCATCAGGTTGCCGGTGAGCGCGATCGTCAGCAGGGCCAGGCCGGGCAGCCAGATTGGCCACCAGGCGACGCTCATGAAGTCGCGGCCCTCCGAGATCATCACCCCCCACGACGCCGTGCCCGGCGGCGCGCCCACGCCGAGGAAGGTGAGCGCGGCCTCGGCCAGGATCACCAGTGCGACCTCCAGCGTCATGATGATCACGATGCTGTTGACGACGTTCGGGAACAGATGCTTCCGCAAGATCCAGGCGGGGCCCGCTCCGGTGGCGCGAGACGCCGTGACGAAGTCGCGCTGCTTGAGGGACAGCACGTCGGCCCGCACCAGCCGCGCGTACGAGGGCCAGGTCCAGATCAGCAGGATGATGATCACGTTGCGCAGGCTGGCTCCCACCAGTGCCGCCAACAGCACCGCGAAGAGGATCGCCGGCATCGCCAGCTGCACGTCCACCAGGCGCATCAGCAACTGGCCGATGAGGCCGCCCGCCCAGCCCGAGATCAGTCCCACCAGCGTCCCGATCAGCGCCGCGCCCGGCACCACGATGCCCACCACGATCAGAGAGATGCGCGCGCCGTACAGCAGCCGGCTGAAGATGTCCCGCCCGACCTGGTCCGTGCCCAGGGCATAGTCCCAACTGCCCCCGTCGAAGACGGGCGGCTGCAAGCGAGCGCCCAGGTTGATGAACTCCGGGTCGTGCGGCGCCAGCCAATCCGCTCCCACGCCCGCCACGAGCAGCGCCAGCGCGATCAGAGCGGGCACGGACAGCCCCAGCCAGCGCCGCCAACGGACGCCGCGGCCCGGGCCCAGCTGCACCGCCGTCGGCTGGCCCGCCATCAGGCGTCCCCCGCCCGGATGCGCGGGTCGATCAGCCGGTAGGACACATCGACCAGCAGGTTGACCAGCGCGATCGACGCCGCCAGCACGATGATCGAGGCCTGCACCATCGGGAAGTCGTTCTTGAAGATCGAGTCGATGATCAGCCGGCCGATGCCCGGCCACGCGAAGACCATCTCGATGATCACCGAGCCGCCGATCAACCGGCCCAGCGAGAGTCCCAGCATCGTCACGACCGGCAGCAGCGCGTGCCGCACGGCGTGCCGCCCGATGATCACCCGCTCGCTGAGTCCCTTGGCCCGCGCCGTGCGGATGAAGTCGGTGTCCATCACCTCGATCATCCCCGAGCGGGTCAGCCGCATGATCGCGACCAGTTCGAACAGGCCGAGTGCGATCGCCGGCAGGATCAACGAGCGGAACCCTTGTTCATCGCCCCCGGTCGGAAACCAGCCCAGCTGCACAGCGAAGAAGAAGATCATCATCAGGCCCAGCCAGAAGCTGGGCGTGGCCTGCCCGATCACCGCCACGAAGCGCGACAGCCAGTCAATCGCCGTGCCGCGCCTCAAGGCCGCCACGATGCCCAGCGGCAGCGCCAGCGCGAGCGCGAACACCACGCCCGCCGCCCCAAGCTTGAGCGTGCTCGCCGCCCGGTCGCCGATCTCGTCGAGCGCCGGTTGGCCACCGCCCCGCCACGAGGTCCCGAAGTCGCCTTGCGCCAGGTTGCCCAGGAACGTGCCGTACTGAACGATCAGCGGTTTGTCCAAGCCCAGATTCTTCCTCAGGCGTTCGACTTCTTCCGGACGCCGCTGCTCGGGCGAGAGCAGGGTCGACTCGGGATTGCCCGCAAGGCGCGAGACAAAGAAGACGGTCGTCGCGACGATGAGGACGACGAACAACGCCTGGATCAGGCGGAGGGCGAAGTAGTTCCAGAACTCCATCAGGTCCCTTGCGGATCGCGCGCCGGAGCTCCGCCGACCCTACAGGCGGCAAGTGCGCCGAGCGGCGCGGCCTCAGGTGGCCTTGCGCCGCTGGATGCCGTAGGCGTTGCCCCCCCACATGAAGCCGGTGCGTCCTCCCTTCGGCCAGTTGACGTCCGCCCGGGTCAGCACCGCGTCCGGGGCCTCGACGAGGAAAATGAACCACGCTTGACGGGCGTGTTCCAGCATCAGCTCCGCGATCATCTCCTGGCGCCGCGTGGAATCGAGCTCAGTCCGCTGCGCGAGGTACAGCTCGTGCAGGGCCGGATCCTGCACCCCCTCGCCGTTGAGCTTCGTGAAGTAGGACTCGGGCCCGGCGCAGCAATCCCACATCGATCCGATGTCGCGGACGACGTTGGCCCACATCCAATAGAGGCCCACGGGGCGGTTGGGCCCCCCGACCACGTAGGCGTCGGAGAAGTAGTCGGAGACGAGCGCCACCTCTGGCTGCGTGCGGATACCGACCGCAGCCAGGTCCTGCGCCACGGCCAGAGCCATATCCGACATGAACGCGCCGCCCCAGTCGGTCGTGTAGTACAGCGGGACCTCGAACCCGTCCGCGTAACCAGCCTCCGCCATCAGCTGCCGCGCCAGCTCAGGGTCGTAGTCGTATTGGACTGCCTGCCTCTGCTCCGCGGTCGGGAAGCCGTACACGCCGCTGAACGTGAACAGTGAATAGTGCCCCTGGCCGAGCAGAAGGTTGTCGATTAAGGCTTGGCGGTTGATCGCGTGGTTCGCGGCCTGGCGCACGCGGAAGTCCAGGAACGGGTTCGGGCTACCGTCCGGCATCGTCTCGGGGTACAGGTTGGGATAGATCACCTGGACGGTCTGGCCAACGGCGGGTTGGAACTGCACGGTGAAGTCGGGGTCGTCCAGGTATGGCTCCACGTTGTTGGGGCCCAGCCCCGGCACCACGTCAATCTCCCCGGCCTCGATGCCGGCCAGCCGCGACTGGATCTCGGGCCGCACCACGACCCGCTGATGCTTGTGGTGGGCATAGCGCGGCACCACGACGGGATGGTCGGCCGGGAGGAAGTGGTCCTCGAAGCGCTCGTAGACGAAGTCCGTGTCGTCTTCGTGGCTGACGAAGCGGAACGGGCCGGTGCCCATCGGCGAGGTGTCCATCGCGAGGTCGCCGCGCGCCTCCGTGTCCGCTTGCGACATGATCACCACCTCGCCGGTCCCGGTCAGGTTGACGACGAAGAAGCCCGCATCGGGCGCCGGCAACTCGAACGACCAGGTACGGTCGTCCACCGCCTCGTTGCGGACCCAGTTCGCGGAGCTGCGGCCGACATTCCCGGGGGTCCAGCCGCCGGGGTGATCGGTCGTCGCGCCGCCCTGGTGGTAGGCGGCCTGCCCGGCCATGCGTTCGTAGCTGAACACCAAGTCGTGGGCGGTGAGGATCGAGCCGTCGTGGAACTGCGCCGGCACCACCGACGCCCGAACCGTGACAGGATCGATCCACTCCGGCGCGGCCAGATTTGCGATCGCCGCGCCTTCAGCGGGATCCCATTCCATGGCCGCGCTGAACACGGCGCCGTGCGAGTACAGGTTCGCGTTGCTGCCGGTCCGCATCTGGTCCAGCCCCCCAGCGTCGGAGGGGACCACCACAGTGATCGTCGCGTCCAGATCGACCTCGTCCAGCGGCCAGGGCTCCGACCATTCCTCGCTCTCGCCCGGCGTCACGATCTGGGCCTGCTGCTCCTGCTGCGCCGCCCCCTCGACCTGCTGTTCGGCTTGCTGCTGCGTGGTCTGCTGCTGATCGGCCTGCTGTTGCATTGCCTGCTGCTGTTGCTGTTGGACCTGCTCCTGCTGCATCGCCTGTTGCTGCTGTTGCTGCTGTTCCTGAGCCTGCGCTGCCGATGGCTGTGCGTCGTCGTCATCGTCGCCGCAGCCGACCAATGCCAAACCGCTCGCGCCGACGCCGGCTCGCGCCGAGGCCCGCAAGAGCGACCGCCTCGACATCCTGCTACGGCGCATCCGCTGCCAATAGTTTCGTTTGCTCACTGGAGCATCCAATCCAAAATCGCCGGTTGCGTCTTGTCCGTTGAGGCGATCGCAGGGAACGTACCCCCCCACACACACATGTCAACCGGGAGTCTGACCGAAGCAGCGAGAGGCGCCCGTTCCGCGCTGCGCGCCCCAGCTGCAGCGGGCGGTTGCGCGTTCCCTATCATGGTGGGCAAGACCGCCCGCTGTCGCGGGCGGCGGGAGGACATCACCATGCCGGCTCTTGATGGAATGCGCGTGTTGGACATGACCCAGTACGAGGCGGGCACTTCCGCCACTCAGGCGTTGGCCTGGCTGGGGGCGGACGTGGTCAAGGTGGAGCAGCCCGGCGTCGGCGATCCCGGGCGCGGGGTTCGCACCGGGACGCTCAACTCGCCCTACTTCATCAACTGGAACTCCAACAAGCGCTCGGTCACGATCAACCTTCAGGACGCCAAGGGGCGCGAATTGCTGTTGGAGATGCTGCCTCACTACGACGTGTTCGTGGAGAACTACGGGCCCGGGGTGATGGAGCGGCTGAACCTGACCTATGAGGTGATGAAGGAGATCAACCCTTCGATCATCTACGGGCGGCTGAAGGGGTTCGGGCTGTCGGGGCCGTGGGCGGAGTACAAGTGCTTCGACATGATCGCGCAGGCGGCGGCGGGAGCGTTTTCGGTGACGGGCGAGCAGGAGGGGCCGCCGATGCTGCCCGGTTCGACGGTCGGCGACTCTGGCACCGGGGTTGAGCTGGCGCTGGCGATTACGGCGGCGTATGTGCAGAAACAGCGCACAGGTGAAGGGCAGTTCATCGAGATCACGATGCAGGAGGCGATGACGTATTTCATGCGCACTCGGATCGCCTATGCGGACTGGGGCGAGAAGGTCGCGCCGCGGCGGGGGAACTCGGCGGGGGCGCCGACGGATCTGTATCCGTGCAAGTCGACACCGGAGAGCGAGGCTCGGGGCGGGAACAACGACTGGGTGTACATCATGGTGGTGACGTCGCGGATGTGGGACACGTTGTGCGCGGCGATTGACCGGCCGGAGCTGCTGGTCGATCCTCGTTTCGAGGACATGTGGAAGCGGAATGAGAACGGGAAGGAGTTGTACGCGGAGATCTCGAAGTGGACGCTGGAGCGGACGAAGTGGGAGGTGATGGAGTATCTGGGCGCGGCGGGGGTGCCGTGTTCGGCGGTGCTGGACACGTACGACCTGTTCCACAACCCGCATTTCGAGGAGCGCGGCTTCGTGCACGACCTCGACCATCCGGCGCACGGGCCGATTCGGCTGCTGGGCTGGGCGCCGCGGATGTCGAAGAGCGATGTGCCGCTGGTGCGGGCGCCGCTGTTGGGGGAGCACACGAGCGAGATTCTGTCGGACGACCTGGGCCTGTCGGCGGGGGACTTGCAGGAGTTGGAGGAGGCGGGGATTGTGGGCGGGCCTCCGGTGTTTCCGGCGAAGTAGGGAGGTGGGACCCCCCTCTGTCCCTTCGTCCCCTCTCCCCCCGCAGTGCGGGGGGAGAGGGGACGCCTTGCAGGGGTTGGCGCCGATTTTGCCTGAGGGGGAGATTCGGGCTCTGATTCTGGGTTCGTTTCCGAGTGTGCGCTCGCTGGAGACGGGGGAGTATTACGCGCATCCGCAGAACTGGTTTTGGCGGGTGATGGCGCATTGCGGGGTGATTGAGGACGCGCGGGCGCCTTATGTGGAGCGGGTGGAGCAGGTGCGGGAGCGGGGGATTGCGGTTTGGGATCTGTACGGGCGGGTGCGGCGGGAGGGTTCGGGGGACGACGCGATTCGGGAGCCGGCGGCGAATGCGGTTGGAGAGGTGATCGGCTGGGAGCAGCCGGTGTTGCTGAACGGCCGGCGGTTGCGGGAGTTTCGGCGAGCGTTTCCCGGGGTGGAGGCGGAGTTGATCGCGCTGCCGAGCACGAGTCCGCGTCCGCTGCATTGGAACACGGAGGCGTCGCAGGCGGGGGCGTTGGAGGAGTGGCGGTCGGCGTTGGCGTCCGCGGGGGTGGTCAGTAATTTGGGGTGAGTGGGGTATTTTTGGCGGTTTTGGTTGGGAATTGCGTGATTTGGTGTTCGATTGCGTTCGATTGCGTTCGATTTTGGACGATTCCGGTCGATTTTGGACGGCGGTGGTTGGGGTTGGTCGAGCGTTGGTGATGCTTGGCTCCGGCCTGGGCGGAAATGGGGGACGGGGCATGACGGGATCGTTTCGTGGGGGCTTGATCGTACAAGTGTACTGTGTTGGTAGTGGGTGTCAAGGTCGTTGGGGAGTGTGGGGGGGGCGATAGTTCGAGGGACGGTTCAGGGTGGCAGAGTTGCAAGGGGGAGGGGTTACGCTTGGCGCGTGATCATCCACTTTCGACATCGGGGGTTACGCCGACTCTTTGAACGGGGAGACCCGAGCGGAGTTCCACCTCGGCATCGGAGGAAGATCCTGGCCATTCTGCACCTGCTCGACGAGGCCGCCGGACCGCACCAAATGCCCGACCGTTCTTTGCGGTTACACCCCCTCAAGGGGGATCGGGAAGGCGAGTGGGCGGTTGACGTCAGCCGGATTTGGCGGATCACCTTCCGATTCGTGGACGGCGATGTCCGCGATGTGGACCTGGTTAACTACCATTAGTTCAGGACTGGAGCGAGACCATGCCGATGTACGATCCACCGCACCCTGGCGAGTCGGTTCTCTTGCTTTGCCTGGAGCCGCTTGAGCTCTCGATTGCCGATGCGGCCGCGCACCTGGAAGTCGACGAGGCGTACCTGGGGGCGCTGTGCGAGGGTCGGGCTGCGATCAACGCGGACTTGGCCATTCGCCTGGAGCAGGCGTTCGGCGGTACGGCTGATGTGTGGATGCGGATGCAGGCCTCTTACGATCTCGCCCAGATGCGGCTGAAGTCTGGTCATATCCAGGTCAAGCCGATCGGCTCGGCGGCCTGATCATGTCGCGCAACAATCCCCATCATCCTGGCGAGACGGTCCTGGAGGACTGCATTGAGGCCCTGGGGCTGACGATTGCTGAGGCGGCAGAGCACCTTCAGGTGAACGTGGGTGCGCTCAGTGCGATCTGCGAGTGCCGCGCTCCGATCACGGCAGAGATGGCGGTGCGCTTCGAGATGGCGTTTGGGAGCACTGCGGATGCGTGGCTACGGATGCAGGCCGCCTACGACCTTGCCCAAGCGCGGAAGACGGCCTGCGAGATCAAGTGAATTGAGCGGGCGGCGTAACGCGGCTACTGAACTGATTCTCCGGACCAAGTCAGTAGTTGCCCGGTCTCAACATCCTGCACGCTCCGCAGGTTAGGTGGATTCTGACCATCGTAGATGGCCTCATCCAACTGGGATTGGATGAGGCCCCTCGCTGGGCTTGGCTCATCCTCGTGCTCCGCCCCTGAAACAACCCACATAGACCTATGTGGAGTGCTAAAGTCGGTCCCCGACAAAGTCGCACCACGAAGATTCGCTGCTTCAAGACTAGCGTCACTAAACTTTGCGAACGTGAGATCGCACTTAGAGAAGTTCGTACTAGTGCAAATCGTCCTTGCGAGATTCGCATGCCTCAGGCTCACACCTGAAAGATTCAAGCCATGAAGATCTATGCCGACTAGCCTCACCCCGTCAAGATCAACAGCAAAGTCCTGGCTCCGCTCAAAGCAAAGTTCATCTGACGTCCGAGAACCAATAAAATCTATAGCGAAGCTAACGTCTTCTCGAACCGAGCCACCGTCATCGCGCTCTGTCTTCGGTTTCTGGGCATTGTCGCCTCTAGCAGGATCCCGTACAAAAGCAGCGAGAAGTCTGAGCGACTGGATATAGTACTGCTCCCGATCTTGCCGCGACAGTGAGACCAAAGTATGCATCGCACTCAAGCGCACAGCATTCAGATCATGCCCAAGCATTTGGGCCGCAGCTTGGAATCGCTGATTCGAGATCGCTTCGTGCGCAGCGTTGACGCTGTCGCTCGTAGCTTTGACCTGCTGTTCGGCGACCCAGCCGCGCCAAATTGCGAGTGGTAGGGCCAACAGCCCGCCCATCATCAGCATGACGTTGCGAACCGTCGTGCTGAGGCTCTCTTTGTTGTCTCCAGTTCCAGTCAAGTCTCCCCAGAAGACGGCTGATAGCCCCGCTCCGACACTCAGCACGACGACCACAGCGACGCTGAACCAGAACGTCCCTGACCTCAGAAGATCCCTCATTAGACATTCTCCGTGACCCCAAGAATACTCGCGATTCGGCGGGCTGTTTCTGAGAACCGGGACACCTCCGACGACCTACCTGATTCCGTCATACCCGCGCTCCGCCGCGGGTATCTCGCCGTGTTCAGCACGGACGTCGGTGCTCGTCGCGGCGAGATTGCCCCCTGTTCAGGCCAGGGGCAGGCTGTGGCGGAGCACGGCAATGACGGATCTTGGGGGGTGGGTGCTGGTCACGGCGAGATTGCCGCGACGGGGCGCGGCAATGACGAGGTGGGGGCGATGACGGTGCTTGTTGGGTCTCCGTCGTATCAGGCTAGGTCGAAATAGAGGTCTCGCCACTTAGGGTTGAACTTGTCGATCATGCCGCGACGACGGGTCTTGCTCCAGCGCTTGATTTGTTTCTCTCGGGCGATCGCTTCGTCCATATGGTCGTGGGCTTCCATCCAGACCAGCTTGTTGATCTGGTAGCGCTTGGTGAAGGCGGAACCTTCGCCGCGTTTGTGCTGCCAGACGCGACGGGCGAGGTCGGCGGTGACGCCGGTGTAGATGGGTCCGTGGGGTCGGCTGGCGAGGATGTAGACGCAGGGTTGGCGGGGCATGGTGGGTAGGGTAGCGGGGGCTTGGTGCTGGTCACGGCGAGATACCCGCGGCAAGCGCGGGTATGACGGATCTTCGGCGGGGCATGGTGGGTAGGGTAGCGAGGGTTTGGTGGTCGCGGCGGCGGGGTACCTCCTCTACTACGTCATTGCTGCGCTCCGTCGCGGCAATCTCGCTGTGCGAGCGACGACGGTGCAGAACACGGCGAGATACCCGCGACGGAGCGCGGGTATGACGGAGGTTTTGTTGGGCGCGGGTGTGACGGATCTTTTGGGTGTGGGCGGCAGGCAGAGAGGTTGGTGCTGGTCACGGCGAGATTGCCGTGGCGGGGCACGGCAATGACGAGGTGGGGGCATGTCGGATGTTTGGGTGTTCGGCAGGTTGCTAGGTTTTCAGCAGGGCGGCGATGCGGCGGGCGGTTTCTGAGAACCAGGCGACTTCGGTGACGGTTAGGGGGCGGCCCAGCACCTTCTCTTCTCGGTAGCTGAGCCACTTTTTGAGGACCTGGTAGCCGCCCAAACGGTATTCCCAGACCGCCAGCGGTACGTTTGCCCAATATGTCTTGTCGTTCAGGTAGATGTCCACCGCTTGCCCGTGCTTGACGATCTTGCCTCGGCCGGGCATGACGGCTTGGTTGGCTCCGAAGCGGCCCCAGTTGGCGGTGAGGGCGAAGTCGTCGGGTTGCATTTGGGTTCCGTCGGTTGTGGTGGGGACGGCGATGGTGTGGTCTAGGTAGGCGGAAACGTCGGACTCGGTGTCGAGGAGGCGGGCGAGTTGGCGGCCTTTGGCGGCGGACTTGGCGAGAGCTTCGGGGGTGCCGGGGAGGGGGATGCGGGGCCAGCCCAACCTCAAGGGGTCGGCATTGGCGGCTCGGTACTTTGGATCGTGCAACGTCGCCACGACGTGGTAGAACAAGTTCTCAGGCTCAGCATCTAGGGATTCGACGTACTTGACGCCTCTGTCGGACAAGTTGAGCACCCGTTTGGTGGTGTCTGACTCAAGATCAAATTGGAGATCGCGGAGATAGAGCGGGAACCAGCTTGAGAGTCCGTTGCCGAAGTTGTCCGCCATCGCTCGCACGACAGTACCGCGCTGATACTCAGACTGTGGCTCCCGTTCACGGGCTTCGAGCCAAAGGTTCTCTGCGAACACGTGCGACTGATATTCCGGTCGTGGACGATCCAGTAGGCCGGCCTGGTCTGACCAGTAGAGCCAGCGGAGATCGAAGGGGCGGTAGGCGTAGCGAATGAAGTCCGTGTCGGCTGCGTCTACGTGTTCGGCGATGCGCTGCTTGAGCTGATCGAGATCGATGTCCACTACGAGCGAGTCGCGGCTGGTCTTGACGCCGGGGTAGTAGGCGGGGAAGAGGTCTACGAGGGAGGGCCAGTCGAACCAGTGGTCGCTGACGGCGACGGGGGTGAAGGGGAGGCCGAGGCCGGGCGTGGGGGCGATGGGTTGGTAGAGGGCGGACGGTTCGGATTCGGCGGTTTCGTCCAGTTCTTGGAGCTTGCCGACGCCCCAGAGTTCCCGCCAGTCGATCTGTTGGGCGGACTGGTGGGATTGCTTGCGGATCAGGGTGGCGACGGCGGTGCCGACCTGGATGCCGAGCGGATCGTCGGGGGTGGAGAAGATGCTGGGGTCGGGGTCGCCGTCTGGGGTGAGTTTGCCGGTGCGGTATTTGTCGCCGTTGAGGTTGTCGATGCGGATGTCGTCGAAGGCGTGGAGGTAGCGCTGTCTCATGCCGGGGAAGGAGAGTCCGTCGAGCCAGGAGTAGTTGGAGATGAAGCAGACGACGCCCTCGCCAGTCTTGTCGGCGATGCGGCGTTCGGCCATGCGGAAGAAGCGGACGTAGAGGTCGTTGAGGCCCTGTCCCTGTGGTTTGGGCAGGTCTGGGCCGTTGACTTGGCGGTAGGCGTCGGAGAGTTCGCGCTCCTCGTCGACGGCGACGCCGGCGAAACCGCTGTAGGGCGGGTTGCCGAGGATGACGAGGATGGGTTGTTCCTGTTTGACGGCGTCGGCCTGTTGGCGTTCGTGTTCAAGTTCGGGGAAGGGCATGGGTTTGGTGGTTTCGGGTTCCCAGCCGATCAGGGCGTTGGTGAGGAAGACGCCGGCGCGCTGGTTGGGTTCGAGCGCGGCGCCCAACTGTTCGAGGGCGAGTCCGATTTCGAGGTGGGCGACAACGAGCGGGGCGGGCATGATTTCGAAGCCGAAGATGCGGGTGGTTGCGGCCTGGCGGGCGGCGGCGGGAGCGGCTGCGCCCTGGCCGGTGGCGAGTTCGGTTTGAGCGATGCGGCGCAGGGTCTCGATCAGGAAGGCGCCGGTGCCGCAGCAGGGGTCGAGCACGTAGACGCGCTCGTCGGCGAGTCCTTTGGGGATCTTGAGGTCGTCGCGGAGGGCCTGGTCGACGCGGGCGACCATGTAGCGGACGACTGCGCGGGGGGTGTACCAGACGCCGAGTTGTTTGCGGAGGTCGGGGTCGAAGGCTTCGAGGAAGGGTTCGTAGAAGTACTGGACGGCTTCGCCTTCGTAGAAGCGTTTGAGGAATTCTTCGCGGTCGACGCGGTCGAGGGCGGCTTCGGTCCAGTCGAGGACATCGGTGAGGTTGAGGCGTTCGAGCCGGCCGGGGTCGGTGAGGTGGTGGAAGAGCATTCGCAGGACGGGCGCGCGCAGGCGGTAGGCGGTGTCCCACCAACGGAAGCGGTCAGTTTTTCCGGCGGCGAGATCGGCGCGGGAGGAGAGGACCCAGGCGGTGAAGATTCCGTAGAAGAGGGTTTGCACGAGGGTGGAGCGGAAGAAGTCCTGTCCGCGGGCGTCCTCGTAGCGCATGCCCAGGGCTTGCTCCAGGGCCTCGCGGATGGGGTCAAGGGAGGTTTCAGCGGCGGCGGCTTGTTCGACGCGCTGAAGCGCCGCTTGGGCGTAGGCGGCCAAGAGCCGGGCCAGGTCGCGCGGATCGGCGATGGCTGCCTGGTGCGTCATCACACGAGTCAAGTACTGACCCAGAGCGAGTCCGTGTCGGTTGGCGGCGGCGGTCGGGTGCTTGAGGAGTGCGGTGAAGTCGGCGTCGGTATCGGCGAGGGAGTAGCGTTCGAGGACGGCTTTGGAGCCATCGCGGTCCTCGCCGACGAGGGCGAACGCTCGCAAGTTGGTGCACAAGACGAGTTTGTGTTGACGCCAGTACTTGTCGACTTGTTCGGAGGCGATCAGGGCGTCGAGGTCGTGGTCGGAGCCTTTGACCTCGACGACGCCGCGGTCGGGTTGGGGTTGGTCGGCGGAGAAGAGTCCGAGGTCGGGTTGGCCGGATGTGGTCTCGGCGTAGTGGACGACGGCGCGGACTTTGGGTTTGAGTTGGTCGCCGAGGGCGTCGAAGAGGTTGTCGAGAGCGGTGTAGTGGGAGAGCTCGGGCGTGCCGACGCGGTTGACGCCGGCGATGGCGTGGAGGTAGTGGAGGACGGCGGTTCGGAGTTCGGAGTTCACTCGCGTCCCACTCCGCCGCGCCAGACGAGGGGTTGTCCGGTTTCGGCGTCGAGCACGCCGTCGAGGATGGGGGGGTCGTCGGGATCGGCCATGGCGGAGTCGATCTGAGCTTGGGTGAGTCCGACGGCTGGGCCTTCGAGTCGGTCGGAGAAGATGGCGCCGCTGATGTCGGCGCCGAGCAGGTTGGCGCCGGTGAAGTTGGCGGCCCAGAGTTCGGTGCCGTGGAGGATGGAGCGGGAGAGGTTGGCGTTGGTGAGGTTGGCTCCTGAGAGCCAAGCGCCGGAGAGGTCGGCACGGCGCAGAATCGCGTCGACGAAGTAGCCGCCTTCGGCTCGAGCGCCGGCCCAGTTCTGTCCGGTCCAGTCAATCGGATGCCAACCCGGGAGCCGTTGCGACACCGAGTCTGTACGCACACGCACGAGGGTCTGTCTGTCGAACGGCAACGGCTTGACCGGCTTACGCCAACGCTTCGTCGTCATCGTCAACCTCCGGCGACGTCAGCCGCTCTCCGCTGGTCAGCATGGTAATGACGGCGAGCGCGTATCGATCAGGATAGTCTTCAGCGAGCTGCCGCAGCGTTAAGATCGCCGCACCCCGGACGCCGGCGTGAGGGCTCAGAAGCCAGTCCACGGCTCGATTGAACCGCTCATCCAGTAGCGTTTGATGCGCGGTCTCGGCCTGGCGCTCGCTGACGCGGCTGCGCCAGATGGCGAGGGGAAGAGCGATCACGGCGGCGGCGATCAGGCCGAAGTTGCGCACCTCGTCGGAGGAGTCCCACCAGATGATCGCGACTGTGATCAGCAGTACTAGCGCGGCGATCGTGACCAGCGCCAGGCGCGACTCTAAGCGCCACAATGCTGAGCGGAGCAGTGCTTCCAACCATCGCAGCGGGTCAATCCAACTCACCGCCGCTGTCCGTCCAGTTTCTCTACTAGCGAGGCCACCATTGACATCATCGGACAGGCCGCGCCTAGCTCTTTGGCGCGCTCCACCGGCTGCTTGAAGATCGCGTCCACCTCCAGCGGACGGCCTTCGTTGTAGTCGATGGAGGTGCTGGGTTTGTAGGCGCCCATGCCTGCGGTCAGAGTGAGGTAGCGGTGGCAGAGATCGTCGCTGTCGATTCTCGAAGATTCGCCGTGTGCGGCGAGGTCTGCGTTGCCGGCTGCGACGACCTCCTTGATGATCTCGTGGGCGATGTGGTGGAGGGCGGGGTCGTGAATCACTTGATCGGTGCCGACGCCTCCGGCGATCACACAGAGACCGTTGAAGGGGATGTTCCAGCCCAGCTTGACCCATCTGGCCATGAGCAAACTTGGCTCAGGGCGGATTTCGACCTTGCTGCCGTCAAAGAGGGCGACAGCATCGGCGAGTTGGTCGGCGTTGTCTCCGTAGTGGCCGAGGTTGAGCGCTCCGAACTCCTGGTGATTGACCTGTCCGGGTTGGCCGCGGCTGACGCCGATGAATCCCATTCCGCCGAAGACTTCGACGTTTGGCAGGGCGGCGGCGACTTCTTGATCCACGTTCAGGCCGTTGAGGATGGCGATGACTCGCGTTCCTTCGGATAGCACGGGAGCGGCCAGTTTGGGCAGATCGGGTAGGGCCGTTGCTTTGAGACCGACCAGCAGCCAATCGACTGGGCCATAGGCTGCGAGCGCCTCGGGCGACCTTGCGATCGTGGGTTTGGCGATGTGCAGATCGCCCAGGTGACTGCTCAGGTGCAGGCCGCCGGCCTTGACTGCTTCGTAGTCGCGGCGCATGAGGAAGCGGACATCGTGTCCGGCTTCGGCGAGCCTCATGCCGTAGTAGCCGCCGACGGCGCCCGCGCCGATCACGGCGACGCGCTGCGCGCCCATCTCAGACCCTTGAGGCGGAACCGACGAACCGGTCGATCCGGAAGAGATGCAGATCGTGCTCGGTCTGGCGGTACATGCTGAGGTCGGCCAGCGCTTCGCCGATTGCGGGGGCGAACTTGAAGCCGTGACCGGAGCAGGGGCTGGCGAGTGTGATGTTGGGACGCTTGGGGTGGATGTCGATCAGGAAGTGGGCGTCGGGCGTGTGCGTGTACATGCAGGTCTCGGCGCGGAGCAGCTTGCCGCCCACGTCCGGGAACGTGCGCGACAGCCAGTAGCGCACGTTGGCCTCGTCCTTCTCGGTCAGTTCGCGGTTGTATCCGTTCGGATCGACCTCGTCCAGCGGCTGATGGTGTCCGAGCTTGAAGCCTTTGCCCACGTTGGGGAACCCGTAGGCGAAGTCCTGGGGGCCGCGTTCCCACATCCAGAAGGGGAGCGCGCCGACCTCGAACGCTTCGGGGTTGGTCTTCGGCTCGAACCAGAACATCACCTGGCGCGTGACGGTCAGGGGTAGATTGAGTTTGCCGACGAGCCCAGCGTTCCAGGCGCCGGCGGTGACGATCATGCGCTCCGCTTCGTAGCGACCTTTGGCGGTGTTGATGATGATCGGCGACTCCAGGTCGTCCATATCGGAGGGCAGCCATTTCTCGACCGGCTCGTCGAAGTGGAGTTCTGCGCCGTGCCGCGCGGCCTGATCGAGTTGTCCGTTGAGGGCGGGCTCGATTTCGATCATGCCGCCGCGCTGCTCAAGTACACCGACGAGATCGTCGGTGGCCATGACGCCCGGGTAGCGTCGTTTGAGTTCGGCGGCGTCCATGTAATCGACCGGGATGTTGTGCTCCCTGGCGCTCGTCAGCACACCCTGTACGAGTCCGGCGTCCTCCGTGCCCAGCGAGAGCGCCCCGGTCTGGGTGAAGATCGGGCGGCCGAGCTCGGCGGCGAGTTCGTCCCAGAGCTCGTAGGCGCGGCGCACGAAGGGGACGTAGGACGGGCCCTCGTAGTAGGCCTCGCGGATGCCGCGGGTGTCGCCGTGGGTCGAGCCGAACATATGCGGCGGGCGGAAGCGGTCGAAACCGATGACTCGCTGTCCGCGCAGCGCCAGCCGCCAGGCGGCGGCGGAGCCCATTGCGCCCAGACCGATGATGGCGACGTCGTAGGGTTCGTTCGCTGTGCTCATCGTTAGCTCCCCGCTGCTGCGCTGGCCTGGGCCTTCATCTCGGAGGCGACTTGGGTCATTGAGTTGTGCTCCCAGTAGAGGACGTGCTCGACGTGCTCGCGGATTGACCAGTCGTCGTTGGGGGCTTTGGCGTCGAGCAGGGCGTCGTTCATGTGCAGGAGCTGACCGACTAGCTCGGCGCGCTGGAAGATCAGGTCGCGGGTGAGGTGGGAGAGCGGGGATTCCTGCATCTGTTTGGCGGTGTAGCGGGCAGTCGAGACGGCGCCGGCGTGCATCCGGTCGTGCTCGGCGTTGTGGACGAGCAGGCGGCGGACGCCGCCGTTCATGGCGCAGCCGTGTTCGGTCGGGAACGAGAGATCGTCGTCCGACAGGCCGGCCAGTTGCTCGACGGTGTCGGTGAGTTGGCGCAGCAGCGCCAGCGCCAAGCGCGTGGACTCGGCAGTCGATGGGGCGGCTTGAGTGGTCGTCATGGGAGCCTCCGTCTATTCGGGCCGGGTTTCGGCCAGGAACTGCAACAGGGTTCGGTTCGTGAAGTCGGGCGCTTCTTCGGGGAAGAAGTGTCCTGCGCCGGGCACGCCGACGGCGCGCAGGTCGGGGAAGTACATCGGAAACTGGTCGAAGAAGGGATTGCCGGAGGGAATTTCCGTGCTGGGCTCACTGTCGGGCGTGAGGCGGGAATTGCCGTACATCCAGAGAGCAGGCTTCTCGAAGCGCTTGTGGCGATCCTCGGGGCCGTACTCCATGAACTCGCGGCCCCAGGGGTGATCGTTGAGGCCGCGCCGCCAGACTTCGCCGACCTGGGCTGAGGTCAGCCGCTCGCAGCGGTAGCCGCCGGCGACCTGATCGTCGGCGTGCATTCGGTGGAAGGGCAGCGCATGGCGGTAGTAGGAGATGGCGGCGGCGTGGGAGCCGGGATCGGCGAAGGCGTCTTTGTAGACGCGCACATCCTTATCGGTCGCCCAGCGGTTGGGCGAGAGCCTGCGTCCGACTGACCATGGGGACTCCGGCCAACCGGGCAGTTCCGGATCGGATTCTCCGGTGAAGATCGCCTCGATGAACTGCTCGTGGTATTCGGCGTAGAAATGCTCGGGCAGGGGTCGCGCCTTGAACCAGAAGCCGTGGATGGCGAACGGCGTCCAGACCGTGCAAAGGGTGTCCATCAGCGCCGTGCGCGAGACCCGTTCGGGCCAGTCGATGACGACTTTGAAGCCGATGATGCCGCCCCAGTCGTGTCCGACCAGGGCGACCTCGTCAATGTCGAAGTGATCCAGCACGCCCACCATGTCGGCGGCGAGGGTGCGGCGCGAGACCGGGCCGGGGGGTTTGTCGGAGTCGCCGTAGCCGCGCGTATCAGGGACGATCACGCGGTAGCCGGCGTCGACCAGGGCAGGAATCTGGTAGCGCCATTCATACGAGGTCTCGGGGAAGCCGTGGATCAGGAGGACGGGTTCGCCGTCGGACGGACCGTCGGTGAGGACGTTGATGCGGATCCCGTTGGAGTCGATGCGCTGGGTTTCCATCTGACGCTCCGATCGCTGTGTCACGCAGGCTAGCGCGGAGCGGCGGTCGTCAGTCGAGGTAGCGGCGCAGGAGGGGGGTGAAACCGGCTCTGGTGAACTCTTGGTCGGCGGTGAGGATGCTGGTGATGCCGTATTCGCGCATGATCACGATGGCGACGCAATCTTGGAGCGAGAACGTGGAGCTGGCGAACTCGCCCGCGTAGAGGTCGAGTGCGGCTTCCATCAGCGCCACATCGTGCGGTACGACGGTGTAGTTGGGATTGGCCCGAATGGCCTGCAAACTCCGTGCGACCCGCACTCGCACTGCCGTGGGCGTACGCGAGAAGTGCGCCAGGGTTTCCAGGATCGCGCCGTCGCTGGTCACCAGCGGCTGCTGGGGGTCGAGGTCGGCGGCGGCCTGCTCAGACACTACGCGCCAGTCGTCCCGCCGAGCTCGCTGCGCGATCAAGTGGACGCTATCGACGAATATCGACTCCGCGCCGGCCACTACGCATCGCTCGGCTGGCGGAATCGCTCAAGGTAGGCATCGATGTCGTCCGCCGCCGGACCAAGCTCTTCCGGATCAACAGGGCCGATCATGCGTTGGAGCAACTCCTGCGTCGTCGGAGCGCCTGGTTCGCGCGGCTGAACTGGGACGTACCAACTGGGGCGCTCGCGCGGTTCGTTGGCGTCGGCGCCGTTGGGGGTTGGGTCTTGCGGCATGGCGGTCTCCTGCGGGTATTTTACCGCCAATTGCCCCGCCCCGGATTGGGGCGGGGTGTTCGGTCTTGTTCGGATTTGTTCGACTGTGTGCGGATTTGGGGGTGTTTGGCTGCGGATGTGTTGCTGCGTGCGGGTTGGTCCGGGCGGCGGCTACTTCGGCGCGGGGATGGGCTAGCTTTCGGTGGAGTTGACCCAAGAGCTGTCGTAGCCCCTGGTTCTGCCGTCGACCTCTATCGACAGGGTGGCTTTGACGCGGGTGTTGCTGATGCCGCCGGCGGTGCCGTTGACGCTCAGCGAGTCACTCGTCGTCGGGGCAACTGTTTTCCATGCCTTCCAATCATGGACGTTCTGCACCTCATAGCCGATCTTGACGCCCGCGGTGGCGTTGTCGCTCCGCTCCCAACTCACGGTCAGACCGCAGATGCCCAGCCAGTTGCAGGTCCCGCTGTGCGTAACATTCTGCGGCTGATGGGGGATGGTGGCGAAGGCGACTCGGGCGATGGCGGTGGTGCAGGCGGCGTCGCTGTAGGCGTGGTACTCGTAGACGGTGACCGAGGTGAGGCCGCTGACGTCTTGGGTGGTCGTGCTGCTGGCCGAGGAGCAGGTTCCGACCGTCGGACTGGTCTGCTTGACGTACCAGTTGCCGGTGTGGTCGGCGATCGTCAGGGTGGTGCTGGTCGGGCCGTTGACCCAGGGCGCGCTGAGCGATGAGGCGAGCGTGGTGAAGCTGACGCTGGCGATCTTCGTGCTACAGGTGGAGTCGGAGTAAGCGTCGTAGGTGTAGCTGGTACCGGCGGTCAGGCTGCCCTGGTTGTAGGTGGTCCCGCCGATCGCGCCTGAGCAGGTACCGACGGGCGTGGGGACGGTCTTCTTCACGTACCAGTTGCCCGTGTGCCCGGCAATCGTCAGCCTTGCCGAATCGTGGTCGATCCAATCGGCGGTGAGCGAGGCCAGCGTGGTGAAGGAGGCGCTAGCGAGCTTCGTGCTGCACGTGGAGTCGGAGTAGGCGTCGTAGGCGTAGGCGGCGCCGGCGGTCAGTCCGGTCAGGTCCACGGCGGCGGTGTTGGCCGCGACGGGACCCTGGCAGGTCGTATGCGGCGCGATGTCCGCCTTGTAGTACCAGGCGGCGGTGTGGTTGGCAATGGTCAGCGTGGCTGTGGTGTCGGCAATCGCGCTGGCGGTCAGCGAGTGGGTGCTGAATGTCTCGCTGGCGAGTTCGGTGGCGCAGCCGGAATCGGAGTATGCCTTGTAGATGTAGGCGGCGCCGGCGGTCAGGCCGGTCAGGTCCACGGCGGCGGTGTTGGCCGCGACGGGACCTTGGCAGGTCGTGTGCGGTGCGGCGTTGGCTTTGTACCACCACTGCGCGGTGTGCCCGGCGATAGTCAGTGTGGTCGTGGTGTCAGCGATGGCGCTGGCGGTCAGCGACAGCGGCGTGGTGAAGGCGGCCGCCGCGGCCATCAGGTTGGCGGTCGTGCAGGCGCTGTCGCTGTAGGCCGAGAAGGTGTAGGAAGCGCCCGGCGAGAGATCGCTCAGGGTGACCGAACTCGTATTCGCGGCGACGGACGTACAGGTCGTCTGGCCCGTGGTCGTGGATTTGTAGTACCAGGCGGCGGTGTGCCCGGCGATGGTCAGCGTCGCGCTCGTGGCGGTGATGCTGCCGGCGCTGAGCGAAACTGTGGACGCCGAGCTCGACCAGGCGCCGCGCAGATAGCCCTGGTCGGCGCGGACGCGGACATGGGTCCAGGCGGTCTGCGAGGTGGTCAGGGTCGTGGTCGCGGTCAGCGAGGCGCTCGACGTAGCGGCGACCGTCGCGCACTGGCTCCAGGTCGAGTTGTCGCTGCTGCACTGGACGACGTAGGAGAGGTCTCCGCTTGCGCCGGACGGCTTGTCCCAGCCGATCGTGTAGGTGACGGTCGTGCCAACGGTGCTCACGCTGCTCACGGCGATGTTGCCCGGCGCGGCGGGCGCGGTGCCCGAGGGCACGCCGATGCTGACCCAGCCGCTCACGCGCTGCGCCTGGCTTGCACGGATGCGCACGTTGGTCGCCGTGCCGGTCACGCTGGGCGAGACGTAGAAGTTCGCGGTCTGGCTGGCGGCTTCTGTGTGGCAGTCGCTCCAGGTGTACGGAGTGCTGGAACTCGTGGTGCATTGCACGTCATAGGCGTAGTCGCCGGTGACGGAGACGGGCCGGTTCCACCAGACCTTGAGCGCGCCGTCGTGGTACTGAGCGCCGGCGCCGGCGGGTTCCGAGACCTCGGGATAGGAGCTGAGCCAGAGGCTGCGCTGTCCAGCGCTGACCGCTTGCACGCGCATGCGCTGGATGCGGTTCTGGCTCTGGGCGTTGGCGATGGCGTAGCCGAGGCTCGACGATTGCGACTGTTTGGCCGATTGACTGTTCTGTTGGCTGACGGTGTAGGTGACGCTCGAGGACAAGGACTGATTGCTGGTGGAGGCGATGTCGGGCGGGCAGGGCGTGTGCGTCCAGTCGTTGCCGCTGGTCTGGGCGCTGCACTCGATCTCGTAGGAGAAGGCCTGCGCGGCGCTCGCGCCGGCCGGCTTCTCCCAGTACAGCGTGGTGGTCACCTGCGAGGCGTTTTGAGTAGTAGTGGAGGTCAACTTCGTGGACGTCTGCGCCTGGGCTTGCGTGGCGGCGGGCGCGTTCGCGTTCTGCCAGATGCCGCCCAGCCGGTTCATGGAGGCGACCGCGACGATGTAGGCCTGGCTGTCGCTGACGCCCTCGATCACGGTTGAGACGCCGCTGCGCGGGTCGGCGGCGGTGGCGGGCACGTTCTTGATCCGGGTCCAGGACTTGCCGCTGTCGGCGCTGAGGTTGACGGCGTAGTGGGTGATCGGGGTGTGGCCGGTGCAGGAGCCGTCGCTGAAGTCGCAGATGTTCCAGAAGACGTCGATTTCGCCAGAGGTCGTGCGCGCGGTGGCCAGGTTGGTGACCCAATGGGGGTTCTGGATGCCTCGGGCGGGGGCGGAGTTCTTCCAGGGTCCGATCGCGTTGTTCTCGCGCGCGCGGACGGCGACGGTGATCTCGCCGGCCGTGTGGTGGGTCGAGTCGATGATCTTGAACTTGGTCGCGTTGAGGTTGCCGGCGACGGTCGTCCAGCTGATGCCGCCGTTCCAGCTCTTGCGCACGTCGTAGCCGGTGGCGCCCGTGACGGCGCTCCACTCGGCGTCGATGAAGCCCTGGCCGCGGTAGGCGTTGACGCTGGCGGGCTTGGCGGGCAGTCCGGGGATGGCGACCTCGGCGCTGGTCTGGTTCTCGCCGAAGCGCGTCCGCACGCTCACGACCACGCGCTGGTCGGCGGACTGCTCGCCGCTGAGGGTGATGGCGACGTTGCTGCCGGAGGTGTAGCTGGTCAGCGTCTTGACCTGGGACCAGGTGGCGCCGCCGTTCTGGCTGAGGTCGATGCGCCAGCCGGTGATCGGTGTGCCGCCGTTGCACTCGGCGTTGCTGATGTCGCACTGGGTCCAGCTGACGGTGAGGGCGTTGCCGCTGCGGCTGGCGCTGAGGTTGGTGACCGCCAGGGGGACCGTGACGGGGTGGATTTCGCCGGAGTAGCTCCAGAGGCCGGCGCCCTTGTCGTCGCGGGCGCGGACGCGCAAGACGTGCCAGAAGTAGTTGGGAATGCCGACCGGGCTGTCGGGATCAGTGAGCCGCGCGGAGGTGCCCGTCACGTTGGTCGCGCCGCGCTTCCACCAGTAGCCGGACAGGCCGAACTCGACGTCGTAGCCGGTCGCGCCCGTGACCGCGCTCCACTCGGCGTCGATGAAGCCCTTGCCGTCGCTGCCGCGATAGCCGACGACGGAGGCGGGCCCGGCGAGCGTCTGCGGGGCGATCGCGGAGGAGTTGCGCCAGCCGCTCCAGCCGGTCGCGTTGCCGGCGCGCACGCCGACCACGTAGGTCGCGTTGTTATCGACGCCGCTGATCGTGATGCTGGTCGCCGAGTGGTTGTCGTCGGGGTCGGCGGCGGACACCCAGTTCCAGGCGCCGTTGACGCTGTAGGTGATGTGGTACTTATCAGCTCCACTGACGCTGTAGCCGGTGACGGTCAGCGAGCCGTCGGAGCGGGTCACGTTCACGCTGGTCGGCGTGGCCGGTACCGGGTTGACCGGGCCGAAGGCCTGCGAGTTGATCCAGGAGCTGCCGAGGCCGTCCTTCCAGGCCTGCACGGCGACGATGTAGGTCTTGGCCGCCTCGAGGCCGGTGATCGTGGTGTGTCTGGCGCTGACGTCGCTGACCGCGCGAGTCCAGCTCCAACCGCCGTCCGAGGTCCAGTTGACGTTGTAGGTCACTCCCGAAGTGGGAGATCCTTGCCAGGAGACGTAGATCGTGCTGTCGCCGGTGCGGTTCGGCGCGTCAAATCCGGCGGGCGGTTCGGGCGGGGATTGGGCCGCGACGGGCGAGACGGAGCAGAGGGCGGCAAAGGCGAGCAGGGTCAACAGTAGCGCGGTCGGCCAGCGTCGCCGGATCTCGCGGGGGGGGGGGGGCTCTCATGCAAGTTTACGACGCTTCACTTCGGCGAAACGATTTACGGGCTCAGGTTAGCATTTCCGTCATTAGGGTGCTGGGGGGTGGCTGGGCGCAGGTATGAGGGAGCTCATTGACGGATGCACAAGTCTCCGAACGCGGGAATCCGGATGTCACTCGAGACGCCGCATGGATTCCCGCGTGCGCGGGAATGACGGAATTTGGGATTACGCGCAGGTCTCCTTTGAGAGAGGGCTGAGGTGAGGGTTGGCCGCTCTTTGTCCGCTGTGTAGCCCTCACCCTCTCCCAGAGGGAGAGGGGATCGGAAGAAGGGGAGGGGGACTCCGAGTGGCTGACTAGTCGAAGGCGGGGAGGACTTCGTTGACGACGCGGTCGTACATGGCCTGTTGGTCGTAGCCGACGAGGCGGAGAGTGATCGTGGTGGCGCCGGCGTTGACGTAGGACTGGATGTCGGCGATGCACTGCTCGGGTGTGCCCATGGCGACCCAGAGGCCGAGCATCTCGTCGGAATACTCGGTGTTGTAGTAGGCCTCGAGGTAGCGGCGGGACTCGTCGAGGGCGGCCTGGCGGTCGTCGTTGACGTTGATGTTGTAGTAGATGCAGACCTCGAAGTCGTCGGGCAGTTGGCGGCCTTCTTCGGCGGCGTAGCGGCGGATGTCGGCCATGTACGCCTCGACGATCGCAGGCGGTTGGAAGGTCGTCATCCAGCCATCGCCGAGCCGCGCCGTGCGGCGCAGCCCGGCCTCGCGGTTGCGGGTCAGATTCGGGCGCGGATTCGACGTCACCCAGATCGGGATCGGCCGCTGGACCGAGCGCGGCTCGATCGTGACATTGTCGAAGTCGTTGTACTCGCCGTGGTAGGAGGCGTTGTCCTCCGAGGTCAGCAAGCGCATGACTTCGATCGCTTCTTCCATCCGCTTCATGCGCGACTCGGGCGCGACGCAGAAGGCGTCGAACTCGTGCAGCATGTCGCCGCCGCCGGGCGCGGCCTGGCCCATGCAGGCGGCGAAGATCGAGCGTCCGTTGGACATGAAGTCGAGCGAGGCGTACTGATAGGCGAGCAGCAGGGCGTCGCGCAGCGGGGTTGAGGCGAAGCAGGCCGGTCCGATTTTGACGCGCTCGGTGACCACCGCCAGCGCGGACATGAGGCCGAGCGCATCCAGTCGCGGCTTGGCCAGGATCGAGTCGCCGACCCAGATGCTGTCCCAGCGTTCGTCGGCGTCGGCTTGCTGTGCGAGCGCGATCATGTCGTCTAGCGTTGAGGCGCCGGTGACGACGCCCCGGTTTGAGAGTGTGAGTCCGAATTTGACCATGACGAACCTCCCTGTCGTGGGCGTAGGGTAGATCGAGGGGGAGGAGTCTGCGTCAGCGGAAGGCGGGCAGGATTTCGTCAACGATGCGCCGGTATTGGGGCAGCTGGTCGCTGCCGGCGATGCGGATCGTGATCGTGGTCGCGCCTGCGTCGATGTACTGCTGAATGCCGTCGATACAGCGCTCCGGCGGCCCGTAGGTGCACCAACGATCCACGGCTGCGGGCGAGTGGTCGAGCATGTAGTAGTCGTCCAGGTAGCGCTTGGCGTCGCGGAAGGCGAGCTCGCGGTCGTCGTTGACGTTGAGCGTGCAGTAGACATGCACCTCATAGTCGTCGGGCAGTTTGCGGCCTTGTTCGGCAGCGTAGCCGCGAAGCTCGGTGAGGTATTCGGCTACGAGCGGCGGGGTCAGAGTCACCGTCATCCAGCCGTCGCCCAAGCGCGCTGCGCGAGAGAGTCCACGCTTACGGTTTACGGGATCGTCGGGGCGGGCGTTGGAGACGACCAGGATCGGAATCGGCCGCTGCACCGAGCGCGGCTCAATCGTGATGTCGTCGAAGTCGTTGTAGCGCCCGTGATAGGAGGCGTGGTCTTGGGAGGTGACCAGGCGAATGATCTCGATCGCCTCCTCCATCCGCCCGGAGCGAGTCTTGGGCGCGACGTTGAAGTCTGCAAACTCAGAGTTCTCCGGCGCTCCCTGACAGGCCGCGAAGATCAGCCGTCCCTGCGAGATCACGTCGATCGCGGCTAGCTGATAGGCCAAGAGCAGGGCCGGCCGGATCGGCGTGGTCGCAAAGCAGCCCGGGCCAATCCGCACGCGCTCGGTGAGGGCGGCCAACGCGCTCATCAGCGAAAGCGCGTCCAGACGCGGCTTGGCGGTGATCGAATCGCCGACCCAGATGCTGTCCCAGCGCTCGTCGGCGTCGACGAGGCGGGCGAGGTCGAACATGTCCTCGAGCGAGGAGTCGCCGGTCACGAGTCCACGGTTGGAGAGGGTGAAGCCGAATTTGGTCATGGGAGCTCCTATAATTGTCAGTAGGGTACCGTCGCTGTTGCGGCGCGATGTTTTCTGACCGAACGCTGGAGACGGAATGGCCTTCGACATCGAGCGGCGCGATGCGGCGATCTTCTTTCGCGGCCAACTGACTCGAAGCCAAGCAGTACGTGGCGCGTGCTCAGCGCTGCACCAAGCAGTGAATGAGCGCGGCTATCGAGATGTGGCTCTCGACTTCTCCGAGTGCAGTGCAGCGACGGAGGCGTTCATACTCCCCCTTCTTCCAATCGTTGCGAATTATCGCGAGGTTGATGGTGTGAGATTCGATATCACACTGCCTAGGTCAAATGACCTCTACCGCCTCTTCAGCAATGCGAACTGGGCCTATCTCATCGAGCCCGAGCGCTTTTCTCCGAGCTCATTTTCGGACCAGCACATTCCCGTTCAGCACTACCACACCGAAACTGAGATGCAGGACATCCTCGATCAAATGCTGGAGTTCTTCATTCGTCAGCCGGGCATAAGGAAGTCGGTCCTCATTGCACTTGAGTGGGCGTTGGGTGAGATCATGGATAACGTGATTCGTCATGCAGAGTCGGAGGTCGGTGGTTTTATCCAGGCAACCGCCTACGGCAATGGGGCTGAGTTCATTGTCGCCGATGCCGGAATCGGGATCCCGCGGTCTCTCAGAATTCGAGATCCAGAAACCGCCCTCAGCGAGGCCATTCAAACGCTCCGCACCCGAGACGACAAAGTGGGTCAGGGAAACGGGCTGTTCGGCACTTATCGGCTCGGCAGTCTTTCTCCTGGCCAATTCGAACTCCTGTCGGACCGGGCCGTGCTCTACCACGATCAGCGACGAGGCATACCAGTGACTCGGTTTCAGAGTATCCCGTATCTGGGGACATCAGTCCGTTGTCGGATCGGCTCCAATGATCCCGCACTGCTGGAACGCGCGCTTGAGATCGGCGGGCGCAGTGGACTACCTGTGTACAATTATGTAGAGAGAGTCTTCGAATCGGAAGCAGGTGAACTGGTGTTCCGGGTAAAGGAACGAGCCGAGCGAGACGTGAACTCCCGACGGTCAGGCGCGCGAGTACGACGGCAAATCGAGAATTTGCTGGCCGAGGAGGACCATGTCGTGATCGACTTTGATGGCGTCGATGTCATCTCCAGCAGCTTCGCTGATGAGGTCTTCGGCCGATTGTTCCTTGAGCTCGGACCGGTAACGTTCGCGTCCCGCATTCCCTTGCGAAACACGAACGAGACCGTCCGTGGGCTGATCGACCGTGCGATCGTCCAGCGAACGCGTCTCACGGACAGCTCGTCGCGTTAGGAGACAGCGCGTCCACGCCTGCGATTGCTAGACCCCTAGACCGCGGAGGGCAAACTCTCTGACGGCCTCCGCCAGGGCTTCCGGCGCTTCCAGGTCGGCGACGTGGGCGGCGCCTGCGAGCTCGATCTGCTGGGCGCCGGGGATGGCGCTGCGCCAGATGTCGCCCATCGCTTTGGCGACGACCTTGTCGTTCTCGCTGGTGGCGATCAGCGTGCGCGTGTCGATTCGGGCGAGACGGCGGCCGACGCCGGTGTCGGGGATGGGCCAGAGGAACTTAGCGCTGGCGCGCAGATCGAGCAGCTCTCCGACGTAGGCGTCAAGCGGGTCGCGGTCGGCCATGAGCAGGGCGGTGCGCTGATCGGGATTGCTGAACAGAACTGCGGTGGGGAACCCGGGGTGCTGGGCGAACATGTCCTCGCCCGGATGCTCTTCCGACCAGAGACCGAGCGGATTGATCAGCGTGAGCGACTGCACCGCATCGGGGCGAATCGCTGCGATTTCGGCGGCGATCCAGGCGCCGATGCTCACACCGACCAGGTGGGCAGAACCGACGCCGACGGTGTTGAGCAGATCGACGTTGAAGAGCACTAGGTCGAGCGCGTCGCGGACGCCGGGCAAGTCGTCTTTGGCCGGCCCCCAGCCAGGCTGATAGGGCGCGATCACGTCGAAGTCGTTGGCGAGTTCGGCGATTGCGCCACCCCAGCGGGGGATGCCGGTGACGGGATGGAGGAAGAGCAGGGGCGGACCTTCGCCGCCGCGCCAGACGTGCGCGGTCTGTCCGCCCGGGCTGAGATCGAGGGTTGAGAGTTCGGGCATCATGTCACTCCTGCAAGTTCGGGTGTTTCCCCGCTCGAGTGCGGGGACGGGCGTGTGCGTGCGGGTTTGTTCGGTTCTGTTCGGCTGCGGTCGAATGTCGCGCTCGCTTTGACGGGGGCGGGCGACCAATGGTCGGCATATTCGCTCCAGAGCCGGCGCAGACGCGGGATCACCCGCTCGGCGAAGAGGCGCGTACTGTGGAGCGTCAGGTCATGGGGCAGATCGCCGAACTGGAAGACGCCGATCAGGTGCCCCACTCGGAGCGAGCTCACGAGGTGTTCGAGCTGTTCGGTCACGGTCGCCGGTGAGCCGGCGGCGAGCGCTCCGCTGTCGATCCGCTCCTGCCAAGTCGGCTCCGAGGTCGATGGGGACGGTTCCGCCTGCTGCGCCAAGAGTCTGGCGGCGCGTTCGCGGAGACCGCGCTCCGTGCGCCAGCCCGGCGCTTCGCTCCAGCCGGGGAATTCGTTTGCCGTGTGGCGCTCGGTATAGCGCAAGTGCGGCTCGTAGAGCTGCTGCGCCTGATCGTCGGTTTCGGCGACGATGATCGTTTGGGAGACCGCTCCCTGAAACGGGTTGCGGGGCAGGCCGCGCGCCGAGATGGTACGCCAAAAACCGTCCATCGCCGCTTGCGCCGGAGCGAGGCCGCGGCTGGCCAGACAGGAATAGTTGTAGCCGCGCTCGGCGCAGAAGTCCCAGGTTTCGTGAGAGATGCCGTCCGCCGGAATCCAGATCGGGGGGTGCGGTCGCTGGAGTGGTCGCGGCCAGATGTTCACGTAGCGCAGCTTGCTGTACTCGCCGTTCCAGCTGAAGACTTTCGGATCCGTCCAGGCGCGGAGGATGAGGTCGTGATGCTCGCGATAGCGCTCACGCAGTGTGACCGGATTGAGGCCACAGGCGTAGTTGGCGTCCATCGGCGTACCCAAGGGAAACCCGGCGATGATCCGGCCGCCGGAGATCACGTCGAGCATCGCGATCTCTTCGGCTACGCGAGTAGGCGGGTTGTAGAGCGGGAGGGAGGTCCCGAGCATGATGATGGCGGCGCGAGAGGTTCGGCGGGCGAGCGCGGCTGCCATCAGTTGGGGCGAGGGCATCAGGCCGAAGACGTTCTGATGATGCTCGTTGACGATTAGCCCATCGAAACCCACCCGCTCGGCGTACTCGAGCTGGTCCAGATATTCGTGGTAGGCGCGGTGGCCGCGCAGCGGCTCGTAGAGCCGCGAGTCGGCGTCCACCCAGACTGAGCGGTTGCGCTCGCGGAAGTCAGCCGGCAGGTGCGGCCAGGGCATTCCGTGGAACCAGTGGAATTTCATGCTTCTCTCCCGCTCCCCCGTGCAGGGGGAGCGGGGAATGCTTGCCTGACTAATCGACCTAGTTGGCGCCGCTGAGGACCGGGGCCGGAGCGGCGACATGCTCGGCGCCGACTGGCTTGGGCGACCAGTGGTCTTCGTAGTCTTCCCAGATGTGCTTGACGCGGGGGATGACCTGCTCGGCGAAGAGCTTGGTGGAGGCTCGGGCCTTGTCGTCGGGCATGTCTCCGCAGTGGAGGAGGGTGACGAGGTGTCCGACCTGGAGCTTGGTGGCGAGCGCTTCGATCTGCTCGGTGACGGAGTCGGGCGAGCCGGCGACGATGTAGCCCTCGCGTACCCAGTCCTTCCACTCGAGCGTGTGCGCGATGCCGAGACCTTGCGCCCCGCCCGCGCGCAGACCGGCGCGGATCGTGTTCTCGGTGCGGTAGCCGGGGGCGTCGGCGAAGCCCGGGTAGACGTGCAGACACTTGTCGAAGAAGTACTGGAGATGCTCGGTGTACATCTGCTCGGCCTGATCGTCGGTCTCGGCGACGACGACCTGCTGGGCGAAGGCGCCCTGGAAGGGGTTGAACTCGACGCCCATTTCGCCCAGACGGTTCCAGAAGCCCTGCATCAGGGCTTCGCCGCGGACGTAGCCGTTGAACGAGAGGTAGCTGTAGTTGTAGCCCATCTCGCCGCAGAAGTCCCAGGTTTCGACGGAGCCGCCGCCCGGGATCCAGATCGGCGGGTGCGGCTTCTGGAGCGGGCGCGGCCAGAGGTTGACGTAGCGAATCTTGTTGTACTCGCCGTTCCAGGAGAAGACGTCGGGGTCCTGCCAGGCGCGCAGGATCAGGTCGTGGTTCTCCTTGTACTTGTCGCGCAGCGTGGCCGGATTGGAGCCGAAGCAGAAGTTGTCGTCCATCGAGGTGCCGACCGGGAATCCGGCGACGAGGCGTCCGCCCGACATCACGTCGAGCATGGCCATTTCCTCGGCCACGCGGGTGGGCGGGTTGTAGAGCGCGATCGACTGGCCCAGCAGCAGGATCGTCACGTCCTGGGTGCGGCGCGAGAGGGTGGCGGCCATCAGCTGGGGCGAGGGCATCATCCCATAGGCGTTCTGGTGATGCTCGTTGATGCCGATGCCGTCGAAGCCGAGCGAGGCGGCGTATTCGAGCTGGTCGAGGTACTCGTTGTAGACGCGGTGGCCTTCGACGGGGTCGTAGAGGCGGGAGTCGACATCGACCCAGACGGAGCGGTTGGTCTCGCGGAAGTCCTCCGGCAGGTGGGGCCAGGGCATCAGGTTGAACCAGTGGAATTTCATGGCGGGTCTCCTGTGTTGAGGCGTTGCTGTCAGTGTAGGGGGTGAGCCTCTGGGCGGGCAGATCATCTACGCTGAGTTCGTAGGGGAGTCGTCCATGCCCGAATTCGCCCACGCCGACTACGGCATCGTCCCGACCGAGACCACGCCCGAAGAGCGCGCCGAGAACCTGCGCCGGCGCGCGGAAAGCGACCGCAACGTCGATTTCTGGAACGAGCACTACCGCGAGCTGACCGAGCGCTACCTGCACCGTTTCCTGGTGATCTACGATGGCGGCGAGATGCGCGATTTCAAGGATGCGATCTCAATGAACGACTTTCTGCGTACGCTGCCCAAAGAGCAGCGGGACGCCGCGATGCACCAGTACGTTGACTATGCGGTGTATGTGCCAACGGCATTTCCCATTCGATGACGAGGCAGTTCCGCGGCAAGTTCTGGCATCAGCGCACGACCTACGCCGCGCTGCCGGATGAGTTGCGTCCATACATTGAGGCCGAGCTGACGCTCTACGACCGTATGGGCGAAATCCCGTGGCAATCGACACCGGAAGCCCGTACACAATCCTCCATCCGAACGATTCCGACATTCTGCTTGGTCAAGCACTCCGCGACCTCGATTTCGCCGGGCACCGCCAGCGATTCGCCCTTGGCGGCGTGGGACAAGGGACGACAAACGCCATCATCGCGCCCGCGACGTTGACCTTCGCGGATGAACAAGGCCAGCGCGAAACGATCCGGCTGCCGATCCTGATCGCCGAACCGACTCCCTCCTACCGCTCACATGAGGGCAATTGGCGACTACCCAGCCTCCTCGGCTGCGATGTGTTGCGCTACTTCGACCTGACCCTCTCCTACCACCCGCCCTCGGTGACGCTGACGGAGGCAGCCCCCGCCTGATACCCTGCGTGGCTGCCCCAACCGAAAGCCGCCGCCATGACCCTCGATCATCCCGTCGACACGACGCCCGCCGACTTGCTGCGCTCCGCCCGCGACGCGGCTTGGAGCGAGGACGAAGCCCGCGCCGCCGACGCCTACCACTGCGCCATCCGCGCAATTGAGCAGGCATTCCGCCAGATCGCCACGCCCGACAACCCCACGGACGACCTCGGCGTCATCCTGACCCACTGGCAAGAGCGCCCCGACCTCTGGTGCGAGGGCTACTCCCGCGTCGCAGATGTCGACACGGTCATGCCCGTGCTTGCCGACCTCTGGGAGGGACGCCCAGAAGCGGACAAGGTCTTCCCCGTTGATCTCGAAGAAGCCCGCATTGCGCTCGCAACCGCCGAGTGGGCGCTGAAGCTGTTCGACCTCGGCTTCTTCGAACTCCTCGACGAACTCACCCCCGAGGAAGAAGCAGAGGACTTGCGCATCGCCGAAATGCACGCCGAGCGCAAGCGTCTCGGGGTGGAAGAGGAGAGCATCCCTTGGGAGGAAGTAGAAGAGCGCCTGGCCGCCCGCTGGCGTAAGGAATGACAGACAAATCGCGGTCACCCTACCGGGTCGTCACAAAACCGAGAGTTGAACGGCAGTTGGCGCGTCTCGGGAAGCGGGACCTTGCTTCAGTCAGGAAGAAGATTCGCCGTCGAGCCTCGCCCGCGGCGAGTACTCAGACTCCGAGACAATGAGCATCGCGTGCGCCAGGGCAACCGGCGCATCTTCTACGAAATCGATGATGATGCGCGGGTGGTGACGGTCACCGATGTCTTGCGACGGAACGAGCGCACCTACAGGGACCTCTAGCCGCGCAACAGCGACCGACCAGATGATTGATATGGCTAGGCAAGCGCGAAAGGCGGAACTAGGCCCCTGTCCTTCGCGCTCGGGCGGCGCTTGTGCGAACCCTTAGCAACGGGCGTCGCCTGCCCTTGAGCGCCCGGCTCTAGCCTTGCTTCGCCGAGTGCTCACACCCCAGTCTAACTGGTCAACAGCCGACCTATCAACTCCTCCGTTCGCTAAACCTCCGTCGCAACGAGCGCACGTACCGTGACCTCTAGCCCCGATCTGCATCTACGAGAGACATTTGGCTACCAGAGCCGCCCAGCCGATGATCAGAGGGTTCAGAACGACGCGCCACACCAACTGACCGATCCGAACACGCCCAGCCCCCCGCCTCGTCTGCCCCTCCAAGCACCCGATCCACGCCTCGATCTGCATCTCCCTCTCTCTGTCTCGATTCTCCGCTGAGCCGCACGGAAACTCAGACAGCACTGCCTCCAGGACTCTTCGCTGCTCGTCTGGTGAAGCACTGTTCAGTGCCGCCGCGAAACGATCGCGTTTCCTCTCGTTGGCTCGTCGGCGAACGCCGGGGTGATCAGCGGCAAGGCCGCAATCTCCTTCAAGAAACTTGGTCAACCGCTCGTGCGTGAGCGAGCCGAAGCCACGTTTGTCATCTCCAATCCAATTCTCAACGAGAAAATCGGCCGCTTCGGGCGGCAGCTCACGTGCGTTCCCTAACATGGCTCACTGACCTTTTCCGTCGGGATCCCCTGAAGGGTTTCGGCTCATACATTCCAGTGCTCCATTTTTCCTGCGCCGCCCTGTCTGGCGCGCAGGGTGACTCTACCAGGTCAGCAGAACGTCTCACAAAACCGAAATGTAAATTCCAGAGTACATAACGCATCAATCTTCCTTCACTCCAGCAATTCTCCCACCAACACCTCCACACGTTGACCCTCCTCCGACTCCGACAGCCACTTGCGGAGCTCGCGGCGGGCGATGGTGACGGTGAAGGACTTCTTCGCCGCTGCGCGGGCGACTCTGAGGTCCGCCAACACGGACGCTGCGCTCGCCGCCGCAGAGGCGCCCGCAGCCGCAATCTCCTGATGCAGATCATCGGATTCGTCATAGGCCGGGATGGGCAGCCGCCAGAGGTGCTTGACTAGATCCCGTGCGCCGAACTGTCCTTTCGACATCAACGGTTCAACTGCATCTTCCAGCGTCCTACTGTTAATGATGGCAACGAGATAGTTTGCTTCATCCAAAGTATGCACTGGTACCCAGACGAGCCGTACATCAACAATTGCAGCTTCCGTCATGACCGCAGCGGTGGGGCGACCGGCTGCCCCGTAGACGACGCGGTAGGGCGTATCGGGCGTGGGCGCAAGTTGCGCGCTGAGCTTGTTGCCGTAGTCGAGCTGCGAGACCAAGTCGAGCTTCGTGTTGGGATTCTTGTGCTGGTCCCAAAGTCGGTTCATCTCACGCCAGCGACGGCGCATGCGACTGCCGAGTGTGCCCGGATCGATCCCGTGCAGGCCCTCGCTCACCTTCGCCAACTCACGGCTGGCGCGAGAGAGCGGTAGGACAGCCCGCAACGGCTCCAACAGCACGTATGGAGCCAATGTCTCGCCCAGGTGAATGTCCTCTAAGTGCGTTGTTTCGATTGGCTGATTCGCGAGTGTGACCAACTCGAGGTCGCGCCACGGCGCGTTTTCCTGCCCGCTGCGACGCGGGGAGGTCATCTCGATCGGTTCTGCCTGAACGACCGCCGTCGGCTGTTCCAGGTTCACAAAGAAGAGGCTGCGGGGAATGATGATTGCACCCTGCCGCGCCACATCGCCGTAGGGGGACGCGAACCCGCTTGCCGTGCTGCTCAATCCGACGCGCTCGCGACGGAATGGGCCGCCCGCCGGTCCGCGCCAGCGCAGGGCGGATGCAGCCAGACCGACCGCGCTGCCGGATGTCTTCCGCGCAAACACGACGGAAGCAGGGATGGGGAAAAACGAATTGGGTTCGATCCGCTCAAGGTCCCATGGCAACTGGTGACTCAGGTCCGCAGTCGTATCGCCCCATGTCCCACGACGCCACTTTGCATACTGACCGCGTTGCAAGGCGCTGTGGGGCAACACCATCCCGGCCAATCCGCCCGGCTTGAGATAGAGGTCAACGCAGCGTGCGAAGAACATCCCGGAGATATCTTGCGTCGTCGCGAACTGGCGTCCCGCCCAGATGTCGTACTGTCGCCGGCTCTGTCGCTCGAGCTCAGCCCGCAGCACGGCGTCGGTACTGCGGTACGAAATCCACGGAGGGTTGCCGACCACCACGTCGACGCCAATCTCGCGCAGCCAGATCGGGCGGACGAGGTTGCGCGTGTAGTAGGCCCAGATGTGATCGCGCCCTTGATCGTGCAAGCGCTTGAGGATGTCTACCGTCCGTTCGAGCATGGCTCGTTCATGCGGATCGTTGATGTTCGCATCGTTTAGCGCCCAAATCGGATCACCGCCGCTTTCGAGCTCGCTCGCGATCCGTGCCATCAGCCGATCGAAGCGCGCCGGATGTTCGATCAGACGGCGCGGAAATTCGAGCGCCAGATCCTCACCGTTGGCGTCGTAGTCAATGCGGAGCATCACGCTGCTGTTGGCGAACAGGCCGAACGATTCGGTGCGCAGTTGCAGCGAGTCACCGAGATAGATCGGTACGGAGACTTCGATCTGTGCTCCCCGTGCAGCTGCAATCGCGTCGCGTGCGGCCAGCGTCCACGTTGCCCGCGCCAGATGCACCGCGACCGGATGCACGTCGATCCCCACCACAGAATTGAGCAGGCCGTCCAGCGTCTGCGCGGGCGCGCGCCCGGCCTCCGACGCCGCGCTCAGGTACTTGCGCACGGCGGCGAAGATGAACGAGCCGGAGCCGCAGGCCGGATCGAGCACGCGCTGATTGAGCGGATCGCTCACGACCGCGTCCACAATCGCCCGCGCTAGCCAGTCGGGCGTGTAGTACTCCCCCAGCCGCCGCCGGTCGTCCGCCGGGATCACCGCCTCGTACAGAATCCGCGCGATGTCCGATTCCGCCTGCGACCACTCGAACCAGCCGATCCGCTGGGCCAGATCGCGCAGCCAGGCTTCGCCCCCGACCTCGACCGGCCAGGTGAAGAAGTCCGACTCGATCACGCCGCTCACACCGGTCTGGTCGACGAACAGCTGCCCGCCCAGCAGCCGCGCCGGATCGCTCTGCGCCGCCTCCTCAATCGGGATGCCGAACGCCGATTGCACCGCCAGTCCGACCACGACTGAGAGATACGTGTGCCGCACGAAGAGCCGGTCGAGGTCGGGCTCCTCCGCAATCACCTGTCCCAGCGCCGCCGCCAGCAGCCGCCGCCAGAGGTCGCGCTTGACCGCAATCGTGGGATCGTCGCGGCTCGCCTGGTAGAGCGCGTCCAGCGCCTCAATATGCCGCTCGAAGCGAGGCCCTTCCCCCAGCCGCGAGCGAATCTCGTCGTCCGTCGGTGCTACGCCCCGCGCCTCCAGCGCCTGCGACTGATCCCGCAGCCACTCATACAGCGCCAGGCCGTGCTCGGCGTCGCGCAGGGTGAAAGCGTGCGGCGCCTGCGTCCGTACCGGCCCCATCCCGGGCCAGCGCAAGATCCAGTACTTGCCGTCGGTCAGAATGCCGAAGCGCTGCGGCTGTCCACCTTTGACCGCCGCCGCGAGATAGTCGTCCAACTGCTGCACGTGCGCGGGATCGGGCTGGATCCGGTTCCCGATCCGCACCTTGAACTCGATGATCAGATCGCGCGTGCGCAAATCCGTCCGCCCGCCCGCGCCCGCCGCCGGCGCCTGCTCCATCTCGATCTCGGAAACCCCCGCCAACCCCGTCCCAATCAGAAAGTCCCGCACCGCCACGCCGATCTCCGCCTCCGCCACGCCCGCCTTCTCATGCCGCTCCAGCACACCCCGCGCATACTCGTTGCAAAGCTCAGGACTCGCCATACCTCCATCCTAATTCCCTTCTCCCCCGCACCGCAGAGGCCAAACCCCTCTCCCCCTTGAGAGCCTGTCCCCGCGCAGGCGGGGAGGGAGATGCCCCGCAGGGGCAGAGGGGGTGAGACGCCCCGCAAAGCGCTCGCCAACACTCCGTCATTGCCGCGCCCCGTCGCGGCAATCTCGATGTGTGTTGCCCTGACCGTCTGTGCGCGACTCAGCGAGATACCCGCGGCAGGCGCGGGTATGACGGAGGTAGGAGCAGCCTGGCTGAGAACGCTCCAACCCACCCCCTGCCTACACTGACCCCATGTCCTCAACCGGCGCCTCCTGCTACCGACACGACGAACGCTGGGCCGGCGTGCTCTGCCAGCGCTGTTCCCGTCCGATCTGCCCCGAGTGCATGATCGAGGCTGCGGTCGGTTTCCAGTGCCCCGAATGCGTCCAGGAGGGCCGCCGCCGCACCCGCCAGTGGTCCACCGCCTCCCCCATTCGCGTCACCCAGGCGCTGGTCATCATCAACGTCGTGGTCTGGCTCGTCGTCGCCGTCTACACCGGCGACCTCTCGATCTGGAGCGGGCGCGCCACTTCCGTCCACCGCGACTTCGCCCTCCACGGATTCCCGGTCCAGGACGGCGAGTACTGGCGGCTCTTCACCTCCGCCTTCCTCCACTACGGACTCTTCCACCTCGCCATGAACATGATCATCCTGGTCTGGTTGGGGCGGCTGCTCGAACCCGCCATCGGCGGCCCGCGCCTGCTCCTGCTCTATGCCGTCTCGCTCTGCGGCGGCGCGCTCGGCGCGCTGCTGGTCGAACCTGACGGCCTCACCGCCGGCGCCTCGGGCGCGGTCTTCGGCCTCGCCGGGGCAGTCGTCATCGCCGAGCGCGCCTCCGGCCTCCGCTGGCAGGAGTCCGGCATCCTGATTTTCCTTGTGCTCAACATCGTGATCTCACTCTTCGTGCCGCGCATCTCCCTGGGCGGACACCTCGGCGGCATGATCGTCGGCGCGCTCGCCGCCCTGATCCTCTGGGGCTTCCCTAACTGGTCGGGCTTCATTCGTACCGCGACACAGATCAAGCTGCTGCGGCCCTTGCCGGAGTTGTTGGTCTTCGCACTGGGCGCCGTCGCGATCTACCTCGCCATCGCCGTCGCCGCCCCCCGCTGGTACGACCCAATCTTCTGAGCAAACCCGATCCTGCCCGAACAAAATCGAACGCAACCGAACAAATCACACCGAGCGGGTATCCTCCCCAGCGAACACCGAACGGACACGGGAAGAGGGCCAAGATGAGCGACCGCTTCGAAGGACAAGTAGCAATCGTGACCGGCGCAGCCGGAGGCATCGGCCGCGCGGCCTGCGCCCGTTTCGCCGCCGACGGCGCAAAAGTCGTCGCCGTCGACCTGGCCGGCTCCGACCTCGACGAAACGATCGCCGCAGTCGCCAACGCCGGCAGCGAAGCCCTCGCCGTCGAAGCCGACGTCACTCAAGGTGCTGACGCCGCACGTTATGTGAGTGAAGCAGTCGAGCGCTTCGGCCGCGTGGACGCCTTCTTCAACAACGCCGGGATCGAGGGCATTCGCTCCCCGCTCTGGGAACTGGACGAAGACAACTTCGACCGCGTGATCGCGGTCAACCTCAAAGGCGTTTGGCTTGGGATGAAATACGTCGCCCCTGCGATGCGAGAGTCCGGCGGCGGCGCAATCGTCAACACCGCCTCCGTCGCCGGCCTCAGCCCCACGCCGGGCATCATCGCCTACGGCGCGAGCAAGCACGCCGTGGTCGGCATGACCAAATCGGCAGCGCTCGAACTCGCACCCGAGATTCGCGTCAACGCCGTCTGCCCCGGTCCCATCCAGACCCGAATGATGCGCAGCCTCGAGCGCCAGTTCGATCCCGACAACCCCCAGGGCGTCCACGACGCCTTCGCCGCAGGCATCGCCCTCGGCCGCTACGGAGAGCCCGAAGAAGTCGCCGCCCTGGTCACCTGGCTCTGCTCGGACGACAGCCGCTACATCAACGGTGCAATGCACACGATCGACGGCGGCGGCGGTCTGCGGGGCTAAAGGATCGGAACTGCGACGATCGGCAGTCGCAGCGTCCCTACTCCACCTGCCACGTCGACCGACCCCGCAGCAGTTGGGCCACGTCGGACTGGCTCTTGAACTTGGCGACCTCGATCTGGCCGTCGATGTAGTCGGAGTAGGTGGGCAACTGCACCTGGCGGATCACACCCATCGGCACCGGCATCTCCGGGTACTGGCAGCGCGCCAACAGCTGATGCACGTCGGGGCTGGGGCGGGTCGCGTCGTGAGTTAGGAGCAGGCCCGCGTCGGGGCCGTCCGAGTCAACTACGCGCAGCCCAGTCGCGCTGACCGCCAAGCCCTTGTTGCGGTTCTCGCCGAAGAGCATCGGCTGTCCGTGCTCGAGGTAGAGCAGGCGCTCGTTGCGCACGTCGCGGTCGGTGTAGGCGCGGAAGGCGCCGTCGTTGAAGATGTTGCAGTTCTGCAAGATTTCGACGAAGGCCGCGCCCTTATGTCGGGCCGCCGCCTCAATCGTCGCGGTCAGGTGCTTGGGATCAGTGTCGAAGGTGCGAGCAACAAAGGTCGCTTCCGACGCCAACGCCACCGAGAGCGGGTTGAGTGGGCGCTCAGTCGTGCCCATCGGCGAGGACTTGGTCACCTTGGCCAGCTCGGAGGTGGGCGAGTACTGACCCTTGGTCAGGCCGTAGATGCGGTTGTTGAAGAGGAAGATCTTGACCTCGACATTGCGCCGCAGCACGTGCAGCAGATGGTTGCCGCCGATCGAGAGCGCGTCGCCGTCGCCGGTGATCACGAACACCATCAGGTCGGGGCGCGCCAGCTTGAGTCCGGTCGCGAGCGTCGGCGCGCGCCCGTGGATCGAGTGGATGCCGTAGGTGTCCATGTAGTAGGGGAAGCGTGAGGAGCAGCCGATCCCGGAGACGAAGACCATCTTCTCGGGTGCGACGTTGAGATTGGACATCGCGCGCTGCATCTGCGCAAGCACCGAATAGTCGCCGCAGCCGGGGCACCAGCGGGTATCGACGTCCGAGGCATAGTCCTTCCGCGTCAGGGCAATCTCCGACTGCGGAATGACCGTGCCCGCCTGACTCGTGATCGGCGGCGTCTGGAGGACCATCTCGTTCTCCCTTGATCGCTCCGCATTCCGGCGGAGCGTCTCGCGCGCGCGGCTGATCACGGGCGCGACGCGCAGGTTACAGGTTACTCCCGTAGTTCGATAGACGGCAGGTGTACAGGCGCACCGCCTACTCCGCAGCGATCCGGCGGATTGCGCCTTCCAACATGCGGGCCGAGAGCGGCTGGCCGGTGACCTCGTTGTAGCCCTTCGCATCGACGAGGAACTCGGCGCGAATCAGCAGGCGTAATTGACCGGTGTTGGCCTCGGGCACTAGGACCTTGCGGTAGCGCGAAAGCACGTCGCCGAGGTTGAGCGGGAACGGGTTGAGGTATTGCAAGTGCGCGTGCGCGACATCAATCCCGTCGGCGCGCGCGTCGTGCACGGCGGTGAAGACCGAGCCGTAGGTGCTGCCCCAGCTGAGCACGAGCAGATCACCCGACTCGGGGCCGTCCACCTCGACCGCCGGAATGTCGTTCGCGATCCGGCGGATCTTCTCCGCGCGGAGGTCGGTCATGCGCTGGTGGTTCTCCGGCGAGTAGGCGACATCACCGGTGATGTCGGCCTTCTCCAGACCGCCGATCCGATGCTCGTAGCCCTTCAAACCCGGCGGCACGAACATGCGCGCACCGGTCTCCGGATTCCGCGCGTAGGGCTGGAACTCTTCCGGCGGCGGTGGGAGGTGGTGGGTCGAGATGGGCGCGAGTTGCGTCACGTCAGGTACGGGCCAGGGTTCTGCCGTATTCGCCAGATACGTGTCCGACAACAGCACCACCGGGGTGACGTACTTGAACGCGATCCGCACCGCTTCCAGCACCATGTAGAAGCAGTCACCCGGACTCTTGGCGGCGAGCACGCAGAGCGGACTTTCGCCGTTGCGTCCGAACATCACCTGCAACAGGTCGGTCTGTTCCGTCTTGGTCGGCATACCCGTAGACGGCCCGGAGCGCTGGACATCGAGCACGAGCAGCGGCAGCTCGGTCATCACGGCGAGATTGAGCGCTTCGCTCTTCAGCGCGATCCCGGGACCGCTGGTGCCGGTCACGCCCAGCCCGCCGCCGTAGGCGGCGCCGATCGCCGAACCGATCGCGGAAATCTCGTCTTCCGCCTGGAAGGTGCGGACGCCGTACTCGCGCAGCGCGGCCAGTTCGACCAGCACATCGGAGGCGGGCGTAATCGGATAGGAGCCGTAGAACAGCTCCAGGTCGGTCAGGTGCGAGGCCGTGATCAGACCCAGCACGAGCGCCTGGTTGCCGGTGATCGTGCGGTACTCGCCGGGCGTGAGCACGGCCGGGGGCACACGAACGTGCGCATCGGCGACCTCGATCGTCTCGCCGTAAGCGTGGCCGGCGTGCAAGGCGCGGACGTTGGCCTCGGCCACCGCCGGGAGGCGTCCGAAGCGCTGCTGAATCCAGTCCAGCGTCGGCTGGAGGTCGCGGTCGTAGAGCCAGTAGACCAGGCCCAGCGCGAAGAAGTTCTTGGTGCGCTCCGCGTTCTGCGTAGAGAGCCCCAAGTCTTCGACCGCTGCGACGGCTGAGGTCGTGATCGGCGCTTTGATGATCCGGTAACCCTCCAGCGAGCCGTCGTTCAGCGGGTTGCTGGGATAACCCGCCTTCTTCAGGTTGCCGGGCGTGAACGCATCCTGGTTCACGACCAAGAGGCCACCTTTGGTCAGCGCTGAGAGGTGGGACTTGAGCGCGGCGGGATTCATCGCCACAAGCGTGTCCGGCTCGTCGCCCGGGGTGAAAATCTGATACTTCGAGAACGAGATCTGGAACGAACTGACGCCGGCCAACGATCCCGCAGGCGCGCGAATCTCGGCGGGGAAGTCCGGCAGGGTGGAGAAGTCGTTACCGAAGATCGCGGTCGCGTCGGCGAAGCGGTTGCCCGCCAACTGCATCCCGTCGCCGGAGTCGCCCGCAAAGCGGACGGTGACGCGCTCGCGCTCCTGGATCGGCGTGTTGGTGTTGCCCGATCCGTTCGCCTGCGTTGAAGTGGTGGTCATCGCTCAACGGCCTCCGCGGACGGCGCGGGCATGGGCGCGCCGCCCAGACTATCGGGGAAGGAACCTCCGAGCGTGCGCACCCGGAACGAATCCTGCGCACACGATAGACCGGTGCAGCGCAGGATACGCAATACCGAAGTGAACACTGTTGGAACGAGGGGAAATCGCGCCACGCGGGCTGAGCATTCGGTTACCCCTGGTACATCCCCGTCAAGTAGAACGCTACGCCCAAAGGCTCACTCTCCGCAAGTCGTTTCGCAAAGGCGAATGAAAAACGGATGTCGCGTGGCGAACAACGGCGGGCCGCTGCTCGCTTCGCTTCAGAGGGCGGCTGTGGCAGCCGAGGCACCCGCTGGCAGATGTACGAGAGCGGGCGCCTCAGCTGGCCATCCGGGTCAGCCGCCGCCGTCCTCTGTGCCGTCGCCGTCTGCGTCGTCGGCATTGTCCAGATAGCGGTCCTGGATTTCCTGCGGGATGAGCGCATTCGTCACTTTCCGCATCTGTTCAGCGTCGGCGATCTGGGGGTCGATGAGCAGGGTCATGCCATTGAAGAGGGTGACGGGGTCCAGCCTCAAGCGATCGATCAGCAACGCGCCCATCACGCCCAGGTAGGTCTGGACGAGTGGGTGGTCGTAGATGGCGAACATGATTTTTCCTTCTTCGACCCACTTGGCAAAGCCGAGGTTGAAGCCGAACGTGGCGAGCGGGACCTCGGGGTTGGGCCATTGGGCGAAGAGGATGCTGAGGCCGACGGAATCGGAGAGAGCCATCACAGCCGCAATGTCCCCCTGGGCTGTGCGTTCGAGCAAGGCGTCGGCGGCGTCAGCGCCTTCGTAGTTCCAGGTTTGGACGCTGCCGTTGGCATAGGTCGCGGCGAGGCCTTCGCAGCGCTCGTGGAGGCCGACATTGTTGGGCTCGTGGATGAGGCAGAGGATGTCGCCCTGGGCGCCTTCCTTGTTGAACTGCTCACCGGCGATTTCACCCGCGCGGCGGTCGTTGAGGCCGATGTGGAAGCTGGTCCCGACCTCGGCTGCGGCCTCCGCACCGGAGTTGAAGGACATGACCGGAATACCGGCGGCTGCGGCTTCGGCAATGGCGGGGGCGAGCTCGTCCGGCGAGACCAGGGTGGTGGCGATGGAGACTGCACCGTCTTCGACGCACTGCTGGATGGCTTCGGCCTGGTCCGCCACATCGCCGAACGCCTCCGCGCGCAAGTTGATGCCGAGTGTGGCGGCAGCGGTGACGGCCGTGTCGGCAGCCACGCCCCAGAAGAGATCTTCGCCGCCGTGGCTGACCACGCAGAACAGGTCGTCGCCAGCGGGCAATTGTGGATCGAGGACTTCGAACCAGTAGTGCACCCAGGTCCAACCGAGATCGGGGTTGTTGAGCAGGATGTTGTCACGGGCGAAGACCGCCGTCTCGACCACTGCGTTCGAGGTCGCCATGATCTGCGAGATTTCGCCGGCCAGGAGGCGGCGCTCGACTTCATCGGCGACGGCGTTGTAGTCATCCGTCTCGATCACATCAACACCGGTGGGGAAGGTCTCGCCGATGCCATCGCACAAGGCGCGCAGCGCGGCCTCATTGGAGTCGACCAGGCAGAGGACGGGCGCGAGCGTCTCGGGGTCGTCCTCGGCGTGGAAGTGCTCGACAAAGTAGTCGCCCATCTGCCGGCCTGTTTCAGTGAGTTGGGTGCGATACTCGTCGGCGATGCGTTCGGCTCGGGTGGCGAGGTCGAGCATGATCGACGAGCTGTACCTCACCTCTCCTGAATCGGCGTCGGGGGCGAGGAAGCGCCGCTGCGGTTTCTGCGTCTCGCCCCACTCGCCATCGTCGCCGCGCTGCTGCAAGCCGATTTCGACGCGGCCGTCATCGAGCCGCTCGACGGAGACGCGGACCTCCAGGGTTTCGTCTTCGCCTCCGTGTCCCGCGGCCCAAATGCCTCCCAAGGCAGCTGCGCCGATGAGCGCTCCGAGGCCGAGCAAAATCAGTGTGCGCATTCCGATCGGTCCTTCCTGTGTGTGGTCGTGACCTCTGCTGGCTGTGTTGGCGAGTCAGTAGGTGACGCGAACATCGTTGCGAAGCCTCCGCTGGCGGGCGTCGCAGTGAAGATCACTCCTCCGCGTCCAGAAGAGACCGTCGCCAAAGTGCATAGACCCGGGCTAGAGCGTTCGAGGGCACGGGGAAGACGCTCGGAAAGCGCTTCCCCGTGCCTTCCCGTGATCACGTCGGTTACTCGGTGAACATCGTGTCCACCAGTGCCTGCATGTACTCCGCGTCGGCGATTTGAGGTGCGATGAGGAGAGACATGCCGTTGAAATAGGCCACCGGGTCGAGCCGCCAGCGTTCGGCGATGACCGAGGCGACGGCAGAGAGGTAGGTCTGCATCTCAGGGTGGTCGATGATCGTGAACATCACCGAGCCATCCAAGATGGAGCGGGCCAGGCCGACGCTGAAGCCGAAGGCTCCGATTTCCAGCTCGGCCTCGCTGTAGTAGCGGGCCACGCGAGCCTCCCAGGTGCTGTCGACGGAGAGCGTCAGGACGGCGCTGAGATCGCCTTCGGCCATGCGCGCGGTGAGCTCGTCCACGGACGCGGCCGGGTCCTCGGCGGACCAGCGCTCGACGGTGCCGTTGTAGGTTTCCTCGAGGCCCATGCAGCGGTGGTGCAGACCGACGTTGTTCGGCTCGTGAATGATGCAGAGGACCGTGCCGTCGAGCTCGCGCTGGTTGAATTCCTCGCCAGCCATGCGGCCGGCCTCACGGTCGTCCAGCGCGATGTGCAGCGCGGTACCGGTCTCGGCCGCTACGTAGGCGCCGGAGTTGAAGCTGACCACCGGGATGTCGGCCTCCAGCGCCTCGCCGATCGCGGGCGAGAGCGCGTCCGGCTCGACCAGGGTAGTGGCGATCACGGCGGCGTCGTTGGCGATGCACTCGCGGATCGCGGCGGCCTGGTCGGCGGCGTTCGGGTGGGCGCTGAAGTCGATGCTGACGCCGAGCTGTCCGGCGGCGGCAGTACTGACTTCCGAAGCGAGACCCCAGAACAGGTCGCCTTCTTCTTCCTCCGCGATCACATGTCCGCTGTGCGAGATCTGGCAGAACGGCGCGTCGCTGGCGGCCGGGTGCTGGTCGACCAGTTCGATCCAGTAGATCCAGGGCAGCCACTGTCCGGTCGCTTCCTCAACCTCGAGACCGAGCAGCGTGGTCTGGACGCTGGTCGTGAAGACGGCGGCGGGCGGCGCGTCGGTGAAGCGGGCAGTGAGCTCTTCGCGCAGGGCGTCGTAGTCGGACGCTTCGAGCTGCTCGACCTCGCCAGCGTAAGTGTGCGCAGCGCCCTCGCAGAGTGCGCCGACGCCGGGGTCGTTGGCGTCGACCACGCAGAGCAGGACGCCGAGTTCGGCTGCGCTCTCCGCGCCTTCCTCAGCTTCTCCGCTTTCGCTGAGGTAGTCGGTGAAGATCTGGCCGATGTCTTCGCCCTGATCGAATAGGTAGTCGCGGTAGTCGCTCGCCGCTCGCTCCTGCTGCGTCTCAACCGGAATCACGACCTCAGAACTGTGGTACCGCGTGCCCGTTTCGGCATCGGATGGCAGGAAGCGCGCCTCCGGATGCGCTAGTTCTTGCCACGCGCCGTCTGCGCCTTGTTGTTGCAAGCTCACCTCAACCCGCCCGTCATCATGACGGGTCAAGGTGGCGCGAACGGTGACGTCACCGTGGTGCGCGGACAGTACCGCGCCCAGCGCCGCCGCGCCGATCAGGATTCCCGCAACGAGGATCAAGATTGACTTCACGGCAAACCTCCAAGTGAAATCCAGCCTCGACGCCCGCGCGGGCGTCGAGGCTTAGGGGCGTGTTGGGCAGCGCACATGCTACTCCGCGTACATCGAGTCGACGACCCGCTGCATGTACTCCGCGTCCGCGATCTGGGGGCGGATCAGCAGCGACGCGCCGTCGAAGTAGGTCACCGGGTCCAGCCGCCAGCGCTCGGCCATGACCGCCGCGACGGTCGACATGTAGGCCTGCAGCTCCGGATGGTCGAGGATCGTGAACATGACCGAACCGTCGAGTACGCCGCGAGCTAGCCCGACGCTGAAGCCGAATCCGGCGACCGGCACAATCTCGCCCCGACGCCAGTTGACAACCCGCGCGTCCCACGCGCTGTGCACGGAGAGCGTGAGCATCGCGCTCACGTCTTCCTCGTCCAGTCGCTCCCTCAGCTCAGAGCGCACCCGAGCCGGGTTCTCTGCCGACCAGCGCTCGACATCGCCCTGATAGGTCTCCTCAAAGCCGTCGCAACGTTCGTGCAGTCCGACGTTGTCCGGTTCGTGCAGAATGCAAAGCGCCGTGCCCTCGATGTCGCGACGATTGAACTCTTCGCCGGCGATGCGGCCCGCCTCATGATCATCGAGCGCGATGTGCAGCGCCGTGCCGATTTCATCCGCGGCCACTACGCCGGAGTTGAACGAGACCACCGGGATGTCGGCGGCGAGCGCCTCGTCAATGGCCGGAGCAAGCTCGTCAGGCTCGACCAGCGTGGTCGCGATCGTGGCCGCGCCACTGTTCACGCACTCGCGGATGGCCGCCGCTTGATCGGCGACGTTGCTGTGCGCGCTGAAATCAACGTTGACTCCGAGTTGCGCCGCCGCCGCAGTGCTGACCTCGGCCGAGAGACCCCAGAAGAAGTCGTCCTCGTCCTCGATCACCGTGCCGCTGTGGGTGATCTGGCAGAACTGCGCATCGGCAGACGCCAGGTGCTGATCGAGCAACTCGATCCAGTACGTCAGTCGCGGCCGGTAACGGGCCTTATCCCGGACCTCGAGCGCGAGCATGGTGGTCGGCACGCTGGTCGTCAGCATGGCGACCGGCGCCTGCACGGCCATCCGCGCGCGCAGCTCCGCGCGCAAGTCGTCCCAATCGTCATGTTTGACGCGCACGACCGGTCCGCGATACACGGATTCGACTCCATCGCAGAGCGCCTCGACCCCCTGGTCGTCCGGATCGATCACGCACAGGAAGCGACCTGGTTCGAGTTCGGGATAGTTGGAGTCGGTGAAGCGATCGTTGTATCGCGCGGCGATGCGGGCGCCGGCGGTGACGAGGTAGTCGTAGTACGCGCTGGTAGTGCGCTCCTCGTGCGTTTCCACCTCAACGGCGACCTCGATAGTAAGCGCGTCGGTCTCGAGCGTCTCGCCGACATCGGCGCCGGCCGCCAAGAAGCGGTTCTCGGGCCGCTGCGTCTCGCCCCAGACACCATCGCCGTCGAGTTGCTGCAATCCGACTTCAACACGGCCGTCTTTGAGACGCTCGGCGGTGATCCGCACGTCCGTCGTGCCGATCTGGGTGGCGGCCCAGATCGCGCCCAGCGTCGCGGCGCCGATCAGGAAACCAAAGCCGATCAGGATCAGGGAACGCATAATTCCGTCCTTTCGCGTCGAACGATATCGCTGTCGTTCTAGCATCCACTCCCGGTAGGGGGAGCCGGGAGCCAGTTAGCGGCGACGATGCTCCAGATCGTCGAGGAAGGTCTGAGCGTATTCCGCATCCCAGACTTCAGGCTGGATGGTGATCCGCAGGTTGTGCAGATACGACGCCGGCAGACGCAGGCCATCCACGTACAACAGCGCCGCGACCGCCAAGCGCGATTGCAAATCAGGGTAGTCCGGAATCGCGAACAGCATCCGTCCGTCGGCGACTCCGCGATAGATGCGCGCGTCCAGACCGAAGCTGGCCCAGGACATGTCGATCAGCTCACCGTCCTCTGTCAATTGCCAGATTCGCCGCGAGATGGAACTGTTCAGCGTCAGCAGCGACCCGACGCCTCCCTCGCCAATCCGCTCAAGGATCGCGGCCTCGATCTCGCCCGGTCCTATCAAATCGTGCACCCGCAGACGCTCGACCGCGCCGCTGTACGTCTCCTCAAGGCCGTCGCAGCGTTCTTCGAGGCCGATGTTGTTCGCCTCGTGGATGACGCAGAGCACCGTTCCCTCAATCTCGGCGGCGCTGAACGACTCTCCGGCCAGGCGTCCGGCTTCGTGGTCGTCTATGCCCAGGTGCAGCGACGATCCGCCCTCGGCGGCGGTGTCCGTGCCTGAGTTGAAGCTGATCACGCGCGTCCCGGCTGCCCGCGCCTCGGCCACAGCCGGGCCGATCGCCTCGGCGTCGCCGAACGTCGTCGCCACCGCCGCCGCGCCGTCCTCCACGCATTCGCGGATCGCGCCCGCCTGTTCCGCGCTGTCGGCGTAGCTGGCGATCCGCGGCGACAGCCCTAGCTGGGCCGCCGAACGCTCACTGACCTCGTTCGCCAGACCCCAGAAGAAGTCGCCAATCTCGCCCCGGTGCGTGACGACGCAGAAGAGCTCGTCGGCTTCCGGCAGGAGCGGCGTCACCGGCGTCGCCCAATAGAGCATCGGCGTATCAAGCTCGTTCGCCTTGCGCGCGCGGCCGGCGACAACAGCGGCGAGATCGCCCGTCGCGATCATCCCGTAGCCGTCGGCGTTCAGCAGCCAGTCGCTAATCTCGCGCTCCGCCGCCGCCAGGTCTTCGCCAAGCAACAACCGATCCACCTGCCCCGCGTACGAGCCCGCCAGACCCTCGCAGAGCAGATCAATCTCCTCCTCCACCAGTCCGTCCGAGATGCAGAGAAGCGGACGCAGCGGCTCGCCCGCCTGCTCCTGCACGCCCGTCCACCACCGCGCCGGCAGCGTGCCCGACTCCAGCCAGAACTCATGCACCTGACTCGCGATCGCTTCGGCGTGAGTCGCCGCCGACACCGCGATCTGCGAGCTGTGATAAGGCTGGCCCGATTCTGCCTCGAGGGACAAGAAGCGCGCCTCCGGACGGATCGTCGCGCCCCAGCCCCCGTCGGAATCTTGCTGTTGAAGTCCGACTTCGACCCGGCCATCATCGTGGCGTTCGGCCACGAGCCGGAGCTTGATACTCGATTCGGACGGTTCGCGCGCCTCGGCGCTGACGGATGGGGCCTCTTCGAACATCATCGGTCGCAACGCCGCACCCAGCGCAAACGCCGCCAGCAGGCTGAAGACCATGATCATCCAAGCTGCACGGGTCGGCAGTGCTCGAAAGTTGCGCATCGAAATTTCCTTCCCGAACGGAAACGGCAGCCGTATGCAAAGCGATCGCTCGTCGTGAGGCCTTATCTTATTCGCCGACGCAATCCAATCGCTCCGCGCGGGTATCGTTCGCGCGGCGCCGTAGAGGGAGCCGAACATGTCAGGAGCACTTGACGGACAGGCAGCACTGATCACCGGCGGCGCCAGCGGCATCGGAGCCGCCTGCGCAGTGCGCTTCGCAGAGGAAGGCGCGGATGTCCTCCTCGCCGACCTGCTCCCCGACCGCGCCGCCGACACGGTGGCGGCAGTCGAAGCGCTGGGCCGGCGAGCCGTGGTCGTGGCCTGCGACACCTCGACCGAAGCCGACAACGATGCCGCAGCGCAGCGTTGTGTGGACGAGTTCGGCCGGCTCGATGTCGTCGTCGCCGCCGCCGGTGTCTCGACAGCCGACTACGTGTCGGGCGAAACCGCAGAGTTGGATGAGGACCGCACCGCGTCGTTTATCGCCAACCAGAATGTCGAGCACTGGGAGAAAGTGCTCGCGGTCAACCTGACCGGCGTGATGCTCACCGACCGCTCCTGCGCGCGCAAGATGATTGAGCTCGGCAACGGCGGCTCGATCATCAACATCGCCTCGATCATGGCCAAGTTCCCCCAACCGGGCGCAGCCAACTACTGCGTCTCCAAGGCCGGCGTCTGGATGCTGACTAAGGTGCTCTCGCAGGAACTGGTGCCGGAGGGCATTCGCGTCAACGCCATCGGCCCTGGTTTCATCGAGACGCCGATGACGGCTGCCATCTCCGGTCACGAAGAGCTCAATCAGTGGGTGCTTGGCCTCACCCCCATGCGCCGCTTCGGACAGCCCGAGGAAGTCGCCAAAGTCGCCCTCTTCCTCGCCTCCGACGAAGCCTCCTACGTCAGCGGCGAAATCATCCACCCCGACGGCGGCTGGTTCACCGACTAACCGCTCCGCGCAATCCACAAGGACGCCTCATGTCCGATTCCGCCGCCTGGTCCGCCGCGATCGACGCCATTGACGCCGCAGCAGCCTCCCTCCAAGCGCTCAGCCTCGACATCCACGCGCATCCCGAAGAGAACTACCAAGAAGTCCACGCACACGCCGCCCTGACCAGTTGGCTCGCCGAACACGGCTGGGACGTGACTCCGAGCGCATACGGTATGGAGACCGCCTTTGAGGCGCGCGGCGGTTCGACCGGCGCCGGCGCTCCCACCCTGGCCGTGCTCTGCGAGTACGACGCCCTGCCCGCAATCGGACACGCCTGCGGACACAACCTCATCGCCGCCTCCGGCGTCGCCGCCGGCCTCGGCGTCGCCGCCGCCATCCGGCAAAGCGGTCTCGACGCCGCAATCCGCATCCTCGGCTCTCCCGCCGAAGAAGGCGGCGGCGGCAAGATCAAGCTGATCGATGCGGGCGCGTTCGAAGACGTCGGCGCAGCGATGATGCTCCATCCCGCCCCCGGCGACATGATTCGCCCCAGCGTGCTCGCGATCGACACCTGCATGGTCGAGTTCCAGGGCCGCAACGCGCACGCCGCCGCCGCGCCTTGGGAAGGCCGCAATGCGCTTGATGCGCTCGTGCTCGCCTACCAAGCGATCGGACTGTTGCGCCAGCAGTCCAAGCCCGACGTCCGCATTCACGGCAAGATTCACCACGGCGGCGACAAGCCCAACATCATCCCCGACCGCGCCGCCGCCGAGTTCTACGTGCGCGGCAAAGACGACGCCACCGTCGATGACGTGATCGCGCGCGTCGAAGCCTGCTTCCGAGGCGCAGCCGAAGCCGCCGGCTGCACCGTCAGCGTCGAATGGCAGCCCGGCGAGCGCTACAGCAATATGGCCAACAACGACGCCCTGGCCGAGACGTTCGGCCGGCGCTGGCTCGAGCTCGGCGTCCGCGCCTCCGACCTCGATCGCCCCGGAACCGGCGGCTTCGGCTCAACCGACATGGGCAACGTCTCCCACGTCGTGCCCTCGATCCACCCGATGTACGCCATCCCCACAGAGGCCGGCAACCACACCCCCGGCTTCACCGCCGCCGCTGCGACCGACGACGCTCACACTGCCACCTTCACCGCCGCCAAAGCCCTAGCCCAAACCGCGCTCGACTGGCTCACGAACGCTGAGCTGCGCGAGGCGGCGCAGGCCGACTTCGACGACACCCACAGCAGCTAGGGCCTGTTCACACAACCACGAGCGCGGTCGGCCCGCACGCGCGCTGGTCTCGAGGCTGAGCCTCGGCGCTCCCCTCCCCGCCCTCCTCCACCGAGGCGAAACCGGGTATGCTCAGAACATATACGCGCACGAATCCAATGGGAGACCGCTGTGTCCCGTGAACGCCTCGCTCCAAACCTGAACAGTGCTGGACAAGCCCGGATTCACCTGGAAAAATCCACCCAAATCGGGATCAATCCAGACAAATCTGGACAGATCTGGACAAATCCAGACCCGCGAACGCATGATCCTCAGCGCTCAACAGGAGATCCGCTCAATCCCTCCGAAATTCTCCCGCCAAACAGCGCCGACACGCTTCGCGTAGTCTGAACATGTCCTAGTCCCTGAAGGGAATCACGATGCTCGATCACATCGTTCTGGCCACACCCGACGTGCAGGCGACGGTCGACGAGATCGCGGCGGCGACGGGAGTACGGGCCGCAGTGGGCGGACGTTTCACCGAGATGGGCGTCTACAACCATCTACTCGCCTTGCAGGAAGGCGCGTACCTGGAGATCATCGGTCCCGATCCCGAGCATGAGGGCGGCGGCTCCATGCCCTTCGGCATGGATAGGGAGTCTGGACAAGGCGCGCACATTGCCCACTGGTGTTGGAAGGGCAACGAGCGGATCGACGAACTCGCCGCTGCGATCAAGGACGCTGGCTATGACCTGGGGCCGGTCGTTCCGCTGGGGCGCGACCTGCCCGACGGCGGCCGACTTGACTGGCGGCTCACGATCGGGACCTGGCCGCCACATCTCGGCGGGTTAATCCCATTCCTGATCGACTGGGGCGACGCGCCGCATCCCTCCACCACTGCCGTGCAGGGCGTGACGCTCGCATCCTGGCACGGCGAGCATCCAGACCTCGACGCCGTGCGCGCCGCCCATCGGGAGATGGGTATCGAGCTCGAACTGCGTGAAGCCAGTGAGTCTGCCCTGGTCGCCACGTTCCAGGGTCCCGAAGGCTCGATCACATATCGCTAACGAGGAGGCGAGGAGGACTGTCATGCTCGATCACATCGTGCTCGCCACGCCGGACGTCCAGACTTCGGTCGCCGAGATTGAAGCGGCGATCGGTCTGCGCCCCGAACTCGGCGGGCACTTTCCCGGGCGCGGCGTGTACAACCATCTGCTCGCGCTCCAGAACGACGCCTACCTGGAGATCATCGGCCCGGATCCGGACCAGGCGGATCACGAAGGTTCGCTGCCGTTCGGGATGCACGAGTTCGGCGACCGGGGCGCGCACGTGCCGCACTGGTGCTGCAAGGCCGGCGCGGAGATTGAGGAACGCGTCGCGGCTGCGAAGGCGGCCGGCTACGACATCGGCGAGGTGTACCCGCTGGGCCGTGTGCTCGCCGACGGGACCCGGCTCGACTGGCGCCTCACCCGTACGATCTGGCCGCCGCTGTTGGGCGGGCTCGTGCCGTTCCTGATCGACTGGGGAGACGCGCGGCATCCGTCAACGACTGCGGTCAAGGGCGCGCGCCTGGCTTCTTGGCACGGCGAACACCCCGACCTCGCCGAGGTGCGCCGTGCGCACGAGGCGCTGCGCGTCGAACTCGAACTCCGCGAAGCCACCGAGCCGGCCCTGGTCGCCGTGATCGAGGGACCGAACGGCTCGATCACGCTGCGCTAGACCGCAGCAGACAACAGGGAGGAATCAACAATGAAACTCGGACTCTCGTTGGGCTACTCGGGCGCATACATGTCGCTGCCCGTCGATCTCGTCCGCCGCGCGGAGGAGCTGGGCTACGACTCAGTCTGGACGGCTGAGGCCTACGGCTCCGACGCCTTCTCGCCGCTGGCCTACCTGGCCGCTGTGACCGAGAAGATTCGGCTCGGCACCGGGGTGATCCAGCTTGCGGGGCGGACGGCTGCCAACGCTGCGATGACAGCGGCGACGATCGACGCGCTGGCCGGCGGCGACCGCGTGATTCTCGGGATCGGAGTCTCCGGTCCGCAGATCGTCGAAGGCTGGTACGGCGAGCCGTGGGGCAAGCCCAACACCAGGATCCGCGACTACGTCGCGATCATCCGCAAGATTCTCGCCCGCGAGGAACCGGTCACGCACGACGGCAAAGAAATCTCACTGCCCTACCAGGGTCCCGGCAGCGCCGGACTGGCCAAGCCGCTCAAGTCGATCCTGCACATGAATCCCAACATCCCGATCTGGCTGGGCACCGGCACCGAGATGAACGTGCGCATGACCGCTGAGGTCGCCGAAGGCTGGCTGCCGCTCGGCCTGACGCCCTACAACGCCGACCTGTTCGAGCCCTGGGTCGAAGAGGGCTTCAAGCGCGCCGAGGCCAAGTCCGACTCGCCGAAGTGGTGGCCCGACTTCGAGGTACAGTCCTCCGCCGAGGTCGAAATCACCGACGACCTGCGCGACGCCTTCCGCAAGATGAAGCCGAACGTCGCCCTCTACGTCGGCGGCATGGGTCACCGCACGCTCAACTTCCACAAGATGTCGATGATCCGCCGCGGCTACGGCGACGCCGCCGAACGCATCCAGGAGCTCTACCTCGCCGGTCGCAAGGCTGAAGCGATCGAGGAGGTTCCCGAAGAGTTCCTCGACGAACAAGCGCTGCTCGGGCCGCCGGCCAGAATCCGCGAGCGCTACCAAGCCTGGGCCGATAGCTACATCACCGGCCTCACGGTCAGGACAAACCAGCCCGAAGCGGTCGAGCTGATGGCCGATCTAGCCAGAGAGTCGTCGGGCGCGTAGCGCCTCTTAGACTCCAGCATGGCTCTTCGCCAACCCTGAAAGGAAAGCCACCCATGTCCGACGCCGAAGCGATTGTCAACGCCTTCATGGCCGAATTCGACGCCGAGCATCCCGACCCGGACAAGCTCGCGTCCTACTTCACCGACGATGCGATCTACAACAACATGCCGGTGGATATGCCGGCGGCAGAAGGCATCGAGGCGATTAAGGCAGCCCTTCAGGGCATCTCGCAGATGACCTCGCGGGGCTGGGAAGTGACCCACTCGGCCTCGGCCGGCGATGTCGTCTTGAACGAGCGCGTCGACCGATTCACAATCGGCGGAGCCAGCGTCGACGTCGAGGTCTGCGGCGTCTTCGAACTGCGCGACGGCAAGATTCATCGCTGGCGCGACTACTTCGACATGGCCTCGTTCCAGAAGCAGATGCCCGGCGGCTAGCGCTACCTCAGTCGCGGCCGAACGCCGCACGCAGTTCGGCCGCAATCTGGTCGAGGGCCTGGTTACCTTCGGGCACGGCCTGGAACGCACCCACGAAGCCGTGGATCACACCGTCGTAGCGGGTGCAGCTTGACTGGTTGCCGGCGGCGGCGAGGGCAGCGGCATAGGCTTCGCCTTCGTCGCGGAGCGAGTCGTACTCGGCGGTGATGGTCAGGGCTCTGGGCAGGTTGGAGAGGTCGTCGGCTCGGATCGGCGAGGCATAGGGCTGCGATCCCTCGGACTCGTCGTTCAGATACAGATCCCAGAACCAACGCATCCCCGCCTCCGAAAGACCGTACTCGCCGCGACCGTTGACCTTGTAGGACTCGGTCTCGAAGTTGAAGTCCGTGACCGGATAGATCAAGATCTGGGCAGCAATCTGCGGCCCGCCCCGATCGCGCGCCATCTGCGAGACCACGGCGGCCAAGTTGCCCCCGGCCGAGTCCCCGGCCACTGCGATCTGGTCGCTCGGGCCGCCCTGCTGGGCGTACATGCCGGTGATCCACTCGAGCGCCGCGTAGCAGTCCTCAGCCGCCGCCGGATAGGTCGCCTCCGGCGCGAGCCGATAGTCAACCGACAGCACGCTGGTCGGAACCCGGTTGCAGAGCGCTCGGCAAACCGCGTCGTGCGAGTCGAGGTCGCCGATCACCCAGCCGCCGCCGTGGAAGTAGACCACGGTCGGCAAGTCGCGCGGGTCGTCGGTGGGCAGGTAGCCGCGAGCGGGGATATCGCCGGCCGGTCCGGGGATGACCATCTCGTGGACCTGGGCGACGGGTTCGGGCTCGCCCTGTGGTCGCAGCGCGGCCATGGCCTTACGAGCTTCCTCGGGCGACAGTTCATTGAATGGCGTCGCGCCGGCTCGCATGTCAAGGATGGCCTGAGTTTCAGCGGTGACGGGCATGGTGTCTCCTGTCGGTTGACTCTTGCGCTCCCCTCGCAAGGGGATGTCCACGCATCATCGAGATTCCGTCATTGCCGCGCTCCGCCGCGGCAATCTCGCCTTGTTGTGCACCGACGGCCGTGCCGAACACAGCCAGATACCCGCGGCAAGCGCGGGTATGACGGTGGTATGTGGGCAGGTCTCCTGTCTAAATCCGCTCGTTGATGAAGGCGGCGGCTTCCTTGAGGCACTCGACGCCGGTCGGGATGATCGCGAACATCATGAACGGGTCGTGAATCACGCCGTCGTAGCGGTGCACCGTCACCTCACCGCCCGCTGCCTCAATTGCCGCGCCGTAGGCCTCGCCCTCGTCGCGCAGGGGATCGAACTCGGCTGTCTGGATCAGCGCAGGGGCGAGACCGGAGAGGTCCCCGGCCTGCAAGGGCGATGCATACGCTTCCTGGCCCGATCCGGCATTCGGGAGATAGTGATCCCAGAACCAGACCATCGAAGCGCGGGTCAGCAGATAGCCCTCGGCGTTCTCCGAGTAGGACGGGTAGTCGTAGTTGTGATCGGTCACCGGCACGTGCAACACCTGCGCCGCGATCGCGGGGCCGCCCTTGTCGCGCGCCATCTGCGACACGACTGCTGAGAGATTGCCGCCGGCTGAGTCCCCGCAGACCGCCATCCGCGAACCGTCCACGCCGATCTCGGCGCCGTTCTCTGCCACCCACGCCGCCGCCGCGTAGCAGTCGTCGGCTGCGGCCGGGTACTTATGCTCTGGAGCGAGCCGATAATCGACCGAAACTACGGCCGCCTCACCAATCTCAGCTAAGAGCTGCTTGCAGGTGCCGTCGTGCGAGCCGATGTTGCCAATCACCCAACCGCCGCCGTGGAAGTACATCACCACCGGCAGGTTGTCGCCCGCTGAGGCGTAGATGCGCACCGGAATATCGCCGCCGGGCCCGGGCACGGTGCGGTCTTCGACCCGCGCCGGCTCGGGCGCGCCGGCCTGCATCATGGCGAAGCCCTCGATCATGGCCCGCGCCTCTTCCGGCGTCTGCTCGGAGATATCCGGTCCGCCCTGCTGCTCCAGCATCGCCAACAGTCCCTGAGTCTCTGGTGTTGGGGGCATGGATCACGCCTTTCTTCGTCAGTGTCTACGGATTGCGCCGCTTTGGTGCGCAGCGTGCGGGCAGGATAACCGCTATTCGACAATCCCATAAGCGCGCTTGAGCGCCAGAATCCGCTCCGCCGATTCGTAGATGCGCTCCTCCGAAATCTCCCCCGCTTCCACCGCCGCCAGAATTGCCTCTTTGATCTCCGCGAGCTGCCCCAAGTCATAGCCCGGGCTCTGATTCGTGGCCAGCAGCACGTCCGCCCCCGCGAGAATCGCGGCCACCGCCGCCCCGCCCAACCCGTACTGCTCCACAATCGCCGCATACATCACGTCGTCCGACACAATCACTCCCTCGAAGCCCAACTCGTCGCGCAGCACACCGGCGACGATCGCCGGCGACAACGAAGCCGGCCTGCCGCTGGAATCGAGCACGCGATTGACCACGTGCGAGACGAAGATCGCGTCGTCGTAGCCGTCGGCGATCAACGCCCGATAAGGCGATAACTCGACATCATGCTGATACGTCTCCGACACATCGGGAATCCCTCGATGCCTCACGCCGGCGTCGCTCCCGTGACCGGGAAAGTGCTTCAAGATCGGAATCACGCCGCCGTCCCGCAGCGCGCCGGCAAAGGCCGCCGCGTGCGCCGCGACCACCTCGGGATCCGCGCTGAATGAGCGCTCCAGCCCGCCAATCGAGGGGCTGTCGGCGACCAAGTTGACATCCACGACCGGCGCGAAGTTCCAGTTGATGCCCAACTTGGCGAGTTCCGTTGCCAAGTCAGCGGCAATCGATTCGGTCTCCGAGATTGGCCCAGCTCCAAGCGCCTGATGGCTTGGCACAACGACTCGGAATCCGTAGCGCTCCTTCAATCGATGCACCACCCCGCCCTCGGCGTCGACGGCGATGAAATAGGCGACGTGCGCCTGGTCTTGCAGCGCGGCGATCAGGTCGCGCAACTGCTCAGGTGAGGCGATGTTGCGCTCGGCTACGCCGTCGGAGGGAAAGTCGCGGTCGTAGAGGATGACGCCGCCCGGACGCACTTCGTCCAGTATGGCGCGCACGTCCGTATCGAGCGTCTCGCCGCGAAAGCCAACCAGCAGCATCTGCCCCACAGCGTCTTCGAGCGACAACGAGTCATCGTCGCCGCAGCCGACGAGAGCTACCGCCGCAATCAGCAGTCCGGCAAGGACAAGGAGCGTCCGCTTCACTGCGCGTCAAGCCACTGGCGGGTCATCTCCGCGTGGCCGACATGCTCGGCGGTGTGCGCCAGCGCCCGATCGACCAGCTCGTACCCGCTCAGATTCCGGTCCATGAACAGGTGATAGTGCGGGCCGTCCCAAGCCTCATCGGAGAGTCCGACTAGCGCCGACTCAATCGATGCTTTCGCTCCGGCCCAACGTTCGGCGAGCAGACCCTGTGGGTCATCGAACGATGCCGCCCGCGAGTCGAACTCGGCCTGGCGGCTGCGGTCGAGCTGCTCACCCGCGAGCACTTCCACGATGTTCCATTCGGTCGCCGAGATCGCATGGGTGGCGAGGATGAACATCGTTGAAGCGTCGTCCCAGGGCGCGGTGTCGAGCTGTGCGGTCGTGAGCCCGTCGGCGGCGGCGAGGATGCGCTCGACTAGTTCGCAGGCGGTCTCGAATGCGGGCAGAGCGGGTCCGGTCAGGGGCATCAGCGTCTTCCAATCTGCTGCCTATACTCCGACTGGCTGCGTGAGTACCCGCAGTGTATTCGGCGGCGCTCCCAAAACGTGCACCGCCTCCGGATAAGGACATCCCGATGAAAGCCGATCCCCAGACCATCGCGCTGAACGAAATGATCGAAGCCGCCTCGGCGCAGGGCAAGCCTTGGCACGAGATGGAGCCGCAGGAGCTGCGCGACGTGCTCGCCGAGGGCGGCCCGTTCGGCCCGCCGCCGCCGCGCCTGGACGACATCGCACAGGAACGCAATGTACCGGGCCCGGCCGGCGACATCCCCGTCCGCGTCTTCATTCCGCCCGTCGTGCGCGGCGTCTACCTGCACATCCACGGCGGCGGCTGGGTGATCGGCTCCCACGACGGCGCCGACGAGTCCCTCTGGGCGCGCGCCCAGGCCACGCAGCAGGCGGTCGTCTCGGTCGGCTACCGGCTCTCGCCCGAGCACCCCTATCCCGCGCCCAACGAGGACTGCGAGGCAGCCGCCGTCTGGCTGGTCGAGAACGGTCAGTCGGAGTTCGGCACCGACGTGTTCACGATCGGCGGCGAGTCGGCGGGCGGCCACCTCTCTGCGACCACCCTGCTGCGAATGCGCGACAACCACGGCTACACCGGTTTCAAAGGCGCAGCCCTCACCTACGGCGTCTACGACCTCCGCCACTCACCCTCAGCGCGTCTGTGGGGCGACCGCAACCTGATCCTCTCCTCGCCGATCATGGAGTGGTTCATCGACCACTACGTCACCCCCGAACAACCCGAACTGCGCGACCTCCCCGACGTCACCCCCCTCCTCGCCGACCTCTCCGACATGCCGCCGGCCATCTTCACCGTCGGAACCCTCGATCCCCTGCTCGACGACAGCCTCTTCATGGCCGCCCGCTGGCAAGCCGCCGGCCACGAGACCGAGCTCCACGTTTTCCCCGAAGCCCCCCACGGCTTCGACGGCTTCCCCACGCCGGCGGGGATGGACGCGACCAATCGGGTCAACAACTTCCTCTCAGGCTGTTTGGGGTAGCCAAGCTCTCCCCCTTTGGGGGAGATGTCGCGGAGCGACAGAGGGGGCTGCCCGCTAAAGCAACTCGGCTCCAATTCGGTCCACCACCGCCTCAAGGTCTCGATGAACCTCGTCGTTCCAGAATCGGAGCACGCGATCACCCATTGCCTCCAGGTACTGAGTACGTTCGGTGTCGTGTTCCGTCCGCTCTGAATGTTGACCACCGTCCAGTTCAACGATCAGTTTCTCAGGGACGCAGGCAAAGTCCGCAACATAGCGACCAATCGGATGTTGCCGCCGGAACCGGTAACCAGCAAGTTGGCGGCGGCGTAGCCGACCCCAGAGCAGTACTTCTGCGTCGGTAGCGTTCGAGCGCAGTTTTCTGGCAAATCCGATTTGCTCTCGAGGCGCATACTCGTAGTCGCGTTGTGCCATTGTCGACGCCTCGGCCAGCTCCCTCCGCCCCTACGGGGCACCTCCCCCAGAGAGGAAGGTCTTGAGAGCTAATTCACCCGCTTCTCCACACCTTCCCAGTACGCCTCGCGCAACTCGAACTTCTTCAGCTTGCCCGTCGCCGTGCGCGGCAGCGTCTCCACAAACTCCACCCGACGCGGAATCTTGAAACCCGCCATCGTCGCCCGACAGTGCGCGACGATATCGTCCCTCGTCACATCATGACCCTCCCGGGGCACAATCAGCGCCAGCGGCGTCTCACCCCACTGCTCTGAGGGAATCCCGATCACCGCCGCCTCTAGCACGGCGGGGTGGTCGTACAACACGTCTTCGACCTCGATCGACGAGATGTTCTCGCCGCCGGAGATAATCACGTCTTTCGCCCGGTCGACGATGTTGATGTAGCCGTCCTGGTTGACCGTGGCCATGTCGCCGGTGTGGAACCAGCCGTCCACGATCACCTTGTCGGTCTCCTCCTGCTGCTCCCAGTAGCCGCGCAGGACGACGTTGGAGCGGGCGACGACTTCTCCGATCTCGGTGTCGTCCCAGGCGACCTCCTTGCCGGAATCGCGCACGACCTTGACTTCCACGCCGATCACGTCATGGCCGGCGCGAACCTTGGTGCGGAAGTAGCCGTCCTCATCCACGCCGAGGTACGGCTTGACCTCCGAGACGGTGAGGATCGGCGAGGTCTCGGTTAGGCCGTAGATCTGGATGAACTCCCAACCCAGTTCCTGCTCCAGGCGCTCGATGAACGCCTGCGGGGGCGGTGCGCCGGCGACCGTGAAGCGCGGGCGAACGGTGATGTTGTAGTCGTCCTTGGCGCCAAATTCGAGGATGCGCGCAAGCACGGCGGGAGCCATGCACGCAAACGTGCAGCCCTCGTCCTGGATCAGGCGGTAGATGTCGTGCGCCTCCGGCGCGCGCAGCACTACGTGCTTGCCGCCCATAGCCGTGATCGCGTACACCCCGCCCCAGCCGTTCGCGTGGAACATCGGCAGCGTCCACAACTCCGCGTCGTCCTGACAGATGCGCAGGTGGGCAATGAAGTTGTAGGCGTTGATGTAGGCGTTGCGATGCGTGATCATCACGCCCTTGGGCCGCGCGGTCGTCCCGGAGGTGTAGTTGATCGAGAGCAGGTCGGTTTCGGCCAGCCCCGGATCGGGCGGCTGCGCGGTCGAATGGCTGCCGATCCAATCCTCGTAGTTCGTCCAGCCCGGATGAATCGGCGCGTCCTCAAAGGGGATGGCGATGAAGTGCTCGACCGTGCTGATTCCCTCTCGAACGTCATCGACGAGGTGCAGAAACTCCGCATCGACCAGCACGACCTTCGAGCCGGAATGCTCCAGCATGTACTCGAAGTCGGAGGGCACGAGCCGGTAGTTCATCGGTACGATCACTGCGCCGATCGCGGCGGTCGCGTAGAACGTCTCCAGGAACTGGTGCGAGTTGGGCGCGATGATCGCAACCCGATCGCCCTTGCCGATCCCGGCCGCGAGCAGAGCATGAGCCTGCTGATTGACGCGAGCGTTGAACTCGGACCAGGTGAGGCGAGCGTCGCGGTCGACGACGGCCTCAGCAGGGCCGTAGAGCTTCGACGCACGGCGCACAAAATCATTGACCAACAGCGGGACTTCCATCACAAACTCCAATCCGCCGACCTCGTTGACCGCCATTATCGCACTGCCTCGTCGGGCATCGGCGGTAGCCTAGAATTGCTAATGCGTTCTGAGGGAGGCTGGCATGGAGATCGTGATCGGGCTAGTGATCGGGTTGGCGGTCGGAGCGCTGATCGCGTTCATCGTCCACCGCCAGGCATCAGCCCTGCGCACTGAATTGGACGAGGCGAAAGAGTCGGCTCTCCGCACCGAGATTGCGAAGACCGAGGCGCAGAGCGAGGTGGAGGCTCGCAAGCGCGAGGCGGACAACATGCTCGCCGAACGCAACCAGGCGCGTGAGGCATTGGGTTTGCGGGAGCAGGAGCTGTCGCGCTCGAAATCGCAGCTGGCTGAAGTCCAGGCTGATCATGCTGCGCGGATCGAGGAACTGGACAAGTACCGCGCCGATCTGGAGGAGCGCTTCAGGGGCATCGCCTCCAGTGTCACCCAATCAACCCGCGAAGACTTCATCAAGGAATTCCGCGACCTGACCAAGCAACAGTCGGATGCGTCCGCCGAACTGGTCGGCAACACCGTCAAGCCGCTCCAGGAGTCGCTGCAAAAGCTCGATCGAGGCAACCAGGAGCTGGAGAAGGCGCGCGAAAACGCCTACGCAGACCTACGCCGGACATTGTTGTCCTCGAACGAAGCGATCGCCACGTTGCAGAGCGCAACCGGCGATCTCCGTGAAGCTCTGCGCTCACCGCAGGTGCGAGGGCTCTGGGGCGAACAGCAGCTACAGACCGTAATCGAGGCGGCCGGGTTGAGGGAGCACATCGACTACGCCGCTCAGGAAACGCACGGAGCGGCGCGACCCGATGTGATCGTGCACATTCCCGGAGATCGAAGCGTCGTGATCGACGCTAAGACGCCCTTCGATTCGTACCTCAATGCGCTCGCGGCGGAGGATGACGCGGCCGAACGCAGCCTGCTCAATCAGCACGCCGCCTCGCTCTATCAACACGCCGGCGATTTGGGCAAAAAGGACTATTCGCAACAGGTGACAGGAGCATTGGACTTCGTGATCTTGTTCGTCCCCTCTGACGCCATCCTCGACGCCGCCCTCAAAGTCCGCCCCGCGCTCTGGGAGGACTCGTGGCGACAGCACCGCGTCCTCCTCGCCACGCCCGGCTCGCTAATCGCCTTTCTGCGCGCCGTCGCGCTCGTTTGGCAGCAACAGAAGGTGCAAGAGAACGCTCAAGACATCGCCGACGCCGCCCGTGAACTCTACGACCGGCTCGGCGTCTACAGCGGTCACGTGCTCAGGATGGGTAATCAGCTCAGCAGCGTGGTCAACACCTACAACCAGTCCGTCGGCTCGTTCCAGTCAAGAGTCCTCCCGCAGGCGCGTCGGATCGAAGACCTCAGCGAGATCGAACAGTCACGCCGAATCGGGGAACCTGAACCTGTCCTGACCGAGCCGCGAGAACTGCGCGCGCCCGAAGTCCGCGAACTGCCGGACAATCTCGAAGCCGCCGACTAATCCTCAAACGTCATCCGCGTTCGCGGACGCACCGCTCCGTACTTCCGCAAATCCGCAATCGTCACGATCCGGCCCGTCCAGTCCGGACCCTGGCCAACCATGTACAGGCACGCATCCGACATGATGATCGGATCCTCGAAATCCATCTGCTTGGCCTGCTCGCCCAGCGTGAAAGCGTAGCCCTCGCTCCAGACCGACAGCTCCAGCCGCAGACAGTTGACCGAGACCCCGGTGCCGCGCAGGTCGCTGGCCAGTGATTCGGTCATCGCCTCCAGCGCCCGCTTGGTCGTGGTGTAGCTCGCCCGCCCGAAGTCTGGGCTGACTGCCGCCCCCGAACCGATGTTGATGATCGCGCCGCCGTCCGCTTCCGCCATCTTCGGCGCGATCGCATGAGTCAAGTAGAACGGCGCGTTGACATTGATCTCCACCGCCAGCCCCCAACGGTGGCGCGGCGACTCCAGCGCCTTGCCTGGAGGGGCGATCGCGGCGTTGTTGATCAACACGTCGATCTGCCCGAAGCGCTCGTAGGTCTGCTCGACAGCGCGATCGAGGTCTTCCACATTGGCTAGGTTCGCGCCGATCGGCAGACACTCGCGGCCCGCGTCGGCGACCAGCTGCGCCGTCTCGTCCACGGTCCCCGGCAGCTTGGTGGGCGAGTCGGAGGTGGAGCGCGCAATGGCGGCAATGTCGTAGCCGGCCAGCGCAAAATCCTGCGCGAGTTGCTTGCCGATCCCCCGGCTGGCTCCGGTGATGAACGCGACTTTGGCCATGTCTTTGCTCCTCTGATCGGGCGGGCGAGTCCTGCAACGAGTGTCAGGATACTCCCCGTTTAGACTTGCGCGGAGGAGGACGACGATGCCCCATCACGTCAAGAGCAAGGCCCTCTCGCATCTGCGCATCTGCGATTTCACCGGACAACTGGCCGGCGCGGGAGCCACCAAATTCATGGCCGCCTTCGGAGCCGAAATCATCCGGATCGAAGACCCCTCGAACCACGGCCGCTGGGACATCCTGCGCGGGATGCCGCCCTATGTGGACGACCGCCGCGGCCCTGAGCTGGGCGGGCCGTTCAACAACCACAACGTGGGCAAGCTGGGCATCACGCTCAACATCAAGACCGAAAAGGGGCGCGAGCTGTTCGAGCGCCTGGTCGCGATCTCGGACTGCGTGACCGAGAACTTCTCCTCCGGCGTGATGCGCTCCTGGGGCTACGACTACGACGCGCTCAAGCAGATCAAGGAAGACATCATCTACGTCTCCAACTGCGGCTTCGGGCACTCGGGGCCGTACGAGAAGTTCAAGACCTGGGGGCCAATCGTCCAGGCGACCAGCGGCCTCACCATGTCCTCTGCTATCCCCGATCAGCCGCCCGCCGGTTGGGGCTACTCCTACATGGATCACACCGGCGCCTACTTCATGGCGATGGCGATCATGCTAGCGATCCACCATCGCAACCGCACCGGCGAGGGTCAGTACGTCGATGTGGCGGCGACCGAGGCGGCGCTGACGCTGAACGGACCAGTGCTGCTCGATTACACCGTCAACGGACGCCCGCTGCGGCGTGAGGGCTATCCCGACGCCAACCACTCGCAATTCCCGGCGATGGCCCCGCACAACATCTACGCCGCCAAGCCGATTCCCGGCTCGTTCGACGAAGCCTGGATCGCCATCGCCTGCCGCAACGACGAGGACTGGCACGCGATGCGCGACGTGCTGGTCGCCGACGGCTGCGATTGGGCGTCGAACGACGACTATGGCCAACTCGCCGGTCGCTTGGCCGCGCAGGATGTGCTGGACGAACGAATCGGCGAGTGGTGCCTGCGCCGCGATCCGTATCAGTCCACTGAGATGCTGCGCGAGGCCGGGGTGCCGGCCAATCCGGTGCAGACACCTGAGCAGCGGATCGACCAGGACGTCAACTCAGCCGAGGCGCGGCTCTGGCCGACGATTCGGCAAGCGGAGATGGGCCGCGTGCGCGTGGACGGGATTCCCGCGCATTTCTCCAAGACCGACTGGTCGATGACGCGCGGCGCAGCCGTGCTGGGTGAGGACAACGATTACGTCTACGGCGAACTCCTGGGCCTGAGCCAGGACGAGATCGCCGGGCTCTACGAGGAGGGCGTGCTCTGATGACGACCAACTCCAATCCGCTGGCGATGATGGCGCTGGACGACCTGCGCGTGCTCGAAATCGGAGACGAGCGCGGCGCCTGGTGCGGCAAGCTGCTGGCCGACATGGGCGCGGACGTGATCAAGATCGAGCCGCCCGAGGGCGATCCGTCGCGGCAGTACGAGCCGTTCGTCGACGACCAACCGCATCACGAGCGCTCGCTCTTCTTCTGGTACTACAACACGTCCAAGCGCAGCGTCGTGCTGGACTTCAACGACCGCTCGAACGCGGATGCGTTCCTCAAGCTGGTCGAATCCGCCGACATCATCTTCGACACGAATACGTACGATCCTGTCGGTCGCCTGGGGTTGGACTACGACCGGATCATGTCGGACAATCCTGGCCTGATCTGGTGCACGATCACCAACTTCGGCTTCGGCTCGGTGCGGGACGACGAACCGCATACGGACCTGACCCTAGCCGCCAACGGCGGCTTCGCCTGGATGAACGGCTATGACGACCACTCGCTGCCGCCGGTGCGCGGCGGCGGCCAGCAGGCCTATCACACCGGCTCGAACTACGCCTTCATGTCGATCCTGACGGCGCTGCTGCACCGCGACGCGACCGGTGTGGGACAGCACATCAACGTCAATATCAACGCCTCGGTCAACGTGACCACTGAGGCCGGGTCGTACTCGTGGCTGGTCTCGCACTCGACCGTCCAGCGCCAAACCGGGCGCCACGCCGGCGTCGCCCCATCCATGCCCTCCCAGATACAGTGCGCCGACGGTCGCTACGTCAACACCGGCATCCCGCCGCGGCGCCCGCGCGAGTTCGGCCTGGTTTACCAGTGGCTGGAGGAGGAAGGTCTGCTGGACGAACTGCCGGAAGCGGCGCTGTTGCAGGTCGGGGCCGAACTGGAGAGTTTCTCGCTGGCGGATGTCTTCAGCGGCAACAACGAAGAGCTGCTGGCGATCTTCGGGGCTGGTCGTGAGGCGTTCGACCTGCTCGCCTCCAGGCTGACGGCGTACGAGTTCTTCACCAAGGCGCAGAATTACGGCTTCCAGGTCGGGGTGATCCACAGTCCCGAAGAGGCGCTGGAGGATCCGCATTTCGTCGATCGGGGGATGCAGGTCAAGGTGGAGCATCCCGAGATCGGGCGCGAGGTGGTCTATCCGGGCGCGCCCTACCAGCTCACGAAGGGGAGTTGGGGGATCACTCGGCGTCCGCCGCTCCTCGGGGAGCATACGGACGAGGTGCTGTCGGAGCTGGGCTAGGGCGACCTCAGCCGGGCCAGCCTTTGTCGGTCGCGGGCGTAGTCTTCTTCGATGCTTCGCAGCGCAGTCAGGACTTCCATGTCGCAGGCTCGTGCGACGCGGGCGGCGTTGCGATCGTCGGTGGCGACAACGAATCCGTCGCTCCGCGATTGCGCGAGCATCCAGAGGTCCTCGCGCTCAGCGCCATAGACCAGACCAAGCTGCGCTGAGGTCCGCTTGAGCAAGGCGAAGTGATCAATCGCCGCGAGCGAGGGGGAATCTAGAAACGTGACCGACCCCAATAGCGCCCGCAGACTGGCCAAGCGTCTGCCTCGCCATTCCATTGCTCGAATTTCACCCTGTACGAACATGGTGAGCACGAGTCGCCGGCCGTTCAGTAGCTCTTGATAGGCGAAACGGTCCGCATGGCCGCTTGTCAGCAAGCTGACCACGTTGGTGTCAACCGACACCACCGGTTCGTCGCGGTATGGCAGTACCACGCGGCGTTATCGATTGTTACGCCAGCGCGGATCGATGGCGTCAGCCAACTCTTCGCGCTCTTCCTGGGTCATGCCTGCCGTGATTTCATCCAGCCGAGCGACGAATTCCGCACCCGTCATTGGCTCGCCCCGGTTGACGATTGAGACCGTGCGGTCAATCACTTCATCCCTCAGCGAGGTCTCACGATAGGAGACGCTCGCGTCCTCTCCATCGAACAGGAGGGCTCGCTCCAGCGCGTCGCCGGGAAGGCGGAGTTCCACGGGCTGTTCACCGTCAACGGTCACGCGCGCTCGGAGGTTGCCGGGGTTGATAATCACTTCCAGGTGACCCCGGATCGTTTTGCGGCAGATTGAGATGCCTTGTTCGGTTGTTGGCTCAGCGCTGACCATGCCGCAAGGATACATCGGTGAGCCATCGCTGCGCACGGAGCTGTGCACGCTCGTTTGCGATTAGGCCATGCCCCTCGCCGCGCAGGACTAAGAACTCTCCATGCGGAATGCGGCTCGCCAAAACCTCACCGAAGGCGACTGGAACGGTCGTGTCGGCGTCTCCGTGGATGATGAGCACGGGACATCCGATCCGCTGCAATTCGTCTGACAGATCGGTGGCTCGCTGGGCTTGCATGTTGAGCAAGGCACCGTGCGCGAGTCGAGCGAGTTCGCTATCCGCGAGTCTCTTCAGCGCCCGGTTTCGATTCTCCCGGAACGCTGTGAGCGCTGGAACAGGTTCGGGCGGTTCGGGTGGCGAGCGCCATTCTTCCTCTGATTCCGCAAGTACAGCCTCGATGCCCTTTGCGTCCAACAGGTCGAGCAGCGTTAGACGCTTGGCGACTGTGGCCAGCCGGTCGGCGACGAATGGATCGCCCAGATCGATGCCTTGCGGCGATAACGACATCAACGACGCGCCGGTATTGAGCAGCACCAGCGATTCCACCCGTCCAGGATGATCGAGCGCAAGCCTGATCCCGATCGGCCCACTCGCCGACGTGGCAATCACGGCCGTTCGCTCAATGCCCAGATAATCGAGCAGATCAACCGCATCCTGAGCCAAGTCCTCAAGCGAGAACGGCTCAGTGTCATACTCCGACAGCCCCGCGCAGCGGCGGTCGTACCAGATCAGCTTGAGGCCGTCGGTCGGGACCTGCCAACGGATCCTGGGGCCATTCCAGAGCGTGGAGGACGGCCCGCCCCAAGCCCCGTGGATGATCAGCACAGACTGACCCGACGGATCGCCGCCGACTTCGTAGGCAACCCGCCGGCTATTGATCAGCGCTAGTCGTATTTCGGCTGATCCTCAATGCCGGGCATCACCCAGGTGACGAGCTCGCCAGGCGGCTCTGCGAAGGTCAGGCCCGGCATGTCGGGCTGTACGCCGCTGAGCACGAGCTTGTACTCCTCGACGTACTCCGGGTCGCCGTCCACCATGCGGAACGGGCGGTCGTGGCCGGGATAAAGCACGTCGGACATGCTCATCACCTTGGCGATCGACTCGTTCGCCTGCGACTCGCTGTAGAACACGAGCGGGCTGCGTCCGGCCTTGCCGACTGCCGCCGTGTGCATCGCATCGCCAGTCAGTCCGCAGATGCCGGCTTCGGTCTCAACCAACAAGCCAATGCTGCCGGGCGAGTGTCCGGGCAGGTGGATCACCTTGACGCCCTTGGCCAGTTCGTCGCCGTCGACCACTTCCTGCATCGGATGCGTTTCAATCGCCGCGCCCGTCCACTGCGGCGTGGCCCAGTCGTTGACGTGCGGCTCGGAGGCGTACTTGCGCTCATGCGGGTGAATCGCCATCGGCACATCCGGGAAGGCGTCGAAGTTCTGCACGTGATCCCAGTGCGCGTGAGTCATGAAGACGAGGTCGATATCGGAGACGCCCAGCCCGCGCGCGGCGAGTTGCTCCTGGAGTTGGACGCGCCGACCGACGTGCGCCGTGTCGACGAGGATGCGCCGCCCGTCCGATTCGACCAGGATCACCGCGCAGAACGCCGGTGTGCCGGAGTCGGTACCGAATGAGTAGCCGGGGAGGAGGATGTCGAGGGTTGCCATGTCGGGGTCCTTCCTAGGTGCGTTCGCACTGGTTGGGTGGATCGTTGCCGGCGGAATTTTTTTCCGGCGCGGCAGATTGCGAGGAAACCTAGTGATTTACGGGAGATCGCGCGATTTGGGTGGAAGGTAGTGGAAGATTTTGGAACGGTGTTGTCAGTTCGGAGCGTCAGCTCCTGTTCGATCTTGTTCGATTCTGTTCGATGGCGTTCGGCCTGTTCGGCTGTGCGGACGGTTCGGCCTCGTTCGAGTTCGTTCGATTCTGTTCGGCGGCGTTCGGCCTGTTCGAGGGAGATGAGGGGCGACGCGAACGGATTGGCGGATGGATTCCCGCCTGCGGAGACGTTTGTGTAAGTCGATCGTTCCGTCATTGCCGCGCTCCGCCGCGGCAATCTCGCGGTGAGGGCGACGACGGTGCAGATAACGGCGAGATACCCGCGGCAAGCGCGGGTATGACGGAGTCTTGATTGGCTCGAGTTTTGCAAAGGTCTCCCTGCGCGGGAATGACGGGATTGCCTGTTGACCGGCTCGTTCAGCCGCTTTTTCGGCGAGGGTCGAGTGGACATCGGCTCCTCGGTTTCCGTCTGCGACACGGAACTCACGTACTCTCACTAGCGGCGGCGATCAAGGCCGGGAGTTCACCGATACCTCGCAGGGCGACTGAGGGGAGCGCTTACTTCCGCTAGTCGCCCGATCCCGCCGCCGCGGCCGCAGCGATGCGGGCCTTCGCGGCCTCGTCGTAGCTGATGCTGACCGGCGGCTCGGAGTCGAACGGGCCGTCCAGATCGAGTTCGGCACCGATCTCGCGCAGTGCCGGCATGACCTCGGTACCGAGCAGCTCGATGCAGCGCATCGAGTCCCCGTGCGTGACGCGACCGTCGTTGCCCCAGAGGGCGAGGATGCCCGGCCGGGTCTCTTCGAGGATCGTGCGCAGTTTGACGATGCACTCGTCCGGCGTGCCCGCGATGATCTGCATGTTGTCGAGCTGTGTCTCGAAGTCGAGTGCGCGCGGCGGCGGGCGGCGACCGTTCATCACCTCCACCAGCGCCTCGCGGTTGCGCGGCGAGGCGTAGCCGGCCGGGTTCGACCAGACCGGGTGCGCCAGTCCGGTGAACTCGCCCTGCATCCACATGAACTGGGAGGCGTTCTCCAGCGCCTTCTCAGTCGTGTCCGCGACATGCACGCGGAGCAGGTAACCGCGATTCTCGGGGCCCGGGTCGTAGCCAACCTCGTGCGCCGCGTCGTCGTAGGTGTTCCAGATGCGCTTGGTCGCCTCGATCGTCGTGTTCAGCGCGATGTACGGGTAGCGATGCTTCGCCGCCCAGATCACGGTCTCGCGCGAGAGCACGCCCGGAATCCAGATGCGCGGATGCGGCTGTTGCAGCGGCAGCGCCCACGGGTTCACGACCCGGTGCTGGTAGTGCTTGCCCTCCCAGCGGAACGGGCCAGGCCGCGTCCAGGCCTCCACGATCAGGTCGTGAGCCTCCTCGAAGCGCTCGCGGTTGTAGGCCGGGTTCACGCCCGTCGCGAGCTGTTCGGTGCCGCCTCCGCGCACGAAACCGGAAACTAACCGACCCTGCGAGATCATGTCGATCATCGCCAGCTCTTCGGCCAGCCGGATCGGATTGTCGGCCAGCGGCAGCGGATTGCCGAGCAGGACGATCTTCACCCGCTCGGTCGCGCCGGCAAGCACCGAGGCCCAGATGTTGCACTTGGCCTGCATACAGAAGGGCGCGTTGTGGTGCTCGTTGAGCATGATCCCGTCAACGCCCACCTCCTCCGCCAGCTTGTACTCGGTCAGGCGGTGGTTGTAGAGCTCCGCGCCCGCCTCCGAGTCGAAGTTGGAGTTGGAGAAGAGCAGCGCGGTCACCCCCTCCTCGGCGGCGTGCTCGTCGTAGGCCGACATCGGCTGTTCGGTGAAGTACATCAGGTGCATGGGAGGCTCCAGTCACGATCAGATCGAGTCGCGCGCAGTCTAGCGCTCCCGCCGCGTTGCTAGGCTGAGGCGGTGATCACACACTTCGCTGATCGGCGGCTTCGAGATTTCCATATGCGGGGAGACCGTCGCAGGTTGCCGCCGCCGATGATCGAAACCATTGAGGAGATTCTGGACGACCTGGATTCGGCCTCGTCGCCAGAAGACATGAACCAGCCCGGCTATCGACTGCACCAATTGTCGGGAGACATGGCGGGATTCTGGTCTGTTCGCGTCACCCGCAACTGGAGAATCGTGTTTCGCTTCGACGGACCAGACGTCCGCGATGTACGCTTAATCGACTACCACTAGGGGGATCAGTCGCTGTGACTCGAGCCAATCCAACCCATCCTGGTCGCTCTCTCTTCCATAGCTGCATTGAGGCGCTCAACCTCACGATGTCCGAGGCAGCGGCGCATCTCAAGGTGGAGGAGGCCGCCCTACAGGCCATCTGCGACGGTCAGGCGCCGATCACCGCCGACATGGCCGTCCGCTTCGAGCAGGCTTTCGGCAGCACCGCCGAGTTCTGGCTGCGGCGCCAGGCCAGCTACGACCTCGCGCGAGTGAGGAAGACCTGCGACAAGATCGAGCGTCTCGAAGTCGCGGCCTAACGCCCGCAGCGAGCAAGATTCGGCTGCACCGGCGTCTCGAACAGGCCGTCGAGGTCGAAAGTGGAGGTATAGCGGCGGTCGGGATTGTCGCGCTCGTGAGCCTCAACAGTGAACACGCCATCGGCCCGGGCTGCCCACGCCAGTTGTGAGATCAAGTCACGGGCGTCTTCTCGCCCTGTCCATTTGTATTCGGTATCGCCCCAGCTTCCCCAACCCGAGCGCCACTCTTCGCTCTGCACCTCGCCACCGTCGATACGGTACAGAATCGTCCAGTCCAAGTCGGCCTCAACCTGCCAATAGATATCCACTTCCAGCCGATCACTCCCGCACTGAACAGACAGTCGCGCTTCACGACCGGTCTGGCCGATCGCAGTGTCCATCGCGACAAAAGAACGAAAATCGCCGCTCTCCTCATCGGCGTATGCGCCCCACCACATCTCATCATCACCGCCCCAACCGATGTACAACCCTGACATCTCTTCGTCGAGTCCTCCTAACATCGCGCCCGATGCTGCGTCGCACAAATCAGGCCAACTGCCCTCCAATCGTGGACTACAGAACAGTTCGCCAATTGCGCCGCTCGCCTCACTATGCCTGGCTCGTACTGGTGGACGCGACGCAATCTCAATGCCGTAGCGCTTCGCCTCATCTCGGGCAGCATCGACATCAGCGATCGGGAAGTAACGTTCCCACAGACTGAGCAACATGGCGGTGAACGCACCGCCGTGCCCGGCATCCCTCACGCTTGCCTGATCGACGATCGAATGGGCTAACTCGTGGACGACTGCGCCCAGGTTACGAACCTCCGTACCGAGTGTAATCTCGTCCCGACTGGCGTGACCGTGAGATTGTTCGCTGCTGAATCGGACCGTCGGCGGAGTGCTGCGAGGAAAGTAGTCGGCGAAGATCGCGTTCACGACTCCTTGCGCCTCCGAGCGAGTTACATCGATCTGATCCAACGATGTACCGATCTGTCGCGACTCCCAAGCGTAGGCGGCATTCTGTTGCACATCACAATCGGACGTCGGACAGATTGTGACCAGCGGAGCGCTCCCGTGACATCCCTCAGATGCAGTGTCCACAAGGATGTGCTCAGTCAGAATGTCAAGATCCAGCACTCCGCAACGAGTGCGATAAGTCCGCCCGTCAACCTCAAGGTCAAACTCGCCGTCGCGCGTCGTGATCGATGCCCCGCGCCGCAATTCGCCGAAGGCGTGCCCAGACAACGGAGGCAACTGGAAAGCAGAAGTGAATCGCCAGGTATTGCGGGAGAGTCCGGTCAGCACCGGGCGTGTCGGCTGGCGCAACGCCTCCCATTGACCGTCACCCAGACGCTGTACGCCCAACTCGATCCCGCCTGTTGAGAGGCGCCGCGCCGAGATCCGGAGCACTTGTGTGCCGACATCGGTTGGATTGGCCAACTCAGGCGGTTCCACAGTGACGACGTCTTCGCAGTTCCGCGTGCCGGTCTGCATCTCCAGCCCATCGTCGTTAAGCGACAGGATCAGTCGCCCGCAGCGAGCGTGGTAGCGAGTATCGCCGAGCGTAACCGTGAATTGCTCCGGTCCCGCCTCGTTGGACCATCCTCGATTGAGCACACTGATCTCGGCTCTAGCTTGGACAACCTCGATTTCAACGCCTGAAGTGGTGTGCCAACGATCGGCGACGGCCGCGGCCGACAATATGTTTCGCGTCGGCGTTGCGAATCGCCAGCGACCGTCCACGCGGTATTGCAGCCCCACCGACACAGAGCCGTCGGCATTGGCGCGAGCCGCGAGCCTGATCTCCGCGCCGACCGGAGCCGACTCCGCTCCACTACGGATCGGAACGAACAGCAGCCCCCCGCCGATCAGGACGACAATCGCCACGATCCAGACGAAGCGAGGCTGGCACGGAACGGAACGCATCAATCGCCCGCAATCACCCCCGCCAACGCCGACGCCGCGTCCGACTCCAAATGATGACCACCCGCGATCTCCACCAACTCCGCATCTCCCAACAACTCCACGTACTGCTGCGCGCACGCCGACGGCACCACCGTGTCCTCCGACCCTCGCACGACCAGCGTCTTCACTCGCACGTTCGGCAGCAGATGCGGCAGCGTCTGCGAGTACAGGAAGGGCCGCCACGCCGTCCGCGCCGTCATCTCACGATTCGCGTCCCACGCGATCAGCTGCTCCGTACTCGGATCCTCCCCATACAGTTCGTCGAAGTTCGCGGGATCGGCAAAGCAGGACTTCACGTAGTCCGCGTGCGCCTCGAGGAATTGATCCCGAATCTCCCCCTCATTCGGCTGCAAACCCATTGGATTCACCAGCACCAGACCATCCAGCCGCGCCTGATTGAACGTAGCCATCTCTACGGCGAGGTACGCGCCGAAACCAAGACCCACCAGGGTCGCCCGATCAACCTCAAGCGCGTCCAGCAGCAGCGACGTCACCGCCGCCAGATCACGCACCGAGCGCATCCAGTCCCCCCGCTGCGTCCCGTCCCAGCCGGGCAGCGTGGGCAGGATCACGTCGTGCGTCTGCGACAGCTGCTGATGAAACGCGAGCCAGCCGGGATTCCCGGTCTCATGGTGGATCACCAGCGCGACCGGTCCCGCTCCGGCCCGCAGCACGCTGATCGGCAAGCCCGCGACTTCAACGGTGGTTTCGGCTGGAGCGTCTGACATCTGCCACTCTCGTCTCTGTTCGATCTGACCACGATCTGCGTTCGGTTCCGACGGCATGGTAAGGCAGAAGCCCGGCTCCCCCGCGCTGATACCCTCGCGGGCAGCGGATCGGCAAGCTGAGGAAGGGCAAGGCCATGGCAGCGACGGCAACCCCGGAGACCCTGAACGTATTGACGGAAGCGGAAGCGCAGGCGCGAGCGGCGCAGATTTCGGACGTGTCCTACGAGCTCGCCCTGAGCATCCAGGCCGGCTCAGAGACCTACGACGGCGAACTCACCGCGCGTTTCAGCCACGCCGCTCCGGCGGACGGCACCTTCCTCGAATGCACCTCCAAGACAATTCACTCGCTCAGCGTGAACGGCGCAGCCGCTGACGTCCGCCACGAGCGCAACCGCCTCTACCTGGATGGCGCGTCGCTCGCGGCTGAGAACGAGGTCGTGATCTCCTACACCAACGACTACGACCACATCGGCGCCGGGCTGCACCAGTTCGTCGATCCCGAAGACGACCGCGAGTACCTCTACACCCACTTCGAGCCGTATGACGCTCACCGCCTCCTCCCCTGCTTCGACCAGCCCGACATCAAGGCGACCCTCGATCTCACCGTGACCGCGCCCTCCGAATGGCAGGTCGTCGCCAACTATCCGCCGACAGAATCGAACCCAGCCGAACAAGGCCGAACACGGCACGCCTTCACCACCACGCCGCGCATCTCTACCTATCTGTTCGCGCTGGTGGCCGGGCCGTACGTCCGCTTCGAGGATGCCTGGGAAGACGTCTCGCTCGGAGTCCTCTGCCGCGAGTCGATCGCGCCACACTTCGACGCGGACGAGTTCTTCGAGGTCACCCGCCAGGGTCTGACCTTCTTCTCCGACTTCTTCGACTTCCGCTACCCCTTCGACAAGTACGACCAGGTATTCGTGCCCGAATTCAACATGGGCGCGATGGAGAACGTCGGCTGTATCACCTTCTCTGAGCGCATGATCTTCCGCGACCCTCCGACCGAGTTGCAGCGTCTCAACCGGGCTGAGGTCGTGCTCCACGAGATGGCCCATATGTGGTTCGGCGATCTCGTCACGATGCGTTGGTGGAACGACCTCTGGCTGAACGAGTCGTTCGCCACCTACATGGCCTACCTCTCGATGGAACACGCCACCCGCTGGTCGAATTCCGCCTGGTCCGCCTTCCACGCGCGGATGAAGGCCTGGGCTTACGAGCAGGATCAGCTCCCGACCACCCACCCGATCGCGGGCGAAGTGCCCGACACCGACGCCACCTTCCTCAACTTCGACGGGATCACCTACGGCAAGGGCGCAGCCGTGCTCAAGCAACTCGTCGCCTTCCTCGGCGCGGACGGCTTCCGCGAGGGGATGCGCGACTACTTCCGCACCCACGCCTGGGGCAATACGACCCTCGCCGACTTCCTCGCCGCGCTCGAACGCGGCTCCGGCCGCGAACTCGGGCGCTGGTCGGAGGCCTGGCTCGAAACCGCCGGCGTCAACACGATCGCGCCCCAGTGGGATGTGGCCGAAGGCGCGGTCAACTCCTTCACGATCCAGCAGACCGCTCCGGCCGATCACCCAACCCTGCGCCCTCATCGCACCGAAATCGCCGTCTACGACCGCGCGGACGACGGCCCGCAATTGCGCGACGCCCAGCCCGTCGACATCGACGGTGCAGCCACCATCATCGAGGAGCTCTCCGGCGCGCCCGCGCCCGCAGCCGTCTTCCCCAATCACGACGACCACGCCTTCGCCAAGATCGCCCTCGACCAACGCTCGCTCGAATTCGTCCAAGCCGAACTCGATCGCTTCCCCGACAGCTTCCAGCGCCTCCTGCTCTGGCACACGCTCTGGGACATGGTCCGCGACCAACAATTCTCCGCAGCCGACTACGCCTCCCTCTGCACCGAGAAGCTGGCCGCCGAAGACACCCTGGAGATCGCCCAAACCGTCGCCTACAACGCGCTCCACGCCGTCGGCTCGTATCTGCCCGAGGCGATGCGGCTCGACAGCGCCGCCCAGCTCTACCAGTTCGCCCGCGCTCAGCTCTTCGCCGCGACCGAGCCGGACTTCCGCATCATGTGGTCGCGCGTGATGATTGGCGCGGCGCAGAACGTCGAGCACATCAACGAGGCGCTGCAACTGGTCGACGAAGGCACCGGCATTGACGGCTACGAACTCGATCAGGACATGCGCTGGTCGCTGATCACCAAGGCCACCGCCTACGGAATTCCAGGAGGCTTCGAGCGCCTGGAGGCCGAATTGGAGCGCGACGGCTCCGACCGCGGCCGCCGCGCCGCCGAACAAATCCGAACCTCGCGCCCCGACCCCGAAGTCAAAGCCGCCGCCTGGACTCGCTACCAGGAAGACGCCGAGACCTCCCTGCAAATGCTCACCGCCTCCATGCACGGCTTCTGGTGGCGTCCCCAGGCGGAGCTCCTGGAGAGCTACACCGATCGCTTCTTCAATGAAATCCGCAGCGTCTTCGACAAGCGCGACAAGGAGTACGCCTCCCGCTTCTTCGGCGCTCTCTACCCGGGCCAGATGTCCCCCTCGGACATCGTGATTGACCGCTCCGAAGCCCTCCTCGCCGAGCTCGGAGGCGACCTCGTGATCCTCTCCCGCCCCCTCCGAGAAGCCCTCGACGAAGCCCGCCGCGCCCGAGCCTGCCAAGAGTTCGCCGCCGCCAATGCCTAGCAGCGCGTCTCTCCCTCCTCCCCCTTGAGGAGACCTGCGCGTAATCCCAAATTCCGTCATTCCCGCGCAGGCGGGAATCCATGCAGCGCGTCTAGCGGCATCTGGATTCCCGCTTGCGCAGACCGTCGCAACCCCCACTTCCGTCATTCCTGCGTAGGCAGGAATCTCGAACCTCCCAAGTATGAAGCCACTCCCAATCTGGTCGTACCACCAACCCTCACATCACGCGATCCGATCCTCCAAGCTCCAACGCACCCACAAGATCCTGCCCCCGCGAAGACGGGAGTCAGAGAGGACGAAAACACCCCACCAAGAACCACCCACCACGATCGCATACCCTAGCCACGTTATGCAAAGCTTCGTCGCCCTCGACGTAGAGACCGCAAACCCCAACTTCGCCTCGATCTGCGCGGTCGGCGCAGCTCGATTCGACGACGGTGCAGTGGTCGATCAGCTCTACCAGCTGGTCGATCCGCGCGACGTGTTCGGCGCGCAACACGTCCGCATTCACGGAATTCAAGCCACCGACGTGATCGGACAGCCAGTGTTCCGCGAAATCGCCCCGGAACTGGAAACGTTCGTCAACGGCAGCGTCGTAGTCCACCACGGACACTTCGACCGCAACGCGATTACGCAAGCGTCGCAGCGCTGGAAGCTGCCGCCGCCGCGTTGGGACTGGCTCGATTCGGCCCAGACCGCACGGCGAGCCTGGCCCCAGTTCGCGCAACGAGATTACAACCTGGTCAACGTGTGCCGAACAATCGGCTACGAGTTCCAGCATCACAATGCGCTTGAGGACGCGAAAGCGGCGGGCGAGGTGGTGTTGGCCGCCTCGCGGCGCTTGGGCGTGGAGAGCTTGGCTGCGCTGGCGCAGGCCTGCGATCATACGCCGGTGCTGACTCGTCCGCCCGAGTGGCAGCGCGGACTCTGGCCGGAGCATGATCAACGCCTGCGCGGGCAGGTCGTCGTCTTCGCCTCCGACGTGGAGCCGGCCCGCCGCGAGCGGATGATCGAGTCGATTCGGCTGCATGGCGCTGAAGTCTTGGGCAAGCTCTCGAAGCGTGTGACGCTCCTGGTCGTGAGCGATCAAGCCTTGCGCACGAATCGCGCCTCCGCACGGAGCAGCCAGCACCGCCGCGCCGAGCAGTGGATCCGGGACGGGCATCAGATTCGGATCGTGGCCGAAACCACGCTGGCGCTCGAACTGAAAGGACGGCGCTGAGATGACACAGCCGATCCGCATCTCCGCCTGCTACACCTACCCCGTCAAAGGCATGACCGCCCACTCCGTGGACTCCCTCCAACTCCAACCCGGACAGTCCGTGCTGGGCGACCGCGCCTTCGTCTTCGCTTTCGGCAACGCCGAGGTCATCGGCGCACACGGCTGGGTCTCCAAGCGTCAGTCGGTCACGATGCTCAACACGCCCTACTTGGCGCTGGTCGAAGCCGGTTGGGACCCCGGCGAGCGCGTGCTCTCGATCAGCCTGCGCGGACAATCCAAGTCCGCCCAGGTCGACGATCCCGCCGCCCGCGTCGAGATCGCCGAATGGTTCACCAACGTAGTACTCGGACTACCAGAAAATCCCCTCCGCGGCCGCCCCGAACGCGAACCCCTGCGCCTGCTCGGAGACGGCGAAAGCCGCTTCACCGACCGCGGCCCCACCCAAATCTCACTCGGAGCCTCCTCGTCCCTGGCCGATCTGTCCCGGCACGCCGGCGTAGACGTCGACTTCCGCCGCTTCCGCCTCAACTTTGAGGTGGACGATATCGACGCCTGGGGCGAAATGGACTGGGTCGGCAAACAAGCCCAAATCGGAGCCGACGTAGTCATCGACGTCACCGCCCCGATCCAGCGCTGCAACGCCATCAACGCCTCCCCCGTCGGAGCCGGCCGCGATGTAGAGCTGATGCAAGTCCTCCAACGCGCGTACGGACACCTCAACTTCGGCATCGAAGCCAACGTCCTCAAAGGCGGCGCCATCTCCGTCGGCGACGAAATCGTGCTCGCCTAACACGCCCTCATTCACTTCCCAACAACTCCTTGATCTCCCCCTTGAGGGGGAGATGCCGGAGGCAGAGGGGGTGAAACGCCGCACTCCGCTCTACGAAGCCGCTAACCCAAACTGTCACCCTTGCAACACCCCGACCAACCCGGTCCCGCCACAGAACACCAGTACATATAAGATCGACCGCAGCCAACGCCGCACCCACAACCAACGGAACCCGCCATGACCGCAGCAACAGACCTGGACAAACCTGGACTCGCATCTCAATTCCGCTCAAAACACCCTCGAAATCTAGCCGGATCTGGACGGATCTGGACTTTTCCGGACTACCTGCCGCCGAATTCCCCGCCCACGACGGCAAATTCGCCCCGTCCAACCACAAATCCCGCGACCGGCCCTACCTGACCAACCCTTGCCCGACCCGAGCAGGCTCTAGGCTGTCGGCATGGAGCGGTTTCCGGAGCAGTCCTGGGACCCGTGCGACCCGCGCACGGAGGAGCGGCTGCTGACTGCAACCGTCACCGACGGCGCCCGCATCCCCTACGCCTCCAACTACGTCTTCCTGCTCGAACTCTCCCACCCCGGCGCCGACGCGCTCGGCTACGCCGTCTACAAACCCGCCAAAGGCGAAAACCCGCTCTGGGATTTCCCCGCCAACCTCTACCGCCGCGAAGTCGCCGCCTACCGCCTCTCCGAAGCGCTCGGCTGGGCCCTCATTCCCCCAACGGTCGAACGCGCCGACGGTCTCGAATACGGCGTCGGCTCGCTCCAGGCCTACGTCCCCACCGACTATCGCCGCACCTTCTTCGAACTCCGCGACGACTACGCCGAGGTGATGCGCCGCTTCGCCCTCTTCGACTGGCTCGCCAACAACGCCGACCGCAAGGGCGGACACGTTCTCCTCGGAGCAGGCGACCACCTCTGGGGCATCGACAACGGCCTCTGCTTCCACGTCGACGAGAAGCTCCGAACCGTGATCTGGGACTACGCCGGAGAGCCGATCCCACCCGAGCAGTTGGCCGACGTCGAGCGTCTCCTCACCGAGCTCGCAACCAGCGGCTCCGCCCACACGCGGCTCTCCGGCCTGCTCAGCGACGATGAGCTCGGTCTCCTCGCCGCCCGCGCCAAGCGCGCCTTGGAGCATGGTTGCTTGCCGGAACCGCCTGCCGGCCGCCGCTCCTACCCCTGGCCGCTGGTCTGACCCACACGCCGTCGCACCCACGAGAGCGCAACGCTCGCTCCCACCGCAAACGCGCCTGCGAGCGCATTGAAGAGCATGTCGGTCGGATCGAAAACGCGGCTCGGAATAACCGCCTGCACGCCCTCGTCGAGCAGGCCGAGCGCGGCTGTCGCCAGGATCGCGAGGAGCGGCGGAGCGACAACGCGACCGCCTTGCGACTTGCGCTCGGACAGCGCCTCGTAGACCAACACTCCCAGCACCCCGAACTCGATCAGGTGCGAGCGCTCCGCGAGCGTCAGGCGCAGGAGCACCAGCAGGTAAACCGCTGCCAGTCCCAGCCAGAGGGCGACCTCCACGCCTCTCGGCCGCGCCCGTACGCCCTGGGCCAAGACCGTCGCGCCAACGAGCGCGATCATGCCCGCGAACAACGCCGCCTCCAGCAGCCTCCGCTCTCCCAACACATCCACCAACACGCCGGCCAGACCAAGCGTCGAGAAGATCGCCGCCACGACCGCCAGCACCCACAGCCACAAGCGCCGCTCGCGGCGGCTGCGAAAGATCGGCACCCGAGCCCTAATCGTTGCTGGACCCGAACGCGCCGCGAGCGATCAGCACCGGCGCCGTCGGAACATCCGATGTAACCCCGGACTCATACAACTCCGCAATCCGCGCTTCGGAGTAGCCCAACTCCCGCAAGACCTCGCGGTTGTGCTCCGCAAAGCGCGGAGCCGCCCGCCGAATCGAGGCGGGAGTGCGGCTGAACCGCCAGGGCCAGCTCGGGAACGGGTAGACGCCGATGACCGAGTGGTCGATCCAGCGATAGAACCCGCTTGCGTGGATGTGCGGATCGTGCAGCACCTGCCAGTTCGCCAAAATCGGCGCAGCCGAGATGTTCGCTCCTTGCAGCGCTCGCACTGCCTCATATTGCTCCCGCTCGCTCGTCCAGGCGGCAATCGCCGCATCAAGCTCGTCATGGCGAGCGCGGCGTCCCTCGAGGCTGGCGAGGGACGAGTCCTCCGCCAGATCGGGACGCTCAATCAACTCACACAGCGAAACCCAATCGGCGTCGGTCTGAACGCTGAGCGCGATCCAGACATCCTCACCCATCGCCCGGTACGCCCCCTGCGGCGCAAAGCGAGCGTCGCGATTGGCGTTGGGCTGCCGAACTGCGCCGCTCACCTGGTACTCCATCAGCGCCTCGAAAAAGTAGGCCGCCCCCGCCTCGTTGAGGGCAATGTCGATGTACTGACCCTCGCCCGACCGTTCGCGCTGCTCCAGCGCGGCCAGAATCGCCGCCGTAGCGTGATTGCCCGAGACTGGATCCGCGTAGAACAGCGGCGTCCGCCGCACCTGATCCGGCTGATATCCCGTCACCGACGCCAAGCCCGAGGACGCCTCGATATTCGACCCGTACGCAGACCAGTCGCGCCACGGCCCCGTCGCGCCGAAACCCGACATCGAGACGTAGATCAGACGCGGGTTGTGCGCACGCACGATCTCCTGATCGAGACGAAGATTGGGCATCACCCGCGCCGAGTTGTTCTCAACGAAGACATCGGCCTCGCTGATCAAGTCCAGGAAGACGGCTTTCCCGTCCTCGGTCGAGAGGTCGACAATCAGGTCGCGCTTGTTCCGGTTGAGCAGGTTGAAATACATCGCTCGGTCATACGGATAGCGCTGCGGATCCTGCGTCGGGCCGGGCATGAACAGCGCCCGCGTCGCCGGACGCGCGGCCCATTCCAGCTTGATCACGTCCGCGCCTAAGTCGCCCAGGTGCCGCCCCACGATCGGACCGGCCCAGTTGCTGGTCAGTTCGACCACGCGCAGCCCCTGCAAGGGCAATTCCGTGGTCGCCATCGCGGGCGGCGGAGCCGGCCGCGGCGTGTCCGCGAATTCCTGTCGAATCGCCGCCGTGTGCTCCCCCAGCGCGGGGGCCGGCCCCTGTCGGCAGGCCGGAGTGTCCGAAAGCAGGTAAGCGGGGCCGGGAAAACGCAGCTCGCCCAGCGCTTGATCCTCCCCCGCCTCCCACCAGTCTCGCGCGCCCAACTGGATGTTCTCGTCCAACCCCTTTGCATCCAACACCGGGGTGCACGCGATTCGCAGCTCCTGCGCCAGCGTCGCCACTTCCTCCGCGCCATAATCCCGCGCCCAAACCTCCACATCTCGATACAGTTCGCCGAGCTGAGCTTGCCAGGCGTCAATGCTGGTCAGTTCGACTTGCTCCATTCGCTCCGGCTGATCGATCAACAGGAATACGTTCGGATTCGGTACCGCCCGCATGAACAGCGCCCACCCGTCCCGCGTCTTGGTGAAATCGTGCGGCGAGCGATTGAGCGCAATCCCGCTCGCGATCCAGGACGAGATCAACCACGCATGAGCCGACAGGTTCGCCTCCAGCGCATTCAGCGCCACTCGCTGGCCGTGACCGGATCGCCTGCGTTCGCGCACCGCCGTCAGCGCCGCGATCGCCGCATGAACTCCAAGGTGCAGCTGACTCTGACCGCCGGGCAACATCAGCGGCTCCCGCCCGGGATCGCCGGTGAAGAACATGTACCCGCCCATCGCCCAAGTCGCGATCTCCGAACCGCGCCACTTGGCGTACGGCCCCTCCTCTCCCCAATCGGAGAGCGACACCTCGATCACGCGCTCCGGCAAGCGAGCGGGCAGATCGTTCCGCCAGGGCGAGCCATCGTCGGCAATCAGCACATCGGCTCGCCGCAGCAGCAGATCGAGCAGCTGCCGCGCGTCGGCATGATCGGTGGGAACCACCGATTCTTTGCCCGCTCCCAGATGTGCAAACGGCCCGCCCCAGGCAGCGTCATCCGGCGCATTCCAACGGCGAAGCGAAGAAGGTTCGCTCGCTTCCAGCATGATCACGCGCGCGCCCAGGTCGGCGAGCAGTTTCGATGCGTACGCACCGGCGAGTTCGGTAGAAAGATCGAGCACAACCAGAGCGTCAAGAGCTGTGACAGACATGGCAATACCCCCAAATGCGCAGGGAGTGTAACTGGCTAAGATGGAGTCGGAGGAGGGCGCTCCGATGACCACGGAAGCGAGCGATCAACAGAACCGGCAAGTAGGCGGCCGGAATGGGCAATCGGAACTCTCGCCTATAGACGAGGTGAACCGAATCGTTGACGAGGCGTTCGCCAACGTGCCCAGGGAAGTGATGGCGCGGATGAGGCCGGAGATGGTTCGGTATCTCAATGAGAAAGCTGGGTTCAATTCCGACGGTAACCCGAAGTGATCGCACAGGCACCGATCTTCATCGACACGACCTACCTGATTGCGCGCATGGACGAAGGCGACCAATGGCACGCTGCGTCGACCCGCGCCCGCGCGGTACTTGAGAATCGCCGCATCGTGACCACCGATGGCGTCCTCATCGAATTCATGGCTGGCGTAGCTCGGCATGGACCGCAGGCTCGAAGCGCAGCGGCGAGGGTAGCCGAAGAACTCAAACGCTCCCCAAACGTCGAAGTGGTCGAACAAACCACCGCGCTCATGGCCGCCGGAATCGACGCCTACCGCAATGAATTCCTTTACACCCGCCTCAGCCTCCAGGACTGCATCGCCATCCTCGTCATGCGGGAACGCGGAATCACCGAAGCGCTGACCGCCGATCAAGAGTTCCTGCGCGCCGGAATCACCCCCTTGATGACCGTCTGATCATCCCTGCTAGGCAGACCCACGCAACACAATCCGGGAACTGCCCACGTCAATCTGCTTCACCGCCAACGAGATCCGGTTGTCCTCATTCAGCGCCTGCCAGTAATCGTCTGCCGCCTCTTCAGCGGTTTCGGGCAGCGGCAGCCACAACGGATCCCCCGCATACGGCGGCAGCGGATTCCCGTCCGTGCGATACGTGGTAATCCCATAGCCAAACCCAGGCGGAGGCGGCGCTGGACGCCAAAATGTGCGATCTGTCTGAACCGCATCCGCCGCATTCGCGCGAAGAATCGCCAACTCCAGTCCTGCCGCGCCCTCCAGCTCGAGCAACCCCGCAATGCGCGGCGTGTAGTTCGGAGCATCATCCTCGCGTTCACGCAGCGCCAGCGCAGCGTCGAAACGCTCACCCCGCGCGAGCGCGTCAACAATCGTCCGCGTATGGTCGCCGTTGCTCACGACGTACCGGTTCGGTAACTCCAGCATCGCTTCGTAGATGATGTTGGTCGGATCCTCGACCTGCGCCGGATCCCGAGCCTCGGTACGCAGCGACGCCCCCTCCGCCACAAACCGCCGATTGCGGCTGTTCGCGCTGCGACCCATGATCCAATAGACCTGCACCCAATCGCCCGACAGCAGCCGCCCAATCACGATCCCCCGCCCCGGATACGGATTCGCCGCCAGGTGACGCCCAAAATTCTGCTGCGCGCGGACACGCAACTCATCGAGCTGGGACACGGCCTGGGATTCGGGCATGGAGCCAGAATACCGGCGGCTGGATCCTCAGTGATCAGCCGGTGTAGGGATAGACTTTGCCTATGCCCGCACCCACGACGCAGACCGTCGATCCACTCCTGATCGCCAACCGAGGCGAGATCGCCGGCCGAATCCTGCGCACCTGCCGACGCATGGGAATCAGCGCAGTCGCGGTCTACTCGGACGCCGATCAAGGGGCATCCCACGTCGCCGCAGCGGACGCAGCAGTGCGAATCGGCCCCGCGCCGGCGACCGCGAGCTACCTCAACGCAGACGCGGTGATCGACGCCGCCCAAAACTCAGGCGCAGCCGCCATTCACCCCGGCTACGGCTTCCTCTCCGAGCGCGCCGACTTCGCCCGCGCCGTCACCGACGCCGGTCTGGTCTGGATCGGCCCGCCCGCCTCCGCGATCGAGGCGCTCGGAGATAAGGTCTCGGCGCGCAAACTTGCAATCGCTGCGGGAGTCGCCGTCGCCGACGGAATCGACCAAGACGGCGGCGACCAAGCGCTCGCCGATCAGATCGAGACCTTGGGCTATCCGGTGATGATCAAAGCCGCGGCCGGAGGCGGCGGGCGCGGGATGCGCCTGCTTCGCTCCGGCGCAGATGCCCCCGACGGACTCGCCACCGCCATCGCAGGCGCGCGCCGTGAAGCCCAGGCCGCCTTCGGCGACGGACGCCTGCTCGTAGAGCGCGCACTCATGTCGGGCCGACACGTCGAAGTCCAAGTCCTCTTCGATCAGCACGGACACGGTATCCACCTCGGCGAGCGCGACTGCTCCGTCCAGCGCCGCCGCCAGAAAGTGATCGAGGAAGCTCCCTCACCCGCCGTCGACTCCGATCTGCGTGAGCGCTTGGGCAACGCAGCGCTGGCCGTTTGCCGCGCCGCCGGTTATGTGAACGCCGGCACGGTCGAATTCCTCCTCCAACCCAATCGCGACTTCGTCTTCCTCGAAGTCAACACCCGCCTCCAGGTCGAGCATCCCGTCACCGAAATGCTGACCGGTCTCGATCTGGTCGAATGGCAGTTGCGGATCGCCGCCGGCGAACAACTCTCATTGACTCAAGAAGAGCTCGACTGGAACGGCCACGCGCTCGAATTGCGGCTCTACGCAGAAGACCCGGCCCGCGGCTATGTTCCCTCCACCGGCCGCTTGCGCTGGTTCGGCGCGTTCGACGCACGCGCGCGGCACGACATCGGGCCGGTTGAAGGCGACGCTGTCACGCCCCACTACGACTCCATGCTCGCAAAGACCATCGTCCACGCGCCCACCCGCGCGGATGCGCTCGAACGCGCCTCGGAGGCGCTTGACGCCTGGGCTGTAGACGGGGTGACCACCAACGCCGCTCAGTTGGCCGCGATCGTGCGCTCCGAGGACTTTCGCTTCGGCGCGGTGGATGTCGGCTGGCTCGATCGAGCAGAGCTCGAGCCGCTCGAAGCGCCCCGCGACGCTCTAGTCGCAGCCGCCCTCGGCGACATCGCCAATGGAGGAGCCTGGCGCTCGTCCGGAGACTTCATTCGGCGCTACGGCTGCTACGGAACGCCGCACACCGTCCGCCTCACGCGAGTACCCGGCTCCGCCAATCGTTGGACTGCGGTTGTGGACGAGGACGAAGCGGTTGAGGTCGATGGATCGCTGCGCGGCTGGGAAGTGAATGCTTCAGCCAAGGGCGTCGTCGTCAGCCGGGGAGAGCGACACTGGGTGTTCACACGCGACCAGAGGCGCCGGACAGCCGGCAGCGGACGGCGCAGCAGCGGCGCCAACATCCTGCGCGCGCCGATGCCCGGCACGGTGATCGCGGTGCTGGTCGCAGAGGGCGAGGAAGTCGAGGCGGGGCAAACCTTGGCGATCATGGAGGCGATGAAGATGGAACACCTACTCACCGCGCCCAACGCGGGTGTGGTCAGCGCAGTTCATGTCGCGGCAGGCGCGACCGTGGACGAAGCGCAAACACTGATCGAACTGGGACCGTCCGACTGAGCGCGGCTAGAGATGAGTGGTCGATGAACGAGGCGCAAGAGGGGCTGCGAGCACGCCGCGCACGGGTCGCCGACAGCTGGTCGTTTCACGACGGCCCCGTCCTGATCTCCGCAGGAGTCCCAATCCCCATCGAAGGCACCGATCAGTTTCACGACTTCCACGCCCACCCCGAGTTTCAATACCTCAGCGGCATCGCCGAACCTGGCGCAACTCTCGCTTGGGAGCCGGAGCAGGGCTGGACTCTGTTCACTCCCTCCCTGAGCATCGAAGACCTCGTCTGGATGTCCCCCCCGCCCTCAGCGGAAGTCCAGGCCGAACGAACCGCAATCGCCCAAACCCGTGACTTCTCCAACCTCGCCGCTTGGCTCGCCGAGCGCCGCGGCCGGCCAATCGCCCTGCTCGGCAACCGCGACATCGAGCGGCGCGGAGCCGAGTACGGCGTCCACAACTGGTCCGCGCTCGAACCAACCGTTGACGAAGACGCCACCGAGCGCCTCGGACGCGCCCTGGCCGAACGCCGCCGCGCCAAAGACGCGCTCGAACTCGATCGAATGCAGCGAGCCGTGGACGCCGCCTTAGCCGGACACATTCGCGCCCAACAGGTCGCCCGAGCCGGTCTCACCGAGCGAGCCGTCCAAATCGAAATGGAAGCCGAATTCTTCCGCCTTGGCGGACAACGCACCGCCTACGGCTCCATCGTCGGCTCCGGACCCAACAGCGCCATCCTTCACGGAACACCCGGCAGCCGCGTGCTCTCAGAAGGAGAACTCGTCCTGATCGACGCCGGCGCAGAAGTCGAGGGCTACGCCTCAGACGTCACCAGAACCTTCCCCGTCGCCGCACAGTTCAGCGGCCTCCAGCGCGACCTCTACAACGTCGTTCTCGCCGCCCAGAGCGAAGCAATTGAGGCGGCAGCGCCGGGCGTTGAGTACAAACACCTCCACCTCCAAGCCTCAGCCACGATCGCCCAGGGCCTCGCGGACGCCGGCATCCTGCGCGGAGCGCCGAACGACCTGGTCGACACCGACGCCCATGCGCTGTTCTTCCCCCACGGACTCGGACACATGCTCGGCCTCGCCACTCACGACTGCGGCGGCTACCTCGAGGGCCGCGTCCCCGAAGATCGCTTCGGCCTCGCCTATCTCCGCGCCGACTTGCCCCTCGAACCCGGCTACGTTCTTACCATCGAGCCAGGCATCTACTTCGTTCCCGCCCTCCTCACCGATCCGGCCCGCCGCGAGCGCTACCGCGAGCTGGTCAACTGGGAGATGGTGGACGGCTTGCTCGACTTCGGCGGAATCCGGATCGAAGACGACATCCTGATTACGCCTGGAGGCTGCGAAGTGCTGAGCAGGGCGCTGCCCTCCGCAGCCAGCGAGATCGAGGCAATCCGGCGCGACGCACTCGGAGCGGGTGATGACTGACCAGCCCGCTCGCCTCACCATCTCCGATGTCGCCCGCTACCCCCGCCCGGGTATGTCCGTCCCCGGCATGGTCGGATTCACCCCCGACAGCCGCCAGCTCAACTGGCTTCACGCCGAAGGCGGCGGTCTGGTTCGTTCGCTCTGGCAGATCGAGCTCGAAACCGGAGCACGATCTGTGCTCGCCGGTCCCGAACGCGCCGGCGAACCGATCTCGCGCGAAGAAGAACTCCGCCGCGAACGCACCCGCACCCGCGAACTCGGTGTCCCCGCCTACTACTGGGCGCGAGACGCCTCACCGCCCGTCCTCATGATCTCCGGCCCCATCGTCCGCATCGCCATTGGGGACGAACCGCTGCGCGAACTGCCCGGGACGGAGGGCGCAGTGGATCCGACGCTGAGCACCGACGGTTCGCGGCTGTCATTCATCCGCGCAGGCAACCTGTTCGTCGTGCCCACAGACGGCTCAGCCCAGCCAACCCAACTCACCGACGCCGCCGAAGACGGTCTCACCTTCGGACTCGCCGACTACATTGCCCAAGAGGAATTCGGACAACTGCACGGTCACTGGTGGAGCCGAGATGGAGGCTGGATCGCCCTCGTTCGCGTCGACAGCCGCGCCATCGCGCCCTACCCCATCGTCCATCAAGGCGCAGCGGATGTGGACGTCGAAACTCACCGCTACCCCTTTGCCGGAGACCCCAACGCCGAGGTCGCGCTCGGAGTCATCCCCGCCGAAGGCGGCGACATCCGCTGGCTTCCGCTCCCGGATGAAGACGGCTATCTCGTCCGAGTCGCCTGGTGGTCAACGCCGGACAACGAGGCCGGTCGCCTGGTCATCCAGTGGCTCGACCGCGAGCAGCGCCGCCTGCGCCTGCTCGCATTCGACAACTGGGATGACCCAACCCTCCTGATCGACGAACGTCAGCAACCCTGGATCAACATCGCCGACGATGCCCGCGGACTCTCCGACGGCCGCTTCCTCTGGAGTTCGGAGCGATCCGGCTTCCGCCATCTCTCCATACACGCCGCCGATGGATCACTGGAGCATGAACTGACGTCGGGCACCTGGATCGTAGACGGCGTGATCGGCCTGGACGAGACCAACAACCACGTCTACTTCACCAGCACCCGAGACTCGGCGCTCGGCCGTCAAGTCGAGCGCGTTGCCCTCAACGGCGGCGAGCCGGAACGCCTCAGCCGCACCGGCGGCGTCAGCGGAGGAGCACTGTCCCGCGACGGCCGCTGGCTCGCCCTGCTCGAAAGTTCGCTCGAATCGCCGCCTTCGATCAGTCTGGTCGATACCCGCGACGGATCACGGCGCACGCTCTACGAATCCAGCCTGACTGCCGAAGCGCTGGGTCTGCGCCCGCCCGAATTCCGCCGCTTCGCCGCCAACGACGGCACGGCCCTCTACGGAGCGCTCTACCGCCCCGATCCGGCAGTCGAACGACCGCCCCTGCTGGCCGCAGTCTACGGCGGACCTCACGCCCAAACCGTGCTGGACGCCTGGGCGCTGACCGTCGATCTCCGCGCCCAATATCTTGCTCAGCAGGGCTATCTCGTGCTCAAACTGGACAACCGCGGCATGGCCGGTCGGGGACTCGCCTTCGAGGGGCATTTGGATCGGCGCATGGGCACTGTAGAGGTCGACGACCAAGCAGCCGCCGTAGAAGCGCTCGCCGCAACCGGTGAGATCGCCCCCGACCGCGTCGGCGTCTACGGCTGGTCCTACGGCGGCTACATGACCGTCATGTCTATGCTCCGACGCCCCGACCTCTTCAAGGTCGGCGTCTCCGGCGCGCCCGTCTCCGATTGGGACGGCTACGACACCGGCTACACCGAGCGCTACATGGGCACCCCCCAGAACAACGCCGAGGGCTACCGCGAGGGCTCGCTGCTCACTCACGCCGAAAACCTTCGCGGCAAGCTCCTGATCGTTCATGGCGGAGTCGATGAAAACGTCCACTTCCGCCACACCGCCCGCCTCATCACTGCCCTCACCCAAACCGACCGCGACTACGATCTCCTCCTCTTCCCCTCCGAACGCCACATGCCCAGAGACCAAGCCGGCCTCGAATACCAAGAGCGCCGCGTCGCCCGCTACTTCGACCAACACCTCAAACCGGAACCGCCCAGCTAAACCAACCAACTCCTCTCCCCCCGCACTGCGGGGGGAGATGTCACGAAGTGACAGAGGGGGGTCCGACCACTCGCCTACTCCCCAACCACAACTGGAGGCCGCGACCATGCCGATCCCCACCACCGCCTCCGACGCCGCCCAAATCCTCGGCGTCGGCATCGACGCCGATCACAAGACTATCCGCGACCGCTACCGCCGCCTGGCACGCATCTACCACCCCGACCAGAACCCCGACGACGATGCCGCCGGCGTGCGAATGCTCGAACTCAACGCCGCCGTCGATCTCCTCCTCGGCGCAGAGACCCCAACCGTCGAACCAATCCTCGAAGAAGTCCCCACTCGAACCCTCACCCGCCTCGAACAGCGCCGCGAAGCGCGCATCCGCTCCGCGCTGCATCACCTCCCCTACGGCGTCTACGTGATCGGCACCGCCACTCCCGACGGCGAACCCAACGCAATGGTCGCCGACTGGGTGATGCAGGTCTCCTTCTCTCCCCGCATCATCTGCATCTCGTTCGAGCGCGACGCCACCTCCCTCCGCAATCTCCGCGAGACCCGCGAACTCACGGTCAACCTCCTCCCCGAATCCGGCATGGACCTGGCCGCCCGCTTCCTCCAACCCTCCGACCCCTCCAAAATCCAGGGACGCCGAGCAGACATGGCCGCCCCGGACAAAATGCGCGGCGTCGCCTATCAGCAGTTGGAGAGCGGCGCGCCCGTCCTCGAAGACTCCCTCATGTGGATCGCCGCCGAAGCCCAGCAGTTCGTCCCCGTCGGAGAACACATCATGGCCCTCTGCCGAGTCTTCGACGGAGACGCGCTACCGATCGACGAAGGCCCCCTCACCACCCTCTACACCGGCTGGCACTATGGCGGCTAGGGACGCCCCCAAAAACTCTCCCCCTGCATCGCGGGGGGAGATGTCACGAAGTGACAGAGGGAGGTCCGCCCGCACACTGATCGCGCGACCGGCACGCCAACACAAGCACAAAGCCGGATGGGCCGCAAACGGCCTTTCTCCCCAACCAGCACCTTCGGCAGCATCGCAGCCGCCCCGAGCCGACAGCCGCGAAACGCGCCTCTTCGGCTACCACCTGCGAACGTTCGACTCCTTCCGCGAACCCGCCTTCACCTGGTTCTTCGTCTCCACGCTGGGGCAGATGTACTCCGCCATCGGCCAGATGTTTGTCCGCTCCTTCCTCGTCTACGAACTCACCGGCTCCTACGCCGCGATGGGACTAGTCGCCGTCGCCGGAGCCGTCCCCCAATTCTTGCTCGGACCCTACGGCGGCGTCCTCGCCGACCGCTACGCCAAGAAATCCGTCACCCTCGTCTTCCAGATCGTCGGTTTCGGCAACACCTTCCTCATCGGCACCCTTGCGCTGCTGGGACTGCTGGAATTCTGGCACCTGCTCGTCTCCGGCGTCTTCCAGGGCGTCCTCGTCGCCCTCATGGTGCCCGCGCGCCAGGCAATGGTCTCCGAGATCGTCAGCCGCGAACGGATCATGAACGGCGTCGCCCTCAACACTGCCGCCATGAACCTGATGCAGTTCACCGCGCCCCTAATCGGCGGAATCCTGCTCGCCACTGCCGGCGCCGGCGTCACCTTCTACGTCATGGCCGGCTGCTACGCCTTCGCCACACTCACCCTCCTGCCCGTCCCCCGCGTACCCGCCCAAGCCGCCGGCGGTCGCGGCGGACTCGGCGAAGCCCTGCGCGACATCGCCGACGGCTTCCGCTACATGGCCCGTCAACGCGAACTGCGCCTGATCCTGCTGCTCTCCTTTGGAGTCTCAGCGCTCGGTATGCCCTTCCAGGGGCTCCTGCCCGGATTCGTTCAAGACGCCTTCAACGCCGACTCCGCTCTGGCCAGCCTCTTCATGTCGTTCTCAGCGATCGGAGCGTTTCTGGCGGCGATGCTGATCGCATCCTTGCGCCGCGCCGGACGCGGCAAGCTGCTCTTGGCAATGGGAGCGGTCGTCGGTGCAGCCACAATGGCCATCGCCCTCTCCCCCTGGCTCTGGCTGAGCCTGCCAATCATGATCTTCATGGGCGTCGGCCAGGCCGGACGCATGACCATGGCCTCAGCCCTAATTCAGGAACTCGCCCAACCCGCCTATCGCGGCCGCGCCATGTCCGTTCTGATGATGCAGTTCAGTCTCATGCAAGCCGGCGTCTTCATCCTCGGCATCGCCGCCGAACTGGTCGGCATCCGCGCCGCCGTCAGCGTCGTCTCACTCGTCTTGCTTGCCCTCGTCGCCCTCTTCGCGCTCGGCTCACCCACCATGCGCCGCCTACAGTGATCCAGCTACCCTCTGTGAGCGCTCACCCGTCGAACCGGAAGCGATAGCCGAAAGAGAGCGACCGATGATTACCTATCTCGACCACGTCGGCATTGTCGCCCACTCGCTGGAGCAGGCGGGCGAAGTCTTGGTCGACCAATTGGGACTCCAGTACGACGAAGAGCGCACTCCCTTCCCAGACGGCGGCTACTTCGCCCCCGAACGCACGCAGATCTTCTTCGTCAAGGTCAATCTCGGTGAAACCAGGATCGAAATCCTCCTCCCCGAAGACGAAATCAGCGGCATCGGCAAGTTTCTCGCCCGCCGCGGCCCCGGCCTGCACCACCTCGGCTACGGTTCCACCGACGTCGTCGGCGACACCAAGCTCTTCATGGAACGAGGCCTCCAATACATCGACTTCGGCGGCCCCATCGAAGAGATCACCGCCTCCTTCTTCCACCCCAAGACCGCGGGCGGCATCCTCACCGAGATCGTCCCCGATCGGCGTCCCAACCGCTAGCGCGCCGGACTGATTGGCTGCGCAGCGATGGCGCAGGAACGAACGCCGACCTTGCCCCGTCTCGATCAAGAGCGGCTCGCCCTCGTCCTCAGCGGCGGCGGCAACCTCGGCGTCGTCCAAGCCCCCTTCCTCGAGTATCTGATCGCGATCGGCGTCACCCCCGACCTGATCGTGGGCACCTCGGTCGGAGCCCTAAACGGCGCCTACCTTGCTTTCCACCCGCACAACATCGACGGCCTCGGCGATATCTGGCGCGCGCTCCGCGACCGGCGCTTGTGGCACCGCAACATCCTCCGCATCGGCCGCAACCTGATCGGCCAAAGAATGAGCCTCTACTCCAATCGATTCCTCCATGAACTGATCGCGCCTCACGTCACCGTTGATGAAATCTCGGCCTCGGAAATCCCGCTCTTCATCACCGCCACCAGCCTCAGCCAAGGACGAAAACACGTCTTCACCCGCGGTCCCGTCGTCGATGCCATCCTCGCTTCCTCCGCGGTCCCAGGCCTCTTCCCACCCGTCGAGATCGGCGGCGAGTGGTTCGTCGATGCCGGCGTCGCCACCGGCCTCGACCTCGAAACCGCCATCCTCCAGGGCGCTACGCAAATTCTGGCCGTCGATCTCGGCGCCGACCCTTCTCCCCATCACCCCAGCGGCCTGGTCGATCTGCTCGCCCGCTCCATGGAGATCGCCACCCAACAGCGAACCCAAGCCGAGGTCGATCAGTTCGGCAGAGAAGCCCCCACCGTGATCTGGAGACCCGGCCTCAAAGCATCGTCAGGCACGAACTTCGCCGACGTCGATCACCTCTACGAAGCCGCCAGAGAACTCGCTCCGGCCCTGATCGAACAGTCTCGCAACCCCGACGGCAGCTGGAAAACCGGCATCTACGAAGGCGCCGTCTCCATCCGCCGCGCCTAAACCAAATCCCCTCTCCCCCCCGCACCGCGAAGTCCGTCCCCGCGTAAGGAGACCTGTGCGTAAATCAAAGATCGTCATACCTGCGCTTGCCGCGGAGCCTGTCTCCGTCCTGTGGGATATCTCGCTGTGATCTGCACCGTCGTCGCGAACACGGCGAGATTGCCGCGACGGAGCGCGGCAATGACGGAGAACATCGACTTTCGCAAAGCTCCCCCTACGCGGGCATGGCAGAGGCGTAACGGCCAGACCCTGCTCCTAGACTGACTCTCGCCACTTTGCAGCGGATGTCTGTCATGCGCGACCTCCGAGTCCTCGACCTCAGCCAAACCGTCGCCGGCGCATACTGCGCTCGCCTCTTCGCCGCCGCCGGCGCGCACGTCACCCTCGTCGAGCCAACCGGTGGCTCGCGCCTCCGCACCGCCCCGCCCCTCCTCAGCACTACGAAACCACCGCGCAGCGCCGCCTTCGAGTACCTCTCCGCCTGGAAGCGAGGGATCGCCCTCAGCACCAACACCCCTGAAGGCGAAACCGTGCTCGACAGCCTCCTCGATCACGCAGATCTCGTCGTCTCCTCGCTAACTGACACACCCCAGAAAATCCTCGACTTCGACCGCCGGATCCGCTCCGACCGCCCTGCCCTGATTCACGTCGTCGCCTCCTCCTACGGACTCTCCGGCCCCTGGTCGGGCTGGCGTTCGAGCGACCTCACCGATTGGGCCGTCAGCGGCTACCTCTACATCACCGGCGATCCCCAGCGCGAACCCTTGCAAGGCGCGGGGCCCTGGGCCTCATACGTCGCCGGAACCACCGCCGCCGTCGGAGCCATGGCCGCCCTCCACCACCGCCGCCAAACCGGACGCGGACAGCTCGTGGACGTCGGCGCGATGGAATCGATGGCCGCCGCCCATCAATGGAGCCTCGTCATGTGGTCCCATCAAGGCGTCGTCAAACACCGCGCCAACAACCGCCACGCCGAAGCCCACCATCCCGTCTCCCTCATGCCCTGCGCCGACGGTTGGGTCTGCATCGGCGCGCCCTCCCAGGCCCAGTGGATCAATCTCTGCATCGCCCTCGATCTACCCGAAATGGCCCACAACCCCCGCTACAGCACCTCCGGCCGACGCTACGACCTGGCCGAAGAGATCGACGCCAGCTTCGCCCCCTTCCTCATGGCCCGCACACGCAGCGAAGTCGTCAACCACTTGCAAGCCCATCACGTCCCCGCCAGCGCCGTACTTGCCCTCGATGAGACCCTGCGCGACGAACAGCTCGAAGCGCGGGCCTATTGGGTCTACCCCGAAGACCTGGGCAGCGGCGCGCAAATGCCCGGCCTGCCCTTCCTGATGCCGTCGTCACCCCTCGAATTCAAGCCCGCGCCCAAGCTCGGCGCGGACACCGCAGCCGTCTTGACTGAGTGCGGCTTCTCCGAACAAGAGCTCATCGCCCTCGAACAGGCCGGCCTGATCGGAGTGGGACGTGCTTAGCGGCGTCCGCGTGATCGAATTCGGCTACGCCTGGGCTGGGCCGCTCGTGGGACGAACCCTGGGCGATCTCGGTGCAGACGTGATCAAAATCGAGCAAAACACCGCTCGCGGCGGACCCGTCCCCGACGATCCCGAACTCCACGCCGCGCTTGCCAACTGGCAGCGCGGGACACTGCCCGAACCCACCCTGCGAGCATCTGTCTTCCCGGAGTCCGACCCGGGCGACGATCCCTGGAACCGCGCCGGCATCTTCAACAAGCTCAATCGCAACAAGCGCAGTCTCTGCGCCGATCTCAAGTCCGAAGACGGCAAGCGCATCTGGCGCCGCCTGGTCGAGACCGCCGATGTCGTGGTCGACAACTTCAGCCCGCGCGGTTCCCACAGCCTCGGCATCGACTACGACACCATCCGCCAGTGGAACCCGCGTATCATCTCCGTCTCTCTCACCGGCTACGGCCACACCGGACCCTTCCGGCAGCGAGTCTCCTACGGACCAATCCTCGAAGCCCACTCCGGCGCGGTCGCCGCCACCGGCTACCTCGGCGGCGGCCCCATGAAGCTGGGCCACGCCTTCCCCGACCCGGTCGGCGGACTCCACGGCGCCTTCGCCGTCCTCGCCGCCCTCTGGGAGCGCGAGCGCACCGGCGAGGGCATGTTCATCGATCTCTCCCAACTCCAGACCTACGCGGGCATAATCGGCGACCTACTCCTCCAGACCTCGATCGAGGGCGCTCCCCAACGCCGGGGCAATCGCGGACGAGGCGTCGCCCCGCAAGGCGTCTATCCCTGTCTCTCAGAAACGCATGACGCCCGCGACCAACTCGATATGTGGCTCGCCATCACCATCGACAGCGACGACGCCTGGCAGGGACTGAAATCCGTCCTCAAAGACGCGCGCCTAGACGATCCAACCTACGAGTCCGTGAGCGGCCGCGAGGCCGCCCACGCTCAGATCGATGCAGTCATCGCCGACTGGACATCCACGCAGAACCGCTTCGACGCCGCCGCCGCACTACAAGCCGCAGGCGTCCCCGCCGCCCCAGCCATGACCAACGCCGACCTGATCCAATCCAAACACCTCCAAGACCGAGCCTTCATCGTCGAATGGACCCAACCCGGCCTCGGCCCCTACCAATACGGCGGCTTCCCTATCCACTTCTCCAACCAACCATCCCCCGAAATGAACCCAACCCCCGCACTCGGAGCCGACAATCACCCAATCCTGAAAGAACTTGGCTTCACTCCCGACGAGATCGACCAGTTCCAATCAAGCGGCGTGATCTTCGACTCACCGCTTGCCTAGCCGCGGCGAACGAACTCAGCCGTCATCCTCCGCCGACGCTAATCCCCCGATCCCTTCACGATCCAGCCGATACAACAGCCACTCCGACTCATGCACCATCCCAATCCGACCGTAGAATCCACGCGCCGGATTCCAGTCCAAAACAGAAAGATCCAGCCGCGTCCAGTTCCGCTCACTTGCGATCCGAGCCAACGCCTGCATCAGCGCAAACCCCGCCCCCGTCCCCCGATGCTCCGCCTCCACAAACAAGTCTTCCAGATACAGCGCCGGCCGCCCCTCCCAAGTCGAGTAGTGCGGGAAGAACAGCGCCATCCCAATCGGCCGCCCCTCCCGCTCGGCGATCAGCGTCTCAAAGTGCCGATCGGGGCCGAATCCGTGAGCGCGAATGTCCGCCTCAGTCGTCTTTACCGCCTCCGGCGGTTCGTGCTCAAATGCAGCGAGACCGCGAATGAAGTTCAGAATCGCCGCCGCATCCTCGGGCACGGCCTCCCGTACGGTCACGTCCGCCATCGCCGCTCGCCTCTCTCACTCGCCGGTGAAGACGGGCGGGCGCTTCTCGATGAACGAGGCCTGCGCTTCGGCGACATCATGCGGCGCCCGATTCCCGTAGTTAATCGCCGTAGTCTCGTTGCGCAGCGCCTCCGTCAGGGTCGCGTTGAGATTGCGCTGCATCACCCGCTTTGCCGCCCGCGCCGCCAACGGCGGCCAGAACGCAATCTGTCCCGCAACTTCGCGCGCCCGAGCCATCAACTCCTCATGCGCCACGCGCTCGTTGATCAAGCCCATCGCCAGCGCCTCGTCCGACTCCACGAAGCGGCTCGTCAACACCAGCTCCGCCGCCTTCGGATAGCCGACCACACGCGGCAGGAACCAAGTCATCCCCGCATCCGGACTCAGCGACCGCTCCAGGAACACCACCTTGAAGCGCGCCTTCTCCGATCCAACCCGAATATCGCAGGCCAGCGCCAGGCTCATCCCCGCGCCCGCCGCCACCCCGTTCACCGCCGCAATCGCGGGCTTGTCCAATTCTCCAAACGTCAGCGCCTGCCGACCCACCCAGCCGAATTCATCCAATCGCTCGTTCTGAGTCACGCGCTCAACCTGCCCTGGCCGAGCGGTCAGATCCGCGCCCGAGCAGAACCCGCGCCCGGCTCCCGTGATGATCACCACCCGCACATCGTCGTCAGCCTGAAGCTGGTTCGCCGCCGTGATCATCTCGTCGTGCAGCGGCCGGCTGAGCGCGTTCAGCTTTTCCGGCCGGTCAAGCGTGATCACGCCGATCGGCGCGTCAATCTCCAGGCGAAGGTGTTGAAAAGTCATCCTGAACTCCGTTCCCCCAGCAGGGTATCGCGCAGCCGCGCAATTTCGGCAAACCGGAAGCAGGTGCCCTCGTGATCGTTCACGATCCCCACGGCCTGCATGAAGGCGTAGCAGGTCGTCGGCCCGACGAATCGAAATCCGCGCCGCTTCAACTCCCGAGACATCGCCCGCGACTCAACGGTCTGAGGCTGAATATCGCTGCGAGGTTCATTCGACGGGTCGGCATACGCCCAAACAATTTCCGCGAGGCTCAATCCCTGCCGGCGCAGCAACAGCGTCGCCTGAGCATTGCCGACCGTCGCCTCAATCTTGCCTCGATGCCTGATGATCCCGGCATCCCCAGTCAGCGCTTCCACGCCGGCCCCGTCAATCTCAGCAATCGCCCCGACATCCCAATCCAGAAACGCCCGCCGATACCCCTCGCGCCGCATCAACACCGTCCGCCACGAAAGCCCGGCCTGCGCCCCCTCCAAGGTCAGCGTCTCAAACAGCGCAGATTCGTCCCATCTGGGCACACCCCATTCAAGATCGTGATAAGCGATCATGTCCGAGTCGTCGGCGGGCCAGGCACAGCGCGTGAGCATTCTTGTTGCCCTGAGAATTTTGGTAGCCTGAGCAGGCAGAGGAAGTATCGTCCCATGCCAGACAGCATCCACAGTCTGTCACTTGCCGAGTCTGGCGGGAAGCCGCCTACTCTGCCGCCAGATCCGGTGAAGCGGGGGCCGCCAAGCCAACCTGTGCGTCGCCGTGGAGGGCCAACGTAATGCGATCCCTACAGACATGGCTCACGCGCGCACGAAACGTGGTGCAGGCGCTGAAGCTCTTTCTGTTCGGCCGTTCCCGCAACCCCGAGGGCACGCCCTCTCAACATCATCCAGTGGTCGATACAGCTGAGGGAAGGGGCAGTAGGCCGCCGACGCTCCCGCCGGCCCCTTATCGCTCTGGACTATGGGGACGCATCCCCTCACGGGATCCAGACGGCAGCTGACGCAGCGGCAGCAACGATCTGAAAGAGAGTCAGCACCGCGAGCACTGCCAAGCCAATCACCTTCTCTTCCAAGACCTTCGTGACTCCTATGCAGGCCCTCCCAATGCTCTCGACATAGCTCCAGGCCAATGCATCATTCCCATATTCGCCGGTCATGTGGGTCAACAAATCTGCGGGCGCAACGAATTGGCTCATGTCACGAGGGCGGAGCGCCAAACCGCCGACGATCAACACGAGCACGAAGATCGCGGCTGGCGCCACAACCGCAACCCAAGCAGTCGGTTCCGTGGCCGAAATCAAAGCTCCGAAAAAGACCCCGAACAGGGCCACGTTGACCGCGACAATCAAGCTCGCCTTGCTATCTAGGGCATCCGTCGCCGAGAGCAGCGTAGACAGGTGAGCCTGCGCCACTTGGAGGGCGGCCATTCCGCCCGATGATTCGGGCTCGAGCGCGACGTCGGGCATGGCCAGCAGCCTAACCCGATCCGGCAGGTAGCCTACTCACATGGCCTTTCTCCTCGGCGTCACCGGCTCCATCGCCAGCGGCAAATCCCTCCTCTGCCAACACCTCGTCGATCAACACAACGCCCGCCACATCGACGCCGACCGACACGTCCACACCATGTACGAACCAGGCAAACCCGCCTTCGACCGCATCGTCGCCCAGTTCGGAGCGCGCGTGATCGGCGACGACGGCTACATCGACCGCAAAGCCCTCGGCGACATCGTCTTCGGCAAACCCGACCTCCTAACCGCGCTGCGCACCGCCATCGGCGATATCGAAGGCGAATTCATGCGCCTGCTGCGAGAGCTGAAGACCGATCCGGCCCCGATTGCGGTGTTTGAGGCCGTTCGCCTCTTCGAAGGCCCCTACATGGAACTCTGCGACGCCGGTTGGCTGGTGGCGTCGGAGGACGAAACCGCCCTTACCCGGCTCATGGCCCGCAACAAGCTCACCCGCGAGGAGGCCGAGCAGCGCATGGCCTCCGCCACACCCTGGCTCGAGCGCGCGCCCAAAGCCGACCTCGTACTCCACAACGACGGCACAGTCGACGAGTTCCTCGCCGCCGCCGACACCGCCGTTCGAGAGGCCCTGAGCCGCTAGCCTCACATCCACAGCAACAGGATGGAGGCAAACATGGGCGCACTCGACGGACTTCGCGTAATCGACTTCGGACAGTACATGGCCGGCCCCCTGGCCGCGATGATGCTCGCCGACAACGGGGCCGACGTGATCCGCATCGATCCTCCCGCCGGACCGATCTGGGACACTCCCGCCAACGCGGTCTGGAATCGCGGCAAACGCCGCATCTCGCTCGACCTCAAGACTGCCGACGGGCGGCGCACGGCGCAGGAGTTGATTGCGTCCGCTGATGTTGTGGTCGAGAACTTCCGCCCGGGCGTGATGGATCGTCTCGGTCTCGGGTCCGAGGAATCAACCAACGCCAACGACCGCCTGATCTACCTCTCGCTGCCTGGATTCTCCGCGGACGACGAACGCGCCGCGATGCCCGCTTGGGAAGGCGTGGTCTCTGCCGGCGTGGGTACCTACAGCGGCTCCCTCTTCGCCGACGCTCCCCGACCGGTCTACACCGCCGTGCCCATCGCCTCCTCCTACGCCGCCTTCACCGGCTGCGCCGGCGTCGCCATGGCCCTGGTCGCCCGCGAACGCGACGGCTTCGGACAACGCATCGAAGCCTCCCTGCACGACAGCCTCTATCAGGCCATCGGCATTCGCGGCCTCAAGTTCCTCGACCGCGACGCCCCGCGCGGACCCGTCCCCTGGGTGGGACCCTACGAATGCGCCGACGGACGCTGGGTCTTCTTCCACGCTGCCTACTCCCACTTCATCCGTCAGTTCTGCATCGCCGCCGGCGTTCCCCAGTGGCTCGACGAACCCTGGTCGAAAGCCTCCGAAATCCAGCAGGACTTCTCTCTCGCCGACATCGCCCGCGCCCAACTCACCAACATCTTCCTCACCCGCACCGCCCAGGAGTGGGAAGACCTGATCAACGCCGCCGCCACCCCCACCGGCCCGCCGACCGTCCGCTGCCTCGACTCCGCCGAGTGGCTGCACGAACCCCACGCGCGCGAGGCCGAGATCATCGTCGAACTCGACGACCCCGAACTTGGTCCCATGCTCCAGCCCGGCATCCAGGTGCGCATGTCCCAGACCCCCGGCGCGATTCGCGGACCCCGCAAAGCCCTCGACGCCGACCGCGGCGACATCCTCTCCGAGCTCTCAGCCTCAGCCCCCGCAGCGATCCGCGCCCCGGGCAACCGCCTCTCCCAAGCCCTCGAGGACGTCAACGCGCTCGACCTCTGCATCATCCTCGCCGGCCCCACCTGCGGACGCACGCTCGCCGAATTCGGCGCAGACGTGATCAAGATTGACAACCCCTCCCGCGAAAACGGGATCATGCTTCACGAAGACATCAATCGCGGCAAACGCTCGATCCTGCTCGACCTCAAGCGCCCCGAAGGCCGCGACCTCTTCATGCAACTCGCCGCCGACGCCGACGTCATCGTTCAGAACTACCGCCTCGGCAAGGTCGGCGGACTCAACGTCGACTACGACTCCGTCCGCCGCCTCAACCCCGATGTCGTCTACGCCTCGCTCAATGCCTTCGGCGAAATCGGCCCCTGGGCTCAGCGCGCCGGCTGGGAGCAACTCGCACAGTCGGCCAGCGGCATGATGACCCGCTACGGCGACACCGAACCCACCCTCCAACCCTTCGCCATCAACGACTACGGCACCGGCATCAACGGCGCCTTCGCCGTCGGCATGGCCCTCTACCACCGCCTCCGCACCGGACAAGGCCAGCAAGTCTTCACCGCCCTCGCCCGCACCGCCAGCACCCTCCAGTCGAACATGCTCCATGGCTATGAAGGCAAACGTTGGGACGAACCCGCCGGCCAGGACGCCCTCGGCGACAGCCCCCTCCACCGGCTCTATGAAGCCGCCGACGGCTGGCTCTTCCTCGGAGCCAAGCCCGGACAAGCCGCCGACATCCCCTCCGAAGACGAATTCAAGACCAAGACCGTCGCCGAATGGATCGCCAAACTCACCGCCAACGGCATCGGCGCCGAGCCCGTCAAGTCAGTCGAAGACGCCATGACCAACCCTCGCGCCGTCAAACTCGGACTCTCCCTCACCCGCGAACACGACGGCCGCGGCCGGGTCCGAACCAACGGCCCCTCAGTCAACCTCTCCCGAACCCCGGTCGTCGCCGGCCGCCCCGCCATGCTCCCAGGCTCCGCAGCCCCGGAACTCCTGGGCGAACGAGCGAAAGAACTTACAGCCGCAGGAGTCTTGGGATAACAACCATCAAACGCCTAAGCTCAAAACAAGAGCCAGCGGACGGGAGACCGCCTATGGGCGCGACTCACGTCACCGTCAACGTCACCAATCCCGGCGATCACAGCCGCGAGTGGAGCGGACTCTTCCTCGTCGACACCGGCGCAACCGACTCCCTCGTGCCCAGGAAACACCTGGACGAGATCGGCGTCGCACCGGATGGCCAGCGCTTCTACATCTTGGCCGACGGCAGCGAGCTGCGCCTCGACATCGCCGTCGCCAGACTCGAAATCCTCGGCGAAATCGTCGGTACCACCGTCATGTTCGGCGATGACGACGCCGAACCCCTCCTGGGAGTCACCGCCCTCGAATCCTTAGGAATCGAAGTAGACCCCCTCAATCAACGCCTCAGACGCCTCCCCGCCGTCCGTCTCAAAACCGCACACCCTTGACGAACCCGATCCCCTGATGGCAATCGGCAGACCAACCCCATGAGCGAACAACCGGACGCCCTCAAGCACGAGACGCCTGCTCCACAGAACAACGGCGGCGAACCTTACGGCATCGAGGATCAGATCCACGCTGTCGTAGCTCATGCTTCCCATGCAGAACGTGACAAACTTCCGTCCGACTTCGGCAAGAACCTCGAAAACCACCTTTACGGCTATCCCAAGGAAGAAGACTGATGCGAACACGGTTCGCAGATTCGGGGTGCTGGATTGCGCTCCTCTACCCGAACGATCAGCTTCATCAACTGGCCGATGCAGTCGCGGCTGTGCTGACCGACTGCGCGAGCTTTCTCGTGATGGAGAAGCGGGGCATCGCCGAGGCGCTGGCCTACGACCGCGATTTCGAGCAGGCCGGGTTCGTCGCCCTGCTGCGAGACGCATCGCTCTGAACGCCGCCCGCCGACGCCCTCGCTATCCTGACCCCAATCCACGGGAGTACACCATGCCCCTCGCCCTCTCCGACGTCCGCATCCTCGACCTCACCCAATACGAAGCCGGCACCTCCTCCACCCAGGCGCTCGGCTGGCTCGGCGCCGAAATCGTCAAAGTCGAACCCCCTCAACGCGGTGAACCCGGACGCCGCCTCGGCGCCGGCCCCGACGCCGTCGACTCCACCTACTTCATCACCCTCAACAACAACAAACGCTCCCTCACCCTCGATCTCAAGACTGACCAGGGCCGCGAACTCTTCCTCCAACTCGTGCCCAAATTCGACATCGTGGTCGAAAACTTCACCCTCGGCACGATGGAACGCCTCGGCATCGGCTACGACACGCTCAAAGAAATCCACCCCCAACTCATCTACTGCACCGTCAAGGGCTTCGGTACCACCGGACCCTGGGCGCCCACCAAATCGTTCGACATGGTTGCCCAGGCCGCCGGCGGCGCCATGGCCATCACCGGCACCGAAGACACCCTCCCGCTCAAACCCGGACCCACCATCGGCGACACCGGCACCGGCGTCCAAGCCGCCATTGGAATGCTCGCCGCCCTCTGGCAGCGCGCCCGCGACGGCGTCGGCCAAAAAGTCGAACTCTCCATGCAAGAAGCCGTCACCAACTACACCCGCGTCCCCATGACCCGCCGCGAAATCTCCGGCGACCCCGCCCCGCCCTACGGCGACGGCCAAACCGCACCCACCGGACTCTTCCCCTGCAAACCCGGCGGCCGCGCCGATTGGGTCTGGATCGTCGTCGCCGGCGGTCGAATGCGCAAAGCCCTCATGCACACCATCGGCCGTCCCGACCTGGCCGAATCCAATGGCGCGCGCGGAATCACCCGCAACGAAGGCGACGACGTCCGCCAGGCCATAGAAGCCTGGACCCGAGAACGGACCAAGTTCGAAGTCATGGACGCCATGAGAGAAGCCGGAGTCCCCTCCGGCCCCGTCCTCGACTCCGGCGAAATCTTCGACAACGAACACCTCCGCGAACGAGGAATGCTGGTCGACATCGAACACCCCACCAGAGGCCCTATGACCCTCCTCGGCTGCCCCATCCGCCTCAGCGAAAGCCCCCCGGTCCACCAACGAGCCCCCCTCCTCGGAGAACACACCGCCGAAGTCCTGGCCGAAGAGTTGGGCCTCGAAGCCTCTGCGGTTGAGGCCCTGGCCGAGTCAGGGGTCGTCTCAACCGCTTGAGCCGCTTCCACAAACAACACCGTCATACCCACGCTTGCCGCGGAGCCTGTCCCCGCGAAGGCGAGGATCACTCGCCGTGATCTGCACGGTCGTCGCTCACGCAGCTAGCCCACTGCAACATCCCACCGATCCGCACAGTTCTGGACGACCAGATCGACATCCTCGGCGAGAATCACACCCTCCGCCGCAAGACTCTCCGCATCCCCTCTGACCCGATCGAGATACGACGCTTTGTCCCCATACCGCGCCAGAATCTCCTCCCGACTGAACCACTGAGTCAGACCCACAAAGTGACTCGTCAAATCCTCCCCACCCGTCTCCGGGTGACGCGGATTCCAACCGGTATGCAGACCGAGCGGCTGCGTCAGATCCGGCAATCTGAGACCTGCAATCTCATTCCCATGCTCGTCGACCGCCGACACATAGCCCTGGTACTCCGCCCCCTCAACCGGCGGCAGCGCAGACCAATCCACCGTCCGCACCCGCGACAGACGCTCCGCATCCGGCGTCGTCACCCGATCACTCAGTTGCAACAGCACCTCTCCCCGCTTGGCGGCGGTGCCCTTAGCCAGACTCGGCACACTCGTCGGCGGCGGCTCCGACTCCCCAGCCGCCCAGCGATCCAGATTCACCAGCGCCGCCCGCATCAGCGGCGACTGATCCACAGCGTTATGCCGGTACATGCTGCGATCGGCGGTCAAGTAGAAACTGTCAATCGGCTCGGCCTGACCAGCCCCGTGCTGCGTACACGCCAACAGATAATGCCGCGACTGCGGATGCTCCGGAACATCCTCGCCCGTGGCCGGATCAATGTCGATCAGCGACGCATCCCCGCGCCAGAACTCCCAACTCGTATTCGTCTTCACGATCTTCGGCGTCGCGCCCTGTTCGTCCGAGCGCCCCAGTAACCCGTCGCACGCACCGGTCAACGGATCATCGCGCTCGACATCGGCGAAGGGAAACTCATGGATCGGCCCGGCCAGGAACAGCTGCGACGGCTGACCGTAGCGCCGGTTGAACTCGCCCCGAATGCCGCCCGCGACGTGGATGTGCATCCCGTCAAAGGCGCGCTGCGAGGGAGCGTCCGGATCACGGTTCAGGCCCAGATACAACAGGTGGCGAAGGAAGCGCCCGCTCTGCGAAATCCCGAAGCCATGCACGCGCTCATAAGAACGCTGCCAGCCGCGCAGAAACAGCGCCGCATCGCGGAACGCGAGCAGACCCGTTCCGACAACCGGCGAGCGGTCGGTCGGATAGACGACCTCGTAGATCTTGCCCGGCGTAAACCCGCCCTCAAGCCAAAGGTCGCGCGCACTCGGGACCACGCCCTCCTCGGTCTGCCGCGCAAACCGCCAACGCTCGCGTGAAATCTCGCGCGGCTCATCGTCCTCAAAGTCGAGCTCATAGAGACGCGAGCGCCCGTCCTCGTGCTCCGAGACCGGATAACCCGGCTGCCCCAGGTGCTCGATCGGCATCGAGGCCAACGGCTCGCTGGGACGCAAGTCGGTAATCGCCTCGCCCGACATCGGCTTGTCGTCCGCGCCCAGCGCTTCGGGAGCCTCAAAGTCCAGCAAGGTCGGAGCGTCAGGCGTGTTCCACTGCCAAGCGACCGAAGCCACGCTGAACCCATGCCGAAACAGGAAGCCGTCGCCGGGATGCAGCGGATCGGTGAGCGAGAACTCAGGCGGCGTCCGATTCAGCGAACCAGGCAGCAAACTCCGTCCCCGATTGGGCACATCGATCACGAGCGCCCCGTTCCCGGCCGACGCATCCGTCGGCCGCATCAGCACCAGATCGCCGCTAAAGCGAACGCAACCGTCCGATCCGCGCGGCGCGCACTCGAGGTCGGTGATCCGCTGATGGTCTTCCAGCGCCGGATTGACCGCGTAGTGCAGCCGCGCCCGGATCAGCTCAAACGCCCCAGCGTCGCCGAACGCTTGCCCGTCGGCGTACGGTCCCTGCTGCACAATTTCGATTCGTTCGACGGACATTGGCGACCTCGCTTCCAGTCCCACCTAGACTAAGGCCTCCCCAGAACCCCTTTCTGATCACCCCTCTGCTCCCCTCTCCCTGAGGAGACCTGCGCGTAATCCCGGATTCCGTCATTCCAGGCTTGACCTGGAATCTCGTCCGGAATTGCGGGCTCTCTGGTCGGAGCGAGATTCCAGCGTTCGCTGGAATGACGAGAGCAGCGGGAATGCCAATTTGCAAAGGCCTCCGCAGGCGGGGAGTGAGGGCGAGGGGCCCTCCTGTTACCCAGATAACACTTTCGTACTACTCATATATTCGGAATATATATACTATGGCAAGAATCGCGTCACAGCTCAACACAGGAGAGCGAGCAAGCATGACCTTTCCCCGCTACCCCAACCCCGCCCGCCGCGCCAAACTGCTCCAAGCCCACCAACTCCGGCAACAAGGACTCACCCTCCGACAGATCGCCCAGGAGATGGGCTGCGCACACTCCACCGTCGCCGCCTACCTCAAAGACTTCGAACTCTTCCGCGCCGACTTGATCCAGGAACTCGCCGCCGACCAACTCGTCGTCCACCTGCTCCAACTCGCCGATCTCAACGACGAACACCACGACCGCCGCCGCGCCGACATCCGCGAATTGCGCCTGCTGCTCACGGCCGTGCCCCACATCCGCCGCGACGAGTCCGAACGCACCCAAGAACTCGTCCAGGGCGGCGTCAGCGTCGACCGCTACGGTCAACGCTACCCCAGGCCCGAACGCTTCTTCCCCCCCACACCCGAAGAGATCGAGCAGATCAACCAACCCCACGCCGAACCGAACGCCGACCTCGACCCCGACCAAGCCCTCGTCTGCACCCCCGAACCCGCTCGAACAGCACCGAACAGCACCGAACAAGAACTTTCCGCTTCCCCTCTCCCCCCCTTGCAGGGGAGATGTCCCGTAGAGCCTGCCCCCGCGCACGCGGGGGACAGAGGGGGGGCGCCGCCCGCCAAACACGCCGAACACACCGACGAACCCGCCCGAACAAAATCGAACAAGCCCGAACAAGAAACCGCCCAAACCCCAGCCCAGGACGGCGAATCGGCCGAAACCGGCCAGATTTCCCCCGACCCCGCCCTCCAACAGGCCATCGACGACATCGACCGCCGGCTCAAAGACATCCTCAGCGACCGAGACTGGCTCAACGACTACCCGTCCCGCAACCCCCGGCACCCCGAACGCCGGAAAGCCCTGCGCCTCGTCGAGCAAAAGCAAGCCCTGCTCGCCCAACTCCACGCGGAACCGGAGGCCCCCGACGCAGCCTGACCGACGCCAACCCCGCCAGCCGCCGCTCAGGGAGACCCTTGCGAAAGTCGCCGGTCCGCGGATCACGTCATTCCCGCGAACGCGGGAATCCATGCAGCGATCGAGTGGGACGGGAATTCCCGCGTTCGCAGACCGTTGCAACCCTCTATATCCGTCATTCCCGCGCAGCCTGCCCCTGCGCAGGCAGGGGGGCTCCTCAGTCCAAGCCCCAGATCGCCTGGGCGTTCCCGCCCACGATCTTCTGCGCGTCCTCGATCGAGTCGGTCGCGTCGAACACGTCCCAGAGGCTTTGCTGCGCGTAGCCGACCGCGCTTTCGGGGTGCGGGTAGTCGCTGCCCCAGAGCACCTTGTCGACGCCGATCAGGTCGAGCTGGCGCAGGCCGGACGGATCCTCGATGAAGGTCGCGTAGCAGTTCTCGAACCAGTAGTGGCTGGGCTTGTTCGCCAGCTTCGGCGTCATCTCGCTCTCGAACGAGGCGTACACCTTGTCGCAATCGAACAGGCAGCTCGGCACCCAGGAAATACCGCCCTCGGTGAAGACCACCTTGAGGCCGGGGTTGCGCTCAAAAATGCCCGCGAAGGCCAGCAGCGCGAACAGCCGCCGGAACGGCTGGAACGCCACCACGATCGTCGTCGCCAGCCCGCCCTGACCGCGAGCGTCGAACGTCTCGCCCACGTGGAAGCTGAGCGGCAGGCCCGACTCGCCGATCGCCTTCCACATCGGCTCCAGCGCGCGCGCGTTGTAGTACACCTTCGCGTGCGGCGGCGGCAGCGAGGGCATCAGCACGCCCTTGAACCCCAGCGCCTTAATCTTCTGCAGCTCGTCCTCGGTCCGCTCGGGGTCCCAGTAGTTGAGCAGAGCGAGGCCGTGCAGCTTGTCGGGGTACTCCGCGCAAAACTCGGCCAGCATCTCGTTGTAGGCGTCCATGCAGGCCTGGATGTAGTCGAAATCCTGGTTCCGAATCACACCCAACATCCGCTGCGGGAACAGGATCTCCTGATCCACGCCCTCGCGCGAGATCTCCTCCACACGAATGCCCGCGTCCCACATCCCCGCCCGGCCCTCGATCATCTCCGAAGGCATTGCCGGGTTGTCGGTCGTCTGACCGTCGATCTCCATGTGGAAGCCGCGCTCGTTGAACACCCCGCGCGGCGCCCGGTCGCGGTACTTGGCCGGCATTCGATCGACGAATGCGCCCGTCTCCAGCCAGTGGCTGTCGGCCGAGATCACGGTCGTGCCCGCAGGCAGCGGTCGTTGCGTCGCCGGCAATTCGCGCTGGTTCGGCCAAGGCAGAGGATCGGTGCTGATGCTGCTCAGAGTCGTGGTCATGGATTGTGGTCCGTTCGCTGCGGGACGTGCGAGTGTGTCATGAGTCTCACAAACAGGATACCGCCCTCAAGCACAGCGCTTGACCGTTTCACGGTTAGCCTGCGCAGCATGGCTGTCGAAGCGACAACGTATGAGCCGCAGGGCGCGAAACGACGGCGGATTGGGCGCATCTACTACGGCTGGTACGTGCTCTTCGGCATGGTCGTCGCGCTGATCGTCGCCGAGGGCGTCACGATCGGCTCACTCAGCGCCTACACCGAGCCGCTCGAGAACCACTTCGGCTGGTCCCGCCGAGACGTCTCGATGGGCTTCTCGGTCACGGTCGGCACGATTGGCCTCTTCGCGCCCTTCATTGGCAGGCTGATTGACGTCGTCGGCCCGCGCCGCCTGATGCTGATCGGCGCGCCCCTCTGCGGCGCGGCCTTCGTCCTGCTCGCCTTCATGACCCAGCTCTGGCATTGGTACGTCTACCTCGGCGTCTCCTCGCTGGCCCTGGGAATGATCGCCTACATCCCCGCCCAGGCGCTGGCGGTGCGTTGGTTCGACCGCCGCCGCGCGGTGGCGCTCAGCATCATCGGCGCCTCCGTCTGGATGGGCCAGTTGCTGATGCTGCCGCTGGTGCAGTTCATCATTTCCACCCTCGGTTGGGAAGACGCCTTCATCTATTCGGCCATGCTCATCGTCGGCGCCTACGTCGTCGCCTTCATCTTCGTTCGCGATCGCCCCAGAGCGAACGAAAGCGATTCCGCTGCGCCGCCCGCCTCGGCGACCTCAGCCGAACCGGTCGCGCTCAGCGGCATGACGCTCGCTCAGACGATGCGCACCCCCCTCTTCTGGGCGCTCGTCGGCGGCCTCATGCTGCTCTACTTCGTCGTCTTCGGCTGGATGTCCCAGGGCGTGCCCTACTACCAATCGGTGGGCTTCTCCGACACCTGGTCGGCGCAGATCGTCTCGCTCACTGCGGGCGGCGCAGTGGTCTGGCTGCTGACCGCCGGTTCGCAACTCGAACGCTTCCGCCGCCCCGAGCGCATCGCCGCATTCGGCGCGTTATTCGTCTGCGCTTCGCTGATGGTGCTCTACGCCACCGGAGGCAACATCCCCGGCGTCGGCATCGCGGTCGTGTTGTACATCGTCGGCTTCGCCGCGACCCCGCCGCTGGAGGCGCTCATGCTCTCGCGCGCCTTCGGGCTGCGCAACTTCGCCACGATCATGGGCACCGCCTTCCTCTTCCAGACGATCGCGATCGTCTTCTCACCCATCATCGCCGGCGAGATCTACGACCGAGACGGCAACTACGACCTGGTGCTCATCATCTACGCGATCTGCGTCGCCGCCAGTTCTGTGGTCTTCCTGATTGCAAGTCGCTTGCCGCAACCATTCGCCCGGCAGTCGCAGTTGGATGCATAATCCATGTTCCATCATTCCCGCCTACGGAGACCGTTGCAAAAGTCCGCTCTCCTCTCCCCCTTGAGGAGGCCTATGCAAAATCCCCATTTCCGTCATTCCAGGCTTGACCTGGAATCTCGTCCGGAATTGCGGGCTATCTGGTCGGAGCGAGATTCCAGCGTTCGCTGGAATGACGAGAGCAACGGGAATGTGATTTACGCGCAACTCTCCTTGAAGGGGAGATGCCGCAGCCTGCCCCTGGCCTGAACAGGGGGCAGAGGGGGTGAGAACGTTGAATGCCGATGATGACGAACTGGTCGGGGAGAGAGGATTTGAACCTCCGACCTCTTCGTCCCGAACGAAGCGCGCTGCCAGGCTGCGCCACTCCCCGACGAATTCAGCTTACTACCAGCCCCTACCAGTTGCTGAACGCTCCGTCGCGGCGCTGGAGCATCGGCGCGTATCCAACGCCCGGCTCTGGGTACTTCGACGCAGCCTCAGCGTCAAAGCTGATACCCCAGCCCGGCTGCTCGCTGGGCAGCGCATGACCGCGCTCGAACGGAGTCTGCTGCGGGAACACATCCTCCAGCACCGAACCGGGTTCGCGGGCCATCTCCAACACGCCGGCGTTGCTCGAGGCGAGAGTCAAGTGCGCTCCCGCCGCCGACGAGACCGGTCCCAGCGGGTTGTGCGGCGCGATCTGGATGTGGTGCGTCTCGGCCCAGCGCGCGATCTTGAGCGCCTCGGTCAATCCGCCGACCAAGCAGAGATCGATCCTTGCGTAATCGATCAACTCCTCCTCGATCGCAGTGGCGAAACCCCACTTGGTGAACCACTGCTCGCCAGCCGCAAGCGGCACGCTGGTGCGTTCGCGCAGACGCCGATAGGACTCGGGCCGCTCGGAGCGCAGCGCATCCTCAATGAAGTAGGGATTAACGTCCTCAACCGCTCGGCAGTAGCGCAGCGCATCGGGCAGATCGATCCGGGTATGGACATCGACGCAAAGCTCCAACTCAGGTCCGAAGTGCGAGCGCACAGCCTCGATCGCACGCACCGACTTGCGCACCGCGTCGGAAGGATCGAACGCTTCGCCCGTCGTGCCGCTGAACCCCCAGCGCGCGAAGCGCCAGCCGCCAGCGACGGTGCGCTCGATGTCGTCGATCAATTGAGCAGGATCATCTTCGCCCTCGTTATGCGGATAGCACTGCATCCGCTCGCGCACGAGTCCGCCGATCAGGTTGTAGACGGGCTGTCCGAGCAGCTTGCCCTTCAGGTCCCAGAGCGCAAGGTCGATCGCGGAGATGGCTGCGCAGTTGATCCGGTCGGCGGGGAAGAACGACGCGCGCGCCATCAGCTGCCAGAGCTGCTCGGTGCGCATCGGGTCTTTACCGAGGACGAGTTCCGAGAAGCGTTCAACACAGGCAGCGACGGCCTGTTCCTGCCAAGTGAGCCCGGACTCGCCGACGCCGAAGGAGCCGTCGTCGGCTGTGACCGTGACGAACAAGTGCGGACGCCAGGTCATGATCGGATAGACGTCAACGCTGGCGACCTTCATTGCATTGCCCTTCAGTCACGCCGCAAACCGGCGGTTTCAGTCCCCGATGTACTCGGGGACCCGCTCGGCCCGCGCCGCGCAGAGTGGTCATGCGACCGACAGCCAGCCGAGGCTGAACGGGAGCAAGTCCCCGCGCGGAGGCGGGGACGGGAAACCGGAGGCGAGCTACCGCCGATCATCCCGCCCGTCGTAGATCGGCTCGTTCAGGTAGACGTCGCCGTTGCGGATCTTGAGGTTGAAGAGGCACTTCGTGTCGGTACAGACCCAGGCTTTGAAGTGCACGGCGGCGCCCTGTCCGCCGAAGTCGGACAGGGGCACGAGGACGCCGTCTTCGCACTCCGTGCACTTGGGAAATCCGCCGACTACCAGACCTTCGCTCGCCATCGCCCCGCTTCTCTCTTGGGCCGCGCCCGCTCACCGGCATCCACAGCACAGTCCCGCACAGCGCCGGCCCGTAAACAGGATAGCCGCGTGAGCGGCGTTACGTCTGCGGGTCCGCTCTGAGCCGCTCGGTCGGCTCGCCAGCGGTCCACTCGGCGTGATTCTGGAGGTAGTACTCGTAGGCGTCGGCCAGAGCGAGCCAGGAGGCTTCGATCACGTCGCTGGAGGAGCCGACCGTGTTCCAGACGCGCTCGCCGTCGGTGGACTCGATCAGAGCGCGAACCTGGGCTTCGGTGCCGGCGTCGGTATCGATGATGCGGACTTTGTAATCGAGCAGTGAGACTGTGCTGAGCTCCGGGTAGGCCTCTTCGAGACCCTTGCGCGCAGCCTGATCGAGCGCGTTGACGGGGCCGTTGCCGTCAGCTGTGGTGTGGAACATCTCGTTGCCGACGCGAATCTTGGTCACAGCTTCGGCGAGCATCATCGAGTCCCCGCCGGCGCCCCAGCCGTTCTGTCCACTCTCAGCGTTGGCAGCGCTCAGAGTCGGTCGGCGGCGTTCGACGACGAGGAAGTCGTCGAGCTCGAAGGGCGCGGCGTAGCCCGGACGGGCGCGCATGGCGAGCAGCTCAAAGGAGGCTTCCGCCCCCTCGTACTGGAAGCCGCGGCTTTCCATGTGTTTGACCTGTTCGAGCAGTTTGGTCGTCTCGGCTGCGGTGAGCGGGAGGTCGTGTCCGCGCTCGGCGAGTTTGTAGGCGATGTTGCGCTTGCCGGAGAGCTCCGAGACCAGGACGCGCTGGTCGTTGCCGACCACCTGCGGATCGATGTGTTGGTAGGTGTTGGGGTCTTTAACGATGGCGGCGACGTGATAGCCGGCCTTATGCGCGAAGGCGGAAGCGCCGACGTAAGGCGATTGCCCGTTGAGAGGACGGTTGGCGAGCTCCGCCACGAAGCGGCTGGCGGCGGTGATTTCGCGCAGTTGATCCTCGCGGACGACTTCAATGCCCATCTTGAGCTGGAGATTGGGCACAATGCTGGAGAGATTGGCGTTGCCGCAGCGCTCGCCATAGCCGTTGAGGCAGCCCTGCACTTGCTCCACGCCGGCGGCGACGGCGGCGAGACTGTTGGCGACCGCGAGCTCGCAGTCGTTGTGGGTGTGGATGCCGAGCCGGGCCTCGGGGATCGCCTCGCGCACCGCGAGCACGGCGTCGGCGACCTCGTTGGTCATCGCGCCGCCGTTGGTATCACAGAGGATCAGGTAGACGGCGCCGGCGCGATGGGCGGCGCGAAGCACGTTGAGGGTGTAATCGGGGTCTTCGCGGTAACCGTCGAAGAAGTGCTCGGCGTCGAAGTGGACTTCGCGTCCGAGCGAGGCCATGTAGCCGACCGACTCGCGCACCATCGCCAGGTTCTCTTCACGGGAGGTGTTGAGAACGCTCTGCACCTGGGAGGCGATCGCCTTGCCGACGAAAGTGACGACGGGGGTTTCGGCTTCCCGCAGGGCGACGATGTTGAAGTCGGTCTCGACATCGGATTCAGGCTTGCGGGTACCGCCGAAGGCGACGAGCTTGGCTTGCTGCAAGGGAGTGGTCTTCATCTGCTCGAAGAAGGCCTTGTCCTTCTCATTCGAGCCGGGGAATCCGCCCTCGACATAGTGGATGCCGAGCTGGTCGAGGCGGCGGGCGACGGCGATCTTGTCCTGCAAGGAGAAGGCGATGCCCTCCATCTGAGAACCGTCGCGGAGCAGAGTGTCGTAGAGCACCACGCTAGGCGCAGTGTCAGCTTGGGTTGGGTTGGTCATGTCGGGGTCGTCCGTTGGTAGAGGAGAGGAGTGCTGGGAGCGTCTAGCAGCCAATCGCAACCGCCGCGCGATTGGACGCGGCGGCGTAGCGCTCCTTGATCCGTATGACGCTGGCGGTGGCGCCGGTCATAGGACGACTCACTCTCCACAGAGAGCGTACACCCTCCGACGCTAGCGCCTAGTGCCGGAACAGCCGCCGCCCCGTCAGCGCCATCACCATCCCGTAACCGTTCGCCGCCTCAATCACGTCCTGATCCGCGATCGAACCCCCCGGCTGCAACACATACTGCGCCGCACTCGCCTGCGCACGATCGATGTTGTCGCGGAAGGGCACGAAGGCATCATGGCTGAGCACGGTCGAGAATCGCCCGATCCATTCACGACGGCTCTCTGCCGAGAGCGGCCCCGGCCAAGGATCGAGCTGGGCTTGGAGGCGATCCTGTTCGGGCTGGGAGAGTTCGTGCCAGGCGATGTACTGCTCGCGCGCGGTGAAGCGATCGGGGCGGCGCAGGCCTTTGACGAATTGCAAGTTGAGCACATCGGGATGCTGCTGGAGCATCCAGCGGTCGGCTTTGGCGCAGGCGATGCGGGTGCAGTGGATGCGGGACTGCTGGCCCGCGCCAAGACCAATCACTTGGCCGTCGGCGGCGAGACAGACGGAGTTGGATTGGGTGTACTTGAGCGCGATCGTGGCGATCTTGAGGTCGCGTCGCGCGTCGGCGCTGAAGTCAGTTCGTTCGGTGACTACGTTGCTGAAGATTGAGTCGTCGATCGGGGTGAGATCGGCGGGCTGCTCCAAGCGCACGCCGAAGAGATCGCGCGCTTCGCGGTCGGGGGCTGTGAAGAACGGATCCGCCTCGAGCACGAGGTAGCGCCCGCCCTTCTTCTTGGCGAGGATCGCCAGTGCCTCCTGGTCGTAGGCGGGCGCGATGATGCCGTCCGAGACTTCGCGGCGCAGCACCTGGGCCAGATAGACATCTACGCGGTCGGAGACGGCGGCGAAGTCTCCGTAGGCGGAGACGAGATCGCCGCCGCGCGCGCGCACGTAGGCGGCGGCGACGGGTGAGAGTTCGCGCTTCTCAACTTGGTAGGCGCGTGTCAAGGACTCGCTGAGCGGGAGTCCGATCGCCGCGCCAGCCGGGGAGACGTGTTTGAAGGAGGCTCCGGCGGGCAGATCGAAGGCGTCGCGCAGCTCGCTGACGAGTTGCCAGGCGCTGAGCGCGTCGAGCAGGTTGATGTAGCCGGGCTGACCGTTGAGTACGCGGAAGGGGAGACGCTCAGCGAGCGCCGCGGCAGAGGCGGGTGCCTGATGGGGGTTGAGTCCGTAGCGGAGCTCGACTGATTCACTCATGTGGCAAGGAACCGGCGGCTATCCAACGAGATCCTCGAGCGCGGATTCGATTTCGAGGTGTTGGAAGCGGTAGCCGGAGTCGAGGGTGCGGGTAGGGATGATGCGCTGGCTGGCGAGCAGGACGGAGGCGCCTTCGCCGAGCATCAGCTTGAGCGCGATGGGGGGTACAGGGGCAAAGGCGGGACGCTTGAGCGCGCGTCCCAGCGCGCGCGAGAAGTCGGCATTGCGGACGGGATGGGGAGCGGTGACGTTGAGCACGCCTTCGACGCCGCTGCTCTGGAGCGCGTGCATGATCACGCCGACCGCATCTTCAATGTGGACCCAACTCCACCAGGCGCGGCCGAGACCGATCGGGCCGCCCAGACCAAGTTTGAAGGGCAGCAAGAGTCGTTCGAGCGCGCCTCCATCGGCGGAGAGGATGATCCCAAAGCGCAGGGTGGCGGTGCGGACGCCGGCATTGGAGGCGGCCTCTTCCCATTCCTGGCAGAGGCGGGCGAGGAAGTCGTTGCCCGGCGGAGCGGCTTCCGAGCTTTCGCGCTCGACGCGTGAGCCGTAGTAGCCGATCGCGGAGGCGGAGACGAGCGCGCCCGGTTTTTCGCCGGATTCCTGGATTGCATTCACGACCTGGGCTGTGGACTCAATTCGGCTGTCGCGCAAGGCGGCCTTGCGGGAAGCGGACCAGCGCTGGTCGACGATGCCCTCACCGGCGAGATGGACGACGCCGGCGGCGCCGGCGACGGCGTCAGTGAGTCCGTCCCAGCCGATCCAGTTGACGCCGCCGACGGCGGCGTGGGCGCGGGGATTGCGTGAGACTGCGATCACGCTGGTACCGCGCCGGCGCAGCTCCTGTACGAGCGCGCCGCCGATCAGGCCGCTGGCTCCGGTGACTACCACATGCATCGTGAGCCTCCTCGCGTGCGTCTCTACGACGGTTGGGGTTGCGTGCTAGCCGCCCCGGTTCGGCATCACCGGGTCGAGGCCGTGCATTCCGCGTATGAGGTTGATTTCGCCTCGATGTCCGTTGAGGTGAGTGCAGAGGTGGAGCGTAATCGACTCGCCCAGGGTCTCGGTACGGTCGCCGAGTTGGATTTCGCGGCTGAGGTCGTCGTCGCTGAGGGAGTCGAGGAAGGCGTGGGTCGACTCGTTGACGGCGTCCTGGTAGGAGCAGAAGGCATCCATGTCGCCGATGGCGACTGTGGACGCCTCTTCGGTGCTCTGGCCGGTGCCGAAGCCGCGCTCGGGCAGGCCGGTCTTCTCGGCCCAACCACCTTCGCGCCAGATTTCCTGCTTGCCCTGCCACGCGCCCTGTACGAGCAGGTCTTCGACCCGGGCGGCGTGCCAGAGCACCCAAGCGACGGAGTGGCTTTCGCCGTCGGGGACGAAGTGAAGCTGTTCGGCGGTCTGTCCCGTGCGAGCGTCACGGAAGCCGCCGTGAATGAAGCTGAGCATGTCCTTGATGTAGCCAACAGCGCTCATCGGACTTCCTTTCGCCGATCGCGGGCGCTCTGAAGCCCGCAGCTGTTTCCAGTCGGTCAGCGTCCCGTCGAGCCGGCGCTGTCCGGGTCGTCGTCGCTGGCGGCGTCCGCGGGCGGGGCGAGTAGATCGACCAGCCGCCGCATGCGCCGGAGCGAGTTTCGGATCCTGTCGATGTCTGCCGGATCGAGGTTGAGCGTAAGCGCGTCAATGGAGGCCAAGGCAGCGTCCGTCTCGGTGAGTTCGGCACGCGCCGCATCGGCGTCAGCCGGCGATCCCTTCCAAACGAGCGGTCCATCCTCGTCGGGCAGCAACTCGCTCAGCCGTTCAAGCATTGTCTGCGCCTCGCGGATGCGCTGGAGCGCACGCAGACCGTCGATCGAAGCGCGCAGGAGATCGGAATCGTCGGGCGCTTCGGCCTCGTCCTCGTCGGGCGATGCCAAGACCTCTTCGATCTCGCTCAAGACATTGGGGTCAAGCTGGGGCATCTCAGGCGCGGAAGGCTCCGCTTCGATTGGCGGCTCGAGGCCGAAAGCCTTGCCCAGTTCTTCGGCGATGCGGGGATCGAGGCCGCTCGCCTCGGTGAGGCGCTGGGCCAGTTCTCGGAGCTGATCCTCACCCACGCCCATTGAGGTGAGCGTCTCGCGGACGAGTCGTTGAACTTCGGCGTGATCCTGTCGGATCAGGGCGTCGGCCAGTTCGAGTTGGGTCTCGATGGCGCGGAATCCGAGCCGGCGTTGGGTATCGTCGCGCTGGAGTAGGGTGGACATCAAGCGCGTGAAGAGGGTCGTAGTGCGCGCGATTCGCATCCGGTCGTCCGGATGCTCGGGAAAGTCGCCGGTGACGGAGACTTCAAAGCCGGTGCGCTTGTCGGTGGCCACGTATTGGTCGGGCATGAGCTGAATCCTACCGCCGTGCGGCCGCTTGGGAGAGGAAGCCGCTGACGGCTTCGAGGAAACCGGGCGTGTTTTGGGAGTGCACGTTGTGGCCGCAGTCGGGCACTTCCACCAGGGCGGCGTTGGGCAGATCGTCGACGAAGCGTTCGGCCGCATCGGCTTCGAGGATGTTGGAGCGTTCACCCCGCACCAGCAGGGTGGGGCCGCTAAAGGCGTGAAAGCCGTCGGCCACGTCGCGGCGGTCAGCGGCTGGGCGGCGGAAGGAGGGATCGTGGAGGATACGATCCGACTTGCTGACGTATTTGCCGTCGGAGCGTTGGACGAGGTTGTAGCGCGCGGTTCGCTCCATGTGCTCGCGTGAGCGGAAGGGATCGTAGGCGGCGACACGATCGATGAACTCATCGAGGTGGTCGAACTCGACGTTGCGGACGACGAAGTTGCGGATCTGCTCAGCACCGCGCTGAGAGACTTCGGGGCCGACGTCGACGAGCACGACCGCCGCCGGCAGATCGGGGCGGCGAGCGGTGAGGCGCATCGTGACCATGCCGCCCATCGAGTGACCCATCACGATCGGGCGTTGGAGCCTCTCTTCGGCAATCAGGCTGAGCGCGTCGGAGGCCATCTGGTCGGGGCCGTAGTCGGCGTCGCGGGCCCACTCGCTGTCGCCGTGTCCGCGCTGGTCGAGGGCGAGGATGTGGAAGCGGTCGGCGAGCTGGAGCGAGACCAGATCCCAGGAATGCGCCGACTGATTGCCGCCGTGCAGGAGCAGCAAGGGCGTCATGCCCGGCTCGCCCCATTCGAGTAGGTGCAGGCGGAGGTGATTGATCACGACATTGCGCGAGACGTAGCGGATGCTGGGGGAATGCGAAATGCCGAGATCGGCGGCGCTCTCGCAGAGACTGGCGAATTCGTCGGTGCTGGTGAGGTCAACCGCTTCGGCGGTTGGGGCGAAGGTGTTCAGATAGGTCACGGCGCTCCCCGGCAAGCTGACCCAGATTCGGCGCGAGATCTGCAGCCGCGCTCAGTGTAGCCCGCCCCTCCGCTGCGTCTCCGCAGTGTCGCCGGCGGTTGCAGTCTGTACCCTCTACCCGTTCTCGCATGATCCAGAGCAGGAAGGACTGAGCGATGGCCTTCGCACACCCCGAGTATCTCGTCTCCACGGACTGGCTGGCGGAGCATCTCAACGATCCCGATGTTCGCGTGTTTGAATCGACCGTGTTTCTGCGCCCGCGCGACGGGGGCGGCTACCGCGTCGAATCGGGGCGGGCAGAGTATGAGTCGGGGCATATCCCCAATGCGGGATTCCTCGATCTGCAAGCGGACTTCTCCGACAACGAGCAGCGGCTGCGCTTCATGATGCTGGGGCCCGAGACATTCGCCGAAGCCGCCGGCAGGCACGGCATCTCCGAATCGTCACGGCTCGTGCTGTACGACCGCCTGGGCAGTATGTGGGCGGCGCGTCTGTGGTGGATGTTCCGCGCGATGGGATGTGAGCAGGCGGCGGTGCTCGACGGCGGCTGGCGCAAATGGTCGGCAGAGGGTCGCGCGGTGTCAACCGAGGCCGTGAGCTATGCGCCCGCCCGCTTCAGCCCGAACTGGGACCAGCGCCGTTTCGCAGACCTGGACGAAGTGCGCTCCTTCGTTGAGGGCGGAGGCGACGGTTCGTGTCTGATCAACGCGCTGGGGCGCGATCAGCACAGCGGCGCGGACGGCGGGCGCACCTATGGCCGCGCCGGACATATCCCGGGTTCGACCAATGTGCCGGCGATGGAGCTGCTCGATCCTGAGACAGGCGCGTACCTACCGGCGGAGACGCTCGCGGCGCAGTTCGCTGAGGCCGGCGCCGATCCCGCGCAGCGCGTAGTGACGTACTGCGGCGGTGGGATTGCGGCCTCGAACGACGCTTTCGTCCTGAGTTTGCTCGGCTACGACAATGTGGCGGTGTACGACGCCTCGATGTCGGAATATGCGGCCGATCCGTCGTTGCCGTTGGAGGTGGACTGAGCGGTCCCACGCCGCCGTCATGCCCGCGCTTGCCGCGGAGCCTGTCCCCGCGAAGGCGGAGACCACTCGCCGTGTTCTACACCGTCGTCGCCAATACATCGAGATTGCCGCGACGGAGCGCGGCAATGACGGAGTGAAATCTCAGGCCAAGTCGAACCGATCGAGGTTCATCACCTTGTCCCAGGCAGCGATGAAGTCGTGGACGAACTTCTCCTCGGCATCGCTGGAGCCGTAGACCTCAGCCAGCGCCCGCAACTCCGAGTGCGAGCCGAAGATCAGGTCGGCCCGGGTCGCCGTGCCCCGCGACTCGCCGCTCTCGCGATCGCGACCCTCGAACAGTTCGTCCGAGCCGTTGACCGCGCCCCATTCGGTGCTCGGGTCGAGCAGGTTGACGAAGAAGTCGTTGCTCAGCGTGCCCGGACGGTCAGTCAGCACGCCGTGCTGCGAGCGCCCGGCATTGGCGTCGAGCGCCCGCATCCCGCCAATCAGCGCCGTCATCTCCGGCGCGCTCAGGGTCAGCATCTCGGCCCGCTCGATCAGCAGCTCCTCTGCCCGGCCACGACGCCACGTCTGCAAATCCTGTCGCAGATAGTTGCGGAACCCATCCGCCTTCGGTTCGAGCACGGCGAACGATTCGGCGTCCGTCCACTCGTCCGATGCGTCGGTGCGACCGGGCGCGAACGGCACCGTCATGGCGTAGCGAGCATCTTTGGCGGCCTGCTCGACCGCGGCGCAGCCGCCCAGCACGATCAGGTCAGCCAGCGAGACGCGCTTGCCGTCGCTGCGCGATGCGTTAAACGACTCCTGGACACCTTCCAGCGCCGTGAGCACCTCGCCCAGTTCGTCCGGATCGTTGACCGCCCAGCTTCGCTGGGGTTCGAGGCGAATCCGCGCGCCGTTGGCGCCCCCGCGCTTGTCGGTGCCGCGGAACGATGCTGCCGCGCCCCACGCGGTCGAGATCAACTGTGAGCGCGACAATCCGGATGCAAGCACGTCGGCCTTGAGCGAAGCGATTTCATCCTCGCCAATCAGCTCGTGATCGACATCAGGCACCGGGTCCTGCCAGAGCAGCGGCTCGCTCGGCACCAAGGGGCCGAGGTAGCGGCTGCGCGGGCCCATGTCGCGGTGAATCAGCTTGAACCAGGCGCGCGCGAAGGCGTCCTCAAGCTCTGCTGGATTCTGGAGGAAGCGTTGCGTGATCTCGGCGTAGGCCGGGTCCTCGCGCATGGCGAGGTCGGTGGTCAGCATCATCGGCGCGTGGCGGACATCCGGATCGTGCGCGTCGGGCACGGTCGCCACGGACGCCGCGTTGGCCGGCTGGAACTGATGCTTGCCGGCCGGGCTCGTGGTTAGCTCCCACTCATGCTGATAGAGGTTCTCGAGGAATTTGTTGTCCCAGGTGGTCGGCGTGTCGGTCCAGGCGCCCTCGATGCCGCTGGTGATGGCGTCTGCTGCCATGCCCGACCCATGGCTGCTGTCCCAACCGATCCCCTGGCGCTCAATGCTGGCTCCCTCGGGATCCGCTCCAACGTGGGACTCCATCGCCGCGCCGTGCGCCTTGCCGAAGGTGTGCCCGCCAACGATCAGCGCGACGGTCTCCTCATCGTTCATGGCCATACGCATGAACGTCCTCCGGATGTACTCGGCGGCCGCAGCCGGGTCGGGCTCCCCGCCAGGCCCCTCCGGGTTGACGTAGATCAGGCCCATATGGTCGGCGCCGAATTGCTCGTTCAGCACGCCCTCGGCGTCGTGACGCTCATCGCCCAGCCACTCTTCCTCGGTTCCCCAGTCCGTTTCGTCGGCCTCCCAGGAGTCGGGGCGTCCGAAGGCGAAGCCGAAGGTCTTGAAGCCCATCGACTCCAGCGCGCAGTTGCCGGTGAAAATCAGCAGATCGGCCCAAGAGAGCGCGGAACCGTACTTCTGCTTGATCGGCCAGAGCAGGCGGCGCGCCTTGTCGAGATTGGCGTTGTCGGGCCAACTGTTGAGCGGCGCGAAGCGCTGCTGTCCCGCGCCGCCGCCGCCGCGACCGTCCGAAATCCGGTAGGTGCCCGCCGCGTGCCAAGTCATGCGAATGAAGAGCGGCCCGTAGTGGCCGTAGTCCGCAGGCCACCAGTCTTGCGAGGTCGTCATGACCGCTTCGATGTCTTGCTTCAGCGCCTCGACATCAAGCGACTTGACCGCTTCGGCGTAATCGAAATCTGCGCCCATCGGATCGGAGGCGGAGGTGTTGCGGCGCAGGGGCTTGAGGCTCAGTTGGTCAGGCCACCAGTGCTCATTCGTGGTCACGTCGTCGGTCCCTTCAGAGGCGCGGGGAGCGCGTCTTGCCGAGCGCCGAACTCCATTCTCGTTATCTGACTTGAGCGGCGGGCTCGGCGACCATTCTCTTGTCGGACGGTGTTTCAGCGTATCACCGCGCCCCACGGCCCAAGTCGTCCTGAGCTTCGTCTCGAGCAGGGAACACCGGCATTGCTAGTCTGCCTCGACCGCTTTCCGCGCCTCTTCGCAGCGCTGGATGAACGCGACCGTCTCGGCAGCGAAGCGCTCCGGTTCACTGCTGAGCGGGTTGTGACCGCTCTCCTCGAACGTGCGCAGATCCGCGTTGGGAATCTCACGAGCCATGAACTCCGCGGCGGCGTGAGGCGCGATCGGGTCATGGCGACCATGGAAGATCGCGACGGGAATATCGATGTCCTTGAGCGTTGACTCCAGGTCGCACGTCGCGCGCGACTGCTGAGAGCCGCGCCAACAGGCGCGAGTGACGGCGCGGAACGTCTCACCCCAGACCTCGCGTCCGGGAGCATCGTGATCGGGATCGGTCAGAGGTTGTCCACCGAAGTTCGGGGACGGAGGTCCGCCTACGAGCACGGCCTGCGATACGCGCGCCGATCCGTGCCGGTGCAGATAAGCAAGTACGGTGCGCACGCCCAGCGACCAGCCCATGATCGTGACGTCGCGCAGATCGTGCGCGCTGATAAACGCGGCCTGGTCGTCCGCGAATTGCTCAATGCTGTAGAGCGCATCGTCCGGTGACTCCGACGGCGGGCGTCCGCGATGATTGAGGGCGACACAGTGGAAGCGGTCGCTCAGATCGTCGATCAAGTTCGCGTAGAGCGACGCATTGCCCTGCGTGCCGTGGACGAAGACGATCGTCGGCGCTTCGGAATTGCTCTGCTCGTGATAGAAGAGACGCAGTCCATTGACCTGTTCAAAGGGCATCGGTTTACTCTCGTTCGCTAGCCTGCGCGCGGTTTGAGGCTGCGCGCATCATTCCGTTTGGGGGATGGTATGACCTTGATCACCGAGCTTGATACGCCCGCCCTGCTGGTCGATCTCGATGCGCTCGAACACAACGCCTCGCTGATGGCGCAGCGCTGCGCCGAGGCGGGCATTGCCTGGCGGCCTCACGTCAAAGCGTGCAAGGCTCCGGCGATGGCGCTGCGGCTGATCGCATCAGGCGCGGTCGGGGTGACCTGCGCCAAGGCGTCCGAAGCGATGGCGATGGCCCAGGGCGGCGTCGGCGACATCCTGATCGCGAATGAGGTCGTGGGCACGCAGAAGGTCGGCCGATTGATTGAGGTGGCCAAGCTCGCCACTGTCGCCGTCGCCGTCGATGACGCCGACAACCTGCGCGAGATCGCAGCTGCTGCCGATGCGGCCGGAGTCGCTGTCGATGTGCTCGTCGATATCGATGTCAATTTGCATCGCTGCGGCGTCGAACCAGCGGCCGCTCCGAGCCTCTGCGCGCTGACCGAGGATCTGCCCGGCGTGCGCTTGTGTGGCCTCATGGGCTACGAAGGTCACGTGATGGGTCTCCCGCCGGATGAGAAACAGCGAGAGACGGCGATCTCAGCCGCGATTCTCAGCGAAGCCCGCGATCTCTGCGAGGCCAACGGACATGAACTCGGCGTCCTCTCGGGCGGGGGCAGCGGGAACTATCGCTACGTATTGGAGCAGCGAACCCTGACCGAACTGCAAGCCGGGGGCGCAGCGCTGATGGACGTGACCTACGAGCAGATGGGCGTGGCGGGTCACCATCGCGCGCTCAGCCTGGTCTGCCAGGTGGTCAGCGCGACCAGCGCGGGACGCGCGGCGGGAGACGCCGGCTGGAAGGCCACCGGCCGTCACACGGGTCTCCCGCTCGCAGTCGAACCGCCCGGAGTCTCCTGCGTCGGCCTCAGCGCGGAGCACACCCATCTCACCGTCGAAGAAGGACAAGAACTGCACGTGGGCGACCGCGTTCGGATGATTCCGCACTACTCGGACAGCACTGTCCTCCTCCATCGCCAGCTCTACGCCGTGCGCGGCGAGGAGGTAGAAGAGGTCTGGGAGATCACGGGGGCGGGAGCGCTGCACTGAGAGCGGCGTGACGACTAACCGGCTAGCGCCGAATTCGAGGATTGGCTCGGTAGTCATCGAAGCTCGAACGAGCCGCGATCTAGCGCCGACTCATCCATGTATGACCGGAGAGCAGCTCGCAGTTCCGAGTCCTTGTCCACCGCCCGGCGCAAGTCGGCGGTCACGTCCAGTAGAAATTCGAGGTTCGAGGCGAAGCCGTCGTCGATCGGTTCGCGCTCTGATCCTTCCGGCGCATGAGGGTCAGTTCGTTTGCTCGTCATGACTCTTCCCCCCCACGCTCCGGTGGTAGCTGGTTGGGGTAGGATTTGGACGTTGAGCGGGAGAGGATCGCGCGATGCTGTCGCCCTATCGAGTGCTTGATTTATCCGACGAACGGGGAATGTTGACCGGCCAAATCCTGGCCGATCTGGGAGCCGATGTCATTGCGGTTGAACCGCCGAACGGGTCCTCGGCACGATCGGTGGGGCCCTTCGCTGGTGACGATCCCAAGCCAGACCGCTCGCTCTACTGGTGGGCCTACGCCCGCAACAAGCGCGGCATCACCTGCAACCTCGATCACTCCGACGGCCAGGCTCTCATTCGCCAACTTGCGGCGACAGCCGACTTCGTGATCGAATCCGCCGATCCCGGCGCGATGGCCGCGCGCGGACTGGGCTACGACGACCTGGCCGCCGATCACGACGACCTGATCTACACCTCGATCTCCGCATTCGGCCAAACCGGACCAAAAGCCACCTATCAAGCCACCGATCTCATCCTGATGGCCGCTGGCGGCCCGCTAATTCTCTCGGGCGGTGCCGGCGAAGCGCCCGTTCGCGTCTCCGTGCCGCAGGCCTGGAGCCACGCTTGCGGCGAAGCCGCGATCGCGACGATGGTCGCCCTGCGCGCGCGCAGCCAGATCGGACGCGGGCAGCACATCGATATCTCCGCCCAGCAATCAGTGGCCGCCGCGACGATGTCGGCCAATCTCGCCGCCTCGATCGGCGCCAGCGAGACAGCACGTGTCGCCGGCGGCATGGCCGTCGGTCCGTTCACGGGCAAGCTGATCTGGGAGGCCGCCGATGGCTACATCTCCCTGACCTTCCTCTTCGGCTCCGGCATCGGGCCGTTCTCACGACGCTTGTTTGAGTGGATGTACGAAGAGGACGAGTGTACGCAGGACGACCGTGACCTGGACTGGATCGGCCTGGGCGCGGAGTTCATTACCGGAGCGCGACCGCTCTCGGAATGGGATCGGCTGATGGACGTGGTCGGTGAGTTCTTGCGCAAGCGCACCCGCGCCGAACTGTTCGAGCAGGCGCAGGCTCGCTCGCTCCTGATCGTGCCGGTCACCACTGTCGACGAAGTCGCCGACTCCGAGCAGTTTGAGGCGCGCGAGTTCTGGCGCGAGCATGAGATGCCCGGCTGGCCTGAGTCGGTGCGATTCCCCGGACCCTTCGTCAAGCTCTCTAACCACCCGATCGAATACCGCCGCCGCGCGCCGTCGCTCGGCGAGCATAACGCCGAGGTCTACGGCGAACTCGGACTCAACGCCGACGCGCTCAACGACCTCCGAGAACGAGGGGTGATCTGAATGACCACGACACTCCCGAACGTCCCTGCCGTTCCGACAGAAGGCGCACTCGCGGGCCTGAAGGTGCTGGACCTGATGTGGGTCGTTGCAGGTCCCACTGCGACTCGCGCGATGGCCGACTTTGGCGCGACCGTCGTGCGGATCGAGTCCGCCAACCGGATCGAGACGGCGCGCGGGATCGGGCCGTACCACAACAACGGGCAGGGTCCGGATCACTCCGGGCTGTTCGGCAACATGAACGCGAACAAGCTCGGTCTATCGCTCAACCTCGGTACTCAAGAAGCGCGCGATGTCTTGCTGGATCTCATCAAGTGGTGCGACGTCCTCACAGAGTCGTTCTCGCCCCGCGCGATGCGCGCTTGGGGAATGGACTATGACGCTCTGCGTGAGATCAGGCCTGACCTGATCATGCTCTCGACCTGCCTCTTCGGGCAGGCGGGGCCGCTCTCGCGGGTAGCCGGCTTTGGCACGATGGGAGCGGCGATCGGCGGTTACATTGCGCTCGCCGGCAACCCCGGCGGCGCGCCGATCGGGCCCTATTCCGCCTACACCGACTACCTCTCACCCCGCTTCGCGCTGCCCACGATCTTGGCTGCGCTCGATCATCGGGATCGCACCGGCGAGGGCGTCTACATCGACCAGGCGCAGGCCGAGTCGTCGCTGCACTTCATGAGCACAGCGCTGCTCGATTACACGATCAACGGGCGCGTCCCGCAGCTGGTCGCCAACGCCGATCCGGTGATGGCTCCGCATGGCTGCTACCGAACCGATGGCGACGACGATTGGGTCGCGATTGCGGTACGCGACGATCACGACTGGGCCAACCTCTGCGCCGCGATGGGGCAAGGCGAACTCACCTGCGATGATCGCTTCGCCGACCTGGATGCGCGTAAGGCGAATGAAGATGAGCTCAACGGCATCGTCGCGGAGTGGACATCCACACACGGTGCGATCGAGATTGAGTACATGCTGCAAGCGTTCGGTGTGCCCGCTCACGCCGTCTCGAACAGCTCCGCGGCCGTCGCGGATCCGCAGTTGCAGCACCGAGGCCACTTCATCGCGATCGAGCATCCCGAGCACGGCGCAACGACGATCGAGGCGGCGAAGGGGCGGATGTCCGAGACTCCGCCCAGCTACCGCTCGGCGGCGCCCTCGATCGGGCGGGATAACGATCTCGTGCTGAGAGAGATCCTCGGTTACGACGACGAACGCATCGCCGAACTGGTCATCGCCGACGCGCTGACCTAGCGCTAGAGATAATGCCGTAGCAGCGGCGTGAATCCGGCCCGCGCAAACTCTTGGTCGGCAGTCAGGATGCTGGTAATGCCATACTCCCGCATCACCTGGATGGCGACGCAATCTTGTAGGGAGAAGCTGGAGTCGGCGAATTCGCCGGCGTAGAGATCGAGCGCCACGGTCATGAGTTGCGGACTCTCCGCGATCACGGTGTAGCGATCCTCCGTGGCAAGCGCCTGGAGCCGAACCGCAATACGTGTGCGGATTTGAGGCTTGGAGCGAGAGTAGCGCGCCAACGTTTCGGCGAAGATGCCATACGTAGTCAGATATTGCTGACTCGGCCGAATGTCGGCGGCGGCGCGCAGAGCCGGAATGCGCCGCTGGTCTTCAACTCTGTTGATTGCGATGTAGTAGACGCTGTCAACGAAGATGGGAGACGGAGCATCCATCAGCACTCAGGCATCCCAAACTTGCGCCTGAGAAATCTGTCAATCTCCTCCTTGGCGTCGCCCAACTCCTCCTCGTCCGTAACGACCTGGAGGCTCAAGTAGCGCTTCCTGAGCCGAAGGCGCGTCGGGCGGCAGCGGCTTGAGCGGCACATACCAGCTTGGACGCCGGCGCGCTTGATCGGCGTCTACGCCATTCTGGGGCGGTTCGTCAGTCATCGACGGCTCCGGTTCGATCCTAGGGCCTGTTTACACAACCACGAGCGCGGTCGGCCCGCACGAGCGCTGGTCTCGAGGCTGAGCCTCGGCGCTCCCGTCCCCGCCCTCCGCAACCGAGCCGAAACCGGGTATGCTCAGAACATATACGCGCACGAATCCAATGGGAGACCGCTGTGTCCCACAAACGACTCGCTCCAAACCTGAACAGTGCTGGACATGCCCGGATTCTCCTGGAAAAAATCTGCCCGAATCGAGATCAATCCGGACAGATCTGGACAAATCTGGACAAATCCAGACCCTCGAACGCACGATCCTCAGCGCTCGCCAGGAGATCCGCTCAATTCCTCCGAAATTCTCCCGCCAAACAGCGCCGACGCACTTCGCGCAGTCTGAACAGGTCCTAGCCTGCTGACGATGTGCGCGGTGATTGGGTAGCCTCTGCGGGCGAAGGTTGGCGTGTCAACTGGAGAGAGGTGTCCCATGGCAGGACGACTGGACGGCAAGGTTGCGGTGATCACCGGAGCCGGCTCGGGGATGGGTCGCGCGACGGCGGAACTGTTCGCCGAGGAAGGCGCGCGGGTGGTGATCGTCGACCGCTGGGCCGAGCGCGCCGAGGATGCGGCCGCAGGCATCGGTTCGGAGGCCATCGCCGTCACTGCCGACGTCGCCAATGGTGAGGACGTCCAGTCCATGTATGCCGCCGCCGTGAGTCACTTCGGCGGGGTCAACGTGATCTACAACAACGCCGGCATTGGCGGGCGCGAGGACAACATCCGCGATTGTCCTGAAGAAGTGTTCGACGAGATCATGTCGATCAACCTGCGCGGCGTCTGGCTGGGGATGAAGTACGGCATTCCCCACTTGGAGCGCGCCGGCGGCGGTTCGATTATCTCGACCGCATCGGTCGCCGGACTTTCCGGACTTGCCGGGATCGCCGTCTATTGCGCTTCGAAGGGCGGAGTAATTGCCTTGACCCGCGCGGCGGCCGGCGAGTGGGCGGTGAAGGGAATTCGGATCAACTGCATCTGTCCGGGCGCGATTGCGACGCGGATCGGCGACAACTCGCAAGGTCCGCAGGACCCGGCGGCACTCGAGCGCCGCCGCGAGCGGAACGCCGATGTCCATCCGCTGGGACGCTCGGGCGAAGGCTCTGATATCGCCCAGACGGCGCTGTACCTCGCATCGGACGAGTCCTCGTTCGTGACCGGACAGGCCATCGTGGTCGACGGCGGCTGGACCGCGGTCGACCGGCGCTGGTTCGACCTGACCGGACTCGACTTCAGCTAAGTGCGGTCAGCGGTCAACGGAGAGCAGATCGGAGTTGATCATGGCAGGACGACTTGAGGGCAAGACGGCAGTGATTACCGGCGCGGCGTCGGGGCTTGGCGAGGCTTCGGCGCGGCTCTTCGCAGAGGAGGGGGCGAACGTGATGATCGCCGATCGCGACGCCTCGCGCGGACCGTGGGTGGCGGAGCAGATCGGATCGCAGGCGGCGTTCATCGAGACCGACGTGCGCCGCGGCGAGGACGTACAGGCGATGTTCCGCGCGGCGGTTGACCGCTGGGGGCAAGTGGACGTGATCTACAACAACGCCGGCGTGGGTGGATCCGAGGGGAACATCCGCGACTGCCCGGAGAAGACGTACGACCTCGTCTCCGACGTGAATATTCGCGGAGTTTGGCTGGGGATGAAATACGGGATTCCGCATCTGGAACGGGCAGGCGGCGGTTCGATCATCGTGACGGCCTCGATTGCAGGTGTGCAGGGAGTGCCGGGCGTGGCCGCATACGCCGCCTCGAAGGGTGCGGTGATTGCGATGGTGCAGGCGGCGGCGGGCGAGTGGGCGTCGAAGGGGATCCGGGTGAACTGCATCTGTCCGGGCAGCATTGTCACGGGTCAAGGCTCGCGCACTCCTGAACAGCTTGAGCAGACACGGCAGATCTGGGCGTCGCGCTACGCCATGGGGCGGGCCGGAGAGGCGATCGACATCGCACAAGCGGCGCTGTTCCTGGCCTCCGACGCTTCCAGCTTGATTACCGGTCAGAAGCTGGTCGTCGACGGCGGCTGGACAGCCTTCGACCCGCGCTGGGACGAGGCGATGGGTAACGACTGGTCCAAGGTCTGAGCGCGACTCGCCACGGCCTCAATCGGGAGTCGCCGACCAGGCAGTGACGCGCTCCGCCCTGAGGCGCAGCAGCGGGCGCTCTTCGAGACCCATCTCGGCGTATTGGGGGTACTTGTTGCGCAGGGCGCTGATCGCTGTCCGTGCTTCCGATTCGTCCCATTGGCTTGGCCAGAGGGCGTCGGCGGGCCCGCGCAGCAGGATCCACCAGAGGCGCGACCAGTCATCGTCATAGTGATCGACCAGGAGCGCGGCGCGGGGATTGGACTCGATGTTGGTCAAACGGCGCAGACGCAGCGTCGTCTTGGGTTTCTCGTCGATCGCGATGTAGACGTGATCACCCACGAGCGCGAACACGACCGGAATCAGGTGCGGGTCGCCGTCGGGCGAGGCCGTCGCCAGGTGTCCGGCCCGAGCCGATTCGAGTTGCGGGCGAACGTCGTCAAGGGTAGTCATCGCAGCCTCATATACTCCCCGCGAACAGCCCAACAGAGGAGGCCGCCATGCCTGAACGACGCAAATTGGATGATGCCGAAGTGAGTGAGCGGCTGGCCGAAATCCCCGGCTGGAGCTTTGCCGACAACCAACTCAACCGCGAGTTCCAGTTCGGCAACTTCGTCCAGGCCTTCGGGTTTATGTCCTCGGTCGCCCTGCTCGCAGAGAAGCTTGACCATCACCCTAACTGGTCGAACGTCTACAACCGCGTGCAGATCGGGCTGAACACGCACGACGCCGGCGGGGTGACGGAGTTCGACTTCGTGCTCGCGTCGCAGATCAACGACGCGGCCGGCTAGCGTTCCGCGAGCAGCTTTCGCAACTGAGCCCGCGTTGCGTTCGCGCCGCTGATCACGATCACCACGCGGCGGCCCGCGATCCGCTGCTGCTCTTGCTCAGCCGCTGCAATTGCAACGGCACCGGACGGCTCGGCCATCACGTGCTGCGTGTCCCAGAGCAGGCGCACCGCGTCGAGAATCTGGTCGTCGTCGACGAGGATGAAGTCGTTCAGGCTGGCCCGCAGGATGTCGATGGCGAACCGAAACGGGGTACCAGTCGCCAGTCCTTCGGCGATGCTTGCGTTTGGGCGATCTTCGATCCGGCCGGAGCGCCAGGCGTCGTGCGCCGCCGGCGACTGCGCCGATTGCGCAGCCCAGACCTCTGCTGGATGACCGAGACCATCTCGGACTGTCACCCAGCCGCTTGAGCCGGTGCCGCCTCCCAACGGCAGCAGGACCAGGTCGGTTTCGGGTTGTTGGGTTTCGAGGACTTCCAGTGCTGCTGTGCCCACTCCCGCGATCAGTTTGGGTTCTTCGACCGGCTCGACGTAGCGCGCGCCGCGCTCGGCAGCGAACTCCTCGGCGCGACGGCGCGATTCATCGAAGCGCTCGCCGACGAGCTCGACCCGCCCGCCCAATCGCTCGATCGCCGCAATCTTGTCCGTGTTCGCGTCGGTCGGCATGAAGATGGTCACTTCCGCGCCCACGGCGGCCGCGCCAAACGCGATCGACTGGCCATGGTTCCCGGTCGAAGACGTGACGAGTCCTAGCTTCCGCTCTTCGGGCGAGAGCAGGGAGGCGAAGTAGACGCCGCCGCGCACCTTGAAGGCGGAGGTTGGGGTCATGCACTCCAGCTTGAGGGAGATGTCCGCCTGCCAACGCTGCGACAGGCCCGGGCTGCGCACGAGCGGGGTCGGCAGTGACAAGCGCTTGCTGATCAGCTCATGCGCACGCCGGACATCGTCCAAGGTTGGCGGGACCAGTGCGCCGCTCATGAGCGGTACTTCGCGCGCTGGGCGTCTTGTTGAGCTGCGATGGTCTCAGCCGAGCGGAAGTAGATGTCGGGCGGGTCCCAACCGTTGAGTCCGGCGTAGGTGTCGATCTGGGAACGATGGTGGATGTCGTGTTCCATCATCATCAGCAGCACCCGCCAGCCGTTGAGGGTGGCACCGGGCGTGTCGATCATTTCGACCTGGCGGGTCAGTCCCTGCGGCCCGACTTCGCGCACGAGTTGCGAAAACTGCTCGAAGCTGTCGTTCAGAGCCGGGGCCCACAGTTCGGAGCGGCTCACGTCTGGCGGCTCGGGCGAGATCCAGCCTTCTTGCCGGTAGGCGCTGGCGAAGTAGAGGCGCGAGCCGCACATGTGGCCAATGAGTTTGTTGATTGACCAGGCGTTCTCGCCTTCTCCGCCGACGGGCGTCCAGCCGTCGGCCTCCGGCGGCAAGGCGGTGACATCGCGCACGGCGCGGTTGTTGACCGAGCGAAAGTAGCGCAGAAACACGTCGATGTCGGTAAACACGTCAGATTGCCTTCCGCTCGAGGAGTTGATCGAAGCTGGGTTGTTCGTGCGGCTGGAGCAGGCTGGGATCGTCGTTTCGGACCGAGTTCACGCGCGGCGAGACCGTCGTCGAGATGAAGGCGTCATTCGGCGCTGCGACGAGCAGCGCGCTCAATGCGTTCACGTCCTTCGCCGTCGGATCGAGCCAATCGTCGAGCCGATCCTGTGGCATCACGACCGGCATCCGCTGGTGAATTGCAGCCAGCGTATCGTTCGCATCGGTAGTGAGGATCGCGAACGTCGTCTGCGGCTGCTCCTGCTCCGGGTACCAGAGCTCGTAGAGGCCGGCGAAGAGAAACGGCTCGCGATCGGCGTGATGGATCCAGTGCGGCTGACGCGCGTCTTTGGGGCCGCTCCACTCGTACCAGCCGTCGGCCGGGACGACGCAGCGCTTTCGCTTGAATGGGCGAGCATAAGCGCGTGAGGTTGCGGCCGTCTCGGAACGAGCGTTGATCTGGCGACCGGCTCGCTTTGCATCCTTGGCCCAGCTGTTCACGAGTCCCCAGCGTGCCGTCTCAGCAGCGAAATTCTCGCCGCCCGCGTGAACGATCGGGTGCTCTTGCGTGGGCGCGACGTTGTACCGGGGTTGGTGCGGGACGCCGGTGAACAACGTCTCTGCCAGTTGCTGCGCTGCCGCAACCAGCTCGAGCGTCTCGACCGTGAGCGTGAAGCGTCCGCACATGCACCCAGTCTAGCCAGCGGTGAAGTCTGCGGGCGGTTGGAGGTTCATATCCCGGCCTGCGCCTAGCATGAAATCTCAAGCGAGAGCGAGTATCGATTGGAAATGCCGTATGAACACTGAGGCGACGGTGCTTCTGGACAAGTACGACGACGGGGTGGCGTTGATCACGCTGAACCGCCCTGAGCGGCTGAATGCGTTTGGGGATGACCTGCTCCAGCGGCTGAGCGAAGCGCTGGTCGATTGCGATGACGATCCGCAGGTTCGCTGCGTCGCCTTGACCGGCGCGGGGCGCGGGTTCTCGGCGGGGGCGGATATCAACAACATGGGCCGGCGCTCGGACGGGCCGCCGCCCGGGCCGGGCGTCGTCAACCGCCGCAGTCATCGCAGCCAGATGCAGACGTCGGGAATGCTGCATGAGATGGGCACGCCGACAGTGTCGCTGGTCAACGGACCGGCCGCGGGCGGCGGCCTCGGTTTGTGTCTGGCGACCGACTTTCGAATCGCTTCCGAGCGCGCCCGTTTCGTGACCGCGTTCCGCAACATCGGCGTTTCCGGCGACTACGGCGTCGCCTGGTTCTTGCAGCACATGGTCGGCAGCACCCGCGCCCGAGAACTGCTGATGCTCGATCACCGGATCAACGCCGATGAGGCCCAGGCGCTCGGCATCGTGACCAAGGTCGTGCCGCACGACGAATTGTTGCCGCAAGGCCTGGAGTTTTGCCGGGAGATTGCGCAGGGACCGACGGCGGTACTGGCGATGATGAAGTGGACGCTGAATTTCGCGGCCACCTCGAACCTGAGCGACTCGCTCTATCAGGAGGGTTCGCACGTGATGCTGTCGTTCACGGGCGAGGACAATAAAGAGGCGGCGAAGGCGTTCCTGGAGAAGCGTTCGCCGCGATTCGTCGGCCGCTAGCCCCAGAAAAACCGAACCCCGGGGGGTGAACCCCGGGGTCGGCCAGGAGGAGGGGCAGGGCGAGCGAGAAACCACTGCCCCTGAGTTCGTCGGGCGGTCGTTCCCGACAGGACTCGCATGTTGGCGGCCGCTGGCTGCCGAGGCAGGGGTGTGGGTTCGTTGCGCGTCGTGACGGGTTAACCGCAAAGAGCCAACCGCTGCATCCACCATGAGTGGCGGACAGACTCGGCTGGCTCCCGACGAAGCGCGGACCTCCCTCGGTCGCCTACGGGGTTAGCTGACGGGTTCGGCGCGAGAGAGTGCGCCTGGGAGCCAAAGCTCCGTTCACCCCAAGTGATGGGTCCCCCGTTTCCCGCAGTCGAAGCGCTCGCGCTGCCTCGCTGGGGAATTCGGCCGTCTATTCAGTTGTGCGTTCAGAGTAACGGGCGCGAACACGAATTGCCAATCGCGACGGCGGATTCACCGCCAAGAGCGGCGATTCGTTACGGCTTGCAGCCCAATGCGAGCAATTCCTTCCGCAGGTCGTTTATCTGATCGTAAATTTCGCGCAACTCCGGGTTCCCCGGACCAAGCGGCCCATCTCCCGGACCGGGCGACAGGCGGCCAGGCAAGTCGTCGGCGAGCTTGTTCAGACGCGCGCGTTCCGCGCGGATCTCTGCACAACGATCCGAATCAGCCATCGTTCTTGCTCCTCAGTCGGTGAGCGCGATCGAGCGCTTCGGCTTCCAAACGGGTGAGGGCTGGTCTGGCACGGAGGCGAATCCCAATCGACTCCGCCTCGTGCACGACCCGGAACCAGGAAAGATCGTCGGGCGCTTCGACGGTGAGCGCCAGTTCGGCGCCGTCGAGCTGAAGCGCCTGCACGAGCTGCCCTCCCGTGCGCTGGATCGATGTCTCCAGCGCGTGCAGCGCCTCATCCAGGCCGCGCGCGCCGTCCCATTCCCCATGTGCGAGCCAGAGCGCCATGAGTCGTACGATAGCCGTGATTGTCCAACAGAGACGAGGCGGCGTTCGCCGATCAAGCCCCGCGAGGAGCACGATATGGAACGAATCGGATTTATCGGGCTGGGCATCATGGGAGTGCCGATGGTGGCCAACCTACTCCAGGCCGGCTACGGCGTCACGGTGTGGAATCGCTCAGCAGGTGGAACCAATGCTTGCAGCGAAATGGGCGCCGCGGCAGGCGCGAGCCCGCGGGCAGTCGCTGAGGCAGCGGACATCCTGATCACAATCGTGACCGATTCACCAGATGTCCAGCAGGTGTTGATCGACCACCCGGATGCGGCAATTCACGGTCTCGCACCCGGATCGGTCGTGATCGACATGTCGACGATTAGTCCCGTCGTCACACGGGAGATCGCCGCGCGACTTGCGGAGCGGGGAGTGGCGATGCTGGACGCGCCGGTGTCAGGCGGAGACAGCGGGGCAAAGGCGGGGACGCTCTCGATCATGATCGGCGGGGAGGCGGAGGTATTGGATCGCTGCCGGCCGGTGCTGGAGGCGATGGGGCAGACGATCACGCACTGCGGCCCAAATGGGGCCGGACAGACGGTCAAGCTCTGCAATCAGGTCGCGATCGCAGGGGCGCTGCTGGGTGTCTGCGAAGCGCTGGCGTTGGCGCAGAAGTCAGAGGTCGACCCGGAGCGAATGCTGGCGGCGATCTCGGCCGGCGCGGCTGGCTCGTGGCAGCTCTCGAACCTTGGGCCGAAGATCGCCGAGCGCGATTTCGCGCCTGGTTTCATGATCCGGCTGATGCAGAAGGATCTGCGGCTGGCGCTCGAGGCAGCGGCCGATGTGCTCCAACCGCTGCCGAATACGTCGTTGGTGCAGCAGCTCTACTACCAGTTACAGGCGCAGGGGGCTGGGGGTGACGGTACGCAGGCGCTGGCTCGAGTGATTGAGAGTCTGGGGGAAACGACGATCGGGGAGTAGGCACTAGTCAGCGCGGGGCAAGCCTGACCCCCCTCTGTCCCTACGGGACATCTCCCCCCGCGGTGCGGGGGGAGAGATGGATGCGTTGCCCTCTCGGCGGACTGCTAGTGCGAGTGCATCTCGCCGATGGCTTCGTCGGCGTGGGTGAGGCGCTCGGCCACGTGCTGGAGCATCGCCCAGAGGACTTCCTTGTTCGACTGCTCCTGGAAGGTCTGGCGCAGAATGGTCATGCACTCGGTGGCTTCGCTGGCGACGATCGTGGCGCTGCGGGGGCGTCCGAGCAGGAGCGCCATTTCGCCGAAGAAGTCGCCCTCGCCGAAGCTGGCAAGTTGCTGCTGGTGCTCGGCGTCGCCGTAGGCCTGGTAGACGTCGACTGCGCCCGAGCGAATGATGTAGAGCGCGGTGCCGAGTTCGCCCTCGCGCTGGATCACCTGTCCGGCGTTGTAGTTGTTCAGCTGCACCCAGCCAGCGATCTCGTGCAGGGCGTCACGGTCGACGCGCGAGAACAGGTCGGTTCCGGCGAGCATGTCTTCGATGGATTGCGGCATGATGTCCTCCGTAGCTAGCGCCGTGCATTCTACGGCTGTGGTCAGAGTAGGGAGTTGCGGTTGGAGAGGGCAATCGGAAGACAGATGTGGACAGAACGGATGTTACGCGGGATGCGCAGCAAGGGGCACATTGGCAACACTGCGCACAGATCGATGCGGATGGCTGTGAATCCAGTGTTAACCAGCGAGCTCGTCGCGGAAGTCGGGGTGCGCAACTGTGCGCAGCGCTTCCGCCCGAGCGCCGAGACTGCGGCCCGCGAGCGCAGCCTCGCCGTACTCCGTGATCACGCGATCGGCGAGTGTGCGGGGGGTAGTGACTACTGCATCCGGATCGAGTTTGCGCACAATCCGTGACACTCGTCCGCGGGCTGCGGTCGCCGGCATCGCTACTACCGAGATTCCGCCGTTCAGGATCGCACCGGCGGCAAAGTCTGGTTGTCCGCCGGGTCCCGAAATCTGGCGGCCGCGCAACGACTCGGCATTGATCGTCCCATCGAGCGCGACCTGCACTGCGGAGTTGATTCCAACGAAGTTGGTTTGCCGCGCCAGGACTTCGAGTGAATGCGTGTAGCCGGCGGGGGCCATGCAGACAGCCGGATTGCGATCGATCCAGTGGAAGAAGGCCGCGCTACCGGCGGCTTCGGTAGTGATGATCAGCTCGGGCGCGGTTCCTTTGTTCACGCCGGTCAGCGCGCCGCTCTCAACGAGGTCCTTCACGCCGTCCGAGATCAAGCCGGAGTGAATTCCAAGATCGCGCCGGTCTCCGAGCATCCCCATGATCGCCTCAGGTACCCCGCCGATGCCGAACTGGAGTGTCGCGCCGTTCGTCACGAGTTGGGCGACTGCCGCCGCAATCTCGCGCTCGGTTGGTCCCGGTTCGGCGCGGCGCAGCTCGAGCACCTCGCTTTCGAGCGGCACGAGCCAATCGAATTCCTCGCGGCGGAGCTCAGATGCGCCAAATGTGTAGGGGAGATTCGGATTCACCTGCGCGATCACCAGCGGGGCCGTTCGCACCACATCAACGATCCCGCCGACTGAGGTTCCCAGCGAATACAGACCCTCGGGGCTCGGTTCCGAGACCTGGATCAGGATCGCGTCGGCCGGCAGCGGCCCGTCCTGACGAAACAGTGTGGGTACCTGGGCATACGTGGCCGGAATGTGCTCCAGTGCGCCGGCGGCTTCCACCTCGCGCAGCGGGCCGCTGGTCTGATACGTCAAAAAGCGAAACGGCTGGTGGGGATGGTCTAGCGGGGGTAGATGTGCAAAGAGATTGCCGGTGGCTATTTCGATGTCGGTCCAGCCGGTGCGCAGGTCGTCGAGCGCGGCTAGTAGTCCGACGGGGGTCGCGGACATGGGCGGAACTACGACGCGGGCACCATCGGGGATCTGGCGCAGGGCCTGCTCGGCCCTGCTCTCACGGGTTGCTCGTGTGGCTGACCGAGGCGGGAGGTAAGCGTCGAATTCCATCGTCGTCATGCAGTGCGCCCTCGATTTGGCCTCGTTGCTCGGATACGAACGCGCCGCCACCTCGCGGTGACGGCGCGTCTGAGTTGGTTGGTCGGAGGACCTATGGCTGCGAGATGTCCAGCACGCCGCGGGCGACTTCGCCGGCTTGCATGGCGGCGAAGGCCTCGTTGATCTGGCCCAGCTCGAAGCGCTTGGAGACCAGGCCGGTGAGGTCGAGCTTGCCCTGGCGGTAGAGGTCGAGCAGCTTCGGCATGTGCTCGCGGAAGCGGGTGCTGCCGTACATGCAGCCGATCGCCTTCTTCTCTTGCAGGAACTCGGGGCCGGGGAGGCTCACCTCGGAGCCGAGCGGCATCATGCCGACGATGCAGGCGGTGCCGCCGGGGCGAACCATGTCCCAGGCCTGGCGGGCGGCATTGACGTTGCCAATGGCCTCGAATGCGATCTCCACGCCCATGCCCTCGGTCATCTCTTTGACCGCCTCGACTGCATCGACCTCGGTCGCGTTGATGCGGTCGGTCGCGCCGAACTGCTCGGCGAAGTCGAGCTTGTTGTCGAGGATGTCGACCGCGATGATCCGGCTCGCGCCGGCGATCCGGCAGCCCTGGATCACATTGAGGCCAACCCCGCCGCAGCCGATCACGGCAACGATCGAGCCGCCCGGCACCTTGGCGGTGTAGAGCGCGGCGCCGACGCCAGTCATCACGCCGCAGCCGACCAACGCAGCCTCAGCCGGGGGCACGTCCTCGGGAATCTTGAGGACACCGGCCTGGGTGGTGAGCATGTACTCGCTGAAGGAGCCGACCGAGGCCATCTGCATGACCGGGCGGCCGTCCCAACTCAGGCGGCTCATCGAGAGTTGGGTGTCGTTGGGCGCGGGGCAGAGATTCGGTTCGCCACGCAGACACCAGTAGCAGTCTCCGCAGAAGGGGCGGAAGGACATGATCACGTGGTCGCCGGGCGCCACATAAGTCACGTCGGAACCGACCTCTTCGACCACACCGGCGGCCTCGTGGCCGAGGATGGTCGGGCGGCCACCGAACGCTGCGCCCCACTTGCCGTCGATGAAGTGCAGGTCGGAGTGGCAGACGCCGCTGGTCGTGGTGCGGACGAGCACCTCAGAGGGCTGGGGGTCGCGGACCTGAACGTCGTGGACTTCGAGTACGTCGCGGTCACCGTCTTTCGTTTGCGCTCCGGGTTCCCAGATGGCGGCTTTCATCGCAGTTCCTTCCCAGGTTCTGGCAGTGATTGCTCCAGCCGCAGGGTTGGGCGGCTGCTGCGGCAAATGGTAGGTGAGCGTCTGGCAGGAGACAACCGAATCGGCCCGTCAACGAGGTCGCCAGCGGGGGATTGCAGGCGATCGGTTGATTTTTCAAGCGGAGCGGGGCCGTTCGCGGTCGGGGGCAGCGAATGGTGAGCGAGGTAGTCCGAGATAGTCCAGATTTGTCCAGGTTTATGCGGATTCTGCTGAATTTCGGGCGGAAATGACAGTGAGCATGCGGCTTTGTCCAAGCGTGTCCAGGTTGTGGGTGAGTAGCCATTTCGGGCACCGCGTGACGGCTGGGACGATGCGGGATGAAGCGATCGTATACGGACAGATGTACTGTGATGGGTCTAGATTGAGGCGGGTGTTGCGGAGGCGACAATCCGCTCAGGTGGGCGGCAGCAAGCCGAAGAACCGCCGCTTCTTGGGAGGTTCCTTGCGGCGGGGGACGCGAGCCGCACCGGCCTGCACAAGTTCGGCCATGCCGCGGGCGCTCCAGCGATCTCCGGCGAGCCATTGGGCGAGTTGCTGATCGGCGCGGCTGACGGCGGGGGCGAAACGTCCGTCGTGCAGCCGCTCCAGCCGACGCACGAAGCGGTAGACCTTGAGGGAGGTCCAGACGACGAACAGGAGGAAGGCGAAGGCGGCGACGGCGGCGGCGATCCCGGCGAGGATGAGCACGGCGTCGCGGAGTTCGGCAAGGTCGCGGAAGACGGCCAACTCGGTCATCGGCTACCCTGACGGCGGAGGCGGAATCATGCCCAAGCGCGGCCCGACTGAGATGCTCATCCTATTCCAATTGGCGTTGGGGGCGGCGTTTGCGGGGATGCTCGTGTGGACGGTGCTGGCCTGGGCGGGTGCGTTCTAGGGGGTCCAAGCCACCTCAGCTCGAACCACCAAAGCAACTTCGTCATACCCGCGCTTGTCGCGGGTATCTCGCCGAGTCGGGTACGAGCGTCAATACCGCGCACAGCGAGATTGCCGCGGCGGAGCGCGGCAATGACGGAGCGGGTGGATGCGAGTGTGGCGGTGCGGAAAGTGTGAACGTGACCTAGCTGAAATAGCGGCCCTGGATGTTTCGGGCGATGACCATTCGCTGGATTTGGTTTGCGCCCTCGAAGATCTGGAAGATCTTGGCGTCTCGCATCCACTTTTCGAGGGGGAGGTCTTTCATAAAGCCCACGCCTCCGCAGACCTGGACGGCATCGGTGGTGATCTTCATTGCCGCGTCTGAGGCGAATGTCTTCGCCTTGCTGGCTTCCTCAAGGTTGAAGGGTTCTCCGGCGGCGGCCATTTCGCCGGCTCGCCAGGTGAGCAGACGGGCGGCGTCGATGGCGATGTCCATGTCGGCGAGCATGAAGCCGACGCCCTGGTGCTCGATCAGGGGACGGCTCATGGTCTTGCGCTCGCGGGCGTAGTCGGCGGCGTATTCGAAGGCGGCGCGAGCGAGGCCGACGGCGAACGCGCCGATCCAGGGGCGCGTGGCGGCCAGCGTTCCCAGCGCTCCGCGACCGCCGGAGCGGAAGTCGGGATCGGGATCGCCGAGGCGGTTTTCGAGCGGAATGCGAACATCGTCGAAGGCGAGATCCGCGGTGTGGGAAGCGCGAATACCCATCTTGTCCCACTTCTTGATCTGGCTGAATCCGGGCGCGTCGTTGGGGACGACGAAGGCGGAAACATCGCGCCAACCCTCGGAGTCCGACTCGCGCGCGAAGACGACGGTGAGGTCGGCGATGCCGCCACCGGTGATGAAGCGCTTGGTTCCGTTGATGACGTATTCGTCGCCGTCGCGGACGGCGCGCGTCTTGATCATGCCCGCGTCGGAGCCGGCGTCAGGTTCGGTCAGCGCGAGTGCGCCCAGGCGCAGCTTGCCGTCCTCGGAGGTGCATTCGGGGAGCCAGCGGTCGGCCTGCTCGGGCGTGCCGATCACCGAGATCGCAGTTGCGGCCAGACCGCTCACCTGCGTTCCCAATGCAATACCCGCGCAACCCCAGGACAGCTCTTCCGCCGTGATCATCGCGGTGATGCCCGGTTCGGCCGCCTGACCTCCGAGGGCGACGCCGGTGAGTCCGATCTCGGCCGCTTTCTCGGCGACGTCCCAGGCGTACTCGTTGCGTTCGTCGTACTCCATCGCCACCGGGCGCACCTCGTTGGCTGCGAACTCGTGCGCGGTGCGCTGCACCATGCGGTCGGCTTCGGTCAGTGAGAAGTCGGTCATCGTCGTGATCGCCTTGCGTGAATCTGCCGGACGGGATGGGTTGAGGATACGTCCGGCGTCGGTGAGCGCTGTTGCAGAGGAGGCAGACGATTGAGCAGCCGCGCAGTGGCGAAGGCGATCTCGTCGATCGCCTGCTCAAACGCCGCTTCGTTCTTCGCTGAGGGACGCTGCATACCGCTCACCTTGCGCACGTATTGCCGCGCGGCCTCGGCGATCTCGACGGCGCCGGCGGAACCTTCCGGTTGGCGTAGACGCTTGATTGAGCGGCACATCAGTTGGAGCCCTCACCCTATCCCTCTCCCTCAGGGAGAGGGGATTTCTGGCCCTCACCCTAACCCCCCGCATCAGGTGCGGGGCAGGCTCTCTCCCAGAGGGCGCGGAAATTGACTCTCGGAGAAGAGAGCTTAGAAGCCAGTGAACTTGGGTTCGCGGCGTTCGCGGAAGGACATGCCGCCTTCGATTCTGTCGAAGGAGCCGGTCACCAGCGGCAGCACGCCGCCGGAGAGTTCGAGGGCGGATTCGTAGTCGAGGTAGGCGGTGCGATAGGCCATCAATTTGCCGACCTTCTGGCCGACTGGGGGACCGTTCTCGACCTCCTGGGCGAATTCGAGCAGCTTCTCGCGGAACTCTTCCGGCTCGAACAGGTAGTTGCTGAGGCCAGCTTCGTGGCCCTCCTGCGCCGACATAAAGCGACCGGTGAACATCATCTCCATGGCCTTGCGCCAGCCGATGATCTTGGGGATCGCCCAGAAACCGCCGAGGTCGGCGTAGAGGCCGCGCTTGACGTATGCGACCTGGTAGCGGGCGTTGGTCGAGGCGACGAGCAGGTCGCAGAGGCAGGCCATGTCGAATCCGGCGCCGACGCAGGGGCCGTTCACGCCGGCGATGACGGGGATGTCGAGGCGGCGGAGTTCGGCAAAGGTCTTAGTCTCGTAGCGGAAGTTGAGGCGCTGGCCTTCGTTGTCGGTGTAGTTCGGGGAGTCGGGCGCACCCAAGAGCGGGTCGGGGTTGTCGTCCCAGAAGTCGGTGCCTCGTCCGTCTCCGCCGCCTCCAGCGTCCATGCCGGCGCAGAAGCCGCGGCCCTTGCCGGTGATCACGAGCACGCGCGCGGTGCGGTCCATGCGGATCCTGGTGAGCGCGTCGTACATCTCGGCGAGCAATGGGAACGTGAGCGCGTTCAGCTTCTCCGGCCGGTTTAGCTCCAGCCAGATGATGCCGTCCTGGTTTCCCGTGCGTTCGACGGTGATCAACTCGTAGCTCATCGTGATCTCCTCTTGCCCTTTAGGTCAGGCGGGGCATGACGTCGTTGGTAAAGCGGAGGAAGGAGTCGTGGCTGAAGGGGGCGCACATCAGATAGTCGAGGCCGATGGTCTCCTGCAGTTCGAGCACCTTGTCGGCGACTTTGCTGGCGGAACCGTGGATCACGACCTCGTTCGCGTAGCGGTCGATCCGGGCGTCGTCGGAGAGTTGCCGAATTGGGCTCGAATTGCCGCTGACCTTCTCGTTGGCGTAGGAGCCGATCGTCCACTGAGCGCCGTTGCGCGCAATCTGCTCTGCCTCCGCGTCGGTCTCGGCGACCGCGATCAGGCGCGCCATCGGCATGACGCGGTTCTCGGTGTTGTGGCCATGCTTGCGCAGGCCCTCGAAGTAACTCCGGCGTTGCTCGCCGAGCTCCGCGGTCGTCGTGTGCGGCCCGAGCAGGATCGAATAGCCCTGCTTCGCCGCCCAGCCAATCGCATCGGGACCGCCGGCTGCCACCCAGAACGGCGGCGTCGGCTGTTGGTAGGGCTTGGGCAGGACTTCGATCTCGTCGAAGTCGTAGTAGTTGCCGTGCCAAGTGATCCGTTCCTGGCGCCAGGCCTCAAGCACGACCTGCACCGACTCGCGAAAACGTGGATACGATTCCTCGATATCCACGCCAAAGGCGCGAAACTCAGTCCGGTCGAAACCGCGCCCCGCGCCCCAGTTCACCCGTCCCCCGGAGAGGATGTCGAGCAGAGCGACTTCCTCTGCGATTCGCAGCGGGTGGTAGAAGGCCGCCAGCGTGACCGCCGTGCCGATTCGCAGCCGCTCCGTCCGCCCTGCCACGTGCATCCCCATCAGATGCACGGAGGGACAGACGGAGTAGGTGGAGAAATGATGCTCGGCCAGCCAAACACAGTCGTAGCCGGTCTCCTCCATGATGTCGATCCGGTTGAGCGCACGCTCGTAGACGGTAGGGAGGGGTACGCGGCGTCCGGGCCAGGAGAAGAATTGGAGGACGCCGAATTTGAGAGGAGTGTTGCTCATGCGCGTAGCGTAACCGCCCACCGCCGGCTGGCCGACTAGCTCCAGATCAGCGAGCAGTCGAGGGTGAAGCCTTGCAGCACATCCTCACCCGAGAGCGTGTCCGGGCGTTCGAGGAAGTCCGGCTCGTCCTGTCCGGCTCGATAGATCCAGACCAACTCGCGCTTCGGATCGATCAGCCAGCCGAGCTGGACGCCGTAGCTCATCCACATCACCATCTTGCGCTGTTGGGAGGCGAGCGTCTGGGAACTTGAGATGATCTCAACCATGAAGGCAGGTGCGAGGTGGGGATAGCCCGCGTCGTAATCTTCGTCCATCGCGTCGAGCTGCGCGCCGCTGATCCAAGAGAGATCCGGCGCTCGCAACTCGAACTTGCTGCTGTCTTCCTCGCCAGTTTCCGGGCGTTCACCCATCCGGAATCCGCCGGTACCGTCTCGTGCTCGTCCGCCCCCGCCAGCGTCAATCCAATTCACGAGCGCGGCGATCGCTCGGGCAGCCAGATCCGGACCTTTGCCAGTCGGAGGAGGTGAGATGATGAGCTCTCCATTCGCTGAGCGTTCGAGGTCCAGGGCGTCGTTGCACGCACCGAGCCGGTCAAACGCATCATCCGTCAGTCGCCATTCCGGCGGTAGCTGCAACACAATCGGCCCGACCGGTCGGGTCGGCCTCTCTGTCTCCTCGGCGGTGCCGGCAACTCCGCTTGGCTTGCGTTGGGTCGTGACCATGATCAGCTACCCCGTCTCGATACAGCGACGCCGGACAGTGTCTCGAGCACGACGCGGTTCGCCAGCAGCGCCGTCACCTCCGACTGATCGTAGGGCGGCGCGACTTCGACCACATCCATGCCCAGCAGCTTGCTCTCCATGCCGATCCGGCGCACTGCATCCAGCAACTGGCGCGAGGTCAGACCGCCCGACTCGGGCGTGCCCGTGCCGGGCGCCATGCCCGGATCGACCACATCGACATCCACCGAGAGGAAGACGCCGTCACAATCGTCGGCGGCACGCTCTAGCGCCTCCGTGAGGCAAGCGTCCAGGCCGCGCTCGACGACTTCGGTCATCTCGTACCAGCGCATCCGTTGGTCGGCCATCCACTCCAGGATCGGCGGATCGGGCCAATAGCCTCGCAGCCCGATCTGGAGAAAACGATCGCCGCGGATCGCGCCGCTCATGATCAGTCGCCGCATCGGGGTACCGTGCCCCCACAGGCCGCCGTCGGAATCGCCGGTGTCGGCGTGAGCGTCGAAGTGAATCAGCGATACACGGCCAAAACCGTGGTGTTGCGCCACGCCCTGCGCGGTTGCATAGGTGATCGTGTGATCGCCGCCGAGCACCACCGGAATTGCGCCGGCGGCCGCGACCGTGCGGCACGCCTCCATCAGCCGCCCCAGTCCGCCCTCGCTGTCGAGTTGGGGCATACGCACATCGCCGACATCGACGACACCCAACTCGCCCAGCGGATCGACACGGAGCCTGAGATGCGGCCGGTACCCGCTCTGCGGGAGGTAGTCGGTGGAACGAATCGCCTGCGGTCCGAAACGAGCGCCGGGGCGCCAGCTCGTACCCGCGTCGAACGGCGCGCCGACGATCACGGCTTGCGCGCCGGCGAGCGAGTCCGGCTCGCGAAGACTCGCGGCGGGGACGCCGAGGAAGGTGGCAGAGGGACCGTATTGGGTTGCCGGGCGCTGGCGGTAGTGCGCCTCCGCGTAGGAACGAGGAAGTTCGGACTGGTCGCTCATCACACGCTTCCCCATCGTTCGGCTGCCTGCAAGGTGGTATCTAGAATGGTATCCAGCGCGTCTGACCGGGCGGCAGGGAGGATTCCGCGGTGGCGACAGAGACGGCAACCGAGGCGCTACTGAGCGAACTTCAACAAGCGCTGACCGCGCTCCCGCGTCAGCGGACGCAGGCGCTGCCCGCGCTGCACATCGTTGATGAGGTGTACGGCTACCTCGATCACGCGGCGCTGGAGCAGGTCGCGCAATGGGTGCATATGCCCCGAGCGGAGCTGTTCGCGGTCGCCACCAGCTACACGGAGTTCCGCTGGTCCCCGCTGGCTTCAGATTCGCTTCGCATCTGTCGGGGCCTGTCCTGTCAGATCGCCGGCGGGGGTGCAGAGCCGAGTGGCGAAGCGCACGAGTGCATGTTCCTCTGCGCGGCGGCGGAGCGCGGCCCGGTCTCAGCGGCAGGCGCGGGCCACGTTGAAGCGTTGGTCGACGCAGACGTGTGGCAGGCGGCGAGGAATCAGATCGGGGGCGGTCTCTCTAGGCTCACCAGTATTCGCACCGGAGCTTCGCCCAAGTGGAGCGGCTGGGAGGCCGCTGCGTCGATCTCGCCGGCAGCAGTGGTGAACCTCGTTGAAGCATCGAGTCTGAGAGGACGAGGAGGGGCCTATTTCCCGGTACATCTGAAGTGGCGCGGCGCAATCGAGGCAGCGGCTCGCAATGGACGCCCCCTCTTGGTGATCAACGCCGAAGAGGGTGAACCAGGCATCTTCAAGGACCGGGTGCTGATGGAGCGCGATCCGCAACGGCTGCTCGAGGGCATCCGCATCTGCTGCTATGCCATCGGCGCAGAGCAGACCTATCTCTACATCAACGGCATGGCCGATCGCTCAGCGCAGGCGATGGCTTCCGCCATCGCCGAAGCCCGGGTTGCAGGGCTGCTCGACGGACTGAAGATCGAGATTCGTCGCGGGGCCGGCGGTTACGTCTGCGGCGAGGAATCGGTGATCCTCGAATCGATCGAAGGACGGCGCGCCGTTCCTCGGCTCAAGCCGCCGTTCCCGACCGAGCGCGGACTCTGGGGGCGTCCGACGGTGATCAACAACGTCGAGACGCTGGCCAACCTGCCCGACATTTTCGAGTTCGGCTCAGATTGGTTTCGCGAGGTCGGCATGAGCGACGCGCCGGGGACGAAGTTGCTGTCGTTGAGCGGCGCGTTCGCCAATCGCGGCTGGATCGAACTCCCGCTTGGCACGCCGGTATCGGAGATCATCGAGCTCGCTGAGCCGACCGAGACACTCGCCGGGGTCGCCATCGGCGGACCATCGGGAGGATTTCTCGCCCCAGAGCACTTTGATACGCCGATCGCGCCTGGCTCCCTTGATGGTCACGGCGCGGTCCTCGGCGCGGGCGGGATCATCGGCATCCCCGAATCGTTCGGGATCGAGCGCGCGCTGGCGGTCTGGGCGGAGTACAACGCGAACGAATCCTGCGGCAAGTGCACGCCCTGCCGCGAAGGATCGGGGCGAATGGCCGCCGCGCTCGCCAACGGGGATTGGGCCGATGTGGAGGAACTGATCCCGCTGATCACGGCTGGTTCGCTCTGCGGGCTCGGACAGATGGCCCCCAATCCGATCACCTCAGCCCAGCATCAATTCGGCGGCTCGCTCAGGTAGCCCCCAACCACCAGATATGCGCTAGAACTGCAACCAGCGCGTCGGCCCGACCGCGTCGATCTCGACCCAGAGGGCCTGGCCGTAGACGAGCGGCTCAGTTGCGGAGCGCGACTCTTCCACGTCGTATGTCCGGCCGTTCAGCTTCACCGAGACGAGCGGCTCCGCCTTCATCCCGCGCAGCGGGGCGATGGCGTCGGTGAGCCGTTTGTCCGGCGTCCCAAGCCAACAGACAAGGTTGCGTCCCGGTTGCAGGTGATATCCCACGCCGCCGTAGGGGGCGTCGGGCCAGTGCAGCGTCTCCCCGTTGCGCACGCGAACGTAGTAGGCGCGGCCCTGTTCGAGCGTGTCGAGGGTGTTGAACCGGGCAGACATATCGGGCGAGTACGACAGCCACGACTCGGACGTCGCATCCCAGGCGTAGATGGCCTGGAGACCGTCGAGGTCGAGCTCGGCGATCGGTTGGGTGGCGTCGGTCCAGCCTCGGAGGTGGAGTCCCTGGGTCAAGGTTTCACCTTGGGTCGGGTCGTGGATGGTGTAGTAGGCGACGCTGCGGCGTTCGAGCTCGTCGGCATTGGTGACGGTCACTTTGCCGATGCAGACGCCACGCGGGATGACCAAAGCGATATCGGCGCCAGAGTTCCAGACCCTGCCACGGAAGACGGCTTTCGGCAAGTGGAATCGCTCCGTCTTCCACTGCTGGTCATTGTTTGGTGGAGCGGCACCTGATGAAACGTGGGCGAACCCCTCCTCATGATCGAACGCGGCACCATCGAACACCAAGTGCACCCAGAAGTCTCTCATGTCACTTCCGTCGTACCAGTCGACCTCAACCACGCAGTCCGCCTCACCTTTCCCCATGAATAGATCGCGCGTGACTTCAAATGCGATATAGCCGTGTTGCGTTTCGGTAGAGGTCATCTCTATCTCTCGGCGGCAGGGGCGTCCATCTCGTACGACGGCTTCGGTGGTCGTCCAACCCAGGTCTACCTCGCGCACGCCGTTCTCCGCGTTGGTTTCGCCCAAACTGACAGAGGCTTGGAAGCCACTGCGCTCGTCGGTGGTGGCACTGATGCGCCCGTAGTGAAAACGGACGGTATCGTCGCGCACGCCGACCGAAGAACTGCCGAGCGGTTCGTCGTGGCGGTTAAAGGCGGTCAGATGAACACGCGGGCTGAACTGATCGAGTGCGCGCAGGGAGATGGGAGTATCAGTTCCTGAAGGCTGACGCAGAATGAGGCCCTGGGATTCGCGCTGCTCGATCAGATAGTGCTCTCCCTCACTGAGAGCTTGCCCGTTGTATGCGCGGAAAACCCCGCCCGTACGTGATCCGTCTTGCGCAGCGGCGATTACTCCGCCCGGCGCTAATGTGTGACGACCTACCTTAATCGCCTCTTCCACGGCCCATTCTGCCGTTACCGTATAGGCCCCGAAACCACTCGTTGAGACATTTCCGTTCCTGTTGAATACGGTCAACAGCTCATCGGCATACTGAGAGCACACGTGATGAGCGAACGAGGCGAACAGATCAATCTCTTCTTGCGGCTCGAATCCATGCAAATGCAAACCATGCCCCATCGCCAGTTGGTGTCTGAGATAAAACAGCGCGTCAATGCCAAGACCGGTCGCCTCTGTGAAAGCCGGAATCTCATCTCTGTGGTAGCGGAACGGTCCATCCCACTGAACCACTTTGTCGCGTAACAAGGCCGCGCTAGCAGGAAATGTGGACCAGGTGTCGATGCCCCACGCACCCGAATACGTGTCGAAGCCTATGTGGTCATGGACCTGCCACTGAAAGAACGAGAATGTCTCGGCGAGTCGATCCCAACCGCCCTCGCCTCCCAGCCGAAGGTGTTTCCAGCGACGGGCGTAGTCAACCCAACTGTGATGACGTGTCATAGGACTGGGAGCATCCGGGTGATAGTCGAAAACTCGCCACACATTACCAACAACGTCCCAATACACTAAGTCACTATTGGCTAGCTCGTGGCCTCGCATCGCAAGGTCAGACCCCTCGATCACTCGTGGGTCATACAGCGATACGTAGACGCCTTCCTGCCAATCGCCTCTGCCGTCTACTGGCCAGGACAAACGGTACGGGGTGCCAATCTGATCTCGGACTGCCAGATCATCAAGGCTGCCGCTCGTATCAAGGTATACCGCTCCGGTGTACGAAGTGGGTGCCCACCATGGTGGGTCGACGAACGTCTGAACCAGCGTTCCATTTCTCTGGACTGACGACATCGCCGCCCAATAGCCCTCGACACCACCAAGTTCTTCTGCAGGAGGCCAAACGTCCGGTTGGTCCCTTATCCAACCTTGCTCCATGTAGTTTGTCAGCCAGATGATGAGTGGCGGTTCGATGCCGTTCAACCACTCTCCGAACTGGTGAAAGTCCATCGCGCCGAAATAACGTGGCGATGCGCTCAACCGCGCCGCCGCGAGAGCGGCTTGACTAACATCGCCCAACTTCTGCCTGATTGACGGGTACTCTGGGTAGCGATTGTGATCGCGCACGCGGGACATGAGCTCCAACGGTTGGTCGCTCAGGACGCACCGTTGGGTCGGTGTCTCCAATCGTTGCCCCGCCGCGAGGCCAGTCGCGATCACATGGTTGAGTTGACCTTCGTCGCCGTAGCGGTTGAACCCAATCTGGGCCGGCCAGTAGATCGATGGCCCATGTACGGCGTACCACGCCATTGTTGGGCCGCCGAAGTCGAGCCACGTAAGATCGATGAAGGCGGAGCCACTCGGATACTGGGCATGGTACCCACGTGGCTCTTCGAAGAACATTCGATTAAACATCACCCCTGGCAAAGCCGGCGCGAACGCCCGCTGCGCGCGATGGTAGTCAAACGTCAAGCTATGAGGAAAACTGAACCAATCGATATCGGGGCCGGACATGTGATCGACTGCGGCCGTCAAATCGAACCAGGGGCTGTTCGTGGCACGCGCCTCCACCGTAACGTCAGTCTGAAATCGACCGTTGTCTAATTCGTAATGCATCCGAAGAGTGCGTAGGTCGAGCAGCCACTCATAACGGAAGCGGCGTCGCGGCACTTCATGAGAAAACGCAACGAGCGCATATCCTTCTGAATTAGGATCCTGTGACCATCCATCCCGGTGTCGTCCAATGGCCCACAACGATCCGCCCGCGTTCCCCTCCGACACCACGCCGCCGCCGCGTTTATCGAAGATCCGCGTGATCGCCCCGTTTCGGCGATCGAAATCCACCTCGTAAAACCGATTGCCCAGCGTCAACTTGGACGCTGACTCTCGAAAGTAGGGCCCCTCCGACTCTTCTTGCGCGCTGCTGCGCTTGCTGCCGAGACCGAGCGCCGCCAATGCCGCGCCGACGCCGAGACGCGCAGCGGTCTGGAGCAGGGAGCGGCGGCTCAGGCGCGGCATGGGCGATCCTCCTGGTTCGGCGGGCATGATAGGCGCGGAATCTTCTTGCGCCGCTCTTCGGTACCATCTGCGAGAGGGGGCGACCATGACAGACACCGTTTCGGTCACCATCGACGGACAGCTGCTCGAAGCGCCTGCCGGCGCAACGATCCTCGACGCCGTCCTCTCCGCCGGGATCGATCTGCCCCACCTCTGCAAAGACGACGACGGCCCCGCCCTGGGCGCGTGCCGCACCTGCCTCGTGGAGATCGAAGGCGGTCGCGGACTTCCGGCCGCGTGTCACACGCCCGTGGCGAACGGTCAAGCGATCCGCACGAACTCCGAAGCAGCGACGACGGCGCGCAAGGGCATCCTCGAGCTCACGCTGGCGATGCGCGACACGTCCAACGGTCGCGCTGACGCGCAGACCGAACTCAACCACCACGCCACGACGCACCATGCCAGCCCCAGCCGCTGGGCAGCCCGCGTCCACGATCACGCCGACGACAGCAACCCCTTCTACCGCTTCGACGCGACCGACTGCATCCTCTGCGGACGCTGTGTTTCGGCCTGTTCGGATCGACAGCACATCGGCGCGATCGGCATCGCCGGCGCAGGCAAGGCGGCTCGCATCGCCGCCTTCAACGACGAGCCGCTCGGCGAATCGACCTGCACCTCCTGCGGTTCCTGCGTCGCCGCCTGTCCCACCGAGGCGCTGATACCCAAGCGCGCCGCTGCGGGCACGCGCACCGTCTCTACCGTCTGCCCCTACTGCGGCGTCGGCTGCGGCATCCGCATCACCGCCGAGAACGGGACCCTGACTCACGTTGACGACGACCCCAACAACCGCTCCTCTAAGGGGCTGCTCTGCGTCAAGGGACGCTTCGGTACGGCCTTCGTCAATCATCCCGATCGCTTGACCCAGCCGCTGATCCGTCGCGCGAGCGGTCTGGAACCGGCCAGCTGGGAGGAAGCGCTTGAGCTCGTCGCCGAGAAGTTCGCCGAGCATCGCGGCGCGTTCGGCGCGTTCTCCTCCGCTAAAGCGACGAACGAAGACAACTACCTCCTGCAAAAGTTCACCCGCGCCGTAATGGGTACCAACAACGTCGATCACTGCACCCGCCTCTGCCACTCTCCCTCAGTCGAGGCGATGCTGGCGCAGCTCGGTTCCGGCGCAACCTCCAACTCCTACTCCGACTACGAGGCGGCTGACTGCCTGATGGTCGTGGGCGCCGACCCGTCCTCCAATCATCCTGTCGCTGCGAGCCGGATGCGCTCGGCGATCGTCGATCGTGGCGCGTCCTTGATCGTGCTCAATCCCAAGCGGATCGAGCTCTGCGACCACACCGACCTCTGGCTGCGCCAGTATCCGGGTACCGATGTGGCCGTGCTCAACGGCATGGCCAAGGTGATCCTGGACGAGGGTCTGGCGGACGAGGCGTTCATCGCCGACCGCACCGAGGGCTACGAAGACTGGCGAGCCGAGCTGGACGAGTACACGCCTGAGCGCGTCGAAGAGCTATCGGGAGTACCCGCCGAACTCCTAATTCGCGCAGCCCGAACCTACGCCCAGCCCAATCCGACAGCCGAAGGTCCCGGCGGTTCCTGTCTGATCTGGGGCATGGGCGTCACTCAACACACCAACGGCACGGCCAACGCGACCGCGCTGCTCAATCTCGCCCTGCTCACCGGACAAGTCGGTCGCGTCGGCAACGGCGTCTCGCCCCTGCGCGGACAGAACAACGTCCAGGGTGCCGGCGACGCCGGCTGCGTCCCCGACGCGCTCCCGGGCTACCAGCGCTACACGCCCGAGGTGCTGGCCAAGTTCAACGGCGTCTGGAACGCAGACCTGCCCAGCGCCGAGGGACTGCGCGCGACCGACATGGTTGAGAACATCCTCGATCCGGCCGGCGGCATCCGCTGTATGTACATCGTGGGCGAGAACCCGCTCCTGACCGAACCCAATCTCGCCCACGCCCGCGAAGCCTTCGAGCGGCTCGACTTCCTGGTCGTGCAGGACATCTTCATGCACGAGACCGCCGAACTCGCCGATGTCGTCCTGCCCGCCGCCTCGTTCGCCGAGAAGGAAGGCAGCTTCACCAACTCCGAGCGCCGCGTGCAGCGCGTCCGCCAGGTGATCCCGCCGGTCGGACAAGCGCGAGCGGACTGGGAGATCGTCCAGGAGATTGCGCGCCGCACCGCAGCGCGGCTGGGGCTCTCACCAGCCGGATTCGAGCATGGCTCTGCGGCCTCCGTGTTCGACGAGCTCGCCTCCCTGACGCCGATCATGGCCGGACTTTCACATGCGCGGTTGGACCACGAGGGCGGCATCCAGTGGCCCTGCCCCGAACCGTCGCACCCGGGCACCGAGCGGCTCTATCAAACCGACTTCCCGCGCGGGCTGGGCAAGTTCGTGCCGGTGCGCCAGACCGCGCCCTCCGAGGAGTCGCCCGACGAGCGCTACCCCCTGATTCTGAACACCGGCCGCGTGCTCTACCACTGGCACGGCGGCACGATGACCCGCCGCGTTGACGGTCTAGTCGATTCCTGGCCGGAACTGCGCGTCGCGATTCATCCCAATGACGCGGCGCGGATGGAAGTGAGCGACGGCGAAGCGGTATTCGTCGCCTCACGCCGAGGCCGGATCGAGGGCGTCAGCTTCGTCACCGAGGATGTCGCCGAAGGCTCGATCTTCGTCCCGTTCGTCCGGCTGCAAGACTCTGCTGCGAACTGGCTCACGAATAACGTCTACGACGAGCAGGCCCGCATCCCCGAGTTCAAGGTCTGCGCCGTCGCCGTGGAGCGCGCCGCCAATCCGGCAGAGTGGCGCAGAGACGGCAAGCGCGGCAAGCGCCGTCAGTACTGGTAACACTCAGACTCGGGTCATATGGCGCAGCAAACCGACCAGCACCAAGCGGTGCGAGTAGGTGTGCGTTTCCACGTCAAACGAGCCGTTGCACGTGATCAGCGTGACCACCGGCTCCTCAGTCTGGCGCAGGTAGCTAAGCGCGTCCGGATCGGTTGGGTCGACCGTGACCTTCTCGATGACCTCGTACACGTACGCGACTGCGTTGTCCGTGTCAATCACAATGATCGCGTCGCCGAGACTCGACTTGTCCAATTCCCAGCAGACGCCGTAGCCCACCTTGCCGTTGATGTCGGTGTAGTCGCGGTGGCCCACCATCAGGGCGTTGCCCGCCTCTCCGGGCTCGGCGCTGCTGTCGAGCCAGCCAATCACGTCGGGATTGTCGGGCGCGCCCATCGCCCCGTTCGGCGTCCGCCCAACCTTCTTGATTGAGGCATAGATTCGCGCCGATGGCACCATCAGTTCCCAAGAGGTCGCAAAGCGAGGACCGCTGGAGGGAACCACTCCGTTGTCAATCGGCAGAATCGCGCCCTCTTCGCCGCTGCCGCCGTACTTCAGCGACGACCGGTCAATTTGCTCAACCAGCACATCCTCCAGCGCCGGCAGAGTCTCTTCCTCGGCAACCGCCTGCTCCTCAGCCGCCTCCACTGGCGCGGGCGTTTGAGCTTGCTCACCGCCCGCATCCGTACTGGACTCAGCCGCCTCCGCCGGACGCGCGGGCTGAGCTGGTTGCGTCGTCGTCTCGGCGCTGCTCTGCTGCTCATCCTGGCCAGCGCCCGTCGTGCGCACTTGCACGACCGGAGTCTGCTGCTGCTCCTGTTGCTGGAGCACGACCACATCCGCTTGCGCTTGGGACTGCTGCTCCTGCAACGAGACAATCTCGCCTCCGCCGCCCCCGCCGCCGTTCGCGGCCAGAATCGCCAGGAACGTGATCACAAACGCGATCGGCGCGGTCACCGCAACGATCACCAGGATCGGCCGCTCTTCCCACTGCGCGCGCAGATATTCGATCATGCTGCGTCTCGTTCCCCCCGCCGGCGCTGAGTCCGACCGCTCGGCCTTGGTGCTGCCTAGCATCCAAATCTATGCCGGTCGTCTCCCCGCCCGCAAACGGAGTTTGTCACCCCGATTAGCCAAGCGTAAAGCGTCCCGCCCCTCGATCGCCAGAGCGATCCGGGCTCCGCTTCACGGCGATAGCGCGCAGCCGGATCACTGGCGCAACACCGGCGGTCTGGTTACTATCGAGTCAGCGCAAAGCCGCGTCGCGTGGGGCTGTAGCTCAGCTGGGAGAGCGTTTGACTGGCAGTCAAAAGGCCGGGGGTTCGAGTCCCCCCAGCTCCACCAAACTCCCTAAAGTCAAGGAATCCCGACCGGCACTCTGCTGAGAGCATGCACCGCCATCGGCGGAATCCATACGAGGAACAGGAAGAAAAGGATCTTCAGGCTTCAGGGCGTCCTGGGTCTCGCGCTCGAGCAACTTCAGGAGGCGGAACCCCTAATCAACGGCAACGTCCTCCCTTTTGAAGGGCGAGGCCGGGATCGGCAAGACTCACCTGCCGTGCAATCTTGCCCGTAGCCGAGTCGACGCGGGCCTGCCGACCGCTCTGCTCATGGGTCAGCGATTTCTGATCAAAGACGACCTTTGGGTCCAGGCGTTGCGGCAACTGCATCTAGAGCTTGTTCACGCAAAACGAAGGTGTCGCCTGCGCAACAGTGAAGCCTCGGCCAAGCGCTTGACTGCCGGCGTTCATCGCAGTACGTTTGTACTTATCATCTCCGAGCACGAAGCGAGCCTCGTCATGCCCGCCCCCAGCCTTCCCCAACCTGGAGCCCCGGCCTGTTCCAAAGTGACCGGGAACTTTCCGAGACCTACCCAGACTGACCAACGCCAACCAATCCTAACCATCCTGAACGCACGATCTCCCGTAAAACACTGGGCATCGCATGTTTTCGAGCCGGAACAAAAAAATTCTCCACAGCACTACCGCGCGAACACCCGCAACGCCCGCGCAAGTAGTGTGAACAGGCCCTGGGCGCTCTTGAACCCGAACAGTCTCTGGGTGCTCTCGAAGCGGCAGCGCAAGCCGCGATCGGCCCGTTCGAACCGGTCCGGGATCCGATCTGGACGCTCTTGATGTCGCTCGCCTTCATCTACCTGGCCACCCGGGTGCCCTTAACGTTGGGCGCCTCCAGCCCGTTCGATGCCTGGCTGCTGACGCTCTGGTCCGGTCCCTCCCTGCCCTGCCGCTGGCGGCTTCCGCATCGACCAGCCGGTGCGCCCGCGCGGCGGGACGGGACAGTCACCGATCTGGAGTTGCTCCACCGCCTCGCTGCCCGGTACTCCCTGATAGTCATGTACAGGTGCCACGCTGTGGGAGGTCGAGTCTGTTAAGCTCGTACCCTACTTGCTGACAGCCTTGTGAAGAGCCCCGGCGCGCAGCAGATTCGAGCCGTTGCCGGAGCTACGGGTGGAGCTATGGAGATCAGAAACCTGATCATCGACGACCGCGAGAGAGGAATCTTCCGGGTACACCGGTCGGCCATGACCTCCGACGAGTTATTCCAGCGGGAACGCGAGCTGATCTTCAACCGCTGCTGGATCTACCTGGGGCACGAGTCGGAAGTGGAGGAACCCGGAGACTATCGCCGCCGCACGGTGGCGGGACGGCCGCTCTTCTTCGCTCGTGGCAAGGACTGCCAGGTCCGAGTATTCCTCAACACCTGCCCTCACCGGGGCGCCTTGATCTGCCGCCGCGACATGGGAAACGCCGAGGTCCTGCAGTGCTTCTATCACGCCTGGACGTTCAACACCCGCGGAGAGCTGATCGGCGTGCCCGGCGAAGACGCCTACGGCCCCGCGTTCGACCGCAGCGAACTGGGCCTGAAGCAGCCGCCCAGGGTCGAAAGCTATCGCGGCTTTATCTTCGTGAGCTTCAACCCCGACGCCGACGACCTGATCACCTACCTCGGAGGGGCCAGGGAATACCTTGACCTGATCGAGGACCAGGTCGACGAAGGGATGCGAGTGGTCGCTGGTTCCAACAAGTACACGATCAAGGCCAACTGGAAGTTGCTGGGGGAAAACAGCTTCGACGGGTACCATCTGGTGCCGACGCACCAGACATACCTCGACTACATCAGCAGCCTGGGAACCGACGACAGCGGAGAAACACTGGCTGCACGTCCTCCCGGTGTGGCGAGAGCCTTGGGCAACGGACACTGCGTGGCGGTGAACATCGCCCGCAACGGCCGCCCCATCGCGCGCTGGCACCCGCTGTTCGGCGAGGAAGCCAGAGAGCCCATCGCGCAAGTCCGCCGGCGATTGGTGGAGAAGTACGGGGAAGAGCGCGCCTACCAGATGGCCGACACCTCTCGAAACCTGCTCATCTATCCCAATCTGGTCATCAACGACTTTGTAGCCATCACTATCAGGTACTTCGAACCCCTGGCCCCCGACCGCATGGAGGTGACCGCCTGGCACCTGGCCCCGAAGGTAGAATCGGAGGCCATGCTGACCACCCGGTTGGACAGCTTCCTGACCTTCCTCGGGCCGAGCGGTTTCGCCACCCCCGATGACGTGGAAGCGCTGGAATCATGCCAGGCCGGCTACCGTGCCACCGAGCTCGAGTGGTCCGACCTCTCCAGGGGTATGCTGAACCCCGAGCCGGGAACATCGGACGAACTGCAGATGCGCGGATTTTGGCGGCAATGGCACGCCCACATGCAAGGCTTGAGCCACGCCAATGTTCAGGACGGCCAGCCTCTGAAAGCAGAAGCCGTGCTGGCAACGGACGACTGACAGCCCTACGTTCAGGGCCCGTTGGACAAGTGCAACGATGACAACCGCTCACACGCCCTCGCTGCGCGAATTGGTGGAAGACTTCCTGTTCAAAGAGGCGGAGCTCCTCGATGATTGGCGCCTGGACGATTGGGTTGGTTTGTTTACCGAAGATGGCCGCTACGTGGTGCCCACCACCGATTTGCCGGAAGGCGACCCGAAACGCGATCTGGTGTTCATAGACGACGACATCACCCGTCTGCGCGCCCGGGCGGTGCGGTTGAACAGCCGTCATGCTCACCGCGAGTATCCGTGGTCGCGTACCCGCCGGTTTGTTTCCAACGTGCGGGTTGCCGAAACCAGAGACGGCGAACTGTCGGTCACAGCAAACGTCATGGTCTACCGGTTCCGCAGCGGCGAAGGAGCGCCTTACGTCGGCCGCGTCCACTACATCCTGCGGCGAGACGATGGGGAGTTGCGAATCGCCTATCGTCGCGCCGTGCTGGATCTGGAAGCCCTCTCCTGGCACGGAGCGGTCAGCATCATCTTTTGATGCCCCGAACCCTCCGATCAGGCAGTGCCTGGCTACCTGCCGAGTATCCGAGCTGGCGGCGCTGATCTGGGCTGGCATGATCCCGATTCCTTGAGCGAAGAGGTTTCCACGACGGGACTACTGTTCCCCATATCGAACACGGGCGCGACTTCACCGCTCAGGTCGTCCCGGCCGAAGATTGGCCCACCCTCAACATCTATCCCAAGCTGTGGGGCGAAACGATGGGCGACGACAGGCATGAGTTCTGGCTCGCTTGTGAAACCGCGCTGCGGCTGCGCCTCTCCGGTAGGGCGTCTAGAAGGACGGCAGTTGCGGATCGAGTCCCAGCCTCACGCGGCCTGCGCCCTCTTGCAGCCCTCGCCATTTCTCGAGCGAAGCGCAGATCGCGTGGGCATCCCGCAGACCCGCTTCGACGGGGTTCGCACGCGCGTAGAAGGCGCTCCCCATGAGCAGCAGGAGGTCACTGAGCAGCGCTCGCGTCTGATCCATGACCCAGAGCGACGTGGCGTACATCTGCGCCTGCGCCGCTCGGCTCAGTTCGCCCGCCTGGGCGTCGGCCCAGACTGCCTCCGCCATCGCCTGGAGGCCTGCGCTGTAGACGTCGACGGCCGCGGTCGCTTCGCCCAAGCGCTGGTGAAAGCTCACTCGGTCGCGCGCGATGATCGAACCGGACGTTCGCGCGGCGAGGCGCGTGGCCGTCTCGTCGATCGCCCGACGCGCAATCCCCACGAGCATCGCCGCAGACGCAGGCGGGCCCATGTGGGCGAGCACCGGGATCCGGAAGACTGGGCGATCGATGACCACGGCCGGCTTGATCAGTGAGCGGGTACGGCCTTCCGGGACGAAGGCATCCGTGACCGTTGCGGCGTCGCTGCCGGTCCCGCGCATGGCGCGGGCGGTTCCCCACGTAGATTCGACGCTGAAGTCCGAGGCGGGCAGGATGAACTGGCGTCTGTCCGGCATGCCCTCCAACTCGCGGACCGCCCCGTTCTCGTGGACGTCACCATGAAAGAGCGCCCAGGGCGCGTCATTCACGCCGGTCATGAACGGAGCGCGTCCGCTTGCGCGATAGCCGCCCTCGACCGGCTGCCCATGGACGGTCGTGACGCCGCCAAAGCCGAACGGGCCAGGCTCTGCGGCGAAGATCGGATCACGGGCGTCGGCCTCCAGGCCCGCAGCCGCGGCGCACAGGGCGGCCGAGTTCGCGATGTGCCAGGCCGCGCTGGGGTCCGAATAACCCAGCTCTTCGAAGACTGCGATCCCTTTGGGGAACGCCACCTCGGCGCCCCCTACCTCACGCGGTGCGATCATGGTGAAGAGACCCGCGTCGCGCATTGCCTGCACCACCTCAGGCGCCATGCGGCAATGTTCGTCGGCCCATGCGCGGTTGGCGTCGATCGTGCCTCGCAGATCGCGGGCAGCCGCGACCAGATCGGTACTGTTCGCCACGATCGCCTCCAACCATTGCGATGTCGGACTGCCAGCGAACTCCTCGCCGGGCGGCAAGTCTAGTTAACCCACGCTTCGATTGACGCCTCGGCGACGATTCGCGCTGCGGCGTTCAGGCTTCAGCAGGGATGCCGCGAGTGTTAGCTTGCGAGCCAAGGTTGGGACGCTCAAAGCCGTTCGGAGAACATCGTGGATGTCGGCATCTTCACTTGGACGAATGCCTCGATCGACCCGGCCGTGTTGGCGAAGCGGGCCGAGGAACTCGGTTTCGAGTCGTTCTGGGTACCGGAGCTTCCCATCATCCCTATTGAGGCGAATCAGGACTTCCCGACAGACACAATCAGCGGGGTGGACACGAGCTCGGCGACGGACCCGTTCGTGGCGTTGTCCCGGGCGTCGGCCGTCACCACCAGGATCAAGATAGGTACCGGGGTCTGCTTGGTACCGGAACACAACCCATTTCACCTGGCAAAGAAAGTGGCAAGCCTGGATCAGTTCTCGCGCGGCCGATTCATCTTCGGCATCGGCGCCGGCGGACTCCGAGAGCAGCAGGAGATCATGGGGGCCGACTTCGACCACCGCTGGACCCAGACCCGAGACGCGATGCTGGCGATGAAGCAGCTGTGGACCCAGGACGAGGCGGAGTACCACGGACCCTACTACGACTTCCCGCCGGTCAAGTTGTTCCCCAAGCCGGCCCAGAAGCCTTACCCGCCGGTGTTTCTGGGCGGTACGGCGAAGAATGTGCTCAAGCGAGTCGTTGACTACGGCGACGGCTGGATGCCCGCTCGAGCTGCCACAATTGTGTCCAAGGACCACGCAAACTTCGTTGATCGGGAGGAAATCGAACGAGGCCGGAAGGAACTGAACGATCTGGCTGAGGCAGCCGGCCGGGACCCCGCATCCATCCAGGTCTTGGCCTTCGGCGGTCCCCGCCAATACCGGACCCGGGCAGCGATCGACGCACTGGAAGAGGCTGGGGCAGACCGGGCGACTATCTGGTTGAGAAGTGACACTGAAGGCGGGGCCCTCGAAGAGATGGCGGAGCTCGCCAGCGAGGTGTTGGACTAGAGCATGGCGCCACTGCAACGACCTCGTGTTGTGCTGTTGAGTGAGCAACGGATTCCCCGGCTTTGCTTCCGGGAGATAGAGTGTGTGAGTCGCACGCATCTCAGATGAGGAACCGTTGGACTGAATGGAGGCCACACCTTGAGCGAAGACGCGATCTCTGCTGCTGACTCCCACCCGCGGAAGCGAGTTTCCGTCGACGGAACTGAGATCTCCTACGTGGATGTGGGCGATGGCCCTCCCGTGGTGTTCTTGCACGGGAATCCGACGTCGTCCTACCTGTGGCGCAACATCATTCCCCATCTGTCCAACTCGGTCCGCTGCCTGGCCCCGGACCTTGTGGGGATGGGGGACTCGGGCAAAGCACCTGATGGCTCGTACCGCTTCGTCGATCACCGGCGTTACCTGGACGTCTGGTTTGAGTCCCTGGGCCTGGGCGACGATGTGACGTTAGTGGTGCACGATTGGGGCTCCGCTCTTGGGTTTCACTGGGCCTACCGGAACCAGGAACGGGTCAAGGGATTGGCGTATATGGAAGCGATGGTACGGCCGCTGACCTGGGACGCATGGCCGGCGGGCGCGAGAGAGCTCTTCCAGGGTCTGCGGTCGCCCGTCGGCGACCAGATGGTGCTCGAGCAGAACGCATTCGTGGAGTTCATCCTGCCCGCCGGCATGCTTCGAGATCCGAGCAATGAGGAGATGACCATCTACCGGCGTCCCTACACCGAGCCCGGTGAATCCCGCCGCCCGACGCTCACCTGGCCGAGGGAGATTCCTTTCGAGGGTGAGCCCGCCGACGTAGCGGAAATCGTCGATGAGTATTCCCGCTGGCTGGCGGGGAGCAGCGTGTCCAAGCTGTTCATCAACGGAGAGCCCGGATCGATCTTGACAGGCCCTCAACGGGAGTTCTGCCGCACCTGGCCCAATCAGCAGGAAGTGACCGTTCCCGGATTGCATTACCTCCAGGAAGATTCCCCCGCCGCGATTGGTCAGGCCATCGCCGAGTGGCACTCTTCGCTGCCGCTCGGCTGACGCGGACCGGAATCAGACGCCGCGCAAGCGGGGGTCTAGGACATCGCGAAGGGCGTCGCCCAGCAGGTTGAACGCCATCACCAGGAGCGTGATCGCACCACCGGCGAAGACACTCTCCCAGGGATGAATGTCCAGCGCCCCGCGTCCGGAGGACACCATCCTGCCCCAGGAGATCTCGCCGCGCGGCCCCGCGCCCAAGAACGAGACCGTCGCTTCGGCCAAGATGTAGGCTCCGATCCCAATCGAGAAGGTGATGATCAACACCGCACCGATGTTGGGCAGCACGTGCCGCAGCATGATGCGGAGATCGGAAGCGCCGATCACGCGGGCCGCCTGGACGTACTCCGATCCGCGCACGGCGAGCACCGCGGATCGAATCAGGCGCCCGGCGAAGGGGATCCCGCCAAAGCCGAGCGCGAGCACGACGTTTCTCGTGGAGGGCTCCGAGATCTGCACGAGCAGCAGAATCAAGATCAGGAACGGGAACGCATAGATCGCGTCCATCACGCGCTGGACGACCAGGTCGATCCAGCCCAGGTAGTAGGCGGAGATCACCCCGATGATGAGGCCGGCGGCGACGGCGATCAGCGAGGCGCCGAAGCCGATGATCAGCGCGAGCTCGGCGCCGTGGATCACGCGGGCGTAGATGTCGCGCCCGAACCTGTCGGTACCGAACCAATGCTCGCCGCTCGGCGCTTGGAACTGCGCCACCACACGCGGTGAGCCGATGTCCGGATCCTCAGCGAGTTCGGCGACCGTGGGGTCGGCCTTAAAGTTGGGATTCTCTGTATCAAAGACCATGGCCGGGTCGTAGCGGCCCAGCGCTCCGGGGAACAGTGCCAGCACGCTGAAGACAAGGACGATGACGAGGCCGAGGCCGCCGAGTTTCTTCTGGCGGAAGAAGCGCCACAGGGCGGGGGATGCGCTCGTCATGCGCGTCAGCGGCGAGATGCGGTCCTCGAACGGCAGAGCGGAGGAGGCGTCGGGAGGCGTCACGCGAGTCTCACACGCGGATCGAGCAGCCCGTAGAGCAGGTCGACGAAGAGGTTGGTGAAGACCACGACGAAGGCCACGACCAAGACGAGGCCTTCCAGCAACGGCGTGTCACGCAGCGTGATGGCTTGGAAGAGCAGCCGGCCCACACCGGGGACGTTGAACATCTGCTCGAGCACGATTTGGCTACCGATGATCGTGGCCACCGTCAGGCCCATGACCGTCAGCACGGGCAGCCAGGCGTTGCGCAGCACGTGGCGGATGATGATTGTGCGCTCCGGCAGCCCCTTCGCGCGGGCCGTGACGACGTAGTCCTCCCGCAGCACTTCGAGCATTTGGGAACGCAGCAGCCGCATGGTCGTCGCGGTGCTCGCGATCCCACCTGCGAACATGGGGATCAGATACCACTGGATAGCCGATTTCGGGTCCTCCCACAGATGGGGCTGGCGGTCAACATCGATCTTGAAGAGGTCCCACTGCAAGACAAGGATTACCGCGATCGAGGCGGTCCAGAAGACCGGCGCGGCGAGGGCGAAGATCGCGCCGCCGCGGAGGAGGTAGTCGGGTAACTGATCCTGCTTGACGGCGCTGATGATGCCGACCGGGACGGCGATCGTGAAGCCGACCAGGACGATCAGGACGCCGAGTTCAATGGAGTAGGGCACGGCGCGGCCGAGCTCGCTCCAGACGGAGCGCTTGGAGCGGAAGGACTCGCCGAGGTCGAGCTGCACCAGATCCCAGAGGAACGTGCCGTACTGCTCCAAGACAGGCTTGTCGAGGCCAAGGACCGCCTCGGCCCGGGCGATCGCTTCGGGGGTCACGCCGCCCAGGTTCGCGCTGGCGAACTGCTGGGACGCAAAATTGCCGGGCAGGACGTGCACGGCGAAGAACACCAGCGTCGTCACGATCCAGAGGACGAAGATGTTCAGAATCGCGCGGCGAAGGATGTACTGCTGCACTGGTCCGTTGACGGTTTCCTCGCGGAAGACGAGGGGAGGGCCGGGCCGAAGCCCACGGTTTGGGTCCCGGCCCCAAGTGATCTCCTCGCGTGGCTCGTCGCCCGCTAGAGCGGACGCGGCTCCGGCTCCGGGCGGCCTTCGATGCTGGGGTCTTCCGGGTCGATCCACGAGTCGAGGGCCTGGAGGCTCTCCGACTCGAAGGTATAGCCTTCGGTCTCCGACTTCAGCGCGGGGTGCAGGTAGTTCCAGGCGACTGTCGGCGAGACGGCGTTGTAGATGATGTGACGGCCGAACTGACCGTTCTCGATGATGAATTCCTGGACTTCACGCACAAGCCCGTTCGCGGTTTCGAAGTCGAATTCCTGGATTGCAGCGTCGAGCTTGGCATCGATCTCGTCTGGCTCGCTCACGTCCCAAAAGTTGCCCGGCGCGCCGGTCTTGAACGCTGCGGCCAAGTCCGCTCGTGCGTCCGGAACCGTCAGGTTAGGAATCCAGGAGAAGAACGTGGTGAACGTCTTGTTGAACCAAGCGGGGAAGATCTCACCATAGGTTTGGGTGACACCTTGGAACTGGTCGGTACCGAACGCCTGGTTGAACATCTGCGCGACGGCCTCGGTCGAGCCCGGCCGCGTGGCCTCATAGGCGTCTGAATTGACCCAGGGGATCTCGCCCACCTCCGCGCCGCCGGCCGCGCTCCAGAGTTCGTTGGCCTCTTGCAGGGCCGCATCGCGGTCGAGGCTATAGGCCGCGAAATCGGCGAGCTCTTCCTGCGGAATCGCCCAGGCCTCCTGCACCCAGGGCACGGGACCGCTGACCTTCCCCAGCCCTTGCGCGAGTTGCTGGATGAGCGCGCGCCGATCGATGGCGAGGTCGATCGCCTTCACCATGCGCGGGTCGGTCCAGGGTTCGAGGTTGCGATTGACGTAGGCGGCAATCGGGAAGGCGCTGCCTTTGAAGGTGAGGAAGGTCGAATCCGGTTCCTCGTCATGGATCGCCTGGAGCAGTTCCGCGCCCCCGGTCAGCATCGAGTCGACCTGCTTTTGCTCGAAGGCGATCCGGTAGGCCGTGGGATCCTCGAACGACTGGTTCCAGACCCAGTTGTGCGCCCGCGGGCCGGGGCTGTGGTAATCCGGGTTGCGAACGGCGGAGATGCTCTCGCCGGGCAGCCACTCGGTGAGGATGTAGGGCCCGGTCCCGATCACCTTGTCGGCGGAGACGTTGACGGCCTCCGGTTCGATGGCAATGAGCAGTTCGGGCTGGCCCATGAGGTTGAACTCGTTGGCGAGACCCTGGAGGAATGCTGCATTGGGGCTACCCAAGTTGAGCGTCATCGCGCCGGCATCGATGTCGATCGAGGCAACGCTGCTCCAGTAGCCCTTGCGACCGAAGGCGCCCTCCGAGCCGTCCTGCAACAAGCCGGCCTTCTGCCGTTCGATGTTCCAGGCGAGGTCTTCGGCGGTCAGCGGGCGCCCCGCGGTGGAGGCGGGATGGTCCGCGCCGGGGCCCTCGGCGTGCCATTTCACGCCCTCGCGGAGCTGCAACACGACGGTCTGGCCGTCGGGCGCCTCCCATCCGGAGGCGAGATCAGCGGCGAGTTCGCCCGAGTCCGGATTCTCGAATCGCAAGAGCTTCGATTGAATCCGGCCGAGCACCCGCAAGACCTCGCTGGACACGCTCTGGCTGGCGTCGGCGGAATCGAAGATGACGGCCGTGATATCCACGATCGTACCGCCGTCGACGGGCGTCTTGTCGAAGCGGGAGACTGCGGCCTGCTGCTCGGCCTGTTCCTGCTCGGTCTGCTCCTGCGCCTCGGCCTGCTGGGCCTGCTGCTCGGCTTGCTGCTCCTGTTGCTCTTGCGTGACCTGCTGCTGCGACTGTTGTTGCTGCATGGCCTGCTGTTGCTGCTGCTCTTGCACGGCCTGCTGCTGTTGCTGATCCTGTTGTTGGACCTGCGTTACAGCCTGCTGCTGATCGTCGTCATCGTCGTCGCCGCAGCCCACCAGGGCCAGGCCGGCCGCGCCCACGCCGGCGCGTCCGCTCGCGTGCAGCATCGCGCGACGGGAGATCTTCCGGTCGCGCAGGCTCCTCCAGTAGTTCCGCTTGTTCATTGGCTGCGCTCCCAGTTCGTGCGTGTGTCCGTCGAGACCCTTGCGGGTGGTTGCAGGCTACAGAGAACTGGACAGAGCGGTCAGAGAGTGCACTTGTTTGTTTGTTGTTTGCTCGAGTCGACGCCATGGCGGCGGACTGGCCCGTCGTAGTGGTCGGGGGTGGACGGGAAAAACGGGCGCGGCGGGGGTTCAGGTGTTCGGCGAACTTTTTTTCCGGGGCGGCGGCGGGCGTGATCTACGGTGAAACACTGGAGATCGGGGCTCAGGTCGTTCAGGTTTTTTCAGGTTTCCTGAGAGCGGGGTGTTCGGGTTTGGACGGGTTTGGACGGGTTTGGTCGAATGTGGACGATGTTGGTTGAGTGTGGACGGGTCAGGCGGGGACCTGTTCGGTGGAACGCTCGGGTGGGACGCCCGATCTCGTCGTCGCTCAGCCGCTCTCGACACGGAGGCTGCCGATGCGCTCGAAGTGGCGGCGGTTGTTGGTGAGGAGGGTGAGGCCGTGTTGCAGCGCGGTCGCGGCGATCAATGTGTCGAAGTTGCCGATGGGTTGCCCGCGCAACTGGAGGGACGCCTTCATCCGTCCGAAGATTTCGCCGGTTGCCGAATCTATCGGCAGTAACGTGAATGGCCCGACATACTCGAGCAACTCGGCTTTCGCCTGCTCCGCGTGCGGCGACCGATACGGACCCACGAACAGTTCCGCCATGCTGATCACGCTGATCGCGATACCGGCGGGGAGCAACTCAAGAATGCGCACCCGCGCCGGAGTTGAACCTCTCAGCGCTTCGACGACCCAGTCTGTGTCGATCAGGTAACGCACGAGCTAGTCGTCTGTTGACGGCCCGCAGCCGCAGTCTCGACGGAACGCCTCGATCAGGGTCGGGTCTTCGGCAAAGCGCTTGGCCCAGGCGGCCGCGGCGCGCTCCATTCGCTTGCGGGCCTCTTCCGACACTCAGCCTAGCGCGTTTGGGCGGCTCTTGGCGGGGGTGATTTCGTCGTCGGCGAGGTGGTCGATTTGGGTTTGGGGTGGTCGGATTTGGACGATTTTGGACGGGTTTGTTCGGGTGAGGCGGGAACGTGCTCGACGGAGCATTCAGGCAGGACGCCGCGTTCGCGGGCGAACTCGATCGTGAGGGCGACTAGGCCGCCATCGGCGTCCAGGTCGACCAGGTTCTCGTAGCCCAGATCCTGCGTCTCCTCAACCGGCGCGTCGGTGAAGACGATCAGCAGGGTGTCCGTGTCCTCAAAGTAGGTGGCTTTCATGGCTTGCACCCGCTATCGACGAAGGCTGTGCGCAGCGTTTCGCCCTCAGCGTATCCGCCTCGCTCAGGCCGAGGTGTTCCGCAACAGCGCCACGAACCCGGCCTGTGCGAAGTCTCGGTCGTAGGCCAGGGCGTCAGTGATGCCGCGCTCTTCCATCACGAGGAAGCTGGCGCAATCGACGAGGCTCCAGGATTGGTCCAGCCGGTTCTCGTAGCGTTCAAGAGCTGAGCGAAACTGGCCGTCCGTCATGGGCACGACCTCGATGTCTGCAGAGTTCAGGATCCGGCGCACGAGCGCCGAGGCGTCCTCGCGGCTGGCGGCGCCATCGTTTGAAAAGAAGGCCAGCACCTCTAGGAGCACCATTTGCGAGGTCACGATGTCGTCGTCCTCATGCGTGACGAAGCGCGTCATGGCGTAGGGGTGCAGGTCATCATCCGGATCGAGCAGCGCAATCCAGAAACCGGAGTCGGCGAAGACGGCGCTCACTCGTCGTCGTCCCGGGAGAATTGATACATCCGCTGCCTGAAGGTGCGGGCATGATTGTGCTTCCAGCCCAAGCGCCGCTGCGTTGGCCATTGCTCCTGATCTTTGAGCAGCTCATGCATGTACTCCGGGTACCTCGCCAGTTCCTCTTCCGTCAGCGGGACATCGAGCTCTATGTCGCCCACGCAGCCTTCGACCACGCCGGCGGCTGCCTTGGGGTCGATGGGCGTGAAGACTCCGTCGCGGAACACCACGCGGATTACCCGTGCAACCATGACGGCCTCCCTCTGACGCCCAGTCTACCGAACCAGGCGGCCCTCGATGGGGGCGATTGGTCAGGCGGGCGCCTCATCGTCGAGGAGATCATTGAGGATGACGGTTGGCAAGTCTGGGATGCGACGGAAGTCGGCGTCGTTGGTGACGAAGAGATCACACCCGACGTGCAGCGCGGTGGCCGCGTGGAGCGCGTCGGGAACGCTCAGGTTTGAATCGGCGCGCAGTCGAGCGGCATCACTCCAGAGTTCGCGGGTCATGGGGATCAGACTCACCTCGCGAGCATCTAACAGCGACAATAGGAGCCGTTCGAGCATTGCGTCTCCTTCTCGCAGCGGCTTGACCAGCGTCTCCAAGATGACGATCTCGCTGCTCACGATCACGAAGTCGCCTGCGCGCGCCCGCTGCCACATCGGTTCGAGCAGCGTGCGGAACGGTTCGACGCGCTCAACGCTGTAGATGAATCCGTTGCTGTCGAGATAGACGGAGCCGCTGGCCGGTAAGGTCAGCGTTCCCATGACATCCGCTCTTCCTGGATGTAGGCGTCGACTTCGGCTGCCGTCTGGAACAGCCGATTGCCGGGCGCTTCGGCCAGGATGTCGACGACGGACCGACGCGCTTCGGCCGGGGATCGCAGCACCACGACCTCAACGGTCTCGCCGGGTTCGAGTTCGGGACAGTCGAACTCGACCTTGCCGCCAGCCTGCACCGTGACTCGCTGGTGAATGGTCGGCATTGCGGGACCTCCTCCGAGCTCAGCCTACCGCGTTCCGGAGGCCCTTGGCGGGGGTGATTTCGGCTTCGGGATGTTCGGGTTTGGACGGTTTTGTTCGGGTGCGTTCGGGTCAGGCGGGGACTTGCTCGGTGGCGAGTTCGGGCAGGATGTTGCGCTCGCGGGCGTGCTCGATCGTGAGGGCGACCAGATTGCCCTCGCAGTCGAACTCGAGCGAGGTTTGGTAATCGAGGTCGACATGGTCAATGGGGCCGTCGACGAATGGGTCGCCGAACTCGAACAGCAGCGTGTCCGTGTCTTTGAAGTAGATGCGATTCACAGTCGGAGACTTCCTGTCCCAGACCGCCCCACGGCTGACTTGCTCAGAGACCCGCTGCTTCGCGAACTCGATGGTCAGCCCGACGGGGTACCCGTCGCAGTCCAGTTCCAACGACGCATTCTCGTCCAGGTCGACATGATCCAGCTCTTCCCCGACTGGTACGTCGCGAAAGACGAACATGAGAGTGTCCGTGTCCTCGGAGTAGATACGCTTCACGGCCTGAATCTCCCGTCGTCTTCATTGGCGGGATTCACCCTATCAGATCAGAACTGGTGGTCGATAGCCGGTCCTCGGCGGCGATTTTGGGGTTGGGGTGTCCAGATTTGTCTGGATCTGTCTGGATTCGTCTGGATCTGGCTAGATTTTGGGGGTGTTTGTCGCGGAAATTCTTGCTGGGGTTGGGAACGTCCGGTGTTCGGGTTTGGACGGTTTTGTTCGGGTGCGTTCGGGGTGGTCATGCCTCGCGGATGGCTCGGTTGAATGCTTCCCATTGCTCATCGGTCAGGTCGATTCGCACGAGTTGGCCGGGATTGAAGCGCTTCTGTTCGGGCTTGTTCAGGAACGTGTCGAGGTCGAACGGTTTCGACCACGCCTGGGTTTCACGGAGCTGCTCTACGCGGACGGTGATCCATTCGTCCTGGTCGTCGAAGCGTCCACTGCCCCGGAGCTCGACGTGACGGCCGGTCAGCCGCCGCATCTGCTCGGCCTGCGAGGGATCGAAGCGCAGGCTGACCTGACCGCCGCCGGCGTCGTGAAGTTGCGCGGTTCCGCTTTGCCAATCGACGTCCTTCAGCCACCCCGTCAGCAGGGCTTCCTCAATGTCGCCCGCCGGCTCCTCCTCCGAGACGGAGACGGTGACGACGCAGCCCTCTGTGAGGTCTAGGGATTCGAGCGGCGTCAGCACGCCGTTGGCGTATTGGGCGCGGAATTGGGTGGTCACTGGGGGCCTCCTCCGACGGTCAGCCTAGCGCGTTCCGGCGGCCCTTGGCGGGGGTGATTTTGGGTTTGGGGTGTTCGGATTTGGTCGGGTCAGGCGGGGACTTTTTCGAGGGAGAGTTCGGGCAACACGCCACGCTCGCGGGCGAACTCGATCGTCAGGGCGACCAGATTGCCGTCCGCGTCGAGCTCCAGGAGTGTGTTCTCATCCAAGTCGCGCGTTTCGACGATCAGCGCGTCCGAGAGCGCGAGAAAGAGCGTATCCGTATCCTCGAAGTAGGTGGCTTTCATGGACGTGCGACTCCCCACCGCAACGCTTTGATCTGCGTTGATGTAAGTATAGCAATGTGGAGGACCAAATTGATCGGCTTGCCGGGCGCCGAAATCGCCCGCCAAGCCTGATGCAGCCGCCGGCCCGTTGGCAGCGGCGTTTACGGCCTGAAATTGCGGTCGAAAAAGGCGTTGAGCACCGTCTCCCGGTCGGGCAGGAGCACCACGCGCAGATACCGCCCGCCGAATTCCGGCACCGCCCCCCAGCGGCTGATGCGGCCGTTGGACTGAACGAGCTCTCGCTCAGGATTGGAGAGCACCCGCTCGATCCACTCGTCCGTGATCTGCCGCCTATCTGGAAACTGCCGCCGCCAGTCGAAGTACGGAGTGGTTTTCATAGAGTCTTTCTCAGAACCGCTCCAGCGCCATGCCTGAGGTTGTTAGGCCGAGCACCTGCTTTCAAGCAGAACTCCGGGTTTGCGCGGGGCAGGCGTAAGGCCGGGCGAGATACCCGCGGCAAGCGCGGGTATGACGGAGTTGGGGGCGGGCGCCATCATCGGGATACCCGCCCCTCGACGGCGGCGATTTCGTCGTCGGTGAGGCCGTAGAGGTTGTAGACGAGCTGGTCGATCTCTTGCTCGGCGTCGGTGTCGGGAGTGGCGGCATTGAGGATGCGGTCGACCAACTGGACGAAGGGCTGTTGCTCCTCTTTGCTGGGCTTCGGAAGAGGCAACCTCTCGACGTAGACTCTCTTCCAGCGAAGCGTGCCCATGCCTGAGGTGGGCGCAATTTGCCTGAGATGCCAGTGCATCAGGCGAGAGTTCAGTAGCGCACACAGATACTTGAGGTTCTCGCCTGTCATCAGAAAGGTCGTTGCTTCGGGATACGTCTTGCTGTCGTCGTAAGCGAAGCGTCCGCGATCCACCAGCTCGATCCACAGCAACTTGGGCTTGGCAAAGTCCTCGTAATAAGCGCAGCTTCGCAAGTTGTAGTAGGTGAGGCCCTGATCTTGCCGTCTCTCGACTTGCGGCAGGAAGCCGTCGAGGTGATCTTTGACCGCTGGGTAATCGTCGATGTTAATCGGCGGCACGTCGTCATAGCCGTTATGGGTGTCGATCAACCACTTGCCCGCCCACTCAGCTCGATATCGCTGAATATCCCGGCCACGTAGCACCGGCTTGATGATCTCGTCCGAGTTTGGGTCTTCCGCAATCAGCGCGTCCCGCGTGGGAGTGTCGATGATGAACGCTTTGTTGTAGCCCGTGAGCACTCCGCGGTTGATCTTTACATCCCACTCGCTGAGCGGCGTACCGCGATCGAGCATCTTGTCCATCACGCTCCACTCGGTGTGGGAGAGGACGCTCCAGGGGGCGTCGCCGTTGGGCCGGGTTTGGCCCCAGTGTTGGTCGGCGGGCGGGATTTGCTTGTCTGGCAGGGCGTCCAGGTCGACCGAGGGGAACGGGTCCCCGCTCGGGGGCGGGGAACCGGCGGAGTGTGAGCGGCCGGTGCGGAGCAGCAGGACGCCGCTGTCGACGATGGCGCTGTCGAAGACGTCTTTGCCCAAGTCGAGCCAGCGCAGCGGGGTGTGGCGCTGGGCGAAGTGGCGGCGCGTCTTCTTGCCGTACTCGGCGCGGAGCCAACTGTTGGAGCTGATGTAGGCCATCAGGCCGCCGTCGCGCCGCAGCAGTTGGCAGCCGCGCTCGAAGAAGAGTTGGTAGATGTCGCCGCTGCGGACAAAGGTCTCGAAGCCGCAGTCGGCGTAGCGTTTGCCCAGCTTGCCGCTGTCTTTCTGGAGTTGGATGTAGGGCGGGTTGGCGATCACGATGTCGAAGCCGCCGTCGGCGAAGACTTCGGCGAATTCGACGCGCCAGTCGAGGGCGTTGCCGCTCTGCGCGAAGTGGCTGAGCCGCTCGCGAATGTCTGCTTCGACCGCTTCGATTGACTGACGTAGCGCTTGCTTGCGGTCGCCGATGTACTCGGTCATGAACTGGCGCTTGAGCTCGCGCAGTCGGTCGATTCGAGTCCCCTCATATCCGAGCACGCCCTGCTGTCCGGTCTCGCTCGGGTCGGGACCGAGCAGGCTGTCGCCCTGGACGATCTTGAAGTCGAGGTTGGGCAGCGGCTCGGGTTGGTCGCCCTCGTAGTCGATGGCGAGCGAGAGCCAGAGCCGGAGCATGGCGATGTTGGTGGCGAAGCCGTCGATGTCGACGCCGTAGAGGTTGCGGCGGATGATTTCGAGTTTGAGTTCGTAGAGCGACTTGGGGTCGTGGGTGACGTTGAAGAGGGTCTGCTGGAGTTCGACCAGTTCGTGCATCATGCCGAGCAGGTAGGCGCCGGAGCCGCAGGCGGGGTCGACGACGGTGACATCGGCGAGGGCGTTGGAGATCGCGCGGGCGTCGGGGATGCGGATGCGGGCGGTGTCGCGGCGGTCGACGAAGGCGGCGACGGCGTCGGCGTCGAGCGGGTCCCCGCGTGAAGCGGGGACTGGGAGGCGGGCTTCGAGGTAGCCCTTGAGCGCCTCGCGGCACATGAAGGAGACGACTGGGCGGGGGGTGTAGTAGGCGCCGGAGTCGTGGCGTCCGGTGACGAGTTCTTCGAAGACCATGCCGAGCATTTCGGGGTCGACGGCGACCTCGATCTCCAGCGGGGTCGATTCGGAGACGGTGAAGTAGAAGCGGTCGAAGAGTTCGCTGAGGACGGGCAGGATCGCGTCGTCGGGGACGAACAGGTTGTCGCGCTGGTCCAGCTCGGTCGGCTGGAAGAGGCCGCCGTTGAGGAAGGGCACGTCGCCGATCAGGATGTCGAGGCCGTGTCTGAGGTCGCGCGAGTCGGGATTGTTCAGTCCTTCGAAGAAGAGGAAGCTGAGGCGGTCGCGGTAGAAGTTGTCGTGCTGCTCGTGAGCGAGGTAGTCGTTCTTGAGGGCGTTGAGATAGTCGCGGTCGCCTCTGTAGGCGAGCCAGCCCTTGCGCGAGAGGAACTGGACGAACATCAGCCGGTTCAGCAGGGTCAGCACGAAGCGGCGGCGCTGCTCGCGTTCGCGCTCGGAGAAGCCGGAGACCAGTTCGACCGCCTGATCGAAGAGGCGCTTGTACTCGCGGTAGAAGCGGCGGTTGAGCTCTTCGGTGTCGAGCGCGTCGAGCCAGGCGTCGAGCAGGCCGTCGAAGTTCTGCGGCTTGCCGTTGGATTGCATCCAGTCGAGGCGATTGGCGAGCGAGAGTTGTTCGAGGATGTCGATATGGGCGCGGTGCGGCTTGGCGGGATCGAGCTCGCGGATCAGGGAGACGCTGCCGAGCACGTCGCGGTCGGGGTCGCGTTTGTGTTCGCGGCGATGGACGAAGGCGAGCGTGAGCAGTCCGTCGCCGCTGTGGAAGAGGACGACGGTGGGGATTCCGAAGCGTTTGTTGAGCTCGCGGGTGAACTGCGCGTACTTGCCGCGCGGGTAGCGGGCGCCGTCCAGTTCGACGGCGGCGAAGAGGAAGCTCCTGGCGAGGCCGCTGTCGAACTCGTCAGCCGGGAACATGGATCGTTCCAGTCCGGCCTCGATTTCCTGATCGGTGAGCTGGAAGATCAGGCGGACGGAGCGAGCGGCGTCGCGGAATTCCCGCTCGGCCTTGGTGTCCGGGTTGTCGGCGGGAAATTGGTCCAGGAAGTCCGAGACGTCGCCACTCTGGCCTTCGAGTGTGCGTTCGCTGCGATAGCCGAGGGCGCCGAGCAATCCTTCGGCGTCGCGGGCGAACTGGCCGCCGCAGTCGCGGAGGGTCTGCTTGATGCGTTCGCGGGTCGCTACCTGATGATCAGCCATGTCACGAGCTCGAAGTCTGTTGGGGCGCCCGGGTGCTCCGAGGCTTTGGGCAGGACGGCGTCGCGGGAGCCGCCGCGGGCTACGCTACTCGCTGCGGCGGAGGCTTCGGCCTGGCGGATGTGGGCGAGCACGTTGGCTATCAGCTGGTCATAGCGGCCCAGCTCCTGGCCGTGCTTGGTTTCGAGGTTGAAGGCGTCGCAGAGGTCTTGCACGGGTTTGTCAACGCCGAGCGCGGCGCGCTCGAAGGTCTCCAGCACTTGGCGCGCGTTGGCGGCGCCGAAGCGGATCGTTCCGTCGTCCTGGATCAGGACGAGGAAGAAGGGATGCAGCGGGCTGACGCTTCGCTGCCGCGCGTTCGTTTCGGCCGCGCGCTGCTTCAAGAGGAAGAGCACGCTCGCGCCGGGGCCGTGCTCGGGGTTGCGGGCGAGGGCGTAGACGCCGTTGGGGGTCGCTTCCAGTTCTGCGCGCTTCTGCTCGAGGAACTGCTTGAGTTGGGCGAAGAAGTAGTCCATCGAGAAGTCGCTCATCACGACGGTGTCGGAGAGTTCGTCCAAGTCGGGCACTTCTTCGCGCAGTCGTTGCAGTTGCCGGTCGCGGAAGTTGAGTTCGAGTTGCGCGCCCGCTTCCAGTTCGCGCTCGTTGAGGAGGTCGTCGCTGCCGCTGGCGGCGGTGTCGGCCAGCGCCATGCGCGCGAAGACGCGGTTCTCCAGCTTGAGGTAGGCGTCCATGTCCTTGGTCGGCCAGTAGTTGATCATGCGGACTTCGGCGTTACGGCTGCCGATCCGGTCGATCCGCCCGAAACGCTGGATCAGCCGTACCGGATTCCAGTGAATGTCGTAGTTGAGGACGGTGTCGCAATCCTGGAGGTTCTGACCCTCGGAGATGCAGTCGGTCGCGATCAGGAGGTCGATATCCGGTTCGGAACTGTCGCCGGTTCGATTGCGGGCGTTGGGCGCGAAGTCGGTCAGGATGGCGTTGAAGTCCCCTGTTCCACGGCTATCGCGCGCGCTGTCGCCGGAGACCATCGCCATCCGCAGACCCAGTTGCTTGGCGTCGGCTGCGAGCTGTTCGTAGAGGTACTCGGCGGTGTCTTTGAAGGTGGTGAAGATCAGCAGTTTGCGGTTCGGGTTGCCGTCCAGGTCGGCGCTGGGCTTCGCCGCCCGCTGATGGAGCGCCTCTCGCAGTTCGCGCAGCTTGCCGTCGCGCGCGGGGCTGATGTCCCGTACGAGCTCGAGGGCGGCGGCGAGCGTGTCCCGGTCTTTGCGGATGTCCTTGCTCCAGCGGGGGAGGTCGAGCTCTCTCAGGTGGTAGGGGTTGCGCGCGCGGTTGATCAGGAAATCGTCGTCCTCCTCGTCCTCATCGGGCAGATAGTCGCTCTGGATGTCCTCGTCGCGCGCTTGTCGTTCGTAGCGCTCGATCTTGTCCAGCAGCGCTTCCATCTTGTCGATCGTGCGCTTCAGGGTGAGTTGCAGTGAACGCGGAGAGCTTTCGAGCCGCTTCAGGAAGTTGGTCAGGATCATCTGAACGAGGAAGCGCTCGCGGTCCTTCTGATTGAAGTTGCGCCGCTTGCGCTCCGCCTCGAGTTCCCGCTGCCGCTCCGGGTCGTCCAGATAGTCGGAAGGGCGGTAGATCGAGAGCTCGAACGCGCCGATCCGCGTTGCCAGCTGTTCATAAGAGAGCGCGCCGTCCAAATCGGTCGCGGGGTAGCGGTTGAGCGGCTTCGCGTGTCGAGGGAACTGGCCGATCCGATCCATTTCGGCCGCGTAGAACCGCGTGATCTGTCGCCGCGAGCGGGCAATCGAAACAGCGTCAAGCAGCCGCAGAAAATCGGCGCCGAGCCGCTCCAGCAGTTGCGCCTTGTCGGATTTGCCGCCGCGCTGTTCTTCCTCCCACTGCTTGAACGCGCGCTGAGCCGCGCCCAGGACGCGCCCCATACTGCCGATTCCGAGCTCGCTCTGAAAGTAGGCCTCGTTCTTCTCGGTCATCAGGTAGATCTGGTTGCGGAGATCGAGCAGAGACGTGTTGACCGGGGTCGCCGAGAGCATCAGGACCTTGGTCCTGGAGCCGTCCTTGATGACGTTCTCGAGCAGGCGTTTGTAGCGCGCGCCTCCGTCATTGCGGAAGTTGTGCGACTCGTCAATGACGATGAGGTCGTAGGCGCCCCAGTTGAAATTGGCGAGGTCGATGCCGCCCACCTCGCCCGTGTCTCTTGAGAGATCGGTGTGGGAGAGCAGCGTGTAACCGAAGCGATCTTCGGCAAAGGGATTGTCCCGGCGCCGAAAGTGCAAGGGGTACAGCGCCCAGTTCTCCCGCAGCTTACGCGGGCAGAGCACGAGCACATTCTTGTTTTGGAGTTCGTAGTACTTGATCACCGCCAGCGCGGTGTAGGTCTTGCCCAAGCCCACGCTGTCGGCCAGGATGCAGCCGTGGTGCTGTTGCAGGCGGTTGATCACGCTCCTCACGCCATCCTGCTGGAACTCGTAGAGCGCGTTCCAGATCACTTTCTCGACTAGATGCGTGTCCTTCAATGGCTGATCGTCGAGCTCGGAGTTCACTCTGCTCTCGAGCAGCTCGAAGAGCGACTTGAAGTAGACAAATTCGGGGGAGTAGTCCCTGCCAAGTCGATCGAGCGCATTGAGCACATCCGGCTTGACGTCTTCGGTGAGGCGTTCGTCGCCCCACAGCTGGTCGAACCACTCGCGAAGAGCGGACAGCGTGTGCTCATCGGTGACTGCCAGATTGATCTCGAGATTCGGCCTCTGGCTGCCGCCAAGCCCTCGCCTGGTGAAGTTCGAACTGCCGACGACGCCGGCGCCGTCGGTGAGGTACATCTTGCCGTGCAGAAAGTTCGAGCGCCTGATAGATCGCACCGCGACGGCGCCGCTCTTGAACCATTCGGCGCAGGCGCGGGCCAGACCCTTCTGATGCAGCGTCTGCATGGGCGTAAGCCCACGCTCGGTGAGGTAAAAGGCCTGTTCGTCCTTCGCACCGGGATCGAGGTCGTCCACTGAATAGGGGTCGCCGAAGAGGAAGCGGGTATCGTTGAGGTTCTCCAGTTCCTCGGCCAGGAGCGCGTAGCCGTAGATGCTGAAGTATGCCGATACGATCCGGAACGCGCTCGAACGATCGAGCTGCGCGCTCAAGTACTCAGAGACCTTGCGAGTGCGATTATCCAGAATGACGTCCTGCATCCGCAATCCCCTCTTGGCGCCTGCATGGAGCCGCCGATATCGTCGAAAGCGTAGCGAGCCCTTGCCTGCTCCTTCCCAGCATCGGCCTTGGGGTTGAGAAGATGCGGCCCAGCGCGCCGCTAATCACGGCCAAGCCCCCCACCCAACCGCAACTTCCCTGCCAACCCGTTAACCTGAACTCGAGTCCGCTCTGGCTACCGTATCCCTCACGCCGGACCCGTCATTCCCCGGAAAGGACACCCTCGTGGCCACCTCCGCAGACATCACCGATCTGCCGGGACGCCTGATCGTCGTGGAGGGCATCGATGGCTCCGGCAAGTCCACCCAACTCGACCTGCTCCACAAGTGGCTCCGCTCCGAGGGTTACGTGACCGTCTTCACTGAGTGGAACTCGTCGCCAATCGTGAAAGAGACCACCCGGCGCGGAAAGCGGCGGCAGCTGCTCACGCCGATGTCCTTCTCCCTGATCCACGCCGCCGACTTCGCCAGCCGCACCCACGAGCAGATCCTGCCCGCGCTGCAAGCCGGGGCGATCGTGCTCGCCGACCGTTACACCTACACCGCCTTCGCCCGCGACGCGGCGCGCGGCGTCAGCCGCCAGTGGGTGCGTCAGCTCTACTCCTTCGCCGCCGAACCCTCGCTCGCCCTCTACTTCCACGTCACCCTCGACGAGTCCATTCGCCGCATCGCCTCCGCCCGTGCACGAATCAAGTACTACGAAGCGGGACAAGACCTCGGCCTCGACGAAAATGTCGAGACCTCCTTCCGCATCTTCCAAGGCCGCATCCTCGACGAATACGACGCGCTCTGCCGCGAGTTCGACATCGTGCGTATCGACGCGACCGAATCTCTCGTCAATCAGCAGAAGCTGGTGCGCGAGCTGGTCAAGCCCCTGCTTGAGGGAATGCCCCGTCGCGGCCAGGCGGCAATCCCGGCCGACGCTCCCGACACGCTCGCTGCCGCAGCCGGAGGTGGCGCATGACCGACGTCCGCTTCTACGGCGAACGACCGCCCGGCATCAACCAGGACTGGCTGCCCGGCCGCCTGATCGTGGTCGAAGGCACCGACGGCGTCGGCCGCTCCACCATGATCGGAATGCTCAAGGACTACCTCGAAGCGAACGGCTGGGGCGTCGTCGATAGCGGCCTCCGCCGCTCACCGCTGGTCGGACCCGGCATCGAGCAGGCCAAAGAAGGCCACACGCTCGATCCGATCACGCTCAACCTCTTCTACGCCACCGACTTCTGGGACCGCTTCGAGCGGATCATGCTCCCCGCCTTGCAAGCGGGCATGGTCGTCCTCGCCGACCGCTACATCTTCTCGCTGATCGCGCGCGCCATCGTGCGCGGCGCCTCGCGCGAGTGGCTCGAGCAGATCTACGGCTTCGCCATGATCCCCGATCAGGTGATCTACCTCGATATCGACGCCGAAGACCTCGTATTGCGCGTGCTCGAACGCGGCTTCGACTACTGGGAATCGGGCGGCGACTACCTCCACGGGGTCAGCATCTACGACGGCTTTATGGAGCATCAGCGCGCCCAACTCCGCGAAATGTCTGCAATGGCCGAACGTTACAGCTGGGACATCGTTGATGCGCGCGGCTCGATCGAGCATGTCTTCGCGCAGATTCGCGCTAAAGTCATGCCCACCGTCGAGACCATGCCCAGCGCCTGATCACCCGCCCTCATGTACACTGACCCCACCCGCCGAGGTAGCTCAGGTGGTAGAGCACACGGCTGAAAACCGTGGTGTCGGCAGTTCGACTCTGCCCCTCGGCACCAAATCTCCCACCCCCTCTCCCGTCATTTCCGCACCCATGCTCGTCACACCCGCGCTCGCCGCGGAGCCTGTCCCCGTCCTGTGGGATCTCTCGCCGTGCTCTGCATCGTCGTCGCTCACACGGCGAGATTGCCGTGGCGGAGCACGGCAATGACGGAGAACGTCGACTTTCACAAAGATCTCCGCAGACGCCCAATCCCCTCTCCCCTCGCACTGCGGGAGGAGATGCCCCGCAGGGGCAGAGAGGAGTCCGCCCCCTGTCGCCCCCGCAACATCCCAACAACTCCAGCCCTGACAAAGACCAGATGCCCATATAAGATCGCCTGTGCTCAACATCTCGACCACCACCAACGAAACCCGCCATGACCACCCGAACCCGTCTAGACATCCCTGGACAAACTTGGACACATGCCCCCAATTCCGCTCGGAACACCCAAAAATCCAGACGGATCTGGCCAAATCTGGACTTTTCCGGACTACCTACCGCCCAATTCTCCGCCCACAGCGGCAAATTCGCCGCCTCCGCTCAGAAATTCCTCCCACGCCCGCAACTACCGCCCAACCTGTCAGAGTGTCAGCAGCGACCAGAGTTGAGCGCATCGCCCCGCTCTGCGATCCTGCACCAGAACAGCGCCAACACACGGGAGACATTGTGGCCACCAAAATCGGAATCAACGGCTTCGGGCGGATCGGCCGCCAGGTGCTCAAGGGAATGCTCGACTTCCACGAGGACGACCTCGAAGTCGTCGCCGTCAACGACCTCACCGACTCCGCCACCAACGCCCACCTCTTCAAGTACGACACCAACTACGGCCGCTACCCGGGCGAGGTCGATGTTGTTGACGGCGACCTCGTGATCGACGGTCACCGCATCGCCGTCCTCTCCGAGCGCGATCCCGGCCAAATCCCTTGGGGCGACTACGGCGTCGAAATCGTGGTCGAGAGCACCGGCATCTTCACCGACGCCGAGCGGGCCCGCGGCCACCTCAATCACGGCCCCAGCAAGGTCGTGATCTCCGCCCCGGCCAAGAACGAAGACCTCACCGTCGTGCTCGGCGTCAACGACGATGCCTACGATCCCGCCCAGCACCATGTCCTCTCCAATGCCTCCTGCACCACCAACTGCCTCGCTCCCGTCGCCAAAGTGCTCGACGACACCGTCGGCCTCAAGAGCGGCATCATGTCAACCATTCACGCCTACACCAACGACCAGGCCATCCTTGACACCGTTCACTCCGATCTCCGCCGCGCCCGCGCCGCCGGGATGAACATCATCCCCACCACCACCGGCGCCGCCAAAGCCGTCGGCCTGGTCCTCCCCCACCTCAACGGCAAGCTCAACGGCATGGCTTACCGCGTGCCCACCAGCACCGTCTCCGTCGTTGATCTGGTGATCGACGCCGAACGCCCCACGAGCGCCGAAGAAGTCAACGCCGCCTTCGAGAAAGCCGCCAACGACCTCGAATCCCCGCTCCACGGCATCCTCGAATACGAGACCGAGCCGCTCGTCAGCAGCGACTTCAAAGGCTCCCCCGCCTCCTCCATCATTGACGCCCTCAGCACCATGGTGCTCGAAGGCACCCAGGTCAAAGTCGTCTCCTGGTACGACAACGAGTGGGGCTACTCGGTCCGCGTCGGCGACCTCTGCGTCCGCATCGCCCAAAGCGGACTCTGAGTCTGTAGTCTTCGCGGAACTCCCGGCTACGCCAAGAAACGGCGGAACAACCCCATGCCGATGTTCGACTCCCTCAGCGGCAAGCTCCAGGACGTCTTCGTCTCCCTCGGCCGGCGCGGCGCAATCTCCGAGAAGGAACTCGAAACCGCCCTCCGCGAAGTCCGCCTCGCCTTGCTCGAAGCCGACGTCAACTACAAGGTCGCCCGCGACTTCATCAAGTCCGTCCGCGGTCGCGCCGCCACCGACGAGGTGCTCCGCTCACCCACGCCGCTCAACCGCGTCGTCGAAATCATCAACGAAGAGCTGGTCGCCCTGCTCGGTACCGAGTCGCCCAGCCTCAAGCGCGCCTCCCAAGGCTCCACGATCATCCTCATGGTCGGCCTGCAAGGCTCCGGCAAGACCACCACCTCGGCCAAGCTCGCCCTCCGCGCCCGCAAGTCGGGCGAGCGCCCGCTCCTGATCGCCGCCGACGTCTACCGTCCCGCCGCCATTGATCAGCTCCAGGCGCTCGGACGCCAACTCGACATCGAGGTCTTCGAGCAAGGCGCCGACGCCAAACCGACTGAGATCGTCGCCGCCGGACTCGAACGCGCCGAGACGATCGGCGCGCGCACGATCATCGTCGACACCGCCGGCCGGCTCCACATCGACGACGCCATGATGTCCGAAATCACCGAACTGCGGCAGCGCTTCGAGCCGACCGAAGTCCTGCTCGTCGCCGACGCAATGTCCGGACAGGACGCGGTCAACGCCGCCCAAGCCTTTGACGAGGCGGTCGGCATCACCGGCGTCGTGCTCTCCAAGATGGACGGCGACGCGCGCGGCGGCGCAGCCCTCTCCATTCGCGCCGTCACCGGCGCGCCAATCAAATTCCTCGGCATCGGCGAACGCCCCGACGCACTCGAATCCTTCCACCCCGACCGTCTGGCCGGACGCATCCTCGGCCGCGGCGACATGTCCACCCTGATCGAGCGCGCCGAGCAGGAATTCGGCGAACAGGACGCCAAACAGTGGCGACGCCGACTTCAGGACGGCGACTTCAACCTTGAAGACTTCATCGAGCAGATCGGCAAAGTCCGCCAGATGGGCCCGATCTCCCAGATCGTCAACATGATCCCGGGCCTCAGCTCGATCAAGAACCAAATCCAGGTCGACGAGCTCGACGATGACTTCTTCAAACACTTTGAAGCCATCGTCTTCTCTATGACCCCTCAGGAACGGCGCAAACCCGACATCATCAACGGCTCCCGCCGCCGCCGCATCGCCAACGGCAGCGGTACCACCCCCCAGGAAGTCAATCAGTTGCTCAACCAGTTCAAACAGGCCAAAGGCATTATGAAAGACTTGGCCGACGGCAAAATGCCCACCGCGCCGGGTATGCGAGTGCCAGCCGGTAGACGTTAGCCCTCAGCGGCTAGCGCCGATCCCCACTACGCTGAAGCCAATACCGCCGACGAGGAGAGAGACCGCAGTGCTCAAAATTCGACTGGCCCGCCACGGACGCAAGGGGCGTCCGTCCTACCGTGTGGTCGTACAGGACAGCCGCAAGCCCCGCAATGGGCGTTTCGTGGAGATCTTGGGCCGCTACGACCCGCTCGCCGATCCGGCCGTCTTCGAGGTCAAGGGCGAGCGAGTGACGCACTGGCTCTCGCAAGGGGCCAGGCCCTCGGAAACCGTGCATCGCTTCCTCGCCCGTGAAGGCCTGATCGAACCCTTCCAGGCCAAACCCCGCAGCAAGCGCGCCGACGCCAAACGCGCAGCCGCCGAAGCGAGCGGATAAGCGTCATGGAAACCTTCGTCGAATACGTCGCCAAATGGATGGTTGACGAGCCGGATGCAGTCCAGGTCGAACGCGAACAAGTCGGCGACCACGTCACCATCTACCTGCAAGTCCACGAAGACGACATGGGCCGCATCATCGGCCGCGATGGACGCCTCGCCACTACCTTGCGCACCCTCCTCTCCGTCGCCGGACACGCCCGCGCCCTGGAGACCTCGCTCGAGATCCGCTAATGGCGCTGCGCTTAGGCCGTGACCGTGAACCGCGAATGCCGCGCGACGGCTACCGCGCCATCGGCCTGATCGAGCGTCCGCGCGGGCTCAAAGGCGAACTCAAAGCGCTCCCCCTCACCGATTTCCCCGAACGCTTCGCCGCCGGCGCGCGCGTCTACATCAGCGGCCAAGCCCGAACCGTCACCCGCGCCACTTGGCAGAAAGGCCGCGTCTACTTCTACTGCGCCGGTGTCGAAGACCGCGAAGCCGCCGAGCAACTGCGCAACGAACTGATCGAGATCCCCGCCAACGAACGCCCCCAAGACGCCGGCGAATTCTGGTACATCGACGAAATCGAGGGTCTGCGCGTCACCGCCGTCACCGGCGAGCACCTGGGCACAGTCAGCGAAGTCTTGCAAACCGGAGCCAACGACGTCTATGTCGTCCGGCGCAACGACCGGCGCGACCTCCTCGTCCCCGCGCTCCAAGACGTGATCAAGCGGATCGATATCGATGCCGGCGAGATGCGGGTCGATCTCCCCGACGGCCTAGCCCCGGAGCTTGATTGACCGCGCGCAGCCGCCGATCCGCACGCCATTGAACCAGCCCCGAACGCCGATGTAGGCTGAGAGCGCTGGAGACTGCGTGGGGATATAGCTCAGCTGGGAGAGCGCGTCGTTCGCAACGACGAGGTCGGGGGTTCGAGTCCCCCTATCTCCACCAACCTGGACAACATCAAGAACATTTGCGTTGACCTCTGAGCTTGGGCTTTGAGCGGAAGCCGTTCACCAGCTTGGGGGTGTAGCAAAAGGCGACTCCAACCGGGGCGACCGTTCGGCGACCGCCCAATCCGGCCTTGGAGCGGGCTATCTGTTAGCAAATCTCGCCACCGCTGTCATATCGGCGTGTTGATGCGCTTGCACCGGCGAAGACAGTGTCAGCACGATCAAAACCCAAAGCCCTGGGAGCACTCTATCGCTCCCGGCCACAGAGGCTCCGCGGGAGGTCGCGGTCGTCTATCTTCTTTGCGATCCCGGTCGCGTTCTAGGGGGTTTTATGGACTACGGCATTGCCTTTCCCTCGTACATTAATGCTTGGCGCGAGGCGGCCGCGGCTGAGGCGGCGGGCTTCACCCATGCTTGGTTCTTTGATTCGCAACTGATCTACAGCGATGTGTACGCGACGATGGCGTTGGCGGCGGAGCACACCAGCCGGATTGTGCTGGGCACCCTGGTGTCTATTCCGAGCAACCGGCTCTCCGCGGTGACCGCTTCGGCGATCGCCACGATCAACTATCTGGCGCCCGGACGAGTCGTCCTGGGCCTGGGTACTGGTTACACGGGTCGCAACACGATGGGCCTGCCTGCGGTATCGGTCGCTGATTTCCGCGAACACACGCAGCAGGTGCGCGGCCTGTTGCAAGGCGAGGAAGTGTTGATCCGCGAGGGCGAGCGCGAGCGTTGGATTCGGCTCTTGCATCCGGATCGCGGCGGCTTCATCAACATTGAGGACGAGATTCCGATCTACCTCGCCGCAAACGGGCCTAAAGCGCTCGCGGCGACCGGGGAGTTGGCCGACGGCTGGGTCACGGGGGCGCTCACGCCCGACATCTCGACGGGCTTCGAGGCGATTCGTGTCGCGGCTGCCGCTGCCGGCCGATCCACCGACAAGCCGTACACGGTCGGACTCACCGCTGGCTGCGTGCTGCGCGAGGGCGAGTCGCTCAGTTCGCCGCGCGTGATCGAGCGGGTGGGGCCCAACGCGCTGCCGGGTCTTCATGCGATGTGGGAGTCGCACTACGGGCCGGGGGCGAACCTGGGGATTACGGACCCCGACGCGGCGGCTGCGTTCCATCGGTACATCGTGGAGTACGGGGACGCGCGGGGGAGCAAGCCCGATCGACGGTACCTGGATGTGCATACGGGGCATATGGTCTTTCTCAAGCCGGGCGAGGAGCAATTCATCAGCGAAGCCTCGATCGGGGCGACGCTGACGGGTACGCCGGCGCAGATCATCGAGCGGCTGGAGGAGATGGAGGCGGCGGGGATCGACAACGTCGCGATTGCCTGCGTGGATGCGGCGGGCGCGCGCGACTTGATCGCCGATTTTGGCAGAGAGGTGATCGCCAAGCGGTCTCCCGCCTAGGAGACGTTTGCAAGACCCTCCCACTGCACTGTGGGGACCCCCCTCTGTCGCTGCGCGACATCTCCCCCCGCGGTGCGGGGGGAGAAGGGATCGGGATCTTTGCAATCGTCTCCTCATATGAGGGCCTGGTAGGTCAGCTTCATGAAGCGGCGGGTGAGGTCGGCCATGCCGCCGGGGCGATTGCCATAGAGGAAGACGTGGTTGAAGAAGAGGCCGATGAGGTCTTCGAGCGGATCGACGAAGAACCAGGTGCCGGCGGCGCCGCCCCAGCCGAAGGTTCCGGCTGAGCCGGGGTAGAACGAGCGCTCGACCGACTTGCGGACCGCGTAGCCGAGGCCGAAGCCGTAGTTAGGGATCGGGAGCAGGTCGATCTCGCGATCTCCGAGGTGGTTGGAGGTCATGAGCTCTACCGTCTTGCGGCCCAGGATGCGGACGCCGTTGAGTTCGCCGCCGTTGAGCAGCATCTGGGCGAAGCGGGCGTAGTCGGGCGGGCTACAGAGGATGCCCCCGAAGAGGCCGTTGCCGGAGCGCAGGTCTCTTGAGCGCGAGCGCACCTTCTCGGCGGTCTCGGGGCGATCGCGCGTGATGAGGTTGCCCTCGGCGTCCCAGGTGTGGTCGGTGACCAGGCGTCCTTGATCAGCGTCGTCGCAGTAGAAGCCGGAGTCGTCCATGCCGAGCGGATCGAAGAGGCGCTCGCGGAAGAGTTCGTCGAGGTTCTTGCCGGTCAAGCGAGTGAGGAAGAGGGAGAGGACATCGAAGTCGGAGCCGTAGTTCCAGCGGTCGCCGGGATGGGCGTAGAGGGGCATGTCGGCGATGGCGAGGACCATCTCCTCGTAGCTGCGGGGGGGATCGTTGATTAGGGTGTCGCCGGGCATGAAGCCGGTGCCCTGGGAGGATCGCACGAGCAGCGGATAGTAGGCGGCGGGGAGTTTGCCGATTGCGGGCAGGCCCGAGGTCATGGTCATCAGGTCCATGACCATGATGTCGCGGCGGGCGGGTTCGACGTTCATGGGTGGGAAGGCGCCGCGCAAGCGATCGTGGGGCGGGGTTTCGATGGCCACCAGGCGGTTGGCGAACTCGGGGAGCCAGCGGGTGATCGGGTCGTTGAGCTCGAAGGCGCTTTCCTCGAAGAGGCTCATCAGCACGACTGCCGCGACCGGCTTGGTCTGGGAGTACATGCGGAAGAGGCTGTCCATGCCGACGGGGGTCTCGCGTTCCACGTCGAGGGCGCCCGCTGCGTGGGCGTGGACGACCTGGCCGCGGCGCAGGACGATCGTGACCGCACCGGGTAGGTCTCGGGCGGCTACTGCCGCATTGGTCATGTCTTCGATGAGGGAGAGGCGCTCAGGGTCGAAACCGACGGCGGCTGGGTCGGTTGTGGGGAGGGCGTTGAGTGAACTCAAAGGGGACTCCTTGCTGTCGAGAGGAGCGAGATAGGGATCGCGGGAAGCGCAAGAGACGTGGTTAGGGCGTGTTCAGATTGCGGCCTGAGAGGGAGGACTCTACTCAAACCAGCCTTCAATGGGGGGCGGGACCCCCCTCCGCCTTCGGCACCTCCCCCCTCAGGGAGGAGGAGGTTCTTTTCGCGGTTTTGCATCGGTCTCTGCGAGGGAGAGCGTGAGGAGCGGATCGGCGCTTTGCAGAGGAACACGACGCCCATCTGAACAGGACCTAGCAGGCTGCTGAAAGAGTCAACCATCGTCATTCCAGGCTTGACCTGGAATCTCGCTCTCCTCGCTCCCCTATCTGGTCGGGCGAGATTCCAGCTTTCGCTGGAATGACGGATCCGAAGGACAGAGGCACTTTTCAGCACCCTGCTAGGCCTTCAGCTTTTGGACTGCGAAGAGTTGCTCGTTGCCTCTGGGCTGGACGGCTCCGGCGGGCCAGCGGACTCCTGAACGCACGACCCCTGCGGTCTGGATCTCGACCAAGGGGAGCATGTAATAGCCGAGGGTATGTTCGATGAACAGTTCGCTGATCAACTCGCTGCGCTTGGCCGGGTCGAGCTCCAGCCGTTGGGCCCGCGCGAGCGCCGTGACCTCTTCGCTGCTGCCGAGGGTATAGACGCCCTCCGGCAAGACGGAGATGTTGACGGTTGTTTGGATGTCCGTGCGCTGGCCGTCGATGAACCACCAGATCCCGGGCGCTCCATCGGTCCTGCCGGCTCCCGCCTGTCGAATGCCGGCGTCGGTGAAGTATTCCGAGGCGGGATACTCCTTGATCGTCAGGCGGATGCCGATTGCCGCGAGGTCCTGCTGGACGGCGAGCGCCATCTCCGGAATGCCGGGGGAGAAGCCGATGACGATGTGGAAGGTGGTGTCGAAGCCGTCGGCGTAGCCCGCCTCGGCCATCAACTGCTTGGCCCGCTCGGGATCGTAGTCGAACATCAGCCCGGCTGCCTCGATCTCCTCCTCGGTGGGATAGCCGAAGGCACTGCGGCCGGTGAACATGGGTTGCTTCTCGGTGCCCGTGAGCAGGCCGTCAATGATCGCCTGGCGGTTGACGGCAATGTTGGCCGCCTCGCGGACGCGAATGTCGAGGAAGGGATTGGGCGAGCCGTCCTCGAACAGCGGGTTATTGAGGTTGAACCTGGGCAGCATGGTGGTGGCGCCCTGGTAGTGGATTGTGTACTCGGGGTCGTCGATGAACCCCTCCACGTCCTTGGTCGCCAGGCCGTAGAGCACGTCCAGTTCCCCGGCTTCGAGGCCCGCGATCTGGGTCAGCACCTCGGGGCGGATTAACACCGTGAGATCCTTGTGGAAGGGCACGTGTTTGACGTTGACCGGGTGGTCAAGCGGCTTGAGGTGGTCGTCGAAGCGGGTCATGACGAAGTCGGTGTCGTCGGTGTGGCTGACGAAGCGGTAGGGGCCGGTGCCCATCGGCTCGCGGTCCATCGCGGCGTCGCCGACGGTCTCGACGTAGGCCTTGGAGAAGATCGCCCCCACGGTTGAGGCGTTGGGCATCTGGTTGGAGATCCAGGCGGCATCGGGCTGGTGCAGCCCGACCTTCCAGGTGCGCTCATCGATCGCTTCGCTGCTGACCCAGTTCTGCGAGCCGAAGGAGACGCGCGCGCTGGTCCAGCCTGCCGGGTGATCGGTGGTCTCGCCGCCCTGGTGGTACTCGGCGATGTTGCCCATGCGCTCGTAGGTGAAGACCATGTCTTCCGCCGTGAGGATGGTTCCGTCGTGGAACATGGCGGGCATGACCTGGGCGACCATGGTCACGTCGTCGACGAACTCGGGCGCGATCATGTGCGGGCGGATGGAGTTGTCGTCCGGATCGAAGACGATGCCGGCGTCGTAGACGTTGCCGTGAGAGATGTAGTTGACGTGGCTGCCGGAGCGGATCGGGTCGAGTCCGCCGCCGTCGCGGGCGACGGCGGTCGTGATCGCGGCGTCCAGGTCGACGTCGGCAAAGGGAGCCGGAGCGACGGCCTGTTGCTCGGCCTGCTCTTGCGCCTGTTCCTGTTGGGTCTGTTCCTGCGCCTCGACCTGCTGGGCCTGCTGCTCGGCCTGTTGTTCGGCGGGCTGCTGCTGCTGCTGTTGCTGGGCGGCTTGCTGCTGCGGCTCGGCCTGTTGCTGCTGCTGCGCGGCGGGCTGCGGCTGCTCCTGCTGTTGTTGTTGCGCCTGCGCTGCGGCTGGCTGCGCGTCGTCATCGTCGTCGCCGCAGCCCACGAGGGCCAGACCAGCAGCGCCAACCCCCGCCCTAGCGGTGGCGGCGAGCACGCTGCGCCGCGAGAGCCGCCGCCGTTGGAGCCGGGTCCAATAATTGCGCTTGCTCATGTCGGTCCTCTCTGCGGGCTTCAGCGGGCTGATCGTTCGCCGCCTCCGAGCGGTTCGATCGCTGGCGGGAGTATGCCTAGCTCGTCGTTCGGTTGTCAACGTGTCATTCGCTGTCTAGCCCATGCTCCGGGGCCAGGGTTCACCGAGGGGTCGGGTGTCGATGGTGATGACGTCGATGGTGGTGACGGCTAAGGGGTCGTCGGGGCGAGGGCGATTTCGGGGCGGGTAGGGGCGTTGGGGGCGGGATTTCGTTGGCTTACGTGCGGAATCGCCGCCGGGGACTGGGTTTTCGTCGATTTGGCGTCCAGATTTGTCCAGATTTGTCCGGATTGATCCAGACTCGTCCAGATTTGGTGAGGATTGTTCCGGCTCAGGCGCGCTGGGAGCAGGTTCGTCCGAGTGGTCGAGATATTTTTTGTGGAAGTCGCTCATGCAGCGGGGGCAGCTCAGGGTGCAATCGCCTTTGCCGGGGCCGCGGATGTAGCGGCGGTGGCCATCGGCATGATCGCGGGTTTCCCGCTCGCGCTCGCGGGCACGAGCCTCGGCCTCTGCGTTGAGGGCGGCGAGGGCCTGTTCGCGTTGTTGCTGATCGTGTGCTTGGATGGCGGGCAGGCTCTGGAGGAGGAGGCGCAGTTCGCGGGTGGCGGCGACGGTCTGCCGGTGCTGGTCGGCTGCGGTATCGGCCTGGGTGAGGCGGTGGACCTGGTCGGCGAGGCGGTCGGCGGCGACGGACTGGAGGATGTGTGCGCGGTGGAGTTGGAAGTCGCGGAGGTAGGCGTAGACGGTCGAGCGGGCACAGCGGAGCCGTTGGGCGACCTGTTCGGGGGAGAAGCCCTGGCAGTCGAGGTGGTGGGCTTCGAGGATGCGTCGGCAGCGTCTGGGTGTGGGCGGGTTGGATGCGGGCATGGTTGGCTCTCCTCGGTCGGTTAGGTACGAACGTTCTATTCTAGGATGATGGGCGGGGGAAGTCAAGTCGGGGTTGGGGAGGGAGGCGCTCTCCCTCGAGCGACCTGCGCAGCACTGCTGCTCTTGCCGCAGGAGAATTGTGGCGATGCGGCTCTTGGGGTACGGCCAGATGTAGAGGCGGCTTCGGACTTGGTTGCTTCGAGATTCCCGCCTGCGGAGGGCTTGGCACAATCCCCGATCTGAGCATCTCGTCATTCTTGCGAACGCGAGAATCTACATCCCACTCGATACACCGTATGGATTCCCGCCTGCGCGGGAATGACGGAAACGGGAGTTTTGCAGAGGTCTCCCTGCGCGGGAATGACGGCAATGGATGTTTCGCACTGGTCTCCTCGGGGAGAGGGGATCGGAGGGAGGGGAACGGGCGGGGTTGGTTTGACTAGCATTGCGGCGTATGGGTTCGGGCCTGAATGGGCCGGACTCGAGTCGGGGCGCGCCGTGCAGTTCTGGAACTTCCTCGCCGTTCGCCTGCTCCAGGCGGTCGTGGTCGTGTTCGTCGTGGTGACGATCGTTTTCTTCGTCGCGCGGCTGGTGGGCAATCCGGAGTCGTTCCTGTTGCCGTATGAGGCGACCGACGCGGAGATTGAGACGATCCGCGATCGTTTGGGCCTGAACGACACGCTGATCGTGCAGTACGGCGACTTCCTCTGGGACCTGGTGAACCTGGACTTCGGGACGTCGTACCGCGGCGCGGGCACATCGACGATTGCCGCGATCGGCGAACGCGCGGTGAACACGCTGAAGTTGACGGTCGCGGGGATGGTCTTCGCGGTCGGCCTGTCGATCCCGCTGGGGATTGCGGCGGCGCTGCGGCGGGGCAAGGCGACGGACTGGGTGGCCCGCTTCCTGGCCGTGTTCGGGCAGGCAACGCCCAGCTTTTGGCTGGGGCTGATGGTGATCTTCTTCTTCGCGGTGGAACTGAGATGGTTCCCGACCGGCGGGGCCGAGGGGTTCAAGTCGCTGATTCTGCCGGCGGTCTCGCTGGGGCTGCTGGAGATGGCGGCGATCATGCGTCTGACCCGCTCGGGGATGATCGACGTGATGGGGTCCGACTTCATTACGACGGCGCGGGCGAAGGGACTGCGAGAGCGCACCGTGATTATGCGGCACGCGCTGCGCCATGCGCTGTTGCCGGTGGTGACGATTCTCGGTCTCGGGCTGGGGCGGCTGATCGCAGGGGCGGTGATCATCGAGGTGGTGTTCGCCTGGCCGGGGATCGGGCGGCTGATCGTCGATTCGATCGTGCAGTCGGACTACCCGATGGTGCAGACGGCGATCATCGTGCTGGCGGCCTCGATCGCGCTGGCGAACGCGCTGGTGGACGTGTCGTACCGGCTGATTGATCCGCGGATCCGGGCGGGAGCGCTCTGATGGCCGAACGCGCGGCCCCACAGATCGAAGTTGAGTTCTCCGCGCCGCGCGGCCCAATCCACTGGCGGCGTTGGCTGGGCCTATCGGCGCCGCTGGGGATTGCGCTGGTCTTCGTCTTGGCGGGCGCGTTGGCGGATGTGCTCGCGCCGCACGATCCGAGCTTCGTCAATCTTGGCGCGCGCCTGGAGCCGCCGGTGTTCGACGGCGGCACCTGGGATCACCCGCTGGGGACGGACGATGTGGGCCGCGACATCCTGAGCCGGCTGATGCACGGGGCGCGGCTCTCGCTGATCGTGGTGGGGATCGTGGTTCCGGGCGCGGCGGCGTTCGGGACGCTGGTGGGGATGACGTCGGGCTGGATTGGGGGCATGACGGGCCAGATCCTGATGCGGGTCGTGGATGTGCAGCTCGCGCTGCCGGGGATTCTCTTCGCGCTGCTGCTGGGCAGCATCTTCGGGCCGAGCCTGCGCAACGTGATCATCATCCTGCTGATCTGGACATGGTCGGGTTACGCGCGGCTGGTTCGGGCGGAGGTGCTGTCGTTGCGCGAGCGCGATTTCACGACGGCGTCGCGGGCGCTGGGGGCGGGCGGCTGGTGGATCATGCGCAAGCACCTGTTTCCCAATGTCGTGAACACGATCGTGATCATCATGACGCTGGAGGTCGCGATCGTGATCCAGGTGGAGGCGGCGTTGAGCTTCCTGGGGGTGGGCGTGCCTGCCGGGACGGCTTCGTGGGGGCGGATGATCACGGAGGGGCGCGAGGTGATGATCGTGGCGTGGTGGCCGATCTGGCTGCCCGGGTTGGCGCTGTTGATTATCTCGCTGACGGGGAATCTGATGGGCGATTGGCTGCGGGATCGGCTGGATCCGCGGCTTCGGCATCTGCACTGACGGCGCGTTGATTGCGGCGGCGGGGACCCCCCTCTGTCCCTGCGGGACATCTCCCCCCGCAATGCGGGGGGAGAGGGGAAGAGAAGGGAACGGGTCCCCGCGTAAAGCGGGGACTGGGAAACTGATCCCTATGCTGTGAGCACTATGTCAGACGACTTGCCGCTTCCGCTTGATGGGATCCGGGTGACTGATTTTTCGTGGATCGTTGCGGGTCCGCAGGCGACTCGGATTCTGGCGGATCTTGGGGCCGATGTCGTCAAGGTCGAGAACGAGTCCTATCTGGACTCGATGCGGATTGGTCTGCGGCAGGATCCGAACAATCCATCGCTGAACCGGTCGGGGTTTCACTCGAATCTGAGCCGCAACAAGCGGGGGATTACGGCGAACCTGTTTCATCCGAAGGGCCGGGAAGCGGTCGAGCGTTTGCTGGCCGTGTCGGATGTGGTGATCGAGAACTACAGCGCCGGGGCGTTTGCTCGGATGGGCTTCTCTTGGGAGCGGTTGCAAGAGATCAATCCGTCGTTGATTTACGTCTCGGTCTCCGGTTTCGGTCATGTTGGTAGGGACTCTTCTTATACGACGTGGGGACCTAGCGCTCAGGCCGTGTCCGGGGCGACCGCGATGTCCGGGCTTCCGGATCAGCCGCCTGCCGGTTGGGGCTTCTCTTATCTGGACCACAGCGCCGGTTACTACGCCGCGATTGCCGCGCTGATGGCGCTCCATCATCGGGCGCGGACGGGTGAGGCGCAGCATGTCGATATGTCCCAGATCGAATGCGGGATGGTCGTGAGCGCGGTGCCGATGCTCGACTATCAGGTCAATGGGCGCAGTTACGAGCGGATTGGGAATCGCTCCCGCTATCCCGCCACGGCTCCTCACAACACTTATCCCTGCGCCGGTGATGATCGCTGGATCGCGATCGCGGTCGACGATGAAGCGCAGTGGGCAGGGCTTTGCGCGGTGCTGGGCCTCGATGCTCTTTGCGACGATTCCCGCTTCGCGGATATGGCCGCCCGCAAGGATCACGAGGACGCGCTCGACGAGGCGATCACTGCTGTCACCTGTGAGCGCGATCCCTTCGAGCTGATGATCCAGCTCCAGGAGCGGGGCGTCCCCGCCGGAGTTTGCCAGCGGACGGACGACAAGCAGGAGCGCGATCCGCAGCTCGCCGAGCGCGGCTTCTACCCCACGGCTCCGCACGAGGAGCTCGGCGAGCACCGCTATGAGGGTTTGCCGATGCAGTTCTCCCAGGCCCGCTGGCGCATGGATCGGGGCGCGCCGCTGCTCGGCGAGCACAACCTTGCTGTTCTGAGCGAGTTGCTCGGCTATGACGACGAGGAAGTTGCCGCGATGATTGCGGAGCTCGCGATCTGATGACTAGCTCGGACAATGCCTCCAGTGACTCGCTACCCGGACCACTTGAAGGTCTGCGGGTGATTGAGATTGGCGACCTCGGTGAGGTTGCGGGCAAACTGCTTGCGGACGCCGGCGCGGACGTGATTCGGGTTGAGCCTCCGGGCGGGGGTCGGAGCCGTCATGTGGGGCCGTTCGTCAATGACGATCCGGGTCAGGCGTCTTTGCTTCATGCCAGCCGGAACACGAGCAAGCGCGCCGTGACGCTCGATGTCGGCCAGCCTGCCGGCCTTGAGATCTGGCAGCGGCTGGTTGGGCTGGTTGATGTCGTGATTGACGCTGCCGGTCAGACCTTGCTCGACGATCTTGGCGGCGGCTGGGAGTGGGCTGAAGCGCAGGCGGAGCTGCGCGATTGCGTCTGGTGCAGCATTACTCCGTTCGGGCGCAGCGGTCCTCGGCGGGATTGGGCGGCGAACGACCTGGTCCAGCTTGCGCTGGGCGGGCCGATGATGAGCAACGGCTACGACGATCACAGCCTTCCGCCGATCCGGCCCGAGGGCGAGCACAGCATTGCGATCAGTAACGAGTACGCGGTTGCCGGCCTGCTCGCTGCGCTCTGGATGCGGTATGCCGGGTACCCAGGCCAGTTGGTTGATGTGTCTATCCATGAGGCGGTCTCTGCGACGACTGAGGGGGCGTTTCCCAACTGGGAGTACTTTGGTCGCCTCGTTCAGCGCCAGACCGGGCGTCACGCTTCTCCCGACCCTTCTGCTCCATGGCAATTCCTCGCTGCGGACGGTGAGTATGTCTGTCTGATCAACGGCGGCCTGCCTCGCGGCGGGGCCGCTTGGGAGGGGTTGCTCGACTGGATGGACGAGCATGACGCGGCAGGCGACCTGCGCGATGCCCAATATCAGGAGCTGCTGTTCAGTGATCCTCGGGCGAACCCGCAAGGTCGTCGGCATGTCGCCGATACGATTGGCGACTTCGTCCAGAGCCTGCACGCTGAAGAGGTGTACCGCCGCAGCCAGTCATTGCACTTTGCCTGGGGGATCGTGCGCCGGCCTGAGGAGAATCTGGATGATCCTCACTGGGCTGATCGGGGGTTCTTCTGGGAGGGCGAACTGCCTGGGGGTGAGCGCACTGTTCGCTATCCCGGGGCTCCGTATCGGTTTACTCGGTCTCCGGTTCGGCTTCGTCGGCGGCCTCCTCTGCTCGGGGAGCACAACTATGAGGTGTATGTCAGGGAGTTGGGATTGACGTCGGGGGAGTTGCGGGGTTTGCTTGAGTCTGGGGTTGTCTAGGGGTTGTTGGGAGTGAGTGCATAGGGCCCCTCACCCTCTCCCAGAGGGAGAGGGGACCGGAGGGAGCCTCGGTAGCTCGCAGGAGAAGTCGAAGTCGATGGGGGCGTGGACTGGGTGGGTTGAACCGGCGAGGCCTCCGCTGAAGACGGCGGAGTACATGCCGCCGCCGCCGGCGACGATGAGGACGAGGTCTTCAGGACCTCGCAATGCGGGTAGGTGGGCGTCGTCGTCGCGGAAGGCTCGCTTTGTGGCCCAGCCCCGCATGACTGAGTTGGGGGTCACGGCCAGCTTCACGAGGCGCTCAATGACATCCTCGCGGCTGAGTCCGGCGGCGGCGAGGACTCCGGCGTGGACGGGGTTGAGCGCGACGAGCACGGGGCCGCAGCCGATCTGGGTGTTGTTGGCGCCGGCAATGGCGATCGATCCGGCGACGACGCGGAGGATGCGTTCGTGGGCTTCGGGATCGTCGTCGTCGGTTTGCATCATCACGGAGTGGGGTGCGTCGACGCCGACGAGCGTGAGCGCGGACTGGTCGGCGTCGTAGCCGAAGGCGGTGTGGAGCGGCGGGAAGGGGCTGCCTTCCTCATCCTCGGCGAGGCAGCAGGTGAACTTGCCGGGCTGACCGAGGGCGGCCATGTCGCCGTGTCCGGGGCGTGCGCCGCCGATGTTCATCAGGCAGAGGCGCAGGGCGCGGCCGATGCTGGCGTTGGCGCGATGGCCCGGGCCGAGGGCGCCCCAGCCGGAGGCGATCGGGCCGCAGACCTCCCGCGCCGGTCCGTTGACGATGATCACCGGTCCCAGGCCGTGGGTCGTCGACTGCATGTTGTCGATGTCGAACTCGGGATTGGTGACTGCCCTTACGGCGGCCAGGACGACGGGGAAGTGCTCCGGGCGGCAACCGGCCATGACGGCGTTGATCGCGATTTTCTCGACGGTCGCCTGGCCGGGGCCGATCTCGCCGACAATGATGTCGGGGTCGAGTTCCACACCGGCGAGCAAGGCTTCGACCCGCTCTTCGGTGGGGATGACGACCGGCAGGCCGTCGGTCCACTCGCGCATGTGGAAGAGTTCGAGCGCCGTCGCCTCGTCGGAGGCCTGGTGGCGCGTGGCGACCAGGGTCATCGGGCGCGCCCCTCGAGCAGGTCGATGATGCCGGGCGCGGCCTCGCGGGCGACGCGGGCGAGGTTCTCGTCGCCAGTGCCTGAGCAAGGGTGAGGCAGGACGTAGCGGGGCACGGCGGGCATGCCGACGGCCTGGGCGGTGAAGGCAGCCAGTTCGACGAACACCTCCGTCACGATGGCGACGGATGGGAGGCCGGCCTTGGCGAAGATCGCTCCGTCACGCACGGTGCCGGAGGTGCAGCCGCCTCAATGTCCCCAGGCAGCGAGCACCACGTCGCACTCTTCAACGATGACGGAAACCTGTTCGTCGGTCACGGCGGCGACGTTGGGCTTTTGGTAGTGGCGGAAGGTGGCCTGCGGCATTGCGGCCGCGAGTTCCGTCTCCAACTTGTGCATGAAGCGGGTGCCGTCGGGGAAGGCGTTCGAGACCAGGCCGACCGTCAGCGGGCCGCTGGTGTCTGCGAAGAGCTCGTAGGGCTCAATGGCGATGCCGCCCTCGGCGGTGGGATCGAGGAATGTGACGGGCATGGCAGCCTCCTCAGAGGACACTAGGGGATTTCCGTTGGGCATTCGCGGTGGATGCCGAGCACTGCGAGCTGGCGGCCGCCGCCCACGAAGCAGGCGACGCAGGTGGAGAGGTCGAGGATCTCGTCGTCAGAGAACAGGGCGCGCAGGCCGACCCAGTAGTCGTCGTCCATCGAGGAGTGGTCGTAGCAGAAGCGCTCGGCGAAGTCGATCGCGGCGCGTTCTCGATCCGTGTAGAGCGGGCTCTCGCGGTAGTTCGAGACCTGCTGGTACACCTCTTCGGTCAGGCCGTTCTGCATCGCCGATGCAGAGCGGGTGTCCAGTCAAACCGAGCACTGATTGATCTCGGCGATCCTCATGCGCACGACTTCCCGTTCTCGAACGGGCAACTGGCTGTGCTCCATCACGGCTCGGGAGAGCGCGCTCATTGCGGCCCCCAGTTCGGGTCGGGGCTGGAAGAGGCGAGTGCTTTCTTCGCCTTCACCCGGGGCGATGTCAATCCGTGCCATGTCTTGCTCCCTCTATTGCAACGATATTACCGTCGGCGACTTGGCCTCACAACGCTCCGTCTTTCGTCATGCAATTTGGAGGGACGTCCTTCTGGAGAGTTGTGCGTAAATCGATCTCTCCGTCATTGCCGCGCTCCGTCGCGGCAATCTCGCCGCGCGGGCGACGATGGTGCAGAGAACGGCGAGATACCCGCGGCAAGCGCGGGTATGACGGAACTCTAGGATCCAGGTTTACGTACAGGTCTCCTCGGGGGTGCCGCAGGCGGAGGGGGCAGGGAGCATCGCTGTTGCGGCACGACTGTATCTGGTCGGGATCGGGGACCCCCTCTGTCTCTTCGCGGGTATGACCCCGTATCAGGTACGAGGCAGGCGTGGACGCGGGGCTTGACCTCCAATGCGCTCCAGGGAGTGTGTACGGGCTCTAACGTGCGCGAGTGCCGCCGTCGACGTTGTAGATGCCGCCGGTGATGTAGGAGGCGTCGTCGCTGGCGAGGAAGGCCACCATTGCGGCGATCTCCTCGGCTTCGCCGTAGCGTCCCATGGGCGTTGAGGCGGCGAGGTTGCGGTGTACGGCTTCCGGGTCATCCGGGTTGACGCCGCGCTCCATGGCGCGCATCATGCGCGTCTCGATGGGACCGGGACAGATGGCGTTGACGCGGATGCCGTCGTCGACCAGGGCAATGGCGGCGGACTTGGTCAAGCCCACGACGGCGCTCTTGCTGGCCCCGTATGCCGCTGCCGCCGCGGTGGCCTGAAGCCCCGCAACCGAGGCCGTGTTGATGATCGCGCCCCCGCCCGCTTGCTGCATCGCACGTCCTACAGCCTGCAAGCCTAGGAAGACGCCCTTGACGTTGACGGCGAAGACTCGATCGAATTCGTCTTCCGGGTAATCCAGCAGCGATCCGACCCAGCCCTCGATTCCTGCGTTGTTGAAGAACACATCGATCTGCCCGAATTGGTCGAGCGCCGCCTGGACATAGCCGTTGACCTCGCCGGCGACGGTGACATCGGCTGGATAGGTCGCGATCTGGCCGCCGGCGCGGTGTACCGTTGCCACCGTTTCGTCCAGGTCGGAGTTGGGCAAATCAACGGCCAGGATGCGGGCGCCTTCGGAGGCGAAACGGACGGCGGTCGCCCGGCCGATGCCTCCGGCGGCTCCGGTGATCACGACGACCTTGCCTTCGAATCGGTCTGGCATTGGCAATCCTCGGTCTTCGTTCAGGTTGCGGCGCGCCTACCAGCGGCCGCCGGGGTCAGTGTAAGAAGAACTGATCGTGAGATTGATCGCTGGACCGCGCTCTAGACTGCGCACTCCGGACGCGCTGCGGCTGGAGAGATGCAGGCGGATGAGCTTCTCCACGCACCCTCAGTTCCTCAACGAACATCGGCCCGATCATGGCTGTGGCGGCTGCTGGCGGTCGTTTCCTCGGGCGTGTCGATGCGGCGGGCAGATCCACGCGGAGCGGGGAGATGAGAGCGAGGCCGGGGATGTCTGGCTCAGGCGCTGGTGCTCGGAGTGCGGGATCGATTGGGACGAGCCGATTCGGGCGAAGTCGTAGGCAGCGGGATGGGAGCGGGTCCCCGCGTGAAGCGGGGACTGGGAACGGATCAGGGCTCCGGTTGGAAGTGGGGATGGGCGACGGCCTCATCGGGCCAGAGGAAGTCGAATCCTGCTTTCAGGGCGTATTGGCGGTCCAGGTCCTCGCGGTCGCCGATGTGCAGATAGACATCCGCCTCAAACTTGGCTTTGACGTCGGGCAGCATGTGCTTGCCGACGACGAAGTCGACCTCGATGTCGTGGGTGGCCCAGAGCGCTCGTTGACTGCTGAGGGTGCGATCGGAGCAGCTGCCGATCAGGAAGCTCTTGTCGCGTACCAGGCGAACCATGTCCATCGTCAGGGGGCCGGGGGGATCGCCGACTTCCAGGGTGCCGTCGATATCGAAGCTGATCAGAACCGTCACGGGCGACTCCTCGTCCTCTGGCATGGCGGACGCCCCCTTTCAGCCTTTGGCAGCTTCCCCCTTGGGGGGAAGCGGGAAACTGATCTAATCGAGGCTGGCGCTCCAGACGGTGTAGTTGCCGCCGAGGGGCATCGGCCCGCCCGAGACTCCAACTTCCGGCTTGACGCCGGTGACCTGTCTGGCGCCGGCGCGGCCTTGCAGCTGTTGAATGCAGTCCGTGTGCATCCAGACGCGGCTGCGGCCACTGCCCACGTTGCCGCCGCTCGGGGAAACGGGGTTGGGGCCTTCGATGCTGATGTCGGTCTGGTAGAAGTCCAGCGCTTCGCCGAATTTGATCCCGCGATAGCCCAGGCCTTCCAGGTGGAATTGGTGGAAGAGCGAGAAGCCGTCGTACATGTTCTCGAAGGAGAGATCGTCGGCGGTGATCCCCGCGCCCTCGTAGATCTTGCGCGCGGTGCGGGCGGTGTCGGCTTCCACCTCATCGAGCGTGGGCAGCAAGCTGCGCGGTCGGGTGTTGCTGGAGGCGTGATTGAGGATGTAGACCGGCTTCTGCTTCATGTCCTGGGCGCGCTCGGCGGTGGAGAAGAGGTAGGCACCGGACATCATGATCGGAATGTCGTTGTCGAACAGGTTGGCGGGCTTGGCGATCCAGCGGGAGGCGAGATAGTCCTCCGGGATCAGTTCCTCGGGCCGGTGCTGAGCCCAGTAGCCCTCCGGGAACCTGAGGCCGTTGCGGCGCGAGTTCTCCATGAAGGGGGCCATCATTTCGTGCGTCTTGCCGTACTTGCGGCAATACTCCGCGAATTGCAGGGCTGTGCTGTAGGAGGCGGGACCGCCCCAGAGTTGGGTGATGGCTGGGGTGCCGGGCAGAGCGTTCCCGGCGTTGGCGCCGCCCTGGTAGTAGCGGCCCTCGAAGTTGTGCCAGCTCTTAACGACTAGGCAGGTGTGAGTGAGACCGTCGCCCACTGCCTGAGCGGTGACGTTGAGCGCGTTCGACATGCAGCCGGGGCCGTACATCGTGAACTTGACGTTGGTCAGTTCGGGCATGTTCGCCAGCAGCCACTCCGCGCTGAGCTTGGCGATGCCGTCGAGCGGGTCGTCGGTCTGCTTGAAGCTCTGGATCACGTCCATGGGAAGCGGCTTGCCCTGCTCCCAGAACGCGCCGGTCGTGGTGACGGGGACCACGACCAGACCATCGATCTGGTCGGGCGCGACGCCGGCGTCGTCGATCGCCTTGCGCAGCGCATCGATGGTGATGGCGCCAACGCAGGTCTCGGGCCGGCCGTCCCAGCGCCGGGCCGTGGGCGCGTGACCGACGCCGACGGCGGCGACCTTGCCGCGGTGCTCCCAGATGCCGAGGCCTTCGTCGTTGCGGTAGATCGCATCCGGTGCAGTTGGTGTTGTCATTGCTCGTATTCCTTGGCGTAGGGGCGGTCAGGCGGATCGGGATCAGTTGGCGATCACTCGCCACTCGGGGACGAGTTGACCGTTGGCCGAGGGCTCGAAGATCACTTCGACCGCCGCGCCGACCGGCACGTCGTCGACCGGTACGCCGGGCAGGTGCGAGTACATCTGAATGCCCGGGTCGTCGTCCAGCATGATCACGGCGAGGTTGAAGGGCTGATCTTGTTGGAGCAGCCGCACGGGGCAGTCGTGCACGACGCCGTAGTTGTAGATCGTGCCGCGCCCGCTGACCTGCTTCCACTCGAGTTCGCCGCCGTCGCCGCACTCGCGGCAGGCGTCCGACGGCGGATGCTGCAAACGATCGCAGTCGACGCAGTTCTGGATGACGAGGCGCTCTTCGTTGGCGGCGTCCCAGAAGGGTTGAGTGAGGCTGTCCGGCTCGACGCCTTGCTTGGTCATCGCTTCCTCCCTGTCGCTGCGCAGCGCTGCTCAACCGTCTGCGGCGCTGGTACAGAATAGTGGCAGCGGCGGAGCGCGGCTTGCTCGCCCGCCATTCTTCCTCAAGACTCGCGCGTCGCGGTCGCATCTCCGCTTGCTAGGCTGGCCCTGACGATCATCCTTGGCATCGTCGCAGAAACTCAGCCCATGTCCACTCAATACTCTCCCAACGACGCGCGCACCATCAACGCCTCTGAGTTCGAAGCCCGCTGCCTCGCCCTGATCGACGAGGTAGCCGAAACCGGCGCGCCGATCACGATCACCAAAGACGGCCAGCCGGTCTCCCGTCTCGTTCCCTGCACTCCGGCGGAACGCAAGGGCCCGCCCTTCCCCAGTCCGATTGGCGCAGATCGAGACATCCTCATAATTTATGACGACGACGCTCTCGTGGAGCCGCTGGCGAATGATTGGGAGGAAGAGTGGGACAAGCAGTGGGAGGAGTGGCTGTGATCCTGCTCGATACGCATGTCCTGCTTTGGGCTCGGGCAGGCAGGTCGCAATTAGGCAGACAGGCTGCGGCGATAGTGAATGAAGCTTGGAGGCGTGGCGAGGCGGCCGTCTCGGCGCTGACGTTCTGGGAGCTCGCAATGCGCCAAGCAAAGTTACAGCTCACCTTGGACACCGGCATAGATCTGGCAACGTGGCGCATTCGACTCCTGGACAGCGGATTGAACGAGATTCCTCTCAACGGAGAGATCGGTATCCGCGCCGGACTCCTGGCCGACCTCCACGGCGATCCCGCCGACCGCATCATCGTCGCCACCGCTCTGGAAGGCCACCAACTGGTCACCGCCGACCGGCGCATTCTCGGTTGGAGCGGCCAGCTCGAACGAATCGACGCCAGGCGCTAGCCCCGATTCAGAGCGGAACCGCCAATCCGTCACTCCGTGGATCGCTCCCGCCGACCAATACGCCCGCCTCCGGATCGCGCACGATCACCTGGCCTTTGCCCACGACGCCCGTCCGCATCTCGCCGGTCGCCGGCATGACTGGGTGGCCTCGCAGCGCCAGCTTCGACAGCACCTCAATCCCCAGCGTGTCCTCGACGTAGATGCGACCGTTCGGCGGCTCCTCGTACATCGAGACCCTCGGCTCATCGATCGCGGATTGCGCGTCCATCCCTCGATCGATCAGGTTGATCGCCACTTGTGTCTGGCCCTGCGGCTGATTCCAGCCGCCCATCACCCCATAGCTGGCAAACAGCGAGCCGTCCCAGCGCGTGATCATGCTGGGCATGATCGTGTGATACGGACGCTTGCCTCCAGCGATCGCGTTCGGGTGATCGGTATGTTCTCGATCCACTACGAACCCTGCCCCGCGATTCTGCAAGCTGAACCCGCACTCGCGCGGCACGATGCAAGTGCCAAAGCCCTCGTAGTTCGAGTTAATGAAGGAGCAGGCGTTCCCGTCGCCGTCCGCCGCCGAGAGGTACACCGTGTCCGACTTCCCTGGCAACAATCCGCTCGCTGCGTGCTCGATCGCGCAGTCAGGATCGATCAGCGCCCGCCGCTTGGCCGCATACGCCTTGTCCAGCATCGCCTCAACCGGAACCTCCGACTTGACCGGATCTGCCACCAGCGCCCGCGCATCGGCGAATGCCAGGCGCAGCGCCTCGAGCACCACGTGCAGATATTCCGCCGAGCGCGCCGGCAACGACGGAATGTCGAACCCCTCGAGAATGTTGAGCGCCATCAGCGTCGTGATCCCCTGTCCGTTCGGAGGGCATTCCCACACTCGATAGCGCCGGTAGGTCGTCGAGATCGGATCCTCAAACGTCGAACAATGATTGGCCAGGTCTTCCGCAGCCATCACGCCTCCGTGACCCTCCAGCGCCTCTACGATCTTCGCCGCCGGACGACCCTGATAGAACGCTGCCGGCCCACCTTCAGCCAACTCCCGCAGCACTCGCCCCAAGAGCGGATTGCGCCAGACCTGTCCCGCCTTCGGCGCTTCGCCATCCAACAGCATGTCCTGTCCCGCCGGACCCTGCGCCGCCAGCAACTCCGCCTGGAACGCCCAGCCGCGCGCGATCACCGGCGTCATCACAAACCCGCCCTCGGCGATCGCAATCGCCGGCGCGAGCACATCCGCCAACGTCATCCGCCCAAACCGCGACACTGTGTCATGCCAGCCCGCTGCCGACCCCGGAACCGTCACCGCGTGCGGACCCTGACGCTGCCAGCCACCCGCGGTGCTCAGCGCAGTCTCCAGGTCGAGCGCAGCCGGACTGCGGCCGCTGCCGTTGATCGCTGAGACCGACTGATCCTCGGCGCGATAGAACAGGCAGAAGCAGTCGCCCCCGATCCCGGTGGAGGTTGGCTCGGTCACTCCGAGCACGGCAGCGGTGGCGACCGCTGCGTCGGCCGCGTTGCCTCCTTCCCGCAGGATCTGGAGACCTGCAAGCGCAGCGAGGGGTTGGCTCGCGCCGACGATCCCGCGCGTGGAGAGCACGGGCGAACGGCGCGATTCGAAGCGGATGGGGTGGTTGATGGCGTATGTCATGGCGCAAGTGTAGGCATCCTGTGATCCTCTAAACTGAACCAGCGCAGATCGCGCTAAACCCACATCCTCACGCTCGAAGGAGCTGCCATGACCACCGCCGCCGCGCCGACCATTACCAAGGAGCAGGTCGATTTCTACCACGAAAACGGCTTCCTGCTGATGCCCAAGCTGCTCCCCGACGACGTGCTCCAGGCGCTCCGCGACGAAACCGACCGGATCGTGGCCGAAGCCACCGGCCTCACCGATCACAACGCGCAGTACGACCTCGAAGATTCGCACACGCCCGAAGAACCGCGCGTGCGCCGGCTCAAGTCCCCTTCCTGGCACTGGCCCTTCTTCCGCGAGCTCGCGCAGCACCCGGTGCTGATGGAGGTCGTGACCGCCCTGATCGGCCCCAACGTCCGCCTCCAGAACGACAAGCTCAACATGAAGGCCGCCGAGTACGGCGCGCCCGTCGAGTGGCACCAGGACTGGCCCTTCTACCCCCACACCAACGACGACCTCGTCGCCGCCGGCATCCTGCTCGACGACTGCTACGCCGTCAACGGCCCGCTGCTGGTCGTGCCGGGCTCGCACAAGCGCAAGATCTACGACCACCACCACCCCGAAGGCCGCTACTTCACCGGCGCCGTCGAACCGGAAGAGTTCGACTGGGACATGGAGAAGGATCTGGTCGCGCTGGAGGGGCCGGCGGGATCGGTCTCGTTCCACCATGTGCGGACGATGCACGGGTCGGCGCTGAACCGATCGGAGAATCCGCGCCGGTTGTTGCTCTTCGGCTACGCCGCCGCCGACGCCTGGCCGATCATGGGCCTGGGCAAGATGACGCTCGATCAGTACAACGGCTTCATGTGCGCCGGAGATACCGTCGAGCAGCCGCGTCAGACCGAGGTGCCGGCGTATCTGCCGTTGCCGGCCTCGCCGAAGCAGGGGTCGATCTACGAGAATCAGAAGACGGTCAAGAATCGATTCTTCGACACCTACGAGGATCGCCGGAAGGGGTAATCCAGAACTCGCTCTGGAAGCGGCCCGCGGCAAAGCCAAGAGCAAGATTCAAAAGGGGGCTAGACGCCTGTGACCAATATGGCCAGAGCAGAGGCTCTCACTCGACTTGAGGAATCCATCGATCAGTGCCGCTCTCTCAAGGGGGGGAGCACCGACACCCAAGATTTCAAAGTCTGGCACAGAAACACCTCCGTCGCCCTCAGATACATATTCGGCGAGCAGAGCGATCATCTGGAGGAGTTTCAGAACATCAGCTACACCCCTTGGGTATACGTCTCGGGAATGACTGACGCGGACTTCAGGCCGCCGTACGAAGCAGGGCTGAATCGAGCCGAGGCCATGTTGCTGTCGATGCATGAAGAGATTGAAGAGTTCTGGAAGGAAGATCGCAAAACTGAGTCGAGAGATCTCGCTCCTGAGACTCAGCGTACGGGGTCCGGGGACAGGGTTTTTCTCGTGCATGGTCGCGACGATGGAGCCAAGGACTCGGTCGCGAGATATCTGGCGGAGTTGGGACTTGGCGTGGTTGTCCTGCATGAGCAGCCAAACAGGGGCCGTACGATCATCGAGAAATTTGAAGACTACTCGGATGTCGGATCCGCGATTGTCCTGTGCACGGGAGACGATGTTGGTTCTCTGAGGGGAGCGGAAGAGGACATGGAGTCTCGAGCAAGGCAGAACGTGATATTCGAGTGGGGATACTTCGTTGGGAAGCTGGGGCGTGAGCGGGTGTTCGCGCTGGTTGCCGAAGGCATCACTCGCCCGTCGGACTATGACGGCGTGATCTACGTCCCGTTCGATGCGTCAGGTGCTTGGAGACTGTTGCTGGGCCAAGAAATGCGGGCCGCAGGCTTGCCGATCGACTTGAACCAGCTGGGACGGCGATAGACCCAGCTGGGTCTCCATGGCAACGGCGAAGATCGTCGGCTCAGCGCCGGAAATCAAAGAAGCAAGCAGGCTACTTGGCCGTTGCCAATTCGCTAGCCTTCTGCTAATCGAGCGGGAGGTACCTCATGTCGAACTCGAACTACTGGAAGCGAATGCGGAACCGGCGGCTGTCTCGCCGGGCCGTGCTGCGATCGGCGGCGACGGCGGGAGTCGGCGCGGCCGGCTTGGCTCTGGTCGGCTGCGGCGACGATGACGACGACCAGCAGCAGGCGGCGCCGGCCGCAGCACAGGCCGAGCCGCAACAGGAGCAACAGCAACAGACGGCCGCGCAGGTCGCTCAGCAGGCCGAGCAGCAGGAACAGCAGGCCGAACAGCAACAGCAGGCGATGCAGCAACAGCAACAGCAGGCCGCTGTCGCTCAGGCCCAGGAGACGGACGACACCCCGCCGATCGGCGGGGAGTTGCGGATTTCGGATACGTCCGACTTGGCCTCGTTCGACGGCTTCCTCACTTTCGGCTACAAGGCCTTCCTACACGGTCACAACTGCTACCCGATGCTGACCCAGTTCTCCAATAACCCGGGCCAGTCATCGATCGACTTCCAGCCCGAACTCTGGCTGGCCGACTCCTATGAGCAGCCCGACGACTCCACCTGGCTCTTCACGATCAAGGCCAACGCCGTCTGGGAAGACCGCGAGCCGGTCAACGGTCGCAATGTGACAGCCGAGGATGTCGCGTTCTCCTTCGAGGAGGAGCGCTACGGCGGATATCCCAACCGCGGCGCGATCCAGCCCAGCCTCGTCGGTGTCGAAGCGACCGACGACCGCACGGTCAAGTTCGACCTCAACGGCCCGCTCGCGCCCTTCCTGCTCTACCTCGGACACCACGCCGGCCCCTATGTGATGCCGCCCGAGCTGCTCATTGACGAGCAGTCGCGCACCACCATGATCAGCGCCGGGCCGTTCCTGCTCGACGAGTACGAACCCGGCTCCCGTGTCGTCTACAAGCGCAACCCCGATTACTTCGACGCGCCCAAGCCCTACGCCGACACCCTTGTCATCAACTTCATCAGCGACAACTCCGCCATCGCCGCCGCCTTCCTCACCGGCGAACTCAACACCACCTGGTTCGGCGTCGCCCCGCCAATCGTCGAAGAACTCGAAGAAGGCATCCCCGGCGCGACCTGGGAGTTCCAGCCCAGCCTCGTGATCGGCGGCATCTTCCCCGACCTCGCCCTCGAACCGTTCACCGACCCCCGCGTGCGCCAGGCGATCTCGGTCGCCATCGACCGCGATTCGATCCTGACCGTCGGCGGCGCGCTCGAGCGAGGCCAATGGTCCACCGCCCTCCCGCCGCTCGCCGGCTGGTGGGTCAATCCCAAGGAGGACGACGCGCTCGGCGCCTACTACCGCCATGATCCCGCCAAAGCCAGGCAACTGTTGGACGCCGCCGGCGTTGACGAACTCAGCGGCGTGCCCTTCCACACCACCACCGCCTACGGCCCGATCTTCGCCGAACAGTCGCAGGTCGTGCAGGCCAACCTGCTCCAGGTCGGCGTCGGCGTCGACCTCGTCGTCAACGAGCCGACCGTTCACTACTCCACGATCTTCAACGGCAGCACCACCGGTGTGATCGGACACACCCTCTCCGTGGCCTCGATCGAGCCGGACGAAGCGTTGCGCAACGTCTTCATTCCCGACAGCCCGCGCAGCCCCATTCCCAACGGCGAGCTGATGGGTGAAGACGCGCGTCTGCTCGAGCTGCTCAACCAGCAGCGCACCGAGAGCGATGTCGAAGCGCGCCGAGCCCAGCTCTACGACCTGCAACTCCACATCGCCGAGCAGATGTACTCGGTCCCCTGGGTCAACCCGCCGATCTCGCAGATCGCGCGGCCTGAACTCTCCGGCGTGCAATTCATCCAGACCTTCGCGCCCGCCCCCTCGCTGGAGGACATGTGGTTCAACACCTAGGCGGCGCGAGCTAGCGATTCGAGCGGCGGCGGACAAGGGGGCGGCCAGATGCGCGGCTACCTCGTCCGCCGCATACTCCTCGCCATCCTCACGCTCTTCGGCATCAGCGTGATCGTCGCAGGAGTCATGCGCACCCTCCCGGGCGATGTCGTCGATGTGCTCGCCGCCGAAGCCTTCTACGACGACACCGAGAAAGAGCGACTGCGCGAGGAACTCGGTCTTGACGCGCCCTTCTTCGAGTATTTCGGCAACTGGTTCGTAGACGCTGTCCAGGGCGACTTCGGCAAGGCGCTCCGCACCCAGCGCGATGTGCGTGGCGATCTTGTCAACCGCATCGACGTGACGATCGAGCTCGCCATTCTCGGTCTCATCATCGCCACGATGATCTCCGTGCCCCTGGGCGTGATCGCCGCGCTCCAGCGCAGCCGCTGGCCCGATTATGTGGCCCGCAGCATCGCCGTCTTCGCGCTCGCCATCCCCGGATTCTGGCTCGCCACTCTCGCCATCGTCTTCGGCGCCAAATGGTTCACTTGGTCGCCGCCCCTGGGCTATCAGGCGATCTGGGAAGCGCCGCTCACCAATCTCCAGCAAATGTGGCTGCCCGCCCTGCTCTTCGGACTGATCCTCGCCGGCGTCCAAACCCGCATCCTCCGCACCGCCCTGCTCGATGTCCTGCGCCAGGATTACATGCTCACCGCACGCGCAAAAGGCCTCTCGCGCACCCTGCTCCTGCGCCGACACGCGCTGCGCAACTCCCTGATCCCCTTCATCACCGTGATTGGAGTGCAGTTCCCCGTAGTACTCGGCGGCTCGGTCGTCTTCGAATTGATCTTCAGCCTGCCGGGCATCGGCACCTACCTGCTCGACGGTATCGCCAACCGCGACTACATCGTCGTGCAGGCCGTCAACGTCTGGATCGCCGGCGCCGTGATCCTCACCAACCTCTTCGTGGACGTGTCGTATGGCTTCCTCGACCCACGCATCCGCGTCAGCAGCTGAGCCGCCCGTGCTCGGCGCCGGGCGCGCCCTCCGCGCCGTCGGCCGCGTCGTCAGGCGCTACCCCTTCCCCTGTCTGATCACGCTTATCCTCTGCGCCATTGGCGCAGGCTCCGGCCTGGCCGACTTCATCGCCCCCTACGATCCCAACGCCGTCAACCCCATCGACCGTCTGCAAGGTCCCAACTCCACCTACTGGATGGGCACCGACGCGCTTGGCCGCGACGTCTTCACCCGCATCCTCTACGGCGGACGCGCCTCGCTCGGCGTCAGCATCGCTTCGGTTGCGCTGGGAGTGGTGATCGCCACCGCGGTTGGACTCGTCAGCGGGGCCTTGGGCGGCTGGTTCGACTCCCTCATCCAACGAGTCGTCGACATGCTGATGGCCTTCCCCGGCCTGATCATCGTGATCTCGCTTACGGCATTCTTCGGCACCAGCGTCACTCTCCTGATCGTGGTCATCGCCATTGCCCTGCTCGGAGGCGGCATTCGCATCGCTCGAGCCGCCGCCATCCAAGTCGGCTCCCAGCCCTACATCGAGGCCGCCCGCACGATCGGCGCCACCACGCCCAGGATCATCGTGCGTCACATCCTGCCCAACGCCCTGCCCCCGATCATGGTGATCGCCACCGCCTACCTCGGCATCGCCATCCTGATCGAAGCCTCCGTCTCCTTCCTCGGCTACGGCATCCAACCCCCGTCCGCCTCCTGGGGCTTCATGCTCGGAGCCGAAGCCCGCATCCACATGATCGAGCAACCCTGGCTCTCGGTCTGGCCGGGTCTCGCCATCTTCCTCACCGTCTTCAGCTTCAACATCATCGGCGACGCCCTCCGCGACGCCTGGGATCCACGCCTGCGCGGGGCTGGCTGATACCGCTGACCTAGCTCGACTTGTACGATGAGAGACGCACGCAGTTAGGGATTTCGGCGGGCGGCAAGGGCGTCCCATGAGCGCAGATAACCACCCCGGCGAACTGCACCTCCCCGACCTGGCCATCCAGGGCTTCCTCGGCATCCGCGACTTGACCATCAATCGTCTAGGGCGAGTCACACTCATCGCAGGCATGAACGGCGTCGGCAAGTCAACCGTATTGGACGCAGTGCGGGTGTTCGCTGATCGAGGAGGTACCGGGACCCTGATCGACTTGCTCGATCGACGAGACGAGCAGGTTGAGTACCAGGACGAAGATGGCGATTCGGTAGCAGGTATTCGCTGGGCATCCCTGTTCCACGGTCGCCGATTCACCCAAGAATCCACAATCTCGATCGGACCGATCGATGAAGATCGGCGATTGACCATGTGTGTTCGTCACCCAACTGAGAATGAGATGGATCGCCTACAGCGGCGTTCTGAGGTGGTATGGGACGCCGACCTTCAGACGTTAGCGGCGCGACATCAAGGTGGGGAGCAAGCCACCATCATGGCCCCCACCCCGCGCCGGCGCACATATATGCCGCTGCCGCGTGAAGCGCACCGTCCCACTCGCCCATCCGTAATCCCGTGTGTTTCGGTCGGGCCGGGCCTCCTCAGTGGTCGCAGCATCCTCGACCTGTGGGCAGACATTGCTCTCACAGATTCCGAGACCAGAACGATCGAGGCGCTCAATCTGCTCGGTGACGGCATTCCCTGCGTTGAGCGAGTGGCCGTGATTGGTGCCCAACGCGCAGTCCAGCCGATGGCAATAGTCCGCGTAACCGGCCAAGAACAACCAATCCCGCTGAGCAGCCTCGGCGAAGGAGCCGTGCGCATGTTCGGTGTCGCGCTTGCACTCGCCAATAGTAGAAGCGGATTCCTGTTAATCGACGAAGTGGAGAACGGCATCCACCACTCAGTGCAGGAGCGGTTCTGGAAGATGATCCTAAAGACCGCGTGTCGCGACAATGTCCAGGTGCTCGCCACGACCCATAGTTGGGACACCGTGGCCGGCTACGCGCGCGCCGCGACACAGATCGAAGAAGTGGAAGGGTTGCTAGTGCGGCTGGAATGCGACGATGAAGGCATGTTTGCCGTGGAGTACACACAAGAGGACCTGAAAGTCGCAGCCGACCAGGGCATCGAGGTAAGGTAGCCAGTCGGTGAGTCCTCGCACCTCCCGGACATCTGCTCGTGTCCTGCTCGTTGAAGGACCAGATGATCTGCATGTCATCGAAGAATTGTGGTCGCGCCAACTCGGACTCGACCCGACATGGACGTCCGCCCCAAAGGAGGGTGCTGATCAGCTCCTTAGGTCGCTCTATGGCGAGGTAAACACCTCCAAACGTCAGGTTGTCGGAGTTGTCATTGATGCCGATGGCGATGTCCGGAGTCGCTGGGTCGCGATCCGAGACCAGCTTCGGAGAGCACGCATACAAGCTCCTGAACACCGAGAACAAGCCGGTACGATCATCACGGCCACAAGACGAAAGCCCCGCGTCGGAGTCTGGATCATGCCCGACAACGCCTCCCCAGGCGAACTCGAAGACTTCGTCGCCCAAATGGTGCCAACCGGCGATCTTGTCTGGCCCAGAGCCGAGCACTACATCGCAAGCATTCCTGAATCGGATCGCAAATTCACCGAAACGAAAACAACCAGAGCCATCGTCCACGCCTGGCTGGCCACCAGAGAAGACCCCCGCCGGATGGGTACCGCAATCCGAGCAGGCGACCTCCAAACCAACGGCGATCTCTGCAACCGCTTCCTCAACTGGCTCCAAAGACTCTTCGAGTAGACCAGACCACACTCCCAGCCTCCGCACCGAGCCAAACCGGATACAGTGAGAACCCACGTGCTCAAGAACTCAGGAAGCCTGACGTGTCAAAGCCCTGTCTGCGAAACCAATCTCCGAGTCTCACAGCCGTCATCATCGCCCAACCGAACCTGAACAAACCTGAACGCCTGAACACCCAAAACCCCAGAAAACACAGGACATCCGTGATCTCAACGCCCAGAAAAAATTCTGAGCTGAACACCCTGAACACCCCTCGAAACCAGCGTCCCAACGCACAGCGTTTTTCTCAACCGAAATCGCCCGCGAACCCCAACCCAAAATCCCTACACTTCCACCACTCTGATCTCTGATCCTGGAAAGGAAGATCCCATGGCCACCGGACGTGTCGTCGTCGTCAAGGAATATCAGCAGCCATTCGTGATCGAGGAATACCCCGTCCCCGATCCCGAGCCCGGCGCGATTGTGCTGCGCATCACCCAAGCCGGCGTCTGCGGCTCCGACCTCCACACCTGGCGCGGCGACATGGTTGCCACCCCCTTGCCCGCCGGCGGCCGCGTCATGGGACACGAAGGCACGGGCGTCGTCCATGCCCTCGGCGAAGGTGTTTCAACCGACTCGCTCGGCCGCGAGATCGCCCTCGGCGACCGCCTCATGTACTCCGCCATCACCCCCTGCGGACGCTGCTACCAGTGTTCGCGCGGCGAGCCCAACTGGTGCTCCGATCGTGGAGCCTGGTCGCGCGAAGCGGGCACGCACCCCTACTTCACCGGCACCTACGCCGACTACTACTACCTCAAGCCCAACCACCCGGTTTTCAAGGTTCCCGACGAACTCCCGGACGAAGTGCTCGGCTTCGTCAACTGCGCGATGGGCACGACGACCGAAGGTCTAATGCGAGCGGGCTGCAAGGAGAACGACTTCGTCGTGATCCAGGGCGCGGGCGGGCTCGGCCTCAACGCCACCGCGATGGCCAAGGACATGGGCGCGCACAAGGTGATCGTGCTCGACCGCCTGCCGCAGCGGCTCGCCCTCGCCGAGGAGTTCGGCGCAGACCACACCATCAACGTCGAAGAGTTCAACACGCCCGAGACCCGCCGCCGCGCTGTCTGGGAACTGACCGAGGGTCGGGGCGCGAACATTGTGATGGAGCTGGTCGGGCGCTCCGAACTCCTCGCCGAAGGCATCACCTATCTCTGCAACGGCGGCACCTTCGTCGAAATCGGCGACATCGTGCTCGGTACCACGGTCGAGATCGACCCGACCTTCCTGCTCAGCGGCAAGAAAATCATGGGCTCGGTCATGTACCGGCCGCATCTGCTGCCGCTGATGATGGACATGCTGCTCAAGAATCAGCGAGACATTCCCTACGACAAGATCGTCTCGCACACCTACCCGCTCGCCGACGTCAACCAAGCCTTCGAAGACAGCGAATGGCACGAACGAGACACGAACGTATCGCGGTCAATGCTGGTGCCCTAGCGATCAGTCAATCCAGTCCGGCGTAACGCCCCAGCGATCCTCCGACACGATCTCCCGCAGCGGCTTCCGATTCAGTGGGCCGAAACGTCCTCTGGGGTAGCCCAAAGGGACGCAGTAGACGACCTGCGCGTTGTCGGGGATCTCGAAGAGCGCCTTGACCCGTTCATCGACGACGGCGTGGAGCGTGGTGATCGTCCCGCCGATGCCGAGCCCTCGTGCGGCCAGCAGCAAGTTCTGGACCGACGGAATCACCGACTGGGCAGCGCCCGCACCGGGCGCGGTGGCGCAGAGCAGAATCATTACGGGCACATCGCCGATTTCGTCGGCGAGGCGCATCGCCGAACGGCGCACGGGATTCTCGAAGGCGGGGTGATCGGGGCCTTCGATGCCCTCGTCGGCGCGCTTGGCCCACCAGGCTTCGTGGTAGAGCTTGCCCAGCTCGGCCTTCTTCTCCGGGTCGCGTACGACGAGGAAATGCCAGGGCTGCGCGTTGCCGCCGTTGGGCGCCTGTCGCGCGGCGTCGAGGATGATCTCCAGATCCTGATCGGAGATCGGGTCGGGGCGCATGCGGCGGATGGCGCGCATGGAGTAGATCGCTTCGTAGAGCGGGAGGCCGAGTCGTCCGTAGCGAGGCATGATGTGTTCCTCTCCGTCAATCAGGCGGGCGATTTGATTCGACGCTATCGTAAGCGTCCAACGAGACCGATTGACGACAAGCACAGGCACAGGAGTTCACATGGGACTAGAGCACATTCGCCCTGACGGATTGGTCAACCTGCCGACCTACACACAGGTCGTGTCTGCGACCGGCACGAAGACGATCTACATCTCGGGGCAGGTCGCATGGGATGACGAGGCCGGAGTCGTCGGCGCAGGCGACCTCGCCGTCCAGGCGAAGAAGGCCTACGAGAACCTCGCGGTCGCGCTCGAAGCGGCGGGCGCGATGCCGGCCGACGTGGCCAAGATGAACGTCTATATCGTGAACTATGACCCGTCGATGGTCCGGGCGTGGAACGACGCACGGAAGGCCTTCTTCGAAGGCACGACAGCACCCGCGACGACCTTGATTGGCGTACAAGCCCTGGCGGCGCCGGAGCTGATGATCGAGGTTGAGGCGATCGCGGTGTTGGACTGATTCCTCTCCCTCTCCCTGAGGGAGAGGGAACAGGTCCCCGCTCGGGGGCGGGGACGGAGATTTCGGAAAGGAAACCGTGATGGGCAAGATTTCACTTGAGGATCGGTTTGCGATCATCGACCTCTGCTCGGTCTACAACTACACCGTCGACCAGGCCGACGGTGAGGGCTGGGCGGCGACGTTCACCGAGGACGGCATCTTCAACGGGCCGGCCGGACAGGCCGAGGGACGCGAGGCGCTGGTCGCGTTCTGCGGCCAGCTTGCCGAGGCGTTCCCGGGCGGGATGCACTTCACCGACAACCATCTCTTCGAGCTCGATGGAGACACCTGCCGGCACAAGTGCTTCCTCGACTTCAAGGTCCCGTCGCCGGACGGATCCGTAGCCTCCGTGCTACTCGGCTACGAGGACATCCTGGTCAAGGTCGACGGCGAGTGGCTGTTCAAGCGCCGCGACGTCGTCTCAGTGACCGGCTACCAGCAGTCGTTGCCTGAGTAGCCAACCGACCCGCACGACCGCGGCAGATGCCAAGCTGCGTTGGCTGTGTCTAGAGTGGAGTGAAAACCGCCGTACGCCGAATCTTGTCGACTTGAGAGTGCCGCCGTGGTTGATCAGTCGAACGAGCGTCAGCGTGGAGTACGCCGACTCGTAGCGGGCGGCATCAGCAGGGCAGCCGACATGCCGGGGCTGACTCGCTCAGCTCCCTCGCTTCGCAGGTGTGCGGTCTGGATCCTACTCGCCATCGCGTGCAGCCTCCTGGTCCAGACATGCAGCTCGCAGAACCTACATCCCTCATCACAGCCGCCGATTGAGGCTGCGATAACCGAATCGGTAACGCAATCTCCAGAGCCGAAGCCAGCCGAAACTGAGCGCGATCCCGTCACTCCCTCCCAGCCCGCAACAAGCGGGGATGATATTGGAGGCGGCAACCCGCCTGCCCTGAGCGAGCTGGACAAAGACGCGAAACGCCCTGTGGTCGATACGACCGGCGCTGACAGCGAGCACAGACGAGACGCACGGCGTGTCGCAGCGACCGCTGCATTGCGGTATCGGCCTCAGGACAACGACAGCAACCGCCCGCAGGGTGACCCGAACGTTGCCGCGATCGCTCTCGACACGCCCAAGCGAACGCCTTTGGCTGATGCGGCTCTGAGCGAGGAGGTTGAGACGGCGACAGTTTCAGACGTGCACGACCAGCACGCAGGTGACGCACCGCTGGTATCCGTCTCCGACACCGTGTTTACGCATCCCTTCGACGCCTGGGATCCGCCTTGGACGGGCATCCCGGCAAACTCCGAAGCGAAGGTGATCGCCGCCGCCGTCCCGGCCGGGCCTCACTGGCCAACGAAGCCCGCAACCCATGCAGCTGACGGCAGCCCTCTGATCTATCTCACCTTCGACGACGGACCGCACGAGGTCTGGACACCGCGGGTGTTGGAGGCACTGGCGGACTACGGCGCGATTGCCACTTTCTTCGTTACCGGAGCGCACACGACCGAGCATCCCGAGCTAGTCGCCCGTACCGCGTCGGCAGGACACGGAATTGAGAATCACACCTACAACCATCTGCGCCTGGACGAGCTGGATGCAGACACGTTCCGCGCAGAGGTACAGCGAACCGATCGCGCCATCCAGGCGGCGCTCGGCGCCGACGCCCGCCCGGTCACCTGCCTACGAGCGCCCTTCGGCGCGTTCAACGACGAGACCGGCATTCGCGCCAGAGAACTCGGCAAGTGGTTGATTGGCTGGGACTACAGCCCGCAGGACTGGCTTGAGCAGGATCCGGTCAAACTCGCAGCGGACACGCTCGCACATGCGCGGCCCGGCTCGATCTTGCTCTTCCACGACACCAATCGGGGCACGGCGGAGGCGCTGCCCGCCATCCTCACTGAACTCTCCCAGCGTGGGTATCAGTTCGCACTACTCTGCGAGTAAGCGAACGCCCGCGCCTGGTTTAGCTCCGGATCGGGTGCGCGGCGCTACATCCGAAACACCCCAAAGTCCGACGCCGGAATCGGCGCATTCAGCGCCGCCGCCAGACCGACTCCCAGCGCCGCCCGAGTGTCGAGCGGATCCAGAATGCCGTCGTCCCAGATTCGGGCGCTGCCGTAATAAGCGGAGCCTTCCTCCTCATACTTGGCCAGCGTGGGGGCCATGAACTCGCGCTGCTCCTCGCCGTTCATCGACTGCCCTCGCCGCGCCAGCCCGTCCATCCGGATCGTCAGCAGCACGTTCGCCGCCTGCTCGCCGCCCATCACCGACACCCGCGCATTCGGCCAGCCCCACAGCAGCCGCGGCGAGTACGCCCGTCCGCACATCGCATAGTTACCGGCCCCGAACGATCCCCCCAACACCAGCGAGAACTTCGGCACTTCGGCGCAGGCCACTGCCGTCACCATCTTTGCGCCATGCTTCGCAATCCCCTCGTGCTCGTAGCGGCGGCCCACCATGAAACCCGTGATGTTCTGCAAGAACAGCAGCGGAATCTTGCGCTTTGAGCACAATTGAATGAAATGCGCCCCCTTGAGCGCCGACTCGGAGAACAGAATCCCGTTGTTCGCCACAATCCCAACCGGATAGCCCTGAATCCGGGCAAACCCGCAGACCAGCGTCGCCCCATACGACGGCTTGAACTCGTGCAGCCGCGAGCCGTCCACGATCCGCGCGATCACCTCCCGCACGTCGTACGACTTGCGCGTCGACTGCGGCACGACGCCGTAGATCTCCTCCGGGTCGTACAACGGAGCCTCAATCTCGTCCGGCGGGGTGATTGGCCACGGGGAGGGCGGACGTTCGGCGCCGAGATTGGCGACCGCAGCACGGACCAGTTCAAGCGCGTGCTCGTCGTCCTCAGCGAGATGATCGGCGACACCGGAGATCTGCGTGTGGACCAGTCCGCCCCCGAGGTCTTCGGCCGAGATCTGCTCGCCGGTGGCGGCCTGGACGAGCGGCGGCCCGCCCAAGAAGATCGTTCCCACGCCATCCACGATCACCGCCTCATCGCTCATCGCCGGCACGTATGCGCCGCCCGCCGTGCATGAACCCATCACCGCCGCAATCTGCGCGATCCCCTGCGCCGACATCCGCGCCTGGTTGTAGAAGATGCGCCCAAAGTGATCGCGGTCGGGGAACACTTCCGCCTGCAAGGGCAGAAAGGCACCGCCCGAGTCAACCAGATACACGCAAGGCAGATGATTCTGCTCCGCGATCTCCTGTGCGCGCAGGTGCTTCTTGACCGTGATCGGGTAGTAGGAACCGCCCTTCACCGTCGCGTCGTTGGCGACGATCATCACCTCACGCCCCGCGACGCGGCCAATCCCCGTCACGATCCCCGCACCCGGAGCTTCGTTGCCGTACACCTCCCAGGCCGCCAGTGGCGAGAGTTCGAGAAACGGTGACGAATGGTCAAGCAGGCGCTCGATCCGTTCGCGGGCGAGTAGCTTGCCGCGTCCGTGGTGACGGTCGACCGAGCGCGGGCCGCCGCCGGCGCGCACGCTGGCTTCTCGTTCGCGCAGTTCTTCGACCAGCCCACGCATCCAAGCCGCGTTCTCCTGAAATTCGGGCGAGGCCGTGTCTACCGAAGTCGGCAGCGGCAGAGCCGCCTCGATTCGTTCCCCCAACTCATGCGCCTGGCTCATAGCTCGCCCTGCCCTCTCAACGGCGACACTCCAGCCGCCTGCGGGCAAGGCTAACGCTGGCGCGCGGCGCTCTACACTCCCCGAAACGCAACCGTCCAGGTTAGGAGAGACCCATGCCCGCCCAACTCGCTAACGGAGACTTCACCTACACCGCCCTCGACCTCTGGGAGCAACTGCCCGACGGCGTCACCCTGGTCGAATCGCCCGGCGTCGCCGTCGCTCCCGACGACACCGTGTACGTCCTCACCCGCAACGTCGAGCACCCGGTGATGGTCTTCGACGCCGACGGCAGCTGGCGCGGGAGTTGGGGCCAGGGCAACTTCACCGACCGCTCCCACGGCATCTGGATCGGACCGGAGGGCGATGTCTGGGGCGCCGACGACGGTACCCACACGATCACCCGCTGGTCGCCCGACGGGGAACTCCTGCAAACCCTCGGCGATCCCTACAACCCCGCTCCGGCTTGGGGCGGCAAGCCGTTCAACCGCCCCACCCACGCGGCGGTCTCGCCGGTCAGCGGCGACATCTTCGTCACCGACGGCTACGGCAACAGCTGCGTCCACCGCTTCGACGCCGACGGCAATCACAAGCAGACCTGGGGCACGCCCGGCATTGACGCGGGACAATTCATCCGTCCGCACAACATCGCCATCGACGACGACGGCCTGCTCTACATCGCCGACCGCGAGTGCCACCGCGTCCAGATCTTCAGCGAGAGCGGCCAGTTCGTGACGATGTGGAACAACATCCACCGCCCCGACGGCCTCACGCTCGCGCCCGACGGCAACATCTACATCGGCGAACTGAACGAGATGGGCGGCATGGCCGACGCCCCCGGCCTCGGCCACCGGGTCAGCATCTACGACCGCTCCGGCAACCGTCTCGCCCTGCTGGGAGATGCCGATGAGGGCGAGGAAGCCGGCAAGTTCATCGCCCCCCACGGCATCGCCGTAGACAGCAAGGGCGACGTCTACGTCGGCGAGGTCTGCAACACGATTCGGGGGAAGGCGTTAGGGATGGAGTTGCACAGTCTCAAGAAGCTGGTGCGGGAGGGTTAGTGCTCAGGCCTTCGAAGCGGCTAGAGTCGCAGTCATGGCTGCGCTCGTTCCTGCAAGACCAAAGGTCTACCACATCGTCCACGTGGATCGGCTGGCCTCCATCATCGCCACTGGCGTGCTGGTCAGCGACGTTGTGACGACAGGAGGCAATTTTCCAGGCACGACGATCGGCATGAAGGGCATAAAGGAGCGTCGTCGCAACCTGGGGCTGCACAGCCAACCTGGGCTCCGCGTGGGCGAATGCGTTCCGTTCTATTTCTGCCCTCGCAGCGTAATGCTCTATGTCATTGCTCGTCGCAACCACGAGAATCTCGACTATCGCGGCGGTGAGAGTCCGATCCTCCACCTTGAAGCCGACCTCTATGACTCCGTCGCTTGGGCAGATGCGCGTGGTTACCGGTGGGCCTTCACGACCGGAAATGCTGGATCGCACTACTTCCAAGACTATGCCGATCTTTCAGAACTGCACCGGATCGACTGGGATGCCATCGCGACGCACTCTTGGTCTGCGGTACGCGACGAGAAACAGGCCGAATAGCTCGTTGAGGAACAGTTCCCCTGGACTCTGGTTTCCCGGATTGGGTGTCGCACTGAGGCGACTTGGCGACGAACTGTCAACGCGGTTATGGAGTCTCAACACAGACCTTCCGTTCGGGTTATGCTTGACTGGTACTACAACCTCGACGACAGGGCATCACGATGATCGAGTTCAAGACCGGCGACATTTTTGCCGAAGACGCCGAGGCGCTCGTCAACAGCGTCAACTGCGTCGGCGTGATGGGGCGAGGCGTCGCTCTCCAGTTCAAGAACACTTTCCCTGAGAATTTCCAAGCCTATCGCTCAGCCTGCGATCGAGGGGAAGTGCAGCCCGGAGCGATGTTCGTCTTTGAGTCACGGACACTTGGGAACCCGCGCTACATCATCAACTTCCCAACCAAGCGGCATTGGCGCAGTAAGAGCCGAATGACCGACATCGAAGCGGGACTCGCGGCGCTCGCGGACGAGATTCGAGCTCGAGGTATTCGCTCTGTCGCGCTCCCCCCTCTGGCCACCGGGCTTGGCGGATTGAGTTGGGCACAAGTGCGCCCGGCAATCGAGAACGCCTTGCGGGACCTCAATGAGGTTCGTGTCACAGTGTTTGAGCCCGGCAGCGTTCCTGCCGACGGACGGCCGAACCGTTCTCGCACCGCGCCAAAAATGACTGTCGCTTCGGCTGTCCTGATCGGACTCATGGACCGCTACTTGCGCGGGTTATTGGACCCGTTCGTCACGCTTCTTGAGATTCACAAGCTGATGTATTTCTTGCAGGAAGCAGGCGAACCACTGCGGCTTGACTACCGGAAGGCCGCGCACGGACCCTATGCGCCAAAACTGCGATTCGTCATGCGCGCCCTTGAGGGACATTACACGATCGGATACCGCGACGGCGGTGACGCGCCAACGAAAGAAATCCGGCTGGTCCCCGGCGCCACCCAAGACGCCATGCAATTCCTCGAAACCAAGCCCGATACCCGTGAGCGATTCGCGCGAGTCAGCGAGCTCGTAGACGGCTTTGAGTCCAGCTTTGGGCTTGAGCTTCTATCCACCGTGCACTGGGTTGCTATGCAACATCCGACAGCAACTGACGAAGCGCTGATCGAATTCACGTACGGATGGGGTCGTCACAAACGCAAGTTCGCGCCACGACAGATTCGGTTGGCCTTGTCCCACCTTCGCCAACACGGCTGGCTGCTTGAAGCGAGTTAGTGCCCAACGCGATAGCGCAGGAACAACTCTCCAGTTGTTCCCCGCGCCGCCGCCAGCAAATCGAGACTCACCAGCTCGCTACGCACTGCCTCTCCCTCCCACTGCACCGCTCCGTGCCCGACCTCGCCGCCCACTACCCTCGGCGCAAGCGTCAGAAAGTACTCGTCGACCAACCCCAGACGCATCAGCGACCCGTTCAAGGCAGCCCCACCCTCCACCAGCACCCGCTTGGCGCCGAGCTCTGCTTGCATGTGCGCCAGCGCCGCCGCAACTTCATTCCCCGACGGCACGTTGATGACTGGCCTTCCTCGTGACTCGAGGGCCTGCCGAACTTCTCTCGGGGCTGCGTCGGAGAGATAGACCACCGCCTCGAACGACTGATCCGTGAAGAAGCGGCGTTCCGGAGGGAGGTTGCCGCTGCGGGTGATGACAGCGGCGATTGGGGTTCGTGACATGCCGCGGGACAGACGCCATTGCTCAAGGTCTTCGCGGTTGAGGCGGGCGGAGGTACCGCTGGCGCGGAAGGTGCCGCCGCCGTTGACGACGACGTCGAAGTGGACGCGGAGCTCTCGCATGAGGCGTTGGTCGGTCTCCGAGCCGAGGCCGCGTTCGGTGCCTTCCACTACCGTCTGTCCGTCCGCCGACATGACCATGTTGACCGCCACGTAGGGCCGATCGGCGGGCGGCGGCGGAAACTCGAGTCCGGTGTAGTCGAGAGGCTGGTCGGACATCATCCGCTCATGCTAGGTTCGGCTCATGGCGGAGCATGATCAGGTCGAGCACGACGACGAGCCTGAGGACGAGGAAACTCCATCGCGCGAGTTTCCGATCGGGCCAACGGCTCGTTTCACGATCGGCGGCAAACCGGTCGTGCTGGACGACTTCATCGATATCACGACCGGCGACCTCGCCAGCCGCCCTCGCATCGAACCAGTCGAACAGCCCCCGCCGGTACCCAAAGCAGTCGTCTGGAACGCCCGCCGCCCGCTGGACGACTAGCCCTCATCGTCGCGACGAAGTTCGGCGTACTCCCCGGCCGAAAGCAACCCCTCCGCGACCTTGCTGACCTCAATCTCAAGCAGCCAGGCGAGCTCATAGGGCGATTCATTCACCAGTTCCGGCCGCTCAATCGCCGCCTCGTTGCGCGCAATCACCCGCCCGGAGGCCGGAGACACCAGATCGATCACTGCCTTGGCCGACTCGATCACCCCAAAGGCCTGGCCCAGGTCGAGCCGCGAACCAGGCGCTGGAAGTTCGAGATAGACCACATCCCCCAGCTGATCCTGCGCATAGTCAGTCACACCCAGGCGGCGAATATCGCCGCTTGCACTGAGCCAGAGATCGTCGTCGGTGTAGCAGAGGCTGTCCGGTGTCTCGAACTCCATTGCCGCTCAGTTGTCCCCGTAGTCCGCTTCCCAGGTGATCTCGATCGCGTCTTTGACGCTCTCGTGCGCCGGACAGCCGGCGGCATGGAACTTGACCGCGCGGTCGGCGGCGGCGCGCTGGTCCTCCGATATGTCGGGCAGGTGGAAGACGACGTGGATCTTGGTGATGTGGATCGTCCGGTTGTCGTCGCCCTCGATCGTGCCCAAGACATCAGCCTTGTACGTGTTGGGGTCGAACTCGACCTTGCGCGCGGACAACGCCCGCGCGAGGGTGCCGTACATTCAACCGCCCACCGCAGCCACGATGTGGTCAAGCGTCGCCGCCACCGGCGGCGCTTCGGCGGGTACGCCGTAGTGCTCCTTGAGCTTGCCCTGCACGCCGTAGACGACCGGCTCAGGCACATCGCCGAGCGTCGCGTGGCGCATCCCGTTGCGGAGTTCGAGCTTGTTGCGGGAGATGTATTCGAAGCGGGCCATCTGAGACTCCTGAGTCCGTTAGCTGCTCGCCAGTAGGGTACGCATTCTGTCGACGCCTTCGACGATCTCCTCCAGCGAGGCGGCGTAGCTGAAACGCAGGTAGCCTTCGCCGAGGTGTCCGAAGCTGGTGCCAGCGATCACGGCGAGTCCGGCTTCTTCGAGCAGGCGTTCCTGGAGCGTGCGCGCGTCGATGCCGGTCTGGGCGATGTTGGGGAAGGCGTAGAACGCGCCGAGCGGGTTGACGCAGCTGACGCCAGGCACATCGTTGAGTTCCTTGACGATGACTTTGCGGCGCTCGTCGAAGGCGGTGGTCATGATGTCGACCGCTTCCTGCGGACCGTCGAGCGCCTCGATCGCGGCGTACTGCGTGGCGGCGTTGGGGCAGGAGTAGCTGTTGATCGCCAGCCGCTCGGCGAAGGGGAAAAGGCCGGGCGGGAAGACGCCGAAGCCCAGCCGCCAACCGGTCATGGCATAGGTCTTGCTCCAGCCGTCGAGCACGATCAGGCGGTCGCGGAGCTGCGGATAGTTGAGCCAGGAGGTGTGTTCGAGACCTTCGTAGAGGATGCGTGAGTAGATCTCGTCGCTGAGGATGACGACGTTCGGCCACTGTTCAAGGCCCTCGACCAGGCGCTCGACCTGATCGCGGCTGTAGACGCCGCCGGTCGGGTTGGCCGGGCTGTTGAGGATGATCAGGCGGGTGCGCTCGTTGATTTGGCTGAGCACCTGATCGGGATCGAAAGTGAAGCCGCTCGACTCGTGCAACTCGATCGGCACCGGCGTCGCGCCGGAGAAGCGGATCACCGACTCGTAGATGGGGAAGCCCGGGTTCGGGTACATGATCTCGACGCCCGGCTCGCCCATCAGCAGGGCGGCGAAGAACATCACCGGCTTGGCGCCGGGGGTGATCAGGACTGATTCGGGATCGACCTCTGCGCCGTGGCGGCGTTGGAGATCACGGGCGACGGCCTCGCGCAGCTCCGGGATGCCCGCCCCGGGCGTGTAGCCGTGCTTGCCCTCGGCGAGAGCTTGGGAACCGGCGTCGACGATATTGTCGGGCGTGGCGAAATCGGGCTGTCCGATGCCGAGGTTGATGATCGAGCGTCCCTCAGCGGCGAGCTTGTTGGCGCGCGCCAAGACCTCGAACGCGGTCTCAGTCCCCAGGTTCTGCGCTGCGACGGTCGGGAGCACCATGAACAACCTCCGATGGGGTCTAGCCTGACATCCCACGACCTCTCATGATAGGCAGGCCCCGGCGAATGGCGGCTCAAACAACGGCTGGACCAGTCGAAGAATCCGGCCGGATCACCAACCTGGACGCGCTGCGTGGGATCGCGGTGTTCGGCATCCTGCTGATGAACGCCGTCTCCTACGGGCTGGAGCCGGCGGCCTACTTCAACATCAGCCTGGCCAACGACACGCCGCTCGACTGGATCATCGGCGTGTTCGGCGAGGTGGTCGTCGATCAGCGCTTCATGGGCGTGTTCTCGCTGCTGTTCGGCGCGGGGATCGTGCTGTTCGCCGATCGGGCGGACGCCCGGGGCAATCGCGGAGGTTGGCTGAGCTTGTGGCGCAACCTCTTACTGCTGGGCATCGGCGCGCTGCACATGTGGCTGTGGGAAGGCGACATTCTGGTCGCCTACGCAATCGCGTCGCCGTTCCTGCTGCTCTCGCGGCGGCTGCCGAACCGGGCGTTGCTCGCGCTGGGCGGCGCGCTGGTGCTGGGATCGGCGGCGATCTTCGCGGCGCTTCAGACCGGCGTCGATCCCGACGGTCGGCAGTTGGGCGAGCTCTGGTTCACGTCCGGCGAAACCGATGAGACGCTGGAGTCCCTGTTTCTGCTGACGTTCTTCATGCGGGCATTGGGGATGATGATGATCGGCGTCGCGCTGTTCCGCTCGGGACTGCTGAGCGGCGAGCGTTCGCGCGAGTACTACCGGCGGATGGCTGTGATCGGACTGGACATCGGCCTGCCGCTGGCGGCGCTCGGCGTAGGGATCACCGCACTCGATGACTTCGGGCCCGGTACCGCCTTGCTTTCGATGATCCCGAACACGGTGGGAACGATTCCAGCGACGCTGGGCATCTGCGCGTTGATCATCCTCTGGAACATGGGCGGCGAGTCGGTCTGGCGGCGGCGCGTGCACGCCGTGGGGCGAATGGCGCTGACGAACTATCTAACCCAGACGATCCTGGGGATCATCTTCCTGCGCACGCTGTTCGAGCCGGACGATCTGAACCGCGCCTGGGTGCTGCTGTTCGTAATCGTCGTCTGGGGCGCGCAGCTGTGGTGGTCGCAGTGGTGGCTGTCGCGCTTCCGCTACGGCCCCTTCGAGTGGGTCTGGCGGGTGGCCACATATCGCCGAATGCAGCCGCTGCGCCGGTGAGCGCCTGGTGGATAGATTGAGTGCAAGGGAAGACATGTGGGCATTCTGGTATCTGATCGCTGCGCTGTCTGTTGCGTTGACGGCTGCGATGCATGGGGCGTCTCAAGTGCCGGAGTCGAGAGCGATCGCCATTGCGATTAGCGCGGGCGGAGGCCACTCTTGCGCCATTGACAACACACAACGCATCCATTGCTGGGGTTCCAACCTCCATGGTCAGCTTGACGTGCCGACGGGACAGTACGCGTCGGTGAGTGCAGGGGACACTCACACCTGCGCCATTGGCCTGGAAGGCTCGCTGCGCTGTTGGGGAACCGGCAAATTCGTGCGTCCTCTGGCACTGGTGGGAGAGTTCCTGGGGGTCAGCGCGGGCGAAGATCACACTTGTGCGTTGCAGAGCGGTGGACAGCTGTTGTGTTTCGGCTGGAACCGCTACGGGCAGGCGGACCCTCCGGCAGGCACGTGGATCGACGTCGATGTAGGAGAGGACCATTCCTGCGGCATCCGTGAGAACGGCGCGATTCAATGTTGGGGGGACAACAGTTGGCGGCAGTCGGCCCCGCCGAAAGGCGTATTCGCCTCGCTCTCAGTCGGGGATGATCATGCCTGCGCCCTGAAGGACGCGGGGCACATCGTCTGTTGGGGAGACGAACAGCGCGGGCAGATTGGGCCGCCGGCAGATCTGCGGGCAGTGTCGATCTCGAGCGGATACGACTTGAATTGCGCTCTAACCAGCGACGGGCAGATTCGGTGCTGGGGTGAGCTAGGCGATCCTCCGGCGGCAATGCAGGAGATTGGATTCGTCGCGCTCGACGCGGGGCATGAGCACGCTTGCGGGATTACCACGCAAGGCGAGGTATACTGCTGGCCAGACAGTCCTACTGCTGTGCCCGCGTCGCTTGCGACACGCTAGCAAGTTGTGAGGTTACCGCGTCGGCAGCCGATCTTGGGCTCGCCAAATGCGCTCCAAGACGGATCTCCCTTCGTTCCCGGGCGTTACGAGTTCGGGCCGGTAGATCCAGGGCAACTCCCGGCTGTGACCGCGAATCACTACTGGGCGAATTCGGTATCCCAACAGCCTCTGCTTGGTGAAGCCCAACTCCATTAACATTCCCTGCGTAGTTGGCACAGACCAGGCTTGATCGAAGATGAAGTTGCCGAATGAGTAGGCCACCAGCGCGTCGTGGCCTTGCTGGAAGTGCTCGACAGCCTGGACCCAGTGCGGGTGATTCCCAATCAGCAGCGTCGCGCCCGATTCGATAGTGACGCCGGCAATCTCACGTTGTTCGGCGGTGGGATTTGAGGTGTACTCGACTCCCCAATTTGTGAAGACAAGAACGTGGTCGACGAGAGGCTTAGCGGTTTCGACATCCTCGCGAATCAGCTCGGAGCGCAGTGGAGCGGTGCCCGGGGTATCGTCTCGGGCGTGATACCAGGGCGCAATCGCGTCGTAACCGAGGATGGCGAAACGAACCGGGTTGCGAATGGCGGCGACTTCTACTACGGCAGGCTCACGCGAGGCTGCTCTGTTTTCGCCGGCTCCAACTGTGCGCATGTCTGCGCTGCGCAGGCGTTGGAGTGTGTCGAGAAGTGCCGCATTCCCGTTGCAGCCGCCCCAGCAGTCCTTCATATGGTTGCCGATGGTCAGAACGACATCAATGCCAGCATTGGCCATCGCGTCGACGGCGCGCGGGTGGCCTGTGAAGATCACGGTTTCGACGCATGGCGTCGGCTTACCTAGGTCGGTCAACGGCAATTCGAGGGGGGCAATGGTGAGATCGGCTGCGAGCGTGAGCTGGCGCACCCCGTTGAACATGGCATCGTAATCGTCGATCGCGTCCAAGACGTGATTGGTGCATCGCACAGGGAGGATCTCACCCGTGATCAGCAGACCAGCGGGATCGAACGGCGGCTCGATCCGAATTCCCGCGGCTGCGAGCAGGTCGTAGCCTCTCTGGGCGTTGGGCGCTCGCACCCAGCGGACCAGACGCAATGGCGAATCCCTGGCCGGATCTCGATACGGATCGTGCCCGTCAACCGTGAGAGCGAGCACGCCAAATCGAATCGAATCGCTGGGAACCAGAGCGAATGCACCAGGAGTCGCGGCGACCAACTCGATCAACCTATTATCCGGTACAATAATGGCGGCGATGTCGGCCTGCGAGAGGCCGACTGCAGACGCGATGTCGACGGCCTGCGAGCTGGGTAGGTAGACGCTGATCGGTTGAGCGGTACCGCCAACCTGCGACCAGTTGGCAGTATCGCCGCGCAGTATGCTCAACGTCTCTTCGAGCGTGAGATCGAGTACGTCGCGGCGCTGATCGGTAACCGCTGCCCAGTGCGCAAAGACGACTGGTCGGTAACAAGGCGTATGTTGATCGACAACGTCTGGCACTGCCAGGACACTCGTCCCGGCCGTCAACAGACGATGTGGATCAGTGAGCTTCGCATGCGGCCAGTGGCACGGTGCGGGATGCGCAGAGGCATCCGGACTCAGAAGCAGGAGGAGCGCGCCAGCAACGGTGAGAACGACGAACGACAGTCGGACCACGCGCAACCGCCTTGCGCCGGGATTCGGGCCCATGGGGCCACTACAATATCGCCAGTCATTGGCCGTCACGATAAAAACAGTCAGCTACTCCCCCACTGACAGACCAACTGCGCCAGCGTCGCGCAGCGCTGTGACCTCCTCATCGCTGTAGCCGTGCTCGCGCAGGATGTCGTCGCTGTCGCCGTCGAAGATCGGCGAGGGGCCTCTGGCCTCAGGCGGCGAATCCGACATCCGATAGACCGGCCCGACCATCGACTCGGGTCCCGTCAGGGGATGCTCGATTTCGGCGATCGCGCCGATCGCCTGAACCTGCGGATCGTCGACCATGTCTTCGGGCAGATTGACCTGAGAGGCCGGCGCACCGGTCGCGTCCAGCTTCACGATCCAATTGGCGGTCGTGTCACTGCGGAACTGTGCGGCGATGTTCTCTCGCGCCCGATCGACGATGTCGAGTGCGGCCGGATCGAGGGGATTGAAGCTCTCCAAATCGGTAGAGTCATCCTCCTCGGTCAGGTCAAGCGCCTGGCGAACCTGCCGCCGATTGAGCGGGGTCAGGCAGCCGAGCATGATCGCGCCATCAGCGGTCTGGTAGCCGCCGTAGTAGAGCGCGAAGGCGGCGCCGATCATTGATCGCACGCCGGTGCGCGCCTCGAGCAGCTCGCGGTAGGCGCCGCCTCGTTCGCGGATCTGCTGAATAGCTTCGAGCGACGGCTGGAGGAACGTGGCGTCGCTGACCGGCAATCGGGCGATGCCGAAGTTCTGGAGCGTGAGCGCAGCGCCCAGTAGCGACGTCTCGATTCGTTGGCCTCGACCCGTGCGCTCCCGGTGGAACAAGGCGGCGCAGACGGACATGGCGCTGGTCCAGGCGGCGCCGTAGTCGGCCGGGGTTGTGGCCGTGATCTGCATCGGGCCGCCGCGTTCATTCAGTTTCTCGTCGCCCGCCATCAGCCCGGAGTAGGCCTGCGCGATGATGTCAGCGCCGGCTCGGTGGGCAGATGGCCCTTCCGGACCGTAGGCGGTGTTCTGCAAATAGATCAGCCGCTCATTGCGCGCCCGCAAGGTCTCGTAGTCCACGCCGAGCCGCTGCGCGACACCCGGTCGCGCGTTGATCAGGAAGACATCGAAACCGCGGATCAGTCGGTGAACCACCGCGCGGCCCTGCTCAGTTTGCAGATTGAGGATGATGCCGCGCTTGCCCCGGTTGTAGACGTGGAAGACCTTCGACTCATTGGGCATGAACTGACCGACGCCGCGCGTGGCGTCGCCTTGCGGCGACTCGATCTTGACCACGTCAGCGCCGAGATCGGAGAGCATCACACCGCACATCGGCCCGGCGATGATCTGGGTCAGTTCGAGAACCTTGATCCCGTCGAGCGGACCGGGCATGAGCTACTCCTAGTCCTGCGGGGGCAGGCCAATCGCGCCGGAGGCTCGCAAGGCGGCGATCTCCTCGGCGCTGTAGCCATACTCGGCCAGGACTTCGTCGGTGTCGCCGTCGAGCGGGGGCGCTGCGCCTTCCGCTCGGGGCGGCGTGGCAGACATGTTGAAGGGCGGGCCAACCATCGTTTCGGGGCCGGTGATCCGGTGCTCAAGATCGGCCATGATGCCCAGGGCCTGCACCTGCGGGTCGTCGATCATCTCCTCGGGGATGTTGACCTGGGCGGCGGGCGCGCCAGCGGCGTCGAGCTTGGCGATCCAGTTCTCGGTCGTGTCCGAGGCGAAGCGTTCCGAGATCAAGGCGCGGACACGAGCGACGATCTCTTCCGAGCCGTCGGCCAGCGGGTTGAAATCGCCGCTGTCGGTCGGATCGTCGCCAGGCTCCAGTCCGAGTGCATTGCGCACCTGGCTGCGGTTGGGCGGCGTCACGCAGCCGAGCATGAGCGCGCCGTCGGAGGTCTGGTAGCCGCCGTAGTAGAGGAAGAAGGCGCCGCCGACGAGGGCGCGGAGTCCGCCGCGCGCGCCGAGCAGTTCGCGGTAGCTGCCGCCGCGTTCGCGGACGGCGGCGAGGCCGTTGAGGATCGGATTGAGCATGATCGCGTCGGAGACCGGCATCCGCGCAGTGAAGGCATTCTGCAAGACCAGCGCGCCGGCGAGCAGCGAGGTGTCGATCTTCTGGCCCTCGCCGGTGCGCTCGCGGTGGAAGAGCGCCGCGCAGACGGCGATCGTGCTGGTGAAGGCAGCGGCGAAATCGGCGGGCGTAGTGGCGGTGATCAGATCAGGGCCGCCGTGCTCGTCCACCTTCTCGTCGCCGGCCATGAGGCCCGAATAGGCTTGGGCGATGATGTCCGCCCCAGCTCGGTGAGCGGAGGGGCCGGCCGGTCCGTAGGCGGTGTTCTCGAGATAGATCAACGACGGGTTGAGCGGGCGTAGGCTCTCGTAGTCGATACCCAGCCGCTCGGGCACGCCGGGTCGGGCGTTGATCAGAAAGACGTCCATCTCGGAGATCAGGCGGTGGACGACGGCCTGCCCGTCCGGGTCCTGGAGGTTGAGCACCATCCCGCGCTTGCCGCGATTGAAAACGTGGAAGCCCTTGCTCTCGCCGGGCGCGATCTGACCGAGCAGGCGCATGCCGTCGCCGGCGGCCGATTCGATCTTGATCACGTCCGCGCCCATGTCGGAGAGCATCACTCCGCACATCGGCCCAGCGATGATCTGCGTGACTTCCAAAACTCTGACGCCATCCAGCGCTCCTGGCATCTGGGGCTCCTCTCTCGGTGCAGTCAGATCGAGAGGATAGAGCGGCGCGCGGGAGGCGTTCGTTCGCTTCGAAGGAGCTCGGTCATGCGGGTTGGTGCTAGCTCAGCGCAGCGATGATTCGCCAACGTCTGTTTCGGCCTGGTCGAGCAAGGCCCAGATCGGGGTGAAATCGAAGCTGAAACCGGGCAGGATGTCCTCACCGCCTAGCTGTTCGGGGCGTTCGAGGGATTGCGGCTCCTGATTGGGACGGTAGCTCTAGACAGCGCGGCGTTGGGGATCGACGAGCCAGCCGAGTTGAGCGCCGAAGCCGATCCAATCGGCGACGCGGCCTTGCTGATCGCTAAGCGCGTCGTTGGGCGAGCGAACTTCGACGACGAAAGCGGGGCAGAGGTTCAGAAACCTCTGCGCGGCGGAGCGCCCCCGGCGGCGGCAAGCTGCTCGGGCGTCATCCAGGAGACGTTGGGACCCCAGAGCGGTTTGCGGCTTGGTGGGTTCACATTGCAACTGCAACAACTGCCGACCGAAGACTTCGGCCGGGGAGAGGTAGTCGAGGCACTGGCGGGGGGTGTTGTTGTACAACTGCAGCACTTCGATCAAACGCGCGAGGCTGAGTTGGGCGAGGTCGAGCCGGCGCGGCAGGACCCGGCGCAGGCGTCCGATCGCATTCTCGATCCCGCCCTTCTGCCAGGGCGCGTAGGGGTCGCAGAAGAAGGTCTCCACGCCCAGCCGGTGCAGTTCGTAGTGGCGGGCGAACTCGGTCCCGTTGTCGAACGCGACCGTGCGCCGCAGGGCGGGCGGCCAGGCGCGGAGCAGGCTGAGCAGCAGGCGCGCGACCGGAGCGGCCGCCTTGCCCGCCACGGGCAAGCCCACGAGCAGCCGCGAGGAGCGCTCGTGCAGCATCAGCAGGAGCGGACCGCCGCGCCCGAAGAGCATCAGGTCGGCCTCCCAGTGACCGGCTTCGAGCCGCCCGGCGGCCGCCGCCGGGCGCTCGCTCAGGGGCCGCCGCAGTTGGATGCGCTCGACCGAACTGCCGCCTTTGCGCCCGCGCCAACCGCGTTTCGCCTTGCGCCGCGGCAGATACTGGCGCCAACCGCCGCCGCGGCCGGGCTTGGCCCGCGAGGCTTGGGCGTAGATGAAGCGATAGATGCTCTCGTGCGAGATCACCGGCGCGCCCGCCTCGCGCGCCAGCCGGCCTGCGACCTGTTGCGGCGAGAGCCCGCGGGCCAACTCGCGCAGCACCCGCGCGCGCAGCTGATCGTCGCGTTCCAGCCGCGAACCGCGCCAGCGCCGCGCCTGGGCCTGTTGCTGGGCGTAGTCGGGACGGTAGCCGTCGCGCGCCGTGTTGCGTTTCAGCTCTCGAGCAATCGTCGATGGCGAGCGATCCAGAGCTGCAGCGATCTGCCGGATCGAGCGCCCCTCGGCCTGTAAGCGGGCAACCGCGCATCGCTCCGCCAGGTCCAACTGCGTGTACTGCGCGCCCATGGGCTCACCTCAATCATCTGTCGCACTTCGTCTGTGAGACTAGGCTTTGGTCGTCGCTGAGGTCGAAGCCGGCACTGGACTCCTGGACCATGCCGCCGGCGCCGGCCTTGGCCCAGGCTCGGACTTCAGCACAGATTTCCACGCCAATGTACGAGCTTGCTCCGCCTGCGGGCATGTTGATCTCCAGCGCTCCGAAGTGTCCGCGTTCCAAGCGCAGGTCCTGGTTGAGGCTGCACAGCTCTTCGAGACAATCGTTGGTCAGCGTCCAAGCTTCGGGCAGACGGATGCGGATCGGCCAGATCTTGACCGGCATCACCGAGATTTCCGGCTCTCGCGTCAGCCTGGTCGTCATGCGCGGCGCTCCCCTCACATGACTATTCAGCCTAGCGACGTAGAGCTGGCGGGGGAGTCAGGAAGCCGAAGTGCCGATCGCGCCGGACGCGCGCAACTCCGCGATCCGCTCCGCCGAAAACCCAAATTCCGACAACACCGCATCCGTCTCCCCATCCAACACCGGCGACGAGCGCGCCGTACCCGTCGGCGTCGCCGACATCTCCACCAGCGCACCCACATGACGCTCCGGCCCAGTCAGCGGATGCTCAATCTCCCGCATGATCCCCATCGCCTCTACCTGCGGATCCTCTCCGATCTCCTCCGGCCAGTTCACCGGCGACGCCGGCGCTCCGGCAGCGTCCAGGCGTTCCATCCACTCCCTCATCGTGCCGCTGCGCAGCTTGGCCGCGATCTGCTCCCGCACCCGCGCCACAATTCCGTCCGACTCCGGCGCGATCGCGTTGAAGTCGTCGTCATCCGTAGGATCGTCGCTAATCTCCAGGGCGCGCCGGATTTGCGCGCGGTTCTGCGGAGTCAGCGCACCGAGAATGATCGCGCCGTCACGCACCGGGTAACCGCCGTAGTACAGGCGGAAGGCCTTGCCTTGGCGTGGCAGATCACGACGCGCAGCGTTCAGCTCGGCGTAGGATGCGCCCGCCTCACGCATCTGCGAGAGCGCCTCCCGCAGCGGATCAACCAAAATCGCATCGGAGACCGGTACCCGAGAAACCCAGCTGGACTGGAGCGTGAGACCGGCGGCGAGCAATGACGTCGAGAGAAACTGGCCCTCGCCCGTCCGTTCGCGGTGCCAGAGCGCCGCGCAGACGCCCATCGCCCCACCCAGCGCAGCCACGTAATCGGCGGGGGCAGTAGCTGTAATGTGCTCAGGCGCCCCGTCCGCGCCAACCTTCATATCGCCCGCCATCAGACCGGAATAGGCCTGCACCACAATGTCGGAGCCCGCGCGCTCGGCGCTGGGCCCGCGGCTGCCGAAGCCGGTGACGTGGAGGTAGATCAGATCCGGACGGATTGCACTGAGGGTCTCGTAGTCCATGCCGATGCGTTTGTCGACGCCGGGGCGGACATTGGTGACGAAGACATCGAACTGGGGGATCAACTCGTGCGCGACCTCTCTGCCGGCCGCTGCCGCCAGGTTGATCACGATCCCGCGCTTGCCCCGGCTCAGAGCATGAAATGCCTTACTCTCGCCCGGCGCGAACTGGCCAATCCGCCGCGCCCCCTCGCCGCCGGGCGGCTCCAGCTTGATTACCTCTGCGCCCAGATCAGCGAGCGCAGTCCCGCAATACGGCCCGGCGATAATCTGAGCCAGTTCGAGCACCTTGATGCCGTCGAGCGGACCGGGCATTGCCAACCTCCCGAGGTTGTTGGGGCAGGGTATGCCAGACGCCCGATTTAGACTGCAAGGCAAAGCTGAAAGAGGGAACCATGAGCGACTACGAACACATCCTCTACGACCACGACGGCCCCGTCGTCACGATCACCTGGAACAACCCGGAGACCCTGAACGCAATCACGCCCGTGCTCGAGCGCGAGTTTCATGCCGCGCTCGATCAGGCCAACGCTGATCCGGACGCCCGCGCAATCATCTTCACCGGCGCAGGACGTGCCTTCTCCTCCGGCTACAACATCGACGGCGGGATCGACAGTGAGGTAGCCGGCGCGCGCCTGCCCGTCTCCGAGCACCTGGAGCGCTGGTTCAACTTTTCGACCAAGAACCCAGACATGATGATGCACCTGATGACGCTGGAGACGCCGATCATCGCGGCGGTCAACGGCTGGTGCATCGGCGGCGGCTTCTGGTACGCGCTGGCGGCGGATATCACGATTGCCTCCGATCGCGCGGTCTTCGCCCAGCCGGAGGTGCGGATGATCTCGAATTCGTCCGTGCTGTTCGGGATTCTCGCAGGCTGGAAGGTCGCGCACCGCTACGCGCTGACCGGCGACCACTTCGACGCCCAGGAAGCCCTCCGGATCGGCGTGATCAACGAGATCGCGCCAGCCGAAGATTTGATGGAGCGTGCAGACGCGCTGGCGCGGCGGCTAGCGCTAGTACCGGCTCACTCGGTTCGCTACAACAAGCTGATTACGGCTAGAGGCCTGGAGGCGATGGGTCTGCGCAACGCGCTTAACGTCGGCTCGATGCTCTCCACCCTCGTCGAAGCCTCCGCCGACGGTCCCCAGGTGGAGCACCTGGACGAAGCCCGTCGCCAAGGCGGCTTCGGCGCGTTCCTGCGAGCGCGGGACGAACCATTCCGCCCCGAGCCGTTTGGCCCGCGCAGCGAGCGTTAGCGTGCCCCTCTCTCGCAACGAGCTGAGGCCGCGCGCGGCCGAATTCGCTCGGGATTGGGCCGACGCCACCTACGAGAAGGCCGAGACCCAGAGCTTCTACAACGAGTTCTTCGCCATCTTCGAGGTCAAGCGGCGCAGCGTCGCCCGCTACGAAGAGCACATAAAGCGGCTCGACAATTCAGGCGGCTTCATCGATCTGTTTTGGCCGAAAGTGCTGTTGGTCGAGCAGAAGAGCGCTGGCCGGAGTTTGGCGGCGGCGCGCGAACAGGCGCTTGGCTACTTCGACGCCCTGCCAGAGTCTGAGCGCCCGCGCTATCTGCTGCTCTGCGACTTTCAAAACTGGGAACTGCTCGACCTCGATCTCGAGGAAGAAGTCCGCTTTGCGCTGCACCAGTTGCCGGACTACATCGACCAATTCAATTTCGTGCAGGGTTTGCAAAAGCACCCCTTCCGCGATCAGGATCCGGTCAATATCGACGCATCCGAGCTAATCGGCGCAGTCTACGACGGGCTGAATGCGTCCGGCCATCGCGGTCATGCACTCCAGCGCTTTCTCGTGCGGATCGTCTTCTGCCTCTTCGCCGACAACACCGGAATCTTCGAACGCGACAGCTTCCTGCAACTGCTGGAGGAGCGCACCTCCCCGGACGGCGCCGACACCGGCATGTGGCTCGACCACCTGTTCACTGTGCTCGACACGCCTGTGGCCGAGCGGTCAACGCTGCTCGACGAAGATCTCGCAGCATTTCCCTACGTGAACGGCGACCTATTCAGAGAACGATTGGATGCGCCGGACTTCGACTCCAGTTTGAGAACGTCGCTGATCAACGCGGCGCGCTTTGATTGGTCGAGAATTTCGCCAGCGATCTTCGGCGCGTTGTTCCAGTCGGTAATGAATCCCGACGAGCGCCGCGCGATGGGGGCGCACTACACCACGGAGCAGAACATCCTCAAGGTGATCGAGCCACTCTTTCTCGATGACCTGCGGGCCGAATTTGAGCACCTCAAGCAGAACCGCGGAACGCGGCGACGGGCGGAACTGGAGCGCTTCCAACGCCGGCTCGGTGAGCTGCGCCTGTTCGACCCGGCCTGCGGCTGCGGCAACTTCCTGATTATCGCCTACCGAGAGCTGCGCCGGCTTGAAATCGAGGTGTTGCAGGAGCTGTATCCGTTCACTGAGACGGCAGCGCTGGACGTGTCTCAGCTCTCCAACATCAATGTGCACCAGTGCTATGGAATCGAGATTCTCGACTTTTCCGCCCGCATCGCTGAGACCGCGCTCTGGATGATGGACCACATCATGAACGTGCGCCTCTCGGAGCAGCTCGGGCAGTATTTCGCGCGTATTCCGCTGGGCGAGTCGCCGCACATTCGCTGCGCCGACGCGCTCGAGATCGACTGGAACGACGTGCTACCGGCAGAGCAGTGCAGCTATGTCTTCGGCAATCCACCGTTCGTTGGCTCCAAGCTACAAACGCGGAGGCAACGGGATCAGATCCGGCGAATCGCCGATCTCGGCGGCAGTGGTGGCTCGCTCGACTACGTCGCCGCCTGGTTCCTGCTCGCCGCTGAGTATGTGCAACGCGGCGAAGCTCAGATCGGCTTCGTCGCAACCAACTCGATCACGCAGGGTCAGCAGGTCGGTCAGCTCTGGCCACTGCTCTTCAACCGCCACGGGCTCGAGATCGTCTATGCGCACCGTGCCTTCGCCTGGGGTTCAGACGCCAAGGGAATAGCGCGCGTGCATGTCGTCGTGATCGGTTTGACTCGGTCAACGGCAGCACGTGCGAAGCGGGCACTCTACTCATATGACGATCTCAAGGGCGAACCGTCTCAGAGCGTGCATCGAGCCATTTCGCCGTATCTGATCGACGCCGACGCGCTCCAAAATCCACACCTGACAGTCAAATCAGCGTCATCGCCGCTCAACGGCCTCACACCGCTTCGCTACGGTACACAGCCGATAGACGACGGGAACTTGATTCTGAACGCGACTGAACGTTCGAAGATACTGAGTCAGTGCCCCAACCTCGAACCCCACGTGCGGCCGTTCGTCGGCGCACAGGAATTCTTGCAAGGAGGAGAGCGGTGGCTACTGTGCTTGGAAACTGCTCCACCTGCGAGCATCCGCTCGTGTTCCGACGTTGCGAAACGAATCTCGGCGGTTCGCGAGTTTCGCTCGAAAAGCAAGCGGGCAGTCACTCGTGAACTGGCAGCCAAGCCAAGGAGCTTTGCATTTTCGACGATTCCTGCCAACCCGTTTCTGACGATTCCTGAAGTCAGTTCGGAGCGCCGAGAGTACGTTCCGATCGGTTGGTTGGAGCCGCCAACCATTCCCAGCAACCTGGTTCGGGTCCTCGAAGCTGCAACGCTCTGGCAATTTGCGTTGTTGACCTCGGCGATGCACAACGCCTGGATGCGCACTGTGGCAGGTCGCCTCGAAAGTCGTTACCGCTACTCAATCGGGATTGTCTACAACACTTTCCCTCTGCCCGACGCCGACGACGAGCAACTGCAAACGCTCGCCCCTCACGCCCAGGTCGTGCTGGACGCCCGCGCACAGTTCCCGGACGCCTCCCTCGCCGATCTCTACGACCCCGACCTCATGCCGCCGCCGCTGCGCAAAGCGCACCAACAACTCGACCGCGCCGTAGACCGCCTCTACCGCCGCGCCCCCTTCCGCTCCGAGCGCGAGCGAGTCGAACACCTGCTGGGGCGTTACGAGCGGATGGTTGCGCCACTCGAAGCGACGCGGCCCAAGCGTCGCCAACGTCGCTCTCGCTAACCGGTTCGATTGACGAGCTCACGTAGGCAGACGGTCCGCAGGTAGAGCACCTGGACGAGGCACGACGTCAGGGCGGCTTCAGAGCGTTCCGGCCGGAGCTGTTTGGTCCGCGAAGCGCGCGCTAGCCGGCGGCGATGACAATCGCCACAGCCAAGCCTGCGATCGCGAGCATCGCCAGGATCAGCTGAACCTGCTGACGCGCGAACATCGCTTGCAGTCGCAGTTCGAATTCTTCGCGCGTCGGGTACTCAGACATCGCGTCGGTGAACTCGTCCGCGTCTTCCGAGCTCGCGCCAATCTTGCGCAGCACCCTCCGAATCCGCAGCATTGGCGTCATCACGGTCATGACTGGCAGCCTCCCGCCGGGACGTTCAGGTTCGGGCGTCTGCTAGCCTCAGCCTAGCCAGTGGGTGACGCGCCGTCATTGGAGAACAAAGATGGTTCGGGTTGAAGGACTGTATGACCTGGAGACGGTGCGGCGCGAGTGGATCGGGCGCAAGACCGAGGTCGTGCCCGGCCGCTATCCGGTCGAATACGACAGCATCCGCCGCCACTGCCACATGGTCGAAGACACCAACCCGCTCTTCCTCGATCCCGAATACGGCAAGGCCTCGGAGTGGGGCGCCGTGATCGCGCCGCCGGTGATGACCCGCTACTTCGCCGGCGCAGGCGTCTGGCCGCCAACCTCGTCCGACCAGATGGCGACCCTGACGCGCGCCATTCCCACACGCGGCGTGCGCATGATCAACCTCAACACCGAGTGGGAGTACTTACTGCCCGCCAAAGTCGGCGATCACCTCGCCTCGCAGACCGAGGTGACCGACATCTACGAGAAGTCGATCCGGCTCGATCCGCGCTCCGTCTGGATCGTCACCGAGACCAGGATCACGAATCAGCACGGCGAGTTGGTCGCCGTCGGCACCAACACGCTCTGCACCCATCGAACCCCCGAACAAGTCGAAGCAGAGGAAGGCGAGCGCCCGCTATGACGACCCGAACCGCTCCGAACAGCATCGCAACCGAACAAACCTATTGGAACGATGTCCGCGTCGGCGACCTGATTGACGGCTACGACCTGAGCTTGGACTGGACCAAGATGGTCGAGCAGGTCTCGGGCTCGCAGGACTTCTATCCCGTCCACCACGACCCCGAATTCGCCGCCGAAGCCGGACATCCCGCCATCTTCTACAACACCGGCTTCACCCAGGCCGCGCTCTGCCGCGTGATCACCGACTGGGCCGGACCGGCCGGCTGGCTGCAAAAGTTCCGCTTCGAGATGCGGCGCATGAACATTCCCAACGACCAGGTGCACGCGCGCGGCAAGGTTGTCGGCAAAGCCAACCTGGACGACGCTCACGGCACGGTCGAACTCGAAGTCTGGCTCGAAAACGACCGCCTCGGCGTGACCACCCCCGGCTGGGCGACCGTACGCCTGCCCAAGCGCAGCTAGCGGCGGCGACCCACTGACCTCGGAGACGCCCATGACACGGATCGGCATCATCGGCGCCGGCGCCATCGGCGGTACTGTTGGCGGAATGCTCACCCGCGCCGGCTACGACGTGACCCTGATCGATCACTGGGTCGAGCACGTCGAAGCGATGAAGGCCAACGGCCTGCGCCTATCGGGGCCGCTGATCGGCGATATCCGCGTGCCGGTCAAGGCGCTCCATCTCTACGAGGTGCAGGCCATCTCCGAGCCGTTCGACATCGGCATCGTCGCGGTCAAGTCCTACGACACCGAGTGGGCCACCCACCTGCTCAATCCCTTGGTGCGCGAGAACGGCGCGGTCGTCGACTTCCAAAACGGCATCAACGACGAGCGAGTCGCCGCCATCGCCGGGCGCGACCGCACCCTCGGCTGCGTGATCACGATCGGTTGCGGGATGTACGACCCCGGCCACTGCCTGCGCACCGACACCCGCACGCTGGGCTTCAAAGTCGGTGAGCTGGACGGCTCAGACTCCGACCGCGCCCGCGAGATCGCCGCCATCATCAATCACGTCGCCGGCGCCGAGTCCACCACCAACCTCTGGGGCGAACGCTGGGGCAAGCTCGCCGTCAACTGCATGGCCAACCCCATCGCCGGACTCTCCGGCTACGGCTCCGGCGAGGTCCGAGCCCGCAACGAGACCCGCTGGCTCTGCACCCGCATCGCCGCCGAGGTGGTCCAGGTAGGCCGTGCCTACGGTCACCAAATCGACGCCGTTTGGGGCATCCCTGCGCAGAAGTTCATAGACGTAGCCAACGGCGCCGATCCAGCAGAGCTGGACGCCGAGCTCATCGCCGGAGCGCAAGCGCTCGGCGCAGGCCGCCCCAGCTTCCTCCAAGACGTCATCCGCCGCCGCCGAGTAGAAATCGACGCCCTCAACGGCTGGGTAGTCGAACAAGGCCAAGCCGTAGAAGTACCCACCCCAATCAACGCCGCAGTCACAGAAGTGGTGCGGTCGTTCGCGGTCGGGGAGTTGCAATCGGATCCAGCCAACATCGGCCGAATCATGAAACGGCTTGAGGGAAGTCGGTAGGGTTGGCCCATGGCGCTCAACCCACTTCGCATCCGTCGCAGCGTCATCAACCTCGGAGCGACCGAAGATCAGGCTGACGAGGCAACCGAAGCGCTGATCGAAGGATTCGCCGGTCTCGTGACCACCGAAGACCTGCACGCCGCGCTAGGAGCGCTGGAACATCGCATTGTCAATCGGCTGCTGCTCGCGATGATTGGTCTGAGCGCTGTCATCATTGGATCGGTGGCGCTGATTGTCCATTTGTAACCGGGGAGAGCGGTGCAACACCGGCGGGTGCAGCGGTGCCTAGAGTAGTGCGGTTAGTTCCGGGGAGGATCGGCTGAGTCGCGGATCCGATCGAACGAATTCGATTGGCCTGTCCTGCCGCCTTGAATCCACCTCGCACGAGTGTCGCATCATCGGCATTGGCGCGACCGAAGAGCAGGCGGACGACTTCGTCGATGCAATCAGCGGCCCGGCAACCGAGGTAAGCTCGAACCAAGCCCACACACGCTGGCGAAATCAAATGCAATGAACATGTCAGATTCGAATAGGCCCATCACTGCTCAGGAACTCATGTCATGCGGCTGGGAGGATGTGTTACGCGGTCTCAATGAACAAGGCTATATGGCCATGGAGGGCGAATTCAGGAAGGCGGCGGCAGTCGCATTCGAGCAGGATCGGACCACCGATGGAAGTGCACTTCGCCTGCTGGCCGAGCTGTGCTCAATGATGCTCTCCGTTTCTGACTCCAAAGTCCCGTTCAGACCCGAGTGGGTATTGGAGGACCGACGATCCAGAATTCCAGACGACTTGCTTCCTGCAGAAACTGCCGCTCTTTCTGATTTCGTCCCGACAGTGGAGAATCCATGGCTCAAGGGGCGTCTTGCTCACGTTGTGTGGATCGCGAGCAAGCCACGGGATGTTCCGTTCGCGTTGATGACGATTGATTGCTATCGGTCGTTGCCGCTAACCGTTTCCGCGTGGCTTCACGGCAGTCACGCCGCATGGGCTCAAGCGATCATGCTCAGCAAGGGTCTGCGAGACGCAGTTGGCAACCGCCTAGAGGAAGTCGAGCACGCTCTCGTCGAGACAGCCTTGTCCTCAGAGTTCGGGCAGGAGGTACCGATTCTGCCGATCGGCCGCCTTCTCCGGAAACACGGACTCGGCAAATCAAGAGCCGGCGACATCGCGTCTCTGTTCGCCAAATGCGCGCAGGGCATTGCTGCGGACGGCGAACACACCAACGCTGCTGCCTACTTCGAGCAGGCGAGCGAGTGGTACGGCGTCGCCGACGACCGGAATTCGCAAATCGAGATGATCGTCGCCGAGGCGGAATCGTACGTCGCGGAGGGTGAACAGCGTCTCCAGTCAGAGGCGCCCTCAGCCTCAGTCGCCGCCTCATGGTTCAATGACGCGGTCCAGGCCTACCGCAAGGTTCCGAGTGCCGAGCGATCACGATTTGGCATCGATGAGCGGATTCATGACCTGCGCATGTTGTTGTCTGAAACGAGGCGTGAGTCCATGAGCGAGTTCAAGACTTTTGAGACTAGTACCGATGTCTCAGAAGCAGTAACGCGAATACAAGACGAATTGCGGGGCCACGATCTCCCTCAATCGCTCAAACGCTTTGCCGCTCTGGTCGCGCCGCCGTCCCACCAACAGATGATTGACGAGGCAAAGGCGATTGCCGAGCAGACCATCTTTACGAAGCTGTTCGGCGTCAGTCACATGAGTTCCGACGGCCGCGTGGTTGGGCACCGGGACCCTTCCCGTCCCGACAATGCGGAGCAGGAGGACAAGGGTCTTGAAGACGATACGTTTCGCCAGTACCAGCACACATTCGGCTTCATCGGCGCCTGTGTAGTCGAACCAGCGCGACTTGTGATTTCAGAAGAACATCAGCTAACGGAGCGCTACTTTGCAGAGCTCGCTGCGGTGTCTCCACTCGTGCCTCTCGGTCGTGAGATCATATTCGCAAAGGGCCTCCACGCTGGGTTCGTCGGTGACTACGTTACTGCTGCCCACTTGCTGATACCTCAGTTCGAGCATTTCATTCGCTGCGCTATTGCGAACACCGGAGGTCCAACGACGAATCTCTACGACTCTGGCGTCGAGCACCACAAGACCCTCGACGCTCTTCTGGCGCTCCCTGAAGCAGAACCCACATTTGGGAAAGATCTGTTCGAGATGTTGAAAGCCATCCTCTCCGATCCGAACGGCGAAGGCTTGCGAAACCAGATCGCGCACGGCCTGCTTGACGATCACGATTTCCCGTGGGACCGCGCAGCATTTCTGTGGGGACTAGCACTGTCGCTCACAGTCAGATCACTCGTCGTAGATGGTGGAACGATTCCGGATCTTCGAGGGTCGGACGATCCTGCAATGTGATCGACCACCAAGAGGAGCTTACGCCCCATTCCCAGGACCACCAAACTCCGGCAACACCTTCTCCGAGAAATCCTCAATCGTCCGCAAAATCTGACCCCGCGACAACAGCCCGTTGTACTGCCACATGAAAATCCAACTCACCGGCGTCACATCCAGCATGTTCTGCACCTGACGCTTGACCGAATCCAGCGTCCCCGCAAACAGCAAACCGTTCTCCAACTGCTCCTCCAGCGTCAAGAGCTCGCCGCCCGGAGGACGCAGCGCCTCCGCGAAGCCGAAGGGAGCGAACCAAGCGCCGCCCGCAAACGCCGCCGAGTGACGCCAGAGCTCGATCGCCTCCTCGTCGGTGTCCGTGATGATCACGTCGCGCAGCACGCCCAGACCCTCGCCCGGCTTCAGCTCCCGCCCCACTGAGGCCGCCTCTTCCTGGTAGACCTCGTAGAGCCGGTTCTGCAGCTCCGGGTACATCGGCGGCAAGATCGCCGTGATCCCCTCGCGGGCGCACCAGCGGATCGTCCGCTCCGACGAGGCGAACGGCTGGAACAGCGGCGGGTGCGGCTTTTGCAGCGGCTTGGGCACGACCCCGATCTGGCGCACGATGTTGTTCTCATCCACACCCTTGCCGTACATCCGCGTCGCCTCGATGTCCCAGGGCGTGCCCTCGGGCGGAATCTGCCAGGCGTGACCCTTGTACTCGACCATCTCCTCGGTCCAGCACTTGCGGATGATGTTGAAATGCTCCTCAAAGGCGGCGCGGTTGGCCGCGTCAATCGCATCGTGGTTACCTGGATGCGCCGCGTGAACGCCGTGGATCTGCTGCGCGAGCGTGTCGACCCAGCGCCGCTGATACCCCCGCGCAAAGCCCGCGAGCGCCCGACCGCCGGTCATGTGGTCGAGCATCGCAATGTCCTCGGCTACCCGAATCGGGTTCTGCGCGGGCAAGACCAGCCCAAGCTGTCCGACGCGGATGCGCTCCGTCTGCATCGCCAGGTAAAGGTCGAGCATGATCGGATTCGGCGAGACCTCGAACCCCTCAATGTGGAAGTGATGCTCGGTGAACCCGATCGAGTCGTAGCCGAGCGCGTCGCCGGCTTTGGCGAACTCCGACAAGTCCGCCAGCATCTCCTGATACAGCTCGGGACGGTTGCCGGCCATGCCCGCTTCGATGTCTTCACGGGTACCGACGGAGGGGAGGAAGAAGAGACTGACCTGCATGGGAGATCCTATATCTGCCCCTCTCCCTCTGGGAGAGAGCCTGCCCCCGCGAAGGCGGGGGGATGGGGTGAGGGCTACGAGCCGAGGTCGTTGAGGAATAACGAAACGGCGTCGTTGAAAGCGGACGGATTGTCGATGTTGGCGGCGTGACCGGCGTCTGGGACGACGACGTGCGTGCTGTTGAGGATCCGGTTCGCCATGTAGTCGGTCCCGGCCAGGAACGGCGTGTCGTTCTCGCCGACGAGGACGAGCGTAGGCTTCTCGATCGATTTGAGCGATTGGATCACGCGGTTGTCGAACTGCGCCAGCATCCCCCGCGCAGCCCTAGCCAGACCCGCTGCCGAGCGGTGCGTCGAAACCCGTACCTCCTCGGAACCGCCCAGCGCCGCCAGACCGTCCTGCTCCAACGCCTCCGCCCGAGGAATCGCCATGCCGGTGTTCCAACCCTCACGAGCCTTGGGGTTGTTGTAACCGGGACCGGTGTCGAACAGCATCAGCGCCCGCGTCCGCTCGGGATGGACGAGGTGGAACGCTAGCGACATATACCCGCCCAGCGACAATCCGCCAATCACCGCGTCGTCCACACCTTCGGCGTCCAGAATCGCCGCCATGTCCGCCACCGTCTCCGCCTCGCTGTAGCAGGACAAGTCCTCAGGCGAATCGGTCTGCCCATGCCCGCGCATGTCCCAGACGATCAGCCGATAATCCGCCGAAAGCAGCTCCAGCTGCCCAGCCCACATCTGCGAAGTCGCCCCATACCCATGAGACAGCAGAATCGCCGGACCCGAACCCAGCGCCTCGTAGTAGACAGTCACCCCATCGCGCTCAATCGAAGCCATACCAATCCTCCGCTCTGATCCACAGGATAAGCCCGAATCCTCTCTCTTATCCCTGCGCTTTCCGTCATTCCTGCGAAGGCAGGAACCTCGAACCTCCAAGTCTCCCAACCACCCCAACGACAACTACAACACATCCAAACCAGTTTGCAAACCGAACATCCATCCAGATAAGATCAAGAGTCCTGGATTCCCCAAGAAAGGAACATCACCATGCCCTTCGACTACACCTACCAATCCTCCATGACCGGCGTCGGCCAAATCGCCCGCTCCGACGAAGCCGGCCACGTCCGCATCAAAGCGCTCGCCATCCTCGTCCGCGAACTCTCCCCCGCCAACCCCAAACACCTCGAAATCTCCCGCGCCCTCGGACCTCAGCCCAGCCCCAACCCCACCTTCCCCGAACGCCCCCTCACGCCCAGCGAGCGCAAAGAGTTCCACCTCCACCCGATCCCGGCCGATCTCGCCGCTCCTGCCCCCGCTGACGCCACGCCCGCGGACGACGAGGAAAATACCGAGGAAGAGGACGACCCCTTCTGATCCCCCGGCTGCCCTCTTTTTTTGAGCCTCTGTTTTTTTTCTGAGGCCGCCCCAAACAGCGCTCCACGCCCGTTGTTCTGAGCCCCGTGTCCAAACCCAGCCTTCCCGCCGCCGCCCTGCTCCTACACTGACCCCGCCTAGCCTCTGGAGTCCACCCATGAGCCAACCCATCACCCCCGATATCGTCTACGACCTGCCCGGCGTCATCACACCCGCAATCTCACCCGACGGCGAGTGGGTCGCCTACGTCGCCGCCCGTACCGACCGTGAGACCCAGCGGGGACAGTCGCACCTCGAACTCGCCCCGTTCGCCGGCGGCGAGTCGCGGCGTCTGACCGCCGGCCCCGCCGACAGCAGCCCGGCCTGGTCGCCCGACGGCTCGCAGATCGCGTTCCTGCGACCCGCCTCAAGCGATGACACCGCAGCCCACCAGATCTGGCTCCTCCCCACCGACGGCGGCGAAGCCCAGCGGCTCACCGACCTGCCCCACCACATCGCTTCGATCGAATGGCTGCCCGACGGCTCAGGACTGATCGCCGTCGTCGACATTGACCCCCAGCGCCATCAACCCACCGATCTGCCCCAAACCCAGGTAATCCGCGACGTCTACTACCGCGGCGACGAAGTCGGCTACCGAATCGACGCCTGGCATCATCTCTTCCGCGTCGATGCGAGTACCGGCGAGTGCACCCAGCTCACCTTTGGCGACTACACCAACGCACATCCCACCGTCTCGCCCAATGGCCGCTGGATCGCCTTCGCCTCCGATCGCGGACCCGACCGCCGCAACCGCCGTCCCTTCGGCAGCGAGCTCTGCGTCATCGCCACTGAGGGCGGACACGTCGAACGCCTGACCTCGGGTGTGCAATCGGTCAGCCGCCCCTGCTGGTCGCCCGATGGACAATCGCTCGCGGTCGCACTCACCGACATGTCCCAGCGGCATCAGTCCTACCTCTACCGGATCGAGCGTTACAGCGGCGAACGCACGCGGCTGACCGACGACACTGTCAATCCCCAAAGTGGATTCTTCCCGCTCGCGCCCCCGCCGGCGATGGTCTGGTGCGGCGACCAGATCATATTCGCGGCCGATGTGCGCGGGCGCTCCGCGATCTACCAAGTCGCGTCCGATGGAAGCAGCGAACCTGTCGCGCTCCGAGCCGAAGCGGAACTGATCAACGGCGTCGACATCAGCGCCGACGGATCACGGATCGCAGCGATCGTCACCAACCCCGCCGACCCGGGCGAACTCATCACACTGACGGACGAAACCGTCACTCAAATCACCCAGGCATCCGCCGAATACACGTCCGCGCACGAAGCCGGCGCAGTCGAAATCTTCACGATCGAGCGCGACGGCTGGGAAATCCCCTGCGGCCTGATGTTCCCGCCCGGCTTCGATCCGGACGGCTCCTATCCGCTCGTGATCGAAATCCACGGCGGACCCAACGGCTTCTTCGGCGAAGGTTTCAATGCCCTCCACCAAGTCATCGCCGGAGCCGGCTACATCGTCCTCTTCGTCAACCCGCGCGGCTCCTCCACCTATGGCGGCGACTTCACCGACGCCGTCACCGCCGACTGGGGCGGCGAGGACTCGCTCGACCTGCTCGCCGCCCTCGATCACGTCTGCGAGCGCCCCTACGTGGACTCGTCGCGGCTGGGCGTACACGGCTACTCCTACGGCGGCTACATGACCACCTGGCTGGTCGGCCACGACCACCGCTTCAAGGCGGCGGTCGCCGGCGCTCCGGTAGTCAACCTCGATTCCATGTGGGGCACCTCCGATATCGGCCCCTCCTGGGGCGGCTACCAGTGGGGCGGACTCCCCGGCGAAAATCACGACTGGTACCGAGAACGCTCACCCTTGACCTATGCGCCCGATGTCCAGACCCCCGTCCTGATCATGCACGGCGACGCCGACCATCGCGTCCCCATCGCCCAGGGCGAGGAGTACTTCGCCGCCCTCCGCTACCGAGGCAAACCAGCCGAATTCGTCCGCTTCCCCGGCTGCTCCCACCTCTTCCTCCGCACCGGCCACCCCGCCCTCCGCCGCGAGTACTACCAGCGCTTGATCGACTGGCTCGACTGCTGGTTATAGCTACTTCTGCGGCCGCATCACCGCCGCCAGCGGCCGCAGCGTCCCCCGCAGCACGGCCTCCGCAGACGGGATCCGGATGCTCGGATCCTTCATCCGCAGATAGATCAGTCCAAGCACGACGCTAATCACGATCCCGGCCAGACCCATCAGGATGAACACTTCCTGCTCGCCGATCACGTCGGCGAGCTGACCGAATCCAAGCCCGGTGAACGACTGCACCCCGAACGGGAGAAAGGTGAGCGCAGTGACCCGCCCGTGGTACTCCCGATCCGACTGGCGAATCACCTCCGCCGTGTTGAGCGTCTGGAAGGCCGAAAACCCGGAGCCGATCAGGAAAACGACCGGCAACATCACCAGCGCGTTCGGCGTGACTCCGAGCAGGGCGACGCCCAGGGCAAAGGCCACGCTCATGATCAGCAGCACGCCGCCCGACCAGCGCGTTCCGACCACGCCGGCGACCGAGAGTCCGACGATGAACGACCCGACGCCCATGGGCCAGGTCGTGAGACCCAGGTTTCGGGACTCGATGCCGAACACGTTCTCGAGCAGTCCGGGCAGGATGTTCTGATACGGGCCCGCTGTCGCGGAGACCAGCAGCAGGGTCGCCAGCAGCACCCGCAGCCTGGGCTGACGCCAGGCGTAGCGCAGACCCAACAGCAGTTCGCGCGTCACCGAGCCGCGCGGCACATTGCGCGGGCTGCCCGGAGGCATCAGGTAAAGCGAGAAGATCGTCACCACCAAAATGCCGGCCATGATGAAGTACGCCCCGTCCGCGCCGATGAAGGGCGCAAAGAGCAGCAACGAGCCGAGCACGGGACCAACCGATTGCGGGAACGTGAGCCCGGTTTGGAGCAGCGCCACCCCGTTCCCGACCAGCCGCGGCGGCACGATATCGGCAACGTAGGCTCGGCGCGACGGCCCAGTGAAAGCGAAACACGCGCCGAGGAAGAGCGTGCTGACCGTCAGCCAGATCACCTCGATCCGGCCGATCACGATCAGGAACCCGATAATGGCGTAGTTGATGCAGATCGCCGTCTGCGCGAGCACGATCAAGCGCCGCTTCGAGAGCCGGTCGGTCAGCGCGCCCGCGAACGGCCCGATGAAGAACCAGGCGATCCCGTTGCCCGCCATCGCCAGCGCAACCGAGGAGTTGGTCCCGCCCAGGTCGAAGGCCACAATCGGCAGCACCGTGAAGTTCATCGAGAACGACATGAACGCCATCACAGTCAACAGCCAATGCAGCCGGAAGAGTCCGACTCCAAAAGCGGCAAACGTCTGCTGGGCGCCCGAACGCAACATTGCCGTTGATCCTATGCTGACCTCAGCAGCGAAGCTGTCTTGACCGCAACCCGGAGCACACCGATGGACGTCGACCAGGCCATCCGCGAGCGCCGCACCATCGGCGCATTCACCAAACAGCCCGTCCCCCGCCAAGAAGTCGAAGCGCTCATCGACGCCGCGACCTGGGCTCCAAATCACAAGCACACTGAACCCTGGCGCTTCCACGTCGTCGCCGGCGACGCTCGCGAAGCGCTCGCCGACGCAATCGTGGCCGAGGCGGAAGCCGCAGGAGTCAAGCACAAGAAAGACCCGCGCGGTAAGCTGCTGCGCTCGCCTCAGTTCATCGCCGTCACTCAAACAGCCGTCCTCGACGACCCCGTGCGCGACCGCGAAGACTACGCCGCTGTCTGCTGCGCCGTCCAGAACCTGATGCTGGCCGCCCACGCACGCGGCCTGGCAACCAAGTGGAGCACCGGCACACTGGCCGAGTCGAACGCCGCCAAACGCTGGTTCGGCCTCAAGCCCCAAGATCGCATCGTCGCCTACGTCTACCTCGGCTACGCGCCGGAGAACGTCCGCATCCCGCCGCCCGAACGTCAGCCCGCAGTCGTTGAGTGGCGCGTCTAGAGCCGTCTAGCGCACGCACGATCTCCTCTCCCTCCGCATTGCAGGAGAGATGAGGTCTGGCGCAAATCGCCTCCCAGCGCTTGCGCGGCGCGGGGGCAGCAACGACCACTCAGCGCGACCGCTCGTGGATGAACGCAGCAATCGCATCTGCCGCATCAACCAGGTTGTCCTCCTGCGTCCGCCCCGAGCGTTTGCGCGGCCTCAAACCGTGATCGCCGTCCCCGACCCAATGCAGCCGAATCGTTGGGCTCAGGTCATACGCCTCAACCTCCTCGCGGTTGCCATACTCATCGCGTTCGCCTTGCACGATCAAGGTGGGCGTGTTGAGGAGTTGCAGATGCACGGTCATCGCCCGCGAAGGATCACGCGGCGCATGAAACGGATAACTCACACACACCAGTCCGGCGGGCTCCACCGAATCCGCAATGTAGCTCGCCACCCGCCCACCCATGCTGCGCCCGCCGAAGAAGAGCTGATGCGTGGGCACGCCTTGCTGAGACAGCTGCTGGATCACCTGGAACCAGGCTGAGGCGAGGACGTCATCGGGATCCGGCGGCCAAGGACGGCGTCCCGCTTCCATGGCGCGGCGCATGTAGGGGAAGTCGAAACGGGCCACGCGCACGCCACGCTCGGCGATCAGTTCGGCCAGCCGAGTGGTGTTCGGGTGAGTCGAGGAGGCGCCCGCTCCGTGCGTCAGCACGAGCGTGGGCGCGGGCGGCGACTCTGGCAGGTTCCAGATCAGCGGCGTGTCCATGTGTCGGCAAGCCGTCAGCGAGTTCGCGCGATAATCGGAGCCATCTCGTCGATCAGATCGTTGGCCGCCGCCGGATCGAGGGCAGTCAGAGCCAAGTGATCGACTCCGTGCGCGGCGGCTTGCTCCGACTTCCGGATGATTTGGTCCGGCGTGCCGATGATCATGTCTTCGAAACGGTCCTGGGTGATGAAGCGCTCCTCGCCTTCTTTGAGATAGCTGTAGTGGCCCTCGTGCACATCAAGGTAGAGGCGGTCGAGCGGCCGCCCGCGCGCCTCCGCGTATTGCGTGATGTACTGGTTGTACTCTGCTGCGGCGTCGGGGTTTGCGCCCTTGAGATTGCCGCCCCAGCCGCCGTACTCGGACTCCCAGAGGGTGTGGTTGTAGACCGCCGCGACCGCGCCGGCGCGGTGGATGACGCGCTCGGACATGATGTCCTCGCCCTCTTCGAGCACGCAGGCTCCGGTCAATCCAACCGTGTACGGCTTCTCAGTGGAACGTCCTGCGGAGCGGGCGGCGTCCTCGATGATCGGGAACCCGGAGTCGAGCCACGGCCCCGTCCCTGATGTCACCCAGCCGTCGCCGACCTCACCCACAACCGCAGTCGCCCGCGGGCCGTTGGCGGCGAGGTAGATCGGGATGTGGTCCTTGATGTTGTAGAAGTCGGGATGGTCGGGATGGATCAGGCGGATCCAGGTCTCACGGCCGGTGACGTCGTCGGTGTGGAGGATGTCGTTGCCATCAAGCAGATCGCGCACCTGCTGCGCGTAAGCGCGGAACTTGGCCACGGGATACGAGGGCAGACCCATCGTGTTGCGTCCGGTGTAACCGGTACCCAGCGCCAGAATCGTGCGGCCCGGCGCGAGCTTGTTGATCGTTGCTATCGCAGAGGCGGTCACCGGCGCGATCCGATTGGACGGAATCGAGACCAGCGTGCCCAGCTTGATTGTCGATGTGCGCTCGGCGGCGAGCGCCATCGCCGCGTAGCAGTCGGACCAGATCAGCTGCGAGTCGGGGAACCAAGCGTGGGTGAAGCCCGCCTGCTCGGCGCGGACGACTTCCTTCCACATGTCGATGTAGGTGGGAACGAGCAGTCCGTAGTCCATGGTTCGCCTCCTCAAGTCTGTTCAGGTGTTCAGGCGCAATTTTTTTCCGAGGGCGGTCAGGCGCGATCCTCAGTGTATTGCTGGAGATCGTGCATCAGAGTGTTCAGGTTTGTTCAGTCCTGTTCAGTCGGATTGCAAGACTGGGGCGTTCGGGCTTGGACGGGCTTGTTCGGGCTTGGACGAGCTTGTTTGGGCTTGGACGGGGCCTTGCGAACGCGGGCGGGCGCTCCGGCAGCAAGTGGAAGGTGTTTCGGCGAATTTTTTTTCCGGCGGAGGAAAAAGTGCGAAGATCCAGTGTTTTACGGGAGATCCTGCGTTTGGGGTGGAAGGTGGTGGAAGATTTGGCGATGGTATTGCCGGTGTGGAACCGGCCGCGCGGGGAAAGCAGACGGCAGACGGATGGCTCCGAGCGGGGTTGGGCGACCAGGGATGCCGTCATCGCGGGCTCGTTTCTCGATTGCACGTCAGCGTACAAATGTACTGTTAGGAGTGCAAGATGTCAAGCGGTTGATTGGGATCCGCAATGGCTGGGAGCCCGCGGGGAATTTGAGTTGGACGGATTCCCGCCTGGGGAGGGCTTTGCGAAACCCCCATTTCCGTCATTCCAGGCTTGACCTGGAATCTCGTTCGGAGTTCGGTCTATCTGGTCGGGCGAGATTCCAGCTTTCGCTGGAATGACGAGAGCAGCGGGAATGCCAATTTGCAAAGGCCTCCCTACGCGGGAATGACGGAGGAGGGCGGGGACGGAGAGCTGATGCGTTCCTAACTCCGCTTGTGGATGACTTCGCGGGAGAAGTCGGCGATGATCTCGCGGGCGCCGGCGGGGTCGTTGGCAGTCAAGGCGATGTTGTCGACGCCGATGGATTCGAGGTGTTCGAGCTTCTCGATGATCTGCGGGCCGGTGCCGACCAAGCTGCGCTCCAGCACCTGTGGGAAGATGAAGCGCTCTTCGCCCGGCTTGAGGTAGACCATGTGTCCCTCGTGCACATCTAGGTAGAGCCGGTCGTCCGGCGTGCCTTTGGCGGCGGAGTATTCGCGAATGTAGTTGTGGTACTCGCCGGCGAGATCGGGGTTGTCCATGCCCAGGTTCGCGCCGGGGCCGAAGGCTGCCTCCCACATCGCGTGGACGCCGGGCACCATGCCGGGGCCGAGAATCTGCATCACTCGCTCAGAGTTGATGGCCTCGCTCTCATGCAGGACCAGTCCTGCAGTGAGACCGACCGTGTACGGCTTCTCGGTACTGCGTCCGGCCGCCTCGGCTGCGGCGGCGATCACCGGGAAGCTTTGTTGGGCATTGAGACCCATCCCGGTCGTCACCCAGCCGTCGCCGACTTCGCCCACCACGCCCATCGCCCGCGGGCCGTTTGCCGCGACGTAGATCGGGATGAAATCGTCCAGGTTGAGGAACTCGGAGCGGTGCCCGTGAATCAGGCGGATGTAGCGCTCTTGGCCGGTCACGTCGTCGGTGTAGAGCACGTCTTCGCCGTTGAGCAGCCCGCGCACCTGCTTGGCGTACTCGCGGTAGCGCGCGATCGGGTAGGCAGGCAGTCCCATCGTGTTGCGCCCGGTGTAGCCCGTACCGATACCAAGAATGATCCGGCCCGGCGCGAGCTTGTTCAGCGAGGCGACCGCCGATGCCGTTACCGGCGCGATCCGGTTCGAGGGAATCGAGACGAGGGTGCCCAGCTTGATCTTGGAAGTGTGATGCGCCGCCAGCGCCATTGTCGCGTAGACATCGGAGTAGATCAGCTGCGAGTCATAGAACCAGGCATGGGTAAAACCCGCCTCCTCGGCCGCGACTGCTTCCTCCCAGGCGTTAATCCAGCTGGGAATCCCGATTCCGTAGTCCATGTCGTGCTCCTAGTGGTGTACGTGACTGGCTGAGGCGAAGCCGAGCGACTTACTTCAGCTGATACGTCGGCGGGGTCTCCCACTGATCGGTCGGTGGCGACTCTTGCGCGGCGACTGCGTGGAGTTCGTCTTGACGCTCGTACTCCTTCGCCTGCCGGATCTGGGCGCTGCGCTTGATCTTGCGCACCGTCGATCGCGCCGCCGTCAGCGGATTCGGTGCTTTCTTGACACCCCCATTGGCCTGCACCACGCCGCTGAGCCGCAGCGACTCCAGATGCGCCTGGACGTTGCCGTCGGCGGCTCGGCGAAGGCGCTTGTCGATCGTGTCGGCGTAGATCGCCTCCATGATCTGCCAAGAGGTCTTCGGTTCGCCGCCCTGGAGTTGCTCGAGGATCTGGTCTTCGCGCATCTGCCGGTGCGCGACGTACATCTCCAACCGGTCGCGGGCTTTGGCCTCCTCGCTGTCGCGGATCAGCGGGCCATGGCCCGGGCACAGCACCTGGATGTTCGGCAGTTCGAGCAGACGGCGCAGGGAAGCCATGTAGGAGTTGATGTCGCCCACGACGGTGGTCGTGTTGCCGAGGATGGTGTCGCCCGTGAACAGCACGCCGTCTTCCTCAATGTAGTAACAGAGCGAATCGACGCTGTGTCCGGGCGATCCGATGATCTGGACGCGCACGCCGTTGTCGAGCGTGAGTTCCTGCCCGTCGGCGAAGGTGCGTACGTCTTTGTCGGGCAGGCGACCGCTGAGGAGCTCGACACCGTTCTCCGGTACTGCGACTTCGGCCTTGAGATGCTCGTGCACGTTCTTCAGGTTGCCGGAGTGGTCGAAGTGGTGGTGCGAGATTGCGGCGACGCCGATCTCGGACTGGTCAATCGCGGCGAGATAGCCGCGCAGCATCCACCAGAACTTGTCGATCGCTTCGCCGGAGTCAATCGTCAGCACCTGTCCGCAGGGTTGACCGACGATGTAGATGTTGGTCTGGGTGGGACGCATCGGCTCGGTCTCCGGGACCGGCACCATGCGCACGGAATCGCTGACTTGCATCGTTTGTACCCCTCGTTGAACGCCCTGACATAGCGGCTACACGTCGATTCGAGCGGGATGCCCCATCACCGAGCGCAGAGTCAAGATCTGGCCGAGATGCGCATTGCCGTGCGCGATGCAGGTTTGCAGGATCTGCTTCGACTTGGCCTGGCGCCCGAACTGGACGACGCGGACGGTAGAGGCGAGTTCGTCGTCGGAGACGGCACGGAGCCATTGCATCACGTCTTCGTGGACATCAACCCCATACTGAACCAGCGCCTCAACGGACGGGAAGCGCAGCGCCTGCGCTTCGCTCCGATCCATGTCGGTGCCTTGCGCGACTCTGGGAAAACCCCAGGCCGCATCCAGTTCCTGCCGCAACCAGACGGGCGGGCGGCGATCCTGGCAGACGAAGTTGATGATGTTGTCCTTGGTGCGGAAGTAGTGCCAGGCGTGGAAGCCGGGCGCGACCGTGCCCTCGCTGTACTGCCAGTGCAGCTGCTCGTCGTCGAGATCGTCGAGCGAGGCGATGTAGCCGTTGTGAGTGCTCTCCATGAAGTGGATGAGGAGTTCCGAGGGTTGCATCAGGCGTGACTTCCAATCGCAATCCCCGCGACCTGCGGAGCCACGTCGCGGGCGAGAAACTCAGGCACGTCATCGCGGTCGAACATGAAGTGCTGGAACTGCACTTCGGCGATGCCAGCTTCGGCGAGACGGCCGAGTGCATCGACGATCTCGTCGGCGCCGCCGGCAAGCATCCCCTGGGCGCGAATCTGACCGAGGAACTCGTCGAGCGACTGGCCGGTCTGACCGAACATGCTCTGGATGAAGCGCCCGCCGGCACGCTCCAGCTCGGGCGGGCCAGCCGCGTGGAACATCATCATTGAGTGTTCGATCTCGCCGGGGTCGCGGTTGATCGCTTCGCAGGCGCGGGCCATGACATCTCGCTTGTGTGCGTAGGCCTCCGGCGTGAGCGCCACGCAATTCCACTCGACGGCGTACTTCGCGGCCATCGGGATCGTGCGGCGTTCGCCGCCGCCGCCGATCAGGATCGGCGGACGACCTGAATCGGGCTTGGGCAGGCTGTCGGCGTTGTCGAGTTGGTAGTACTGGCCCTGGTAGGACGCTTCACCCGGCTCCCAGAGCGCTTGCATGAGCTGGATCGCTTCCTCTAACCGCTCGAAGCGCTCGCGGGTTGAGGGGAAATTGAGGCCGTAGGCGTGATGCTCGGGCTCATTCCAGCCAGCGCCCAGACCCATCACAAAGCGCCCGCCGGAGAGCTCGTCAAGCTGCGCCGCCATCCGGCCCACGTCGACCGGACGACGGAAGGTGACCGGCGTCACCATCGGCCCGAAGCGGAGATCGGATGTCTCCTCAGCCGCCATGACGAAGGAGAGAAAACACTCCAACGAGTCCCGCTGCACAGGACCGGTGAAATAGTGATCGCTGCGAAACACCGACGGGAAACCCAGGCGATCGGCGAGCCTCAGAATGTGCCGCCAATCCTCCCAGGTGAGACCGTTCTGACCCTCCACCATCAAGGCAACGCGCATCGGCATCCTCCTCGCAGCCTGGATCGAGCGGATCCTGTCCGGCCGGTCGCCCCCATGCTACCGACGTGCGGAGACAGCCTCGTCCACGGGAAAAGCGATCGCATCGTCGAGCACGATCACGGACACGTGCTCGCCGGGATGCCAGACATGCTCGGCGCGCAGTCTCGCCTCGAGCTTGACTCCGGACGCCAGCCGCACGCGCACGACCTGATCGTGGCCGTAGTATTCGCTGTCGAGCACAGTCGCGGCGCCCGGCTGCTCCGGACGTGCGGGTTTGAGCGCCAACTGCTCCGGACGCAGAAGGACATCGATCTGGTTGCCTCCCAAGACATCGTCGTCCGGGGAAATCGTCAGTGCGATATCACCGAGTTCGGTGCTGGCGTAATGACCGCGCAGCTCACCGCGCACGAGATTGGCGTCGGCAACGAAATTGGCCACGAAGCGGTTCGCCGGATGGTGATAGATCTCGAGCGGAGACCCAATCTGCTCGATTCGCCCCTTGCGCATCACGGCCACGCGATCGGCGAGCGAGATCGCCTCTTCCCGATCGTGCGTGACGAACACCGCCGCCGTCTCCGCCGCCTTGAGGATGTTGCGCATTGATGTCCGCAGGGACACCCGCAGGTTCTGATCAAGGTTCGAGAACGGCTCGTCCAGCAGCACCGCCGCCGGGCCGGGGGCCAGCGCGCGGGCAAGCGCGACGCGCTGCGCTTCGCCGCCGGAAAGCTCGTGCGGGAAGCGGTCACCGAAGCCAGCTAGGCCGACGAGCTCGAGCAATTCCTCCACCCGCTGAGGTGCGCTGTCGCCGCGCCAGCGCCGCAGCGGCCGGGTCCACCAGGCTGTGTGGCCCCGCCGGAGACCGAACGCGATGTTCTCGGCGACCGACAGGTGTGGAAACAGGGCGAAATCTTGCGGGACAATCCCGATCCGGCGTCGCTCGGGCGGCGACCAGACGCCGGGGCCCACGACCGTTCGGCCGTTGATCTGCACGACTCCGCGGTCGGGCTGCTCAAATCCGGCCAGCATTCGCAGCGTCGTGGACTTGCCGCAGCCGGACGGACCGAGCAGCGCGACGATCTCTCCCCGCTGCACCTCGAAGGAAGCTTCGCGCACCGCAGTCGTACCACCAAACGACTTGGTGATTTCCTGCGCGACCAGGGCGGGCATGGCGTTGGCTTGGTCAGGCACGGAGGTCACGCTCGTGTCCAAACAGAATGATCATCGGCAGCGCCGCGCAAGCTAGCAGCAGCAGTCCGCTGGCCGCGGCGCGCGCGAAAAAGACATCCTCCTGCTGCACCCACAGATCCGTGGCGAGGGTCTCGAATCCGATCGGAGAGAGCAAGAGCGTGGCGGGGAGTTCTTTCATCGTCGTGAGGAATACGAGCGCAAACCCAGCCAGCACTCCCGGAGTGATCAGAGGCAGCGTAACGCTGTAGAAGGTTTGCCATGAACTTCGACTGAGCGAACGCGCAGCCTCTTCCAGTCCCGGCTGGACACGTACTAGAGACGCGCGCACCCCGGAAATCGCCTGCGGCAAGAAGAGCACGGCATAGGCGAAGATCAATGCGGCCAACGTCTGGTAGAGCGGCGGGGTGACTCGGAGCGTGAAAAAAATCAGCGCAAAGGCGACGACCACGCCCGGAAGCGCGTAGCCAACGTAGGCCGCTCGGTCGACGATCCGCGAAAGAAATCCCGGCCGCCGAACAACCACGATCACGATCGGGATCGCAACAGCGACCGTGACGGCTCCCGCGAGCGCAGATGCGTAGACTGAGTTGAGCGCCGCGCTCCAGACGCCGGGGAAGGTCTCGCCGGCATTGAGTCCGACCGAAAGCCAGTGGAACAACACGGCGACGGGCACGAGCAGGGCGACCGCTGAGACGATGAACAGGCCAATCAGCGCGGGCCAGCGATAGCGCCGCAGCCGGATCAGTCTGGGCGTCCGCGCTGCGCCGCTGCCGAGCCGGTGATATCGGGCATTGCGGCGCTGGGACCAATCGATAGCCAAGACGATTGCGACCAGCGCCACCAGAACCAGCGAGAGCACGGCGACGCTTTCGCGGTCGAAGGTGGAACCAAAGCGAACGTAAATCGCTCGTGTGAACGTGTCGAAGCGCATCATCGAGACCGCGCCGAAGTCGGAGATCACGTAGAGCGCCACCAGCAAACTGCCAGCCGCCAGCGGCACCCGCAGCTGTGGAACGGTCACGCGCCAGAAGGCTCCCCAAGCCGACTGTCCGAGCGAGCGGGCCGCTTCCTCAAGGGCTGGATCGAGATCGCGCAGTCCCGCGCGCACCACGATCAGTAGATAGGGAAATGTGAACAGCGTGAGCGCTAGCCAAGCGCCGACGAAGCCGTAAATCTCGGGGATACTCTCGACACCCAGCGGCGCGAGCAAATCCTGTAGTGAGCCGTACGGCCCGAGCGCGATGATGAAGGCGAACGCGCCCACGTAGGAAGGAATTGCGAGCGGCATGATCGTGATCGACCGCCACCAGCGCGCGAAGGGAAGATCGGTGCGCTCAGTCAGGTAGGCAATCGGCAGCGCGAGCGCGGCTGAGGCGGCGGTGACTGCGAGTGTCAGTGCCGCCGTGTTCAGCAGCAGACGCAACGTGCTGTCTGAGAGGATCTTCGACCATGCGTCGGCGTCCGCCTGTGCAGCGCGGACGATCAGATAGCAGAGCGGGATGCAGGCTGCGCCAGCGGCGGCGAGGGCGAGTACCCAGACGACGGGGATGTTGAAGCGGATGCGGGTTGGAAGCTCCGTGGCGCCGCTGAAGAGGCTCATGCGTCGAGGTTATCGGAGTAATTCGTTGTGAAATCAGAGAATCGGCGGAGTTGATCGCGGCCGCTGCCGTCGGCTCTGCACGGTGAGGCGACGGCAGCGGCCATGCCAACCCAAGCGGGGATGGCTAGGGAAGCGCGCCTACCTTTTCGAGCAGTTCGATCGTGCCCTCAAGGTCGGAAAGCGATGTCAGCGCCAGCGACGGCGGACTGAGTTCGGCCAGCGGCACGAGCGTCGGCCAGGCATTGACGCCGGCAGCGACGGGGTACTCAAACGTTTCCTCGCGGAAGTAGGTCTGACCCTCTTCTGAGAGCAGGAAGCGGATGAAGCGCAGTGCGTTGCTGTCGTTGTCGGACGCTTCCAGCAGCGCGACGCCGGCGACATTGATCAGAGCGCCCGCCTCACCAGGATCGGTGAAGTGGTTCGCTCCGCGCCAGCTGTCGTCTACGGAAGTCTTGCGGATCAAGTAGTAGTGATTGACTAGCCCGACATCGAGTTCGCCGTCGTGAACCGCCTGCACCTGGGGCGAGTTCTTGGGGTAGACCTTGACGTCGTTGGCGATCATCCCGCGCAGCCATTCCTCGGTCGCAGCTTCGCCGTGAATCTGGCGCATGGCCGTGACGAAAGCCTGGAAGCTGCCGTTGGTCGGCGCCCAACCGATCCGGCCCTTCCACTCGGGGTCGACCAGATCGAAGACGCTGTCGGGTGGGTTGGGGACGCGGTCGGGGGAGATCACGAGGACACGGGCGCGACCCGACGTCGCGATCCAGCGGCCGCCGGAGTCGCGGAACTTTCGATCCACCAGTGCGAGAATGTCGGCCGGGAGCCGTGTGGAGGCTCCGGCTTCGGCGAGTGCGGCCAGCGCTCCGGCGTCCTGCCCGTAGAAGACGTCCGCCGGCGAGCGGTCGCCTTCCTCGATGATCGCGAGCGCGAGCTCGGCGGTGCCGGCGTAGCGGACACGGACCTTGATCCCGGTCTGTTCTTCAAAGCGCTCGATAATCCCGCCAACGAGCGACTCGCCGCGACCGGAGTAGATCGTCAGCGTGCCCGGGTCGGTCGGCGAGGTCGCGCTCACCGCGCTCGAGACGAGCCAGCGGTTCGGCGTGGTATCGGCGGGGAAGATGCGGCCTCTCGGCAACAAGTCTTCGCCGTCGGCGCGAACGCCGAACTCGGTGTCGCCGTCGGCCTGGCGGCGCGCGATCACCTGGAGTTGCACGCCATGCCGCTCAACGACCGAGCTCACACGCCAGCGACTGTCGGTGATGCCGGCGGAGAAGATGCGGCGCGTCGGGGTGAGGTTGATTCCGTCCGCGCGCAGGCCGAATTCGATATCGCCGTCGGATTGCAGGCGAGCGCGAACCTGAACGTCGAACATCGAACCGGCTTGCGCTCCAGCCGGGGCAATGACGCTGAACACGCCGGCCAGCAGGGCGGTCAGCGCGAGGAGTCCCAGCAGTTGGCGAGTCAGCCGCCTGTGCAGATGGGGCAGGGGGAGCCTCCCGGCTCCTGGCGAGGTGGTCGGCATCAATCACTCTCCTTTGCGGATGCACTTCCAGACGCCGCACGAGCGTGTTCGTCCGGCTATGAGGAGAGTTTATGGGTTAGGTTGCAGAATATGCAAGCAATGCGCCAAAAGTCGGCAAACAGAGCCGTTCGGCTACCAGGAACTCTTGCGCACGCCCGGGAGCAGGCCCAGTGAGGCCATCTCGCGGAAGGTGATCCGCGAAAGCCCGAACTTGCGCATGTAGGCGCGCGGGCGGCCCGTGACCGCGCAGCGATTCTTGAGGCGGGTGGGACTGCTGTTGCGCGGCAACTGCTGCAACTGGAACTGAATCCGCTGCTTCTCGCCGGGCTGCTCGGTCTCGCGCAGCTGCTGCTTCAGCGACTCGCGCTTGGCCTTGTACTTCTCGTGCATCCTGCGGCGCTTCAGATCGCGGTGAATGTTGCTCTTACGGGCCATACAGTCCGGCTTTCTCTACCGATGCGCGACGAAACTCGGGCGGCACATGCCCTCAGCCTACCCGCCAGCGCGGATAGAGGACAGTCGCCGCCGCTGCACTCGCTCACTCGCGCCGCTTGCGTTTCTCAATCTCCCGGCCCTGCTTCTGCTCCAGCCGGCCCAGCGCGCGGCCTTTGTCGGGGTGCGGATCGATGCGAACGCCGTAGTTGACGCGGCCTTCGTGACCTTCGGGCAAGTACTCCGTGATGGGAAGACCTTCCTCATCGCAGAAGAGCAGTCAATGGCAGTACTTCCAGCGCTGCATCTCCTCGCAGGGGCAGATCCAGGTGGATTCCTTGACCTCTTCCGCCTTGTCCTCATAGAAGTTGCAGGGACAGAGCGGACGCCCGTAGTCGTCGATATGTTTGGCCAAGCCGATCACCAGAAATTCGGTGATGTCGTGCTCGGGATGCAGATAGGACCCGCTCTTCTCCGCGAAGTTGCGGGCGAACTTCCACATCTTGTTCAGGTTCTTCTCCGACGCCTGCTGACGATCGTCGTCGCTGACTCGCTCGACATCAGCCATAAGTCACTCCCCGCCCGTGCCTGCGGCCCGCATCTGCGGAGCCTGTGTCCACCGTACTCAGTTGTCGCTCTCCTGGCGTCCGCGCAGGAAGTTCTCTAGGTCTTCTATCAGCGCGTCGGCAGAGGGAAGGTCAGCTGCGCCACCTTGGGACTGCGCTTCCGGCGCGGCCGGTTCGGGCGCGGCCGCTTCCAGCCGCGCTACATATTCGCGCAGCTCGGGATTCTCGCTGAGCGCTTCCTCGAGCTGCGCGTGGAATCGCTGAATCGCGCGATCCAGCGGCTCCAGATCGAGGCGCAGGTCAGTCATGTCGCCAACCACGCGAAGCAACGCCTGAGCGCCGACCGGGTTCGTGATCCCGGGCAGATAGTGCGGCACCGAGGCCCACAGGCTCACGCCGCCCACGTCTCGCCGGCGGCAGTGATCGTGAAACACGCCCACGATCCCGCTCGGGCCTTCAAAGCGCGAGGGATGCATGTTGTAGCGCTCGGCCAACTGCGAATTGTTCGCCGAACCGGAGACATGCACCGGTCGCGTGTGCGGCGCGCCGCTGGCGACCGCGCCCATCGAGAGCACCAGCTTGGCCCCGATCACATCCACCAACTCCGACATCGCGGCCAGATAGCGCCGCCAGCGATAGTGCGGCTCAATCCCCAGGCCGACGACGATATCTCGGCGCGCGCCCGGGCGTGCGCGCAAATGCACGAACTCCGTGCGCGGCCAGACGATGATCCGTTCGCCGCGGTGGTAGCGCGCCATCGGTCGAGCTTCGGTGAAGTCGTAGAATTCCTCCGGGTCGATGCTGGCGAACGGTCCCGTGCCGTGCTGCTGGATCAGGTACTGGGCCGCCGTCGAGGCTGACTCGCCAGCGTCGTTCCAGCCCTCCCAGGCCAGAATCAGGATGGGATCGGTGAGATCGGGCAGGCGCTCGATTTGTAGGTCAGGTGAGGTGCTCATGGCGGCAGTCTATCGGAACGCGGGCGAGCGTCCTGTTGAGCGAGCCGCAAACTCGGACTTGGCCGCTCAACTCGCCAAAGACTGGGCCGCAGCCGTGGCAGCCAACCGCGAACAGGTCGCGCGCGTCCGCGAACAGCCCGAACGAGCCGACCACTACGCGCCGATCGCGGGCGCATTTCGCGCGGATCCGCAGCGTACCGGCGACGAGGCGCTCAACGCGCTGCTCGCAGTCGCCCAGCCCGGCGATACTTGGCTCGACATCGGCGCGGGCGCGGGGCGATTCGCGCTGGCGCTGGCGCTCCGCGTCAAGCATGTGATCGCGGTGGAGCCGTCCGAGGCGATGCGCGCCGAATTCGAGACGATCAGTCGCGAGCACGGGATTGAGAACGTCACTCTGCTCGATCAACGCTGGCCGCCGCCTGAACCGAGGCTGATCGACGGCGTTGATGTCGCCATGATCTCGCACGTGGGCTACGACATCGAGGAGATGGGCGGACTCTTGGACGCGATGGAGACCGCCGCGCGCCGCGAATGCGTCGCCTTGATGTATGAACGCTCGCCCGGCTCGCTCTTCCACGAACTTTGGCCGGCGATCCACGGAGAGCCGCAGGCGCACTTGCCCGCATTGCCGCAGCTGGTGGCGCTCTTGCAAGCTCGCGGCTCCGAGCCGGCCCTGACCGAGATTCCCACGCGGCGCTGGCGCTTCGCCGCGCACGCTGAGGCCGAAGAGTGGGCGCGGCGGCGCTTGTGGCTTGAGCCCGACTCCGCCCGACTCTCTACCCTGCGTGCAGGCTTGACGGACTTGCTCGCCGGCGACGGCGACCAACTCAGCTTGCCGGATACGCCCAAACAGATGCTCGTACGCTGGACACGCGCCGGCGTCAGCGAAAGGAACGATCGATGAACCGCGTCCCACCTCTCAGCACCGACGAACTGCTTCAAGTCGCTCCCTTCATGCAGGAGATGCGCGACAACGGCGTCACGATTCCCACCTCGCTGCACGTGCTCGGCTACCGCCCGCGCGTGCTGGAAGCGTTCGGGCCGTTCTTCGGCTCGATCATGCGCGAAGGCGATGTGCCCGCCGGACTCAAGCAGCTGATCGCGCATGTCGTCTCCCGTTCGGCCGGCTGCCTCTACTGCCAGGCCCACACCGGTCACTTCGCGCACACGCTCGCGGGCGAGACGTTTGATCGCGTGGAGGCGGTCTGGGCGTTCGAGACTTCGGAACTGTTCAATGACGCCGAGCGCGCCGCTCTGCGCCTGGCGCGCGACTCCGGGGTCGTGCCGAACGCGGCCACCGACGAGCATTTTGAGGAGCTGCACAAGCACTGGTCGGACTCGGAGATCGTCGAGATCGTGAGCGTGATCTCGATGTTCGGCTTCCTCAACCGCTTCAACGACACGCTCGCCAACGCGCTGGAACCGGACGCGATCGAGTTCTCCGAGAACCACCTCGTTGAGGCTGGCTGGACCGTCGGCAAGCACGGCTGAGCAAACTCACCCTCCCTCCTCGTTGGCGGTTGATCAGGCGCGGGTGGGAAATTTCTGGTCGCTACGGCGAATTTGCAGCCGTGGATAGGAAATTGGGCGTTGGGTAGTCCGGAAAAGTCCAGATTTGTCCAGATCCGTCTAGATTTGAGGATATCTAGAGCGGAATTGTGAGTGTGAATCCGGGTTTGTCTGAGGATGTCCCGATCGGTTCCGGCGGTCATGGCGGGTTCCGTTGATTGTGGTCGGAGTGTTGTCTGCGGGCGATGGTATATGGACTGGTGTTCGATAGCGGAACTCGGGTTGGGAGAGGTGTTGCGGGGGTGACAGTTGGGTTGGGCCTTGGGCGTACGTCGATGTACTCCGTCCCCCGTTCAAGCCGGGGGCAGGCTATTGCCGCGCTCCGGCGCGGCAATCTCGCCGAGTTGAGCCGGAACGTCGGTGCAGAACACGGCGAGATACCCGCGGCAAGCGCGGGTATGACGATCTTTGATTTACGCGCAGGTCTCCCCTGGGAGAGGTTTGGATTGTTTAGCGCGGCTTCTCTCGGATGGGATCTGGCGCGCCTCGGAAGAAGGCTCCTCGGTAGATTGCCGTATCTCCGCGTACTCTCGCCTCCCACTCCTGATCGGTCATGGCTTCGCGGAGGCGGATGGTCTGGATCGTGTCCTCTCCGACCGGCCAGCGCATTGGCAGCTGCTGGACGAGTTCCACGATGTCGGCTACTGCGGTCGCTACGCTGCGCGAGCCGGGGCGGGTCGCCGCCCGCTTGCGGAATTCGGACAGGGCGAGGTCGGCCGACTCCTGGTAGACGCTGCGGCTTTCGCGCACGGCCGCCGCGACGTCCAGATTCGTGGTCTGCCAATCGCTCTGATACATGCCCGGTTCGAGGATCGTGACCTCCACGCCCCAGCGCGAGACCTCGTAGCGCAACGCCTCCGACATCGCTTCGACCGCCCACTTGCTCGCGGCGTAGAGACCCAGCAGCGGTCCCACGATTCGTCCGGCCAGCGAGGAGACGTTGATGATCTTGCCGCTGCCCTGCTCGCGCATCGCCGGCAACACGGCTTGAGCGACGCGGATCTGGCCGACGAAGTTCGTATCCATTTCGCGCAGGATCTCGTCCTCGCTGAACTCCTCGACCGGCCCATAGAGGCCGTAGCCGGCGTTGTTGAAGAGCGCGTCGATCCGGCCGAAGCGCGCCAGCCCCGCCTCCACTGCGGCGTCAATCGAGGCGCGCTCGGTCACGTCGCAGCGGGCGATACAGACCAGCTCGGGATCGATGCCGGCCAGATTCGGCCCGTCCCGATCGGGATTGCGCATCGTCGCGATCACGCGGTGACCGCGTTGCGTCAGCTCTTCCGCCGCGGCCAGGCCGAAGCCCCGCGATGCGCCGGTAATCAATGTGACCTGCCGTTCAAGTACCATGTTGAAAGCCTCAATACTCTGTCCTGCCCGGTTGTGATGATGGTAGTGAGCGGGACAGCTAGCAAGAGTCCCTAGTGGAATGGTTCACCGATCCATGGTCGTTTGAGTTCATGCGGCGCGCACTTCTGGCCGGGCTCATCGTGTCGGTGGCCGCAGGGATGGTCGGCGCCTTCGTCGTCCTGCGCGGTCTGGCCTTTCTTGGTGATGCGGTCGCACACACCCAGCTCGCGGGCGCCGCAGTCGCGCTGGTCCTGGGTGGAGGCGCAGTCCTGATCACACTGGGCGCCGGCGTCGCGGCGGTGCTGACGGCCTTGGGCGTGGCCCTGCTCACGCTGCGCGGGCGACTGCGCGCGGACACCGCGATCGGCATCATGTTCGCCGGGTTCTTCGCGCTCGGCGTGATGCTGATTTCGAGAGAACGCACCTTCACGATCGATCTGGGCGCATTATTGGTCGGCCACATCTTGGGCGCTTCCTGGACCGATTTGATCGTGATGGCCGCGTTAACTGCCGTTGTCACCGTGCTGGTTCTGGCCTTCCTGCCGGAGTTGCGGTTTTCGGCATACGATCCTGAGGTGGCCGCTGTCTCGGGGGTTCCGGTCACCATGATGCAGATCGGACTCCTCGTCCTGATCGCGCTGGCGACGGTGGTGGCGTTTCGGCTCGTCGGGGTGATCTTGGCGGTCGCCATGCTGGTCGCTCCGGCAGCGGCCGCGGTGCTGCTGACTCGGCGACTGGCGCTGATGATGCTGGTGGCGACCCTGATCGGTGTGTTTTCGACGGTGGTGGGCCTGTATGCATCGTTTCACTTCGATCTGGCGGCTGGACCGTCGATCGTGCTGAGCGCAGTCCTGGTGATGGTGTTCTCGTTCGTGCTCAGCCCGCGCGGACTGCGCGGGACATTGCCATCGCTTGAGTTTCTGGCCGCCGACGGCGCGGAGGAAGTTCCACCGCCAGGCTGGCGGCGAACCGCCCGCATCTGCTGGGGCGCGTGCTGTCTGGTCAGCGACGCCGGCTGGGGCGCGTGTTGCCGGGTCGGCGACGTTTGCTGGGGCGCGTGTTGCCGAGTTGGAGAACGCTTCTCGCTGCGCGGGCGGGCGGGCTAATCGGCAGGCTTAAAAATCTGCTGGCGATACCAACGCAGCTCGTCGATCGACTCGCGGATATCGTCCAGCGCCCGATGCCGCTCCTGCTTGGCGAACTTCTCCAGCTCGGGGTACCAGCGCTTGGCCAGTTCCTTGACCGTCGATACGTCCACGATTCGGTAGTGCAGCCAGTCGACCAGCTTGGGCATCTCGCGGTAGAGGAAGCGCTTGTCCTGGTGGACGGAGTTGCCGCAGAGGGGCGACTCGCCTTCGACCGTCCACTGGCGGACGAACTCCAGGATCTCCGCCTCCGCCTGCTCGATGGTGAGATCCGACGCTCGGACGCGCTTGATCAGGCCGGAGCCATGATGGGTGCGCCGGTTCCAGTCGTTCATCACCGACAGTTCCTCCTCGCTGCGGTGAATGGCGAGATCCGGTCCGTCGGCGACGATGTTCAGCTCTGAGTCAGTGATCAGCACGGCCGCCTCAATGACGACATCTCGTTCCGGGTCGAGCCCGGTCATCTCGAGATCGATCCAGACCAGCGGACTGCTGGCCGGCGGCTCAGGGTGAGTCATGGCCCGCAGCGTAGCGCGGGCAGTCCCAGCCGCTACTGATCGGCGACGGCGCGCGCGTTCGCCAGCAGAATGTCGATGTATGTCGGCTCGTCGTCGGTCGGCTGCGACCAGATCACCCGCCGCTCGACTCCGGTTTCGTCGGCGATCGTGTCCAGAATCGTGGAGTCGAACTGCGGCTCGTGGAACACGGTTTGAACGCCTTCGTGTTCGATCAGCTCGATCAGTTCGGTGATCGCCTCGGCCGAGACGCCCTGTTCCGGGCCCTCGACCAGGAAGCCCGCGACAGTCAGGTCGTAGCGGCGGGCGAAGTATCCGAATGCGTCGTGGAACGTGAACAGCAGGCGTTTTTCGGCTGGCAGATCGGCAAGCAGCGAGCGAGCTTCTTCGTCGGCCTCGTCAATCTCGTTGAGGTAGTTGTCGCGGCGCTCGGCAATCGCCTCTTCTGCGTCCGGCTTGAGCGCGATCAACTCCGCCGCAATCGCGGTGACCGAGGCCTTGGCGATGTCGGTGTCGAACCAGAAGTGCGGGTCCTCGCCAGTGTGGTCGTGTGCGTGTTCTTCTTGCTGCTGTCCGTGTTGCTGCTCTTGTTGCTGCTGTTCCTGGTGATGCTCTTCCTGCTGCTCTTGCTCCTGCTGTTCCTGGTGATGCTCTTCCTGTTGCTCCTGCTGCTCCTGGTGATGCTCTTCCTGTTGCTCCTGGTGATGCTCTTCCTGTTGCCCCTGCTGCTCCTCCTGCTGACCGTGTTCCTGCTGTTCCTGGTGATGTTCCTCATCGGAGCCGATCATGCCCTCGAACGGATGCAACTCGTGTCCCATCGCTTCGACGGCATTGGCCAGCTCGAGCAGGTTGCCCGCGTTCTCTTCGACCGCCTCCTCATAAGCGGATTCCAGTCCGGCGCCATTGATGATCACGAGATCGGCCTCGGCGACCGCACGGATGTCGTCAACACTGACCTCGAACGTGTGCGCATCAGCGCCAGCGGGGACAAGCGCCCGTACATCGACGAGATCGCCGCCGACCTCGCGCGTCCAATCGGCGATCACCTGGGTTGAGACGACCACCTGGAGCGGCGCGGCGTCGCCGTCGTCGCTGCCGCAGGCGAGCAACGCCAACGGCGCGAGCAGCGTTGCCGCGAACACAGCGACGCGCAGCGTCAACCTTCGAAAACGGGGCATGAGGAGCGAGTTCTAGGCAGCCGGGGCGTCTGGACAAGCCCGCAACGCTGCATATCTCTTGGTCTGGGCGTCAGGCTACCACATCGGCGCGGCCACTCCAGCGGCGAGCCAGATCGCGGGGCACTGCACAGACGGTGAAGAATCTGTTAGATTGCGGCGAGCGTTCTGGATCGGCTGCGATTCCCGTTCGATCCTGGGTTTCCCCCAGGCGAGTGAGGCTAGTCAGGAATGTCCCGCAGCGGCCCCAGCGACGGCGATTCGGCGGCCGTACCCAGCGGCCGCGCCGCTGCGTCTGCCAGCCACGATCACGACGACCACGCCGGGCACGATTATCACGACCACGATGATCACTCCGGCCACGACCACGCCGGACACGATCATCACGACCACGATGATCACTCCGGCCACGACCACGCCGGGCACGACCATCACGACCATGATGATCACTCCGGCCACGACCATCACGACCATGCGCACGACTTGCGCGAGGCGAGCCGGCGCACGCTAATCATCTCGCTCGGCATCATCCTGTTCTTCATGGTCGTCGAGATCGTCGGCGGCATCCTCTCCGGCTCGCTGGCCCTGCTCGCCGACGCTGGCCACATGGCGACCGACGCCGGCGCCATCGCCCTGGCGCTGATCGCAATGTGGGTCGCGAATCGGCCTTCCTCGGTCGACCGCACTTTCGGCTTCGCTCGCACCGAGATCCTCGCTGCGTTCGTCAACATTCTCACGCTCTGGCTGATCTCCGGTTGGGTGATCTGGGAAGCGGTGCACCGGATCGGCGGCGAGCCGGAAGTCGAAGGCGTGTTGATGACCGCGGTCGGCGTGGTCGGCCTGATCGTCAACATCATCGTCGCCTACATCCTGCACGGCTCGTCGGAACACAGCCTCAACGTCCAGGGCGCATTCCTCCACGTACTCGGAGACCTGCTGGGGTCGATCGCCGTGATCGTGTCCGGCGCCCTGGTGATGGGGTTCGGCTGGAATCTGGCCGACCCGATCGTCAGCATCATCATCGGCGTCTTCATCCTCTTCCTCTCCTACCGGCCGGCGATGCAGATCTTCCACGTGCTGATCGAAGGCGTTCCGCCTCACATCGACCTCTACGCGCTCTGCCATGAGATCGAGGAGATCGAAGGGGTAACCGTCATCCACGACGTCCATGCCTGGACGATCACATCCGGCTACGACTCGATCTCGGCGCACATCATGGTCGACCACGAGCACCCGAACCGGCAGAGCATTCTCGATGAGGCGGTCGTGATCGCGCGCCACCGGTACAACCTCAGCCACATCACCTTCCAGGTCGAGACATCGGTCGAGGGTTGCACCGAAGACCACCATGTCGGCCATCTCGAAGCGACGTCTCGCGCAAGGTGAGCTGATTCCAGAGTGCGTACAGTTCGCCGGCAACGGCGATGAAAGGGAGGAACCATGACGACAGCGGCCCACACCCATCGGTACGAGCACACCGAGCACCACGCGCACAGCGCGACCGAGGTGGCCGAGCACGACCACTGCCAGAGCGAGCACGAGTGCAGTTGCGACCACAGCGAGCACTGCTGCTGCTGCGTGGACTCCAGCTGCGCCAGCGGCGACTGCGACTGCCACAGCGCCGACTAGCGATCGACGCTCCGGGACAAGCGTCAGGCGGTCCTCAGCGCTTTGAGGACCGCCTGGCCGTGATCCGCGGCCCTGGCTCGTTTCCAAACCTTGGCCAGCACGCCGTCCGGACCGATCACGAACGTGGCCCGGTTCATGCCAATGCTCTTGCGCCCGTAGAGCGTCTTCTCACCCCAGGCGCCGTAGCGCGTCGCCACTTCCGCCTCGGTGTCAACGAGGAGCGGGAAGTTCAGTTCGTATTTCGCGCGGAACTGCTGATGAGATTCGGCGGAATCGGTGGAGACGCCCAACACTGTCGCCCCCTCCGCGCCGATCTCCGCCAGCTCGTCGCGGAACGAACACGCCTGCTTCGTACAGCCCGGCGTGTCGTCGCGCGGGTAGAAATAGAGCACGACGGTCTGCCCGGCGTAGTCGGACAGCCGGTGCAGCTTCCCATCCTGGTCGGGCAATGCGAAATCAGGCGCCGGATCGCCCTTGGCCAGAGTCACAGGCACGTTCAAATCCTCAATCCGTGTGCAGCACCGGGCTGCCATGGTGATGAATGATCTTCCAGCTCCCGGCTTCGCGCCGGTAGAGGTTGGTCGCCACAATCGGCACCCCCGCCACCACCTCGCGTCCCGCCACGATCCCGATATCGCCAACAATCCGAGGCGTCTCCGCCGCAAACACGATCCGCGGCTGATCGGGATTGGTCAGAATTGCGCGCCAACTCCGCATCACTTCGCGGTGTCCCGAGATCACCGCGCGATGCGGATGAATGCAGGTCACGTCCGCAGTCTGCGCCCAGAGTTGCGCCATGCCTTCCACATCGCGCTCGTTGAACGCCTCATAGAAGGCGCGGTTAGCGGCGAGCACGGCCTCCGCGTCGTCGCGATCGGAAGCGGGTTCGTCCGTCATCGCTGCCTGCCTTCACGCCGGCGCGGACCGGATTCCCCGATACGCTGGCCGCATGATGATCATACGAAAAAACTGGCTCCACGCGACGCTCGTGGGCGCGGCGCTTACGTTCGCCCTCGCCGCGTGCAGCGACGATCCCCAAGAAGCTCCCGCAGCCGCGCAAACCGAGCAACAGCAGCAACAGCCTGTCGAGCAGCCGCAACCCGCAGAGTCCGCCGATCCGCAGCAGACACAGGAACAACCAACCCAAACCGCCGCAACTCAGCAAGCGACTCAACCGCAACAGCAGGCGACTCAGGCCGCAGCGCAAGCCCAGCAGGCGCAGCAGCAGGACGACACTCTCGCCGACATCACTCCGGTCACTACCTTTCTCCCCCGCGACGCGACCGAGACCCCCGAAGGCATCCCGATCATCCGCGACTCGCAGACGCCGCAGTACTTCGGCCTCGACTGGTCCACCCACTGGGGCATCCGCATCGTCGCGCTCGAAGAACTCTCGCAAGGCGCCGCCCGCGACGCGATCCCCGCGATCAGCGCGCCCCGCTACTGGACGATCGAAGAAGCGGCGGTCGTCTACACCGACAACGTGCCCCTAGTCCAGGTTCGCGTCGGCGACGACGTGCGCGGCTTCCCGCTCGAAATCCTCACCTGGCACGAGATCGTCAACGATACGATCGGCGGCAAGCCGCTCACGATCACCTTCTGTCCGCTCTGCAATACCGCGATCGCCTTCGAGTCCCAGATTGGCGAAGAGATCTTCATCTTCGGCGTCTCCGGCCTGCTCCGAAACTCCGACCTGGTCATGTACGACCGCAACACCGAGTCGCTCTGGCAGCAGTCCTCGGGGCGAGCCATCGTCGGCACGATGGTCGGGGCCCGACTCAACTACCTGCCTGCCTCAGTCGTCAGCCTCGGACAACTCCGCGCCGCCTATCCCGACGCGCTCGTGATGTCCCGCGATACCGGCTGGAATCGTCCCTACGGGCAGAACCCCTACCAGGGTTATGACAACCCCGAACACGGCGGCCCCTACGGGTTCTTCTTCGACCGCGACAGCGTCGACCCGCGCCTGCCGCCCGCAGAGCGCGTCGTCAGTGTCGAAGGCCCCTCCGGCGCCGCCGTCGCCTACCCCTGGTCTGCGCTCTCCGAGCAGCGCGTCCTTCACGACAGTTTCGACGGCATCGCGCTGGTCGTCTTCTGGACACCCGGCGCGCTCTCCGTCCTCGACTCCGGCAACCTCGCCCAAGCCCGCGAGATTGGTACCACCGCCGTCTTCGAGACCACCCTCGAAGGAGTCGGCCCACTCACCTTCACACCCAATCCCGGCGATCCCGACGGTCAAACCTTCATGGACGCCGAGACCGGCTCCACTTGGGACATCTTCGGCCGCGCGATCGCAGGCGAATTGGCCGGGTCAGAATTGACCCGCGTGATCCACTCCGACCACTTCTGGTTCGCCTGGCAGGCGTTCCACCCCGAGACCGAGGTGGTCGACGAATCCACCATCGCCGACGCCGGCGAGTAGAATGCTGAAAACTCGCAATCGCCGGAATTCGTCATTCCAAGCTTGACCTGGAATCTCGCTTCTCGCTGCTGGCGTATCTGTTCGGACGAGCTTCCCGGTCGGGATCGAGAATGACGAGGACGCTCAGATCGCCGAGGGCAAGGGAGGAGCAGGCATGAACAAGACAAGGTTGTCTGGAGTGTTGGCGCTGGCGGCCATCGTGGTAGGGGCGGCAATGCTTGGCGTCGCTCGGAGTCAAAGCGATCCAGGCGGCGTTGAGGTCAGGGTCGCCGCGCGCGCGCACACAACGACAGAAGGGTAGAGTTCGCAGTTCAGCCGAGGGACGGCAACGAGTGGGGAGATCGTGTTGTACCCCGCGGCAGGTTCCTACCTGCTGAACCGCCTGTCGGCAGGTGGCTCTACAGCACGCCGGTCACAATCGGCGAACTGAGGATCCACCCCGGGATCGTTCCGTTTCCCGTTCCCAATGGCGCGGTTGAAATCAGCGGCAAGAACAGCTCCGGAGCGACATTCAAGGTCAGCTATGACGATCTGACCGGCAAGACCGAAACAATCATCACGACCAGCGCAGGTGACTGGGGAGACGATATCCAGTTCGAGCTTGCTTGCGATCGAGACGGCGTGCTGCATGTCGGCATCAGTTCTTGGAGCTGGTGGTCGTCCTACAATCAAGCCGTCACCTGGCGGTTCGACCGCTCGCTAAGTAAGACCGAAGAATGGATCGGCGGAAACTTCCCTGGCCAAACATCCTCCCCGAACCCACAGTTGATGCTCAGAGAACTGCGCGGCGCGCGCGAGTTCACGTTCATCCGCGACAGTGATGACGAGTCGAGCACGATTTCGCTAGAGGGTCTGTTGGACACGCCGGCTCAGCCGAACATCGACCGCTGCGGGACATACTGACCTGCTAGACTTGTCAGCGGAAGCCTTGTCAGGCATGGTCGCCTTCGCACCACCAACAAGGCAACCTGGGCGGGCGAGCAGGCACAGGTCGTGACGATGCCTGTTCGCCCTAGCGCGGGGGCGGCTCATAAACGCTTCCCGCGCTCGCCCTAACCTACCAGCCGCTCGTAGGTCAGTTGCGTCTCGCAGGTGTGCGGTCAGTACGCCTAGCCGAGCAGTTCCACCTCGTCGCCGACGTTGACCGTACCGCTCTCGACGACGTTGCAGTACGCGCCCAGGTGCTGCTTGGTCTGCTCAATCAACGCCCGGCCAACCGCGCGGCTCGAACCGAAATCCCGTTGCCCGTGCGCCGGGATCGAGCAGCGAACCGTGGTCGTTTTCAACTCGATCACGACCTCACCGACGCGCAGCTTGCTCCCGCTCCAGTCCACCTCCAGCAGGCCCTCGGCTTCGCCGGTGTCGATCACGATGTTCGGCCGGAACCGCCGCACATCGACATCATCGCCCCCGCCCGCAGCGCGAAGCGCATTCAGCGAGGCAGTCGTCATGATGTGGATCGGGTATGCGTCGAAGTACGTTCCGGGCGGGGTCGAGAACTGCGCCAAAACATCCAGGGGGATATCGCCGAGGTCGGGGAATGGATCATCGGGCTCGAGTCCGAAGACTTCGCGCATCCCGGCGACCGGGTCGGCGTCGGGATCGGCCGGCCCGCGGCGATAGTGCTCGAGGTCTTCCGCCGGGTGCAGCGGGGTCAGTACGACCTCTCGGCCCAGGGCGGCGGAGAGGCGTTGATCAAAGTCGGCGGCGTCGCTGACCAGCGACTCGTCGTCGGGCAGGGTGAGGGCAACACGCGGCGAGCGCCGGTCGCCGGCCGGCGCCTCGGCATAGCGCGCGGCGCACTGCAACAGACGCGGAATCTGACGCGCGGTGCGCGTCTCCCCGGCCTCGCGGATCGCCCAGCCGCGATCGCCTGCGACCCCGTTGCCGTCGATCGCGGCGCTGTCGATCTGCTCACCGCCCATCGACTTCACCGGGTAACGCCAGAGTTCCAGCACTTGTCCGACTGCCATGATCAATCCTCCAAAGCTGATCCGCCGCCAGTGCGGCAATCCGAAGCGCAGCGTAAAGAATGCTACGCCCCGCTGCCGCTCAGGGCGACAGCGGGCTCGAGCTCAATCTGTACTTATCTAGTAATCTTTGTCAGGATTAGCTTGAGACACGAGCAGACCTACTCACGACTGGCCGCCCATGACCACCGTTGCCGCCCCACCCGCGCACTCCACGCTCGCCTGGCTCGAAGCCGAGGGCATCCACATCATCCGCGAAGTCGCCGCCGAACTCGAACGCCCCGTCCTCCTCTTCTCCGGCGGCAAAGACTCGATTGTGATGCTGCGCCTGGCCGAAAAAGCCTTCTGGCCCGCGCGCATTCCCTTTCCCGTGATGCACGTGGACACCGGCCACAACTTCCCCGAAGCGATCGACTTCCGCGACCGCCGCGTCGAAGAACTCGAAGTACAACTGGTTGTCGCCTCCGTCCAGGACTCGATCGACCAGGGGCGAGTCGTCGAAGAGACCGGCCCCCGCGCCTCCCGCAACCGCCTCCAGACCGTCACTCTGCTCGATGCGATCGAGGAACACGGTTTCGACGCGCTCTTCGGCGGCGCCCGCCGCGATGAAGAGAAAGCACGCGCTAAGGAGCGCATCTTCAGCTTCCGCGACGCCTTCGGCCAGTGGGATCCCTCCAACCAGCGCCCTGAACTCTGGAACCTCTACAACGGACGCCTCACGCGCGGTGAGCACATCCGCGCCTTCCCCCTCTCCAACTGGACCGAACTCGATGTCTGGCAGTACATCCGCCAGGAACAGCTCGAAATTCCCTCGATCTACTTCGCCCACGAGCGCGAGATGTTCCAGCGCGACGGGATGCTCTTCCCCGTCTCTGAGTTCGTCCCCCGCCTGCCCAACGAAGACCCCTTCTCTGCCCGCGTCCGTTTCCGCACCGTCGGCGACATGACCTGCACCGCCGGCGTCCGCTCCGACGCCGACACGATCGAATCCGTCGTCGCCGAAATCGCCGCCACCCGCATCACCGAACGCGGTGAAACCCGCGCCGACGACCGCTTCTCCGAAGCCGCCATGGAAGACCGCAAACGCGAGGGCTACTTCTAAATGGTCACGCTGAACCCCGATCCGGAAACCGACCTCTTTCCCGAGCACGAGCGCCCACTCCTCCGTCTCGCCACCGCCGGCTCCGTCGACGACGGCAAGAGCACCCTGATCGGGCGTCTGCTGTTCGACTCCAAGCAGACCTTCATCGACCAGATGGAAGCGATCGAGCGCACATCGCGCACGCGCGGCGACGACGCCGTCAATCTCGCCTACCTCACCGACGGTCTCCGCTCCGAGCGCGAGCAGGGCATCACCATTGACGTCGCCTACCGCTACTTCGCTACCCCGCGCCGCAAGTTCATCCTCGCCGACACCCCGGGACACGTGCAGTACACCCGCAACATGGTCACCGGCGCCTCCACCGCCGACCTCGCCCTCCTGCTGGTCGACGCACGCCGGGGCGTACTCGAACAGACCCGCCGCCACGCTTATCTCTCCGCCCTGCTCGGCATCCGCCACTTCGTCCTCTGCGTCAACAAGATGGACCTGGTCGACTGGGATCAACAAGTCTTCGAGCAGATCGCGCAGGAACTGACTCTGTTCGCCTCCCGCATGGGCGTCACCGACGTTCGCGCCATCCCAATCTCGGCCAAGTTCGGCGATTCGGTGGTCGAACGATCTGCGCGAATGCCCTGGTACGACGGCCCGTCCTTGCTCGAATTGCTCGAAGAGGTCGAAGTCCTCGACCCGCCCCAACACCATGCAGCGCGTCTGCCGGTGCAATACGTCATCCGCCCCCAGCGAGACGTCTACCACGACTATCGCGGCTACGCCGGAACGATGGCCGCCGGTGTCCTCCGCCTCGGCGATCGCGTGCAAGTCCTGCCCTCGGGAGCCGAGACCACCGTGACCGCGATCGACGCATTCGAGCAGCCTCTCCACGAAGCCGCACCGCCAATGGCCGTCACCGTGCGCCTGGCCGATGAGCTCGATGTGCGCCGAGGCTCGATCATCGCCGCCGCCGAAGCCCCGCCCCTGGTCGCAACCACGCTTGAGGCCCACATCTGCTGGATGAGCGAGCGCGCTCCCCTGCGACCGCGCCAGCGCCTGGTAGTCAAACACACCACCCAGACCACGCGCGCGCTCGTCGACGAAGTCACCGCCCGCCTCGACGTGAATACGCTCGACTACGATCTCACCGCCTCCCAACTCAGCCTCAACGAGATCGGGCGCGTCCGCCTGCGCCTCATGGCACCTATCTGCGTTGATCCATACGATGAGTCGCGCGCGACCGGAGCGTTCATCCTGATTGACGAAGCGACCAGCGCCACGGTCGCAGCGGGCATGATCAACTCAGCCTCATGACCAACGCCCGATTTCTTCTCTCCCCCCGCAGTGCGGGGGGAGATGTCCCAAAGGGACAAAGGGGGGTCCCACCCCTCTTCGCCGTAGGAGTGCTCATCGCGGCGCTGCTCGCCGCCGTCAACTTCAACGCTTGCAGCGACGATCCCGGCTACAACTCCGACGAATTGATCCTCGCCACTACCACCAGCCTCAACGATTCCGGTCTGCTCGATCAGCTCGTACCAATCTTCGAAGACGAAGCAGATCTGACTGTCAAGATCATCGCCGTCGGCACCGGCGCCGCCCTGCGCATGGGTGCCGAGGGCAACGCCGATGTGCTCCTCACCCACGCGCCTGCCTCGGAGCAAGAGTTGCTCAACGCCGGCGACGTCACGGGCCGCACGCTGGTCGCCTACAACGACTTCATCATCGTAGGACCGATCGCAGATCCCGCAGGAGTAGCGGGATGGACGAACGCGAGCAGAGCGCTTGGGCAGATCGCCGCGCTCTGCGTAGGCGGGCCCTGCCAATTCGCCTCCCGCGGCGACGACAGCGGCACGCACAAGAAGGAAATCGCCCTCTGGCAAGATGCGGGCATCGACACCGCCCGGCGCAACGAGGACTGGTACCTCGAAGTCGGACAAGGCATGAGCGCGACCCTGACGCTGGCCAATCAACGCCTCGCCTATGCCCTCACCGACCGCGGCACCTACTTGGCTCTCTCGGACGATCTGCCCGATCTGGTCGTCTTGGTCGAGGGCGATGCGCGCTTGCTGAACTTCTATAGCGTGATGACGGTCAACCCTGCGAAGGGCCGGGTCAACACTCCCGCCGCCGAAGCCTTCGCCGCCTTCCTCACCCGCGACGACATCCAAACCATGATCGGCGAATACCTCAGCGCCGAATACGGGCGTCCGCTGTTCATTCCCGCCGCCGGCGACACTGAGCAGGCAATCTCCGCGCGCGGCGGCGCGCCCCGCTGAGCTGGGCAGACGACACTCGCCGCAAGGCTAAGATCGCGCCATGGACTTGATCTGGGACGGCATTCGAGAAGCGGCGCGGCTGTGGTGGGCAGGCGACCGCGAGGTGATCGAAATCACCCTGCGTACGCTCGCGATCTCATCGGCGGCGACCGCGCTGGCGCTCGCCGTCGGCATCCCGCTGGGCGCAGTCCTGGCCCTGCGCCGCTTCTGGGGGCGCGGCCTGATCGTAGCGGCGGTGAACACCGGCATGGGGATGCCACCGGTCGTGGTCGGACTGATTGTGATCCTGATCCTGATTCGGCAAGGCCCGTTGGGCGGTCTCGAGATCGCCTTCACTCCAACCGCGATGGTGATCGCTCAGCTACTGCTCTCGCTGCCGCTGGTCGTGGGCTTCTCGCTGGCCTCGATCCAGTCGGTCAATCCGCGCCTGATCGGGCAGATGTGGGCAATGGGAGCAAACCGCTGGCAGGTGCTCTGGCTCCTGATTCGGGAAACTCGACTGGGCTTGCTGGCAGCGGTGATGGCCGGTTTCGGCGCGGCGATCTCCGAGGTCGGCGCTTCGATGCAGGTTGGCGGCAACCTGGCCGGCGAGACGCGAGTGCTGACCACAGCGACGGTGCTGGAAACGAGCCGCGGCAACTGGGAGGTGGCCATCGCGCTGGGGTTCGTCCTGGTCGTGCTCGCCTTCTTGGTCAACCTCGTCCTGACCGCCGTACAGCAGCGGCGGCCGGTCGCGTGACTGACACAGCCGAGCGAGCGGATCCGCACCTCCAGATCCGCGATCTGGCGGTCCAGCGCGGCGGCGTGACCGTGCTCACCATTGACCAACTCGATCTGCAACGGGGCGAGGTCACGGTCGTGATCGGGCCAAACGGGTCGGGTAAGAGCACGCTGCTGGGCGCATTGCAGCTGGTGCTGCGACCATTGCGCGGTCAGCTTCTGCTTGACCGCGAACCGATGAATCGCGATCCGGTTCACACCCGTCGCCGGATGGCGGCGGCATTCCAGGAACCGCTGCTGCTGAGCATGTCGGTGCAGGCGAACGTTGAGCTTCCGCTCCGCATTCGCGGCGTTGGCCGCCGCGAGCGGCGCGAGCGCGCCGCGCACTGGCTGGAGCGGTTCGGCATTGCCAACCTGGCCAAACGCCACTCGCGCCAGCTCTCCGGAGGCGAAGCGCAGCGGGTCAGCCTGGCGCGGGCGTTTGCCTCCCAGCCGGAGGTGCTGTTGCTGGACGAGCCGTTCGCCGGCGTGGACGCACCCACGCGGGAGGGTCTGATCGAAGACTTCGCCGAGATCGTGTCCGAGATGCGCCCGACTACGGTGCTGGTCACGCACGACCGCGACGAAGCATTGCGACTGGGCGACCACGCCGCCTTGCTGATCGGCGGCAGTCTGCGTCAGACCGGACCACCGGCAGAAGTCTTCGACCGCCCCGCCGACCGTGCAGTCGCGGAGTTTGTGGGCATGGAGAATGTGTGGGAGGGACGGCGCTCGGAATCAGGGATATATAGCGCCGGCGGGGTGCGGCTGGCGTCGACGGTGAAGTCGGTGGCGCTTGGATCGCCCGCCGTGCTCTGCGTGCGGCCTGAACGGATCGTGCTCTCGCGGGATGGGGAGATGAGCGGGAACCGGCTGAGAGCAGTCGTACGCACGATCAGACCGCGCGGCCCGGTCGTGAGAGCTGTGTTGACCAGCGGAGGGCTGATACTCACCGCCGATGTGCCGGTAGCCGCGTGGGACGAGCTCAGGCTGTCCGTGGGTGAGGAAGCGATTGCGCGCATCGCCCCCGCCGACCTGCACGTGATCAGCGACGACGGAGCAGCCTGAGCGGACTCATCGTCGCGCTGTCGTCGCTGACGCCGAAGAGCTCGGCCAGTTGCGCTCGGCTCGGTTCGGTGGCGACGTGTTTGCCGTCAAGCAGAATCGTCGGTGTCGAGCGGTAGCCGCGATTGAGCGATTCGACGATCAGCGCCGCGTCCTCATCTTGAGTGATATCAACTGTGCGATAGGCGATCTCGTGACGGTCGAGGAAGTCGACCGCGCGGCGGCAGTCACCGCACCAGGGGCTGACGTAGAGCAGCACATCGCGCTCACCGGGAGCAGGGGCTGCTTCGGAGGCCGCGATTGGGCCGGCGGCGAAGTCGACTTCGCAGGCGTCGCCTTCCTCGATCAGCTCATCGCTTTGCGCATCGGTCGTCTGCTCAGCGTCCGCCATGATCAGCTCCCTCTCCGTCGAATCGGGTTTCGCTCAGGATATGCGGTGGAGCTTGAGGAAGTTGGTCGGTTCGCCCTGGCCGAGCGGGAATCCGCCGGTGAGCACGACTTGATCGCCTGATTCGAGTGCGAATGCGTCAACTGCGGCACGTTCGACTTCGCGCAGCATATGGTCGATATCGTCCGGCGGTGGACAGCGGCGCGGCTGGACGCCCCACATCAGGGCGAGGCGCTGCAAGACTGGGTCGTCCGGGGCCAATACGAGCACGGGTACGGGTAGCCGCACGTGTGAAATCAGGCGGCCCGAGCGTCCGCTGATGGTGAAGACGATGACAGCGCGCACCTGGGGGTGCTGTTCAACGGCGGCAGCGACGGCGACGGCGATGGTGCGGGCGGCGTCGGCTTTGAGTTCAATCGGCTGGGCGACTGCCGTGCGGCCGGCGTCGCCGGATTCGGCGCGGCGGATAATGTCGTCCATCATGGCGACCACTTCGACCGGATGACGCCCGACTGCGGTCTCGGCGGAGAGCATGAGCGCATCGGCGCCGTCCCAGACAGCGTTGGCGACATCGGAAGCCTCGGCGCGGGTTGGGCGTTGGCGCTGCACCATCGACTCAAGCATCTGGGTGGCGATGATGACGGGCTGGAGCGCGCGACCGGCGGCTTCGATGATCTGGCGCTGCATGACCGGCACCTCGGCCGGTCCGACCTCGACGCCCAGATCGCCGCGCGCGACCATCACGCCGTCCGAGACAGCAATGATCTCGCGCAGCTCGCGGATGGCGGAAATGGTTTCGATCTTGGCGATGAGGGGGAGTTCGCCGCCAGCGGCATGGACGGCGGTTTGGGCTTCCGCGAGGTCGAAGGCGGTGCGAACGAAGGAGAGTGCGAGAAAGTCGACGCCGTGTTCGACGGCGAAGTGAATGTGCTTGCGGTCTTGCGGGGTGACGGCCGGCAGACGCTGGCCGGCGCCCGGGGCGTGCAGCCCGGCGCGAGCAGTGAGCAGGCCGCCGCCGCGCACGGTCGTCTGAATGCGGTTGCCAACGATCGCTTCGATCAGGAGATCGAGTTCGCCGTCGCGGAGATAGACGCGGCCTCCGGGCTCCACCTCTTCCACCAGGGCTGCGTAGTTGCAGCTGATCGTGAGACGATCCTGTTCGAGCGCCGCGTCAACGGTGCTGCCGACGACGATGTCGACGCGTTCGCCGCGGACGATCTCGATTCCATCGGGGACGCCGCCGATCCTGATTTTCGGGCCTTGCAGGTCGCCGAGAATGGCGACTGGTTTGCCGGTTTCCGCCTGCGCCTTGCGGATGGCCTGGATCGCCGCGAGCCAAGAGCGCTCGTCGCCGTGCGAGAAGTTGATGCGTGCGACATCGAGGCCGGCATCCACCAGCGCACGAACACTGGCAGGGTCGCTGCTGGCGGGACCGAGCGTAGCGACAATCTTGGCTCGTCGGCGGGAGTTCGGCGCACTCATCTGACTCTCCGGACACAACAGCGGGCCGCCCCCTAGGGGGCGGCCCGCTGGCGGATGCATCGTTGCCGCGTTCGCGGCCTGTGCATTAGTAGGCCGGGGCAGGGGGTGCGCCGATGGCGCTGTCGTCGGGCTTCTCGGTGACCAGGCAGTTGGTGGTGAGGACCATGCCGGCAATCGAGACAGCGTTTTCGAGAGCGGCGCGGGTGACCATGGCCGGGTCGGCGATGCCCATGTCGATCATGTCGCCGTACTCGTCGGTGGCGGCGTTGTAGCCGTAGTTGTTGGTTTCGGCGTCCTTGACGGACTGGACGATGACGGAGCCGTCCTGACCGGCGTTGATGGCGATGCGGCGCATCGGCTCTTCGAGAGCGCGGTTGAGGATGCCGACGCCGGTCGCTTCGTCGCCGTCGAGTTCGACGCCGCCGAGCGAAGGGATGACGTTGATCAGGGCGACGCCGCCGCCGGGGACCATGCCCTCTTCGACGGCCGCGCGAGTCGCGGAGAGCGCGTCCTCAACGCGGTGTTTGCGCTCCTTGAGCTCAACCTCGGTGGCCGCGCCGACCTTGATCACGGCGACGGAGTTGGAGAGCTTGCCCAAGCGCTCCTGGGCCTTTTCGCGGTCCCAGTCGCTCTTGGCCTGCTCGTAGACGTGGCGGATCTGGTTGACGCGGTCGTCGATCGACTCAGGCTCGCCGTGGCCTTCGATGATGGTGCTGTTTTCCTTGGCCGCGACGAAGCGCCGGGCGCGTCCGAGCTGGGAGATCTCAGCGGTCTCGAGCTGTCCGCCGAGCTGCTCGGAGATGACCACGCCGCCGGTGAGGGTGGCGATGTCGCCGAGGTTGTCCTTCTGGCGGTCGCCGAAGCCGGGGGCCTTGACCGCGATCACGTTCATCGTGCCGCGCAGCTTGTTCACCGCGAGGGTGGCCAGCGCTTCGCCGTCGACGTCGGAGGCGATGATGACCAGGTTCTTGGTCACCTTGAGCACCTTCTCGAGCAGCGGCAGGATGTCCTGCACGGCCGAGATCTTCTTGTCGGTGACGAGGATGTAGGGGTCTTCAAGCTCGGCTTCCATACGCTCGGGGTTGGTCACGAAGTAGGGCGAGATGTAGCCGCGGTCGAACTGCATGCCATCGACATATTCGACCTCGGAGCGGATGCCTTTGCCTTCTTCGACGGTGATCACGCCGTCTTTGCCGACCTTCTCCATGACCTCGCCGATGAGTTCGCCGATGGCCGGGTCGGCGGCGGAGATGCCGGCGATCTGGCTCATCTGCTCGCGCGTGGTGACGCGGACGGCGTTCTCGCGGATCGCGTCGGAGAGGACTTCGACGCCCTGCTCAAGGCCGCGCTTGAGCGCCATCGGGTTGGCGCCGGCGGCGACGTTGCGCATGCCCTCGTTGACGATCGCCTGGGCGAGCACGGTCGCGGTAGTGGTGCCGTCACCGGCGATGTCGTTGGTCTTGGAGGCGACTTCCTTGGCGAGCTGAGCGCCAATGTTGTGGAAGGGGTCTTCGAGGTCGATGTCGCGGGCGATCGTCACACCGTCGTTGGTGATCGTCGGCGCGCCAAACGTCTTGGCCAGGACCACGTTGCGTCCCTTGGGACCAAGCGTGATTTTGACCGCGTCAGCCAGCGCATCAATGCCGTCGCGCAGCGCTTGCCGCGCATCCTCGTCGAACAGAAGTGCCTTCGCCATGTTGCCTGGATCTCCTTCTTCGTGGTCGCTCGGCCCTGATGCGGGCCGTGTGGACGCTCGTTGCCTGAGTGAATCGTTTGGCACTCTCACACTCTGAGTGCTAACCGTCACATATTGTGTCGAATTTCGCCCGCCTGCGCAAGCGGTCTGCGAGCGTCCTGAGCGAGGCGGGTTCGCGCCTTGTCAAACGCGCTACAGCGTGCATCGCGTTTCGAGCGCGGAGGCGTCGTTCTGACAAGCGCTCACCTAGAGGAGCCAGCGCAGTCGCTGGAAGGGAGCGATTCGGGCGATCACTACGGCTTCGATTTCAGATTCGGGGATGAGCCCGAGGCGGCGGCTGTCGGCGCTGCGGGTGCTGCCGTCGCCAATGACGAACCATCCGCCCGATTCGCGGGTCAGTGCTCGCTTGACATAGAACCGCTCGCGGTTGGTTCCAGCTTCAGATTGGCTGATGCGACGGAAGACGACGATCCGCCCCGGCCGGATCGGGGCGAGCTGGGTTGAGACTGCGAGCAGGCGTTCGCCGTGCTCGAGCGTGGGCGACATGGAGTCGCCGTCCACCGTGCAGATGGTGACCCAGCCGAGGCGGGGCGTAGACGCCGCGGGCGTGTGCTGCTGGGATGATCGAGGGCTAGAAATCGTCCATCCCGAAGTCATCCATGCCGAAATCGTCGTGCGAGTGGCCATGGTCGTGTCCGTGACCGCCCATCGCGCCCATGTCGGGCATCCCGCCCATCGCGCCCATATCGAAGTCGTCGAAGCTGCTGGCGGACGCGCCGGTATGGATGGCGACGCCCGCGCCGAAGACGCGCGCGCCTACGCCACCGTCGCCCTTGGGACACTCAGGCGAGTCCGGCGCTTGACCCATTCGTGCAAGCACCTCGAAGACCTCCGAGCATTCACCGCAGCGGTAGTCGTACATCGGCATCGTCGCCAGCTCCTTTCTGAGCTCGGATCATTCGGATCGTTTGAGGAATATCCTACGACGGCTGCCGAGCAACATGATGGAGGTACTGCGATGCCCGATATCCGCGACTTTTGCGACCGCCTGTGGAACGGCGAAATCGACATCATTCACGCGGCGCACCCGGTGACCAGCCCCTGGAACAACCGCATCCCGGAAGAGATCGAAGACGGGTTGCTGTACTACAAGTCGGCTGCGTCGGTGAATACGCTCGACACCGGCGACGGTCTGGTGATGCTCGACACTGGTACCGACCGTGACGCCGAAGCGATCTACAAGGGGGTGCGCCAGTGGCGTCCCGAGGCGCGGCTGGCGGCAGCGGTGTTCTCGCACCATCACGTGGATCACATCTTCGGCGTGGGGCGGTTTGACCAAGAAGCGGAGGCGGCGGGGCAGCCGCATCCAACGGTGTACGGGCAGCGCGAGATTCCGCCGCATTTCGACCGCTACAAGCGGACGGTGGGGTACAACACGGCGATCAACACGCGGCAGTTTCATCGTCCACAGATGGGGCCGGGCTTCCGTCTGGATTGGCCGGACGAGTTTCGCTATCCGGACGTGACCTTTGACGAGCGGATTGAGTTTCGGGTGGGCGACTGCACGTTTGAGGTGACGCACACGCGGGGCGAGACGGAGGACGCGGCCTGGACCTGGGTACCGGAGCGGAAGCTGTTGTGTCCGGGCGATCTGTTCATCTGGGCGGTGCCGAACGCGGGCAATCCGCAGAAGGTGCAGCGCTGGGCAGGAGAATGGGCGGCGGGTTTGCGGCAGATGGCGGCGCTGGGGGCGGAAACGATGCTGCCCGGGCACGGCTTTCCGATCTTCGGGGCGGAGCGGATTCGGACGGCGCTGACGGACACAGCCGATCTGTTAGACGCGATTGAGTCACGGACGCTGGCGTTGATGAACACGGGCGCGACGCTGGATCGGGTCTTGCATGAGATTGAGTATCCGCAGGAACTGCTGGAGAAACCATGGCTGAGCTCGGCGTATGACCATCCCGAGTTCATCGCGCGTAACGTCTGGCGCTTCTTTGGCGGCTGGTATGAGGGCGAGCCGGATCGTCTGCTGCCTGCGCCGCGTTCGGCGGAGGCGGCGGAGTGGATCACGCTGGCGGGCGGTCTGGAGCCGGTGTTGAACCGGGCGCGAGCGCATCTGGCTCACGGGAACTTGCAGTTGGCGTGTCACCTGATCGAACACGCGGCGGCAGCAGCGCCCTCGAATGAGGAGGTGCATGATCTGCGCGCTGAGATTTATGAGGCGCGGGCGTTGGAGCAGGATTCGTCAATGGCGCGGGGGATTTTCAACTTTGCAGCGACGTCGAGTCGTGAGCGGGTGCGGGATGTATTCAATCCGTAAGTGTGTGTCTTAGGGCAAGCGCTGGGCGCGGAAGTGGTGGGAGGCGAAGGCGAGGCCGGATTCGATCCGAATCATGGCGCGGTCGGCGATCAGTTCGTTGCTCGTGCCTTGGCCCAGACCCCTGGTGAACGTTGCGTCGATCAGGGGCCACTTGAGGCCGACGGTCGTAATCCCGCTGACTTGCTCGCTGACGGCGGTGATAGATACGTAGTCGCCGGGGCTGCCGTGGAAGTGGGTTTCGCGGACGCCGTCGCCACGCAGCACAGTGATGGCTGTCCAGCCATCGACGGTCCAGGTGGGGACGTCTCGCAGCGTGGGATGAGTCAAGAGGTAAAGATTGGCAACAGCGTGATCCTGGCGGGGGCCGCCAAGCAGGCCGACGACGATGATGCTGGTCGCGCCTCGCTTGAGGGCGAGTTCGATGGCGACATCGCCGTCGGTGCGCTCTTCGGGCGCAGGATGGGGGGCGAACTCGACGCCGGCGGCGCGGAGGCCGAAGAGATCGTCGCCTGGGAGCGAGTCGAGATCGCCGATCACGACGTGCGGCGTGAAGCCGAGCGGGCGCAGGCGAGAGGCGCCGCTGTCGGCGGCGACGATCAGGCCCGCGCCCATGAGGGCATTGCGCACCAGCGGGGAGTCGTGGATCTCACCCGCGAGTGCGACGACAGCTTGCATGGCGCTCTCGCCAGCTCGGCCTTAGTCGGTTACCGGCTCGGGTTCGGGAGCGGATTCGGCTCCGTTGCTGGAGGCTTGAGCGGCTTCGAGTCCCTGGCGGAAAGCTTCGGGGAGTTCCTTGCCGGCGTCGGCGAAGGCTTTGGCCATCGCCTTTTGGCCTGCTCCGAAGATGTCGAGTTGACGATCCTCAACGAAATCGCGTGAGGCGACGAGGCGATCGAGTTGGCCCTGATAGCGCGGCGCGACGTAGCGCATGAGCAGTTCGTAGCTGCGCTTGGTCGCCTCAGTCGAAGCCCACTCGTGGTGCATCGAGAGCAAGCCGCCGACGCCGCCGGAGCGCTCGTGCAGGGCCTCGATCTGATCAACGGCGTCGTCGGGCGAACCGACGATCACCATGTTCTTGTCGATTGCCTCTTCGATCGTGTCGGCCATCTGCAGGGCGATACCGCCGCGACGACCCGGATCGCGCACGTCGCCGACGTAGGCGCGCTTGAGGAAGCCCGCGCGCACATCTTCGATCGCCTGGGCGCGGGTCTCGGCGACATGGATCGCCAGCACCACGCGCCAGTTCTTGCGCGAGACCTCGTGGCCGTTCTCGGCCGCCGCCTCTTCGTACCAGTCCCAGACGTTGCGCATGCCCTCGGAGTCGGCGCCGGCAACGGAGAGCAGGCTCGCGCCGTACTTGCCGGCGAGCTGCGGGCCGGACGGCGTGAGGATCACCGCGACAGCCAGCTCGGGATGTGGATCCGAATACCAGGCCATTTGCAGGCGAGCTTCGGTCAGTGAGAACCAGTCGGTTTCCATCGAGACCGGTTCATCGCTGCGCGCGAGCTGCACGATGGCATCGAACGCCTCGGCCATCCGCTGCCGCTGGGTGGTGGGCTCGATCCCCATCTGCACCGCATCGGAGGTGAGCGCGCCGGGTCCCACGCCAAGCATCACCCGGCCACGGGTCTGGTGGTCGAGTTGGAGCAGGTCGTCAGCGATCATCAGCGGGTTGTGATAGGGCAGCGAGACGACACCGGTGCCGAGCCGGATGTGCTTGGTGCGCTCGGCCAGGGCGGCGATGAAGATCATCGGGTTGGAGATGATCTCGCGCGCAAAGGAGTGATGCTCGCCGATCCAGGCTTCGTCGTAGCCGAGGTCGTCAAGATGTTCGATCAGCTCCACGTCGCGCTGAAGCGCAAGGGTGGGATGCTCGCCGACATGGTGGAAGGGGGCCAGGAAGAGGCCGAACTTCATCCGTCTGGGTCGCCAGGACATGTGGGGTCTCCTGCCATTCACTGAGTCCGATGGGCCAACGCCTTTGAGGATAGCGGTGTAAGAGGAGCGCAGAACGAGCGTTACCTTTTCGCCCCGCAATCCGTCTTGTCTATAGAGGGGGAAAAGGACATTGCGACTCCAGCTTGACTTGTCCGCTCGGACGACATGGGTTATGGCCGGGCTGCTGTTCGGCCTGTTCATCCCGCTGATTGTCTTCCTGTCCGGTGATGAATTCCTGCTGACGATCGTCGCCACCGCGATGGGCGCGGGCCTGGGGTTCGCGCTCTGGACGGCCTCGCAGAGGGGAACCGGACATGGTTGAGATCCGGATCAGCCGGTCGCAACGGGCGGCTGAGGACCTTGACGCGCAGCGAGAGGCGGAAGTGTTCGTGTTTGACGACGAATCGGACGCTGTCCTCGTGCGGCGCTGGCAGCGTGGGGACATCGCCGCTGCCAGTGTGGCGATTCAGCGACACGAGGGGATGGTCTACGCGGCGGCCTTTCGCCTGCTGCGCAATCACGCGCTGAGCGAGGACATCTCGCAAGACGCCTTCCTGCGTGCGCACGAACGGATCAACGAGCTTCGGCAGCCGGCGGCGTTCCCTGGTTGGGTCCGCCGGATCGCGGTACGTCTGGCGACCGACGAACTGCGCCGCGGCTCCTTCGTTGAGCTCAGCGACGACGAGCCAGACCCGGGGCCTGGTCCGGAAGCCACGGCAGAGACGCTGGACGCGCTGGAGCGGTTTCGAATGCAGCTCGATGGGTTGCCGCTGGCTCAGCGAGCGGTCGTCGTCCTGCGCGACGTGGAGGGGTTCTCGATTCGCGAGACGGCTGAGCAATTGGAGATCTCTGAGGCCGCGGTGAAGATGCGGCTCAGCCGGGCACGCGCCTCGCTGGCGCCGGACCGGCCGGCCGCGAGAGGTGAATCAGCATGAGCGACGCTGACATCGGACACCGACACTTCGACGACGAGCGGATCGAGGAACTGGCCCGCGCTCGACTCGACGGTGAGGAGATCGAATTCGTTCCTGACGACTGCCAGGAGTGTGAGGCGCGGATCTCGGCCCAGGGACGCTATCACAGCCTGGCCCGCCTGCTGACCAGGGACACGCGGTCGCCGGAAGGGCAGCCAGCCGTGGAGGCCGTTCGCTCCATTCGCCGCCAGTCGTACCGCCGCCGGGCGCTGGGCGAGATTGCGGCCCTCCTGACCACTTCTCCGCTGAAAGCGCGGGTGTGACGTGGACCAGCTCGTCGACCGATTCGAAACACTTGGCGCCGACGCCGCGCTCTATGCGCCGCGCCTGCTCGGGGCAGCCGCTTTCCTGTTGCTCGGTGTGGCCATCGCCTGGTTGATGGATCGCGCACTGCAGGCGATCTGCCGACGCATGCAACTGGATGAATCCAGCGGCGGCCAGCGATTGCAGTTTTTGTTCTCGCTGGCCGGTTTCCAGACCAGTCCGAGCACCGCGCTGAGATGGGTAGTGCGCTGGACGCTGATCGTAGTGGCGGTGGCCCAGGCCGCGCGCTTTCTCGATCTCTACGTGGTCGCAAACGTGATCGACCGGCTCATCAACATCGCCCCGATCTTGCTCGTCGTCCTGGCCGTGGCCTTCATCGGCGCCGCGCTCAGCGAGCGTCTCTCCAGGGCGGCCCACGCCGCGGCCGAGCGGAGTGGCGCCATTCCGCCGACGCTCGTGGCCGGTACGGTCCGCGCGGCGATCCTGGCCGGAGCGCTGGCGCTGGCTCTCGAGGCGGCCGGCGTGACGGCCAACCTGCCCGTCGTCGTCCTGGCAATATGTCTGGCGGCCACGCTGGTGCTCGTGATCGCCGCCCTGGTGATCGGCGCGCGGGGCCTGCTCGAAAACCTGCTCGCCGCCCGCTACGTGGAAGAGCACTACATCGAGGGACAGATCGTCGAGTTCCACTCGGAGCGGGCCCAGATCCGTTCGATCGGTCTTTTGGCAACCGTCGTTCGCACCAGTGACGGGACTGACCACACGATGCCGAACGCGATGTTCCTGCGGGAATCGATCTGAGTTCGGCGACCACACCGGAAGCGTCCGCGGCGACGCCGTCGCGGCCAGGCGAAAGGAACGATGATGGCAACGGAAGAACAGCAGGCTCCCAGCGGACAACTCGAGATCGACGACAACGTCTTGGACCGGATTGCCGCCATGGCCGCGGAGGCGGTCGAGGGCGTCTATTCGCTCGGGCGCAGCGGCATCGCCGGTGCGATCGACAGCGTGCGCGGCGCCGGCGTGAGTTCCGAGCACGGACGGCGCGAGGCGGCCTTCGACTTCGACCTCGTGGTGCAGTGGGGTCAGAACATCCCCAGCGTCGTCGAAGAAGTACGAGCCAAAGTCGCTGAGGCGATTGAGACGATGACCAACCTGAAGACGGTGGAGATCAACATCCACGTGCGGGACATCCATCGCGACGACGAGCCTGCGGGCCGCAAGCTGGATTAAGGCCTGTATCGGCATCGACATGGCTGCAACGAGACGAGGATTAAGATGCGCAGCGTTGCTCACTGGTTGAACACGCTCGTTGTAGCGGCCGGAGCGGTCGGCATGACGCTGGCCGCCGTCGGTGTCCTCCTCGTCCTCAGTGGCGCGCTCCAACCTGGTGCCGAAGCGCCGTTTCGCTGGTTCGCCAGCCAACTGACGCTGGCGCAGGAGCTTGGAGGGGGCGAAGCAACGCTCGCCTTCGCCCTCTCGGTCGTGGCCGGTCTGGCCGGCATCGCAATCACCCTGGCCGAGCTGCGGCTGCTGCTGCCCGCGGGCGCCGCGGCGCTGTTGATCAGCGATGACGAGTTAGGCCGGACCACGATCGAGCGGGATTCGGTCGAGTCGTTTCTAGCGTTGGTCGCGAGCTCGATTGAACGGGTCGAATCGGCGCATGTACGGGCCCGGGCCAACCGCGACGGCAGCCTCAGCGTCAGCGCCGGGCTTAGCCTCAGTCCGAACCGGGAAACCGTGGTACCCAGCGCTGCAGCCGAAGCGCGCCGCGCGATGGCTGAGTCCGCATCCGCTCAGCTTGGCCTGGAAATCGTCGATCTGGTCGTCACCACCTCGATGCGGCCGACCCGCGCGGATCGAAAGCGCAGGCGGCTCCAACTTGCCTAAGCCGCGCGCGAGGCACCTCCAGCTTCGACGTTCGCAGGATTGTACGCCTAGCCCAGAACCTGAGGATTCACAATCGCTTCGGGCCTGTTTCCGCTCACGACGTTGACCACGTTGCGAGTCGCCAGGGCACGCATGGCGTAGCGGGTTTCTTCGGTGGCGGTTCCGATGTGGGGGAAGCTGATCACGTTAGGGAGCTTGACGATTGGCTCGTCCGGGTCGGGGGGCTCGTCCTCGAGCACGTCGAGACCGGCTCCGGCTATCTGGTTGGCGACGAGTGCGTTGTGCAGGGCTTTCTGGTCGACGGCGGGGCCGCGCGACGTGTTGATCAGGTACGCGGTCGGCTTCATCAACGCGATCTCGCGCGCGCCGATCATGTGCCGCGACGACTGGTTGAGATCGGTGTGGACGCTGACGAAGTCGGACTCGGCGAGCAGTTCGTCGAGGGTGCGCTTTTCGGCCGGCGGCGCGTCGGCGGGCGGGTTGTCGTAGATGTCGTACCAGAGCACCTTCATGCCGGCGAAGTTGGCGCGGCGGGCCACTTCCTGGCCAATGCGTCCGAAGCCGACGATGCCGATGGTCTTGCCCAGGGGGTCGTTGGCCAGACCGGGATACGGCTCGCGGCGTCCCCAGCCACCGGAGCGGTTGTAGGCCTCGAACTCCATCAGATGGCGCGAGAGCATGAGCAGGAAGGCCATGGTCAGGTCGGCGACGGCGGCGCTGAGCACGCCGGGCGTGTTGCAGAGGGCGATGCCGTTGGCGGTGAGGAAGGGCACATCAAAGGCGTCGAAGCCGACTGAGGTCGTCGCTACGACTTTCAGGTTGGGGGCGAGGTCGACGACCTGCTGGTCGATGGTGATCAGCGGGTTGCCCAGCACGCCGTCGGCGTCTTTGACCGCTTCGAGGAACGCGCCGCGGTCGCGTCCGTCAACGACCCGAACATCGCCGGCCTCAGCGAGCATGTCGTGGAGTTCGTCTTCAATCGGTACGGCTTGGACGATGGTGGGCATGGTTCGGTCTTTCAGTTGTGGTGGGTTGGGTGAATGGTAGGACAGAGGCTCTCACCTAGAGGGAGAAGGGACGTTCGTTTAGGGGGGGTCGACAACGAGATCGGTGGTCACGATGGCGAAGACGCCCCCTGAGTCACGGACCGGCACGGAGCGTGTGATCATCCATACGTCACCGCCGCCGGCGTCGAAGTACGGGTCGGTCCAGATCCCCGCGCCGGAAGCCAGCGGCGCGGTGAACCAATCCTGTGTTTCGATTTGGTAGTCAGGATCGGCTAAGTCAGTCGTGACGTAGCCGCCAGCCGCGCGGTACACATAGGGACTTGCGATGACCGCGCCCGAGCGGTCGAGCAACGCGGCCGCGCTGCCGAAGAATGACGGGTGGTCCTCCAGGTACGAGCGCAGGCGCTGCACGTACTCGGCAACATCCCCCGGTGGATCCGCGGCCAAGTCCGCTGCCAACACGTCCAGCGCGGCAGCCGCTGCGCTGCGCAACTCGTCTTCGTCGGCAGCGTCGTCGCTGCATCCCTGGATCACGATCAGGGCGAGCACGGCGAGCAGCAGGACGCCAACCAGCCGCAGGAGCTTCACGCTTCGGGCTCCCGATCCGGACCGTTCGAATGCGAGCACACGTCAGTGCGGATCCAGCCGATACACCCGCAGCGCCGTGTCATGGAACATCTGATCCTTCTCATCTTGCGGGTAATCCGCGACGAGCTTGAAGAACTGGTTGTACATGTTCGTGTAGCTGCAGGAGGCCTTGTCGACCGGGAAGTTGCTCTCGAACATGCAGCGGTCGGGACCGAAGGATTGAATCGTGTGCTCGTACCAGGGTCGGTTGACTTGGAGCAGCTCGTCCGAGGATGGCGCCCGTTCCCGCTCGTGCCAGCCGAAGCCGTTGATCACCATCTGGATGCCGCCGACTTTGGCGACGACGTTCTCGCAGGTAGCGAGCTCGCTGATCGAATCGCGCCAGCCCGGGAAGATTTCGTCGTGCTTGCCGGCATAGGGGCCGATGCCGAGCGGGCCTCCGAGGTGGTTGAGGATGATCGTGGTGTCGGGGAAGGCGCGGGCGAGCTCGGTCAGTTCGGGGATTTGGGGATGGTAGAGCCAACCCTCGAAGCTGAGGTTGCGCTTGCCCAGCTCGGCGAAGCCGGCGCGATAGGTCTCGTTCAGATAGAGGTGCGGCTGATCGACGATCCGCGAGTTGGGCACGTCGGGCGACGGGTCCCAGCTGGCGTGGTGGCGGATGCCTCGGAAGCGTGAGCTCATCTCCATGTGCGCATCCAGCACCTCGCCGACGGCTGCGCCGAGTAGCAGGTCGGCATGGGAGACGATGCCGGTGCAGGCGCGCATCTCGCCGTAGATGCCGCTCGCGCTCTGGGCGGAGACGCCGGCGACATACTCGGTCTCACCGACCGGGGCCATCGCGCGGTCGCCTTCGGCGCGATACATCGCTCCGCACTCGATGAACACGGTCTGGCGGACGTTGAGGTCGGCGGTGTCTTCGAGCAGCTCGTCGAGGAAATAGCGCAGCAGACGGCCGTCCTCGCGGCCGTCCCAGAGGTGGTGGTGCGGATCGATGATCTTCTGATCGGGGTCGAAGGCCGGCTCCTGGTTGGTGGCGAGCCAGTCGAAGTTGTTGGTGACCATGTTTGACTCCTAGACGCCGTCCGTGAGTTCGCGGAGGCCGCGGCCGAGCTCGGTGTAGCCCTGGTTGAGGAGGAAACGGTCCCAACCAATGCAGAAGTGGCGCACGCCCAGGTCGAGGTAGCGCTGGGCCTGCTCGACCGCGCCGATCTCGATTCGGGGCGCGACGCCCCACTCGATCGACTTGGCGATCACCTTCTCTTCGGCCTCGCGTACTTCCTCGGGATTCGGCCGTTCGTCGAAGGAGAAGCCGTAGTCGGCGGGACCCCACTGGGTCATGTCCACGCCGAGTTCGGCGGCGCGCTCGAGAATCGCATCGATGTCTTCGAGGGCGACGCGCTTCTCGATCATGATCACGGTGACGATGCCGTCGAGATCGGCGCCGTAGTCGTCGGCCGCGTATCCGGCGAGCGCCGGACGCCGCGTCTTGACGCCCATATGCCCTCCCAGTTCGCCGAGCGTGCTCGGCCTGTCGGGGCGGATCGCCTGGAGCGCCAGGTCAACGTCCTCGGGTGTGCGGATGTCTGTGTAGAGCATCGCCTTGAATCCGGCTCCGAGCGCCGCCTGCGCCCAGAAGGTCTGGTTGGCCTGATCGAGCTTGATCATCAGGGGGAGATTGCCGCACTGCGCGGCGCGTGCGAGATGGTAGAGGGTCTTCATGTCGAAGGTGGAGTACTCGGCCACGTACTCGGCGTAGTCGAACTGACCCGTGTCGCCGATCAGCTCGGCGATGTCCGGGTCGTTGAAGAGGAAATGGGTCCCGATCGTCGGTTTGCCGGCATTGAGCGTCTCGCGGAAGGTGTTGGGAAGTACGGCCATAAGTCGGGGCTCCTTGATGTTGTTCGAGAGTGGTTCGCGGAACAGGGTAGACGCGACGCCGTCCTCCGGGTATTAGCCTGCGCCGCAGCGGACTGAGGCAGAGAGGCAGAGCCATGGATCTCTACGAACACCGTGTGACGATGGTGGAGCCGAAGCGCTTCCCCGAGTACCGCGACCTGTTTCTGCAAGAGAGCTGGCCGCGACTGGTGGGGGCGGGCTTTCGTCCGCTGTGTCTGCTCAACCCGGCGATTGGCGGGACGCCAGAGGAGGTGCACAGCTTCACTGGGTTTCCGTCGTGGGACGACTGGCGGCGGGGTCAGGAGATCCTGGTTGGGATTGGCGACGGCGCCTATCGGAAGGTTCGCCGCGAGTTGATCGTGAATGAGACGGCGCGGCCGAAGATCCCGTATTCGGGGCGTCCGCTGGCGCTGACGCCCGATTCCGATCGGCGGGCGGTGTACGGGCTGCGTCGCTGGACGATTGATCCAGATACGTGGGGGCGGTTCTCGGAGCTGACCGAGTTTGGGGTCTGGCCAGCGATGGACGCGATGGGGCATCGGGTGCTGGGTAACTTCACCGACGCCGTGCTGAGCGACGATATGGAGGTGACCAACCTGGCCGGTTATACTTCGGTTGGCCATTGGCATGAGACTCGAACGCCAGAGGCGCCGGGGTCGGGAGTGTCGGAGGAGTTGCTGAAGCTGTTTCGGGAGAGTATTCGCGAGCGGCATTCGCTGACTCGTCATACGTGGGTGCAGGTGATGAACGCACACTGGCCTGAGTGATCGATGGCGCGCTGCCGAATGTCTAGGACAACAACTCGAAATGCTCGCTCCAAGCGGAACCGACCAGCGCTAGAACACGATCTGCAAGGATTTCAGCGTGAGTCGGAGTCGCCAGAACGAAATAGGCGCGCGCCGTTCCGCGACCGAATCTCAACGCGAAGATGTCGCCAGGCTGTATGCGCCCAATCAAACGTTCACACCACTCGGCGATTTGCTGCGAATGGCTGCCATTACGGGCGAGGTGGTGATAAATCACGACCGATTGACCGCGATCGTATAGCTGTTGGACTTCTTCGAGGTAGGTGTATTTCGGTGCCTTGACCCGCGTGATCGGAGTTGACTTTGTCTCAAGTCCATTGTCGGGATCGAGAAAGACAAGATCGCATTTCGCAGTAGCGCGCCGTGACTCATCCGCCCAACGCCTGCGTGGGATAGCTCTCGCCTCGCCCGATGCGTCCGTTCGGGGTCCAGCAACGTAGTCGCGATAGAAGGCAGTATTCGCTCCCAGCAGGCCCGTTTCCTCGACGGCGGCAACACGCCTGTCATTGCGAGCGACAATCTCCTGAAGCCGGTCATACAGGGGCGGGTCACAAGGCCGATACTCAGGCATTTTGTCGGGACGCAGATATCCGATGTGCTTGCCGTCGTTGGCTGAGTCTGCCTCGACAATCGATTCGTCGGTTCGGTACCAGATCACGCCGAGTCGCAGCACCGGGTCGTCGTGACCGCACAGCGCTCGCAACAAGCCGTACTTGCCGAAGTCTCCTACGTCGCCCGTGTAGCGGTCTTGCATGTCGGCAGCGTACAAGCCATATCGGAGGGAGAACGAGACAGGAGCGGGTCCCCGCTCGGGGGCGGGGACAGGACCCCCTCAGCCTTCGGCAGCTCCCCCTTGCAGGGGGAGCGCGGAAGTGGGCGCGAGCAACTGGCGCCTTCGCTACGCGTTGAACTGCGGGACCAGGTAGTCGTGGTCCTTGTGGTAGACCTGCACGCGGCCTCGGCCTCCGTCGCTGATCGCGATCCGGTCCTGGCCGTCGATGGCGATGCCTCGGGGGCGGTCGAAGATGCCGAACTTGATCAGCTCGACCGGATTGACGCGGCGGAAGGCCTGCGCGTACTCCATGTTGACTTCCATGACCTGTTGGGCGGTCTTGGAGAATTCGTGGGCGTCGCCCTGGAGGCTGCAAATGATGTCTCCGTCGGGGTAGTAGATCTGGACTCGGCGGTTGCCCCAGTCGCAGACGTAGACGTCGCCGACGCTGTCGACAGCGACATCGGCGGGGCGCTTGAGGCTGCCGCCGTCGTCGAAGTCTTCGTAGCGGGAGCCGAAGCGGACCAGGAACTCACCGTCCGGCGCGAACTTCTGCACGCGGTCGTTGCCCCAGTCGGCGAGGTAGAGCGAGCCCTCATTGTCGAAGGAGATGCCCCAGGGGTGATTGAGCTGGCCTTCGCCGGATCCCTGCGTGCCCCAGGAACCGAGGAATTCGCCATCCTTGGTGAACTGCTGGACGCGGTGGTTGAGGCTGTCGACGACGTGCAGGTTGTCGTCGGCGTCGAAGGCGATCCCGGAGGGTCGGTTGAACTGACCGTCGCCGTCGCCGAACTCGCCCCAGTCGCCGATCGGCGAGCCTTCGGGGTCGTAGCCGAAGATGCGGTGGTGGAAGGCGTCGGCGCACCAGACGGAGCCGTCGCGGGCGAGCGCGAGGCCCTCGGGCCACTTGAGGTCGCCGGCGCCCATCTCGCCGAGGAACTCGTCCTCGATCCGATGCTTGTAGATCTTCGAGCCGAGGCCGCCTGCGCCCGAGTACTCGGCCAGGCCGATATCGGCGACGTAGATCGTGCCGCTGGCGGTCGCTGCAATCGGGGTCGGGTAGGTGTAGCCCTGCGGGCCGACGAAGTGCCCGATCGAGTGGTCGAAATGCCAGGTGCGTCCGGCGACTGTTGTGGTCAGCATGGCGGTTCCTCTTTGCTGTTCTTGCGGCTGGCCCTCACCCTGGCCCTCTCCCAGAGGGAGAGGGGACTTCAGCTTTCTGGCAGAGGGCTACGGTGAGAGCGCTCCCCAGTGCCTATGCGGTCGCCATGAGCGGGTCGACGAAGCGCAGCTTCTCGAACTCGCCGTCGACGATCGGCTTGGCGTCGAGACCCATCCAGTCTTCGAGCAGCGTTGAGTAGACGCCGCGGAAGTCGTGGTTGGGGACCAGGTCGCCCTGCTCGAGGTGCTTGGGGTTGATGCTGGGGAACTCGCCGTGCATGCCGCCCCTGACCTGCGGCCCGATCACGAAGCAGCCGCCGCCGGCGCCGTGGTCGGAGCCGGAGCCGTTATCGCGCACGCGGCGGCCGAACTCGGTGAACAGGAACATCGTCACGTTGTCGGCTGCGTCGTGCGCCTTGACGTCGTCCCAGAAGTCGGAGATCGCCCGCGAGAGGTCGGTCCAGAGCTTCTCGAAGACCGGCTTCTGGTTGGCGTGGGTGTCGAAGCCGATCAGCTGGGTGTAGAAGACGCGCGTGCCGAGGTCGGCGCAGTGGATCGTGGCGATGTCCTTGAGGCTGCGCGAGATCTGCTCGGTACCCCACTCGACCGCGGTTTCGTAGCGGCCGAGTCCCTCCTTGAGGATGTCGGCGCCCTTGAGCGCGTCGAGTCCGGTGCGGCCCAGGTATTCCTGGACGTAGCCGGTGCCGATCGCGCGGCCGTACATGTTGACGAAGCGTTCGAGCATCTTCTCGCGCTGTTGCTGCTGCTCGATGCCGGTCAGCAGACCGTAGGTCGAGAGGTCGGCGACTGAGGCAACGGTCACACCCGGCACGACCAGCGCGCGGGGCAGGCCCTGCCCGATGTGGACGCCGGTGACCGGGTTCTCACCGGTCGGGTCGAGATCGCGGATGGCGCGGCCGACCCAACCCTCGGTGCCGACCTTGTTGGGCTCGCAGGTGTGCCAGATGTCCATCGAGCGGAAGTGCGAGCGGGGCGAGTTGGGATAGCCGACGCCGTGAATCAACGCCATCTCGCCCTGGTCGTAGAGCTCCTTCAGGGGCGCCATCGTCGGATGCAGGCCGAAATGGTCGTCGATCTTGAGGACCTGGTCCTCGCCGATGCAGAGGTCGCCGTTGCGGGCGTCGTTGTAGTACCCGTCGGCGTAGGGCACCACGCTGTTCATGTAGTCGTTGCCGCCGGTCAACTGGATGATGACGACGACGGGCTCTTTGCTTCTGGTCGCGGTGGTCATGGCTGGGTGTCTCCTGGTGGTCGCCTGTTCGGTGCTGTTCGGGGTCGTTCGATGTTGTTCGGCCCGGTTCGAGGCTGTTCGGCTGTGTTCGAGGCTGTCCTGTTCGGTTCCGTTCGGATCTGTTCGATTCCGTTCGGATTTATCCGAACTGGTACTCCGTGGTCGCGACGATTAGCGCGAGCATTTCGCCGACGCGCTCCGAGGAACCGTCGTAGTCCTCGTTCCAGGAGAGGTCGCCTCCCTCTGAAGCGTGCTCGATCAGTTCGAGCCGGGTGGCCTCGCCCACATCGAGCGGCCCGAACAGGTCGAGGCACTGGTCGACCATCTCGTCCGGCGTCATGCTGGCCCCGTTCGAGGCGGCGATGCGCTGGCAGATCTTCTGCACGCCGGGGAGGTCGGTATTGCTGACCCGATCGGCGACGAAGTTGATCCGTCCGACCACGGCGCCGGAGTTGATCCAGTTGGGGCCCGTCGACCAGCCTTCGACCGAAGGCGGGTTGTGCAGGCTCTGGCCCATGTGCGCCGATTCCTGGCCGAGCTCGATCAGTGCGGGCTGCGGACCGACCATGTCTTCGGTCAGGCGCAGGGTCGAGACGACGGTCTCGACCGGACTCTTGACTTTCTTGAAGGTCGCCTCCTTGAAGAAATCGGAGTTGAAGAGCGCTCGCAGGACCGGCTTGATCTCGAAGTTGGAGTCCTTGAACACGCCGGCGAGATAGTCGATCGCCTCCGGATCTCTGGGTGGCTCGATGTCCCAGGCCGGCACCTGCGGTTCGTCGGCGACGAAGAAGGTGTACAGATGGCGGGCGATGAAGCGGGGGCAGGCTTCCTCTTCGAGGATGATGTCGATGATGTCGAGGCCGTCGAAGTTGCCCGTGCGGCCGAGGAACTCCTTCTCGCCGTAGTCGTGTTCTTCTGGGCGGAACTCGAACTGGAAGAAGAAGCGGTGGTTGGGCACGCGCGGGATCTTCGGGCCCAGGGTCCAGCCGGTGAAGGCGCGGGCGCACTCGAAGACGTCCTTCTCGGTGTAGTTGCCGACCCCCATCGAGAACAGCTCGAGCAACTCGCGGCCCCAGTTCTCGTTGGGCGAGCGCTTGTGGTTCTCGTGGTTGTCGAGCCAGTAAATCATGGCCGGGCTCTGGGCCAGCATGATCAGCAGATCGCGATAGTTGGCCGTGCCGTGATCGCGGAACATGTCGATCATCGCGGTCAGGTGATTGTCGTTGTCGACCTTGGAGTTGCCGACCGCGAAGATGCCGTGCCAGAAGAGGGCCATCTTCTCTTCCAGCGGGCGCTGCGTGTTGACCAGGTGGTAGAGCCAGTTGGCCGCGCCGGGAACGGTCACTGGACCGCCGGTTTCGAGCGACGGCATGTAGCGGAAGAGCAGGTGCAGGTCGGCGCGCGGGATATGCGCCGGCGGATCGACCAACTGCTCAACGGTTTCCTCGTATCCCTGCGCGACGAGCCGTTCCAGCTCATCGCGTCCGGCGCCGAATCCGGCTCGGCGCATCAGGTGGGCCATCAGGGCGATCTCTTGCGTGTCCGACATTCCGTTCCTCAAATTCCGTACCCGTGGGCGCCGCCGCTCCGAGCGCGGCGCCTGGTAACACAAGCTACACGTTTTGCCAAGCGATTGTCGAACGGATCGCGGTTAGCGCCCGGACAACTCGCGCCCTCGCTCCAGCGCCGCCGACTGCCGGACCGGGCCGGGCATGAGGAATGAGAATCCTTCAGCGATTCGCTGCTCCACGTTGGCCAGGTCAACCTGCGGCGAGCCGTAAGGCACGCCACGCTCCCGGCAGACGGCGCGAGCTCGCTGGACGGCTTCGTCGAGCAGCGGGCCGGGTTGGCCTCTCTGACCGAGGGAGACGGAGAGATCGCTTTCGCTGATCAGGATCAGACCCGGTTTGGGCACGGCGTCGAGAATGGCGGGCAGATTGTTCACGCCCTCGATCGTCTCGCATTGCAGTATGGGCAGGATTTCGCCGTTGGGATCGAGCGGCCAGACATCGGCGCGGTCGAAGTATTCCGGCTGATCCAGTCCCCAGTAGCGCAGCGCATTGCCGGGCGCGTGACCGCGCCGCCCGATCGGCTCCTGATCGGGAGCATCCGTCGCCTGGATGTAGCGGGCGGCCTGCAACGCTGCGATCGCGTCAGCGGGCGTGTTGATCATGGGGAAGACGATCCCGTAGACGCCGATGTCGAGCACTTGCTTGACGATCCATTGGCTTTGTTCGCGCCCGTTGACGGGAATGCGTACAAACGGCGTCACGGCGGGCGCCAAGGATCCCGATTCGAGGATTTGGCGGCGGTTGAGCATGTATTGCAGGGAGAGGCTGAGGTCGCTGAGGTTGAAGGCGTTGTGTTCGAGCTCGTAGACGACGAAGTCATAGCTGGAGGAGGCGATCCAGGTCGCGTCGGGAATGGATCCGGCGGGCAGGAACGGCCCGAAGGCGGGCTTACCAGCCTCGATCAGCTCAATCACTTTGTTCAGTCGTTCAGCCATGACGCGATCTCCACTCATCTATTCGTCTGAGGGTCGTAGAGCGTGAAGGTATCAGCGACTTCGAGTTTCGTGATCTAGCCTGCACTCCGAGTACAGGAGACGAACCATGCACAGCGAACTCATCATCGAAGACGGACCCGTAACCCGTCTCACGATCAACCGCCCCGAGCGGCACAACGCGATCAACACGGAAGTCGGCGACGCGATGGTCGACGTGGTCAACCGCGTCGGGCGCGACCCGTCCGTGCAGGTGCTGGTCCTGGCCGGCCAGGGCCGCTCGTTCTGCTCCGGCGACGACGTGAGCGAGGGCGGCGACGGCAGCATTCCCGACTATCCCTGGAAGAACCCCTATCACGCGCCGCATATCGCGGCGTTCAACCTCGAACGCCACCCGTACTTCCGTCTGCAATCGCTGCTGCGGCGGATTCCGCAGATGGTGATTGCGCAGGTGCAGGGCTATTGCATGGGCTCCGGTTTCGATCTGATGCTGGCGTCGGACTACGCGATTGCGGATCCGGACGCGAAGCTCAGGATGGTGATCGGCGCGACCGCGTTCCTGCCGAAGTACGTCGGGCTCAAGCACGCGACGCGGTTGATCATGGATGATCAGTTCATTTCCGCCGACGAAGCGGCTGAGTTGGGTCTCGTCACGAAGGTCGCCGCGCCCGGCTCGCTTGCCGACGAAGTGACCGAGCTCGCGGAGCGGCTCGCGCAGATCGGGCAGGAGCGTCACGGTTATCTCGGCGTGATCAAAGAGTCGATCAACCGCTCGCTCTGGCCGCAGCTCGACGACGACCTGCGAATGCAGTTGATCGGTCATCGCATGAGCGATCTCTATCGACAGCACCCATACGAACTTGACGTGGACTCATGACGCTCTCTGATCTTCCGCTTACCGGTTCGGTCGTCATCGACCTGAGCGACGAGTGCCTTTGCCTGGGCGCACGCTGGCTCGCCGACTTTGGCGCGGATGTGATCCGGGTCGAGGCGTCGTCGGGCGACGCGCTGCGAATCAACGGGCCGCATCTGGACGGCCGAGAGGATGTCGAGAGCGGGCTGCGGCATCTGCTTTACAACGCGGGCAAGCGCAGCCTCGCGCTGAACTTCGATGCGCCGGGCGCCTGGGATTTGATCGATCGGTTGCTCAGCCGGGCGGATGTCGTGTTTGCACCGCTCGAGAAGTCGGCGGCGCGGCGGTTCTTCGATCGCGAGCGATTGTTGCGAGTGCATCCTCATCTCGGCGTGATCGACGTAGTCACCCGACGCGGTGGTGAGGCATTGCCTGCGTCCGACATCGTAGGTGTCGCAGCCGGCGGTCTCATGCAAGGCCTGGGATTCCCCGACGTCGCCCCCGACTATCCGGCAGGCAAGCTGGCCTACAAGCAGGCCAGCCAGGTGGGAGCAGCGACCGCCGTCGCAATGCTGTTCGATCGCCAGGCTGGCACCCGTGCCAGTCACGCTTACATCTCGCTCCAAGAAGCGATCCTCTCGACCACGATCCACTTCGCTAACGAGAACCTGTGGCGTCAGATGGGCGAGAAGGCGTTTCGTCCTGGCGGTGAGATCTCGTCTCTCGTGCAGGCCAAGGACGGCGAATGGCTGACATTTGGGATCACGCCCAACACGCACGATCGCTGGGCGGCGTTTGGGCAGTGGCTCTATGAGCGATCTGGATACGACGGTCTGATCGGGGCGGAGTATCCGGGCGATATCTACATCCCGGAGTGGGGCGGCGAGACGCATCGGGCGTTCCAACAAGCCTGTGCGTCGCTGGACAGAGAAGAACTGTGTTACGAGGGTCAGTCGCGGGGGTTCCTGGCGGTGCCGGTCAACTCGGCGCGGGACATTGTTGAGGATCCGCATCTGCATGAGCGGGGCGCGTTCCTGGCGGTGGAGCATCCGCAGTTTGAGCGGAGCATTGATTTGCCGCGTCTGCCGATTCACTCGACGGAGTATGAGCCGGTCGGCCGGCCGGCGCCGGCCCTCGGTGCGGATTCGGCGGATGTGTTGGCTGAACTCCTACACATCGATGCCGAGGGGTATGGTCGTCTACTCGCGAACGGTCTGGTCGCAGGGCCACCCGTCCCCGCCTCCGAGCGGGGACCCGTTCCCCCTCCGCGCGAGGTACCTCAGCAGATAGCGAGCGAGGCGTCGAACGGGTCCCCGATTGAATCGGGGACGGGAACCTCGGGACAGCGCGACGCCATCGACCGAGACGACTTACCGCTCAAGGGCATCCGCGTGATTGATTTCTGCTGGCAGGCGGCGGGGCCGTTGACCACGGAGTTGATGGCCAATCTGGGCGCGGATGTGATCAAGATCGAGTCGGACGCTCGGATCGACACGCTGCGGGTGGCGCTGCCGGCGCATGATCCGCCGACGATTGAGACCGGCGCGTTCTTCCAGGACTGCAACACCGACAAGCGCAGCATCAACCTGAATCTTGGAGCTCCCGACGGGTTGCGCGTGGCCTACGACCTGATCCGCGAGGCGGATGTGGTGACCGACAACTTCACCGGCGGCGTGATGAAGCGACTCGGTTTGGGCTACGACGACCTGAAACAGATCAACCCGCGCATCGTCGTTTGCAGCTTGCCGGTGATGGGTACCTGGGGTCCGAAGGCGTCGTGGAAGGGGATTGGTAACAGCGTGGTCGCGCTCTGCGGGTTGGCGGCCCACACCGGCGCGGCCGATCGCAAGCCGACCGGCGTGCTGCTGCATACGGACTTCACGCTCGGACCGTTGGCGGCGGCGGCGATCGTCTCCGCGCTGATCCAACGCGAGCGCACCGGCGTTGGCCAGGAGATTGAGATTCCGCAGTATGAGGCGGGGATTCATCTGCTCGACACCGAGCTCATCGAGCAATTGGCAAATGGCGTCACACCGAAGCGGCGCGGCAACCGCTCGCCGGAGATGGCGCCGCACGGTCTCTTCCGCTGCGCCGGCGACGATCGCTGGCTCGCGCTGGCCGTCCGCAACACGGTCGATTGGCTCGAGCTGTGCCGGGTGATCGGTCGTGACGATCTGGCTGCGCGCGACGATCTACGCACACTGGAGGGTCGCAAGACGGCAGAAGACGAGCTCGAGGCGGCGATCAGCGCTTGGACGTGTGGTCAGGATGTCTGGGAGGCAACCGACTTACTGCAACAGGCAGGCATCCCGGCGGGGCCGAACGAGGACATTGAGGATCTGGTCGAAACCGATCTCTCGATACGCGGGTTCTTCCACGAGTTCGATCATCCGGTAGGGATCAAGTTCATGGCGCAGAACCAACCGTTCCTCTGGAACGGCAAACGGCTCCCGATCCGGCGAGCGCCCTTCTTCGGCGAGCACAACGAGCAGGTCTACCGCAACGAGTTGGGCTTGAGTGAGGAAGAAGTCACGCAACTAATCATCAATGAAGTGATCCGCTAGCGCGCCTTCAAATTGACGGTCGCCAGGCCAATCTTTGATCGTCACTCTCGCCATTGTCGCACCGACACCGTCATACCCGCGCTTGCCGCGGGTATGACGGTGAGTCGAGCACGGAGGTCGTCGCCAACACTGCGAGATTGCCGCGACGGAGCGCGGCAATGACGGAACTATCGACTCGCGCGCAAGTCTCCAGAGAGGGAAGTGGGTATACCCGCAGCTCCCTTGAGCTACGGATTGAAGAGACCTTCCGCCTCAGCGTCGTTGCCGATCTCCCGAATCAGGCCCAGAAAGTCGGCCAGAGAACCAGCCCGATCGCGCAGCGCAAACAGCCGCTCGCCCCAGGGCGTGGTTGAGGCGGGATTCGCGCCGTAGGCGCCGCTAAACGCAAAATAGGCCTGGTTGATACGGCGAATGTTCCTGCCCATCTCTACCAGCCGGAGGCGTGTTTCCTCCATCAGCGCCTCAGCCGCTGCGATCTCTCCCTGCTCGAGCAACGCATCCACTTCGAGTCTCAGTGTCCGCAGGATCGGATCGGTCGCGGAGCGAATGGCCTCCCGCGCGGCTGCCTCCGCGCGCGCCGCTGCGGACAGCGGCTGCGGATATCGCGCAGTCGTGAGTTCAGCCAGTTCGTCGCCCACGATGTCGCTCGCCGTTTCGTTGATCGTGCGCATCGTGCCGCTCCGCGCGTAGGCCTGTCCGAGCGGATAGAAGGCGAGATAATGGTGCGACCATTCATGCGCGATCAGTTGCAGCGCAGACCGATAGTCCCGTGTGCTCACGACCAGCGCTGGATACAAGGCGACCCCGCCCACAGTTGTCACCAGCGCCGAGCGTTGGCGATCAGCTTCGATCGCCGACTCGATCGCCGCGAAATCGCCGCGCGGAAGTTCGGCTTCGAGTAGCACGGACGCCGTCAACCGAATTTCCTCGCGGGGCGAGACCGCGAGTACCCGCAAGGGAGGCTTGAACTCAATGTCGACCGGAGGCCAGACGACGTGCTGATGCTTGAACAGCGGCAGCGGCGTCGCAAGCCCGGCGGCGCGAATCGCTTCGCTCAGACGCCGTTCGAGGATGCGCTCGACGCGATTGGCGTCGTTGGCCGGCCGCGACTCGAACCAGCGCGCCAGGATCGCCTCTTCGTCTTCTTCGCTCCCGTCAAACCACTCTGCAACCTGCGTCAACCAGTGATTGGGCAGGTGCGAGAGCTCGTATTCGAGCAAGCTGAAGCGGTGTTCACGTGTCGCGTCCGCGATCGACGTATTGGCCGCGACCCGGATCGTGACGACCGCGATCACGGCGGCGCTGAGCGCAACCAGCGCCCCGGCGGTGAGCGTGCGCCTCATCGTTCGATGGTACGCTCGTGGCCGGATGGCGGTGCGACGAGGCGGCGCGATGGCGGACACGGACTGGCGACCCGCCCGGCGTGAAGCGAAGGCGGTCGCAGGCGCGATTGATCTAGTCGTCGTGGCGCTGCTCGGAGCAGTCTTCGCCATGCTGGGCTTCCTGATCATGCTGATTCAGGTCAATCCGCTGGAGCGCGACCCCACCGGCGGTGAGTGGGCGCTGGGCTATGCGATCTGGCTGCTCTGGATCCCGGCCGCGGCGATCTATGCCGCGCTCGGAGACTGGACGCTCGGCGCGCGCATGATCGGTCTGCGCCTAGAGCGGCGACGCTGGGACGCGCTCGCTCTGCGCGGACTGCTCTGGTGGCCGTCCCTGATTGCACTCGGCGTGGGCCTGTGGTGGAGCTGGGTCGACCGCGAGGGACGCAGCCCGGCGGATATCGTCAGCGGCGCGGGGATGCTCGAGCGGCGGTGAGTACCCTCCAGCTGCCGCCGCAGCCCGCGCGCCGCTTGACGGCGCGATCACGGGAGACCGTACGCGAGCGGCGTTGGCGCTGGTGGCTGCTCGGCCTGCTTGCCGCCCTCACCGCCGTCGTAACCGCAGCGGCAGTGGTCTGTTTCTCCGCGATGCAGCTCAGCGAACGCGGCAACGCTGAGACGCTCATGACCCGAGTCGTGCGTGCCCTGCTGGAGCCGGACCGCTACGTCGCCAATGCATGGCCACGCTTCACGGAAGAGGCGAGCAGCGGCGCGCCGATCCCGCTGAGCGGCTGGCCGCTCGAACTCACGCTCGCGCCGGGGGCGCTGGAGCAAGGGCAGCAGGCTGTCTCGGATGCCCTCACCGCGACAACTGCTCGCACGCTCTATGAGCACGGCTTCGACGCCCTCCAAGATCAACCCCAGGCGAGTCGCCTGTTCTCGCAGGCATCCGCCTTCAGTTCCACCGTTGGCCGGCTGACCAGCGGCGGACACGCCGTTGCGACCGTTGCGCTAGTGGTGTCCGTTGCTCTCTTGGTCGGGCTCGCCCTCGCCACCGCCGCGCAGGCGCGCGGAATGGGGCGGCTCGCCGCGCCGGGCATCGCCGTCGCTGTAGGCGCAGCGGTGTTGTTGCTCGGAGCGGAGATCGCAGAATCGGCTTTCGGAGATCGCGCGAACGCAAGTCTCGATCCGTTTATGACCGACATGTGGATGATCGCTGCCGACGCGACCGCCGTCGTCAGCCGCAACGCGCGGATTGCCGCTCTCTTCGGCGGCGCGCTCAGCCTGATTGCCCTCTTCGGCTGGATGGCGTTGCTCTGGCTTGACGACCGGCGCGCACGTTGAGCCGTGTCCGCTCCGCAACTCTCCCGCGAGCGGGACTGCCTGTGTACGATGCAGAGAGCATGAGTGCGGGAGTAGCTCAGTGGTAGAGCATCTGCTTCCCAAGCAGAGGGTCGCGGGTTCGAATCCCGTCTCCCGCTCCAGCACGTGAGCTGTCGAACAGACTGAATCAGTGAGGTAGACCGATGGAACTGCGATTTTCCGAGGCCGAGGAAACCCTGCGCGGCGAGGTCCGACAATTCCTGCTCGACCACATCCCCGAACCCGCTTCCAGCGAAGGTCCCGGCGGCGCCCGCGAGAACGATGAGGACTTCGAGAACGCCAAGGCCTTCAACACCAAGCTCGCCGAGCGCGGCTGGATTGCTCCCGCCTGGCCCAAGGAATACGGCGGTCTGGGCGCCTCGATCTACGAGCAGATCGTCTTCAACGAGGAGTTCGGCTACCACGGCGCGCCCGACACCGGCACCCGCGGCTTCGGCGTCGGCATGATCGGCCCGACTCTGATCATCCACGGCTCCGACGAGCAGAAGGAGCAGTACCTGCCCAAGATCACCTCCGGCGAGCACATCTGGTGCCAGGGCTACTCCGAGCCCGGCTCCGGCTCCGACCTCGCCTCGCTCCAGACTCGCGCCGTCCGCGACGGCGACGACTACATCATCAACGGCCAGAAAATCTGGACCTCCGGCGGTCACCGCGCCAATCAGATGTTCTGCCTCGTCCGCACTGACCCCGACGCGCCCAAGCACCGCGGCATCTCCTTCCTCTTGATCGACGACATCAAGAACACCCCCGGCCTCTCCGTCCGACCGCTGATCAACATGGCCGGCCGCCACCACTTCAACGAGGTCTTCTTCGAGGACGTCCGCGTCCCCGCCAAGAACCGCATCGGCGAAGAGAACCGCGGCTGGTACGTCGGCATGACCCTGCTCGACTTCGAGCGCTCCGGCATCGGCACCACCGCCGGCCAGCGCCGCACCCTCGAAGGCATGACCGAAGAGCTCCAGAACGACGCCGCCGAGAGCCGCAACCGCTACCGCCTCGGTCTCGCCGATCTCGTCGTCGCCAACAACGTGGCCAAGTACCTCGGCTACCGGATCGGCCACATCCAGGCCTCCGGCGAGGTACCGAACTACGAGGCCTCCGTGATCAAGATCTTCCAGTCCGAGCTGGGCCAGAAGATCTACAACTACGGCATCAGCATGTTCGGCCTCAGCGGCCAACTCATCCCCGAAGAGCCGACCGCCCCTTGGGCCGGAGACATGCCCGAGCAATACCTCCTGGCCGTCCCCAGCACGATCTACTCCGGCACCAACGAGATCCAGAGAAACATCATCGCGACTCGTGGTCTGGGATTGCCGCGCAGCTAGCCCCGCAAGCGTCGCAGAGGAGCGCGAGGTGGAGATCACCTACGCCGTCCTCTGCGACGCCGCCAACCTCAGCGACGACGGCCGACTCAACGTGCTGGGCGCGTTCAATGTGCTGTACGCGGAGGACTTTCCTCACGTTCATCCGGCGATGTCTCTGGCGCTGCAGTTCGAGGTGGAGCCCGATGACGCCGATCAAGTGCATGAATTCACGTTGCAACTGGTGGATCCCGACGGCGACCTGACCCACGAAAGCTCCGTCTTTGTCGAGACCATCGGGTCAGTGAATGAGGGCCGGGCGTATCGGGTGCCATCCTTCGAGAAGATTGGGAATGCCTGGCATCCGACACCTGGGGACTATGAACTGCGTATCCTCTACCAAGGTGGCCTCATGGCGATTGTCCCATACGAGGTCCTGCGCCTGTGACGTCTTGGGAGGAGAGTCAAGTGCCAGAGGAACGTTGGCCGCCAACGCCGATCCGCATGAAGTCGACCCGTCGCCGCGTGAACTTCAAGCGAGGATATGGCTATGTCGGCACGCACTCGCCAGAACGCGATGATCACGTGAAGATGTTGTTCAAGAACGCCAGCGAGTACGAGCACTTCATCCTCTCGGAAGCAGAGCGTATTCGCGGGCGGGATCGTCAAGGCGATTCTAGTGGGGAGGCTGCCGGCTGAGATCCTGTGTTGCTAGGCGGACGTGTCGTCAACGCCGCAGAGCGAACCAAACACGGGCGGATTCCGCTCCGCCTGGTCATCGCCAACCTCAATGCGATACTCGCTCAGTTCGGAGTCCCGGCTGGCGTAGATCACTTGCATGGTCCCGTCGGCCTCGGCGGCGATTGGGGCGTTGAGCGAGAACGCGATGCTCCCCTTGCTGGCGCTCGGCACGGCTTCGTCGTCCAAGACCCAGATGGCTGCTATTGAGCGGTCACCTGCTGATCCCGCGTCCGGCCACACCAGGATCGCCCCGTCGCCGAGCGCCCGATCGACCAACGTCAACACCCAGGGATGCACCACCGCCTCTTCCCAAAGCCGGCCGCAACCCTCGACCTCTCGCAACTCATCAGCCATCTCGCCTGTGAACGCGCTCTCGAGAACTGTGTAGCCCTTGCTCTCTAATTCCTCAACATTCGAGCGCAGCCCATAGTGCTCAATCCGATGCTCGACATCCGGATTGTTGATCGTCCGCCGCGCCATGTGATCGTGCAAACCGCCCAGAAACGGCAGCAGCGGCGCATGAGACGGAAACGATCCCTTCATCTGCACCGGCTTGTCCCGCGACAAGAATCCGTACTCCCGCTGCGCCCGCGCCTGAATCGCCGCGTCGCCCCCATAGATCGTCCAGCCGATCGGCAGGATCGCGTTGTAGTCTCCGTCGATCTCAGTGTCCGCTTCGGCGGCAGGTCCGGGACCGACCTCGATCTGCCCCCCGGAGATCGTGAACCAAAAGCCTGCCACGTTGTCCTGGAATCCGAGGTGCGGCGGCGCGTGCTGCCAGCGTTCGGTCACCGACCACTCAACTCCATCTAGGGCTTCGGGATGTTTGGCGGCCTGCTCCTGCAAGTAGCGTTCCGCCTCCGCGCACCATTCGCGCGAGGCAAACTCCACCTGCTCGCTCGGGGGCACGGTCGGCTTCGTCCAAGCGGTCATCTTGATCTCCCGTCCATCTTCCCGCGAACATAGCGAACTCCAGGCAGACTGCGCTTATCTTCCCCCATGAGCGGGTGATCAGCCCCCGCCGAGGGAGACTCATATGCCCGAGCCGCCACTGCTCTTTGAGAAAGACCCGGCCAAACGCCGCGCCCTGATGACCTTCAACCGCCCCGAGCGGATGAACGCCATGTCGCCCGACCTCCAGGTGCTCATGCGTGAGGCAATCGAGGAGTTCAAGAACGATCCCGACCTCTGGGTCCTGATCGTCACCGGCGCCGGCGAGCGCGCCTTCTGCGCCGGCGCCGACTTGGGCAGCACCATCCCCAACGCCACCGAGGCCGCGCGCGACGAGCCGCTCAAGGTCAACGAGACCCGCAACCTGCACGACGTGCACAAGCCGGTCATCGCCGCCGTCAACGGCTACTGCATCGCCGGCGGACTCGAATTCATGCTCGGCACCGACATTCGCGTCGCCGCCGAGCACGCCGAGTTCGGCCTCCAGGAAGTGCGCTGGGGCATCATCCCGATCGGCGGCTCGCACATCCGCCTGCCGCGACAGATTCCCTGGTGCTGGGCGATGGAAATCCTCCTCACCGGACGCCGCCTGTCGGCGCGGGAAGCGTTGCAGTGCGGGCTGATCAACCGCGTCGTCCCCGCCGATCAGCTGATGGAGACCGCTAACGGCATCGCCGATCTGATCTGTCGCAACGGCCCCCTCGCCGTGCGCACGGCAAAGGAGATCGCCGTGCGCGGCGCGATGGGTATGTCCTGGGAGCAAGCCTGGAGCCTGGAATCCCTGCTCGGCGCTCGCGCCTTCGGCAGCGAAGACGCAATCGAGGGACCCAGAGCGTTCATGGAGAAGCGCGATCCAGTCTTCAAGGGCCGCTAGGCCGATCCGCTCAAATCCGAAGTGAGGAGATTATCGATGTCCGACCTACCACTGATCTACGAGAAAGACCCAGCCAACCGGCGCTGTGTGATCACGTTCAATCGACCCGAGCGAATGAACGCGATGTCGGTGGAGCTGCTTCGGCTGCTGCGCGACGCGACTGAAGACTTCAACAACGACCCGGATATTTGGGTGGCAATCCTCACCGGTGCCGGCGAACGCGCCTTCTGCGCCGGCGCCGACCTCGGCAGCACCATCCCGGCCAAGTCGGCCGGCGCGCGCGACAACCCGCTCCGCGTGCAGGAGACGCGCAACCTGCACCACGTCTACAAGCCGATCATTTCCGCCGTGAATGGCTACTGCATCGCCGGCGGACTCGAGTACATGCTGGGCACCGACATTCGCGTCGCCGCCGAGCACGCCGAATTCGGACTGCAAGAAGTGCGCTGGGGCATCGTCCCCGATCAGGGCGCGCACATTCGCCTCCCCCGCCAAATCCCCTGGGCCTGGGCGATGGAACTCATCCTCACCGGCCGCCGCTTGAGCGCCCAAGAAGCGCTCCACTGTGGGCTCATCAACCGAGTCGTCCCGCTGGACCAACTCATGCCCACCGCCCACGCCATCGCCGACCTGATCTGCGCCAACGGCCCGCTCGCTGTCCGCACCGCCAAAGAAATCGCCGTCCGAGGCGCAATGGGCATGTCCTGGGAACAAGCCTGGAGCCTCGAATCCCTCCTAGGCGCAAGAGCCTTCGGCAGCGAAGACGCCATCGAAGGCCCCAAAGCCTTCATGGAAAAACGCACCCCCCAATTCAAAGGCAGATAACCCCACCTCCCCATCTCCCCCTTGAGGGGGAGATGCCCCAGAGGGGCAGAGAGAGTGAAAACGCCGCGACCAGCACAGACAACCCAACCCCAGCTCCCCTCTCCCCCCCTTTGCGGGGGGAGATGTCGCGCAGCGACAGAGGGGGTCCGCCTCTCCCTGGCATCCCCGCCCCAAACAAGTTCCGTCATACCCGCGCCCCGTCGCGGGTATCTCGCCGTGACCAGCACCCAACCCTCTGCCAACCACGACACACCCCCAAATTACCCACCCGAACACCCATCCATATAAGATCAAGTGTCCTTCATTGAGCAAGAGAGGAACCCCGACCCATGCCCTTCAACTACACCTACCAGTCCGCTATGGCCGGCGTCGGCGAGCTCGCCTTCTGCAAGCGCCAACCCGGCTACGTCCGCGCCCAGGCCTTCGCCATCCTGCGCCGCGAACTCTCCCCGGCCAACCCCAAGAGCCGCGAGATCCACCACGCGCTCGGCATCGCGCCCCACCCCGAACCCGCGCCCCGGCCCAACCATTCCCCCCACCTGCCCGGAGCGCCGCTCACCGCCGAGCAGAAGAAGGCGCTCCACTTGCACCCGCACGCGATCGCCGTCGCTCTGATGCGCGGCGAAGACGTACCCCTGATGGACGACGACAGTCTCGAAGAAGAGGAGGAACCGCAGTAATCCCCCGACCGGAGGGCTGTGCCCAGCCCTCAAGCGGCCGCTCGCCCCTCGTTTTTTTCTCACCGGATCGCGCGGATCACCACTGCGAGTCCCTACCGTGCCGCTTCATCTCACCCCGCAAGGAGAGCTGCTGGAGCTGAAACGGACTCACGCGCTCGTATCCTGTCCCTAGCTGCGCGACTGGAAAGCGACGGAGGCACGCAGGATGAGCGACCTCACCAGATACGGCGCTGACACCTTGGACGCGAGCCTGCGCTCGCGCTTCATCGAAGGCGTCAACGGCCTCACGATGCACATCCTCGAAGCCGGCTGGGACGGCGAAGATCGACCCCGCCTGCTGATGCTGCACGGCTTCCCTGAGATCGCCTACAGCTGGCGCAAAGTGCTGCCGCTGCTCGCTGACGCCGGCTTCCACGTCGTCGCGCCCGACCAGCGCGGCTACGGCCGCACCACCGGCTGGACGGCCAACTACGACGACAGCCTGATCCCATACGGGATGCTCAACCTCACTCGAGACGCAGTCGGGCTGGCCAACGCGCTCGGTTGGGACAGCGTCGATGGAGTGATCGGGCACGACTTCGGCTCGCCGGTCGCCGCCTACTGCGCCCTGATCCGTCCCGACATCTTCCGCTCCGTCGTGACCATGAGCGGGCCCTGGCAGGGGCCGCCCGCCTTGGCGGCGGGCGAAGCACGCGGCTCCGGCGCAGCCGGCTCCGCCTCCATCGCCGACGACTTGGCCACGCTGGATCGCCCACGCAAGCACTATCAGCTCTACTACTGCACCCGCCCCGCCGACGACGACATGACCAACGCCCCTCAGGGCGTCCACGACTTCCTCCGCGCCTACTACCACCACAAAAGCGCCGACTGGACACAGAACCAGCCGCACCCTTTGGACGCCTGGACGGCGACTGAACTGGCCAAATTGCCCACCTACTACGTCATGGATCTCGACGAGGACATGCCCACGACCGTGGCGCACGAGATGCCGTCGGCGGAAGCGATCGCCAATTGCTCGTGGCTGACCGAGGACGAACTCGCCGTCTACGCAGGCGAATACGCCCGCAACGGCTTCCAGGGCGGCCTCAACTGGTACCGCGCAACCCGAGATCCGGCCTGCATCGCCCAACTCCAACTCTTCCACGGACGCACGATCGACGTGCCGACGGCATTCATCGGCGGCGCCTCCGATTGGGGCGTCTACCAGTCCCCGGGAGCATGGGATCGGATGCCAGCCGCCTGCACGAAGCTGCTGGGTCAACACTTGGTTGAGGGCGCGGGCCACTGGGTCCAGCAGGAGCAGCCCGAAGCCGTGGCTGACCTGCTGCTCAACTTCCTCGATGCCGCAGCGATCGAGGCCAGCGGCGCATGAAAGCCGTCGTCTACGACCGCTACGGCACAGCCGACCAACTGCGAGTCGAGGAAGTCGAACAGCCTGCGCCGGGCCAAGGCGAGGTATTGGTGCGCGTCGTCGCCAGCTCAGTCAACTCCTGGGACTGGCACCTGCTCACCGGCGGCTTCTTCGAACGCCTGATATTCGGCGCGTTTCGGCCTCGATTTCGCGTACTCGGTTCGGAAATCGCAGGAGTGGTCGAAGCCGTCGGAACCGGCGTGACCGAGTTCAGCCCCGGAGATGAGGTCTTCGGCGACCTGAGCACGAGCGGTTGGGGCGGCTTCGCCGAGTACGCCGTCGGCCGCGCCGACTCGATGGCGCGCAAACCGGGCGATGTCAGCTTTGAGCACGCTGCCACATTGCCGCAGAGCGGTCGGCTGGCATTGCATTGCCTGCGCGAGCGCTGGCCAATTCGCTCCGGCGATCGCGTGCTGATCAACGGCGGAGGCGGCGCGGCCGGGACGATGGCGCTACAGATCGCCAAGCACTTCGGCGCGCATGTGACCTGCGTCGACCAGGACAGCAAGCTGGAGCTGCTCCGATCGCTCGGCGCCGACGCCACAATCGACTACCGCCGCGAGGACTACACCCGCAGCGGAGAGCGCTACGACTTGATCTTCGATGTCGCCGCACATCGAGGCTTCTTCGACGTTCGCCGCGCGCTCGCGTCTGTCGGTGTCTACGTGATGACCGGTGGTCCGGTGCTGCGAATCGTTCAGTGGGGTCTGGTTGCGCCGATCGCGAGCCGAATCGGGCAGCGCTCGTACACAATCCGCACGCACGAGTTCAATCGCGACGACCTCGCCTGGCTCACCGACCGCATCGCCGCCGGCGACATCACTCCGGCGATCGACCGCACCTACTCGCTTGAGGAGGTGCCTGACGCGCTGCGCTACTTCGACTCGGGCGAGGTCAAGGGCAAGCTGGTCATCCTGCACTAACGCCTGAGTTGCAGGATCACATCGGCCACGAAACGCTCGCTGCACTCCGAGTAGGGGTGACTCGGATCGAGGGTCGTCCCCGCAATAAAGAATCGCGTGACGCCCAACTCGATCAGCTCGCCCAGGCGTTGCGCGCAATAGTCGGAAGGACCAAAAATGCCGAAGCTGCTGGCGAACTTCTGCGTCACTTGCGCCGACTGCGCGCTCCCAGCCTGCGCGTGATGATGCATGTCGTAGCTGTCGTGAATCTTGGTCAGCACTTCGCGCTGGTAGTCGCTGACCGGACCCACGATCTCTCCGTACATATTCGAGAAGCGCGCGAACAGCGACAGTCCCGCCGAGCCAATCGAGAGCGCGACTTCGGGATCGTCATGCACGACCGCGGGGATGTACGCCCCGAACGCGATCGCCGGGTCCAGGCCGGCCTCCGATCGCGCCTCACGCGCCACCTCCATGCCCCACCGAATCCGTTCCGGGTCGCCCCCGACCGCGAGGCTGACCTGATCGGCATGACGCGCCGCCGCCGCGATCACCCGAGGCCCGGTCGCAGCCACATCAACCGGCACCTTCGCGTACGACGATCCGATCCAGCGAATCCGGCTGGCCTCCGGCGTATCCGCCAGCCCCAGCGCCTCGACGTTGGTCTCCCCAAAAGCCACATCCTCGCCGCGCAGGTAGCCTTGCAGCTGTTCGAGATATCGCTCGAACGCCGGAACCGCGTGCGGCGCGAGCCCGAGATGCGCCAGCGCAGAGTCGCCGCGCCCGATCCCGAGATAGGCCCGCCCCCCGCTCTCTGCCTGAATCGTGGCGATCGCAGAGGCCGTCACCGCCGGATGGCGCGTGTACGAGTTCGTCACGCCCGTGCCCAGCTTGAGCCGCGTCGTCGCATGCGCCGCCACCGTCAGAGCCACATAACAGTCGCCCGCGAGATTCTGGCTGTCGACAAAGGTGATCCCGTCGTAACCCAACTCCTCCGCTCGCTTGGCCTGTTTGGCGGAGTCGAACACCGCCGGATCAGGACTGCTCGCACGGCCCCGACCGGATGTCCAGAACTCGACGCTCATGTCAGCCTCCATTCGTCACTTGAGCTGCGGAACGACTTCCGACACGAAGCGTTCGCTGGACTTCGTGTCGGGATCGTTCGGATCCAGCGGCGAACCGCGGAAGATGAAGCGGTCAATGCCGATCTCAATCAACTCGCCGAGGCGCTGGACGGCGTAGTCGGGCGGGCCGAAGACGCCGAAGGCGCGCTCAAACTCGGTCGGAATCACGCCCGCCTGCGCACTCCCCGGACGGCCGTGGCCATGCATGTCGTAGGCGTCATGGATGTCGGTCAGCACTTTGGCCTGCTCTGCCGTGGCAGGGCCGACGATCGTCCCGTACATGTTCGAGAAGCGCGCGAACAGCGAGACCTGCCCGGCCCCAATCCGCATCGCCTGCTCGGGATCGTCGTGAACGGCGAGCGGGATGTAGGCGGCGAAGGGAATCTCCGGGTCAAGTCCCGCCTCTGCGCGCGCCGTCCGTGCGACCTCCATACCCCACAGCGTCCGCTCAACATCCGCGCCGACATTGAAGCTGACCCGATCGGCGTGTCTGGCGGCGGCCTGGATCACGCGCGGTCCGGTCGCTGCGACATCGACCGGCACCTTCGGTCCCATGCGGTTCATGTAGCGGATGTGACTCGCTTGCGGCGTGTCGGCCAGGCCGAGCGCATCGACATCGCTCTCCTCAAAGCCCACGCTTTCACCGCGCAGGTAGGCCTGAAGCTCCTCCAGGTAGCGCTCAAACGGGCCGACCGCGTGCGGCGCAAGACCAAGATGCGCCAGCGCCGAGTCGCCGCGACCGATCCCCATGTGCGCCCGTCCCCGGCTCTCCGCCTGCACCGTAGCGATGCACGACGCCGTGATCGCCGCGTGCCGCGTATAGGAGTTGGTCACGCCCGTGCCAAGCTGAATGCGCGAGGTCGCGTGGGCGGCCAGGGCCATCGAGATGTAGCAGTCGGGGGCCAGATTCTGGCTGTCGACCCAGACGATGCCGTCGTAGCCCAGCTGCTCAGCCTGGACGGCCATCTGCACGCCGTCGAAGACGGCTGGATCGGCGCTGGTCGGAACACCGGCGCCCATGGTCCAGAATTCGACTGTCATGGTCTGATCTCCTTCGCTGTGCGTTGGAGGGTAGTCCCTGCCTGTGAGCGTCGGTTATGGGGCATGGCGCTGCTGACGCCTACCGATCAAATTCGCTAGCTTGCGTTGACTGACCACAGCAGCCGCGTGCGTGCGGCTCGGAGAAGGAGAGCGAGCATGTCGAACTATTGGAGCAGGATGCGCCGGCAGCAATTGAGCCGAAGAGCGTTGCTGCGCGCATCGGCGCGAGCGGGTGTCGGCGCGGCTGGTCTGGCCTTGGTGGGATGCGGCGATGACGATGACGACGACGCTCAGCCGGCGGCGGCGCAGGCTCAGCAGCAGCAAGAGCAGCAGGATCAACCAGCTGCCCAGCAACAGCAAGACCAGCAGCAGCAACAGCGGGCCGCACAGCAACAGCAGCAGGCGGCGCAACAGCAGCAGCAAGCTGAGCAACAGGCGCAGCAGGCCGAACAGCAGGAACAGACTGCGGCTGAGGCGCAGGCTCAGCAGGAAGAACAGCAAGCTGCTGCGGACGACAACATCGACTACAACGCCACGGCGATCGGTGCCTACGGGTCGTTCCCGCAGATGCTCGACCAGGGCAGCGCGCTGGCGCGCGGCGGGCAGTCGGCCTCGAACAGCTACCACTACGCCTCGGTCTTCCCGCTGGAAGCGCAGGGCACTGCCGTTCCGGGCGGTCTGGCCGAGTGGGAATTCGTCGGTGCCGAGTCGCTGATTGTTCGGATGAACCCGGGCCGCGTGTTCCACAACGGCGACCCCGTCACGGCTGAGGACGTCAAGTTCACGATCGATCGGCTCTCGAACAAAGCCGAATACAACCCCGAGTACAACTCCGCCTGGACCGGCGAGTTGATCTGGACCGCGGACAACGAACTGATCGACCAAAACACGCTGAGAATCGACCAGAACTCCGAGAGCGCAAGCGTCGACGCAGCCAACAGCTTGGCCACCGGCGGTTTTCCCGTGTTCCCCAAGAATCACCTGGAGTCGGTGGGCGACGAGGCCTACGCGCAGTTCCCGATCGCAACCGGTCCGTTCAAGTTCGTGGAATGGTCGCCGGATGAGCGAATCGTCAGTATGCGCAACGAGGACTTCTACAACGGACGCGACTTCGCCGGAGCGCCGCGAACCCCGTACCTGGCCGGATTCGAAGCACGCCTGATTCCCGAAATCGGCGCCCGGGTCTCGGCCCTGGAGGCCGGCGAGATTGACCTGGCCAACTCGATTCCGCCGGATCTCGCGGTCCCGCTCGGCGAAACCGGTGACTTCAACGTCTACTACCACCCGGCGCAGCGCGGACTGCACATCAAGCTGCCGATGACGATCGAGGAAGATCCGTACAACCCCGGTCAGCCCAACCCTTGGCGCGACAAGCGCGTACGGATCGCGGCCAACCTCGCGGTCGACGTCGACGCGATCACGCAGAACATCATGACCGGGCGCGAGAACTACACCTACTCGCTCTCGTCGGGTCAGTTCGGTTTCCCGAAGGACATCCTGGAGCAGCGCTGGGCCTACGACCCGGAGCGGGCCAAGGAGCTGCTGGTCGAGGCCGGATTCGGCGACGGCCTGGAGACCGACTTGATCTATCTGAGCGGCCTCTACACGAACGACCAACTGTTCATGGAGGCGATCGCGGAGATGCTGCGCGAGGTTGGCTTCATCGTCAACCTGATCCCCGACGACATCTCCAAGTTCCTCGGCGAGGCCCGCAACAAGGAACTCACGGCCCCATATCTGTTCCCGCAGCCGGCCGGCTTCACCTCGCTGGGCTCGTTCGCGATCGGCGTCGACAGCGCTGCCACCTACGCCCACAAGGTGGAGGTCCTCCCCGACGAGCGCGCCGAGGTCGACCGCCTGATCGCTGAAGCGCGAGCGGAGTTCGACACTGAGAAGCGGCGTGTGCTGCTTGAAGATGCGGTGCGCATCCACTACCTGGAAGCGTCCTGGCTCTTCCTCTTCGAGCTGACCCAGACCCACGTCGGCACCTCGCGGCTGGAGTGGGACCCGTTCTTCCTGCAGCCGGCCTCGGTCGAGCTCTGGAACCTGAAGTCGATGAAGACCTAGACCGCCGGGGCATCACCTGCACGGCAGGCAGCGGGGGAGCACGCGATGGCCGGGCATCTGATTCCGCGCCTGCTCCAGTCGATCATGGTCGTCTTTGTCGTTGTGTCCCTGGTGTTCGTCGGCAGCCGCCTGATCGGCGATCCGATCGAGGCTTACTCGGCCCAGAACGCGACCCAGGAGGCGATCGACGCGGCGCGCGAGCGCTTGGGTCTGCTCGACCCGCTGATCGTGCAGTACGGCAACTTCCTCTGGGGCGTAGTTCGGCTCGATTTTGGCGAATCGATCTTCACCAACCAACCAGCTTGGGACGAAGTCTCCGCGCGGCTCTGGGCCACAGTCCAACTGAGCCTGGCTGCCTTCGTGCTGATCCTTGTAGTCGGAGTACCTATCGGTGTGTTAGCCGCGGTGCGCCGAGGCTCAGTCCCGGACTTGTTGGCCCGCTTAATCGCGCTCGTCGGTCAGGCGATGCCCAACTTCTGGCTCGGGCTGCTGCTGATCTTCATCTTCTCGGTCCGGCTCGGCTGGTTGCCAACCAGCGGACGCGGAGGCTTCGAGAACCTGATCTTGCCCGCGATCACGCTGGCCGGATTCGGCGCCGCCGCCGCGATGCGGCTGACCCGTTCCGGCATGTTGGAGGTCCTGAGTAACGACTACATCCGCACCGCGCAGGCGAAGGGCCTCGCCAATCGCACGGTGATCGTGCGTCACGCCCTCCGCAACGCGCTGCTCGGACTGGTGACGGTCCTAGGCATTATGTTGGCTCAGCTCCTTGCGGGCTCGATCATCGTCGAGGTCGTCTTCGCCTGGCCCGGAGTCGGCAGGTTGATCTTCCGCTCGATCAGCCTGCGCGACTTCCCTGTGATCCAGGTGGGTGTGCTGGTGATCGCGGTCTGGTTCGTAGTGATCAACATCCTGGTCGACATCTCCTACAACTTCCTCGATCCGCGCATTCGCGTAGGGACCAACTGATGAGCGCGCAAAGCGCCCAAGCGGGGACGTTGCTCGACACGCTTGGCGAGCGCCGTCGCGTCTGGCTGCGGCGACTCCCGCGCGGCTGGCCCCTGCTCTCGCTCTATCTGGCGATCATCGGAGTGTTCATTGTTGCCGGCATCTTCGCCGACTGGATCGCCCCGCACGATCCGACCGATCAGAACCTGATCAGCCGTTTGCAGGACCCCTGGTGGCAGGCTGAGGGCACCTCTGAGCACATCTTTGGTACCGACGGCTTAGGCCGCGACACGTTCAGCCGCCTGATCAAAGGCAGTCAGACATCGCTGCTGGTGATCGCGACCGTGATTCCCGGATCGCTCGTGCTTGGTACAGCGATCGGTCTCTTCGCGGGTTGGCGGCGCGGCCCCTTCGACTCGTTCGCAATGCGTCTGGTCGAAGTGCAGCTCGCGTTTCCGGCGTTGCTGTTCGCCCTACTGATTGCGGCGATGCTGGGGCCCTCACTCCGAAACGTGGTGATCATCCTGATCGTCTTCCTCTGGGCGCCGTACGCACGATTAGTGCGCGCAGAGGTGCTGAGCCTACGCGAGCGGGAGTTCATCCTGGCGGCGCGGACGATCGGCGCATCCGACTTTCGCTTGATGACGCGGCATCTCTTGCCGAGCGTCGTCAATTCGGTCGTCATCCTGGCCACGCTCAACGTCTCCACCGTGATCATCGCCGAGGCCTCGCTCTCCTTCCTCGGCGCGGGCGTCGGCCCCGAGACGATCTCCTGGGGCAAGATGGTGGCTGAGGGCCGCGACCTGCTCAAGATCCGCTTCTGGCTAACAGGCGTGCCCGGCATCACGATCATGATCATCGCCCTGGTCGGCAATCTGCTCGGCGACTGGCTGCGCGATGCGCTCGATCCGCAGTTACGCCGCCGCGCCTAGTTCGCTGCCAGATCGAAAGCGAGCGGAGATGGTCTGGACGAAAGAACCGGCTGAACTCACGCGCGTAATGGGCGTCCGATCGACGACGCCACTTAGGCTCAAGGTCAAGAAGACACGCAAGGAATTCTGGCCGTGAGCGATCCGCTGCCACTTGAGGGCGTCCGAGTACTGGAGCTTGCCCATCAGCGGGTGGCGCTCGGTGGACGATTGCTCGCCGACCTCGGTGCCGATGTGCTCCTGATCGAGCCGCCGGATGGCTGCAACACTCGCTGGGCGGGCCCGTTCGTCGACGATGAGCCTGGGGCTGAACGCTCGTTTCAACACCTCTATTTCAACGCGAACAAGCGCTCCACGGTGCTTGACTGGCGTTCGGGCGACGGTTGGGAGCGGCTGCGCGCGTTGACAGCTGAGGCGGACATCCTGATCGAGAGCGATCCACCGGACGACCTTGACGTCGCGGCGCTGATGACTGTGAACCCGCACCTGATCGTGGTCTCGGCGACGCCTTACGGACAGACCGGCTCCAAGCGGCATTGGCGTGCGACCGACCTCACCGCGTCGGCGGCTGGCGGTCTGTTGCAGGTCGCCGGAGACCCCGCCGATCCGCCAACCCACAGCACCGCCAACCCGGCCTACATGATGACCGGTCTGACCGTCGCGTCATCAGCCATGACTGCGTTGCACGGGCGTGATCGGACTCCAGGACAGCCGGGGATCCGGATCGATATCTCGATGCAAAAGGCCACCTCGTTCCAGTTGGTGCAGACCTCGAACCCGTGCGTCTGGCGCTGGCGCGGCGAGATTCCAGCCCGGCCCGCGCTTTCGCAGGCGTTTCAGTGCGCGGACGGCAAATGGATGGCTTGCAACGTCGGCCCGAACAAGCTGGTCGAGTTCATCAAGATGCTTGACGACGCAGGGGTTGAGCACGACCTCGATCCTGACAACTGGGAGATCATTCACAGCGGCGACCGCGCTGCCTGGCAGTACCTCGAAAATCCGCTGCAAGACCTGGCCGGCGAGCTTGCCGCTGTGATCCCGCGTCAGCACTTCCTCGATCAGATGTGGGCTGCGCCAATGCCGGCTATGCCGACCCTGCGCTTCAGCGAGTTCGCGGATTCTGAGCACTACCCGAACTCGGGTCAGTTCCAGGACGTTGAGATTCCGGCGTTGAACACATCGCTCAGCTTCTCGCGGAGTGCGCTCGATCCCGTGCAATCCCCGTTGGAGATCCGACCCGCGCCGACGCTGGGACGAGATGATTCAGCGCCAGCGCCGCGGCAGTGGGGTGACGAGCCAACCGATCCGTACCCGTCAATGCCGCTTGCGGGGATTCGGGTGCTCGATCTCACCTGGGTTGCGGCGGGGCCGTTCTCGGCTCGGTTGTTGGCCAACTTTGGCGCTGAGGTGATCAAGGTGGAGTCCGGCGGTCTGCGCATGGACCCGCTGCGCGTCCAGCCAATCGCGGGCGGGAAGTTCCAGCCCGATCTGCCCGATCTCTTCAACGACGCCAACACCGGTAAGAAGTCGGTCACGCTCGATCTGTCCACCGAAGCGGGCAAGGAGCTCTTGCGCCGGCTCGCAGCCAAATGCGACGTCCTGACCGAAAACTACTCCGGTGGTTCGCTCGCACGGATGGGCTTCCCCTACCAAGAGCTACGTGAGATCAATCCCCGCCTGATCGTCGTCCACCTGCCGGGCGTCGGCGGCGACAGCCCTTGGCGACCGCTGCGCTCGCTCGGCAATCTGCTGATGGCCGCCTCGGGCATGAACTTCCTGATCGGATTCCCCGGCCGAGCGCCGCGCGGGATCGGTACCGCCTATCCCGATTTCACGACCCCGCACGTGGCCGTCACTGCGATCCTCAGCGCGCTGCGCGCACGCGAACGAACCGGTCTTGGTCGAGAGATCGAACTCTCCCAACTCAGCTCAACGGTGGCGCTGATCGGCGCGGCCTGGATGGAGTTCGCCAGGCGCGGAACCGATCCTGAACCGCTGGGGAATGCCGACCCGAACATGTCGCCGCATGGCGTCTTCCCGTCCACGGGCGACGATCAGTGGGTCGCGCTAGCACTGGAAGGCGACGCCCAGTGGCCGGCCTTTGCGGAATTGATTGGCCGGCCCGAATGGGCTGAGGTGGACGAGTTGCAATCACTAGAGAGTCGCCGCGAACGGAGCGACGCGATTGAGCAGGCGATTTGCGCCTGGTCGTCCAGCTTGAGCAAGTGGGATGCCGCCGAGCAACTACAGGCGCTCGGGATCGCCGCCAGCGCGGTTGAAGACCTGCGCGACATGATGGATATCGACAAAGAGTTCCGCGACCACTATCAACGTGTCGAGCAGCCGTCGGAGCCTGGCTTCGGAATCTGGATCGACGGCGCGCCCTGGGAGTTCGCCCATCTGGAACCGCGCACTCTGGAGCGCGCACCGATGTTGGGCGAGCATAACGACTACGTGCTTGGCGAACTGCTCGGACTCTCGGGCGAAGAGATCGCAGAGTTGGTCGCTTCCGGGGCCGTCGGCTGAGCCAGGAGTACCGTAGTCGGCGATTGAGGAGCTGAGATGCCGAAGTACCTGATGCTGCCGCCAATCGACGACGACATCCGCGAGTGGGCCGGGCGACTCCGCGCCGAGTTGCCCGAGCTTGAGGTTGTGATCGTGGAGGACGAAGCCGACGCGCCGGAGGCGCTGATTGACGCCGATGGCGCCTACGGCTGGGTCGCGCCGGACGTGTTGCCTAACGTTGAACGATTGCGGCTGCTCCAGAATCCGATGGCCGGACCACCGGTGGGTTGGTATTACCCGGAGTTGGCCGAGCATTCGGTGGTGGTCAGCAATCCGCGCGGGATCTACTCCGACCACATCGCGCAGCACATCATGATGTACATGCTCGCGCTGGCGCGAGGTTTGCCGTACTGGAATGCCGCGCAAGCAGAGGGACGCTGGGATGTCAAGGCGCGTCGTCGCGGATACATCGAGCTCTCCCAGGCGACCGTGCTGATCAACGGCATCGGCGGCATCGGCGCAGAGGCAGCGCGTCTATGTACTGCATTCGGCTCCCAAGTGATCGGCGTTGATCCGAGTCCGTATGGTGACTTTGACGATGAGATTATCTCGCCTGCCGAGCTTGACGTTCGCCTGCCCGAAGCCGACTTCGTGGTCACGACTGTGCCGCACACGCCCGAGACCGAGTTCATGTGGAACGCCGAGCGCTTCGCCGCGATGCGGAACTCCGCCTACTTCATCAACATCGGCCGCGGCATGACCTGCAAGCTTGATGATCTGGTGAACGCGCTGGATCGCGGAGAGATTGCGGGCGCCGGGCTCGATGTGTTCGAGATCGAGCCGTTGCCCGAGGGCCACCCGCTCTGGCAGATGGAGAACGTGATCATTACGCCGCACATCGCGGTCGCGGATGCGGAGAACATTCCGGAGCGGCGGTTTGAGTTGATCCTGGAGAATGCGCGCCGTCTCGTTGACGGGCGTGAATTTGTCAACGTGGTTGACAAGGAGAAGTGGTACTGACGCCACTTCCAGGAATCGAGGTCCGACATGAAGATCGTGGAGATGTACGGCGACTCCCGCGTCGGGGTGATCGAGGTCCCCGAGCCCGAGCCGCGCGACAACTGGGTCGTGGTCAAGGTGATCGCCAGCACGATCTGCGGCACCGAGGCGCGGACCTATCAGTACGGCGGCTCATCTTTCAACTCCAGTTACACCAACTCGGGACACGAGGCGGCCGGCACTGTCGTGAAGACGGGACCGACGGCCCGGATCGCGGAGGGCACGCGGGTTGCGGTGATCGCGCACATGGGCGAGCAATGCGGCCAGTGCTGGTTCTGTCACCAGGGTCTCTGGCTGCTCTGCACGAATCTGACGGACGGCGGCGCGGAGTACGACGGCACCCACGCCCAGTACATCCTGCGCCCCGACACGCACTGCCTCCCGATGCCCGACGATGTGCCCTTCGAGATCGGCTCAATCCTGGTCGATGCGGTAGGAACGCCGTATCGAGCCATCCGGCGGCTGGGCGTCAACGGATTCGACACCGTGCTGATCACGGGTCTGGGTCCGCTGGGGGCATCCGCGGCAATCATCTGCGAACGGCTCGGCGCGCGGGTGATCGCCAGCGAGCCGGCCGAGTTTCGGCGCAGCTTGGCCCGCGAGTACGGCGTCGATGTGGCGATTGACCCCGTTTCGGAGGATGCGTTGGAGCGGGTCATGGAACTGACCGACGGTCGCGGCCCCGATGTTGCGCTCGACTTCACCGGCTACACCGAGCCGCAAATGCTCTGCGTCGACGCGGTCAAGGTGGGCGGCCGCGTTGGCTTCATCGGCCTCAAGTTCGACGAGACGCCCGACGGCCCTGTCCCCCGACCGACGCCAATCACCGTGGCCGGTCATCTGCTGCCGAAGGAACTCACCCTGATCGGCAGCTGGAGCGTGGCTCCGCACGAGATGCTGGAACTGTTCGAGCTCGTCCAGAAGGGCCTGCCGGTCGAGAAGCTGATCACCCACCGCTTCAGCATCGACGAGGCGCAGGAGGCGTACGAGACGGCGTTCAACCAGCGCGGCTGCAAGGTGATTATCGATCCGTGGCTGGAGTAGCGAACTCCTCCGCCCTTCCCAGGGAGACCGATGCGTAACCCCCTATCTCTGTCATTGCCGCACGCCGCCGCGGCAATCTCGTCGTGTGCGGCCCCGACGTCCGTGCTCGACTCAGCGAGATACCCACGGCAAGCGCGGGTATGACTGAGTTCGAATCATGCGCAGGTCTTCTCAGGGGGTTGCGTCGGCTTGATCGTCCGTGAGCTCCAGCTCGACTTCCATTGCCGCCTCGTCCTCGGCTAGCTCCAAGTCTGGTTGGGTGTCGGGCAGGCGCACGAAGATCTCGTGCTCGACCAGACCGAGCCAAGCATCCACGAGCTCGAGTCTCAGCGCATAGACTCCGCCGGACACGTTCGATGTGTCCCAGCGCGCGAGCACGCCTCCGGACGCCGGATCGTCGCTCTCGGCGAGGACGATTGGCTCGGCAGCGTCGGGATGCGAGGCGGTCAAGCGCCAGCGAATCAGATCTCCGCTGTGCGCCCGTCCGGTGATCAGCATCTCGCCGCGCTGCACGGTCGCGCCGTCGAGCGGAGCGTCAATCCTCAGTGGCGTCTGCGCTTCACTCGCAGCGCCCGGCCGCAGGAAGATCACTCGCTGCTCCTCCAGCCAATGCACTACGGCCGGATGAAGCACGTGCGCATCGTTGCGTTCGATCGTGGGCGGTTCGAGCCAGACGCCTCGCTCTACAAACGTCCTCGGCGTCTGCGCTGTCGCCCGTTGGTGGGTGCGGCGATCGATGCCAAGCTCATAACAGACGCCGTTGTCTTTCGTCGGCGCGACGCGGGCTGACACGAACAGCTCGGTCACGACGCGAGCGCATGGGTCGCGCAACGGGGGTACCGAGCCGGGCTGCATCCGCAGCGGCTCGATCTGGGGGGCGTAGACGCGGCGTTGCTCCATTCCATGGGGCTGAACGAACTCTTGCAGGGCGACTCCGCGATGCGCGGCGAGCATCACGTCGCGCCAGATCAGGCCGGCGGTCGCGGCGGAGGAACCGCCCCGCATCGGCGCTTCGTCGGCGTTGCCGACCCAGACGCCAACCGCCAGTTGCGGCGTGTAGCCCATCGTCCAGTAGTCGCGGCGGACGTCGTCGATGCCCGGATCGCCGGCTGTCCCGGTCTTGGCGGCCGCGGGACGATCCAGCACGAGGTTGCTGTCCGTGCCGTAGAGCAAGGCGCGAGCATCGTTGTCGCTGAGGATGTCGGTGATTTGGTAGACCTGTCCCGGTCGCGCGACGGCGCGCCGCGCCGGTTCGGTCCACTCGTAGAGCAGGTCGCCGTCGGAGTCGTGGATGGCGAGGACGGCGATCGGATCGAGGGCGCGATAGCCGTCGGGCAGATCGAGCAGCGTTGGCTGGCCCGCCATCACGCCGCCCGCAGCCAGGGTCGAGTAGGCGTAGGTCATGTCCAGAAGCGAGACTTCGCCGCCGCCCAGCGTGATCGAGGGGCCGTAGTTGGCTACGTCGTGCATGGTCGAAATGCCGAGGCGGTGCAGCGCATCAAGCAGATAGGTAGTGCCCAGCGCGGCAGCGGTCTCGAAAGCGGGGACGTTCATCGAGTTCGCCAGGGCGCTGCGGATCGTCACCGGGCCGCGAAAGCGGCCGTCGTAGTTGGTCGGTTCAAAAGCAGCGCCGTCGGACTCGATCCAGACAGTCGGCACGTCCCAGAGGATCGTGGCCGGATGCCAGACACGCGGATCGAGCTCGAACGCGGCGAGATAGGTGAGCGGTTTGATTGACGAACCCGGCGAATGCAGCGCGGTCGCCAGATTCACCTGTCCAGCGATCGTTTCGTCGAAGAAGTCGCGGCTGCCGACCATCACGCGAAGCTGGCCGGTCTGCGGCTCGATCACGACGATGGCGCCGTTGTGGGCGTCGGTCTTTTGCTCGAAGTCGGCGATTGCGGCGCGCAGGATGCGCTCCGCCTCGGCTTGCAGCCCGAAATCAAGCGTGGTCGTGATTCGCAGGCCGCCGTTCTCCATCAGGGCCGCGCAGCCGCCGGAACCTGCGGGCGGCTCGAAGCGTTCCGCCTCGCATAAGGCTTCCACCTGCGCCTGCACGTAGAGGACGAAATGGGGGGCCTCGATCTCGAATGCAGCCGTATCGAACTCAAGCGATTCCACTTTGGCGGTTTCGGCTTCATCACTACTGATGTAGCCGTGCCGCAGCATCAGGTCGAGCACGAGTGCCTGGCGCTGTTTCGCGGCCCAGTAATTCTCCAGCGGGTTGTACTCCGAGGGAGCCTGCGGCAGGCCGGCGAGCAACGCGGCCTCGGCCAGGGTCAGATCTGCGGGCGGCTTGCCGAAGTAGCGTTGGCTGGCGGCGCCGATGCCGTAGGAGAGATTGCCGTAGTAGATCGTGTTGAGATACCACTCCAGAATCTGCTCTTTGCCGTATTCCTGGGTTAGCTCGACGGCGAGGATGGTCTCCTTGATTTTGCCCTGCACCCGTTCCCAAGTGCGGCCGCTGCGCTCCTCAAGCGGGATGAGCACGTTTTTGACCAACTGCTGAGTGATCGAGGAGCCGCCCGAGCCGCCGAGGAACTCCGAGCTGCCGACGCCGAAGTTCTCCCAGGCTGCGCGCAGCAGGCCGCGTTCGTTGATTCCGCGATTCGTCCAGAACGAGGCGTCCTCAACCGCGACAGTGGCGTCGATCATGTATTGCGAGACGCGGTGCAAGCGGACCGGATCGCGCAAGCCGAGCAACGGATGCGCGAACTCGAAGAGCAGTGTGCCCTCCGCGCCGTCGCGGTCGTAGATGCGGCTCGATCCGAGCAGGCGCTGGGACGGTTCGATCGCCTCCGGCGGTTCCAGGTCTTCGGCGTAGCTGGTGTAGACGAGGTAGAGCGAGAGCGCGGCTGCGCCGAGCAGGAGCGCGCTCACGACCGCGCTCACGGTCAGCGCCAGTCTCCAGCCGCGCCAGCCGCTGGTCTGGGCGGCGCTGCGATTCGCTCGGCGTCGTCTCCGCAGCGCGGCGCGCGCAGCCGGACTCACGCCACGCCGCTGCGACGGCGTTCGGCGTTCGTGCTGACCATCCGGCTGATCGGCATTCGAGACCACCATTTCACATTAGGCCGTCTCCCCCGCAAGGCGGGCGGGCGATAGGCTGAAACGCACGGCCGCGCGGTAGAGATGTGAGCCCATGTCCGACGCTCCCTACACACAGTTCAGCGCCGAGCAGGTGCGTCAGCTCGCGTCGCTGGTGCGCATTGGTATGACGGATGAGGAGGTCGAAGAGTTCCGTGCGGAGTTGGGCGGCATCCTCTCGCATATCCAGGCGCTCGCCGAAATCGATACCGAGGGTGTGCCTCCGACCAACAACGGCGCGGATCTGCTCAACGTGCAGGACGAGGATGAGCCTCGTCCAGCGATGCCGACCGAGCAGATTCTGGCCAACGCTCCCCAACGCGAAGCCGATTATTTCCGCGTGCACGCGGTACTCGACCAATCCTGAGCAAGGCTCCAAGCGACACGATGTCCAGCGATACGCCGGCGGCCGACCGCCAACTGACACTCGCCGAAGCCGCGCGCGCCCTGCGAGCGGGGGAGACGACCTCGACCACGCTGACCCAGCTTTTTCTGGATCGAATCCGCGACACCGAAGAGCGAGTGCGGGCGTTCGTGACGGTCACGCCCGAAGCGGCGCTCGAACAGGCTGCGGCTGCCGATGAACTCTTTGCGCGGGGCGATGCGCAGCACCCGCTGACCGGTCTGCCGCTTGCGATCAAAGACGTGTTGATGACCAAGGGCATTCGCACAACCGCGGGCTCGAAGATGCTGGACAGTCTGCGTCCGCCGTATGACGCGACTACGGTTGCGCGGCTCAACGCCGCCGGGGCAGTCTCGCTGGGCAAGACCAACATGGACGAGTTCGCGATGGGGTCTTCGACGGAGCACTCCGCTTGGTATCCAACGGCGAATCCCTGGGATCTGGAGCGCGTGCCCGGCGGCTCGTCGGGGGGATCGGCTGCCGCCGTCGTGGCGGGTCAGTGTCTGGCATCGCTCGGCTCCGACACGGGCGGGTCGATTCGGCAGCCGGCCGCATTCTGCGGCGTGGTGGGACTCAAGCCCACCTACGGCCGCGTCAGCCGCTACGGGCTGATCGCCTTTGCCAGTTCGCTCGATCAGATCGGCCCCTTCACCCGCACGGTCGAAGACGCGGCGCTGTTGATGCAGGCCATCGCCGGGCCCGATCCGCTCGATTCGACCTGCTCGGAGCAGGAACCTCCGGACTTCAGCGCGCAGCTCGGTGAGGGGCTGGACGGCCTGCGGATTGCGGCGCCGGCCGAGTTCTTCGGGGGCGGCGTGGACGACGGTGTCGCGGCGGCGGTTGGGTCGGCGATGGAGCTGCTCAGCGCCAATGGCGCGAGGCTGGATCGTTCGCCGACGATGCCGAACGTGCCGCACGCGCTGCCCGTCTACTACGTGCTTGCGCCCTCGGAGTGTTCCGCGAATCTCGCCCGCTTCGATGGGGTCAAGTACGGCTACGGGGCTCGGGGCGGCGAATCGATGTGGACGGATATGGAGACAACGCGCCAACACGGGTTCGGACGCGAAGTGAAGCGACGGATTTTACTTGGCGCATACGCGCTCTCAGCGGGTTACTACGACGCCTACTACCTTCAGGCGCAGAAGGTGCGGACGTTGATCCGGCGCGAATTCGATCGAGTTTTCGCGGAGCACGACCTGATCGTTGCTCCGACCGCGCCGACGGTGGCATTCCGGCAGGGCGAGATCACCGATCCGTACCAGATGTATCTCAACGACATCTATACGATTCCGGCGAACATCGCTGGTTTGCCCGCGATCTCCGTCCCCTGCGGGCTCGGGGAGGACGGTATGCCGGTCGGTCTGCAACTGATCGCGCAGCGCTGGGACGAACCGCTGCTGCTGCGTGCGGCGGCGGCGTACGAAGCCCTCGCCGGCTGGTCGACGCAGCCGACTGCGCTGGCCTAATGTGGTGACAGAATCTCCGGTAATGGAGCCTTTTGTCATGGAAGCGATTCTGCGAGAACTCGCGCGCGACGCTCGTCAAACACCCGCAGAGATCGCGGCTTCCACCGGCATGACCGAGAGCGAAGTGACGACGCTGATCACGGAAGCGGAGGCGCGCGGGATCATCCTCAGTTGGGGCGCACGGATCAACTGGGAGGCGCTGGGGCAGGCGATCGTCTTTGCCGTGATTGAGGTCACGGTCGAGCCGCAGGAGAACGTCGGTTACAACGCGGTTGCGCGGCGGATCGCACGCTTCGACGAAGTCAGCACGGTCTATTTCGTCTCCGGCGCATACGATCTGCTGGTGATGGTCGAAGCATCGAATATGGCCAGCATCTCCGATTTCGTCGGCGACAAACTGGCGACGATGCCAGGGGTCAAGGGCACGACGACGCGCGTGCTGATGCGGCGCTACAAGGAAGGCGGAGTGATGCTCGAACGCGAAGACGGAGGCAGCCGCCAGAAGGTGGTCTTTTAGCCCGCTTGCCAGGCAAGCGGCGTAACCGGAGCGAGATTCCGCCCATGCCGATCGCACCCAACGAGCACCCGAAGTCTGAACTCACGGGCGATACCGGGAATGAGGCCAACGATCACCATCGCCGGCAGCGGATTGCCGAACGAGTTCAGGCGGTACCCGCCTCCGGCATTCGCCGCTTTTTCGACATCATCGCCTCGATGGAGGACGTGATTTCGCTGGGCGTGGGCGAACCGGATTTCGTCACACCCTGGCCAATCCGCGAGGCGGCGATTCGCGCGATTGAGCACGGACACACACACTACACCTCGAATCTCGGACTGCTCGAACTGCGCGAAGCGATCTGCCGCGATCTCGAACGCCGCTACCAACTCAGCTATGACCCGCAGGACCAACTGCTGATCACGACCGGGGTTTCCGAAGGTCTGGATCTGGCGGCGCGCGCGATCATCAATCCGGGTGACGAGGTGATCGTGGCTGATCCCTCGTATGCGGCCCACGCGCCGGCGATTGTGCTCGCGGGCGGGACCCCGGTACCGGTCGTGACTCGCGCCGTGCAGGGCTTTGCGCTCGATCCTGCGGCTGTGGAGGCGGCGATCACGCCGCGTACCAAGGCGCTGCTGCTTGGTTATCCGTCCAACCCCACGGGGGCGGTGCTCCCGCGCGACACCCTGCACGCGCTCGCTCGGCTCGCTCGGCGGCATGATCTGACGGTGATCTCGGACGAGATCTACGACCGGCTCGTCTACGGCGGAGCGAAGCACACGCCGATCGCGTCGCTGCCGGGGATGATCGAGCGCACGATCACGCTCGGCGGATTCTCGAAGTCGCACGCGATGACCGGCTGGCGGGTGGGCTGGGCGGCGGCTCCGACTGATCTGTTCGCGGGGATGCTGAAGATTCATCAGTACGCGATGATGTCTGCGCCGACGGTGGCGCAGTACGCCGCGCTTGAAGCGGTACGCGCCGGCGAAGAGCATGTCGTCGCCATGCGCGAGGAGTACGACCGACGGCGACGGTTGATGTGGCAGGGGTTCAACGCGCTCGGGCTGCCCTGTGCGGAACCGCTGGGGGCGTTCTACGCCTTCCCCTCGGTGGCTGCGACGGGGTATGACGATGAGCGCTTTGCGGAGCAACTCTTGCTCGAAGAGCAGGTGGCGGTGGTGCCCGGCTCGGCGTTCGGGGAGGCTGGGGCTGGACACGTGCGTGCCTGCTACGCGACCAGCTACGACGAGATCGAGCAGGCGCTCGAGCGGATCGGGCGCTTCTTACGGCGCGTTCCGCTTGCCAAGTAGGGCTTGTCAGCGCGTTGGCGGCGGGAGTTCGATAGCCTGCGCAGGCCGTGCGGCGCGGCGCTGTGAGCAGGGACATTCGATGACAACGCCTGGTGATCCCGAAGATCTGACCCTGCGGATCACGCAGGTGCAGGCGCGGCCGCGTCCGACTGCGGACGGGTCTGCTCCCGACCCGTCGCGGCTCGAGGTGCGGCTAGGGACGACGCGGGGCGAGATTCGCGGTCTGCTTGATGTTTGTGAGGGCGAGACCGGGGCGCTGGTGACGTGTTCGGGGGCGATGGGCGGCGAGCATGAGGTGCGTGGCCCTGCCGACAGCGTGTATCAGCGCCTGGCCGAGCGTTTGCCCGGCGAGGGCATTTCTACGCTACGGATTCATTACCGGATGGCGGGGGAGTTTGAGGAATGCGTGCTTGATCTGCTGGGGGCGTGCTCGTTCTTGCAGGGGGTGGGCGCGGAGCGGCTGATTCTGGCAGGGCACTCGTTCGGGGGCGCGGTGGTGATTAAGACGGGGCAGATTCTGGAGACGGTGAAAGGCGTGATCTCGTTGTCGCCGCAGTTGTTCGGGACGCGCCAGGTGGAACAGTTGGGGAAGCCGTTGCTGCTGATTCATGGGACGGCGGACGCGATTCTGCATCACATGGCGTCGGAGGACATCTACGAGCGGGCGCTGGAGCCGAAGAAGTTGGTGCTGATCCCGGATGGGGGTCACGGTCTGGCAGAGGATCCGGCGACGGTGATGGAGGAGATGCACGCTTTTACGACGGCGTTGGCCGGGCCTGCGCGCGGGCTTGGCGGCTGACTGGGGTTTGTTGTCCGTTTGGACCGCCTCTGTGCCTATGTCTCTTCACCAGGATCGGTTGATTCTGCCGTCCGGCTGTCCGTTCGGACCCCCTCTGCCCCTTTGGGGCATCTCCCCCTCAAGGGGGAGATTGGATTTGAGGTGCGAGGGGGAGAGGCTTGGCTCGCGGGTTGTTACTGCTGGTCGTTGCCGTTGGCACCGTTGTTGGCGGCTGTGTTGGCTTGGATGCCGAGGCGCTCGCCGATGGAGCGGGCGACGTTGGTGAGCTCCATGGGGATGATCCACTTGGTGCTGGTGCCGTCGGCGAGGTTGCGCATCATGTCGAGGTATTGGAGGCCCATGGTGTTGCCGTGGGCGCCTTCGGCGGCCATGTTGATCCGTTCGAGAGCGGTGGCGTAGCCCTCCGCCTCTTGGATTTGCGCCTCGCGGTGACCCTCGGCGCGGAGAATCTGCGACTGTTTCTCACCTTCGGCCTGGAGAATGGCTGCTTGGCGTTCGCCTTGGGCGACGTTGATCTGAGCGTCGCGTGAGCCTTCGGATTCGGTGATTTGGGCACGGCGGGTGCGTTCCGCCGACATCTGGCGGGTCATAGCTTCGGCGATTGCGGGGGGAGGCTCGATCTCTCGAATCTCGACCGCGGTGACTTTCACGCCCCAGCGATTGGTGACTTCATCGAGTTTGATCTGCATCTGATCGTTGATGTCGTCACGGCGGGAGAGGACCTCATCGAGATTCATTTCGCCAACCACGGCGCGGAGGGTGGTGGTGGCGAGTTGCCGGGCGGCGCCGAGGTAGTCGCGGACTTCGAGCACGGTGCGTTCGGGGTCCATGACGCGGAGGTAGACGACGAAGTCAACGTCGACGCCAGCGTTGTCGCGGGTGATGTTGCGCTGCGGGGGGACGTCGAAGTATTGCTCGCGCATGTCGACCTTGGTGCCGGCCTGGATGATGGGGATGATCCAGACCAGACCGGGGCCTTTCATGCCGACGTAGCGTCCCAGCTGGAACTTGGCGATCTTCTCGTAGTCGCGGACCATGTTGAGGATGGCCATCTTGTGCTCCCATTCAGGGTTGGGTCTAGTGAACGTCCCGTGTTACGACGGGCTGTCTGGGCGAGTATAGGCAGATCGCGGCGAGATTCCCGTTGATCGATCCACAGATATCCGGGGCGTGCGATGATCGTCGGCGATGACTGAGCGATCGCCTTCGCCTGCTCCGCGCCCGCCGTTCCGCCGCAGTACGGCGGCGGCCTGGTTGCGGTTGCTGCGCCCGGTGACCGTGCTCGGGCTGGTGCTGACCGTGGTCGGCGCGACTCTGACCGCATCGGGCGGGGAGGCGGCCTGGCATCAGGTATTGCGCTACGCGGTGGCGGTCGGGGCGCTGAGCGCGGCGGCGGCGATTTTCAACGATCTTGCCGACCGCGAGCGGGATCGGAACACGCGGCTCTGGCGTCCGCTGCCCGCCGGGCGGGTCAGCGCGCGGCAGGCGACGCTGGCGACGGCTGCGCTCTTGCCGTTTGCGGTTGGATTTAGCGCTTCCCTGGGTTGGCGCGCGCTGGTGATCGTGATTGCGATGGGTGCGGCGGCGGGGCTGTACAGCAGCGCGCTGCGGGGATCGTTCTTCGGTTGGGCGGCGTTTGCGCTGATTGGGGCGCTGCTTCCGGTCGGGGCGGCGGAGGCGGTTGGGGCGCAGATCGACCAGTTGTGGTGGGCGGTACCGGTTGGGGCGGCGAGCGGGATTGCGGCGTTTCTGATCTACAAGCTGCCGGACTATGAACGGGACGACTTTGCGGGAATGCGCTCGATTTTGCACTGGATGGGAATTGACGCGGCCTTGCCGCTGAGTTGGGCGGCACTGGCGGCGGCGTTGACGCTGGCGGCGGCTTCGGTGAACGTCTCCGACGGCAACCTGGCTTGGGTGATCGCTCCGCTGGTCTATCTGCTGGCGGCGGGGCTGGGCTGCATCGGGATGCTCTGGATGCAGGTGAGCGAGCGGCGGTTGATGTGGCAGCGCTGGCTGTTGGTACCGGGGCTGGCGGTGCTGCTGGTCTGTTGGTTGGGGGGGATGGGTGGATAGCGGAAAATTATTTTCGGGCGCGCGGGTAAGAACATCCAGTGTTTTACGGGCGATCGTGCGATTCGGGTGGAAGGCGGTGGAAAGTCCTGGAAAGCCGGACTGTTTCGATTCTGATCGAATTTGTTTCATTTTGTTTCACTCTGTTTCATTTTGTTTCAGCTCGTTCGAGTCTGTTCGGGGCCGTTCGGGTCTGGTTTGTTGGTGTCGGGAGCGGTCGTTGAGGAATGGCTGGGAAGGGTGTGCGGGCATCGGAGGATCCGGGGCGGGCGACAGATACGCACAAATATACTGCGTTGATTGGTCGAGGGTAAGAGCGGGCCGGGGTGCGGCTCGGGGTTGAGTTGCGATTGGGATTTGGGTGGTTCTGAGATTCCTGCCTGCGGAGGGCTTTGCGAAATTCCCGATCTGCGCGTTTCGTCGTTCTTGCGAAAGCGGGAATTTACGTCCCACTCGATACGCCGCATGGATTCCCGCGTTCGCGGGAATGACGGAAATGGGGATTTTGCACAAGCCTGCCTGCGCAGGAATGACGGAGATGGAGGCGGGAGTGAGGGAAGTGGCGGTTCTGGGAACTTGGTATCGGTTAGGTTGCGCTTGATGAGCGCTTGGAGGGGACTGATGGCTGAGCGTGGAGACTGGCAAGCTGAGGTTGACGAGCTGAACTTGCGGCGCAAGCTGGCGCTGAAGATGGGTGGGGAGGAGCGGGTTGCGAAACAGCGTGAGCTGGGGAAGTTCAACATTCGAGAGCGGATTGATGCGCTCGTTGATCCGGGCAGTTTCCATGAGATCGGCGGGTTGGCCGGGTATGGGCAGTATGAGGATCGGCGTTTTGTCGATTTCAAGCCGCTGCCCTACATCGGGGGTTTGGCCAAGGTGGACGGTCGGCGGGTGGTGGTGGGGGGTGAGGACTTCACGGTGGGGGGCGGGGCGGCGGATATCAGCACGCAGGAACGGTTCAAGAGCCTGTTCCTGGCGGATATGGCGCGTGAGTACCGGATTCCGCTGTTCGTGTTCCACGAGGGCGCGGGCGCGAATGTGGCAGCCGAGGGCGACGGTCACGGACACCTGCCGAGCAGCTTCGACGTGTTCGGGCCGGACATTCGCGCGGGTCAGGAAGTACCGCTGATCTTCGGCGTGGGCGGGGCGACGGCTGGAGGCGTGGCGGCGCGGGTGATGCTTGGGCACTTCACGGTGATGACGCCGCAGGGGTCGCTGTTTGCGGGCGGGCCGCCGCTGGTTGAGCGGGCGCTGGGGCAGAAGGTGACCAAGGATCAGCTGGGCGGGCCGGACATTCACATCTCGCAGTCGGGGGCGATTGACAACCGGGCGGTGGATGAGCTCGACGCGATCGAGCAGATGAAGCGGTTCCTGAGCTACATGCCGCAGAACGTGTATGAGCAGCCGCCGTTCCGCTCGACTGGTGATCCGCCGGATCGGGAAGAGGAGGAGTTGCTGCGGATCGTGCCGCGCAAGCGGACTAGGCCGTACAACATGCGCAAGCTGATCAGGCTGTTGGTGGACGACGGCGAGTTCTTTGAGATCAAGCCGGAGTTCGGCGTGTCGGTGCATACGATCTTGGCGCGGGTGGGCGGTTATGTAGTGGGAATTGTGGCGAACAACCCGAACATGCTGGCCGGAGCGATGACGGCCGAATCGGCGGACAAGCAGGGGCATTTTGTGGAGCTTTGCGACCATTTCCACATTCCGCTCGTGTTCGTGGCGGACGTGCCCGGGTTCATGCTCGGGCCACAAGCGGAGGCGACGGGGACGCTGCGGCACGGGATGCGAGCGTATTGGGCGACGTATCTGGCGACGGTGCCGGTGTTCACGGTGATCACGCGGAAGAATTACGGGATGGCGGGCCAGGCGACGGCGAATGTGGGGACGATGAACTACCGCGTGGGCTGGCCGTCGGGGGACTGGGGATCGATCCCGATTGAGGGGGGCGTGGCGGCGGCGTACCGGCGCGAGATCGAGAGTGCGCCGGATCCGGAGAAACGTCGGCGAGAGATCGAGGATCATCTGCTCCAGTTCCGCAATCCGTTCCGCACGGCGGAGGCGTTCGGGATTGAGGACATCATTGATCCGCGCCAGACGCGGGCGTACATCCACCGTTTTCTCGAACACGCTTACGAGTCTATCTCGGCGAACGTAGGTGTCAAGGCGAAGGCCGGGGTTCGGCCATAGGGGTTGTGGTGGGACTCCCCCTCTGTCGCTGCGCGACATCTCCCTCCCCGCCTACGGAGGGCTTTGCAACATCCCCGAGCTGAGCGTTTCGTCATTCTTGCGAACGCGAGAATCTACGTCCCACTCGATACGCCGCATGGATTCCCGCCTGCGCGAGAATGACGGAAATGGGGGTTTTGCAAAGGCCTCTCTACGCGGGGACAGGCTCCGCAAGGGGGGAGAGAGGATCGCGACTTTGCAAAGGCCTCCGAAAGCGGAAATGACGGAATTTGGGATTATGCGCAGGTCTCCTTAGAGGTTGTGGGGGATTGAGGGGAAAGTGAGCGTTTGTATCCGAGCAACGGCCTGACCCCCTCCGTCACTACGTGACACCTCCCCCTGAAAGGGGGAGGAGAGACTAGGGGGAAGGGCTTAGACTCTTTGCAAACTCGTGTAGGCAGAAGGAGCTACTTCCATGTCCGACATCTTCACGGTCGACCCGAATCTTCCCGACTGGATTCGCACGCATACGGAGCAGTACTTGCACTCCGGGGGCGCAGAGGGGCATATGTGGGATCGGCCCGACGGGTCGGGGGCGATTCCGTGTCTGCTGCTGGTGACGCAGGGGCGGCGTTCGGGCGAATGGCGGACGCTGCCGCTGATTTACGGGGAGTCGGACGGGGCCTACGTGATTGTGGCGAGCAAGGGCGGTCACAGGAGCCACCCGGCCTGGTACCTCAACCTCGACGCCAACCCGGACGTGCATCTGATGGTGGGGACGGAGCAGTTTGAGGCGACGGCTCGGACTGCGGAGGGAGCGGAGCGGGACAAGCTGTTCTCGCTGATGGCGAAGGATTTTTCGCCGTATCTGGATTATGCGATTCGGGCCGGGGGTGCGGGTCGGCAGATTCCGATTGTGGTGTTGGAGCGGAAGTAGGCGGGGGACCCCCTCTGTCCCCCCGCCTTCGCAGGGGCAGGCTCTACGGGACATCTCCCCCCGCAATGCGGGGGGAGAGGGGAGCTTGGGTTGGGATGATCGGGGTACGTCGGTGATTCTGCGCCGCGAGCGGGAATTGGGTGGTTCGGGATTCCTGCCTCCGCAGGAATGACGGAATGGGAATTTCGCGGCACCGGGGACGACGGTGCAGATCACGGCGAGATACCCGCGACAAGCGCGGGTATGACGGAGTTTTGGGCGCGGGTATGAGGGAGTTTTGGGCGCGGGTATGACGGGGTTGCAGGAGGGGTTAGACGTTGGCGACCTCTGGGAGGGAGGCTGGGAGGCCGATGTTGGCTTTGACTTCGGCTAGGACTTCGGCGGCGATGATTCGGGCTCGGCGTGCTCCGTCGAGGAGGATTTCGTCTACGGCGTTGAGGTCGGCGGCGAGTTCGGCTCGTCGTTCTCTCATTGGGGCGAAGTAGTCGTTGACGGACTCGGTGAGTTGCTTCTTGCAGTCGACGCAGCCGATGGCGGCTGTGCGGCAGGCGTCGGCGATTTCGGGTTGTTTTTCGGGGCCGAAGAAGCCGTGGAGGGTGAAGACGTTGCAGATTTCGGGGCGGCCGGGGTCGTTGCGGCGGACGCGCTGGGGGTCGGTGATGGCGGTGCGGATGGCCTGGAAGGTCTCATCGGGGGTGGCGGCGATGTCGACGGCGTTGCCGTAGGACTTGGACATTTTGCGGTTGTCGAAACCGAGCACCATGGGCGCACTGGTGAGTTCGGCTTCGGGTTCGGGGAAGGTGTCGCCGAAGATGTTGTTGAAGCGGCGGACGATCTCGCGGGCGAGTTCGAGGTGGGGGAGTTGGTCTTCGCCGACGGGGACTTTGTTGGCGCGGTAGAGGACGATGTCGGCGGTTTGGAGGACGGGGTAGCCGACCAGTCCGTAGTTGACGTTTTCGGGCTGGGACTTGGCTTTCTCTTTGAAGGTAGGGACGTTCATCAGGCGGCCGATGGGGGTGACCATGGAGAGGAGGAGGTGGAGTTCGGAGATTTCGGGAACGTGGCTCTGGGCGTAGAGGATGGTCTCTTCGGGGCGGATGCCGGCGGCGAGCAGGTCGAGCGCGGTTTCGCGGACGTTCTGCTGCAACTCTTCGGTTTCGGTCAGCGTGGTGAGGGAGTGCAGGTCGACGATCGAGTAGATGCACTCGTACTTGTCCTGGAGGGCGACGAAGTTCTGGATGGCGCCGAGGTAGTTGCCGATGTGCTGGCGTCCGGTGGCGCGGATGCCGGCGAAGACTCGGTCCTGCATGGCGATTTCCTCCGTTGGTTACATCTCGTCGGGCGCGTCGACGCCGATCAGGGAGAGTGCGGCGGCGAGCGCGGATTGGGCGGCGTGGGTGAGGGTGAGGCGGGCGGCGGATTGGCCGGGTTGTTGAGGGTCGACGACGCGGCAGTGGTCGTAGAACTGGGTGAAGGCCTGGGCAAGTTCGAGGGCGTAGGTGGTGAGGTGATGGGGTTCGCGGCGGGCGGCCATGTCGGCGACGAGCTCGGGCAGGCGGAGGATGGCGGCGATCAGGGCGTCTTCGCGCTCGTCGGTGAGTAGGGAGAGGTCGGCGTTGTCGCTGGCGACGTTCTGTTCGGCGGCGGTGCGGACGATGCTGGCGCAGCGGGCGTGAGCGTACTGGACGTAGGAGACGGGGTTCTGGCGGGGGTCTTGCGAAGTGGCGGCTTCGAGATCGAAGTCCATCTGGGCGTCGGCGGAGCGCTGGAGGAGAAAGAAGCGAGTGGCGTCGGCGCCGACTTCTTCGACCAGTTCGCGCAAAGTGACAAGTTCGCCGGTGCGCTTGGACATGCGGACGCGCTCCTGGCCTCGGCGCAGGTGGACGAGTTGGTAGAGGAGGACTTCGAGGTTGTCGCCGTCGCCGCCGACGGCGGTGACGGCAGCCTTGGTGCGGGCGACGTGGCCCTGGTGGTCAGCGCCCCAGACGTCGATCACGGTGTCGAAGCCGCGCTCGATGAACTTGTTGTAGTGGTAGGCGACATCGCTGGCGAAGTAGGTGGGTTCGCCGCTGGAGCGGATGAGGACGTTGTCCTTGTCTTCGCCGAGGGCGTCGGAGCGGAACCAGACTGCGCCCTCTTTCTCGATCACGCAGCCGCCTTCGCGGAGGCGGGACATGGAGACGGCGTAGGGAGTTTCGTGGTCGGAGTGTTCGGTTGCGTGTCCGTAGAGGGCGCGTTCGGACTGCCAGTGGTCGAATTCGACTCGGAGTTGGCGCAGGTCTTCGCGGATTTGGTCGACCATCAGCTCGAGGCCGAGGTCGGTGAGGGATTGGGGTGGATCGTCGCTGCTTTGCAGCCAGCGTTGGCCGTGATCGGCGGCGATCTGCTGGGCTAGTTCGACGACGTAGGCACCCTGGTAGCCGCCTTCGGGCAGGGGCGCTTCGTGTCCGAAGTGCTGGCGGTAGCGGGCGAAGAGGGTGCGACCGAAGAGGCGGATTTGAGCGCCGGCGTCGTTGACATAGTACTCGCGCTGGACGTCGTAGCCGGCGGCGTCGAGGACGGTGGCGAGCGCGTCGCCCAGCACCGCGCCGCGGCCGTTGCCGACCTGGAGGGGTCCGGTGGGGTTGGCGGAGACGAACTCGACTTGGACACGTTGTCCGGCGCCGGCGTTGATGCGTCCCCAGTTTGCTCCGGCGGCGACGACGCTGCGGAGTTGGTCGCGTTTCCAGGCGGGATCGAGGCGGAGGTTGAGGAATCCGGGGCGGGCGACTTCGACGGCGGCGATAGGTTCGCTGCGGCTGATGCGGGCGGCGATGCGTTCGGCGACCTGCATGGGGGGCATCCGCACGGCTGAGGCGAGTCTGAGGGCGACGTTGCAGGCGTAGTCGCCGTGCTCGCGCTTCTGGGGGCGCTCGATTCGCAGTTCGGGCGGCGGGATCGGAGGGAGCGCGCCGTCGCGCTGGGCGTGTTCGAGCGCGAGTCGGATCGCGTCGGCGATCAAGTCGCGGGTGTCGGCGGTGTTGGTCATGTCGTTACTCAGCGTAAGGCCGCGCAGTGTCTGCGCAGAGGGTCAGGATAATCGGAAGGCGGCGGGGGCGCTGTTGCGTTGGTGTCGTGCGCCTGCGTAGGAATGGCGGCAAGGGGAGGGTGTTAGTGGACGGCGGCGGCTCCGGCTACGTTGAAGTTGGCGGCTCTTTGGGCCAAGAGTTGGTGTTGGGGGGAGCGGAGGTTGGGGTCTTGGTCGAGGATGCGGTTGGCCCATTGGCGGGCTTGTTGGATGAGGTTGTGGTCGGTGAGTTTGGCGACTCGGAGATCGGGGAGTCCGGCTTGACGGGTTCCGAAGTATTCGCCCGGGCCTCGCATTTCGAGGTCGACTTCGGCGAGTTCGAAGCCGTCGGCGGTTTGTTCCATGATCTTGAGGCGGCGTTGGGCTTCTTCGCCGTCGGTGTCGGAGATGAGGTAGCAGACGGAGGGGAGATTGCTGCGGCCGACGCGGCCGCGGAGTTGGTGGAGTTGGGCGAGCCCGAAGCGGTCGGCGGCTTCGATGGCCATGACGGTGGCGTTGGGGAGATCGACGCCGACTTCGACGACGATGGTAGAGACGAGGACATGGGCGCGTCCGGTGGTGAGATCGGCCATGACGGACTGTTTCTCGTCTGAGGCCATGCGTCCGTGCAGGAGTCTCATGCGGGGGGCGAGATCGGCGAGGGGGCCGTCCCTGAGGCGTTCGAATTCGGCGGTTGCGGCGGCTGCGTCGATCTCTTCGGACTCTTCGACCAGGGGGCAGATGATGAAGGACTGCCGGCCCGCCTGGGCTTCCTCGCGGATGCGTTGGTAGACCTCGGCTCGTCGATCCTGGGTGACGACCTGCGTGGCGACGCGCTGCCGACCCGGGGGAAGCTCGTTGATGACGGAGTTGTCGAGTTCGCCATAGATGGTGAGCGAGAGTGTGCGGGGGATGGGGGTGGCGGTCATTACGAGCAGGTGGGGGCTTGCGCCTTTGCCGCGCAGGGCGTCGCGCTGGAGCACGCCGAAGCGGTGCTGTTCGTCAACGATGGCGAGTCCGAGTTGTTTGAAGCCGGCGTCTTCCTGGATCAGGGCGTGGGTGCCGACGACAAGATCGAGGCTGCCCGACTCCATGCCCTCGCGGATCTCGTGCTTGCGGGAGGTTTTGACGCTGCCGGTGAGCAGGGCCATGCGGAGGGGACGGCCTAGGGCGGAGACGATCGAATAGTCGTAGAAGACGGAATCGCCGGTACCGGTGAAGAGTCGGTGGAAGGTCTGGAAGTGCTGATTGGCGAGCACCTCGGTCGGGGCCATGAGGGCGGTCTGGTAGCCGGCCTTGACGGCGGCGAGCATGGCGGCGGCGGCGACGACGGTTTTGCCGGAACCGACGTCGCCTTGCAGGAGTCTCGCCATCGGTTCGCGGCGGGCGATGTCGTTGCGGATGTCAGTGAGGGCGCGGCTCTGGGCGGCGGTAAGTTCGAAGGGGAGGGCGGCGAGATATTGATCGAGGAAGTCGCCGCTCATGACGATGGGCGGGGCGTCGGCGCGGCGGCGGGCCTCGCGGCGGCGGGAGAGGACAGCGAGCTGGATGGCGAGCAGTTCCTGGAAGGCGATGCGTTCGCGGGCGCGTTCGCGCTGTTCGAGGTCGTCGGGGAAGTGCATGGCGCGGATGGCGTCGGGTTCGGAGGGGAAGTTGAGCTCGCGCAGCAGCGGTTGGGGCAGCGATTCGGCCAGCAGATTGGCGTAGTCGCGGACGGCGGCGTGTGCGAGGCGGCGAATGGTGCGGTTGGTCAATCCCTGAGTGCGGGGATAGACGGGTGCGAGACGGCCGACATGGGCGGTGTCGTCGCTGGGATCGTCGAGGCGTTCCCATTCGGGAGATTCCATCACCAAGCGGCGACCGCGGTGACCGATTTTGCCTGAGAGTCCGACCCGCGTGCCGGGCTTGAGCGTGTTGGAGATCCAGCGTTGCCCCCACCACTGGACCTGGAGCGCGCCGGAGGCGTCGGCGACGACAGCTTCGGTGAGGACACGCTTGTTGCGCAGGTACTTGGTGTCGCAGGAACGGACTTCGGCGACGACGGTGACGGTCTCGCCGACGCTGAGGGCGGCGATGGAGCGCACGTCGCTCCAGTCCTGGTGTCTGATGGGCATGTGCCAGAGGAGGTCGTAGATGGTTTCGACGCCGATGCGGGCGAAGCCTCTGCGAGCGTCGGCGCGGATTGGGCCGAGCGTGGTGATGGGTTGCGCGAGCGGGTTGGTCGGATCTGTGGCGGAGGGAGCTTTTGCTCTCGAGCGCTGGCGCGGGGACCCCCCTCTGTCCCTGCGGGACATCTCCCCCCGCGATGCTGGGGGAGAGTTGGTTGGGTCACTGGGCAATGATTTTCGACGCGGGTTGGCGGATTTGGCGGGCGGCGCGCCCGGTTGGAGGGCCTCCAAGACACGCTCGGCCCACTCGGAGCGCTGCTTCGGGCTGAGCTTGGCGAACCCGCCTCCGCCCGGGGGCAGATCGGCGACGAAGCGTTTCAGGACTCGGGGTTGGCTCGGGGAGTTGAGGGCGCGTTGGAGGAACTGATCGACGGCGCGGGCGGTGGCGTCGTTGTCCCAGCCGGTTCGTCGCTGAGTGTCCAGAATTCTCAGCAACGCCTCGGCGGTCGCCGGGGCTGAGGGGGCTTGCGGCCGTCCCGATTCGGACATCAGGCGGGCCGCATCACCGCGACGCCGACGGTGCCGGGTCCAACGTGTGCGCCGATCGCGGGGCTGGTGAGAACGGTCTCGACGGGCATTCCGTCGCAGGCCTGGGAGATTCGTTGGGCGAGGGCGTCAGCGTCGTTCGGGGTGGCGCCGTGGAGGATGCCGACGCGCTGGGGCTGTCCTTCGGCCATGATGTGTGTGAAGAGGCGGTCGAGGGCTTTCTTGCGGGTGCGGGGGCGTTCGATGTCGATGATTTCGCCGTCAACGAGTTCGAGCAGTGGTCTCATGCGGAGGAGGCGTCCGGCGAGGTGCCGGGCGCGCCCGATGCGTCCGCCGCGGAGGAGATAGTCGAGGGTTTCGACGAAGACGAGGATGCGAACCTGAGCGGCGGTGTCGCGCGCGGCCTGGGCAGCTTCGGCGGCGGTCGCTCCGGCTTGGGCGGCTGCGAGCGCGGCTTCGGCGGCCCAGCCAACGCCCAATGATGCGGAGAGGGTATCAACAACCTCGACCTTGACTCCGTTTTCGAGCAGTCCTGCGCCCTGGCGGGCGGAATTGACGGTGCCCGAGAGCTTGCCGCTGACGTGAACGGAGACAATTTCGTCCACATCCTCGCTGGCGGCAAGTCCGGCGTAAGCGTCGCGGAAAGCGCCGGGGGCGGGCTGGGAGGTGGTGGGGAGTTCACCTCCGGCGGAAAGGGTGCGTTGCATTCGTTGCCAGAATTCGTCTTTGCCGAGGTTGACACCGTCTTCAAAGACTTCGTCGCCGAATTGCAAGTGGATGGGGACGACGTGGATGTCCGGGATCTGGCCTTGTTCGAGGTCGGAGGTGGAGTCGGTGACGATGGCGACGGACATGTGCTTTGTGTCTCTTTCGCGGCCGGGCCCAGCGGGTGTCGCTATGGGCGCGGGGATGGCTTGGCCTGCACGATTACCGTAGCGAACGGGGTTGGTCTTGCGGGTGTTGGGGATGGCGCGGCGACGGCGATCCGGGCGGACCCCCCTCTGTCACTTCGTGACATCTCCCCCCGCGATGCGGGGGGAGAGTGGCTGTGGTTGCTTACTGCTCTATTCGAGGGCCAGGAGCCAAGGGTAGTGGGGTTGTCCGCCGGGGATGAGTTCGACTTCGAGGTCGGTGGCGTTGGCGATGGCTTGGGCGAGTTCTTCGGCTTGGTCTTCGGTGATGTTGTCGCCCCAGTAGAGGGTGAGCAGGGAACCGTCTCCGGATTGGGCCATGCGCGCGGCTAGGGAGAGTGCGACTTCGGTCGAGGTTTGGCCGGATTCGACGATTTGTCCGTTGAGCATGGCGAAGGGTTGGCCTTGCCGGAGAGGGGTGTCGCCTTCGAGGGTGCGGGCGGCGTAGGTGACCTGGCCGACGCTGACGGCGTCGAGGCCTTCGGTCATTTCGGAGACCACATCTTCGACGGGGACACCGCCGATGACCGAGGCGAGAGCGGCGACGCCTTCGGCCTGGCTGTCGGTGTCGATGATGTGGAAGCGCTGGGCGTCGTCGGCTGCGGCGGCGAGTTCTCCGGCTCGCTGGGCGGCGGGGGTGACGTTGTGGTGGTTGGGGAGGACGATGACGTCTACTCCCTTCACCGACTCGGCGGCTGAGAGGAGCATTTCGACGGAGGGATTGTCGGAGGCGCCGCCGCTGACCAGGGCGGCTGCGCCGAGCTCGCGGAAGACTTCGACGAAGCCAGCGCCCTGGACGACAGCGACGACGGCTGGGTCGGTATCGGCCTCGTGGGTGCGCGCGGCTTGCTGGCGCATATCGACGGCGCGGAAGGCTCGGAGCGCGCCCGCTTCTGAGGCGGCGGTGTAGGCGAGTTCGGGTTCGGTGGTGTGGAGGTGGATGCGGAGATCGTCGCCGTCGGGGGCGAGCATGACGGTCTCGTCTTCGCCTTCGAGGGCGGCTTTGAGATCGTCGGGGGCGGCGACGCCGCTGACGACCAGCTCGGTACAGAAGCCGTCGAATTCGCCTTCGACATCAAGGCGACGGGCGAGCCAGCCCGGATCGATTGAGCCGAGTTCCTGGGGCAGCTCGGGAATTTCTTCACCGGCCAATGCGCCGGTCATGCCTCGGAGCATGAACTCAAGGCCTCTTGCACCGGCGTCCACGACACCGGCGTCGGCAAGGACGGGATTTTGCTCGGGGGTGCGTTCGACCGATTCAGCGGCGGCTTGGGCGGCGATCTGCATGAGCGCGAGGGGGTTGGCGGCGCTCGCCTCGGCGACGTGTTGGGCGGTGTCGCGGGCGACGGAGATCATGGTGCCGTCGCGGGGTTCGGAGACGGCGTGCAAGGCTGCGTCGGCGGCTGCGGTCAGCGCATGGGCGAGCGTGCCTGCATCGGGAGCATCGGTGTTAGCGAGTCCGTTGGAGAATCCGCGCAGCCATTGCGCGCCGATCACGCCGGAGCTGCCGCGCCCGCCGAGCAAGGCGGCGGAGGCGGCGGTGGAAGCGACGGTGTAGGCGCTCGCGCCGGGTTCGAGTGCGTCGGCGGCCTGGAGGGCGGCGGCGAGGGTGCGTCCGAGGTTTGCGCCGGTGTCGCCATCGGGGACGGGGAAGACGTTGATCTGGTTGAGCGCCTCACGATGGAGGGCGACCCAGCCGGCGGCGCCGGCGATCATGCGGCGCATCGCCTCGCCGTCCAGCGCGTGTTCGCTTGCGCTCTGTGGTTGGGTCATCGTTTCATCCTCAAGGGCGCGGCGCGGTTGTGGCGTGGGTATCGTTGCCCGCGCGGGGGGTACTGGTATGATACGGCGCAGACGCGCTCGGAGAGCAGGGCGCGCAAGCGCGTACAAGGGCAGTGGCGATGGCCGGCAAGTGCGATCTCTGCGAGAAGCGGACGAGTTTCGGACGCAACATCCGGCACAAGCACTCCGGTCGCTGGAAGCGGAAGGCGCCGCGCACGTCGCGGACCTTCAAGCCGAACGTGCACCGCCACAAGCTGACGATTGACGGTAAGACGGTACGTCTGAACGTCTGCACTGGCTGCCTGCGCACCATGATGAAGCGGCTCGCGGCGTAAGCGCCACGGGAATTGCCGCAGATCGGATCGGACCGCTCCCTCACTGACCCAGACCGGCGGACGAAGCGTCCGCGCATCCCTTAACGACTTGTGCCCAACGGCGTGAGGGCATTTGTCCGAAGCGCCGAACTATTTTCGAGACCGCACTGCAGACCACGGAACCGAGACTGAACGAGATGCGAATTTACGTCGGAAACCTGCCGTTCCGAACCACCACGGACGAGTTGCGCGATTTGTTCGCCGAGCACGGCGTCGTGCAAGATTGCGTGATCCCGGTTGATCGCGACACCGGTCGCTCGCGCGGCTTTGGCTTTGTCGACATGGATGACGAAGAGGCCCAAGGCGCGATCACCGCGCTGGACGGCGCCGACCTAGACGGTCGCCAACTGCGGGTGAACGAAGCGCGACCGCGCGGCGGCGGTGGTGGCGGTGGCGGCGGCTACCGCGACGATCGCGGCGGTGGCGGCGGTGGCGGCGGTGGCTACCGTGAGGATCGCGGGGGCGGCTACCGCGACGATCGCGGCGGCTATCGAGAGGATCGCGGGAGCGGCCAGCGCGGCGGTGGCGGCTACCGTGACGACCGCGAACCGCGCTACACCGATCGCGGGCGTCGGGACAGTTACGGCGGCGGCGGACGAGAGCGCCGCTGGTAGACGCTGCCGGGTCTTTGTCGGGCCCCGACCAGGTCCAGGTGCACGAACTTGGCTTCGGCCGTGAGGCCGAGCCGTTCATTGATGTGCTCTGGACGGTCTACGCGGACGATCCGAACTGGATTCCGACACTGCGCCGCGCTCAACGCGAGCGGCTGGATCCGGGCAAGACGCCGTTCCTGCGATACGGCCAGGCGCAGTTGTTCCTGGCCGAGCGAGGCGGGCGCGCGGTTGGCCGGATCTCGGCGCAGATCAATCCGCTGCACGATGAGAAGTGGGGCGAACGGGCGGGGTTCTTCGGGCACTTCGACTGCCTCAACGATCCTGAAGCGGCGCGGGCGCTGTTCGAGGCTGCCGAACGCTGGCTTCGGGAGCGGGGCGCGAGTTTCGCGCGCGGGCCGTTCAGCTTCACGATCAACGATGAGTCGGGCTGTCTGGTGGAGGGCTTCGAGACGCCGCCGATGGTGGCGATGCCGCACGGACGGCGCTGGTTTCCCGAGCTGATTGAGGCGAACGGCTACGGCAAAGTCAAAGACCTGTGGGCGTATCGGTACCCGGTCGACTCAGAGTTGGAGGAGCGGCGGCAGCGGGCGTGGGAACGAATTCACGCGCATCCGCGTGTGCGGGTGCGGTCGTTCGAGAAACGAGCGCTGCGGCGTGACGTGCGGATCGCGGCGGAGATTTACAACGAGTCCTGGGCGGAGAACTGGGGCTCGGTGCCGATCACGCCGGAGGAGGCGGATCGGCTGGCGGACGATCTGGTGCAGTTCGCGGATCCGGAGCTGACAGCGATCATCGAGATCGACGGCGATCCGGCGGCGATGGTGATCGCGATTCCGAATCTGAATGAGTGCGCGCGGGATATTGACGGGCGGCTGTTCCCGTTCGGTTGGGCGAAGCTGCTCTGGCGGTTGCGTCGGAGCCCGACAAGCGGGCGGGTGATGCTGCTAGGGGTGCGTCCGAAGTGGCGGATTCGGGAGTTCGCGCAGATTGGGGTGATGCTGACGGCGGAAGTACATGTGCGCGGTCGGGCGCACGGATATGAGTGGGCGGAGTTGGGCTGGGTGTTGGAGGACAACCGGTTGCTGAATCATCAGTTGGCGCGGACTCGGGCGGAGGTGAACAAGGTGTATCGAGTGTATGAGAAGGCGCTGTGAGTGTGAGGGCGCGGATCGCACGATGTGAGGTCGGTGGTACGACCAGATAAGGAAGCAGCTTCGGACTTAGGAGGTTCGAGATTCCCGCCTGCGCGGGAATGACGGATTTTGGGGTTACGCGCAGGTCTCCTTGAGGGAGAGAGTTTCCTTCGACGCGCTCAGGCGGATAGGGCTTGGCGGAGGCGGGTAACGGCTTCGGTGACTGATTCGCGGTTGTTGTAGATGGCGGAGCCGGCTACTAGCCAGGTTGCGCCTGCATTGACGATCTGGTTGATGGTGGACTCGTTGACTCCGCCGTCTACGGCGACCAGGGCTTCGGGGCGTCCGGCTTGAGCGAGCATTGCGCGGGCTTGGCGGATGCGGTTGAGGGATTCGGGGATGAAGGCTTGGCCTCCCCAGCCGGGGTTGACGCTCATGATCTGGATGCGGTCGCAGACGGGGAGGACGGCTTCGAGTTCGGTGAGAGGGGTACCGGGGTTGAGGGTGACGCCGGCTTCTCGTCCGGCGGCGCGGATCTGTTGCAGGAGGCGGTGGGGGTGGCGGGTGGATTCGATGTGGATGGTGACGCAATCGACGCCGGCGTTGATGAAGTCGTCGAGGTGGCGTTCGGGTTCGGCGACCATGAGGTGGGCTTCGATGGGCAGTGCGGTGAGACCGCGCACGGCCTGGGCCATTTGAGCGCCAAAGGTGATGGGGGGGACGAAGTTTCCGTCCATTACGTCGAGCGAGATCCAGTCCACGCCGGCGGCTTCTGCGTCGTGGATCTGTTCGCCGAGGCGAGTCCAGTCGGCGCTGAGGATGGAGGGGGCGAGTTGGATGTTGGGGCGGCTCACTTGCGGCCTTTTCGGCGCTTCTCGTCTTTGGCTGCGGCGCGCGCGGCGGCGCGGCGGGCGGCGCGGCTGGGGCCGGTCTCCGGCTCCGGCGGATCGGCGGGCGGCGGCGGTGGAGCTTCCTGTAAGCCCAGATGCTCTTTCATTTCCTCCAGGGCGATGCGGACCTGATTGGGGGCGGTACCGCCGGGGAGATCGCGGGCGGCCAAGGCAGCTTCCGCGGTCATGCCTACGGCGTCGGCTGCGAAGGCTTGATGGCCGTCTTGGAGTTCGGAGAGGGTGAGTTGGGAGAGGCTGATTCCGCGCTGCTCGCAGAGTCGGACGAGTCCGCCGATGATGCCGTGGGCTTCGCGGAAGGGGACGCCCTTGCGGGTGAGGTGGTCGGCGTAGTCGGTGGCGAGGATGAAGGGATCGTCGTCGACCATGGCGCGGGCGCGGTCGCCGTCGACGCGGGCGGTGAGCATGGCGCGGGTGAGCACGTGGAGGGTGCCGATCAGGGTTTCGGCGGTGTCGAAGAGGCCGGATTTGTCTTCCTGGAGGTCGCGGTTGTAGGCGAGCGGCAGGCCTTTGAGGGTGGTGAGCAGTGCGGTCAGGTGTCCGATGACCTTGCCGGTGCGTCCACGGGCCAGTTCGGCGACGTCGGGATTGCGCTTCTGAGGCATGATCGAGGAGCCGGTGGTGAAGGCGTCGGCGAATTGGAGCAGGCCGAACTCGGCTGAGCTCCAGAGGATCACGTCCTCGCAGAGGCGGGAGACGTTGACCATGCAGATCGCGGCGTTGGAGATGAATTCGAGGATGTAATCACGGGAGGAGACGGCGTCCATGCTGTTGCGGGAGATCAGCTCAAAGCCGAGATCGTCGGCGACGCCCTCGCGATCGAGCGGGTAGGCGGCGCCGGCCAGGGCAGCGCTGCCGAGCGGCATGATGTCGGCGCGGGCGAAGGAGTCGACCAGGCGCTCGGCGTCGCGGTCGAACATTTCGACGTAGGCGAGGAGATGATGAGCGAAGAGCACCGGTTGGGCGCGCTGGAGGTGGGTGTAGCCGGGGAGGTAGACATCGAAGTTGCGCTCGGCCAGTTCGATCAGGGCAGTTTGCAGGCCGCGGAGCGCGCCGGCTGCCTGGATGATGACATCGCGCACGAACATGCGGGTGTCGAGCGCGACTTGGTCGTTGCGGGAGCGGGCAGTGTGGAGGCGACCGGCGGTGTCTGCGCCGATGATCTGGGCCAGGCGGGCCTCGACGTGGGTGTGGATGTCTTCGAGTTCGTGGTTGAGCTCGAAGCCGCCCTCTTCGATCTCGGTTTCGATTTGATCGAGGCCGCCGAGGATGCGAGTGGCTTCGCGGTTGTCGATGATGTGCTGCCTGGCGAGCATCTGCACGTGGGCGCGAGAGCCATCGATGTCGTGGCGGAAGAGGAGCAGGTCGGTAGTGATCGAGGCGGTGTAGGCCTGGACGAGTTCGTCGGGCGCTTCGTCGAAGCGTCCGCCCCAGAGCCGTTGGGTATCTGTATCAGCCATGCTTACTCCTCACCCTAGCCCCCGCATCAAGTGCGGGGCAGGCTCTCTCCCAGAGGAGACCTGCACGTAAGTCGATTTTTCCGCCATTGCCGCGCTCCGCCGCGGCAATCTCGCGGTGCTTGCGACGACGGCGCAGATCACGGCGAGATACCCGCGGCAAGCGCGGGTATGACGGAGCTTTGATTTACGCACAGGTCTCTTCCGGGAGAGCGTTGGGGTACGGGTCGCTAGTCGCCGGCATCCAGCTTTGACAACCCTGCTGCGGTGATCGTGTATTCGAACTGTTCGTCGTCGAAATCGGTTGCACGCATGGTGATGATTGCGGGCGGCTCTACGCCGTCGGCGATCAAGGCCGGATAGAGTCCGCCGGCGATTGCTCGCAGCAGCGCTTGGGTCTGCGCTTCCGAGAGCGGCCCGCAGGCCGCCTCAAAGCGCTGCTTGGCGTCCAGAGCCAGATAGAGGGCGCACTCCAGGCTGCCGCGCCCTTCGCGCCGAATGTGGAAGTCGGCGGCGTCCGGGCCGCCGGCCGTCGGTGCCGGGCCTTCGTATTCGACTACTACCGTCGCCGACGCATCCGTCGTCATACGAGTCTCCCGCTCCACTCAGTCGATGCGGCCAGAGCTGACATCAAGCGGACCGCCCGGCTGCTTGAGCAGCTGTTGCTGCGCCTGCACTCGCGTCGGCAGACCCCAGATGTCGATGAAACCGACGGCGGAAGTCTGGTCGAACACGTCGCCCTCATCGTAGGTGGCAAGCGAATACTGGTACAGACTCCAGTCGCTCTCGACGCCGACAGCGACGGCCTGGCCTTTGTAGAGCTTGATCCGAGTGCGGCCGCTGACGTGGCGCTGCATGGAGGCGGTGAAGGCGGCGAGATCCTGGTGGGTGGCGGTGAACCAGAGGCCCTCGTAGATCAGGTCGGCGTAATCCTGCATCAGGCGGTGCTTGAGACGGAGCTGACTTTTGCTGAGGGTGAGGGTTTCGAGGGCTTGATGGGCGACTCGCAGGGTGGTTGCGGCGGGCGCTTCGTAGACCTCGCGGGACTTAATCCCCACGAGGCGGTCTTCGACCATATCGATCCGTCCGACACCGTGGGCAGCGGCGCGCTCGTGGATGCGGGTAATCAGGGTGACCGGCTCGATTTCTTCGCCGTCAAGGGAGACGGGGCGTCCGCGCTCGAAGCCGATTTCGAGGTATTCGGGTTCGTCGGGGGCGTCTTGGGGATTGATCGTCCAATCCCAGACGTCGTCCGGAGGTTCGACCCAGGGGTCTTCGAGCGGACCGGCTTCGATTGAGCGGCCCCAGAGATTTTCGTCGGTCGAGTACTGCTTGTCGACGCTGACCGTGATCGGGATGTCGTGGGCCTGGGCGTAGACAATCTCCGACTCGCGGGTCGTCAACTCCCATTCGCGGACGGGTGCGAGGATGCGCAGATCGGGGGCGAGGGCCTGGACGGAGACATCGAAGCGGACCTGGTCGTTGCCTTTGCCGGTGCAGCCGTGGGCGACGGCGGTGGCGTTGTAGCGGCGGGCGACATCGACCAGGGTCTTGGCGATTAATGGTCGGGCGAGCGCTGTGGCAAGCGGGTAGCGGCCTTCGTACAGCGCCCCGGCCATGAGCGCGGGAAAGCAGAAGGCGCGGGCGAAATCGTCGCGCAGATCGTGCATCTCAAAGGCGATTGCGCCAGCCGCCTTGGCTCGGGTTTCGAGGTCTTCGTCGGCTTCAAGGAAGCCCATGTCTGCGGTCATGCAGACGACTTGCCAACCGCGTTCGGTCAGCCAGCGCGTGACCACCGAGGTATCGAGGCCGCCGCTGTACGCGAGTACTACCCGCCGATCCTGTGTGCGTGTCGCCACCCGTGCTCTCCCCTATGTGTGTGTTCGGCCGTACGGTCCTGTTCGGGTCTGTTCGGCCTTGTTCGATTCTGTGCGGGTTCGTTTGATCCTGTGCGAGCGCGTTCGGCCCGGTTCGGTCTGTTCGGCTACTCGGCGATTGCGCCGAGTGCGTCGTCGATGATGGCGAGCGCCTGGTCGATCTCAGCCTCGGAGATCGTGAGCGGCGGCACTAGGCGGAGGACGTTTGGCTTGACCACGTTGCAGATCAGGCCGCGCTCGCGGATTGCGGTGACCAGCGCGGGGCCAACATCGGCGGTCAGTTCGACAGCGATCAGCAGGCCCTTGCCGCGCACGTGGTCGATCAGCGGATGGCGGTCTTCGAGCGCGCGGAGTCCGGTTGTGAGCTGCTCGCCGCGGGCGGCAGCCTGGGCGGGGATGTCCTCTTCGATGATGACTCGGAGCGTTTCCAGGGCGACGGCGGTGGTGAAGGGTTGTCCGCCGAAGGTGGTGCCGTGGTCGCCGGGTTCGAGGATGTCGCCGCGTTCGTTGGCGACGATTGCGCCGATGGGGACACCGCTGCCGAGGCCTTTGGCGAGAGCCATGACGTCGGGCTGGACGTCTTCGTGCTGCCAGGCGAAGAGCTTGCCGGTTCTGCCGATGCCGGTCTGGACTTCGTCCAGCATCAGGAGCAGGTTGTGCTCGTCGCAGATGTCGCGGAGGGCGGCGAGATAGCCGTCGCCGGCGACATTGACGCCGCCCTCACCCTGCAAGGGTTCAACGAGGATGGCGGCTGTCTGCGGGCCAACCGCTTCACGCACTGCTTCAACATCGTTGAAGGGAACGTGGACGAAACCGTCGAGCGGGCCGAAGGGTTCGCGGTAGCGGGGATTGCCGGAGGCGTTGACGGAGGCGAGCGTGCGTCCGTGGAAGGCTTCGTCCATGACGATGATGTCGGAGGCGCCGTCGCGGCGGGTTTGGCCCCACTTGCGTCCGATCTTGATCGCGCCCTCAGTCGCTTCGGCGCCGCTGTTGCAGAAGAAGATGCGGGTCATGCCGGACTGTTCGAGGATGACGTCGGCGAGATCGAGTTGAGGGATGGTGTAGAAGTAGTTGGAGACGTGGAGCAGGGTCTCGGATTGGTTGCGGATCGCTTCGACGATGCGTGGGTGGCAGTGGCCGAGGTTGTCGGCGGCGATGCCGGCGACGAAGTCGAGGTACTCGTTGCCCTCGTCGTCCCAGACTTTGGAGCCTTCGCCGCGCACCAGCGTGACGGGCAAACGGCCCGCGGACATCATGAAGACAGCGGACTCGCGCTCAGCGGTGGTGGGCATGATTCAGACTCCATCGGCGGTCGGGAAGCAGCGCTCCAAGTAGGGCAAGGCTAGGTTAGGCGCTGCGGAGCGTCTATCGGGTTGGGGGCGGTGCGATCCGCGTGCGACGCGGGGAGCGTCGTGAGGTCAACAGTAGCGCTCGTGTCCGGGCAGGGATCGGGGCGTGGGCAGGCTGCTGCGCGACCTCTTCCGCTGCACCACGGGAGTGAGGGGGATGGTTCAGGCGCGATTACTCGGTGGCTTGGTTGAGGCGTTCGAGGATTTGGCCGAGGCGCTCGATTGTCTGGCCGTAGCCGGCCCAGTCGCCTTCGCGTTGGCGTTCGAGAGCTTCTTCGAAGACGTCTTGGGCTTGCTGGGCAAGCTCGGCGGCATCGCCGCTGAGTTCGATTGGGGCGGCCTGCTCCTCCTCGGTCTGCGGTTCCTCCGGTTCGCGTTCGCGTTCGACCGGCTGGGCGATGTCCGCCGATTCTTCATTGGGCGCGTCGCTCAGGGTCAGGCCGGTGGGGGAACGGTTGCCGAGCGCGACCGCGACCGCGTCCCTAAACGTCTCCTCGAAGGCGATCGTGTCGCCGTTGACGACGATCACGCCTTTGAGCTGAGGGAAGCGTCCGTTTTCGGCTTGCAGATAGATCGGTTCGACGTAGACGTAGGAGTTGCCAACCGGAATGAAGAGCAGGTTGCCCCGGATCACCTCGCTTCCCTGCTGGCCTAACAGCGTGAATTGGCGGGAGACGGCGACATCCTGATCGATCCGGTTTTCGATCTGGGCGGGTCCGTCCACGTTCTTGTTGGCGGGGAAGCGGAAGGCGAAGAGTTTGCCGTAGTTCTCGCCGTCGGAGCGTCCGGCCATCCAGGCGATCGAGTTGAGCCGGTTGCGCGGGGTGAAGGGCAAGATCAGGAGGAACTCGGGCTTAGGCTGCTCAGGCAGGCGCAGGGTGACGTAGTAGGGCTCGACCGGGATTTGCTGTTGGCGCAGGAGTTCCTGCGGGATCGCCCAGAGGTCTTCGCGGTTGAAGAGGCCGCGGGCCGATTCGATGTGGTAGGTCAGGTACTGGTCGGCCTGGACCTGGAAATAGTCCTGCGGGTAGCGCCAGTGCGCCTGAAGATCGGCCGGGAACTCATCGGCCGGCTTGAACAGTTCGGGGAAGATATCGGCCCAGACCTGGATGATCGGGTCGCTGTCGTCAACGATGTAGAGGTCGACCGTGCCGTGGTAGGCGTCAATCACGGCTTTGACCGAGTTGCGCTGGTAGTTGTTGCCGTTGCCATGCGGCTGCGAGTAGGGGTAACGGTCGGTGACGGTGTAGGCGTCCTGGATCCAGTAGAGGCGGCCATCACGTCCAACGACGATGTAGGGGTCGGCGTCGAGCTGGAGGAAGGGCGCGAGGGTGTGGACGCGCTCCTGGATCAGGCGTCGGAAGAGGATGCGGCTGTTGCCGTCAACCGAACCCGAGATCAGGATGTTGGCGTCGCCAAACGACCAGGAGAAGGCCAGACGGCGGAAGAAGCCGCCGAGTTCGATCCCGCCCTGCCCCGCATAGCGGTTCGTGACGCTCTCGGTGCTGCCTGTGGCGCTGTCGCCGCCGCTGAGCGGGTAGTCGAACTCCTCGGTGTCGGTGTCGGCGATCACGTAGGCGTCGGTGACTTCGCCGTAGTAGATACGCGGCTCGGTGATTTCCAGGTCAAGCATGCCGCTGTCGGTCGTCGCAGTCACTTCGGGCGGGATGTTCGAGACCCAGAAGACGGGTTCGCCGGCGACGGTGACCTCATCGACGGGGGTCATCACGATCCCGAAGCCGTGGGTGAACTGGAGCCGCTTGTTGACCCAGCCCTGCTGGTTGGCCTGCAAGTTGGCCTGCGACAGCTCACGCGCGGCGAGGAAGACCTGACGTTCTTCATCCCCGATGCGATAGCGATCGACATCGACGTCGGGATAGAAGTAGAGCGGGCGGATGGTCTGGATCGTGTTCAAGGTGTCGTTGAGCGGCCGATGGTCCCAGAGGCGCACGTTTCTCAGCGCCTCGGGGTTGAGCGCGAGATCATCGCCGATCACCGCATCGTTGGCGGGGAACTCGCGCTCCTCGATTCGATCGAGTGCAAAGGCGGCGCGGGTGGCGGCGATGTTGCGCTCGATGTAGGGGGTTTCGCGTTCGAGTTCGTTCGGCTCGACCGTGAAGCGCTGGACGGCGGCGGGCAGGATCGAAGCGCCGACGATACTGACGAGGATCAAGAACACGATCGGGATCACGGCGGCGCGCAGGCGCTCGTGGAAGGGCCAGGAGAGCACGCCGACGATCACGATGAGGCCGGCCACCATCTTCACGATTTGGGCGGGGGCGCGGATGTTGTCGTCGGTGTAGGTGGCGCCGAAGACGAATCCGCCCGGATTGAGGGCAAGCTCGAAGCGCGCGAGCCAGTAGCTCCAGACGAACAGGCCCATGACGATCGCGATCATCAACGCCAGATGGATGCGCACGCCCAAGGTGGAGCGGGCCTGTCCGCGGTGGAGCATGAGGCGAATGCCGTAGACGGCGGCGGTGATCAGCATCGCCAGGATGGCGACGCCGGTGGCCCAGCCTTTCATGAACTGCAAGGCCTCGAGGTCGAAGACGTAGAAACCGACATCGCGTCCAAACTGCGGGTCTTCGATGCCGAACGGCTTGGCGTTGAGGTATTGCAGGATCAGTTCCCAGTTGCCGGCGGCGACCGAGCCGAAGATGATCGCCAGCATGAGGGTGGCGACGAGCGAGATGATGCGGATCAGGCGAAGCAGGCCGGGATCGTCGACGGCGGGCGCGACTGCGTCGACCGGCATTCGCCAGGCGACGATTTGGGTGAGTCCCAACGCGACCAGAGCGATGCCGGCGCCGGCGACGAAGAGCCAAACCTGGGTGACGACGCGCAGGTCGAAGACGCCGCGATAGCCGATGTTGCCGAACCAGAGCCGGTCGACGTAAATGTCGATGCCGATGTTGAGCAGGATCAGGAGGACGAGGATGGAAGAGCCGATCGCGACGATGCGCGGCCACCAGCGGCGCTGCTGAGGAGGCTGACCCTCGGCGGCGGTGTAGGGCGGGGGTTCGTCACCGCCGCCGAAGCCTCCGCCTCCGCCGAGGCCTTCGCGGAAGACGGGCGGGGGCGGGCCGAGGTCGCCGGAACGGCCTTCGTCGGAGGGAGGCACGTCGCGGGGCGCGTCGTCGCCGTTGCGCCAGCCGCCGGAAACCATCTGCCGGATCGTCTCAATTTGCATGATCAGACCAACGCCGTTCCCAGTTCGGCGCCGTTGAGGGCGACGCGCACGGCGCCCGGCTCGCGTCCGTCGATGATGCGCACGGACGCGCCGGCTGCGAGCGCTTCGCGCCCGGCGCGCAGTTTGGGCAGCATCCCGCCGGAGATCGCACCGGACTCAGTGAGCTGATCTTGCTGTTGGGCAGTTAAGCGATGAATGGGCTCGTCCTCGTTGTCCAGCACTGCCGAAACGTCGGTCAGGAAGAGTAACTCGTCTGCGCCCAGGGCCGCCGCCACCGCGCCAGCCGCGCCGTCGGCGTTGATGTTGAGGATCGTTGAGCCGTCCTCCGCGACTCCGACCGGAGAGAGGACGGGCAACATGCCGGCGTTGAGCACGCGGGTCAGCGTGGTCGGATCGCAGCGCGGTGTTTCTCCAACCAAGCCGAGTCTGCCGCTGATCGGCGAACGCAACGTCGCGCCGTCAACGCCGCTCAGCCCGACCGCCGGCGCGCCCAGTTCGAGCAGTTGACGAGCGAGCTGTTTGTTGATCAGGCCCGAGAGTACTGCGACGACCACTTCCAAGGACTGCGGCGTGGTCACGCGCAGCCCGTCCACCCATTCGGTTTCGGCGCCCAAGCGGCGCTGCCAATCGGTCACGGCTGCGCCGCCGCCGTGGATGATCACGACCTGGCGTCCCTCGCGGCAGAGTCGGACGCAATCGGAGAGCGAGGTGTCATGCTCGCCCAAGGTAGAGCCGCCGATCTTGATCACGATTGGTCGCTGGGATCGCGGGGAGGAAGGCATACGCGCAGCCTATCTCACAGCCGCATCCGGGGCGGCGCGGGGGTATCGTCGGATGTGTGAGCGCGCGCGCGACCAATCACGCGATTCTGTTCCTGCTGGGCTTCGAGCTGATTTCGGGGCTGGTCAGCTTCACGATCGGCGGGCCGAACGGGGCCTGGGTCTTCTGGCTGCACGGCGTAGCCGGATTTTCGCTGGTCGCGCTGACCGTCTGGAAGCGGCGGATCATCGTGCGCTCGTTCGCGCGCCGGGGCGCGGGGCTCTGGTCGGTCGCGCCGGTCGTCCTGGCTCTGATCTTCATCGGCGCGCTGCTGACCGGAGCGCTGTGGGCGTTCATGGGGCGCGGGAGCCTTGACCTGCCGGGCTACGGCAACGTGCGACTGCTCGTGATTCATACGGCGCTCGGACTGGCGATTACCGTGCCGCTGATCGTTCACGCAGCGGTGCGTTGGCCGCGCAATCCTCGCATCTCCGACTTCAGCTCACGCCGCGCCGCACTACGACTGTTCGCAGTCGGCGCGACGGGATTGGCGCTCTGGGGGACGGCGCGCGCGGCTGCGCCGGCGCTGGGGCAGGCGCCGCGCTTTACGGGATCGCGTGAACGAGCATCGCATCAGGGCAACGCGCATCCGGTGACGCAGTGGCTGTTCGATTCGCGGCAGCGGATTGATCGCGACGCTTGGCAGCTGCGCGTGAGCGGAGAGGTTGGTAAGCAGTTGAGTCTGAGTTATGAGCAACTCAGAAGCATTGCTCAGCATGGAGCGACGGCGACGCTTGATTGCACAGGCGGCTGGTACACGGTGCAGGACTGGAGCGGAGTGCAGTTGTCAGAGGTGTTGGCGCTGGCGTCGCCCGGGGACGAGGCGGAGAGCGTGGTGATCGAGTCGGTGACCGGGTTTAGCCGTCGTTTTCCGATCGGAGAGGCGGAGCGCCTGTTGCTGGCCACTCATGTGGAGGGCGAGCCGCTGTCAGCAGGGCATGGGTATCCGCTGCGGTTGGTCGCGCCGGGTCGGCGGGGGTATCAGTGGGTGAAGTGGGTGTCGGGGATTGAGGTGAGCGGGAAGCCGTCGTGGTGGCAGCCGCCGCTGCCGTTGCAGTAGGGCGGAGTTACGCAGGCCTGTTTCTCAAGATTGCCAGAATTCTCACTCGCTCCTCAGATTCAAACAGAGCGTAAACCAAGCCCACATTGCCGTTATCAAGCATTCGGATGTCTTGTCCAGCGAGTGCAGGATGTCGAAGATGGCGCCCCTTCAGCCACTCGCTGTGCGGTCGTCCGGCAACTGCCTTGAGGACAAAGAGCTTATCGATACCAGGTTGAGACAAGAGCGAGTCGAATTCACGACGCGCGTCACTCGTCCATTCGATCTCGAAATCCACTATGGCAATTCGTCGAGGAGCTCAGCAATTCGCACGAGATCCGGATCCAGATCGCGCAACACTTCCTCATTGGAGAGCACAGTGTCCTCGCCCCGCCGCATCTGTTCGACCCTACGAATGATCTCGGATATGGCTTCCGGTTCTATCTCCCCATCAAGAACAGGCCCTGGAGCGGCGGCTTGCTCCAGTTCCTGCGAAGAGGAAACGAGTGCTTTTGCCATGATGCCACTCCTCATCTGGCGCGGTCGTCATCGTCGCCGCAGCCGACAGCGCCAGTGTGGAGCAATCGTAGCACTCGCGATTGGCACTCGCGGCGCACCGGCTAGGTCACGTAGTCGGCGTTGAAGCGGACATATTCCTCGGTCAGGTCGCAGCCCCAGGCGGTGGCTTCGGCGTCGCCCTGGCCGAGATCCATGCGCAGGAAGACCTCCTCGCCCTGGGTGGCGGCGGACGCTTCGGCGTCCGGCACGCCCGTGGCGGTTCCGTCGAAGAGACACAGATCAGCGATCCAGACCTTCACTTGCTCCAACTCGTAGGTCACGCCGGCGTAGCCCGCAGCCATCAGGACGCGGCCCCAGTTGGGGTCGTACTTGCTCAGGGCGGCCTTGAGCAGCGGCGATTTGACGACGGTGCGCGCGACATCACGGGCGTCTTCCCAGGTTTTCGCGCCGGAGACCGTCATCGAGATTCGCTTGGTCGCGCCCTCGCCGTCGCGGGCGATCATCTGGGCGAGCGGGATTGACGCCTCAGCCAGCGCAGCCGCGAATGCGTCCAGCCCTGCGCTTGAGAGCGTCTCGCCGCCGGCGGCGCCATTGGCGAGGATCACGGCTGAGTCGTTGGTCGAGGTATCCCCGTCGACGGTGACCATGTTGATCGAGCGGTCCATGGCGTGGCGGAAGCAGGCGTCGAGATCGGTTGCATCGATGGGCGCGTCGGTCGTGAAAAAGGCGAGCATGGTCGCCATATCGGGATGCATCATGCCGGCGCCCTTGGCGCAGCCACCGACGGTGTAGGTGATGCCACCGACCTCGAACTCCGAGACCGCCTGCTTGACGAAGGTGTCAGTAGTCATGATCGCGCGGGCGAAATCTCCGCCGCCGTCGCTGCGCGGTTCGAGCTGGGGGATGCTTAGGCGGAGCAGGTCCATCGGCAGGTAGTGACCGATCACGCCGGTACTGTTGACGAAGATGTCCTCCGCGTCGCAGCCGATCCGCGCTGCCGCGAGCCGGGTCATCTCGCGCGCGTCGGCGACGCCCTGATCGCCGGTCGCGCAGTTGGCGTTGCCGGAGTTGACCACCGCTCCGCGCAGGATCCCCGAAGCCGTGTGCGCCTTGCTGACTCGTACCGGCGCTGCGGAGGACTGATTCTGCGTGAACACGGCAACGGCGGTTGCGGGACGATCGGAACTGAGCAGCGCCAGATCGGGCAGACCCGACTCCTTGATGCCGGCGGTGAAGCCGCAGGCGGAGAATCCTTGCGCCCGCGTGACCGCACCCTCGGCCACCGGGTTCTCGGACAGGTTCGCACCGCTCATGGGTAAACCCCGATCTTGCTGAGACCAACGGTCTCGGGGATGCCGAACATCAGATTGAAGCACTGCACTGCGCCGCCAGCTGCGCCCTTGACCAGGTTGTCGATGCACGAAATCACAGTCACTTCACCGCTCAGAGGATCGACCGTTGGATAGAGCAGGCAGGTGTTGGCGCCCAGAGTCTGCTTGGTAGAGGGCGGTGTTTCGGTGATGTGGACGAAGGGCGCATCGGCGTAGTACTCGGTGTAAGTCTCGCGGAGGACGCCGACTCGCTCGTCAACGTCGCTAGGAAGGGCATCGTCGGCGACTGAGGGATAGCAGGTGGCGAGAATGCCGCGCGTCATTGGCACGAGATGGGGCACGAAGGTGACGCCGAGTTCGGCATCCGCGTTGGCTGCGTCCTGGAGGGCGCTCAGTTCTTGCACCATCTCCGGGTGGTGACGATGGCCAGACAATCCATACGCCGAAAAAGACGAGTCGACCTCGGAGAAGTGAGAGGTCAGCTTGAGACTGCGGCCGGCACCGGATACGCCCGATTTGGCGTCCACGACCGTGCGGCCGTCGAGCCAGCCCTGGGCGGCCATCGGAGCGAGGGCGAGGATGGCGGAGGTGGGATAGCAGCCCGGTACGCCGACGAGGCGAGACTCGGCAATTGCGTCGCGGTGCAGTTCGGGCAGTCCGTAGACCGACTCGGCGAGCAGTTGCGGCGTCGGGTGTTCGCCGTACCAACGCTCGTAGGTCTCGGCGTCGTAGAGGCGGAAGTCGGCGGAGGCGTCTACGACGGGCACGCCCTGCGCGACCAGCGGCGCAAGCCGCTCGGCGGCCGCCGCGTGCGGCAGGCCGGAGAAGACCACATCCACTTCTACGTCCACATCGGCGACGATCGGCAAGTCGAGCGACCAGAGGTGGGGGAAGACCTGGGGCAAACGCTTGCCCACCTCGGAACGTCCGGTGACGCAGACGATCTCCACATCGGGATGCTGGGCGAGCAAACGCGCCAGTTCCGCTCCCACATAGCCGGTGACGTTGATGATGGCCGCGCGAATCACTGTCAGAGCTCCCAGTCAAGCGTGTTTCTATCTGCGCATTGCCTTGCGCCTCAGCGCACACAGCAGAAAAGTGAACGATACACGGAAGATCGCCCACACGAACGCATCGCGTAACCTGCCGCACATGTCCATGACGCATTCGGCGCTGAGTCCGTACCGCGCAATCGACCTGACCCGTGAGATCGGAGCGCTTTCTACCCGTGTGCTCGCGGGGCTGGGCGTTGATGTGATCCGTGTCGAACCGCCCGAGGGACACCCGACGCGACGGCGCGGACCGATGGTGGCTACGGCCGACGGTCGCGAGCACTCGCTCTATTGGGCGCAGATGAATGCGGGCAAGCGCTCGCTCACGCTCGAGCTCGATGATCCCTCCGACCGCGAGCGGCTGCTGCAACTCTGCGAGACGGCCGATTTCCTCTTCGAGTCCGACGCGCCGGGGTCGCTGGCGGCGAAAGGTCTCGGCTTCGCTGACGTCGCGGAGCGTGCTCCGCAACTGATCTACGTCTCGATCACCCCATTCGGGCAGAGCGGACCCAAGTCGATGTGGGCCGCGTCGGATCTGATTGGGCACGTCTCCGGCGGGCTCAGCTCGCTCTGCGGCGATCCGGATCGCGCGCCGCTGCGACCGTCGGTGGAGCAGGCCTACAACATCACGGCGCTGAACGCTGGTTCGGCGGCGATGTTTGCGCTTCATGCGCGTCACCTCACGGGCCGGGGGCAGCACGTGGATGTGTCGATGCAGGCGGCGATGGCGAACACGCTGGGCAATGCGCGGCTCTATTGGGAGATGGACGGCATCGTCACCAAACGCGCCGGCGGCGCGCGGGCGTTCGCCGATCGCGCGACGCGGATCATCTACCCCTGCGCGGACGGCTATGTCGCCTTCGTGCGCGTGCCCGCCTCGATTCCGGCGCTGCATCGCTGGATGACGGCGGAAGGCGCGAAACCGCGTTTCGATCCCGACTTCTGGGCTGGGATCTCGATTGCCGGTACGCAACTCCCGAGCGACGAGGAGGTCGCCGAGCTCGAGTCGGAGCTCGAGACGTTCTTCGCCGCTCATGGAGCGCAGCACCTCTACGAGAGCGGACAGCAGCACAAGGTGATGATCTGTCCAGTCAACACGATGCAGGATCTGGTCGACAGTCCTCAACTCAACGCGCGCGCCTTCTTTACCGAGGTTGATGATCCGGTTCTGGGTCGGCTGAAGACGCCGGGTGCGCCGTTGAAGACGCCGGTCACGCCCTGGCGCGAGCGACCGGCTCCGAGTGTTGGTCAACACAGCGCGGAGATCGTCGCCGAACTTGAGGCTGCTCGCCGCAACCGCGCTTGAGCGCAAGGGAGGATCCGCCATGTCCGAAGCACATCTGCTGATCGAACGCCGTTCGAATGGAGTGGTTGTCGCCACGCTCAACCGTCCGGAGGTGCTCAATGCGCTTTCCGAGGAGATTCGCGCGGGGCTGCGCGAACTGGCGGCCGACCTGAGCCGCGACGCCGACGCGCGGGCGCTGGTGATCACCGGCGCTGGGCGCGGGTTCTGCTCGGGCGCGGACCTGTCGAACCGGGAGGCTCGGGTGGCGGCGGAAGGACAGCCTGGATTGGCTTCGACGCAACTGCGCTACGGCTTGGCGGCGGAGTTGCAGGCGCTGGACATTCCCGTGATCGCGGCAATCAACGGCGCTGCGGCGGGGGCGGGGTTCGCGATTGCGCTGGCCTGCGACTTGCGGCTGATGTCGGAACGGGCGCGGCTGCATCCCGCCTTCATGCGGATCGGTCTGGGACCGGATTGGGCGGCGTCGTGGACGCTGACGCGGTTGATCGGGCATTCACGGGCGCTGGAGACGTTCTGGCTTGCCGATCCGATCGATGCGGACCGTGCCCGCGAACTCGGGCTCGTCAACCAGGTCGTCGAGCACGACCAACTGATGCCGACAGCGCTGGCTCTCGCTGATCGCCTGGCCTCCAACGCGCCCTGGGCGATGACACTGACCAAGCAGGCGATCTACGCGGCGCTCTATAACGATCCGGAAGAGCAGGCGATCCTCGAAGAGCGCAACCAGGCCTTGCTGCGCAACTCGCTGGATGCTCGCGAGGGCGCCCGCGCCTTCGCCGAACGGCGTCCGCCCCAGTTTCAGCGTCGCTGACCCTCACCTTGCCAGGCTGACACCTGCCGCCACAACTCGGGGACAGGACAGGTTAGGGTGAGGCCAACGGAGGAATGTCCATGGGCGCCATCTTCAGGACAGCGGCGGTGAGCAACCCGGCTCAGCCTGAGCGGCGCTGGGAAGGCGAATTCCTGATCGACACTGGAGCCATCGACTGCGTCGTACCCCGCAAACACCTCGAAGCCATCGGCATTGAGCCGGAAGAGCGCCGTGCGTACCGCTTGGCCGACGGCAGCGAAGTCAGCCTTGATGTCGGCATTATTCGGCTCGAGTTGATGGGCGGACGCAGCGGCGTCGACGCGGTCTTCGCCGCCGATGACGCTCAACCGCTGCTCGGCGCACGGGCGATGGAGTCGCTCAATATCGAGATCGACATGCAAGAGCACGAACTGCGCCGGCTACCCGCTGCGCACCTCTAAGGCCACTGAAGCGAACTCGTCGTGAGTCAATGACCAGTAACGATATTCCCGGCGCGCGCGTATTCGAGGGCGTCCGCATCGCCGACTTTGCCTGGGTTGGGGTTGGTCCCAACGCGACGATGCAGATGGCGTTTCACGGGGCTGAGGTGATTCGGATCGAGTCGTCGAAGCGGCCGGATACGTTCCGCGCCGGCGGGCCGCGTCCCGCTGGCGATCGCTCGATTGATGGTTCTGCCTACTTCGCCAAGTTCAATCGGGGCAAGCGCTCGGTGGCGCTGAATTTGCAGCATCCGCGGGCGGTGGCGGTAGCGAAGCGGTTGGTGGCGGTCTCGGACATTGTGACGGAGTCATTTGCGCCCGGGTTTCTTACGCGGATCGGTCTCGACTACGAGGAGTTGCGCAAGATTCGGCCCGATCTGATCATGTGCTCGATGTCGATGGAGGGTCAGACGGGTCCGCACGCAGGCTTCCGAGGGTTTGGACTCACGCTGCAAGCGACGGCGGGCATTACGGGGGTCACCGGTTGGCCGGATCGGTTGCCAGTCGGTACGGGCGTCGCCTACACGGACTGGGTCGCAACCCATGTCGGGATGATCGGCATCCTCGCCGCGCTCGATCATCGCCGCCGCACCGGCGAGGGACAATACATCGACATGTCGCAGTTGGAGGCCTCGACGCTGGTACTGGATGCGGGTTTGCTGGATGCGCTGAATACCGGCCGGGTGGCGAAACCGCTCGGCAACCGCGATCTGCGCTTCGCGCCGCACGGAGTCTATCCCTGCGCCGACGATGATCGCGGCGGCGACCGCTGGGTAGCGATTGCGATCACGAGCGATCAGCAGTGGCGCGCGTTCGCGGGTGCGTTGGGACGCGACGACTGGTTGGAGAACGCGAACCTGCGCGAGGCGGCAGGGCGGCTGACTGCGCAAGACAGCCTGGACGCAACAATCTGCGAGTGGACGCGCCTGCGCACCGTTGACGAAGTGGAACAAACCCTGCAAGCGGCGGGCGTGCCCGCCCATCGAGCTGCAAACGTGCAGGACGCGCACGAGGATCCGCAGCTGGCCCATCGTGAACACTGGCAATCGAGCGAGCATCCGGTGATCGGCAAGGTGTCATACGAGAGTCCGGCCTGGCGCCTCAGCGAGACGCCGCCGCCGAAACCGTCGCCGTCGCCGCTCCTGGGACAGCATTCGGAGTACGTCTATCGGCAGTTGTGCGGCTACTCGGAGGAAGAGTTTCAGCAGTTGATCGTTGATGGGGTAGTTGAGTGAGTTTGCGAGACTCCGTCGAATCGTCCCCAGTTCCCCAAGACCGACACACAAACCAAAGCTCCGTCATATCCGCGCTTGCCGCGGGTATCTCGCTGTTATCTGCACCGTCGTCGCCTGTACCGCGAGATTGCCGCGGCGGAGCGCGGCAATGACAGAGATTGACGCTTCGGCAATGCTCTTCGCAGCTTCCGGTTAGAACGATGTGAACAGGCTCTACAACGCCTGGCCGGCCAGCACTCCCGTTGGCCGCCCCTGCTCAACAGCCAATTGACCGTTGACGAATACGTAGGGAATGCCCACCGGCGGCGTGCGCGGATCCTCGAAGTTCGCGGTATCGGTGATCGTCTCAGCGTCGAATACCACCAAGTCCGCATACGCGCCCTCTCGCACGACGCCTCGGTCGGTCAGGCTGAAGCGCTCGGCGGGGAGCGAGGTCATGCCTCGGACCAGGTGCTCCAGCGGTGCGTCGAGGCGGCGGCGCAGGCGTCCGAGGATGCGCGGGAAGGTGCCGTAGGCGCGGGGGTGGGGCAGACCGTCGGCGAAGGGGATGCCGTCGGAGCCGACCATGTAGTCGTCGCGCGAGAGTAGGTCGATTATGTCGGCTTCGACCTGGCGAGCCAGGGCCGGACTCGAGGGCATCGCGTCGCGGAAGCCGCAGGCCATGCCTGATCTGCGCATGATTTCGAGCATCATCTCCGGGACCGAGACTCCCATCAGGTCAGCAGCATCAGCAAACGATCTGCCTTCGTATTGCTTGAGATCGTCGGCGCCAATCCAAGTCCAGACGGCTGCGTCGCTGCGGCCGGGGAAAAGGTTGACCAACGAATCAATCATCCGCTCACGCCAGGCGGGGTCGGCGGCGCGCTTGATCAGGCGGTCGGTACCGCCGACGTGACACTCTCCGCGCAGGAAGTAGCCCGGTACGGTCGCGGCGGCGGCGTAGGGGTAGCACTCCAGCGTCACGTCGACCCCGTCGGCCTTGGCGCGATCGACCTCGGACATGATCGAATCGAGGTCGCCGGCGTTACTCGGGAACGTGCGGTAGTGGGAGATATGCACCTTGACTCCGGAGCGGCGGCCGATGTTCATCGCTTCGACGATGCCGCTGCCGTCGGGGGCGCGGTCGTCGTTGTGGTTGCGAATGTGGGTGACGTAGACGCCGCCGCGTTCGGCCACGGTCTGATTGAGGGCGACCAGTTCGTCGGTGTCGGAATAGGAGTTGGGGTAGTAGGAGAGACCGGTCGAGAAACCTCGCGCGCCCTCGTACATACTCTGCGCGATCAGGTCTTGGGCGTTCGCCAGCGCATCGCCAATCAGTGGGGTATCGGCGAAGCCGACGCTTTCGAGCCGGACGGGTCCGTGCGGCGCGAGCGCGGCGACGTTGCAGCCCTTGCCGTCGTAGTGACTCAGGAACGCCGCCATCGTGGACATGTCCAGTCCCTGCGGGGGCGGACCGTAGAGGCCGGCTAGGTAGCGGCCGTACATGTCGAGATGTTCGTCTGAGAGCAATGCGTAAGAGAGGCCGTCCTGGGTGATGAACTCGGTCGTGACACCTTGAGCGAGTCCGTGCGCGTGGATCGGATCTCGCAGCAGTACGCCGTCAGAGTGCGCGTGGGTGTCGATCAGTCCCGGCGCGACGGTGAGGCCATCGGCAGCGATGTCGCGCTCAGCGGTCATGCTCGACAGATCGCCGACCGCCGTGATGCGATCGCCCGTGATCGCCACATCGGCCGGTCGTTGGGTCGCGCCGGTACCGTCGATCAATGTGCCGTTGCGGAGGATCAGGTCAGCCATCCGAGGGTGTCTCCTCGTTCTCGTCCCAGGCGGCGATCTTGTCGGCAATGTACTGCCAGCGGTCGTCGATTTCGTCGTGCAGGAGCTTCACGGCGGCTCGCCAGGCCTGCTCGCCCGGACCGTTCTCATCGGCCAGCACGTGCGGCTCGATCAGGGCGGTGATCTTGTCGACTCGCTCGTGCATTTCTTCAAGCGTGATCACATCCTCCATCAGCCAACGCGACGCTTCGATATAGGGTTCCCAACCCTGCGTAACCAGCGCGTTGATGACCGGATTGCAGTGCGGCGCGCGAGCGTCGATGTCCCAGAAGACCTTGCGCAGACGGCAGGTGCGGTGGAGATCGTCCCAGTCGGGCATGTCGTAGTAGGTACGGATTGGGCTGGGCGAGCGCCAGGTGTGCTCGACATCCCAGGGGATCAGACTGAAGCCCCCGGAGAATGCGTCTTCGTACCAGAAGTAGTTGTGGTTGCCGCAGACCGGGACGCAGTACCAGGCCACGATCCCGTCCCAGTTGTCGGTCAAGCGGTCGGCCGCGAGATAGCTGAAGAGTGCGTCCATGTTCTGGACGTACTCCTCAATCACCGCGAACACGGCTGGGGCGGGATCATCGCTGCTCTCCGCCTCGACGAGGGCTGCGGAGAAGGCTTGCAGGCCCGATGGATCGATTGGCCCGCGTGCGATCGCTCCTTCAAGGGAATCCGAGAAGGCGGGGAGACGCTCGATGTTGCCGGGCCAGATTTCTTTGTAGAGCACGCCCTTGCCGCCGTCGCGGAAGCGGTCGGCGATGAAGCGGTCGTCAATGTCCTCGGTGAGCGTGTAGAGGCCCAGCGGTTCGCCGTTGAGTTGCAGTAGGGCGAAGACCGAGCGCGGGGCGGCGACGCCGGCATCGCGGAAGACCTGGTAGGTGAGCACTTCGCGCATCTGCGCCTCGTCGCCGTTCATCTGGTGGAAGTTCAGACGCTTGAGGCCGTAGAAACGCAAGGCCGGTTCGTAGTGATTGAACTTGAGCTTCCAGGCGAGCTTGGGGCAGGTGTTTTCACCGGTGAAGAAGCACTGGCGGAGGACGCCGAAGAAGCCCTTGTAGCGCACCCCGATGGGGCCATAGGTCTTGCCGTCGATGATCACTGAACCTTGGACGTATTGCTCAGCGGTAGGATCGGCGTCGAGTTTGGCCTGTTCGGCTTCCGAGAGTTGGATGTCGTAGACGCGGACGGTGTCGAGGTCGAAGACGATGTTGTGCGGGTCGCTGCGCTGCTGTTCGGCACCGAGGGTGGGGACTTCGGCTGCGTCGATCGTGCGCGGCGGGGGTGCGTCGCCGGAGGCGGCAAGGACGGCGGCAGCGACCACGACCGCTACGGCGATCAACGCCGCCAGCGCCGCCTTTCGGTTCATGCCGCCGCCTCCGACGCTCCGGCTCTCTGCTGGATTGGATGTTAACCCCAAGTTAGCCTGCCGCCATGCCGCCTCCGCGCCGCCCTGAACCCCGCTCCGATACGCGCGAAGAGCGCAAGTATCCCGTCAGCGATGCGCGGGCGGGGATGCTACGGGCCTGGCTCAATGCGAGGTTGCGGCCCGATTCGCAGTACCCGACGGGCGTGATCACGTCTTGCTACTTCGACACGCCCGCGCTGGAGGCGTACTGGGACTCCGCGGACGGACAGATGTCCAAGCACAAGCTGCGCTTGCGCTGGTACGGCGATCCGATCGAGCCGCTCGCGGGCGCCTGGTTGGAGCTGAAGAGCCGCGACGGGGCGGTTTCGTTCAAGCAGCGGCTGCGACTCGCCGCGCAGGGGCAAGCGCTGGGCGAAGGCATCTTTCTGCCCGACCGCGACACTCTGAGCGAACTCGCGCAACGGCTCGACCCGTCCACGCCGCCCAGCTTCGAGCCGATGGCGTTGGTGCGCTACCGGCGCGAGCGCTGGCGCGAGCGGGGGAGCGGATTGCGCGTCTCGCTCGATACCGAGGTGCGGATCGCGCCGCCGCGTCCGGGTCCCGCCTGGCGTCCGCTGCCGGGCGGGGCGGTCTTGGAGCTGAAGTCGTCCGGCCCGCTGCCGCCGCAGCTCAAGAGTCTCGGCCGCCTGGGGCTGCGGCGCACGGCGCACTCGAAGTATGCGCTCGCGGTTGAGCAACTGCTCGGCGGCGTCCGCGCTCGCACCGCCTAGCGAGTGTCGAAACCGGATTAGGCGCTCAGAAGGAGAACGCTCATGGACAGCTGGCCGGACTTCCTCGGTCCAGTCTCGGAAGTGACCTGGGAAGAGTTCGTCTTCGCCATGCTGGTCTCGCTGGCGGCGTCGGTGGTGATCTGGGCGCTCTACGTCGCCTTCTACCGCGACTGGGAGCGGGGCGCGGGGATTCACCGCGTGTTCATCCTGGCCGGGCCGGCGATTACGGCGCTGTTCATCTCGATCCAGTTCTCGCTGCCGCTCTCGCTAGGGTTGTTGGGCGCGCTCTCGTTCGTGCGCTTCCGCACGCCGATTAAGGATCCGGCCGAGATCGGATATCTGCTGCTGGTGATTGGTTCGTCGATTGCGGCGGCGACGTACAACTACGAGCTGATCGGAGTGCTGCTGGGGATCGCCGCGGTGGTGCTGCTGTTGCAGTGGCTGTTCTCGCGCACGTCGCTGAGCGGGATCCTGCCGGGAGGGCGCGATCTGATCGTGACGATGCCGGCGGCGGACTACGCCCAGCATGAGCGGGAGTTGCTGCGGTTTTTGCAAGCGAATCTGCGGGGGGTGCAGACCGAATCGGCGACGCAGAACGCGGAGACGGCAAGTCTGCATCTGCGTTTTCGGGGCTCGAACTTTGATGAGCGTTGGGGGGAGTTTCAGTCGGCGCTGCATGATGCGATTGCGCCGGCTCGGGCGGAGTTGTATGTGGGGTAGGCTAGCAGTGTCCTTGTTGGCGGGAGGGCGCAAATGGTCGAGTTGAGCAAGCTCGAGGTGGTGGACCTACGCGAAGTCTGGCAGCACGAAGCGAGCGATTTCACCCCTTGGTTGGCAGACAACATCGAAGAGTTGGGAAATGTTCTTGGTCTCGACCTGGAAGTCAAAACGAGTGAGGCCGAGGTCGGCACGTTCTCCCTAGACATCCTCGCTCATGACATGACGAGTGATCGTCCCGTAGTGATCGAGAATCAGCTAGACGGTACGAATCACGATCACCTTGGCAAGCTCCTGACCTATGCAGCGGGCTACGACGCGCACATCCTCGTCTGGATCGTGAAAGAGTTCCGACCGGAACATCGGGCGGCGATCGATTGGCTCAATCGACGTACCGGAGAGGACACGGCCTTCTTCGGCGTCGCCGTCGAAGCGTGGCGAATCGAAGATTCCCCGCCAGCCGCCCGATTCAATGTGGTGGCATTGCCGAACGACTGGGAGAAACAAGGAGTGCGCGAGTCCACATCGAGCGTGAATGGAGCACTATCAGACAAGCGCCGCCGCTACCGCGATTTCTGGCAGCCCCTCATCGACGAACTGCGGGAGACTCACAAATTCACCAAATCGAGGAAGGCGCAGCCACAGAGTTGGATGCACTTCGGCAGTGGATTTTCAGGTTTGCCACTGAGTGTGGCGTTCCAGCAGGGTGATGTCGCAGCGGTGGGAATGAACATCGATCGGCCCGACAAAGAGGTAAACGAAGCGCTATTCGACGCCCTGATCGAGCGTAGTGCTGCAATCGAAGCGAAGCTTGATGATCCACTCGCCTGGAATCGATTGGAGCACGCGAAGGCTTGCAGAATCCAGATTCAGCGCGATGGGACGATTGACGACGACGACGAAACGCTGGAGGAAACTCGGCAGTGGATGATCCGAAGCCTCTTGCGCTTCAAACAAGTCCTCTCGCCCCACCTGGGCGAGATTCTCGGCTGAGGCCGCGATCTGTCGGCTAACCTCACCAGCACGGGAGCGGAAGGGGACCGGTGTCCCCCTTAGTCTTCAAAACTATTGCGGGGCGGTCCGCGCCGTCCCGGGTGGGTTCGACTCCCATGCGCTCCCGCCATTGCCGACCCAGGTGGTCATACCCGCGGCAAGCGCGGGTATCTCGCGGTAAGCGGCACTGCGGTTCAGTGGCGGCGTGTGGTCTGAGGATGGTGCGTGGGTGCAGAACGCGGCGAGATTCCCGTGGCGGAACACGGGAATGACGGATCCTGGGAGCGGGGTTTGTTTCAGCACACTGCTACAGCGCGTCGATTACCGCCTCTGCGAACTCTTCGGTGCTGGCTGAGCCGCCCTGGTCGGGGGTGAGGCGTTGGCCGGCGGCGTAGACGGTTTCGATGGCTTGCTCCAGGGCGGCGCTCTGTTCGGTGAGGCCGAGGTGGTCGAGCATCATGGCGGCGGAGAGCATGGTGGCGGTGGGGTTGATGCGGTGTTGGCCGGCGATGTCGGGGGCGGTGCCGTGGACGGACTCGAAGTAGGCCCAGTCGTCGCCAAAACAGCCTGAGGGGGCGAGGCCGAGGCCGCCGATCGTGCCGGCGCCTTCGTCGGAGAAGATGTCGCCGTAGAGGTTGGGCAGGAGGACGACATCGAGGTCGTGGGGGGAGGCGACGAGGCGGCGGGCGAAGTCGTCGGCGATGTAGGACTCGAACTGGATGTCGGAGTAGCCGGCAGCGACTTCGGCGGCGATTTCGACGAACCAGCCGTCGGTGCGGGAGAGTACGTTGGTCTTGGCGGAGCAGGTGAGTTTGCCGGCGTAGCCCTGCTGCTTGCGGCGCTGTGTGAGTTGGCAGGCGAAGTGGGCGACGCGCTCGACGTTGGCGCGGGTGAAGTACTTGATCGCGTAGCGGCCCTCGTTGTCGGCGAAGTGTCCGAAGCCGCCCGGTACGCGGGTGCGGGAGACGCCGCCGAAGCGGGGGCGGTCGGCGAGGCCGGAGGCGGCGACCTCGGAGAGATCGCCCTCGATGCCGGCGTAGAGGTCTTCGAGGTTCTCGCGGACGATCACGTAGTCGATGCCCTCGGGCTGGGCGAGGGGCGAGCGGAAGCCGGGCCGCCACTTGATCGGGCGGACGTTGGCGAAGGTCTGTTTGCCCCAGCGGAAGTAGCCGACGCCGGGGGTCTGGCCGTTGGTGGAACCGAAGAGCACGGTGTCGCAGCGTTCGGCGGTGTCGATGACCAGCGCTTCACCCTCTTGTCGGGACATGTCGCGGGCGAAGTCCGCGCCGTCGGGGAGGATTTCCCAGGCGAGTGGGAGTTCCATGGCGTGGAGGACGGTCATGGTCGCATGGACAGCTTCGGGTGCGGCGTCGTCGCCTGGGAGGATTGCGACGGTGGGTTGGGTCATGGGTTGAGCCTTTCGAAGAAGGCGTCGTCGATGGTGACGTCTTCGACCATTCGCTGCGTCACGCGGACGCCGAGTTGGTGTTCCTTGAGTAGGTCGCAGAGCGCTTCGCCGTCGATCAGATCGACCGGGTTTGCCCCCGCACGCGACGCTTCAGCGCGAGCGTCGCGGGTGAAGTAGCCAGTGGTCACGATGATGCCGCGGTCGGCGCGGCCGATGAATGAACCGCGAAAGTCGCGGACGACGCTTGCGCCGACGGAGCCCTGGTAGCGCTTGCACTGGAAGGCGGTGTGAAAGGAGATCAGGCCGGAGGGTCGGTAGGTGCCGATTCCGTCAATGCCACCGTCGCTGGAGCGTCCGGTGACTTCTACGTCGTCGAATCCAGCTGAGCGTAAGAGGGCGGCGGTGAGATGCTCAAAGGCCTTAGGTGAAGCGCTCATGAGCCGATCCAGGAGTTCATCTTCCCAAGGCCGTACATCGTCATCACCGACGCCTCCACTCTCGCTCGCTGCGGTGCCGGGGTCGCTCCTCTCTTGCTGCCGCTTGCGATACCGACGTCCGCGCTCACGGTGGCGCTGAGCGACCTCTTCGTCCGAGATTGTCCGCCCAAGCTCAGTAAGTTGATACAAACCCTTCCCCGGCTGCTCGCACACGCCTATCCACTTCAGGTCGTTGCAGGCGTATTCGGATTGCCAAGAGACGAAGGAACGGTTCCTGTTGCGTCCCGGCTCAGGCACCGCGCACTGTTCTGGCGTCAACTGAAGCCGATCCGCGACCGCTTCACCGATCTCCAGACGATGCACGGGCATCGGCATAGAGCGAAGCAACTCCAGCACCAACGGAAGCATCTCCGAACGTGTTGGCAATCCCGCTTGCTCGCGTCGCGATGCCATCGCTCGCTCCTTCACTCCGCAGGCTAGCCGCCGAGACGGTCTTGGAGGTTGGGGGCGGGGCGGAAGTAGTAATGGCGACCTTCCTGCTTACGGACGAAGAATCCGCGCCGCACCAGCTTGGTCAAATCTGAACGGGCTGTACCGTAGGAGACTCGGAACTCGGTCTGGTGACCAGCGACGGTGAACTCGGTGAAGGGGAGGCGGAGCGCCCGTTCCACGATCAGCTCTTGCCGATGATTGAGACCACGCAGGTCTTTGAGCGCCTGCGCGATGGCGACGGCCCGCTCGGTCTGGCGGGCGATGTATTGACGCAAGCCATCGGCTGCCCGCTCCAGGACTCTGAGTTGGTGAACCAGGAAGTAGGTTGCGTCATTGGCGTCGGCGTGGACGTACTCGTAGGCGCGCGAGTACTTGCTCGGCCCGGCATGGAGCAGGTTCGAGATCGACAAGTACGAGGCGAGCCAGTAACCGTTGCGCAGCATCGTCCAGTAGAACAGGGCGCGAGCAGTGCGGCCGTTGCCGTCAACGAAGGGGTGGTCGTAGCCGATCATGAAGTGGCACATGATCGCGCGGATGACCGGGTGGAGGTAGCGGTCGTCGAGCTCTCCGTTGGCGAATGCGCAGAGCCGCTCGATTCGCTCCGGCAACTCCTCGGCCGGGGGCGGAGTATGTACGACTGAGCCATCGCCGGAGACGACGGCAACGCGGCCTTCGCCGGGGACCTGGATGCGGCCTGAGTCGGCCTGGCTCTTCAGTGTGTTGAGGGTAACGATCTCATGCAGCGCCAGCAGCCGGTCGCGGGTGACGGCGCGGTCCTCTTGCGCCCACTCCTCAACCTGCAACATGGCGGCGAAGTTGTTGAAGATCATCCGCTCGCCCTGGTCGCGGGGACGGCGGCCGGTGCGCAGCATCTCCTGCGCAATCAGACGGGTCGTGTTCGCCCCCTCGAGCTGGCTCGAGCGGATCGATTCTTCCATCAGTGAGTTGACCAAGTAGCGATCCTTCTCGCCGCTGCTCACCACGTCCTCATCGAGCAGGATGTGACCGGCCATCTCGCGATCAAGTCGTTGGAGCGCCTCCATGACGGGTGGGGCGTTGCAGAACCAGAACGAGACCCCACCCTTGCCCAGCAGCGGCAGTCGCTGGCGTCCGGTGCGTCGGGCGAGTACGAATCCGAGCCACCAGATGCGGTGCGACCAGCCAGCGGGCGGCGGGCGGCGACGGACTTGATCCCAGTGGAGGTAGCGTCCTTTCGCGTCTAGCGCGTCGGACTCGTCGATCAGGCGCAGTTGCGCGTCCTCATCGAGCTGGTGGAACTCTCGCATCATCGCCGGGAGGGAAGGAGAGGTCTCAGGCAGACGCACGGGCCTCGTCCTGTCAACTGTCAGTTTGAGATCAATTTCGCTGACATTGACAGTAACAGGGGGCGCTACAGGATGTCGACGCGATCCCGTGCACCGAGACGAAGAACTGTCAACTTGGGATCAATTTCGTTGATATTGACAGTTCGTTAGATGAGGACGGTGAGGCTCCCCCCCTCTGCCCCTTCGGGGCGTCTCCCCCCGCGGTGCGGGGGGGGGAGTTTGGCGTGTTTTGTCCGCGACGGCGCCTTCCTACACGGGGAGGGCGGCGATGTCGATGTTGTAGAGGTTTTGGACGTTGCCCCAGACCATTTTGTTGACGTCTTCTTCGGGGACGCCTTCCATGATCTCGTCGAGGATGGCGCGGCTGTTGGGCCAGATGGCGTCGTGGTGGGGGTAGTCGTTGCCCCAGAGGAGGTTGTCGACGCCGATGCCTTCGCGGGTTTTGACGCCGATGGCGTCGTCTTCGAAGGTGACGTTGAAGTTGCGGTGGAAATACTCGCTGGGGAGCATCTCCAGCTCGGGGGTGCGGCCGACGGCGCGGGCGCGGTAGTAGGCGTGGTCCCAGCGTTCGAGGGTGTGGGCGATCCAGCCGGTCTCCCACTCGGCCATGACGAACTTGAGGTTGGGGTGGCGTTCGCAGACGCCGGAGGTGACGAGGTTGGAGATGGTGTTCCAGGCGGCGGAGTGGGCAAGGGTGTAGGAGACGACCTCGTCCCATTCTTTGGGCAGGCCCATGCCGGGCTCGGAGCCGCAGAAGATGTGCATGGTGAGGGGCAAGCCGACTTCTTCGGCGACGGTCCAGAAGGGTTCGTAGTGGGGGTCGGAGTAGGGCAGGTCGCGGGGGGCGGTGCAGGGGATGGCGACACCCTTGATGCCCATCTTGGCGCAACGCTCGAGCTCGGCGATGCCCATGTCGACGTCGCGCAGGGTGAGGCAGCCGACGCCGATCAGGCGTTCGGGGCTGTAGGAGCAGTAGTCGCGGATCCAGTCGTTGTGGCGCTGGAAGACGGCGTTGACGACCTCAACGTCCTCGACCATGTAGGTGAGCATGTTGATCGAGGGGTACATGACCTCGCCGACGATGCCGTCGGCGGCCTGCTCGGAGAGGCGGGCGACGGGGTCTTTGACGCCTGGGTTGATCAGGTCCCAGCCGCGCTGCATTTTCTCTTTGGTTTCGGGCAGGTTGAGGTTGGCGCCGGCGATGCCGAGGCGTCCGACGAGCATGGCGAAGTCGATCTGGGGCCAGGCGAGGTAGACGCCCTCGCGGCCCTTCCAGCCGTCCACGACGCGGGGGGCGCGGTCGCCGTACTTGTCGACGAGTCCATCGAAGACTTCGGGGGCTTCGACGACATGGGAATCGCAGGAGTAGATGATGTTGGACACGGCTCAGTTCCTCTCGATGCGGGGATCAGGATAGCGGGCGCATCGGGCTGACGTACCCCACTTGATGTCGTTCTTTATTTGATTCTCTTCTCGTTCTTAGTACCATACCTCAGGCTGGAGGGGTTCTCGTGCGTGCTCGATGGTTCGGCCTCGGTTTGTTGGTGAGTTTTGCAATCCTGGGAGCGATCGGTCTGGCCTCGCTCGGCGCCGAAGCGGACGAGCAGGAGGAGCCCTCAGCGACCGACGTATTGATTTCTCAGCTCACCGTCGAGCGTGAGTCGATCCGGGGTGTGCGCTACGACCGAGACGACTACATGCCGGACGGGTGGCAACCGGTCCGCGACCAGTGCGATGTCAGGGAGATCGGACTGCTCACCGAAGCAGTGCTGATTGCTGGCGTCGATAATCGCTGTCAACCCCAATCCGGGGCGTGGTACTCATGGTTCGACGGCGAGAAGGTTTATCACTCGAGCCAGATCGACATCGACCACCTGGTGCCGCTCTCGGAGGCGCATCGGTCCGGAGCAGCGCTGTGGTCAGCTGAACAGAAGCGCGCGTACGCCAATGACCTGGAACTTGAAGCAGCGCTCGCTGCGGTATCGCGTTCGAGCAATCGCTCCAAAGGAGACTCCGATCCTGCCGGTTGGCGACCGCCGCTGCGCGGCGCCTGGTGTCAATACGCTCATGACTGGATTGCGGTCAAGTTGAAGTGGGAGCTCAGTGCGGACTCGGCAGAGGTAGAGGCGCTGCGCACCATGCTGGACACCTGCGAGGACGACTTTGAGCGATTGGACGAGCATCCCGAACGGGTCGAATTCATCTTCGGCCCGCTGACGACGCCCGACGAAGACGCTTCAGGCGACGGCGCTCCGCTGACCACCGAAACAGCCAATACGCCACGGGTCGTCACTTACGAGTCTTGCAACCAAGCGGAGAAGGCCGGCGTCGAACGCCAGCGAGGCAGCAAAGGGAACGGCCGAGGGTTCCCAGCCCACCTCGTACCGTCGGCTCGTGACGGTGATGGCGACGGAGTCGTCTGCGAGCGCTAAACCTCTAGCGGGATTCCCATCTCCTCTGACAGCTCGCGCAGATCCTGCAGCGTCGAAGCCGGATAGATCACGTGTCCCGCCTCCATCCGCTCGTCGTAGGCGCGCTGCTCGATCTCGCCGGGGGCGAAGACTTCTTCGGTGTCGGGGAGTGGGTCGGCGGCCTTGATCTGTTCGACCATGTCGTCGACTTTGGCGGTGAAGTCGTCGGGGTCTCCGAAGATGGCGGGGTCGATCACGAGGAGGAATTGGCCGCGTTTGCCGATGTTGACGTCCTGGCTGTGGTAGCCGCCCGGGAGGGCTCCGGCGAGCAGGTTCATGAAGAGGCTGAGGCCGCTGCCTTTGTAGGCGGAGACGGCGCCTAAGGCGGGGATGACGCCTCCCATTGCGGTTTCGGGATCGGTGGTGGGCAGTCCTTCGAGGTCGAGGAAGCCCCATTCTTCGGGGATGGGGCGGCCTTCGGCGCGGGCGCGCATGACTTTGCCGAGGGCGACCGGGGTGAGGGCCATGTCGAGCACGACGGGCGGGCCGGAGGCTCTGGGTGCGGCGAAGGCCATCGGGTTGTTGCCGGTCATGCGCGTGCGGGAGCCGAAGGGCGCGAGGGTGGGCACACTGGTGGTGGTGCAGAAGGAGACGAAGCCCTCGGCGGCGGCCATCATCGGGTAGTAGGCGCCCATGCCCCAGTCGTTGGAGTTGCGGAGGGCGCCCAGGGCAAGGCCGGTTTCTTTGGCCTTGGCGATCGTGCGCTGCATGGTGCGGGCGACGATGAGTTGGCCGATGCCGCCGTCGCCGTCGACGACGTGCGAGACCGGGGTTTCGGCGAGCGTGGCGAGGCTGGGGGTGGGGTTGTAGCGACCGTTTTGGAGGTGTCCGGCGTACCAGCCGAGGCGTTGGAAGCCGTGGGTGTCGACTCCGCGCAGGTCGGCGGTGAGTTGGATTTCGACGGTGAACTCGGCGTCGTCAGGGGGGACGCCGCAGGCTTCGTAGACGGCTTTGCCGAAAGGTCGGAGGGCGTCGAGGGAGACGATCTCGGTTGCGTCTTGGTCGGCCATTAGTCGCCGCCTTCGATCAGGCCGCCGTCGTCCATGCCGCGCGCTTGGGAGACGGTCTGGGCGGCGCAGACGATGAATTCGAGGTCGTCGGGGCCCTGGCTGTAGATCTGGTGGGCGATGTTGGCTGGGAAGAAGAGGAAATCGCCGGCCGTCGCCGTCGTGCGCCAGGGGCCGCAGTCGATCTCGGCGTTGCCCTTGAGGAAGTAGTAGACCTTCTCGATGTCCTCGTGGATGTGGCGCACGTTGGTCTCGCCGACGGGCAGGACGTTGTAGAGGACGAACTGAAAGGAGCTCTCGAAGCGGTCCTCGGCGGTGGTGAACATGCGCCGCGAGTGGATGTTGCGGCCGACGCTGACGGGATGGTCGGCGATGGGCTTGATGATGAAGCGGGCGTTGTCTGGGGGCGGGACCGGGTCGCCTTCGAGCGGGGGTGCGACGGGGGGCATGGTGCGTTCGGGTCGTTGTTGGCTCATCGCGTCCTCCTGATCGATACGTACGAGAGGCAGGATAGTGGGGGCTTCCCGTGCTCCGAGACCTCCGTCATTCCGGCGCAGGCGGGAATCTCGGCGTCAGGTGTTCAGATTCTGCTAGATTTGTCCAGATTTCGGAGGCGTTGTTCGGTGCGAGGGCGCCCCCATAATCCCCTCTCCCTCCGGGAGAGGGCTAGGGCGAAGGTCCCCATCTCCACTCCCCGACGCCCTCAGTGCCGTCCTCCCTGACGTCGTTTCAGACAGTTTATTGCATATTTCACAAAATATGTGAACTGCTGCTTGTGGCAGCACTAGATGATGAACCAGGCATGAGTCCACGAACGGCGGGCCCGAAGCGGCGCGGCGCGGTTTCCACACTGATCTGTGAAGGGGTAGTGAGGCGGGGGGCGGCAACGCTGATCCTGCCGGCGCTGATCCTGATCGGCCTGTTGGCGGTCTACGGACAGGCGTCGGCGCAGGATCCGGGCGATCGCAAACCCGACCAGGATTTCGACACCTTGATCGCCCGGGACAACGATTACGGCCGAGGCATCTGGTCGGACGGGACGACGATCTGGGTCACGGACCATCACTACGACAGGCTGTACGCGTACGACTTGGCCACAGGAACGCTCGCGGACGCGTCAAAGGACTTCAATACGCTGGGCGCCGCAGGCAACGATTCCCCGATCGGCATCTGGTCGGACGACACCACGATGTGGGTCGCAGACATCATAGACGACAAGCTCTACGCGTACAACTTGTCGACGAAGGCCAGGGACTCGGGCAAGGACTTCGACACCCTGAAGGCGGCGGGCAACCATTCCCCCAACGGCATCTGGTCGAACGGCATCACGATGTGGGTCGCAGACAACGCCCTTGAGAAGCTCTATGCATATAACTTGTCAACGAAGGCCAGAGACTCGTCCAAGGACTTCGACACCCTGAAGGCGGCGGGCAACAACGACCCCACCGGCATCTGGTCGGACGGCACCACGATGTGGGTCGCGGACAACAGAGACGACAAGCTTTACGCTTACAACTTGTCAACGAAGGCCAGGGACTCGACGAAGGACTTCGACACGTACTCGGCGGGCAGCGACCCATGGCCCACCGCCATCTGGTCGAACGGTACCACGATGTGGGTCATAGACTACGAAGACGACAAGCTGTACGCGTACAAGATGTCCGACAATCTCGGAGACAGACACTCGGGCGAGGACATCTCCTTCCACAAGAGCCAGTCCACCCACAACGACTTCCCCAATGCCCTCGGGTCGGACGGCACCACGATGTGGGTCGCGAACCAACAAGGCCCCAACAACATTAAACTCTACGCGTACAAAATGTCCGACAAGTCCAGGGACTCGCTCAAAGATATCGACATAGCGTCGTTGAACCAATTTAACAATAATCCCCAAGGCATCTGGGCAGACAATACGACGATCTGGGTCTCAAACCGCAACCTCGCGTGGATCTTCGCGTACAAGATATCTGACAAGTCCAAGGATTCACCCAAGAATTTCTCATACTGGAAGCTAAACGGCGCGGGCAACAGCGAACCCAGAGGCATCTGGTCGGACGGCGAGACGATGTGGGTCGCGGACAACGAGGACGACAAGATTTACGCGTACAAGATGTCCAACAATCTCGGAGACAGAGACTCGGACAAGGACTTCGACACCCTGAGCGCGGCGGGCAACAACGACCCCAGAGGCATCTGGTCGGACGGCGCCACGATGTGGGTCGTGGACCATGACGATCGCAAGCTTTACGCGTACAAGATGTCCGACAAGTCCAGGGACTCGTCCAAGGACTTCCACACCCTGAGCGCGGCGGGCAATAATCACCCGACCGGCATCTGGTCGATTGGCACGACTATGTGGGTCGCAAACAACGACGGCGAGGCCCCCTTCGACGGCAACCACAAGATCTACGCCTACCGCGCGTTCGACCCGCCGACTCAGAATCTCCGTACGGAGGATGAGCAGACGGAGTATGTCGGTCCGAGGGTCGACTACGGCAACCCGACCGCCTGGCCGCAGCTGTCGAAGCAGGACGACGCGCCGGGCCGTGCCCCGCCCGAGCGCGCCAACATCTGGTTCCCGGCCAGGGGTTCGAGCTGCGAGAAGGACGATCCACGCGCTTGGCCGCAGCCCGCGCTGGCGGTCGCGCCGGATCCGGCCCGGTGCGGGCTGATCGAGTTGCCCGCCGCGCTCCGCGAGCAGCTCGACAAGCCGCTGGTCGGCCGGACGGCGCTCGCCGTCTACGCCTCCGTCCGGCGCGAGAGCTCCAATCAGAGCGTGCGCGAGGCGAAGATCGAGGAGGGCTTCAGCGCCGCCGGAGCGATGTTGCAGGTCAAGCTCTGGCTGATCTATCCACATCCTGAGCGGGGCTTCAACTCGATCTGGTGGCTGGGCCACTCGGGCGAGCTCGACCCGCCGCTCACGGTCTGCCTGCCGCGAGGTTCGGTCGCCGCGTCAGACGCGGCCATCGGCCATTACGACCGCGAGACGCGGACTTGGAAGGCGCTGCCCGGCCTGGCGACCGAGCGAGACGATCACGTCTGCGCTGCCGCGCCGCGACTCGGCTATCTCCGCCTCCTGCACAAGCGGTAGGCCAACCCCCTCTTCCTCCGGAGACCTGCGCGTAGATCATTGATCGTCGGGATTCGATCAGTTTTCGTACTTGCTGAGCAGATAGCCGGATGGATTCCCGCCTGCGCGGGAATGACGGAAATGGGGATTACGCGCAGGTCTCCTCCAGGAGGGGCGTCTCCCGCACTCGGCGCTAGAACGGCAAGCCGATCGCCTTCGTCAGGAACGCCATCCACTCCCTCGACTCGCGGAAGCGCTCGATTGAGTAGTCGACGAAGTTCGGCGCGGTCACGTCCTCGATGTCGAGGTAGTGGGTGATGATGAAGTGCTTGCGCTTGATGTCTTCGATTAGGGGGTGGTCGGCCTTGTAGCCGCGCGGGGGGCGCTTGAGGCTGTCGCCGTGACCGCCCAGCATCCAGTCGTCGGATTCGGTCAGCTGCTTGATTTCGAGCCAGTCGCGCGGGTGCTCGTCGATGGCGCGGCGGTAGGCGGCGAGCGCGTCTCGGTCGGGCATGTAGCTGCCCACCCCGATGAAGCAGTCGTCGACGGCGATGTGGATGTAATAGCCGGGCGCGTGGACGTCCTTGCCCGATTCATGCCGGAACTGGATGCCGACGTTGGTCTTGTAGGGCGACTTGTCGCGCGAGAAGCGGACGTCGCGGTAGATGCGCATCAGCGAGCCGCCCTGCTTGCGGTCGGAGGCGGTCATGTGCGGCGAGATCTCCGCGAGCGGGCCCGAAATCCGGCGGATGTAGTCCAAGGCCGGCTCGCGCAGGACGGATTCGTAGTCGTCCTTATGGGCGTTGAACCACTCGCGGTCGTTGTGGCTCGCCAGCTCGACCAGAAAGTCGATCAGTTCTTCGCTGAAGGTCATGCGACGCTTCCATTCTCTGCTTCCTGCTGGCCCTCACCCTAACCCCCGCATCAAGTGCGGGGCAGGCTCTCTCCCAGGGGGAGAGGGGACCACAGGGCTCAACCGACGAGGGTATCGGGCGCATGATCGGGCGCGCGGTAGCGGCTGATCGAGCGCCACAGAATCCCAATCAGCAGCGTTGCGCCGAGTCCGATCGCGCCGCCCATGAAGTAGGTGTTGTCGACGCCGATCTCGTCGCCCCAGAAGCCGACCCAGATAATGCCGAGGTTGTTGGCGGTCTGGGCCATCAGGACCATCACGGAGAAGGCGCGCCCGCGCATCTCGTCGGGAGTGGTGAGGTGGACGGTGACCTGGCGGACAGCGACGGTGACGGCGTCGGCGGCGCCGAGCATGGCGATCACGATCATGCCGGCCCAGAGCCAAGGGGCTGCGCCCAGAGCGAAGAGGAGAACGGCGTAGACGGCGGAGGCGGCCAGGACCATGATTCCCTTGGCGCGGTAGTTGACGAGGAAGAGCGCCAGCAACATGCCGCAGGCGGAACCGACGGCGTTGACGGTGCCCAACGCGCCGGCTGCGCCGACGCCGGCCATGAACAGTCCGGTCGCGATCAGGGGCAGAATCTCGCGGTAGTAGGAGATGATCGTGATGCCCCAGTCGAGGATGAAGAGTCCGGGCAGGATCGGGTGGCGAACGACGTAGCGCGCGCCCTCGATCACCATGCGGACGGTGGATTGGCGTGCGGAGACGGCGCGCGCGGACGTCTTGATCAGCATCGGCATGACGGCGGAGACGGCGGCGAACCCGGCCGCAACCCAGAGCATCCCAACGGCGTCGAGCGCCAGGGCGAGCACGGTCACGATGACGCCGCCCATGATCCAGCCGACCATCTGGGTGCTGGTGTCGAGGGTGACGGCGGCGCTGAGGTAGCGCCGGGGGACAACGCGGGGCGTGATCGTGGCGCGGGCGGGCGCGACGAAGGTTGCGAGGCCTCCGAGCGCGCCCAGGGCGACCCAGGCTTGCCAGAATTCGAGCATGTCGGCGGTGGCGGCGGCGGCGACCAGGATGAGGATGGTGAGGACGGCAACGTTCGCCGCCGCCATTAGCCAGCGGCGGTCGAAGCGGTCGGCCAATGCGCCTCCGTAGAGCACGGCAAAAGCCTGGATCGGGAGCTGGACGGCGCCGATGATGGCGACTTCAGTGAAGGAGTCTGCGCCGGTTTGGTCGAGGAACCACTGGGGGATGGCGATGAAGCGGATCTGCTGGGCGATGATCATGCAGAGCGCAGCGGCCCAGAGGATGCGGTAATCGCGGATCGCGAAGAGGCGGCGCAGGGGCGGCCGTTCGAGGCGCGGACCGTCGAGGCTCACAGCGCGATCCGCCGCGTTTGGCGCTGGTAGGGCATACTGATCGGCGTGTTTGGCATATCTGCCGAGGGTATCGCCCCTCGGAGCAGTGAAACGAGCGGATCATGAAGGTCGGCGTCTACATTCCTCAGGTCGGCGGGGCGGCTAGTCCCGAGCAGATCAGCCTGGTTGCGCGGGCAGTGGAAGCGAACGGCTACGACTCGCTCTGGACGTTTGATCACGTGGTGCTGCGGCCCGATCAAGGCTCGGACTACCCGTACTCGGAGGACGGGCGCTTCCTGATTCCGGCGGAGACGGCGTTTCTGGAGCCGCTGACGCTGCTGACGTATGCGGCTGCGGTGACGGAGCGGGTGGAGTTGGGTACGGCGGTGCTGGTCGCGCCGATGCGCGCGCCGGTGCTGCACGCGAAGATCATGGCGACGCTGGATCATCTCGCAGGCGGGCGGCTGTTGCTGGGCGCGGGCGTGGGTTGGTGGAAAGAGGAGTTCGAGGCGCTCTCGATGCCGTACGACCGGCGCGGGGCGCGGATGGACGAGTATCTGCAAGTGCTGCGCGATCTGTGGGAGAACGAAATCGGGAGCTTCGCGGGCGAGTTCTACAACACCGAGGGCTGGTACTGCCGTCCGCAGCCGCCGCGCCGGGTGCCGATCTTGCTGGGGGGCAACAATCCGCGCCAGTTGCGGCGGGCGGGGCGGTTTGCGGACGGGTATCTGGCCAATCCGGCGATGCTGGACACGCTGGAGGAGGACTGGGCGCTGGTGAAGTCGGAGGCGGAGGCGAACGGGCGGGATGCGTCGGCGTTGCAGTTGGCGATCAACCGGATCACGGTGTTGTCGGAATCGACGCTGGAGGAGGCTGCGGAGACGCTGGGAGAGATGAAGGGGCGCGGCTTCGATCATGCGATTGCGAATCTGCATCCGGCGTCGGATGCGGAGGCGGTGCTGTCGGAGTTTGCGGGGCGGTATCTGGGCGATCTGCAGAGTGGGTGAGGAGACTTCCGATTCCAAAAACAGCGGCGGAACTTTGAAAGGCGCGGACAGCAATTCAATATTCAGGCACTAGATTTGCATTGCTGCTACGCTCATTCAAAGGCGATGGGCGAGCCTTGAAATCGAGGTGTCGGCATGGAGCGCGAAAACAACGGGCGTTTCGACGTCACAACAGTCGGAGATGAGCAGATCCGAGCATTCGTGCCGAGGCGTCTGCCGCCTGAACCGCCTCTTGACCTCAGCCACATGCAAAGAAAACTGGAACGAGCGAGCATCGCACTTGGTCGATTGGACTCGGAGTCGCGCTTGCTGCCCGACCCAGATTTGTTCGTTTATGCATATGTCCGTCGAGAAGCGCAGCTCTCTTCGCAAATTGAAGGCACTCAGTCCTCTCTGTCGGATCTGTTCGAGCTTGAGCTCAAGGGGGCAGCAAGCGTCTGGGGCGATGACGAAACCGAAGTGTCCAACTACGTCGCCGCGCTCGAACATGGGCTCGACAGAGTTCGCGGTGGATTCCCACTGAGTAATCGTCTGATTCGCGAAATGCACCGTCTTCTACTGCGCAGTGGTCGCGGGAGCGGGATGCTGCCTGGCGAATTCCGCCGTTCTCAAAACTGGATCGGGGGCACGCGACCTGGCACAGCTCTCTATGTTCCGCCTCCCCACACAGAGGTAGAGGACTGCATGGCCGAGCTTGAACAGTTCATTCACGTAGAAGAAGACGGCATCTCCGCCTTGGTTCGAGCGGGATTAGCGCACGCCCAGTTTGAGTCCATTCACCCATTTCTGGATGGAAATGGGCGCGTTGGGCGTCTATTGATCGCGTTCGTTCTGCACAATGAAGGAGTGTTGCGGCAACCACTGCTCTATCTCAGCCTCTATCTGAAGCGACACCGCACCCGCTACTACGACCTGTTGTCGCAATTGCGAGAGAAGGGGAACTGGGAAGAATGGCTGGAATTCTTCGTCGTCGGAGTTCGAGAAACTGCTGACGACGGCGTGCGGACTGCCCGGCGGTTGTCCGATCTGTTCGATACCGACCGGAAACGCATCGAGCTGGGTGGACGGCGTGCCAGTTCAGCGCTGCGAGCGCACGATGTCCTCAAACGCAACCCTGTCATCTCGATTCAATACGTTCATGAGCGGACAGGCTTGTCTTGGCCAACGGCAGCCTCTGCGATTGAGCACCTGGCGGAATTGGGCATAGCTCGGGAAATCACAGGGAGAAGCTACGCTCGCCTCTTCGCCTACGGCGCTTACATCGACATACTCAGCGAAGGCGCGGAGCCACTGTAGCGAGACCGGAAGTACCCTCACACCCGTGCACCAGAACAGGAGGCCACATGGGCGAGACCGTGACCTATGAGCGCAGCGGGCGGATTGGGACGATCACGTATAACCGGCCGGAGGCGCTGAACGCGATCAATCACGAGCTTCGCGGCGATCTCAACGCGGCCTGGGAGCAGTTCCGTGAGGATGACGAGGCTTGGGTCGGGATTGTGACGGGGGCCGGGCGCGCATTTTCGGCGGGGGCTGACCTGCGGTCTCCGGCTCCGCCGGAAGAGCACTCGTTCTGGGAGGTACCGTCGCTAACGTCGCTGGAGTCGGGGATGGAGATCTGGAAGCCCACGATTGCGGCGGTGAACGGGTATGCGCTGGGCTTTGGACTGACGATGGTGGCGGCCTGCGACTTCGTGATCGCATCGGAGCGGGCGCAGTTCGGCTTCCCTGAAGTGCAGATCGGAGTGCCCACGATTCAGGGCGCGATCCGGATGCCGAAACGGATCGGCTGGCACTATGCGATGGAGTTGCTGTTGATTGGGGATCGGGTGGACGCCTGGCGAGCGAAGGAGATGGGGTTGGTCTGGGAGATCGTGCCGCATGACGACCTGATGCCGGCGGCGCGGGCGTTGGCGGAGCGCTTGTGCAAGGGCGCTCCGCTCGCAGTTCGGGCGACCAAGGAGGTGGCGCACCGAGGACAGGAGTTGCCGTTCGTGCAGGCGATTCGGTTTGGCGAGACGATGCGCCGAGTGGCGCGTGGCACGGCCGATGCGCAAGAGGGCCCGTCCGCGTTTCGAGAGAAGCGTCGTCCGAGCTGGGAAGCACGCTGATGCCGTCGGAGCGACGTTTCTATCGGGCTGCGAGAGTCGCCAACGGATCGCTGGACGGTTGGCTGCCGAACCATGCGGTAGGCGTCGACAACGGCAAGATCATCGACATCGTTCCCGCCACCGACGCGCCGCGGGAAGAGATCATCGATCTGGGCGATGTGTCGCTGCTGCCCGGGCTGGTGGAGGGACACACGCACATTCCCTGTCCGCCTCGGGTGGACGCCTTCGACATCATCTCTCAGGAGCCGAATGAACCGGCGTTGATGCGGGCGGCGCACGCGGTGGGCTTGGCGCTGCGCAGCGGCGTGACGACGATGCGTGATCTCGGCTCCAAGAACGAGGTCGTCTTCGCCGTCCGCGACGCGATTGCGTCCGGGGTGATTCCGGGCCCGCGTCTGCTCGCGTCGGGCGCGCCGATCACGCGGACGATGGATCACTGCTGGTTTTGGGGCGGCGAGGCGGACACGCCGGAGTCGGTTCGGGCGATGGCGCAGACTCACGTCGATCAAGGAGCGGATGTGCTCAAGGTGATGGCGTCGGGCGGGAACTTCACGCCGACCTCGAATCCTCGCGATCGGCAGTATCCACCAGAGACGATCCGGGAGATCGTGAAGGCGGGACGTTCCGGCGGGATTGAGGTTGCGGCGCATACTCATGCGGCGGCGGGTATTCGCGCTGCGGTGGAGGGCGGGGTACGACATCTGATTCACTGCCGCTGGCTGTCGGAGGATCCGACCGAAGGCTTCAACTACGACCCCGAGTTCGCGCAGCGGATCGCGGACGAGGGCATCTGGGTGAATCCGACGATTGGCCTGGGATTGCTCGCCAGCGAAGCGCGCGAGCGCGGGGATGCCGCGCCGCGTCGGAATCCGAACCTGCGCGGTCCCTCGCCGCGTGAGCAGGGCTTGGCAATCGTGCGGGATATGCGCGATCGAGGGGTGCGGTTCACATCGGGGCTGGATATGGGCATGGCCTACGCCGACTTTAATCGCGCGACCGCTGAGGCATGGGCGTTCGTGCAAGACATCGGGCTGAGTGAGTGGCACGCGATTCGGCTGATGACCTGCGATACAGCTGAGGCGATTGGCGTTGGCGGAGAGGTTGGTCGGTTGGCGAGGGGATATGGCGCGGATTTGGTCGCGTTTGCGGGGGATCCGGCGGCGGATATTCGCGCGCTTGGGGGGGCGGTGTTTGTGATGCAAGGTGGCGCGGTTGTCGTTGGGGCGGATTGGGACGGGTAGCCAGACCCCCCTCTGTCGCTGCGCGACATCTCCCCCGCGGTGCGGGGGGAGAGTTTTGCGCTACGGCAGTTTGAGCACGATCTCCCGACCTTGCCGTGCCTCCAGATCGAGCTGCACGATCCGGTGGTTGTTCGTGTCAGCCACGAGCAGAGAGCGGCCGGGGCCGTTGGTCAGGCCACCTGGTTCGTCAAGCTGGACTTCGTTGAAGTTGCCCAGTGCGGATCCGTGGCTACCTACGAGAGTTGTGACATTCTCGGTGAGCGGGAAGACCTGCTTGATCTTGTGGTTGAAGGTGTCGGCGACGTAGAGCTCGTCTCCGACTCGGGCTACGTCCAGGGGGTGTTGGAGACGGGCGACGGAGCGGCCGCCGTCGGCGTCCCCGAAGTGGAAGAGACCGCCTTGGCCGGTCTTGCCGATGAAGGTCTGGACTCGGCCATCGGGATCCCAGGTCACTTCTCGTACTCCGCTTGACTCGGAGTCGGCGAAGGCGAGGCCGGACGGTCCGGGGGCGAGGCCGGAGACTTGCGCGAGTTCGGCGCGCATTCTTGGTCCGTCTTCGATTCCCTCGCGGCCGGAGCCTCCCCAAGGTCCCACGAATGAGCCTTCGCCGCGCTGTCCGTTGAGCGGCATTCGCCAGATCTGGTGAACGCCGGCCATCGCGATGAAGAGATCGTCGTTGTAGACGGCGACGTCCCAGGGCGAGCTGAGGGCGGTGGCGGTGGCGGGGCGGCCTGAGGGCATCTGTCGGGCTTGTTCGCCGATGCCGGCGATCGTGTTCACGTCGCCAGAGGGGAGATCGATCCGCCGGATTGCGTGGTTCTCGTTGTCGGCGACGTAGATGGCGTCGCCGTTGATGGCGACGCCCTGGGGTTGGTTGAATTTGGCTTCGGCTGCGGAACCGTCCGAGAAACCGGCCTCCGAACCGCCGACGACCAGTGAAACGTTGCCGTCGATATCGGCGACCAGCACGCGGTCGTTGTTGGAGTCGGAGACGACCAAGCGGCCGGTGGCGTCGTCCCAGGCGACTTTGCCCGGGAATGAGAGGGCGCTTTCGCGTCCGGTCTCACGGACCAGGCCGAGGTTGCGGCGAGTGAGCAGCGATTCCTGGTCGTATTCACCGAGCCAGCCGTCGAGCAGCGGCGCGACCATTTCTTCGGTCAGTTCGCCCTCGTGCAGGCCGATCACGTTGCCGCGCGGGTCGATGAAGAAGAGTGTGGGCCAGGCGCGCGCGCCGAAGGTCTGCCAGTAGGCGAAGTCGGCGTCGTTGAGTACGGGATGCTCAATCCGCAGGCGCAGCACGGCCTGGCGCAGGTTCTCGGTCTCGCGCTCGGTGGGGAACTTGGGCGAGTGGACGGAGACCACCTGGACGGTCTCGGCGTAGCGGCGCTCGATCTTCCGCAACTGCGGAAGCACGTGGAGGCAGTTGATTCAAGCGTAGGTCCAGAAGTGCAGAATCAGCAGGCGTCCGCGGAAGTCGCCGAGCGACAGTTCCCGGCCCGAGTTCAGCCAAGTCATTCCACTGGGAACGTCGGGGGCGGGGGTCTTGCCGAAGGCTCGTGAAGTCGTCATCGAGCGATCCGATCTGTAGGCGCAGCAGCGTTGCCGCGCAATCAGGGTAGTGGCTCAGTCGGGCTCAGCTTCGCTGCTGACGGAGCCCGGCCTCGTGTGCGTCAGTTTCAGGATTGGGCCGTTGAATGTGAGGATGTGAACTTCGCCCTCTGGGCCGTGGGCGAAACTCACGATCCGGGCGTCCAGATGGAGCACCTCCGTCATTGACCAGCCCGTCGCAGCGTCGGGATCTTCCCACAAACCCCAGACTCGCCCGGAGCAGTAATCGGCGAAGAAGTACGGTGCAACTGCGCTCAGAATCGAGTCCCCGCCCGCCGCAGAGGTACGATCCTTGCCTCGATAGACGACCCCGCCGGTGACCGAGCAGCCCTCGTCGTGGTTGTAGACCGCGACCGGCGGCACAGCCTCGAGTGCGTCGCAGCGATCCTGGCTGGCGAAGCAGCGGTCGCCCTCGAACACGCGCCAGCCCTGATTCGAGCCGGCTCCGACGATCGCGATCTCCTCGACCGCGTTCTGACCTACGTCGCCTACCCAAAGCCGGCCGGTAGCGAGGTCGAACGACATTCGCCAGGGGTTGCGCAGGCCGTAGGCGTAGATCTCGGGCAAGACGCCCTCAACACCGACAAACGGGTTGTCAAGCGGGATGCGGTAGGGCTCTGCCGTGTCACTCCGGCTGACATCGAGGCGGATGATCGTGCCCAGCAGCGTTTCGGTGTTCTGTCCGTGTCCGTGAGGGTCATTCGCCGCGCCGCCGTCGCCGATGCCGAGATAGAGCATTCCGTCCGGCCCGAAGCGCACAGCGCCGCCGTTGTGGTTGGGGTACGGCTGACCGATCTCAATGATCACCAGTTCCGATGCAGGTATCGCCGCGCCTTGCATGATCAAGAATCGCGACAGCCGTGAGCGTCCACCCTCACGCGGTGAGTAGTAGACGTAGAGATAGGGATCGGATTCGAACTGTGGATCGAGCGCAAAGCTCAGCAATCCCTCTTCCCCACCGAAGCGAACCGCATCGGTCAGATCGAGGACGCCAAACTGTTCGACTCCATCCTCGGTCTCGACGAACCGTGTGATCGAACCGCGTTGCTCGGCGATCAGGAGCGAGCCGTCAGGCAGCGCGGCCAACTCTATGGGTTGCTGGAATTGGTACTCGTCCAGGATCGGTTCCAGATCGAACGTGAACAGAAAGAGCGGAAACTCGCCCGGCGCAACGAACACACGGCCACTACCGTCCGTGCTGATCTGCACCGTGGTGCGAATCTCTCCGCCCGATTGCTGCTCGTTCTCCGCCAGCCGTGATTGCTGCAAAGCCTGCTCGAACGCACCCTGCTGATCTTGATCAGCGGCCTCCTCGTCCCGACTCGCTCGAACTTCCTCCGAAGCCGGCTGCGCTGGCTGCGGCTGCTCCGATTGCGCCTGGGCTGCCACAGGAGCGGCTTGCTCTCTGCCGCTGGGCGTCTCCTCGCCGGAACAGGCTGCAAACAGCAAGAGGACGAGCGCGAACACAGCGCAGCTACGGATCGAACGGCTCATAGCGCAGGAGGGTGGTCTCGGTACCGGGCAGGTCGTCGAAGATTGGGCGGACTCTCATGCCAACCGTGATCGCGTCTTCTTCTACGTTGACCAGAGTTGAGGTCAGCCGGGGACCCTCGTCCAGTTCGACCACGGCGATGATCTGGGGTTCGTCGCCGGCGAAGTCGGGGGCGGTGGGACGGCGCGCGATCGTGTAGGTGTAGAGCGTGCCTTCCCCGGAGATTTCGCGCCACTCCAGGTCGTCTTCGAGAGTCAGCGGCGCGTGCGAGCGGGGATAGAAGACCCACTGATCGCTGGAGGGGGAGTACTGGATTTTGACCTTGCGCTCGCGCAGGCCGTCCCAGAAGGGTTGAGTGCGCGGGATCGGCGTGGGCAGCGGGCGATCGACCTGCGGGTCGGGCATTAGTCGCCCTCCAGGATTAAGGCGACCTGCTCCGACATCAGACCGCCGTTGCCGGTGATGAAGGCGACATCGGCGTCGGGTACCTGGTGATCTTCTCCACGCCGCATTACCTGCCGCGCGCCCTCGGTGATGTGCGACATCCCGCCCGCGAGTCCGGCTTGTCCGAAGCCAAGCTGCCCGCCGTGCGTATTGCAGGGAAAGTCGCCTCGGAACGAGAGGTCGTGCTCACGCACGAACGGCTGACCCTCGCCACGCGGACAGAAGCCCGCGTCCTCGATCGTCATCAGAACGGTGATCGTGTAGCAGTCGTAGACCGAGATCAGGTCCACCTCGTCGCGCGAGCGTCCGGCCATGCTGAAGGCTTGCTCGGCAGCCGGGATCAGGGCGGTAGAGAGCAGGTCCTCGGCGTAGGTCGGAGTCTTGTGCAGGACGCGCTCGCCGAAGCCGGTGATCCAGGCGGGGCGATGGTTCGACTGCTGCGCGAACTCCTTGCCCGCGACCACGATTGCCGCACCGCCGACGCAGGGCATCACGATCTCGAGCATGTGGATGGGATCGGAGATCATCGGCGAGTTGAGCACATCTTCGACCGTGATCGGCACGTGGTGGAAGACGGCGGCGGGATTGTGGTTGGCGGAGACGCGCTGGTCGACGGCGATCTTGGCGAGCGCTTCGGCGTCGTAGCCGTACTCCGCGCCGTACTTCATCGCGATCTGGGCGTAGCCGCAGTTCTGGGCGACGTTGCCGTAGGGGATGTCGAATTCGGCCTGGGGCGATCCGTAGTTGGCGGAGGACGCGCCGTAGCGCCAACTGCTCGGTCCGCTGGGCGGAAGCGGAGGCCGGGGCGAGGGCCAGGAGGGCGCGCCAATCACAACGACATTGCACAACCCCAGTTCAATCGCCGCCGCCGCGCGCCAGACCATCGCCGCGCAGGAGGCGCCACCCAGGTCGACGACCTCAGCGAAGTTGACCTGCATCCCCAAGTACTCGGCGATGGTCGAGGGCACGAACGAGTCCGACTCGCGGATGTTGGTGCAGCAGATGCCGTCTACGTCGCGGGGGTCGATGCCGGCGTCGTCGAGGGCTTCACGGGTGAGTTGGGCCCACTGTTCGAGGGTGAAGATGGGCGGGGTCGTTGGCCGGCGTTCGGGTTTCCACTCGGCAATGCCGACGATGGCGGCTTCTCCTCTGAGTCCCATGGGTTGGCTCCTGTTCCGATCACAGGAGCAGTCTAGGTTGATGGTGAGGTTTGCCGGATTGTCAGGCCGATCGTGCGAAAGACGCCGCCTCCGGCGGCGTTGCGACGGCGCAATCCTCCACGACCAAGGAGCGTCCGAGCACGGACAGGGCGCGCTGCACGGTGGTCATGTGGGTGCGGTATCGCGGATCGAGCAGCCGGCGCACCTTCTCGTCGTCCATATCCAGTTTCTTAGCCAGCATTGCGGGCGACATTCCCTGCTCGCGCATGGCGGTGTAGACCGCCAGCTTGGCGGCGACGAGCGGCGAGACAGAGATCATGACCTCACCATTCAATGGAGAACTGGGAGTTGGAAGCATTTCGCCGTCTTTGACGTAGAACCCTAGGGCGACACCCAAGCAATCGCTCGCCATGTCGATCGCCTCAGCCCAAGAGCAACCCCCTGTGATCGCAGGTTCTACATCGCGGAAGGTCACCACATACGCCTCTCGACCCGTGGCCTGGAATTCTTCGACATCACGTTCGATCAGGCAAGGGTAGGAATAGCGCATGAATCAGAACTCCTCGCGGTTGATCCTCAGCTTCTTCAGGATACCGTTCAGCGTGCCAGTGCGAATTTCACCGCTCGGAATCGTGGACGTGTATGGGCCGAGGGTGAACTGCCAGTGGCTGCCTTTACCTCGTTCCGTATCAACTTCGTAAGGCAGCCGTTTTCTGCGAGCGTACCTTCTCGCTCGTCTGAGGAATTCTTGGTCGTTCACGCCAGCTTGACTGGTTCCGACCAGACGACGCCTTCCGATCGCAACCGTTCGATCTCTTCGCCTCTGCCGATCTCCGACAGAAGCTCGTCTGTCTCTTGGCCGGCCAGGACGCCGTGGGCGTAGCCGTCTCGCCGGCCTGCACAGCGCGTGAGCGCTCCCCAGCGGCGGATTTGGCCTAGACGCCGGTGCTCGGCGTAGGGAGCGAATTCGTTGGCCTGGACGTGTTCGTCGTGGAGGAAGAACTGGCCTGCGTGACCGGAATCGGCGACGACGCAGCCGACTCCGACGGCGGTGAGGCGGGTTTCCCACTCGGCGGCGGGGGCTTGGGCGAAGACCGCAGCGATGGCGGCGGTCATTGCGTCTTCGTCGTCCGTGCTGAGATCGGAGAGCTGCGGCGCAGCTCCGTTGCAGAATGCCGACCACTCCTCGTCGGTCAGGGCGGCGAAGAAGACCCAGCCCTCTGAGGCGGGGTAGAGCCGGTATCGGGGCGCGGTGCCGTAGAGCTCGCCGTCGACCTGGCGGCGCGAGGGCTTGCCTTCGTATTGGAGGAAGTCGTCGTGGTTGGCGTAGGCGTTGGCGGTGAGCATGTTGACGAAGATTTGCTGACCGACGCCGTAGCGACGCTGCGCGTAGAGGCCTAGCAGCGTCGCGGACGCGACCAGTACGCCCGTGTTCGGATCGGGATTGGCTTCGTTCGCTCGCATCAGTTGACGCGAGGCTTCGCGGATTTCTTCGATGGTCTCGCAACCGGCGGGGGGCATTGCAGAGCCGGCCTGGTAGAGCGCTCCGCCGACGGCCGCGCCAGGGATCGGGTGCGCCGAGGGGCGGCGCGCGCCGGGGGCATCGGGGCCGTAGCCGTTGGCGGAGACCCAGACGATCTCAGGATTGATCGCTTTGGCGGTCTCGTAGCCGATGCCGAGGCGGTCGGGCACGCCGGGGCGGTAGTTGTGGACAATGGCGTCGGCCTGCGCGATCAGGTCGGCGACGATCGCCTGGCCCTCGGGAGACTTGAGGTCGATGCAGATGCTCTCTTTGGCCGCGTTGGTCTTGGATGCGAGCAGACCGGTCAGCGGGCCTGCGCCCATGCCGCGGAAGGGATCGCCGCCGATCGGTTCGACCTTGATCACACGCGCGCCCAGATCGGCGAGCATCGAGACGCCGATCGGGGTAGCGATGATGGTGGCGAATTCGAGGATGGTGAAGCCGTCCAGTGGTTTACCGGAGGGCGCCGCGCCGTTCGGTGTCGTGGACATCGGCACATCGTTTTCTGTGCCGTTGCGCGACGCCCAACTGAAGCCGTTGGCTTCTCCGACCGCCGGTGCGGGACGGACGATCTCCGCCGGCGTCTCGCGCAGGTGGGCGATCGGGCCGAGCTGCTTGACCGGGCCGAGTTCAGGATCGTTCAGCGTGAGCGTGTCGCCGTTGGCGGCCATGTCGAGGTTGTCGACGGCCTCATGGGTAGGGGTGAACGGCTCTGCGGCGATGTTGCCCTGAGCGCGGAAGAGCTCCATCCACTCGTCGCAGGTCTTCTCCTGCATCCGCTCGAGGATGCGGTCGCGCATCTCCTCCGTCGCTTCGGGCGTCCACTCGGCCTGCCCTCCCTGCCACTGCTCTTCGGCGAAGAGCAGAGTCAGATCGGCGGCGTCCATGAAGGCGTAGAAGAGATGCTCAAGCAGATTGCCGAGTTGGATCCAGCGCCCGTCGCGGGTCATCACCGGGTGATAGTTCAGGGTCGGCATTCCGCCGCCGATGTTGAAGATCTGCGGGTAGCTCTCAGGCTCGCGCTCGTGCAGTTCGGACAGGAGTAGTTGCAGCAGATCGAAGGGAAGCATTCCTTGCAGCAGCGACGTTTCGACGATCTGTCCGCGCCCGCAGCGTTGGCGCTCAATGAGGGCCGCGAGAATGCCCTGGACCGCGCCCTGGGAGGCGGCGTGTCCGCCAACGGGAACAGCGGCAAAGCCCGGACCTTCGCGCAGGCGCTGACCGGTGAAACCGACCATGCGTCCCGATTTGGCCGCGACCACGCCCTCGTAGGCGGGGTACTCGGCGTATGGGCCATCGGGACCCCAGCCGGTGATCGAGCAGAAGATCGCCGCTTCGTTGAGGGCGCGGATGTCGCCGTATTCGAGGTTTCGCGCGGCGGCCTGAGCGGGGGAATCGGTCGAGACCACCACGTCCGCCTCGCGGATCAGCGCCTCCAGGCGAGACCGATCCGCAACCAGATCCAGCTCCAGCGAGCGCTTGCCGCGCAGCCACATCGGAGCGGCCGCCAGCGTCCGCCAGGGGTCGCCGCCGAGCGGCTCGACCTTGACCACCTCTGCGCCGAAGTCGGCGAGGATCATGGTGGCGATCCCGCCGACGGGTCCGGTGGAGAGGTCGAGGACGCGGGTGTCGGTCAACAGTGGGGCCATGAGTTGTCTCCTGAGGGCAGTCTCAGGAGCAGATTAGCTGGGGTCTGGGACTGGCGCAGGACAGCGACCTGCACTCGCGCTGATTGCGAGCGCACAGTTGGATGTGGGAACCTGCGGTTCGGAAGAGGGGTCGTCTAGATGGCCGATACCGAACCTGTCGTTGCATATGAGTGGCAACCGATCGAAGACCTGCCGGCAGATTGGCGGGCGCTCTGCCGCGACGATCTCCACGCGGTGCATCGGCAGTGGCTCGCCGATCGAGCGCTGGTCAAGGATGAGTCCAAGCTCAGGAAGTTCCAAGAACAGCTCGCCGTCCTCTGGGCAATCGAGACTGGCATCATCGAACGGCTCTATCGGGTCGATCGTGGCGTCACCGTGCAGATACTCGAAGCGGGGATGGAGGCGCTCGGCCAGTTTCACGCCAAGGGGTTGCTGACAAGCGATGCGCGAGCGCTGATCACGGATCAACGGGAAGCGCTGGAAATGGTAATGGATCTGATCGGGGGCACGCGCGAACTCACTGCGTCGTACATGAAGGAGCTGCATCAGCGCCTGACACTGAGCCAAGCCACGACTGAAGCCGAAGACCAGTTCGGGCGCCGCATGGAGGTCGCTCTCTTCAAGGGAGACTGGAAGAAGCGAGAGAACAACCCTCGCCGGCCCGACGGTTCGATTCACCAATACTGCCCACCCGAGTTCGTTCAGGACGAAATCGATCGACTCCTGTCATGGCGTCAAGAGCATGAGTCACTGGGCGTCTGTGCCGAGGTCGAGGCGGCCTGGCTTCATCATCGTTTCACCCAGATACATCCATTTCAAGATGGCAACGGGCGCGTGGCGCGAGCGATCACGAGCGCGGTGTTCCTTAGGGCGAACTACCTCGTCTTGGTCGTGCGCGATCAAGAGCATCGCGAGCGCTATCTCGATGCGCTCGAATCCGCCGATCACGGCGACCTGAAACCGCTGGTCAATCTCTTCGCCGATATTCAGATCGGCGATCTGCAGAATGCGATCCAGTCCCTACGGGAGCTTCGCGGCGAACCCGTCGTTCGCGTCGCAGAATCGATCGCGGAGCGCGCCAAGCGGCGGATGGAATCGTCGCAGGAACAGGCCGCCCGAATCATGGATGGCCTCTGGCAGATTGCCCACACCAGACTCGAAGAAGCCGCGGGCGAACTAACTCGCGCCTTCGACGATGCGGGCGTAACCGTGGAGGCGCTAGTCGGGACAGACGACGACCGGCAAGACTGGTGGCGCTTCCAAATCATCGAAGCTGCTAGACAGCACGAGTACTTCGCCGATCTCAATCGTCCGCGTCGTTGGGTATCGTTGCGGCTCGGCCTGCCGGGGCTCGATCAGGCTCAGTCGCGGCTCGTCATTTCGTTTCATGCCGTCGGACGCTCGGCCGATCTGCACGCTGCCACCGCTTTCCTCACTCACTCGCTCAGCAGCGGGGAGAGCGACCAAGCGCCGCGCTGGGAGAGTGAGACGATCCCGGATCAGGCTTTCAAGTTCGGTACGGAAACTACAACTCTCGAGGCGATCGAGGAGAATTTCCGCGCCTGGCTCGAGCGCACAGTGGAGAATGGCTTGGCGCTTTGGGGTGAGCAGCTCTGAGCGCGCTTCCTCCCGTGCGGCGGCAGCCCTACGCTGACCTTTGGAGACCTCCCAGATGACCACCTGGACCAACCAGCTCTACTTCGGCGACAACCTCAGCGTGCTGCGTGAGCACATCCCCGATGCGTCGGTCGACCTGATCTACCTTGACCCGCCCTTCAACTCGAATGCGACCTACAACGTGCTGTTCAAGGAGCGGTCGGGGGAGGATTCGGCGGCTCAGATTACGGCCTTCGACGACACCTGGCACTGGACGCTGGAGTCGGAGCGGGCCTACCAGGAGGTGGTGACGGAGGGGGCGGACAAGCTGGGCAAGCTGCTCCAGGCGATGCGCGAGTTCCTGGGCCGGAACGACATGATGGCGTATCTGACGATGATGGCGCAGCGCTTGGCGGAGCTGCATCGGGTGCTCAAGCCGACGGGGAGCATCTATCTGCACTGTGATCCGACAGCGAGTCACTACCTGAAGATGTTGTTGGATGCAGTGTTTGGGCCCGACAATTTCCAGAACGAAGTAACTTGGAAACGCACGACAGCCCACAATGATCCGAAGCGCTACGGCAGAATCAGCGACTGTCTATTGTTCTACGCAAAGTCAACACAGAAGACCTTCAATCGCGAGGGTGGATCATATTCTGATGCTCAACTTCGGCGCTACAAGTACAGCGACGAACAAGGACCGTATCGAGCTGAGAATCTTACAGCTCCGCATTTCTCACCAACACGAACTGTCGAGTGGCGGGGAGTGCATCCAGGAGCCAACAGGCAGTGGCGTTTCTCATTGGAAGAACTGGAGCGTCTCTATTCGGCGGGACGAATCCTGCTCAGGCGTGACGGACTTCCCAGAAAAGACGGTTACAAGTCTTATCTCAGTGAGGCACCAGGAGCAGTGCTGCAAGATGTTTGGACGGATATCGGTCTCGCGCCAACGTCCAATGAACGCCTTGGCTACCCGACCCAGAAACCCGAAGCGCTGCTCGAACGGATCATCAACGCCAGCAGCAACGAGGGCGATGTGGTGCTCGATCCGTTCTGCGGCTGCGGCACGGCGGTGGCCGTGGCTGAGCGGCTCAAACGGCGCTGGATCGGGATTGACGTGACGCACATCGCGATCTCGCTGATGAAGCACCGGCTGCACGACAGCTTCGGCAGCGAGCTCTCCGACTACGCAGTCGTCGGACTACCCGAAGATGTCGCCAGCGCGCGGGCGCTCGCCACCGACAGTCAGAACGACGGCCGCTACCAGTTCGAGTATTGGGCGCTCGGACTGGTCGATGCGCGTCCGGCGACGGGCAAGAAGGGCGCGGATTCGGGTGTGGACGGCTACATCAACTTCTTCGACGACAACTCGGGCAAGGCCAAGCGGATCATCGTGCAGGTCAAGAGCGGCAAGGTGAATCGGGGGCAGATCGCGACGCTCAAGGGCGATATGGACAGTCAGAACGCCGCGATTGGCCTCTTCATCACGCTCGAAGCGCCGACCCAGCCGATGATCCAGGCGGCGGTCGAGGCGGGGTTCTATGAGCCGGAAGGTCTGCCGGGCAATCAGTATCCGAAGGTGCAGATTCTGACGATTGAGGAGCTGTTGGGCGGGGCGCAGCCGGAGTATCCGCGTTTCGCAAGTCCGCAGACGTTCCGCAAGGCTCCCCGCCGCAAGCGCAAGCAGGGCGTGCAGCGGCGGTTGGAGGAGTGAACTCCATCGACACCTCCGGTCAATCTCCGCAAAATCTCCCTTCCGCCTCGGCATGGACTAGCGCTGACGATTCCCGTTTCTCTCGGCGAGGGCAGAGACGAATTGGATCTGTAGATCAGCCTTCAGATAGGAGGGAGCGACATCCTTCTCCAAGACTCGCCTCTGAAGGGCACCAAGGTCCCGGGCCAGCTACAGTGGTTACGAGCCTATCAGATTGCCACACAATTTAAGGCGTAGGGTGTAGCAATGGAACACCAGTTGTGGGTCACAATCGCGGTTGGAGTCCTTACAGGCGTGAGCGCTGCCACGATCGTTGAGGGCATCGCATTCTTGCACCGTCGTCGGCAGAAGCAAAAGGTGATTGACCACTTGGGCGCATTGATTGTCCTCGGTGAGAGAAGGCTCGGTCTAGACAATGTAGCACAAACAGGTCAAGAGGCTATCCAACGAATCGTTTGGATCGACATTTGGAAAACGTTCCTTGACCAGCTCCAATTGGTTTTCATAGCAGCGTCTCGTCATTTGTCCGATGAAGAGATAAAGATGTTCGCCGAAGAATTGGCTGAGTGCTATCGACTGTTTCCAGATCGAGACAGCCCACCTACCAAGCATCACTATGCCCATTCGCTTCAGCGCTTTAAAGAGGCGCTCCCTTATTCGGTTGGCTTGTTCGATAAAGACTATTCCAAATGAATAATCTAAACGACTTGAGCTATGGTCTTGGCTCTCTATCGCTTAGACGCGTCCAACATGACCATTGTCGCAATGGTCTCCAAATTGAAGATATATGTCGGGGGATCGAATGCGCCCTACTCCGGCTGGATCGGCGTCCAGCGCATGTCCCACTCGTCGCCGAAGCTGAGGCGGCCTTGATCGCTGTAGTCCTCCAACGAGTAGGTGCGGATCTCCTCGTCGGAGAGCAGGTGAATCTGACTGCCGACCGGCAGTGCGCGGCGGGCTTCTCCTTGCACCCGCAGCGAGGACTCGTGGGTCAGACCGTCGGCTGTGACGCGGACGCCGAGGAAGGCGCCGTCGTGGTCGTCCCAATAGCGCCAGTCGTTCGGGGCGACGGGGATCCAGGCGACGCCGTTCTGGTAGCGGAAGGCGCGGTGGTCGAACTCGACCGGGCTGCGGGCGTCGTCGCCCAGAGGCAGCACCGAGAGTTGGATCGGATTCGCCGGATCGGAGACGTCGAAGAGCGACGCTTGCAGCCCGCGTTCGCGTCCGGTGCGTTCGTCGGCGTCGCGCCCGATGCCGAGCAGCAGCCCGCCGCTGAGCGGGTGCAAGTAGCGCGAGAAGCCGGGAATCTTCAGTTCGCCAAGTGATTGCGGATTGGTCGGATCGGAGAGATCGAGCACGTAGAGCGGGTCGATCTGGCGGAAGGTGACGACGTAGCCCACGTCGCCGGCGAAGCGAACGGCGAAAATGTCCTCGGTTACGCCCAGTCCGCTGACCAGGCCGACTTGCTCCAGCGAGCCCTGATCGCCCTTGCCGGTCGCTTCGAGCACGAAGACATTGCTGACCGTGGGCCAGCGATCCTGGATTGTGGTAGCGACGCGCAGGTAGCCGTCGTGCTCGGAGAGCGACCACTGCGAGAGCAGTCGTCCGCGCACTTTGCCGCTGCCGAAGTAGCTCGGCGCGAGCGGCGCGCTGATGTCGAAGCGGTGGATCGCCGTGTTGCCCCAGTCGGCTGTGGGCGCGGCGAGGTAGAGCGCATCAACCGACGCATACACGGTCGGGTTGTCGCTCATCACACCCACGCTGCCCCAATCGCCGATCCCTTCCGCAAGATCGAACGAGAGCATGTAGGAGAGGCCCTCGCGCCAGGGCGGGCTGTCGTCCAGTTGCGGCGCAAACGTCTGCTCGCAGTCGAGCGCGCGACCGTGCTTGAAGCTACCGGCGACGTAATCCTCCAATCCGAACAGCGGATGCCAGCGCGCGAGTCCGCTGCTGCGAATCGCCGCCTCGTTGTAGGCCTCCGCTTGCCGTTCCGCGTTGCGCGCCCAATCGAAATCCCAGGGGCCGACCCACTGGTTGTAGGCACGGTGCTCGAACACGATCCGCGCGTTGGCGCCGACCAAACGTGCGCTGACGAAGCGGCCGTCCAGATCCAGCTTGCGCAGCAGACGCGGCTTGGCGGCGTTGCTCAGATCGATCTCCAACACCTCCGTCTGCGCGCGGTAGCGGCGCGGCAGCGAACGCGGACGGGCCAGATCGCCCACCTCCGGATCGAAGATGCTCACCGCGTCGTCCAGCTGCCGCACGACGACCGCCTTACCCCTCCCGATCAGCAATTCCTGGCGGTGCGCCCAGTCAGCGAACTCGATCTGCGCGACGGTTTCCACCGGCCCGCCTTCGGTGATTCTGGCGATCAGCAATGACTGAGAGCGCAGCACGTAGAGATACTTGCCGTCGGTCTTGATGATGTCCGACTCGTCCACGCCGCGTTCCTGCACGTTGGTGCCGGTTTCGGAGACCTCACCCTGATCGGCGGGCGCAGACTTTGCGGCATCAGCCGAGGTGGCCTCCGCGCTCTCCGCCTCCACGGCGACCGCTGCTTCTGCTTCCGCCGCTTCTTCAACCTCCTCGTAGTAGTAGTACTGCTGGCGCAGCGAGTCTCGCGCGCGCTCCATGTAGTAGGCGTGCAAGTCGTCGCAGCTGCTGAATCCACGCAGCGGCTGCGCGGAGGCGGTTCCGCCAAAGGCAAACAGCTGCGCCGCGACCACGGCAACGATCAGCGCTGGTACACCAGCCAGCAGCCAGCGGCGTCGGCGCTTCGTCATTGGCGTCTCCCGTCAGTCGATCAGCGGCGGCCCTCGCCGTCCACACTATGCCAAACGCAGGCGCGCCGCAGAATGTTCCCGCGCTGCGAGCGACCTATCTTGGCGTTATCTGATTGGAGATGTAATGCCATCGACAAGTACCGCGACTGTGGCTGCGCCTGCCGAGGCTGCTGCACCGGCACAACCCCCGACGGCCGAGGCACGCCCGGCCCGGCCCGTGCTCGTGCGTCTGCCCGACGACTGGGATTTCAGCGATGCGGCGATGCTGGCGCTCTGGAAGCTCAATCCGCAATGGGACATTGAGGTGACGGAAGCGGGGGAGCTATCGATCATGCCTGGAACCGGTTGGGACAACAGCGAACTCGCTGCTGAGATCATCATCGATGTTGGGACGTGGCGGCGCGCCGGAGGCGGCGGAAGAGTCGCGGGCGCCGACGGCATGGTGCGCTTCCCGCCCCCGAGCCGGGCGATGATGGCGCCCGATGTGTCCTGGGTGTCCGACGAACGGGCCGCACAGCCGGGCGAGCGGCATGAGACGGTGCTGATCCCGGTCTGCCCGGACTTCGTCGTCGAGATCCGCTCGGAGAGCGACGATCCGCAGGATCAGCGGGAGAAGATGCAGCGCTGGATCGAATACGGAGTACGGCTCGGTTGGCTGATTGATCGCTATGAGGGCCAAGTTTGGATCTATCGGGAGGGCCAGGCGGAACCCGCGCTGCTTGCGCAGCCGGAGCGACTTGAGGGAGAGGACGTGCTGGAGGGCTTGGTCGTTGAGTTGGGATGGTTGTGGGAGTCGGAGTGATCCCGGCCGAACCGGAGCGCGCGTCCGCCTATCGTGAGAGCGGCTGATTGGAGAGGCAATGGCGTCCACAGGTACCGCAACCGCAGTCGCGCCGGAGACGGCCGCCGCGTCGGAGCAGCTCACCACGGCGGAACGACAACCCACGCATCCTGTGATCGTGCGTCTGCCTGACGACTGGGATTTCAGCGACGCGGCGATGCTGGCGCTCTGGAAGCTCAATCCGCAGTGGGACATCGAGGTGACGGAAGCGGGGGAGCTGTCGATCATGCCTGGAACCGGTTGGACGAACAGCGCGGCTGCGATGCGGATTGGGGCGGCAGTGGTGGGCTGGAGCGACGCGAGCGGGGGAACGGTCGCGGGCGCGGACGGCATGGTGCGCTTTCCGCCTCCGAGCCGGGCGATGATGGCGCCCGATGTGTCCTGGGTGTCGGACGAACGAGCCGCACAGCCGGGCGAGCGGCATGACACGGTGCTGATCCCGGTCTGCCCCGATTTCGTCGTCGAGATCCGCTCGGAGAGCGACGATCCGCAGGATCAGCGGGAGAAGATGGAGCGCTGGATCGACTATGGAGCAAGGCTCGGCTGGCTGATTGATCGCTATGAGGGCGAAGTCTGGATTTACCGAGCGGGCCAGCCGGAAGCGGAGACGCTGGAGCGTCCCCAGCAGCTTGATGGGGAAGATGTGCTGGCTGGCTTGGTCGTTGAGTTGGGATGGCTCTGGGAGCCCGAATAGCGATCGCGGGCTCCCGTTTCCTCTCGCAGAGCCGGCTAGCCGCGGGGCAGGCCCAGACCGCGGGTGGCGATGATGTTGCGCTGGATTTCGGAGGTGCCGGCGGCGATCGTGCCGCTGACCGCGCTGACGTAGCTGCGGCTGAGGCGGCCCTGCATGGCGGCGTAGGGGCCGTCGCTCCAGACGTTGCCGGCCATGCCGATCAGCTCCATGCCGGTCTTGGCGATGCGCTGACCGAGCTCGGAGCCGAACAGTTTCGACATTGAGGCCTCGTGGTTGGCGATCTCGCCGTGCTCCTGCATGTAGGCGATGCGATAGGCCATCATCGTGCCGATTTCGACCTCGATGGCGCGTTCCGCGAGTTCGTAGCGGACCGCGGGACGGCGTTCGATCAGGTGTTGGTTCTCCTGCGCGAAGGCGGTGATCTCTTCGACCGTGCGGCGTCCGCCGGCGAAGGCGCCGATGCCGCTGCGCTCGAAGTCGAGCGCGACCGCGAGGTGGTACCAGCCGCGGTTGGTCTCGCCGACGACGTTGGTCTTGGGCACGCGCACGTCCTCGAAGAAGACCTCGTTGAAGCCGTGACCCTCGGCCATGTTGATCAGCGGGCGCACGGTCACGCCCGGGGTGTCCATGCGCAGCATGAACATCGTGATGCCCTTGTGCTTGGGCGCGTCCGGGTCGGTGCGGGCGGCGAGCCAGCCCCAGTCGGAGACATGCGCGCCCGAGGTCCAGATCTTCTGGCCGTTGATCACGTAGTCGTCGCCGTCGGCGACGGCGCGGGTCTGGAGCGAGGCGAGGTCGCTGCCGGAGCCGGGCTCGGAGTAGAGCGTGCACCACCAGGTCTCGGCGTCGGCGATGCCGGCCAGGTGCTGTTCCTTCTGCTCGTCGGTGCCGTAGAGCATCAACGACGGTCCGACCCACTGCACGCCCATGTTGCCGCCGGCGCCGGGCGCGCGGTGATAGGCCATCTCTTCGGACATGATCATCTGCTGCGAGTGGGGCGCGTCGAGGCCGCCGTGCTCCTCCGGCCAGGCCATCGTCAGCCAGCGCCGCTTGGCCATCTCCGACTGAAAGGCGCGGGTGACCTGCATCACGTCCGCGTCGTAGCCCTCGCCCTGCGGCCGGGACCCCCAGTCGTCGGGCAGGTTGTCGCCGATGAAGTCTTTCACCTCCTGGCGAAAGTCGACAATCATCTGGTCTTCGCGATAGTCCATCTGCTCAGCCTCTCCTCAGTGCGGCTGCGGCCGCCTGCAACGCAATCGCTCACCAGTCTAGCGCCTGTCGCGTTCAGGGATGTTCAGCAACGGGTTCTCCACTACATGCGCCATGGCGCCGTACCTGACCAAGGCGAGGCCGGGGCTGGGCACAGTAGCGACTGCGCGATAGAGATCGCGCTGTCTGTCCGTCAGAAAAAAAATGGCGGGACTTGTGGGAGCGGTCGAACGCTCGGTTCAACCGCTTCGAGGTAGGGGTATTACTGAGGCTCATCCTCTTCCTCCGTGCTTTCCTCGTCCTCCATCAGGGGGACGTCTTCGCCGCGCATCAGGGCGACGGCGATCGCGTGCGGGTGCAAGTGCAGCGCCTTCTTCTGCTCGGCGGTGAGCGGCGCTCCGGGCAGATTTGGGGAATGGTTGGGCCGGGGCGCGGGCTCGGGGTGGGGCGCGATGCCGAGCGCGTGGTGGATCTCGCGGCTCTTGGGGTTGGCCGGGGAGAGTTCGCGGCGCAGGATGGCGAAGGCTTGGGCGCGGACGTAGCCGGGTTCGCGCTTGCAGAAGGCGAGCTCGCCGACGCCGGCCATGGCGGACTGGTAGCTGTAGTTGAAGGGCATGGGTCCGGGTTCCTCTCTTGCTCAATGAAGGACACTTGATCTTATATGGATGGGTGTTCGGGTGGGTAATTTGGGGGTGTGTCGTGGTTGGCAGAGGGTTGAGTGCTGGTCACGGCGAGATACCCGCGACGGGGCGCGGGTATGACGGAACTTGTTTGGGGCGGGGATGACGGAGGTGGGGATTTCGCAACGGTCTCCGCAGGCGGGAATCCGGATGCCATTCGAGACGCCGCATGGATTCCCGCGTTCGCGGGAATGACGGAGATGGGGATCTACGCGCAGGTCTTCTCAAGGGGGAGATTTTGGGTTTGAGAGGGAGGGGGAGTGGGGAAGCGGTAAGACACTCTTCTCGGCCTCGGCGGTGGTGTTACGGTGATCTTGGGCGGGGTTGGAGCCGACGGTTGGCTGGATGATGTCTGCACTTGTTCGCATTGCGGTGCGTGGGGCGGCTTTGCTTGGGCTGGCCTGCTTGCTTTGCGCCTGCATCTTCGGCGGCGAATCCGAACGCGATCTGACCGAGTACTTCCCCCAGGCCAGCGAAGAGGTCACCACCAGCGAGACTGAGCAAGAGACCGCGCAGGCCGCGGCCGACGACCAAGAGGGCGTCTACACGCCTCCGCCGGAAGAGCTCGAAGACCTCTCTCGCGCTCCGGCCAGCGCCCAGGAAGCTGTTCAACGCTTCTTCCACCTGCTCGCCAGCGGACACTTGCAGGAAGCCTGGTCCACCACATCGTTGGAGACCAAAGAACGGATCAGCGCCGAAGATTTCGAGCGCCGCTACCGCGATATCTGGGCTGAAGCGACGATCGGCGGCTTCAGCTGGGAGCTCGTGCCCAACGACGACATCAACGCGCCCTCCTACGAGGTCATCCTGCGCTACCAGACGACCTTCTTCGGGGAGATCGAAGAGCGCGTACACGCCCCGACCCTGCGCCAGCCGCACTGGGTCGTGCACTGGACGCCGGACCTGATCTTCGCCGGGCTTGGCCCCAGCGGTTACCTCGTTCGCGCGCAAGTCGAAATCCCCACGCGCGGACTGGTCCTCGATCGCAACGGGCTCGTGCTTGCGGGCGTCGCTGAGTTCGCGGTCGTGGGCGTCTACTGGGACGCGATCACGGATGAGGAGGCCGTGGTGAACTTCTTCATCGAGCGCTTGGAGATGGAGGAAGAGATCGTCCGCGCGCTCGTCTACCAGGATTTGCCCTCGTATCAGTTCATCCCCGTTGCGGAGCTGGAGATCGGCACTCCTGCGGAGACGATTGCAGAGTTCGAGCAGCTCGCTTCGATGGGCATTCTCGTTCGGCGCGAGACGCGGCGTCACTATCCCTACGGCGAGCTCGCCTCGCACGTGATCGGCTATCTCCAGGAGATCAATCCGACCGAGCTGGAAGAGCTCTTCGTTGAGGGCTACCGCGCCGGCGACATGATCGGGCGCGACGGGATCGAACAGTCCTTTGAGCGCGCCCTGGCCGGACGGCGGGGCGGTCATCTGGTGATCATCGACCCCGAAGGCCGCCCGATCCGCGAGATCACCTACCGGCCCGCGATCGCGGGCAGCAACATCCGGCTCACGCTCGATGTGCGCGTGCAGCAACTCGCCGAAGCGGCGCTGGGCGATCAACCGGGCGCGGTCGTCGCGCTTGATCCGCGCAACGGACATGTCCTCGCGATGGCCTCCTATCCCCGGATCAACTCCAATCACATCGTCGACGGCGTCACCCAGGCGGAGTACGACCTCTACTTCACCGATGTGCGCCAGCCGTTCATCAACCGCGCGGTCGAACAGGTCTATGCGCCCGGTTCGACCTTCAAGACGGTCACGCTCGCAGCGGCGCTGGAGGAAGGCGGCTACGAGATCTCCGACCGGCTCGGCTGTCCGACCACGTGGATGGAGGTGGGCGACCAGCCGCTGCACAACTGGAAAGACAGCGACCAGGGCCGGATCACGCTCGCCCAAGCGTTGGCCGAGTCCTGCAACACCGTGTTCTACGAAGTCGGCCTACAGCTCGACCGCCGGGATCCCGAAATCTTGCCGCGAGTGGCGCGCGGTTTCGGCTTTGGCGAGCGCACGGGGATCATCGGGCTGAGCGAGGAGAGCGGCATTATCCCCGGCCCGGCCTGGAAGGCGACGGCGCTGAACGACGCCTGGTACACCGGCGATACGATCAACATGAGCATCGGACAGGGCTTCGTCGCCGTGACTCCGTTGCAGGTCTCGAACGCTTACGCCGCGCTCGCCACCAACGGCGTGATCGCGACGCCGATGATCATCCAATCGATCGAACCCTCCGGCGCGCCGCCGCAGACGATTGAGCGCCGCACCACCAATTTGATTCCCGTCTCAGGCGACACGCTGGAAGAGTTGCAGGCCGCCCTGCGCACCACGATCAGCCGCCCCTACGGCACCGGTTTCTACCAGTTCGAGGGCACTGTGCTCCGCGCCGCGGGCAAGTCCGGTACCGCCGAAGACCAGGTGATCGACCCGGAAACGATCGCGGACGTGGACGACGAGGAGGCAGAGCAGGCAGAGGACGAGCAGAGCGACACAGCACAGGAAGAGTCGGCGCAAGAGCAGCAGGAGCAACAGGAGTCGGCCGATCAGCCGCTCTACTCGACCCACGCCTGGTTCTCGGCCTGGGCCAACTACGACGAGCCGCGCCTGGTGGTGACGGTGGTGCTCGACGACGGCGCGTCCGGCACCGACGACGCCGGGCCGATCGCGCGGCGGGTGCTGGAAGGCGCAATTCTCAATGACTGGGTACCCTGAGCCGATGCAGCGCTCACGCTTCCGCCGCCTCGTCCAGCAGGCGCTCGACGAAATCCCCGACGCGCTCTATGAGCGGATGGAGAACGTCGTCATCCTCGTTCGTAATCAGCCCACCGCCGAGGAACTCGAATCGGTCGGCCTCGGGCCGCGCCAGACCCTGCTCGGCCTCTACGTTGGGCGTCCGCTCACTTCGCGCGGTTGGTACGGCGAGACCCTGCCCGATCGGATCATGATCTACCAGCAGCCGATCGAGTCGATCTGCCGGTCGGAGGCGGAAGTGGTGGAGCAGGTGCGCGAAACGGTGCTGCACGAAGTCGCGCACCACTTCGGGATCGACGACGATCGCCTGGACGAGATCGGGATCTCGCCGCCTCCCCGCGATCATGTCCGCGCCGCGATCAACCTGAGCGAGCGCCGCCAGCCCTATCTCGAATAGCGCCGCAAGAGCCGCTCGACCGCAGCTGGCACCAGCTCGTCGGCGCGTGACATCGCCTCTTCGAGCGGCATCCCCGGCGGGGTTGAGGCTTCGCTGGCGACCAAACCGGGCAGTTGGGCGGAGCCTTCGACCAAGCCGGCGACGGCGACGCAGGGGACATTCGCCGCCTGCGCCAGCGACGCGACCCCGGCGACCGTCTTGCCGTATGCGGACTGGGTATCGAGCCGCCCCTCGCCGGTGATCACGAGATCGGCGTCCGCGATCCGCTCGGCCAGCCGAACGGCCTCCGAGACGGCGGCGAAGCCGGATACCAGCGTTGCGCCGCAGCAGGCCAGCAGGCCGGCCGCGAGTCCGCCTGCGGCTCCCGCGCCGGGTATGTCGGCGACCTTTGCGCCCAGATCGCGCTCCAGCACCGCCGCGTAGTTTGCCAAGGCGCGATCCAGCTCGAGCACGCAGGTTGGATCGGCGCCCTTTTGCGGGCCGTAGACGGCGCTCGCGCCTTCGGGGCCCAGGAGCGGATTCTGGACGTCGCAGAGGACTTGGAGCTCGACCGAGGGCAGCCGCGGATCGAGACCGCTGACGTCGATCCGCGCCAATGTGGCCAGCGCCGCCCCGCCGGGGGGCAGACGCCGGCCGCGCTCGTCGTAGCATTTCGCGCCCAGCGCTTCGGCTGCGCCGGCGCCGCCGTCGTTGGTGGCGCTGCCACCGACGCCGATCAGGATTCGCTCCACTCGGGCGTCGAGCGCGTGGGTGATCAGCTGTCCGACGCCGTGCGTGCTCGTGCGGCGCGGGTCTAGCTGGTGCTGCGAGAGCAGGGTGAGACCGGCCGCGGCGGCCATTTCGATCACTGCGGTGCGGCCGTTATCGATTCGTCCCCAGCGGGCGTCCACGGGCGCGCCCAGCGGCCCGTCTACGCGCGCGATTGAGGTGCGACCATTGGCGGCTCGCACCAGGGCGGCCACGGTGCCCGGGCCGCCGTCGGCGAGCGGGGCGCTGTCGATTTCGGCGTCGGGCCAGACCCTGAGTACGCCTTCGCGGATGCGTTCGGCGGCTTCCAGCGCGGTGAGGCTGCCCTTGAACTCTTGCGGCGCGATCAGCACTCGCATTGGTCAGTCGCCCGTGCCGATGCCCAGAATGCGCAGGATGCCGATGATCAGGATCGCCACTACCGCGAGCAGAATCGCGAGCCGGATGCGGCGATAGACGGACAAGAGGTTGCCGAGGTTCAGCAGACCTCGCATGTAGAGCAGTGCGATCAGCACTGCGATGACGACCAGACCGAGGATGATGCCCACAGCCCTATCGTACGCGCCGCCGCCGACTCTTCCCACGTGCTTCCGTTACAGCCTCGGGGCCAATCCGGTAGCCGCAGACCACGCAGACGCGCATTGCGCCGTGACCGCCCAGCGGACCGGCGCAATGCGGACAGACGCCGCTCTGCCGCCGGGGCTGTCCGCGCTCTGTCCGCCTGCGCGCGGCCGCGCCCAGAAACAGGGGCAACTGCGCTCCACGACTGATGGCCGGTTGCGACATGATCCCGCTCGTATTCGCTCGCGTACGTGCGTTCTGCCACTAAGGTAGGACGCTCGTGCGAACGTTGTCAAGCGGAATCAGACCCGATGTGTCAAGTAGTTACTGTTGGTCTTCCGGCCGATCGAGCCAATCCACGAAATCCTTCATTCGCTCGTTCAGCCGCTCGTAGCGCCCGCGATCGGCCGCGAAGAGAATCCCAATGAACAGAATGGCCAGGCCGATCTCCAACATCGTGCGCCTCCCGGACCTTGCGCCGGCATGATTGCGCCAATGCGACGCTTTCGCTCAGTATCGTAGAGCTTCCAGCTCATGCCTAGTCCAACCAGACCACCGGTCGTCGCCGCGCTCACGCTCGGCTGCAAACTCAACCAGGCCGAGACGCAGCAGGCTGCGCGCGAGTTGCAGCGCCATGGCTGCGTGACGGTCGACCGCCCCAGCCGCGCCGACGCTTATCTGATCAATACCTGCACGATCACGCACGTCGCTGATCGCAAGGCGCGGCGTTTGATCCGGCTGGCGCAGAAGCTCTCGCCGGAGGCGCCGGTGATCGTCACGGGCTGTTATGCAGAACGCGACGGGGCTGCGCTTGCGCGGGACTTGAACGTGCGGGTTGTCGGCAATGCTGACAAGTCCACCGCCGCTCGGAGCGTGCTGGACGCCCTCAGAGAGGTGTCGCTACCGGCGGCTGCTACGGAATCGCCAAGTTCGAGCGGACGCACGCGCGCCTTCCTCAAGATCCAGGAAGGCTGCGACGACGTCTGCGCGTTTTGCATCGTCCCCTACGTGCGCGGACGCGAACGCGCCCTGCCGATTCCTGAGATTGTCTCGCAAGCGCGGGAACGGGTGACGGAAGGCGTGCGAGAGCTCGTGCTCACCGGTACGCAGCCGGGCGCATATGGACGCGACCGCGACGACGGCGCGTCGGCTGCGCGCCTGATTGAAGCGCTGCTGGCAGAGACCGACGCGCCCCGCATTCGCTACTCCTCGATTCAGCCGCAGGACATCACGCCTGAGTTGCTCGCCTGCTGGGAGGACGCGCGCATGTGCCGTCACTTCCACCTTGCGCTCCAGAGCGGGTCGGATCCGGTGCTGCGACGGATGCGACGCCGTTACAGCGCCGCCCAGTTCGAGCAGGCGGTCGCGCAGATTCGCACCGCCGTGCCGGGCGCGTCGATCACGACCGACATCATCGCCGGCTTCCCGGGCGAAACCGAGGCCGATCACGACGCCACCATCGCGCTGATGGAGCGGGTGCGTTTCGCCGATGTGCATGTCTTCCCCTATTCGTCGCGGCCCAACACCTCGGCTTCACTGCTTCCCGACGATGTACCGCCGCCGCTCAAGCGCGAACGCGCCGCCCAGCTTCGGGCACTCGGACACGAGCACACACAGCAGTGGCGCAGCGCACAGATCGGGCACACGGCGCCGGTGTTGTTTGAGACCGACGATCGTGGTCTCAGCGACACCTATCTTCCCGTTCGCGCCGCCGAGAGCGCGGCGCGAGTGAACCGGATCATCCCCGTCCACATTGGCGCCCTGGACGACGACAGCCTCGAGCTGATCGGCGAGACCGCCTGAACCTCATGGTCATTACCGTCTTGCGCATCGAGTTGACGATCTTCGAGTCCGCCTCGCTCAAGGACAAGCGGGCGGTGGTGCGCCGCGTGCTCGACCGTGTGCGGAACAAGTTTCCGGTCGCCGCCTCCGAAGTCGGGCGGCAGGACGACCCCGCCTACGCAACGCTCGCCTTCGCTGCGCTCTCCTCGGACGGGAAGATCTCGCACGCTACCGCTCAGAAGGTGCTCGCCTTCATTGAGGGTTTGCATATTGATGCGGAGATCACGGAGGTGGAGACGGAGTCGATCCAGCTCTGAAAACCCCCGACTTCCGTCATACCCGCGCTTGTCGCGGGTATCTCGATGTGAGCAGCATGGAGCTCATGCACGGAGCGAGCGGTTTGGGAGAGGGTTTCCTCAGATTCAAACGACGGTGCAGCACTCGGCGAGATTCCCGCGGCGGAGCGCGGGAATGACGGAGAATGTTGCGGGTATGACGATCGAGTATTGGACGTCAATCTGAACAGGCCCTAGCCGACTGGTTCGCCCCAGAGATCGTGACCCAGCGCTTGCGTGATCCGCACGCTCGGCATTGAGCCCGGGTTGGCGACACCGGCGCTCAACACCAGCCCGTCCACCTCCGGCGCTTCGCGGTAGCTGCGCCCGGCGAAGATCGGCGTACCGTCATCGGCGGTCTGACCGGGCTCCGACTCGACCAGGACGGCCAACTCGCGTCCGACCTGCGCTTGGTTGTGTTCGGCGGCGATCTGGCCCAGCTCGCGCATCAGGCGCTCGTGGCGGCGCTGTTTCACCCGTTCCGAAACCTGTCCGCCCATCTTGGCGGCCGGCGTGCCCTCTTGCGGTGAATAGACGAACGCTCCGGCGCGATCGAACCGCACTGCACGTACGAAATCCAGCAACTCCCGGAATTCCGCCTTGGTTTCGCCCGGGAAACCGACGATGAAGGTCGTGCGCAGGGCCAAATCGGGCATTGCTTCGCGCAGACGCTCCAGCGTTCCCCGCACCATCGAGATGTTGTGCGGACGTTTCATCCGCCTGAGCACGCTCGGCGATCCGTGCTGGAGGGGAATATCGAGGTAGTTGCAGACCTGGGGCGTCTGCGCCATCACCTCGATCAGGCTGGGGGTGACGAAGCCGGGATAGGCGTACATCAGCCGCAGCCAGGCCGCGCCCGACTCCGCTGCCAGACGCTCCAACAATCGCGCCAATCCGTCGGCGTCGCCCCATTCGGAGCCGTAGGAGGTGCTGTCCTGCGCGACGAGCACCAGTTCACGCGCGCCGCGAGCCGTCAGTTCACGCGCTTCGGCGACGATCGAATCGGGCGCCGCGCTGCGAAACTGGCGGCCCTTGATCGCGGGGATGTTGCAGAACGTGCAGGGACGCGCGCAGCCGTCGGAGATCTTGAGGTAGGCCGACGGTCCGACCGTGCCCGTCGCCGCAGTCGAGGCGGGGATATCCCGCTCCACCGGACCGGCGGCGGCTGCGATCTCGTCCCAGGCCTCGATCCCGAAGGTTGCGTCGATCCCGTCGATCTCAATTACCTGTTCGCGCTCGATCTGAGACCAACAGCCGACCACGAACAACTGCTGATCGGCTCGCTGTTCAGCAGCGAGAATTTCAGCCGCCTCAGCCGATTCCCGCTTCGCCTCGTCGATGAACCCGCAGGTATTCAGGATCACGAGATCGGCGTCGAAGCGATCCGCGGTGAGTCGATGCCCGGCCGCCTCCAGCGCGCCTGCGATCCGAGTCGAATCGGTGGTGTTCTTGGGACAGCCGAGCGTGACCAGGTGATAGCGCATGGGCAGCCTTACTCACCGGTCCTGGGACGCGGGCCCATGCTGACGACGAGGGTCACGACGCTGCTAGTGGAGAGCGGAACGCCCGCGCTCGGAGACTGTTCCAAGACGACGCCCGCAGGGGTTTCGTCATAGACCTCGATCACGATGTAGGGCGTGCCGGTCAATTTTACGTAGTTGGTCGCCTCACGCGCGCTGTATTGGCGCAGATCGGGAAGCGGCTCGCTGCTCACCTCCGCACGCGAGAGCACGGCCTCGGCAGCAGCGGTCTCGTCGCCGCTTTCGTTGATCCCCGGCACCGAGCGCGCCTCTTCGACCGGCTCGACTTCGTCGCGCAAGCTGATCAGCGCGACCACACCCGCGATCACGACCAAGACCACCGCCGCCGCCGCGAGCCAGGGACCGAGCTGGATGCGCGGCCCGCGCAACTCGGTCGCCGTGCGCCCGCTGCGCACCAGTTCAGTCTCCGACTGGGCGGTCAGATCGGCCAACTGCAAGCCCTCGCCGGGCGCGGTCGGCTCGAACGGACACAGATCGAGCAGCGGCTTCGGATCCAGACCGAGGTATTGCGCATAGGAAGAGATGAAACCCCGCGCGTAGGTGGCGGCGGGCATCCGATCCCAATCTTCGGCCTCCATCGCTTCGAGGTAGCGCAGCGCGATCCGGGTCGCCTGGTTCGCCTGCTGCAACGAGCGCCCGCGCCGGATTCGGGTCTGGCGCAGTTCTTCCCCGATGCCGAGATAGCCGCCCTCACCGTCGCCGTGTCCATAGACCGTCATGCCGCGTCCCTCACAGCGCGTCGTCGGGCAGTACCGCTGTCTTCAATACTGCCGGATCCTGGCGTGAACTGTACGCCCGATCCGCCTCGGAGAGCGCAAAGCGATGCGAGACGATTCCTTCGACCGCATCCAGCGACGGCAGCAGCGCCGCCGTGCGCCGAAACTGATCCGGGGTCGCGTTTTGCGTACCGGTGAGCGAGACCTCGCGGTAGTGCAGATCGTTCACGTCGATCACCGCCGACGACTCCGGCGGAAAGCCCGCGAAGAGATTGACCGAGCTCTGGCGGGCGGCGACCGTCAACGCGGTCTCAGTCAGTCCGTCAAGCCCGACCGAGACGATCACCACATCGCAGCCCTCACCGCCGGTCGCCTCAGCGACGACAGCCCTGATTTCGTCCCGATCACCGCCGCAAACGACACTCGCGCCGGCAGCCGCTGCCGCTTCGCGCCGTACCTCCACTGGTTCCGCCACGACAATCGCGCCCGCGCCCAACGCTCTGGCGAGCACCACATGCAACAGTCCCATCGGGCCCGCGCCCAAGACGGCGACGCTCGCTCCCGCGCGAAAGCGGCAGGACTCCAGCGAATTCAAGACGCAGGCGGTCGGCTCGGTCAAGGCAGCGCGCTCGAAACTGGCTCCGGCCGCAAGACGCACGGCGTGTCCCTGCGAGACCAGCGGCGCCGGCAGCAGCACCTGCTCGGCCAGACCTCCGTTCGCGTTGTAGCCCAAAGTCTGCCGCGCCGTACAGCGGTTGCGCAGCCCCCGCCGGCAGAAATCGCAGCCGCCGCAAGCGATGATCGGGTAGACCGCAACCGAGTCGCCAAGCGAGACCGTCTCCACGCCCTCCCCCACAGCGACGATCTCGCCCGTGAATTCATGTCCGGGCACGACACCTGGCGCGGCGTACTTCTCACCGCGATAGACGCGCAGGTCAGAGGCGCAGACGCTCGCCGCGCGGACGGCCAGGACTGCTTCGCCCGGACCCGGTTGGGGGTCGGGGAGTTCGCCGACGTGGATTTCGCCGGGGCGCTCGAAGATCAGTGCTCGCATCGGTCTGGGCCCCTCTCTGCGCCCACGCTAGGGCCTATCCGGATTGATCGCCACGTCAGCCATGACCCGTCATACCCGCGCTCGTCGCGGAGCCTGTCCCCGCGAAGGCGGGGATCGCTCGCCGTGATCTGCACCGTCGTAGCCAGCACGGCGAGCTTGCCCCCTGTTCAGGCCAGGGGCAAGCTGCGGCGGAGCGCGGCAATGACGAAGCTTTGATGTAAGCGCAAGGTCTCAGGTAAGGGAGAGATGCAAACGCCGGAATTCGGACTGCTGGCAGCCGGCTACGGCGTCAGCGCCGGTTCGGGACGCCGATTGCGCGGGCGCAGTTCGCGCTCCGGATTGCGCGCGTCGTGATACTGGCGCAGCAGCCGCGACTTGCGGCGGGCGGCCGTGTTCGCGTGCATGACGCCACGCTGGGCGGCGCGGTCGAGCGCGCTCACGGCGCGCTGGATCGCCTCGTCGGTCGTATCCCACTCGCCCGTGTCGACGCTCTCGTCAATCGCGTCGAGCGCGGCGCGGACGCTGCCCCGGGCGTAGGTGCGAATCGGCTTGTTGCGCATCCGCCGGCGCTGCGACTGGCGGAGATATTTTTCAGCGGCAGCCTTGTTGGCCACGACAACCCCTCTTTCTCAAACGTCGCTAGCGTACCAGCCTTAGAGTGAGTGTCTAGCCGCCGCCGCAACGTGCTTCTCCGATGCCTTCGAACGAGCCGCAGCCATGAGCCGCCGCGCGCCTGCGCAAGCGCAGCCTTCGTTGCCCGACTCCGGCGGATTCCTCGACTGGAGAGGCGCATCCGGGGGCATCGTCGGGGCCGTTCTCGTGATCGGCCTCTCCTTCCTCGGCTCGCGCCTGCTCGGCGCCGCCCGCGCCGTCGTGATCGCCGATCAATATGGAACCTCGGTCGAACTGGATGCGTTCTGGGTCGCCATGCGGCTGCCCGAACTCGTCTTCCAACTGCTCGCCGGAGCGACGCTCGCCGCCGCCTTCATCCCCGTCTACACCCGCGTCTTCCAGCAACGCGGCGAAAGCGCCGCCTGGCGCGTCGCCAGCATCGTCCTCAACTGGGTCTTGATCGGCACGATCGCGCTTGCCGCGATCATCTTCCTCACCGCCCACTGGATCGTGCCCGCGCTCGCGCCCGGACTGGGCGAAGATTCCGGCGTCCAGGACGCGGTCATGGCCGACGCGATCTTCCTCACTCGGGTGCTGCTGATCTCGCCGATTCTCTTCGCCGTCAGCGGCATGATCACGGGAATGCTCCACGCGCGGCGGCATTTCCTCCTGCCCGGCATTTCGCCGATGCTCTACAACCTCGCGATCATTCTGGGCGCGCTGCTCTTGCCCGCCGAGTTGGGGGTCGAAGCGCTGGTGATCGGCGTGATCGCCGGTTCCGGCCTGCACCTGATGATCCAGTTGCCGGCGCTGACGGCGGTCGGGGCGCGCTTGCGTCCGCGCCTCAACCTGCGCGATCCCGATGTGCGCGAGGTCCTGCGCCTGATGGGGCCGCGAATGCTGGGACTGGCGGCTGCGCAGATCAACCTGATCGTGCTCACCTTCTTCGGATCGCTGGTCGGTGATTCCTCGATCTCCGCGCTCAATTTCGCCTGGCTGATCCTGATGTTCCCGGTCGGCGTCTTCGGGATGTCGCTGGCCACCGCGATCTTCCCCACCCTCGCCCTGCGCGCGGTCAGCGGCGGCCCCGCCGCCGTCCGGGAACTGGTCAGCCGCTCGCTTCGCTTTAGCCTCTTCCTCGCCATTCCCGCCTCTGTGGGGATGCTGTTGTTACGCGAGTCGATCGTTTCGACCCTGCTCGAACACGGCGCCTTCGACGCCGCTGCGACGCAGTTGGTCTCCGACGCGCTGCTCTTCTATTCGGTCGGGCTGTTCGCGCACGCGGCGATCGAGATTCTCTCGCGCGGTTTCTATGCGCTCGGCGACACCCGCACGCCCGTCTCTCTGGCGGTAGGCTCGATGCTCCTGAACCTCGTGCTCTCGGCCGCGCTGGTGGGGCCGTTCGAGTTGCGCGGGCTGGCGCTGGCGCTCTCGATCGCCACGATCTCCGAAGCGCTGGCGCTCTTCGTCCTCCTGCACGTGCGGCTCGACTTCGGCCTCTTCACCCGTCCGCTGTTCGGCTCGCTAGGGAAGACCATCGCCGCGACCGTGATCATGGCGCAGCTCGTATTCGTGCTCGTACTGGCGCTGGATCAGGCCGCCGGAATCGACCCGGGTTCGCCGCTGACGCTGGCGCTGGGCGTGATCGGCGGGGGCGTGATCTACTTGGCGCTGACGCTGCTGCTGCGCCAGGACGAGGCGGAAACGCTGGCGCTCCGTGTCGAGCGGGTGCTGTTTCGGCGCTAGCGCTCCGATCCGCAGCGGCGCAGCGCAGCGGCTCTGATAACGTGGAGCGCAGACCCTGTCCAACGATTTCCGAGAGAGACTATGGCCCTGCAGGACCGCACCATTGTTTGCCGCGACTGTGGACGCGACTTCATCTTCACCGCCGGCGAGCAGGAGTTCTACGCCTCCAAAGGCCTCCAGAACGATCCTGTTCGCTGCCCCGACTGCCGCGCCGTGCGCAAGAGCACCCGCACCAGCCCGGAAGCCGACGCCGGCTATGTCCGCTACAACGGAGCCGCCTCCTTCGGCGGACGCACGCCCCGTCAAATGCACCCGGCCGCTTGCGCCAAGTGCGGCGACATGATCGAAGTCCCCTTCATGCCGCGCGGCGACCGTCCCGTCTTCTGCACCACCGTCAAGCGGATCATGTCGCTCGGCTACATGATGGATGAAATCCAGGCGCGCTGGGGCATCCGCCCCTGTCAGATTGAGGGCATCAACCAGGACCTCCGCCGCGGCTTGATCCCGCCCAAACCGGGCGTCGAGCTTCCCGATTTCACCCGCCCTCGTAACTAGGCGTCGCACCGAGCGCCTGTTTCCGCCCCACGAGATGACCCGATGCCTCAGTCCCTGCCCCAACGCTGGGCCCGCCTGATCGGTGGACAGGGCCGCCCCAGCGCGCGCCCGCCCAGCCCCGCAGCCGTGGCCGAGCGCGTCCGCCGCTACCCGGAACGCGCCGCCCAGGCGCTCGCCGATCAAGCCCGGCGCCAAGACCGGGCCGATCCCCAAGATTGGCTCGCGCAAGAGCTGGAGCAAGCCGCCGAGCTGCTCGACGCAGCGACGCGGGCCAGGATCGCCGAGCTCGCCGAATCCGAGCTCTCCCGCCGCCTGCCCAAGGAAGCCAATCACGATGACTGACAGCACGCAGCCGTTTCGCGCGGTCAGCCCGCAGCTCCCCCACCTCGAACTCGAAGACCGTATCCGCACGTTCTGGCGCGAGCGCGATGTCTTTCGCCGCAGCGTCGAAGAGCGTCCCGCCGAGGACATCTACTCCTTCTACGAAGGCCCCCCTACCGCCAACGGCGCGCCGGGCGTCCACCACGTACTCTCCCGCGTGTTCAAAGACCTCTTCCCCCGCTACCAGACCATGCGCGGCAAGCGTGTCCCCCGCAAGGGCGGCTGGGACACGCACGGACTGCCGGTCGAGCTTGAGGTCGAGAAGGCGCTCGCACTCGACAGCAAGGGCGCGATCGAGCAGTACGGGATCGCCGAGTTCAACCGCCAGTGCCGCGAATCGGTGATGCAGTACGTCGAACAGTGGGAGGACATGACCGAGCGGGTGGCGTTCTGGATCGATATGTCCGACGCCTACCGCACCTACACGCCCGAATACGTCGAATCCTGCTGGTGGATCTTCAAGACGCTCTGGGACGCCGGTCTGATCTACGAGGCGCGGCGGACGACCCCGCACTGTCCGCGCTGCGAGACCTCGCTCTCCAGTCACGAGCTCTCGCTCGGCATGACCGAAGGCGTGCGCGACGATGCAGTCACGGTCGCCTTCCCCGCACATCGAGAGTCGCTGCCACAGCACTGGCAATATGCACTCGGTGAAGACGAGAAGGTCTACTTCCTCGCCTGGACGACCACGCCCTGGACGCTGCCCGCCAACTCGGGTCTGGCGCTCAACGGCAAGGCACCCTACGTACTGGCCTCAATTGGTGGTGGCGAGCACGTGATCCTGGCTGAGTCGCTGCTCGCTGAGACAGTGATGAAGCATTTCAAAGATGTCAGCGTGAGCGGCGCTCCTGTGCCTGGCTCTGACCTGGCGGGTGCGACCTACGACGGTCTCTACGACCCCGACCGCTGGGGCGTTCCGGCCTATGCCTTCGAGGGGATGCGGTTGATCGAACGCGATCCCGCCACCGGCGACGGACTGCCGCCGCGCTTTGTCGCGGCCGGCGACTTCGTCGAACTGGACAGCGGCACCGGGATCGTCCACATCGCCCCCGCGTTCGGTGAGGACGACTATCAACTCGGGCGCGAAGTCGGCTTCCTCTTCCGCCAACCGGTCGATCTGAGCGGGCAGATCAGCGGCGATCCCGATGCCGAAGACGCGCCGCCGTTCGTCGGCAAGTGGGTCAAAGACGCCGACCCTCTCATCATCAACGATCTCCGCAGCCGGGGACTGCTCGCCTGGCGCGAGGTCTACGAGCACACTTACCCGTACTGCTGGCGCTGCGACACTCCCTTGCTCTACTACGCCAAGCCGAGCTGGTACATCGCCACCTCGGAACTGCGCGAGCAGCTTGAGGACTCCAACGAGCGCCTGATCTCCTGGTACCCCGCACACACCGGCAGCGGCCGCTACGGCGACTGGCTGGCCAACAACGTGGACTGGGCGATCAGCCGCGAGCGCTACTGGGGCACGCCGCTGCCCTTCTGGCGCTGCGCCGAATGCGGCGGCGACACCTGCATCGGCTCGTTCGACGAACTCCGCGAACGGGCCAAGGCGCTGACCGGGATCGAGCCGGATCTGAGCGATCCGCACCGCCCCTACGTCGACGGGATCGAGATCGCCTGCGAAGACTGCGGCGCAGCCGCACGGCGCATCCCCGAAGTCGCCGACGCCTGGTTCGACTCCGGCGCGATGCCCTACGCACAGTGGCACTATCCCTTTGAGAACCGGGAACTGTTCGACGAGCGTTTCCCCGCCGACTTCATCTGCGAAGCCGTCGATCAGACTCGCGGCTGGTTCTACTCGCTCCACGCGGAGGCAGTGCTGCTGCATCGGGCCGAAGCGGTGCCGGAGCCGACCTCCTTCCGCCACGTGATCTCGCTCGGACACATCCTCGATGAGGGCGGCGAGAAGATGAGCAAGTCGAAGGGCAACGTGGTCGATCCCTGGTCGGTGTTGGACGCGCACGGAGCCGACGCCTTGCGCTGGTACTGCTATGTCGCCTCTCCCGCCGGCAACCCGCGCCGCTTCTCCGAGCGATTGGTGGGCGAGTCCCAGCGCCGCTTCCTGCTCACGCTCTGGAACACCTACGCCTTCTTCGTCACCTATGCCAACATCGACGGTTGGCGTCCATTGAGCAGCACGCCGACCCGTCCAACGGTCGAACTCGACCGCTGGATCCTGAGCGAGTTGCAAGCACTGATCGAGTCGGTCACCGCTGCCCTCGACGACTACGACGCCACGACCGGCGCGCGCCAGCTCGAGGCGTTCGTCGATTCGCTCAGCAACTGGTACGTGCGCCGCAGCCGCCGCCGCTTCTGGTCTTCCGCGCGCGGGGGTGAGGCCGCCGACCGTGAGGCCAAGGCCAGCGCCTATCAGACCCTCCACACCGTCCTGACCACGCTCGCGCGATTGCTCGCTCCGTTCACGCCCTATCTGGCCGAGGAGATCTGGAGCAATCTCAGCGCAGGACTGGACCAGGCTGAATCCGTCCATCTAGCCGACTGGCCGACAGCCGATACGTCGGCGATGGACTCCGAACTCAACGCGGAGATGGCACTCGTACAGCGCGTCGCCTCGCTCGGACGCGCTGCCCGCAGCAGCGCCGGCATCAAAGTGCGGCAACCACTCGCCGGCGTCGCCGTCGCCGTCCGCAACGCCGATCACGCCGGAGCGGTCGAACGTCACCGCCACACCATCGCCGACGAACTCAACGTCAAGCAGGTCACGCTCGCTGATGCCGACGACCGGCGCTACACGATCAAGCCCAACCTGCGCGTGCTCGGCCCTCGGCTCGGCAAGCAGATTCCGATCCTCCGCAACGCCTTGCGCGAGCTCGAACCCGCCAAGGCCGCCCGCATCGCCCAAGCCGCCGAAGCGGGCGAGCGCGTTGAGGTCGCAGGCATCAAACTGGCGCCCGACGACCTCCTGATCGAAGTGGAAGCAGGCGCGGACAGCGGCGCGGCGACTGCCGAAGACGAACTCTGCACCGTCCGGCTCGACACCGCAATCAACCAGGCTCTGGCGCGGGAGGGACTTGCCCGCGAGGTGATCAACCGCGTCCAGAACCTGCGCCGCGACTCGGGGCTCGACCCCGACGACCGCATCCGCCTCCAGCTCACTACCCGGCACGATCAGCTCGGCGCCGCTCTGACCGACTTCGAGCCGCTGATCGCCGCCGAAACGCTGGCGCAGAGCATCCAACGCGATGAGGCCAACGCCGCCCACCGAATAGAAGCCACAATCGATGGCGCGCCGCTCACTCTGGCTCTTGAGCGCGTCTAGGCGCAGGCTCTTCCGCCTCCTCGGGCGCGAGCGGCGGCTCGGGCGCTCGCGCCAGGCGCTCACTGCGTTGAGCGGCGCGGCGCTCGGCCCGCGCCTCCCGCGCCGACTCTTCCGCCGTCGCATCCTGGGCCTCCGGACCCTCGTCCGCGACCATGCCGGTCACCGCCAGCAGCACCCGCCGCGACCAGGGCGCATCCTCACCGCCGACCGCATCCTCCAACTCGTCGTCGTAGTGCCCTTGCATGATCCGCGGCCACTCCGACGCGATCTCCGCGCCCAACAGCAAGACGCAGGCCGCCAGATAGACGAAGAAGAGCAGCGCGATCGTCGCGCCCAGGGAGCCGTAGACCGCGTCATAGTTGGAGAAGTTGCGCAGGTAGAAGGCGAACCCGTGCTTGAGCACTTCAAACAGCGCCCCGGCCACCAGCGCGCCCGCGATCACGTCGCGCACGCGCGTCTTCAGGCTCGGCACGACCTTGTAGATCACCGTGAACGTGATCACGCTCAGCACGTAGGGCGCGACCACGGCCAGCACATCGACCACGACGTGCGCGCTCGCGCCGAACGGACCCAGCGCGTCCGAGAGCGTCGTGCTCACGTCGCGCCCTACCTGCAACAGGGCGGTCGTCCCGATCGAGAGCGCCAGCAGTCCGCCTACACAGATGATCAGTCCCAGATCCACCAGCTTCCCGCGCACGAAGGGGCGGCGGTACTCCAGGTCCCAGGCCGTATCGAGGCTGTGCCGCAGCGCCGACATCATTCCCGTCGCGCCCCAGAGCAGACCGAGCACGCTGAACACCCCCAGCGCCGAGCGTCCGCTCGCGATCGGCTCAATCAGCGACTCCAAGTCCTCACGCCCGGCCCCGGCCGGCAAGATGTCGACCAAGCCGTCGATCGCGCGCTCGCGCAGCGAGTCGTCGGTCAGCAGCAGGCCGGCAATCGAGACCACCAGGATCGTCAGGGGAAAGAGCGAGAACAGCACGTAGTAGGACATCGACGCGGCCAACTGCGGGCAGTGGTCGTTGAGGAACTCGCGCACCGCCCGCTTCGCCAGCAGGGACAGGTCGGCCCGCCACCAACTCAGGTGCAGCGCCCACCAGCGGTACCAGTGGGATGGGTCAAAGTGGAGTTGAACGCTCTGTGCTCGCCGCATGACCCCATTATCCGCCCGCGGAGGGTTGCGTGATGCCCACTCACCCCCGGCGCATCATCGCCAAGTTCGGCACCAACCTGCTCACCGCCGGCGGCGAGCAGCTTGATCCGGCCACGCTCGACGACCTCACCCGCCAGATCGCGCAGGTCCGCGCGAGCGGCGCGCAGATCGCCGTGGTCACCTCCGGCGCGGTCGCCGCCGGACGCGCCCGCGTCGGCGCTCGCGCCGACAGCGCCTCCGTCGCCGCCCGCCAGGCGCTCGCCGCGATCGGACAGGCGCACCTAGTCGAACGCTACGACTCGCTCCTGCGCCGTTACGGTCTGACCGCCGCCCAAGCCCTGATCACGCGCGGCGACGTGACCGAGCGGCGCGGCTACCTCAATGTCCGCAACACGCTCCTGCGCCTGCTCCAGTACAACGTAATCCCGATCATCAACGAAAACGACGTCGTCGCCGATGAAGAACTGCGCGGCGGCGCGTTCGGCGAGAACGATGCCCTCTCCGCGCTCGTGGCCAACCTGATCGACGCCGACCTGCTAATCCTGCTCAGTGACGTCGACGGCGTCTACGACCGCGATCCCCGCCTCGATCCAAGCGCGAGCCTGATCCGGGAACTCGGCAATCCAGGCGACGCGCTCGCACTCGCCGGCGAAGTCGGCGCTCGCGGACGCGGGGGCATGAGAGCCAAGCTCGAAGCCGCCCAACTCGCCGCCAGCGGGGGAGCGGATGTCGTGATCGCCTCGGGCCGCGAGCCGGACGCGATCATCCGCATCGCGCAAAGCGAGCCGCTCGGTACTCGCATTCCCGCCCAGGCCAGCCATCGCGCCAGCCGCCAGCGCTGGCTGCTGGCCGGCCTCCACAACGGCGGCGGCATCATCCTCGATCGCGGCGCCGTCCGCGCCCTCCGCGAACAGGGCCGCAGCCTGCTCCCGGTCGGCGTCACGGCCGTGCGCGGCCGCTTCGAGCGCGGCGATGTGATCCAGCTCTACGATCCCGAAGGCACAGCCATCGCGGTCGGCATCAGCAACTACTCCGCCGACGAAATCAAGAGGATCGCCGGGCGGCGTTCAGACGAGATCGAGGATGCGCTGGGATACGACTACGGCTCGGAGATGGTACATCGGAATAATCTGGCGCTCCTCCCCAGCACCGACTGAGAGTGGGGGAGCCCGCTCCGTTCCCAGTCCCCGACTTGATCGGGGACCTGCTCCCCCCTCCATAAACCACGACACACAACCCCGAACACCAATTCACTATAGTCATCACAGAACGTTCGTATCACTCAGAAAGGACTACCCATGCAGATCCACCCCGCCCGACGCCGCCGCGCCCTCCGCGTCCACTACCTCCAACAACGCGGCGACTCGCTCCGCAAGATCGCCGAGCAACTCGGTGTCTCCCACACCACCGTCCGCGACGACCTCCGTCTGGTCGAATCCCACTGGAGCAGCATCGCCGCCCCGGCCGCCGACGATCTGCTGCTCGAATCCCTGCAACTGCTCCAGTTCCGGCTCGCCCTCGCCGCTCGCGACGACGAAGTCGCCCGTCTCTCAGACCGCCTCACGCCGGTCGAGTACCTCCGCGCCCGCGACGCCCAGGACGCCCAACTGACCGCGCTCGCGCGCGAGATCCGGCGCACGGTCGGCGAGGTCCACCGCCGCGCCGAGCAGCGCCCGGACCAACCCGACCTCGACGCCGAACAGCCGCAAACCCCGGCCGAAACCTCCCAACCTTCCACAGCCTTACAGCCCGAATCCGCGATCTCCAGTGCAGAGCGGGAGATCGTCGAAATTCCGGCCCCGGAGGAAAAACTTCCTTCCAATCCCATCCAACCCACCCCACCCAACCGCCAGGCCGAAGCAGCGCCAACCCCGGCCGAAACCGCCGAGGTTTCCACAGCCTTACAGCCGGAATCGACGATCGCCAGTGCAGAGCGGGAGATCGTCGAAATTCCGGCTCCCGAGGAAAAACTTCCTTCCAACCCCCTCCAACTCCCCGATCCGCCCGCTTACGACGAGCTGCTTAACGAAGTCATCGACCACTTCCCCCAGCTCAAGGGCCAGTCGGAGGAGCAAATCCTCGCATTCCTCGACCAATTCACCAGCCCAAACGAGGAACCCATCCAAATCCAGACCGCAGCCGCCGGCTAACTACCCTCCTCTCCCCATGATCGCTCTCCCCCTTGAGGAGACCGGTGCAAAAGTCCCATTTCCGTCATTCCAGGCTTGACCTGGAATCTCGTTCGGAGTTCGGTCTATCTGGTCGGGCGAGATTCCAGCTTTCGCTGGAATGACGAGAGCAGCGGGAATGCCAATTTGCAAAGCCCTCCGTAGGCGGGGACAAGGGGGGTCCCCGCTACGCCTGAGCAGATGAGATCGCACGGTCACGGTAAGCACCCCGGACATACGCCGCAGCGACGGCACGCAATACCCTCTCTTCATGACCACCCTCAACGACTATCCCGCCTCCCAGATCTACTTCTCCCAGCGACTGCGGCTGCACTACGTGGATTGGGGCAATCCCAGCGCTCCGCCGCTGATCCTGGTTCACGGCGGGCGCGATCACTGCCGCTCCTGGGATTGGGTCGCGCTGGCCCTGCGCGACCGCTACCACGTGATCGCGCCCGACCTGCGCGGTCACGGCGACTCGCAGTGGGTCAACGGCTCCGGCTACGCCATGATCGATTACGTCTACGACCTGGCCCAACTGGTGCGGCAGAAGCATCTCGCGCCCGTGACCTTGCTTGGCCACTCGCTGGGCGGGCGCATCTGCATCGAATACGCCGGCATCTACCCCGATCGCGTCAGCCGCTTGATCGCGATCGAGGGCCTGGGGCCTTCGCGTTCGCAAACGGACGAACACTCGAACACCCCGGCGCATCGGCGGATGGCGGACTGGATCGGCTCGATTCACCGCTTCGCCGGACGCCTGCCCCGCCGCTATCCGACCCTCGAGGATGCGGTCGATCGAATGCGCGAAGCCAACCCCCGGCTCTCGCCGGAACAGGCGCTGCATCTCACCACCCACGCCGTCAACCAGAACGAGGACGGCACCTACATCTGGAAGTTCGACAACTACGCCCGCTCGCACTCGCCCTATCCCTTCAACGAGGACGACGCCGAGGAGATCTGGCAGCGGGTGCGGATGCCGACCCTGCTGATCAGCGGCTTGGAATCCGCCGGAGACCCGAACAAAGACGAACGAACCAAGTCCTTCCCCCACGCGCAGCGGGTCGGAGTCGCCAACGCCGGCCACTGGGTGCATCACGACCAGCTCGATCTGTTCCTCGATCACGTCGAGCACTTCCTGATCCAATAGGAGACTCGTGCGCAATCCTCAATCATCTCCCCCTGACGAGACCGTTGCAAAATCCCCATATCCGTCATTCCCGCGCAGGCGGGAATCTCGAACCTCTCAAGTCTGAAGCTCTTCCATATCTGGTCGTACCACCGACCTCGCATCGCACGCTCCGCTTCTCCGAGCCCCCAATGCACCGAGATGGACTTTCCCAAAGCCCTCCGAACGCAGGAATCCATACAACGTGTCGAGTGGGACGTGGATTCCCGCCTGCGCGGGAATGACGGAAATGGGAGTTGCAAAGGTCTCCAATAGCGCTACCGTCTACGCGGAGAGGAATCAGCCGGATGCGGATCAGCCGATCACTCGCGCTCGCCTTGCTGGGCCTGCTGGCGCTCGCCTGCGCCGCCGGCGGTTACGTGCTCGCGCATGTGACTCAGGGAGAGAACGAAGTGCGGGTGGTCGTGCGACCGCACGAGGACGGCCGGATCGAGGTCGCGCTGCAACAGCGAACCGAGGGGAACTGGGGCGAACCGCTGAAACCAGAGCGGCGCTTCCTCTCGCCGGAGCGGATCGAACAGCAAGCCGGTCGCTGGCTGCAAAGTTCGCCGCTCTTGCTCGAAGCGCAGCCCGAACCGGAGCCGCTGCGGATCGGCTTCATCGGCAGCTACACGGGCACGCCCGCGCCCTCGGGCCCCGATCGGCAGACCGGAGCGGAGTTGGCCGTCGCCCATCTCAACGCGGCGGGCGGGGTCAACGGGCGCCCGGTCGAGTTGGTGGTCGGCGATACCGGCTCCGAGCTCGAAGTAGTGCTCGCGGAAGCGCGCCGCTTGGTCGAGGAGGAAGGCGTCCACGCGATCGTCGGCCCCGATCGCAGCTCGTTCACGCTGGCGGTCGTGGAGGCGGTGACCAAGCCGGCCGGAATTCCGACGATCTCTCCTTCGGCTACTTCGCCCCTGCTGACCACCGCCGACGACGACGGCTACCTCTTCCGCAGCATCACCTCCGACGCTGCGCAAGGGCCGGCGCTGGCGGCGCTGGCGCGGGACGAGGGCTACACGAACGTCGGCGTGATCTTCTTCGACGACGCCTATGGACGAGGGTTGGCCGAGTCGTTTGAGGCCGCCTGGAGCGATGCGGGCGGGAAGCTGGCGACGGCGCCAATCAACGGCGAGTCGGACTCCTATCTGAGCGAACTGCGAATGCTGGCCGAGTCCGGCGCGGAGGTCTTGGTCGTGATCACCTTCGTCAGCCAGGCCGAAATCTTTCTCCGTGAAGCGCTTGAGCAGGAATTGTTCGATCGCTTCCTCTTCGTGGATGCGACCAAGCGCCAGTATCTGCTTGATGTGATCGGCGCCGAGCACCTGAGCGGGATGAAGGGCACCTCTCACGCGCCCGCGCCTGAGACCGAGTCGCTGCGGCTCTATCTGGAGGCCTACCGAGCGATGTTCGGAGAGCCGTCGGGCAGCGACTTCGTACCGACGACCTATGACGCGGTGATTGCCATCGGGCTGGCGGCGGCGAAGGCCGGTTCGACCGACGGAGCCGCGATCCGCGACGCGCTGCCGCAAGTGGCCGGTCCGGGCGGACAAGAGGTGCTGCCCGGCGCTGCGGGAGTCGCGCAAGCGCTGGCGATCATCGCCCAGGGCGGGGAAGTCGATTACCAGGGCGTTGCGACCAAGCTGGACTGGGACGCGGCGGGAGATGTGCCCGCCGGTCAGATTGGCATCTGGCAGTTCGCAGCGGGCGGGATCGAGGAGCTGCGAGTGGTGCCGTTCGATCTGCGGGAGCAGTAAGGCCGTTGGCGGGGCGCAAACGTTCAGCGCCTAGACTGCGCGCCATGAGCGCCCTAGCGCGACCGAGACCGAAATTCAGCTGGTTCGTCCCGATCGACGGCGACGGCGATCGGATCGGCTCCCTGCGCGCGCAGCGTCCGCCCAGCTTCGACTATCTGCGCGATGTCGTCCTCAACGCGGAGCAGCTGGGCTATCACTCGCTGCTGATCCCCACCCGTTTCAGCAACGGCTCGTTCGATCAGGCCGCGCCGCTCGCGGAGACCTGGACGGCGGCGACGGCGCTGGCGGCGGTCAGTTCGCGCATTCGCTTGCTAATCGCCGTGCGGCCGGGCTTCGCCTCGGCGGGACTCTTCGCGCAGCAGGCCGCGACCCTGCACGAGCTCTCGGGCGGGCGAATCGATATCAATATCGTCCCCGGGGGCATCCAGGGCGACAACGAGCGGATCGGCGCAGCCGTCTCACACAACGACCGCTACGCGCAGGCGAACGAGTTCATTGAGGCCTGTTCGCGGCTCTGGGCCTCGGGCGGGCCGCTGGACTTCGCCGGCGAGGCCGTGCATCTGCGCGGAGCGCTCTGCGCGCCGCAGCCGTCGCCGCCGCCGGAGTGGTACCTGGGCGGCGCCTCTGACTCGGCGCTGCGCTTGGCGGCTGAGCGGGCGGACGTGCTGCTCTGCTGGATTCAGCCGTTCGAGGCGATGTCGGCGCTGCTGGATCGCGCGCGTGAGGCAGCGGCGCGAGCGGGGCGCAACCCACGCTTCGGGCTGCGTACGCATCTGGTCGTGCGCGAGACCGAAGCCGCGGCTTGGGCGGAGGCGGAAGCGCTGCTCTCGGAGGCGCATCCCCAGGTGATGGCGCAGCGCGCGGCGGCGGTACGTTCGACCGCGATGGTCGGGGCGGCGGCGCAGGCGCGGCGAGTGGAGGACGATCGCCTCAGCGAGCGCTTGTGGAACGGCATCTCGCGCGTGCGGGTGAATCTGGGCACGGCGATCGTGGGCACACCCGAGCAGGCGGCAGCGGAGTTGCGGCGCTACTGGGAGCTGGGATTTGATGAGTTCATCCTCTCGGGCTATCCGCATTTGGAAGAGGCGGAGCGGATTGCTCGGGAGGTGATTCCACTTGTTGCGCCGGACCCCCCTCTGTCCCTTCGGGACATCTCCCCCCGCAATGCGGGGGGAGAGTAGGGACCCGAGCGGCGCGGCGGTCTGCTGAAACCGGAGGTCTGAAATGGGTTGGCCAATCGACCGTCCGACGGGGCTGACGCACCACGATCCGGCCCGCTCCTGCAAGGGCTACACGCTGATGTGCGGTCTGGGCGGACAGGATGCGGTGCTGCTCGATATGCAGGGACGGGTGGTTCAGCGCTGGCACGTGCCCGACCGCCGGCTGTTCAACGTCGAGTTGCTGCCGAGCGGGAACCTGCTGGCGCTGCTCTCGCCGCTCAATCCGCCGCCGCCGCGCACGATCGGCGAGACTACCCGCTTCAATCTCGATCCGGGCGAGCCGCCGGACACGTTCAACTTCTTGGGCGGTCACGGCGACGGTCTGCACGAGCTCGACTGGGATGGGAACAGCGTCTGGGCAGTGGAGAATCCGGCGCTGCACCACGACTTCGCGCGGATGGCCAACGGCCACACGATGACGCTGGAGTGGGTCGAGATTCCGGACGAGGTCTCGGAGCGGATCCCGGGCGGCGGACACTTGCCCAATCAGCCGATGCCGCCGCGCATGATCGGCGACGATTTCGTCGAACTCGACGAGCACGGGGCCGAGCTCAGCCGCATCCACCTCTGGGAGGCGCTTGAGCCCGAGTTGACCCCGATCTGTCCGCTCGAAAATCGCTGGGAGTGGACGCACACCAACAGCGTGGACGTGATGGAGGACGGCGGGATCATCTTCTCGGCGCGCAATGTGAGCACGATCGGGATCGTTGATCCGCCCAGCGACGACCAACCGCCAACTCTGCGTTGGAGCTGCGGCCCGCCCGAACTGGCGCATCAGCATCACGCCTCGGCGCTGGCGAACGGGCGCATCCTGGTCTACGACAACGGTCAGCACCGCTTGCAAGACCTCTGCTACTCGCGGGTGCTGGAGATTGATCCGTCGGACGACAGCGTGGCGCAGGTCTTTCAGGGGACGCCGCGAGAGCAGTTCTTCTCGGCGCACATCTCCGGGGTCTGCCGCTTGGAGAATGGCAACACGCTGGTCACGGAGGGCGCGGCGGGGCGGATCTTCGAGGTGGACGGGCAGGGGCAGGTGGTCTGGGAGTGGGTTAGTCCGTTTCAGGTGCAGCAGCGGGGTGATACGTGCAACTGGGTCTTTCGGGCCTGGCGGTACGGGGCGGACTTTCCCGGTCTGGCGGGGCGGGAGTTGGATCACCGTGCGCAGGCGGGGTTCAATCGCTTGTATGGGTTGGGGGAGTGATTGGATTGGGGATGAGCACATATCCAGTGCCGTCATTGTCCGCTCCGCCGCAGGTATGACGGAAGTGGAGACGCGGGTCTCACCCCCTCTGCCCCTTCGGGGCATCTCCCCCTCAAGGGGGAGATTAGTTCTCTGTATGGGTCATCCGAGGGATCAGCCGGAGCGGGGGACTTTGAGGCGGCGGGTGGCGATCAGGAGGTCGTGGGTTTGGCCGTCGGCGTCGATTACGTAGTCCCAGAGGACGGCTTCGCGCTGGAAACCGAGGCGGCGGAAGACGGATTGGGCGGCGGCCTGGTCGAGCACCATGCGGGCGGTGAGGAGTTGCAGTTCGAGCAGTTGGGCGATGGCGTAGATCTCTTCGGCAAGGACTCGGCCGAGTCCGCGGCCGCGGGCGGTTGGGGAGAGCAGCAGGCGGATTTCGCCGAGGTGGCGGGTCCAGTCGGCGGAGGAGTAGTTGAGGTCGCCCTCGCCGAGCAGTTCGTCGCCGTCGAAGGCGAGCACGGTGTAGGTGCGCCCGTCGGCGATTTCGCGCATCCAGTCGGCGACGGAGGATTCTTTGGTGATGTCGCGGCGGAGGAAGAGGAGGTCGTCGGCGGGCAGTGAGCGGGCGAAGGCGAGGATCGTGTCTTCATCGCCCGGGCCCATCAGGCGGAGGCTAATCTTGTGTCCGTCGCGGAGGGAGGCGGCGCGGGGGTAGCGGACGGCGATGTGTTGCTGAGCTTCAGCGGGGGAGGTCTGGGCCATGTCGGGGTTGGAGCCTCTCGGATGGGCGTGATCGTTGTGCGATGGGGACAGGATACCGATGCGCTCCGCAGGGGCTAGCAACTGGATAACCCTTGCCGGGGGGTCAGTGTTTGCATCTGGGCGGACCCCCCTCTGTCACTACGTGACATCTCCCCCCGCAGTGCGGGGGGAGAGATAAAGGGAGCTTTCGGATCAGCTCTCTCCCTGCTTACGCAGGGAGAGAGCGGGGTCGTGCGAGGGAGCGTTAGGTGCGGTTGCCGGGGTAGTCGGGGTGGCCGGTGTCGTACCAGAACTCTTTGCGCCAGTGCCAGCCTTCGCGCTCCCAGACCTGATGGGTAGCGCGATAGGGCGCGTGCAGATAGGGCCAGTGGATCGAGGTGTCGATGCCATTGCCCATGACCGAGAAGCCGGCGAAGCTGTCGAGGCCGTAGCGGTCGTCCTCGCCCAGCAGGTTCCAGGAGACTTCCATCGCCATCTCGCGGCGCGCTTCGGCGTCAAGCGTGACTTTCATCTTCTTGACGATCTCCTCGGTCGGCGGGTGGTTGTAGTGCTCCCAGTTCTCCGAGCCGCCGTAGACGAGGCGCGCGTTCCACTGTCCGGTCGGGTCGCCCGTGCCAGCGCCGACCCAGATCGGCATGTGTCCGGGGAAGTTGCCGGTCGCCAACTGGGCGAAGATGGCGTCATAGGGCTCGAGCGCGATGTTGATTTTCACTCCCAGCGCTTCCTCGAACATGTTCTGGTAGAGCTCGGAGGAACCCTGGTAGAGGCCCTCGAAGATGTCGGCCACGACCAGATCGAACTCGTGCCCCTCCTCGATCCCGGCCGCGCGGATCAGCTCACGCGCAGTGGCGTTGTCCGCTTCCTTGTCCGGGCCGTAACCCGGCAGCGTGCGCATCGTCTCCTGATCGATCGACCAGCCGTGGTACCAGTTGATGTGCTGGATCGTGGACGGTTTGCCGGCGCCGAGGTAGACGAAGTCGATGATCGCGTCGCGGTCCATGGCCAAGTGGAAGGCGTAGGGCACGCGCCGGTCGACCCAGGGGTTGTCCGGCATTTCCGGGTTGAAGTTGAAGCGCATCGCCAGCGGCAGGACGACGCCGCGCTCGAAGCGGATGTGCTCGGGGAAGTCCTCGGCGATGCCTTCGATGGCCAAGAGGTTGAGGCTGACTGCGTCGAGGTCGCCGTTGCGGTAGGCCGTCTCGACCGCCGTTTGGTCGCTGATGATGACCCAGGTGATGGAATCGAGGAAGGGCATCTGCTGACCTTCGAGCGACTTCCAGTAGTCGGGGTTGCGCTCCAGATGCAGGCGGCCTTCCGGCTCGAAGATCGTGGGGATGAACGGCCCGCAGCCGGAGACTAGATCGACGTTGGTCTGATCGTCCATCCAGTCCCCGTGCCAGAGTTCCATCGCCTCGATTGAGGTCATGAACGAATAGCCCATGTGCACGGTCTCGAGATAGGTGGCGTTGGGGCCGTCGGTCTTGCAGACCATCGTGGTGTCGTCGGGTACGTCTAGCGAGGCGGTCTCGGCGTACTGGGCCTGTCGAGCGAAGCGAGAATCGGGCACGCCATCGACATCGAGGGCTTCGATCTGGCGGACGATGTTCGCCTCGGCGTCGCGGGCGGTAAAGAGCCGTCCGCCCTCGGTCGGGTAGCGATCCCAGAACTTCGCGCCCTGGTCGAAGCGAAAGATATAGGTCTCTTCGTCCGGGATTTCCGGCAGCGAAGACAGGTCCGCTCCATAGACCGGTCCGGCGTTGTCGTTGATCTCGACCAAGCGGCCCATGGAGTCGTTGTAGACCTGGAAGGGGTGGGCGAGGTTGGTGCGGTGGGGATCGAAGCCGTCCCAGTTTGGCGGCGTGTAGACCGAGTAGTTGCCGCCGTACTGTCGCTGGCCGGCATCGGCCGAGACCTGCTGCTGTTGCGCCTGTTGCTGCTGTTGGGCGGCCTGCTGCTGCGCTTGTTGCTCGGCGGCTTCTTCCTGAGCGGCCTGCTGCTGCGCCTGTTGTTCGGCTTGCTGCTGCTGAGCGGCTTGCTGCTGGGCTTGCTGTTGTTGGACTTGTTGCTGAGCAGCCTGTTGCTGGGCTTGCTGCTGTTGCTGCTGGACTTGGGCGACTGTTTGCTGAGCGTCGTCATCGTCGTCGCCGCAGCCGACCAGGGCAAGACCGGCGGCGCCGACGCCGGCGCGTCCGGAGGCGCGCAGGATGGCGCGCCTGCTCATGCGATTGCGCTTCATTCGCTGCCAGTAGTTTGGGCGTTCCATGGGTCTCGCTCCTTCGCTGTACGCGCGCGCAGCGCGTGCATTGTGCTTGTGTGCGGGAGTCTAACGGGATGCTCCTACGTCATGTAGACGCGGTAGCGGCCGGGTTGCGGGGCCGGATCGAGTTTGCTGTGCTTGGGCTGTTGAGCAGCGGTCGGACCCCCCTCTGCCGCTTCGCGGCGTCTCCCCCCGCACTGCGGGGGGAGAGTGGGAGTGGGATTGGTCGGACCTTATCCGTCGCTGCACGAGGTCTCGGCGCGGTGTTAGGGGAGCGGCAACTCGACTCCGACCTGTTGGCAGAGGCGGATGATGGTGTCGCGCAGATCGGCCTCGCGCCCGCCGACCTCCCAGGGCCACTCAATCCACCGTCCGGGGTACTCGCCGGTGCGTTTGTCGATCAGCGCATAGGTCTCGAGTCCGTGCTCCGCCCGCAGGCGGCGCGCGGTCGCGCCGGAGTCGACGATGTCGTCAATGGCGATGTCTGCGGCCTGCGGTTCGTCGACAACGTTCATGCGTCCCGAACCGGCGAGCATTGCCGCGACGAACAATCCCCCTCGGGGGACGGGGTAGGCCGCGATCCGGTTGTCGCCGTGGGACTCGCACACGCGGCGCTCAAGCTGTCGCGCCAACTCATAAGCCTCTGTCCACGTCACCTTGATGACGCGGTGGTCAGGGCTTGGAGGGGGCAACTCAGTCGCCTCCGCCGGCGGCGGCCAGCAGGCCCACTTCCTCCACCGCGCCGAAGTCGGGGAGGCGGGTGAGGGGTGCGCGCTCGGGCTCCTCGAAGGCGGGCATGACCTCGCGGGCGAAGAGCTTGAGCGAAGCGAGAATCTTCTCGTGCGGCACCACCTGGTCGAAGTTGATCAGGAAGACCATGCGGTCGACGCCGATCTCCTCCCACTGGCGGAGGGCGGCGATCACGGTGTCGGGATTGCCGATTGGGGTGCCCTGCTGGAGCGGGTTGATCACGTCGCCGGGGCGGTCGCGGAGCTGGATCGCGCTGGCCTGGGAGCTGTAGGCGGGCGAGGGGTAGATGCTGCCGACGCCGACCAGGTGGGCGGCGGCGCTCATGAAGGCCATCGCGCCGGCCCCGCCGAGCGCCATTGCTTCCTCGTCGGTCTCGCCGGTGTACATCCAGCCGACGCCGTTGACCTGGTTGTTGACGAACTTGCCTACGGGGTCGGCGTTGCGGATCACGCGGCGGTAGTCGGCGATGCGCTGTTCGTACTGGGCGGGGGTGCCGATCGAGACGCCGAGCAGACCCATGCCGCGCTCGGCGGCCTGGATCGCGGTTTCGGGGCTGGAGACGGCGACCCACATGGGCGGGTGCGGCTTCTGCACGGGCTTGGGGATGATCGCGCGCTCGGGCATGGAGAAGTACTTGCCGTCCCAGCCGGCGATCTCGTTCGTCCACATGTGAGGAATGGCGCGGATCACCTCGTCCCACATGTCTTTGGTGTCGTCCGGTTCGACCTGGAAGCCGCCGAGTTCGGTCCAGGTGGCGGCGCGGCCGGTACCGAATTCGAGCCGTCCGTTGGAGATGATGTCGAGCGCGGCGGCGCGTTCGGCGACGCGGGCGGGGTGGTTGACCTGGGGCAGGCAGAGCGCGATGCCCTGGCCGATGTGGATGTTCTCGGTCATCGCGGCGGCGGCGGAGAGGAAGACTTCCGGGGCGGGTGAGTGGCTGTACTCCTCGAGGAAGTGGTGCTCGACTTCCCAGACCTGATCGAAGCCGAGTTCGTCGGCCAGACAGATCTGTTCGAGCGCCTGGTGGTAGACGCGCCACTCGGAGGTTTCGGTCCAGGGGCGCTGGACGGAGTGTTCGTAGAAGATGCCGAATTTCATATCAGTCTCGCTGTTCCTTGGGCGGCTCCCGGCCTGCTTCTCGACACACGCAGCCGATTGCGCCCAGCGGTTCGTTGACGCGACCCCTAGCTTGCGATCGGGGCGTCGCAGAGATGCTAGCATTCTGCGCGCGCGCCGGTGAGGAACTCGACCGCCGCGCTCCGGCAGGATTCCAGCGGAGAGGCGCGAGAGGCTATGTCGGTCGCCATCGTCTGTGATTCATCGGTCGATCTGCCCGCTGCGCTGCTCGCCGAACGGGGGTTGCGCACTGCGCCGGTCGGCTACAGCCTCGGCGCGGTCCACTACAAGCAGGGCGAGCAGACGAGCGCCGATTTCTACGACGCAGTGGCCGGCGGCGCGCGCCTGACCTTGACCGGCGTCACCTCCGAAGACTGGGAGGCGGTGATCCAGGAGGCGGGCGGGGATGTCGATGAGGGCGTGATCTGTCTCTGCCAGGCGTTTGGCTCGTCGAGTCCGTCGTTTGACGCGGCCGAATACGCATCGCGGCGGTTGGAGCATTTTCAGCAACTCGACGTACGCATCCACCAGACGCCGCGCTCAACAGCCGGTCAGGCAGCGATCGCGCTGGCGGTGGCGCGGGTCGCGCAGACCGGCGCAGACCGCGCCGCAGTCGACCATGCGCTTGATGAAGTCAGTTTCAGCGCCGACATCTTCATGCTGGCGCCGGATGTGGACGGTCTGGATCGTGCAGGCGAACTCTCGGCGGTGCAGTCGGCGAGCGGGATTGGCTCGCTCGATTTCGGCGTGCCGGTGTTTCGGGCGCGGGATCGGATCAAGGCGGTGGAGTTGGCGGATGACGCTGAGCAGGCGGAAGACTCGCTGCTGGAACACGCGGCGCGGATCCTGGACGGGCAGCCGGCGATTCTGGTCGTGACGCACGCGCTCGCGCCCGAGGCGGCGGCGCGTTTGCAGGAGAAGGCAGCGGCGCAGCTCAACGTTGACGAGCTGCACGTGTCCGAACTGGGTCCCACTGTCGGCGGACTGCTTGGAGCCGGGGCGTGGGGTCTGGGGTTCTGCCAGGCGCCGCCGACGTAAGGCTCGCACGAATTGAGAGGACGGCCGGGCGTGATCGGCCCGGCGGGAAGGAAGCATCATGCCTGAAGCCGGTTTGATCGATAGCACCAGCCTGCCCGCCGTGAGCGCCGAATCGGACGCGGCCGCTCCGCCTTGGGAGATTGGCGAGGCGGTCGTGCAGCACATCACCTATGAGGTGCCGGTCGCCAATGCGCGGCGCAATTTGCCCGATGTGGTGACGCGCTCCGCGCCCACCTACGGACGGGTGAGCGTGATCGACCGAGCCGACAGTCCGGTGGGGCCGTACCGTGAGGCGTTGCTCTCGGTCGGTTGCCGGGTGGGGATGATTCCGGCGCTCTATGTCGTGGCGGCGGTGGTCAACACGGAAGCGGCGCGCGATGCGATCGCCGCGCACTGGGGCTACTTGCCCACGGTCGGAGAGATCGGGTTCGAGCGCGGGGACGACGCGATCCGGTCGACGATCGATGCGGGCGACGGATTGACGGTGAGCCTGCACTCGCCGATCGCGGAGGCGGCGGCGACCGCGATCGTGCGTTATGACCCGCTGCTGGTGGTGCAGCCGCAGGATGGTCGGGGAGCGGCCTCGGAGATTCCCTGCGAGCACGATGTGCGGCTGGCCTGGCTGGCGCGCGCGAGCGCTCTGAGCTACGAGGGCGGGTCGCGTTCGCATCCGTGGATTCAGTTGCGCCCGTCGAACGCGATCACGGCGGTGGCGGCGGTGGAGGGTCAGCGGATCGATCCGGCGGCGGCGATTGAGTTGCCGGGCGGGTAGGGGCTGTTCGCATTTGCCGTCCTGCTCCGTCATTGCCGCGCTTTGCCGCGGCAATCTCGATGTGTTCCGCACCGACGTCTGTGCTCGACTCGGCGAGATACCCGCGGCAAGCGCGGGTATGACGGTGTTTCTTGGGCGCGGATGTGTGGAAGCAGCGTGGCGGATAGAATTCGGGGCATCGCCCATGCTACGGGCGTCTGCAACGCGCCGATGGGCCGTCTCTTGAGTTCTCCGTGATCACCCGCCTTCGCAACGCCTACTACGGCTGGTACCTGCTGATTGTCGCCGTGATTGGGATGGCGATTGCTTCGGGTGTCTCGTTCTGGGTGCTGGGCTACTACGTGACGCCGCTGGAGGAGGAGTTCGGCTGGTCGCGGACGCTGTTGCAGACGGGCATCTCGGTCTCATTCCTGATTAGCGGACTCGGCTCGCCGCTGGCGGGCAAGGTCGTGGATCGTTGGGGTCCCAGACGGTCGATCATCTGGGGGACGGTGTTTACCTGCGGCTCGTACGTGTTGCTGGCGACCACATCTTCGATCTGGGAGTGGTACCTCTATTCGTCGATCAATGCGTTCTTCCGCGGGTTCATGTTCTACATCCCCTTCCAAGTGCTGATCTCGCGCTGGTTCGAGCGTAAGCGCGGTCGCGCGGTCGGGATCATGGCGATGGGCTTCTCGCTGGGCGTGGTCTTGGTACCGGTGATGCAGCGGCTGATCGACGATGTGGGCTGGGAGGCGTCGTTCATCTTCGCGGCCGTCATTCTGGCGGTGAGCTTCCTACCGATCGGCTTGTTCGTCGTGCGCGATCATCCGCGCGATATGGGGCTCGAAGTGGACGGCGAACCGGTACCGGCGAACGGCGCTGCGGGCGGCGCGAGGGTGTTCAGCGGGCTAACCGTGAGCGAGGCGATCCGCACCTGGAACTTCTGGGTGATCGCGCTGGCGTTCATGATGTTCTTCTTCGGCATGTTCGGCTGGATGTTCAATGGGACGCCGGTCTTCGAGTCGTATGGCATTGCTCGAGAGACGATCGCGCTGCTCATGCTGATCCAGGGTCTGGGCGGGATGATCTCGCGGCCGGCCTTCGGCCTGTTGGCCGAGCGGATCCCGTCGATTGAATTGGCATCGGTCGGGCTGGCCGCGATCATGGCGGCGGGCATGATCAACTTGCTGATCTTGCACGAGCCGATGCTCTACGTCTCGATCGGGATTTTCATCTTCTGCTGGTTCATCGGCTCGGCCGGCGGGCCGGTCTTGGAGCCGCTGATCTTGCCCAAGGTGTTCGGGATGGCGCACTTCGGCGCGATCATGGGGACGATGTTCATGATTGAGACGATCGGGCAGTTCCTGGTGCCGACCGTTGCGGGGGCGATCTATGACATCACCGGCTCGTATAACTACTTGCTGGTGACCTTCATCCTCTGTCTCGTGGCGGGGATGTTCTTCTTTGCGCTGGCGCACTACATTCCGAATCCGCGGATTCCGAGTCCGGTGGTGCGGCCTCGGGTGATCATGTCTCGGCTGGTGCGTCAGTTGGTGGCGCGGCCGTTGCCTCAGCAGGCGGCGGGGAGCAATGGGGTGAGCGGGAATGGGGCGGGGCGGGTTGGGGGTGCGTCGGTGCCGCAGCGGAGCGGTTGGGGCGAGCGGGGCTGACTTGGTTGGTGGGGGGACCCCCCTCTGCCTTCGGCATCTCCCCCCGCAAGGGGGGGAGAGGGGAGGTAGGAAGCTGCATCTCCCCCTTGCGGGGGGGGGAGACGGGGAGGTGGGAAGGGGTTAGAAGATGCCGAGTTCGAATTTGGCTTCGTCGGAGCACATTTCGCGGGGATCCCAGGGGGGGGAGAAGACGATTTCGGACTCTACGTTGTCGACGCCCTCGATGGTGGAAGCGGCCTGTTCGATTTGGGCTTTGATCATGGGGCCGACGGGGCAGGCGGGGGAGGTGAGGGTGAACTGGATCTTGACGCTGTCGTCGGTAGGGGATTCGACGCCGTAGACGAGGCCGAGGTCGACGATGTTGATGCCGATTTCGGGGTCGAAGACGGTTTTGAGGGCTTCGAGGACTTGTTGTTCGCTGGCCATGTCGGTGCTCCTCAGTTGCTGGTGACGCGGGTGGGGATGTCGGAGTCGTCTTCGAGGGTATCGCCGGCGGCCCGGGCGAGGGCTTGGTCGAGCACTTTCCAGGCGAGCAGGCCGCATTTGATGCGGACGGGGAAGCGGGCCACGCCGGAGAGGGCTTCGAGGTCGCCGAGGTCGACCGCATCGAGGTCGAAGCGGTCGTCGGTGAGCATCTGCTGGACGTGTCGGGAGGTCCGGCGGGCCTGGGCGAGGGATTGTCCGCCGATGGCTTCGGTCATCATGGAGGCGCTGCTTTGGGAGATGGAACAGCCGCTGCCGCCGAAGCCGAGGGCGCTGACGGCGTCGCCGTCGATCACCATTGAGAGTTGGATTTCGTCGCCGCAGGAGGGGTTGAAGCCTTCGGCGGAAACGGTGGCGTCGTCGCGTTGGCCGCGGTTGCGGGGGCGGCGATAGTGTTCGAGGATCACGTCGCGGTAGAGCTCGTCGAGGTCGACCGGATTCTGTGCTTCGCGGTTGGCCATGGGCCGGTGGTCCGTTTCAGCTGCTGAGGGCGGCGGCGCGCTCGAAGCCGAAGTATTCGCCCGCTTCGAGGAGGCCTTCGACGAGGGCGTCGACTTCTTCGCGTTGGTTGTAGAGATAGAACGATGCTCGTGCGGTAGCGGGAACGTTGAGCGTTCGCATGAGCGGTTGGGCGCAATGGTGTCCGGCGCGGACGGCGACGCCCGAGCGATCGAGGATGGTGGCGACGTCGTGGGAGTGGATGTCGCGGTAGTTGAAGGCGACGACCGCGCCGCGTTCGGCGGGGTCGGCGGGGCCGTAGATTTCCATGCCCTCCAGCCGCGAGAGGCGGTCTACGGCGTAGCCGACCAGATCGGCGTCGTGGGCGGCGATCTGGTCCATGCCGAGGTCGTTGAGGTAATCGAGGGCTGCGCCGAAGGCGATCACGTCGGCGATGTTGGGTGTGCCGGCCTCGAACTTGTGGGGGAGCGCGGCCCAGGTGGATTCTTCGCGGTTGACGACGCTGATCATTTCGCCGCCGCCGAGGAAGGGATCGAGGTCGGCCAGCAGTTCGCGGCGCCCCCAGAGCACGCCGACTCCGGTGGGGCCAAGCATCTTGTGCGCGGAGAAGGCGATGTAGTCAGCGCCTAGCTCGGCCACATCGAGGGGGATGTGGGGAGCGCTCTGGGCGGCGTCCAGGATCAGGGTTGCGCCGACGGCGCGGGACATTTCGGCGAGTTCGGGGACCGGGGTGATCGAGCCGAGCACGTTGGACATGTGGACGACGGAAACGATGCGGGTGGCGGGGCCGATTGCGGCGCGGGCGGAATCGAGGTCGGGCTGCTGATCGTCGTTGAGTTCGATGAAGCGCAGCTTTGCGCCGCTGCGCTGGGCGGCGAGCTGCCAGGGGACGAGGTTGGAGTGGTGCTCGGCGGTGGTGAGCACGATTTCGTCGCCCGGTCGCAAGCGCGCTCCGAGGGTGTAAGCGAGGAGATTGAGGGATTCGGTGGTGTTGCGGGTGAAGACGATCTCGCGCTGGCTGGCTGCGCCGATGAAGTCGGCGGTCTTGGCGCGGACGCCCTCGTAAGCGGCGGTGGCTTCTTCGGCGAGGGTGTGGAGGCCGCGATGGATGTTGGCGTTGATCGTGGAGTAGTAGGCGCTGAGGGCGTCGATCACGGACTGGGGCTTTTGGGTGGTGGCGGCGTTGTCGAGGTAGACGAGGGGATGTCCGTGCACCTCGCGGCGGAGGATGGGGAAATCGGCGCGGATCGCCGCCGGATCGAGCACACGGGTGGTGGTCATGCGTCCGGGTCGATTCGGATTTCGCCGTCGATGATCTCGACGGGGTAGCAGCGGACGCGGCCGATGGCGGGGAGGGTCTTGGCCTGGCCGGTGGTGACGTCGAAGAGGGCGCCGTGGCGGGGGCATTCGATGAGGTCGCCGTCCAGTTCGCCTTCGCCCAGGGGTCCGTCGTCGTGGGTGCAGCGGTTCTCGATGGCGTAGACGCCGCCGCCGGCGCCGGCTTCGACGTGGCAGAGGGCGATGCTTTGGCCGTCGATTTCGACGACGCGGGCGGCGCCTTCGGGCAGATCGTGCAGGGGGCCGACGCTGCGGGCGGTCATGCGGGCGCCCCCGAGGCGGTCGGTTCAGGGGTTGGTTCGGAGACTGGCTGAGAGGTTGGATCGGGGATGTGGAGCTGGATTTCGACCAGTTCGTCGATCACCTCGCGCAGGTGTTGGTCGGGGATGCCGTCGGCGATCTCGCTGAGGAAGCCGCGCACGACCATGCGCTCGGCGACCTGGGGAGGGATGCCGCGGGCCTGGAGGTAGAAGAGTTGATCGGGATCGACCGGCCCGACGGCGGCGGCGTGGGAGCACTTGACGTCGTCGGCCTCGATTTCGAGTACGGGGATGGGGTCTGCTCCGGCGCCATCGTCGAGGAGGAGGTTGCGCATGGTCTGGTAGGCGGCGGTCTTCTGGCCTTCGGGTTCGATCCGGATGACGCCGTACTGGACGGCGTGGGAATCGTCGGTGAGGACGCCGCGCACGAGCAGGTCGCTGGTCGCGCCGACGCCGGTGTGGTGCTGGCGGGTGACGTGCTCGATGTGCTGGTGTTGGTCTCCGACGAAGAGTCCGCGCAATTCGGCGTGCCCGCCGGGCTGACCGAGGTTCATGTCGATCCGCTGCTTGTCGAGGTCGGCGCCGAAGGCGGCGGTGGTGACGCGGATGGTGGCGTCGCGTCCGACTTGGCCGCGCATAGTGGAGATGGCGGCGGTCTGGCGGTGCCAGCGCTGGACGGAGGCGAACTGGAGCTGCGCGCCCGGTTCGGCGATCAGTTCGACGGAGGCGTGGACGAAGGGGGTTTCGGAGAGTTGAGCGCGGCGGTCGTCGGCGTCGCCGGCGTCGATCAGGGAGAGTTGGGCTTCGCGGTCAGCGACGACGAGGGTGTAGTGCCAGTGGTCGGACTCGTGGGTCTGCTGGGTGATGAGGTAGAAGAGCGATTCGGAGATCGCGACGCCGGGGGGGACGTAGCAGAAGACGCCTTGCGTCCAGAGGGCGCGGCCGTAGGCGTCGTACTTATCGAGCGGGTCTCCGACAGAGCCAAGCCAGCGCCGGACGAGCTCGGGCTGCTCGCGGGCGGCGGTAGAGAGGGGCGCGAGGATGACGCCGTTGGCTTCGGCCTGGGGATCGAGATCGGAGGCGGCGACCTGTCCGCCGACTTGATGCACGAGAGCGGCGTGGGCTTCGGGGGCGAAAACGTGAGCCGGGGCGTGTCCGTTGACGCCGGGTTGGAGGTTGGCGACGCGGGCGCGTCGGGGGAGCCGGTCGCGGGGGGTGCGCCGCCAGGATTCCTCTTGGCTGCTCCACCAGTCGGATTGTTGCGCCTGTTGGAGAGCGTGGAGGCGAAATTCGCGCAGCCAGTCGGGTTCGTCCAGGGAGAAGCTGAGTTGTTCGACCTGTTCGGACAGGTCGGGCTCGGGCGAAATTTTTTCGGCGGGTTCGGAGAGTGCGGTACTCGCCATATTGTCAGTGTTTTCTCGTCTCATCTGCGTTCGGGCGCTGTTCAGGATGGTTCGTCCTGTTCAGCGGGGGTTAGTCCTGTTCAGCGGGAGCTGTTCGGTTCCGTTCGATTCCGTTCGGATGCGGACGGGCGGGGACGGGTGGGTTCGGGCGGGTACGGGCAATGACGGGCATTACCCGATGGCTCCGTCCATCTGGAGTTCGATCAGGCGGTTCATCTCGACGGCGTATTCGAGGGGGAGGGACTTGATGATCGGTTCGACGAAGCCGTTGACGATCATCTTGGTCGCTTCGCCCTCGCTGAGGCCGCGGGCCATGAGGTAGAAGAGCTGCTCGTCGCCGACGCGGGAGACGGTCGCTTCGTGGCCGATATCGACCTGCTTCTCGTCGATCTCCATGGTCGGGTAGGTGTCGGAGCGGGAGTGCTCGTCAAGCATGAGCGCGTCGCAGCGGACGTTGGAGCGGCAGTGGTCGGCGCCGTCGTAGACCTTGAGCAGGCCGCGATAGGTGGAGCGGCCGCCGTCCATCGAGAGCGACTTGGAGGTGATCACCGAAGTCGTGTTGGGCGCAGCGTGGACGATCTTGGCGCCGGCGTCCTGGTGCTGGCCTTGTCCGGCGGAGGCGATCGAGAGCACCTCGCCGTGCGCGCCCGGTTCCATCAGGTAGACGGCCGGGTACTTCATCGTGAGTTTGGAGCCGAGGTTGCCATCGACCCAGGTCATCACGGCGTCCTGGTAGGCGGTGGCGCGCTTGGTGACGAGGTTGTAGACGTTGTTCGACCAGTTCTGGATGGTCGTGTAGCGGACGTTGGAGCCCTTCTTGCAGATGATCTCGACGACGGCGGAATGGAGCGAGTCGGAGGAGTAGATCGGGGCGGTGCAACCCTCGACGTAATGCACGGTCGCGCCTTCGTCGGCGATGATCAGGGTGCGCTCGAACTGGCCCATGTCCTCGGAGTTGATGCGGAAGTAGGCCTGGAGGGGGATATCGACGGTGACGCCGGGCGGCACGTAGATGAAGCTGCCGCCGGACCAGACGGCGGTGTTGAGGGCGGCGAACTTGTTGTCGTTGGGCGGGATCACGGTGGTGAAGTATTCCTTCACCAGCTCGGGGTACTCGCGCAGGGCCTGGTCGGTGCCGAGGAAGAGGACGCCCTTCTCTTCAAGGTCTTCGCGGATGTTGTGGTAGACGACCTCGGAGTCGTACTGGGCACCGACGCCGGCCAGCAGACCTTGCTTCTCCGCTTCGGGGATGCCGAGCTTGTCGTAGGTGTCCTTGATGTAGTCGGGGACGTCCTCCCAGGAGGATTCGTCGCGGTCGGTGGCGCGGACGTAGTAGTGGATGTCGTTGAAGTCGATGTCACCGAGTTCGCCGCCCCATTCGGGCATGGGGCGGGCGTTGAAGTGGTCGAGCGCCTTGAGCCGGAGCTTGCGCATCCAGTCGGGCTCTTGCTTGATGTCGGAGATCGTGTTGACGACCTCGTGGCTGAGGCCCTTGGGCAGCTTGACGAGAGCTTCGACGTCGTCGTGGAAGCCGAATTCGTACTCGCTGCGGGGGGTGACCGGTGCGTCGGTGGCAGGTGTGGTCATGAGGTCAGTACCTCTTCCTTGGCTCGCGCCATGAACGGTTCGTAGCCGTCGCGCTCGAGGCGCTCGGCGAGGCTGGCGTCGCCAGATTCGACGATCCGGCCGTCGATCAGGACGTGGACGTGGTCGGGTTCTACATAGCGCAGGATGCGCTGGTAGTGGGTGATCAGGAGGATCGCGTTGTCGTCGGAGTGGAAGGTGTTGATGCCTTCGCTGACGATGCGGAGGGCGTCGATGTCGAGGCCGGAGTCGGTTTCGTCCATGACCGCGACGAGCGGTTGGAGGAGTCCGAGCTGGAGGATTTCGGCGCGCTTCTTCTCGCCGCCGGAGAAGCCGTCGTTGACGTAGCGGCGGACGAAGGACTCGTCCATCTGCAAGCGTCCGAGCACCTCATTGAGCAGCTGGCGGAACTCGCGCACGGGGATGTCGGAACCTCGGCGGGCGCTGATGGCGCGGCGGAGGAAGTTGATCATCGAGACGCCGGGGATGTCGGTGGGGTACTGGAAGGCGAGGAAGAGTCCCATGCGGGCGCGTTCGTCGGGGGCGGTTTCGATGATGCTCTCACCGTTGAGGCGGATGTCGCCGCCGTTGATCGTGTAGCGGGGATGTCCCATCAGAGCGTTGGCCAGGGTGCTTTTGCCCGAGCCGTTGGGGCCCATGATCGCGTGGACTTCGCCCGGTTGGAGAGTGAGCGAGAGTCCGTTGACGATCTGTTTGTCTTCGACGGCGACGCGGAGGTCGTCGATCGCAAAGAGCGCTGGGGTCATCCGGCCTCATCTTTCCGTGTGGTGGTACAGGCGCTCAGACGGCCTGTTTGACGAATTCGTCTGCCGATGTCTGGGGCAGGGGAATGATGTAGATGCAGCCGTCGTCGCCCTCGACGACGCGGCCGGTTTGTTCGACCTCGACTCCGAGCAGTTTCTCGATGGCGAGGCGATCGGCTTCGCAGACGCAGGAGCTGGTGCTGGCCGCGCCCAGGTAGGGGCAGGCGTTGTTGACCAGTTGCAGGACTTCGCCGTCGCGCTCCCAGCGGTCGAGGATGCCCTCGCTGCGGAGTGCGGTGACGACGTTGTCGACGCGTTCTTCGAGCGAGCCGGCGGCGACCTCGTCGCGGTGGGCTTCGGCGAGTTGATCGGCGAGCGCTTCCGAGATCGCGGTGGGCGGCACGCGCAGGCGGACCATTTCGGCGAGCAGGCGCTCGGCGAGTTCGGGGGTGTGGTCGCGGACGGCGTGGACGCCCTGATCGGTGGCGCGGTAGAGGTAGGAGGGGCGGCCCGGTCCGCGGCGCAGTGCTTCGACCTGCAAGAGTCCCTCGGCTTCGAGCCGATCGAGGTGGCGGCGCACGGTGGCGTCGGAGATGCCCATTTCGCCGCTCAAGGTGGCGACGGTCGCGCCGCCGAGTTGGACGACGCGCTCCAGCAGGCTCGTACGAGTTTCGCGTGGTCGCATGTGAGCCTCCTGTCCGCGCGCGCCGGCGATTCGATTCCGGCGATCCATCTTGGCATTTCTGAGTTTATCAACATCTCTACGTGATAATGCAGTCTTTCTAGCTAGAATTCGGCGGCGCGGGTAATCCGAACGACAGATCACTCGCTGCTCGGGGGCGCGGGCAGGGCGACCAGCACCGGCCGCTCCAGTTGGGGATGCCGCTGGAGCGCGAAATCGATCCCGAAGATCGGACGCAGCACCGCTGGATCCAAGGCAATTTCGGGCACGTCGCAGATCACGAGTCGTCCGCGATGGAGTAGAGCCACGCGATCGGCGTAGGCGGCGGCCAAGTTGAGATCGTGCAAGACCGCGACGATTGCGGCGCCTTCCTGCACCAGATCGCGCATCAGATTGAGCACCAGATGCTGATGGCGTGGATCGAGGTGGGCGGTGGGTTCGTCGATCAGGAGGATTGGCGTCTCCTGGGCGAGTACGCGGGCGAGCGTGACGCGGGACTGTTCGCCGCCGGAGAGGGTGGGATAGGCGCGCACGGCATAATCGCGCGTATCGGTAAGTCCCATCGCGTAATCGGTCAAGCGAGCGCCGTGTTCGCGTTCGCCGCGTTCGCCCTCCCAGGGAGCGCGGCCCATGCGCACGACTTCGCGGGCGGTGAAGAGGAAGGGCAAGTGCGCGCTCTGGGGCATGACCGCGCGGCGGCGGGCGAGTTCGCGGGGATCGAAATCGGCGAGCGGGCGGTCGTCGATGTAGACCGTGCCCGCGTCGGGGACAACATCGCCCGAAAAGGCGCGCAGCAGCGTCGTCTTGCCCGCGCCGTTCGGCCCGACGATGGCGACTAATTCGCCGCCATGCACGGGCAGCGTGATATCGCGCAGCAAGTCCTTGCCGTCCAGTGCGACGGTCACGTCTTCGCAGCGCAGGACGGCGTCGCGGGAGAGGTCGTCCGTAGTCACACTCTGAGCTTATCGCCTGCTCGGGTTGGGGGCTGCCGCTACCAACCGGCCATCGCCAGACTGCGGCGGGCGCGGTCGATCAGGAAGAGGAAGACGGGCGTCCCGATGATCGCGGTGAGGACGCCGAGCGGCAACTCGGCGGGCGCGGCGATCGTGCGCGCGCCGAGGTCGGCGCCCAAGACCAGGATCGCGCCGGCGAGGGCGCTCGCGGGCAGCAGGCGGCGGTGATCCGGTCCTACCGCGAGACGGACGAGGTGGGGCGCGATCAGACCGACGAATCCGACCACACCCGCGACGGCGACGCCCGCGCCGGTGGCGAGCGCGGCGCCGGTCACGATCGTCAGCTGGGCGCGTTCGACCCGCAGCCCCAGATGGCGCGCCTCGGCGTCGCCCAACGTGAGCAGGTTGAGCGCTCCCGCCTGGCGGATCAGCACCGCCAGCGCGACCAGCACCAGCGGTCCCGCCGCCAGCACGTAATCCCAGACCGAGCCGGCCAGACTGCCCAGCAGCCAGGAGACGATATCGCGCAGCTCGGCGTCGTCGGCGAAGGCGGCGATGAAGCTGATCGCCGAGCCCAAGAGCGCGTTCACGGCGATCCCGACCAGCAGCATGGTCGCCATCTGGCCGCGCCCGCCGCCGCGCCGGGCGAAGGCGTAGATCGCCAGCGTGAGCACCAGGCCGCCGACAAACGCGGCCAGCGGCAGGGCGAATAGTCCGAGCGTGCTGAGGCCGATCACGACCGCCAGCGCTACGGCAAAAGCCGCCCCGCTGGAGACCCCGATCAGACCCGGATCGGCCAACGGGTTGCGGAAGAGTCCCTGCAAGACCGCGCCGGAGATGCCCAATCCCGCTCCGACCAAGGCGGCCATCAACATTCGCGGCAGGCGGATCACCCAGACCACCGCTTCGTCGCGCTGGCTGTATTCGATTCCCAGTCCGATCCCGAGCTTGTCGAAGAGAATGCCGACGACGCGCCCCAACTCGACATCGAACGCGCCCAGGATCAGATTCAGCGCCGCCAGGATGACCACGCCGGCGGTGAGCATTCCCCAGGCTGCGGGCGAACGAATGCGGGAGAGCGGCTCGGCGACGTGGGCGATATCCGGCCGGCGTTTTCGCAGCTGGGCCAGCGGGCCGCTCGCCATCGTCACTCCTCCTGCAAGGCTTGCAGATAGGCGCTCAACTCCGCGATCGCCTCCGGCAGGCGCGGGCCGAAGCCGAGCAGGTAGAGATCGGACATCGCGATCAGGCGGCGTTCACGCCCTGCGGTCGTCTCAGCCATGCCGGGGATTGCGAGCAGTTCGTCGATCCCGCCAATCACGTCCAGCCCCAGTTCCATGACCAGATAGACATCAGGGTTGGCGGCGACCAGCGCTTCGGGGGTAAGCGCCTGCCAACCGACGATGCCGGCCTCTGCGCCCGCGTCGATCCCGCCCGCCGCCTCAATGATCGTCTGGGCTTCGTTGCCTTGACCGGAGACGAGCTGCAAACCGCCGCGGCGAATGTAGATCAACAGTACCCGCAGCGGTTGCTCAATGTCCTGAGCTTGCGCGAGCACGGCTGACAGCCGCGCTTCGACATCCCCGGCCAGCGCCTCAGCGGTTTCGGACAAGCTCAGGGCCGCGCCAATCGCGCGAATCTTGATTCCGGGCGCGTCCAAGCCGGTTGGCGTCTCGATGATTAGCAAGTCAACGCCCGCTGCCTCCAATTGCTCCAAGACGCCGGGCGGCCCGGCCAGCGAATTGCCGATCACGAGCGTAGGTTCGAGGGCGAGGATCGCCTCCACGTTCAGGGCTCCGGCGAAGCCCAGATTGGGCAGCGTCTCGGTGTCGGTCGGGTAGATCGAGCTGGTGTCGCGCCCGACCAGGAATTCCTGAGCGCCGAGCGCGTAGACGATTTCCGTCAAGTCGCCGAAGAGGGTGATGATCCGCGTGCCTTCGGGCACTGCTTCGGCGGGCGTTGGATCGGCAACTGTCTGTTCTGCTTGCTCTTGCTCAATCGTTTCGGACGGAGCGCTCTGTTGCTGCGAGTCTTGCTGCGACGGCTGCGCCGCCTGCTGATCCGGCTGAGCGGATGCGGCGGGCGCCGGCTCTGCTTGCGGTTCGGTTTGCGCCTGTTGCGCCGGCTCCGGGCTTGGCGCGGTTTGGGCTTGAGATTGCGGTTCGGCGGTCTGGGCGGCGGCTTGAACGGCGGGTTGCGGCTGCGGCTCTGCGGCGTCGGTTTGCGGCTCTTCACGCTCGCCGCAAGCTGCTGCGAGCAGCAAGATCAGCGCCAGCAGGCTGAGCAAGAGACTCGACCCGGCACGCGCAGCGATGGCTCGTTGCATCTGTACTGTCTCTCCCGCGCCGGAAGCTCAAGCCAACAAGGTTGCCTGCACTGGTATATCACTCAGATTTCGACAGAAACACCAACGGCGATACAGGCTGGGAAGCTGAGGGTGGACTTGCGATCCTCTCTCCCCGCAAGAGACCGATGCATAATCCATGTTCCGTCATTCCCGCGTTCGGAGAGCTTTGCGAAAATTCTCTTGTGGGCGCATTGGAGTTTGGAGAAGGGGATCGCGCGATGTGAGGTTGGCGGTACGACCAGATTGGGAGTGGTTTCATACTTGGTTGCTTCGAGATTCCCGCCTGCGCGGGAATGACGGATTTTGGGATTACGCGCAGGTCTCCTCAAGGGGGAAAGGAGGGAGTAGAGCCCGGCCTGGGCGGGAATGAGGGATCAGGAGGAGAGGCTTTTCGGCGATTTGTTAGAGGTGGAGCTTCATGCCGTCGTGGACGGCGGCGACTTCGCCTTTGAAGATCTGCGACGCAGCGGCCGCCGCCGCATCCCGATCGGCGTCGAACCAGAAGTGGGTGAGCAGCAAGCGCTGGACTCCGGCTTCGCGGGCCAACTCGGCCGCTTGCACGGCGGTCAGATGACCGCGCACGGGGCCGGCTTCGGGTTCGTCGAGCGTCGCTTCTGCGAGCAGGGTGTCGGAGCCGCGCGCGAGTTCGCAGACGGCCGGGGAGGGAGCGGTGTCGCCGGTGTAGGTGAGGCTGGTGGAACCGTCGATCCGCAGGGCCCAGCCGGGGATGTAGTGCACGCCGACGGCGCAGCGCGCTTGCAGACCGTCGCCCAGCGCGATCGGGGCGGCGCTGTCGTACTCGCGCACCTGGAAGACGGTGTGGAGGAAATCGGGCGGGAAACAGACTGCGGCCAGGACTTGGCGCAGCGTCTCGCTGCCGTCCGGAGGCAGGTAGAGCGCGATCCGCTGCTCGGGGAGACCGTTCATATCGCGGGTAAGACGGAAGCGCAGGGGCAAGAGATCGATGAAATGATCGGCATGCATATGGGAGATGATGATCGCGTCCAGATCGAACTGGGGGCGTTCGGCCAAGAGCGCCGAAGCGATTCCATGCCCGCAATCGAGCAGGACGCTGCGCCCGCGATCTTCGACGAGATAGCCCGAACTCGCGCCGCCGCCGGGCGGGCAGGCGGCACCCGAGCCCAATACCGTGAGCTGCATCCGCTACTCCCTGATCGCCCGACCGTCCCGCATGATCCGGGGGCTGCGCGCGGTATGGTGCGCGTGCGCCTTCGCTCGCCCGATTGGGCTGATCCTACGCACGTAGTTTCGGCGCGTTCTATCAACCACGCGCCAGAAGCGAGCGCCGATGCCCGCATTGCCGCCCTCAAACCGTTCCCAGCCCCCCAGAGGACTGTGCGATCGCTGTTCCTTCGCGCGCTTGATCGGCAATCGCAGAGGCAGCGTCTTTCTGCGCTGCGGACGACATGACGAAGACGCGAGTTACGCGAAGTATCCGCGCCTGCCGGTATTCGAGTGTCGCGGATTCAGTCCGAATGACGAGCGCGAGTGAGCCGTTCGGCGCGCCTATCCTCTGTGTGCGCAGCGGCCGGCGCGGCTGCGCTCTTGGAGGACGGGATCGATGGGCACACTCTCGCCGCGCTGGCTGCGAGCGGTCTCCGAGGCGTGTCTGCGCATTCTGGTGGTTGCCGCTGCGCTGATTCTGCTCGGCCTGGCAATGGATCGCCTGCGCGTGATCGTGCTGCCGCTGCTGGCGGCGATCATCCTGGCGACGGCGTTGATGCCGCTCAAGCACCGGCTGGTGCGGCGCGGGCTGCCCAACACGCAGGCGACGGTGGTCGTGGTCGGCAGCGCGATTGCGGTGTTGGGCGCGATCGGTTACGGCACCGTCGAAGGCTTGGCGGCGGATTTCGATGAGCTCGAAGTCGATATTCAGGCCGGCTTCACGCAGGCGGTGGAATCGGTCGGCGGTTGGTTCGGACTGTCGGAAGAGCAGACGGACGAGGCGATCGACGACATTCTGGAGGGCATTCGCGGCAACGCGGGGACGGTCGCGGGCGGGCTGTTCTCGGGCGTACTGGTCGCGTTTGAGATCGTCGCGGGCGCGATCCTCCTGGTCGTGTTGATGTTCCTGATCGTGAAGGACGCGGAGCGGATGCAATGGGAGATCGCGCGCCGGCTGGGGGGCGAACACCGGCACGACTTCCTGCTGCTGACGACGGGACTCTGGGAGACCTTGGGGCGCTATTTCCGGGGCGTCGCGATCGTCGCCTTCATGGATGCGTTCTTTATCGGGATTGGCTTGGTGATCATCGGGATTCCGTTCGCGCTGCCGCTGGCGGTGTTGACGTTCTTCGGGGCGTTCATTCCCGTGATTGGGGCGGTGCTGGCGGGGCTGGCGGCGTTTCTGATCGCGCTGGCGACCGAGGGCGTGACGGCGGCGCTGATCGTGGGCGGGCTGGTGCTGGCGGTGCAGCAGATCGAGGGCAACGTGCTCGCGCCCTACATCGTGGGGCGGCAGGTGTCGCTGCATCCGGCGGTAATCCTGCTGGCGGTGGCGACGGGGGGGACGCTGTGGGGGATTCTGGGCGCGTTCGTGGCGGTGCCGGTGACGGTGATCGCGGTGGCGATCGTCGACTTCTACACGCGCAGCGGCCAGTACGCGCTGCGCAAAACCAGCGTGACGCAGCGCGAGACCGAGGAGGGCGAAGAGTCCGGTGAGGCGATCGGGTGAGTCCCAGTTCGCTTCAACGGGGCCGACGCGCCGCGTCCGCTCAGGCCAGTAGGAATAGCAAGGCGCTCGCGCCTGCATAGCCGCCGACCAGCGTCGCTCCTTCGGGAGTCCAGAGTCGATTGTCCGCCGATCTGTTTCTCGTCATTACTCCGACGATCACCACCATCGTCATCAGCACCGCAATCAGGCCCGAGAGGATATGCACGGTCGACACCGCCGACCAGACCGCGCCGTCGGTGAAGGCGAGATCATCGAAGAACAGGACGATGCCCATGTTGAATACGTTGCTGCCCAGCACGTTGGTGATCGCCAGGTCGGGCGCATTGAGCCGGAGGGCGGCAAAGGAGGTGCCGATCTCCGGCAGCGACGTGCTGATCGCGAGGAACTGGGTGCCGACGAAGCTCGCTTCCCAGTGCATCGTTTCGGCGATCTGCTCGCCGGTGTTGGAGAGCCAGACAGCCGCCCCTACGACGACGGCAGCGGAGACGGCGTAGATCAGCAAGGCTCTGGACAACGACTGTTCACTCCGGCCAGGCTCGGGCGACCGCTCGTCCGCGCCGACGGCCTCCGCTTCTTGAGTCTGCCGATCGTGCCGATAGATCAGGAACATGGCCGCGACAAAGCCGAGGATCAGCACGATCGTCAGCGGGCTGATGTACCACTCCGAGGTGACTCCGGTTTCGCTGTGGATGAAGATCGCTAGCGTCGCGAGCGCGATCAGACCTGCGCCGAGCGCGCCGACCATCACCGATGTGCGCGTGACCGCATTCAGGACCGGACCGTTCTGCCAGTAGAGGTCGGCCAGGCCGATGATCATGAGATTGAACAGGTTGCTGCCGAAGGCGTCGCCGATTGCCAGGTCGGGCGCGTCGAGCCAGGCGATCGAGCTGATCCCGGTGGCCAACTCCGGCAGCGATGTGGCCGTGGCGAGCATGACCACGCCGATGAAGGAGCGTCCCAGCCCGGTCCGCTCCGCCACGGTGTCGGCGGAACTGGCGAGGAAGTGCGCCGCCAGCAGGATGAACACGGCCGACGCGGCGAACTGGAGCCAGAGCAGTGCCATCGGCGTCGGTCCTGCCCTCACCCCAACCCTCTCCCAGAGGGAGAGGGGGCTAACCCAACGTCCGTCTCGTCTGGCGCCCTCTCTCCCTGGGAGAGGGCGAGGGTGAGGGGCCCGCGCCGGACGCCTCTTTCGCCGCTAGTCCCAGCTTGGCTTGGATGGGGCTGAGGCGCCGCGCATGAGTTCGCGGTCGTGGGGGGCGTTGGCTCGGGCGCCGCGGAAATCGCGGAAGGGGCCGTCGCGCCACTCGAGGGCGGCCTTGAGACCGTCGCGCTGGACGCGCATCCCCCACTCGCCCGCTTCGGGGCGGTGCTTGGACATGGCTTCGACGTCGGTACCGGAGATCATGGCGGTTTTGTAGCCCTGGATTTCGTAGGCGCGGTTGACCGAGCGCTTGGAGTACATCAACAGGTGGTTGTCGATGTGGCCCATGCGCTGGGCGAATTCCATGGTGAATTCGTCCAGATCGTCGGCCTGGAGCGCATAGTTGGCCCAGCCCCAGCGGTACATGTCGGCGCCGGAGTGGGGGTCGCCGAGGTAGGCGAACTCGCGGGCTTTGGCCTGGGGCAGATGCCAGGGCGCCCACATCGCGTCCATCGTGCCCATCGCGCGGACGGGCGGGTAGCCGACCTGGCAGTCTTCGGCGATGATGCGGAGGTCACAGGCGGAGGCGAGTTCGGTCGCTCCGGCGAGGCAGTAGCCATGCACCTGGGCGATGACCGGCTTGGCCAGCTCCCAGATGATGAAGTTGCCCATCACGGCGTGGCGCGACCAGTCGTAGTGCTGGGGGTGGGTGGTGCCGGTGTCGGGTAGTCCCGTCCACTGGTTGGTATGTGGATGGTCGGGGTCGGGCGAGGGGGCGAGGTCGTAGCCGGCGGAGAAGGCGCGTCCGGCACCCTTGATGATGACGACGCCGATGCCCGAGTCGGCCTCGGCTTGTTTGAGCGCGTGGAACATCTCGCCGCGCAGCTCATTGGAGAGCGCGTTGAGCTTTTCGGGGCGGTTCAGGGTCACGGTGGCGACGCGGCCGTCGGTGTCGTAGAGGATGTTGTCGTAGGTCATGGGGCGGTCCTTCGAGGCGGTTGGGAGTCGGAATCGAGTATAGGCGCGGGTTTGGAGGCGAAAATCGGGTGCGATTGGTCAGAAATGCGCAGTTTTGCGGGGAATTCGGTGGAATTCCGTCCAGATTTGTCCAGATCTGTCCAGATTTGTCCGGATGAGTCCGGGTTGTTCCACGAAACATCAGTGTGAGTCTGTGCTTGTCCTGAGAAGTCCATGATGTGTTCGGCGGTCATGGCGGGTTCCGTTGGTTGTCGGTTTGGTGTTTGGCGTGGTCAATCATATATGGACGGGCGTTCTGCGGTGGAGGCAGGGTTGGATGGGTGTTTCTGGGGTCACAGTCTGGTTGGAGGTGGGCGGACCCCCTCTCTGTCCCCCCGCCTTCGCGGGGGCAGGCTCTACGGGACCTCTCCCCTCGCAGTGCGGGGGGAGAGGGGGAACCGCCTTTGGCGAGATCCCCGCAATGCGGAGAGCTTGTAGCCTGCGGGCACTATGCCTGATCTGACTACCGATACCGCCGTCTTTGAACTGTCTGACCACATTGCGACCGTGACGCTCAACCGTCCGGAGGCGATGAATGCGCTGGATCCGGATTTGATCGCCTCCCTAGCCGATATCTGGGTTGAGATCCGCGACAACTCCGATATCTGGGTCGGGATCGTCACCGGCGCCGGCGACCGCGCCTTCTGCGCCGGGGCCGACCTGAAGAAGACGATTCCGACGCGGCCGGGGGCTGAGAACGTCAACTGGCCGGTGTTTCAGCCGTCGTTGCGGCACACGATTGACGGCGGGATGCAGATTTGGAAGCCGATGATCGCGGCGGTGAACGGGTATTGTCTGGCGGCGGGACTGACGCTGCTGTCGGCGTGCGACTTGCGGATTGCGGCGGAACATGCGCAGTTTGGTTTGCCGGAGGTGATTCGGGGGATTGTGCCGACGCTTGGGGCGACGCAGCGGCTGACACGTCAACTGCCGTGGTCGGTTGCGATGGAGTTGCTCTTGATGGGCGAGCATATTGATGCGCAGCGGGCGCTGTCGGTGGGGTTGGTCAACCGCGTCGTTCCGGCAGCCGAAGTGATGCCGACGGCTCGGGCCTGGGCGGAGAAGCTGACGGCGGGCGCACCGTTGACGCAGCGGGCGATCAAGGAGGCGGCGGTGCGTGGGTTGTCCTTGCCGATTGATGAGGGGATCCGGTTGGAGGAGTTGTTGTCGGCGCACGTTCGGAAGACGGATGATTTCAAGGAGGGTCCGCGGGCGTTTGCGGAGAAGCGGCCTCCGGTCTATCGGGGGAACTAGGCTCACTACGTCGCTGCCAAACAGCGCCATCATACGCGCGCTTGCCGCGGGTATCTCGATGTGGGCAGCATGGCAGTCGCGTCCGGGTTGGGCGCTTTGGGACCGAGAGTCCTCAGAATGAGACGACGGTGCAGCACTCAGCGAGATTCCCGCGACGGAGCGCGGGAATGACGGTGTTTGATTTACGCGAAGGTCTCTTGTAGGCACGCTGGAGTCTAGAGGAGCGGATCGCGCGATGTGAGGTCGGTGGTACGACCAGATTGGGAGTGGTTTCACACTTGGTTGCTTCGAGATTCCCGCCTGCGCGGGAATGACGAGGCAGTAGTGGGAATGACGGAAGCGGGCTGTGAGTAGGCCCTAGTCTGTGAGAGACCGTGTGGGACGGGTTCACGAAGCAGGAGCGAAACAGATGACGATGCGAGTGAGTTTTGGCGCGCAGATTCCGGGGAATTCGACGGACTTTTCGCTGATGCGGGATGTGGCTCAGACGATGGATGCGACGCGCTGGTCTTCGGCTTGGACGTATGACCACTTTGTGCCTCCGCTGGTGTTTATGGATGAGACTCAGGACTCGTTGGAGGGCTGGATGACGCTGGCGGCGCTTGGGGAGGCGACGGAGACGCTGATGTTGGGCACGCTGGTGTCGGGGGTGACGTACCGGAATCCGGGGTTGCTGGCGAAGATGACGGCGACGCTCGATCACAACACGAAGGGCCGTGCGATCCTGGGCTTGGGCGCGGCCTGGCATGAGCGCGAGCACGCGGCCTACGGCTGGGACTTTCCCGAACTGCGTGAGCGGTCGGATCGACTGGAGGAGGCGACGGCGCTGATCCGGGCGCTGTTCCGCTCAGAGGAGTCGGTGCATTTCGAGGGTCAGTACTACCGGCTCGATCATGCGCCGTTTGCGCCTCGAGTGCATCCGGATCATGCGGGCGGCGCGATCGAGATCATGATCGGCGGGAACGGAGCGAAGCGGACGTTGCGCACGCTGGCTCGGTATGGGGATATCTGCAATGTGCGGGGGACGCCGGAGGAAGTGGCCAAGATGATCGAGGTGATTCACGCTCACTGCCGCGACGCGGGGCGGGATCCGTCGGAGATCACGCTGACGACGGTGATGCGTCCGGCGCTGGTTGTGGAGCAGCACAAGATCGAGCGGTTGCGGCAGGTACACGGCGCGGAGATGACGCCCGAACAGCAGGAGCGGCTGCCGATCGGTCCGGCGGAGCATCTGATCGGTCTGTTTGAGGAGTATGCGGCGGTGGGGATCAGCGGGTTTGTGTTTGAGTCGATTCCGAACAATCCGCGTTTGTATGAGCAGTTCGATGCCGAGGTGCTGAGCGCGTTTGACGAGTGAGGCCGGGGGTCTTCCTGCGCGGGAATCCATCCCGGCGATCTGCGGCGTGGATTCCCGCCCCCTGTTCAGGCCAGGGGCAGGCTGCGCGGGAATGACGGATATGGGGATTTTGCACAGGCCTCCCTGCGCGGGAATGACGGATATGGGGATTTTGCACAGGCCTCCGTGCGCGGGAATGACGGATATGGGGGGGGCGCGGAGTTTCGCAACGGGATCCCTGAGCGTGCGTCATTCGGGACGCTGCCTCTGTACACTGGGTTATCTGGTAGCCGATCCACTGTGAGGATCAGGAGGAACCCATGAGACTCGCGCGTGTACGACTGGTTGGGGTGGCGTTGCTCCTGTTCGCGTTGGTGGGGGCGCTCTTTGCGGCGTGCGGCGACGATGAGGATGATCAGCAACAGGCCGCCGCTCAGGTTGCGCAACAGCAACAGCAAGAAGAAGCGGCGCAGCCGGCTGCGCGTCCGGCGGCGCAGCAACAGCAAGAGCAGGCGCGGCAACCGGCGGCGCCCGTGTCTGAGGAGCCGCTGAAGATCGGTTTCCTAGCGGACTACTCGGGCGCGATTGCGGAGTTCGGGCCGGCGATCGAGACCGGAGTGCGGCTGGCGATCAAGCATCTCAACGACGCGGGCGGAGTTCTGGGGCGTCCGGTGGAGCTGTACATCGGCGACACGGGGCTGAATCCCACGCAGGCGGTGGAAGAGGCGCGGCGGCTGATTGAGGTGGAGGGCGTACACGCGATTGTGGGGCCGCTGGCCTCATCGATCACGCTGGCGGTGGCGGAGTCGGTGACTGCGCCGGCCGGGGTTCCCACGATCTCTCCCTCAGCGACCTCGCCGCAGCTGAGCATCGCCAGCGACAACGATTTCCTCTTCCGCAGCACGGTTTCAGACGCGGCCCAGGGTCCGGTGCTGGCGCAGCTGGCGGCGGACGAGGGCTACAGCTCGGTCGGGGTGGTGTACCTCAACGATCCGTACGGTCAGGGACTCGCGGAAGCCTTCGCCTCGGCCTGGGGCGGCGATATCTCGATGGCCTCGATTGAGGACGGGCAAACCTCGTACCTGGCGGAATTGCAACTGGCGGGGGAATACGGCGCCGAGGTGCTGATCGCGATCGCGTTCCCGACGCAGGCCGAGGTGTTTATCCGGGAAGCGCTGGAGAATGGGCTGTTTGACCGGTTCCTCTTCGTCGACGGGACCAAGAGCCAAGATCTGGTCGACGCGATTGGCGGCCAGTACTTCGAGGGGATGAAGGGCACCGCTCCGTCGGCGGGGCCGGAATCGGACGCGCTGCGCACCTTCAATGCAGCCTACGAAGCCGAGTACGGCGAGCTGAGTCCACTGCCGTTCATCCGTGAGGCGTATGACGCGACGATCGCGATCGCGCTTGCCGCCGAGCGCGCCGGTTCGGTTGATTCGGGCGCGATTCGGGATGCGCTGCGCGATGTGGCGGCGCCGCCGGGCGACGAGTACATCCCGGGCGCGGACGGCGTAGCGGGAGCACTCGACGCGATTCGCAACGGCGACACGATCAACTACACGGGCGCGGCAACGACGCTGGACTGGGACGCCAACGGCGATGTGGTGACCGGCTACATCGGCGTCTGGCAGTACGAGGACGGCGGGATCGTCGAACTGTCGGTGACGGCATTCGACCTCTCCGGCGGGGCGGCGGTAGCGACGCCGCGGGAGCCGGCCGCGACGGCTCCGATGTCGGACGAACCGCTCAAGATCGCGTTCCTGGCGGATTTCTCGGGTCCGTTGTCAGAGTTCGGTCCGGTGATGCAGACGGGCGTGGATCTGGCTGTGGCGCATGTCAACTCGGCCGGCGGCGTGCTGGGGCATCAGGTCGTGCTCGTGCTCGGCGACACCGGTCTGGAAGCCGGGATCGCAGTCGAGGAAGCGCGCCGGCTGGTTGAGATCGAGGGCGTGCACGGGATCGTGGGGCCGTTGACATCGAGCAACACGTTGCAGGTCGCGGAGAGTGTCACCTCTCCGGCGCAGGTGCCGACGATCTCGCCTTCGGCGACATCGCCGCAGCTGTCGCTGGCGGACGATGACGGCTACCTGTTCCGGAGCACGATCTCGGACGCGGCGCAGGGTCCGGTGCTGGCGGATCTGACCAGCGCCGAGGGCTACACCAATGTTGGCGTGATCTACATCAACGACCCCTACGGTCAGGGTCTGGCCGACGCCTTCGCGGCCGCGTTCGAGGGCGAAGCGAACCTGGTCTCGATCGAGGATGCGCAGGCGTCGTACCTCTCCGAGTTGCAGCAGGCGGCGGATAACGACGCCGAGGCGCTGGTCGTGATCGCGTTCCCGCGCCAGGCGGAGATCTTCATCCGCGAGGCGTTGGAGCAAGGACTGTTCGATCAGTTCGTGTTCGTGGACGGCTCGAAGAGTCAGGAGCTGATCGACGCGATCGGCGGCGAGTACCTGAACGGGATGAAGGGCACGGCTCCGACCGGCGAGCCGGATTCGGCCACGCTGGCGGCCTGGCAGAACGCCTACACCGACGTCTACGGCGAGTTGCCGACGCTGCCGTTCGTGACCGAGACGTATGACGCGGCGATCGCGCTGATGCTGGCCGCGCAGGCGGCCGGTTCGCTGGACGGCGACGCGATCCGCGATGCGCTGCCGCGCATCGCCGCGCCCGGCGGGGAAGTGATTATTCCCGGTCCGGAGGGGATTGCGCGGGCGCTCGAGATTCTGGCCGCGGGCGGAGAGATCAACTATCAGGGCGCGGCGACTACGCTCGACTGGAACGCAGTCGGCGACGTGACCTCCGGCTACATCGGCGTCTGGCAATACGCGGACGGCGGAATTGAGGAGATTGAGGCGGTCTTCTTCCAGCTCGATTAGCGCCCGCCGGCGTTCCGGCGCGCTGCATCGAGCGGCACGAGCGGACCCCGCCTGTTGGCGGGGTTCGCGCTGCCCCATCGGGTGCTTCGCAGTTGATCGCAAAGAGTGGAGCGAGTGGTGGAGCGTTTGCGCAAGCGACGGATCAGGCGGTTGTTGGTTGTCCTCGCGTTCGGGGTATTCGCGTTCGGGGCTGCGTGCGGGGGAGAGGATGCGTCGCCTGCGAGCGTGCGCGACTCTGAGACTGCGCGACAGACGCAAGCGCAGGAGGACGGCGCCGCGCAAGCGCAAGCAGCGCCAGAGAGGGAGACAGCCTCAGAGGAGCAAGAGGCGAACACAGACGCGGACGGGACGTTGCCGGAGACGCCGCTCAAACTCGCCTTCCTGCTCGACTACAGCGGGCCGCTCGCAGAGTGGGCGCCGGAGTTGCAGAAGGGCTTTGACTTGGCGATCAAGCAGATCAACGAGGCGGGCGGCGTCTGGGGGATGCCGGTCGAGTCGGCGATCGGCGACGACGGCACCAATCCCACGATTGCGGTCGAGGAGGCGCGGCGGCTGGTCGAGATCGAAGGCGTGCACGGGATTGTCGGCCCCATGTCGAGCGCGATGACCCTGGCCATCACCGAGTCGGTGACCGCGGCCGCGCGCGTGTCCGTGATCTCGCCGGTGGCGACCTCATCGCAACTCACGCTGGCTCAGGACGACGACTTCCTCTTCCGGGTCTCGCTGGCGGATCGTGTGGAGGGCGTCTATCTCGCGCAGCTGGCGCGGGAACAGGGCTTTGACAATGTGGCCCTGATCTACCGCGACGACGCCTTTGGGCAAGGGATGGCGAAGGCGTTCGAGGAGCATTGGCAGGGGACCGTGGAGACGATTGGGATCGACCCCGCGGGGAGCAGTTTCGTCTCGGAATTACAGCAATCCAGCCGCAGCGGAGCAGAGGCGCTGGTACTGGTGGCGTTTCCGCCCGAGGCGATCCTGCTTCTGCGCGAAGCGTTGGAGCAGGGTTACTTCGACCAGTTCGTGTTTAGCGCCGCCGGCCAGAGTCTCACCTTGCCCGAAGCGATCGGAGCTGAGGCGCTGGCCGGTATGCACGGCACCTATGTCGCGCCGGCTCCCGAGAACGACTCCTCGCGCGCCTGGGTCGCGGCCTATACGGCCGAGTACGGCGCGCCTCCCACACGCCCGTATATCAAGGAGGCGTACGACGCCACGATCGCGCTTGCGCTAGCGGCGCAGGCTGCGGGTACGAATGACGGCGCAGAAATTCGCGATCAGCTGCGCCGGATCGGTTCGGGGCCGGGGCGGATCGTGATTGCGCAAGCGGAGAGTATCGCCGCCGGTCTCGACGCGGCCGCAGCCGGCGACGACATCGACTACGAGGGCGCGGCGGGCACGCTCGATTGGGATGTCAACGGCGATATCACGCGCGGCTACATTGGTACCTGGCGCTTCACCGAAACAGGCGAGATTGAGCGAGTCGATGTGTTCGCGTATGTCGCCGACTGAGGTTTCGGTTTAAGATCGAACCAGGTTCCGACCGCTTCGCGCAAGGGAATGTGTCCATATGCGCCAACTTCGCTCTCTTCTGCTCTTGCCGCTGGTAGCGGTTGTCAGTTTGTGTGTCCTGATCGCCTGTTCGGACGCTGAAGACGAAGCGGACGCGCAGCCACAGCCCAGCGCCGCGCAAGCGCAGAGCCAGCAAGCACCAAGTCAGCCGGAAGCGGAGCAGGCGGACGACGAAGAGGCGCTGGGGCCGCTCAAGATCGCGCTGATCGGCGATCTCACCGGCGGGCTGTCCGAGATCGGCGTTGAGATGCGGGACGGATTCCTGCTCGCGATCAAACACATCAACGCGGCTGGGGGCGTCTTCGGGCAACCGGTCGAGTTCGTGATCGGCGATACGCAGACCGACCCGACGATTGCGGTGGAAGAAGCGCGGCGGGTGATTGAGATCGAAGGCGCGCACGTGATCGTCGGCGCGCACTCGAGCACGAATTCGCTGGCGGTCGCGGAGAGCGTGACCGGCCCGAGCGGAGTGCCCCAAGTCAGCCCGGCTTCGTCGTCGCCGCAGCTAGCCGTGGCGGACGACAACGATTTTCTCTTCCGCGCGACGCTCAACGACCGCGTACAGGGTCCGGCGCTGGCCCAACTGACGCATGAGCGCGGCTTTAGCAACGTGGGCATGCTCTACCGCGACGACGCCTGGGGACAGGGCATCGCGGCTTCGTTCGAGCAGTCGTTCACCGAGGACTGGGGTGGGAACGTGGTCTCAATTCCGGTCGATCCACGCCAGACGACGTATCTCTCCGAGATTCAGCAGTCGCTCCGTGAGGGGGCGGAAGCGATGGTCATGCTTGCCTACGTGCCCGAAGGCGCGATCATCCTGCGCGAATCGATTGAGAACGGGTTGTATGACCAGTTCGTCTTCGGGCCGACCAGCCGCAATCACTCACTGATCGAGGAGATCGGGGCGGAGCATCTCGCCGATATGTACGGGACTGCGCCCGGGACCGCGCCCGGGACCGAATCCGCGCTGCTCTGGGAGGCGGCGTTCATCGAGGAATACGAGCGTCCCTATGCCTACCCCTACACGAAGCAGGCGTACGACGCGGTGATTGTGCTGGCGCTGGCGGCAGAGGCAGCGCAATCGACCGACGGCGCGGCGATCCGCGATCAGCTGCGCCGGATCGGGGGCGCGCCCGGGCAGCTGGTAATCGCCGACGTGGGCAGCCTGCGGCTCGGTCTGAGCGCTGCGGCGGATGGTGAAGACATCGACTATGAGGGCGCCGCGCAATCGTTGGAGTGGGATGAGAACGGCGATCTGGAGCGCGGCTACGTGGGGCTCTGGCGCTTCACCGCCGAGGGCGGGATCGAAGACACGGGCGTGATCCCGTACGGGGAATAGGACATGATCGGACACCCTCCGGCGAGGGAGAGGAGAGACGCCGCATGACCCGAATCCAACTCACGCTCGCGCTGATCGCGGCCGCGGCGATCGCGATCTTGGCGGCCTGTTCCGGCGACGATCAGCCTCAGCAGCAAGCGCAGCCCCAAGCGCAAGTTCAACCGCAGCAGGCGCAAGCCGAACCTGCTCAACAAGCGCAGGCCGAACAACCGCAGACGGTCGCTCAAGCGGACGCCGACGGCGGACCGCTCAAGATCGGTCTGCTGCTTGACTTCAGCGGCGGTCTGGCCGAGTACGGCAACGAGATGCAGCGCGGCTTTGAGCTGGCGATTACGCACATCAACGCCGGCGGCGGGGTGTGGGGACAGCCGGTTGAGGTCGTGATTGGCGACACCTCGCTGGATCCGACTCGAGCGGTGGAAGAGGCGCGGCGGCTGGTCGAAGTTGAGGGCGTCCACGTGATCGTGGGGCCGATCGCCAGCGGCGTCACCCTGGCCGTGGTCGAATCCGTCACCGGGCCGGCCGGGATTCCCACGATTAGCCCCTCGGCGACCTCGCCTCAGCTGACGGTGGCGGAGGATCGCGACTTTCTCTTCCGCTCAACGCTTTCCGACAGCACCCAGGGGCCGGTGTTGGCGCGGGTGACGATGGAGCGGGGCTTCGATAACGTCGGTCTGCTCTACCGCAACGACGCTTGGGGGCAGGGGCTCGCGGGCGCGTTCGCCGACGCCTGGAGCGGCGATCTGGTCAGCCTCGCAGTCGATCCGCAGCAGGCCAGCTTTCTCGCCGAACTCCAGCAGTCGGCCGCCGGGGGCGCGCAGGCGCTGGTCGTGATCGCCTTCGCGCCGGAGGCGGAGATCATGATCCGCGAAGCGTTGGAGCACGGCCTCTACGACCAGTTCACTTTCGGCGACGGAGGCAAGAGTCTCGATCTGATCGCGGCGATCGGGGGCGAATACCTGGGCGGGATGTACGGCACCGCGCCCGCTCCGGGTCCCGAGAGCGAGGCCGGGCGCGCTTGGGAAACTGCCTTTGCGGAGGAGTACGGCGAGCTGCCGCTGCTGCCGTATGTGAAGGAGACCTACGACGCGACGATCGCGGCGGCGCTCGCGGCGCAGGCCGCGAACAGCGTTGACGGCGGCGAGATCCGCGATCAACTCCGCGCGATCGGGGGCGCGCCGGGGGAGATCGTGGTCGCCGGTCCCGAAGGCGTCACCCGCGCCCTCGCCCTGCTCGCGGAAGGCACGGAGATCGACTACGAAGGCGCGGCGATCACGATGGAGTGGGACGCCAACGGCGACATCCGCCAGGGCTACGTCGGCATCTGGCGCTTCACGGCGGACGAGTCGTTCGAGGAGGTCGAACAAGTCCGCTTCAGCTCGGAGTGAGCGCTCCGCGCGCTTGCCGTACCCGGCTAACGTCACTCCGAGATACCCGCGCTTGCCGCGGGTATCTCGCCGTGAGCAGCACGGAGGCCGTGTACAGCTTCGGCGCTCCGGGAGCGGGGCCCCTCAGGCCGAAACGTCGGCATAGCGACTGCCAAGCTGAACGCCCTAGCGCGATGTGAAGACTCGCAGACGCTGCCAGAGACCGGATAACGGACTGCCGCCCGGCTGCTCATCGGGAGCTCGTGAGACGTAGCGGCTGACGCGGTTGCGCTCTGTGAGCAGTCCCTGTGGACGCCAGAGCAGGAAGACGATGATCAGCAGCCCGATCAGGAGCTGCCGCACCTGGAAGACGCGGGCGCCCAACCAATCGGGCAGGCTCTCCTGGATCAGGGGCGTGCCGAACCAGAAGAAGCCCACCACGACCGCGCCGAGGATGGCGCCTCGGTGATTGCCGCTGCCACCGACGATCAGCATCGTCCAGACGAAGAAGGTGCCTAAGAGATCGGAGAAGGTGAGCGGGGAGATCGTGCCCTGGCGATGGGCGAAGATGCCGCCGGCCAAGCCCATCACGAGCGCTCCTAGCACGAACGCGGCCATACGGAACCGCACGGTGTTCTTGCCGGAAGCGCGGGCGGTCTCCTCGTTGTCGCGGATCGCGCGCAGGGCGCGGCCCCAGGGCGAGGAGGAGGCGCGGGTGAGCAGCCAGAAGACGAAGAGCAGCAGCACCAGCGCAATCGCCAACTCGATCCAGCGGTAGTTCTCGCCCAGATTGAGCCAGTCTTCGAGGAATCCTTGCACTCCGTTCAAGCCGCGGCTGCGGTTGACCAGACCCTCGACCGAGTTGGCGATGCTGCGCAGGATCGCAGCGACGCCGATCGTGGTGATGGCGAGGAAGTCGTCTCTGAGGCGAAGGGTGGGGATCCCGAGTAAGAGCGCCAGCACCGCGCCGGCGAGCGCGGCGAAGATCCAGCCGACCGGTACCGGCAGACCCCAGCCGGCCACGTAGGATTCGAGTCCCTCGGGCGCGGGCAGGGTGAGGACGGCGGAGACGTAGGCGCCGACCATGAAGAAAGCGGCGACGCCGAAGTTGAGGATGCCGGTGCTCCACTGGAGATTGAGGGCAAGGGCGAGGATCGCGAAGATCGCGACCGTAGTGAGGAACCCGACCGTCCAGTTGACGGCGCCGTCAAAGGTGACGAGGGTGACGACCAGATGCTCCATGCGCGCCGCTCCCCTCTAGCGCTCTTGCCCGAAGAGGCCGCGCGGACGCAGCAGCAGGACGATGATCACGATCATGAAGGGCACGCCGGGTTTGAGCCCGGTGTTGATCCACTGGGTGGAGACCTCCTGGGCGATGCCTACGGTGAGGCCGCCGACCAGCGCTCCCCAGGGATTGCCGATCCCGCCCAGGACGACTGCCGCGAAGAGAGGCAGCAGCAGACGGAAACCGGCGTCGAAGCGGACCTCGGACTGGATGCCGAGCATCACTCCCGCGAGCGCGGCGAGCGCGCCCCCGATGATCCAGGTACCCATGCGCACGCGGTCGGTGCGGATGCCGGAGGCTTCGGCGAGTTCGGGGTTGTCGGCGGTGGCGCGCATCGCCTTGCCGAAGCGGGTGCGGTAGAGCAACCAGTAGAGCAGCACGGCGGCGAGCAGAGTCATGCCGACGATGAAGAATTGGTCGGGCTTGACGCGGATGCCGCCGAAGATTTCGATGGCGGGGAAGATGCCCGGGTTGTAGCGGAAGTTGGAAGGTCCCCAGATCAGCTGGATCAGGGCGCGGAGCATGATGCTCATGCCCAGCGAGGCGATGGCGAAGACGAAGAAGCCGCTCATGCCCCGAGTCACGGTTCTGCGCAGGCGCGAGTAGACCAAGCGCTCCAGGATCACCGAAATCAGAGCGACGCCGATCATGGCGACGAGGAGTCCGACGACGAGACCCCAGCCGAAGGAGAGCGAACCGAACTGTCCGCCCTGGAAACCGAGATTGGCACCCTCGGAGGAGACGATGAAGAAGGCCAGGAACATCCCCCAGCCCATCTTGTCGCCGTGCGAGAAGTCGGCCACCTCGAGCACGCCGTAGACGAGCGTCAGGCCCATCGCGCCGAGCGCGACGATCGAGCCGACGATGATGCCGATCGTGACCAGTTGGGCGATCTCTATGACGCACCGCCTTGATCGCCAGTGCGACTCTCCGCCGCCTCGAGCTCGGCCCGTTCGAGCGTGCGCGCTTCACCGGTCTCGGCGTCCTGCCCGAGGAAGAGCCGGCCGACTTCGGGATCGGTGAGCACCTCCAGGCCCGTGCCCTCGAAGGCGGTTTCGCCGTTCACCATCACGACGCCGCGATCGGACCAGGTGAGCGCCTCGGTCGCGTTCTGCTCGACCATGAGGATGCCGACGCCGGTCATGTGGATGTCGTAGATCTGGGCGAAGAGTTCGCCTCTGGCGGCGGGCGCGAGCGCGGCGGTGGGTTCGTCGAGGCAGAGCATGACCGGATCAAGCATCAAGGCGCGGGCGATGGCGAGCATCTGGCGCTGGCCGCCGGAGAGCCGGCTGGCGCGCTCGCGGGGGCGGCTTTCGAGATCGGGGAACATCGCCAGCACCTCAGCGATCCGTTGTCGGAGTCCCGCGCGGCGCATGTAGCCGCCCATCTCCAGGTTTTCGCGGATCGAGAGCGAGGTGAAGACGTTGTTGATCTGGGGCACGTAGCCGACGCCGGCGGCGATCATCTGGGGGGTCGTCCAGCCGCTCACGTCCTCTCGGGTAAAGCGGCGGCGGCCGTGCTCGTAGGGCAGCGCCCCGACCACGGCCTTGAGCAGAGTCGATTTGCCCGCTCCGTTGGGGCCGATGATGGTCAGCACTTCGTCCTGGTAGAGATCAAGATCGACGTCGTGAATGATGTCGATCCCGTTGACGTAGCCGCCGCTGAGCGACTCGACTCGCAGCAGCGGTTCGCGTCCGTCGCCCGCGTCCGTGCTCATGTCCGCTGTCCGCTCAGGTAGGCGGCCTGTACTTCGGGATTGGAGAGCACCTCTTCGGGCGGGCCGACATCGAGCACTCGTCCCTGCGCCATGACCACGACCGGATCGCAGAGTTGGCGGACGAACTCAAGGTTGTGCTCAATGATCAGGAAGGAGAGGCCGAGCCGATCGCGGAGTTCGCGGATGTGCTCGGCAAGCCGCCGCACGAGCGCCGGGTTGACGCCCGCGCCGGGTTCGTCGAGCAGAATCATGCGCGGATCGGGCATCAGCGCGCGGGCCAGTTCGAGCAGCTTGCGCTGGCCGCCGGAGAGTGTGCCGGCAGAGACGTAGGCCTGATGCGCGAGTTGGGTTTGCTCCAGCACCTCGTGGGCGCGAGCCTCCAGTTCGGCTTCGCGCCGGCGGACGCTCCAGGGCGCGAACCAGTTGCGCCAGACGGCTTCGCCCAGCTGTTCCTCGCCGGCGAGCATCACATTTTCGAGCACGGTCATCGATTCCAGTTCTTGCGGGATCTGGAAGGTGCGCACCAAGCCTTCGCCGAAGATGCGATGGGTGGGCCAGCCGGTGATCTCACGGTCGCCGAAGAAGACCTTGCCGCCGTCGGGTTTGAGGAATCCGGCGACGCAGTTGAAGGCGGTGGTCTTACCCGCTCCGTTGGGGCCGATCATGCCGGCGATCACGCCTTCTTCGATCTCGAAGCTGGCGTCGTCCACGGCGCGGAGTCCGCCGAAGTGTTTATCCAGTCCCTCCACGCGCAGGAGCACGCGCCGCGCCGCGACCGAGACGGAGGGGGCTTGGGTGAGGCTCTTGGCCGCCTCAAGGTCCTCGCCGGTGATCGCGCGGGCGCTCATCCGGGCGGCCAAGTCATACGGCGGCCGCCGAGCACGTGCAGGTGCAAGTGCGCGACGGTCTGGCCGCCGTGCTCGCCCACATTGACGACCACACGCCAGCCGGTTTCAGCTAAACCCTCCTGTTCGGCTACTTTCTGGGCGGCCTGCATCAAGTGTCCCAGCAGCGCCGGGTCGGCCTGATCGGCCTCTTGTAGTCCCGCGATTCCCACGCGGGGGATGACTAAAACATGCACCGGAGCCTGGGGGTTGAGATCGCGGAAGGCGAGACAGCGCTCATCTTCGTACACGATGTCGGCGGGCACTTCTCCACGCACGATTGCGCCGAAGATCGTGTCGGAGGTTTGCTCTTGAGAACTCACGGAGTTGCCGCCTTTGCCCATCTTGTCGGAGGGCAGGGTAGCCTGTCCGGGTGGACGACCGCAGCGAACTCCCGAACCTGGTTCTGCTCCGGCATGGGCAGAGCGACTGGAATCTAGAGAACCGCTTCACCGGTTGGGTGGACGTTGGCCTGAGCGAACGCGGGATAGCGGAAGCGCACAGCGCCGGTGAGCAGATCCGGGAGGCGGGGATCACGTTCGACCTGGCCTGGACATCGGTGCTCAAGCGGGCGATTCACACGCTCTGGATCGTGCTGGACGAGCTCGACGCGGCCTGGCTGCCGGTGCATCGGGACTGGCGATTGAACGAGCGCCACTACGGGTCGCTGCAAGGTCTGAACAAGGCAGAGACCGCAGCCCAGCACGGCGACGAACAGGTGCATATCTGGCGGCGGTCGTTCGACATCCCGCCGCCGCCGCTTGGCCATGATCATCCCGATCATCCGCGCTTCGATCGGCGCTATCGGGGCATTGACGAGGCTGCGCTGCCCGCTTCGGAATCGCTCAAGATCACGCTGGATCGGGTATTGCCGTTCTGGGAGGCGGAGATTGCGTCGGCGCTGCGCAGCGGTCAGCGAATTCTGATCGCCGCGCACGGGAACAGTCTGAGGGCGATTGTGAAGCACCTGGACGAAATCTCGGACGAGGAGATTGCGGAACTGAACATTCCAACCGGGATGCCGTTGGCGTACACGTTGGATAGTGAGCTTGGCGTGCGCAGTCGTCGCTATCTGGCGGGGGAAGAAGCTGCCGCTGAGGCCGCAGCGGCGGTCGCCGCGCAGGGACAGGCGACGCAGTAACCCGTCATTCCCGCTCTGGCTACACTGGATGCGGTGCAACTCCGCCAGTGGCGAGGTATTGTGCCATTGGGCGGGCGAACGCTGGCCTGGCAGTCAATCACCAACGTTCGCCCTAGCGCGGGAACCGAGCGAAATTGGGACGGTTCCCGCGCTGCGCCCCAATCTACCGTGCCCTCCTCTTCAGGTCGTCACCGCCTCGCGGTATTGCCGGATCGCGTCGATGTGCTCGTCGATGTTGCCCAGGCCGGCGTTCATGGTGGCGATGGAGATGTGGCTGGCTCCGAGCTCCTCCCAGCGTTGGGCATGGGTGAGCCAGAGTTCGGGGTTGCCGCCGCGGATCTGAGCCTGCGGCTCGATCGGGAAACCGTCGGCGTCGCGGCCTTCGTCGCGCAGATAGCCGCGCAGACGCTCGACCATCTCGGCCGAGTCGGCGTTCGGGGCGCCGATCGGGAACCAGCCGTCGCCGATCTTGGCCGTGCGCCGGAGCTGGAGGTCGTGCGCGCCGCCAAACCAGACGGGGATGGTCTCGGTTGGCCGGGGGCGGATGCCGGCGGCGGTGACTTTGTGGAACTCGCCCTCGTAGTCGATCACGTCTTCGGCCCAGAGCCGACGCATCAGATCAATCTGTTCTTCCTGGCGGCGGCCGCGGTTGCGGAAGTTCTCGTTCAAGGCCTCGTATTCGACGCTGTTCCAGCCGCTGCCGACGCCGAGCCGGAAGCGGTTGTCCGAGAGCACCGCCAGTTGCGCCGCCTGCTTGGCGGCCAGCGCGGTCTGGCGCTGGGGGAGCACCAACACGGCGGTGGCCAATCCCAGCGTGGTGGTCACGCCTGCGATGTAGCCGAGGGTGACGAAAACCTCGTGGAAGGCGTCCTGATCGGTGTAGGGGCCGGGCAGCTGGTGGACGCGCGGATCCGCGCCGAGCACGTGGTCGTAGATCAGCAGGTGCTCGAAGCCCATTGCTTCGACGGCCTGCGCGTAGTCGCGGATTGCGCCCGGATCATTGCCGATTTCGTTGGTCGGCAGCACCGCGCCCAAGGTCAGATCGATCGCCATGTGGTCCTCTTCTCGGGGTCGGGATGGTGATCGGCAGAGTAGCGCCGAGCAGGGTGAGGCGGTCCGCTTCGAGCTCGCGGTCGTTGAGCGGGCGAGGGATCCGGGCGCTACGGGCGGGGTCGTCGCGCAACGACCGCGAGCCGGGAATGGGCGTCAGTTGCCCCGCCTCGCCCTGATTTGTCGGTAGGTCTCGACCACCGACCCGACCTCTTCAACAGAGACGAGCCTCGGCTGCACGACGATCTGCCGGAAGAAATCGAGGTTCTCCGCCGGCGTGCCGACGATCCGTTGGGCAGTTGCGAAATCGAAGTCGGCCATCAGCACGCCGACGGCCGTCTGGATCGAGGGATAGTCGTAGATGAAGAACAGAAGGTTGTCCGGAACGCCGCTGACGATCAGCGACTCCAGGTTGAGGCCGGCTGTGCCGACCGGAATGTCGCTGCCAGCCGCGGCCAGGTTGTTGGCGACCTCTACGCCAGTGTCGCTGTTGAGCGTGAGGACGGCCCCGATGTCACCGCTGAGGGCAGTGGTCAGCGCAGCGACGGGGTTGGCGGCGCTGGCGATGTTGACGCGGATCACGTCGCCGCCGTCATAGGCCTCCTCCAGACCGTCGCAGCGCTGGTCCAGGCCGATGTTCGTCGCTTCGTGGATGATGCAGACGATGTCACCGCTGACGCCCTGAGCGCTGAACTCAGCGGCGGCGAGTCGGCCGGCTTGCTGTTCATCGATCGCGACATGGAACCATGAACCGAACTCGTTGGCCCGATCGCCGCCGGAGTTGAACGTGGCCACGTAGACGCCCGCCTCCGCCGCTTCCTTGAGCGCGGGGCCGACGACGTCCGGATCGGGGATGCTGCTCATGATGATCCGGGCGCCGTCGTCGACGCAGTTGCGGATGGCGGCGGCCTGGCCGGCGCTGTCGGCTTCTCGGAAGAGGCGCAGGTCGAGACCGTACTGAGCCCTGACCCTGTTGACGACGGTCCCGGAAAGCACCCAGAACGAGTCGTCCAGGCTGCCGTGCGTGACGACACAGGTGAATGCGCCGTCGGCGTCGGCCGTGGCGGCCGATTCCGCGCCCGGCGTGGCCTCCTGCGGCGCGGCGAGCTGGACGTTCTCGCTGAAGTACCAGCGATCGGGCGTGGCGTCGGCGCTGAGGAAGCGGCGCTCAGGCGCGTGTGTGGTCCATCCGCCCTCGCCCTGCTCCTGGACCACAATTTCCGTGCGCCCGTCCTCGAGCACGCGAGCGCCCACGCGCACTTCTGAACCGCTCAGCGCGTCGGCCAGAACGAGCGTCGTCGCGCCGATCAGGATGCCGACGATCAGCGCACCAATCACCCGAATGTCGAGTAGTTTGCTGTCCCGTGTCATAGCCGAGTACTCCCTCACTTTCTGATCACATTATCACTCCTTAAATCACATGAAGTTCATGACATATCCACACAATGAATGCAAGAGAATAGTCACGAATTTATCATGAAGTGATAAAGGGACGATGGGGGTAGTTTGGCGGGTAGCGAGCGTGCGGCATAGGCTCAGGTCAGTACTCAGGAGTTCTATCCATGCCCACACCGCGTCAGTTCTTCCGTCCATTAGTGCTCGGCGCGCCCGATCCGCCGGCTGAGATTCCGACCTATCCGTCGCGCATGATTCACTTCTTCGATCCGTCGAACGAGCGGATCGCAGCGCGTTTACCGCAGCTCGCGCCGACGGTGGACATCCTGCTGGGCAACCTGGAGGACGCGATTCCTCCCAACGCGAAAGAGGCGGCGCGGGCGGGACTGATTCGGGCGGGGCAGACGCTTGAGCTGGGCGCGACGAAGCTGTGGACGCGGGTCAACGCGGTTGACAGTCCCTGGTTCCTGGACGACATGCTGCAACTGACCGAGCAGATCGGCGACGTACTCGACACGGTGATGCTGCCGAAGGTGAACGGGCCGGAGGAGATTCGCTTCCTTGACTTGCTGCTGGCGCAGTTGGAGGCTCGGAACGGTCTGACGCGGCCGATTCTGATTCACGCGATCCTGGAGACAGCTCAGGGTGTGAGCAATGTGGAGGCGATTGCGCAATCGAGTCCGCGCTTGCAGGGGATGAGTTTGGGGCCGTCCGATCTGGCGGCGTCGCGGCGAATGAAGACGACTCGGGTCGGCGGCCCGCATCCGGGCTACGTGGTTCGCACGGACGCCGATCCCGCTGATGCGGCGGGCACGCGCACACCTTCGTTGCAGGATCCCTGGCACTACACGCTGGCTCGCATGATCGACGCGTGCGCCGCGAACGAGATCTATCCGTTCTACGGACCGTTCGGCGACTTCTCCGATCCGGTTGGCTGCGAAGATCAATTCCGGGCGGCGTTCATTCTCGGCTGTGTCGGAGCCTGGACGCTGCACCCGAACCAGATTCCGATTGCGAAGGCGGTCTTCCGCCCGAATCCGGACGAGGTGTCGTTTGCGCGGCGCGTGGTCGCGGCGATGGAGGAGGCGGGCGGTTCGGGCGGCGTCGCGGTGGTGGACGGAAAGATGCAGGACGACGCGACCTACAAGCAGTGCCGGGTGCTGCTCGATCTGGCGGAGATGCTGGCGGCGAAGGATCCGGAGTTGGCGGAGTTGTACGGATAGCTCGCTTATACGGCGCGTCCGCGTGAGGCGGCTTCTTCTTCGGCTTGGCCGGTCAGCCAGCGGATGATTCGGGTAGAGAAATTGCTGAGCAGCCACTTGCCCGCGATGGCGACAGCGCAGGCGACGAGCACGATGGCCCATTCGGCGGCGGAGAGCGGGCCGAAGTCGAAGAAGCTGCGCAGCGTCGGCGTGTAGAGGGTGAGGATGAAGATCCCGAGCAGGGCTGCGCCGAAGAAGGTGACGAGAGCGGGCCGCATGAGGTTGTCGCGGGTGGCGCCCTGGTAGCCGATCACTTCGACCATGTAGGCCAAGCCGACGATGCCGATGGTCGTGGAGACCAGTGTGCGCGCGTCCTCAACCGGACGGCCGAGGATGCCCTCGGTCAGGAGATGCACGCCGACAGCCGCGACCGCCAAGGCAATCGACGCCGGGATCGCGAAGCGCATAGTCGAACTGAGGAAGTCGTGGCCGGCCGCGCGCGGCGGCTTGGTCAGGGTGATGAACACGGCCGGCACGCCCAGCGTGAACAGCGCCGTGAGCGAGCCGTGGCGCGGCAGGAAGGGGAAATCGAGGCTCATCATGTTGGCCGCGAAGATGATCAGGAAAGCGTAGAAACTCTTGGTGACGAACAGCTTGCTCAGTTGCGAGGCGTTGCCGAGCACGTTCTGCGCCACCTCCGAACCCTTGACCAATGCCTCGAACGAGTCGTTGCGCAGCACGATCGCAGCGACGCCCTTGGCCGTGGCCGTGCCCGACTCCATCGCCACGCCAACATCGGCCTGGCGCAGGGCGCGGACATCGTTGGCGCCGTCGCCGACCATGGCGACGTAGTGGCCGTTGGCCTGGAGCGCGGCGACGATTCGTTCTTTCTGCTGTGGCGCGATCCGTCCGAAGACGGAGTTGTCCTCGACCGCCCGTTGCAGCTCTTCGTCGTCCATTGCGTCGATGGCCGCACCGGAGATCAGGCCGCCCTGGAGGCGGATGCCGAGCTGATAGACGAGGGCGGCAACAGTGGCGGGGTTGTCGCCGCTGATGATCTTCGGCTCGATCTCGAGTTCGTGCATCATGCGGAAGGCGTTGGCGATCTCGGGGCGGAGCTCATCGGCGACGGTGACGAGAGCGACCACGCGCATTTCGGGCAGTTGATCTTGTTCAGGATCGGGAAGCGAGGCGGCTTCGGCGAAGACGACGCCGCGCAACCCCCGCTGGGCTGCGAGCTCATACTCCTCGCGCAGGGCCGACTCGTCCTCGCCATCGCTGGTCAGCAGGCGTTCGGGCGCGCCGAGGACGAAGACTCGTTCCTCCGCACCCAGCCGCATCCGCGCGGCGCTCCAGCGGCGTTCGGAGTTGAAAGGCACGCTGGCGGTCAGGGCTGCGCCGTTACTCATCGGGGCTAGGGCCGTCGCCAGCGCTTCGGAGGTCTTGTTGTTTTCGACCGTCGCCAGCGCAAACGCCCCCAGCCAGCCGCGCAGCGAGCGGCCCTGTTGGGCCCAGCGAACATCGTCGACTTTGAGCCGGTTGGCGGTGATCGTGCCGGTCTTGTCGAGGCAGATCGTGTCGAGGTAGTTGAGCGCCTCGACCGCCGTGTTGTCCTGCACGATCGCGCCCATCCGCGAGACCCGCAGCGCGCCGACCGCGAAGGCGACGGTGAGCCCCAGCAGCAGCCCATCGGGAACGACCGAGGTCGCCGTTGCGATCGTGTTCTTGATCGCCACTGCGAACTCGCGCCCTTCAATTGAGTACGAGATCAGCAGCAGCACGGCCAGTACCGCTGTCGCAACCAGGAGTCCCCGCAGGATGCGGCGGAATCGCAGTTGCAGCGGCGTTTCGGTCCGCTTCAGTTGACGGGCGTCGCGGGTCTCACGAACGGCGCGCGATTGGTCGCCGACGCGATCGGCGCGGTAGTAACAGGAGCCGCCGGTGCAGAACGCGCCCGATTCGAGCTCTTCGCCCGGGCCGCGGCGGACGGAGCGGGATTCACCGGTCAGGATTGATTCATCCAGTTCGGCTTCATCCCAGATGATCGGCCCATCGGCGACCACCTGATCGCCGGCGCGCAACAGGACCAGATCGCCTTCGACGACTTCGGTCGCAGGGATGACCATCTCGACCCCGCCGCGGATCACCGTAGCGGTGGGAGCAGTCAACGCCACGAGGTCGCGCAGCTTGCGCGTCGCGCGCAGTTCCTGGAGCGTCCCGACGATCACGTTGGCGAGCACAACCATGCCGACGAAGCCCGCGTCCTGGAGGTGATCGCCCTGTCGGTCGACGATGCCCAGCCCCAGCAGAATCCCGATCAGCCCGAACAGCACCGTGTTGAAGTAGGTGAAGACGTTGGAGAGGACGACATCAAGGTCGGAGCGCTGGCGGCTGGTGTCGCGGTTGACGCGCCCGTCGAGCACACGCTCGGCGGCCTGGGCTGCGCTCAGACCCTCAAGCGGCGGCGGCGCGAGTTGGGGAGCTTCGGCAACCTCTTGATCGGGAGCGGCGAGCGGCGCGGCGACCGCTCCGTTCGCTTCGGCGCTATTGAGCGGAGGCGGCGCGGTCTCGGGAGCGGTCAGGGGCGAGGGCGCTGCTCCGCCGCTGAGATCGACCTCAACGCCTTCGGCGGCGGCGTAGGGGTCGGGGAGTTCAGCGCCGGTGGCGCGGCTCTCCTCGATCCGTTCGAGCAGGGCAGTGGCGGCGTCCAGCGCTTCGGGGTGGAGTTGCGGCTGCCCTTCTTCGAGGGCGGCCAAGTCGAAGAGCAGGGCGGGTTCCGGCTCTCCGAAGTCGACGAAAGCTGGATCGCGCACGCTCATAGTTCCAGTTTAGGCACTGCTTATGGAGCGTGGTGGGAAGATTGGGGTGGGTTGAGGGGTTGTTAATCGTTGAGGGCTCGTTCGAGTCCGGCGAGGCGCTCGGCTCTGGTAGCGGCGCTGCGGCCGCGCAGTCCCTCGATCGCGCTCCAAGTGATGACGAGCACGAAGAGCGCGGCTTGAGTGAGCACGACGGTGGCGCCGGAGGAGACATCGACGAACCAAGAGATGTAGACCCCGACGAAGCCCGTCAGTACGCCCAGGACGACCGCCAACAGGAACAGGCGTGGGAAGGAATCGGTCAGCATTCGCGCCACTACGGGCGGGATCACCAGCGCCGCTGCAATCAGGGTCACGCCCAGGATCTGGAGCGAAGCGACAACGGTCGCCGCGAGCACCAGCGCGAAGATCGCATCGACCCAGCCCACTGAGATGCCGTAGGACTCGGCGACATCGCGGTCGAAGGTGATGAACACGAGCTGCTTCCAAAAAATGAACAACATCGCGCCGATCAGGATGATCATGCCGATAATCACGTAGAGGTCCTGGGCGGTGATGCCCAGGATTTCGCCAAAGAGGGCGGCTTCAAAGTCGCGCGTGAAGCTGCGCGAACGCGAGATTACGGCGACGCCGATCGCGAACGCGGCCGTCGTGATGATGCCAATCGCGGCGTCGCCGCCGATCTGCCGCCGGCGCGCCGCCTGATTAATCAGGAAGACCGAGAAGGCGCCCCAAACGCTCGCGCCGAGGAAGAAATTGATGCCGAGCGTGAAGGACACGACCGCGCCGCCGAAGATGCTGTGAGCCAGGCCGTGGCCGATATAGGCGAGACGCCGGAGGATAACGAAGACGCCCACTGCCGCCGTCACGCCGCCGATCAGGGCAGCGGCGATCATCGCGCGTTGCATGAAGCCATACTCGAACGGTTCAAGCATGGCGCTTGCCGGATTTATCGCGATCGAGCAGGCCGAATTCGGCCTTGAGCCAGGTCAACTCGTCGTGCGCTCCCGGTTGCTCTTCCGGCGCCGGCAGGACGTAGGTCTCGAGGCCCCGTTGGATCACCAGCATTGGCTGGCCGTAGGCGCGCTCCAGGATGTCCGATTGCAATACCTCGTCCGGCGCACCGTCGGCCAGGACCGTGCGCTCGCCGAGACAGATCAGGCGGGGCAGATGCGAGGCGACGCCGGTGAGGTCGTGCGTGGTGAGGACGATCGTGACGCCGCCCGCGTTGAGTCGGATCAACTCGTGCATGATCTCGTGCCGGGTCTTGATGTCGACCCCGGAGGTGGGTTCGTCCAGCAGCAGCAGGTGAGGCGAGCCGACCAGGGCTCGGGCCAGGAAGGTGCGCTGCTGCTGACCGCCGGAGAGGGCGCGGATCGAGCGGTGAGCATACTCGGCGATCCCGAGCTGCTCCATCACCTCGTGCGCGCGGGCGTGATCGCGGCGGCTGACCCAGGGCAGCCAACGGCGTGTGCGCCAACGGCCCAAGAGCACGACCTGCTCGACCGTTATGGGGAAGTTCCAATCGACCGTCTCCACTTGCGGCACGTAGCCGACCCGCACCTCCCCAGCCTGGTTGTCACCGAAGGCAAAAGTACCTGCGTAGCGCTCCATGTCGCCCAGGAGCGCGCGCAGGAGAGTGGTCTTGCCGCAGCCGCTGGGACCGACGATGCCGATCATCTCACCGCGCCCGACGGTGAGGTTGAGGTCGCGCAGGGCGACTTCGCCGTCGTAGCCGACAGCGAGGCCGCTGAGTGTGGCGAGCGGCTCACCTAGCTCGGATTGGACGGCTGCCATGTGTCGGAAACCTCGAATCCATCCAACGCGCCGGGGTCGCCGCCGAGGGCGGTCACCATCGTACGCACATTTTCGACCATCATTGCGACCAGCGTGTTGTTGTCGTCTCCGGGTTCGCCGGGCAGATCGTCGTCGCGGAGCGTGGAGACCTGCACCGCCCCGGCTTCCTCAGCGATCGTTTGCAGGACTTCGCTGGGAAAGACCTCGGAGCCGAAGATCGCGGGCACACCCGCTTCGCGGACTTGAACAATCAGTTCCCTGAGCTCGCGCGGCGATGGCTCCGAGAAGTCGGAGGGCTGGATCGCGCCGATCACTTCGAGTCCGTAGCGCGGGGCGAAGTAGGGGAAGGAGTCGTGATAGGTGAGCAGCTTGCGGTGAGCGGGCGGGATCGTGGCGGTCGCTTCGGCGATTGCTTCGTCCAAGGCCCAGAGGCGCTCGGCGAGGCGCTCGCTATTGGCGCGGTAGTAGTTCGCGGCATCGGGATCGAGCTCGATCAGGGCGTCGCGGACCAGTTCTGCGTACTTCACGGCCAAATGCGGCGCAGTCCAGAGGTGCGGATTGGGACTGCCGCCGGAGCGGGGAAAGGAGAAGTCGTAGACGTACTCGTCGGGCGTGACGGCTTGATCGGCGAGCAGGAGGATGGGCGCGTCTTCGGCACGGTTGGCCTCGGCGAGTTCGAGCGTGGGCAGTTCCAGGTTGAGACCATTGATGACGATCAGGTCGGCGCGTTCGATCTCACCCGCAGCCGACGGCGGCGGATCGAAAGTGTGGCTGTTCACGCCTTCGGGTACCAGTCCGATGACTGAGACGCGGTCGCCGCCGACGTTCTCGACGATGTTGCGCAGCGGGGCGACGGTGGTGACGACCATGAGGCGGTCGTCGTCCTGCTGAGCGGGCGTGTCCCCGTCTTCGCTACAAGCTATGAGCAGCAACCCGAACAGGACGGCGGCGATCAACGCGACCGCAGGCAGGCGCATGATTGACTCGCTTCCTGAGCAGGGAGGTTATCTGGGTTGGGTTGGTATTGCAATCAATTGCAAGAAGCGGGCAGCTTTCGTTGCAGGCGGATGGGTCGGCGTGCTGGGCTCGCTCTATTCCCTGCTTTCGCGGGGACAGGCAACTTCGTGACATCTCCTCCCGCAGTGCGGAGGCCCCAGGCGACTCCTAGACAAGCCCGGGGCGAATTTGGTTGCGCGGGAAGCCGCCAGCGGCGAGAGTCTTGGGCCAGACCTCGAAGAGAGTGTCGATGTCGATCAGAGGCTCGTCGAAGTGGAGGTGGCGCTCGAGCACCGGCTCGGAGAAGAGGGAGATGCGGTGGCCGCTGGCTCCGAAGACGCGGCCGTTGGCCTCGTCGCTCTGGTCGGAGGCGAGCCAGGCGACGATCGGGGCGACGTTCTTGGGGTCGCGGGCGGTTCCGGCGGCGGACTCGCTGGGTGCCGGGCCTTCCTGAGCGACTCCGCGTCCGCGGTCGGTCATGCGGGTGGAGGCGCCGGGAGCGATGCAGTTGGTGGTGACGCCGTAGCGCGAGAGCGCGCCCACGTTGGAGCGCATCAGGCCGAGCTTGGCGGCGTGGGCGGCGGAGTAGTTGGGCTGGCCGGCGGCGCCGCGAATACCGGCGTCGGAGGTGAAGTAGACGATCCGGCGGTGCTGGCCCTCGCGGTTGGCGCGCCAGTAGATCGAGGCGAACTTGGTCGGCGCGAAGCAGCCCTTGAGGTGAGCGCGGACGAGGCCGTCCCACTCGTCTTCGGTCATGTTGAAGATCATGCGCTCGCGCAGGATGCCGTGAGCGCAGACCAACACGTCGAGACCACCGAACGAGTCGAGCGCGGTCTGGATCATGTTTTCGGCGGTGTCCATATCGGCGACATCGCCGACGAAGGGAACAGCTTCGCCGCCGGCGTCGCGGATTTCGTCGACAATCGCTTCGACTTTGGAGGCGTCCATCCCGAAGCGGCCCTCAACGTCGAAGCCGGTGTCGGCGACGACGACTTTGGCTCCCTGTTCACCGAAGACGCGGCAGAGGTTGGAGCCGATGCCGCCGGCTCCGCCGGTGATGATGCAGATACGGCCTTCGAGGTGCTTGGCCATGATGGTGCTCCTAGCGTTTCGTCTGTGTGTTTCGGAATGTCCCCACTGCCTTCCCGGCCCTCGTCATTGCCGCGCTCCGTCGCGGCAATCCGCCGTGTGCGGCACCAACGCTTGTACCTGACTCGGCGAGATACCCGCGGTAAGCGCGGGTATGACGAAGCAGTGGGTGCGTGGATGACGGCGCTGCATTGGCTTCCAGAGGGGAGGGAACGGCTTAGGGGAACTGGCGCGGCGGCGGGCCCATGCCTTGCAGGGAGAGCGTTTGCGGGATCAGCTCGAACAGGGTGTCGATGTCCCAGTAGGGTTCGACGTTCCAGATCGTCTGCTCCCACTCCATCTCTTTCCAGATCGTGATCTTGCCGCCGGTGGTGCCGACCACGCGGCCGCTGATCTCGGCGCCGGCGTCGGAGGCGAGGAAGGTCACGGCCGAGGTGACATTGGCCGGGTCCATCATCGTGCCCGCTGCCGAGAGGCTGGGCGCGTCGCCGCTCTGGTCGACCTCGCGGCCGCGGTCGGTCATGCGCGTGGACGCGCCGGGGGAGATGCAGTTGCTGGTCACGCCGTAGCGTTCGAGCGCGTCGGCGTTGGAGAGCGAGAGGCCGATCTTGCCGGCGTGAGCGGCGGAGTAGTTGGGCTGCCCCGCCTCGCCGCGCACGCCGGCGGAGGAGGTGAAGTAGATGATCCGGCGGTTGCCCTTGTCGCGGTTGGCGCGCCAGTGGATGGAGGCGAACTTAGTTGGCGCGAAGCAGCCCTTGAGATGGATCCGAACGAGTTCGTCCCATTCCTCCTCGGTCATGTTGAAGACCATGCGCTCGCGCAGGATGCCGTGCGCGCAGACGAGGATGTCGAGGTCGCCGTAGGTCTCGATCGCGGTTTGGACGGCGCGTTCGGCAGTGTCCATATCGGCGATGTCGCCGGCGATCCCGGTCGCCTGTCCGCCGGCGGCGGTGATGCCGTCAACCACTGCGTCCACCTTGGACGGGTCCATCCCGGCCCGCCCCTCGACATCGAAGCCGGTATCGCAGACGACGACCGCTGCGCCCTGTTCGGCGAAGACGCGGCAGATCTGCGAACCCATGCCGCCGGCGCCGCCGGTCACTAGCGCCACTTTGCCGTCGAGATGTCCCATGCTGCGCTCCCGTCATTGAGAGATTGAGATTCGAGAGTGAGGCTAGGCCTCGGCGGCGGAATGGGTCAATCGATTGGCGGCTGGACGGTGAAACCGAGGGCGTCAGCAGCTTCAGCCTGTCGGCGGTCCCAAGTGACGAAGGTCAGTGAGTCAACCGAATCAATCCCCAGAGCGCTGGCGACCTGCACTGCATCAGCACCGGAGAGGGGAAATTGCGACAAGAGCTCTGCGCCAGCCAGGATATATGCGTCGTCCACCGATACTGTTTCGAACCTGGACCAGACGAAGCGAAGTCTTGCGAGGGCTTCACTCAACTCCTGCTCATCGATCTCGTGATTGCGAAACCGACGCGCAAGTGCAGAGTGAGCTTCAACGTAGGACAGCATGCTGGTAATCACCAAGTCGTCGCCGGTGTAGATCGAGAGAGCGAGGTCCGCACCGTCCTCATCCCGAAGCACCAACTTGACGAGGGCGCTGGTGTCGAAGTAGCTCCCTGATTGTGTCATTCACAGCGTTCGCAGCGACACCGACCGAGGGCGCACATGAGTTCTTCATTCGTCATTGGCTTCCCGAGCGGCTTCCAGCTGCGGATGATTTCGGCAAGTTCTGCCCGATCCCGAGCTCCTCGATAAGGGGGATCGACCAGGCCACGGTTGTACATCTCTTCCCAGACCGGATCCGGCTCCTCGTCGCCCCAGTCGAGCGGTGGGCGGGGCAACTTGATCGGTTCGCCCCTCGCTGGCTGGCGGATCACTTCCGATGCTGCCTCGTCGCGGTCCATTACACGCTCCCACGCCATGCGGTCAGTGTACCGAAGTCGAAGTACGGATCATTCAGGCACAGCCAAGCGATCAGCATACGACTGCGCATAGAGGCTCCAACTCGCGGCATAGACCGACAGACCCAACTTACGCGCCACGGCCAGCGAGGCCAGATTCTCCCAGCTCGTGCTGTACAACGGGATCCGCCCGGATGCCCGCACCGCTGCGGCCTAGGCAGCTGTCACCCGCGCGGCCAGGCCCTGCCCGCGATACGGCTCCGCCGTCTCTAGGCTCGCTTCCGCTGCCTCATCTGTGCGCCTCGCGCAGCCGCAGAGACTCACTGCTTGACTGTCCACCAGAATCGCGGCCATCGGCGTGCGACCGGGCATCTCCTCCGACGTCCAGCCGCCAAAGTGACACGCCAGCAGCGACGCATCGTCGATCAGCCCGACGTCGCTCGGCGCATCGATCTGATCGGGGAACTCCAGCGCCGGACCTGAAACGAGCTCGCCGCCTAACAGATCGCGATAGCGCTCGGCGAAGCGTGGCGGCTCACGCCAGTCTTCCAGCCGTCGCTCCTGCGCCGCCAGCTCGTCTATCTCTTCTGCAAGATTGGGGGCGACCCGTGCGCCGACCGCCCAGACCACCTCGCTTCGTCCGCGAATCAGCGTGAACGACGGCCCTGTTGCCGGCTGCGGCTCTCGGGTCGAAACGATTCGTCCCGCCCGATCGAAGCAATACAGCGTGCGCAGATGCAACGAAGGACTGCTCACGCCTGGCCGAGCCAGCCTGGATCGAGCAATCGGCGCACTGTTTCGACTGCCTCCGTCTTGTCGTAGCGGAGGTAGGACTGGGACTTGGAGACTTGCTGGTCTCCGAAGAAGAAGCGCTCGTAGAGTTCCTGGCGACCCGCGAACGACGTACCCACCACATCCCAGGCGAGCCGGAAGAGCGGCACCTTGTCGATGTCTTCCTCGATCATGTCGGCGGCGCCCTTGAAATAGCGCTCAACCGCTGGCCCGACCGCCTCGGTGATCGCTGCCATGTTGGCCTGCGAGGGCGCGGCCATGAAGTTGCTGCCGCCGATCTGCTTGATGTGGTCGATGATCTGCACGTAGTACTCGGGGAAGAGCCGCAGTCCGGCAGTGATCGCGTTGGCGTTGCAGTACCAGACGCCGTTGTCGGGATTCTCGACTGCGCCTTCGACTGCGGCGATCGCGATCGACTCCAGGGTCTGGAGCATCGTCACGATCTCGCCGAGGCGAATCTGGACGTTGATGAACGAGTTGGTCTGCGCGTTCTCGGCGATCAGGTGCGCCAGCCCCAACAGGAAGCGGGTCTTGGCGACATTCTTGACGATCACGTGGTGACCCAGCGATTCCTGGAAGCGCATGGCCATGAGCACACTGTTATGGATCCGTTCGTCCTCGAAGTCGAACACGTTCTCCCAGGGGACTTCTACATCGTCGAAGACGGCGACAGTGTCGATCTCCTCGAAGCGGCTGGAGATCGGGTAGTCGCGGGTGGAGCGGGCCGGATCGAACGAGTCGCGGCAGACCCAGTGCAAACCCGGTGCGTCGACTGGAATGGTGAAGCCGAGCGCGTACTTGAGCTCGGTTTCGCCCTTAATGATCGGCAGACCGAAGGAGACGTTCTCGTCGGAGAAGGGGGCGAGCGTGCCCAGCACCCGTGATCCGCGCACGATCACGCCGTCGGCGGTGCGCTTGACGATGCCCGCGTTGAGGTAGGGTTCCTGCTCGCCCAGTGGCGTCTTGCGGTCGATCTGGGGCGTGACGAAGGTGTGGGTGAGGCAAACGTCGTTGCGGCGGCAGTGGTCGAGGATGGCGACGGTGTGCTCGCCCAGCTCGGGGTCTTGCTGTCCCCAATGATGCGCAGCGGCGGCGACGCCGACCATGGCAGCGTTCATGTAATCGGGCGCGCGTCCCAGTTGTCCGCCGGTGTGTTCGGCCCAGGCGGCGAAGGCGGCGCCTCGCTCGCGCAGATCCTGCTTGGAGCGGGGCACCTTAAACGAGAGATGCGAGCGCTCGCCGTCTTCGTCTTCGTAGGAGATCAGATCGCGGACGGCGGGATCGCACTGGAAGTCGTAGTAGCCGGCGATCGTGCGGGCGGCGTTGGCGAAGCCGGGCGCGCTGCTGACGTCGTCGACCAGCGCGCCGTTGTGCCAGATACGGCGGTTATCCTGCAGCCCGGCCAGATAGGCCGCGCCGTCGCGCATCGCCATTGGACGATGCCTCTAGTCGCCGGAGCCGGGGGCGGCGAAGACGGGGGTAGGCTCGTCGACCAGTGCGGCCTCGCCCTCGGTGGGCAGAACTTCGGCGTAGTTGAGCGCGCCGTTGATGTCGGCTTCCCAGTCCTCGCGCGGGAGTTCGTAGAGCACCTCAATGCCGTGACCGTCGGGATCGTTGATGTAGACCGAGTGGGTCATGCCGTGGTTGATGCGCAGGTTGAACTTGACGCCCTTGGCCTGGAGGAAGGCGATCTGCTTGAGCCAGGAGTCGCGGTCGGGATAGTGGACGGCGAGATGGTTGAGGCCGGGCCGCCTGGGAGCCATCGACCAGTCGCCGGATTCTTCCGATTCGCCCATGATCTCGGCGAGGGCAAGGTCGTGGTGGCTCTCGGAGAGTCCGTTGTAGAAGCGCATCTTCATCGGGCGCTCCTCGCGGTCCTTGAGCGAGCCGATGTGGCGGAAGCCCATCACCTCGGTCCAGAAATCGTGGGCGACTTCGATGTCGCGCACGTTCAAGACCAGGTGATTGACGCCGACGGGGGTCATTGCGCGGTCGGGAGCGTCGGTCATAGTTCCAACCCTTCAGCCAGTCTGAGTCGATGGCTGTCAGTGTACCGATTGGGTTGGCGGTGCGGGGATCGGGAAGAATTTCGCGGGCTTGGGGCGGATCTTGCGTCGTGGGTTGGGAATTCTCGCCCGAAGTGTTCCGGCTTGTTTCATGTTGTTTCATTTTGTTTCACCTAGTTCGGATCAGGTCGAGGTGTGTTTGAGGAGGAGCGGTTGAGTTCGGGGAGGTTCGTACGGGTTTGAGGGGCTGAATGGATATCGCGGGCGTCTGGGAAGGCGCGGGGGACGAGCGGCGAACAATCTCCCGGAGCAGGCCCGAAAAAAAAAACGGCGAGCGGTGTTCAGGTTTGTTCAGGATGATCGGCCTCGCTTGGGGATGAACACGTGAGCGGTACTGGAGTGCTGTTTAGCATAGGTTGTCGGCGCGGTTGAGGTGGTGGTTTGGTGTGGTGTGGGTGACAGCGGGTGGCTAGGGCGGCTCGGTCCGCCCTCTCCCCTATTCGCGGCATCTCCCTCCCCGCCTGCGGAGAACTTTGCGAAAGTCGCGATCTCCTCTCCCCCCGCAGTGCGGGGGGAGACGTCGCGCAGCGACAGAGGGGGGTCCCCGATCCCGACCAGAGCTAGTCGTTGTGCGACAGTAATCGTCCCGGACCCCCCTCTGCCTTCGGCATCCCCCCCCCGCACTGCGGGGGAGAGTTTCCCTGCGCGGGGACAGGTTCTCAAGGGGAGATCGATTGTGCTTTACGAGCAGGTCTCCGGTGGGGGAGAGGGTTGTTCGGCGCTTGCTTAGCTTTTGAGCGCGGAGCCGGTGCGGAGGGCGGTGAGAGCTTGGGCGGCGGCTTCGCTTTCGGGGCCGTGTTGATCCACGGCGGTGACGAAGTCTTCGAAGCGGCGGGCGGTGAGCAGCATTCGCACGCGGCGGAAGAGGGCGGCATCGGCCTGGGAGCCTCGTTCTCCGTATTCGGCCATCACTCGCCAGCTGAGGTCGGTTCCGTAGGTTTGAACGAGGGCGGCGAAATCGAGCGCGGGATCGGCGGCTCGGGCGGTATGCCAGCCTTCGACGGCGGTGAGTTCGCGGACCAGGGGATCCGTGCGCAGACGCTCGGCGGTGATCCCGCCGTGGACGAGGGCGGGTTCGTAGTTCCAGAGCGTCTGATCCTCGAGGTAGCGGGCCCACCAGCGGCGGGCGCGGCCGAGCTCGGTCAGACCCAGCAGAGGACGGAGCAGGGAGAGGCTGCGGCGGCTCAAGTCCTCCTGGCGCGAGCGCCAAGCGCGGGCGGGAGCGACGCCCAGTGCGCGGGCGCGCTCGACCGAGAATCCGTGCAACTCGTGCAGGAAACGGGCGAGCTCGCGCACGAGACGCTCGCGGTTTTCATCGGTGATCCGCTCCGGGTGCAGAGGTGTTCCTTCCAGCGTGCGTTCGGGGTCGGTCGCGCGCCAGCCCCAGCGCCAGGGACCGATCGGGCCGCCCGAGCGCGACCAGATCGGCACGGCGGGGCTGACGAAGCCGCGCACGTGCGGCAACAACGCGGCCTCCATCGAAAGCCGCTTGGCCGCGTCCTCGGAGCGGGGGAAGACGGCGGTGCCCGCGTCCCAATCCGCGCGGACGAACTCGCCCTCGGCGTCCTCGCTCACGCTCAGATCGTCGGCGCGGAGCTCGGGGAATTCGCCGGCGAGCGCAAAGGCGCACTCGGCCTGCAATTCCTCGGTCATTGTCTGCGCTGCGCCAATTGCCATGGGAGGAGTTTATCCCCCGTCCGGCAAATCGCTCTCCGCCTCTACCGCTTCCGTTTCAGTCGAGGCCGCCAATGCAGCCGGGAGCGGCGGGCGTTCGTCAGCGAGCCACTGCAAGGGATCGACATCCACCCCGCGCACGATCACTTCCCAATGCAAGTGCGGCCCGGTCGATAAGCCGGTGCTGCCGATGTTGCCGAGCCAATCGCCGGGTTCGACTTCGGTACCCACGCGCACGCCGATCCAGGACATATGCCAATAGCCGCTGTAGACGCCCGCGCCGTGATCGAGGATCACGCCCAACCCGTGCAGGGCCAAGTCTCCGGTCCAGACGACCAGACCGCGCGCCGGGGCGAGAATCCAGTCGCCGTGATTGGCGGCGATGTCGTGACCGTGATGCCATTGGTCGCTCATCACGCCGTTGTACATGCGCGGCGCGCCAAAGAGTCCGCTGTCCACTCCCTCCACCGGACGACGCCAAGCGCCGCTCCAAAGCGGCGGCCCGCTCACTGCTATGTGTTCGACGAAGCGGACATCGTGATCGCGCTGAATGGCCTCGGCGTCGGCTTCGAGCGGAGTGCCGCCGAGCGCGATCCGCTCCAGCGGCGCTTCGTTCTCGCGTACGGTCAGGCCGCCGGTGAGCGTCCGCAGCCGCCGTCCTTCCGCATTGCGTATGTCCACGGTGACGGCATAGAAGCCGAGCGGAGTATCGCGGCGTACGCCCAAGACGGCCCAGGACTCGTCTCCATAGGTACGCAGTCTGACCGGCGGCCAGAGTTCGGAAGCGCCGCGCACGGTGGCGAGGATCGTTCCGCCTGCATCCGGGGCGTCGACTGTGAGCACGATCGCCTCGCCCTGGCGCACCGAGGATGGCGTCACGGTCAGCGTGACGGGAGTCAGGATCTCCCGCGCCGCGGGAGGTTCGTCGAGACTGTTCGGCGGTTCGGCGCGGCTTGCGGCGTCCGTCCGGCGATCAGCAGCAGGCGCGGCAGTCGGCGGCGGCGCGATCTCATTGGCCTGCGCGGGTTCGGGCGGTGCGGGAGGAGCGGGCGATTCGACTGGTTCCGGTACCGAGGCTTCAGTTCGAGCAACAGCCGGTTCCGCGCGCGGCGCGGCCTGCGCTTCAGCGGTCGCGGTGTCCGCGGCAGCTTGCCGAACCGTCTCCGATTCGGTCCTGGCCTCGTCCACGACTTGCGCGGGTTGGCTGACGGTCTCCTGAGCGGGGGAGCTGCGCAGCCACAGAGCGCCGCCCGCCCCGATCGCGGCGGCGACGACCGCCAATACCATCACCAGGAACAGCCAGCGCAGACTCAGGCCGATCCCCCCGTCACACGCGCCTAGAGTTGGATGATGCCGCCCGCGCTCATACGCTCACTCTAGGACAGACCGGAGCCGTCGTTGAGCACACTGTCTTCTCCCAGCGTGACCGCCGCACTTCGTCAGCGCGATGCGTTGCTGCGCGGAGGCGAACGCATCCCGAAACCGTGGGGCGCGGAATTGATCCTGGGACGCGGCCCGGAATCGACCGCCAAGCTGTTGCGAATCGACCCCGGCCGCCGGCTCTCGCTGCAATATCACCGCGCCAAATCGGAGACGCTGCTCGTGCTCAGCGGCGAAGTTGAGTTGACCATCGGCGAACGGGTTGAACAGCTGCTCACGCGCCGGTTGTATCCGGGCGAGCGAATACACATTCCCGCGCGCACGATTCACCGGCTCGCGGCGCACGGCCCAACATCGGCCGAGATTCTCGAAGTCGCCTCGCATCCACCCGATCCGGCTCATGCGCCCGACGACGACATCGTTCGTCTGGCCGACGACTTCGGGCGGGTTTGAGCCGAGCGCACGCACTCGCAAAGAAGACGCCTGTGCCGCAGGACAGCCTCTACGCGCGGATCGTTCAAGGCGACGAGGACGCGCTGCGCGAGAGCTGGCGTCTGCATGGCCGCCGCGCGCGCGATCTGGCGCGCCGGATCGCAGGCCCCGCTCATGCCGCTGTGATCGTCGAAGAAGTGTTGTTGTTGATCTGGGCCAAGCCCGAGCGTTGGGCCGCCGATCCGTTTGATCTGCACCTGTTGCGGCTAGTGCGCGATCTGGCGCTGATCGTGCGCCGGCGGGGGCTCACGCCGCGGCAGGCGGTGCGCGAACTTCGGCCCGCGCCAATCGAGGCCGACGCAGAGTCGGCGCGGCTCGCGGTCATGCTCGATCATCAGCTTGGCCAGAGCATCGTGCTGCAACTGAGCGATCTGGAGCGGACGGCGCTCGAAGCAGCCTGGTTCGAGGGAATGCCGCCGGCGCAGCTCGGCGAGCTGCTTGGATGCTCTGTAGACGAAGCGTTGCAGGCGCTGGACAGCGCGCTGGATCGCTTTGCCGCACTGATGCGAGACCTCCAGTGAGCGAATCTTCCGGCACGGTCGAAGGCGACCACGGGCTTGACCCGGAGCGGTTGCTCTCCGCCTGGGCGTTGGGGTTGCTGGACTCCGATGCGGCGGCAGCGGTAGAGCGGGCGGTGCGTTCAACTCCCGCGCTGCGGCGGCGGGCGCGGCGGCTCGCGGCTACTGCGGCGGCCGCGAGTGTGACCACGACGCCGCACGAAGACGAATCGGCGATGCCGCAGATCGAGCTGCGTCTGGTGCAGCGCGCGCGCGACGCGCGCCCGCCTGCGGTTCGGGTGCGCCCGGCCGCGCGCGCGCTGGTCCGAGTGGTGCCCTGGCTGGCGGCGCTCGGCGTGATTGCGCTGGTGGTGATCTTCGGCTGGCTCGCGTTCCAGCCGCAGGATCCGATCTCCGGGCGCGCGGTTGCGTTGAGCGAAGACGGCGCGACCGGGGTGCTGCTGCCGCGCTATGAAGCGCGCGGCTTTGCGCTGGTCTTCTGGGGGCTGCCCGAACTGGAAGCAGACGAAAGCTGGCAGCTCTGGTACGTGCGCGAATCGGGCGCGGTTGAGCCGGGTCCGGCCATCGAGCGCGACGACGAGGGCCGCGCTGCGATCACGCTCAACCCGAACGAGCTCGAGACTGACGATCCATTGATTGGGTTTGCGGTCTCCCGCGATGTTCCCGCGCGGCGCTCCGGAGAAACGCCGTCGCGCGACGACATCCTGTACCAATTCCCCAGCCGGTAGCAGAGCGCGGGTACACTGCCAGTCAGGAACAGATACGTCCGCAACCGCATACGGAAAGCGAGCAATTCTGCGATGGTCGACTTTGAATTCAGCTCCGATCAGGAAGCCTGGCGCAGCGAGATCCGCGGCTGGATCCGCGAAGAGTTCGGCGACGACTGGAACGGCCTCGATGTCGCCAACGATGAGGAAGGCTCGAACGAGGCTTGGGAATTCGCCAAGGGCGTGCGCACCAAGCTGGCCGCGAAGGGCTGGACCGCACCCGCCTGGCCGGGCGAGCACGGCGGGATGGGACTCTCGTTTGCGGAGCAGGCGATTTTCAACGAGGAACTCGCCTATCACCGCGTGCCCGGACCCGACCTGATCTCGGTCGGCTATGTCGGGCCGACGCTCTTGGTCTACGGCACCGACCAGCAGAAAGAGTCGTACCTCGACGACATCGTGAATTCGCGCGTGTCCTGGTGCCAGGGCTACTCCGAGCCGGGCTCAGGCTCCGACCTCGCCTCGCTCCAGACTCGCGCCGTCCGCGACGGCGACGACTACGTGATCAACGGTCAGAAGATCTGGACCTCCAACGCCCACCGCGCCGACTGGATGTTCGCGCTCGTGCGCACCGATCCGGATGCGCCCAAGCATCGCGGGATCACCTACCTGCTGGTCGATATGAAGACGCCCGGGATCACCGTGCGCCCGCTGATCAACATGCTCGGCGGGCACGGCTTCAACGAAGTCTTCTTCGAGGATGTGCGCGTCCCGGTCGAGAATCGAGTGGGCGAGGAGAACCGCGGCTGGTACGTCGGTATGGCCACGATGGACTTCGAGCGTTCGGCGCTTTCGGGTTCGGCCGCGCTGCGACGCAACTTCGAGGACTTCATCGGCTACCTCAGCGACAACCCCGCGACCGAGCGGCGGATCAAGGTAGGCGTCGCCGACACCGCGATCAATATCGAGGTCTCGCGGATGCTCTCCCTGCGCGTGCTCTCGATGCAGCAGGGCGGACTCGCGCCCAACCATGAAGCGTCGGTGGCGAAGATGTTCAGCTCCGAGCTCTCGCAGCGCTTCGCCCGCTTCGGCGTCAACGTGATGGGACAGTTCGGCGCGATTCGCAAGGGCGATCCCTATTCGCAGATGCAGGGTTGGTTCACCGAGCAATACATGTCCTCGGTGCCGGCCACGATCGCGGGCGGTTCGTCGGAGATTCAGCGCGGGATCATCGCCACGCGCGGTCTGGGATTGCCGCGCGCCTAGTGCGGCGGCGCACCGGCAATCGCTAACCTGACCTCATGAGCGATACACCGGACCAGGAAGTCGGCGAGGAGGCGGCTGCGTACGAGCCGTCGCCGGACGATTACTTCCAGGCCAAGGAGGCGGGCTTCAGCGATCCGCAGGCGCAGTTTCTGCTGCGCCGCTTCGGACAGCCGGGGCCAGACCCGACAACGATCGCGATCTTGACGCAAATTCAGGCGCGGCTGGATCAGCAGCAGCAAACCAACCTCGAAATCCTGACGCGCCTGAATCGGTTGGAGGGCCAGCGGGAAGCCGACCGCGAGCAGTATTCCCGCGATCGCGAGCAGTACGAGCATGACCGTGCAACCGATCGGGAACTGTACCTCCGCGATCGTGAAACCGATCGGGAACAGTACCTCCGCGATCGCGAGCAGTACGAGCGTGACCGTGAAGCCGATCGGGAACAATACCTCCGAGAGCGCGAAGTCGATCGGGAACAGTACCTCCGCGACCGCGAAGCCGATCGACTAGAGCGGCAGCGCGATCGCGAAACCGATCGGCTGGAGCGCCAGCGCGATCGTGAGGAATTCCTGCGGCGGTTCGCCGAACTGCGCGAGGACAACCAAGCCTTAAGCAAGCGGCTGCTTGCTGTCGAAACCGGACTCGCCGAGCTGCGCTCGGATGTGAATCATCTCAGCGAGCGCACCCTGTTCGAGAATCGCGTCTGGCGGGCGGTGGTCGGGGTTGCCGTCGCGGCCGGCGCGGTCATCGGCGGCGTGCTCGCCTTCTGGAGATAGTCACCGCCCCATGCCGGACCTCTATCAGGACTTCCTGGAGTACTTCGAGCAGGCGGCGCGGTACTCCGAACTGGATCCCCGCCTGCTGGAACAGGTCAAGACCTGCAACAACCTCTACCAAATGACCTTCCCGGTCGAGAACGAATACGGGGAGATCGAGGTGATCGAGGCCTGGCGCGCCCAGCACAGCCACCATCGTCTGCCGACTAAGGGCGGGATTCGCTATTCGACCATGGTCGACGGCGACGAGGTCAAGGGCCTCGCCGCGCTGATGACCTTCAAATGCGCAATCGTGGACGTGCCCTTCGGCGGGGCCAAGGGCGGCGTCTGCATCGACCCGTATCAGCGCTCGCCCGAGTTCGTCGAACGGGTCACGCGGCGGCTGGTGATCGAGCTGAACCGGCACCACTTCATCGGCCCCTCGGTTGATGTGCCCGCCCCGGACTACGGCACCGGCGAGCGGGAAATGGCCTGGATCGCCGACACCTACCGCACGCTCAACCCGGACGACATCAACCACTGGGGCAGCGTGACCGGCAAGCCGCTCTCGCTGCATGGCATCCCCGGCCGGCGCGAGGCGACCGGACTGGGCGTGTTCCACGGGATCATCAACTGCCTGGCCGATCCGCACGGCGGCCACGGCCTCTCGCCCGGTCTCGAGAGCAAGCGCGTGATCGTGCAGGGCTTAGGCAACGTCGGCTATCACGCCGCGCGCGAACTCTCCGATCACGGCGCGCGGATCGTCGGCATCGCCGAAATCGACGCCGGCCTCTACGACCCCAACGGCCTGGACATGGAGGACGTCGCCAGGCATCGGCGGGAACACGGCGGCATCGGCGGCTATCCGGCGGGCCAAGTCTTCGCCGATTCCCTGGAGACGATCGAGCAGCCCTGCGACATCCTCGTGCCGGCTGCACTGGAGCACCAGATCACGCTCGACAACGCCCGCCGAATTCAGGCCTCGTTGATCGCCGAGGCGGCCAACGCGCCCACCACGCCCGAGGCCGACCGCGTCCTGCGCGAGCGCGGCGTAATCGTGATCCCCGACCTCTATCTCAACGCCGGCGGCGTCACCGTCTCCTACTTCGAGTGGGTCAAGAACCTCTCCCATATCTCGTTCGATCGCATGCTGACCGGTACCGCCGACATGCAAACCCGGCGGATGCTCGACACGATGCAGGCAATCACGGGCAGCGCTGTCCCGCTCAACGAGCGCGCCATGATCGAACGCGGCCCGACCGAAATCGACATCGTGAACAACTCGCTGGCTAAGACCATGGGCGAGTCCTATCAACGCATCGCGGAACTGCGGCGCGAGCGCAACCTCCCCGATCTACGCACCGCCGCCTACCTCTATTCGCTCGAACTGGTCGCGCAGAGCTACTTGGAACTGGGCCTCTTTCCCTAAACCGTGTTGCCGCGCCGTCCGCTAATGTGGCTCTATCAGCGTCTTCCGACCAGATAGGTACCAGCATGGGCAACCCCGAACACTACCTCGACCTCGTGCCTCGTTTCGATGACGACGGACTCCCTCAGATCCAATTCACCAGCGACGACGAAGCGAATCAAATGCTCGCCGACGACGCCAATGCCTTCCTGATCGGCGTCGTGCTCGATCAACAAATCCCCGCGACCAAAGCCTTCACCGGCCCGGCCGTCCTCCGCCGTCGCCTGGGACACTTCGATCCCGCGAAAATCGCAGCGATGCCCCAGGATGAATTCATCACCGTCTTCCGTGAAAAACCTGCCGTCCACCGCTTCCCCGCCTCGATGGGCAAGCGCGTCCACGACGCCTGCGCCGCAATCAGCAGCGAATTCGACAACGACGCCGCCAACATCTGGAAGGACTTCGCCGACGCCAAGACTGTGATGAAACGACTCAGCACAATCCCCGGCATCGGCAAGACCAAGCAGAGTCTCGCGGTGATGCTGTTGGGTCGCTACTACGGCATCGAACTGGACGGCTGGCGCGAGGCCGCGCCCATCGATCTACCCTGAGCGGCGCCTAGCGAAAGGCGCCGCCCATGAGCCAGCGACCTCCCACATCCGGCCCGCCGCCTCAACGCCAGGGGCAAGCGCCTGTTGAGACGCGCAGACCATCACCACCGCCGCCGCGAGAGCCTCCGACGGCGACCGGCGGACCGTCTGTACCCCCACCCGACCGGGGCAAATTGCAGGAGGGCTTGCTGCTCCTGCCCAGGTTCATCTTGTTCCTGTTGCAGGTCGTCGTGTACTCGCTTGGCTGGATCCTGTTCCAACTGGGCCGACTCCTGATCAACGTGAGCAAGCTGCGCGAAGAACCCACTCCCTCAATGCCGCTGCCGCCGCGCCAGAACCTGAACCCGCGCAATCCGCAGCGCCCCAACTGATCCGACCGCTATCCTCCCCTCAATCGACCGTTCAGCCCTTCACGAAAGCCATCGAACCCATGCCTGTCTCCTTCGGCGTCCACACCGGCCAGCAGAACGTCACCATGGACGACCTGCGCCAACTCTGGCGCTGGATCGACGAGCAGGGCATGGACTGGATCTCGGTCTGGGATCACTTCTACGAAGCCCCGCCCATCGACGGCATGTCGCCCCACTTCGAGTCGCTCACCTGCATGGCCACGATCGCCGCGTTGACCGAGCGGGTCCGGATCGGCTGCCTCGTCTTCTGCGTGCCCTATCGCAACCCCGCCTATCTCGCCAAGTCGCTAATGACCCTCGATCACATCTCGCGCGGCCGGATCGAACCCGGACTCGGCGCGGGCTGGCACCAGATGGAGTTCGAGGGCTTCGGCTACGGCTGGCCTAGCCTCAAGACTCGCTTCGAGATGCTCGAAGAAGGCACCCAGATCATCAAGGGGATGCTCTCCCAGACCCGAACCAGCTTCGAGGGCGTCCACTATCAAGCGCTCAACGCGACCAATGAGCCCGGCCCCGTTCAGGAGCACGTCCCCCTCTGGATCGGCGGCCGCGGCGAGCGCAAGACCTTGCGCATGGCCGCGCAGTACGCCGACGGCTGGAACGTGCCCTACATCGGACCCGAGGAATTCGAGCGGCTCTCTGGCGTGCTCGACGTTCGCTGCGCCGAGCAGGGCCGCGACCCCGCCACGATCGACCGCACCGTCAATCTCCAGTTCAATCTCAGCCCCACCCAGAAAGAGGCGGACGAAGCTCGCGCCAAGCTGAGCGAGCAGTGGGGCGACCAGGCCGAGCGCGTCTCCGAGGGCGCGCTGCAAGGCACCCCGGAAGACGCCTTCGACCGCGTCTCGATGTACTGCGACGCCGGCGCGGCCGGAGTCAACGTCGCCCTGCGCGCCCCCTGGAGCGACGACGCGTTTAACGCCTACATCACCGAAGTCGTGCCCGCCCTGCGCGACAAGTACGGCGCAGTCGAGCTCTAGCGCAAGCGTTAGAGTGACGCTATGAGCGCTCTCGAGATCCAACAGTTGCCCGACGACCTCCGCGAGCCGGTGCTAATCGTCGCCTTCTTCGGCTGGAACGACGCCGCGGAAGCGGCCACCGACGCCGTGCGCTTCCTGCGCAACCTGAGCCAGGAAGCGGCCTTCGCCACGATCGATCCCGACGAGTATTTCGTCTTCACCGAACACCGTCCCCAGGTGAAATGGATCGACGGCGACAACGCCCGCCGTGAGGTGATCTGGCCCCAGACCGATTTCACCGTCTTGCGTCAGCCCGAGGCCGAGCGCGATCTCATCCTCGGACTCGGCACCGAACCCGACCTGCGCTGGCGCAACTACTGCCAGCTGATCCTCGAAGTCGCCGAGCGCGCCGGCGCGAACGAGGTCGTCACACTGGGAGCGCTGCTTGCGGATGTGGCCCACACCCGTCCGATCCGCGTCCAGGGCGGCTCCTCCAACCCTGAACGCCAGCGCCAGCTCGGATTCCCGGCCTCGCGCTACGAAGGCCCGACCGGAATCGTCGGCTCGCTCGGCGACGCCTGCCGAATCGCCGATGTCTCCCACCTCGGCTTCTGGGCCTCGGTACCGCACTACGTCACCAGCAAGCACAACCCGGGCGCGACCAAAGCGCTGCTCCAACACGTCGCGCGAACCTACCAGCTCGATCTCGATCTGCGCCATCTCGACGGCGCGCAAGAGCGCTACCGCGCCCAGATCGATACCGCCCTGCAAGACAAACCCGATGTGCGCGATTACGTCCGCAACCTGGAAGCGCAGGCGGACAAGGAAGCAGCGGCGGCGGGCAGCGACGAACCCTCAGCCCTCGAAAGCCGCGACGTACTCGAAGAGATCGACCGCCTCCTGCGCGGCGAATCCTGAGCCCTCCGAACGAGCCAACTCCAACACAGGCCATGACCGACAACGACCAACCCTTCGTCAACGAAATCGAGGTGCGCGGACTGATCGTCGGCGCCTTCCAGGAGAACTGCTGGGTGATCGGCAACCGCCGCACGCGCGAGGCGATCTGCATCGACCCGGGCGAACAGGCCGACGACATCCTCCACATGGCCTCCGAGATGGGCGTCGAAATCAAACTGATCGCCAATTCCCACGCCCATCTCGATCACGTGCTGGGCGTGCGCGGCGTACAGTCCGGCAACGACGCGCAGTTCCTGCTGCACGAAGCCGATCTGGACATCTTGCAGGGCGCGGCTGAGTCGGCGGCCCGTCTTGGACTAACCGGTGGGATGCAGGTCGAGCAGCCGCCCGACCCCGATCACTACATCGAAGACGAGCAAAAGGTCGAGGTCGACGGCGTCGAACTGCACGTGATCCACACGCCCGGACACACGCGCGGTTCGGTCTGCTTCTACGGACACGGCGTGCTCTTCTCCGGCGACACCCTCTTCAAGCAGAGCATCGGCCGCACCGACCTCCCCGGCGGCGACTACAACCAGGAAATGTCCTCCATCGTCGACAAGCTGCTCCAGCTCCCCGACGAGACCATCGTCCTCCCCGGCCACATGGACCAGACCACCCTCGCAGCCGAGCGAACCCAAAACCCATTCATCCTCCAAACCCTCGCCCAACGCGGCCTCCGCCCCGGCGAACGCCAAACCCCCGGTGGCCTAATCCTGCCGAACTAGCAGGGGCCCCTGCCCAAACCCCCATCTCCACCATTCCCGCATAGAGAGAAATCAAAGACCGCCATACCCGCGCTCCGCCGCGGAGCCTGTCCCGCGAAGGCGGGGATCACTCGCCGTGACCAGCACCAACCCCCAACACCACCTCCCCCAAATCTCCCCCTTGAGGGGGAGATGCCCCGCAGGGGCAGAGGGGGTGAGAACGCCCCAGTCCTCTCCAATCCCCATCCTCAACCCGATCACCCCACACACCCCTCTGTCAACCAAAACACACCCCAACTCCAACACATACGAACACACATACGGTAAGCTCGACTATCCACCCACAGAACAAGAGAGCGAGCAAAGATGAGCTTCCCCAACTTCCCCAACCCCGCCCGACGCGCCAAACTGCTCCAAGCACACCAACTCCGCCAACAAGGCCTCACCCTCCGCCAAATCGCCCAGGAGATGGGCTGCGCACACTCCACCGTCGCCGCCTACCTCAAAGACTTCGAACTCTTCCGCGCCGACTTGATCCAGGAACTCGCCGCCGACCAACTCGTCGTCCACCTGCTCCAACTCGCCGACCTCGACGACCCCCACCACGACCGCCGCCGCGCCGACATCCGCGAACTGCGCCTGCTGCTCACGGCCGTGCCCAAAATCCGCCGCGACGAATCCGAGCGCACCCAAGAACTCGTCCAGGGCGGCGTCAGCGTCGACCGCTACGGCCAACGCTACCCCAGGCCCGAACACTTCTTCCCCCCCACCCCCGAAGAAATCCAGCAGATCGAGGCACCTCCCGCCGAACCGAACGCCGACCTCGACCCCGACCAACCGCTCGCCCTCGCACCCGCACCCAGCCGAACGGAACCGAACGCCTCCGAACACGACGAACGCGCCCAAGACGCCGACGCACCGGCCCGAACAGAACCGAACAAGCCCGAACACGCAATCGAGCAATCCCCCAACCACAACAGCGAATCGAACCAACCCGGCCAGAATCCCCCGTCCCAAGCGCCCTACCCCGGCTACATCGACGACCCCCAAGACCCCCTGATCCAGGCCGTCGACGGCCCTGACCCCTGGATCCGCGAGTACCTTGAACTCAGCCGCCAGCGCCAGCGACAACTCCCCGCCTAATCCCCATTTCCGTCATTCCCGCGAACGCGGGAATCCATGCGGCGTCTCGAGCGGGATGCGCATTCCCGCCTACCGAGACCGTTGCCAAAGCCGCAATCTCCTCCCCCCCTTGCGGAGCTCTCCTCTCCCCCCTTGCGGAGCCTGTCCCCGCGTAGGCGGGGAGGGAGATGTCACGTAGTGCCTGCCCCCGCGCAGGCGGGGGACAGAGGGGGGGCTGCGCCAACCAGATGGGATCACGCGCCAACAGCCCTGTCCGCCTCCTCCAACCGAACCCGGCCGGGCTGAACGAACCTGAACACCTGAACAGCGATTAGCCCAGCCAACACAGGAGATCCGCAATTCAGCCCGCCGCGAGAAATTTCTCCCTGAACACCTCTCATTTTCCCGGCTCGCCCCGCAAAACTGTGCGCCCACCCAACCTGCCCGACGCCCTGCGATAAGATGCACCCAGAGACCCATCCCCAAACGGAGCACCTCATGGTCGACTTCCACGACAACAACGACGAAGCCGCGTTCCGCACTCAGGTTCGCTCGTTCATCTCCGACGAATTTCTGCCCCGCCGCAACAAGATGCGCGAAGAGGCCCGCGCCGCGCAGCCCTTCGACCGCCCGCCCACACAGCGCGAGTGGGAGAAAGAACTGGCCAATCGCGGCTGGATCGCACCCGCCTGGCCCAAGCAGTACGGCGGCGCCGGACTCTCCGTCATGCAGCAGTTCATCTTCAACGAGGAGATGGCCGAGGCCCGCGCTCCGCGACCAGGCGGCATCGCCATCGGCATGGCCGGACCCACCATCATCACGATCGGCACCGAAGAGCAGCAGCAAGAACACCTGCCGCCGATCCTCAGCGGCGACACAATCTGGTGCCAGGGCTACTCCGAACCCGGCTCCGGCTCCGACCTCGCCTCGCTCCAAACCCGCGCGGTCAAAGACGGCGACGATTTCGTCGTCAACGGACAGAAGATCTGGACCTCCGGCGCGCACAAGTCGGACTGGATGATCCTGCTCGCCCGCACCGACCCCGACGCGCCCAAGCACAAGGGCATCACCTACTTCGTGCTCGACATGCATTCGCCCGGCGTCTCCACCCGCCCCCTGGTCAACATGGCCGGTACCCACGAGTTCAACGAGGTCTTCTTCGAAGACGTCCGCATTCCCCAGCGCAACGTGCTCGGCGAGGTCAACCGCGGCTGGTATGGCGCCGTCACCACGCTCGACTTCGAGCGCAGCAGCATCGGCTCCGCCGTCGGGATGCGGCAGTCGGTCGAGGACATCATCCGCTACGCGAAGGAGAACCGGGGCACCGGCCTCTCCTCGGTCGACCGCCGCGAGACCAAACTCGCCCTCACCGACCGCTACATCGAGACCCAGACCGCGCGCATGATCTCCTACCGCATCGTCTCGATGCAAAACCAGGGACTGATCCCCAACCATGAAGCCTCAATGGCCAAACTCTTCGCCATGGAGCTGAACCAGCGCATCACCGCCACCGCCGTCAAGGTGCTCGGTCTCCACGGTCAGCTCCAGGGCCGCAACGCCCCCCGCCGCGGCCGCCACGCCTACGGCTTCATCCGCTCCATCGCCAACACCATCGAGGGCGGAACCTCCGAAATCCAGCGCAACATCATCGCCACCCGAGGCCTCGGCCTCCCGCGCGGTTAGCAACCATAGGAAGCGCAGCCAGAAATCCCCTCTCCCCTAGGGAGACCTGCGCGCAAATCAAAAGAAAGATCGTCATACCCGCGCTTGCCGCGGGTATCTCGCCGCGTCCTGCTCCGTCGTCGCCGACGCCGCTGTGGGCGAACCCCCTACCTCAATCCACCACCAAGTCCGCACCCAGATCCGCCCCGCAAACCACCCCCCGACCGTTAAACCACGCCGACAACCCCGCCGCCACCACCTCCACATCCCCCACAACAATCCGGCAGCTCGCCTGCTGCCAACGCTGGTTCAGGTAGACGCCCCCCCGCCGCTGACCCGGAATCCGCCGCTGAAAGATCAGCCCGTCCGGATCACGAGGATCGTGGATCACCAGCGCTCCATCACCAACCGCATCGGCCACCGCCGCCGACAACCGCGCCGCAACCTCATCCCCCGCACCCGCCGCAACAATCCAGACCCGCTGATCGCCCGGCACGCCCGCATCATCCAGCCACCGTGCGATCCTGCGCGCTACGACCGCCGCGCGGCGCAGCGCCAGCGTCGGCGCAAGCGCGATCGCCACATCGTCGGCGCGAGTGATGCTCAACACATCGAGATCGTCGCGGAGAGTCATTCACGCTCCAACATCCACCGCACCATAGAACCAGCTGGTTCGGCCGCATCGTCAATCCAGAACACCTCATGCCCACCGCACCTGTCCAGTCGCGCTCCTGGATCGGAACGCACCACCGCGACGCCCGACCACTCGCCGCCGGGACCGTCCCCTGCGCAGATTGCCGACACCGGCTCGCCCGCGAACGCGGCAAGGTATACGCCCTCCACAGCGACATACGCGCCCACAAGCTCCACCAAATCCCAGAGTTGATCCGGCCCCACCACCGCCGACGCTGGAATCAGCCCCAGTCCGTCGCGCTCGACGTAGTCCAGCAGTCCGAGCGCCCTCGTCGCCGACCAAACGTGACGCTCGTCGTCAGGGAGGATTATGACCAGTGTGACGGCAGCCGGCGGCTCGCTGGGCACGATCAGCGCCGCCGGCGGCTCCTCCCGCAGCTGCACCACCGTATGCTCGCGAGCAAGTTCCTGCGTCGCCGCTTCAAACGTCGGCTCTGAAGTCCCGAACAAGTACAGGTAAACCAGCGCTACAACGAACGCAACCAGCGGTACGCCAAGACCAACGATCGCCAGTTTGCGCCGCATCAATCGCTAGTTCGTCCGCGACTCGTTGAACAGCCAGTTCAACAGCCGATCGGGCCAGTCATCCTGGAAGTCCGGACTGTGGCCGCCACCGTCTACGGTCCAGACTTCGATCGTGATGCCGTCGACACAACCCTCGCGAATGCGCTGCACCGCCGTCTCACTGCCAGCGATCTCGCGATCGAGATCGATCGCCGGGAGCCGCTCCGCGTCCTCGATGTCCTGGACACTACAATTGGCTCGCGCGGCCCAGCTCGACATCAGCTCGGCCACTCCGGGATAGCGCGCGTCTGGCTTGGGATCGCTCATCGTGCCGGCGTAGGGGATGATCCAGTCGGCGCTGCCGTGGATCTGCAGCACCGAGACCGGCGCGGCGTCGGCGCAGTGGCCCAGTTCGCTGGACGACAGCCCGCCCAGACTGGCAATCGCCGTCAACCCATGCAGTCCGCCACAGGCAAGGCGGTAGGACATGAACCCGCCGTTGGAGTAGCCGACGACGAACACGCCGGAGATCTCGGCGAACTGCCGCGCCTCCTTGACCAATCCCGAAATCCAGAGGTAGTCATCAGGTCCGTCGGTCTTGGTCGCTGCTTCAGAATGAGCGGTGTTCCAGAACGTGTTGCCGCGCGCGTCGACGCTGCCTTGAGGCGTAATCAGCGCAAACCCATACTCGAGCAGGCGCGAAGAGAGTCCAAAGTACTCGTCATGCCAATCCGCCTGACCGCCGTATCCATGCAGCGACACGACCAGCGGGAGCGGCGCGCCGCCGCGCTCAGCTGGCAACATCAGCTGAGCCGTTCGCTCAACGCCGATCGTGATCTCCTCAACAGCCGGCACGGCCGTGCCGTAGTAGACGCTGCTCAACCAGCCCAGAATGCCCAAGCTGAAGTCGGTCTCCCAGACGAGCGGGATGTGGCCGCCGCCCTCGATCGTCCAAAGCTCGATCACGACCTGCTCGGCGCAGTCCTGGATGAACCGGTGGACCAACGTCTCCGCGCCCTCAACACTGGTGTCAGTGTCGATCCGCGGCAGCGCTTCAGCAGCGTCGACGTTGCAGCCGGCGCGTTCGGCCCAGCGCAGGATCGACTCCTTGGCCCCGGGCACGGCCGCACGATCCGGATCGGGATGCGCAGGCAACCGACCACCCTCGTAGAGCACATCCCCATCCTTGGTGCCATGAATCTGTAGCACCGAGAGCGGCGACGGCGCGCGACACTCCGACTCGTCGGCGAACGCGCCCCCAGCCAGGCTGACGATCGCGGTCAGACCAGGCACCTCTTCGCAAGCCAACCGATACGCCATGAAGCCGCCGTTCGAATGGCCAACGGCGAAGACCTGATCGAAGTTGGCATGTTCGCCCGCCTCCGCGATGATCGATTTGATGTAGCCGACATCATTCGGCTGCCCCCCGAAGATGTCGCAACACTCAGGCGTAGCGTTCCAGAACTGATCTCCGTTGGCATTGGCCGTCCCATCCGGAATCAGCAAACCAAACTCGCCCTCGTCTACGAATTCTCCGAAACCGAAGTACAGGTCCGCCTCCAACGAGTTACTGCCGTAGCCATGCAGCAAGATCACCAGAGGCAGCGGTTCCGACAGCTCGATCCCGTCCGGCAGGAACAACATCGCCGGGCGCTGGCCGCCGACCATCAGCGAACCCCAGCGGTCGGGATCGACCATCCGCCCGACACGTACTCGCGGCTGCGTCTGCTCGTCCGGCTGCGCCTCGGTCTCTGTGGATTCGTCAGGCGCGGCCTGTGCTTCGGGTTGAGCTTCGGACTCGGAGACGGTCTCCGCCTCGGATTGAACCGGCTCCGGCTGAGCCGCCTGCTGCGCCTGCCGCTCCGGTTGCTCGGCTGTCTGCTGCGCCGCGAGAGATGGCTCAGACTGCCCCGGCGAAGTCGAGTCATCCTCGCCGCAGGCGGCGATGAAGCCGCTCAACACCGCAGCCAACAACAGGATGATCAACAAACGCATAGCAACAGCGTAAGACCACTCGGCAGCTCAATCTCGGCGCAAGGGACAGTCCCGGCTGCTAGCCTTGCCCCGCCTGCAAGCAGCCGAGCGGCGGGCAACCTGAGTTTGAGGACGGAGCCAATCATGCGACGCGCGGCCTGGAATGCAGATCGAACGCTCAGTGTGCACGACGACCCACAACGCGCTCCCGCAGAGGGCGAGGTGCGCGTCCAGGTCGTCAATGCCGGCATCTGCGGCTCCGATCTGCACTGGTACCGAGGCGATTTCCAGCCCGAGGCGCTGCGCACCCCCGGCCACGAAATCGGCGGCATCGTCGCGGCCGTCGGCCCGGGCGTCGATCACGTCAAAGAGGGCGACGTCGTCGGCGTCGAACCCCTGCTCCGCTGCGGCGCCTGCGGGCACTGCCGCTCGGGTCACTACAACCAGTGCCAAGTCGCCGGTGGACTCATCGGCATCGCGGTCGACGGCGGCATGGCCCAGGATGTCTTCGCTCCCGGCGTCGCCGTCTTCAAGGCCCCGCCCAACATCGACGGCGAAGTCGCCGCCATCGCCGAGCCGCTCGCCTGCGGGGTGCACGGCTACAACATGGCCACCCTCGGCCAGGGAGAAACCGTCCTGGTCATCGGCGCCGGCACGATCGGACTCACCGCCCAGCTCGCCGCCCAAGCCGCCGGCGCCAACGTCATCGTCCTGGCCCGCCACCCGCATCAGCAGGAAGCCGCCCGCAATCTCGGCGCGGCAGAGGTGATCGGCGAGGACGAAGCCGGTCAGCAGCGGCTCAAAGAACTGACCGACGACGACGCCATCGATGTCGTCGCCGAGTGCGTCGGCGGCCACGCCGACACCATCCGCCAGTCAGTCGACGCCGTCCGCCGACTGGGACGAGTGATCGTCCTCGGCGTTTTCGCGATCGACGATGTCGGCTTCAACCCACTCACGCTGCTCGGCAAAGAAATCACGATGGTCGGCGCAGTCACCTACGGCGCACTCGGCGGACGCACGCCCGACTACCAACAGGCGCTCGATGTCCTCTCCGGCTGCACCGAGGAAGCCCGCTCCCTGATCACCCACCGCTTCACCCTCGACGACGTAAACACCGCCTTCGCCACCGCCCTCGACAAGAGCTCAAAGTCAATCAAGGTCCACCTCACCCCGAACGCCTAGCCAGCGAGGACGGAGCCGATCATGCGGCGCGCGGCCTGGAACGCTGACGCCACCCTGAGTCTGATCGACGAACCCAATCTCGAACCGGGCGAGGGCGAAGTCGTAGTCCGCGTCATCAACGAGGGCATCTGCGGTACCGATCTCCACTCATACCGAGGGCATATGCCCCCAGAAGCGGGCCGAACCCCGGGTCACGAGATCGGCGGGATCGTCAGCGCGATCGGAGCCGGCGTCGACCATGTGCGCGAAGGCGACATCGTTGGTATCGAACCGTTGCTGCGCTGCGGCGCCTGCAACTTCTGCACGAGGGGCCACTACAACCAGTGCCAGATCGCGGGCGGATTGATCGGCCTCCACGTCAACGGCGGTATGGCGCAGGAGGTGCTTGCGCCCGCGCCTGCTGTCTTCGCAGCGCCGGCGGGCGTTGACGCGGAGCTCGCCGCCATCGCCGAACCGCTGGCCTGCGCCGTACACGGCTTCAATCAGATCAACCTGGGCCAAGGCGAGACGGTCCTGGTGATCGGTGCAGGCACGATCGGCCTCACCGCACAGCTCGCGGCGCAGGCCGCCGGTGCAAACGTGATCGTCCTCGCCCGCCACCCGCACCAGCAGGAGGCCGCCCGCCGCCTGGGAGCAGCCGAAGTCCTCAGCGAAGACGAAGCCAGCCAGCGGCGGCTGGCGGAGCTGACCGACGACGACGCCCTCGATGTCGTGGCCGAATGCGTCGGCGGCCACGCCGACACGATTCGCCAAGCGGTCGATGTCGTCGCCCGCCTTGGCCGCGTGCTCGTCCTCGGCCTCTTCGCGATCGACAGCGCCGCCTTCAACCCGTTCACACTCATGCTCCGAGAGATCACGATGACCGGCTCAGTCACCTATGGAGCACCCGGAGGCCGAATCCCCGATTACCAGCAATCCCTCGACATCCTTGCCAGCTACCCCGAACAGGCCCGCTCCTTGATCACCCATCGCTTCACCCTCGACGAGGTCAACGACGCCTTCGACACCGCCCAGGACAAAAGCTCCCACTCAATCAAAGTCCACTTGACTCCAAACACCTAACAGCGGTCGAAACTCTCCCCCGCACCGCGGGGGGAGATGTCACGAAGCCTGCCCCAGCGCAGGCAGGGGTGACAGAGGGGGGTCCGCCACTACTGTCAGGCAGCGACGTCGCAACCAACTCAGAACACCGCCAGCGGATTCGCCGGACTCCCCGTCCCGCCAATGATCCGCAGCGGACTCAACACAAACTGAAACTCATGCCGCCCAAACCGGTTCGCGGCCTCAGCCACGTCCTCGAGCTGCATGTTGTCGATCAGCCACAGACCCATATGCACGATCCCAACCGCATGAATCGGGATCTGCAGCCCCGCATAGCCCGATGGATTCACATCAGTCGCCGTATCGGCCCCGATCACAGCTGCTCCACGCTCATGCAGCCAGGGCAGACACGCGACATGCCAGCCCGGGAATCCCGTCTCGAGCAGCGGCTCGCGCCCGATCTCGCGCTTGCGCTTCCCGTAGCCCGTTCGCAGGAGTACGGCATCGCCCTCGCGTACCCGGACACCCTGCTGCTCCTCAGCCGCTTCCAGGTCCTCCGGGAAGACACCCTCGCCGGGCTCTAACCAGTCAACCCCTTTGGCCGCCGCAACATCGAGCAGCACCCCGCGCGTGACAATCCCGTCGCGCAACTCCGTAATCGGCAGATGGGTCGCCCCGCCCAGCGAGTTGACCAGGTGCGCCGGCTGACCGTTGTACATCTTCCCGTCCCAGAAGATGTGGCACAGCCCGTCCAGGTGCGTGATCGCATACCCGTGATACACGAGCCCAAAGAACTCCAGCGCCCCAGCCATCCGCTGACCACCGGCCTCAGCCGCCGCGGCCGCCGATTCACCGGTCATCACCATGAAACGCTGCGGCGTCCCCATCGCATGGTCGGGCTGATGCGTGTTCTCAATGTCCCAGGCGCACGACACCGGCACACCCTCAGTCACCAGCGCCGCCGCCGCCCGCCGAACCTCTGGCGTCACATAGTTCAGCGTCCCCAACTGGTCATCATCCCCCCAACGCCCCCAGTTCGAGAGCGAGTCCATCATCGCAATCACTTCAGCTTCAGTCGGAATGCTCGGCATCGTCGGTTCCTTTCCAGGTCGGTTTGACGCCGACAGATTAGCCGTTTGGACGACCTGTTAGCGTTGCCCCCGAGCGACCTGAAAAAGAGGAATTCAGCCATGACCGACACCCCCATCCACGGACGCACCGACCCCAAATTCGACGCCGTCCGCGACGCGTTCGCCACCAACTTCGCCGAGCATGGCGAGGTCGGCGCAGCCGTCGCCGTCTACCTCAACGGCGAGCCCGTCGTCGACCTCTGGGGCGGTTGGTACTCCGACGCCCAGGAGCGCGAGTGGGACCGCAACACCCTCGTCAACGTCTTCTCCACGACCAAGGGACTCGCCGCCTTCTGCGCCCACCGCCTCGCCGAGGAGGGCCGGCTCGACTTCGATGCACCGGTGACCGAATACTGGCCTGAGTTCGGCGCAGCCGGCAAGCAGGACATGCCCGTCCGCTGGCTGATGTCCCACCGCGCCGGCATGGCCGCTGTCCGCCGGCCGCTCGTCATGGAGGACATGTTCAACTGGGACACGATGTGCGAAGCCCTGGCCGAGCAGGAGCCCTGGTGGACCCCCGGCGAGCAACACGGCTACCACGCACTCACCTACGGCTGGTTGGTCGGCGAAGTCGTCCGCCGGATCGACGGCCGCTCAATCGGTACCTACTGGCGCGAGGAATTCGCCGCTCCGCTCGGCCTCGATGCCCATATCGGCACCGGACCCGAGTTCGACGGCCGCATCTCTATGTTGATGGACGCCCCAGTCGATCCCGACGCACCGAACCTGGTCGAAATGCTGGGCGAAGACAGCGTCGGCGCCGCAGCCTTCTCCAACCCGCCGATTGCCGGTCCTGACGAGCAGAACATCACCGCCAGTCGCGGCTGGCGCGGCGCGGAAATCCCCGCTGCCAACGGTCATGCCACGGCTCGCGCGCTGGCCCGCCTTTACGGCGGCGCCGCCAACGATGGCGAGATCGACGGCATCCACGTCATCAAGCCGGAAACCCTGGAAACCGCCATCGCCGAGCAGTCCAACGGCCCCGACACCTGCCTGATGATCCCCACCCGCTTCGGACTTGGTTTCATGCTGACGGGAGAGTTCATGCCGCTCGGACCGAACCCGCGCGCCTTCGGACACCCCGGCGCCGGAGGCTCGCTCGGCTACGGAGACATCGACGCCAACATCGGCTTCGGCTACACGATGAACCAGATGCAAAACAACCTCAGCGGAGACCCCCGAGTCATCGGCCTGATCGACGCCGTGTACGCCGCCCTCTAATCTCTCCCCCCGCGGTGCGGGGGGAGATGTCGCGCAGCGACAGAGGAGGTCCGCCCAGCTACGGAGACCAAACCATGACCACCCCCATCCACGGCTGGAACGACCCCAAGTTCAACCGCGTCCGCGACGCCTTCGCCGACAACTTCGAATCCCACGGCGACATCGGCGCAGCCGTCGCCGTCTACCTCCACGGCGAGCCAGTCGTCGACCTCTGGGGCGGCTGGTACGCCCCCGACCGCGACCGCGAGTGGGACCGCAACACCCTCGTCAACGTCTTCTCCACGACCAAGGGCCTGACCGCCTTCTGCGCCCATCGCCTGGTCGAAGAAGGTCGGCTCGACATCGACGCCCCCGTCGCCGAGTACTGGCCCGAATTCGCCGCCGCCGGCAAGCAGGACATCCCCGTCCGCTACCTCCTCAACCACGCCGCCGGCCTCTCCACGGTGCGCGAGCCGATCGTCGAGCAGGACTGGTACGACTGGGACAAGATCACCGCCCTGCTCGCCGCCCAAGAGCCGTTCTGGGAACCCGGCGAAATCCACGGCTACCACGCCATCACCTTCGGCTGGCTCGTCGGAGAAGTCGTCCGCCGGATCGACGGCCGCAGCCTCGGAACCTACTTCCGCGAAGAGTTCGCCGCCCCGCTCGGACTCGATGCCCACATCGGACTCCCGCCCGAGTACGACACCCGCACTGCCCCGGTCCTCGAAGCCCCACCCGGCGAAGGCATCGAAGACGCGCTCGCCGGAGCCCCCGACCTCTCGCAACTCGATGAAGGCAGCTTCCTCTGGGCCACGATGGCCAACCCCCCGATCCTCGATCGCATGATCGAGGTCAACAACTCCCGCGCCTGGCGAGCCGCCGAACTCCCCGCCGCCAACGGACACGCCACCGCCCGCTCACTCGCCCGCATCTACGCAGCCCTCGCCAACGGCGGTCAGATCGACGGCATCCACGTGCTCAAGCCCGAGACCGTCGAAGCCGCCACCGTCGAGCAGTACGCCGGCCCTGAGTACGTCTCCCTCCAGATGGGCCTCGAATTCCCCATGCGCTTCGCCCTCGGCTGGGTCCTCAACGAGCCCCAAACTATGCCCCTCGGACCCAACCCCAACGCCTTCGGCCACGCCGGAGCCGGAGGCTCCATCGGCTGCGCCGACCCCCAAAACGGCCTCAGCTTCGCCTACACCATGAACCAGATGAAAAACGAATTCGACCAGGACTACCGCTACTGGCGCCTACTCAAGACCGTCTACGAGTCTCTCTAACCTCTCTCATTTCTCCCCCCGCAGTGCGGGGGGAGATGTCACAAAGTGACAGAGGGGGTCCGGCCAGATCAGGAAACCAACCATGACCGACGCCCCAATCCACGGACACCACAACCCCCGCTTCCACGCCGTCCGCGACGCCTTCGAGCGCAACTTCGCCGAACGCGACGAGGTCGGAGCCGCCGTCAGCATCTACCTCCACGGCGAACCCGTCGTCGATCTCTGGGGCGGCTGGTACGCCCCCGACCGCGAACGCGAATGGGACCGCAACACCCTCGTCAACGTCTATTCCTCCACCAAAGGACTGACCGCCTTCTGCGCCCACCGCCTCGTTGAAGAAGGCAAGCTCGACCTCGACGCCCCCGTCGCCCAATACTGGCCCGAATTCGCCGCCGCCGGCAAAGAGGACATCCCCGTCCGCTGGCTGCTCTGTCACAAGGCCGGCATGGCCGCGGTCAAACGCGAGCTCGTCACCGAGGACATGTTCAACTGGGAGACCATGACCTCCGCCCTGGCCGAACAGGAACCCTGGTGGACACCCGGCGAAAAGCACGGCTACCACGCCATGACCTTCGGCTGGCTCGTCGGCGAAGTCGTCCGCCGGATCGACGGCCGCTCGCTCGGAACCTACTTCCGCGAGGAATTCGCCGCACCCCTGGGCCTCGACGCCCACATCGGCACCGGCCCCGAGTTCGACCCCCGCATCTCCACCGTCATCGAACCCCAGGTCGCCGCCGAGTTCCCGCCCACCAGCGACCTCTTCGGCGACCCCGACAGCGTCGGCATCGTCGCCGTCATCAACCCGCCCGTCTTCAACCCCGGCGGACCCGCAATGGCCTCACGCCGCGACTGGCGAGCCGCAGAAATCCCCGCCGCCAACGGGCACGCCACCGCCAGAGCCCTGGCCCGCATCTACGGCGCAGCCGCCAACGGCGGCCAGCTCGACGGCATCCACCTCCTCAAGCCCGACACCATCGAGCAAGGCATCGAAGAACAGACCAACGGCCCCGACACCTGCATCGGCATCAACACCCGCTTCGCTCTCGGCTGGGCCCTCACCGGAGAGTCCACCCCCTATGGCCCCAACCCCAGAGCCTTCGGACACCCCGGCGCCGGAGGCTCCCTCGGCTACGCCGACCTCGACGCCGGCATCGGCTTCGGCTACACCATGAACCAAATGGGAACCGAAGTCGCCCACGATCCCCGCTGCGCTGCCCTGATCGAAGCCCTCTACGAGTCGCTCTAGCCACATCACCCAATGCCCACCCACGAACACACCATCAACATCGCCCTCGGCGAAGTCCTCCAACAACTCCGCCCCCACAGCTGGCGCATCGTCTCCGAGCAGCTCGGACAACTCCGCGGCGGCGGACGACCCGACATCCTGATCGAAGAAGCCTCCCAGTGGCCCGTCGTGATCGAGGCCGAGCGCGCCAACCACGACAGCGCCGAGAGCGACGCCAAAAACCGCCTCGGCCGCATCGTCAACGAAACCCGCAAGCCGATCGAGAGCGCCATCGCCCTCGTCTATCCGCCCGGCCTGCTGGAACTCGACGGCGAAGCATTGCGCCAGGCGCTCCGCGACACCGACCAGCTCGAATACGCCCTGCTCACCCGCACCCCGGGCGGCGGCCTCGAACGCTTGCCCGAAAGCGGCTGGCTCAACGGCTCCGCCCGCGACCTCGCCATGCTCGCCCACCGCGCCTCCACGCCCGCCCCCCGCGTCGAGCGCATGGGCGTCATCCTCGAACAGAGCATCGAGAACGCCGCCGCCGAATTCACCGCCCGACACCCCTCCCACGCACCCGGCTCACTCGGCGCCGACATCGCCGCACTCCTCGGACAATCCGACGACCAAGCCGGACAAACCCGCCGCATGGCCATGACCGTCATCATCAACGCCCTCATCTTCCACGAAGCCCTCGCCCAAGCCGAGTTCTACATCACAAATCCCCAGTCCCCGCCCTCGGGTCCCCCGTCCGGCTCCCAGTCCCCGCTTCATGCGGGGACCAGCTCCACTCCCCCCTCTGCGACGGGAGCTGCCCGCTCCCCCTCCCCCTCTCCCCCCGCACCGCGAGCGGAGTCGTCACCAAGCGACAGAGGGGGGTCCCCCCGCCGACTCCAACACCTCCGCCAACTCCTACCCCCAGGCGACTTCGACCTCGACGCCCTCACCCTCGAATGGCAGGCCGTCCTCAAAATCAACTACTGGCCCATCTTCGCCACCGCCGCAGAAATCATCCGCAAACTGCCCGAAGAGACCGCCGCCGAAGTCTTAACTCCACTGCGCAAGGGCGCCCTCCGACTCGTCCAACGCGGACTCGCCAAATCACACGACCTCACCGGCGTCATCTTCCAGCGCCTCATCGCCGACCGCAAATTCCTCGCCACCTTCTACACCAGACCAGCCGCCGCCGCACTCCTCGCCGGACTCGCCATCCCCGCCGACCGCGCCCCCGGCGGCGCCCAATGGGGCGACGAAGACACCATCGCCGCACTCCAAATCGGAGACTTCGCCTGCGGCACCGGCACCCTCCTCTCCGCCGCCTACCAGCGCATCGGACTCCTCCACGAACTCCACGGCGGCGACCCCAAAACCCTCCACGCACCCATGATGAAGCACGGACTCGTCGGCCTCGACGTCCTCAACATCGCCGTCCACCTCACCGCCGCGCAGCTAGCTGGTACGCACCCCGATGTACCGTTCGATGGCGAATGCTTGCTGACTATGCCGTACAACGAACCAGAGACAGCAGTGGGATCGCTTGAACTGCTGGTGCCACACGCGTCGCCAGACATGATCGACGCTGCTGCTGCCGTAACCGCCGGAGGGCGAAGTCCGGAGAATATCCAGGACCTAGTGACGAAGGTAGGCCACGGCAGATTTGATCTCGTGATTATGAACCCCCCGTTTAGTCGCGCGACATCGCACGAAGGCGGAAACATCGGACAAGGAAGCCCCGCCTTTGCCGCATTTGATACTCCACGCGAAGTGCAGCAGGCAAAACTCAAACACCTCAATCGCGTCGCCGGCAAGGGAAAGTTTGGCAACATGCGGGCTGGGTTGGGCACCCACTTCGTCGACCTCGGTTTGCGCAAGCTGAGCAATGGCGGAACGTTAGCACTCGTCTTGCCAACTACGTCGCTGAGTGGCGCTCTTTGGCAGCAACTCCGCGACGCACTCAGAGCAAACTTCGAGAACATTACCGTCGTTAGCGTGTCCGAAGCCGGATCATTCGACCGGTCGTTCTCAGCCGACACCGGAATTGCGGAATGCCTAATCGTTGCTTCAGATAAGGGGGAATCATGCCAATACGCGCGCTTCGTGATGCTGAATCGGCAGCCCGCCAGTACGGCGAGAGTCGACTCCATTGCTGCTGGCATTCAACACTTGACGGAGCGCGCGGATTCCGACCACCAGACCGAACCCGAAATGGATAGTCGTCAACTCTATGCCGGAAATGAATACGTAGGGCAGATCATCAGCGCACCATTGCCGATAGACGGCCCTTGGCCGATTGCGGGCATCGACGACTTCGAACTCGTCTCCGCCGCTGCGGAACTCTGCAATGGGAGACTCGTTGAAGTTGGTAACCCTACCACAAAGCCTATTCCGATTCCGATCGTGCCTGTTCGAACAATCGCGGGTGTCGGCTTCTCCGACATGGAGATTGCGGGAGACAAACCTGACGGCGATCCTCAAGGTCCGTTCGAACTCGTTCGACCCGCTGAGTCAAATGTACCGAACTATCCAATGCTCTGGAACCATAAGGCAGCGCTTGAGAGGCACTTGACGGTCGGATACGACTCCGAAGGACGAATAAAGCAGATCCAACGCTTGCAGACTGGGATTGACCGTGACGCTGCAACAGTGTGGGCTACAGCGACCCGTGCCCACTACAATCGAGACCTCCGTTTCAACTCCCAATCGCTGACTGTAGCGATGACGGAACGCAAGTGCATCGGAGGCCGAGCATGGCCCTCCGTGATCTTGCACGACCCGAACCACGAGTACGCGTTCTCATTGTGGTGCAACTCCACGCTCGGGCTCTTGACTCACTGGTGGGTCACTAACAAGTCGCAAGACGGCCGCGGCACAACAACCGTCACCGGCATCCCTAACATCCCAACCCTCGACACCCGAGCCCTCACCAAAGCCCAACACGCCGAAGCCAAGAAACAATTCCAAGCCCTCGCCAACACCCGCTTCCTCCCCTTCGACCAAATCGACGAAGACCCCGCCCGAGCCAAACTCGACCGAGCCATCCTCGTCAACGTCCTCAATCTCCCCAACTCCCTAGTCGCCCCCAACGGCCCCATCGACCTCATCCGCCGCAAACTAGCCCAAGAACCCCAAATCCACGGAGGCAAAAAGTCCCGAGTCCTCTTCACCCCCAACGGCGAGCGCTCCGTCAAGCGGGACGACCGCGCCTGAGCCTCTCCACTCCGTTCCCCGCTTTCCCCCTTGCGGAGACGTGCGCACAATCCCAAATTCCGTCATTCCAGGCTTGACCTGGAATCTCGTCCGGAATTGCGGGCTATCTGGTTGGAGCGAGATTCCAGCGTTCGCTGGAATGACGAGAGCAACGGGAATCTGATGTACGCGCAACTCCCCTTGCGGGGGAAGCTGCCGAAAGCCTGCCCCGCACTTGATGCGGGGGCTGAAGGGGGTCCCGCTCCTCGACGATCGCACTGGGATCGTTCGCGGGTATCCTTGACAACCCGGTCCGAGATCGCTATCCGACAACGAAAGCGCAAGCGCTGACACGAGGGAACAAGAATGCCGTACGCGCCCACCACAGTCTCGAATCGCTTTCTGCAGCTCGCGACCGGCGCCGGACGACCACTGAGCCCGATGCAGGCGCAAAAGCTCGTCTATTTCGCGCACGGCATGCACTTGGCGCGAGACCTGGGCCCGCTCTGTGACGAGGAACCGCAAGCCTGGCTCTATGGGCCGGTATTCCCAAGCCTCTATCACGCGCTGAAGATTTGGGGAGGTGCGCCGATCCTCAAGCCGGCAAGAACGCCACGAGAAGTGGTTGACGCTCGTTCCCAGGAGATCATCGAACTCGCTTGGAATGTATACGGACACATGAGGGCCATGCAGCTGTCGAACAGGTCGCACGATCCCGATGGACCTTGGTTCAAGGTTCGTGAACGCACCGGCGGAGACCACTTTGCGGTGATCCCCAACACGGAAATCCGTGCCTACTTCAAGGCTCTCAACCATGCCCATTCCCCCGCCGGATGAATCAAGCGCACTGCCCGAAAATCCCCCTGATGACTCTGATGTCGGTCTGTGGCAGATGGAGTACGTCGGAACTGCGGCAGAGTTGTCCCGTTTGGAGAGCGAGCGACAGCTGCGCACCTTGAAGTTTGCCTACGGCCTCTTCCTTCCAATCCTCTACTTCATTTGGTTCAGCGCAAGTTTGGCGGTCGTGTTTCTCAGTGGCTTCGGCGCGTTCTCATTTGACGTGCCGGCAGCCGTCGAAATCAGCGCGTTCACGTCGCTGGGTAGCGGAGTCGCGATCCCACTCGGCCTGGTCGCCAGAAGCCTGTTCACCAACCAATAGATCACGACCAGTCCAGATTAGACAGAGGCACTCGAAAGCACTCTCCGCCGAAAACTCGCCCAAGAACCCCAAATCCACGGAGGCAAAAAGTCCCGCGTCCTCTTCACCCCCACCGGCGAACGCGCCGTCAAGCGGGAAGACCGTTGATACCCTGTCCCCAGCTGGAGGTGATGCATGGCGACAATGAACCCGGTCCTCCGTCTGCGCCGAGCCTTCCGCTCGATCAGCGAACCCCAGCCCATGTCCGGCGAGGCCGCTGACGAAGTCGCCGAAGAAGCGGCCGATGCGGTCAGCGACTACAGCTACAGCCGCCAAGAGTCGGACCTCCGTTTCGAGCGCATGATGGCCGAAATGCGCCAGCAGACCGCCGAGATGCGTGAGCACATAGCTGACCAGACCAATCGCATCCTGCTCGGCGTGCTGGTGATCGTCAGCATTGCGGTAGGCATCATCCTCGCATTTGTCGCCTAACCCCCTCACGGCCAGGGCTCCTTCCAGGTCCTCCAGTGGGCGCCGCGGCTTTGCAGCGCCCGGACGGCGCACTCATGCTGCGCACCCACTACAGCCTCAGCGAGCCACACGTCCGCACGAGCCCAAACGCCGCGAGGACGCCACAACCGTCACCGCCATCCCCCAACATCCCCAGCCCCACTCAACTGTCGCCCCCGCAACACTCCCCCCGACCCGCGACCGCCACAGCACACCAGTCCGTATATGATGGCCTACGCCCAACCCCGCCCCAGCCATCCAGCCAAGCCCGCCATGACCAACCGCCCCCGCCCAAACACTCCCAACCAAACTCGAACCCCACACGCCAAAATCCGAACCACGTGAAACAAAATGAAACAGAGTGAAACAAAATGAAACAGAGTGAAACAAAATGAAACAGAACCGAACACCTCAACCCGCAATTCGCCGCCCCAGGCGGCAAATTCACGTCATCCACCCAAAAATTCGCCCGCCTGCCGAACATCCCCCGCGAACCTCAAATCCACGGAGGCAAAAGCTCCGATCCCTCTTCACCGACGAAGGCGAGAAGAGCGTCAAGCACCGCGACCGCTGATACTCTGTCCGCAGGTGGAGGCTCCAATGGCCACGATGAATCCCGTGCTCCGCCTGCGCCGAGCCTTCCGCTCGGTCGCGGGGCCCGAGCCAGTCTCCGAACAGCAGGCTGAGGAAGCCGCCGAAGAGGCTGCCGACGCGATCACCAGCTACAGCTACAGCCAACGCGAATCCGACCTGCGCCACGCGCAGATGCTGGCGGATTTCGGCCGGCAAATGGCGGAGACGCGCAACCAGATCCTGCTCGCCATCTTCCTCGCCGCCGGCCTGATCATTGCCGCGCTCGGCCTCATCATCGCCCTCGTCGACTGACCTACACCTACACCCGCGCCAACCCCTCCGCAATCACTCCATCCTCTGCCAAGCGACCGATCTCCACCGAACTCATCCCCAGCAACTCCCCCAGCACGTAGTGATTGTCCTCCCCGTACAAGGGCGCGCCCCGATCAATCGCCCCGCCCATGAACGGCGGCGTCTCGCTCCACTTCACCGGAACCTCCTTCGTCGGCCACGCCCCCATCTCCGAGTGCTCCACCTCCGTCAGCCAGTTCAGATGCGCCAACTGCGGATCGACCTCCAACCGATCCTGCGCGTCCTGGCAAACTCCCGCCGCCACGCCCGCCTCTTGCAACCGCTCCATCACCTCCCAGCGGTCCTGCTGCCGCGTCCACTCCGAGACCCGCTCGTCCAGCTCGTCCTGGTGCGCCAGACGATCCGCCAGCGTCGCAAAACGCTCCGACGCCGACCACTCCGGATCGCCCATCACCCGCCGCAGCGACTCCCAGTCCGACTCCTCGAAGCAAGCAATCGCCACCCAGCGGTCGCTCGACTCCACATCGTCGCGGCAGGGATACGCTCCGTGCGGAGCCGCAGGCTTGTACGGCGAACGGTTGCCGAAACGCTGCCAGACCGTCCCGTTCGCCGACCACTCCAACACCGACGTGCCGTTCAGGTAGATGCCCGCATCCACCTGCGACGAGTCGATCCACTGCCCCTTACCCGTCATCTCCCGGTAGTACAGCGCCGCCATCATCGCGTTCGCCAGGTTGTACGCTCCGAACCAGTCCAGGTAGCTGTAACCCCAACCCGCCGGCGCATAAGGCTCCGGCAGCCCCGACAGCTCCGAGATACCCCCGAACGACGCCGCAATCGGCCCCACCGTCCGGTAGCGCCCGTACACCCCCACCTGCCCCATCCCCGACTGCGAGAGGTAGATGATATCCGGCTTGATCTCCTTCATCACCTCATAGCCCAAACCCCAACGCTCCATCACCCCAGGCGAAAACCCCTCCGCCACAATGTCGGAAATCGACACCAGTCGCTTCGCAATCTCCAGCCCCCGAGGATCGCGCAAATTCAGCGACAGCCCCCGGTGTCCCGCATGAAAGTCGTTGAACTGTCCCGACCGGTTGATCGTCGAGTTATCCGGCGGCAACGGCCCTTCGTTCATCCCAAGCGCCGCACGAGCCGCCTGACCGCCCTGCGGAAACTGCGCCATCCCCACGCGCAAGTCCATGTTCTGGTGCCACTCCACCTTGATGTCCTCCGCCCCCAGAGCCGAAAGGAACCGAGGCGCGCCACCGGAAGCAAGCCACCAGGTGAAGTCCAGAATCCGAACCCCGTCCAACGGAAACGGCGTCCCCCACCGCGAACGCGCGCCGACTGCACCGTTTGCGGACGGAGATGTCCGAACCGCCTCTCTCTGTTCTCCCCCCGCATCGCGGGGGGAGCTGCCGTAGGCGGAGGGGGGTCCGCCGGACTCCAACTCCCCCAGAATCTCCTCCGTATGCTCCCCCAGCAGCGGAGCCCGAGGCCCTACCTTCCACGACGTCTCCGACGACACCCACTTGCTCGAGGTATAGACGAACTCGGCCTCGTGCTCCGGATGCGCCACCTTCGCAAAACTCCCCCGCTCCCACCAGTGCGGATCGAGCGCGTTCTCATGCGGCTTGCGCAGCGGCGCCCAGAGGTGCCCCAAATCCTGCGCCTCCCGCCAAGGCACATCCTCAAACCGGAACTTGCGAATCAATCGCTGCGACACCTCCTGCAAATGCGCCGCCGTCTCCCCCCGCGAGCGCGTGCTGGCGCCCCCGCCTTCAGCCGGCTCATCCTTCAGATCAGCAGCCATCCCATAGCTGTCCAGAAAGTCAATCAGCGACTGCGAGCGTCCGCGCGGCAGCGCCATCACCCAGCGCCCGTCCTTGGTCGGCCCAATCATCGGCAGCGGCGAGACCTGCTCCATCGCGTGCCGGCAGGTCTGGCGGAAAAAACGCGCCCGCCGGTAGACCCAACTCATCAGGTCCAGCTCGGTGTTCTTCGAGACCGCATCATGCACGGCGCAATGCAGCCTCTGCACCCGCCCCGACCGGCGCCGGTCGATCAACGCCCCAATCGTGTTGAGGCAGACCATCTCGCCCGCGATCTGGTATGCCTGCCACATCTGCGGCGCAATCGGCGGCGTGTCATACGTCCCGTCCGGCTGTGGGTCGTAACCGCAGTTCATCATCGGCCCGCCCAACGCTAGATGCACCAGATCAGACCCCCGATAGTCCGCCCAGGGCCCGTCATCCCCAAACGGCGTCATCCGCGAGACAATCAGGTTCGGCGCGCGCCCGCGCAGCGTGTCGTCATCCAGACCCAGCCGCGCCCGCTCTCCGCGAGCCGTCGCATCCAGCAACACATCCGCCGTTCCCAACAGCCCAATCAGCCGCTCCCGATCCACCGCCGTCTCCAGATCAAGCACGACCGACCGCTTCCCCAACGAGTAATGCCACCAAAACAGCGACCGCTCCAACCCCGCCGCATCCTCAAAGAACGGCCCAATCCCCCGAGTCGAACACCCCTCAGGAGGCTCAACCTTAATCACTTCCGCCCCCAGCCCCGCAAACAGCCGCCCCGCATAAGCGGAAACCTCATCCCCAATCTCAACAACGCGAAGTCCCTGAAGGAGGTGGTCTTGGTTGGTCATGTGGGCGTCCTGCTCTCTCATATCCCAGAGGATGATATGTGCAGAGGCGGATTTCGCTAACGAACGGACTCCAGCATTGTGCGGATCTTGGGGGCGAGCCGATAGCGGGTGGCCTTGCCGCGTCCGATTCGCTGGACCAGGCCCGCCTCGGTCAGAGAGCTGAGGTCTGAGAATGCTGTGGGCTGGGCGCAGTCGGCGAGTTCGGCGTATTGGGAACTGGAGATTTGGCTCAGTTGAAGCAGGGAGTTGAGACCTACCAGCCGGCGATCGTTGATGAGTTCGCTGAAGTTGGCGAGCAACGCCAGACGTCGATGCTGAAACGCCGCGGCCTCTGCTTCGAGCTGGCGAATGGCGTCGGCGATCACGCGCGTGTGAAAGCGGAGGAAGTCGGTTACATCGACTCGCTCGGAGAAAGTGGGGCCTTGCGACGCTTGCAGCGCTTCGTAATACTCGCTGCGACGGCTTCGGATGACGCTGCTGAGCGAGATCATGCCGTCGGCGTCGCGATCTTGCAATGCGAGGATCAGATCGGCCAAGAGCCGCGCGGTGCGTCCGTTGCCATCGGCGAAAGGATGGATGCTGACGAATGCGAAGTGCGCTTTAGCGGCAGCGATTTCAGGCGGGTCGTCTCGGAGCCACTGACCGATCTGTTCGATCAGGCCGTCCATCAACGCGGGCAGCCAAGCAGCGGGCGGTCCGGTGTAGACGAACTGTCGTGTGGCGGTGTTAATGATCATGGAACCGCCGCTGCGGTAGCGGCCGGCCTGTTCAGCGCCGCGCCCAGGTAATCCATCAAGGAGGATGGCGTTGAGAAGGCGCAGGAGGCCGATGTCGACTTGCACTGATTGATCGCGGGCCAATTCCTGAACGAGGCGATGGGCGCGGTCGGCGTTGCGGGCTTCTCGTCGTCGGTGATCGGGAGGGGAGCTGTCGAGCGCGGCCAGTTGCACCGATTCCAAGTCCAGCGGATTGCCCTCGATGGAGACGGAGGCGTGGGCGCTGCGGACGAGGGCGTGTCGGCGGAAGTAGTTCTCAAAGCCCTCAGGCACGGCGCTGCGAGCGAGTTCCCGGTGTTGCTCGATGAATGCGAGATGCTGGTTTGTGAGATCGTCGTCTCGGTGGGCGAGGGTGAGGTACATGGCCATTTGCAGATGCTCCTTGGGCATTTTCGATTTTACACATAGGCCATCGGCAAATGCCGATGGCCAATCACTGAGAGATGGTCGCAGTCTGGCAGGATCCACGAATCAATCTGTCAATCAGGTCGCATGTGTCTTCCTGCTCCAGATTTCGAGGGTGCACACGGATGTGGTATGAGCGGGTTCTCTCGTCGTAGGGATCATCGCTTTGGCTCGCCATTTCAAGCGAGGACTCCCGAACTTCGACTGACAGGTCGCTATCCTCGTCCTGCTTAAATTCTGTAGAGACCCAACCTTTTCTTTTCGGTCGAAGTACGGCTATCCAAGGCAAGGAGGGAGCGCGGAGCCTGATGTAACCCTTGAGGAACCGGACTTCAACACCAGGTTGATATCGCCTTACACCTTCTACTAGCTGATCAAACACTCGCATTGCCTCAGCTGATGATTGCTGCTGCCACCAATCGCGATCGACAAGAGAGCCAGACTCTTCCTCAAGCTCGGCTGGAGGCAGGTAGTCATGAACTCTTGTCGCGATAAGAGTAAGCGCATCGCCGATCTGCACAGCTCGAAGTTGAATCGCGATCAAGGGAATAGAATGATGAAGCAATCCAATAACGTTTAGGAAACGACTGGTGATGTCCTCGGCGACGATTACTGCGATGTGTTCGTACTGAGGGTAGCGCCGCCGCTCAATGTCCCAGTACTCAATGGTCCGAACGATGTGCGACTCGTCGAGACGTCCGAGCTGGAGCTCGACTGTGTAACGCCTGTCGCTGTTTGGATCGGCAAGTAACAGATCGAGTCGGCCGCCCGTTGGCTGCGATTTCTCGCTGCCGATCACGTAGGCGTCGCCCAATCCAAGCCATGAAGCGTCGTCTACCAACAGATCCTGCAGCCAGCGTTCGTCGTACTCCGTGTGGTTCTTGAGGCTTATGTAAGTCGGCTTGACAGGTTTCATATTAGGTCCTCGGCAAACCCAGACCCCGCGTCGCGATCACGTTCCGCTGTACCTCGCTTGTACCGCCCCGAATCGTCGCCGGCACCATCCCCACGTAGTTCCTCGTAAACGTGCTCGCCGGCGCCGCCCCGCTCCAATGCTGCGCGTGCAGACCGAACACCTTCGTCGCCGTCAGCGCCAGCCGCTGACTCAACTCGCTCGCAAACAGCTTCGCCGTGCTCGCCTCATAGTTCGGCACCAAGCCCGACGACTGCATCGAGATGATCCGGAAGCTGAACTGGTAGAGCGTCTCCGTCTCAATCCAGCGCTCCGCCAACTCATGCCGCAGTTCCGGCGTGATCCGCCCCGATGCGCCCTGGTCGTTCGCATGAATATGGCTAATCACCTGCCGCAGTTGCCGACGCGAGGCCACCGCCCCGCCGATGTTCGAGCGCTCGAAATCGAGCAGTGTCATGCCCACATACCAGCCGCGATTCAGCTCACCCACCAGATTGCTCGCCGGAATCCGCACATCCTCGAAAAACACCTCGTTGAAGTAATGATCGCCGTTGATATTGATCAGCGGCCGCACCGTGATCCCGGGCGTCTTGATGTCGTCGATCATCACAAACGAGATCCCGCGATGCTTGGGCGCGTCGGGATCAGTCCGCACGAGCGCGAACATCGCATCGGCGGTGTGCGCCGCCGACGTCCAGATCTTCTGGCCATTGATGATGAAATCGTCGCCGTCGCGCACCGCTCGCGTCGTCAGCGATGCCAGGTCCGATCCCGAACCCGGCTCGCTGTAGCCCTGCGCCCAGGTCACCTCGCCGTCGAGGATCGGCGGCAGGTACTTCTCCTTCTGCTCGTCCGAGCCATGCACGATCAGCGTCGGCCCCAGCATATGCACGCCAGAGCCGCCCACCGCCGGCGCGCCCGCCTCCGCGATCTCCTGGTTGAAGATGAACTGCTCCATCGGCGTCAGACCGCCGCCGCCGTACTCCGATGGCCAATGCGGCGCCACCCAGTGACGCTCCGCGAGCGCCGCGTGCCAATCAACCGCAGCCGCCAGCTCTTCGGCTTTGTCCGACTTGCGATCGTTCTCCCAGGCCCGCTCCGGCATCGCGCCTCGGCTGGCGAGATCGCGGTAGCGCTGCGGCAAACGATCAGTGATCAGCGTGCTCACCTCCGCACGGAAGGCGGCCTGCTCAGGAGTGTCGCGCCAGTCCATCTCAGCTCCCCTGCTCCATGAAACGAGCGCCGATGCGAACGAAAGAATCAGAGCGGCGGCACAGCCAGCGCGACCGCTGCCTGAATCTCGTCCAGCGCCCGGTTCACACTCAAACCGATCAAGTCCATCTTCGCCAACTGCTCGATCCGAGGCTCGATCCCCTCTAGATCGCGGCGCGGCAACAACAACTCCAACAACCGGCTCGCACGCGCCAGACCGATCAACGCCACCTCTTCCGGCTCCGGAATCTCATCGCTCAACAGCACATCGATCAAGCGCCGGTGAATGTTGCGCGTCACCATCGGATCCACCGGCGGGTAACGTTCCGACTTGAACACCATCAAGCGGCGGCCCTGCTCCTTGCGCAGAATCCCGCGCGCAACCAGATCGTCCAGCTGCTGCTGGCGCAGCACCGGCGCATAGCGCGCAATCTCCGACACCCAGTACGAAGTCGGCTGATTCGGCATCCCGCTGTTGATATTGTTCAGCACCGCATCGAACAGCGGGTTCCCGGTCGGAGATGCATCGACGATGAACAACCGCGAAAGATCCGTATCAACCCGCCCCATGAAGGACAGATCGATCAGCGCAGCGCCGGACACCGCGTAGTCGAGCCGCCCGTCGTAGGGACGATCCAACACCCCGTCTTCGCCGAGTCCAAGCAGAAGAATCTGGTCGCTGATAGTCAGGTCAGGCACGGGCGCTCCTGTTCAATCAGGCCGCGTCCCCGTCGGACTCGCAGCCGTACCGCGAGTGTAACCGCCCATCCCGAACCGCCCGCCAACACTCCTCAATCGATCTCAGTCACCCAACCAAGGCTCAATCGTCACATTGACCGCCGCTTCCGACGTCTCACCCGCGAGCGTCGCGATCGCCTCAGCCGCGTTCTCCAACCGGAACGCATGGGAATGCAACCGCTCCAACGGAAAACGCCCCGAAAGAATCACGTCAATCGCCCGCCGGAACGACTGGTGATCCACACCCAGCACACCCCGCACCGTCAATTGCCGCGTCACAATGTCGTCCGAGTTGAACTCCGGTACCCGGTGCGAACCCTTCAGCCCCGCCAATACGACCGTCCCGCCCCGCTTCGCCATCCGCATCGCGTCCGACACCGGCTGCGTCGCGTAGGGCGTGACATCCACCACCACATCCACTCCGCGCCCGTCCGTAGCCTCAAGCACTCGCTCGACCACAGGCTCCGTCTCCGCGTTCAGAGTCAGATCCGCCCCAAATTCACGCGCAAGCGCCAGCTTGTGCTCGTCCCGCGAGAGGCCCGTCGCCACAATCGTGCCCGCTCCCGCAGCGCGAGCCGCAATGATCGAGCACAATCCCCGCTGACCCGACCCCAGCACCGCCACCGACTGTCCAACTTGTAATTGCGCCGCCGCCACCGCCCAGGCAAACCCTGCCCCCAGCGGGTTGTAGAGCGCCGCCAGGCGCGGCGGCAGATCGTTCGGCATCGGATGCATCACCGTCGCCGGATGCAGATACATGTACTCCGCGTATCCGCCCCACAGACCGGGCGCGCGATCGGTCAGCGTGTAACCGTAGCCCGCTCCGTCCGCACACCGTCGCCCTTCCCCCTCGCGGCAATTCCGGCACTGCCCGCAGCGAACCCCCGGCTCCACCGACACCAAGTCGCCCACATCGACACCCCAACGCTCCGCCGCCCGTTCCCCCAGCGCCGCGATCCGTCCAACCGGTTCATGCCCTGGAATCGTCGGAAAATTCGACGCAAACTCCCCGTTGAACTGCTCGTAGTCCGACCCGCAGATGCCGCATACTTCCATCCGCAGCAGTCCGTCGTCAGGCCCGATCTCCGGCAGCGAAAACGTCTGCAACTCCAACTCACGCACCGCGGTCAGCACCATCGCGCGGGCGCGATCGGGAAGCTCGGGCATGGAGGGCATCACAAATCTCCTCAGCGCTGGTCGATCAACGGTTGCAGACGCGCGTTGCGCTCCATCGAAGCAGCCATGTGACGCACGCGCTCCTGCCCGATCTCCGTCTCCGGATCCTCATCCCAGCCGCGACCGCCCGCATCACGAATCCCGCCGTCCATCACCAGATACGAACCCGTCATGAAGTCGGCGTCGGGACCAACCAGGAACGCAATCAATCCGGCGATATCCGACGGCGCGCCCGACCGTCCGACCGGCGTCGCCGCCTCGAGCATCGTCCGAATCGGACCGCCCTCGTCGCCGGCGAGCGCGTGCGCCAGGGGCGTGTCAATCACGCCCGGACCGATCGCATTGATGTTGATCCCATGCGGCCCCAAGTCCTGCGCCCAGCCCCGCACCATCATCGCCACGCCCGCCTTGGTCGCCGAATAGCTCCACATCATTCCGCTCGTATTCAGCGCCGCCAACGAGGAAATGCAGACGATCCGTCCGCCGTTCCCCTGCGCGACCATCCGCTGAGCCGCCGCTTGTACGGTCAGAAACACCCCCGTCAGGTTGATATCCACCTGATCCTGCCAGTCCTTCAGCTCCAACTCCAACACCGAGCCGCCCCGCCCGATCCCCGCATTGGCGACCGCGATGTCAAGCGAACCCAACTCCGCCACGCACTCGTCCGCAGCCGCTTGTACCTGCTCCTTCGAGGCCACATTGCACTGCACCACATGCGCCCGCCGCCCGAACTCCCGCACCATCGAAGCAGTCTCCGCAGCCGCCTCAAGGTCAATCTCCGCAACACAGACATCCGCCCCATCCCGAGCAAGCCGCAGCGCCGTCCCTTGCCCAATCCCGCTGCCCGATCCCGTAATGAACGCAACCCGCCCACTCAGATCAGCCATCACAACCCTCCCAAATTCCTGTGCGTCAAAAGCTACCGCAAACAGCACCCACTCCGTCGCTCTCGCCCTCACATCGTCATACCCACGCCCACAGCACCGTCATACCCGCGCTTGCCGCGGAGCCTATCCCCGCGAAGGCGGGGATCACTCGCCGTGATCTGCATCGTCGTCGCTCACACAACGAGATTCCCGTGCGCGCAGAAATGACAGAAGAGCTCCAACCCCCTCAAACCAACCCATACCCCCGATCCACTCCCTCCCCCTCACGCGACAACACACCCTCCTCCACCAACGCCTCCAGATGCGCCACCGTCTCCGACATCGCCATCGTCAACTGACCCCGATCATGCGCTCGCTTCGGAAACACCGCAATCGCAATCTCCTTGATCGTGCTCTTGCCCCCTGCCACCGCATCAACGATCTCGCCCCGCCGCACCTGGTGGTGCTCCAGAATCTCCCCCGCCCGTTCCGCCGGACGCTCAATGATCCGCTCATGCGCCGGCAGCGCCACGCTCGGATTCAACTCCGCTACCAGCCCCAGCGACTGCTCGAACGCCGCCAACGGCGAGCGCTCGTCATCGGGCCACATCCCGATGTGCGGCGTAATCCGCGCCAGCAGATGATCACCCGTGAACAGAATCTCCTCATCGCGGTCGAGCACGCACAGATGCCCGTCCGTATGTCCGGGCGTCCACACCATCTCAAACTCACGCCCGCCGATCTCCAACACCTCGCCGCCCCGGATCAACGTCGGCTCCGGCGCAGGCAGATCGATCCCCTCCATCGCCTCCCGCATCCGGCTGAACATCGAATCTTGCGGCTCGGCGCCGTTCGCAAACTCATGATCGTCGAGCGCCGCCGCCCAGCCCCCGGAGAACCGGCGCCGCGCCAACTCCGGGTTCATCGCCCGCATCATCTGCATCCGCCCCCAATCCGCCTCATGCACAAACACCTCAGTCCCGAACCGATGCTGCAACCAGCCCGCGAACGCCGTGTGATCCGGGTGATAGTGCGAAATGAACGCCGCCTCCAACCGCCGACCGTCCGTCAGCAGCGGCGCAATCTCCCGCTCAAGTATCTGCACCCCCTCAGGCGAGGGAAAACCCGTATCAAACATCGCCCAGCCACCGCCGGTCGCGATCAACCAGACATGCACATGCGCCAACGGCGGCGGCATCGGCAGCGTGAAGCGGCGCACGTTCGGCGGAAGCGGACTCTGGTCGTGAAAGGGAATCGTCATACGTCCTCATCATCAACTGGAACCGGTGCGGCCTCAGCTTGGGCGGCAGTCTCAGCCAGGTTCGCCAGACCCTGACCCAGAGCGTATATGCCGAACAGCACTAAGGTCAGCGCGATCCCGGCGCTGAGCGTCATCCAGGGTGCCTCGATGATGTACTGCCGACCGACCGCGATCATCCCTCCCCAGCTCGGGCCGGAACCGGTGGAACCGAGGAATTCCATCAGCGTGATCCCAATCACAGCCGCAATCGCAACATTGCGCAAGGTCAGGATCAGCCGGACGCGGTGGCGCAGGATCGGATCCAACACAGCGCTGCGCAGACTCAGCGAAGCGGGGGCCGAAGGTTCCAAGCTGCGGTAGAGCGGTGCCAGCGCAACCATCGCCAGACCCAGAACCATCCACAGATCGCCCCAGCCGCCCGCGAAAACGATCAGCGAGAGCAGCGCCAGCGGCGGCAGCGCTTGTGCGCCATCAAGCACGCTCCCAAGCGCCCGTTCCGCGATCTTCCCGCCCCGAATCCGCGCAATCAGACCAGCGCTCACCGCCGCCAGCACCGCCGCCGCACCGCCAATCAGCAGCGTTAGCAGACCGAAATAGAGCGGTCGCCAGGCCCCGTCCACCACCAGCGCGTAGATATCCCGGCCCGCCCGATCCGTCCCGAACCAGTGAGACCCCGAGGGCTCGGCAAACGAAGCAATGACAAGCGGCCGATATGCGTTGCGGGAGAGTCCCACCTCCAGATCATGCAACACTCCGTCGCGCACTTCCACATGAGGCTCGCGCCCCGAAGTCAGCGTTTCAAGCAGCGCATCATGATCGATCAACTCATGCACGAACTCCTGAATCTCGCCCTGAACCCCGGCAGCGTCCGCAAACTCCCCATAGATGCTCGGATCGGAAAGACGCTCGCGCAGTTCAGCCGCACTGAGCTCCGCCGGCGACCCGTCCAGCGCAGCCGCGACCCGCTCATACACAAACTCGGGATTGAGCTGCTCGAAGATCGTGTTCGAGTCATAGCGCCCAATCCCCATCCAGCCGCCGCCTTCGCCGATCGCGCCCACCGCAAACACGCTGCACGCAAACAGGATCACGAATCCCAACGCGCCCAGCGGTTCACGTCGAATCAGCGAACGAATCCGGCTCATGGTGTCGCTCCCTCCCCGACAAGGCGGGCGCGGATCAGATCAATCGCAATGAAGCCGAATACGACAAAGAGCGCCGTGATACAGACAATCGCCTCAATCACCGGAACATCGGCCTGATTCAGCCGCTGGATCAGCAGCAGCCCCAGACCGGGAATGTTGAACAGCAGCTCCAGCGTCATGTTCACCGCCAGGAACAGCGGCAGCCAGAAACGCAGCGAGCCCAGCACACTCACAAGCAGGCGGCGCAGACAGGCGGACACGGCTTCGGCATCAAGCGAACGACTGATCGCGGCGGCAAACGCTCCAGCCAGGATCAGACCTCCGCTGAACGCTGGAATGACGTAGAGCTCGAGGAAGCCAACAGGCGATTTGGTGATATCTCTCGCGTCGGGATCCGTGAACGGAAGGTCCCAGAGGCCTCCCTCAAACACACCCCTCGGCACGACCAGCACAATCAGCAACAGCGCCAGCCAGACAGCCGGCACGACCACGGCGACGCTGGTCAAACCGCGACCGGCTGCTGCAAACACCCCCTCCCGCTGGCGCGAAGCGATCAGCCCCAACGGAACGCCGATCACGACCGCGAAGAGCAGCGAAAACAGGTTGAGTTGAACCGTGCGCGGCAGCGCACGAGCCGCGACTGACAGCGAGTCCTCCTGCGTCTGAAACGAAGGACGGTAATCAAAACGCACGACATCCCAGAGAAAGTCCTCGTATCGCGCAATCAGCGAGCGGTCAGCGCCGAGACGGTACCGGATCGCAGCCTCAGTGATCTTGGCCATCGGCAACATGATCACGTCGCCGTGGCGCAGGATCGTATCGGCCGCGAGCGCGCCCTCAGGATTGCCCGGCGTACCGGGCGGGTTCGCCTCGATGATGTCTGCCGCCTCAATCCGGTTGACGTAGGCGAGCTCAGCCACACTCAGCCCCTCATGCAACCTCAGCACCGTCCCGCTCGGCGCATAGGCGCGCCCATCCAACACTGCAAAGTCAATCCCGGGATTGCGCTCTCGCAGCAATGCCGCTCCCTCCTCCGCATCCTCCTCGCGCACGATCCGCCACTCCACCGCAAGCTCCGAGAGCCACCGGCCCGCAAGTACAGCAATCCGCGTGCCATGAGCGAGCGGCTCTTGAGCGCTGTGATCGGGGTTGAGCGTCAGCAGCTCAGACAGGGACAAGTTGTACTCGACCGCTATCTCGGCGAGCGTCTCTCCGACGGCGACCCGCACGCTCGTAACCCCCGCCTCGACCTCCCCGACGATCTCACTCAGCCGAGCCCCCGCCCCCTGATTCTCAAGATTGGCCAGCCTCTGCGTCAGGAAGTCCCCGGGTAGCGCATGAACCAGCACAAACACCAGCGAAACCGCCGCCCAAAGCGACAACAGCGCCAGCGCCAACCGGCCGGCGATGCGTCCCCATCCCAAACCGGACTGTATCCGCCGCAACATCCGCTCAACCCCGGATCCGACATAGAACTCCCGTCCGTATATCATGGCCTCCGTTCGCCCTCCCCTCCACACCCCGCGAAACCCGCCATGACCACCCGAACCCACCTGGACAGAGCGAGACTAGTCCAGACGAACACCTCCAGTACCGCCCCAAACACCCCCGCAATCCAGCCAGATCCAGACAAATCTGGACTAATCCGGACTACCTCCGGCCCAATTCTCCGTCCACAGCCCCAAATTCACGCCCTCGCCAAGAAAAACCCTCACTGGCTCCCGCGCAGGCGCGGATCAAAGACATCCCGCAGCGCATCGCCGAGCACATTGAAGCCAAACACCAGCGAAGTCAGCGCCAGACCCGCGAACAGCGATGTCCACGGCGACTGCACGATGAACTGCCGTCCGTCCGCGATCATCTTGCCCCAGGACACATCCAGCGTCCCCAGACCCAAGAAGCTCAACGCCGCCTCAGCGAGGATGAACGCTCCGATCGTGATCGAGAAGATCACGATCAGCGGCGCGACGATGTTGGGCAGGATGTGCATCATCATGATGCGCAGATTGGTGGCGCCGATCGTCCGCGCTGCCTCGACGAATGGCATCTCGCGCAGCGCGATCACCGCGCCACGCACAATTCGCTGCACGGGCGCCACCGCTAATGCCGAGAGCGCCAGCGTCACCCAGAGCGCCGACGGCTCCGTCACAGCCCGCAGCAACAGCAGGAACACGATCGGCGGGAACGACTGAATCGCGTCCATGACTCGGTTGATCGCGAGGTCGATGTTGCCCCCGAATCCGCCCGAGATCAGCCCAATCAGCGTGCCCGCGACTACCCCCACCAGCGTCGCGAAGAAGCCGATGTAGAGCGACAGCCGTGCTCCCTCGGTCACCCGCGCGAACAGGTCGTGCCCGGCCCGGTCGGTGCCAAACCAGTGCTTGCCCGACGGCCCTTGCAGCGACGCGGTCGTGAGCGGCGTGTTCGTGCCTGTCGCGAGTAGATCATCAAAGTCGTGGATCGTGCCGTCGCGGATCTCGATCTGTACCGGATCCAGGTCTTCGCCGAGGTGAGTCAGGACCCTTCCTTCGACGATCAACCCCTCGACGTACGCCAGCATGTCGTCGATCACGCCCGACTCGGCCGCCAGATCGCCGTAGACATCGGGATCAAGCAGCAACTCCCGCAGCCGGGCGTCGGAGATATCGGCCGGCTCGCCGTCCAGCGCGTTCGCCATCTTGTCGTCCGCGAAGTTCTGATTGGCGATCTTGAACACTTCCTGCGAGTCGTACCGCCCCAGCCCCAGCCAGCCGCCGCCGGAACCAACCGTGCCGATCGCGATCACGCTCCAGACCACGACCAGGATCAGGCCGGCCGCGCCGAGCGGCTTGCCGGTCATGAAGCTGCGCAGCGCGCCGCCCACCATCGCCAGACGCGAGCGCTCCTCCACCCGCAGACCTTGCGCAGCGGCAAACTCTTCCAGATTGGCGGCGGTCTCAGGCGCTTGATCGCTCATCGGGCGTGTCCTTCGCAGATCGAGCGGACGCTTCGGCCGATCTTCATCGGCCTAGGTGTAGCGAATCCGGGGGTCAATCAGCGCGTAGCTGATGTCGATGATGATGTTGATGATGATCACGAACAGCGCCAGGAAGAACACCATCGTCTGCACCACCGGAATATCCGCCTGGTTGATCCGCTGAATCAGCAGCAGGCCGATGCCGGGGATGTTGAACAGCAGCTCGAGGATAATGTTCCCGCCTACCAGCGCCGCGATCTGCAAGCCGAGAATGCTGAGCACGTTCACCATCGCGTTGCGCATCGCGTGCCGCCGGATCACCGTGCGCTCGCGCAGACCCTTCGACCAGGCCGTACGCACGTAGTCCTGGCGCAGCACCTCAAGCAGCTCCGAGCGCGTAATCCGCATCAGACCCGCGCCCGCGGCGATCCCGCCCGCAACGGCGGGAATGGAATAGAGCGCGAAGAATCCGGGCACGGAAGTGAAGATGCTGCGCGCATCCTCCGAGGTCAGCGGAATCGACCACAGCCCCCCTTCCGAAATCCCGCCTGGCGTCACCACGAAGATCAACATCGTCGCAATCCAGAACGAGGGCGCGGCCAGCGCCAGGATCGCAAACCCGCGCAGCCCGTAGTCGAGCGGGCGGTCCTGCCGCATCGCCGAGAGAATGCCGACCGGGAACGCGACCAGAATCGCCACGATCAGCGCGTAGATATTGAGGTGCAGCGTGCGCGGCAACGCCCGCACGAAGATGTCGAGCGAGTCCTCCTGCGTCTGGAACGAGGGGCGGAATTTCAGCCGCACCGTCTCCCAGAGGAACTCCCCGTACTGCACGCCCAACGGTTTGTCGATCCCCAGCCGATTGCGAATGTTCGCCTCGGTGATCTTCGTCGTCGGCATAATGATCGCGTGCGCCGGAATCTCAACAACCGTTCCGGCCTCGAGCGGCTCAGCCGGATCGATCTGCGGATTGACCTTCTCCGTCCGATCCAACGGACGATTCGTGGCAACCGCGATGCTCTCTAGGGTGTCCCCCGCGTTGGCAGTGAAAGTCGTCGCCGGTTCGAGCGGCGTCGTCGCCGTGAGCGCCCCGTCAGGATTCGTCGGCACCCCCGTTGGATTCGCGGCGAGGATGTCCGACGCCTCAATCCGGTTGACGTGCGCCAACTCTTCCAGGTTGATGCTCGTGCGTAAGGTCAGCGTCGTCCCCGTCGGCGCATAGGGTTTGCCCTGATAGGTGGGGAAATCGACCTCCGGGTTGCGATCCAACAGGATCTGCACCCCCTCCTTCGCATCTTCAGGCAGCGTGATCCGTTGCGACACCGCGAGCTGTTCCAGCAGCTGGCCGGGAATCAGGATGATCCGCGTGCCGGGCCGCAGGTCGCCGCCCGCTTCGAGGTCGGGGTTGGCCCGGAGCAGTTCCGAGACGCTGACACCGTTGGCCAGCGCGATGCTGTCAATCGTGTCGCCCGTGATCACCCGGTGAGTGGTGTCCTCAATCTCAATCTGGCCGATGATCTCCGACTCTCGCGTCTCCGCCCCCTGGTTCTCAAGGTTGGAGAGTTTGCGCGTGACGAAATCCCCCGGCAGCGCGCGCAGGGCGAGAAAGAGGAGTGAGACGACCAGCCAGATCGTGGGAATCACGAGGATGATGCGTCGGATCAGGTACTGCTGCATCTTGCCTCCGCGTCAGACTCGTCGCGCGGGCCGGTTGTTGCCGCTCGCTAGGCGGGGTACTCAGGGTGGCTGGTGTCGAGCCAGAGTTCGTCGACCAGCTTGTGCCCGCTGTGAGCGAACTGATAGCTGTCTGCGCTCGCCTGGTACCAAGGCCAGGAAGCCTCGTTGGAGACCGGGTTCATCACGCCCGGACCGGGCGAGATGCCTTCCCAGCCCCAGTCGGGGTGAGTACCGAGCTGGATCTGGATCACTTCGTCGGCGAGCACCTTCTTGGCTTCGAGGTCGAGCGTGATCTTCATCTCTTCGGCGAGTTCGGTCACGCGCGGGTTCTCGTAGCTGTAGAAGTTCAGCGAACCGCCCGGAATCAGCCCGGCCAGCCAACGGGTTGTGGGGTCGAGATCATCGGGCGGGTTGGTCCAGCACGGAATCTGGCCCTGGAAGGTACCCTCAACCAGACGCTGGAGGAGCACGGTGTAGGGGTCGACGCCGATATCGAACTCGATCCCCATCGCCGATTCGTACATGTTCTTGCTGGTCTCGACGATGCCGGGGTAGCGCTGCTCCCAGACATCAGGCGCGAAGAGGCCGATGCTGCGTCCGGTGTCGCGGAAGCCGGTGGCGTCGACCAACTCGTTGACCATTTGCAGCTCGGCGTCGCGGTCGGGCCGGAAGCCGGGGATTTCCGAGATTGATTCCTGGTCGGGCGTCCAGAAGGTGGAGAACCAAGGAACCTCCGGCAAGACGCTGGGCTTGGCTGAGCCGAGGTAAACAGCGTCGATCATCAGGTAGCGGTCGGTGGCGATGTGGTACGCGGCCCAGAGCCGGCGGTCGACCCAGGGATTGCCGAGTCCGTCTTCGCCCTGCCAATCCGGGTTGAAGTTGCCGCGGATCATGATCGTGAAGCCGCCGCCGACCGTGTTGCGCTGCATTTGCGGGAAGTCTTCAAGCAGGCGCTCGATGATGCTGATGTCGAGCCAGGCGCCGTCGAGCTCCTTGTTGCGCACCGCCGTTTCGACCGCGGTCTGCTCAAAGAGGTTGAACAGTTCCCAACTGTCCGCGTAGGGCAACTGCTGGCCCCAGGCGTCTTGCTTCCAGTAATCCGGGTTGCGGTCGGCGACGAAGACCTCGGTCGGTTCGTAGCGCTGGGCGATGTAGGGCCCAGAGCCGGCGATGCGGAGGGTGGAAGGGTCGTCGCGCCAGACATCGGAGTCGAGACCCCATTCCTGGATGCCCTCGGGTGCGGCCATCCAGCCGAACGGACGCAGGAAGGTGGCCGAGAGATAGGTGGAGTCGATGCCGTCGGATTGGGTGAAGAGGGTCTGATCGTCGGTCGCTTCCGAGACCGCAATCTTGCGCCAACTGGAGAGGCCGAGGAAGGACCCGTCCTCGGCGCCGGTCGAGTCCGTCCCAGCGGTGAGCCGATCGACGTTGAACTTGATGTCCTGGGCCGTGATGTTGCGTCCGCCCTCGGTGGGATAGGAGTCATGCCAGCGGGCGGCCGGGTCGATGGTAAAGATGTAGGTGGTGTCGTCGGGGATTTCGGGCAAGGCCGCGATATCCGCCTCCATCTCCGACTTTTCCTTGTTCTTCCAGCGGATCAGGTTGTTGTAGAGCATCGAGTGCATGAACTGGGTGGGGCCGAAGACGCCGCGGTGCGGATCCCAGTAGTCATGCGTCTCGATCGTGGTCGCGCGGCGTGCGACGCCGCCGTACTGCGGGACAGGGCCTTCGGCGACGGCCGCTTGCTGTTGTTGCTGCGCCTGCTGTTCGGCGGCGGCCTGCTCTTGCTGCTCAGCCTGCTGCGCCTGCTGCTCGGCGGCGGCCTGCTCTTGCTGCTGCTGGGCTTGCTGCTGAGCGGCCTGCTGCTGTTGCTGCTGCATCGCCTGCTGCTGAGCGGCCTGCTGCCGTTGCTGTTGCTGCTGGGCGACCTGGGCGACGCTGTCGTCGTCATCGTCGTCGCCGCAGCCGACCAGGGCCAGACCGGCCGCGCCGACGCCGGCGCGGCCCGAGGCGCGCAAGAGCGCCCGCCGGCTCATTCGGTTCCGCCGCATTCGCTGCCAGTAGTTGCGCTCGCTCATCGCAATCTCCTTCTCGCGTTTTCCTCGGCGTGCGCGAAAGTGTAACCGATACGACAGGTTTGGTGACAATTGGCCTTCAGCTACTGCGCCGGCTTGACCTGGATTGGAGCGCCACGACGACAGCGCAGGTTATGACGCGCCGCCGTCCGCGCGCGTTCGCGCTGCGGGGCCGGCGGCGGTTTAGGCGGCGTCAGGCCGGGTATTCGGGGTGGTCGGTGTCCAGCCAGGTGCTGAAGTGGTTGTGACCGGCGTGGGCGAACTGGAATGCGTCCTCGTTCGGGTGGTAGTAGGGCCAGCCCACGTTGTTGTTGATTGGATTCATCACGCCGATCGAGGGCGAAATGCCGTCCCAGCCATGATCAGGGTGGACGCCCATCATGAGCTGCACCACCTCGTCGGCCATCACCTTCTTCTCTTCGAGATCGAGCGTGACCTTCATCGTCTCGGCGATTTCGGTCACCCGCGGGTGCTCGTACTGATAGAGGTTGGATGAGCCGCCGGGGACGCGGCCGTTGAGCCAGGAACTGGTCGGGTCGAGGTCCGACGGTGGGTTGGTCCAACTCGGACCGTCACCGGGATAGGTACCTTCAACCAAGCGCTGGAGGATGACTGTGTAGGGCTGGAGGTCGATGTTGACCGTCAGACCCAGAGCGGACTCGTACATTCCCTTAATCGTCTCCACGATCCCTGGATAGCGCTGCTCCCAGACATCCGGCTCGATGATGTAGATCTCGCGCCCGCTGTCGCGGAAGCCGCTGGCGTCAACCAGATCGTTGGCGAGCTTGATGTCCGCATCTCGGTCGGGACGGTAGCCAGGCCAGGTGATGAGGTCATCCTCCTTCGGTGCCCAGAACGCTGAGAACCACGGAGTCTCGGGCAGTGAGGAAACCTTCGCCGAGCCAAGATAGACCGTGTCGATCATCAGATACCGGTCCGTGGCGGCATGGAATGCCGCCCACATGCGGCGATCGACCCAGGGGTTGCCTTCCCCATCCTCACCCGGATAGTCGGGGTTGAAGTTTGAGCGGATCTGGATCGTGAATCCACCTGCGGTGGTTCGCTTGACCAGTTGCGGAAAGTCGTTGGTCAGCGCATCGGTCAGGGCGACATCGAGACCGACAGCGTCAATCTCTTTCGTCCGCATTGCTGTGTCCTGCGCCGTCGGCTCCCAGAGCTCGATGTAGTGGAACTCATCCAAGTAGGGCAGCTGTTGGCCCCAGTCGTCGTACTTCCAGAAGTCCGGGTTGCGCCGCACGATCAAGCGGTCGGTCGGCTCGAAGTACTCGGCGATGTATGGGCCCGAGCCAGCGACGCGGAGTACAGTCTGTTCGTCGCGCCAGAGGTCGGTTTTGTAGCCCCACTCGTCAATCCCCTCCGGTGCCGCAATCCAGCCGAACGGATTGAGCACGGAGGCGGAGAGGAAGGTCGAATCGACGCCGCCGGACTTGAGTGTGAGCGTGCGATCGTCGATCACCTCCGTCTCGGCGATCTTGCGCCAACTCGAGGCGGAGAGGAACGTCGAGTCTTCAGTGCCGGTGGAGTCGAACGCATTAACCTGACGCTCAATGTTGTAGTCGATATCCGTCGCCGTGACTTCGCGCCCGCCCTCAGTCGGGAACTGGTCATGCCAGCGCGCGCCGTCAACGACGGTGAAGATGTAGGTCTCCCCATCAGGGATTTCCGGTAACTCGGCCAGGTCAGAGGCCATGATGGCCTGCTCTTTGTTGGCCCAACGGATGATGTAGTTGTAGACCCAGCCGTGCATGAACTGCGTCGGGCCGAACACGCCGCGATGCGGGTCCCAGTAGTCGTGCGTGCTTACGGGGCCGCCGAAGCGGAGCGTGCCGCCGTACTTGGGCCGCTCGCCCGCGGCCATAGCCTGCTGCTGCTGTTCTTCCTGCTGTTCGGCGACAGTCTGCTCTTGCTGCTCAGCCTGCTGCGCCTGCTGCTCAGCGGCGGCCTGCTGCTGTTGCTGCTGAGCTTGCTGCTGCGCCGCCTGCTGCTGTTGCTGCTGCTGGGCTTGCTGCTGAGCGGCCTGCTGCCGTTGCTGTTGCTGCTGGGCGACCTGGGCGACGCTGTCGTCGTCATCGTCGTCGCCGCAGCCGACCAGGGCCAGACCGGCCGCGCCGACGCCGGCGCGGCCCGAGGCGCGCAAGAGCGCCCGCCGGCTCATCCGATTCCACCGCATTCGTTGCCAGTAGTTGCGCTCGCTCATTGCAACTCTCCTCCTGCGTTCGCCATGACGTGCGCCGAATTGTAACCCATACCACAGGTGTAGAGACAACAGCGCGTCACCGCGAGTCCCACAACAGTTGAAATTCCGCTCTCTCGCTGCGTTGCAGGGGAGAGAGGAGCGGAGATTCCAACGTGCGCCGGAATGACGGACGGAGGTTAGGCCGGATAGTCCTCGTGGGTGGTGTCGAGCCAGGCCTCGTCGAAGAGGTGTGAGGCGTGGGCGAACTGGATCGTGTCATCGGGCCGGTGCATGTACGGCCACCAGACGCTGCGCTGGACGGCATTCATGACGCCAAAGGATGCGAAGATGCCGTCCAGACCGTGATCCGAATCGACTCCCATGCCAATCTGCTGGATTTTCCGCGCCATCGTCTTGCGCTCCTCGGTGTCGAGCGTGACCTGCATCTCCTGGACAATCTCGGAGACGGGCTCGTACTCGTAGTGCCAGAGGTTGGTGGACCCGCCAGGCAGGAGTTGACGCACCCAGTCGCCGGTGGGATCGAGGTCCGAGGGCGGGTTGGTCCACTGCGGCCCGCTTCCGGGATACGTACCGTCCTGCAGCCGCTGGAGAATGACCGTATACGGCTGAACGTCCCAGTGGATCGGAATCCCGAGCGCCTCCTCATACATCGTCTTCTCTGTTTCGAGGATGCCGGCGGAGGTCGATTCCCAGAGATCTGGGGCGATGATCGTCAGGGTTCGGTCCTTGTCGTAGCCGGTGGCGTCAATCAGTTCGCGCGCCAAAGCCACGTCGAGGTCTCGGTCTGGCCGATAACCGGGGAAGGTGATGAGCTCGTCCTGCGGGATGCCCCAAGCCGTGTTGAACCAGGGGCACATTTCGTTCGCGCTGATCTTGGCCGAGCCGAGATAGACAGCATCGATCATCAGGTAGCGATCGAGGGCCACATGGAAGGCGTAGGCGAATCGGCGATCGAGCCAGGGATTGCCCAGACCGTCTTCCCCCGGCCAATCGGGATTGAAGTTGGCCCAGTTGGTGATGATCGTGTAGCCGAAGGCGACCTCTGCCGTTGGATGTTCGGGGAAGTCCTTCGAGATTTCATCGACCTGGAGAGCCGTGAGCGGCCAGTCGCCGTACATCAGCTCGTTGCTGCGGTAGGCGGTTTCGACCGCGGTCGGATCGGTGATCCGGTCCATGCGGAAGCCGTCAGGATAGGGAAGCATGCCGCCGTCGGCGCCCGGCTTCCAATAGTTAGAGTTGGCCACCATGTTGATCGCGATGTCGGGGTCATAGTCGACCGGGATGTACGCGCCGGTGCCAGAGGAGAGTTCGACATTCTGCGCTTCATCGCGCCAGCGGTCGCCGAACTCGGCCATTGCCTCGGGTGATGTGATCCAGGAGAACGGCCGCAGGATCGCGCCGAGATAGGTTGCGTCAGCGCCGTCCGTCTTGGCGATGAAGGTGGTTTCGTCGGGCGTGTCCATCGAGACGGTCTTGCGGAAGGCGTCGGCGCCGAGGAACGTGCCGTCCTCCGCGCCGGTGGCGTCGACCGCATCGATCTGGCGCTGGAAGTTGGCGACGATGTCTTGCGAGGTCACCAGCCGTCCGCCCTCAGTGGGATAACGATCCCAGAAGCTGGCACCCTGATCGAGCAGGAAGATGTATGTCTCGTTGTCGGGGATCTCGGGCAGGGCGGCGACATCGGCCTCCATGATCCCCTTCTCCTTGTTCCGCCAACGGATGAGGTAGTTCATGTACAACCCCATCCAGTACTGGACCGGACCGAAGACGCCGCGGTGCGGGTCGAAGTAGTCCATGTCCATCGGCCCGGAAAAGCGCAGCGTGCCGCCGCGGATGATGTTCGAGGCGACCGCTGCCTGCTGCTGGTCAGCCGCTTGATCGTCCGCCGTCGCTTCTTGCTGGTCGGCTTGCTCTGCCTGCTCGGCCGCCGCCTGTTGCTGCTGCTCCTGCGCCTGTTGCTCTGCCGCCTGCTGCTGTTGCCGACCCTGAGTCTGTCGTTCGGCCGCTTGCTGTTGTTGCCGCTCTTGTTGGGCAACCTGCGAGACCGCGCCGCCGTCGTCATCGTCGTCGCCGCAGCCAACGAGTGCGAGGCCGGCAGCGCCAACCCCAGCTCGCCCCGAGGCGCGCAGGAGCGCCCGCCTGCTCATTCGGCTCCGCCGCATTCGCTGCCAGTAGTTGCGTTCCTGCATTGAATCCGCTCCATTCCTGAGACCGCGTATGCCGCAGCTTCAGCCGGTAATGGGCGAGATCATATATCAGACGCCGAGCCTTTGCACAAGGTCCCCTTCGGTCGCTGATGCCGTGGCGCTCGGCGGAGCTGTGTTTGCACGCCCCCCGCGCCGCAGGGGGCCGTGGCGGCACTTAGGCGGGGTAGTCCGGGTGGTTGACGTCAATCCAGGATTCGTCGTAGCGGTGGCTGGCGTGGGCGAACTGGAGGATGTCGTCGCTGTGGTGGACGAACGGCCACCAGAGCACCGGTGAGATGCCGTTCATCACGCCGGGGATTGTGGTGATGCCGTCCAAGCCGTGGTCGGGATGCGTGCCGAGCAGGATCCGCTGCGCGGTGTGGGACATATCCCGCCGCTTCTCGCGATCGAGCGTGACGCGCATCTCGCGGGCCAGGTCCGCCATCGGCTCATAGCCGTAGAAGAGCGTGTTGACCGAGCCCTCGGGCGTGAAGAAGTCGTTATAGGGCGCGGTCGGGTCGAGCTCGGCGGGCGGATTGCCCCACTGCGGACCGCTGCCCGGGTAAGTCCCGTCGACGAAGCGCTGGAGAATCACCGTGTAGGGTTGCACGTCGAACTCGACCTCGAGGTCAAGCGCATTGCGGTACATCCCCACTTCGGTCTCCAGCACGCCGGGATAGGTGGACTCCCAGAGGTCGGGCGCGATCATGCGCAGACCGCGGCTGCGGTCGTAGCCGGAGGCGTCGAGCAGCGCCCGCGCTTCGGCGATGTCGGTCTCGCGGTCGGGCCGGAAGCCCGGCGTCTGCAAGAGTTCCTCATCGGGAATCGCCCAATAGGTGCTGTACCAGGGCGTGTCGTGCAGGCCTGAGGGCTTGCCTGAGCCGAGATAGACCGTATCGATCATCAGGTACGGGTCGACGGCGATACCCAGGGACTTGGCGAAGCGTCGGTCGAGCCAGGGGTTGCCCAAACCGTCCTCACCAGGCCAGTCTGGGTTGTAGTTGACCAGCGTGATGATCGTGAACCCGAACGCGATCTGGCCGTGGTTGTGGTCCGGGAAGTCTTCAACAATGCCCTCGGCCTGGAGCGTCGTGAGTGGGAAGCGCCCGTTGAGGATCTCTTTGCCGCGGTAGGCGGCGTCGATCGTGGTCGAGTCCTCCATGTTCGCCAGGGTGACGGAGTCGTAATAGGGCAGCGGTTGGCCGTCGAGCCCCATCTTCCAGTAGTCGGGGTTGCGGATCATGCTCAGGCCGATATCGGGGTCGTAGCTCTGGGGAATAAACATCCCGGTGCCGGAGGAGAGCTCGATGTTGCCCGCCTCATCGCGCCAGCGGTCGCCGAACTCACGGATCGCCTCGGGGCTGGTGATCCAGCTGAAGGGTCGCAGCGGGACGCCGATCCAAGTCGCATCGGGGCCGTCCGTCCTAGCGACCCAGGTGGTGTCGTCGGGCACGTCCATCGAAGCGGTGCGGCGGAACGCGCCCGAGCTGAGGAAGGTGCCGTCATCGGCGCCGGTCGCATCCACCGCGTCGATCTGGCGCTGGTAGTTGACGCGGATGTCCTCGGATGTCACCAGCCGCCCGCCCTCGGTCGGATACTGATCCCAGAAGCGCGCGCCCTGGTCAATGCTGAAGATGTAGGTCTCGTCGTCAGGAATCTCCGGCAGCGAGGCGATGTCTGGCTCGGCGAGGTCCTGTTCCTTGTTGCGATAGCGGATGAGGTAGTTCATGTAGAACCCCATCCAGAACTGGGTCGTGCCGAACACGCCGCGGCCCGGGTCGAAGTAGTCGTGCGTCGCCGCCGGCGTGGAGAAGGTCAGATCGCCGCCGCGGACGATCTCCGACACCATCGCCTGCTGTTGTTCTTCAGCATCGGCGACCGTCTGTTCCTGCTGGTCGGCCTGCTCTGCCTGCTGCTCGGCGGCCGCCTCCTGTTGCTCTTGCCGAGCTTGCTGCTGCGCGGCCTGCTGCTGTTGTCGCTGCTGGGCCTGCTGTTGCATCGCCTGCTGTTGCTGCTGACGCTGCGCGGCGGATTGGGAAACCGACTGCTGACTGTCGTCGTCATCGTCGCCGCAGCCGACCAGCGCCAATCCGGCCGCGCCGACGCCGGCGCGACCCGAGGCGCGCAAGAGCGCACGCCTGCTCATTTGCTTCCACCGCATTCGCTGCCAGTAGTTTCGCTCACTCATGGAACCTCTCCTCGGAGCTGCATTGGTCGAACCTCGATTGCGGAAGGCTAGTGATTTTGAATCGGCCTCTCCGCCGCAAACAAGAGAGGGGGCGGCAACTGCCGCCCCCTCTTCATACCGGCACCCAGCGGTAGCTAGGCCGGGTAGTCGGGGTGGGTGGTGTCGAGCCAGGCTTCGTCGTAGCGGTGTGAGGCGTGGGCGAACTGGAGCGTGTCGGCGGGGCGTTCCACGTACGGCCACCAGATCGCGGGCGAGATCCCGTTCATCACCGCCGGTGCGAAGCCGAGCCCGTCGACGCCGTGGTCGGGGTGAGTGGCGAGCAGGATGCGCTGGGCTTCGTAAGCCATGTCCCGCCGTGCTTCCCGATCGAGCGTGACCCGCATCTCCTCGGCGAGCTCGGTGAAGGGCTGGTACTCGTAGGAGAGGTTGTTGGTCGCGCCGCCGGGCGTGAGGTTCTGGAGGTAGGAGGTGGTGGGATCAAGGTCGTCGGGCGGGTTGGTCCACTGCGGGCCGCCGCCCGGGTAGGTCTTGGACACCCAGCGCTGGAGCAACACGGTGTAGGGCTGGATGTTGAAGTTGACTTCGATCCCCAGCGCCTCCTCGTACATGTTCTTCTCGGTTTCGAGGATGCCCTGGTAGGTCTGCTCCCAGATGTCGGGGGCGTAGAGGATCAGGGGACGATCCTTGTCGTATCCGGAAGCGTCGAGGTAGGCGCGGGCATCGGCGATGTCGGCGTTGCGGTCGGGCCGATAACCGGGCGTGGCGAGCAGTTCTTCCTCGGGAATCGCCCAGTACTGGTTGAACCAAGGCGTGTGTTCCTGGCCGGAGGGCTTGCCGGAGCCGAGATAGACGGCGTCGATCATGAGGTAGCGGTCAACCGCGAGGTGGAGGGCGTAGCAGAAGCGGCGGTCGAGGTAGGGATTGCCCAGACCGTCCTCGCCGGGCCAGTCGGGGTTGTAGTTGAAGATGCCGGTGATGATCGTGAAGCCGAAAGCGACCGTGCCTTGCGGGTGGTCGGGGAAGTCGGCGCCGATCGTTTCCGCCTGGAGGCTCGAGAGCGGGAAGCCGCCGACGTCGATTTCGTTGCTGCGGTAGGCGGCCTCGACGGCAGTGGGATCGGTCAGGTTCTTCATCCCGATCCCGTCCATGTAGGGCAGCGGTTGGCCGTCGGCGCCCATCTTCCAGTAGTTGTCGTTGCGCATCATGTCGAGCCCGAGATCGGGGTCGTAGTTAGTCGGGATGTAGGGGCCGGTGCCGGAGGAGAGTTCGACATTGCCGGCTTCGTCGCGCCAGCGGTCGCCGAATTCCTGGATCGCCTCGGGCGAAGTGATCCAGGAGAAGGGACGCAGGACCGGACTGCCGAGGTAGGTGGCGTCGATGCCGTCGCTCTTGGCGATGAAGATGGTCTCGTCGGGCGTCTCCATCGAGGCGGTCTTCTGGAAGGCGGACGCGCCGAGATAGGTGCCGTCAGGAGCGCCGGTGGCGTCGGTGGCGTCGATCTGGCGCTGGAAGTTCGCGCGGATGTCCTCGGAGGTGACAAGCCGGCCGCCTTCGGTGGGATATTGATCCCAGAAGCGAGCGCCGCGGTCGATGGAGAAGATGTAGGTGACTTCGTCGGGCTGTTCGGGCAGCGAGGCAATGTCGCTCTCGAGGATGCCCTTCTCCTTGTTCTGGTAACGGATGAGGTAGTTCATGTAGAACCCCATCCAGAACTGGGTCGGGCCGAAGACCGCGCGGTGCGGGTCGAAGTAGTCGTGCGTGGCCGCCGGCGTGGAGAAGCGCAATGTGCCGCCGCGGGTGATATCGGAAGCGGCCACTTGCTGCTGCTGTTGTTCGGCGGCCTCGGCAACCGTCTGCTCTTGCTGCTCAGCTTGCTGGGCGGCCTGCTCGGCGGCTTGCTGCTGCTGCGCCTGTTGCTGCATGGCCGGCTGCTGTTGCTGCTGCTCGGCCTGCTGCTGCGCGGCGGCTTGCCGTTGCTGCTGTTGCTGCTGCGCCTGCGCCGCAGTCTGCTGACCGTCATCGTCATCGTCGCCGCAGCCGACCAGGGCCAGACCCGCCGCGCCGATGCCGGCGCGTCCCGATGCGCGCAAGAGCGCCCGCCGGCTCATCCGATTGCGCCGCATCCGTTGCCAGTAGTTGCGTTCGCTTGACATGTCGCTTGCTCCCATCGCTAGGTTTCGCAGATTGTAGTAGGACGCAACTGAACGTGCACGTCAAAATCGGTCCACCGCCGGAAGCCGCAGCGAACTGCGGGAAGACGAACGAAACGGATAGCGATCGCCTATCGCGCCCCGCGCAGACGCGGATCGAGCACGTCGCGGAGCGCGTCACCCAAGACATTGAACCCGAACACCAGCGAGGTCAGGGCGAGACCGGCAAAAAGCGACGTCCAGGGCGAATAGACGATGAACTGCCGCCCATCGGCGATCATCTTGCCCCAGGAGACATCGAGCGTGCCCAGACCGAGGAAACTGAGCGCGGCTTCGGCGAGGATGAAGGCGCCGATGGTGATGGAGAAGATCACGATCAGCGGCGCGAAGAGGTTGGGCAGAATGTGCAGGCCCATGATCCGAACGGAGGAAGCGCCGATCGTGCGCGCCGCTTCGATGTAGGGCAGCTCGCGAATCTGGAGCACGCTGCCGCGCACGATCCGGTTCGTCGGCGCAATCGCAAGCACCGCCAGCGCGAGCGTGACCCAGAGCGCCGAGGGGTCGGTCAGCGAGGCGATCAGGAGCAGGAAGACGATCGGCGGATAGGACTGAATGGCGTCCATGATGCGGTTGACGGAGAGGTCGACCGTGCCGCCCAGCGAGCCGGCGACCAGGCCGATCACAGTACCGGCGCCGACGCCGATCAGCGTGGCGAAGAAACCAATGTAGAGCGATAGCCGCGCGCCCTCGAAGACGCGGGCGAAAAGATCATGACCGGCGCGGTCGGTGCCGAACCAGTGCGCGCCTGAGGGGTCCTGCAACGAGGCGGCGGTCAGCGGGTTGTCCGTACCTGTCGCAAGCAGTGCGTCAACATCGACTATCTTGCCGCCGTCGATTTCAATCTGTTCGGCGTCGACGAGCGTATCGAGCAGCGTGCCTTCCTCAACGTGTTCGAGGGCGTACGCGACCATTTCGGCGGCGACGCCCTGATCGGTAGCGGCGTCTCCGTAGATTGCCGGGTCGGAGACGATTGCGCGCAGTTCGGCGTCAGAGAGCTCCGCGTCGAGGCCGTCAAGGGCATTCGCGATCTTGTCGTCGGCGTAGGTGGCCGAGGCGACTTCAAAGACAGTGCGCGAGTCGTAGCGGCCAACGCCCAACCAGCCGCCGCCGTCGCCAACAGTACCGATAGCGATCACGCTCCAGAAGACGACGAGCAGGAGTCCGGCTGCGCCGAGCCGCTTGGTGCGCGTGAAATCGACCAGCCAGCGCAGGGCGCGGCGCAGCCCGCCCGCGTCGTCTACACGCAGACCCTGAGAGACGGCGAATTCTTCGAGCGACTCGTCGATCGCTGTGCTGCCGGCAGGTGACTCGCTCATGTAGAGACCTCGTGCCTCGATGCCAGGCTAGGCGTAACGGATGCGCGGGTCGATCAGCGCGTAGCTGATGTCGACCAGGATGTTGATGACGATCACAAAGAGGGCGAGGAAAAAGACGATCGTGGCGATCACGGGCGTGTCGGCTTGGTAGATGCGCTGCAAGAGGGCGAGACCGACGCCGGGAATGTTGAACAACACCTCCAGAATGATGTTCCCGCCGACCAGCGCCGCCGCCTGGAGTCCGAACACGCTGAGCACGGGCACCATCGCATTGCGCAGCGCGTGGCGGCGGATCACGGAGCGCTCGCGCAGACCTTTCGACCAGGCTGTGCGGACGTAATCCTGACGCAAGACTTCAAGCAGCTCGGAGCGGGTGATGCGCATCAACCCAGCTCCGGCGGCGATGCCGCCGGCGACGGCAGGGATGGTATAGAGCGCAAAGAACCCGGGTACCGAGGTGAAGATGCTGCGCGCCTCCTCTTCCGCGAGCGGAATCGACCAGAGACCGCCGTCGAAGAGCGAACCGGGCGAGACCACGAAGATCAACATCGTCGCGGTCCAGAAGGGCGGCGCGGCGAGCGCGAAGATCGCGAAGCCGCGCAGCAGGTAATCGGGCGCGCGGTCCTGCCGCATGGCGGAGTAGACGCCCACCGGGAGCGCGACGATCACGGCCACGATCAGGGCGTAGATGTTGAGATGGAGCGTACGCGGAAGCGTGCGCAGGAAGATGTCCATCGACGGTTCATTGGTCTGGAACGACGGCCGGAACTTGAGCCGGATCGTGTCCCAGATGAACTCGATGTACTGGATGCCGAGCGGCTTGTCGAGTCCCAGTCGGTGCTTCACCGAACTCTCGGTGATCTCGCGCGTAGGAGCGATGATCGTCGCACCGGGCAGCAGCGGTGTCTCGGCGGTCAGTGAACCGTCTTCGTTAGACGGTGTGCCGACGAGATTGACGTTCAGATAATCCTCAGCGGTGACACGGTTGACCTTCGCAAGTTCATTAATGGTCGTGGACTCGCGCAGGGTCAGGATGCTGCCGCCGGGCGCGTAGGGTTCGCCAGCGAACGTGGGGAAGTCAATCTGGGGGTTGCGCTCGATCAGCAACGCCACGCCCTGATCGGTCTCCTCAGGCAGCGCGAGCCGCTGCTGCTTGGAGATCACCGAGAGCAGTTGGCCGTCGATGATGATGAGGTTGCTGCCGGGCCGCAGCTCGGAGTCGACGTCATAGCGCGGATTGAGTCCGAGGATGTGGTCGGCGCCGATCCCGTACTGGAGCGCGAGCGACTCGATCGTGTCTCCGGCCACGACGCGGTGGAGGGTGCGATCAGCCTCGATTTCGCCGACGATCTCGGCCGGCTGCGTGGTCGCGCCGGAAGCTTCGAGGTTGGAAAGTTTGATCGTGACGTAGTCGCCGGGCAGGAGGTTGACGCCCAAGAAGAGCAGGGAGATCACCAGCCAAAGGGTGGGGATCACGAGCAGAATGCGGCGAATCAGGTACTTCTGCATCTCGCGCTTCGGCCCCTCCTAAGGTGAGTCTTGCAACCCTGCTCTCCCCCGCGCTGCGGGGCGAGCGGTCGCGGAGCGACGGAGGGGGGTTGCCGCAATCAGGCTCGCAGACGCCTCAGCGGCCGCACCGGACCCCTCTCAGTCCCTTCGGGACAGCTCCCCCCGCAGTGCGGGGGGAGCGCTTGATTTGTCGTCGGCGCGGCCTTCCTAGGCCTGGAACTGCGGATGGGTCGTGTCCATCCAGGTCTGGTCGTGGTTGTGCGAGTCGTGCGCGAACTGCCAGGTGTCCTCGTCGCGGTTGACGTACGGCCACCAGATCGTCGGCACCACGCCGTTCATCACGCCGAACCAACTGAAGATGCCGTCGAGACCATGTTCGCTGTTGGGGTAGCCGCCGCCTTCGTCGACGCCGAGGCCGATCCGCTGCACTTCGCGAGCCATGTCGCGCCGCTGCTCGGTGTCGAGCGTAACCGTCATCTTGTCGATGATGTCCTCAACCGGCTGGTAGTTGTACTGCGTCACGTTGGAAGCGCCGCCACGCTTCAGCGCGAGCCCGAACTGCGCAGTCGGATCGAGGTCGGCGGGCGGGTTCGTCCAGGTCGGCGCGCGGCCGGGGAAGGTCTTGTTGTCGAACCGGTCCTGCATCACCGTGTACGGCTGGAGATCGAGCTCGACGTTGAAGCCGACCGCCTCGCTGTACATGTTCCGAGTCGTCTCGGAGATGCCCGGGTAGGTCTGCTCCCAGATGTCCGGGATGTAGATCGTGACCGAGCGGCTGGTGTCGAAGCCGGACGCGGCGATCAGCTCGCGGCAGAGCTGGATATCTGCCTCGCGGTCGATCCGGTAGCCGGGGAAGGTCCGCAGTTCGTCCGCCGGGATCGTCCAGTAGGTGCTGAACCAGGGGCAGTAGTGGGTGCCGGACGGCTTCGCCGCGCCGAGGTACACGGCGTCGATCAGCAGGTCGCGGTCGACCGCGACGTGCATCGCATAGGCGAAGCGGCGGTCGAGGTACGGGTTGCCGAGCCCGTCGGAGCCTTCCCAGCCCGGCTCATAGGTGCCGGTCACGGTCACGATCGTGTAGCCGAACGCGCCTTCCGCGACCGGATGGTCGGGGAAGTCGCCGGTCAGCTCCTCCACCTGCACCGATGAGAGCGGGAAGCCGCCGATGTCGATCTGCTGGCCGCGATAGGCGGCGTCCACCGCCGTCGGGTCGGTCAGGTTGACGAAGTCGATCGCGTCCGGATACGGCAACTGTTGGCCGTCCGCCCCGATTTTCCAGTAGTCCGGGTTGCGCTCGAGGTAGATCCCGATGTCCGGGTCGTAGCTGAGCGGGATGTAGGGGCCGGAACCGGACGAGAGCTCCACGTTCGCGGTCTCGTCGCGCCAGCGGTCGCCGAACTCCTGGATGCCCTCAGGCGAAGTGAACCACGAGAATGGGCGCAGAATGGTGCCGCCGAGGTAGGTGGCGTCCGCGCCGTCGGTGCGGGCGATGAAAGTCTGGTCGTCAGGGACTTCCTTCGTGGCCGTCTTGCGGAAAGCGTCCTGACCGCGGAAACGCGCGTCGGGGTTGCCTTCGTTGTCGAGCGCCGCGATCTGGCGGTCGAAGTTGATGTCGATGTCCTGCGCGGTGACAGCGCGGCCGCCCTCGGTCGGGTAGCGGTCCCACCAATGCGCGCCCTGGTCGATGCTGAAGATGTAGGTCTCTTCGTCGGGCAACTCCGGCAGCGAAGCGAGGTCCGACTCCATGATCCCCTTCTCTTTGTTCGCCCAGCGGATGAGGTAGTTCATGTAGAACCCCATCCAGTAGACGGTGGGACCAAAGACGCCGCGGTGCGGGTCGAAGAAGTCGTGCGTGGCCGCGGGCGTCGAGAACTTCAGCGTGCCCCCGTAGGTGCGGGCCGCAACCATCTGCTGCTCTTGCGCCTGCTGCTGCGCCTGTTGTTGGGCGGCCTGTTGCTGCGTCTGCTCTTGCTGCTCAGCTTGGGCGGCCTGCTGTTCGGCCTGTTGCTGCGCCTGCTGTTGGGCGGCCTGTTGCTGAGCCTGCTCTTGCGCCTGCTGCTGCATCGCCTGTTGCTGGGCTTGCTGCTGAGCCTGCTGCTGCGCGACCGCGGCCGGCTGACTGTCGTCGTCATCGTCGCCGCAGCCGACCAGCGCCAGACCAGCCGCGCCCACGCCGGCGCGTCCCGACGCCCGCAAGAGCGCACGCCTGCTCACCCGCGATCGTCGCATGCGCTGCCAATAGTTTCGCTCGCTCATGGGAACCTCCTGGTCACCGCTCATTCGCGCGGTGTGCAACCGCTAACGCTAATCGTCGCTGCGATTGTATGTCAAACTATTGTCGGAACGTTCGACTCCGCAGCCTCGCCGGAAAGCTCGCCCATGCCTCAGCCGCCGCCCCTCGATCCGAACCAGCCGCCCGCCCAATACCTCGCCGAAATGCAGCGCCAGATCTACGAGGGCTGGGAGCGCGCCGCCGACTTCTTCGACCAACGCTGGGGCGACCAGGGCGACGAGTTCCACCACGACGTCTTCGCCCCCGCCGCCGAGCGAATGCTGGGCCTGGAGCAGGGCGCATCGGTCGTCGAATTCGCCTGCGGGAACGGAGCCTTCGCCCGGCGGCTGGGCCGCGCCGGGATGCGAGTGCTGGCGACTGACCTCTCACCCAGCTTGATCGAACACGCCAAGCGGCGCACAGAGACGATCTCGGATCAGCGCGTGGATGCGCGTTATGAAGCGTTGGACGCGACCGACGAACGCGCCATCGTCTCATTGGAGGGGCAACCGTTCGACGCCGCCGTCTGCATCATGGGCGTGATGTCGATGCCCGCCCTGCGCCCAATGTTCGGCGGCGCAGCCCGCATCCTCAAACCGCGCGGCGCGTTCGTGATCGTCACCCTCCACCCCGCCTACGCCACCGCCGGAAACCGCTTCCTCCGCGCCGAAGAAGCGGGCAAAGCCCACGCCTTGGGCGTCGACCGCTACCTCTCCCGCTTCGTCACCCACGGCGTCACCAACATCCAGCAAAAAGAGCGCCAGGTCTACTTCCACCGACCCTTGGGCGAACTCCTCAACGACGCCTTCGCCGTCGGCCTCACCCTCGACGGCATTGAAGAACTAGCCGCCCCCGAGCAACCAATCGAAGAATCCCGCCTGATGTGGAACGTGCTCCCCGAAATCCCAATGGCCATCGCCCTCCGCCTGCGCCGATCCGGCTAGAGCCTATTCACACTTGCGATCGTCAAATCAGCCCGTCGTGCCATGCGCTCCGAATTCCGTCATTGCCGCGCTCGCCGCGGCAATCTCGATCTGTTGACCACGACGGTGCTGCTTACGGCGAGATACCCGCGGCAAGCGCGGGCATGACGGAGTCGGAGCTGGGATGACGGAGTCAGACGGTGGTACGTGGATAGGCCTTAGGATGATCCAATGACCTTCTCCTGGGAACTCTGGCGATTCACTCAGGGCGTGCGCTGGCGCATCGCCCTTGCCGTCTCAGTCGGACTCTGCGCCGTCGCCGCTGGTGTCGCCAGACTCGCCCTCCTCGGCTGGATCGGCGCGCGCATCTTCGAAGGCGACAGCTTCAGCGACCTGATCCCACTGATCATCGCCACCGCCGCCTCAATCGCCGCCCGCTCAATTTTCCTCTATGCCAAGGAAGAAATCGCCAACGGCACCGCCCTCCAAGTCCAGTTCTCCCTCCGCCAGCGACTCTTCGATCAGGTCGCCCGCCTCGGACCCTCACACTTCGACCGCCGGCGCACCGGAGACGTCACCGTCGGCGTGATCGAAGGCGTTGAACAACTCGAAACCTTCTTCGGTCAATACCTCCCCCAACTGATCGTCGCCGCGCTCGCCCCGATCGGCATCTTCATCTTCATGGGCTGGCTCGACCTCCCCGTCGCCGCGATCTACTTCGGCTTCGCCCTCGTCACCCTCGTGCTCCCCCAGTTCCTCAAGCGCCAGAACGCCGAAGCCTCCCTCCGCCGCCGCGACGCCTACGGCTCCTTCGCCGCCGACTTCCTCGATTCCGTCCAGGGCCTCGCCACCCTCAAAGCCTTCGGCCAAAGCGGACGCCGAGGCGCAGAACTCGCAGAGCGCGCGCAGGTCGTCTTCCGCACCACCATGGGCGTCCTCTTCCACAACGCGATCGCCCAGGGACTCACCATCCTCGCCATCACCGTCGGCGCGGCCGTAGCGCTCTTTGTCGGCGCGCTCCGCGTCGAAAGCGGCGCGATGGAGCTGGCCGAGCTGCTGGTCGTGCTGATGCTGGGCGTCGAAGTCTTCCGGCCCCTCCGCGAACTCAGCCAACTCTTCCACCAGGGCCTCCTCGGAGTCGCCGCCGCCCAAAGCGTGCTCGACGTCGATCAGGCCAAGCCGCTCACACCCGACGCCGAGGCCGAACCGGCGGGAGCGCTCCAACCCCGCATCGAGTTCGACAACGTCACCTTCAGCTATCCCACCGGCCGCAGACCCGCGCTCAGCAACGTCTCCTTCACCGTCGAACCCGGACACCGGATCGGCGTCGTCGGACGCTCCGGTTCGGGCAAGTCCACCCTCGTCTGGCTCTTGCAGCGCCTCTACACACCTCAAGAAGGCGCGATCCGCATCGGCGGCCACAACCTCAACGAACTCCGTTTCGCCGACATCCGCGCACAGATGGCCGTCGTCCTCCAGGACACCTATCTCTTCCACGGATCAGTGCTCGCCAATCTCCGCTTCGCCAAACCCGACGCCACCGACAACGAGATCCGCGCCTCCGCCCAAGCCGCCAACGCCCACGAGTTCATCAGCGCCCTGCCGGAGGGCTACGCCACCGTGATCGGCGAACGCGGACACCGACTCTCCGGCGGCGAACGCCAGCGCATCGCCATCGCCCGCGCCCTCCTCCGCGACGCCCCGATGCTGATCCTGGACGAAGCCCTCTCTAGCGTGGACGCCGAGAACGAAGCCACCATCCAGGCCGCGCTCGATCGCCTCATGCAAGGCCGCACCACCCTAATCATGGCCCACCGCCTCTCCAGCGTCCGCGACTGCGACGAAATTCTGGTGCTTGACGAGGGCCGTCTGGTTGAGCGCGGAGACCACGAAGCGCTCCTCGCCGAAGGCGGCGTCTACGACTGGCTGATGGCCGGTCAGATGACCGATCCCAGCCTCGACGGATTCGTGGACGACGCGCCCCCGCCCGAGCTCGCCGCCGCAGCTGAAACCGGCACGCTGGCGATCCGCGACTCCGGCAGCGACGCAACCGAAGCCATCATCCGCGCTGAGGGCATGGGCTGGCGCGAGACCTCCACACGACTGCTCGGTTTAGCCGCGCCCTACTGGTTCAAGACCACACTCTCCTTCGGAACCGGCGTCGCCCACTTCTTCGGAGCCATCGCCGTCGGCGTGATCGGCGCGCTCATGGTCGCCAACGTCCGCGACGGCGAGTCGATCGGATTGCTCGCTGCCCTCCTGATCCTGGTCGCTGTCCTCACCGGACTCTTCCGCTTCCTCGAAAACTGGGTCTCCCACGACATGGCCTTCCGCCTCCTCGCCGACATGCGCATCGCTCTCTTCCGCAAGCTCGATCAGCTCGCGCCCGCCTATCTCTTGCGCCGCCGCACCGGCGATCTGGTCTCAATGGCCACCCAAGACGTCGAGACCGTCGAATACTTCTTCGCCCACACCATCGCCAACGCATTCGTCAGCGTCGTCATCCCGGGAGCCGCGCTGATCACGCTCTTCGTCGTCGATTGGCGCTTGGGACTCGGACTCGCCCCACTGCTGATCCTTGCCGCACTCAGCCCCCTCTTCACCCGCCGAATCGTCGATCGACTCGGTTCCCGCTCCCGCGACCATCTCGGAGCGCTCAACGCCCACATGGTCGACACCCTCCAGGGACTCCGCGAAGTCACCGCCTTCCAGCGAGAGAAGGAACGCAAGGCCGAGTTCGAGGGCCTGATGCGCGAATACATGCCCATCCGCGGCGGTTTCAACCGCCAGATCTCCGCCCAGCGAACCCTGCTCGAGGGACTGACCGGCTATGGCGGTCTCGCCGTCATCACGATCGGCGGTGTGCTGGCCGTCCGCGGCGACATCGACTCCTCCCTCGCCCCACTCCTGACCTTGCTCGCAATGGGCGCATTCATGCCCGTCGCCGAACTCGCCCAGGTCGGCCGCCGACTCGGAGACACGCTCGGCGCCACCCGCCGTCTCACCGCCGTCCACAGCGAGTCGGTCGCTGTCCAGGACGGCCCCGGCGCAGCCGCGAACGGCAAAGGCGGCGTCTCCGAAGGCGCATTCGCCGCCGTCGGTTTCACCTACGAAGACACCCCGCGCGCGGCACTGGATCACGTCTCCTTCGACCTCAAGCCAGGCGGAACCGTCGCCCTCGTCGGTCCCTCCGGAGCCGGCAAAACCACCGCCGCCCATCTCCTGCTCCGCTTCTGGGACCCGCAGGACGGCAAGATCACGCTCGAAGACTCCGATCTCCGCACCTACCGCCTCGACGAACTCCGAGGCCAAGTCGCGCTGGTCGCACAGGACACCTACCTCTTTAACGCCTCCATCCGCGACAACCTGCTCGTCGCCAAACCCGACGCGACGGAGGAGGAGTTGTTGCTCGCCATCCAGCGCGCCGGACTCGCCGACTTCGTCGAATCCCTCCCCGAAGGTCTAGACACGCCCGTCGGAGAACGCGGCGCGCAACTCTCCGGCGGACAGCGCCAACGAGTCGCAATCGGCCGCGCCCTCCTCAAAGACGCCCCAGTGCTGATCCTCGATGAGGCCACCTCCCACCTCGACGGCCTCAACGAGCGCCTCGTCCGCGACGCGCTGGACGAGTTGATGGAAGATCGCACCACCCTCGTGATCGCCCACCGCCTCTCTACCGTCCGCGACGCCGATCAGATCGTCGTGCTCGACGAAGGCCGCGTAGTCGAAATTGGCAAGCACGATCAGCTAGCTTCACAAGACGGGCTCTACTCGCGCCTCGTACGGCGTCAACTTGCCGGAGCCCGTCGCTAGTTGGAGGCACCGCCGTGAAACAACTCATCCTCGAACTCATCACCCTGATCTTCTTCTGGCCCCTGCGCATCGTCTCGCGCCTCTTCGGCCGCCGCGCCAACGCCAAAGTGCGCGACTGGCAGGACGGCATGTGGACCTGGTGGCTGGGAGCAGCCGCCGTCGGCTACATGGTCGGCGATCAGCACCTCGGCGCCGACGGCAGTCAGATCCCCGGCGGCTACGACGGCGGTCACCATCACGGCGGCCACCACGACAGCGGCGGAGGCTTCGACGGCGGCGGCTTCGGCGGCGGCGGCGACATCGGCAGCTTCTAGCTACGGGCGCCTGTCCTCTCCCCCGCCCTGCGGGGAGAGACGCCCAGCTGAGCCTGCCCCCGCCTTCGAAGACCTTCGCAAAACCCCCATATCCGTCATTCCCGCGCAGGCGGGAATCCATGCAGCGTATCGAGCGGGACGTAGATTTCCGCCTGCACCGAAATGACGAAACGCGGAGTCTGGGAAGTTTCGCAAAAGCCTGCCCCTGAGCAGGCAGAGGCTCTCCGAAGGCAGGGAGGGATAGAAGGGGGTCCGAACCTCCAACATCCACAACCCGGCGAGAGTCTGATGAACTGAGGTAAACCATGTTCGGCGCAGCGCTCTTTGAGATCGTCATCCTGCTCGTCGTCCGCCCGCTGCGCTTCCTGGTCGGACTCGTCAGCAAGCGCGCTGCCCAACCCCTACAGCGCGTCGAGGACTGGCTGCTGCATCAAGCCCACGCCATCGGCGTCGAGTCGCGCACCCGCTATGAGGTCGAGAAGGCGGGCGAAGCGCGGGCATTCCTGGCCAGCGGTCTGACCGACCGCAGCGACGCAGTCTCCAGCCTGCAAGGCGACACAGTGGAGCAAGCGCGCAGGCTCTCGGGCGCGGATCAAGCCCTGCCGCAAAGCCCGGAGGACGCCGATCCCAGCCTCAGACGAGGCCCGCGCCAGGTCGAAGCGCGAGAGGGACAAACCCGCTCCGAAGAGATGCAGGAAGCCCTGCTCCGCGCCCAGCGCGAGCAACGCGCACGCGCCGAACGCCAAGCTCGGCGGCGACCGTAAGCGATCACCGGCCGCTATTCCGCCTCCGCTTCTGAATCCAACTCTGCCATCAACGCATCGACCTCCCGAATCAGCAGCGGGAGCTCCTCCCTGACCGTCTGCCAGACTTTGGCCCAGTCAATATTCGTGTACTGGTGAACGAGGAGGTTGCGCTGACCGACGTAGCCCTGGTAGTCCGTGATCCGCTCCGCAGTGGCCTTGTCCTGCCGCGAGAGACGATTGAGCGACTCCCCGATCCTCGTTAGGGCCTGCGGCACGCTGCGAATCAAATCATCGCTACTCATCATTTCATCGAAAGACACGTTCGTACCGACTCCGTGTAAGTAGTCGGCCTCCTGCCGAATCTCCCAGAGATACTTCAGCGCTCGATCCGAACTCACGCGAACCCCGTTTCTAGAGCTTGCCTGACGTCGCTCACCCCACAAATGCGTACGGCTGTCCTTCACAGACTGGCGGAAATACGGGTTCGTGAACTCGACATCCGAGATCAGATCCACATCCCGCCCAAAGAGATCGCGCAGCGCCGCTTCGAGCTCTCCGTGAGTGCTGAACCGCGCCTCAGAGTCAAATTTCACCAGAAAATCAAGATCGCTGCGCTCCGCATCCCACTCCCCCGTCGCCGCCGAACCAAACAACTCCAACCGGCGCACATGGTGTCGCCGGCAAAGCGCCTCAAGTTGCTGCTGACGTTCGCTGATAATGGCGGGGAGCATCGCTCAGAACCGTCACTGGACTACCGCTGCGATCGAGCATAGCCAGTCGCCGAAGGCGGTCTGCCTGAACAACCCTAGCTCGGCTGCTCCCAGCGGAACGTTCTCGCCGCGAGCGCCAGACCGGCGACCAGCCAAACGATCAGCACCAGCGCGACCCAGTGCAGTTCCCACGCTCCGCCGGGCTCAATCTGCTGGAACTCGCTGGGCAGGAAGACGCTGCGCAGACCCTGCGCAAGCCAGCGCATAGGGAAAACGCTGGCGATGTATTGCAGCCAGGTGGGAATGTCGTGGAACGGGAAAAAGACGCCTGAAACGAATTGCAGAAAGATGTAGGGCGCGTTCACGACGGCGGGAGCGGCGCGCACCGTGGGAATGATCCGCGTGATCGCGATGCCCATGGTCGTCCCCGCGCCGACCCCAAGAACAAGCACCCAGATCAGCGTCAGCCACTGCGTCCCGGAGGGCGCGTCGAGCCCGAAGAACGCGATCCCCAGCACCAACATCACCACCACCTGCACGATGGTGATCGCCAGCACGCCCGAAAGCTGGCCGACGAAGAAGGCCGTCTTGGGGATCGGCGAGCCGCCTATGCGTTTGAGGAAGCCCATCTCGCGCTGGCTCACGATCGAGATCGAGAGATTGAGAAAAGCGGTGCCAAGCAGCGAAGAGGCGATGATCCCGGCCGAGACGTACTGCCGCCCCTCAACCCCGAAGGCGACATCCCAGCTGAAGACGCTCCCGAAAATGATCATCAACATGACCGGGAAGAGCACGAGGAAGAACATCGCCTGCGGCTCGCGCCACACGGCCTTGAGATTGAGCTTGGTCAGCGTCCACGAGATCCGCAGCAGATGCCGCGCGCCGCCGATCTCACGCTGTACACCCGCAGTGGTAAGCGCGGTCACGAAGCCGCCTCCCCGCCGGCGCGAGCCTCCGCGGCCTCGCTCTCACCGACCAACTCCAGGTACATCTCCTCCAGCGAGGGCGAGCGTACCCAGAGCTCGGGTAGTTCACCCAGCCCCTGCGCCTCTGCCCAGGCGAGCAATTCGCCCAACTCGCGTGTCGGCGCGCCGGTTTCGCACGTCAGCCGCCCGCTCTCGGAACGACTCCAACGACCGGGCAGACCGTCAAGCTGCGCCCCCTCCGCCGGCCGCCAGGAGATGCGTGAGCGCGCCCCCAATTCGCGCCGCAAATCCCAGATCGTGCCCTCCGTGATCAGCCGTCCCTGGGCGATCACCCCGATCCGGTCTGCCAACGCCTCAGCTTCGTCGAGGTAATGAGTAGTCAGCAGAATCGTCCGTCCCTCCGCCTGGAGCGCTCGCACCAGCTCCCACGACTGTCGGCGGGCGGCCGCGTCGAAACCGGTCGTGGGCTCGTCGAGAAAGAGCAACTCAGGATTGCCGACCACGCCCAGCGCCAGGTCGAGCCGACGCTTCTGCCCGCCGGAGAACTTGGCCCCGCGCCGATCCGCGTGTTCGCCCAGACCGACCAGTTCGAGCACCTCGTCGGGGTCGAGCGGGTTGGGATAGGCCTGCGCCCAGGCGTGCATGATCTCGCGCGCGGTGTAGAGATCGACCGAGCTCTCGCTCTGCAGCACGATCCCGATCCGGGCGCGAAAGTCGGCAAGCCCGTCAGCCGGGTTCATCCCCAGCACGCGAACCTCGCCCGCGTCGCGCTTGCGGTAGCCCTCCAGAATCTCGACGAACGTCGTCTTGCCCGCCCCGTTAGGACCAAGCAGCGCATAGACCTGCCCCGCTTCGATGGTCAGATCCACCCCGTCCACGGCGGTGATCTCGCCGTAGCGCTTGACTACGCCGCGCGCTTGAATCGCCGGTTCCCCTGCTGACATATTCGACAGCCTACGCGAGCGCCTAGACTTGGCGCACCAGTACACGGAGAGGGATCGCAAATGACAACGATCAACCAGGACAAACTCAACGAGCTCTTCGGCTACGTCGAAGGCATCGTCAACGACAAGAAAGTCCCCGCCGCCCAGATCGCCATCGGCCACGACGGCGAACTCGCCGCAATGCGCACCTTCGGCGCCGCCCATCAAGGCACGTCGGTGCAACCCGCCACCGACGACACCCTCTTCTGCATGTTCTCCTCGACCAAGGCCGTCGTCGGCGTCGGCGTCTGGAAGCTCCTGGACGAGGGCCTGCTCGATCTCGAAGAGAAGGTCGTCGACATCATCCCGGGCTGGTGCGCCGAGGGTGGCGGCGAAGCAACCTACGCCGATGTCACCGTCCGCAACGTGATGCTCCACACCGGCGGCTTCCCCCACGCGCCCATGAACCCCCGCCTCTGGGAGGACCGCGAAGCCCGGCTCCGCCGCATGATGGGCTGGCGGCTCAACTGGACACCCGACACTCAGTGGGAGTACCACGCCACCTCCGCCCACTGGGTCCTAGCCGAGATCATCACCCAAAAGACCGGCGAAGACTTCCGCGACTGGCTCCGCGCCAACCTGCTCGACCCGATGGGACTCGACAACCTCTACATCGGCCTCCCCAACGAAGAGCACGAACGCGCCGCCTCCATCGTCTACACCGAAGAACCTCTCCCCGTCGCCGGCGGCGAGGTCTTCCCCCAAACCATCCTCCACTTCAATCTCGCCTCCCAGCGCCGCGCCGGCTGTCCGGGCGGCGGCGCATTCGCCAACGCCGCCGGCGTCGCCATGTTCTACCAGGGCCTAATCAACCGCCCCGACGACAGCCCCCTCACCGCGAACGCCATCGAACTAGGCACCACCGTCGGTACCAACCCCGACCGTCACACCGACCCTCTCAGCGGCATCCACGTCAACCGCGCCCTCACCGTTGTCGTCGCCGGCGACGACGGCCTCAGCCAAGACCGCGGCTTCGGCAGCGGAGCCTCCCCCAAAGCCTTCGGACACGCCGGCGCCGGCGGACAAATCGCCTGGGGCGACCCCGAAACCGGCCTCTCCCTCGGCTTCGTCACCAACGGCTTCCAACAAGACGAAAACGTCTACGAACGAACCCACACCATCGGCACCATGGCCGCCGCCTGCGTCAGCTAGCTGAGCCTGTCGCAAACCCTCACACCCCGTTCGCCCGCCCGGCGGCCGCTATTCTGATCCTGAGCCGGGAAGGAACCGCCAATGGCCACCATGACGCGACAGTTGGAACGCGGACTGATCGAGGCGGGCGTCCCCGAGGAGCACGCCGAACGCATCGCCGACGCCCAGGAAGCCCGCCTCAGCGAACTAGCGACCAAAGAAGATCTGCACCTACTGCGCCGAGAGTTGTACGAAATCCGCGACGACCTGCGCCGCGAGTTGTACGAAATCCGCGACGACCTGCGCCGCGAGCTCGCCCAGTTCCGTGAGGAAATGAACGCTCGCCTCGCCCACCTCGAACGCACCATCTGGGGCCTCGCCGCCCTCGGCTTCGCCATGTGGTCCGCCACCTTCGGCGCCCTCATGTACGCCGTCTTCGGCTAACCCCCCTACTCATCCTCCGTACCCGGCAGCAACGGACCCTCCGCAATCGCCGGCAGCGCCCGCGTCAACGCCAACGCCGCATCCGTATCCGCAAAACTCAAGCGCTGAATCACCGTCCAGTTCGACTCCGACCAACGCTCCCCCAATTCTTCCCCCTCTTCCGCCCGTTCGCAGACCAACCCAATCAGATACTCCAACAACCGATCAAACCACCCGAACAACCCCGGCAGCGTCGCATCAATCGCATCCGCCGCCGCAATCGTCGCCTCCGCCGACTGCCGCAGCGCCCGCGCCGCCGCCTTTGGCAGCGCCTGCTCAAACCCGGGCGCATGAACAATCGCATAGATATCCGCGCTGTGCGCAGTCGGACGCTCCCCCAATTCGACTTCCGCGCCGAGACTCGGACTCGCCAGCCGCGACACCGCCGCCGGCAGCGACCCATCGGGCGCAACGATCCCAGCCAGCTCCGGATCAAACTCAGCCAACGGCATCCCTGCCAACGCGCGCAGGTTCCCCCGCCCCGACGCCAGCGCTTTCCCCTCCTGCCCGTAACAGTGCGGAATCACCGTCGCCGCACAATCCAGCATCCGCGCCAGATAATCCAGCACCAGATCAATATGCAGCGGAACGCTCGTCACCTGTTCCCGCGTGAGCTCGGCATCCTCAACACCCATCGCCGCATTCTTCAGCTCCTCCAGCGGCGGCTGCATCGCCGCCAGCGCCGCTACCAGCTTGGGCCCGAGCTGCCGCAACTCAATCGCCGCCTGCTCGAAACCGTCGTCGAACCAGTCGTTCGGCCAGACATGCTCATGCTCCGGCAGGTCATAGGCGAATCGCAGCAACAGATCATACGGCCACTGCGCGATCCCGAAGCGAATCTCCGGCGACGGCAAGCGCGAAACCGAACGCGCCCGCCCAGCCGCGACCAGCGCCCCCCGAGGCGGCATCCCGATCCCGTGTCGCGCCGCCGCCATCAGTACCCCGCCTCACGGTCGACCACATCCAGCAATGGCTCGCCGCCCAGGTACCGAGCGAGATTGTCGGTGAAGCGAACGGTCGCCTTGCCGAAGTAGTCCGGCATCAGGCCGCTGTTATGCGGAGTGATCACGAGATTGGGCGTCTCCCAGTCGGGATGTCCGTCGGGCAACGGCTCGGGCGAGGTCACATCGGTGTAGCACGCCCGCAACCGCCCGTCCTGGAGCGCCGCAATCTGCACAGGCCAATCCACCACTTCGCCCCGAGCAATGTTGATCAGCGCCGCGCCCGGCTTCATCGCCGCGATCTCCGCCTCTCCGATCATCTGCCGCGTCGCCTCGGTCAGCGGTACCGCAAGCACGCTGTAGTCCGCCTCCGCCAACACCTCGTGAAGACGGTCGGGCGGCCAGATCGCCTCCACCGCCGCCGGCGCGTCCGGCGGCGGCGTCCCTTCCGCCTCCGCTCGACGCCGCACACCGATCACTCGCACCCCCAGCGCACCCACCAGACGCGCAATCTCCGAACCAATCGCCCCATAACCGATGATCGCCACAGTCGCACCCTCCAGCGAACGCGGAGTCAGCGGATCCGTCGCATCGACGAAACGCTGCCAGTAGCCCTGCCGCTGATTGTCGAGATACCTGGGCATCTGCTTGCAATCCATCAGCATGAACGCCAACACCCACTCCCCGATCACCCGCGCCGCCAGACCGGGCATCTTGGTCACTCGCACATGCGGATCAGGCGGTTGACGCAGAATCTGATCCGCCCCCGCCGAGGCCAGCGCGATCCACTCCAGCGCCGGCGCCCCGCAAGCGAGATTGCCGCTGAAAAACGTGAGCCACACCCGATCGCGGTTGCGAATCTCCTCACCTTCGGCAATCGCCGCATCCACATCGACCTCGGGATGATTCGGTTCCCGCATCCAGCGCACCAGATTGAGCGAGGCTGAGTGAAGTCGGATGCGCGGATCCACCGCCCGGATGCGCTCCAAGGCCGCGTCCCCCACCGGCAGAAACGAGCAGATATGAAGCTCATCGGCTGTGCTCATGGCGATCTCCCCTCAGACGTAGGATACGCCCCGCCAGCAGGAGGCAGGCGTATACTCACCACGTGCCCAATCCAGACGAATTCAGCCTGATCTGCGCAGACGCCGAAGCCACCCGTCGCCTCGGTGAGGCCGTCGGACGCGCCGCTTCCGCCGGTACCGTCGCCCTGCTCTCCGGAGAGCTGGGAGCCGGCAAGACTGTCTTCGCCCAAGGCGTCGGACGCGGACTCGGCGCGCCCACCACCGTCAACTCCCCCACCTTCGTCCTGATCAACGAGCACCTCGGCGGACGCCTCCCACTCCGTCACGCCGACCTCTACCGCCTCGACGACCTCGACCTGATCGCCGAACTCGGCCTCGATCAGGCCGCCGAAGACGGCGTCCTCCTGGTCGAATGGCCCGAACGCGCTGGCGAAGCCCTCCCCCCGGACCATCTCCTCGTCCAAATCGCACCTCTCCAGCCCGAAATCCCCGAAGACCAGCTCGAAGCAGCGCCGCGCAAACTCCAACTCTCCGCTTCCGGCGAAATCGCCGCCGCCGTCCTCGACACCGTTCGCAACATCGGCAGCGACGACTAATGGAACTCTCCATCGACACCGTTGGCGAACGCTCCAGCGTCGCCGTCAGCGAGCAGGGCGAACTGCTCACCGAACTCACCTGGATCTCAGGCCGCAGACACACCCCAAGCCTCACTCCCATGATCGATCTGGTCTGCCGACAGACCGGCAGCGCCGAGTCGGTCAAAGCGGAGCTCCAAGCCGTCTTCGTCGATCTCGGGCCCGGCGCATACGGTGGAATCCGCGCCGGCATGGCCGCAGCCGAAGGTCTCGCAGTCGCCCTCAGCTTGCCCTGCGTCGGTATCGGCCGGCTCGAAATCGAGGCCTACCAGCACGCCGCCGCAGGACTCGCCACCGCCGTCCATCGCGCCGCTCGAGGTACCTGGGCTTGGCAGACCTTCTGGGGGCCAATCGACCGCTGGCGGCCCCTCGACAGCCCCAAGACCGGCTCAGCTTTCGAGTTCTCCCGCGCCCTCGCCGACGCCGCCCGCATCGCCGCCCGCCCCGGCGTCATCTGCGGCGAACCCCACCTCATCGACGACGAAACCCGGGACGCCCTCGCCCAAACCGGCTGGTCCCCCGCCCCCCCAGCCCTAAACCTGCGCCGAGCCAGCCACTTAGCCGAACTCGCCTGGAAGCGCCTCAACGAAGGCGGCGGCCAACCCCCAGCCGCCCTCGAACCCCTCTACCTCCGAGAACCCGCCATCGGCCCCCAACCTCCCCGCTAACTACAAAACTCACCCACCCGCCCCACTCTCCCTCCCCAAAAATCTCCCCCTTGAGAGCCTGTCCCCGCGCCGGCGGGGAGGGAGATGCCCCGAAGTGACAGAGGGGGTGAAACACCACACCCAGCACAAACGCCCGCAACACCGCTACACCCGCCAAACTCCGTCATACCCACCCCCAACCAACTCCGTCATACCCGCGCTCCGTCGCGGGTATCTCGATGTGAGCACTATCAACCCCCAACCCCACCTCCCCAAAATCTCCCCCAAGAAACCTCTCCCCCTTGAGAGCCTGTCCCCGCGCAGGCGGGGAGGGAGATGCCCCGTAGGGGCAGAGGGGGTGAAACGCCACACCCAGCACAAACGCCCCGCACCCCAACCCTACTTCCGTCATACCCGCGCTCCGTCGCGGGTATCTCGCCGTGACCAGCACCCAACCCTCAGTCAACTCCGACACACCCAACCAACTTGCAACCCGAACATCCATCCAGATAAGCTCAAGAGTCCTGCATTCCCCAAGAAAGGAACACCCGCCATGCCCTTCACCCACACCTACCAATCCAGCATGACCGGCGTCGGCCAACTCGCCCACTCCGACGAAGCCGGCCACGTCCGCATCAAAGCGCTCGCCCTCCTCATCCGCGAACTCTCCCCCTCCAACGCCAAGACCCGTGAGATCCACCACGCGCTCGACCTCGAACCCCACCCCGAACCCGCGACCAAACCCCGAGCCAACCACTCCCCCCGCCTGCCCGAAGCACCCCTTACGCCCGAGCAGAAGAAGGAACTCCACCTCCATCCCCACGCCATCGCTGTCGCCCTCATGCGCGGCGAAGACGTCCCCCTGCCGGACGACGACGACAGCCTCGAAGAAGAGGAAGAGCCGCAGTAATCCCCCGACCGCAAGCGGCGACCCCACCTCGTTTTTTTCTCACAGCCCCCACGAGGCCGCAAACCGCGACCACCCAGTCCCTACCGTGCCCAGACCAACCTCCGCAAAAGCCAATCCGCAACCCGCCGCTACGCTGACCGCGCAACCCCCCACCCCAAAGGAGTCCCTACATGGCGAGCGAACGAACCCTAGTCCTGGTCAAACCCGACGGCGTCCAGCGCGGCCTGATCGGGCAAGTCCTCGCCCGCCTCGAACAGCGCGGACTCAAAATCATTGGCCTCAAGCTCCTCCAAATGGACGAAGCCCTCGCCAATCAGCACTACGCCGAGCACGTCGGCAAGCCCTTCTTCCCCGGCCTCCGAGACTTCATCACCAGCGGCCCCCTGGTCGCCGCCGTCTTCGAGGGCGACAACGCCGTCCAACTCGTCCGCAACGCCATGGGCGCCACCCACCCCCTCGAAGCCACCCCCGGCTCAATCCGAGGCGACTTCGGAGTAGACCTGGGCCGCAACGTCATCCACGGCTCCGACTCCCCCGAATCCGGCCGTAGAGAATCCGCTCTCTTCTTCAACCAGTCCGAACTAGTCAACTGGACCCGCAACACCGAACTCTGGATCTACGAATGAGCTCTCCCCCGCGTAAATCAAAGATCGTCATACCCGCGCCCCGCCGCGGGTATCTCGCCGTTACCTGCACCGTCGTCGCGAATATGACGAGATTGCCGCGGCGGAACGCGGCAATGACGGAGCTGATCGACTGATGCACAAGTCTCCTTGAGGGGGAGATGCAGAAAGCCTGCCCCTGGCTTGAACCGGGGGCAGAGCGGGTGAGAACTCTGTAGCCCGCTACTCCACCCGCAGCAACGTCGCCGCCCGCGACCACAACCCGTCCAAGTCGTAGTACTCCCGCATCTCCCGATCAAAGATATGCACCACCACCGAGCCAAAGTCGCACAACAGCCAGCCCCCGTCAGCCGTACCCTCACGGCGCGGAAAGGACGTCTCCGGCACATGCCGCAGCGCATCCTCCAGCGCCCCGAACTGCCGCCGCGAACTCGCCGTCGCAATCACGAAAAAATCCGCCAGGTCCGTCACCGGCTCCACATCCAGCAGCACGATCGCTTCCGCCTGCCGCTCGTCAAGTTGGTCGACAATCGCCCGCGCAAGACGTTCCGCCTCGGCTTTGGCTTGAAGATGGCGCGCGTCCGTCTCTACAGACGGGGTAGTGGTAGTGGCGTCGGTGGCAGCGCTGGTCACGCGCCCAGTCTAGCCTGAGAGAGAGCAGAGGAGTCCGGGATGCCTGAGCAGGGTCAGCGCGAGCGTGTAGTCGTCGGCATGAGCGGCGGCGTCGACTCCTCCGTCGCCGCCGCCCTCCTCGTCGAACAGGGCTACGAGGTCATCGGCATCACCATGCGCCTCTGGACCGAAGCCCGCCCCGACGACTACACCGGCCGCTCCCAGTGCTGCGCCATCGAAGACATCGGCGACGCCCGCCGAGTAGCGCAGCGGCTGGGAATTCCCCACTACACGATCAACCTCGAGCGACCCTTCCGCCAGTTCGTCGTCGACCAATTCGTCTCCGAATACGCCCAGGGCCGAACTCCCAACCCCTGCCTCAACTGCAACACCTACATCAAGTTCGACCGCTTCCTCGATCAAGCCCGAGCCATGCAAGCCGACTGGATCGCCACCGGCCACTACGCCCGCATCAACCGCAACAACGACAACCCTCAACTCCTGCGCGGAGTCGATCCCGGCAAAGACCAGACCTACTTCCTCTATACCCTCAGCTCTCAGGCCCTCGCCATGACCCTCTTCCCCGTCGGCGGCCTGCGCAAGAGCGAGGTCCGAGCCGTCGCCGCCCGCCACAACCTCGCAGTCGCCGAGAAAAGCGAGAGCGCCGACATCTGCTTCGTCCCCGGCGGCGACTACCGAGCCGTCGTCAGCGCCCGCGTCCCCGACCGCCCCGGCCTCACTCTCGACACCGAAGGCGCGGTCATCGGCGAGCATCGAGGCATCCAGCACTACACCATCGGCCAACGCCGGGGACTCGGAGCCGGCGGAGGCGGCGAGCGCCGTTACGTCACCGCCATCGACCCCAGCGCCAACACCATCACCGTCGGCGACGCCGACGATCTGCTCACACACCGCGTGCATCTCTCCAACTGCCACTGGCTGATCGACCCGCCCGCAGCCGGCGACGAGCTCGACCTGGACGCTCAGTTGCGCTACCGCTCGACCGCGCTACCGGCCCAGTTGCGAGCACTCCCCGACGGCGCCGCAGAGCTCATCCTGAACCAACCGGCGCGAGCAGTCGCAGCCGGACAAGCGGCGGTCTTCTATCAAGGCGAGCGCGTGCTGGGCGGCGGCGCCGTCGAGTCCGCAAGCGCATAATCACGCCGTTGCCCACCCGCTCGTGCGCTAGGCTCGCACCAGAACGAAGGGGAGTCGCCGATGCCGCTGGGCGTAATCACCGACATCCGCGACATCGTCATCATCATCGCCGGCCTCCTCAGCGTGATCGCGCTAATCGTCATGATCCTCATGACCCTCATCACCGGCTTCCTCGCCATCCGCCTCCTCCGCGCCGCCCGCCGAACCATCAGCGAAGGCGTCCCCCCGCTCCTCGAAAACGCTCAAGAGACGGTCAAGAGCGTCAAAGGTACCGTCGACTTCCTCGGAGAAGCCGCCGCCGAGCCGGTGATCCGCGCCTACGCCACCGCCGCCCGCATTCAGCGCATGTTCGACATCCTCAGCGGACGCAGAGGTCGGGAGTAGTCCCATGGGTTTCGCGCGAGGCTTCCGCTGGGGCCTCATCCTCGGAGTGATCGGAGCGCTGGTCGGCCGAACCCTCAGCGGAGAAGACAACGCCGACCAATGGCAACAGGCCCAAGTCGCCGGAAACCTCGCCGCCGCCCAAGCCGAAGCCGAACAGCGAGAACGCTTCAACCAAGCCCGCAGCGGAAACAAGCCGTGACCCCCAACCACCCCTCTCCCCCCGCACCACAGGAAGAGACGCCCCGTAGCAATCTCCCCTCTCCCTCCGCATCGCAGGAAGAGACGCCCCGCAGCAACCTCCCCTCTCCCCCCGCATCGCGGGGGGAGATGTCCCGTAGGGACAGAGGGGGGTCCCCCCACCGCCCCAACCAAATCCGCGACCACGACCGCCCCATCCACGACTGGTACCGCTTCGTCCTCTCCTTCCCGCCCCACCTGGTACGCGAATACCTCGAACGATTTGACGTTGGCCCCAACGACGTCGTGCTCGATCCGTTCTGCGGTACCGGCACCACGTTGGTCGAAGCCAAGAAGCAAGGCATCGCCTCAGTCGGAATCGAAGCCGTGCCCATGTCCGCCTTCGCCGCATCAACCAAGCTGAACTGGACAATCCACCCCGATCAGCTAGAGCGCGACGCCGATCTCACCGCCAACCGCGCGAACCGCCAGCTCGCCGACCCGGACGCCCCACTGCGCCGCCTGCCGCCAAGCCAAGAGAAGCTCTTGCCGAGTAGATCGATCAGCCCCCGCCCGCTCCACCAGTCGCTGATCCTGCGCGACGAGATCGACCGGCTCGATACCCCAAGCCCAGCCCACCTACGCCTCGCGCTGGCGCGAGAACTGCCCTCCGCAATCGGCAATCTCCGCTTCGGCCCCGAAATCGGCCTCGGCCGGATCAAAGAAGATGCTCCGGTGCTCGAGCTCTGGCGCTCGCAAGTCCAACGCATGGCCGACGATCTCCGCCGCTGGTCGCCCCATGCCTCAGTCCCCGCCCAAGTCATCAGCGGAGACGCCCGCACCCCTGCCGCACTCTTGCCCGCCAACAGCGTCGATGCGGTCATCACCTCACCGCCCTACCCCAACGAGAAGGACTACACCCGCACCGTGCGCCTCGAATCCGTCCTGCTCGGCTTCCTTACCGATCGCGAATCGCTCAGAGCAGTCAAGCGCGGCCTCGTGCGCTCAAACACCCGCAGCGTCTACAAGCATGACGACGACGACGCTTGGCTAGCCCAGTTCCCAGCCGTCACCGCGCTCGCCGACGAAATCGAAGCCAAGCGCCTCGAACTGGGCAAAACCTCCGGCTTCGAGAAGCTGTACCACCGCGTCACCCGCCTCTACTTCGGAGGCATGGCCCGCCATCTCGAATCCCTCCGCCCCGCCCTCAAACCCGGCGCCCAACTCGCCTACGTCGTCGGCGACCAAGCCTCCTACTTCCGCATCATGATCCGCACCGGCGAGTTGCTAGCGGAGATAGCCCAGCGTCTGGGCTACGAAGTCACCGCAATCGATCTCTTCCGCACCCGCGCCGCCACCGCAACCGGCGCGCAGATCAACGAGGAAGTGCTCCTGCTAAGGTGGCCGGGGCCATGCTCGCATCGAACAATGATGATCAGGCAGGTTCACCCGCAGGGAACTCCGCCATGATCCCCGCCAACGAGACCTTCGACGGAACCTTCCCCTTCGAACCCCACTTCACCGACGCCCCAGGCTTCCGTATGCACTACGTCGACGAGGGCGAAGGCGAGCCGCTCATCCTGCTCCACGGCGAGCCGACCTGGGGCTATCTCTATCGCAACTTCATTCCCGGCCTGTCGGAGAGGAATCGCGTGATCGTGCCCGACCACATGGGCTTCGGCAAGAGCGAGACGCCGCAGGATCGCGAGTACACGCTCAGGACCCACGTCGGCAATCTGGCCGCATTGATCGACGAACTCGATCTGCACGACATCACCTTCGTCATGCAAGACTGGGGCGGACCGATGGGCTCACAGTACGCCGTGCGCAACCTCAACCGGGTCAAGCGCATGTGCGTCCTGAACACGGTCATTCCAGGCTCGCGCCGCGAGCCTCCGAACGCCCCGCTCACACCCTGGTTCCAGTGGATCGGCAAGCATCATGAAGCCGGCACGTTGCACGAAACCCTCGGTCACCTCGGAAGCAACGTCCTCAGCGTGATGAAAATCATCGGGTTCGAGAACTCAGATGCCATCGACGACGCCTGGATTCGCGCCTACTCCGCGCCCTTCCCTGACAAAGAGTCTTGCATCGGCGCGATCGAATTCCCGCTCGACGCCTACCTGGGCCGCATCCGGGATTACATCTTCGAGGAAATCGCCAACGTGCAAGAACTGGCCTCAATGCCCGCCATGATGGTCGAGGGCATGCAAGACCACGCGATCAACCCCCAGGTCGCCATCGGAGGCTTCCAGGCGCTCTATCCGGATGCGCCAATCACGATCCTGCCAAACGCCGGACACTTCTGCCAGGAAGACGCGCCCGAGATCATCGTGCCGCTAATTCAGCAATTCCTACAAATGACGCGGTAACAGTGGCGGAGAGGGTGGGATTCGAACCCACGAGGGCCTTGCAGCCCTACACGCTTTCCAGGCGTGCCTGATCGTCCACTCCAGCACCTCTCCGAGATTCCGCCAACTGGCGGAGAGGGTGGGATTCGAACCCACGAGGCACGTCGCCGCACCTACCGATTTTCGAGATCGGCTCCTTCGGCCACTCGGACACCTCTCCATCTGCGAGTATACGCAGCCTCTGAACCCGCGGCCGCGTAGCCTGTGAACAACGACACGCAGCCGATTCGCAGGGAGATCGCGGTGACCAACTCCGAGCGCGCCCGCACCATTGTCGACCTACTCGCCCAACACGACGACGCCAGCGACGCGATCGGCTCGCCCGGACGAGACCTGCTCTCATTCGCGGGATTGCGCGAACAGATCGAGCAGACCGTCGCCCAACTCAACAGCTTCGGACTTGGCCGCGAGGACGGGATTGCGCTCGTGCTGCCCAACGGCGCCGAAATGGCGACCGCCTACCTCGGCGTCGCCTCCGCCGCCACCGCCGCGCCGCTCAACCCCGGCTATCGGGTTGACGAGTTCGACTTCTACCTGTCCGACCTGGAGGCAAAGGCAGTCATCGTCCAGGAGGGCGTCGACTCACCGGTGCGCATCGCCGCCGAACGGCTCGGTGTTCCCCTAATTGCGCTGATGCCAATCACGGACGGACCGGCGGGACGCTTCCGTCTGCACTCAGACCTGAGTGGCACGCCGGAGCGCCCCGGCACAGCTGGCCCCGACGATGTCGGCTTGGTCCTGCACACATCCGGCACCACCTCTCGCCCCAAGATCGTCCCCCTCCGCCAGCGCAATCTCACCGCGACTGCGCACCATATCCGTGAGACGCTCTCACTCACGCCCGACGACCGCTGCCTCAACATCATGCCGCTGTTCCACATTCACGGCCTGATGGCTGGGATCATGGCCAGCGTGGGAGCGGGCGGCTGCACCTGGTGCTCGCCGGGCTTCAACGCGATGCAGGTCTTCGGCTGGCTGCGAGAAGCCAAACCGTCCTGGTACACCGCCGTCCCGACCATGCACCAGTTGATTCTGACTCGGGCGTCGCGCAACGCCGAGATCCTGGCCGAAACCGACCTCCGCTTGATCCGCTCCTCGTCCTCGTCCCTCCCGCCGACCGTCATGGCCGAACTCGAAGACACCTTCGGCGCGCCCGTGATCGAGTCCTACGGCATGACCGAAGCCGCCCACCAGATGACCTCCAATCCGCTCGGCGATGGTCGCCAGAAGCCCGGCTCGGTCGGATTGCCGGCGGGTCCCGATGTGGCGCTGATGGACGAAGACGGCGCCCTGCTCGCGCTCGGACAGCAGGGCGAAGTCGTGATCCGGGGCGAAAACGTCACCGACGGCTACCGCAACAACCCCGAGGCCAACGCCAGCGCCTACACCCGAGGCTGGTTCCGCACCGGCGACCAGGGCGTCTTCGACAACGACGGCTATCTCACCATCACCGGACGCCTCAAAGAGATCATCAATCGCGGCGGCGAGAAAATCTCCCCCCGCGAGGTCGACGAAGCCCTGCTCCAGCACCCGTCCGTCGCCCAAGCCGTCACCTTCGCCATGCCCCACGACCGCCTCGGCGAAGAAGTCGCCGCCGCCGTCGTCCTGCGAGAAGGCCAGGACGCCGCCGAACGAGAAATTCGCCGCTTCGTCGGAGAACGAGTCGCCGACTTCAAGACCCCCCGCCGAATCGTCATCCTCAACGAAATCCCCAAAGGCGCAACCGGCAAAATCCAACGCATCGGCCTCGCCGAGAAATTGGGCCTGACGAAGTAGCGTTCTCCGTCATACCCACGCCCCCGTTCCCCGCCGTAACCGCGCCCCTATTCCCGTCATACCCGCGCTTGCCGCGGGTATCTCGCTGAGTCGAGCACCGACGTCCGTCCTGCACACAGCGAGATTGCTGCGACCGAGCGCGGCAATGACGACATCCTTCCCCTACGTCTTCGAATCAATACTCCGCAGCAAATCCCGGATCTCCACCAACAACTCGTTCTCGCTCGATGCAGCCGCAGTAGCCGCAGGCGCCCCGCCCTCCTGCAAGATCTCTCGCTGACGCAGCACCGCATCGCGGAACGCCGCCGCATCCACTACCCCGATCAGACTCCCCTCCGACCCCGTCGTGCCCGACTGACCCGCCGTCTCCACCTTCAACCCCTGAATCCCGCTCATCCGCATCAACGGATCGTCGTGCAGACGCACATCCGTAATCCGATCCAGCGGAATCGTGCTGTCGGAGCGGAAATAGACCCCGCGCGTCAACTCCAGCGACGACTGCGTCAGCTTCGCGCTGAAGCGATCGTAGGCCCGGGGCAGATAGGACACGCTCCAGATCAGCCAGAACGGGATCAGCGGAATCCCTACGACGGTGATCACCAGCAGCAGCGACACCGCCAGCCGCCCGTAGCCCATCACGCGACGGTCGAACTCCGCTTCCAGCAATACGGCGTCTCTGGAGGAAGTCATGGCGCTGCTCCAATGGTGCGGTCTGAGATTCGCTGCGAATATAAGTGAATCCCGACCGCTGCGTACGACTCGGAGCTCGACATGGAATTCGGCATTCACCTGGTCCAGCAGAACACCACGATTGAGGAGTGCCGCGCACTCTGGCGTTGGGCCGACACCGCCGGCTTCACCTGGATCGACGTCTCCGATCACTTCTACGAGTCGCCCATGACCGAGAAGCAGGCCCCCTACCTCGAATGCCTCGCCTGCCTGGCTGCGCTCGCCTGCGACACCGAACATGTTCGGATCGGGACCTGCGTGCTGGCTATGGACTACCGCCACCCGGCCGTCCTCGCCAACGCCCTCGCCACGATCGACCAACTCTCGAACGGGCGCCTGGAGGCCGGACTCGGCGCAGGCTGGAACGTGCAGGAGTATGCCGCCTACGGCATTCCCTTTGAGCGGATCGGGCGGCGTCTGGATCGGCTCGAAGAGGGCATCCAGGTGCTGCGCGCGTTGTGGGAGGAACCGCGCGCCAACTTTCAGGGCGAGCACTACCAACTCACCGACGCGCTCTGCGAACCCAAACCGGTCCAGACTCGCATCCCGATCTGGATCGGCGGCAACGGCGAACGACGCACGCTCAGAATGATCGCGCGCCGCGCCGACGGCTGGAACTCGCCCTACGTGACCGTCGAACAGTGGCAGCGTCTGAGCGGCGTGCTCGATCAGTGGTGCGAAGTCGAAAAACGCGACCCCGCCGCCATCCTGCGCGATGTCAACCTCTCCTTCCATCTCGCCGCCAGCGAAGCCGATCGAGCCAAGGCCGAGGCCCACTTCGCCGAAGTCTTCGGCCCCGCCGGAGACAGCTTCCGTCAGCGCGGCGCGATCCTCGGTACGCCCTCCGAGGCCATCGACATCCTCACCGCCTACGCCGAAGCCGGCGTCAACCGAGTCAACATCACCCTGCGCCCGCCCTGGGACTGGGACGCGCTCCATGCCTTCGCGGACGGGGTCATGCCCAGCTTCACGCCCTAGGACATGTTCAGACTGCGGGAAGTGTGCCGGCGCTGTTTGGCGGGAGAATTTCGGAGGGATTGAGCGGATCTCCTGTTGAGCGCTGCGGATCGTGCGTTTGTGGGTCTGGATTTGTCCAGATTTGTCCAGATCCGTCTGGATTCGTCTCGATTCGGGCAGATTTTTCCGGAAGAATCCGGGCATGTCCAGCAGCGTCCGGGTTTGGAGCGAGTCGTTTGTGGGACACAGCGGTCTCTCATTGGCTTCGTGCGCGTATATGTTCTGAGCATACCCGGTTTCGGCTCGGTTGCGGAGGGCGGAGAGGGGATCGCGCGATGTGAAGTTGGCGGTACGACCAGATCTGGAGGTGGCTTCGGACTTGAGAGGTTCGTGATTCCTGCCCCCTGTTCAGGCCAGGGGCAGGCTGCGCGGGAATGACGGATATGGGGATTACGCGCAGCGGGGACCCCCTCTGTCCCCCGCCTACGCGGGGGCAGGCTCTACGTGACATCTCCCTCCCCGCCTACGCGGGGACAGGCTCCGCAAGGGAGGAGAGGGGGTCTCCACCGCACTCGGCGCAATCGTGACAGCCATATATCGACATCCGCTCTCAGATGAAGGCCATATCAACGTTCTTGTAGGCTGAAGGCTGAAACGCAACCCAGAGGCGCGACTATGACCACGCCACGAACCTTTGCCGCCTGGCCGGTGGCGCTCGCGCTCGCCATTCTGATCGCACTCGCCTGCGCCGCGACCGGCGTCCTCAGCGCCGACACCAAGACCCCGCCCGGCAAACCGAGCATCAGCTCCGTCACGGTCGGCGACCGCCAACTGACCGTCAACTGGGGGGCGGCCACCACGCCGAGCGATAAGCCCGTCGTCGACTACCAGGTGGAATACCGCTCCGGCAGCAGCGGCGACTGGACGATGGCCTCCGACTTCAGCATCTCCTTCGAGTCCGCCGTACAGACCGGCAACGACACCACCTGGGCCCACAACCGCAACCCGCTCGATCTGGGCACGGTCACCGGCGACGCCGCCCCCTACATCGAGCGCACCAAGGGCGGACGCCACAACCTCGACGGCGTCTACCGACTCAAGCAGACCGTCGCCGCCGTGCGCGTCACCGTCAACGGCACCACCGACGGCGCGGGAACCCTGCGCTCGAACTACACCGACTCGCCGATCACCGACCTGCGACACAACGGCAAGAGCATGGGTGCCAACGTGGTCAACGCCTCAGGGACCAGCTTCGAGCTGATCGGCGTCGTCCAGGACCTGCTCGCCAACTCCTACATCTGGATCGACGGCTGGGACCAGACCTCGACCAACACGACCTTCCCCGAATTCGACGAGATCACGGTCACCGACCGCCGCCTGAAGATCGACATCGCCACCGCCTCGACCGCGACCAACACGATCATCAGCGGCCTGACCAACCAGCAGAGCTACCAGGTGCGGGTCCGCGCCCGCAACAGCGACGGCTGGGGCGCCTGGTCCGACGCCTCCAGCGGGACGCCGCTGGGCGTCGCCGACGCGCCCGCCGGCCTCTCCTCGGTCTCGGGCAATAACCGGCTCGCCCTCAGTTGGAGCGCCCCGACCAACAGCGGCGGCTACGCGATCACCGACTACGACATCCAGTACCGCGCCCAGACCGGCCAGACCTGGGGAAGCTGGACCGACTGGCAGGCGAGCACAGTCAGCACCAGCACCAGCACGACGATCAACAGCGGCATCGTCAACGGCACGAACTACCAGGTCCGCGTGCGCGCCGTGAACAGCGCCGGCGACGGCGACTGGTCAGCATTGGTCACCGACACGGCGGGCAAACCCTCGCAGCCCAGCTTCGCGCTCTCCACCGTCCAACGCCCGCTGCCCGCCGGCAAATCGGATCGCGGCGGACTGCTCTCGATGGTGCTCAACGCGCCCGGCAACGGCAGCGCCGTCAGCGACTACGACCTCCGCTACCGCGCATCGGGCACGAGCACCTGGTACACCTACCGCGACCGCTCGCATGATTCGGGCCGGCTGACGGACAGTAAGGTCGTCAGCAACACCGTTCCGATCGATTTCGGCACGTTCAGCACCCCGTCCGGCGCGGTCGGAGTGGCGCGCGAGGCTCTCGGCTCCGGCTACGTGTACAAGTTCAGCAAGGCCGTCGACGAGCTCTGGATCCGCGCCAGCGGCACGATCAGCGGAGGCGGCACCGTCGTCGCGCACTGGCACACCTCGAAGCCGACCGCCGCCCAGGTCGCCACGCTGGGCACGCAAATCTTCTCGGTCAACACCTCGGTCAACGCCAAATCCGAGCACACCTTCTGGCAGGACGGCTGGGTCGTCAACCTGCCCGCCGACGGCTACATCTGGTTCTACACCACGGACTCCGAGACGCTGACCAAGCGCCGCCTGATGCTCGACTTCACCGACAACACGGCGCTCCCGCCGCAGGTCAACGACACCGGCACGCGGACGACGAGCGAAACCGTGGGTGTCTCGAGCAACGTCGTCGATCCGATCGACTTCGGCGCCTTCGCCACGCCGTCGGGCGGCGTGGCGGTGACGCGCGAGAGCGTGAGCAACAAGGCCGGCTACTACAAGATCGGCGCCGCCACCGAGCGGCTCTGGATTCGGGTCAGCGGCAAGTTCAGCGGCAGCCCGGTCAAGGTGATCGCCTGTTGGCTGACCAGCAAGCCGACCAACCCCTTCTTTGATTGCAACGATTTCCAACACCCAGAGCGGAAGTTGTTCACTGTGAAGAGCCAATTAGTCGGCGGGATCGCCACCTTCGATGCGTCGAGCTGGGTCTACAACCTGCCCGCCAACAGCTACATCTGGTTCTACACCGAGGGGCTGACTACGGCAGACAATGCGAGCACGCTGACCGAGCACCGGCTGCAACTGGACTTCGACCGCGGGCGGATCGTGCTCAGCGGCCTGCGCAACGGCACGACCTACGAACTCCAGGCCCGCGCCAAGAACGCGCGCGGCTGGGGCGCCTGGAGTCCCTCCGTCTCGGGCACGCCGGGCGCGCCGACGCCGCCGGAGATCAACACGCTGCCGAAGAACGCCTCGCTGGATCTGAGTTGGGCCGCCCCGTCGGACAACGGATCGGCGGTCAGCGGCTACGACGTGCAGTACCGCAACGCATCGTCGGGGGGCTGGTCGTCGTGGCCGCACGCGGGTACGACCCGCAGCGCCACGATTACGGGGTTGACCAACAACACCGAGTACGAAGTCCGCGTCCGCGCCAGGAACGCAGTCGGAAACGGCCCCTGGTCGACCGTCAAGGCCACGCCCATCCCGGAGAAGCCCGACGCTCCCGCCGCGCCCACGCTCACCTCCAGCGGCACCACCATGACCGTCAGTTGGACCGCGCCCTCGGCCAACGGCGCCGACATCAGCGACTACGACATCGAATACTCGTCCGACAACGGCACGACCTGGATGCCCCACCTGCATCGTTCCTACACCTCGACGCTCACCACCAGTGACACGACCACCCAGAACGTCCCGCTCGACTTCGGCACGCTGAGTCCGATTGGCCTCACGGTGACCAACGAGTCGGTCAACAACAACGCAGGCGTCTACAAGGTCGGCCAGACGCTCGGCGCGCTCCAGGTGCATGTGAGCGCCATGTCCACCCCGTCCGGGACCCTCAACGTCCGCTACGCCAACACCAAGCCGATCGCCGAGACGATGTACTACCACGGTACGAAGCTGTTCAGCCTCAACCTCAACCCGAACGCCTCGGTCAGCGGCTCCGGCACGATCCCCGCGCCGCCGGCGAACTCCTACTTCTGGGCCTCGAGCACGCTGGAGTTGTCGATCTCCACCCGCACCATCAGCCTCCACTGGCCCACCGTCTCGACCAGCACCAGCGACACGATCTCCAGCCTGACCAACGGCACGGCCTACCGGGTCCGCGTGCGCGCCCGCAACTCCGTGGGCACGAGCGACTGGTCGACCGCCGCGACCCACGCCATCGGACGGCCCAGCCCGCCCACCGCCCCGACCCTGACCAGCAAAGATACGAAGATCACCGCGAAGTGGGACGCCCCCGCCAGCCCCGTCACGATCATCGACTACGACGTCCGCTACTGCTCGTCCAGCTGCAACGTCGACGCCAACTGGACGCCGCTCGCCGACGTCACGAACAGCACGTCGCTGAGCGAGACGATCAGCGGTCTGAACAACGGCACCACCTACTACGTGCAGGTGCGGGCCGAGGCCAGCGTCGGCGCCGGCCCCTGGTCGCCCAGCGCCAGCATCAAGGCCGGCCTGCCCGAGGCGCCCTCAGGGATCGGGTTGGAGTCGGGTAACGACACGCTGGTCGTGACCTGGACCGCGCCGTCCGGCAACGGGTCGCTGCTCACCGGCTACGACTTCAGATACTCGTCCGACAGTGGAACCAACTGGACCGAGGTCTCGCTGAGCACCGTCCCGCCGAACCCGAGCCACAGCCTGTCCGGCCTGAGCAACGGCACTGCCTATCAAGTGCAGGTGCGAGCCAAGAACCAGCACGGCGTCGGTCCCTGGTCGGACTCCGGAACGGAGACGCCCGGCAAGCCGCTCGCTCTGTCCGCGCCCACCCTGGCCGCCGCCGACCACAAGTTCCTCGTCAGCTGGTCCGCCGCCACCGACAACGGCTCCGCGATCAGCGACTACGACGTGCGCTACAAGAAGAGCAGCGCCTCGAACTGGTCGGAGATCGACGACACCAGCGCCAGCGCCGCGACCAGCGCGGTGATCACCGGGCTCACGCCGGAGACGACCTACCTGGTCCAGGTGCGAGCGACGAACACCCACGGCGACAGCGCCTGGTCGGCGTCGGCCACGCTCAAGCTGCCGGTCTCGCCGGTGCCGCAACTGTTCGGCGTGCGCTACTGCGATCCGGCTGCGCTGAACCAGGTCTGGGTCGATTACGACTGCTTCATCAAGGCCGGTCAGCACGGGACGAAGCCGTTCGACGCCGCCCGCATCGCCTCCGGCGGCAACTACGTCGAGTTGTACGACTACATCAGTTCGGCGCAGACGGTCGTGGCCCTGGGATACAACCCGCAAGGCGGCCTCGCCATCGTCGAGACCACGCTCAACGGCGTCGTCCAGGACACCTTCCAGATCGACGTAATCCGCTTCAGCATCCGCGATCACAGCGTCAGCGGAAGCCTCAAGGCAGGCGAGTGGTCCACCCTCACCGTCTACCTGCACAGCCCCCAACACGGTTCGCCCGACATCTTCGAGAAGAACGGCCTTGATTACGCCCGCACCTGGGTGCGACTCGAGCTGCCCAACCAGATGATTGGACGGGACCGTCTGGGCACCAACACCGTCAATCCGGTTCAGGTCGCCGGTCAATACGGCGACAGCGTGACGTTCCAGATCCAGGCGATCAATCCCGGCGCGTACAGCTTTACGGTCAAAGCCTTCCGCCCCGCGCCCGACCCCGATTGCACCAGCGCGCTCAAGTGCTTCACCCCGCCGAACCCGCAGACGCAGGTTCAATACGAGACGTCGGTCTCCGCCCAAGCCACCTTCGCCGCGCCCAACCCGCCCGCCGCGCCCGCCAACCTCTCCGCCAGCGCCGGCGACGGCAGCATCACCCTCAGCTGGGACGATCCGCAGAACCCGACGATCAGCGGCTACGAGTACAACGTCAACCACAACGACACCGGCACCGGCAACCTGAGCGGCTGGAGCGCCTGGCAGAGCATCGCCGGCAGCAATGCGCAGACCACCAGTCACACGCTCAGCGGTCTGACCAACGGTCGCGAGTACCGCTTCCACGTCCGCGCGGTCAACGCGGGCGGCGCCGGTACCGGCGCGCCCAACGCGGCTCCCTGGTACGTATCGGCGACGCCCGAAGCGCCGCCCGATCCGCCCGCCGCGCCGTCGTCGGTGAGCGTGACGCGGGCCGATGGGACGCTCACGGCGTCGTGGGACGCTCCCGATGGCGCGACCAGCTACGAGATCAAGTACAGCGACAATGGCGGCTCGAGCTGGCAGACCGCCGCCTCCGATCACACCTTGACCAGCATTGACATCAACGTCACCAACAGCAGCACCTACATCGTCGCCGTCCGCGCCGGCAACGAGGGCGGCGACAGCGGTTGGCGCAACTCGTCGCCCGCGGATCCCTTCGTCCCGCCGCCGACCAATCCGCCGGGCGCGGTCTCGTCTGTCAGCGTCACCCGTGCCGACGGTACGCTCACCGCCTCCTGGGACGCGCCCGACGGCGCGAGCAAGTACCACGTCACCTACACCGACGACGGCGGCAAGAGTTGGCACGCGCCCGTCGACGACCACATGAACATCCCCAGCAACAGCCTCACGTTCAGCGTCGACAACGCCAAGACCTACATCATCGGCGTCCGCGCCGGCAACGAGATCGGCTGGAGCGGCTGGGTCAACTCGCCATCCTCAGGCCCCTACACCCCGCCCAACACACCCCCGACCAATCCGCCCGGCCCGGTCTCCGGATTCAGCGTCACCCGCGCCGACGGAACCCTGACCGCGACCTGGGACGCCCCCGACGGCGCGAGCAAGTACCACGTCACTTACAGCGACGACGGCGGCAAGAGTTGGCACGCGCCCGTCGACGACCACATGAACGTCCCCAGCAACAGCCTCACGTTCAGCGTCGACAACGCCAAGACCTACATCATCGGAGTCCGAGCCGGCAACGAGATCGGCTGGAGCGGCTGGCGCAACTCTCCATCGGCAGGGCCGTTCATCCCCTAGTCAGACGTGTCCCCGCTCGGTGAGTAGTTGTTCGTATTGCTCGCGGGACATAGAACAGTCGACGAGACGGTCGAACTCGCGATTCGTCAGTTTGCAATCGCTGGCCATGAACGCAGCCAGGCGGTTGCCGATGTCGCGTCGGGAGCCTCGCGACATCGAGGTACTGACGCTGCTTCTGCCGCCGTCTTGGGTGTAGAAGAAGTACCGCCGATGCCGCTTCTGCTCACGAACCAGGAAGCCCTTCCGACGAAGCGCCGCATCGACATCACGCGCTTTATGCGCCATCTGTGCCGACCGCTATGCGTTCGAGCAACTGGCCTCGGAGTTCTTTGGCCTTCGGCGACAGTTCCCCAGGATCGGCCTGTGCGAACTCGCTCCAGTAAAGCTCCAGCGTTTCCTGTAGGACTTCGCCCAACTCCGAGCGGCTCTCCCCATAGCAGCGGATTCCGAAATCGCCTTCGAGGACATAGAGAGTCCCATCCTCATCCTCATGCAAAGTCACCTCGAACCGCAACGGTTCCCGCGCCGCCAACCGCCGACCATCCACCACGATCTCACTCACCACGATCGGACTCTCGTCAACTTGCGTCTTCGGGTCAGTAGTAACCATCAGCGAGATCCTTTGCCGTCCACCAAGGCTACTCCGTACCGCCTCATGCGGCATCGGACGCCTCGACGAAGATTCGACGCATTTCCGCGCCCAAGTGCTGCGCATCGCCAGACAACCTCGACTGATCTCCAACGGCAAAGTCGCGCCAAAAGATCTCAAGGTCATCTTCCAGTATGTCGATCAACAACTCCCGCGTCTCCGCGAACAGGTAGATGTCCAATGGGCCTTCGAGGTCGAAGACCAGAGCTTCCGCGTCGTAGGTCACCTCGAACCGCAACGGCTCCCGCGCGATCAGGCGTTGGCCGTCCACTGTGATCTCGGACACCGTGACTGGGCTTTCGTCGATCAGCGGTTTTGGGTCGCTGGTGACCATGAGCGCGCTCCTGCCGGATTCACCCGATCGGATGGCGCGGGCTGCAGCGGGGGCGGCGATAAACTGCCTGCGAACTACGTCCCACCGACCTGCCGACTGAGAGGCCAACCATGCCCGTAGACCAGAATCGTGAATCGTGGAAGCCGGGACAGGACTGGCTGGGCGCGATTGAGGAAATCAACTACATCAAAGAACTCGCCAAGGAGATGGGCGGCGAGTACGGCGTCGCCCGGCAGCACCGAGGCGGCCGCTACACCATCCGCGAGCGGATCGACAAGTTCCTTGACCCCGGCTCCTTCTTCGAGGCCGGCCCCCTGGTCGGCGGCTACGAGTACGACGACAACGGCGACCTGCGCGAGTTCACACCGGGCGCCTTCGTGATGGGCATGGGCCAGATCGACGGCCGCAACATCGTGATCGGCGGCGACGATTTCACGATCTCCGGCGGCTCGCCCCACAACGTCTCCAAGGGCGCCTCGCAGTTCGCCACCCCGCTGGCGGCTCAATACGGGCTGCCCTACGTCCAATTGATCGAAGGCGTCGGACACAGCGCCAAGCGCGACGAGGAAGAGGGCCGCATGGCCCTGCCCGGCGGTCAGACCTGGTGGCGTCACATCAACCTGCTCAACAAGGTGCCCGTCGCCTCCGGGATCATGGGCTCGGTCGCCGGCGCGCCAGCCGCCTTCGCCCTGCTCTCCCACTTCACCGTGATGATCAAGGGTCAGTCGCAGATCTTCCCCTCGGGACCGCCGGTGGTGCGACGCGCGATCGGCGAGACCTTCAACAAGGAGGAGCTGGGCGGTTCGGCCGTCCACGTCTACCAGAGCGGACAAGTCGATAACGAGGCCGAATCCGAAGAGGACGCCTTCGACCAGATCAAGCAGTTCCTCTCCTACCTGCCCGACACCACCAACGACGTCACCGAGCGGGTGCACAACGGCGACGACCCCAACCGCCGCGTCGAGGAGCTGCTGCGCATCATCCCCGAGAACCGCAAGCGCGGCTACAACCCGCGCAAGCTGGTCAAGCTGGTCGTCGACCACGGCGAGTTCTTCGAGATGCGACCCCACTGGGGCGGTGCGATCATCACCGGCTTCGCCCGCCTCGGCGGCTACGCCGTCGGCGTCGTCGCCAGCGACCCCTACGTCATGGCCGGTGCCATGAACGGCGACGCCGCCGACAAGTTCACCCACTTCGTCGACCTCTGCGACGGCTTCAACCTGCCCATGCTGATCTTCCTCGACATGCCCGGCTTCATGCTCGGCTCGCAGGCCGAACTGAACCAGACCATGCGCCGAGGCACCCGCGCATTAATCGCCGCCTACGAGGCCGACGTGCCCAAGGTCGAGTTCAACATCCGCAAGAGCTACGGCGTCGCCGCCGACGCGCCCAACAGCATGGGCGAGCCGGCCGGTGTCAACATGCGTTTTGGCTGGCCCGCCGGCGAATGGGGCGGCATCCCAATCGAGGGCGGAGTCGCTGCCGCCTACCGACGGGAAATCGAGGCCGCAGAGAACCCCGAAGCCCACCGCGAGATGATCGAAAACCGCCTCCTCCGCCTCAGAAGCCCGATGAAGGCCGCCCACAACTTCGACGTGATCGACCTGATCGATCCCAGGGATACGCGCCGGATCGCCTTCCGCTTCATCGACGCCGCCCAACCTATGCTCAAGCGCCTCGCCCAGCGCCCAAAACGAATCATCCGCCCCTAGGTTCCTCGACAAGCTCACGCCAAGAGGCGAGTTGCCACGCGCACCGACACCAGAGGAAGCGAGTGAGGCGGGCTAGTCGGCTAACAGGGTCAATCCCGCAGGCATGGCTGCCATGTCGGAACGAATCTGCTCGATTCCTCTGCGGAGTACGTCTGGGTCTTCTCGCAACCTCTTCGTGGCCTCCGGATTGAAGTACCTCTGATTGGCGGAACGGAGCGTCTGTTCCGAGTCGCAATAGAACAGGACTACTTCAACGCCATCGCGGCCCAGATGTTGCAAGGTCTCCATTTCGAGAACTCGAAAAGCCTCGGTGTCCTCGTCGAATTCCTGCACCCGTGGATCTTCGTCTGCGCGCGGATCGTATGTCAGCACGAAGTACTTCATGGCGCCGCTCCTGGTTCAGGAAAGAGGGTAGCCCATAGGCGGATCAGACTGGCTTCTTGCTCCGCCACATCGGCTTCGAGTGTTTCGCGATAGCTCCGGACTACCTGTAGCTGGGCATCGTCAATTTGGTCTGCGACTATGTCCTCAAAGATTACTCCTGCCATCAATTCGTAATTCCTGAGGTCAGTAAGCCGGACCATCTTGCTGAAGCTGTCGAGCAGGACGTGGATTTCATTCGGACCGCCGCCGTACTTGACTTCGATTCCCTCCGAAGCGGCAGCACGCTCGGTGAGTTGAGCCCATGCGTGCTGGATCCGCGTGCGGATCTGCAACTCGACTGCATGTCCGTCACCGCTCTTCAGCGTCAGGTGCACGGCCCGATAGCCATTGTTCGAGTCGGAACGATAGTCCCTGGTTCTGGTGACAGTGAGCTTCGCACACTGCAGGATGAACTGATCGACCTCGGTCAATGAAGGCAGTATGACCCTGCATCCCGCGATGTCTTCCAAGTCGGAGAGGCTGGTGCGTTGCCTGATCAGCTTGGCGCGCACGGAAGATATCTGCTTGATTCGCGCGGATATCTGAAAGTCGTCGGACGCTGGCCCACGCTCGGCGATTTCCCGGACCTTGGCTTCGATCTCGCTGAGGGAAGGCCCAAATCCCTGACTCCAGAGGATGTAGGCCGACACATCTTCTTGGGAAGGCACCTCGGCATTCCGCAAGCGCGAGCCGAGCTTACGAATTTGATTCTTGGAGAACGTGTGTGGTGCGTCGTTCATCACCCCACAGTACGCCACACACCCGCCAGCCGGCGTTCGTGCTGGCGGGTGTGTCAAGCGAACATCACCCTCGACCGTGGCGGAGGAGTTTGCCTGGGGTGGAGCCGGTCTCGTTGCCGTCCTCCATGGTGACTTCGCCGTTGACGAGGATGTAGCGGTAGCCGCTGGGGCGCTGGACTCGACGCCATTCGCCTCCAGGGAAGTCGTAGACGATCTCGCCGGTCCACTCCGGCGTGATGTTGAGCGCGTCGAGGTCGTAGATGACTACGTCGGCGGGCGCGCCCTCGACCAGGGTGCCGCGGTCGCGGAAGCCGGCGGCGCGGGCGGGCAGGTTGCTGAGGCGGTAGTGGGCTTCCTCCAGCGAGAGCCGACCCGTGTCCCGAACCAGCCACATGAGGAAGTCGGTCGGGTAGCTGCCGGCGGTGAGGAACTTGGTGTGCGCGCCGCCGTCGGAGACGCCGGGGATGCAGTAGGGCGAGGTGATCATCTCGGCCGTCCACTCGTCGTTCTGCTCGCGCATCGGGGTCAAGAACTCGGCCGCAAGGTCGGTCTCCAGGGCGAGATCGAGCATCGCGTGGACGGGGTGGCAGCCGCGCAGCTCGGCGACCTGACCGACGGTCATGCCGACATACTGCTCAAGCTCGTCGAGGTGGGCGAGATCCTGGATCAACAGTTCCTCGATCGGGCCGCCCAGGGCCTGGGTTTGACCGAGCTTCTTGATCGCCTCATCGATCTCGTCGATGATCCGCGCCCGCACCTCAGGATCGCCCATCTTCGCCTTGCGCTCCTCGCGGGTACCGGTGGTGGCGTAGTTCCAGGCGGGAGAGGAGTCGTAGAGGTTCCAGTCCTCAAGCGTGAAGGTGAAGGCGGCGCGGATGGTGGCGGCCTGTCCGAAGATGCGCTCGCCGCGCGCGTTGCACTCTTCGAGCCACTTCATGCGGTTGCGGTGCAGGTCGGCGTTCTTGGGGTTGACGGCGATCAGGTTGTGCAGGATCGGCCGCTTCGAGACCGCTGCCAGTGCCGACTGGAAGGCGAGGTCCTTGTCGAGATCGCCGGTGAACTGGGTGATCTGGATGAAGCCCTCGTCGCGCTTGGCCAGGACTTCGCCGAGCGCGAGGCACTCGTTGTCCGACATGATGTCGGTCACCATCGGCGTGCCGTCGTAGTCGGCCTGGACCGAGTTCTCGCCCAGCCGCTGGGTCGACCAGCCGCAAGCGCCGGCGTCCATCGCTTCGTCGAGCAGGCGCTGCATCTCGCGGATCTCGTCATCGCTGGCGCGGCGGCTCTTGGCCGCCTCCAAGCCCATCACCCAGGTCATCAACGGGGCCAGAGGCATGTAGCTGAGGCAGTTGACGCCCTTGGGGATGCGATCGAGCGTGTCGAGGAACTCGGGGAAAGTAACCCAGTCCCAGATCATGCCTTCCTTCATCGACTCGAAGGGGATCGCCTCGGTGCGCGACATCGTCAGCATCGCGCGGTCGCGCTCCTCGATCCGCACGGGAGCGAAGCCGAAACCGCAGTTGCCCAGCACGACCGAGGTGACGCCGTGCCAACCGGAGATCGTGCAGTAGGGGTCCCACTGGATCTGGGCGTCGTAGTGCGTGTGCAGGTCAACGAAGCCGGGCGCGACGATGTGGCCTTCCGCATCGAGCACGCGGTCGGCGTCGGAGGGCGACATGCGCCCGCCGACCTGAGCGACCTTGCCGTCCTTGAGGCCGACATCGGCGACGAACTTGGGGAAGCCGGTGCCGTCGACGACGGTGCCTCCGCGAATGATGGTGTCGAACTGGGCCATAGCGGTTCCTTCCGGGGCCAGAATGCTGCGTCGGTGCGCACGTTGCAGATGTGGCGCAATATACAGACTTCAGCGCGGGGTCAAGGGCTGCGCGCCTGCGGAGTGTTCAGCGCGAATTTTTTTTTCTGCGGGGCCCAGAGAAAAAAGGCGGAATTGCCTGTGTTTTCTGGGGTTTTCGAGATCGGGGCGTTCAGTTTCTGGTTAGTGTTGTTCAGTATTGGAGCCGGCATCGGGTCGTCCTTCAGGTTTGTTCAGCCGCGGTTGCAGGGAAGCGAGCTCGTCGCCGCAACGGTTGTTCTGTCCAGTGTAGACGGTTGGGATGGCGGCGTTGGTCACGGCGAGTGAGCCCAGCTTTCGCAGGGAAGGGCTCCGCGCCAAGCGCGGGTATTGCCGTATTGCAAGCGCGGGCCGCTGCCGGATGGCAACGGCCCGCGCGGGACTGAACGGTAGACGGCGGGACTTAGCCGCGGCCGTGGCGGAGCAACTTGCCCGGGGTTGCTCCGGTCTCTTGGCCGTCCTGCATCGTGACTTCGCCGTTGACCAGGATCCACTTGTAGCCGTGCGGCTTCTGGACTCGGCGCCATTCGCCGCCGGGGAAGTCGTAGACGATCTCGCCCTGGAACTCGGGGTCGAGCTTGAGTTCGTCGAGGTCGTAGACGACGACATCGGCGGGCGCGCCTTCGACCAGGGCGCCGCGGTTGGTGAAGCCACCGGCGCGGGCGGGCAGGTAGCTGAGGCGGTAGTGGGCCTCTTCGAGGCTGACGCGGCCGGTGTCGCGCACCATCCACATGAGGAAGTCGGTCGGGTAGGAGCCGGCGGTGAGGAACTTGGTGTGCGCGCCGCCGTCGGAGACGCCCGGAATCGTGTAGGGCGAGTCCATGATCTCGGCCATGTGATCCTCGTTGGCGTTGGTGACCTCGGTCAAGAACTCGGCCTTGAGGTCGGTCGCCAGGGCCAGGTCAAGCATCGCGTCGATCGGGTGCTTGCCCATCTTCTCGCCGACTTCGGCGAGAGTCAGACCGACGTACTCCTCCAGCTCGGGCTTGGCCTCAAGGTGCTGGATCATGACCTTCTCGATCGAGCCGCCGATGGCCTGGGTCTGGCCGAGCTTCTCGATCGCGTCGTCCATCTCGGCCTTGAGGCGCTGGCGCACGTCGGGGTCGGCGAACTTCTGCATCTTCTCCTCGATTGTGCCGGTGGTGGCGTAGTTCCAGGCCGGCGAGGAGTCGTAGAGGTTCCAGTCCTCGAGCGTGTAGGCGAAGGCCGAGCGGATGGTGAAGGCCTGGCCGAAGATGCGCTCGCCGCGGTCGTTGGCCTCGTCCAGCCACTTGAGCGACTTGGTGTGCGAATCCGGCCGCTGGCTGCTGGGCGCGATCACGTTGTGCAGGATCGGGCGTCCCGAAACCTCAGCCAGCTTGGCCTCGAAGGCGAGGTCGGACTTGATGTCGCCGGTGGCCTGGGTGATCTGGATGAAGCCCTCATCGCGGTCGCGCAGGACTTCGGCCAGCGCCAGACACTCGTTGTCCGACATGATGTCGGTCACCATCGGGGTGCCGTCGTAGTCGGCCTGGACGGAGTTCTCGCCCAAACGCTGGGTTGACCAGCCGCAAGCGCCGGCGTCCATCGCCTCATGCAGCAGGCGCTGCATTTCCGCGATCTCGTCGTCGGTGGCGCGGCGGTTCTTGGCCGCCTCGAGGCCCATCACCCAGATCATCAGCGGGGCGATCGGCATGTAGCTGAGGCAGTTGACGCCCTTGGGGATGCGGTCGAGCGTGTCCAGCCACTCCGGGAACGAGACCCAGTCCCAGATCATGCCTTCCTTCATCGACTCGAACGGAATCGCCTCGGTGCGAGACATCGTCAACATCGAGCGGTCGCGCTCCTCCGGGCGGACCGGAGCGAAGCCGAATCCACAGTTGCCCAGCACGACCGAGGTGACGCCGTGCCAGCCGGAGATCGTGCAGTACGGGTCCCATTGGATCTGGGCGTCGTAGTGGGTGTGGAGGTCAACGAATCCCGGTGCGACGATCTGGCCCTCGGCTTCGAGCACCTGGTCGGCGTCGGCCGGGTCCATCTTGCCGCCAATCTGGGCGACGACTCCGTCCTTGATCCCCACATCCGCCTTGAAGCGGGGCACGCGGGTACCGTCGACGACGGTGCCCCCGCGGATCAGGATGTCGAATTTGGCCATGTCAGTCTCCTCAGTCTCGTTGCCGTGCAGGTGATCCAGACCGGGTGCGGATAGGCAACCGGTCAGTTGCGTAGCAGGATACGGAAGTCGGCGCGAGCGTGTCGAGCGGATCCGGTTCGGGCGACGAGAATGAACTCAGCGGATGGCAGTAGAGACCTTCGCGTTGATCAGGAGGAATCGGCAGCAAACGTGCTGTACTCGAGCTTGGTGCGCAAGTCGTTGTGCGCGCTGTAAGGAATCAGGCGATCGTGCTGGAGTCGACCGACCACTATGCCGGGATGTACGCCGACATCATCCGCAAGCCGGTTGATGTTGACGCGAGAGCAAGTTTTGTGATGCCAAAAGGGCTCCCAGTCCTTGGGCGAAATCAGGAAATCGCGAGCGAAGTCGTCGGCCTCGCGCTCGGCGTCATCCTCTCGTGGCACACGGTCCAAATTGATATAGATGTTCCTGCGATGCTCCCTGAGCGCATGCGCCGCCTCGTGGAAGAAGGTGAACCAGAAAACATCGGCCCAGCCACGGAACAGGCTGAGCTGGATCAGTGGGCGACCATCTTCCATCCATCGGGTGACTCCGTTAGCGCCGGACTTGGGAACATGCGGTACCAGCTCCAAGTGGACGCCGGCCGCCGCACAGAGTAACTGCATCTGCTTCCAGAACCCCGGTTCAGAGGTGAGCTCTCGAATTCTGCCGAGATTCTGGCCGAACAGCATCGGATCGAACGTCGACGATTGTTTGGTCTGCGTGTCCCACCGTCGCTCGATCACTTGCCACTCACCTTGCTGAAGCCAAGCCGCGAGCGCCCATGGGTCGAACTTGGTCTTCTGAGTAATCCGAAACGCAGCCTCGTGTCGCCCAGTTTCAACTTCACTCAGGGTTTCGACGTCATACAGCACACGGAGTTCGCCAACGCGTTCCACTTCGGTGCCTAGATTTCGCATCCAACCGCGCTTGACAAACTCTCGCCAAGGAATATTTCGCTCTTTGACCAGCTCGATGTCGGCCCGCATTTCTGGTTCTGCCAAAAGGCGGCTCAGGGTCTCCTCGTAACTCTCCTGCAGCCTCCGCATCACCGCTGCCGGTAACCCCAGCTCAGACTCCAGGTCGTCTGCCAGTGGCTTTGTGATCGGTGCGCGGCCTCGAAGAACACGCTCAACGGACTTCGATGAGCGCCCAATCCGGCTGGCCAGGTCTTCAGAGGACCAGCCACGATCGTCTAGCTCATCGACCACGTAACGGCCGGGATGAATGGCCTGTCTCGGAAGAATGCCAGACTCCGAAGCGCTAGTCATAGTGATCCGTGTTCACTTCTTGGACCCGGAGAAGTCCAGGTTTCGGGAAGGTCATAATCAGGCGCACGCCCTTGTCCTTGTTGAGGTCAATTGCGAACTGGCCCTCACGATCTCGCCTCAGCGGATGAAATCGCCAAGAAGACGGAATCTCCCGCGTAGATTCAATCTCCATGAGAAAACTCACCCTCTCCTGGTATTTTCGGCCTACCGCCCGGCCAAACGCCTTGGTGGCCTTGTTCACATCTGCCGCGCACTCGCGCAACTCGTCGGTGCGGAAGTGTACGTCCAACTCGCCTCTCCTCCGGTCAGACGCACCCGCTCCATTGAGACTCTTGTTTCAATCATATGCGATGCAGCCTCCTGGGCCGCTCCAGCACTGAACAACCGACACAGAGCGATTTCCCGCGCCTCCACCCCCTATACTGCGGAACATGGTGATGTGTGCAGTAGAGGGAGCTGATCCGCGGGCGACTCACGCCTGCGGAGTGCTCGGGGCCTGATGGGAGGCCGCCGCCCGATTCGTGGCACCGGCGGCCGCGTCTTTTTTCCTGCGAATCTCTGCTCTGACTACAGGAGTTCCCACTATGGCTGACCGAGTCCGAATCTTCGATACGACCCTGCGCGACGGCGAACAGGCCGCCGGCGTTTCCTTCTCCGCCGAGGAGAAGTTGCAGATTGCAAAGCTGCTCGAGCGGATGGGCGTCGATTGCATCGAGGCCGGCTTCGCCGCCGCCTCGCCGGCCGACTTCGACGCCGTGAACCGGATCGCGCGCGAAGTGCGCGGTACCCAGATCGCGTCGCTCTGCCGCGCTGTCCCGAATGATGTCGACCAGGGCTGGGAGGCGATCCGCGACGGTGAGAACCCGCGCATTCACGTCTTCCTCTCCTCCTCCGACATCCACATCGCCCACCAACTGCGCAAGGACCGCGAGACCGTCCTCCAGCAGGCCCGCGAGATGGTCGCCCGGGCCAAGAAGTACGTCAGCGATGTCGAGTTCTCGCCAATGGACGCGACCCGCTCGGACGTCGATTTCGTCCGCCGGATGCTGCGCGAGGTGATTGAGGCGGGCGCGACCACGATCAACATCCCCGACACCGTCGGTTACGCGATTCCCGATGAGTTCGCGCGCTTCATCCAGGGCATCCTCGAAGACGTGCCCGGCGCGGACAACGTGGTCGTTTCGGTGCACTGCCACAACGACCTCGGACTCTCCACCGCCAACTCGCTGGCCGCCGTTCGCGCCGGGGCGCGGCAGGTGGAATGCACGATCAACGGTCTGGGCGAACGCGCCGGCAATACCTCGCTCGAAGAGACCGTGATGGCGATCCGCACCCGCGCCGACCATCTCGGCGTCGAGATCGGGGTTGACCCGCAATACCTAGTTCCCGCGTCGCGGATGGTGCAGGAATTCGCGGGGATGCACGTGCAGCCGAACAAGGCGATCGTCGGCCTCAACGCCTTCCGCCACCAGTCCGGCATCCACCAGGACGGCGTGGTCAAGATGCGCGAGACCTACGAGATCATGGATCCCAAGGAGGTCGGTTGGGTCGAGGGATCGCAGTTCGTGCTCTCCAAGCTGTCGGGGCGGGCCGGCTTCCGCTCACGCCTGGAAGACCTCGGTTTCGATCTCGAAGGCGATGAGTTCAGCTCGGCCTTCGACCGCTTCCAGCAACTCGCCGACCGCAAGACCGTCGTCGACGATCGCGACCTCGAAGCGATCGTGCTCGATCGGCTCGGACAGGTGACTGAGGGCTGGGAGCTCGTCGCCATCGACATCACAGCGGGTACGTCCAGCCAACCCTCGGCGACGATCACGCTGCGCTCGCCGGAGGGCGAACAGGTCTCAGGCTCGCGCACGGGTTCGGGGCCGGTCGATGCGATCTATCAAACGATCCGCGAACTCACCAGCGTCGCCGACGAGCTGGAGGAGTACAGCGTCTCCAGCGTGACCGAGGGTCTGGACGCGCAGGGCGAGGTCACGATCCGCACCCTGATCGACGGCGCCACCCACACCGGACGCGCCTCCGACCAGGACATCCTGGTCGCCAGTGCGCGGGCCTACATCAACGCGATCAACCGCCATGTCGCAGGAGCGGCGGGAGCCTCTGCCGCCGCGACGCAGGAACGCACGCCGTAACTGCATTACTCGCGCCGCGACGGGATCAGCGGATGAACCCGTCACGGCGCATCATCGCTTCGTAGTCGGCCTGGGAGAGGTCGCAGTCGATCAGGCGGTCGAACTGACGGCGGTTGAGGCGGAGTTGGCGAGCCATTGAGGCGAGGAGCTGGTCGCTGATGTCGCGGTCAGCGCCGTGGGACACGACGGTGAATGCTTCAGTCTCTTCTCCGTCGACGCTGAAGTACCTCAGCTGCAAATGACGCGCGTTGACCTCGCGAAAACCCTTGCGACGAAGGCCGCGCAAGACTTCTCGTCTTCTACGTGGCATCTGTGACCAACTGGAAACGTTGGCGCAAGTCCTCACCGAGATCCTTCGCGCCCAACGTCATCTTCTCTGACGAGCTCTCGGCGAACTCCCGCCAGAGGAATCCCAGCGAGTCGTCGATGATGTCCCAGCATTCTTCACGCGTCTCTGCGCCGTGCATGATGTTGTACTCGCCCTCGAAGAGGTAGAGGCCAACGCCGTCTTCTTCCGAGTACTCGAACGTGAAGACGAGCGGTCGCTCAGTGCGATATCGCTTCCCGTTCGAGACGAACTCGGTGAAGACCATCGGGCTGACATCGACATCGGACGCGGGAGTGGTCATGGCGCGCTCCTGGTTCGGGCTTCATGGTAGGTCGGTGGGGCGGGCGCTGTGTCGGCTGCGCGTAAGATGATCGCTGAGACCGACATTCCAGAGCAGGAGACCACCATGGCCGGACGTACCGTTGCGCAGAAGATCTGGGACGAGCACCTGATTCGCCAGGCGGATGGGGAACCCGACCTGCTGTACATCGACCTGCACCTGGTACATGAGGTGACGTCGCCGCAGGCCTTTGAGGGTCTGCGGCTGACAGGTCGGCAGGTACGGCGGCCGGACTTGACCCTGGCGACGCAGGATCACAACGTCCCCACCGACACTCGGATCGAGCCGTTCGCCGATCCGCTCTCGCAGCAGCAGGTCGAGGCGTTGCGGGCGAACTGCGAGGAGTTCGGCGTGCCGCTCTACGACACGCTCGACCCGCGCCAAGGCATCGTCCACATCATCGGCCCGGAGCAGGGCTTGACACAGCCCGGCCTCACCATCGTCTGCGGCGACAGTCACACCTCCACGCACGGCGCGCTAGGAGCGCTGGCCTTCGGGATCGGCACGTCGGAAGTCGAGCACGTACTCGCCACTCAGACGCTGCCGCAAGCTCCGCTCAAGCAGATGTCGGTTGAAGTGACGGGCGAGCTTCCGGCCGGCTGCGCCGCTAAGGATGTAATTCTCACGATCCTCAACACGATCGGTACCGGCGGCGGTGTGGGGCACGTGATCGAGTATCGGGGCGACGTGATCAAGAACCTCTCGATGGACGGGCGGATGACAGTCTGCAACATGACGATCGAGGGCGGCGCCCGCGCCGGATTGGTCGCGCCGGACAAGACCACGATCACCTACGTCAAGGGCCGCACCCACGCTCCAAGCGGTGACGCCTGGGACGAGGCGGTCGCGCGTTGGAGCGAACTGGTCACCGACGACGATGCCGTATTCGACAAGGAAGTCGTGATTGAGGGCGCGGAGATCGCGCCATTCGTGACTTGGGGCACGAATCCCGCCCAGAGCGCTCCGGTGACGGGCAGCATTCCCGATCCTGCCAGTCTGGCGACGGCCTCGGCGCAAGAGTCCGCCGAACGCGCACTCGCCTACCAGGGCCTAACGGCCGGCACCAACATCACCGACATCGCCATCGATCGCGTCTTCATCGGCTCCTGCACGAACGGACGGATCGAGGATCTGCGCGCAGCCGCGGCCGCCATCGGCGACGGCAAGGTCGCCGCAGGCGTCAATGCGATGGTCGTCCCCGGCTCCGGCCTCGTCAAAATCCAGGCCGAAGCCGAAGGTCTAGCCGATCAGTTCCGCGACGCCGGCTTCGAGTGGCGCGACGCCGGCTGCTCAATGTGCCTGGGCATGAACCCCGACATCCTCAGCCCCCAGGAACGCTGCGCCTCAACCAGCAACCGCAACTTCGAGGGCCGGCAAGGCCCGGGCGGTCGGACGCATCTGGTGAGTCCGGCAATGGCGGCGGCAGCGGCGGTGGCGGGTCACTTCGTAGATGTTCGGGGGCTGTAGGGTCGCGCAGGTGCGGTTAACGCTCAGTCTTCGCGATCTTGCTGCTGAACACCCCGGCTTAACCGTGCCGGTTGCTTCGGCCTATTCCGAGGCAGCGGCGGTCTGCCTTGATCGCCATCATGAATCGCCGATTCAGTTCACGGCAAGGGGCGAAGCTCGGCGGGACGACGTGTTCCTCGCCTGGAAGCGGACGACTGCGCGACAGCGCTTGGCCTGGAGCAATCAGATGGACGTGATTGAGGCTGGAGCGATTGCTGTGGCGCTCGCTTACGTGTCGACGGCGCACAGTCTCATTGCCTTCAGTCGCGCGTGGCGGGGAAGCGGCGCCGATTACATCCTCACTCCGAGTCGCGTGGATGTTCCCGACATCGAGCAACGACTGAGGCTGGAAGTATCCGGTGTGGATCGTGGAGGGGAACCTGAGATCGAACGCCGACTTGCTCAGAAGCTGCAACAACTTCGTCGCGGCGATCTCTACACTGCGGGTATGGCGATCGTCGTCGGATTTCGCGCTCGAACGATTCGGTTCGCAAGTCTGGATGTCGAATGACTTGGCTCGAACACCACCGGAAGAGCGAAGAACTGTTCGGCAATGCTGAACTCGAAGATCGATTCGGCGATCCTGGGCTGGCGCGCAAGCTGTATCGAGAAGCGGCGCAGTCGGAACAACGCGCGCTCGCCGATCTGGGGGCGGACAAGCCTGAGACATTTGGGATTACCGCAGTCAGCGCCGTTTCCTGCTACTTCATGGCGCACGACTACGAGCGGGCGGAGCAGCTCGCCTATAAGTTCCTGGCAGGAGATCGCCTAGCGGCCATTGCTCGACATGACATGAAGGAAGTCCTGCGCGAAATCTGGGACATGCAGGCCGAGCTCACGTTGCAGGCGACGGACTAGCGGCAACCCTTGCTCCAACAGGTTGGTGGGCCAGATTTGGCGCGACCCGGGGTGCTCGATGTGCCTGGGTATGAACCCCGACATCCTGAGTCCGCAGAAACTATGCGCCTCTACGAGCAATCGGAGCTTTGAGGGTCGGCAGGAGCCTAGCGGTCGGGCGCACCGGGCATGTCCAGCGATGGCGGCGGTCGCGGGTCACTTTGTGGATGTGCGTGGCCTGTAACAACGGCCGTCAGCGCCAGAGCGCCAACTCTTCCTCCCGCTCTGCGGTGACCGTCCGCACATCCGGACCGAAGACCATCGTGTAGGGCCGGTTGGCTCGGTATTGGGGCCAGCCCGGCAGCGAACTTGTGCTCGGATTGCCGGTCCGGGCGAAGTTGATCCAGGCGTCCATCATGAAGCCGCTGAGCTGGTCGACCTGCGGGTCGTCGCCGACGAAGTCTCGCGTTAGCCCGGTCGTTCCCCAGATCAGCGGTACGTCGATCGCGTGCGGCGATCCCAGGCGGCCCTCGAACATCGGTGATTGTTGTTCGACCAGGTAGGCGTAGGTTCCGCCGGCTGCGCCCGCGTGCGCGTTGAGCAGACGGCGGGTCGAACCTCGGTACTGACGGTCGGTCATGACCGCGTTGTAAACCGCGAGCGGATCGATCGTCTCGCCGCGCTGGACTCGCAGCGCCCGGTACCGCTCGTAGCACTCCCCGGCGCGTTCGCCGCCGCCGACCAACGGCGCCAGCAACTCCAGGGCCCGTTCCTCGTTCAGCTCTGACAGACCGGACATCGCCGAAAGCAGCGTCAGCTCATCGCGGTTCGTGCCTGCCAGTAGATCGACATCGCCGCCGCGACCGAGTGGCACGGTTTCGAGCGGGACAGCGTCGAGGAAGTCGTCCTCGATGATGGCGTTGAAGAGTCCGTGCAGCCCCCCGGCCGGGTTGACCGCCGGGTCAGCGGCCATCAGCGCGCTCTGCGCGCGCAGCAGGCTCTCAACCGGCAGCGACCGCAACTCGTCCGCCGACGGCTGCTCCAGCCCCAGCTCGCGGTAGAAGTAGGGCAGCATCTCAGCGACGGACTCGCGCGTATGGAGCCGATCGGCTGCGCCGCTCTGGATGATCGCGTGCTGAACGAGGCCCTCTGTGAGCGGTGATCCGAGCAGCATCGCAACCGCGATGCCTCCGGCCGACTCGCCGAAGATCGTCACGTTGGACGGATCGCCGCCGAAGGCGGCAATCTCGTCTCGCACCCACTTCAGCGCGGCGATCATGTCGTGGAAGCCGAAGTTGCCCTCTGCCTCGTCGCCGTCGCTGAGTACCGGGTCGGGCAGGTAACCGAGCGCGCCCAGACGGTAGTTGATCGTGACGATCACCACATCGCCGCGAGCGGCGAGTGGGCCACCGTTGTAAGCGGGCGACGAGCCCGATCCGCTGAACAGCCCGCCGCCGTGAATCCAGAGCATGACCGGTCGCCGGTTGTCGTCGGGGCCGGGCGTCCAGATGTTGAGATAGAGGCAGTCTTCCGACATGCGCTCCTGGCTGTGGCCCATGATGCCGGCGAACGGCCCGGCGGCAGGCCGCGGCGGCTGGGCTGAGATCGGGCCGAACTCCAGGGCGCCGCGGACTCCGGCCCACGGCTCCACCGGCTGCGGACGGCGCCAGCGCAGCTCACCGACGGGAGGCTGCGCGAAGGGCACGCCGCGAAAGACGTGGATACCGTCCTCGATCTGTCCCCGCAAGGTTCCCTTCTGGGTCTGAGCAGTGGTCGGATTCGAAGCCATGTCGCGTTCCTATTCGAGCAGATCCGTGCTCCAGATCTCGCGCTCTTCCTCGCGATCCACGCGCAGTGTCTTCACGTCCGGGCCGAGCGCCATCGTGTAGCGCTGGTCGGCCCGGTACTGCGGCCAGCCGGGGAGTGCGCCGGTGCTCGGGTTCCCAGTTCGCGCGAATGCAATCCAGGCGTCCATCACGAAGCCGGTGAGTTGGTCGGTCTGCGGGTCATCGCCGACGAAGACGCGCATCGCGTCGCAGGTACCCCAGACGAAGGGGATATCGATGGCGTGGGGCGCGCGCAGGCGTCCGTCCAGAGCGGGCGACTGCTGGTTGAAGAGGTAGGCGTATGTCTGCCCGTCTCCATCGAGGGCGCTGTGCGCGTCGAGCAGACGGTCGGAGGGGATGCGGAATACGTAGTCGGTCATCACCGAATCGAAGACGGTGAGCGGGTCGGAGCCTGCGCCGCGCGCCGCGCGCGTGTCGCGGTAGTGCTCGTACAGCCGGTCGGCGGTCTCGGCATCACCGGATGTCACAGCCAGCGCTCCCCGAGCGCCGGTCTCATCCATCTCATTCACGCCGCCGAGCGCGGCCAGCAGCGTCCACTCGTCCTCGATCGTCCCGCAGAGCAGATCGACATCCTTGCTGCGGCCGTTGCGCACCGCCTCGATCGGCAGCGTCTCCAGGAATCCGCCCTCGACCACCGGCGAGAACGGCATCAGGTATCGCCCTGTCAATGTCGCCGACTCCGGGTCGGCCTGCAACGCGAGCTGAGCGTCGAGAATGTCCTGTGCGGGAATGCTGCGCAGCGAGTCGGCGTCGTCGGGGCTCACCTCGAGGACCGCGCAGAAGCGCCGGCAGACTTCCTCAGCCACGTCAACCGGAAGCGAGTGGTGTCCCGCGCCCGACTGTGGGATCGCACGCTGGAACAGACCCTCGGCCTCGGCCGCGCCCATCAGCACGCCCACGCTCATGCCGCCGGCGGATTCGCCGAAGATCGTGACGTTGTTCGGGTCGCCGCCGAATGCGGAGATATGATCTCGCACCCACTCCAGCGCCGCCACTTGGTCGCGCATTCCGTAGTTGCCGCTGTGCGGATCGTCGCCGTCGGTCAGCGCCTGGTTGTAGAGATAGCCCAAGGCACCGAGCCGATAGTTGATCGTGACCACGACGACATCGCCGCGACGGGCGAGGTGCTGGCCGTCGTAGATCGGCGTCGCCCCGGACCCGGCCGCAAACCCGCCGCCGTGAATCCAGAACATCACCGGACGCTTGGCGTCGTCCAGGCCCGGCGTCCAGATGTTAAGCGTGAGGCAGTCCTCGTCGACCGGCATCTCCCAGGCTCCGAGCAGCTCGAGGCCCTGGACGAATGTCTGGATCGAGCCGGCCCCGACTTCGTTCGCCTCGCGAATGCCGTCCCACGGCTCAGGCGGCCGCGGTGCGCGGAAGCGCAGCTCCCCGACCGGCGGCGCTGCGAACGGCACGCCTCGAAAGACATGCAGATCGTCCTCGGTCTGCCCCTGGAGTTGGCCGTATTTCGTGTTGACAACTGCTGGCACGAGAGTGTCCTTTCAGGAAGCGAAATCAAGCACAGTAGCCTGCGCAGGCGGACTAGTGGTCATGATAAGGCGGGGTGTGATGGCAATTGGACAGATCGGGCTGGGATTGGACTTCTCGCTGGGTCTGAGCTTCGAGGATCAGCAAACACTCGCGCGCGAGGCGGCAGAGCTTGGTTACCAGAGTCTGTGGACGCCGGAAGGCGCGGGGCTGGATTCGTTTCAGTTGTGCGCATTGCGTTATCAGGCGAGCGGGCTGGCGACCGGGATCGGCGTCTGCCCGATCGCCTATCGCTCGCCCGTCGCCTTCGCCATGAGCGCCGGTACCGTCGCCGCACAGAGCGGCGGCAAGTTCAGTCTTGGCATCGGCTCCGGTGGGATCTATCGCGCCGACGCTCGCCGCCAGCTCGGGCTACCCCGCCGCTCCACGCTTGGCGTGATGCGCGAATACGTCTCGGCAGTCAAGGGACTGCTGGCGGGCGAGTCCGTCACGATCCAGGGCGAGTCGTTCCAGTACGACGGCGTGCAACTGGGCTTCCGTCCGCCGCCGACGCCCGTGTTCGTAGGCGCGCTTGGCCCGCAGATGATCCAGCTTGGCGCCGAGGTGGGCGACGGAGCAGTGTTGAATTGGTGCGACTCGGAGCGGGTGCAATGGAGCCGCGAGCGTCTCAACGAAGGCGCAGCCAAAGCCGGCAAGGGTCCCGAAGATGTACAGCTGGTCGAATACATCCGCATCTGCGTGGACGACGATATTGAGACCGCGCGGATGTCATATGCAAAGTCGATGCTGGGCTATGCGCTGGGGCAGAGCGTGCCTAGCGAGCGGCTGCGCAAGTTCGCCTATCGGGCGCACTTCGAGCGGATGGGCTTCACGGACGAGCTGGCGTCGCTGGACGACATGCGCCATCGCGGGGCCTCGGCGGACGAGGTGGCGGCCGCTGCTTCGGAGGAACTCTTGACCCGCGTCGGCTACTACGGCAATGCAGCTGGAGCGAAAGCGGCCTTCGAGGCGCTGGCGGACGGTCTGGATACCGCAATCGTTCGAGTGGTAGCGGCGCGTCCCGGTCTTGAGGCGACGCGGGCAGTGATGCGTGCGTGCGCGCCGAGTGCTTAGCTCACCTGCTCAATCGCGTCTTCGAGGATGTCCACCGCTCGATCGAGCTGCGCCTCCGTCGTGCTCAATGGGGGGACGAAGCGGAGCACTGAACCACCGCGCCGCTGACTGAAGATGAGGCCGTTCTCAAGACACCGATCCGCGATTCGCCGTCCCTCGTCGGTGGCCGGTTCTTTGCTCCGCCGATCTCGCACCAGCTCAATCCCCTGTAGCAAGCCGCGACCGCGAACGTCGCCGATCAGGTCGAAGCGATCGGCGAGCTCGTTGAGTCTCGTCTTCAGGTAACCGCCCAGCCGCTTCGCCTTGCCCGGCGTGTCTTCCTCTTGGACTACATCGAGTGTCGCTGTGCCCGCGGCGCAAGCGAGCGGGTCGTTGGAGTGCGAGTGGGTGACGATGAACTCGTCGGCGACGACCGCCTGCTCGATCTCGGCGGAGGTGCTGACCGAGGAGATGCAGACGCCGCCGCCGAAGTGCTTGGCGAGCGTGATGAGGTCGGGAACCACACCTTCGTCCTCGAACGCGAACATCGTTCCCAGCTTGCCCAGACCGGTCTGCTCCTCGTCCAGGATCAGCAGCATTTCGCGCTCGTAGCACTCGTGCTGGAGTCGGGACAGCCAGCCGTTCGGCGGTTCGATCACGCCGCCGGCGCTGAAGAGCGGTTCAGTCAGTACCGCCGCCGGGCGTGAGGTCGTCTGCGCATCGATCAGCTCAAAACTCGCATCAAGGCAGGCGATGTCGCAGGTTTCCGGCTGTAGTCCAATTGGGCAGCGGTAGCAGTAGGGCGCGAGCATCGCCATCGTCCCGGCCTGCGGCGGCCCGTAGCCCGCGTGCCAGCCTGCGTAGGTGAGCGCGCGGGTGGTATCCGACATGCCGTGAAATGAGACATGCGGCGAGGCGATCTCGAACCCGCCCGTGTACTTCCGTGCGATGTTGATCGCCGCCTCGTTCGCGTCCGCGCCGGATTGGAGGAACATCGACTTTTGCAGCGGATTGGGCAGCAGCTGAGCGAGCCGTTCGGCCAGCTCAATCTCCTTGTCGTTGTAGTAGGAGGAATGGGCGTGGAGCAGCGTGGCGCAGGCTTCGGCGACGGCTGCGGTGATCTTGGGGTGGTTGTGTCCGAGCCAGGCGCACATCTGGCCGGAGTTGAAATCGAGGTAAGTCTGGCCGTTGGCGTCTTCGACTTCGGAGCCGGAGCCGCGCACGAAGACGGGGCCAACGCCGGATTTGTCCATGCGTCCGCCGAAGGAGTACTTGCGGGCGGTTTCGAGGAGTTGGGTTTCTGTGGTCATGAGCGTCGGAGACCATGGCCTTCTTTCCGTGCATAGACTTCGAGTATCCGCACGGTGAGTTCGTCGTCGTTCACTTCAAAATCGGCGCGGTAGCGATATCGAATCCTGATTTCCCAGCGATTGCGATAACCCTGCTTCTTCTTGACCCCATCAGGCCGAGGTTGCTCGGCGAGCGCCTCGCAGGTGCTCTGCACGGACGGCTGAACCTCGCGCGGCAGACGCCTCAGTTGACGCCGGGCCCTGTTCGTCCAGATTACCCGGTGGCTCACTCGTTGGCCGTCTCGGCAATCTCGCGATCCAGAGCCTCTAAACGAACTAGTTCGTCCGGGTCGGCCAGCGCTAGCATCCGCCGGAATTCGTCATCGGTGATTCGACGGTCAAGTACGTCCCAATCGATTCTTGCGTCACGCGCCCAACAGGCGAGCCGCTCAATCTCGTGCTCGATTCGTTCGCCCCCGAGCCAGGCCTGCATCTGCGCCGCTTCTTCCGCCGACTGTTCGGTGAGCTCGGTAAGCTCGCATTCGCGCCGTAGCCAATTGCGCTCCTCGAGGGTGGTAATCCACCCTTCCCGATAGGCTTCGCTCACTGCATAGGCCCGCGCAAACACGGCATCTTCTTGCAGATGACGCAGCAGATCGCAGAGATCGTCCAACTCGTCTTCGGGCAACAACCGCTCCGCCTCCTCGTAGGGCAAGCGACCACACCACGACCAGCGGAAGAGGTTCGGACGCCGGTCCCTGATCGACTCGCCGCGTAGAAATGCGGCGTAGAGGGCATCATTCTCCGCGCGCTGAGCGGCGTCAGCAGGATGCTCCATGATCGTCATGCGCAACCTCTCCTGAGTTACCAACGAACCCCGCCCTCAGGCGCAGACTTCGTCGTCCAGCGACCAGCGGTTGTATTCGGGATCAGGCTGATTGGCGAGCTTCGCGCGGGCGGCGAGCCACATTTGGCGCCACTGACTCGCGTCGGACAAGACCGAATCGGGATCGCGGCGGGAGCGGGCGACGAAGCCCGGGAAGGCTTCGCGGCCGGTGGGTTGGCCGGGCGGGTGGTAACGCAGGTCGAAGCTCCAGCGGATGCGGTCGCTGAGGTTGGGCAGGGCGGCGTGGACGGTGCGGCGGTGGAGGAAGAGGCAGCCGCCGGCGGGCAGGGGGACGGCCCGTCCTGCGCCGCCGGCGGGCAGGATGCTCTGGGGGATGTTGAGTCCCTGGACGCCGGAGCAGTGGGTCAGCACTTCGCCTCGGTGCGAGCCGGGGATGACCTGGAGGCAGCCGTTCTGCGCATCGGTGTCCATTAGCGGGAACCAGACGGTGAGCATGTCAGTGTCGTCGGCGGAGGCGTTGACCACGCCGGCGTCCTGGTGCCAGGGGGTGGCTCCGTAGATCACGTTGCCGTCGGCGTCGCGCGGGGCGATCGACTCCGGCACCTTCACCCGTACGTGCTGCACGGGATTCGAGTAGATCTCGGGACCGATGAAGCACTCCACAGTGTCCAGCAGTGAGGGATTGGTGAGCGCGCGGAAGACCGCCGGGCCCGCCCAGAACGGGGTATCCGCCTTGATTCCCCGCTGGGGCAGGGAGAAGTCGAAGTACTGGGCGTACACCTTCTGCGATTCGACGTAGACCTGCGACACCCGCTCTCCGAAGGGCAGGTTGTCGTAGGCGTCGGAGAGCGCGTCCTGCCGGTGCAACTCGTGCGCGAGCGTATCGAGCACGCCCGCGTACTCAGCCATGACCGGAGCGATGACCTCAGCAGGGTCGAACACGTCCTCAACCGCGAGAAAGCCGAAGGTCTCGAAGTGATCGAGCTGTTCTGCGGTCAGGGACAGCATATTCGCTCCGTGGGTGGACGGTTTTGGACGAATCCGGACGATTCTGGACGGATACGAGCGGAATTTGGGCGGGGAACCCGCATTCCGCTCGCATCCGTTCGGGCGGCTAGGCCGTCTTCAGCTTCTGGATCGCGGTCAGGCTGCCCTCGCCGCGAAGCTCGGCTGGGCCGACCGGCCAATTGATGTTGGCCGCCGTGGCCGACGCTGAGGAGACCTCGGTCAGGAAGATCCACGAGAAGTTGTCGTAGAAGGTGACGTAGAAGTCTTCGAGCAATGCGGCACGTTCGCCCGGATCCATTGCCTGGTTCTGCGCGATGTACAGCTCCTGGATCTCGGTCTCGGGGTAAACGGAGACGGCGTAGAAGCCTTCCTCGTTGATCTCGGAGCCGATCACCGTCTCCGGCTCGGCGATGCTGTTGGTGAAGAACCAGAACAGGCCGGGCTTGGAGAAGGTACGCACTTCGGCGAAGTACTCGCTGGAGAGGTACTCGACGATCTTGGTGCGGATACCGACCGCCTCGAGGTCCTCCTGAATGACCAGTGCCATGGTCGGCACGATGACCTGAAAGTCGGTCACGATGTGCAGGTCGACGTCGATGCCGTCCGGGTAGCCAGCTTCAGCCAACAGAGCCTTGGCGCGCTCCGGGTCGTACCCGTGATAGCGCGATTCAAGCGCGTCCTTGGGGAAGCCGATGGTGCCCTTGTAGGGACCGTAGGACGGCTGCTCGGAGCCGGTCAGCAGACCCTCAATGATCGCCTCGCGGTTGATCGCCAGGTTGGCCGCCTCGCGTACGCGGATGTCGAGGAACGGGTTGGGCACGCCGTCGACCTCGTCCACGTTGTCATGCGTGTTGAACATGATGTGGTGGGTCGGGTTGCCGGCGGGGCCGTAGAGGATCTTGAAGGCGTCGTTGCCCTCGTAGGGCGCGACGATGTCGGTCGGCAGATTGTAGGCGACGTCGACTTCGCCAGCCTCGATCCCCGCGAGCTGAGCCAGCGGCTCGGGGCGGATCTTGACGTCAAGGTCCTTGAACCAGGGCAGACGCGGCAGGACGAGGCCGTCGCGGCCGCGCCGGTACTGGTCGTTGCGAGTCCAGTTGAAGCCGACGTCGGGCGTGTGCGACTGGAACACAAACGGACCGGTCCCCACCGCGTTGACGGTGTCTACGTGCTCGTCGCCGTGCTCCTCCACGTACGCCTTGGACATGTGGCGGACGGCGCCGGACATGATCGAACCGGCCAGCGAGGCGTTGGGGGCCGGGGTCTCGACGCGGAAGGTGAGGTCGTCGACGACGCTGTAGCTGGCGAAGTTTCCTGTGCCGAACGTACCTCGAGCCGTGCCCCAGCCGTTGGGGTGGTCGCTCGCTTCGCCACCCTGGTGATACTCAGCGTCCGACGCCACACGCTGGAAGTTGAACTCCAGGTCGCGCGCCGTGTACTGCGAACCGTCGTGGAACAGCGCGTCATCGGTGACGTGCATGATCAGGTTGGTCGGGTCCACGATCTCGATGCCGGCGACCAGATTGGGTTCCAGCGCGGCGGTCTCTGGGTGGTTCGACATGCCCGACTCGAACGTGCAGGCGCCATTGATGTAGTTGGTCTGCGACCCGGAACGCTGTGGGTCGAGGCCCGCCGTGTAGCGCGAAGTGGCGACGTAGAGTGTGGCCTCGGTGTCGATCTCGGGCTCTTCCGCCTCAACGTCTTCCTGAGCCTCATCGCGCTCAATCGCTTCGACCGTGCCCTCTTGGGCCTCCTGCTGCTCGACCTGCTGCGCCTGTTGCTCGGCCTGCTGCTCCGCTTGTTCCTGCTGCATGGCCTGCTGCTGTTGCTGCTGCTGGACCTGCTGCTCGGCGGCCGGCTGAGGCTGTTCTTGCTGCTGCTCCTGAGGCTCGGCCTGAACTACGGCCTGCTGGTCGTCATCGTCATCATCGCCGCAGCCGACCAGGGCGAGTCCTGCGGCGCCGACGCCCGCGCGCGAGCTCGCACGCAGCAAGGCTCGGCGCGAGAGTCGGCGGTGACTCATGCGGGTCCAATAGTTTCGCTTCTGCATTCAGGTACCTCCTGGTGAAAGCACGCATCGGAAGCGTGCTCACATGTGTTTGCAAGAGTTTAGACGATCATGGATCGCATCCCCACACGCCAGCTGATTCCAGTCTCCCCCGCACCACCAGCGAGGGGGGGAAGTTGGATTGCATCTCGACAGCTTCGGCCAGGATCAAGCAGGCGTAGCAGGGGCCGATCAACACTGAGGGAAGCCGGATTCGCTCCCGGAGATGTTCGGATCTGTTCGAATTCGGACGGATTTGAGCGGAACGAGGGAGTGAGAGCCGTCGTTCCGCTCGCGTCCGTTCGGGCTGATTCAGGCCGCTAGGCCGTCTTCAGTTTCTGGATCTTGGTCAGCGTGCCTTCGCCGCGCAGCTCGGCCGGACCGACCGGCCAGTTGATGTGCGCTGCGGTAATCGACGCCGCCGAAACCTCGGTGAGGAAGAGCCAAGAGTAGTTGTCGTAGAACAACGTGTAGAGCTGCTCGATCAACTCTGCGCGCTCCGTCGGCACCATCGCTTGCTTCTGGGCGAGATAGAGCTCGTGAATCTCGGTCTCCGGGTAAACCGACACGGAGTAGAAGCCGGTCTCGCTAATCTCGGCCCCAATCACCGACTCCGGCTCAGCCGAGGCATTGCTGAAGAAGTAGAACATGCCCGGCTTGGAGAAGGTCCGTACCTCGGCGAAGTACTCCGAGCTGAGGTATTCGACGATGGTGGTGCGGATGCCTACGGCCTCCAGATCCTGCTGCACGATCAGCGCCATCGTCGGCACGATCACCTGGAAGTCGGTCACGATGTGCAGATCGACGTCGATCCCGTCGGGGTAGCCGGCCTCAGCGAGCAGCTGCTTGGCTCTTTCGGGGTCGTAGGGGTGTCGGCGCGCCTCCAACGCTTCCTTGGGGAAGCCGATCGTGCCTTTGTAGACGCCGTAGGACGGCTCTTCGACACCAGTGAGCAACCCTTCGATGATGGCCTCGCGGTTGATCGCGATATTGGCCGCCTCGCGCACGCGGATGTCGAGGAATGGGTTGGGGACGCCGTCGACCTCGTCCACTGCGTCGTGGGTGTTGAACATGATGTTGTGGGTGGGGTTACCCGACGGCCCATAGAGCACCTTGAACCTGTCATCGCCGTCGTAGGGCGCGACCACATCGGTGGGCAGGTTGTAGGCAGCGTCGATCTCGCCGGCTTCGATGCCTGCAATCTGGGCCAGAGGTTCGGGGCGGAGCCGTACGTGCAGGTCCTTGTACCAGGCCAAGCGCGGCCCGGCCAGGGCGTCGCGGTCCTTGTGATAGCCCTCGTAGCGGGTGTAGTTGAAGCCGACGTCGGGGAGGTGCTCCTGGAACACGAACGGCCCGGTCCCCACAGCCTGGACCGTGTCAACGTATTCGTCGCCGTTGGTTTCAACGAATTCCTTCGAATGCTGCACCACGGCACCGCCGGTGATCGATGCGACCAGTGAGGCATTCGGGGCCGGGGTCTCGACGGCAATGGAGTAGTCGTCGATCAGACCGTAGCTAGCGAAGTTCTCGGTGCCGAACGTCTGCCGCGCCGAGCCCCATCCGTTCGGGTGATCGCTGGTCTCGCCGCCCTGGTGATACTCAGCCGCCGATGAGACGCGCTCCCAATTGAACTGGAGGTCGTGCGCCGTGTACGGCGTGCCGGAATGGAAGTTGATTCCTTGCGCCACGTGGAAGATCAGATTCGTCGGATCGATCAGTTCGACACTCTCGACCAGGTTGGCCTCCAGCGCAGCCGTTTCGGGATGATTGTTCATCGCGGAGTCGAAGACCGTGGATGAATTGACGTAGTTCGTCTGCGATCCTGAGCGCTGTCCGTCGAGTCCGGCAGTGTAGCGACCAGTGGCCAGGTTAAGTGTGGCCTCGAGGTCGATTTCGGGTTCGGCCGCCTCAACGTCCTCTTCAGCCTCCTCGCGCTCAATTGCTTCGACTGTGCCCTCTTGGGCCTCCTGCTGCTCAACCTGCTGAGCCTGCTGTTCGGCTTGCTGCTCCGCTTGTTCCTGCTGCATCGCCTGCTGCTGCACTTGTTGTTGCTGCTGCTGCACGGCCTGCTGCTCTTCAGCGGGCTCGGGCTGGGGCTGTTCCTGCTGCTGTTGGACCTGCACGACGGCCTGCTGGTCGTCGTCATCGTCATCGCCGCAGCCGACCAGCGCGAGTCCGGCCGCGCCGACGCCGGCGCGCGAGCTCGCGCGCAGCAGGGCTCGGCGCGAGAGTCGGCGGTGACTCATGCGGGTCCAGTAGTTTCGCTTTCTCACGATCGATCCTTCTCCAGCGAGCGGCATACTCAGCCTGCTCGCCTCTGTTATCGACGAGTCTAGGCAAAACAGAATGCGTTTACTGGCGTCATTCGCTCAGCCGGGATTGCGCAATCTTGGCTGCGCCCTACTCCAGCGCCAAACCGCGACGGGCTATCTCGGCGGTGACCCGTTCATGGATCATTCGCGCGTCGGCGAGGGCCTGTTCTGTAAATTCCCGACTCGGCTCTTTGATCGTCGTGTAGCGCGGGTACGACGCCCACGTGCTCAGCTCTTTGGGATCGGCGATGATCCCGTCGATGTCCCAGGCGGCGGGCACGAGCGGCAGCAATTGCTCCAGGTCGTGCGGGAACGGATAGGTGATCCTGTCCACCATCAAGGCCGACTTGATCGCCTTCTCGACCGCCTGCTGCACGTGGTAGCAAACCGCCGACAGTGGCGGCGGACTGAGGGCCAAGCCGGCTTCGGCCATTCTGAGGTCTTCGTCCGCGCGATGCATGAGTTGAGCGAACTGCTCCATCACCGGGTCTCCTCTGCCGCGGACGTAGAGCGTGCGGCCATCGATCAGGGCGGCGCGCTCGACCGTGCCGATCACGGTCGCCTGGCGCACGATGTCGGCGGCGGTGCTGATGATGATGTCCCTGGCGAACCCAGTGCACGAGAGTTCGGCGCTGATCCGCCGGCTCAACTCCGCGCGTTCCACAGCCTCATCCAGGACGATCAGCAGGTCCACGTCGCTGCGTTCGTCGTAGTCGCCTCGGGCTCGGGAGCCGAAGAGGATGATCTGCTGCGGATTCCAGCCTTCGACGATGAGCTCGACCATCTCCTGGATGGCCGTGTTCACGTCTTGGCTCGGCGCCAGTTGCGTGGTCATGACACCGATGGTAGTCAGCGCGGCGGGGATCGACCGAGGTCGCGCAAACTCTCTTTACTCCATCGCCAAACCGCGACGGGCTATCTCGGCGGTGACCCGTTCATGGATCATTCGCGCGTCGGCGAGGGCCCGTTCCGCGAACTCCTGAGTCGGCTCCTTAAGCGTCGTGTAGCGCGGGTACGACGCCCACGTACTTAGCTCTTTGGGGTCGTCGATGATCCCGTCGATGTCCCAGACGATCGGCACGAGCGACAGCAATCGTTCGAGGTCGTGAACGAACGGGTAGTCAATCCGATCCACCATCAAGGCCGACTTGATCGCCTTCTCGACCGCCTGCTGCACGTGGTAGCAGGCCGCCTGCAGGATTGGCGGACTGAGAGTCAGCAGGGCCTCAGCCGCTCTGAGATCTTCCTCTGCGCGATACATGAGTTGAGCGAATTGCTCCATCACCGGGTCTCCTCTGCCGCGGACATAGAGCGTGCGGCCATCGATCAGGGCGGCGCGCTCGACCGTGCCGATCACGGTCGCCTGGCGCACGATGTCGGCGGCGGTGCTGATGATGATGTCCCTGGCGAACCCAGTGCACGAGAGTTCGGCGCTGATCCGCCGGCTCAACTCCGCGCGTTCCGTGGCTTCGTCCAGGACGATCAGCAGGTCGACGTCGCTGCGTTCGTCGTAGTCGCCTCGGGCTCGGGAGCCGAAGAGGATGATCTGCTGCGGATTCCAGCCTTCGACGATGAGCTCGACCATCTCCTGGATGGCCGTGTTCACGTCTTGGCTCGGCGCCAGTTGCGTGGTCATGACACCGATGGTAGCCAGCCTCAGCCCAGGTTGCGGAGGCGCGGATCGAGCAGGTCGCGCAGCCAGTCGCCGACGAGGTTGCCGCTCAGTGCAACGAGCATGAGCGCGAGACCAGGCATCCACATCACCCACCAGGCGTGGGTGAGGTAGTTGCGCGCTTCGGTGATCATCCGTCCCCAGGTGGCCTGTTCGACCGGCGCGCCCACGCCGAGGAAGCTGAGCGAGGCTTCGGCCACGATCACGATCGGGATTTGCAGGGTCATGATCACGACGATGGTGTTGAAGACGTTGGGCAGCAACTGTTTGCGCATAATCCAGAGGCCGCTGCCGCCGGCGGCCATCGAGGCGATCACGAACTCACGCTCCTTGAGCGAGAGCACTTCGGCGCGGACCAAGCGCGCATAGCCTGCCCAGGTCCAGAACAACAAAATCAGGATCACATTCCAGATTGAAGCGCCGAGGGCGGCGCCAAGCAGGACAGCGAAGACCACAGCCGGCAGCGCAAGCTGGACATCGACATAGCGCATGAGGAGCTGACCGAGTTTGCCGCTGCGCCAGCCGGCAATCACCCCGACCGTGCTGCCGAAGAGCGCCGCGCCCGGAACCACGATCGCGACCACAATCAGGGAAACGCGGGCGCCATGCACGATCCGGGTCCAGATGTCGCGCCCGATGTGATCGGTGCCGAGCAGATTCTCGCTCGTGCCGCCGTCGAACACGGGTCGCTCCAACTTATTGAGCACGTCAGTATCGCCCGGATCGCCGGGGGCGATGATGTCGGCGAAGATCCCGAAGACGAAAAAGACGAGCATGATCGTCAGGGGAGGTACGAGCAGCAGCGAACGCCGCAGCCTGCGGGGGCGGCGCAGGCGCAAGCGGCGGCGCGGCGCAGGCGCAATCGCAGTGTCGGCAATTCGTTCGCTCACGATCAGAGCTCCGCTGCCTGGATTCGCGGGTCGATGAATCGGTACGAGATGTCAACCAGCAGGTTGCCCATCGCAATCGAGAGCGCGATCACGGCGACGCCCGCCTGCACCGTGGGGAAGTCATCCTTCAGAATCGACTCAATCATCAGCCTGCCCAGTCCGGGCCAGGAGAACACGACCTCGATGATCACCGACCCGGCGATCAACGTGCCCAGTTCCAGCCCGAGAATGGTCGCGACCGGAATCATCGCGTGGCGCAGGGCGTGGCGAACGATCACGGTTCGCTCGTTGAGTCCTTTGGCCCGCGCCGTGCGGATGAAATCGGTATTCATCACGTCGATCATGCCCGAGCGAGTGAGGCGCATGAAGCCGGCGGCCGACAGCAAGCCCAGCGAAATCGCAGGCAGAACCAGGGCGCGGAAGCCCTCCGATCCGGCAGTGGGGAACCAGTCGACACGCACGGCCAGGAAGAAGATCAGCATCAAGCCCAACCAAAAGCTGGGCGTCGCCTGACCAAAGACTGCGATCAGGCGAGCGAGCCAGTCATACGGCGAACCGCGCGCGAGCGCGGCCAAGATTCCCAGCGGAATGCCTAACCCAATCGCGACCACCAACCCTGCCGCCGTGAGCTTGACGGTCGGCAGGATTTTATCGGCGACGATATCGATCGCAGCGCCGGCCCGAATGAAGGAATAGCCCAGATCGCCTTGCACGGCGTCCTTCAGGAAGATGCCGTACTGGGTGTAGAGCGGCTTGTCGATGCCCAGACGCTCGCGGACCTTTTCGTAATCCGCCTCCGTCGTGTCGAAGGGAGGCAGCAGCGCAGCCTCGGGATTGCCGAAGATTCTGGCGACGACAAACACGATGCTGACCACGACCCAGATGACGAAGATCGTCTGAATCAGCCGGATTATCAGCAGGCTGGCGAACTGCATCGCGGGTCCCCTGGTGCCTCCGTCACGGTCGGCGGCGTCAATGGCGGCATTCTAGCCAGACGCAGCGAGTGGATGCAGTCCCTACCAGCTATCGATGTACGGCCGCCGGCCCTCACGAATCGGCTCCGAGTTCGGTACCGCATCGAGCATCCGCACGATCCACTGGCGAGTCTCCGCCGGATCGATCACGTCGTCCGACTCCAGCACGGTCGCCGCATTGATCGCGTTGCCGCGCTCGTAGGCGTCGGCCACCATCTCCTCGTAGACGCGCGTTCGCTCTTCGAGGTCCTCGATCTGCTCAAGCTGCGCCCGCGCGCCGAGCTTGACCCCCGCTTCGAGGTTCATGCCGCCGTATTCGGCCGTTGGCCAGGCGATGTTGAACAGACCCGCCTCAGTACTGCCCGCGACCATCGCCAGCCCGCCCAGTCCGTAGCACTTGCGCAGTGTGATCGTCATCTTTGGAGCGGTCAGGTTCGCCAGCGAGACAAACACGCGATGGCAATGCCGCACCAGCGCCGTCTTCTCGATCTCGGGGCCGACCATCATCCCCGGCGTATCCACCAACGTGATCACGGGGATATTCCAGCAGTCGCAGATCTGCGCGAAGCGCGCCAGCTTATCCGAGCCCGGACTGTCCACCGCGCCGCCGAGATGCATGTTGTTGTTCGCGATCAGCCCCACCGGCCGGCCCTCGATCCGGGCCAGCGCGGTGACGACGCCGATCCCGAACTCGGGCCGCAGTTCCAGCACCGAGTCGTCGTCGGCTAGCAGGTCGATCACCTTACGCACGTCGTACGTCCGCAGTCGGTTTTCCGGGATCGCATGACGCAGCAGCCGCTGGTCGGGACAGCTCCACTCCTTCACCCTGCCCTGGAAGTAGGAGAGGTACTTCTTGGTCGCAGCCATCGCCTCCTCTTCGTCCTTGACGAAGATGTCGACGACCCCGTTCGGCACCTGCTGCGACATCGGCCCCAGCTCTTCCGGCAGGAAGAGGCCAAGTCCGCCGCCCTCGATCACGGCAGGGCCGCCCATGGCAATGTTCGAGCCTTCAGTAGCCACGATGATGTCGCACATCCCCAGCATCGAGGCATTGCCGGCGAAGCAGCGTCCGGCCGTGATCGAGATCATCGGCACCCGGCCCGAGAGCTCGGCCAGGCGCTCGAAGGTCCGGACGTTGCGGGCGGCGACGCGGGTATAGGCCCAATCGCTATCGCCCGAGCGTCCGCCGGCGCCTTCGGCAATGAAGATCAGCGGCGTCAGCAGCCGGTGGGCCGTCTCAACCATGCGGTCGGTCTTCTCATGTCCACGCCCGCCCTGAGTCCCCGCCCAGACGGTCTCGTCGTAGGAGATGATCGCCGTCGATGCTTGATGGTTGTCGAACAAGTCGGCATTGACCGTACCGATCCCGCAGATCAAGCCATCCGCCGGCGAGACTCTGCGCAACTCTTCCCAGGAGCGCTTGCGCCGTTGCGCGGCCACACCGAGCGGCATGTACTCCGTCCAGCTGCCGCCCTCGACCAGCTGGGCGATGTTCTCGCGCGCCGTGCGCTTGCCCTTGGCATGGCGCCTTGCGACCGGACCGGGACGATTGCGATCTTCCAGCGCCTCGTGCAGGTCGATGTTGTGTTGGAGGTCGGGACGGATGTGGTCGAGGTCGATCTCGCCGCCGCCGTCGTCGAGCGCGGGGCCTACATCCGCCGGCTCGATGAAGACGAGCGCGTGACTCTCCCAGATGATGTCGCCCACGCCGATCGTGATCTCTCGCACGATCCCGCCGACATCAGCGGTCAGCACGTGCTCCATCTTCATCGCGTTCATGATGATTACGTCCTGGCCGGCGACGACTTCATCGCCCTCGGCGACCAGGATCTCGATGATCGTGCCCTGGATCGGAGCGCGCAGCGCTTCGGTACCGGGCGGGCCGACGATGTCGGGCGCGTGTCCGATCTTCTGATCGGCTTCCAGTCCGCGATTCACGTCCAGCGAGGCTGCGCCGGCGCCCTGGCGGAAGAAGTCGAGCGCCGCGAGCGGGTCAGCGAGCTGGTTCTCGACTTTTGCGCCCGCCCAGGCCGCGTCGGTACCGGCTGCGGCGCCATTCTCCGAGCTGGCCGCCAGTTCGCCAATTCGGTCGTCGATCCAGCGGGTGTGTACATCGCCGCTGAGGAATTCAGGGTGAGAAAGGATGTTGCGCAAGAAGGGAAGATTGGAGTCCGGTCCCTCGAGCTCAAACTCGTCCAAGGCGCGGCGGGCGCGGCGCACCGCGTCGGAAAACCCGCCGGAAGGCGTGCGCGCGATCACCTTAGCGATCAGCGAGTCGAAGTTGGGGTTCGCGGCATAGCCCGCATAGCCGTAGGAATCGACGCGAATCCCCGGGCCGGCTGGAGGGCGGAAGCTGCGCAATGCTCCGGCGGCCGGACGCACATCGCCGTCCTCGCGCATTCGCTCCAGATTGACCCGCGCCTGAAGCGCGTAACCGCGTCTCGGCGGCGGCGGTACCAGACCGAGGTCGGAGAGCGCCGCGCCCTCCGCGATTCGGAGTTGGCATTCGACCAGATCGAGTCCGGTGACTTCCTCGGTCACGGTGTGCTCGACTTGCAGCCGCGCATTGGCCTCAATAAACGCGAATTCGGCGTTGGTCTCGGCATCAACCAGAAACTCGAAGGTGCCAAGGTTCGTATAGCCGCCTGCCCCAGCCAGTTGTACGGCTGCGCTCGTGATTCGCTCTCTGAGATCGTCGCTCAGCGTGGGACTGGGCGCGATCTCAATCAGCTTCTGGTAGCGGCGCTGGATCGTGCACTCACGCTCGCCGACGTGAGCCACGCCGCCGTGTTGGTCGGCCACGATCTGGACTTCGATATGGCGCGCTCTGGGAATGAACCGCTCCACAAACAGCGCGCCGTTGCCGAATGCGGCCTGCGCCTCGCGGGTGCAGCCCTCAAAGGCGTCTCCGATCTCGTCTGCGCTCGTGATCGCACGCATCCCGCGACCGCCGCCGCCTGCGACCGCCTTGATCACCATCGGGCGGCCGTCCAACTGCTCGAAAAACGCGCGAGCGCCGTCCAGATCAACCGCGTGGTCGCTGCCGCTCAGAATCGGCACGCCGCGTGCGGCTGCGAGGGTACGCGCGCGAGCCTTGTCCCCGAACAGCGCGAGCGCCGCCGGGGATGGCCCGACGAACGTGATCCCGGCCTCTTCGCAAGCGCGGGCGAAGTCGGCATTCTCGGCCAGGAAGCCGTAGCCCGGGTGGATGGCGTCGCACTCGTACTCTTGCGCGCGTTCGATGATCTGCGCGATATCGAGATAGGCGGCGGGGCCAATGCCGTCGAGCACGATCGTAGTATCGGCGTGCTGAATATGCTGCGAACCGGCATCATCGGAGGAGTGAATGGCGGCGGTTGAGAGCTCAAGTTCGGCAGCAGTGCGGAGGATGCGGATGGCGATTTCGCCGCGGTTGGCGACGAGGAGGCGTGAGATAGGCATAGTGGGAGTGTAAGAGAGGGACAGAGCACTACACCGGCGCCCGTGCGGTCACGCAATTCAGGCGTCCCGCAATGACGATCAAATCGCTGTCGGTGGTCAGAAGTTCATCCACGTCGGAATCCATAGCGCTTGCCAGGTGGATAGCGTCGGAGGGCTCCAGCCGTCGCCGTCGCTGTTCCGGCTCCAGCCTCTCTCGGATCCGCCGCCAGCGGCGTACTAGGCGCTGTGCCGCGAAGCCGGTCTCGTCTGTGAACGGTACGAGCAGAACTCGCTGTTCGTCGGTCAGGAGTTGGCGGATGACTGCTTCCGAATCAGGCGCGATGATCGCCTGCGAACGATCTCGCGAGTAATAGGCGACTTCGGCGATGGTGATGTTCGAGGTGACAATCTCCATCTCGCCCGAAGTGGAACGACGCAGTAGTTCATCTAACGTCGGCCAATAGCGCCGCCTCTGATTCAGCCAGGCGATACAGAGATTCGCGTCCCAGTAGACCCGCGGAACCTCAGCCACCGCCAGCCGCCGCGCCACTGCTGCGATGCCGCTCACGAAGCGCCCGCGGCGGGAACAGATTCAGCGTCTCAACACCCCTGATGGCAATCCCCCCGGGGGCTTGATCATCGCGGGCGAGACGACCGTCTATATAGACGGACCAGGCGATTCCGGCTGTGGCCTGGTCGCTCTGAGCCGGAGTCAGGTAGCAGCGAAACGGATGCGGCAACTGTGCGCCGCCAACGGTCGCGTAGGCGTCCGCGCCAGTCTGAACCGCTTCTATCTCTCCAAAGACGGAAAGGCTTGCCCGGCCTGCTCTGACGGGCGTCACTCCGAGCCAGGCGTCGCCTGAGCTAAATCTCACCGCTCCGTCGGCCGGGCAGGCGGCCAACATCGATTGCAAGGCTTCTTGCGCCGGCGCCTGCGCAGGCATACCGGCCGCCAGCCCAACCGCGAGCTCCCAGTACGCCGCGCCAACCCGTTCCGCCACCTCCGTATCGCCCTCTGACAGCAGGTCGAGCTGGATATGCAGGTCGTCATCCTCAGCATCCAGTTTCACGATCTCGCGCCGCAGCTTTACAGCAGTCGCGTACTCGTGCTCCAGCGCGGACAACAGGCGATCGAGAGCTGTGAGCGAGTCGCCCAGCGAACCGACAGTGTGCTCGCCGGCTACACCAAAACAGATCGTGGCCAAGCCCATCACGACCTTCCCTTCCTCCTTCCACACCCTACCCAACCCTCTCAGCTCCCGCCGACCGCCTCCGCGATCATCCCGCCCAACGCCGCCGTAGCCAACGGCTCATCCCCCTCCGAGGCCAAGTCCGCCGGGCGGTGACCGGCGGCCAGCGTAGCCATCACCGCCTGCTCAATCGCCGATGCCTCCTCCTCCAGACCAAAGGAGTAGCGCAGCATCAGCGCCGCGCTCAGAATCATCGCCATCGGATTGGCGATCCCCTGACCGGCGATATCCGGCGCAGTACCGTGAATCGGCTCGTAGAGACCGCTCGAACCTGCGCCCAACGACGCCGACGGCAGCATCCCCATCGATCCCGCCAGCATCGACGCCTCATCCGTGAGAATGTCGCCGAACATGTTCTCCGTCACGATCACGTCGAAGTAGGACGGGTGCCGGATCAAGTCCATCGCGCAAGCGTCGACCAGGCGGTGCTCCAGCGTGACGTCCGGGTACTCAGGAGCGATCTCGTCGGCGATCTCGCGCCACATCCGCGAGGTATCGAGGATGTTCGCCTTATCCACCGAGGTCAGCAAGCCGCGCCGCGCTCGCGCCGTCTCGAAGCCCAGCCGCACGATCCGCTCCACCTCCGGTTCGGAGTACGCGAGCGTATCCACCGCCTTCCGTTCGCCATCCTCTTCCCAGCGCCGCTGCGGTTCGCCGAAGTAAATGCCCCCGGTCAACTCGCGCAGCACGACCATATCGACCGCCTCCACCGTCTCGCGCTTGAGCGGCGTGCTGTCCGCCAGAATCGGCAGCATCTTCACGGGGCGAATATTGGCGAACAGCCCCAAACCCTTACGCAGACCCAAAATCGCCTGCTCCGGACGCACGCTCGCCTTCGGGTCGTCCCATTTCGGGCCGCCCACCGCGCCGAACAGCACCGCGTCCTGCGCCTTGCACATCTCCAGCGTTTCGTCGCGCAGCGCGACGCCGTGCGCATCGATCGAGGCTCCGCCGACCAGATCTTCGGTGTAGGCGAAGGAGTGATCGAAGCGTCCCCCAACCGCATCGAGCACGCGCACAGCTTGAGCGATCACTTCGCCGCCGATCCCGTCGCCGGGTAGCAGCGCGATGTCGTAATGGGCCATATCTCGGTATTCCTAATCGTCGCTTGAGCGCTCAGCCTGAGCGCGCTCCGCTGTCACTCAACAGCCGGGATCGCCGTAGTTGCCGCAGCAGTTGTCGAGTCTGCGCAGCTTAATCCAGTTGTTCGCCAAGAGCCCGCGAACGGCGTCGCGCAGACTCTCGGCGCGGCGCAGATTGACAAGCGAGTCCCTGAACGAAGGAGTCGGATGCCGCCCCATGTTCAAGCTCCGTTCGCGCCTGCTTGCACAGCCATGGTATCGCCGCCCGCCCCAGCAGGCCGACAAAACAACCGCGCGATCTCGCAACAGACCAAGCCCCCAGTCCCCAGCCCTACTCCTCCGGCGGACGCTCAGCCTGAGCGCGTTCCGCCGTCACTCAACAGCCCGGCGCGCCATAGTCGCCGCAGCAGCTTCGGCGCCTCCACAGCCGATCCCAAGCGATAATCAGCAGACCCACGGCGACTCCAAGGCCGCTGTGACCGGCGCGGCGCAGATTGGCGATCGTATCGCCGAAGGAGGGAGCAAGCCGCCGCCTCAAGCTCAGCCTCCGATCCTCAATCAGTCCCGCCCTGGCAGCCGTCCGGATCAGGATAGAACTGCGCGCAATAGGCCCGAAAGGCCATGATCTCGCCGTCCGAACGGCACAGACGCGGACGCGACAGGTAGCGTTTGCGCCCCCAGATCACCTGATCCTGCCGCACTCCGTGCAGTTGCTCCGCGATCAGGAACTTGTTCACGAGCGGCGCGCGCAACGGCCGCGGCAGAAAACCCAGCCCCGCGAACCGGCGTTTGGGCCGCCGGATCTCGCGCACTTGCGTGACCAGCGTCAGCTCGATCAGCGTCCCGTCGACCGGCGTGGCCAGCGTCCACAGCCGCGTCTCCATATCGACCGAGCGCTCGTGAACCTCCACAAAGGAATAGCCCAGCCCCACCGCCGTCACCTTGACGAACATGTCGTAGCCGCGAACCGGCACGCCGGCGTAGTGCACATCAGGCTTGAAGCTGAAGGCCGTGCGCAGCACCGGACCATCGACCGACACATCACCCACCTGCTCCACATTGTCGAAGCCGTGTACGTAGGTCAGGTGCGCCAGGTCGACGGCGTTCTCAGTCGTCTCCTGGGGATGGCCCCGAAAGCGCGTCTTCCGAATCTCCACACCGCTCCAGTCGTCTTGATCCGGCTCCTCCGCTGGCAGCCGCCATTGCGGCTCGCGACCGCCCAACCCCCACCAGGCGAAAATCTGCCCCGCGATCTCCTGCGTCTCATAGACGCCCAACCGCGCCGAGCGCGGCGGCGCCGCGAACGGCGTCGCCACGCACTGCCCCCCGCTCTCGAACTCGAAGCCGTGGAACGGGCACACCAGCCGGCCCCCGCGCACGCGCCCGCCCGCCTCCGGACTCAGATTGGAGCCGAGATGCGGGCAATGCGCAGCGGCGACGCAAATCTTCCCCTGCTCGTCGCACCAGACGACGATCTCCTCGCCCATCCAGGTCTTGCCCAACAGCTTCGCCCGCTCCACTTCCCGACGGCTCGCGACGAAATACCAGCCCTCGGGAAACGGATACGGCGATTGGCGGTCTGCGGGCGCTCCCGGTCGAGTCTGCTGCATGCGGCGCTCCGTATCCAGCATAGTCAGAGGCGGCAATTCAGGTTGCTGGTCTGCCGACCTGTAATTATGTGACCAACCGGTTCCGCGCAATCCCCGCACGTTCGTGAAGTCACTCGAACTTTACTCTGCAATCTCTCGAATCATCTGATGTTCGTACAAACCCTCGTGCATTTCTCGGGAGATGCTAGACTTGCCTCAATGGGGCGAACTGGAGCAGCCTGCGAGGGACAACGCTGATGGTGCTTGCGACAGACGCTTCGACAGGCCGCGCGGCCGGCGCGGCAACGCCGTCGTTCACCCTGCCTGACGAACTGGTCCTGATGCTGCTCAACGAAGAGAGCGGCTACTTCTACCAGGTACCGGGCTGGAGCATGAACTGCGCCCTGGTCGGCGCAGCGATCGCCGAACTCTCCTTCATCGGCCGCATCGACAGCGATATCGAGTCGCTGATCTTGCTGGACGCCACCGAGACCGGCGATCCCAACCTGGACCCGATCCTGCGTGAGATCGCGGCGGAATCGCAGCAACACAATATCCGCTACTGGATCGAACGACTCGCGCCGCAGGCCGAAACGATCGTCCAGCAGACGCTGGATCGCCTCATTGAGCACGGCGTCCTCGAACACCATCCCGGCGAGTTCTGGACGATCTCCCAGTTCGCCTTGCAGTCCCTCGTCGAGCACGACGGCGAGCGCGTCGAGTTCGTCAAAACCCGCGTCCGCCGAATCATCTTCGCCGATCAACTGCCCGACCCGCGCGACGTGATCATCATCGCCCTCGCCAATGCCTGTGGTGTACTCCGATACATCTACGAACTCAACGAGCCCTTTCCCGAGCGCATCCAGTGGATCAGCCGCATGGACCTGATCGGCCAGGCGATTGGCGAGGCGGTCGCCGATAGCATCGCCGCGCCGGTGCTGCGTCACGCCCCCTTGACCAAGCCGATCCCCAACGTCCCGCTGCGCGAACTGGCCTTCAATCGTCATCTCCGCGCCGGCCGGCTGCCGGCGTTTTTCGCCTCGCTCGCCGAGAAGCATGGCCCGGTCTTCCAGATCCGCCCTCCCTTCCGCGACCCCATGATCGTGCTCGCCGGTCTGGAAACGAACCAGTGGGCTCATCGCCAGGGGCGGCTGCACCTGCGCTCGCAGGATTACTTCCAGGAGGTCAACCGAGTCTACGGCTCGGCCCGCTCGATCCATTCGATGGACGGCGCCGACCACTTCCGCTATCGCAAGACGATGCAGCCGGCCTATTCGCGGGAGATGCTGGTCGAGCGGCTCAACGAGACCTATGACAATGCGCGCGCGCATCTGGCCACCTGGCAGGTCGGCGACGCGCTCCCGGCCCAGCAGATGCTGCGGCCGCTGATGAACGCCCAAGTCTCGCCGCTCTTGACCAGCACCCACACCCAAGACTTGATCGACAATGTCCTGAAACACAAGATGCGGGTGCTCAACGTCGGCCTGGTCAAGCTCCTGCCCAAGTTCATGCTGCGTACCCCGATGGCGCGGCGGCGGGCAAAGGTCACCGACCAGCTGACCGAGCGCATCATGGAAGCGCACACCCCCGGCCAACGCGCGGGACAACCCCGAGACGTGGTCGACGACTACCTGAGCCTGCACGCCTCCGATCCCCAATTCCTGCCCGAGACCGACCTCGGCGTGCCGATGGGCACGATGTTGATGGCCAGTATGTACATGGGCGATCAACTCGGCTTTGCCCTCTATGCCCTGGTCAGGGATCCCGAGCTCTACGCGCGCGTCGAAGCCGAAGCCGACGCCCTCTTCGCCAACGGCGACCCGACCGAGACCGACCTCACCCTCGAGAACATCGACGTGACCCACCGAGTGTTGATGGAGAGCCTGCGGCTCACCCCGATCGTGCCGATGGCGATGCGCACCGTGATGAACACCTGCGTGGTCGAGGGCTGCGAACTGCCGGTCGGCGCCTCGGTCTACATCGCCAATACGGCCGCGCACTACATGGGGAGCGTCTTCCCGAACCCCTGGAAGTTCGATATCGACCGCTATCTGCCGCCGCGCAACGAGCATGCCGGCGAAGGCTATTCACCCTACGGACTGGGCACGCACGCCTGCCTCGGCTTCCGCTGGTCCGAACTGCACCTGGCGCTCAACCTGCTGATGCTGACGCACTACTTCAAGCTGGAGTTCGCCCGTCCCTACAAGCAGCTGCCGATGGACCCCTTCCCCTCCCAGTCGCCCAGCAACAAACTCAAATTCCGCATCGCCCAGCAACGCCACCCCCTGCCCGCAGCCCCCGCTTGATCCCCCCCTTGAGAGCCTGTCCCCGCGCAGGCGGGGAGGGAGATGCCCCAACGGGGCAGAGGGGGTGAAAACCCCACACCCAGCACAGACGCTGCAACCCAGATCCCCGCTCCTCCAACCTACAATCGATCTCCCCCTTGAGGGGGAGATGCCCCAGAGGGGCAGAGGGGGTGAGAACCCCACACCCGGCATAGACGCTCCAATTCAACTCCTCAACACCCAGCCCTACGGCGCGTCCCCCGCCGCCTCGTCGGACTCGCCCCACAGCCGCTCCAACCTCGAACGCAGGCGCATGTTCTGATACGCACCCCAGATCGTCATCGCCGGCGGAACCAGCACGGTCGAGACGATCAGCGCATAAGCGATCGTGATCGCCGCCGTGATCCCGAACTCCTGAATTGAAATCAGCGGAGAGAAAATCAGCACGCCCAGCCCAAGCGCCGTCGTCAGAGCCGAACCCAGCAACGCCGAACCGGTCGTCCCCAGCGTGCGGATCGCCGCCTGCTCCGGGTTGCGCAGGCGCGTGTACTCCTCCCGATAACGATGAATCACGTGGATCGTGTAGTCCACGCCGATCCCGATCGAGAGCGCGGTGATCATGGACGTGACCAGCGTGTAGGGAATGCCGAACAGCGCCATCGTGCCCAGCACCCAGAGCAACGCCAGCACAATCGGCGCGACCGCGATCACCGCCAGCGCCGGTTGCCGCAAGGTGACCCAGAAGAACACGATCAGAATGACTAGCGCGACCACAATCGTCGTCGCGATCGCCTCCGTCTGCCGGCTTGTGATCTCGTCCGTCACCGCGACCGAGACGATACTCTCGGACGCCGCCGTGATCGCGTCGTCGTCGCCACCCCAGAGCGCTTCCAGTTCGCCCTGGATCTGCTTGGTGCGATCGGGATCGAGCACATAGGCCGGAAATTGCACCAGGATCGTATCGATCCCGGCCGGATCGTTGACCAGATGATCCGCGAGCGAAGGATCAACTCGCTCCAGCCCGTCGAGCAAGTCCTGCGTCCGCTCAGGATCAACCCCCAATTGGGCCGCGTCGTTGTCGAACAGCGCCGCCAGACCCGCGTCGTAACGGTCGCCGGGTTCGCCGCTGTCATCGATCCAGTCGTAAGCCAACTGCTCGTAGGAGCCCTCGAGCGGCCCGACGGCCGCAGCCGGGCGGCGCTGCTCGTCCTCGAACGCGAGCCGCAGCTCTCGCAGATTCAGCAACGTGCGCGTCTCCGTCGCTTCGGCCTCGATCAGGACGTTGATCAACTGCGTAGAGCCGCCCACCGCCGCCTCCACCGTGTCCAGATCCTCCAACACCTCGCCCCCGCGCGGCAAAATATCGCGGATGCTGAACCGCGCTTCGATCCCCGTCGCCGCAATCCCGAGCCCGATCGACACGGCCGCAACGGCGATGATGTAGGGCGCAGGCCGGCGCGTCACCGAGCGGCCCAGCGCTTCCGCCGCCCGCTCCACCCCCGGCAGCGCGTTTGCAACCAGCCGCGGCTGCGTCAGACCGTCTCGAGCCTCGCGCCGGCGATCCAGAATCACCCGCGCCGCCGGAATCAGCGTCAGCATCACGATCAAACTCAGACCCACCCCCAGACCGGCCACGATCCCGAAGTCGTTGACCGCCGGAATCGGCGAGATCAAAGCCACCAGGAAACTCACGATCGTCGTCACCGCCGCCAGCGTCAGCGGGACCAGCACGTGGCGCAGACCGGCCCGCACCGCCTCCAGCGCCGGACGATCGGCAATACGTTGCTCGCGATAGTGCGAGACCGCCTGAATCGCGTAGTCCACCGTCAGACTGATCACGATGATCGGAATCATCACCGTGAGACCATTGGGCGGCCCGATCAGGTTCAGCGCATCCGGACCCAACCAACCCTCGATCCCAATCACCCAGATCAGCGACATCAGCAGCCCGCCCAGCGTCAGCAACAAATCCGAAATCGAGCGCAGGAAAATCAGCACCAAGACCGCGATCACGATCAGCGACGCCGCGATCAGCGTCCCGACTCCGTCCCGGCCGGCGCGATACTCGTCCTCGATCAGCGTCGGCGACACGCTGCTCACGCTCAGCGCCCCCGCGTCCTCGGAGGCCAACTCGTGGATGCGGCGCTCAGCCCGCTGGAGCCGCTCGTCGCCCGGATCACGCAGCCGAATCGTCGCAATCGCAATCGGCGTGCCGTCCGTGTCGGTACCCGTCATCGCCGCCAGCCCCGGCGCAATCTGCGGCGCAGCCGAAACCTCGTCAATCTGCCCCTGCGAGACCGACTCGAAACCCTCCACTTGCAGCGCCGCCCCCAGCAGCCACGCCGGCGAGACCACCGGATCCGCCTCCACCAGCAGCCCGCGCACCTCCTCGTCGCCAACGATCCGATCGCTCAACGCCTGCATCTGCGCGAGCCCGGCCGGCGTCAGCGACTCCCCCCGAAACACCAGCGTCGTCGTGCTCACCTGACCAGACGCCGCGAACTGTTCCTCGATCCGCTCCATCGCCGCCACGATCGGGCTGTCGGGCGGGAAAAAACCGTCCGTCTCGTCCAACGCCGCCCGCTGCGGCACCCCCGCCGCCAGCACCACCGTGACGACGACCAACACGCCAATCGTCAAATACGGACGAGCCGTAATCACGCGGCTCAGGTTGTCGAGTATCGGAGGCATGGTTCAGCAGGATAATCGAGCTCCGCAAACACCCGCCGTTGACCCCATCTCCGCGCCGTGTCTAGAGTGTCGCCATGCCGACACTCGAATTCAAGGGCAAACAGCACATTTACGCGCATCACCTGACCGTGCCCTACAGCCCGCTCGTGGTCGACCCGCAGAAGAGCCACCCTCCCGCCGCGAGCGCCGACGACGCCGAGCTCGTGCCCGACGACAACCTGATCATCCACGGCGACAACCTCCGCGCGCTCAAAGCCCTACTCCCCCGCTACGCCGGCAAGGTCAACTGCATCTACATCGACCCGCCCTACAACACCGGCAACGAAGGCTGGATCTACAACGACAACGTCAACAGCCCGATGATGAAGCAGTGGTTGGAGGATAACAGCCCGGTCGACAACGAAGACCTGGAACGTCACGACAAATGGCTTTCCATGATGTGGCCTCGAATGCAGCTGTTCCACGAGCTACTGACACAGGATGGTGTGATCTTCGTTTCGATCGATGACAACGAGCAAGCACACCTTAGGGCGTTGATGGACGAGATATTCGGCGAAGAGAACTTCCTCGCCACGCTGATCTGGCAGCATCGGACGGGGCGAAGCAACAACGCGCGACGATTCTCAAATCAAAGGGAGATGATCCACGTATACAGGCGTTCCCCAGAGGTGGACTACATTCGAGTCGCTCGATCAGCAGCGCTAGATGACACGTACTCGAATCCGGACGACGATCCGAACGGTCCTTGGACCTCGGCATCGTACGTGAATCCGGCGACTAAAGAGAAGCGACCTAACCTCGTCTACGATATCGCCAACCCACATACCGGCAGCCGAGTGTCGCACCCGACCCATGCTTGGAAATACAGTTACGAAACGCACTTAGAACACGTGCGTGACGAAAGGCTGTACTGGGGAGCCGATGGGAACATGAGATATCCGCGGTTGAAAAACTACTTACGGAATGCAACCGGCATTGTGCCTATCGATCTGACCCTTTCTGCGGAATCGGGCACGACTGATGCTGGAACACGACTACTTAATTCGATTTTCGATAGCACTGATGTGTTTCCTAATCCCAAGCCGGTCGACTTGATCGCCCACTGCATTAGGGTCTCAGACGGCGTAGAACGAAGTCTGCAAGAGGGAAGTACGATCATCCTCGACTCGTTCGCCGGCAGCGGCACCACCGCCCACGCCACGCTCGCCCTGAACAACGAGGACGGCGGCAACCGACGCTTCATCCTCGTCGAATGCGAGGACTACGCCGACTCGATCACCGCCGAGCGCGTCCGCCGCGTGATCGGCGGCGTGCCCGAGGCCAAGGACAAGGCTCTGAAGGCTGGGCTCGGCGGCTCGTTCACCTACTGCACCCTGGGTGATCCGTTCGACGCGGAAAGCCTGCTCAACGGCGAGGGCCTGCCCGACTATGAGACCCTGGCCGTCTTCCTGCTGCACACGGCGGCCGGCCTCTCGCTCGAACCCGACGCACTGCGCACCGCCCGCAACGACCAGCGCTTCTACCGGACCGAGACGACCGACTATTACCTCTACTACGAACCCGACATCGAGTGGCTCAAGGGCGACGAGGCGATGCTGACGCCCGAACGGGCGAAGCAGATCCAGGCGGTTGGCAAACCGGCGACCGTGTTCGGCGCGGGCAAGTACCTGAGCCAGCGTGAGTTGACCGAGATGGGCATCACCTTCTGCCAGCTCCCCTACGAACTGTTCAAGGGCGGCTAGACCATGCAGCTCAAGGAATACCAGTCCGAGGCGCTTGACACGTTCAGCCTCTGGCTGCGCGCGCTCGAACAGGCCCAAACCAAATCGCAGGCCGCAGCCGCAGCCCTGCGCGACGTCGGCCTCGATCCGCCGGAGGACGTCACCAACTATCCCAAGCAGGCCTGGCAGTCTCTGCGCGACGAGGGAGAACTGCCCGCCGGAGCCGGCGCCTACGTCTCACGCACCGACGACGCCGATCGCCCGATCCCCCACGTCTGCTTCAAAGTCCCCACCGGCGGCGGCAAAACCCTGCTCGCCGCCGCCGCACTGGAACGGCTCGGGCGCTCCACTGGCTTCACCCTCTGGATCGTCCCCACCCGCGCCATCTACGACCAGACCAAACGCGCCCTCTGGGATCGCGAACACCCCTACCGCCAGATGCTCGAACGCGCCAGCGGCGGGCGCGTCAAGCTGCTCGAAAAAGACGACCCATTCACTGCACAGGATGTCGAGCACTACCTCTGCATCATGCTGCTGATGCTGCCCGCCGCCAACCGCCAGCGCGGACGCGACTTCCTCAGAATGTTCCGCGACAGCGGCCGCTATGAGTCCTTTTTCCCTGAACGCGACATGGCGTTGGCCGACCAACAGTTGCTCAATCAATACCCCGACCTGGAGCGCGCCACGACCGAGGGGCCGGTCAAGGAAAGCCTGTTCAACGTCTTCAAGATGCTCCGCCCGATCGTCGTGCTGGACGAAGCGCACAAAGCCTACGGCAAGCGTCAAGACGCCAACCAAGAGTTCGTGCGTTCCGTCAACCGCCTCGATCCGCAACTCGTGATCGAACTCTCCGCCACGCCCAATCGAGGGATCAGCAATCTACTAGTCGATATCGACGGCCCCGCGCTGCACAACGAGGAGATGATCAAGCTGCCGGTACAGGTAGCGACCACGCAGAACGACGACTGGCCCTCCACGTTGCAACGGGCGCACGACGAGTTGGAGCGTCTGCAACAGGCCGCCCGCGAACTCGAAGAGAACGAGGGCCGCTACATCCGCCCGATCGCGGTCGTGCGGGTCGAGCGCACCGGCAAGGATCAACGCGACGGAGAGCGCATCCACGCCGAAGACGCGCGCGAGGCGCTGCAACAACTCGGCGTGCCCGCCGACCAGATCGCCATCCAGGCCAGCGGTCAGCACGACCTCAAGGACGTCGATCTGCTCTCGCCCCTGATCCCGATCCGCTGGATCATCACCAAAGCGGCCTTGATGGAAGGCTGGGACTGCTCCTTCGCCTCGCTGCTGGTGCTGCTCGACAACACCCGCGCCCAGACCGCGATCACGCAGCTGATCGGCCGCGTCATGCGCCAGCCCCACGCCAAGAGGACCGGCCGCACGGAACTGGATCAGTGCTACGTCCACTGCTTCAACACCGATGTCGGCGACGCTGTGGCCAGCGTCAAGCTGGGCCTGGAAAACGAGGGCTTGACCGGCTTGTCCGACCTCGTCCTGACCGCCGGCGGCCAACTCCAGTCCACCACCATCTCCCGTCGCGAGCAGTTTCGCAACGAGACCATCTTTCTCCCGCTCGTCACTCACCGCGACGGCGCCGGTTGGCGCGAACTCAGCTACGCCCGCGACCTGCTGCGCGAAGTCGATTGGGAGCAAATCGGCCCGCCCGACATCCAGGCGGCGACCGGCGGCGGCGCATCCATCTCCCGAGCCACCGTCATGCTCGGCGAGCACGGCCTCACCCCGCAATACGATCAGCCCCGCCGGATCGAGGTCGACACGAGCGTCAAACTCTCCTGGTACACGCGCCGTCTGGCGGACGTAGTTCCCAATCCCTGGCAAGCGGGTCGGATCGTCGAAGACATGATCGAGCGGCTGCGCGAGGCCGACCAGTCGGACGACGACATCTACGGTCAGCGCTCCCACATCGCCGCCGTCCTGCGCGAACACGTCACAGAAGCGATCCACCAACAGACGGAACAGATCTTTAAGCGCAAGCTGCGCCACGGTGAAGCCAGGTTCGATCTCACCACCGACATCAAGCACCGACTCCGCGAGGAGTCCTACGAAGTCCTCTACAACGAAGCAACCGACGCTCCGCTCGATCGTCGGCCCGACAAGCCGCTGCAACTGAGCCTGTTCACGCCGCAGATGCGCAGCCAGTACGACTCCGATCTCGAGCGCCGCTTCGCGCGCTATCTCGATGAGCAACGAGCCATCCAGTGGTGGCACCGCATCGCCCTCCGGCAGCGCGGCGAGTACGCCCTCCGCGGCTGGAAGCAGTACCGCATCTGGCCCGACTTCATCGCCATCGCCACTCCGGCCGATCAAGGCAAACGCCTGCTCGTCTTCGAGACCAAAGGCGACCACCTCCGCGAAACGGACGACACCAAGTACAAGCAGAAGGTCTTCGAGACGCTCCAGTTGGCGTTCAATCGGCGCACACGAGAAGTCAACGAACAACCCCAAAACAGCTACGGCGCCGTCACAGTCCGCGACGGCCCGATCCGCGGCGCGTTCGAGTTGATCTTCGACGAACAACCCTTCACTGCCGTAGAACGCGCGCTGGCGATCCCCTGAAAATCGCTTCAGTCGCATGCGCCACCCCACCCCAAACCTGCTACCCTCAGAACAACCGTACCGCCCAAACGCCCGGAAAGCGCCGGCTCATGATCCACCGTTCCCCGTTTTTCCCCGCTGCCGCCCCTCACTCACATCCAGCCGCGCCTGAACAAACCCGAACGAACCTGAATCCCCCGAACACGCAATTCCCCCGTAAAACACAGGAGATCAGCCCGTTCTTCCCCCACCCCCCGGCAAAGAAAAAAATTCTCCCTGAACACCCTGAACGCCCGCCCAGCCGCCGCGCCGATCGCAGAGAGACGCCATGACCATCAAGCGCCTACCCTGGAACGCGAAGCCACCCGACAGGAGACCGCCCATGGGCGCCGTCCAAGTCACCGTCACGATCCGCAACCCCGCCGACCGCAGCCGCGAGTGGAGCGGCCTCTTCCTCGTCGACACCGGCGCCACCGACAGCCTCGTGCCCAGAAAACACCTCGAGCAAATCGGCCTCGAGCCGATTGGAGGACGACAGTACGAGCTCGCCGACGGCAGCCCCCTCCGATTGCAAATTGGCGTCGCTGAAATCGAGTTCATGGGTGAGGCCGTCGGCGGAACCGTCATGTTCGGCGACGACGACGCCGAGCCGCTCCTCGGCCTAACCGCGTTGGAGTCGGTCGGAATCGAGGTCGATCCCGTCAATCAGCGCCTCAAGCGTCTCCCCGCCGTCAGGCTCAAGCGCCTGCGCCCCTCCATCAATCCGCCTGAACAAACCCGAACGCCCTGAACGCCGCTCAGCGCCAAACCTTCCCCAAATCCACCCGCAAACCCTCCGCCACATCCTCCCCGCTCAGCGACCCAGGACGCTCCAAACATTCCGCCTCCGACCCGCCCGCCCGATACACCCAGACCTCGCCCTCACCCGTAAACGGATCAATCAACCAGCCAAGCCGAGCCCCAGCCGCCATCCACTCCTCCATCTTCTCCCGCTGCCTACTCAACCGCTGCCCCCGCGAGCGCACTTCAACCACCAGGTCCGGGCACAAGAACCACAACCCTTCATCGTCGGTGTCGACCGCCTCAAGGCGCTCATTGCTGACCCACGCGGCGTCCGGGTCCCGGGCGGAACCGATCGAGAGCGAGAACCCGCTGCCCGGGCCAAACGACTCCCCATTCTCAAGTCGATCAGACCATTGCAGTATCTGAGCAGCGATTCGGGCGCTTCGCCTGCCGCTGTTCGTCCCTGGTGGAGGTGAAATTTCCAACGCCCCTTCCAGATTGCGCTCGAAATGCCACGGTTCGTTGAGCTCGCTGAGCTCAATCAGCAGTTCGTCGCTAATCGCTCCGGCTGGAAACCGCAAGACGATCGGAGCGCCCCCTGCGACGATCGCTGGAGGCGAGTCTGCCTGCTCCGCTTTGGGAGGCGCCTGGACCATGCTCCGATCCTAGACAGTCACCGGCTTCGTCGCCGGACGCTTGGACTCGAACTCGGCGATCAGCTCGTCGTGCGCCAGCGTCAGCGAGATATCGTCGAGACCGTTGAGCAAACAATGCTTCACGAACGGCGCGATCTCGAACGAGCGCCTCCAACCACCCGGAGCCGTCACCGTCTGCTCGGCTAGATTGACCGTAATCGGCGTGTTCGACTCCGACTCGACCATCCGCATCAACTCTTCCACGTCCGGCTGCGACAACTGGATCGTGAGCAGTCCCATCTTGGCCGAGTTGTTGCGGAAGATGTCGGCGAAGCCGGGCGCAATCACCGCCCGCACGCCCATCCCCTGAATCGCCCAAACCGCGTGCTCGCGTGACGAACCGCAGCCAAAGTTCGGCCCCGCCAACAGGATCTGAGCGCCCTGATACTGCGGCTGATTAGTCACAAAATCCGGATCCTTCGCCCACGCCTCAAACGCGAACGGCCCATAGCCCGTCCGCTCGATCCGCTTCAGATACTTGGCCGGGATGATCTGGTCGGTGTCGACATCGGCGCGGTCAAGCGGCAAACCGGTACCGCTGAAGGTCGTGACGGGGTCCATAAGCGATTCCTCCCAAGAATTCTCTCCCCTCGCAGTGCGGGGGGAGATGTCGCGCAGCGACAGAAGGGGGTCCGGCACGCACCAAACCCGACACGAGCCTACGCCCTCGACTCCCACCGAAGCTAGCTGGCGAAGAACTCCCGCATCACCGACTCTGTCTGATCCGGCAGCTCTTCCGGCAGGAAGTGCCCGCAGGGCAGGCCCACGCCGGTCACGTTGGTGGCCCAGCGATGCCAGGTCGCCATGAAACGGCCGCGGCGGTTCGGTTGTCGGGCGGCGCCCCAGATCACGAACAGCGGGCAGCTGATCTTCTTGCCCTCAGCGCGATCGGCCCGATCCAGTCGCAGGTCGAAGCGCGCGCCGGAGCGGTAGTCCTCGCACCAACTGCGCACGGTCTCCGGATCGTTGGCGGCGGCCAGATATTCCGCCATCGCCGCCTCGGTGAAGACGGTCTGGCCGTCCTCGCCGGCCCAACTGCCCAGCATCCGTTTGAGAAAGAACTCCGGCGCGCCATTAATCAGCGTCTCCGGCAGCGGCGCCGGCTGCGCGAGGAAATACCAGTGAAATCCGCCCAGACCGCCCGCAATCCCCATCTGCTCGAACTGTTCGGCGGTCGGAACGATGTCGAGCAACGCCAGACGCTCCACCCGCTCAGGATGATCCAGCGCAAGCCGGTACGACACCCGCCCGCCGCGATCATGCCCGGCGAGCCGGAACGTGTCGAAGCCCAGATCAGCCATCAACTCGACCATGCAGCGCGCCATCGCCCGCTTTGAGTACGCCTCTTGGCCGCCGTCGCCCGGCGGCGAATCGCTCGCCCCATAACCGAGCAGGTCGGCCGCCACAACGGTGTGCTGCTCAGCCAAGCCGGGCGCGATCTTGTGCCACATCGCTCCCGTCTGCGGGTAGCCGTGCAACAGCAGCAGCGGCGGTCCCGAGCCGCCCACGCGGGCGAAGATCGGCCCCGTCTTGTGCTCGCGAAAACCAGGGAACAACGTTTCGGTATCGGGCATGGGCGTGGCCGGTTCGCTGTGAGGACCTGAGTGATCGATATGGTAGCCGCTCAATCCGGCACCGCCGCCTGCGAGCGGTTAGCCAAACGCCGCCCAGACCGAAATCGCAGCCAAAATCAGCGCGGTGCCGGCCGCCACTGCGCGATAGACCTTGGTCTCGAATTCGGCGAACCGCACATCGACCTGCGCAAACCGCACATCCATCTGCGCTTGAAACTGATCGAAGCGAGCATCCATCTGCGCTTGGAACCGGTCGAAGCGGGCGTCTATCTGCGCCTGGAACTGGTCGAAGCGAGCGTCTATCTGCGTCTGAAACTGCTCGAATCGGGCATCTGTCTGCGCCTGAAACTGCTCGAACCGGGCGTCTGTCTGCGTTTGGAACTGGTCGAACCGGGCGTCCATCCGTTGCGTCAACGCCTCGAACCGAGCGTCCGATCGCTCCCGTTCGATGTTCAGCTGCTGCGCCAACTCATCCTCGCTGGCGGCTCGAGCAAAATGCTCAGAGATCGCCGTCGCCAGCGCCTCCGCAGACGCCCGCGGCACTTCGCCTGCTACGAGGATGTTGACGATTTCCAGCCGGTCCGTCGTCACCGCCATGGCGGGGGCCTCCGCTGACTTCAGGCTATCAGCCGAGACGCCGGCTAGAGCGCCACCGTACCGCTGATCGCAGGCTGCAACGGATCGCAGATATAGCGAATCCGGGGCAACGTCACGTTCGCAGTCGTGTACGACGCCACGATCGGATACACCGGGCGCAACCGCGGCGCGTTCCAGTAGCCGCTGTCAAAAGCGTCGATCTGCGCCCGCCCCCGATCGGCGCGGCTGACCCGGAAGTCAGGATCCACCTGCACCAGCCAGGGTTTGGTCTCACCCTCCCGCTCGACCGTCGCCAGGTGCATCCCAGCCGTATAGAGCAGATCGCCGTTGCCGATCGGCACCGGGTCGATCAACTGCGCCGCGAGCACCGTAACGTTGCCCTCGGTCACCTCAATCGACTGCCGGTCATAGCGCTCGCGCAGGATCGGTTCGCCGATCGTGATCGGAAAGCCCCAGCGCGACTTCAGCGCCTCCGCCGCCTCACCTTCGGTGCAGACGACCCGTGTCGGCAGCCCGCGCGGGCGCACCGCCGCGCGGCAGCCCACCCGCACCATTGCGAGCGTGAACGCGCCCAGCGGTCCGTCCTCGGCCCGAATGCCGATCACATGGACGGTCGGCGGGATCGTAGGGTGCAATGCCGGCGGCAAGAGATCGGCCATCGAGGCATCGTCGATCTCATAGATCACCTGGAGCACCTTCACATCGGGCAGCTCCAGCGGTTCGGTCTCCAGGTTCGCCATCGCAGGGGCGAATTGGAGCAGGTCGGCAGGATCAGCAGCACCGTTGATCGGCATGTACAGCCTTTCTCAGATCTCTCCACTCCCCCCGCAAGATTCTCTCTCCCCCCGCTTGCGGGGGGAGATGTCGCGTAGCGACAGAGGGGGGTCTGCAACAGCCCGTCTGCATCGGCAATCAGTCCCCACCGGCGGCAGCAGCGACCGCCGCCACCCGCGGCTCCGACGTCGTCGCCGGCTGATCGTCTCTGAAGTGCGGCATCACCTCTTCGCCAAACAGACGCAGGCTGTCCAGCACTTCCTCCTGCGGAATCGTCTCCAGCGCGTTGAGCAGGAAGTTGATCTGATCAACCCCGCACGACTCCCACTTCTTGATCTCTTCAACTAAACGGTCGGGGTTGCCGATGCACACCCCTTCGGGAGCCGACGCGCCCTGACCGGGATCCTGAGCCGCCTGCTGGCGGCTGGCGGCGAGCAGACCGGGGTTCGGGTAGCTGCGAGTGGGGTGAACTTCGCGCACCGGCAGCAACTGCGCCGCCAGATAGCCGAACGATCCGGTCAGGCGGCTGCCGGTCTTGATCCCCGTCTCGTTGTCCGGGTGGCAGTAGAGGAAGTTCACCGTCGCCACCCGCTCGTTCACGAACAGCCCCGCCGGCTCGCAGTCGCGGATCCGGCTGCGGTAGCGGTTGACCTTCTCCTCCTGCTCGGCGAACCCGCCAAACGTCAGCCCCAGCGAACCCATGCCGCGCTCAGCAGCGTCGATCTCGGTGCCGGGCGAAGAAACTGCAACCCACATCGGCGGATGCGGCTTCTGGTAGGGCTTGGGCAGCACCGCGCGGGTCGGCATTCGGAAGGCGCGGCCCTCGTAGCCGTAGCGCTCGTTCGTCCACATCTGCGGAATCGTGCGTGTGTACTCGTCCCAGGTCTCCTTGGTCTCGTCGGGATTGGCGTCCATCCCGCCCAACTCGGTCCAAGTGGCGGAGCGGCCGGTACCAAACTCCAGCCGGCCATCGGAGAGGATGTCGAGCACCGCCGCCCGTTCAGCCGCCCGGATCGGGTGGTTGAACTGCGGCACGCAGACGACGATCCCGTGACCAACCCGAATCTGCTTCGTCTGCATTGCGCAGGCGGTCAAGAACAGCTCCGGCGCGGAGCAGTGCGAGTACTCCTCCAAAAAGTGATGCTCCACCGCCCAGACCGAGTGAAAGCCCACCTCATCCGCCACCCGAACCTGTTCGAGGCAGCGGTGATAGACGGTGTGCTCAATGTCGTTCTCCCAGGGGCGGGGCACGGAGATTTCGTAGAAAATGCCGAACTTCACTGGTGGCTCCCTCTCAGGCGGAATGGGCGACGGCTCGTGCGTATGGTAATCGATAGTCGGCGCGCTTACTCGCCCGGCCAGACCCGGCCCAGGTCGATGCTCAGACCAGCGCACACATCTTCCCCCGACAGTTCGGGCGGATCTTCAAGCAGTTCGACGCCGCCGTCCGCCCGATAAATCCAGACGCGCCGCGTGTCAGGATCGATCAGCCACCCAAGCTGGACGCCATTCGCGATCCAGTCCCGCATCTTGCCCTGCTGAGCCGGGATGCTCTGAGACAGCGAACGAACCTCAATCACAAAGCGCGGGGCAAAATACGGGTGTCCACCGTCAGCCTTGTAACCCGCGAACTGTTGCTCATCCATCCAGGAGATGTTGGGGGCCATCGCCGAGGTGTCGGGCAGGAAATAGCCGCTATCGCCGCCGAAAGTCTGACCGCCGCGATCATGCGCCCACTCCAAAAGGAACATCATCAGTCGGGCTGCCACGGTCGAGCTCAGGAATTCGGGCCAAGTTATCGGGCGCAGTCTCCCGTCGGCAGTGCGCTCGAACAGAAAGTCAGCGTTGAGCTGGAGAATCTCAAGAAACCGCTCGTCGGTCAGCTCCCAGTCCGGCGGAAGCCGGATCGGCTGCGGATCGCCGCGGCGCTGCTCCTCGGCGCTGGGAGCCGCAATAGCTTGTCGCTCGGCAACCATGGACAATTCCTCACAGGCGGTAGCGGGCGATGCAAACTCACGGTACCGCAGCCCAGCCGCGAATCAGAGTCGCTACCACCCCCGCCACTTCCCTCACCCCCGCGCCCTCCGTCCCCTGTCCCAGCACCCCCTCCGTCATTCTCACGCTCCTTTCCGTCATTCCCGCGTAGGGAGGCCTCTGCAAAACTCCCATCTCCGTCATTCCCGCGAACGCGGGAAGCCATGCAGCGTACCGAGTGGGATGTGGATTCTCGCGTTCGCAAGAATGACGAAACGCTCAGATCGGGGATTTCGCAAGGCTCTCCGCAGGCGAGAATCCCGATCCACCCAAGCATGAAACCACTCCCAATCTGGTCGTACCGCCAACCCACATCACGCGCCCCCTTCCCACCACCAGCGACTATCCTCCACCCATGCTCCTAGACGAACTGCAAACCCTGATCGAAACCCTCCAAGACCGCATCACCAAACACGCCCCCGCCCTCCGCCAAAGCGAGGCCCTCACCCGCTACGCCCTGATCGATCCCCTCCTGCGCGAACTAGGCTGGGACACATCAGACCCGTCGCAGGTGTTGGTGGAGTACAAGGTGGGAAAAGAGAGGGCGGATTACGCGCTCATCGGAGACGACGGCAAACCTCATGTCATCGTCGAAGCCAAGAAGTTGGGCGAGCCGCTGAGCGACCACATCACGCAGCTCGTCAACTACTGCATTCAGGACGGCATCGCACACTGCGTCCTGACTGACGGTCGGCACTGGGAGTTGTACGAGACCTTTCGCCCCGTCCCGCTCAATGACAAACGGGTGGTGACGCTCGATCTTGAGGACGCATCGGCTAAGACTTGCCTCAACGCTCTGGCGCTCTGGCGGCCAAGTGTGGCCGAGGGACATGTGCGAGTCGGAGTGACGCCGGTCGTTCCTACCGAGCCAATTGAATCCTCAACCCCGGTCAAGCCATCTCCGCCATCGGCTCCCGATGACTCACCCACTCCCAAGGTCTTATCGACCGAGACCGACACGAACAGCGGCTGGGTGCCACTGTCAGCCTTGAAAGCAAAGCGAGGCGACAAGCCACGAGAATTACGGCTCCCATCTGGAAAGACACATCAAGTCTCGCTGTGGGCAAACCTCGCAATGGAAGCGGTGCGGTGGCTGGTTGACAACGGCAAATTGACCGAAAAGGACATCCCCATTTCGGCAGGACCCCAGCGATATCGCGTTGCCGTAAAGCCAGTGCATAAGAACGGGAGAAAATTCTCCCTGGTCCGACAGGTAAATGGGTTCTATCTCGAAACGGCTTTCAATGCACCAAGCCACGTAGTCAACTTGCGCACCATCATCACCCACGTCGGCCAAAACCCAGCCGACTTCGCCGTCCGACTCGCAAACTGAATCACCCCTCCGGCGGAGCCTCCAAATACACGATGTCGCTCACCAACAGCGGACGCGGAATCGCGCGGAAGAACCCCAGGTGCGGATTCCACTGACGAATCGACTCCAACGCCTCCTCCGGATCCACGTCCGGCAACTCCCGCGCCGCCAGCGACTCCAACGTGTCGTCCGACCGTGGACGAGTCTGTTTGCGCAGCGGAACCAGCGGCTTTGGATCGCGAGTCGGCATATTCGCTAAGATACGCAAAATTCCCTTGCGCGGGAACCTCTCCCGCGCCTGACGCTGGAGCCTCCGATGCCCGACACCTACGACCTCGTGATCCGCAACGCCTACCTCTACGACGGAACCGGAATGCCCGGCTACCGAGGTGAGATCGGCATCCGCAACGGCCGCATCGCCAAAGTGGGGCGCATCGCCGAACAAGGCGCGCAGGAGCTCGACGCCGGCGGACTCGCCGCCGCCCCCGGCTTCATTGACCCCCACACTCACTACGACGCCCAACTCTGCTGGGACGGACAGGCCCGCCCCTCGCTCGAACACGGCGTCACCACCGTCGTCACCGGCAACTGCTCGCTCTCCCTCGCCCCGCTTAAGGAGTGGCAGCGCGGACGCCTCTGCCGCATGTTCCGCCAGATCGAAGACCTGCCCATGGCCGCTTTCGACGACGGCATCAACTGGGTCTGGGAGTCCTTCGAGGACTACCTCGAAGCGCTCAAGCCTGGACTCGCCGTCAACGTCGCCCCGCTGGTCGGACATTCCGCCATTCGCATGTGGGTCATGGGCGACGACGCCCACGAGCGCGAGGCCACCGCCGACGAGGTCGCGCAAATGCAAGAAATGCTGCGCGAGTGCCTCGAAGCCGGCGCCAGCGGCCTCAGCACCTCCTACGTCGACATCGACGAGCAGTGGAAGCCCGTCCCCAGCCGGCTCGCCAATCACGACGAGATCCGCGCGCTGGCCGAGACCCTCGGCGAAGTCGGGCACGGCGTGCTCCAGATCGTGCCCGAGTTCTACGACACCTCACTCATGCTCAGCCGCGTCGACATGCTCGCCGAACTCTCCCTCGAATACGGCATCCCCACCACCCTCTCGCCCCTGTTCCAGTCGCCCCAGACGCCGGAGCTGCCCGGCGCGGTGCTCTCCCGCGTCCGCGAGTGGTCCGAGCTCGGCGCCCGCGTCTGGCCCCAGGTCCAAACCCGCCCAATCGACATCAACTTCACCCTCCGCGAGCGCAACTTCATGCTGCTCGCCATGCCCACCTGGTTCGAGGTCCTCAACCTGCCCACCAAAGAAGAAAAGATCGCCCGCTACCGCGACCCCGAAACCCGCGCCCAACTGGTCTCCGAAGTCGCCCCCGAAGGCGCGACCTTCCTCGGCAACCGCGTCGCCGACGCCTACGTGCGCGGCGTCGCCCTCGAGAAAAACCGCCCGCTGCTGGGCCGCACCCTCGGCGACATCGCCAAAGAGCGCGGTACCACCCCGGCCGGCGTCATGATCGACATCGCCCTCGAAGAAGACCTCGACACCGAGTTCAAGAACGCCGCCCTCAGCCACACCGACTCCGAGATCGTCGGTGAGATGCTGGCCGACGATTATGTGATGGTCGGCGCCTCCGACGCCGGCGCCCACGTCCAGGCCTTCGCCACCAACGGCGACACTGGCTACCTCTTCTCCGAGTTCGTCCGCAAGACCGGCGCGCTCAACATGGCCCAGGCAGTCAAAAAGATCACCCACGACACCGCCCAGGCCTGGGGCCTCCGCGACCGCGGCCTGCTCCACCCGGGCTACGGCGCAGACATCGTGATCTTCGACCCTGAACAAATCGCCAGAGGCGACGAATTCGGCGTCCACGACCTCCCCGGCGACGGCTACCGCTACGTCCGCAACGCCGTCGGCGTAGACACCGTCATCGTCAACGGAGAAGTCGCCTACAGCGCCAAAACCGGCTACACCACCGCCGCCGCCGGAGACGTAGTCACCCTCCAAACCCCCGCCGCCGTCTAGGGTTGGTCTACATCGACCCAAACCAATTCCATCATACCCGCGCGCGGCCCTTAACCGATCTCCCCCTTGAGGGGGAGATGCCGCGCAGCGGCAGAGGGGGTGGGACGCCCCATAGATCACCCAACGAGCGCCGCCACCCAGTCAGTCCCGCTGACCAAACTCCCGGCTCGTATCCACCACCGCAATCGCCGCAATCCCCTCCTCCGCCGTCATCACCTTGACCCCCTTGGTCGAGCGCCCGCACTGACGCACCTCGCCCACCCGCGTGCGCAGAATCTTGCCGCCCCCGGAAATCAACACCAACTCCTCATCCCCGCGCACCACCGCCATCCCAACGACGTTGCCCGTCTCCTCTGCCGACACCCTGTGCCCGATCATCCCCTTGCCCCCACGACCCTTGCTGCCGTACTCCGACTCTGCCGTGCGCTTGCCAAACCCGCGCGAGGTCACCGTGAGAATGTCCGCCTCCGGACGGATCGTCTGGAGCCCGACCAGCGCATCGCCCTCAGGCACCACAATCCCCCGCACGCCCCCGCTAATCCGCGAAGCGTCGCGCAGCTTATCCACCGAGAAGCGCAGCGCCTGGCCCGCGCTGGTCGTCACGATCACATCATCGCCCGCGTGCGCGAAGGCCGCTTCCACGAGTTCATCGTCTTCGTCGAGGTTGAAGGCTTGCAGCCCGCTCCGCCGCACATTGGCGAAGTTGTCCAGCCGCGTCTTCTTCACCTCGCCCTGGCGCGTGCCCAGAATGATGAAATCGTCCTCGAAGCTGGTCACCGGAATAATCGTCGTCACCCGCTCGTCCAACTGCAACTCAACCACATTCCGCACCGGCAGACCGCGCCACTCCCGCGAGCGCGCCTCGACCTCATGCGCCTGGAGCCCGTAGACCCGCCCCCGGCTCGTAAACATCAGCAGATGATCGTGCGTGTCGCACGCGATCAACCGCGCCGGAGCCTCCACTTCGCTCGCCCCGTTACGCCGGTTCTCGATCCCCTTCACCCCCTTGCCCCCCCGCCGCTGCGAGCGGAAGGCGTCCACCGGCTGCCGCTTGATGTACCCGTGCCGCGTCAGCGTCACCACCGACGCCTGGTGCGGCACCAGATCCGCTTCGCTGAACTCCCCCACCGAGCGCGGAACGATCCGCGTCCGCCGATCCTCCCCGTAGACCTCCACTAACTCGTCGAAATCGTCCCCGATCACGCCGTCGATCTTCTTCGGATCGTCCAGCAGCCCCTGGAGATACGCGATCGTCTCCGTCAGCTCCCGGTACTCCTCCTCGAGCTTGGATCGCTCAAGCTGAGCCAGCCGCCGCAACTGCATCTCCAGCACCGCCTGCGCCTGACGCTGAGACAGCTCAAACGGATCCTCCTGCAAGCGCTCGCGCGCCGCATCAGCCGATTCGGCCGCCCGGATCGCCGCGATGATCGCGTCGATCATCCCGATCGCCCGCAGCAAACCCTCCACGATGTGGTGCCGCGCCCGCGCCTTCTCCAGATCAAACTCCGTCCGCCGTGTGATGATCACCCGCCGGTGATTGATGAACTCCCGCAGCAGCTGATACAGCGTCAGCGTGCGCGGGCGGCCGTTCACCAGCGCGACAAAGTTGCCGTGGTACTTGATCTGCAAGTCGGTCGATTTATAGAGCTGCGCCAGAATCGTCTGCACATGCCCGTCGCGGGTCAGCTCCACCACCAGCCGCATCCCGTGCCGATCCGACTCGTCACGCAGATCGCGGATCCCCTCGATCTTCTTGTCCCGCACCTGATTGGCGATCTGCTCGATAATCCGCACCTTGTTCGTCTGGTACGGAATCTCGGTGAAGACGATCTGCACCCGGTTGCCCTGCGCCGTCTCCTCCAGATGCTGCTGCGCGCGCACCGTGAAACCGCCCCGCCCGGTGCCGTAGACCCGGCGCAAATCTTCACTGCCCTCGCCCGCGAAAATGATCCCGGCCGTGGGAAAGTCCGGACCCTTGATCTGCTCCATCACATCCGCGAGCGTCGCGTCCTCTTTGTCCAGCAGCGTCTTGATCGCGCCCGCGACTTCGCTCAGGTTGTGCGGGGGAATATCGCAGGCCATCGCCACCGCGATCCCCGTCGCACCGTTCAGCAGTAAATTCGGCACGCGCGCCGGCAGCACGCTCGGCTCGTTCAACGATTCATCAAAGTTGGGCGTGAAATCGACGGTATCTTTGTCGAGATCACCCAGCATTTCCTCGGCGATCCTGCTCAGACGCGCCTCCGTATAACGCATCGCCGCAGGCGGATCATTATCAATCGAACCAAAGTTGCCCTGACCGTCGATCAATGGATTACGCAGGCTAAAGTTCTGCGCCATCCGTACCATCGCGTCGTAGACCGGCTGATCCGAGTGCGGGTGATACTTTCCCAGCACTTCGCCCACGATCCGGGCCGACTTCCGGTGCGGCTGATTCGCCCTCATGCCGAGGTCGTCCATCGCGTAGAGAATCCGCCGCTGCACCGGTTTCAGACCGTCCCGCACATCTGGTAGCGCGCGCGACACGATCACGCTCATCGCGTAATCCAGGTAGGACGAACTCATCTCCTCGACGAGCGTCCGAATCGGTGGAGCCGGATCCTGCGATTCAGTAACCAAGCCGTCACCCCATCGTTCTCATTGACTATTCACGTCCGGTTGCGAACGCGAACGATATCAATGACCTGTTATATACATGATATCACAGTTGAGCGATGCGTGTAGCCCAATTCGCCCCGCCGCGATCAACGATCTCCCAGCCCGCCGGCGGCGCTTGCGCAGCCGATCCGAACCCATCGAACCCCTCCCCGACCTCATGCTGAGCGTGATCATCCAGCCAAACCGCGCCCGCGCCCGAACGAAGCACCGAGTCGAACCACCACGCATAGACCCGCTCCGGGCGCGGCAGCGGCGAGGCGAGCCTCACCAGCGCGCTAAGCGCACGCCCGCCCGCGAGCGCGTAGCGCGGCCCCTCAGTCGCGCTAATCAGCTCCAGCTGCGCAGGCGTCAGCCACTGCAACCAGGTATCCGTCGCCGCCCCCGGCCGCAGAGCCAGCGTGACCGGCACATACCCCTTGCGGGAGCGAATCGGGCAATAAGCGACATCCACCCCCGCAACTCGGGCCCGGACAGTAATCAGCCCTTCTGCGTCGGCTGGCGAGCCGCGCATTTTGTCATACAGCTGACGCGGGTAAGCATTACTGCCCACAGCCAGCAGAGCAACGCGACCCTCGAGACCAACCCCGCCGCTCTCCCGAAACCAGGCCTCAAGCCCAGCCACATCCGGCGGCGAGCGAAAAGGAAAAACCCGCCCCGAGCGATACGCGAAGTCAGTCCGCTGCTCAAGCCCACGCCCATCCGGATACAGCCACGGCTGCACAGTCAGAGAGGGAAACCCCAGAACATCAAAAGCGCGCTCAAACATCCCCCACAGCCTAAGCAACCCACATCCCCTCCCCCTTGCAGGGGGAGGTGCCGAAGGCGGAGGGGGTAGAACACCCCAATCCTCTCCAATCCCCACCAATAGCACCTCGTCATACCCGCGCTCCGCCGCGGAGCCTGTCCCCGCGAAGGCGGGGATCACTCGCCGTGACCAGCACCAACCCCCAACACCACCTCCCCCAAATCTCCCCCTTGAGGGGGAGATGCCCCGAAGGGGCAGAGGGGGTGAAAACGCCGCAATCCTCTCCGCTGCCCCACGTCTCACTCCCTCAGTCGCTTCGTGACAGCTCCCCCGTTGAAAGCCTGTCCCCGCGTAGGGAGGCCTTTGCAAAACTCCCATTTCCGTCATTCCCGCGCACGCGGGAATCCATCCGGCGCCTCGAGCGGGATGCGGATTCCCGCCTGCGGAGACCGTCGCCAAAGCCGCGTTCCCCTCTCCCCCCTTGCGGGGGGAGATGTCGCGTAGCGCCTGCCCCCGCGCAGGCGGGGGACAGAGGGGGGATCCCCGCACCCCTCCGCCTTCGGCATCACCCCCCAAGCCACTGTCGCCCACGCCACATCCAACCGCCCGCTACAGTCTCAAACCGTCTACCATGAACAGAACAAGAGTTGCGCCAACAGCGCTGTTCGCCTCCTCCAACCGAACCCGGCCGGGCTGAACAAACCTGAACACGCTGAACGACATTCTCCCAGCCAACACAGGAGATCCGCAATTCAGCACGCCGCGAGAAATTTCTCCCTGAACAACCTGAACACCGAAACCGGAGACAACCGCCATGCCCGACAAACCCAGCACGCTCAGCGCGATCGACGAGGCCAAAGCCACGCTCGATCAACGCCTTGACCGAATCGACGAAGCCCACGGCTCCTGGGAAGGCGCTGTCGGCGACTGGTCGGTCGCCCAGCTGCTCCAGCACATGCACGGCTGGCTCACCGAAATGACCGCCGCCGTCGAGCGCATGGCCCAGGGTCAGCGTCCCACACCCGAGGGCGTGGACTATTCCGATCCCGAACAGTGGAACCCCAAGTTCGTCGCCGAACGCGGGGAACAGACCTACGAGCAGGCCCGCAGCGCGCTGGTCGAAGCGCACGCCGGTTTTCGCGCCGCCGTCGCCCAGATCGACGCGGGACGCTTCGGCGAGGGCAAAACCATCAACCGCATGGTCGAAGGCGTCGTCACCCACCACTACGCCGAACACGCCGAAGACCTGGACGCCTATCTCGGCGGCGCGCACTAGCCCCACACTGGCCGGCGGGCGATAATCGAGCCAAACACGAGCCACCCGTATCTCAGCGAAAGCGGCCGCGCATGTCCGATGACGAAAGCCTGATCACTCCGGCAATGGAAGCCGCCATCGGCTCCGAAGGCGAGCCGGTCGAGGACACGATCGACCGCGAGCGCGTCCGCCGCCTCATGCTCGCCCTCGACGAGGACGACGCCGAGTTGATGGACGCGATCGAACGCAACGACACCTCCTACCCAATCCCGACCTACGCGCTGCTCACCACCAGCACCCGCCAGCAGCAACTCTCCGTGCCCGACACGCCCGAGCGCGCCCTCATGGCCGCCGACGCCTGGCAGGTCTCCGCCCCGATCTACCTCGGCGACACCATGACCATCGTCCCCCGCGTCGCCGACATCCAGGAGCGCATCGGCGGCCGCGTCGGACACTCGCTCTTCGTCCACCACGAGTGGGTCTACACCAACCAGCGCGGCGAGGAAGTCGCCCGCGTCCGCCGCACCGTCACCCACTTCCAGCAGCGCCACACGGGAGAGTAACCCGCACCGTCATTCCCGCGCCCGTTTCCGTCATTCCCGCGCAAGCGGGAATCTCGATTGGATCCAACATGACGCTCAACTACGAAGACCTCAACGAAGGCGACGCGCTCCCCAACGAGCAACGCACCCCCAGCACCGAGCAGGTCGTCAGCTTCTGCAACGCCACCGGCAACGCCGGCCCCCAGTTCCTCGACGCCAACTTCGCCAAAGAGCGCATGGGCCTGCCCGGCCCGATCATCCCCGGCAACATGAAGCAGGGCTTCCTCGATCAATACCTGCGCCGTCAGTTCGGCTCGCACCTGATCGCCCGCCTCCAACTCAATCACCGCCGCCCCGACCTGCACAACGTCGAAATGACCATCGGCGGCGAGGTCACCAAGCTGCGCGAAGAGGACGGCCAACACTTCGCCGACCTCGAAATCCACATCGACAACCCCCAGGGCGAGCGCTCCGTACGCGGCGCAGCCACGATCGCCTTCGACTAGCCGCAGGCCTGCATGACCGTCCCGCCCCTCCGCGACCTCCCCAATCTCTCCGCAGGCGACCCCCTGCCCGAACGCCGGATCGCCCCCGGCATCATGGACGTCGCCCGCTTCATCGGCGGCTCCGGCTACGCCATCGGCATCTTCATCGACCCCGTCGCCGCCCGAGACCACGGACTCGAAGGCCCGCTCATCCCAGCCGAATTCAAGTCGGCCTTCCTGCTCAAGTACCTGCGAGACCTCGCCGGCCCAGGCGGAACCGTGCTCAAGCTCCAAAGCGCCTTCCGCCGCCCCGACTACCACGGCAACCCAATCACCATCGCCGGCGAAATCATCCAAATCACCCCCACCGACGCCGGCGCCGAATACCAACTCGCCCTCCGCATCATCCAAGCCAACGGAGACCAAAGCGTCCGCAGCAGCGCAACGATCCTCGTTGCGTAAGGCTGCTCTGAGCCTCTCCTTCTCCACCGCGGAGCCTGTCCCCTCGTAGGGAGACCTGTGCAAAATCCCCAATTCCGTCATTCCTGCGCAGGCAGGAATCTCGAAGCAACCAAGAGTGAAACCACTCCCAATCTGGTCGTACCACCGACCTCACATCATGCGATCCGCTCCTCCGAGGCATCAGTCGCACGAGGCGGACTTTGCCCCGCAGGAATGACGGAAACAGCCCAACCAGTGAGAGTGGTCTCAGCAGGACCCCGGGATGCAATCCCAGACCCTACGCCCCGCTCACAGTCATCCGCGACATCCGCAGCGTCGGCGCGGACGTCGCCCCGAACCACTGCGCGTCGTTCCCAACCGCGTCAATACTCCCGAACATCTCCAACAGATTGCCCGAGATGTTGATCTCCATCACCGGCTCCGCCAGTTCGCCCTTGCGAATCCAGATGCCCGCCGCCCCCCGCGAGAAGTCGCCGGTCGTGAAGTTGATCCCAAAGCCCATCAGCGTCGTCAGGTACAGCCCGTCTTCGACCTCGCCGATGATCTCCTCCGGCGCAGTCTCGCCCGCCTCGATCGAGAGGTTGCCGCTGCCGATCTGCGGCAGCCCGCCCACTCCGCGCCAGGCCGAGCCGGTGCTCGCCGCATCAAGCCGACGCGCGTTGTAAGAATCGAACAGGAACCCCGCAAAGACGCCATCCTCGATCAGCGGATTGCGCCGCGTCGCAATCCCCTCACCGTCGAACGGGCGCGAACCGAGCCGTCCGCCCAGCGTGCCGTCGTCAACGATCGTGAGCAGCGGCGACGCAATCGCCTCGCCCTCGCGCCCGGCGAGGAAGGTAGCCCGCCGATACAACGCCTCGCCGCTGGCTGCGCCCGAGACGATCCCGGCCAGTCCCGCCGCCATCCGCGGCTCCCAGACCACCGGAACCTCACAGGTGCTGGCCTTCGACGCTCCCAGTTGGCGCAGCGCGCGGGCCGCCGCCTCACGGCCAACGTCTTCGGGCGCTTCCAGACGATGCAGTTGCCGAGCGGAAGTCTGCCAACCTGCGTTACGCAGCTGACCGTCCTCCTCCTGCGCCATCACCTCAACCCACATCGAAGCAGACGTGCTCGTATACGCGCCGGCGAAGCCGTTCGAGTCGACCAGCGCGAACGTGCTCACCCGCGTGCCAAAGGCCGCGCCGCCGCTGTTGCCGATCCGCTCGTCGGCGTCAAGCGCGGCCTGCTCGCAAGCCAATGCGCGCTCGCGCCGCTCGTCGCCGTCCACGACCGGAACCGCTTCGTCGAAGAGTCCGAGCTGTGGGGCGGTACGAGCCTGCTGCTTAGGATCTGCGAGACCGGCGTAGGGATCGGGTTCCGAAACCCGCGCGAGTTCCAGCGCTGTCTGCACCGTCTCGGAGAGCGCTGCGTCGGTCACGTCGCTAGTGGAGACGACGGCCTGGCGGCCGCCGACGATCACGCGCAATCCCACCGCGCGCGAAGTGGACTCCGAGACCTTCTCAACCTCTTGCAGACGCACGGTGGTCGAGGAATCGGTGGATGAGACCGAGACCGCGTCGGCCTGTTCGGCTCCGGCCTCCTTGGCCAGTTCGATCAAACGGCCCGCTAGCTCGAGTGGTTCGACTGCGAGGGTCATCAAGCGCTCATTCCACCGCCGGGACGCATCTGCGTGCCGCCAACCGTGATCCCCGAGACCAGTACTGTCGGAATGCCCACACCCACAGGCACCGCCTGGCCCGACTTGCCGCAGGTCCAGCGTCCGTCGCTCATCTCCAGATCGTGTCCGACGCCGGTGACCTTGCTCAGCACATCGGGGCCGTTGCCGATCAGGTTCACATCCCGAATCGGCGCGGTGATCGCCCCATCCTCAATCAGATAGCCCTCCGTCACCGAGAACACGAAATCGCCGTTGGAGATGTTGACCTGCCCGCCCGAGAAGGCCTTGCAGTAGATCCCGAACGGGACCGAGCGAATCAGGTCTTCGGGATCATCCTGGCCCGCAGTCATGTAGGTGTTAGTCATGCGCGGCATCGGCACATGGCGGAAGGACTGCCGGCGTCCGTTGCCGGACGGAGTCACACCGAAATGCTCGGAGGAGATGCGATCCTGCATGTAGGCAGCCAGAGTTCCGCCCTCGATCAAGAGATTGCTACCCGCCGGATTGCCTTCATCATCCACATTGACCGACCCGCGCGAGCGATCCAGCGTGGCATCGTCCATCACCGTGACCAACTCCGATGCAACCGCTTGTCCGATCCGGTTGGAGTAGTTGCTGGTCTCTTTGCGATTGAAGTCAGCCTCCAGGCCGTGACCCACCGCCTCGTGCAACAGGATTCCCGAATCACCCGCAGCCAGCACGACCGGGAATGTCCCCGCCGGCGCCTCCCGCGCCGACTGTTGCAGCACGGCCTGCTGCGCGGCTTCCTCAGCCAGCGATTCGGGGCTGTGCGAGTCGAAGTAGACCATGCCCATCCGTCCGCCGCCGCCCCAGCGGGCGGTGCGGCGCTCGCCGTCGAGTTCGGAGAGGCAGGTGACGTTGAAGCGCAGCAGCGGCTGGTAGTCCGCGACCATCCGCCCGTCGCTGCGCACGATCAGGACGCGCTTCTCCTCGTCCACCATGGAGGCGTCCACGCGGGCGATGCTCGGATGCCAGGCGCGGGCGGCAGCGTCGGCGCGGCGCAGGAGCGCCACTTTCTCGGAGAGCGGCGTGGATGTACTCGGTGTGGCGATCGCGTAGCGGTCTGCCGGATACGACTCGGCGGTCACGTCGACCGGCTCGGTCTCGCTCGTGCCGTGCGCGATTTGCGCGGCGGTGGCGGCGGCGCGGCGCATCGCATCGAGCGACAGGTCCTCGGTGTAGGCATAGCCGACCGCGTCCCCCTCGACTACGCGAACGCCGACGCCCTGCGAGAGCGACGCTTCGGTCGAAGCGACGCGCTCGTCCTCGAAGCTGAGCGAACCGGAGCGTTTGTGCTCGAAGTAGAGTTCGGCGAACGTGCCGCCGCGAGAGAGCGCCGAACTGAGCACGGTCTCTGCGGCGGCTTCATCCACGCCCAGTTGCGCAGCGTAGAAGGCCATCACTTCGGCTGGTGTATCACTCATCGCGCCCGCCTCTCAGGAATTCCCCGTACCGTTCAACGCTTCGGGCGTCGCGCCGGCGGCGCGCAGCGCCGCGATCTGTTCATCGCTATAGCCGCATTCCGAGAGGATCGCATCGGCGTCAGCGTTGAGTTCGGGCGCGCGCCCCTGGACGGCGCCCGGTGTCTTCGAGAAACGCCAGGGCAGGCCAGTGACCTGGCGTGTGCCATAGCGCTCGTCCGGAATCTCGACCAGGTAGCCGTTCTGCCAGACCTGCTCCGAGGACTGCACATCGCCGTAGTCGTTGACCGGCGCGGAGGGAATGTCGGCCTCACGCAGACGGCGCAGCCACTCGGCACGATCGGCGGTAGCGAAACCGTCTTCGAGCAATGCTTCCAGCTCGTCGCTGTGATGCAAACGCGCAGGCGCGGTGGAGAAACGCTCGTCGGTCTCCCACTCCGGGTGATCCATCAGCTTGCAGAGCGCATGCCAGTTCTTCGCGTCCACGACGCCGATCACGAGCCAGTGCCCGTCGGAGGTCTGGTAGAAGGTGAAGGTCGGCATTCGCCGCCGGCGCATGTGCGGCATCTGGCCGCTCTTGAGAAAACCGGTCAGATACGCGGCTTGCAATGCCAACTGCGAACCCAGCAGCGACACGTCAACGTGCTGGCCCTCGCCCGAGTCGTTGCGCGCCACCAGCCCGGCCAGCATCGCCACACAGGCCTGCATCGCGCCAACCTGATCGGCGAAACCGCCCGGCAGCGTGCGCGGCTCCTCGGATTCACCGAGCGCCTGGAGCGACATTACGCCGCCGGTAGCTTGTCCGATCACGTCGTAGCCCGGCTCACCGGCCTGCGGCCCGATCGAGCCGAAGGCGGAGGCCGAGACCATCACCAGCCGGGGGTTCCGCTCCCGCAGCGTCTCGTAACCGATGCCCAGGCGCTCCATCACGCCGGGGCGGTAGTTCTCGATCACGCCGTCTACCTGCTCGGCCATGCGCAGTACCGCCTCTTGAGCCTCTGCCTTGCGCAGGTTGAGGACAATCGAGCGTTTGCCGCGATCATGCGCTTCGAAGTAGCTCGAAAACCCGTCGCCGCCGAGGTCGGACTGACGGCCGGGATCGCCGCCCGGCGGTTCGACCTTCCAGATCTCCGCGCCGAGATCGGACAGCATCACCGTCGCCGCCGGCCCTTGCTGATAGCGGGTGAAGTCGAGAATTCGATAGCCTGCCAGCGGTCCCTGCATCTCCGCTCCCTGCCAACGCGCGTTTGTCAGAGGATACCCCCGTGCCTCCGCGTCTACGCCTGAGCCGTGAAGAGTCCGCGCAACTTGGCGCGTTGCTCGCGTTCGTGGACGAACGCCGGGCGCAGTTCCCTTCCGAGGCTGACGGTCCCGAGCAGGCGGGCTGGGTCGCTCGCGTCTATGCCGACGACGCCGATTCGCTCAGCGTCAATCTGATCACGCTGCTGCTGTTTGAGCATGGGCTGCATCGGTCGGTAGCGCAGGTGTCGGAGGATCTCAGAGTCTATGCAGAGCGCAACGGATAGCCGGTGACTGCGCAGCCGTTATGCTGCGCTGAGCAGACCACTTCTTCCTGAAAGGAATCTCCGACATGGCCCTGGACGCAGCCGACACCGTGGAAATCCTGCAACTTGCCGCCCGCTACAACCACGCGATTGACTACGGCGACCCGGAAGCCTGGGCGGGCACCTTTGCCGAGGACGGCGTCTTCAACGGCGGGCCGAGCCCGGTCAGCGGACACGAAGCGCTGGCTCAGTTCGCGGCTGGATTCGGCACCAACATGGCCGGCGCGCGGCACTGGACCAACAACCACATCGTCGACGGCGACGGCGACGAGGCCACGCACAGCTGCTACCTGAACCTGATCCAGACCAAGGACAGCGCCAACAGCGTGATCACCGGTCTCTACACCGACACGTTGAAGAAGATCGACGGTCAGTGGCGCTTCACCAGCCGCACGGTCACACCGGACGCCGCGGGCTAACACCGCCCTCGAAGCGGCGAGACACGACAGCGCCCCCGCGCCGGTCAATCGGCGGCGGGGGCGCGTTGCGTCAACGATGGGCGCGCAAGCGCGCCTTGGCGTTACTCCTCCATCATGTCCTCGCCGCCGCCAGCGGCGCCCTCGGTCTCCATCAGGTCGTCTTCGCCAGCTCCGGCTTCGGTTTCCATCAGGCCATCTTCTGTGCCTGTGGTCGTCTCGGTAGTTTCCGTCACCGTGACGCTGGTCTCGGCCGTGGAAACGCTCGTGTCCGGCACATCAACAGCAGCGTTGTAACCGACCGGGACCAGGATCTCCTGGCCTTCGTAGATCAGGTTGGGGTCGGCGATGCCGTTGAGCACCTGGATCGCTTCGACGCTCGTGCCGTTGGCGTTGGCGATGCCGTCGAGACTGTCGCCGGCGACGATGACCATCTGCACGGTGTTGGCCCAGTTCGCCAGCTCGGCCGGCGCGCCGTCAGCGGGAGTCAGCGTCACCGCCGTCGTGAACGAGGTCGTGCTGCTGCCGCTGTCGCCGGACTCGGTTCCGGTCACAGCCGCTTCAACCGTCTCGCCGGTCATGGAGACTTCTTCGGTGAAGCCGACCGGGATCGAGAGCAGCTGACCGACGTAGAGCGATTCCGGATCGGTGATGCCGTTGAGCAACACAATCGCCGAGACCGTGGTGTCGTACTGCTGCGCCAACAGCCAGAGGGTTTCCCCGGAGACGACTTCGATCCGCTCGATTTCGGTCCAGGCGGCGAGGCGGGCTTCCGGTGACAGGGCCGCGGTCGCCTCGGCGGTGGCGGTTGTCGTCTCCGCGGCCTCCGTCGCGGCGGCGGCCTGGGTGGTTTGGGCGGCCTCGGCGGAGGCGCTGGCCGGAGCTGCCGCAGCCGCTGATTGCTGCGTCGTCGCGGCGGCGCTGGGCGTACCGGCGGCCGGGGTGATCGTCGTGGCCGCGCTGGTTGTGGCCGCTGTGGCCGCGCTCGTTTCGGCGGGCGCGGCGACGCGGGTCACCGTGTCAGTGGGGCCGGCGTCGTTGCCGCCCGTGAGGATCAGCGCAAGCGCCGCGGCGGCGGCGGCGGGGATGATCAGGGCCAGGGCGATGACAGTCCAGGCGCGGCGTCGGCGCGAGCGCGACTCGGCGGCGGCTTCTTCGGCCTGATAGTCGGGCATGGCCGGGCCTTGCGGCTCATGCGCGCGTGCGAAGGGCGAACCTTGCTCAGCGTCTGCGGGCACGCTGATTTGCTGTTGCGGCGGGATCGGCTCGAACGGGCCGAGCGAGGCCGCTTCTTGCTGGGACATCCCGGTCTCCCAACCGAGTCACCCCACCGCCGCTGTGAGAGAGCCTGTTAGCGGAACTTGGGCGGCCGCTTTTCCAAGAAGGCCGCAATCGCTTCCGCGTGCTCCGGTGTCTGCATCGCCCACTCTAGAGCCTCTCCCTCGCGCTGTTGCACGAGGCGGATGTTCTCTTCGAGCTGATTTTGCGAAAATAGGGATTTCACGCGCTGCATCGTCGCGCTCGGATTTTCGGCCAGTTCAGTACCCAGCGCGACGGCGCGATCGAGCAGTTCGTCGTCGGGCGCGACATCGCGCACCAAGCCCGCTTCGAGCGCCTCTTGGGCGCCGACGAAGCGTCCGGTCAGGCACCAGTCGAGCGAGCGGCCAACGCCGATCAGGCGGGGGAGGAGGGTCGTGCTGGCGGCTTCGGGCAGGAGTCCCATCTTGACGAAGCGGAAGCCGAACTGCGCGCTCTCCCCGGCGATGCGGAAGTCGAAGGGGAGGACGGTGGTAACGCCGACGCCGACGGCGTAGCCGTGGACAGCGGCGATCATGGGCTTGCTGTTGACGCAGAAATCGACCCAGGTTTCATCGTGGTCGTCGGCGCGGCTGGATTCTCCGGCGCGGCGGCTGGCTTCGCCGGTCTTGACCTCCGCCTGTTGTTGCTGCAAGTCGAGTCCGGCGCAGTAGGCGCGGCCGGCGCCGCAGAAGACGATGGCGGCGATGTCGGAGTTGGCGTTGAAGGCCTCAACCGCGTGGCGCTCCTCGGCCGCCATCGCACGGCTCCAGGCGTTCAGCTTTTCCGGGCGATTCTTGCGCACGATGCCGACTGCGCCGCGCTGTTCGACCTCGATCAGTTGATACCCCATCCGGGCGGCTCCCTTCGTCGCGCTCCGTTATGCAGCTTCCAAGCGCGCGCTGACACGTTTTACCGATTCTGGTGTGAAGTTACCACCAGTCTTCCACAAGCTCAGTCTGCGCGGATACGGGCGCGACCTAGAGTGGCTTGGAGACGCCTTATGCCGAGCAACCGCCGCCGCTCTCGCCGTTTCTGCGCACGACGTCTTGCGGCGTCCTGCGCCGCCGCGCTGATCGCAGCCGGTCTCGCGCTGACGCTCGCCGCTCCCGCCTCCGCCGACATCGGCTACACGATCCGGTCGGGGGACACGCTCTCGGAGATCGCCGAGGAGCACGGCACGACGGTTGCGGTCTTGCAAGCGCTCAACGGGATCAGTTCTCCCAACCACATCCAGGTTGGTCAGCAGATCCGGATTCCGGATTCCTCGAGCCAAGCGAGCAACGATCAATCCAGTCCGGCCATGCACGCCGGCATCACGACGACGCAGCCAGGGAAACTTCAATACACGGTGCAGGCAGGCGACACCGCCTACGGCATCGCTGACAAACTGGGCATCGACCTCCAGGACATCCGCGCGCTCAACTCTGGCGTGAACCTGAATGAGCTCGTGATCGGACAGACGATTGTCGTTCCCGCTCCCAGTGGCACTCACGGCAGCGCAGCCGTTGCCCAGCCAGCCCCCGCTCCAGCTGATTCGCCGAGTTCCGAGACGATCAGATACACCGTCGTCACGGGCGATAACGCCTCGCTGATCGCGGAGAAGCACGGGATCACGCTGGAGGCGCTGCGGGCGCATAACCCCGGCGTCAATCTCGATACGGTGTACAAACGCCAGCTCATCCTGGTTCCGGCTCCCATCGGTTCGCCTGTGAGCGGGGAGCGGACTGCGGTCGCACCGGCGCCTGCGATCCACACCGCTTCCTACACCGTGCAACCCGGCGATAACGCCTCCTCGATTGCCGAAGCGCACGGGATCACGCTGGAGGAGTTGCGCAAACACAATCCGCGCATTGATCTCGATACGGTCTACGTGCGCCAGATCATCCAAGTGCCGGTACCCGCATACCACGTGCCCGCGCTCGCTCCTGCGGAGGCGGGCGGGCTGATCAGCGCCGACTATGTGGTGCGGAGCGGCGACACCGCCTCCGGGATCGCCGATCTCTACGGGATCAGTCTGCAAGCGCTGCGCAATCTCAACCCGCTCACGAATCTCAACGCGATCTACATCGGACAGACGATCAAGGTGCCCTGGAGCGGCGGCAGCGCCTATGCGCCCGGGACGGCGCCGGCGGTCACGGCCCGCTACCGCACGCATACGGTCGAAGCGGGCCAAACTTTCCTCGGCATTGCCAACGCCTACGGACTGACGCTCGACGAGTTGCGCGGATTCAACGCCGGACGCGGCACGGACCTGATCGTGATCGGAGAACGGCTGAAGCTCGGCGGCGAGCTTGCGGCGCCTGCGGTGGCTGAGGATGTGGTGGTCGAAGCGGCTGATCTGGTGCAGTATGTGGCTGCCACCTACGGGGTGACGCCGCACACGCTGCTGAGCAATAACGCCTGGCTGAGCGCGGACGAGTGGGTGCATGTGGGCGCGGTGCTGCGGATTCCGTTCCGCGAGGGTCTGCTGGTGACGGTGCAGGCGGGGGACACGCTGCGGGGGATCGCCGCTGCGCACGGGGTCGACATGGACGCCATCCTCGCCGACACGGGTTTGGGGGTGGACGACCCGAACATGATCGTGATCGGCCAAGAGATCATCATGCCGCTGGTGATGCCCGACTTTGTCTGGCCGACGCACTCGCTGCTGGAGCTGACCGATCCGTTCGGTCTCTGCCGCAACTGGGACTGCTCCTACCGGCATCGCGGGCTGGACATGGCGATCGACGCCTGGGAGCCGATTCTGGCCTCCGCGGACGGGCTGGTGGTGTTTGTCGGGGGCGACCCGGGTTGGGGTCTGGGCTTGTACATCGAGATTGAGCATCCGAACGGCTGGCGAACGGTCTACGCGCACCTGAGCGACTTCGCGGTGTATCAAGGCCAGCTGGTGAAGCAGGGCGAGCTGATCGGCTACAACGGCACGACCGGAGAGAGCACGGGACCGCATCTGCACTTCGAGGTGCATCACAACGACTGGTATGTGGATCCGGCGGTGGTGTTGCCGGCTTTGGGGTAATTCTGGACGGATCGGGCGAATTTGCCGCTGTGGGCGGGGAATTGGGCGGTAGGTAGTCCGGAAAAGTCCAGATTCGTCCAGATCTGTCTGGATTTTTGGATACTGGGAACAGAAATTGTGGGTGTGATTCCGGGTTTGTCCAGGGGTGTCCAGGTGAGTGCTGAGGGTCATGGCGGGTTCCGTTTGTTGAGGCGGGATGGTTCGGTGCGGGCAACTATATGCGTACGAGAGTTCTGTGGCGGATCCGGATTTGGCGAGGTGTTGCGGGGGTCACAGTTTGGTCGGGGGCGGCGAGATCATGAGGGGAGGGTGCCCCCCCCTCTGTCACTTCGTGACATCTCCCCCCGCAATGCGGGGGGAGAGGGGAGTGAATGCCCGCCTGTGGAGAGCTTGGCGAAACTCGATATGCTCCGTCATTGCCGCGCTCCGCCGCGGCAATCTCGCCGTGTGAGCGACGATGGTGCAGATCACGGCGAGATACCCGCGGCAAGCGCGGGTATGACGATCTTTGACTTACGCGCAGGTCTCCTCAAGGGGGAGAGCGGTTGGGGGTTTGTGCGGCGTCTCTCCCCGGGAAGCGAGCCTGGCGGGAGAGTTCCTTAGGTCAGTTGGGATTGCAATTCGGCTCGGATTGCGCGGAGGGTCTCTGCGTCCGGGGCGCCGTAGACGGCTGCGGCGCGTTGGCGGTAGTCGTCTCGTTCTCGCCAGCCGGGGGCGGCGGCTTCGATGATTTGGTCGATTTCGACGGCGGCGGCGAGGGCGGCCCAGATTGCCGCTTCCTGGTTGCCCTGGGCGGCGAGGAGGCCGGAGGCTCGCTGGGCCGGGGCGAGAGTGCGTTCGAGGCGTGGAACGAGGACTGCGCCGACCTCGGGCAGACGGGCGTCCAAGTGCGAGCGGGCCAGCGAGTGAAAGGAACCAACCGCGACCCAGGCATCAGCCAAGTCGCGTCCTGCACACACAAGCCCAGCAGAGACTCGCGGCCACAGTTGCGGCACTCGGACGATCCGCCCGCCTGCCCGGAGGTGGCGGGGCAGGCGGAGGAGATGCCCTACTTCTCCCATGCCTGCGGAGACAGCATAGAACATTCGTATGACGGAATCCAATGCGTGGACGCCGAGTTCTGTCTCCTGATAGTCATTCAGGGCGACGCGGGCGGCTTGCAAGGCTCTGGCGGCGCGCAAGGCGCGGCCTTCAGCGGAGTAGTAGCGATCGCGAAACGCCGCCAGCAGGGTGCGCAAGGTGGGGTCGGCCACGCGCAGGGGATGCAAGTCCGCCAGTGTTCCCGCCAGCGGCTCGCGGTGCAGCAGTTCTTCGAGCTCGGTCAGCGCGCCGGTCGTGATCCGGTCTACGGCGATTCCGTTCTCGTCCACGCCGCCTTCGTCGATCAGCGCGTCGGCACGGTGGCGAAAGAGCAGCACTTGCAGGACGGACGCGCCCCAGACCGTGCCGCGCGCGTAGTCTCCACCGACGGCGACGGCCCGGATCGCGTCGTCGCGGTTGCGATGCCGGGCTCCGATGCGGTCGGCGACGGTTTGCCAGTCGTCGATTCGAGCCCAGGGCGGAGGCGGTTCCCACGCGGTCACGGTGCGCCGCTCAGAACCCGCGATAGCGGTTGGCGATGGGAAAGCGGCGATCCTTGCCGAAGGCTCGCGGGGTGATGCGCAGTCCGGGCGCGGCCTGGCGGCGCTTGTATTCGGCCACCGTGACCAGCGACATCACGCGCTTGACATCGGCCTCGTCGAAGCCGGCGGCGACGATCTCATCGAGCGAGCGGTCTTCTTCGACGAAGGCCTGGAGGATCGGATCAAGCCGCTCGTAGGGCATCAGGGACTGTTCGTCGAACTGATCGGGTCGCAGCTCGGCCGAGGGCGGCTTGGTCAGCACCGAGACCGGGATCACTTCGCGGCCGGCGCGCACGTTGGCGTATTCGGAGAGTTGGTAGACGAGCAGCTTGGGCACGTCCTGGATCACGGCCAGGCCGCCGGTCATGTCGCCGTAGAGGGTGGTGTAGCCGGTTGCGGATTCGCTCTTGTTGCTGGTGGTGAGGACGAGCGCGCCGGTCTTGTTGGAGAGCGCCATCATCAGCACGCCGCGAATGCGGGCCTGGAGGTTTTCTTCGGTCACGTCCGGTTCGAGGCCCTCGAAGAGCGGGGCCAGGGTGTCCAGATAGGCCTGATAGGCGGCCTCAATCGGGAGCACGTCGAGGCGGATGCCCAGGTTCTCGGCGAGCGCGCGGGCGTCGGCGACGCTGCCCTCGGAGGAATAGCGCGAGGGCATGGAGACGCCGCGCACGTGCTCGGGTCCGAGCGCTTCGACGGCGAGCACGGCGGTGATGGTCGAGTCGATCCCGCCTGAGAGGGCGATCACGACGTCCCTGAAACCCGTCTTGTGTATGTAGTCGCGGGTACCGAGTACGAGCGCTTCGTAGACCTGGGCGACCTCGCTGATCTCGTCGGCTAGCGGCGGATCACCCGACACTTCTCGCTGACCGGAGTGCTGGCCGGAGACTGAGGCGACCTCTGCATCGGTCTGGGGCAGGCGGCGCAGGCGGGGATCGTGGAGGCGGGTCTGGCGGACTTCTTCGACATCGAGGTCAACCGTCAGCAGGTCTTCCTGGAAGAGCGGGGCGCGGGCGAGCAGTTGTCCGCCGGGACCGTAGACGGTGCTGCCGCCGTCGAAGATCAGGTGATCCTGACCGCCGACGAGATTGCAGTAGAGGGTGAGGACGGCGTTGTCGGCGGCTCTGGTGGCGAGCATCTGCTCACGCTGTTTGGCTTTGCCGGCGTGGAAGGGGGAGCCGTTGATGTTGACGATCAGCTCGGCTCCGGCGAGGCACTGATCCTGCATCGGGCCGGAGGAGTACCAGATGTCCTCGCAGATGGTGACGCCGACGCGGGCGTCGCCGATCTCGAAGAGCTGCACGCCCAGACCGGGGCGAAAGTAGCGGGCCTCGTCGAAGACGCCGTAATTGGGCAGGTATTGCTTGTGGTAGACGCCGGCCTGTTCGCCGTCGTGGAGGACAGCGGCGGCGTTAAAGATGTCGTGGGCGTAGTCGACGAAGCCGACGACGGCGGAGACGTGCAACCCGCGCGTGGCTTCGCGGACTTGTTGCAGCGCATCAAGGTTGGCTTCGACGAATCCGCGCCGCAGCACGAGGTCTTCGGGCGGGTAGCCGGTCAGAGCGAGTTCGGGGAAGGCGACGAGGTCTGCGCCGAGCGACTCGGCTGCGCGGATGGCTTCGATGATCTTGGCGGCGTTGCCGTCAAGATCGCCGACGGCGGTGTTGATCTGCGCCAGCGAAACTCGCAGACGTCGCACGGTTCTCTCCTCGATCGCAGCGACGGAGCTCGGCAGATGCAGATTACCGCACTGCCTTGAGTGGGCTTGGACTCATACACTCGATGGGTGTCGTCTTCCGCGAGTTTGCCTGCTGAATTGCTCGAGGCCAGTTTTCACTGGCCCGGTGGTCGCGGCGTGGACGAAATCAGCCTCAGTCTCGAACGCGGGGAGACGGTCACGCTGCTGGGTCCGAACGGAGCGGGGAAGTCGACGGCGCTGAAGCTGCTCAGCGGCGAGATTACGCCGCAGCACGGTTCCGTGCGCGTCTTCGGGGAGTCTCACAGCGCGAATGTGCGGCGGCGGATCGGGTTGGTGCTGCAAGAGCCGAGCACCGACGATCTGATGTCGCTTGCGGAGACGTTGGAGTTGCATGGGCGACTGTTCGGTCTGCGCGGGCGTGAGTTGCGGCGTCGCTGCGGGGAGTTGTTGGACTCGCTTGGTCTTGCGGAGCGGGCCAACGACCGCTGCGAGACACTGTCCGGGGGTCTGAGAAGGCGGCTGGACCTGGCGCGAGCGCTGCTGCATGAGCCGAGCCTGCTGTTGCTGGACGAGCCGACGCTTGCGCTCGATCCGGAGTCGAGCGCGGCGATCTGGCGGACGCTGGGTGAGCGGACAGAGGCGGGGGCGGCGATTGTGGTTTGCTCGAACGACACGAGTGAAGCGGAAGCACATTCGGATCGGGTGATCATCATCGATGAAGGCCGGATCGCCGCTCAGGGCACGCCGGCCCAACTCACCGCTGATCTCCGCAGCGACGCGCTTGAGCTTGAGTGGCCCAGCCCCGATGACGCGCACCTGGCCGAAATCTCAAGCTGGAACGATGTGGGGCAGCTCCTCTACTCGGCTCCAACTCTGCACCTGACGGTCGATAGCGCAGCCGACTTCGTGCCGCGCTTGTTCCAGCGCCATGGGGAGCGGATTCGCGGGATTCGGATTCACGAATCCAGTCTGCGCGATGCCTGGTTCCAGATCGTCGGGCATCCGCTGAACGGCGGTGACTCGTGATCGCGCAGGCGGTCTCCGCGACCGACGCCGCCATCGCGCTGATGATGCGCGATCTGCGGGCGGTGGCGCGCTCGCGCTCGCAGTTGTACTCGTCGCTGCTGTTCCCGCTGATGCTGCTGGCGCTGCTCGGCACGGGCGTATCGAGCGGACTGCATCCGACCTCGGAGCGGATTGTGGACGGCGATTACACCTCGTTCCTCGCGCCCGGGATGATCGCGATGACGGCGTTGTTCTCCTCCACGTTCTCCAGCGCGGGCTTCTACCGCGACCGTGAGAGCGGGTTGCTGCGGGCGCTGCTGGCGTCGCCGCACAGCGCACAGACGATCCTGTTCGGTAAGGCGCTGGGCGCGATCCTGATCGGTTCGCTGCAAGCGCTGGCCGTGCTAGTGCTGGCAGTGGTGATTCCGGGGATCGATCTGGCCTGGCAATTCGGCTGGCTGGGCGGGGTCGCGGTGGTCGTGGTCACGGTGCTTGGCTTCAACTTCATGCTCTCCGGGATCGCGCTACTGCTGGCGGTACGGATCAAGACGATGCAGGGCTTTCACCTGGTGATGAACATCGTGCTGATGCCGCTGTTCTTTCTCAGCGGGGCGTTCTTTCCACTTGACGACGTTCCCACCTGGTTGCAGGTGATCGCCTACATCAATCCGATTACCTACGCGGTCGATCTGCTGCATTACGCCTCCTACGCGCCGAGCTCGGAGGGTCTGATCGGGCCGCTGATCGACGGGATCGTGCTGGGGGCGCTGGCGCTTGGCTTGTTTGCGTTCGGCTTGCGCCGCGCGCCCAGCGCGGTGTGAGGCCGCGGCGATGCGCACGGTTGCAATTTTGGTTCTGGTGGTCGCGATCTGGCTGGCGGCCTGCGGCGGGGACGATGATCGCGTGATTCTCTCGGAGGCGGATGCGCCCTTTGTGCCGGTGCTGGAGTCGTCGGAGCTCGCAGTCGGGGACTCGCGGATCGTGCTGACGCTGCTGGATCGCGATGCGCAGCCGTCGTTCTCGCCGGAGACCACGTTTCGGGCGCGCCTCTTCGAGCCAACCGAAGGCGGTACCCGCTTCCGAACCGAAGTGGAGTTGGAAGCGATCGCGGTTGGCGATGAGACCTATTACGTCGGGCGGGGCGTCCCCTTCGATCAGGCGGGGGAGTGGGCATTGGCTGTGACTGCGGCGTTTACGGACGGTTCAGCGCAGAGTTCGCCGCGGCTGCCGTTCAGGGTTGCCGCTGATTCGAGTGCGCCTGCGGGCGGGGAGGCGGTGCCCGCGCTGCCGACGCCCACGCTTGCCGACGCTCCGATTGAGCGGCTGAGCGGTGATCCTGAGCCGCTGTTGGCGCTGTACGAACGGTCGGTGGACGAATTACTTGGCAGCGGCGAGCGATTTCTGATCGTGTTCGCTACCTATGACCGTTGCGCGGGGCGTCCGGTCTGCGCGCGCGCGGTGGAGCAAGCGAAGCGGATCGCCGAAGCGACCGATCTGACGGTGATCCATGTCGAACCGTTCGGGCGGCAGCAACCGCCGGAGCATCAGGCGATCGTTGATGCGGTGGTGGAGTCGTGGGGGATTCGGGTGGAGCCGTTGTTCTTTGTCGTTGACGGTGCGGGTCTGGTTTCGAGTCAATTTGCGATTGCGGCGACGGAGACCGAGCTCGGGGCGGCGGTAGAACGCTGAGCGCTAGACCAGCACGTCTAGTCCGACGGCGGTGAAGATGATGAACAGGTAGAAGATTGAGTAGAAGAACAGGCGCATCGGCTCGGTTTGGCCTCGCCAGACTCTCCAGGCGATCAGGATGAAGACGGCTCCGCTGATGGCGGCGGTGGTCTCGTAGCACCAGCTGAGGTGGCCTCCGAGCGGGCCGAGCAGGGTGAGCGCGACCAGACCGATCGAGTAGAGCAGGAGTTGGCGGCGGGTCTCGGCCTCGCCGGCGACGACCGGGAGCATGGGCACATCGGCGCGGGCGTAGTCGTCGCGGTATTTGAGCGCGAGCGCCCAGAAGTGGGGAGGCGTCCACATGAAGATGATCAGGAAGAGGATCAGCGGCGTCCAGGTCAGTTCGCCGGTGACGGCGGCCCAGCCGACCAGGGGCGGCATCGCTCCCGCTGCGCCGCCGATGACGATGTTCTGGCGAGTCCGGCGTTTGAGCCAGATCGTGTAGACGAGCACGTAGAAGGCGACTGCGGCCTCGGCCAAGAGCGCCGAGAGCAGGTTGACGGTCAAGGCGAGCTGGACTCCGCCTAGGGCGGCGAGAAGCAAGCCCCAGACCAGCGCGTGCCAGGGCTGCAAGAGGCCGGCGGGGAGCGGGCGAGCGGCGGTGCGCTCCATCAGGCTGTCGATGTCGCGGTCGAACCATTGATTGAGGGTGTTGGCGCCGCCGGCGGTGAGAATGCCGCCTAAGAGTGTGAGCGCGATCAGATCGAGCCCCGGCCAGCCGTCGGCGGCGACGACCATCGTGGGCAGCGTCGTGATCAGCAGCAGTTGGATGATGCCGGGCTTCATCAAGTCCCAGAACGCGCGCGCGGTGACCCACCAGGCACGCCAGGGCGCAGCGTGCGTTCGGATGGATGCGCCGCTCGCGCTGCTGCGGATGGCCCGTTCAGTCATACTGCGTTTCGCCTTTGCCGCTCAGTATCGCGTCCGGTGGCGTTTCAAGCTCTTCGGTCGCCGAGTCCTGCTCAGTCGCGCGATAGAGGGCAACTGCGGCGGCGGCGGCGATCAGCGTCCAGGTGAGCGCGCCGGCGGACAAATGCAGCGCTCTCAGCCAAGCGTCGAACTCGAGCCGGATCATCTCTGCGCCCAGCACGATCTGGCCCAGAAAGAGCGCCGCGCCTGCGTGCGTGAACATGGTTGTCGCCCGTGAGCGCGGTCGCAGCATGACCACGCCCAGCGACGCCGCAAAGACCGCCGCTCCCGCTGCCACGACCAGCAGGCGATGCGACATATTCCAACGTGCATAGGTGCCGACCGGCCAGAGGTCGCCGTGGCACAAGGGCCACTGCCGCCAACAGGCGCCGCCGCCGGGGCCGACATGCGCTCCCGCCTCCGGCTTGACATCGATGTGGGTGACATATGAACCGATCACCACTACTACCAGCATCAAGACGGCCGCCGTGAGCGCCAAACCAGCAAAACGCCGCGCCTGCGAGGCGGAGTTGACTCCCAGCCGAGCCTGCTCGGACGAGGGCGTCCAACCCCACTCGAACATGCCCAGCCAGGAGGCGGTCATCAGCATCGTGATCAGCATCGCGGTGGCCAGATGCGCGGTCACGATCTCGTCTTCGAGCCGCTCGGTCACGGTCAGGCCGCCGAGAATGACCTGCACCGCGAGCAGCGCGACCGCCAGCGCGGCCGGCAGCCAGACGCGCGTCCGCTGCCGCCAACGGCGCAGCGTGTAGATGGCGAAGCCGATGATCACAAAGCCCATCAGCATCGCTACCAGGCGGTGAGTCCACTCCAGCCAGACTTGGTAGGGCGCGTGCTCGCCAAAGTCGCCGCTCGGGAAGACGCGGCCGTAGCAGCCCGGCCAATCGGGACAGGCGAGGCCGGAATCGGTCACACGCACGACTCCGCCCAGCGTCGTCAACGCCAGCAGGCCAACGATGATCCCCAGTCCCAGCCACTGCGCGCGCGTCATCGATAACATCGGCGCTCTCTCGACTGTCTCACAACGTTCAGCGTCGCCCGCAGAGGCGCGGCCGTCAATGCGGTGCGTCTCAGCGATCGCCCGGGCGTGTGCCCAGTGTGTCAATCTCACCGTGCACGCGCAGTTGCATATCGCGCACGGTGTCGCTCTGGCGTCCCTTGAAACCCTCGCGCTCGGCCCAGTAGTAGACGGTGACGACGATCGCGATCGCAAACATCATCGAGCCCGGCACCCACATGATGCCTGCGCCGATGCGCTGGTCGGTCAGCGCGGAGGGTCCCCACTCGCGCAGCGCTGCGGCGGTCGAATAGGTCTCGTAGACCGCCTCGCCCACGTTGGTCAGAATCAGCCCCAAGCCGATGTTCTGCAACACCGCCACCACTAAGAGGGCGCAACGCCAGACGTGATGCGGCCTGAGTTTGGTGGCGTCTACGCCGATCACCAGCCACCAGAAGAGCACCGCGCCAAGCAGGAAGACGCCGTGCTCGACGAAGTGCAGGGCCTCGCTGGCAATGGCGGCGTCGTAGGCGGCGGGTAGATGCCAGAGCCAGATCCCGGCGACGAAGATGAGGATCGCGACCGGCGGAAAGGTGAGGAACCAGACCAGGCGGCTGTTGAGCAGCGGGACCAGGTAGGTTTCGCGCACACGCGGACTGGCGGCGCGGAGCGCGAGCGTGGCGGGCGCGCCTAGGAGCATCAGCGGCGCGACGACCATCGTGATCAGCACGTGCTGGAGCATATGCACCCAGAAGAGGTCGTCGGAGTAGGTGTCGACCGGCGAGGTGAGGCCGATCAGCATGAAGAACCAACCGGCCCAGAAGCACCAGGCGTGCCAGCGGGGAAAGTGGAAGTTGGGCGAGTCGCGGCGCAGGCGAATGTAGGCCCAGCCGTAGAGTCCGCCGACGAGTAGGACTAGGGCCAAGCCGGGCGCGTCCACCTGCCAGACGCCGAGGGCGCTGAGGATGTCGCCGGATTCGGCCGCGGAGCCGTCGTGGGCGAGCACGGCCGCCGGTAGACCGGCGCCGGCTACGGCGGCGAACAACAGAAGCAGGCGACGTCGCATCACGCCTATCGCAACTCGCCCGCCCGGCAACGGGGCGCTCAGCTCAGGAAGAAGACGAGCGGGAAGATCACCAGCAGCCAGACGAAGCCGACGAAGTGCCAGTAGAGCGTGGCTGCCTCAATCGCGGTGTTCCGCTTCGCGTCGAAGTGTCCTAACAGCCCCCGCAGCCACTGGGCGAAGATGAAGACCAGGCCGCCGATCACGTGCGCGCCGTGGAAGCCGGTGAGGGTGTAGAAGGTGGCCGCGTAGGGACCGTCGGAGATGCCGAAACCGGCATGGCTCCACTCGAAGTACTGATTGATGATGAAGGCAGTGCCGATCACGAGCACAATGCCCATGTAGATCAGCATCGCCCGGCGGTTGCCCTTGCGAATCGAGAAGGCGGCGAGCTGCATCGGGATACTGGTCGAGACCAGCAGCACGGTGAACAGGATCGGCAGTACGTGGTCGCCCTCGACGCGGTGCGCGCCGTTGGTCGGTTCCCAGAACAGGGTGTCGCTGTGCAGCGCGAGCATGGCGGCAATCAGGCCGGAGAAGAACATGATCTCCGAGAAGATGAAGAAGATGATCCCCCAGAGGCCGGTAGTCATCGGCTCGTCGCCGACGAGGAAGCTGCGAACAGGGTGGACTCGCTTGGGAGTCAGTGCGTCGGCGGCCATCGCTAGCCCTCCTCCCGAGCGGAGGCAGTAGGCGCTTTCGCGCCGCCTCCGCCGTTGTGTCCGTTGCCATTTGCGATGTGGTAGTGCGGGTCGTCACCGAGCCGCTCGCCGAAGCGGAGGTCGAACAGCGGCCGCTCGGAGCGAACCTCCGGCAGTGAGTCGAAGTTGTGCGGCGGCGGCGGTGAGGTCGTCGCCCACTCCAGCGTCGTGCCTTCCCACGGGTCGGACCCGGCCTTTTCGCCCCACTTGAGCGAGTAGAAGACGTTGTAGAGGAAGACCATCATCCCGGCTGCGGAGACGAACGCGCCGATCGTAGTCAGCATGTTCATCAGCTCCCAGCCGGGGTTGGCGACGTAGTCGTTGATCCGGCGGGGCATCCCATCAAGCCCGAGCAGGAGCTGGGTGAAGAAGATCAGGTTGACGCCGATGAACAGCAGCCAGAAGTGGAGCTTGCCCAAGCCCTCGTTCATGAACTTGCCGAACATCTTCGGGAACCAGTAGTAACAGCCGGCGAGGAAGCCGAAGGTCGCGGCGATTGACATCGTGTAGTGGAAGTGTCCGACCACGAAGTAGGTGTCGTGGAGGGCGAAGTCGACCGGTACGGCGGCGTGGAAGACACCGGTGATGCCGCCGATCAGGAAGAGCATCAGGAAGCCGACGCTGAACAGCATCGCAGTGGGGAAGATGTTGGAACCGCGCCACATGGTGGCGATCCAGTTGAACATCTTCACGCCGGTGGGTACCGCGATCAGGAAGGTCGCGCCCATGAAGAAGGGCAGGAAGACGCCGCCGGTGGTGAACATGTGGTGCGCCCAGACGATGAATCCGAGCAGCCCGATTGCGACCAGCGCCAGCACCATCGAGCGGTAACCGAAGACCGGGCGGCGCGTGAACACCCCGAAGACGTCGGAGACGATCCCCATCGCGGGCAAGATCATGATGTAGACGGCGGGGTGCGAGTAGAACCAGAAGAGATTCTGCCAGAGCAGCGGCTGTCCGCCTGCGGACGGCTCGAAGAAGGCGCCTCCGGCTCCGTTGCGGTCAATGAAGCCCAGCACCAGCGCGGCGGCCAGCACCGGGGTCGAGAGCAGGATCAGCAGACCGGTGACCAACGTCGTCCAGGTGAACAACGGCAATCGCCACATGGTCATGCCGGGCGCGCGCATCTTGAAGATCGTGACCAAGAAGTTGATCGAGCCGAAGATCGAGGCCTGGCCTAACAAGATCACGCCGACGAGCCACATGTCCATGCCCGCGCCGGGCGGTTCGGCGTTGGGGCCGCTGTCAATCGTGATCGGCGGGTAGGCCGTCCAACCGGCGGAGGCGGTGCCGCCTTCGACCGCAAAGGACATTGCCAACAGCACGCCGCCGAAGAAAAAGATCCAGAACGAGAGCGCGTTGATGCGCGGGAAGGCCATATCCAGCGCCCCGATCTGGAGCGGCATGGAGTAGTTCATGAAGGCCGCGCCGATGGGCAGCAGGAAGAGGAAGATCATCACGCTGCCGTGCATCGTGAAGATCGAGTTGTAGGTCTCCGCCGAAATGATCGTCCCGGCCTCTGCCAACTCCGTTCGTATCACCAGCGAGAACGCCATCCCGACGAGCCCGAACGCGCCCGCCGTCCAGAGGTACATGATCCCGATCTTCTTGTGGTCAACGGTCGTCAGCCACTCGAGGATGATGCGCCAGACGTTCGCGCCGGCATAGGGCGCTGCCTGTGCTCCCGCCAGAGTCGCCATCGTTCGTCCTCCCTACAGCGTCGTCGCAGTTCGCGGCGGACGGCCTAGCCGCCCGCCTCGACCAGCTCGGCGAGTTTGCTTGGAATCACCTGCGAGTCCGGCGGACGCTCCACCGATTGCAGCCAGGCATAGATGTCCGCGATCTCTTCGTCGCTGACCTGATCCGGCGGGAAGGCGGTCATCGCCTCCAGCGGCATCCGGTACTGCTCAACCACGCGCTCAAGCGATACGATCGTCTGCGCGATCGTCGGGCCGACCAGACCCTCGCCGCGGTCGCCGTGGCAGACGTTGCAGCCGAGCGAGAAGAAGAGATCCTGGCCATTGACCGGATTGCCGACTGCGCCCTCTTCCAATTCGGCCTCTTCCTCAGCCCCGAAATCGCCCTCAATCGGCTCTGCCAATTCGGGCGTCTTGGCTGCGAACCAGTCCTCGTACTCATCCTGCGACAACGCGCGCACAGTGAAAATCATGCGCGCGTGGTCGCGGCCGCAGAACTCCGCGCACTGGCTCTTGAAATCGCCCGATTCGTTCACCCGCACCCACATCGTCTGCACACGGCCTGGCACCGCATCGAGTTTGTAGAGGAATTGCGGCGTGTAGAAGGCGTGCAGAACATCGGCGGAGGCGATGTTGAAGCGGATCATCTGCCCGACCGGAACGGTCACGATCGGGGTGTTGTCCGCCGCCTGCATCCGGCCCTCGGCTTCCGTATCAGTGCCGTTGAAGACGCGCATCACAGATGATCCGGCCCGGTGCGGGATCGCGACCGTTCCGTTCACGGCGCGCTCCACGGTGACCACATCGCCTTCGCGCGAACGCACCCGCATGTGCTCGACGCCCAGCTTCAGGGTCATAAAGGGTTGCACCAGCGACGGATCGCTCAGGATCAGCTCGGTCTCCTCCGGGTTGTTCGAGAGGCCCTCTTCCAACTCCGTGCCCAAGGGCACTGCGTAGTTGAACGCCCACGCCCACTGACGGCCTTGCACGTCGATCTCGGTAACGGACTCTCCCGGCTCGGCGGCGGACTGCACGTCTTCCAGCACCACCAGCGAGCCGATGAACAGAGCCACCACGATCACCAGCGGAATTCCCGTCCAGAGCACCTCCGCAGTGGTGTTATGCCCAACCTGGGTCGGCAGTTCATCGTCCGACTTGCGCTTGTAGCGGAAGACCACCCAGAGGATCATCGCCTCGACGATCACGAACACGGCCACGCCGATGCCTAGCACGACGAAGAAGAGGACGCGGATGTCGTCGCCCTGATCGGAGACGGCGGGCGGCAGCGCGACTTGCCCGACTGCCCAGCCGGAAACGCCAAAGAGCGCCAGCGCGCAGGCTCCGATGACCAGCGTCAACCGACCGATCCGCGTTCGCCAGAGACGTTGATAAGCCCTCACGCGCACGCCCCCTTAATCAACCGGCTAGCTCGCGCCCGAGTCGCTGCCGGCCATCACCGGCGCATCCTCGGCCTCGTGGTGTTCGTCGTCGTGAGACGGTTCCTCGAAGTCCGAAATGTCCTCGAAGAACCAGCCCACGCCGCCAAAGATGATCAGCGTAATTCCCGCACCCAGCGCCGCCGTCGTGAAGACCGCCCCGGCCGCGGTCAGAATCAGGCCGGCGGCGAAGATGATCGGCGACAAACTCGGCGGCGGCATATGCACGCCCGGCGGCGGAGTCGATTCGGGCATCACCGCGAGCGGGTGCTGGCGAAACTCCGCCGGCCCGCCCGCCTCGTAGTAGCCCATGTCTTCCATGAACCAGCGCAGCGCCGAGAGCACGATCAGCGTGATCCCCACGCTCAGCATCTCGGTCACGAAGATCGCGCCGGCCGCAGTCGCGATCAGACCCAGCGCAAACAGGATCGGAGCCAAGCTCGGCGGGGGGAGATGATCGGCGTTGGAGCCGTGTCCGTGGCTGTCCGCGCCGTGCTCTTCATCCTCCAGTCCGGAGGGCAGCGCGAGGGTCGCCGGCGCGTCAACGACCGGCGCGGCCAGCGCCGGTACATCGCCGCTGCGCGAGGCCGGCAGCGGCTGGAGATAGGCGTCGACGACCTGCTTGCGCTCGTCGCGGTAAGCCATCGGCTTCAGGGCGGAGGGCAGCAATGCCGCGATCGGTTTGAACAGGTCGGGACCGCTGTAGGCCTCTTGCAGATCGATCCCGAATCCGGCCGGACGCTGGCGATAGGTCATCAGCCGATAGAGCTTGACCCCGTTCACCCGGCAGAGCCGCATCGCTCGTCCGGCCTGACCCATCGGCACGTACAAGACCAGTGGGGCGGCTCTCGCGATCGGGGCCCAGCGTTCTACGGCGGTTTCGTTCGTGACCTCGTGCGTGAGCGCCAGATCGGCCGCAACCGCGATGAAGTGGCCGGGCTCATCAGTGACCACGATGTCGGGATAGAGCCAGCCGGCGGTTCGACCGCCGCGCGACAGCACCTGCACACCCAGTTGGCGCTCGGGGAAGTTCAGCGCGACTTCGCGATCGGGGTATTCCTCGTTGGGAAATGCGTACCGCGCCTCAGCGATCTGCTGAAGCACCGTACCCCGCTTCTGGCGCGCCGATTCGAGCGTCGGCATCGTGCCTGCAACCCTCTCGCTCTCAGCCCTGCCCCGTGCCAGGGCGCGGGCGTGGATCGATCCTAGCCGCCTCCGGCGACAGGGGCTATCCCCCAGCGTGGATTAGGACAACGAGCGCGGCTCCTGATTGATGGGGATGTAGCGCGGACGGTAAATCGCCACCCCGCGACCGCCCCGGGCGCGCGTGCGTTCATCGACGATCTGCGCGCCGATGCCGGCAATCCGCGACCAACCGAACAGCGTCGTGTAGTAGTCCGGATCGGTGAAGCCGAGTGCGTTGACCAGGCTGCCGGAGATCAGGTCTACGTTCGGGTAGGGGTTGGAGACTTTCGGATTCTCGCTCAAGGCGCGAATTCCGCCCGCGCGCACTGCCTTGACCACCTTGAACCAGTGATCGTCCGGGCAGAGCTCTTCGCCCACGCCCAGCTGCACCTTCGCGCGCGGATCCTCCTGGCGCAGGACGGCGTGGCCGAAACCGAAGATCAGTCCGCCTCCGGCCAGACGCTCTCTGAGCATCTCGTAGGCCTGCTCCGGATCTTCGGTATCAACCTCTTTCACCATCTTGAAGGCGTCCTGATTGGCCATCCCGTGCCGTGGACCGGCCAGTGCGTTCATTCCCGACGCCATCGAGCGGTACATATCGGCCAAGCCGCTCGCCACCGCGCGACCGGTGAAGGTCGAGAGGTTGCCGCCGCCGTGATCGGCGTGCAGGTTGTAGTAGACCGAGAGCAGCCTGGTCAGCGCTTCCTCGTCGCCGTCGGGCATCCCCAGCATGTGCACGAAGTTATTCACGTAGCCGCGCACGGGCTCGGAGGCAATCAGCTCGCCCCAGCCCTCGCGCAGACGGAAGATCGCGGCCAGCGCCGTGGGAATTCGGGCGACCAGATTCAGCGCATCCTCGTAGTAATCATCGGTCTTGCCGGTCATACCCAGAATCTGGATCGCGGCGCAGAACAGATCCATCGGATGCCCCGACATCGGCATAGCCGCGATCGCGGCCATCGCCTCCGGCGAGACCTCGGAGCGCTCGGCGATATCGTCGGCGACCGCCTGGCGCTGCGCGTCGGTGGGCAGCGCCTTGTTGAACAGCAGGTGGATGATGTCCTCGGCCGGCAGGAACGCCAAATCCGCGATCGGATAGCCGACGTAGGAGACGCCTACCTGCGGATCGACGTAGCTGGTCTCGCACGTGCCCACGGGATAGCCGCGCAGGCCCGTGTCGAGATTGGCGTTGGTGATCGTGAACTCAATCTGCGGTACGTCTGCCACCCGCTTCACCTTCCGGGCACAGCGCGGCAGCCGGGGCCGCGCTCAACTTGACTTAGCCGTGCACCGCGCGGACGCGGAAGCGCATGGTCCCGCGCGGCGCTTCGATTTCAACATCGTCGCCGACTGATTTGTTCACCAGCCCGCGCCCCATCGGGCTTTCGATCGAGATCCGGCGCGCCGCCGCGTCGACCTCCGTCGGCCCAACCAGAGTGTACTCGGCAATACGACCGCTGCCCTCGCCCTGTTCGTCCACCTGCTCCACCTGCACGGTGCTGCCCAGATGCGCCAAGCCCGTCTCCACCTCGCGCTTCACGTCCGCGTGCGCGATCTGATACTCGAGCTCCGCGATCCGCGAACGCAAGCGTTCTTGGTATTCGCGCGCCGCCTCCAGGGGCGCGTTCTCGCGGATGTCCTTGTCCTCCCGCGCCGCTGCTACCGCCGCCACCGCCAATGGCATCTCCGCCAGGTGGCGTTCCAACTCCGCCTTCAGTTGCTCGAGACCGTCCTCGGTCATCTGGAAGCGCTCGGCCTCCTCATGCTGGACCTGCGAATCGTCCTTCGCCCCCGCCGAGCGCTTGATCCGCAGGTGATTGCCGAGGTTCTCCTCCGTGTACCCGCGCTGCTTCCAGCAGTAGCGGAGGAATTCCTTCACCGGCTGCAAGCGTCCTTCAATGTCGGTCGCGTTCTCTCCCACCGTCTCCTGAAACACCGCCATCCCGTACGGCTTCAACTCCGCGATCGGCAGATACGGAGTGAAATGCGAGACAAAGCGAGTCACGGCGACGCGGGCGGCCTCGTCGAACGGCGGCGTCGCCTTCGAGCTCTTAGTCGCCACTGCCCCGTTCGAGCGGCGCTTCTGCCGCTGTTCCTCACGCTTCGCCGCCCACTCGAAGTACTCCGATGCGGCGGCGCCCACGGTGACAACCGCCGACTCCGGCTCAGGCGCGGGCGCGTCGACCGGCTCGAGTTCGCCTTCGACGACATCGTCCCCAGCGTCAACAGCGGGTGATTCCGATTCCATGACGCGATCCTCCCCGTGCGTTCGGCGTCCGCCGTACGGCGTCGCGCCGGCTCGATCTCAGCCGTCGCTGATCGCACGCGGACGGCACCGCCTCACCGACGGCCGCCGCCAACTCATGCTATCAGCGCCATGCACGCGCACTAGACGCTTGCCGCATCCCGCCCGGCGCGTACCTCCATCCTAAGGCCTATCCATCACGATCAGGCTCCCCCTGGGGCGATGCCGTAGGCAGAGGGGGTGAAAACGCCGCAGTCCCTCTCAGTTGCGCAGCGTCTCACCCCCTCAGCCACCCACCCGCCACTGTCAACCACAGCACACCCAGTCACCCACCCGGCACCGAATCGTTTACCATGAATCGAACAATGGTTTCGGTGACGATCCCGTCCCCTTCCCGCCTGACCGAACCCGAACAAGGCTGGACAAACCTGTTCAGATCTGTCCAGATCTGAACAAGGCTGAACGCCCTGAACAGCGTTCAGCCCAGCCAGCACTGGAGATCCGCAATCTGACCCGCCAAAATTTTTTTCTCTCTGAACACCCCTCTTTTTTTCCTGGCCCGCCCCGGGAAGATTTTTTTCCGTCCCGCGCCGAGCGGATCCTCGCCGCTCTGACCGACGCTCACCTGCGCCACCTGCTCGCCCCCAATCCCAACCTCCACGACCACCTCGCTCAGTGGCTCGAGGCGCTGCTGGCCAGCCCCCGCAACCTCACCGCCGTCCGAGAGCCCGAGCTCGCGCTTGCCAAACACATCCTCGAACCGCTCAGCGGCTGGAACCGGATCCTCAACGCCGATCTGCCCGTGCCCCACGGCCCACTGATCGATATCGGCTCCGGCAACGGAGCGCCCGGACTGCCGATCGCTTTGGCCGAGCCGCAGCGCCGCGCCCTCCTGCTGGACTCACGCTCCGGCGCAGTCGATTTCCTGAGCAAAGCGACAGCGGCGCACCCTCGTATCCAGACCCGCAACGATCGCGCCGAGTCGGCTGCGAGCGGCGCGCTCCGCGAGCGTTTCGCGGTTGCCGTCAGCCGCGCTGCCGCGCCCCCGCCGATCGCACTCGAACTCTGCCTTCCACTCCTCGATCTAGGCGGCCTCCTCGCCGCCTGGACCGGATCGCTGGACGACGCCCAACAGCAACAACTCATCGAAATCGCCGACACGCTCGGCGCGATCGTCGCTCCCATCGATACCGCCCCGGACATCTTCGTCGCGCTCAAGTCGCGCCGCACGCCTGATACCTATCCACGCCGCTGGACTCAGATCCGCCGCGCCCCGCTCGGCAGCGGCCGTAACTGACCGCAGAACCACCTTGCGTCTACCCTCAATCCACGATGTCCGCGCTCGCTACTCAGATCGACCCGCGCCCCTTCCGCCGCAACATCCCCGTCTACTACATCTTCATGGCCTCGACCGGGTTCATGATCTTCCTGCCGGTCTGGATCATCTACCTCACCGACCACCGTGGCATGTCCTTAACCACGGTCGGAATTATGGAATCACTCTTCTGGCTGACTATCGTCCTGGCCGAAGTACCGACCGGTGCGGTCGCCGACCGCTTCGGCCGCCGGATCTCGCTTGCGCTGGGCGGATTCCTGTTCTTCAGCTCGATGCTCGTCTTCGCCATCGCCGACACCGTGACGCTGCTGTTGATCTCCTACCTGATCATGGGTGTGAGTATGACGCTCTACTCGGGCGCCAGCCAGGCCCTGCTCTATGACACGCTGCGTGTGCTTGGCCGCACCAACGAGTTTGAACGGCATATGGGCCGCTCGGAGGCCGGCTCGTTCTTCTTCATGCTGCTCGCCTCCGGTCTCGGCGGCCCGCTCGTCGCCCTGATTGGCTACACCCCCACGATCCTGCTCTCCTGCGCCTTCTTCCTGACGGCGGCCTGCACCGCCCTGATGCTGCGTGAGCCGCCCCGCAAAGAGTCCGACTACCTCCCCGACCCGCTGCACGCGCAACCGGCGAGCCGCCACGATCTCACCCAGCGCCGGCGCGAATCCGAATCCGGCAGCGCCGGGATCCCGGTCTTCAACGAGATGTTCCACGGCATCCGGATCGCCTGGCGTACCCGCCCGATCCGCTATGTGATCCTGCTCGCGGCGTTGATGCTCGCGGTGATGCAGATGCCCGAATTCCTGGCCCAGCCCTACGTTCGCTCGCACGGGATCGATCCGGCAGAGAGTCTCGCTCAGGGCGCGATCTTCTCGGGCCTAATGATGCCCGCCCAGCTCGGCGCGGTCATCGGCCTGTTCTTCGCTGCGTCACTCGTGGGACGCCTCGGCGAGCGCCGCGCCTTCCCCACCTTGCTGCTCACCGGCGGCATCCTGCTCGTCCCGTTGATCCTCTGGAACCATCTCGGCCTGGTCGGCGTGATCATGCTCGTCAGCGCTGCCCGCCACGCCGTGCGACCGATCGCCACGGGCTACATCAACCGCCGCATCCCCTCCGACCAACGCGCGACGGTGCTCTCGGTCCTCCAGCTGATGGTCGGCGCGACGATGGCCTTGATGTTCGTCAGCGTCGTGCCCACGGCCGACTTGGCCGGGTTCCAGAGCGCGTTCGGTCTGGCGCTCGCGATCCTGGCCGGAGCCGGATTCACGTTCTGGTTGATCTGGCGGTTGGCGCACCGACGCGATCAGTCCGAGCGCCTACAGCGCTGGTCCCTGACGATCGCTGCGCCGCAAGCTGCGATCACCCCTGCCAACGGAGCGAATCACACGAAATCCGTCAGCCGGAATCGCATAACGCAGCCGCATTCCGGCCAACCTCTGTACCCCGGTTTGCAGAACGGTGAGGGCGAAGCGCAGCAGCGCGATCCAGCCACTCACTACGATTAATTGAGCTTTCCGAGCCGACCCTCTCCCAGCCAGCCACGACGCATGAGCGCTCTCACTTCCGCGCCGCCCGGCGACACACGCAAGGGCTACGCGCGCAACATCCCGATCTACTACCTCTTCCAGTTCAGCTCTGGATTCTTGATCTGGGTGCCGATCTGGATCGTCTTCCTGATCAACGAACGCGGACTCTCGCTCACCCAAGTCGGGATCATGGAAGCCTGCTTCTGGGGCTCAATCGTGATCGCCGAAGTCCCAACCGGCGCGATCGCCGACCGTTGGGGGCGGCGCATCTCACTCGCGCTGGGCGGATTGCTGTTCTTGATCTCGACGCTGATGTTCGCCACCCTTGAGGGCTTTGCTGCGCTCGCATGTTGCTGGATCGTGATGGCAATCGCCATGACCCTCTACTCCGGCTCCGGGCCGGCCCTGCTCTTCGACACGCTGCGCCAGCTTCGACGCAGCCGCGAATACGAACGCCACTTCGGTCGCGCGCAGGCGCTGGCGACCACGGCAATGCTCGCAGCCACTCTGCTCGGCGGGCCCTTCGCTGCCCTGTTCGGACTCCAGGCCACGATCCTGATCGGCGCAGGCAGCATGGGCGTCGCCGGGCTGATCGCACTGCTGCTGCGCGAACCGCCCCGGCGCGAAGCCGAATTTGAACACGACCTCTTCGCGCGGCCGGTCGGCTCCGGCGATCTCGCCGAGAGCGGATCAGCCCCCGCTGTCTTCCAGGAAATGCTGGTCGGCTTCCGGATCGTCTGGCGCAACCGCCCCATCCTCTGGATCATTCTCTTCGCCGCGCTGATCTTCGTCGCATTCCAGATGCCGAACTTCTTCATCCAGCCCTTCCTGCTCTCGTTCGGCATCGATCCGGCTACCGACCTCAGCCAGGGAGCGCTGTTCTCGGCGCTGATGGTGCCGGCATTGGTCTGCATGATCCTGGGCGCCCTACTTGCTGCCCCCCTCGTTGAGCGCCTCGGCGAACGCCGCGCGCTGCCGATCCTGCTGATGGTTGGATGCGCGATCCTCGTGCCGATGCTGTTCTTCAATCATCTCGCGATCATCGCGCCGATTGCGGCGCTCGCCCTGCTCCACTCCGCCGTGCGACCGATCGCCACCGGCTACATCAATCGCCGGATCCCCTCCGATCAGCGCGCGACCGTGCTCTCGATCTACGAACTCGGCTATGGCGCGCTGATGATGTGCATCGTGCCTGTGGTCAGCGCCTCCGCCGACATCATCGACTTCCGCTTCGCCTTCGGCGTCTCACTGACCGTCTTGCTCACGATCGGCGTCGCCCTCTGGCTGACCTGGCGCAGAGCCCACCGCCGCGCCCAGAGCGATCTCGTGCGCAACCTCAGCCTGCGCCGAGCGCCGCAGGCCGACGGCCTCTGGCCGTCCGCCAACGGCAGTTATGGCAACGGCGTCGGGGCCGCCGCGCCAGCGCCAGTCCCCGCCACCAGCAGCCGGGATCGCATATGAGACGGTCCACGCTCACTCACGCTCCCGCCGCACGCAGCTACGCGCGCAACATCCCGATCTATTACCTGTTCCAGTTCGCCACCGGATTCCTGATCTGGATGCCCGTCTGGATGATCTTCCTGCTCGATGAGCGCGGACTGTCGCTGACCGAGGTCGGAATGATGGAAGCCGTCTTCTGGGTAGCGATGGCGCTCTCGGAGGTGCCTACGGGGGCGATCGCCGATCGCTTTGGGCGCCGCACCTCGCTCGCCCTAGGCGGATTCGGCTTCACGATCGGCTGCTTCCTCTTCGTCTCGCTGAACAGCTTCGGCGGGATCATCATCGGCTACCTCTTCATGGCCGTCGCGATGACGCTCTACAGCGGCTCCGGCCAAGCGTTGCTCTTCGACAGCCTGCGCGCGCTCGGACGCACCCGCGAGTACGAACGCCACGTCGGGCGCGCCGAAGCGCTGATGACCTCCGCGATGCTGGCCGCGACCTTGCTCGGCGGCCCCATGGCCGGACTCTTCGGCCTGACCATGACCTTCTACATCGGCTCCGCCGTGATGGCCCTTGCCGGCATGATCGCCCTGCTCCTGCGCGAGCCGCCGCGCAACGAGGACGAGTTCGACGACGGGCTGCACGCGGCCCCGATCTCGGCCGCCGATGCATCGGCCGAGGACCGCTCACCCAGCGGCGTCTTCGCCAACATGCTGATCGGCTTCCGCGTCGTCGCCGCAAAGCGCGCGATCCTCTGGATGATCCTGCTCGCCGGCCTGCTCACGGTCTGCATGGAGATGCCGAGTTTCTTCGTCCAGCCCTTCATCCGCTCGCACGGAGTCGACCCGGCCGAGGATCTCGCCTCCGGGTCGCTGTTCTCCGCCCTGATGGTCCCGGGCTTCGCCGCCATGACGATCGGCGCACTGCTCGCCGCCTCCTTCATCAGCCGCGTCGGCGAGCGCCGCACCGTGCCTGCGATGATGTTGATCGGGATGGCCGCCTTCATCCCCATGCTGCTCTTCGATCACCTCGGCATCATCGCCGCGATCGCGCTGCTCGCCGGCCTCCACGCGATGCTGCGTCCGATCGCGACGGGCTACATCAACCGCCGCATCCGCTCCGAGCAGCGCGCCACCGTCCTCTCGATCTACGAGCTCTGCATGGCCCTGCAGATGGCGGTGATCGTGCCGCTGATCTCGTTCAGCGCCGACCAGATCGACTTCCGTTGGGCGTATGCCTTCTCACTCGTCTTGATTGTGATCATCGGCGGCACGATGTGGCGCATGTGGGCGCGCTCGCACCGGCGTGAACAGTCCGATGCGCTGCGGATGCTCAGTATCCGCCGGGCCCCGCAGGCGAACGGCGTTGGCGCGAACGGAACCGGCAATGGAGTTCACGCCAACGGGGCGCAGAACAGCACCGACGCGGCCAGTCCGCGACCGGTTTCGCGTGACCGCGCATGACCGACGCCGGTGCGACTCAGGCTGCGCCGGGCAGTCGGTTCGCCCGCAACGTCCCCGTCTACTACCTCTTCCAGTTTGTCCGCGGGTTCCATTTCTGGGCTGCGGTCTGGTTTCTCTTTCTCCAGGCCGAGCACGGACTCTCGTTCGCCCAGATTGGCCTGATGGAGGCGCTCTTCGGGATCGCGATCCTCGTCGCCGAAGTGCCCACCGGCGCACTCGCCGACCGCTTCGGCCGCCGCTTCACGCTCTGCCTGGGCGCAGTCGGTTTCGGGATCGCCACGGCGTTGTTTGCCTTGCTCGACTTCCCCGCCCTGATCGTCGGTTACAGCGCGATGGCGGTGGCGCACACGTTCTTCTCGGGCGCCGACGAAGCCCTGCTCTACGACAGCCTGCGCCAGCTCGGGCGCAGCGACGAATACGAGCAGCACCAGGGACGATCACAGGCGCTTGCGACTGCCGCGCTGCTCGCCGCGACCCTGCTCAGCGGACCACTCGCCGCCCTGCTCGGGTTTCAGGCCGTCATGCTGTTCAGCGCGGGCGGTATGGCGGCGGCCGCCTTGATCGCGTTCTGGTTCCGCGAACCGCCCCGCCGCGAGGCCGAGTCGGGCGAGGGTCCGCCAACGGACGACGCGCCGCAACGCGGCGTCCCCGTGCTCTACGAGATTCGCCGCGGCGTGCGGATCACCTTCCGCGCCCGGCCCATCCTCTGGACCATCCTGCTCGGCGGCATCCTGATCGCTACGCTGGAGATCCCCGACTTCTTCACCCAACCCTTCATCCGCTCGCACGGCGTAGACCCCACCGACGCCGTCGACCGCGGGCTGATCTACTCCGGCTTGCTGCTGCCCGGGTTCATCGGAATCATGATCGGCTCCCTGCTCGCCGGACCGCTCGCGGAACGCCTCGGCGAGAGCCGAGCCCTGCCCGTGATCTTCCTGACCGGCCTGATCTGTTACCTACCTCTGCTGATCCTCGATCATCTCGCCCTGCTCGCTGCGTTTGCCGTGGCGTCCGCCTGCGTCGCTGCAGTTCGGCCCCTCGCCAGCGGCTACATCAACCGCCGCATCCCCTCCGATCAGCGCGCGACCGTGCTCTCGATGCTCACGTTGCTCACCGGGGTCATGCTCACCGTGCTGATCCCGGTGTCCGCCGTGCTTGTCGATAGCTTCGACTTCCGGGCCGCCTTTGCACTCGCCTACGGCCTGCTCACGGTGATCGGCGGGGTGTTCTGGCTGCGCTGGCGCAGCGTGCATCTGCGCTCGCAGGCGGAGGACGTGGGCGAGAACGGAGTCCAGCGATGAGCTCCCGCTCGCGCAACGACGCGACCGCTCCGGTCTCCGCTCCCGGCGACGGCGCATGAGCGACTCAGGGGCGAACGAGGCCGCCCAGCCCAGCCCGTACGCGCGCAATATCCCTGTCTACTATCTCTTCCAGTTCACGCGCGGCTTTCACCTTTGGGTGCCGCTCTGGTTTCTCTTTCTGCAACTCGAGCACGGACTCTCCTTCACCCAGATCGGGTGGCTCGAAGCGATCTTCGGGATCACCGCGATCCTCGCTGAAGTGCCCACCGGCGCGATCGCCGACCGCTTTGGCCGCCGCGTCGCGCTCGCCTTCGGCGCGTTCAGCTTCGCCGCTGCCACCGTCCTCTTCGGAGCGCTCGACTATCCCCTGCTGGTTGCCGGCTACCTGAGCATGGCAGTGGCGATGACGCTGTTCTCGGGCAGCGACGAGGCGCTGCTCTTCGACAGTCTGCGCCAGCTCGGGCGCAGCGACGCTTACGAGCGCCACGCCGGGCGCGGACAGGCGGTGGCCACTGCCTCGCTGCTGGGCGCGACTCTGCTCAGCGGGCCGCTGACCTCGCAGCTCGGCTTTCAGACGGTGGTCCTGCTCAGCGCCGCCGGGATGGGTCTGGCCGGCCTAATCGCGCTGTTCCTGCGCGAACCACCGCGCCGCGAAGCGGAGATCAGCAGCGACGGCTCCGACTCGACAGCAGCGAGAGAACCGAGCCGAACCGGGATCGCCGTCTTCGACGAGATTCGCGCCGGGGCGCGGATTGCCTTCCGCGTGCGGCCTGTGCTCTGGACGATCCTGCTGGGCGGATTCCTGCTGGCAGCGCTGGATCTGCCTGACTTCTTCGTGCAGCCGTTCATCCGCTCGCACGGGGTCGACCCGACCGATGCGCTCGAGCGCGGCTTGATCTACTCGACCCTGCTGCTGCCCTCGTTCTTCGGCTACATGGTCGGCTCGATCATCGCGGCGCCGCTGGCGGAGCGCTGGGGCGAGGCGCGGGCGCTGCCGCTGATCATCTTGGCAGGGGCGCTCTGTTATGTACCGCTGGTCGCCGTCAACCATCTCGCGCTGGTCGCAGCGATGGCCTGCCTCGCGGCCGCCACCGCTGCGACGCAGCCGCTGGCGAGCGGTTACATCAACCGCCGCATTCCCTCCGATCAGCGCGCGACTGTGCTTTCGATCTTCGCTGTGGTCAGCGCCGTGATCCTGACCGTGCTCACGCCGATCGTGTTCGCGCTGGTCGAGCAGTTCGACTTCCGCGCCGCCTATGCACTCGCGTTCGGCCTGCTCGTTGTAGGGGGCGGGCTGATCTGGCTGCGCTGGCGCAGCGTGCATCTGCGCTCGCAGGAGGAGGACGCCGGCGCGCTTGGGCTCAAGCGATGAGCTCCCGCTCGCGCAGCGCGGCGATCGCCTCTGCGTCATAGCCCAGACCCTCGAGCAGCGCCTCCGTGTCCTGACCGCGCGACGGGGCGCCTCCGCGCACTCGGCCCGGCGTCGCTGAGAGTTTTGCTGCGACGCCTGCCTGGCGCATCGTGCGACCGTCGGGGGTCGGTACCTCTACTACCATCTCCCGCGCGATGTTGTGCTCGTCGGTCAGCGCTTCTTCGAGGCTCAGGACCGGCTTTGCGCAGACGTCGACGTCGTTCAGCAGCTCGTGCCATTCGTCCGCTGTTCGTGTGCGGAACGCCGCCGCGAACGCTGCGCGCATCTGCTCGCGGCGCTCCGGGTCGTCCATGCCCTGATCGTCGATGAACTGCTCCAGTTCCAGCGCTCGGCAGAGATTGGCGTAGAAGTAGGGTTCCATCGAGCCGACTGAGAACCAGCGCCCGTCGGCGGTCTCGTAGACCTGGTAGTGCGGTTCGCCGCCGTTGAGGACGTGTTTGGCCGGTCGCATATCCGCGCCTGCGCCCTCGTAGCCTGCCAGCGCCGACGTGATCAGCGACATTGCGCCGTCGGACATGCCTAAATCGATGTACTGTCCCTCGCCGGTGCGCTCTCGCGCCTGGAGGGCGCAGACGATGGCGAAGGCGGCCATCAGTCCGCCGCCGGCGAAGTCGGCGATGATGTTCGCCGGGATCGCGGGACGCCCGCCCGTGTCGTAGTCGCCGATCATGCCCAGCGCGCCCGCGGTGGCGATGTAGTTGATGTCGTGGCCGACGTGGGCGGCGTAGGGGCCGGTCTGGCCGAAGCCTGAGAGCGAGCAGTAGATCAGGCGATTGTTTCGGGCCGAGAGCGTCTCCCAATCGACGCCCAGGCGCTTGACTACGCCGGGTCGAAAGCCCTCCAACACGATGTCGGCGTCTTCGGCCAGGCGGTAGAAGATCTCGCGCGCTTCGTCCGATTTCAGATTTAGGCCGATCGAGCGCTTGCCTCGTCCCAGCGCGTAGCTCGAATAGCGCCGCCGTTCCTCGTTGGGGTCGGGCTTGCCGCCGAGGTCGCGGCGGCCGCGCGGGCGGCCGGCCTGCTCGATCAGGATCACCTCTGCGCCCATGTCGGCCAGCAGCATTGAGCAATAGGGACCCGGCGCGAGCGCGGAGAGATCGAGCACGCACAGGCCGTCCAGCGGCCCGTCCAGTCTGAGCTCGCTCATGCGTTATTCCTCTCGGCTGTCCACCTGTGCGCTTGAGTGCAGGTTATTGCGCAGGGGGCGGTTGGGGATGGTTAGCGGGTGGTTGGGAATGGTTAGTCCTGTTCAGCGATTTTGCGGGGGCGTGCGCGGGGCGGTTTTGCGAATTGCCTGTGTTTTATGGGGTTTTGTGCGATCCTTGGTGAGTGGTTTGGGTGTTCGGAGAGTTTTTTCTTTCGGGCGGCCCCGAGAAAAAAAACGGGGGATGGGGGCTGAAAACGTTCAGGTTTGTTCAGGTTTTGCTGTTCGATTTTGGACGATTTTGGACGAATTCGTTTGGATTTGGTCGAGGCTGTGCGGGGCGTTTCGGGGCTTGGCGGGCGGGTCTGCATTGGGCGGCCTCCGGGTAGGCGTGCTTTTGTTCTAGCTTAGCAGGTTTGGGGCGGTTGGCGGCGCGGGTATGCTTGGGGGTAAGTAAGGGGGGCTGCGATGGCGATCTTCGATACGGCGCGGCTGCTGGATGTGCTGGTGCGGGGCAGGATCGCGGAAGCGGCTCCGGCAGCGGAATTGGTGAGCGAGCTGGAAGAGCAGATGACCAATGTGCTCTCTGACTATCCAACGTATGATCGGCTGAGCGTGGAGATTGGGCATGTGCTTCGCGCCATCGCCGAGGGTGAGCAACGCCGGGCTGAAATGGAGGCGCGGCTTACCGAGAGGATGGCGCAGCTCGAGACTCGAATGACCAGACTGATGCTGCAAGCGCTGGGGATTGGTCTGGGCGCGGTTGCGTTGGCGGTGGGGATCATTTTGGGGTTTGGGTAGCAGTGGTTATTCCCAGGCTCGACCTGGAATCTTGCCTCAGCTGTTGGCGTATCTGTTCGGGCGAGATACCCGCGGCGAGCGCGGGTATGACGATCTTTGATACACGCAACGGTTTCCCCAGGCGGGAATGACGGAGGTTTGGACGGGTATGCTTGGAGGGCAAGGGAGGCTGCGATGGCGATCTTCAATACGGCGCGGCTGCTGGATGTGCTGGTGCGGGGCAGGATCGCGGAAGCGGCTCCGGCGGCGGAGTTGGTGGATGAGTTGGAAGAGCAGATGACGAGCGCGTTGTCGGAATACCCGACGCATGATCGGCTGGGGTTGATGGAGGAGCGGCTGCTGCGCATGATGGCGGAGATGGAGACGCGGCTGCTGCGTGAGCTGGCAGAGTTGAGACAGCAGCAAGCGGAGATGGAGGCGCGGATGACTGAGAGGATGGCGGAGCTCGAGGCTCGAATGACGAGACTGGTGCTGCAAGCGCTCGGGATTGGCCTGGGCGGGGTCGCGTTGGCGGTGGGGATTCTTTTGGGGTTTGGGTAGGCTGGGGGTATGGCGACTGCGCGGAGCGGGCACTACAGCGATTTGAGCGCGGGGTGTCTGCGGAAAGCGTGGTTGCATTTGGCGGAGGGAGATTTGACGCAGGCGTCGGAGAAGGGCTGGGGCGCGGCGGCGCTGGCGGTGAAGGCGGTGGCGGAATCGCGGGGCACTGCCCACACCGGGCATCGAGAGCTGTGGCGGGTGATCCGGCTGCTCGTGGGCGAAACGGGAGACAGCGACATCCGCGTCGACTTTGGGCTGGCTGGGGAACTGCACGTCAACTTCTATGAGGCCTGGCTGGAGCGGGAAGATGTGGAGGACTACCTCGGCCATGTAGAGCGGCTGGTGGGGAAGTTGGAGGCGCTGGTGTAGGGGGCGGGAACGGCGTCCGATGGGGAAGATTGCGCCGCTTAGCTAACGGATCCTGTGTGGTGGGTCTCGACTGTTTAGTCCCCTACTGTCATGCGGCCGCGTTTGGCGTTTTCTTTGCGGAGGCCGCTGAGGGTGAGGGTGTTGCTCTTGATGCGGTTGCAGGGGGCGCAGAGGAGGAGGCGGTTGCTGATGTGGTTGAGGCCGCCGTCGGATCTGGGGGTGTTGTGGTCTAGTTCGAGGTAGAGGGGGTCGTCGAATTCTCGGTCGCAGCCGGCGCAGATCACGCCGTTCTCCTCGATCAGCGTGTCGACCATCTGTTGGCGTGTCATCTTGGGTCCGGGCGGCTCTTTGCTTCGCCTCTTCTTGGTTTTGAGGATTGGGGCGGCGGTCTCGCCGTCGTCGTTGCGGACGGGGGCTACGGTGCTGTAGCCGATCTGTCCGAAGGTGAGCAGTTGACCGCCGCTGTCGCCGTCCGGCGCGGCTAGCCCCTCTTTCTGCAAGCGATCGATCACCGTCTGGTGCGCCTTCTCCCAGATATCCATTCCGATCCACTGTCGTTCTGAGCGTTCCGCTGCAACAGGTGTAGTGGCGCAACCGCAGAATGGATCGAGCACGAGATCGCCCGGATTGCTAGAGGCGCGAATGATGCGTTCGTAGAGCGCGAGCGGTTTCTGGGTGGGATAGCCCATGCGCTCTTTGGCCATGTTATTGAGCGAGGGGATGTCGCTCCACACATCGAGCATTCCCTTTTGCTTGCCGGCCATCAGTTGGCTTGTCGCCGCCACTTTGGGCTTATCGAAGACATAGGAGGCCGACTTGGAGTAGAACAGAATCACGTCGTGCTTACGCGAGTAGTACTTCGGAGAGCTGCCACCCAGTCCATACGTCCAGATGATCTCGTTGATAAATCGCGCTCGCCCGAAGATGGCGTCGAGTAGGGACTTGAGGTAGTGGCTGGCGGTTGGGTCGCAGTGGAGGTAGAGGCTGCCGTCGTCGCGGAGGACTCGGTGCATTTCGAGCAGGCGGACACCCAGCCAGCAGAGGAAGGCGGCCATGTCTTCGCCGGCGGCGGCTCGGGCGGCTTCGATTACTTGCCAGACGGCGGGCCAGTCGTCCTGGATGGCGTCGACCCAGTCCTGGTGGACGTCTTTGTCCCAGCTCCAGCGGTCTTCGAACTTGGCGCCGGCGGCGAGGGAGTCGGGGGTGGCGTGGAAGTCGCGGCCTTTGTTGAAGGGCGGGTCGGTGGCTATGAGGTGGATGGTGTTGGAGTTGAGGCCTCGGAGGAAGGGGAGGTTGTCGCCGTGGAAGAGGGTTCGGTTGGTGAAGTTGGGGGTGGTCATGCTTCATATGTTCGCGTGGGTTGGGGTGGTTTGGCAAGTGGGCGGGGGGCGGCTGTGTGCTGGGCTGACGTTCGTGCTCGACTCGGCGAGATACCCGCGACGGAGCGCGGGTATGACGGAGTTTCTTTGGGGGAGAAGGGGAATGGATTCCCGCGTGCGCGGGAATGACGGACGGGGATGGGGGGATTCGGCTGAGGGGGGGTAGGCGGCTAGGGGGTGTCTGGCTGGGGTTGTTGGCGGAGAGGGAGTTGGAAGAGCCAGAGGAATAGCAGGCCCAGGATTGAGATCGGGATGAGCACTAGCCCGTGCAGGGTTGCGGCGTAGGCGATTGCGGCTTCTTCTGCGGCTTCTGGGCCTACTGCTCCGAGGGTGGGCAGCCAGATTAGTAGCACGGCTTTGGTTGCCCACTCGAACGGTCCTACTCCGCCTGAGGTGGAGGGGGCGGTGATGAGTAGGTTCGCTCCGGCTGCGACGAGTAGATAGACGACGAAGGGCAGGCCCAATCCGAAGGCTTTGCCGACCATCCAGTACATCACCGCTTCGAGGCCCCAGGCGAGGAAGCTGGCGACCAGCGCGCCGATGACTTGGCGGCGGTTCGCCTGGGCGGACATGCCGACGATCACGGGTTGCAGCCATGACCACTGGCGCCCGCGCTGTCCAGGCAGGCGGCGGAGGAGGTTGCGGGCGATCCGTTCGGCGTCGCGGGGACGGCGCGCGACCGCTCCGAAGACGAGGAAGGCTCCGATGATGCCGAAGATGAGGAAGCCCATCGCGGCGGTCAAGGCGTCGCCGGCGTAGGTCATGCCGTCCAATCCGACCAGGCTCGCGCCGACTCCGGCGCAGAGGAAGAGGGTCAGCATGAGGCCGTCGTAGACGCGAGTCATGAAGATGCTGGAGAGTCCGGACAGGCGCGAGATTGCGTGACGCTGGTAGAGGACGTGGGCGCGGACCAGCTCGCCCGCGCGGAGCGGGAGCACGTTGTTGACGCCGAAGCCGATGGCGACGATCGGGAACAGCCGCCACCAGGCAATGGTTTCGATGTGCAGGAGGAGGTAGTGCCAGCGCCAGGCGCGGGCGGCGACGCCGGCGAAGTAGACGCCCAGGGCGGGGGCGATCCACCAGGCAGAGACTTCGGTGAAGGCTCGTCCCACCTGTGCGAAGTCGGTATGGCGCAGGAAGAGGACGATGAAGACGGTGCTGCCGCCTACGCCCAAGAGGGCGCGCGCTGTCCGACCCGTCGCCCAGGGCGGAGGGCGCAGACTCCGCCGCACGGTTCAGCTCACTTCGATCCGTCGCGGCGGCAGCCGCAGGCTCTCGCGCGCCCAGACCAGGGCGCGGCGTTTCCAGTTGAGCCATTGGCGGCGGCGCTGGGCCCAGGAGAGACGGGCCAAGCGGACGCCTTCGACGATCCCCATGGCGATCGCGGCCACAATCGCGCCGGCGATGATGTCGGCTAGGTAGTGCTCTCCGAGGTACATCAGGGCGAACGCGAGCGCGGCAGAGTAGAGCAGCGCAATTGCCACCAGCCAGCGGGAGCGGACGAGCAGCCCGACTCCCACGACGACGAACGAGGCGGCGAAGTGGAGCGAGGGCATCGCGGCGGTCGGGTTCGGCTCGGCCATGGTCTCGAACGCCCAGGCGTAGAAGCTCTCGCCCAGGAGCGCGGGGCCGACGCCGTTCATCACGCGGACGATCCCGTCCACCATGCCTTGCCCGGCGGCCATCCAGGGCGGCGCGGTGGGCACGGTGAAGTAGAGCAAGGCGCCGAGCATGAAGGTGCTCGCCACGATCAGGGTTACCCGCCAGGCGTACTTGCGCGCGAAGAGCCAGACTCCGACCACGGCTGCGTGGGGGAAGACGAACCAAGTCCAGTGGATCACGGCCGAGGCGTAGGCGGCGATGCCCGGATCGGAGCCGGTACCGCCGATCCGGGCCTGGAGCCAGGCCGAGGGCGTGGCGCCGGCGAACATCCACAGTTCCCAGTCGAGGACGTAGGCGGTGAGTGTGCGCAGTCCGGTTTCGTCGGCGGCGTCGCGGAGTTGGATGAAGAAGCCCATCGTGATGATGTAGGCGGCGAGCGGTCCCCATTCGCCCCAACCGCGCGCGAGCAGGAACCCGGCGACGATCGCCAGGCCTGCGAGCGGAGCAAAGATGACCGCGTCGAGATCGACGGTCTGACGCAGTACGACCGCGAGCACACCCGCAGCCAGCAATGACCAACAACCGAACCGCAACTCGCTTCGCACTGCCTGCTTCGCCTTCCTCACAGTCGCTCGCTGATGTGCGGCGACTACTCAGCAGACGCTCCGCGAATTCATGCTAACGAACGGGACACGTCGGCTCAGAGCACTACGAAGAGGCGAAACATCTCGCCCGTCACTCAGCGGAATCCACCGGCGCCGCGCGCAGACGATCGCTGATCAGCTTCGCCACTGCATCAAGATCGGTGAGCGGTTGGATGGCGACGGCGCTCAGGGCCGGGACGTCGACGCGCAGGGCGACTTTGGCGAAGACGATCGCGCCGTCTTGGGCGAACACCACCAACTGCGTGAGCCAGCTTCCGCCCTGATGTCCGTGCAAGAGGGCTACCGACACGGCGGCGTCGCCGATTTCCGCGAGGGGGCGCACGGCGCTGTCGAACAGCTCATGCTGGGGGCTCGTAAAGGCCAGGGCGGTGCCGGGGGGCAGCGAGGCCAGGTAGCGAACCCACTCGGTCGCGGACTCGCGGCTGACATCGGTGAAGACGTGCATCCAGAAGGTCTCACCGGTCTGTGCCTGGGGGCTGGGCTGCATCAGGGCGCCGTCCGAGTGCAGGGCCCGCTGCGGCAGGGCGGCCAGGATCGGATCGGACATTTCGGCCAGATCGAGCGGCAAACCGGCGAGCAGGGTGGTGTCCTCGAGGTGGGAGCCGATGTCGGCCGCGGTTAACTCGAGTGTCCGCACCGGCGGCGCGCCCGGTTGTTCCTGGGCCGGATCCGGGGATTGGATCTGTTGCTGTTGCTCGGGTTCGGTCTGCTGGGCCGGCTCCTGCACGAGCGGCGGCTCGGGTTCGCCGTTGCAGCCGCTGGCCATGAAGGCGGCCAAACCCAGCGCCAGCGCGGCCCAGAGGCGACCCATGATTAGGCCCGCGCCGAGGCGTCGGCCGACGGCTCGGCGCTGTCCGACTGAGACGATTCGGCCTCGTCCGCGCGGCGCAGGATCACGCGGAAGGTGGTGCCCTCGCCTTGCTCGCTTGAGACCTGGATTTCGCCCCCTTGCGCGCGCACCAACTCACGCGCGATTGCCAGACCCAGGCCGGTGCCGCCCTGCGCGCCCGGGCGATCGGACTTGTAGTAGCGGTCGAACAGGTGCGGAATCGCTTCTTCGGCGATCCCGACGCCGGTATCCGCGACGGCGATCGACACGCTGGTCTCGCTCTCCACGCGGGCGCTGAGCACGACATCGCCGCCCGGCGGCGTGTGCCGCAGCGCATTGTCTACCAAGTTGCCCAAGACCTGATCGAGCCGATCCCAATCGCCCAAGACGTCGCCCACATCCGACTCCGCGACCGACAGGCGCACATCCAACTCCTGCGCCCGCAAGGTGAACAGATCGCCCACGTGGGAGAGCAGCGTGGCCGCGTCGACCGGCTTGCGTTCCACCTGTACCTGCCCCGCCTCGATCCGCGAGAGGTCGACCAAGCCGCCGACCAGCCGCAGCAGCCGGCGCGATTCGTCCTCGATGATGCGGTAGGCGTTCTGGCGGCCTTCCTGTTCCTCGACCACGTTGTCCATCAGCGCGCGCGAGAAGCCGTTGATCGAGGTCAGCGGCGTTTGCAAGTCGTGGGAGACGTTGGCGAGGAAGTCGCGCAGGGCGGTCTGTTGCCGCTCGACTTCCTCGGTCATCTGATTAAACGACTGGGCCAGTTCCTGCGCTTCTTGCGAGCCTTCGACGGCGACGCGCTGTTGCAACTGTCCGCGGGCGACGCTCCGCGCGGCCGCCGCCACTCGCTGGACCGGGCGGTAGATCGAGCGCGAGACGAGGAATCCCACCAAGGTCGCGATCACGAGCGCCAGCACGCCCGCGATCACGAGCCGCGAGGAGAGGTCGCCCAGCAGGGCCGCGCGCGGCTCGCCGACTAGCGCCACTGCGACGCAGCAGTAGCCCTGACGCGCCGCTTCCTCCTCTGACAATCGCGCCAGTACGTAGGTCAGCCGCTCGCCGCCCTCGGCTTCGACTGCGCCCTCGACATACGTGGTCCCGTCCTGCGCTGCGTCTGCCAGCGCGCCCAGTTCTATCGCCAGCTGCTCACCCAGGAAGCGATCTTCTCGTTCGGAAATCCGCACCACCTCGCCCGAGGCAGACAGTCCCAGCACGACCACATCCAACTCGGCGACGATCGATCCGCTGACGCGGAGATCGGTCTCGAAGATGCTCAGCAGACGCTCAAAGGTCCGCGCCTCGCGCTCCTGCGAGAACAGTTCCGGGCCCCAGGCCGTGGCCAGTTCGCGCACGCGCGACCTGTCCACCTCGTCCTGATAGCCGCCCAAGACCAGGAACAGGGCCAGCCCCGCCACTGCCAGCGTAAGCAGAATGATCGCAATGAGGGTGGCGTAGATCCGGGCCCGGATCGTGCGCAGTTGGAGTCCGGGCCAACGTGGTTTGAGTTCGGCAGCGGGAGCCCAACGGGCGAGGTTTAGCCCCGGCCGCCTTCGTCGGTGGGCGCCGCGCGCAGAGACGCCACTCGCAGTCACTGCCCCTACCGAACCCCGCTCTCGCCCGCCGCGCTCGCAGTCAGCGCCGAACCGGACTCGGACACATCCTGGACGGTCAGCTTGTAGCCCACTCCGCGCAAGGTCTCGATCGCCAGATCGCTGCCCTTCAGGTGCTGGCGCAGGTGGTTGATGTGGACATCGACCGTCCGCGTCTCACCGCTGAAGGTGTAGCCCCAGACCAGGCTGAGCAACTGTTCGCGCGACATCACGGTGTGCAGGTTCTGGGCCAGGGCGAAGAGCAGATCGAACTCCTTCGTCCTCAGCTTGAGCGACTTGCCGCCGATCTCGGCCTCCCGCCGCTGACGATCGAGATGCAGACTGCCGACCGTGACGTCAACGCCGGAGCGGTGGATGCCGTCGGTGCGGCGCAGGATCGCTTTGACCCGCGCGACCAACTCTTTGGGGTTGAAGGGCTTGGTCAGGTAATCGTCGGCGCCCAGTTCGAGGCCGGCCACCTTGACCGGATCTTCGCGCCGCACGGTCAGCATCAGGATGGGCACGTCCGAGTGCTGGCGGATGCCCTTGGTCACCTCGAAGCCGTCGAGTTTCGGCATCATCAGATCGAGCACGACCAGGTCGGGCTTGAGCGTCAGCGCCTTGTCGAGCGCCTCGCGCCCGTCCGCGGCGAATTCCAGCTCGTAGCCCTCGCGCGACAGGTAGAGCCGCACCAACTCGCGGATATGAGGCTCGTCGTCAGCGATCAGAATGTTCATCAGGTCACCGTCTGCCCGTCGCCATCCTCACTATAGCCATATCTCCGTAGACCGCGCACGGCGGTCTAGCTCTCGCTTGAGAGGGGGCGACTGAAGCAATGTATGGCGCACTTGAGAGGACTGCGGCATCTCCCCCTCAAGGAGAGTTGCGCGTACATCACATTCCCGTTGCTCTCGTCATTCCAGCGAACGCTGGAATCTCGCTCCGACCAGAGAGCCCGCAATTCCGGACGAGATTCCAGGTCAAGCCTGGAATGACGGAATCCGGGATTACGCGCAGGTCTCCGCAAGGGGGGGAGCGATGCATAACCCCTGAATTGCTGCAATTCCGCCATTCCAACCCAACGAGACATCATCCATCCCGGTACGTTGGGGCCTCGGAGGAGCGGAGCGCGCGATGTGAGGTCGGTGGTACGACCAAATTGGGAGTGGTTTCACACTTGGTTGCTTCGAGATTCCCGCCCCCTGTTCAGGCCAGGAGCAGGCTGCGCGGGAATGACGGAAGGAGGCGCGGGAATGACGGAATTTGGGATTACGCGCAGGTCTCCGCAAGGGGGGGAGAGAGGAGCGGGAATGACGCAGGGCGGGAATGGGGGACTCAATTGAGCGCCTCCAGGAGGGCGTCTCGGGCCAGATTGATTGCCACCATTTGCTCGGTGTTTCCGCCTGCGTCGGGGTGGTGGGCTTTGGCTAAGCGCCGGTGGGCGGCGACGATCTCCGCTCGCGTTGCTCCGGCTTTGAGCGACAGGACTCGCCGATGCTCGGCGAGCGGGTCGGCGGCGCGCGCCGCTGCCTGGGCACGACGCCGACGCTCCGCTTCACGGGCGCGCTCCGAGCCTGCTTCCTGCTCCGCGCGGCGGCGGCGATCGGCTGCTCTGCGGCGCTCTTCCGCCGCTTTTGATTCGCGCTGACGCTTGGTCTCGTTGCGGCGACGGCGTTGCTCCGCTTCGCGGCGGCGTTGTTCGGTTTCGGCCCGGCGCTGGCGATCCTGCGCTGCTCGCTGGCGGCGGCGCTCTGCGCGGCGACGCTCCAGTTCGGCTTCTTGCCGCTGCTCCCGTTCGGAGGCGGCGCGCACCTTGCGTTCGATCGAATCGGCGCGGCGCAGTTCCTCGCGGACGGTCTCGTAGGCGCGGCGGAGTTCATCCAGTTGCCAGCGCTCCTGACCGGCCGCACGCCCGGCCCGGGCTTGGCGTTGGTAGGCCTCGTCGACCTCTGCTGCGGACGCGTCCGCGCTCACTCCGAGCAGACGCCGCTCGGCCGAGACCGAGTCATCCACCTCATTCGACGACAAGGCGTCCCAGAAGCGCCGCGCCTGGGCGAAGGCCGCCTCGCGGTTACGCAGACCCCACTCGTGGCCTTCGCTTCGCTCGCGGCCAACTGCGCGATCCCACCAGCCCGCGCCCCAACTCTGCGCGCCCTGCTGCACCCAGACTCCGGCGATCGGATCGCGCCACTGGACCCAGGTGGTGGGCGCGGTCTGGCGAAATCCCGCCGCCCAATCGGGCTCGGCCTTGGCCTGCGTCGCTGTGGTCGTCATCTCATCAGTCCACGAACTCCAGTACTGATAGATATCCTAACACCAGATCGGGGCGCGCGGCTAGAGCGGCTTGTTACGCTCACTCCCAACCCCCGCACCAGACCACTATCGCTCCCCATTCCCCACAGGAGACGATCCCGATGCCTCGACGCGAACTCCCCGCCGGTGTCACTGTCCGCGCCGCCAACGCCGAAGAGATGGAAGACTTCCGTTTCGTGGCCAACATCGCGCTCGCCGAACACGGCAACCCGATGCGCGATCCGGTCACCTTCCTCAATCCCGAGTGGTCGACCTGCGTCTTCGAGCAGGGCGCGCTGGTGACCACCTTTGGGGCTTGGCCGTTCTCGATGCGCTTCAACGGCGAACGCGCGCACGTCGCGGGGGTTACGGCGGTGGGCACGCTGCCGACCAAGCGGCGGCGCGGATATCTGCGTTTTGCGATGGAGGCTTCGCTGACAGAGCAGTACGAGCGGGGGCAATCGCTGGCGGCGCTTTACGCCTCTCAAGCGGCGATCTACCAGCGCTTCGGTTATGCCGTCTGCTCGCGGCGGCTGAGCTACGAGATCGATCCGCTCGATCTGCATTTCGTGCAGGCGCCGACGCCGCGCGGCGAACTGCGCGTCGTCAACGCTAAAGACCTGCCTGACGAGGCTCAGGTGATCCGCGATCTCTACCGCCAATTCGCGGAGCCGCGCAACGGCCTGCTGCATCGCGGGCTGACGCTCTGGCAGGCGGAAGTCTTGGACGAACCCGAGGACATCAGCGAGGGCCCGGTGCGCTGTCTGCTCTATGAAGAGGACGGCGAAGTGCTGGGGTACCTGATCTACACGAGCTGCGAAGACGGCAAGCTGAACGCCTTCTCGGCCGGTCAGCGCGATCACCGCACCCAGGTGCGCGAGTACGGCTGGCTCACACCGGACGCCTACATCGCGATGTGGCAGTACCTCGCCGCCCAGGATCTGACCTGGCGGATCACGGTCAACGACGCGCCTTCCGACGATCCGCTCTTTCACCTCGCCCGCGACCCGCGCACGCTGCGCACCAAAGTGATGGACGGCATCCTCGTGCGGATCGTCGATCTGCCCCGAGCCCTGCAAATCCGCCGCTACCCGGTCGAGGCTGAACTGACTTTCCGCGTGCAGGACGATCTCTGCGAGTGGAACGAGGGTACCTGGAAGCTCTCGGCCGGCCCGGAAGGGGTCGATATCCGTCAGGTTGATGCGGAGCCGCAGTTGTCGATGGACGTGTTCACGCTGGCGCATCTGGCGACGGGCGCGCTGCCGGCGAGCTACGCGCATCGGCTGGGGCGGATCGAGGCGGCGGATCGGTCGGCTCTGCAAACGGCCGATCAGCTGTTCAAGACCGAGTACGCGATGCACTGTCTGAACCACTTCTAGGGGCGGCTGTTGACGGGAGAACCAGCTGTCACGTCATGTACACGTCGAACGGCGCGCTCAGCGCGTCCGCTACCTTGTAGCTACCGGAGCGCCATGTCCACTGATGCTCAGACCACGACGCCGACCCTCATCCGCTTCCGTTTGCCGGAACCGCCTGAGCGGAATCCAGATGAAGTGACCTCCTACCAATACGTGCATCTGACCGGCAACCCGCATTTCCTGGCGCAGCACTTCGCCAAGCCCGAGACGACGATCATCGGCGCGGAACTCTTCCTAGTCGCCGCGCGCCGCTCGCGGCCTTTGCGCGTCCCTGACCTGCTGATCGCCTTCGACGTCGATCCTGAGCTGTACTACGAGCAGAACGGCTACGTGATCTCGGATCAGGGCAAGCCGCCCGACTTCATCCTCGAGGTCGCTTCGCCCAGCACGGCGACGGTCGACACGATCGATAAACGGCGCGATTACGCCAGCTTCGGCGTGCCCGAATACTGGCGGTTCGACCACACCGGAGCATCCCACGGGGCGCGGTTGGCGGGGGATCGGTTGGTCGGGGATCGGTACGAGGCGATTGAGATCGTCGAACTCGCGCCTGATGTTCTGCAAGGCGAGAGTGAAGCGCTGAAGCTTTGGCTGCGCTGGGACCAGGGGCAGTTGGGCTGGATCGATCCTGCGACGGGCGAGCACATTCCCACCTTCGACTCCGAGCGTGAGGCGCGGATTGCGTCGGAGGAGGCGCGAGCGACGGCGGAGGCTCGGGTGCGGGAGTTGGAAGCGGAGCTGCGTCGCCGGGAACAATAGCGCTCAAGCTCAGACCGCCTCACCCAGCAGGTAGCGGCCTACGGCTTCCTCTAGGGCCGCGACCTCGGCTGAGTCCAGGTCTCGGTAGGGGGGGCGGGTGTGGGTGAGGGGCAGGCCGCTGGTGAAGGAGACGAGTTGCTTGAGCGCTCCGACTCGGGGGAAGGCATTGAGGATGCCGTGGAGTTCGTTCAGCTGACGCTGCGGACGCTGCGGCTCGCCGCCTTCTCGGTGGGCGTACTGGATGGTCTTGACTAGGGCGGGGACGGCGTTCGCCATTCCCGAGACGCCGCCAATGCAACCCACCCCGTACAGATCCGCGTGCGCGCCGTCGAAGCCCGCCATTACTCGAAACTCTGAGCCGGGACCTTCCGCCGGCACCAAGTCCATGTAGCGCTGCGTCCGGACGGCGTCGCCGCCTGAGTCTTTGATTCCCATCAACTGATCGGGGTGCAGCTCCAATAATGCTCCCATCACCTCGTCGGGAATATCGATGCCGGCCTGTGCGGGCATGTTGTAGAGCAAGGCCTTGCCTTGCGGCGGCAGCGATTCGATCACGGTCGAGAACCAGTCCACCAGGCCGCGCGCATCGACGTTCTTGAAGAAGAAGGGCGGCAGTAGCGCGACTGCGTGCGCGCCTGCATCCAGCGCTTCGTTCGCTGCCCGCACGGTATCCGGCAGCGAGGGACAGGTCGCCCCGGCGACGACCGTTAGCTGGCTTGGCCCGACCCCTCGCGCGGCGGCGACCACCGCCTCGACGACGGCTCGGCGCTCGTGCATCCCGACGGACGGACCCTCGCCGTTGGTTCCGAGGGTGAGAATGCCGGTGATCCCGAACGAGCGCAGCCAATCGACGTGTCCGGCGATCCATTCGGTGTCGACCTCGCGTCCGCCCGTCGTGAATGGCGTTACCTGTGCGGTCATCAATCCATCCAGAAACAGCGGCATGGTTCACCCTCAATCCAATCGCGCTCGTCTGCGCAGAGTACGCGCCGTAGGCTCAAGCTCGTGAGTTCCCCCCGCATCTACCTTTGCTCCGCGACGGGCGCGCTCACGACCGACGCCGCGCCGGTCGGGGGCGGGGTGGCGGTGCTTGAGGCGCTGATTCCGCAGCTCGAAGCGGCCGGCTTCGAGCTCACGCTGCTGACTCCGGGTCGCAGCGAGCAACGCGCGGGCATTCGCCAAACGCTTGCTGTGCCGACTCTCACCGAGGCCGACCCTGAACGGATTTTGCGGCTCAACGCGCGCGAGTATGCACGCTTCGCGCTCGAGTGGGAGGCGGCGCTTGAGCGTTACTTCGCGGACGTGAACCCAGATGGCGCGGTCGTGCTCGCCAACGACACGTCGGAAGGCCCGCCGTTCGCGGCGCTGCATCAGCGCGGATTTCGGCAGATCGCGCTGCTGCACGTGATCGTGGCCGACTTCTTCACGCGCCGCTATCTGAGCCAACCAACCGGACTCCCGATCCAGGCGCGGCACCTGGCCGCGCTCTGGCGGCTGGCGGAGCGCAGCGGGATGAGCCGCCATGCGCCTGAGATTGCACGGCTCGTCTGGGCCAAGGAGAGCGAGCTTGCGCAGTATGTCGATGTCTCGATCGTGCCGTCCGCTCCGCTGGCGCGCACGATCTCCGACTGCTACCCGCAGACCGGCGTTGAGCAGCGCGTTCAGGTCTTGCCCTGGGGCGTGATCGGAGCAGCGCAGCCGAGCCGACGCCAACAGCGGCGCGCCGTGCTGCGCGAGCTCGATGTGGATGTCAACCGCTTCACCCTGCTCACACTCAGCCGCATCTCTCCGGAGAAGCGGATCGAACTGGCGCTGGACGCGCTCGAACTGATCGAGCGGGAATCTCCGGTCACGGCCCAGCAGATTCAGCTGATCGTGGCCGGCGCTCCCGCCTACATGGGCGGTCACGCCTATAGCCGCCAACTGCAACAACGCGCACGCCGCCTCCGCGCCATCCCCGTCCACTTCGCCGGCTATGTCGCCGACGAGGCCAAGTGGAACCTCTTCACCGCCGCCGACACGTTTCTCTCGCCGTCCTGGTACGAGGCTTACGGGCTGACGATCGCGCAAGCGCTGGGCAGCGGGACGCCCGTGATCGCGGCTCCGCACGCGGGCGCACGGGCCACGATTGAGTCTGATTGCGGCTGGATTGTCGAAGCGACGCCGCGCGCGTTCGCGGCTGCGATCCGGCGCGCCTTCCACGCACAGGAGACGCGCCAGCTCGAGCGCTTCCGCAATGCAGCTGCGGCATGGGGAACGCGCCATCCATTCAGCGATGCGGCCGAGCGCATCATTGCGATCGCGCGTACTCTCAGCAGCGGAACCAGAGGAGCAAGCGCATGAGCCAACAGGCCGTCCTCTTCGATTTCGGCGGCGTTCTGATCCGGATGGACTGGGACGGCTACGACACTTTCGGCAAGCGTTGGAACCTGCCTCCGGGCGCGCTGATCGACGCCTTCTACCGAACGCCCGAGTGGCACGCGATTGAGACCGGGCGGGGCAATTGGGAGACCTGGCAACGAGGGGTCGAGCAGCGCCTGGCCCCGTATCTCAGCGGGGATCCGCACACCGAAGTCAACGCGCTGCTCGAGGCCTGGTACGCGCAGCCGTGGCAGTATCACCACCCCAACTTCGAGCTCGCCCAGGAACTGCAAGAGGCCGGCTACCTGATTGGGGTGCTCTCCAACGCCCCGGACGATCTGCGCGAGCGGTTTCTGAGTAATCTCCCGGTTGAGATTGACTGGGACGCGATCATCGTCTCGGGCGAGATAGGTCTGCGCAAACCGGATCCGGAGATTTTCGAGTATGCGGCGAAGGAGATCGGTCTGCCGCCGGAGCAGTGCTTCTTCATTGATGATCTTGAGGAGAACGTGGTTGGCGCTCAGGCTGTGGGGATGCGTGGGTACCACTTCACTCGGAACAACTACAAAGCGCTCAGGATCGCATTGCGAACCGCCGGCATTGACCTACGAATCCGGCCTTGATCGCCGTGGAAGCAGATCGTCATACGCGACCTGCCGGCGCCTGATTCGCGTCACCACGATCAGCCGCTGGTCTGGAAACGCGCGATAGACAATTCGCCATCGACCGAGGATGTAGGTCCAGAGATCGTCGTACTGGTCCAACTGCTTCGACGCGGTCTGGTTGGGGCCGCGCTCGAGTAGCCGCAAGACCTTCTTTACGTCGCCGCGCGTCTTCGGACTCAGCCTCCGGAAGTCGGCTTCCGCGGTTTCGTCGCGTCTGATGGTCCAACGCAGACCGAGCGGGATGCTCACTTGATCTCGACGTCAGTCAAGAAGAAGTCCCATGCTTCGGGAAACTCCCGCTTGAGTTGGTCGAAGAAGCGTTTGCCAACCTCCGACTTCGGATCTACGACGGACACCCACTCGTAGCCGTCCGGGAAGCGTTCGTCCAGTTTGCGGAAGAGCTCGACATCCTCCGGGTAGAGGCGATCCAGATCATCTAACCAGTCACCCGGCAAGACGCGCACTTGCTCATCTTCTGGCGGCTCGTACTTGGGCCGCTTCGGACGCTCCGATGGACGACCGTTATAGAGCTTGACCACGCCCTCTTTTTCCTCCGGCCAGATTGGGTCTTCCGGCTCCCTCACCCAAGTCAGCTCTTCGGGCATGCCCCAGGCGATGGCTTGCTCAATGTGGCGCTCACGCCACCACAGCAGCGACTCGGCGTAGGTCATGTCCAGCTGTTCCGCTTGCGCCGTCAGCTCTGCCCGTGTCGGCAATCGTTCCTCTGTGACCATCGTCAACCCCTTCTCCTCCAATCCTACTCAGTTTCGACCTCGCGGCGATCGCGCAGGATCGTGTGGAAGACGGCTGCGAATAGCGCTTCCAGCGCCAACCCGGTAGACGCCTGGATAATCCTGTAGCTCCTTGTGTTCCGCCGCCTTCGGCCCTTCAGCAAGCGACTTGAGCGCTGCCTTCACGTCGCGTTTGCGTTTGGCCGAGAGCGCCCGATATTCCTCGTCGGCCTCATCGCTCCGATAGACGATCCAGCGTGGACGGCCTAGGACCATCAGCAATCATCTTCGTCGTAGAGGAAGAAATCAGCCGCCTCGGGACGCTCATCGCGGAGTTCACTGAAGAACTTCGCGCCGCCTGGCGACGCCGGATCTAACCAGCGCACCCAGTCCCAACCCATCGGAAAGCGAGCTTGCAGCCACTTCAGGAACTCGACATCTTCCGGATGGTCATCGTCGTCGAACATCGACCAGTCGCCGTCGAGAATGGGAAGCGGTTCTACTGTGCCGGCCGCGGCCGCGCGCATCGCCTCTACCTCTTCTGCGGTCGGATCGGGGTCGACAATGTCGACGTCGAACTCGTACTCGGGTGGAACGAGACATGCCGTGAGTTGCCCGTATCCCCCAGCCTGAGCCTGCGCGACCAACTGCTTTCGCCTGTACTCGACGAACGCCGCGCGCCACTGCACCTGCGACTCGCTCGGCTTCCACCAATCCACCCAGTCCGCCGGGATGAGTTCGCGCCCATCGTCAGCCATCGCTAGCTCTCCCTTTTCTCCCAATCCTACTCAGTTTCGACCTCTCTCCGCTCCCGCAGGATCGTGTGGAAGACGGCTGCGAACAGCGCCCCCAGCGCCGGTGCGAGCCAGTAGACCCAGTGATCGGCCCAATGCCAGCCCAGGGCTGCCGGACCGAATGATCGGGCCGGATTCATGGACGCGCCGCTCACGTCGCCGCCCATTGAGACGGCGGCGGCGATGTATAGCCCCACTGCGATCGCGAAGACGGGCGCGCGATGGCGGCGCTCGGCGAGGAGCAGGATTGCGTAGACGAGGAAGAAGGTGAGCACGATCTCCAGGCCGATTGTTTGCCAGAGCGGGCCGCCGGGGCGGGTTGCTCCGAGCCATGAGAAGCCCTCTCCGGTGTGGTTGCGGAACAGTCCGTGCAGCACCGATCCCGCAATCAGCGCCCCGGCGATCTGCGCCGCGATGTAGGGAATTAGCCGCCGACCCTCAAGCCGTCCGGTGAGCCAGAGACCCAGCGAGACCGCCGGATTCAGGTGCGCGCCGGAGATCGCCCAGAACGCGAAGATCATCACCGCGACACCGGCGCCGTTGATTAGCCCCACGCCCAGCATGCCCAGGTTGCCGTCGGCCCACCAGTTGACGTGACCCGAACCAGCGCAGAACAGCACCAGTCCGAACGTGCCCAGCACCTCCGCCATCAGCACTCGCGCCTCCTGCGGCAGGCGCTCCGTGTCGAGACCCACGCGCTCCAGCAATCCCTCGAGCGGGCTGAGCGGTCCCGTGATCGCCTCGCGTGCGCTCATGCATCACCTCGGTTCATCCACGTGATCGCCTCGCGTGCGCTCATGCATCACCTCGGTTCATCCAGTCGCGACAAGCGCCGCTCAGGATATGAACAGCCCTCGCCAACGTCGGTTGACACGCTGTTAAGGTTGATTCCGCCGCCATCCCCGGCTCCGACGGGAGTTCTCTCATGTCCGACCCCAGCAGCGAGCACGCTCATACCAACCAGCTGATTCACGAGTCCTCGCCCTATCTGCTCCAACACGCGCACAATCCAGTGGATTGGCTGCCCTGGGGGGACGAGGCCTGGGAGCGGGCGAGACGCGAGGACAAGCCCGTGCTCGTCTCGGTCGGTTATGCCGCCTGTCACTGGTGCCACGTGATGGAGCGCGAGTCGTTCGAGAACGAAGCGATTGCGCAGCTTCAGAACGAGCTCGTCGTGAGCATCAAGGTTGATCGCGAGGAGCGGCCCGATGTGGATGAGATCTACATGGACGCGCAGCAGATGATCCACGGTCACGGCGGCTGGCCGCTGAATGTCTTCTGCACCCCTGAGGGTCGCCCCTTCTTCGGCGGGACCTACTTTCCGCCCCAGCGCCGCACGGGAATGCCCGGCTGGCCCGATGTCCTGCAAGGCGTCTCGCGCGCCTGGCGCGAGCAGCGCGAACAGGTCGAGCAGCAGGCGGCTCAACTCACGCAACATCTCAACCTCAACATCGCGCTCGCAGCTGAGGACATCACTGAGTCTCCCGCCCAGATCCGAGCTCGGGCCGCCGGCGCGTTGCTCGAAGCGGCCGACCGGCAGCATGGGGGATTTGGCGGCGCGCCCAAGTTTCCGCAGCCCTACTATCTCCACTTGATCCTTCAGCAAGCGCTCGATCCGCAGGCCGCGAACCGCGCCGACGCCCAGCAGCACTTCCTCAACACGCTTCGGCAGATGGCCGAGGGTGGGATCTATGACCAGCTTGCCGGCGGCTTTCATCGCTACGCCGTTGATCAGATCTGGCTGGTGCCGCACTTCGAGAAGATGCTCTATGACAATGCGCTGCTGATTCCGCTTTACCTCAGCGCCTCGCGGCTGCCCGGCGCGGATCCGCTCTTCGCCCGAATTGCCGAAGAGACCGCCGATTATCTCCTCCAGGGATTGCAAACCCCCGACGGGGCTTTCTACGCCTCTACGGATGCGGACTCGGAGGGCGTCGAGGGCAAGTACTTCGTCTGGACTCGCGACGAACTGTTCGAGTTGCTGGAGCGTGACGACGCCGAGATTGCGGCCCGATGCTGGGGTGTGGATGTGGCCGGGAACTGGGAAGGCAAGACGATCCTCACGGCTGCGGCCTCTCCGGCTGCGGTCGCTCAGTGGGTCAATCGACCGCTGATCGAAGTCGAGACCTCACTCGATAGCTCGCGCGCAGCTCTACTCGAACACCGTGCGACGCGGATTCCGCCCGCTACCGATACGAAGATCATCGCCGCCTGGAACGGAATGGCGATTGACGCACTCGCGCAGGCCGGAGCGGTGCTCGATCAACCGCGCTTCATTGACGCCGCGATCCGCGCTGCCGAGTTCATCCTCTCCAACATGCGCGACGAGGACGGACGGCTGCTGCGAATTCACGCCGCCGGTCGCGCCTCTGTCCCTGCGTTCCTTGAGGATTACGCCGCGCTCGCCGACGGTCTGCTCAGCCTATATGAAGCCACATCCGACGAGCGCTGGTTTGCCGCCGCCCGCGACCTGGCCGACGAGCTCTGCCGGCGCTTCTGGGACGACGCCGACGGCGGCTTCTTCACCGTCGCCACTGACGGCGAGGAACTGATCGCGCAGCGTAAGCCGAGCCAGGACGGGGCTACGCCGAGCGGGAACGCGCTGGCGGCGAAAGTGCTCGCCCGGCTCTACGCGATGACCGCCGACTCGCAGCACGCCGACCGGCTCGAAGCGATGCGCCACAGTTTCAGCGCCTTCTTGACCAAGGCTCCGACGATGCTGGGACTGTTCGTCTGTGTCCAGGACTGGCTTGCGCAACACCGCGCGGTCGCGCTGATCGGTGATCGCGACGATCCGGAACTTGTCCAGATCCGACGGAATCTCTGGACTGCGCCGCCGCGACCGACGGTGCTGATGCAGCGCGCCGCCGACGCGCGCAGCGCCATCCCGCAGCTCGCGGACAAACCCGCCGTTCAGGGCCGGCCGACTGCCTATGTCTGCCACGCCTTCGCCTGCTCCGCTCCGATCCACAGCGCCGAAGAGCTTGATACGGTGATCGCTGAACCACTCCTCTAGACCGTTCAGCACCAGATAGGCACAGCGCGTGAGCACTCCCCACCAGACGATCATTCCCAGCCTTCGCTACGACGACGCCAACGAGGCGATCCGCTGGCTGCACGAGGCGTTCGGGCTGACCGAGCACTTCGTCGTCCGCGATGAAGCCGGCCACGTCGAACACGCCCAACTCGCCTGGCGCGGGTCGCTGGTCATGCTCGGCGACGCATCGGACGATGTGCACAACCTTCCCTATAAGCACGGGTCGATCAGCATGACCGCCGAGTCAGCGGAGCAGGTAGATGAGATCTTCGAGCGTGCCGTGGCTGCGGGCGCGACGGTGATCCAGCCCCTGACCGACACCGACTATGGGTCGCACGCCTTCACGGTCGCGGACTACGAGGGCAATCACTGGCATCTCGGGACCTACGACGCCTTGGCTTCCGAGTAGCCGGACGGAGGTCCCTGATGACCCACCAGACCATCATCCCCGCCTTCCGCGCCAACGACGCCCAAGCGCTGATTGACTGGCTCCGCGAGACGATCGGCTTCAGCGAGCGCATGATCGTCCCCGACGGCAACGGGGGCATCGCCCACGCCGAACTCGAATGGCGCGGGAGCCTGGTGATGCTGGGCTCGGCGCGCGGCAACGGCGACTACCTGGACGACTCGATTGGCCGCGCCTCGATGAGCCTGACCGCCGAGTCCAGCGAGCAGGTCGACGACCTATATGCGCGCGTGCAGGATGCCGGGGCGACGATCACCGTACCGCTCGAAGACACCGACTACGGCTCGCACGCCTTCACCGTGCGCGACCCCGAGGGCAACTTCTGGCACTTCGGCACCTACGATCCGCTCGCATCGCAACTGGACTAGGCCGACCATGGATGTTCCCGAACCAGAGCGGCCGCAGGTGCCGGATAGCTTCGGCTTCAGCATTGAGGACTATCCCTTCGAGCCGATGTCGTGGCAGTGGGTTGTGGAGCAGCTTGAGACGGCGCGCAACTACTGGATCGCGACGACTCGGCCGTCGGGACGGCCGCACTCGGTACCGGTCTGGGGCGTCTGGGTTGACGACGCCTTCCATTTCGCCACCGATCCGCTCGGGGTCACGGCTCAGAACCTGAAGCAGAATCCCGAGTCGGTCGTCAACCTTGAGTCAGGCGACGACGTCGTGATCCTCGAAGGGCAGTTCGAGCTGCATGACTCGACGCCCAGCATCCAGGCGGCCTTTAGCGCCAAGTACGACATGCCCTGGGGTGCGGAAGAGACGATCCCGGTCTTCACGCTCAGGGTGAAGAAGGCGCTCGCCTGGACGGAGGCCGACTATCCCAGCAACGCCACCCGCTGGCGCTTCTAGGTGCCAGTGAACTCCGCCGTGCGTCGCTCGTTGAAGGCGGCCACGCCCTCTTTCATGTCGTCTGTGTAGGCGAGCCGCTCGAAGTAGAGCTGCTCGATTCGCAGGCCCTCATCCAGCGATGTCTGCATCCCGCGCGTCGCGGCGGACTTGCAGGCGCGCACCGCCAGCGGTCCGTTGCGGCAGATTCGCTGCGCCATCTCATGCGCCGCGTTCATCAACTCGCCCGCCTCAACGACCCGATGTACCAGCCCAATCTCAAGCGCCCGCTCCGCCGAGAGCGGATCGCCGGTGAGCATGATCTCCATCGCCCGGCTCTCGCCGAGCAGACGCGGGAGACGTTGTGTGCCGCCCCAGCCGGGCAAGAGGCCCAAGCCAACCTCCGGCTGACCCATCTGTGCGCCTGCGGCCGCAATCCGCAGATCACAGGCCAGCGCCACTTCCAGTCCGCCGCCAAAGGCGTAGCCGTTGATCGCCGCAATCAGCGGCTTTGAGATGTACATCCCGCGCATGATCGAGGGGGCTAACTCGAAGCGCTCCTTGGATGGTTCGTCCATCAGGGCGGGGATCATGTCGCGCAGATCGGCGCCGGCTGAGAAGGCGCGATCGCCTGCGCCGGTGATGATCGCGACCCAGGCGTCATCGTCGTCGCGGAAGCGTGCGCAGGCCTCGGCGAAGGCCGCGTACTGTTCGCGGTCGAACGAGTTCAACGCCTTCTGGCGATCGAGCGTGAGCGTTGCGACGCGGTCGGATACTTCGTAGGTCACTGCCATGATGTACCTCTCTTGGGAATCCAGTTTTAGGTCTGGCCGGACCCCCCTCTGTCACTTCGTGACATCTCCCCCCGCAGTGCGGGGGGAGAGGGTTCTCGAACTCCGTTAGCCACCGTGCTCGTAGATGCCGCGCCCAGTCTTGCGACCCAGACGACCCGCCGAAACGAGCCGCCTCAGGATCGTCGGGGGCGCCAGGGTTGGGTCGCCGATTTCGCGCTGCATACTCTCGGCCACATCCAGCAGCACGTCCAAGCCGACCAGATCGGCGGTCGCCAGTGGCCCCAACGAATGCCCAAGCCCAAGCTGGCAGGCTTGGTCAATGTCCTCCGCCGAGGCGACGCCCGACTCCCACAAGCGCAAGGCTGATAGACAGAACGGCACCAGCAGCCGATTGACGATGAAGGCGGGCGTGTCCTTGACTCGTACCGGCGACTTGCCCGTCGCCTCGACGAACGCCCAGGCTGCCGACACCGCTTCTTCGGATGCGGTCAGCGGTACGACGACCTCTACCAGCGGCAGCACCTGCGCGGGATTGAAGTAGTGCAGCCCGACGACCCGCGAGGGGTCGTTCATGCGCTCGGCGATTTCCTGGACTGAGAGCGAGGACGTATTGGTGGCGATGAACTGCGCCTCGGTGCAGATCCGTTCGAGTTGCACGAAGATGCTCTGCTTGAGCTCGATGTTCTCTGAGACTGCTTCGATCACGCCGTCCGAGCCGGCCAGCGCTTCTAGATCGGTGTCCAAGGAGAGTCGTCCCAGCGCCGCCTCCCCTTGCTCCTCGGAGATTCGCCCGCGCGACTGCAAGCGGCTGACGCCGGCGCGGATTACCGACTGGGCCTGTGCGAGTTGACCTTCATCGACATCGACCAGCGTCACCTCGACGTCTGCCAACAGCGCCGTCTGCGCGATCCCGGAGCCCATCGTGCCTGCGCCCAGGACACCGAGTCGCTGCACACTCATCAGTAATCCCCCGTACCTTCCGAATTGAGCCCCAGGTCAAGGCCGATTCGCAGCATACCGACGGCGATCCGCAGCTCAAGCGGATAGACTCGTGCCACGGAGGGAGCCCAATGGTCAAGACCTGCGACTGGCGAGACTGCAGCGCCCCCATCTACCGGAAACACATTCATCCCGCCACCCTCTATGAGCAGGACGTGTGCCTGACCCACTGGGCATTCCTCCGGCATACGGATGTGCTCGATACCCACACCCGTCAACTCAGCGAGCACAAAGATCTCTTGGCTGCGCTGGTAGAAGGCCAGAAAGCCTTGGTAGAAGGTCAAAACAGGCAGAACCTTATCCTCGAGCGCCACTCGCAGCAACTCGACCGCCACGAACAGCTGCTCGACCAGCTGACTAACCAACAGATCCGCCTGAACGAACGTTTTGACCGCCTGATTGATGTGCTGGAACCAGTGCTCGTACAAGCCCACTCTCACTGAGTCCGGGCCGCAATGCCCGGCGGAATTCGCCGCCCCGCCACGTACTGTCAGATCCGCAAGCGCCGTTAGGCTATCTGGGATGGCCAGAGATCACGTTGGACACTGAGGAGCCCACGATGACCCGACGCATTGGCATGGGATTCGACTGGCAAGGCTCGATGAACCGCGAGACGGCGCTCAAGCGCGCTCAGATCGCCGACGAGGTCGGGATCGACTCGCTCTGGGTCGCGGAGGCCTGGGGGCAGGATGCCTTCACCACGCTCGTCCAGCTCGCGGAACGGACGCAGAGCGTTCAGGTCGGCACGAGCATCGTCAACATCTACTCGCGCACCCCGGCCGCGCTGGCGCAACACTTCGCCACCATCGACGAACTCTCCGAAGGCCGCGTGATCGTCGGTTTGGGCAACAGCGGGCCGCTCGTGATCGAGCACTTTCACGGCGTGCCTTTCCAGCCCGCCTTCAAGCGGATGCGCGAGACCGTCGAGATCATGAAGATCCTGTTCTCCGGTCAGCGCCTCAACTACGACGGCGACATTTTCAAGCTCCAGCGCGGCTTCACCCTGCGCTTCGACACCTACCGCAAGCAGGTGCCGATCTACCTGGCGACGCTCAACCCCAAGTCGGTCAGGATGACCGCCGAGATCTCCGACGGCTGGCTGCCGGTGATGATTCCGCTTGACCGGCTGGCGGAGGAGATCGGCCAAGTCAACCAGTGGGTGGTCGAAGCGGGTAAAGACCCGGCTGACTTCACCGTCCGCGCGCCGGGCGGCGTCACCGTCGCCAATACTCCCGAAGCCAAGGGCCGCGCCCGCGCCGCCCAAGCCGGCACGCTCGCCTTTTACTGCGCGCGGATGGGCGAGTTCTACTATCGCCAACTCTCGCGTCAGGGCTACGAAGACGAAGCCAACGCCGTCCGCATCGCCTGGCAGGACGGCGGCGGCGCAGCCGGCGCTCAGGCGATCCCCGAGGACATGCTGCTCCAGTTCGGTTTCGTCGGCACGACCGAAGAGTGCGTCGAACGTCTGGAACAGGAGCAGGCCGCCGGCGCGCTGCTGCACTCGGTCAACGTGATGGAGCAGGACCCCAACGAGTTCGGGAAGATTCTCGAAGCGCTCAAGGGCTAAGGTGGAACCAGCGACGGCGCTGGAGTCCCCACAATGGCCGATCCCAACTGGGCCAACCGCACCATCTGGACTGCCGACAACCTCGATGTCATGCGCGGCATGAACTCGGAGTCGGTGGATCTGATCTATCTGGATCCGCCCTTCAACAGCAACCGGGACTACGCCGCCCCGATTGGCTCCGCCGCCGCCGAAGCTGCCTTCAAAGACACTTGGACGCTCAGCGACGTAGATCTCGCCTGGCACGGCGAGATCGCAGAATCGAATCCGGACCTCTACGGCATCGTCGACGCTGCCGGACTCGGCCACAGCAAGCCGATGAAGGCCTACCTGATCATGATGATCGTGCGCCTGGTCGAGATGCGCCGCATCCTCAAGCCGAACGGCAGCATCTACTTGCACTGCGATCCGACCGCCAACGCCTGGTTGACCGCGGCCATGGATTGCGTTTTCGGACAGGAGCAGTTCCAGCAAGTCATCATCTGGAAACGCACATCAGCGCACAACGACCGGCTCTTCGGCAGTGTCTGCGACACCATCCTCTACTACGCCCGCGAAGGCGCAACGCAAAACCTGGACCACATCCGCGTCCCCTTGGATCGGGACTACGTAGACAGCTTCTACCGTCACGAGGACGAACGCGGACGATATCGAGCGGGCGATCTCACGGCAGCCGGTGAACGGACAGGCGAGTCGGGCGAGCCGTGGCGCGGTATCGACCCAACCGAAGTGAGCCGCCACTGGGCGGTACCGCGCACCGGCGCATACGCCGACTACATTGTCCGCTTCCTGCCGGACTATCTCGAAATCGAAAGTTCGCTGGCCCGTCTCGATACCTTGGACGAGGCCGGTTTCATTCATTGGCCAGCGGAGCCGGGTGGCGTCCCTCAGCTCAAGCGCTACCTCGACGCTTCACCCGGTCAGATCCCGGGCAATCTCTGGGACGACATCCCGCCACTGGGCGCGCGTGCCAAGGAACGGGTCGGCTATCCCACTCAGAAACCGCTCCGTTTGCTGGAGCGGATCATCCTCGCTTCCTCCAACCCGGGTGATGTCGTGCTCGATCCGTTCTGCGGCTGTGCGACCGCCTGCGTCGCCGCCGAGAAGCTGGACCGTCAGTGGGCCGGGATTGACCTCTCACCCGTCGCGCACGCGCTGGCGCACACACGCTTTCAGAACGAGTTGGGACTCACCTCTTTCAGCGTCACGCATCGCAGCGACATCCCCCAACGCACCGATTTGGGCGTCCTGCCCTCTTACAAGACGCATAAGCACACCCTCTACGGCAGGCAGGAGGGACTCTGCACCGGTTGCAACACGCTCTTCCCCTTCCGCAATATGACGATTGTCCACATCCTCGCCCGCTCGCGCGGGGGCAGCGATCACTTCGACAACCTGCAACTGCTCTGCAACGCCTGCAACTCGCTCAAGGGCGCGAACTCGCAGGAGTGGTTCGTGGCCGAACTGCTCCAGCGCGGGATTCGCAACTGACGGCTAGGGTGAGAGCAACCGGCGACTGAGGTGGGAAGGCGTCGCGATGGCAGATCCCAACTGGGCCAACCGCACCATCTGGACTGCCGACAACCTCGATGTCATGCGCGGCATGAACAGCGAGTCGGTGGATCTGATCTATCTGGATCTACCCTTCAACACCAATCGGGATTACGAAGCGCCAATCGGCAGCGAAGCTGCGGGCGCTGCGTTTAAGGACACTTGGACGCTCAGCGACGTCGACGAAGCCTGGCATGGTGAAGTCGCTGAGCGTCAACCGGGCGTCTACGCCGCCTGCGACGCAGCAGGCGCGATCCATGGCTCGCCCATGAAGGCGTATCTCATCTACATGGGCGTTCGCCTCCTGGAGATGCGCCGCCTGCTCAAGCCCACCGGCAGCATCTATCTCCACTGCGATCCCACTGCCGGCCACTACCTCAAGATGCTGTTGGACGCCGTCTTCGGACAAGCGAATTTTCGCAACGAGATCGTCTGGAAGCGGACAAACCACTCGAAAGGCACCGGCGATGCCGATCGGACCTTCGGCTCTGTCACCGATTCGATCTTTTTCTACACGATGAGCGGCTCTTACGACTTGCACCCACGCGACGAAGAGCGAATCCCCGGCCCTCCGCGAAACGGCGAGTACGACGACGAGCAAGGGCGCCGTTATCGCTCCGGCCCGCTTGATGCGGAAGGAACGCGGGAGGGTACCTCCGGCCAGCCCTGGCGCGATACCGATCCAACATCCGTCGGACGGCACTGGGCTGTGCCCGGCCGGGACAAGATGCCGGATTGGGTTGAGCTCCCGGACGAGTATGAAGACCTGTCCACGCAAGAGAAGCTCGACGTACTCAATGCAGCCGGCATGATTCACTGGCCGCGCCGCAGAGGCGGCAAACCCCGTTTTCGTCTCTACGCAGATGTCGATGATCGGCTCAAGAGCCTATGGGACGACATCAACCGGGCAGGCGGCTCGGAACGAACCGGCTACCGAACCCAGAAGCCGCTGAAGCTGCTCAAGCGAATCATCGGGGCGTCGTCCAACGAAGGTGAGGTCGTGCTCGATCCGTTCTGCGGTTGCGCTACTGCTTGTGTCGCTGCTGAGGACCTGGGCCGGCAATGGGTTGGCATCGACTTGTCGGAGATGGCCGACCAGCTCGTGCGATCGCGATTTCGGCGCGAACTCGGCCTCACCTCGTTCACTGTTACGCATCGCAGCGACATCCCCCAACGCACCGATTTGGGCGTCCTGCCCTCTTACAAGACGCACAAGCACACGCTCTACGGCAGGCAGGAGGGACTTTGCGCCGGTTGCAACACGCTCTTCCCCTTCCGCAATATGACGATTGTCCATATCATCGCCCGCTCGCGCGGGGGCAGCGATCACTTCGACAACCTGCAACTGCTCTGCAACGCCTGCAACTCGCTCAAGGGCGCGAACTCGCAGGAGTGGTTCGTGGCCGAACTGCTCGAGCGCGGGATTCGCAACTGACGGCTAGGCCGCCCATTCGATCCACCAGCCGTGCGGCGACGACTTCGCCAGCAACTGACGCTCGTACCGACCATCCACGAAGCGCGTGATTGCGAGCTGCGGGTCTTTGGTGTCGGCGATGTCGTCGAGGTAGAGCTCCAGCGTGACCAGCCAGAGCGGACGCTCGCGGCTGGTGTGTGCGAGTGTCTGCATCAGCCGTTGCCGGCCTTCGGCGGGGAACTGGTAGAGCGCGACGGTGGAGTAGACCGTCAGCGCAGCGTCGGCCGGGGTTTCGGCGATCATCTGCGGAAGCAGCTCAACTGCGTCTCCGGCTCGGAGATCGACGGGTGAGGCCGACAACTCCGCGGCGCTGTCGATTAGACGTTGATGGCGCTCGACGTGTTCGGGCCAGATCAGGGCGCGGAGCCAGCGCAACTCTTCGGGATCGGTGAGGTCGATCGGATTGAGATCGATCCCGCCCCGGAACCAGACCATGAGCTCATCGGCCAGCGGCGGCAACTCACCCGCGCCGCGCAGTTCCGCCTCTAGCGACACTCGCGCATCCTCGCGGCCCCAGGACGCGGTTTCGTGGCCGCCGCGCAGGTAGCGATAGCGGTAGCGGTCGACGTTGAGGTTGAGTCCGGCGCTGGCGCCGACGTCGATCAGAGCGAGCGGACGGCCCGACTCGGCCTGCACGATGGAGAAGGTGGGCAGCAGGCAGGTGCAGCGGCGGACTACGTTGGTCTGGGTGCGATGGGTGCGGATCAGGTCGATGATCTGCTCGCGGTAGGTGAGGCAGAAGTCGCGGAAGTGGGGGAAGGCGGGCGTCATGGGACGCTCTGCGCCTGCGACGATCGGATAGTGGGCCGCGAGTGGGTGCTTCGCGTATTCGCCGCCGCTGAGGAGCAGGTATTGGACGGCGGCGAAGAACATGTTGGGCGCGGGTTGGCGGCGGCGCTTTTGGGCGGCGATGGCGAGCAACTCGGGATCGAGTGAGACCCCGTAGGCGAGTTCGGCGTACATCGGCGAGGCGAGCCCGGGCGTCTCGATCCGGGCGAAGCGGTGGAAGACGTCGCGGTAGTGCGCCGCGGTTGGCGCATCGATGCCGTCTCGCTGCGTCATTGCACCAGCGCTAACTGCTGAGGAATTCGCCCAGCTTGGAGAGCACGGCTTCGGGTTCCTCGACCTGGGGCATATGGCCGGAGGCGGAGAACATGGCCAGTTCGCTGCCGGCGATGGCCTTGTTAAAATCTTCCCCGTACTGCGGGGGAACGAGGCCGTCGGAGGCGCCCCAGACGATCAGAGTCGGGGAGCTGATCCGGTGAATGCGCTCGGAGAGGCGCTTGTCGGGGATGGGCCACATGAAGCGGGCGGCGGTCTGGAGCATCTTGGCCCGCTCGACCGTGACGGTGCGCAGCTCGTCGGGGTCGCTCGGGGGCGGTGCGGTCATCATCTTCGCGCCCGGGTGCTCCTGGTCGTGGAACAGGGCGGGGACGAGTTCGTGCGGCATCATGGCGAAGAAGTCGGCGACCGGGTAGTCGTCGTTCCAGAGTCCGACCGGGGCGATCAGGACCAGCTTGGAGACGCGCCCGGGCTGCATCGCGGCGACCTCGGCGGCGAACCAACCGCCCATCGAGTGGCCAACCACGATCACGTCGCCGCTGACGCCCACAGCGTCGAGGAAGTCCCAGTAGAAGTAGAAGACGTCGTGGTGGTCCATCAGCCACTCAACCCCGGTCGAGTTGGCGGTACCGGGCAGCTTGGGCGCGACCACGTGGTAGTGCTGCGAGAGCTGTTCGAGGAACGGGTCCCACATGAGACCGCCGGCACCGTGGATGAAGAGCAGATCGGGTCCCTCTCCGGCTTCCATGTAGCCGACGTTGAAGCGCCCGTTGACGACCGAGATTGTCTTGTCTTCCATGACCTCGCCTCACACAAAGCAGACACAGCCTAACCGCCGACTCTGAGCGACGGCTCTAGGCAAGGCTATGAGCGCGTTCGCGTCAGTGTCAATCAGCGGCGCGGGCGCGAAAGCGCCGCCGCCAGATGATCCCGCTGAGCACGACCAGGAGACCGAAGGCGAGCGTGCCGAAGGCCGCTCCGGCGGACGAATCGAATTGTCCCAGCACGAGCGTCAGACCGGCTGAGTAGACGCCGATCACGCCGAAGGCGAAGGCGAGCCGATGCTCCCAGTAGACGCCCGCGATCAGCAATACGAGCGCCCAGACGAGGCCCAGCGCTCCCCAGCCCGGGCTGTGCGCGGCCAGGATCGAGGCTCCAGCCACGCCCGCGATCAGCAGCGTCGACTCCCAGGCAGGCGTGAGCCAGTGTCCGGCCAGGCGACCGGTCAGGCGGGGCCCGGCCAGACCGAGGGCGGTGAGTTCGAGGGCGGTCAGCAGGACGATCACGGTCAGGCCCAGGCGCGCTCCGTGATCGATGTCGGAGAGTCCGCCGGCAAGCGCGCCGACCAGGAGCAAGGCGGAGGCGGGCAAGAGTTCGGGGCGGGCGTCGCGCAGCGCCCAGCCGGTGATCACCCAGCCCGCGAGCAGGGCCATCCAGTCGCTCACGGGGGAGGCGGACGCGCCGGCGAGTCCGAGGATGGCAACGCCCGTTCCCAAGGATGCGCCGAGCCGTCCCCAACGCGCGAGCTGGCCGTCGAGCCGGGGGCGGCTCAGCGCGTACAAGAGCGCGCCGCCGACCAGCGCGGCTACGGCGAGCGCAGCCCATTGCCGCCAGCCGTCGAGTGAGCCTTCGCTGCCATAGATGCCCGCTTCGAGTCCGCCTGCTTCGACGGCGAGCGTGAGCGGGATCAGGGCGACTGCGGCCGCGGCCGCGGCGAAGGCCAAGCGCGAGCGCACGAGCCGGACCAGTCCTGCGCCCGTCAGAGCGACACAGAGGCTGACCAGGAGCCAGCCAATCCAGACGTCGTCTTCGCCGCCGAGCTCGTCCAGCAGCGCCGCCAGCGCCGCCGCAATCAGCAGGACGGCCGCGCCGGCGCAGGCGTCCGACAGGGCGGCCGCCCCCACACGCTGCGACAGCCAGGCGGACACCGCTGCGATCACGCCGACCGCAACGCTCAAGGCGGCAAATGCGGCTGCGTCTTCGAGGACAGTTGCGCCCAGCATGTAGACGGCTGCGATCACGATCGAGACGCCGAGATAGGCGGCGGCGTCCGCTACACGTCCGTGCGCCAAGCTGCTGTTCGAGGCTTGTTCCGCTTCCCAAGCGCGAACGGAGTCCGCCGTCTGTTCGTCGACCAGGCCGGCGGCGCGCCAGCGCGCGAGGGCTGCGCTCCAGTCGTCACGGCCGAGCCATCCGGACACGTCTTGGGCCTCCTCATAAGTCGCGGGGCAGTGTAAGCAGGGCTGCGGTCTGCTCCGAGCGCTGATTTTGAGCACGGTAGGGACTGGGCGGTCGCGGTTCGCGGCCTGACGGGGGCTGTGAGAAAAAAACGAGGGGGTCGCCGCTTGCGGTCGGGGGATTACTGCGGCTCTTCCTCTTCTTCGAGGCTGTCGTCGTCGTCCGGCAGGGGCACGTCTTCGCCGCGTATGAGGGCGACGGCGATGGCGTGGGGATGGAGGTGGAGTTCTTTCTTCTGCTCGGGAGTGAGCGGAGCTTCGGGCAGGCGGGGGGAGTGGTTGGGTCGGGGTTTGGGGGTTGGCTCGGGATGGGGTTCGAGGTCGAGCGCGTGGTGGATCTCACGGGTCTTGGCGTTGGAGGGGGAGAGTTCGCGGATGAGGAGGGCGAGCGCTTTGATGCGGACGTGTCCGGCTTCGTTGGAGTGGGCGATTTGGCCGACGCCGGTCATGCTGGACTGGTAGGTGTGGGTGAAGGGCATGGGGTTGTTCCTTTCTTGGGGAATGCAGGACTCTTGAGCTTATCTGGATGGATGTTCGGTGTGGTAATGGGAAGTGTGTTGTGGTTGTCGGAAGGCCAATGTGGGTTCTTTGGGGTTGTGGCGTTCTCACCCCCTCTGCCCCTCTGGGGCATCTCCCTCCCCGCCTGCGCGGGGACAGGCTCTCAAGGGGGAGAGGTTTCTTGGAGGAGGTGGGTTGGGGGTTGGGTGCTGGTCACGGCGAGATACCCGCGACGGAGCGCGGGTATGACGGAGTTATCGGGCGCGGGTATGACGGAGTTGGTTGGGGGCGGGGTAATGGAACTGGAGTGAGAATGACGGTCTAGCGCGGGGATTAGCGCGGGCGGGTGTGGCCTTGACCTCGGACGACCCACTTGTAGGAGGTGAGTTCTCTCAGGCCCATGGGGCCTCTGGCGTGAATCTTGCCGGTGGAGATGCCGACTTCGGCGCCGAGGCCGAATTCGCCGCCGTCGGTGAACTGGGTGGAGGCGTTGACGTAGACGGCGGCGGCGTCGACTTCGCGGAGGAAGCGTTCGGCGAGGCTGGGGTCGTTGGTAAGGATGGCTTCGGAGTGGCCGGAGCCGTGCTCGGCGATGTGGTTGAGGGCGGTTTCGGCGTCGGGAACGACGCGGACGGCGGCGGTCATCGAGAGGAACTCGGTGTCGAAGTCGTGGTCGCCGGCGGGGACGGCTTGGGCGGGGCCGTTGGCGAGCAGGGCGAGGGCGCTGTCGTCGGCGCGGAGTTCGACCCCGCCGTCGGCGCGATTTGCGGCTGACCAGCGTTGCGCGAGGCCGGGCAGGAAGGCTGCGGCGACGCCCTCATGCACGAGCAGCACATCGAGCGCGTTGCAGATCGAGACGCGCCGCGTCTTGGCGTTGTCGACCACATCCAGCGCCATATCCAGATCGGCCTCAGCATCGACGTAGGTGTGGCAGATGCCGATCCCGCCGGCGACGACGGGCATTGAGGCTTGGTCGCGGACGCGCTCGATTAATGCTTTGCCGCCTCTGGGCACCATCAGGTCGATCAGGTCGTTCATCGCCAGCATTTCGCCGACCAGGGCGCGATCAGGGCTGCGCACCAGCTGGGCGGCGTTGGCGGGCAGACCGGACTCGCTGAGAGCGTCCTGCAAGATTTCGGCCAAGAGGCGGTTCGAGCGGCGCGCCTCGCGGCCGCCGCGCAGGACGCAGGCGTTGCCGCTCTTGAGGCAGATCGCGCCGATGTCGATGGTGACGTTGGGGCGGCTCTCGTAGACGGAGGCGATCACGCCCAGGGGCACGCGCACGCGCTCGATCCGCAGGCCACCGCCGGTCACGTGCGAGTCGATGGTCTCGCCCACAGGATCGTCGAGCTCGGCGAGCTGCTCGGTCGCTGCGGCGAGCGCATCTACACGATCGGGGGTGAGGCGCAAGCGGTCGATCATGGCGTCGCTGAGATGGCCTTCGGCGTCGGCCACGTCTTCGCTGTTGGCGGTCACGATTGTGTCGCAGCGCTCGCGCAGGAGGCGGGCGGTGGCGAAGAGCACGGCGTCCTTCTGCTCGCGGGTCGCCAGTGCGAGCGCGGGCGCGGCCGCTGCGGCGGCTTCGACCTGGGATCGGAGTTCGGCGCTGGCGGAGATTTCGATGGTGGTCATTGGTTGTTTCCGATTTCGCTAGCGTCTGAGTCCGCGCTTGCGCGGGGGATTGGGCGGATTGCCGACACCGATGAAGGCGTATTCGTCGCTGGTCACGCCGAGCCGTTCGATTGCGCCTTCGACCACGTCGATCCGGGTGCTGTCTTCCGCGCCCCTTGCGCGCAGCAGATAGCCGCCGCCGAAACTGTGCTCAGGGTTGGAGAGGGAGGAGAATTTGCCCCGCCAGCGGCGCTCGCGGACGCCGGCGCTGGTGGTGGTCTCGATGTCAACGATCGCAAAGCACTCGGTCAGCTGCTGCCCGCGCAGAGTGAGCAGATCGGCCTTGAATTGGCGGCGGCGGCGCATCGTGCTCATGGCGCTCTCCTGGAGCCAGTCTATGTCAGCGGCTGCGCTGGGGCGCGAAGGTCGCGGCCACTCGTGGATCGGAGCCGACCAGGCGCCGGATCACGACCGGCCAAAAGACGGCGGTCAGCAGCATCAGCGCCGCCGCCTCGATCACGACCGCGATCAGGCCGCCCTGGATGCCGAACCAGTCGAAGAGCAGGAATACCTGTAGTCCCGTCAGTGGGCCGATTCCGATCACCATCGAGAGCACGCCGATCACGCGGCCCCGCATTTCGGGCGGGGTGCGGGTGACGAGGATGGCGGTCTGCATGATCGCAAAGGCGGAGAAACCGAAGCCCATGCTGAAGGCGACGACGGCGGAGAGCTCATAGACGGGCGAAAGCGCCATGCCGGTCACGCAGAGAATGAACCAGGCCGTGCCGGCGTAGTAGATCCGGCCCGACTGTCCCCAGCTGGACCAGCCGGCGATGGCCAGCGCGCTGACAAACGATCCGAGGCCGACCAAGGCTTCGAGCACGCCGATCCGCAGCTTGCTGACGTCTAAGAGTTCTTGTCCGATATCGGGCAGGGCGGCGGCGTAGGCCGGGAAGAGCAGGTTGAAGGCCAGCGTGACGAGCAGGGTGCCGACCAGCAGATTGTTGCCGCGGATGTAGCGCAGTCCGGCGGAGATGTCGACCATGATCTCGCGTGCGACCTGACCCCAGCCTTGCGCGGCCGCGCCGGAGTGGACGGGCTGGCGATAGGAGAGCGTGGAGGCGATCAGAGCGACGATGATGAAGACGATTGCGGTGAAGAGGTAGGCCCACTCTGCGCCCAACTCCTGGAGCAGTCCCGCGCCAATCAGCGGGCCGGGGATGCGCACGACCGAGTCGGTGCTCCAGTCGAGGCCGACCGCGCGTCCGACCTGGTGGGGCTGGACGACGTCGGCGATCATCGCGCGGCGGGTAGGGAACTCGACCGACCAGACGATTCCGGTGATGAAGACGAAGATCAGCAGTTGCCAGAACTGGATGTCGGTGAGGGCGACGACGGCGGTGAGTCCGAAGTACATCACCGAGAGGATGATCAGCGAGGCGATCCAGATGCGGCGGCGGTCGAAGCGGTCGGCGAGCGCGCCCACGAACATGCCGAAGAGCAGGCGGGGCAGCATCCGGATCAGGAAGGCGAGCGCGACGAAGCCCGCCGCTTCGGTGAGGTCGCGGGCGTAGAGCGAGAGCACGAGCATGTCGAGCCAGCGCACCATGCCGGTGATCGCGCCGGCTAACCAGACCCGCCGAAACCCGGGGTTCGACAGCAAACTCCGTGACGAACCCGGGGGCCGATTCACTCAGTTGTCCGCTACGCCTCGGCTGCGAGACGCTCCCGCACCCGTTCCTGGAATTCGCGATCTTCGCGCTTGCCCCGATACACCGTCAGGTCAATTGCGCGCCAGACTTCGGGCGTGATCTTGAACAGCATTCGCGGCTCGGTCTGCATGTTGGCGAAGAAGGCGTCTACAGCATCGTCGTTGGCCGGATCGCCGCGGCCGACGTACTTCTCCGCCAGCAGCCGCGAGGTTGGCCAGATGTCGAACTCGGGCAGGGTGAACGCCTCCGCTGTGCCGTCGATCCCGATATGCCCGGGCCCGGGCGTGGAACGCTCGATGCAGAACGAAACGCGCGGATCGCGCATCAGTTGCTTGCACCAGACGCGGCTGAGCGTACCGGTGAACCAGAAGTGTCCGCGCGGCGGATTGCGCACTGGATGCGCGTCGTCGTCCACCTCACCCTCCCAGAGGAACCAGAGCGGGACGGTGTAGGGTCGTCCGTCGGCGCGCAGCGAGGCCAACACGCAACTCTCCGGTTGCTGGAGGAACTCGCGGATCACATCGGGTCGCATTCTGGCCATCTCAACTCCCCCATCCGTCAGTCTGTCACTGCACCGACATTGCCCCGATGGTAAGCCAACGTTGCCCGCGCTCCGTCATTGCCGCCCTTCTCCGTCATTGCCGCGCTCCGCCGCGGCAATCTCGCCGTGGTCGAATGCCGACCCCACCTCAGCGGCAAGTCTGCCATATAAGCCCCTTTGCAAAGGTCTCCTGTGGGCGCGTTGGAGCTTGGGGGGGCGGATCGCGCGATGCAAGGTCGGCGGTACGACCAGCTTGGGAGTGGCTTCATACTTGGTTGCTTCGAGATTCCCGCCTGCGCGGGAATGACGGAAATGGGGGTTTGCGCAGGCCGCTCTGCATGGGAATGACAGTGGCACCTGGGCCTTGCCGGGTCAGATGTCCTGGCCCGGCTCAAACTCCGACAGATCAATCGCCCGCCACTTGATCGGCGCGACCTTGAACAGCATCGGCGTCATCGACTGCGTCGACTCCATGTACTGGTCAACCGCTTCGTCGTTGGCCGGATCGCCGCGTCCGACGTACTTCTCCACCAGCCGGCGCATGATCGGCCACGGATCGGCGTCCGCCTCGGACAAGACCTCAACCGTCCCGTCGATGCCCACATGCTTGGCTGGCGGTCCCTCCACATCGATACAGAGGGACATGCGCGGATCCTGCTGCAAGTGCCGGACCCAGGTGCTCGTCTCGCCACCCAGGAACCAGGCGTGGCCCTGCGGCGGATTGCGGATCGGATGCACATCGTCCGGCACCTCGCCTTCCCACAGGTACCAGAGCGGGATCGTGTAGGGACTGCCGTCGCGCCGCAGCGTCGCCAGGATCGCCGGCAGCGGCTCATCCAGGAACTCACGCAGGACTTCGGCTCGCATCTCAAACATCGCGCAATCCTTCCTTACGGCGTTGAGGGCAGACCGAGCAGTTCCCGCGCTTCCCCCGGACTCGCAACTGGACGCCCGACCTCGTCGCAGAGCGAGACCAGTTCCTCAAGCAGCTCGGTATTCGAGGGCGCGCGATCCCCGTCCCAGAAGTCCTCGAGGCCGACGCGGACGTGTCCGCCCTTCTCCAGCGCGAGACGGGCGAATCCGCTGCCCACGACATCTCCGCCGAGCACGGCGACCGACCATTCCAGGCCGGTGCCTTCGAGCATCGAGAGGTAGGCGTCGAGGCAGGGTTCGTTGGGCAGCATTCCGAAGCCCAGCGGGCCGCGGCCGGTACCGCCGAAGTAGAGCTTGACGAGGGAGCCGCTCGGTACCAGTCCCTTGGCCGCGTAGGCGAGCACGACGCGGAGGAAGCCCGGTTCGAAGATCGAGATTGACGCGCCGCGACCCATGCGGTTGGCCAGGGCAAACATCTGACGCGCGTCGCGGTAGGTGTTGATGTAGACCGCGTCGACGTCATTCGGCAGGCCGTCCGCATCGCCGCCGCCCAGTGCGACGCAGCCCGGGTCGATCAGACCCTGGCCCAACACGCCCGCCGCCTCCAGCGCCGCGAGGTGGCTGAGCCGCACGTGAATGTCGGTACCCGGCCCGCCGCTGGCCTGGGTGGGATAGAAGATCGTGTCCGGGCGTTGGTCGAGCGCCGCGCTCCAGGCGTCGATGTAGGGCTGCGGATCGTGCCAACCGGCGCGCAAGCGCGAGCGCTCGCCGATCACCTCGTCGTCGTTGTGGTTATGCACGATCGCCGCGCCCGCATCAACGGCGCGCACCGCGTCGGCTGCGATCTCCTCGACCGAACGAGGGGAGTTGGAGTTGCGGGATTTGGGCGTGCCGCCGTTGATGGCGGCTTCGATCACGACAGGTTTGGACATGGTTCAGCCTCCGTGCAGGGTTGCAGTCTAGGCGTTGCTCTCAGCCCCTCCCCGCCTCCGTCATTGCCGCGCTCCGCCGCAGCCTGCCCCTGGCCTGAACAGGGGGCAATCTCGCCGTGTTCGCGACGACGGTGCAGATAACGGCGAGATACCCGCGACAAGCGCGGGTATGACGATCCTTGATCTACGCAACGGCCTCCGCAGCCAGTGAACCCAAACCACATCCCCGCATCTCTGTCACCCACGTCACAACCCGCACTGCCTCAAACCGTCTATCCTGATGCGAACATCAGTACACCAACAGCTCGCAAGGCGGCTCAATCATGCTCAGCTTCCCGCAGCCCCGGAGCCAATCAAGGCTGAACAAACCTGAACATCCTGAACGCCGTTCAGCCCGAGCAAGCCTGAACAACGCTGAACGCCCTGAACAGCGTTTCTCCCAGCCAACACAGGAGATCAGCGATCTGCGCCGGCCAGAAAAAATTCTTCCTGAACGCCTGGGGCCGTCTTTTTTTTCGGCTCGCCCAAGAGTTTTTTTCTTCTCCCGAGTGCCGTCCGTTCGGAAGCGAACGAGGATGCAGGTTCCGCTGCCGCGCTGCGCAAGGGCAATCTCGATCCGTTGGCGACGATGGCGCTGGTCACGGCGAGATACCCGCGGCAAGCGCGGGTATGACGGTTGTTCATCGGTCTCCGGGGGAGAGAGAAAGGGATTGTTGGCGGAGCTGCGTTTCTCTGTCTCTGGCAATTCCGATCCCGATTTGGCATATTGCGCGTGAACGAACAGGAGCACCGCCATGATGATCGGCTACTTCACCGAGCGACCCTACCAGGACCCGCAGACTGGGTTCTTCGGTGCGACCGGACTTGACCTGACCGACCTCGACGCCTCGAACTCGGCCTACGACCCGCGCGTTGGTTCCGACCTCTACCACCGCTATCTAGACGAGAAACTGTATGCGGAGGAGATGGGCTTCGACGCGCTGATGCTGAACGAACATCACTCCACGCCCTTCTGTATGGGTTCGGTGATGAATGTGGAGGCGGCGATCCTGGCGCGGATCACGCGCAAGGCCAAGATCGTGCTGCTGGGCAACATCCTGCCGATCTGGGAGGATCCGCTCTGGCTGGCGGAGACGCTGGCCCAGATCGACATGATCTCGGGCGGACGGTTGGTCACCGGCTGGGTGCGCGGCGGCGGGCGTGAGTCGGTCTCGCACAACGCCCAGGCGCCCTTCAACTGGGAGCGCTTCCAGGAGGCGCACGACTTTGTGGTCAAAGCCTGGTCGACCGCCGGCCCCTTCCGCTGGGAGGGCGAGCACTACAACTTCCGCTACGTGAATCCGTGGTCGCGCCCGATCCAGGACCCGCATCCGCAGATCTGGATCCCGGGGATCATGTCGCGCAACACGGTCAAGTGGACGGCGGAGCACCGCTACCCCTACATCATGCTCGCCACCGACCTCGAGCCGACCAAGCAGTCGTTCGACTACTACGACGAGGTGGCGCGGGAGAACGGCTATGAGGCCGGCTCCGAGCATCACGGCTACCTCTTCAAAGTCCACGTGGACGAGACCGAAGAGCTGGCCGAGGAAGCGGGCCGCCGCTACCTGCAAGGCCCCTCCAACCCCTTCCTCGAAGGCAATCAGGGCGTCGTCCGCGCCAATCTCCAGAACCTGCCCGGCCTGACCTCGCGCACCAACGTCCTGCCCACGATCCAGAACTTCGCCGCCGCCGCCTCGCGCGGTCGCACCGCCGCCGCCGAAGCCGCCCTCGCCGCCCGCGAGCAGGAGCAGCCCGAAGCAGCCGACATCTTCGGCTCCTACGAAGACCAGAAGGCGCGAATGACGATCATCACGGGCACGCCCAAAACGGTGATTCCCAAGATCCGGCACGTGCTCGAATACCTGCGCCCCGGCCAGATTTTCTTCTGGGACGGCGACGGCGCAATGACGCACGAAGACTCAATGCGCTCCCTGCGCCTGTTCGGCGAGGAAGTGATCCCGGCCACGCGCGAGATCGCCAAGGAGCTCGATCTCAAATCAGCCTTCGAGGTGGACACCAAGACGGGCGCCGATCTGACCGCGGCACCGTAGGCGTTCTCAGTCGTCAAGAAGGCTGCCAGTGGGTATGTTGAAGTCCATGGCAGCCTTCAACCGGATCAAGCAGATCCGCGTTGGGAGAGGCATGTGTGCCCGAGCGAGCGCGTATCCGCTCCTCACCGACCAGGCGCGAATTCAGGCAGGGCCTCACGCGCAGGCAGCGGGCATCGCTGGTCAAGTTCACGCTCGTTTGAGCTACTTTGCTAGCAGTTGCCGTTGCCGGCAGTGGGATTTTCCGGAGCCGATGACGGTCGCACGCTGAGCTCTCTTCGAGAGGATTACACTCCAGACATGGCGCTGATACAGCAACTCCGCATCTTCGAGATCATCAAGCCTCATTGGGGCAGCGATGACGCACGTCACTTCGTTAATGCCCTGGGCGATGAACTCGATCCTCTCGTCAAGGACGAACAAGTCCGTTCCATCGTTCGAGAGATGACAGCGCTGTTCGGTGCAGCTCTTGCTCAATCAGAAGCGCGCGTGATCAAATTCGTTGTTGGCGCAAGCGCAGCCGTGATCGCGACCATGGGCATCTGTACCGGCATCATCGTCGCCTTCCTCGGTTAACTGCCGGGGCCTCGCCCGTGTCGTTCATTGGCGAGTGGTGACGGTATTCTTCGACCACCGGCGGCGAAGCACGCGATGAAACTCAAGATCGACAACGAAGCTGACGCGCCCATAGCACCGTCATACCCGCGCTTGCCGCGGGTATCTCGCTGAGTCGAGCACGAACGTTGGTGCAGCACATGGCGAGATTGCCGCGGCGGGGCACGGCAATGACGGAGACGAGGGATTGCGCATCGGTCTCTGCGAGGGGGAGCAGAAGCTCAAAGCGCCGCTGTGATCGATCCCTCATTCGCCCATCTGAACAGGCTCGGGCTAGCGCAATTCGTCCACGATCTCCGACAACTCCGCCATCGCCTCCATCTGACGCTCCGGATGAATATCCCAGGCCGGAACATCGTACGCGGGCATCGTCAGCGCATGATCCAGACCTGCATCCGAATATGCCCCCAGCGTGTCCACGATCTGGTCTCGGGAACCGCCGGCGACCGCTGGAAACGCGCTCACGCTTGACGGATCGCCGCTGAGCAGCACCATCGGACCCAGCATCGAGACTTCGACCTCTGCGGGGTCCCGACCGGCCCGTTCGAGCTCTTCGTTGACCAGCGCGATCTCGGCTGCGACCTCATCGGGCGTTGACGTGATCGTGTGGTAACCGTCGCCGTAGCGCGCGACTCGGCGGGCGGCAATCGGCCCCTTGCCGCCGATCCAGATTGGGACGTGAGGCTGCTGCACGCACTGCACCAGACCGCCCATTTCGCCGAAGCTACGGAACTCGCCTTCGTAGGAGATCGGGCCGTCGCCGGTCCAGGCTGCCTGGGCGATCCGCATCCACTCGTCCGTCACCGCGCCCCGGCGGGTGAACGGCTCTCCGCCCAGGCCCAGCGCCTCAAACTCCTCCTCCATCCAGCCCACGCCGATGCCCAGCACGATCCGTCCGTGCGAGAGCCGATCGAGCGTGGCGATCATCTGCGCCTGCACGAGCGGGTCGCGGTAGGGGATGATCAGGACGCTGGTCCCGATCTGCACCTGGCTGGTGCGCACCGCCACCGCCGCCATCGTGGCGATCGGGTCGAAGATGTCCTGGTGATAGGCGAAGCCGGCGACGCCGCTCTCGTTGTAGGGATAGCGCGAGCCGATCCGGGCGGGCATGAAGACGTGATCGTGTACCCAAACCGAGTCGAAGCCGAGCAGCTCTGCGCGCTCGGCGACGTCGACCACATCGCTGATGTCGCCGTACTTGCCGTAGGTGCCGAAGTTGCCAATCGGAATCCCAAACTTCATCTCAAGCTCCTGATCTCCACTCTCCCCCCGCTCTGTGGGGGGAGATGTCCCGTAGGGACAGAGGGGGGTCTGCCACTCCTATTGAAACGCCGGCAGTAGTTCGGACGACATGAACTCCATGCCTCGCATGACTCGTTCGAGCTGGGATTCGCCCTGGAACGTTGGCGTGCCGACAAGGTGTTCGAGGCCGACCTTGCCGAACTGGAGCAGGTCTGCGGCTATCTGGTCGGGTGATCCGTTCAGCAGCGGTCGTCCGTCCTCGTCCAGCGACGTGTCCGTCAGGAAGATCCCCGAGAGCATCGAGATCTCCAGTTCGTCGGGATCGCGCCGGTCGCGGCGGCAGGCGGCGTGCAGACCCTCGACCTCGGCGGCGAGGTTCTCGGGCGACTGGAAGGCGGCGTGGAAGCCGTCGCCCCAGCGCGAGGCTCTGCGCCAGGCGTTGATGCCGTTGCCGCCGATCACGATTGGGATGCTGCCGCCGTCCTCGCGTTGGGCGGGTTTGGGATATGCGCCGACTTGATCGAAGGAGACGTAGCGGCCGTGGAACGAGGACGGTCCGGTGTTCGTCCACATCTCCTTCATCGCGCGCAGGAACTCGTTCGTGACTGCGCCGCGGCGGCGGTAGTGCTCCTCCGAGAGGCCGAGCGCTTCGAACTCCTCGCGCATCCAGCCGACGCCTGCGCCGAGGACGATCCGTCCGCCCGAGAGCCGATCCGCCGCCGCCAGCATCTTGGCGGTGACGGCCGGGTGTCGGTAGGGGATGACCAGCACCGAGACGCCGATCTCGACGGATTCCGTCGCTTCGGCCAGGGCGCACATCATCGTCAGCGGCTCGAAGCACTCGATTGAGGGAGGCGCGGGGAAGTCGCCGGTCTCGTTGTAGGGATAGCGCGACTCGATTGAGGTTGGGATGACCACGTGGTCGTTGCACCAAACCGAATCGAAGCCGAGGTCTTCGGCGGCCTGGGCGACTTCGAGGCAGGCGTCCACGCCTCCCGGATCACCGAATCCGCCCATGTTGCCTACGCCAACGCCGAATCGCATGGCCGCCCCTCCAAACGTTCGGCCGCGCTGTTGCCGATGCGCGGCTGCGCGAATAGTAGGCGTTCAGGCGCAGGCGCTGCCAGACGAGTCGGCGATACACTGGCGCTCGCAGGCCGTGGACGGCGGATGCGGAGGCGGCAATGTCGGAGTGGTCTCGCGCGAAGCCCGCAACCGCAGCACCATCCGAGGCCGTGCCTGTGGCTGCGCCCGCTCCGAGCGCGCCTCCTGCGCCGCTCCCGGATCATGCGCCGTTTGCCGATCTCCGCGCCGAGATCGCGCAGGTGATCGTCGGGCAGGATGCGCTGATCACGCGGCTGCTGATCGCGCTGCTCTGCGATGGACACTGCCTGATCGAGGGCGTGCCTGGATTGGCGAAGTCGCTGACTGTGAGTACGCTCGCGGCCTGTCTGGACGCCGACTACACACGCTTGCAGTTCACTCCGGATTTGCTGCCGGCAGACCTCACCGGCAGCGAGATCTACAACGCGGCCCAGGCCGAATTTCATGTGCGGCAGGGGCCGATCTTCACCAATGTGCTGCTCGCTGACGAGATCAACCGCGCGCCGGCCAAGGTGCAATCGGCGCTGCTTGAGGCGATGCAGGAGCGGCAGGTCTCGATCGGCGGGGAGAGTTTTCCTTTGCCGCAGCCGTTTCTGGTGCTGGCGACGCAGAATCCGATTGAGCAGGAAGGCACCTATCCGCTGCCGGAAGCGCAGCTCGATCGCTTCATGCTCAAGGTGGTGGTGGATTATCCGGGCGAACTTGACGAGCGCGAGGTGCTTGACCGCCAGCTCGATGCAGCCGTGCCCACTGTGCAATCAGTGACGGACACGGCTGCATTGCTCGATGCGCGTCGTTCCGTCGCTGAAGTGCGGCTGGAACCGTCGCTGCGGGACTACATCGTGCAGCTCGCGCGGGCGACGCGCGCGCCTGCTCGCTGGCGGCGCGAACTGGCGGCCTATGTCCGCCACGGCGCTTCGCCGCGAGCGACGGCTGCGCTGGCGCAGGCGGCGCGCGCCCATGCCTGGCTCTCGGGCCGCGATTATGCGACTCCCGACGACGTGAAGACGCTCGCCTTGGACACCCTGCGGCACCGGATCGTGCTGAGCTACGAAGCCGAAGCCGACGAAATCGACTCCGACCAGGTAATCAGCGAACTGTTGCAAGCATTGCCCCTACCGTGACCGACGATGCCGTGAACCACCAGCGCTCGATCCTGGAACGCGCCCGCGATTGGCTGATTCCGCCCTTGCCGCCGGAGGGGGAAGAGGCGGCGCTTGCGCCTGAGCAGTTGCGTCGCGCGGTGCGGCGGATTGAGATCCGGGCGCGGAGATTGCTCCGCGATCAGCTGGCCGGTCAGTATGCGGCCGCTTTTCGCGGTCGCGGGATCGAGTTCGCCGAACTGCGGCCGTATGCGCCGGGGGACGAGGTGCGCAGCATCGACTGGAAGGCGACCGCGCGGCTGCGCCAGCCGGTGGTGCGGCGCTACGTTGAGGAACGCGAGCAGACCGTGCTGCTGCTGGTCGATCTGAGCGGCTCGGCCGGGTACGCCGCGAGTGGGCCGTCGGTCGCCAATCGCGCGATCGAGATTGCGGGCGTGCTCGGCTTTGCGGCTGCTGCGGCCAACGATCTGGTTGGGGCGGTCGCGTTCTCGAACCAGATCGACTTCACGATTCCGCCGGCCAAAGGCTCGCAGCATGTGCTGCGGATCGTGCGCGATCTGCTTGCTCAACCGGTGGGAGGGAGGACCGAGCTGGCCCGTGCCTTCCAACACGCGGGACGGCTGATGCGGCGGCGCGGGATCGTGATCATCATCGGCGACTTCATCGCGGTGCATCCCGATCACGTCTGGGAACCGAGCCTGAGCCAGCTCGCCTTGCGGCATGATGTGGTGGCGGTCTGCGTGCGCGATCCGGAGGAGTCGCGGCTGCCGGCTGCGCCGCTGGCGACCTGGAGCGGGGCAGAGCGCGGCGATACGGTGCTGGCCGACGAAGCGACGACCGCACTCCAGCGCCGGCGGCTGCGCGAGGATCGGGATGAGACTGTCGCTCGCCTGCGCCGCTGCGGCTGCGACGTGATTGCGCTCTCCACGACCGACGACTATCTGCCTCCGCTCACCCGCCTCTTCTACGAGCGCCGCCAACGACCATGACTCGCGCCCTGTTCCTCAGTCTCTGTCTGCTGCTCGTGTTCTCTGTAGTCGCCCCTGCTGCGGCGCAGACGCCGCCCAGCGCCAGCGTCGTCGTTACGCCTGTTGATTCGCTCACCGTCGGCGATCCGGTGACGATCACCGTCACGATCACGCACGACGCGGAGACTCGCGTCGTGTTGCAGCCCGCCCTCACGCCGATGGGAGAGATGGATCCGGCCGTCCCGGAGATGGTCGCGGTCTCGCCCACCGAGACGGCCTTGACCTACGAAACTCGCGCGTTCAAGAGTGCGCGTTTCGTGATTGAATTGCCGCCAATCCCGCTCGAACGCGATGGTCAGCGGCTCGAACCCGTCAACGTCGATCCGATCCTGGTCACGGTGGTGAGCGTGCTCTCGTCAGTCACGGAACCGCGCCCGCTGACTCCGCCCGATCTGCTCGAAGCGCAGGAGCGGAACTTCGCGCCCTGGATCGTGGCGATCATCGGGATCGGCGTCGGATTCATCGCTGCGCGGCTGTTGCGGATGCGTAGGCGTTCGCAGCGCCCTGCAGAACAGCTATCGGAGATTGACGCGCCGCAGTGGGCGTTGCCCGAGTTTGATCCCTCGCTACCGCCCGCCGAACAGTGCCGGCAATTGGCGCAGGCGGTGCGCGAGCGGCTAGCGGCGGAATGGTCGCTGCCGGCGCGCTCGCTGACCACTGCCGAGTTGCCGAGAGCATTGGCGGCGGCGGGAGCGCCGGCTGCCACTGTCCAGCAGGTGCGCAATCTGTTGCAGGAGTGCGATCGGGTGCAGTATGCGGGTCGTGCGCCGGCTTCCGAGCGTCTGCGCGGCTATCACGAGCTGGCGGCGGCGATCATCGCGCAGGCTCGGTGAGGCGGAGAGTGCCATGCAGCTTGAAGACCCCGCCTTGCTCGCGCTCTTCGCAGTGGTTCCGCTCTATCTCTGGGTGCTGGTTCGGGTGGGGCGGTTGCCGCGTCCTCGCTATGCGTTGCCGCAGCTTGCGGGTGCGCCGCCGGATTCGGCGCAGCGGGGCTGGCGGCTGCGGCTGCTGCCCTGGCTGCCTGCGATTCGGGTGATCGCAGTCGTGTTGATCATCATCGCCATGGCCCGGCCCCAGGCGACGCAGGTCGAAGCCGTGCGGCCTGCCGAAGGCATCGACATCGTGCTCGTGATCGACACCTCAAGCTCGATGACCACGACTTACCTCTCGCAGAACGAGACCCGGATCGAGGCTGCGCGCCGGGTGGCCCGCGAGTTCGTCTCGCAGCGCGTCGAGGATCGCGTCGGGTTGGTCATGTTTCAGCGCCGCAGTTTGGTGCTGAGCCCGCTCACGCTCGACCTGGATGCGATTGACGCGATGATCGAGACCAGCGTGCGCAGCGGCTATATACCCGACGGCACTGCCCTCGGCGTCGCGCTGGCCGAAGCCGTCGACCTGCTGCGCGACTCCGACGCGGCCAGCCGGATCGTCGTCGCCCTGACCGACGGCGAGAACAACGTGCCCGACATCACTACCAATCAGGCCGCTTCGATCGCTCGTGCGCTCGGCGTGCGCATCTACATGATCGGCCTACCGACGCTGGGCGGGCGGACTAGCGTGGGACCGAGCGAACTCAGCCTGGTCTACATCGCCGACGAGACCGGCGGCGTCTACTTCCGCGCCGAAGACGCCAACGAACTGGCCGAGGCGTATGACCACATCAGCCAGCTTGAACGCGAGCGTGTGGGCGAAGAAACCCTGCTGACCACACGCGAGCTGGCTCCGCTGCTGCTGATTCCGGCGGGGCTGCTGATCCTGCTCGAACTGGCGCTGCGCGGCAGCTGGTGGCGGCGAGCTCCGTAATGGCCTGGGGAGCGCCGGAAGCGCTGGCCGCGCTCGTACTTGCGCCGATCGCGTTGGCGGCGGTCTGGTGGCTCTGGCGCTGGCGGCGCGTGCATCGGATTGCGACGCGAGCGCGAGTGATCGGCGAGCGTCGGGGGAACCGTCTTGCGTACGCGCTGATCGGGCTGAGCCTGATCCTGCTCGCGCTGGCGGCTGCGCGACCGCAGTGGGGCGCAACCGAGCAGGCGCTCGAGCTCTCCGAGTTCGCCGTGGTGATCGCGCTCGATGTCTCGCAGAGCATGGCGGCTGAGGATGTCACGCCCAGCCGCTTTGCCGCGGCCCAGGCGGAAGTTCGCCGCCTGGTCGACGCGCGGCGCGGCGACCGGATCGGACTCGTGATCTTCGCGGGACAGCCATTCCTGCGTTTCCCGCTCACTCGTGATCACGCGAGCGCGCTGGCGGTGCTCGATGCGCTACAGCCCGGTGAGGCGCTTGCGCCGCCCGGCTCGAATATCGCGGCCGCGATCGAGACCGCCCGCGCGACGCTGGCACGAGAGGAAGCTCCGGGCGTGATCGTGGTCGTCAGCGACGGCGAGACCCACAGCGGCGATGCGGTCTCAGCGGCGGCGGCCGCTTGGGAGGACGGCACACAGGTCTTCACGGTTGGAGTCGGCACGGCGGACGGAGAGAACGTGCCGATCGGCGGCGGCCTGACCGGGCGTCCACGCGAGTTCAAGATCGACGCGCGCAGCGGACGGCCAGTGGTCTCGCGGCTTGATGCGGAGTCGCTGCGTGCGATCGCCGAGACAGGCGGCGGGCGCTACATCGAGCTGCGCCGTCCCGGCTCGATGACGGCGATGAACGCGGACTTGGCCGCGCTGGAGCTCTCGCGTGAGGTGGCCGAGGTGGAGTCGGCGCTGCACGAGCAGTACCGCTGGTTCGCGCTGCTGGCGCTACTGGCACTAATCGGCGCGAGCGCCGTGCGACTGTTGGCTCACGGAGGCTGGGCGCGGAATCGTGCGGTGCGTCGTGCCGCGCGGGTGTTGGGGCTGACGGCGCTTGTCGCGTCGGCCGCGGCGGTCAGCGGTTGTCAAGCTTCGGCTGTCGAGCGCGCTAATACCGAGGGCGCCGAACACTATGCCGCTGGTCGCTACGGGGAAGCGCTGGAATCCTGGCGTGAGGCGCAGCGGGCGGATCAGCGCGACGGCGCGATCGATCCGCGTCTGCACCTGAACGCCGGGCGGGCGCTGCACCAGTTGGGCCAATACGAGCGGGCCGAAACCGAGTCGCTGGCGGCGCTGCGCTCGACCGATCCGGCGCAGCGGGCGTTGGCTTGGTTCCATACGGGCAATCACCGCTGGGCCAACGAAGATCCGCTCGGAGCCAGAGCTGCCTACATCGAGGCCTTGCGTGAACAACCCGAGCTGCTCGACGCGAAGATCAACCTCGAACTGGTCAACCTACTGCTCGATCAGGTGGAATCGGCGCAGTCCGAGCAGGAGGGCGCCGCACTCGCGGCTGAGTCGGAGCAATCCGCTGAAGCGGAGGGGCCTGGACTGAGCGCCGAGGCAGAGCAAACCGGGCAGGCGGCAGCTCCGGCGGAGGGCGAGCCGGAGTCCGCTGAGTCAGGATCGTCGGCCGCGGCTGAGAGTGAGGCTGATACAGAGGGACAGAACGCCGGCGCGCCGACCAATCCCACGTTCGCCGAAGAAGATCGCTCCGACGCGCGGCGCGAAGCATTAGCCGAGCTCCAGGAGGCGTTGGACGCGCTGCCGCTGGAGGAGGCGAGCCTGGAGCAGGCCTTGGCAGTGCTGGATGCGCTGAGGGCGGTACCCGGTGATCGCCTGGCGGCGGGATCGTTGCCGACCGCGGAGTCCGGTGTGGCGGATTGGTAGGGGATGTTGGGATCCTGTCTGCGGAGACCGTTGCAAAAGTCCCCTCCCCTCTCCCCCTTGGAGACCTGCGCATAATCCCCATTTCCGTCATTCCCGCGAAAGCGGGAAGGTGGGTTCACATTGCAACTGCAACAACTGCCGACCGAAGACTTCGGCCGGGGAGAGGTAGTCGAGGCACTGGCGGGGGGTGTTGTTGTACAACTGCAGCACTTCGATCAAACGCGCGAGGCTGAGTTGGGCGAGGTCGAGCCGGCGCGGCAGGACCCGGCGCAGGCGTCCGATCGCATTCTCGATCCCGCCCTTCTGCCAGGGCGCGTAGGGGTCGCAGAAGAAGGTCTCCACGCCCAGCCGGTGCAGTTCGTAGTGGCGGGCGAACTCGGTCCCGTTGTCGAACGCGACCGTGCGCCGCAGGGCGGGCGGCCAGGCGCGGAGCAGGCTGAGCAGCAGGCGCGCGACCGGAGCGGCCGCCTTGCCCGCCACGGGCAAGCCCACGAGCAGCCGCGAGGAGCGCTCGTGCAGCATCAGCAGGAGCGGACCGCCGCGCCCGAAGAGCATCAGGTCGGCCTCCCAGTGACCGGCTTCGAGCCGCCCGGCGGCCGCCGCCGGGCGCTCGCTCAGGGGCCGCCGCAGTTGGATGCGCTCGACCGAACTGCCGCCTTTGCGCCCGCGCCAACCGCGTTTCGCCTTGCGCCGCGGCAGATACTGGCGCCAACCGCCGCCGCGGCCGGGCTTGGCCCGCGAGGCTTGGGCGTAGATGAAGCGGTAGATGCTCTCGTGCGAGATCACCGGCGCGCCCGCCTCGCGCGCCAGCCGGCCTGCGACCTGTTGCGGCGAGAGCCCGCGGGCCAACTCGCGCAGCACCCGCGCGCGCAGCTGATCGTCGCGTTCCAGCCGCGAACCGCGCCAGCGCCGCGCCTGGGCCTGTTGCTGGGCGTAGTCGGGACGGTAGCCGTCGCGCGCCGTGTTGCGTTTCAGCTCTCGAGCAATCGTCGATGGCGAGCGATCCAGAGCTGCAGCGATCTGCCGGATCGAGCGCCCCTCGGCCTGTAAGCGGGCAACCGCGCATCGCTCCGCCAGGTCCAACTGCGTGTACTGCGCGCCCATGGGCTCACCTCAATCATCTGTCGCACTTCGTCTGTGAGACTAGGGAATCTCGAAGCACCCCAAGTCCGAAGCCATCTCCACATCTGGTCGTACCGCCAACCCGCATCGCGCGATCCGTTCCCTCCCCTCTCCATAAACCACAATACACAACCCCGAACACCAATTCACTATAGTCACCACAGAACCCATGTATCACTACCTGAAAGGACTACCCATGCAGATCCACCCCGCCCGCCGCCGCCGCGCGCTCCGCGTCCACTACCTCCGACAGCGCGGCCACTCGCTGCGCAAGATCGGCGAACAACTCGGCCTCTCCCACACCACCGTCCGCGACGACCTCCAACTGCTCGAAGCCCACTGGAGCAGCATCGCCGCCCCGGCCGCCGACGATCTCCTGCTCGAATCCCTGCAACTGCTCCAGTTCCGGCTCGCCCTCGCCACGCGCGACGACGAAGTCGCCCGCCTCGCCGACCACCTCACCCCGGTCGAGTACCTCCGCGCCCGCGACGCCCAGGACGCCCAGCTCACCGCCCTCGTCCGCGAGATCCGGCGCACCGTCGGCGAGGTCCACCGCCGCGCCGAGCAGCGCCCCGACCAACCCGGCCTCCAGGCCGAAGAGTCGCCGACCCCGGCCGAAACTCCCCAACCTTCCACAGCTTTACAGCCCGAATCGACGATCTCCAGTGCAGAGCGTGAGATCGTCGAAATTCCGGCCCCGCAGGAAAAATTTCTTCCAACTCCGTCCAACTCCCCGAGCCGCCCGCACACGACGCTCTGCTCAGCGAAGTCGTCGACCGCTTCCCCCAGCTCCAAGGCCAGTCGGAGGAGCACATCCTCGAATTCCTCGACCAATTCACCAGCCCCAACGAGGAGCACACCCAAATCCAGACCGCAGCCGCCGGCTAACTCCCATCTCCTCCCCGTGATCGATCTCCCCCTTGAGGAGACCTGCGCCTAATCCCAAATTCCGTCATTCCCGCGAACGCGGGAATCCATGCGGCGTATCGAGTGGGACGTGAAGTCCCGCGAACGCGGGAATGACGAAACGCGCAGATCGGGGACTTCCGCAGAAGCCTGCCCCTGCGTAGGCAGGGGGACTCCGCAGGCGCGGAGGGAGATGTCGCAGCCTGCCTCTGGCCTGAACAGGGGGCAGAGGGAGAAGGGAACTGGTGTAGGGAAGTGGGGACTGATTCGTTCTTGGGTGATTTGAGATTCTCGGTTGTGTGTTTCAGTCCCCGGCCGGAGCAGGCGCTCCGCCTTCGAGCTCGGTAAGTTCGGGCTCCAGCGGACGGGGACGGCCTCCGGGCAGGTGCAGCATCCGTCTGACCAGGCGTCCCCGGAGAGTGCGCCAGGTCTGGGCGACGGCGGCGCTGTCCTCGTCGCTCAATTGCTTGCGTCCGAAGCGGACAGCGGCGTAGGACTGGGCCACGCTTTGGGCTTGAGCTTCCGAACCGAGCGTCTCATCAATGCGAGCGGCGTGTTCGTGTGCGGTGGTCGAATCGACGGCGGGGATGCCCGACCAGCGTGCGAGACGGGCAGTGGCGACCCAGGCTCGCTCGGCGGGGCCGAGTCCGCGCAGGGAAATCCGCCAGACGATGGCGAAGACGACGATCATGCCGGCGAGGATCGCTGCTCCGATCGTCGGGCCCAGCCAGTACCACTTGCTCGGGGGGGGTTCGAGCAGCGCGCCTTCGCCCGGGAGCACGCCTTGGGCGAGGTACTGGAGGATGTCTTCAAGCACGACGTCCTGCATCACATCGCCGCCGAAGCCGGGGCGCAGATCGAGCCGCGGGGTGGTGAGCCGCTGGGTGGCGATCCGGCGTCCGCCCACGCCGCCGCCCGCGATCGAGGCGAGCGTCTCGTCGACCGAGGAGCCGGGCGTCGGGTCGAAATCGACCCAGCCGTAGTCGGGGAAGTAGACCTCGACCCAGGTGTAGGCGTCGTGTCCGCGCACGATGTAGTTCTCGGTGCGTTCGTCGAAGTTGTTGGAACTGAGCACGAATCCGGTCGCGATCCGCGCAGGTACGCCGGCCACGCGCAGCAGGATCGCCATCGCGCTGGCGTGGTAGTCGTAGTAGCCGCCAATCGGGCGTCCGTCCTCCATGTTCTCGAACAGGAACCAGAGCACCGCATCGGCGTCGGCGGGGGGCAGCTCAATATCGGTCGTGAGCGGGTAGAGCGGAATCGCGTTGCCGTCGTCGTCGCGGATGATCTGGCCGCGCTCATCGAGCGCCGGCGCGGAGCGCAGGTAGTTCTCAATCGCGGTGGCGATCGCGTAGGCGTTGTAGCCGCGATCGGGGCGATCGATGTCACGGGGCAGCCCGAAGCGCGCCGCAATCGTGTCGAGCAGGCGGCGGAGCTGCACCTGCTCCTCTTCGGAGAACTCGGGCAGTTGCAGGAAGGTCTCGCGGACCCAGAGCGGGTAATCGTAGCCGGCTTCGGACAATGCGAGTTCGTTCGCGCCGGAGACGGTTCCCGTGATCTGGTAGGTGAAGCCCGCGCGCACGCGCTTCTGGGTGGGGCGCAGAGCGAGGATGTCGGCCTCTTCCGGCTCGGAGCGCAGGATCACGCCGGTGGGCGTGCCGTCGCTCTCATCGGTGACGACATCCACGAGGTAGTACTGGGGCGGCACGTAGGAGGCGACTTCGGTCGCCGAGGGCGGCTCGGTTTCGTCATCAACCTGTTCCAGGCGCTCGACGATCGCGGTGACGGCGGGTTCGAGATCGGTGCCGCTGAAGCGTTCGGCGTCGGCGAAATCGACCGTGAATTCGGCGGGGGCGAGTGAATCGACGCGGGTGGCCTTATTCGCGATCACGGGCACGCCGAAGGAGAAGAGCACGCTCGGGCTGCGCTCGACCGAGATCTGAGCCGCGACCGGGCGGCGCTCAAGGTACTGGGTAATCACGACACCGCCGCCGGTGGAGCCTTCGTCTTCCGCCGCTTCACCGCTGATCGGTTCCAACTCGTCCACGGTGCGCGACGAACTCGGACTCTGCGTCCAGCCGCGACCGGTGTAGTTGTCGTAGGACGCTCCGCGCAGCAGACCGGGCTCGGTCGCGGCGGCTCGCATGATGATCGCGTCGCCCGGATCAACATCGCCCTGCAAGACCATGAAGTCGTCGAAGGAGTGGACGGGCGCGCCGCGATGGGAGTCGATCCCGCTGAAGACGCGGCGGAAGTCGTCGCTGAGGCCCTCGAAGGGATTGGCGATCGCCTGCCAGGCGTCTTCGAGCGCTTGGGATTCGTCGGGGCGGGGGAGTGCGCGGGAGAGCGTGAGCAGCAGGATGATCGCGATCATCGTCGCGCCGAGGAAGGAGAGCGAGATCCAGTCGGGGTAGGCGGCTCCCGCCGATCGCCAGCGGTCGAAGCGGCGGAGCAGGCTGGAGCGCATCAGCAGCAGCATCGAGCCGGTGAGGAAGAATCCGTAGGAGAGGTTCCACTGGCGGTCGGAGAGGTAGGAGACGTTCACGGCGAGCAGCGCGCCCAGCATGATGATCGCGATCCAGGCGTTGCGCCAGCGTGCGACGGCATATGCGCCCAGGAACGCAGCGAGGTAGATGAAGACATCGGTGAAAAAGACAAAGGGCAGATTGTCAGTGGTCAGACCGGCGCTGAAGGCTTGCCGGAACCAGTCTTCGAAGCGGTAGCCGAAGTCGGTGAAGCGATCCCAGAAGATCGGCTGTCCGCCCAGACTTTCGAGCTGCACCATCTGAGCCATGATCAGGACGCCGCCGAGCACGAGGCCAAGCAAGATGCCCAGCGGCCAGCGCAAGCGGCGAATCGCGCCGAAGATCATAGCCAGGATCACGCCGATCGTGGCTGTGATGCGCAGATCGGGCATCTCCGCGACCCAACCGGCGATGTAGATGCTGTTCGCCGTACTGAGCGCGACCAGCAGGAGGATGCCAAAGGTGATCGTGGTTTCCAGCCCGCGCTGGAACCACGAGCGCGGGCGCAGCTGTCCGGAGATGACGACGGTCTCGCCACTCTGGCGGCGAGCGAAGAATCTCCGCTCCGCTTCGGCGACGTTGGTACCCGCGCCCGGGTCCGGAGCGGACGACTGGGCGCTCACTGTTCCGTCTCCTCAGCGCCGCCCGTGGGCATGACCACTTCTGCTGGACGCCCCCAATCCTCGATCGGAATCTCCGCTGCCTCCTCCATTGCCGAGAGTCCGCCAAGGTCGACGGCGGCAGCGCCATTTGCGCCGTTGGCGAGCGGCTGTTCGGCGGCGGCCGGCACGCTTGGTCCCGGGACCTGTCCCACCATTACGGCGGGGAGGTAGTCGTCCTTGCGGATCAGATTGACTTGTACGCCCAGGGCGCGCAGTTCGGCGGCGGTGGCGGGCGCGCCGCCGCGCCCGCCCCAAGATTCGAGATCGAGGAGTGCGACGGCGGCTTTGACGCCGCGATGGGTGAGCGTCTGGACGGCTCCCTGCCAGCGTGGATCGGTGGAGCCGGTGACGACGATCACGGTGGTGTGGCGTCCCCAGCGCCGCGACTGTTGATAGAGCAAGCTGGCGACGGGGACGGTGCCGTTGGACTGGGCGACGGCCAGCGCCTCGAGCATCCGCCCGAAGTGCTGCGTACCGCGATCGGGCTCGATTACATCGAGGCGCTCGCCCATCATCATCAGCCCGACCGAGCGGTTCTGGTTGATGAAGAGTCGCAGCACGGAGGCGGCGATCGTGACGGCGGTTTCGACGGAGGCGTCGTCGCCGCGACCGGCGTGCTCCTGGGCGGCGAGATCGAGCACGACCCAAAGGTGGGAGGCGGGGTCCAGCTCGAAGGTCTTCACCTTGAGCGATCCAGTGCGGAGGCTGCTTTTCCAGTGGATGCGATTGACGGAGTCGCCTGGCTCGTACTCGCGGATGCCGCTCGCGTTGGGGGTGACGTAGTGGGTGCGGCGGCGGAAGCGTCCCTCGCCCGGGAGATTGGCCGGGGGAGCGGAGTAGCGGGGCAGTTCGAGCGCGCGGGGATAGACCACCAGTCCGCGCCGATGTCCGAAGCGGAGCTCGCGGCGGAAGAGATCGAAGGGATCGGAGCTATGCACCGAGATCGGGCCGAGTTGATAGAGGCCGCGGCGGTGGCAGGTGGTCTGGACGCGCCAGGAGCGTTTGCCGGTGCGTCCGAGGGAGGTGACGAATTGGGCGGTGTGGCCGGGCAGATTGCTGGCTTCTTCGACTTCGAGCCAGAGTTTGGGCAGGCGGCTGTCGTTGATCACCTCGAAGCGCTCGATGATGTCTTCGCCGGCCTGTACGCGGTCGCGGCTGCGCGACATGCGCACGCGCAGGCCGTAGCCGGCGGACCAAGTCCAGGCGGCGGCGAGGAAGAGACCGAAGAGCAGGGTGTAGCCGAGCCGCTGGGGGAGCCAGTAGTTGGAGGCGAAGCCGACGGCGAAGGCGACGATCGTGAGCACGATCACGATGCTGAGTGATCGGCGGCTGCCGAAGCTCGCGCGCCAAGCCCGCCGCAGTGGTCGGAGCAGAGGGCTGAGCAATGCGGCGCGCACAGCTCATGCCTTTCGTTTGCGACAGCGCGCGCGATTAAGAGGCGGCGGCCGCACGTGCGCCCGGGACGGCGACGCGATCGAGCACATCGTCGATCACGGTGCGTGCGTCCTGATTGCGCACCTGTGCAGAGGGGCTGAGGATGATCCGGTGTCCCAGCGCGGGATGCGCGAGCGCTTTGATGTCGTCGGGGATCACGTAGTCGCGCCCGGCCAGCAGCGCGCTCGCCTGTGCGCAGCGGAAGAGGGCGAGCGATCCGCGCGGGGAGGCGCCCAGGTAGACCGCTTCGTGAGAGCGGGTCGCGGCGACGAGTTGGACGGCGTACTGCTTCAGTTGGGGGTCAACCCAGATGTCACGGGCGACCTGGTGGATTTCGCGTACCTCTTCGGGCGAAGTGACGGACTGGAGCTGTTCGATCGGGTGGCGCTTCTGCTGGCCTTCGAGCACAGCGACTTCATCGTTGGCGTCGGGGTAGCCGAGGTGGATGCGGAGGAGGAAGCGGTCGAGCTGGGCTTCGGGCAAGGGGAAGGTGCCCTCGTATTCGACCGGATTCTGGGTGGCCATGACCATGAACGGCGGAGGCAAGGGGCGAGTGACGCCGTCCGCCGTGACCTGGCGCTCCTCCATCGCTTCAAGCAGGGCGGATTGAGTCTTGGGCGTAGCGCGGTTGATCTCGTCGGCGAGCACGATCTGGGAGTAGACCGGGCCCTGCCGCCACTCGAAGTCCTGGGTCTTCTGGTTGTAGACGGAGACGCCGGTGACATCGGAGGGGAGCAGGTCGGGGGTGAACTGGATGCGGTTGAAGGTGCAGCCAGTGGAGACGGCAAGGGCTCGGGCGAGCATGGTCTTGCCGGTACCGGGCACGTCTTCGATCAGCAGATGGCCGTCGGCGACGAGCGCGAGCACGGCCTGCCGGACTTCGGCGGTCTTGCCCAGGATCACCTGCTCGACATTGGCGACTACACCCATGAGAGTTTTGCGCGGATCGTCCACCGGTTCTGCCTCCCTGCAATGCCGCGACCATCGTCGGCAACGTTCAGGGCAAGCCTATCCGATCTATCAGCCCACTCCAGTCCTGCGGCTCGATCTTGCCCCTTGTGCCCGCGAAAGTGTGAATCCAGACGCTGCTTGATACGCCGCATAGATTCCCGCCTGCGCGGGAATGACGGAACATGGGATTTGTGCGACAGCCCCTGCTAGACAGGGTGGGAATGATGGGGCGATAGTGAGGGTGATGAGGTTCGAGCGGCCGGGAGTCAGGGTAGGTGCGGCGCGAGGCGTGCGGCAGCGGCCGTGGAGCCGTCGGGCGGTGCTGCGCGCGATGATTGCGGGCGGCTGCGGGGCATTGCTGGCGGCCTGCGGGGGCGACGAGCTCGATCCGTTTGCGGTGAGCCGCGACTCCGAACAGCGCCAGACGGTTCCCCCGCCGGCCGCCGCTGCCCCGGATAGCGAGAGCGAGCCGGAGGTGGCAGCGCAAGCGGCAGGACAAGCGCAAGTCGATCAGCAAACGCAACGCCAGACCGAGGCGGAACAGGCACAGGCCAGCGCCGAACAGACGCCGTTGCCGGAACCGCTGGTTTACATCGTGCCCTCGCCCGCGCAGCAAGGTCATGCAGTGATGATCCTGATTCATGCGCCAGGAGCAGCGGGCGCCGCAGTCGCCTGGGCGAACGAGACGCACACGCTGATCCAGGAGGAAGACCGGTTCATGGGCTTCTTCGGGATCGATGCGAACGCGCCGCCGGGCCCGCAGGCGTTGGGCGTTGCGGTCTGGGGTCCGAACGACCAACAACTGCTCTGGCAGGAGACATTGATCGAGGTTGAGGCGGTCGAATGGACGACGGACGATATTCAGATCGACGGGGCCAACGCGGCGCTGCTCGATCCGGCGGTGCGGGCTGCCGATGATGCGGCACGCCTGCCCTATCAAACGGAACTGACTCCGCAGCGACACTGGTTGGGCGTATTCGATCCGCCCTCGGAAGCGGCGATCACGGCGCTCTACGGGGAACAGCGCTCCTTCAATGGCGGGCCGATCAGCGAGTATCACACCGGGATCGATTTCGGCGGCGAATCGGGCACGCCGATCGCGGCGGCGAACAGCGGCGTGGTGAGTTGGGCGGGGCGCACGGAGCGGCGGGGGAACGGGCTGATCATCGACCACGGCGCGGGGGTCTTCAGCGGCTATTACCACCTCTCGGAGGTGTTGCAGACGGCGGGGAATGTGGTGGAACAGGGCGCATTGATCGCGCGGATGGGGGCGACCGGTCTGGCGACCGGGCCGCATTTGCACTGGGAAGTGGTGGTGCGGGGGGTGACGGTGAATCCGTTGCCGTGGCTGCGGATTCTGGAGTATCCGGATCCGCATCAGGAGTTGAATCCGGCGAATGCGATTGCGGCGACCAACCTGGCTGCGGGGTAGGGTGCGTCCAGGTGGGCGAGATTTTGGGTGTGGACAGCGAATTTGCAGTCGTGGGCGGGGAATTGGGCGGGAGGTAGTCCGGAAAAGTCCAGATTTGTCCAGATCCATCCGGATTTTTGGATGCTGAGAGCGGAGATTGGGATATTGATCCAGGTTTGTCCAGGGGTGTCCAGGTGGGTTGCGGCGGTCATGGCGGGTTCCGTTGGTTGCGGCGGGTCGTCCGGCATGGGCAATGGTATATGAACGGAAGTTCTTTGGTTGGAGGCGGGTGTTGCGGGGGTTACGGTCGGGGGAGGGGGAGTTGGATGGGCTTGGGTGCAGGACTCGGCGAGATACCCGCGGCGAGCGCGGGTATGACGGAGTTCTTTGGGGAGTGGGGCAGCTGGCGGATCCCCTCTGTCGCTGCGCGACGTCTCCCTTTAGCGGAGGGCGGCGGCGGCTTCGGCGACTAGGGCGATGGCGACCATGCTGGCGGTTTCGGCTCTGAGGGGGCGGTCTCCGAGGGTGACCGGGATCCAGTTGTGGGCTCGGGCCAGAGCGGCTTCGGGGAGGCTGAAGCCGCCTTCGGGGCCGACCAGGAGATGAACGTGTTCGGGGAGTTGGGATTGTTCGCTGAGGATGGGGGCGATGCGCTGGCTGCGCTCGAGGGCCGAGGCGAGCAGGCGGAGCGTGCCCGGTTCCGGGGGGGCGGCGATGATCTCTTCGAGCTCGACCGGTGGGCTGATCTCGGGGCGGTGCTCGCGGCGGCATTGTTCGGCGGCTTCGGTGGCCAGGCGACGCCAGCGAGCCAGGCGTTGTCCGCCTTCGCCGCGCGTCAGCGACCGCTCCGACCAGACGGGGCGGATCGCGACCACGCCAAGCTCAGTCGCTTTCTCGACCATGAAGTCGTAGCGCTGGGGTCGGATTAGGGAGGCGCTGATCGTGATTTGCGGTCTGCGGGAGGGGAGCAGTTCGCGCCGACTTGTGATCAGTGTGGTGACGGTCTCTTGCGAGACCCAATCGACGCGCACCTGGTAGAGCATTCCGCTGGGCGGGTGGACAATTTCGAGCGGATCGTCGCGGCGGACGCGCATCACGCGGATGAGGCGCCGCGCCTTGGGGCCGCGGATGTGAATGGCGGGAGCGTCGAGCGCGTCGGGGTCGTCGATGAAGTAGCGGGGGAGCAGGCCCAAGCGCCCCTCGTTCTGAAGCGGGTCGCGCTCGGCGGGCGGGTTGGTTTCGACGCTGGTCGTCATGTCCTCAGCTTAGCAACGACTCGATAGGTCTAGACTCCGCGCAGGCTCGAATACGCAGCGATCGTCAGCGATGCCGGAGCCGCAGCAGCGCAAAGGAACGAATCATGGAGCTGGGACTGAGCGGGAAAGTCGCGATTGTCACGGGCGGCTCGGAAGGGATCGGGCGGGCGACAGCGGTGTTGTTCGCTCAAGAGGGCGCGCAAGTCGCCATCGGCGCGCGGCGGCAGGGTCCGCTGGATGAGGCGGCGGCCGAGATTCGGGCTGCGGGCGGGGATCCGCTCGTGGTCTCGATGGATGTGACCAGCGATGCGGATTGTCAGCGTCTGGTGGACGAGGCGATTGCGCGCTTCGGCGGGGTGGACATTTTGATCAACAACGCCGGCCAGTCGTCGTCGGGGATGATCGAGTCGCACGATATCGAGACCTGGGCGGTGGATCTGGATCTGAAGCTGTACGGGGCGATTCGGCTGGCGAAGCTGTGCGCGCCGTCAATGCGTGAACGGGGCGGTGGTCGGATCGTGAACCTGCTCAACATCGGTTGCAAGACGCCCGGGGCGGGTTCGATGCCGACGGCGGCGAGCCGGGCGGCGGGTTTGGCGATGACGAAGGCGTTGAGCAAGGAGGTGGCTGCGGACCAGATTTTGGTCAACGCGGCCTGCATCGGCTCGGTCGATTCGGCGCAGTGGCACGGGTTTCATCAGGCGCAGATGCCGGACGCGACGTATGAGGAGTTTTTGGAGAGCGTGGGTCAGCGGATTCCGGTGAAGCGGATTGGCACGTCGGAGGAGGCGGCGAACATGATCGTATTCCTGGCTTCGGGGGCGGCGAGTTTTATTTCGGGTTGCGCGATCAATATCGACGGGGGCGCTTCTCCGGCTTGGTAGGGGGATTGGCGTCAGACGGCACTCACAATTCCGCTATTGCCACGCTCCGCCGCGGCAATCTCGTCGTGTGAGTGACGACGGTGCAGATCGCGGCGAGATACCCGCGGCGGAGCGCGGGTATGACGGTGTTGCAAGCGCGGGTGTGACGGTGTTGCAGGCGCGGGTGTGACGGTGTTGCAGGCGCAGGTGTGGCGGTGTTTGCGGGCGCGGGTTGTCGGTGTTTTGGACGTTAGCCGCCTGGGTTGACGAGGGACTCGAAGGCTTGGTTGCCTCGGAGTGAGTCGAAGTGGTCGTCGGTTTTGGCGGCTTCGGCGTAGCGGGGGTTGAGGGCGACGGCTCGTTGGAGTGCGCCGACGGCTTGGTCGGCCTGGTTGAGTTTGGCGGCGGCGGAGGCGAAGCCGTAATGCGCGCCGGGCTGGTCGGGTTCGAGGTTGACGGCAGTACGGAAGGAGTCGAGCGCTTCCTGGGCGCGGTCTTCGTAGAGCAGGGTGAGGCCGAGGTTGGTGTGGGCGGCGCCGTCGTTCGAACGCAGCCGCAGGGCGTGGCGGAAATCGGCTTCGGCGGTGTCGAATTCGCGTCCGAAGAGGCGCAGGAGGCCGCGATTGACGTAGATGTCGGGGTCGTCGGGGGCGAGTTCGATGGCGCGCTCGTAGTCGCTGGCGGCGTCTTCGGTGCGGTCGAGCCGGATCAGGGCGTTGGCGCGGTTGTAGTAGGCGGCGGCAGAGTTGGCGTCGAGTTCGATGGCGCGGTCGTACTGGTTGATGGCTTGCTCGTAGTTGGAGGTCTCGAAGTAGACGTTGCCTTCTTCGAGGTAGGAGGCGGCGCTGCGTTCGGGGATGGTGGAGGGCGGGGTCGCCACTGCGGCTGCGGCGGGTGCTGCGGCCGGGGCCGGGCTTGGCGGAGGGGCCGGAGGCGAACTCGGCGGCGGCGCGACTGCCGCCGGTGCGGACGGCGCTGCTGCCGACGGCGCGGGAGCCGGGGGCGGTTCGGGCGCAGCCGGCATGGGCGGCGTCGGGCGGGGCTGAGGAGCGGCGGCAACAGGCGCTTCAGGCATGGGCGGCGCGGGCGGGGGTGGCGCAGGCGGAACCGAGATGGCGGCTGCGGCGGGTGGTTGCGGCATCGCCGGGGGCGGGTTTGGGCTCGCAGGCGGCGCTTCGGGGATCGGCATCGAGGGTCGAACAGCGTCCGGGTTGCCGGTCGCCTGGGCGATCTGGCGCGCCATCAGTTCGGCCTGCTCGCGCCGGCTGCGCTCGGTGCTGAGTTGCAGCTCCAGGTGTCCGATCCGTTCTTCGGTCAGCTCGCGTTCGAGGCGCTGCTGCGATTGCAGGGTTCGGTAGACCCAGAGCGCCGCTGCCCAGGGGAGGAGCAGACGGAGCAGAAGCGCGAGGAATTGCATGGGGAGCTCCTTTAGCGGCGTCGGGCCGCGGTGGTTCAGTTATCCGTTCGAGTCGGCGCGCAAATGCTCGCTGATGGCCTGAAGTCCGTTGAGGGCCAGGGTGAGGCGGTCGCGCGCGGAGAGGTCTTCGAGTTCGGCCAGGGTTTCGTCGCGCATGGAGACGGGATCGCTGGCGCCGAAGAGCGCGGCCGGACCTTCGTCGTCAAAGGAGAGTTGGAGTTCGCGCAGTTCTCCGGATTCGGTCACGATCACGCAGCCGATGTTCTTGTCCTCGAGGCCGTCGGGTTCGACTTCGACGCCCATCGTGAAGAAGGCGCCCGGGAAGGGAGGGAAGGGACGCAGTTCGAGGGCAGCCTCGCGCAAGAGGGCGAGCACGCGCTCAGCGGCGTCGTTGAGGATTTCGTCGGCCATGCGGAGGCGCAGGTCTGCGCGGATCGCATCGGGGGAGGATTGGCCGGGGCGCGCTTCGCTCATGCGCTCTCCGGTTGGGGTGTGTTGATCGGGTGGGGCATAGCTAGAGATTATACGCGCGCACGAATAAGTACAGCGCCGGTATGTTGCGGCGTGTGCGGAAGACGGGCGTCGATTCAGCGCATCCGCGCGCCGACTAGGATGATGCTGAGGCCGGCGGGCCGGGTTGGCGCGGTCGGAGTGGGAGCACATGGCGGACGGCATCTGGAACTCGCAACTGCGAATCGCGGCCGGATACGCCGTGGACGACGCGCCGCAGTTGGCGTTCGCAGAGCGCAGCGACGCACAGGGGCGGCTGGTCAGCCTCTACATCCTGGCCGAGCCGGTGGCGGCGGGTGCGGAAGCGTTTATCGACTCGTTTGTGGGCCGGATCGGGGAGCTGTTCGATCCGGCGGCGCGCTCATTGACGGGGGCGCTGAAGCTGGCGATCGAAACGGCGCATGAGGAGTTGCGGGTCTGGAATCGCGAGCATCTGCCGGTGGAACAGGCGGCGTACGGGGTCTCTTGCCTGATTTTGCGTGAGGGGGGAGACGCGATTCTGGGGCAAGCGGGTCCGTCGCTGGCATTTGGGGCGGGAGATCCAGGTGAGGCAGGCTCACGGCCCACGCAGTTGTACGCGCATCGGGGCGAGGATCCCGTGGCTGCGCCGATCGGCGGTTCGCAGCCGTTGCGGGTGCAGTTTGCGCCGCCGCCGCAGGCGCGGGCGGGCTGGGCGTTGCTGCTGACGTCGAATGTCGGTCAGTTGCTGGACGCCGAGCGCCGGGTGGCGCTGAGCCGCTTGCCGGCGGACGAGGTGCTGCGCAGTCTGTATCCGTCGTTGACGCCGCTGTATGACGCGGCGGGGCTGATCGTGGCGCTGGCGGACGAGACGGTGATTCCGCCAACGCCGCCGCAACCGCTCTCGCAGCCGCCACAACCTGCGCCGCCGCCGCTGGCTCCGCAGTCTCCGCCCGGATCGTCCTTGGCGACTGTCGAGCCGTCTGCACAGGGGGAAGTAGCGGCTGAGGATGTTCGCCCAGCGGAACCGGAGCCTGAGCCGGAAGCGCAGAGCGAAGCCGATGCGCCGGGCGAACCTGACGATGAGACGGCGACGCGGCGGCCGGTCGAGTTTCGGCGCGAATTGAGCCTGTCTTCGTTCGCGGCGGGGCCGGAGTTGAGCGGGATGGCGTGGCCGCGCAACCCGTTTGCGGTAGAGGATTGGCGGGTGTTGACGGTGGCGGTAGGTCCGGCGGCGGCGCCCGTGCAGCGCTCGATCATGGAGGTGGGAGACACGCTGCCCACGCTTGGCGGGGAGCCTGCTCCTACTCCAGCCTCGCCTGCGCTCGTACGGCGAGGCGAACCGCGCGGATCGAATCGGCGGGCGGCGTTTGCGCTGGCGGGGATGCTGCTGATCTTTGCGGCGATCGCGGCGGCGCTGCTGGGGCCGCCACTGTTGCGTACCGAGCAGGATGAGTTCACGTCGCTGCTGGAACAGGCTCGGACTGATCTGGCGGCGTCGAAGCTGGCAGTGGGAGCGGAGGCGTCGCGGCCCGCGCTCGACGATGCGTTGGAGCATGTCGCGGCGGCGTTGGAGCTGAACCCGCTGGCGGAGGAGGCGCTGACGCTGCGTGGCGAGATCGAGGCGGCGCTGGATCAGCTGAAGCTGGTGCAATCGCCCGGCGAGTTGGTGACGCTGGTTGATCTTGGTCGCTACGGACCGTCGATTGCGCTGGGCACGCTGCGCGCCGGCGGCGGGCGAGTGTTCGCGCTCGACGACGCGGGCGGTCGCGTGTTTGCGGTCTCGGAAGAGGGCGTGGCGACCGTGATTTACCTCGAGGGAGCGGTGCTGAGCGCGGGCGGACAGATGCGGGCGGGGCGTCCGATCAGCATCACGGTCGAGTCGGCGGGCGATGAGACGGCGCTCTGGATTCTCGACTCGAATGCGCGGCTGTATCGCTGGAGCGAGAGCGGGACGTTGCTGATTCCGCTGCCGGGTGCGTCGCGGTTCGGCTCGATGGACGCGATCGCGGCGGGGGCGGGCGGTCTGTATCTGCTGGACGCGAGCGGGGGCGCGGTCTGGCGCTTCGATTATGACGGTCGCACGCTCTCGGAGCCGATGCGGGCGGTGGGCCGGACGGATCTGCATCAGGCCGACGAGTTGGCGGTCTGGCGCAATGAGCGAGGCCGGATTGAGATTCTGATCGCAGGCGGCGACGGTCGCTTGCGGCGGTTCGTGGACGGGGAGGAAGAGGCGGTGGCGTTGACGCTTGAGCGCGAGCTGCTCGCGCCCGCGTCGCTGACGGTGGGCGGGCAGTCGGGTCTGGTCTATAGCGCTGATCGTGGCGGCGGGCGAGTGATCGTGGTGCGTCCCGAGGTTGGATTGGTGGCGCAGATTGAGTCGCCGGAGCTGCGCGAGGTTCGGGGCGTTGCAGTGGACGAGGCGAGCGGGCGGATCGTGTACGCCTTGCCCGCTTCGCTGTTGCTGGGTCAAGCGCTCGGATCGGGGCAATAGCGATCGGGCAGCGTCGGTCTGGGAGTAGGCTGCTGATCCGGGATTGGAGCGGTTAATGGCTTTTCGAGTGTTGGCGCTGGAGTCGTCGTGCGACGAATTCGCAGGCGCGGTGATCGAGGGCGGGGTGGAAGTCGTGGCGTCGGTGGTGGCGTCGCAGGCGGAGATTCACGCTCGCTACGGCGGGGTCGTGCCGGAAGTGGCGGGACGGGAGCATCTGCGCAATCTGGCGCCGGTATTGCAGGGGACGCTGGAAGCGGCGGAGTTGGACTGGAGCGATCTGGATGCGATGGCGGTGACGCAGGGTCCGGGCCTAGGCGGATCGCTGTTGGTGGGCGTGAATGCGGCGAAGGCGGCGGCGTGGGCGCGGGGCTTGCCGCTGATTCCGGTGCATCACATCGCGGGGCACCTGTACGCGAACTGGTTGCGTCCGGCGACGGAGCATTGGGACGACACACCGCCGCCGTTTCCCTGCGTGGCGCTAGTGGTGTCGGGGGGACACACCGAGTTGTTCTGGATGGAAGATCATGATCAGGTGGAGCGGATCGGACAGACGCGGGACGACGCGGCCGGGGAAGCGTTTGACAAAGTGGGTCGGTTGTTGGGTCTGCCGTTTCCCGGCGGTCCGGAGATCGAGCGGGCGGCGAAAGGCGCGACCGAAGAGGCGTTGGCGGCGACGCCGCAGTTGCCGCGCGCGTGGATGCGGGGTACGGATGATTTCTCGTTCTCGGGTCTGAAGACGGCGGTGCTCAACCGTACCCGGCGCGGTCCCGTGGACATGGCGGCGACCGCGTACCGATTTCAGGAAGCGGTGGTGGACGTGCTGGCGACGAAAACGGCACGGGCGGCGGCGGAACGCGGAGCGGCCTGCGTGATCGTGGCGGGCGGGGTAGCGGCGAATTCGGCGCTGCGCGAGGGGTTGTATGAGCGCTGCGATGTGCCGGTGCGGGTGCCGCCGCCGTATCTGTGTACGGATAATGCGGCGATGATCGGGGCGGCGGCGTCGTACCGGCGGGACGGAGCGGTGACGACGGACGGGCTTGATTTTGATGTGTACAGCACGTCGGGGGTAGAGGTGTTCTCGCCGGGGGTCTAGCAGGGCGCGAGCACACCGAGTTGTTCAGCAGCCTGCTAGCGATTGAGACTGGGAGTGAGTCCGCCCGAAGCCGTGGCGGCGCGGCTGGAACGGGACAGGCGCGCGAGCGGACAGGCGGCGCAGGCGCCGTGGCGGCAGCGGTGGCGTTCGAGTTCGAGTAGGGCCTGGGTATGGGGATGACGCCAGTTGAAGGTGGATTCGGCGTGCTCGGTTTCGGGTTCGAGGCGGTCGCGGAGGGCGTCGGTGCGTTGGTAGCAGGCCGGGGGCAGTTGACTCCAGGGTTCGAAGGCGTAGCTGAAGGGGTAGATTGCGTCGGCGAGGAGTTGACGGGCGCGGGCGGTACCGAGCCGGTGCGGGATTCGGAGTTGAGCGCCGGCCTCGTTGGGCGGCAGTTGAGCCAGGCGCTCGAAGGCGGCGGCGGGGCCGCCGTCGGTCTCGCGCCAGCGGGTGAGGAGTTCGGCGAGAATCTGCGCGGCGGTTCGGGCTGCGCCGAGCGGCCCGCGTGCGTGTCTCCAGGGGGACTCGACGAGCGCCGATTCGAGCGGCGAGGCGAGTTCGTCCCAGTGGTCGGCTGAGGGCAGAGAGCGGAGGAGCGCGCGCCGGATGGCTTCGGCGTTGTGGGGCTGTCCGAGTGCGCGGGCGGCGGCGATCGCGGCGCGGCGGTCGTCTAACGAGCCCGGCCCGTTGGGAGGTTGGAGTTGAGTGATTTCGGTCGCCTTGCGGAGGAAGCGCCGCTGCGCGAGTTGGAGGAGTTGCGCCTCAAGCGCCGCGCTTCCGGCGCGTTCGCGGAGATTGGCGCAGGGAGGAGGGATGGCGGGCATAGCCGGGTCGCCATTGGGCAGCTCGATCGTGGCGAGAGCGGGACTGAGCGCCGCCGCCCCTGGTGAGTTCTTGGCGACCAAGTGGAGGATGACGTTGGCGTAGGCGGGATCGTGCTGGTGTCCGTGCTGGTTCCAACCGCTTGGGCGCAGGTGACATTCGATATCGCCGCGGCGGACGCGGCCGTCGGCGTCGAGTAGTTGGGCGTCGCGGAAATCGGGGCCGGGGCCGAAGTTCCACTGTCCGGCGTGGATGATTCGCAGCGGGCGGCCGTTCGCGTCGTGCAGAAGCGGCGCGGGCCAGGCGCCGCCGGCCCAGCGTTGTTGGAGGGCGTGCTCGCTCTGAGCGTCCGCTTCAGGCATCGGAGTCCGCTTCTTTGCGGTCATCGGGGTTGGCGTCGGCTCCGGATTGGTAGCCGAAGCGGGCGTCTTCGGCGACGCGGGTGAGCAGACGCGCGGCAGGGCCGCGGGGTTGGTATTGGCCCCGCTCCCACTCGGAAATGGTCTGCTGACGAGTGTTGAGTTCGTCGGCTAAGTCGGCTTGGGTGAGGCCGAGGTGGGCGCGCAGTTGACGGATACGCTCGGCGTCCCACTGGCGGTCGCGTCGGCGGCGTTGGGCATTGCGCTTGCGGCGGCTGCGGGGCTGGTTCATCAGACGCGCAGAATACACGTTTCCGTGTATCTCTGCTGATGTGGGCGTTACGCAACCAACTCATGTCCGGCTTGACGATTGGTTCAGGAGCGTCCTAAACTGCAAATGGCAACCCATGCCCCAGAACAGCACTTCCTCAGACCACGATCAGCAGCGATGCCGCAGACGGCCTCGGCTGCGTAGAGGTGCGTCGCCCGCCTAAATCGGAAGCGCGCCCCGATGCAGTCTTTGCGCCACGGCGGTTGGCGCGCTGTGGCATCTGATGATCCCGACGACTCTGTCGACGTGCTGACACTTGGGCGAGAGGCTGATTGTCGGTCGCGGCTGCTGTCTAGATGATGAGGCAGATTGGCGAGAAAGGGCGTTCCGCATGGTACTCGAACCTCCTTCGGCGACGAGCGGATTTGAGGCAGCGCAGGCCGGCTCGACGGCGGCGCGCGAGGTAATTCGCTACTCGCGGCTGGACGAGAAGCATCCGCTGCCGAATCTGATCCAGTTGCAGCGCGATTCCTACAACTGGTTCCTCGAAGAGGGCCTGGACGAGCTGCTCACGGAGATGTCGCCGATTACCGATTTCACCGGTAACCGGATGGAGTTGTACTTCAAGGACTACCGCTACCTGCCGCCGACGATGAGTCCGCTCGAATGCCGCCGCCGCGACGCCACTTACGAAGGCGAGTTGCGGGTGACGGTGGGTCTGCTCTCGAAGAAGACGAACGAAACCAAGGAGCAGGAGCTTTACTTCGGACACCTGCCGCATATGACCGAGACCGGCACGTTCATCATCAACGGCGCCGAGCGGGTGGTGGTATCGCAGCTGGTGCGGTCGCCGGGGGTGTATTTCGGGGCGAGCCAGGACTCGGCGACGGGGCGGGCGCTCTGCGCGGCCAAGCTGATTCCCAGCCGGGGGGCCTGGTTGGAGTTCGAGAGTTCCAGCCGCGACGTGCTCACGGTCAAAGTCGACCGTAAGCGCAAGATCGCGGTGACGACGCTGCTGCGGGCGCTGGACGACTCGGACGATCCCGAGTTCTACGAAGACGGCGATGTCGAGAACGGGCGCAAGCTCGAGCACCTGTTGGGTACCGACGAACGCATTCGGCAGATGCTGGTCGGCGCTGACCCGGAGGACGCGCCGCACCAGTTCATCGAGCGCACCTTCAACGCTGAATCCGCGACTACTCCGCCGGAAGAGCGCAACAAGCAGTGGGCGATGCTCGAAGTCTACAAGCGTCTGCGCCCGGGCGACCCGCCGACGCTGGAGACTGCGCGCTCGATGCTCGAGGGTCAGTTCTTCCGTCCGCGCCGCTACGATCTCGGCGCGGTGGGACGCTACAAGGTGAACAAGCGCCTGGGCGTGATCGCGGAAGAGCTGGGCGAGCGCTGCCTGGGTCTGGGCGTGGACGCGGAACGAACCGATGCCGATGAAGCCCGCGAACGCGCGCTCTGGATGCGCGATCTGCTGGCGATCATTCACACGCAGGTGCGGATCAACAACGGGATCGAAGAGCCGGACGACATTGACCATCTCGGCAACCGCCGGATTCGCGCGGTGGGCGAGCAGCTGCAGAACCAGTTCCGCGTGGGCATGGTGCGGATGGAGCGCGTCGTTCGTGAGCGGATGACGATCATCGATCCGGATCAGGCGGCGTCTAGCGCGCTCGTGAACATTCGCCCGGTACAGGCGGCAGTGAAGGAGTTCTTCGGCGGTCACCAGCTCAGCCAGTTCATGGATCAGACGAACCCGCTGGCGGAACTGACGCACAAGCGGCGGCTCTCGGCGCTGGGTCCGGGCGGACTCAGTCGGGACCGGGCCGGCTTCGATGTGCGCGACGTGCATTACTCGCATTACGGCCGGATCTGTCCGATCGAGACGCCGGAAGGCCCGAACATCGGCCTGATCGGTTCGTTGGCGACGTATGGCGTGCTGAACGAGTTCGGCTTCATCAAGACGCCCTATCGCAAGGTGATCGACGAACTGGCTCCGGATCACCCGGACATTCTTGGCCGGATCCTGGATGAGGATGTCGAGGATGCCGAAGGGGACGTGATCGCTAGCGAAAGCGACGAGATCACGCCGGAGCTGGCGCGCCGGATCGCCGAGGTCAACGACGCGCCGGTGGCGATTCTGCCCTTCGTCTCGGACGAGGTAGTGGAACTGACGGCGGACGATGAGCGCGATGCGGTGATCGCGCAGGCGAATGCGCGGGTGGATGCGCGCGGTTATCTGATGGACGAGCGCGTGGAGGGGCGCAAGGGCAAGCGCTTTGAGGAGTTCGCGCGTGAAGAGATCGAGTACATGGACGTGTCGCCGCGCCAGATCGTGTCAGTGGCGGCGTCGCTGATTCCGTTCCTCGAGCACGACGACGCGAATCGCGCCCTGATGGGCGCGAATATGCAGCGTCAGGCGGTGCCGTTGGTGCGTCCGGAAGCGCCGCTGGTGGGGACAGGGATGGAGCGCCCGGCCGCGTATGACTCCGGCCAGGTGCTCTCGGCCGAGGGCGACGGCGAAGTGAGCAGCGTGACGGCGGAACAGATCACGCTGCGCTACGACAAGCCGGTGGACGGCCGTCGCGAGCACTCGTACCCGCTGCTCAAGTTCATGCGCTCCAACCAGGGCACTTGTATCAACCAGCGCGCGATCGTGTTCAAGGGCGAGCGCGTGGTGGCGGGTCAGGCGATCGCTGACTCGTCCTCAACCGACCAGGGCGAGTTGGCGCTCGGTCAGAATGTGCTGGCCGCGTTCATGGCCTGGGAGGGCTACAACTTCGAGGACGCGGTGATCGTCTCCGAGCGGCTGGTGCAGGATCACAAGTTCACCTCGATTCACATGTCCAAGCACGAAGCGGGTGCGCGCGAGACCAAGCTCGGGCCCGAGGAGATCACGCGCGATATTCCCAACGTGGGCGAAGACTCGCGCGCGCATCTGGACGATGAAGGGATCGTGCGGATCGGCGCGGAGGTCAAGCCGGGCGACATCCTGGTCGGCAAGATCACACCGAAGGGCGAGACCGAGCTGACCGCCGAGGAGAAGCTGCTGCGGGCGATCTTCGGTGAGAAAGCGCGCGAAGTGAAAGACACTTCGAAGCGGGTGCCGCACGGCGTGCGCGGGGTGGTCGTCGATGTGCGCGTGTTCAACCGCAGCGAGGACGATGATCTGCCGGCGGGGATGGAGAAGCTGGTTCGGGTCACGATCGCCGAGCGGCGCAAGCTGCAAGTGGGCGACAAGATGGCCGGACGGCACGGCAACAAGGGTGTGATCTCCACGATTTTGCCGGTGGAGGATATGCCGCATCTGGAGGACGGCACTCCGATTGACGTGATTCTCTCGCCGATCGGCGTGCCCAGCCGGATGAACTTGGGCCAGATTCTGGAGACGCAGCTGGGCTGGGCTGCGAATGAGCTCGGCTTCCGCGCGATCACGCCGGTCTTCGATGGCGCTTCGGAAGAGGAGTTGCAGGACGCGCTGGCGCGAGCCTGGCTGGTGCGCAGCGCGCGCGGTCAACCGGCGCTGTCGCCGGGCGGCGGCGAGCTGATGAGCAACGGCGCTCGCGGCGAGACCAACGGAGCGCACGCCGGCAACGGCGCGAGCGACGCTCCGCTCGATCTGTCGGTGCTTGGCGGCGACGGCGCAGTCGATGCCCGCACCGAGGCCTGGCTCTCGGCGCGGGGGTACGGCGATGAGGCGATCACGGAGGCGTTCAGCAGGGAACACATTGGCGCGGCCAGCCGGATGGCGCTGGCGGAATGGCTGATCGAGCTCGGCGAGCCGCGTTCGGCCCGCCACTTCGCGCCGCAGACGTTGATCGATAAGGCGATGCAGGCCGTGCGCGAGAGCAAGGGTTCGCCCCCGATTTACGGCAAGCAGCGCCTGATCAACGGACGCACGGGCGAGTGGATCGACCAACCGGTCACGGTTGGCTACATTTACCTGCTCAAGCTGAGCCACATGGTCGAGGACAAGATCCACGCCCGCGCGACCGGACCCTACTCGCTGATCACGCAGCAGCCGTTGGGCGGTAAGGCGCAGTTCGGCGGGCAGCGCTTCGGCGAGATGGAAGTTTGGGCGCTGGAGGCGTACGGCGCGGCGAACACGCTGCAAGAGCTGCTGACCGTCAAGAGCGACGACATCGTGGGTCGGGTGAAGACCTACGAGGCGATCGTGAAGGGCGAGTCGGTGCTCGATCCGGGGGTGCCGGAGTCGTTCAAGGTCTTGCAGAAAGAGCTGCAAAGCCTCGGTCTCTCGATTGAGATTCTGAACAGTGAGAAGGATGTGCGGCTGGAGTTTGAAGCGGCCAGCCGCGACGACCTGCCGCAACTCGGCATCAACCTCTCGGGCTTCGAGGGAGAGGACGTGATTCGTGGATAAGGCGCATGACTTCGACGCGATGCGGATCTCGCTCGCTTCGCCCGAGCAGATTCGGAACTGGTCGTACGGCGAGGTGCTGAAGCCGGAAACGATCAACTACCGCACGCTCAAGCCTGAGAAGGATGGGCTCTTCTGCGAGAAGATTTTCGGTCCGCAGAAGGACTTCGAGTGCACCTGCGGCAAGTACAAGCGGGTTCGCTACCGCGGGATCATCTGCGACAAATGCGGCGTCGAGGTGACTCGATCCAAGGTTCGCCGCGAGCGGATGGGGCACGTGGAGCTGGCAGCTCCGGTCTCGCACATCTGGTTCGTCAAGGGTACGCCCGGGCGGATCGCGCTGCTGCTCGATATCTCCCCGCGCAAGCTGGAGCGGGTGATCTACTTCGCGCAGTACATCATCACGCAGGTGGACGAAGAGGCGAAGCAGCGGGCGATCGAGTATCTGCGTATGGACGCGCAGGACGCGATCGAAGATCAGCGTCAGCGGCTGGAGGAGATCCAGGAGAAGCTGGCGGCGGCGCGCGAGAAGTTGATCGACGACATCGATTCCCGCCTCTGGGACGATCTCGTGAGCGTGCGTACCCGCCGCGATGAGCAGTTCGCGCGGCTGCGCGAAGACGCGGACACGCTGCGCGAGGCGATTGAAGAGTTCGACGGCAAGAAGGCCCGCCGCAACCTGCGTCTGGGCGACGACGTGTTCGCCAAGCGCGGTGATCCGATTGACGCGGCGGAGATGGCGCCCAGGCTCGATGCGACGCTGGCCGCGGCGCTCGATCAGGTGCAGGCCGCGGTTGACGAAGAAGAGGCGCAACTGCGCGCCATCGCCGACGCGGACAAGCAGACCGCTCGCGACAACGTGGCCGAGCAGGAAGAGCGGATGCGCGACCAGCTGATGACGCTGGAAGAGCGCGCCGAAGCCGAACTCGAAGCTCGGATCCAGAACGATCTGGAACCGCTCCTCGATCCAGTGACCACGGGCGACTTCGATCGTGCGATTCTGGCCGAACAGCGCGCCGAAGAGTTGATGGAGCGCTACCCGGGCGTCGTCCGCTGCGAGATGGGCGCGGAGGCAATTCTCTCGCTGGTCAGCCGCATGGATCTCGATGCGCTGGCGGAGACGCTCAAGGTGGAAGTCCAGACCAAGGCCGGTCAGCGCCGCAAGAAGGCGATGAAGCGGCTGCGGGTCGTGGACGGGCTGCGCAAGTCGACCAACAGCCCGACCTGGATGTTCTTCCGCGCGCTGCCGGTGCTGCCGCCCGATCTGCGCCCGATGGTTCAGCTCGACGGCGGCCGCTTCGCCACCTCCGATCTGAATGACCTCTACCGGCGGGTGATCAACCGCAACAACCGGCTCAAGCGCCTGCTCGAGCTGGGCGCGCCGGAGATCATCATCCGCAACGAGAAGCGGATGTTGCAGGAAGCGGTCGACTCGCTGATCGACAACGGCCGCCGCGGGCGTCCGGTCACGGGCAGCGGCAATCACCGGCTCAAGAGCCTCTCCGACATGCTCAAGGGCAAGCAGGGCCGCTTCCGTCAGAACCTGCTCGGCAAGCGGGTTGACTACGCGGGGCGCTCCGTGATCGTGGTTGGCCCGGAGTTGCAGCTGCACCAGTGCGGCCTGCCGCGCCGGATGGCTTTGGAGCTATTCAAGCCGTTCCTCGTCTATGCGCTCGTACGCAGCGAGAAGGCGGCCAACATCAAGAGCGCCAAGCGGATGGTGGAGCGCAACCACGAGGATGTCTGGGAGGTGCTAGAAGAGGTCGTGAAGCAGCGTCCGGTGCTGCTTAACCGCGCGCCCACTCTGCACCGTCTCGGCATCCAGGCGTTCGAGCCGGTGCTGGTGGACGGCAACGCGATCCAGATTCACCCTCTGGTCTGCTCGGCCTTCAACGCCGATTTCGACGGCGACCAGATGGCCGTGCACGTCCCGCTCAGCCACTACGCAGTGGCGGAGGCGCGCCAGGTGATGCTGAGCACCCAGAACCTGCTCCTGCCCTCGAACGGTGAACCGACGGTCGCGCCTACGCTCGACATGGTGATCGGCTGCTACTACCTCACCCTCGAGCCGCCGGTCAGCGCCAACGGAACGAACGGCGCAGGCGGCAACGGGACAGTCGCCAAGATCTTCACCTCGTTCGAGGATGTGCGTCTGCGCTACGCGCTCAAGGCGGTCGAACTGCACGAGCCGATCTTGGTTCGCGACGCTGGACGCACCGCCAGCGAGGTCGTCTCGACTACCGTCGGCCGCGTCGTCTTCGACGAGGTGATCCCGGACGGAATTCCCTTCAGCGAGATCAACTTGGAGCTCGACAAGAAGGAACTCAAACGTCTGATCACGACCTGCTACCGCTTGTTGGGGCCAGAGCAGACCGCCGAGATGGCAGACCGAATCAAGGCGATCGGGTTCCGCTACGCGACTCAGTCGGGCGCGACGATGGCGATCGACGAGCTTCGCGCGCCGGCGCAGAAGCCGAACCTGCTGCGCGAGGCAGAGCGCCAAGTGGAAGCGATCCGCGACGACTACGGTCTCGGTCTGATGACCGAGGACGAGCGCTATCAGGCGACGGTGAATGTCTGGACGCAGACGACCAATCAGATCCAGGAACAGTTGGAAGAACAGTTGCGCGAGCCCGGTTCGCTCAAGCTGATGGTGACCAGCGGCGCGAAAGGGAACCTGGCTCAGGTGCGGCAGATGGCCGGAATGCGCGGTCTGATGTCCGACCCCGCGGGCCGGATCATCGAGTTGCCGATCCGCTCCTCGTTCCGCGACGGACTCTCGGTGCTCGAGTACTTCATCTCCACTCACGGCGCGCGCAAGGGTCTGGCCGACACGGCGCTCCGAACCGCCGACTCCGGTTACTTGACCCGCCGCCTGATCGATGTCTCGCAGGATGTGATTATCCGCGAGCACGACTGTGCGCCTGAGGGCGGCCCGATCCCCGGCATCACGATCGGCAACACCGACGACGACGGCATTCTGCGCACCTTCAACGAGAGCGTGACTGGTCGCTACACGGCCTCGGCGGTCTACGACCCCGCGGATCCGTCGGTGGAGCTGCTCGGCGCGAACCAGTTGCTCGACGAAGAAACGGTGACCGACCTGATCGAGCGCGGCGTGCGCTCCTTCCACGTGCGTTCGCCGATGGTCTGTCCGACTCGGCACGGCCTCTGTCAGATGTGCTACGGGCAGTCGCTCGCCTCCGGCCGCTTGGTCGAAAAGGGCGCGGCGGTCGGGATCATCGCGGCCCAGAGCATCGGCGAGCCGGGTACGCAGTTGACGATGCGCACCTTCCACACCGGCGGCGTCGCCGGCGTCTCCGATATCACCTCCGGTCTGCCGCGTGTGGAGGAGCTGTTTGAGGCTCGCTCGCCGAAGGGTCAAGCGGTGATCGCGGGCATTGACGGGATTGTGTCGGTGCTGCGCGAGGGCGAGTTGCGCAAGGTTCGCCTGACCGCCGACGAACTGCACCACGACGAGTATCCGCTCACGCCGGGCACGCGCGTGCTGGTCAAAGACGGCGACGAAGTTGAGGCGGACGCCGTGCTGGCGCGGCTGCCCCGCACCGGCGACGAAGACGAAGAGCCGGAATCGCGCCGCGTCCGCGCGCGAGTCGGCGGCAGGGTGAGTCGCAAGCGCGGCTCACGCATCCTGACGATCTCCTACGAGACCCACGAGACGGTGGAGTACGACATTCCCGCTTCGGCCCGTCTGCGGGTCGAAGAGGGCGAGTTCGTCGAGGCCGGACGAGCGCTCACGCAAGGGCCGCTCAACCCCCAGGACATGCTCCGCATCTTGGGCGAAGATGCGGTACACCGCTACCTCGTGACCGAGGTGCAGGAGGTTTACCGGGCGCAGGGCGTGGTGATCCACGACAAGCACATCGAAGTGATCGTGCGCCAGATGCTGCGCAAGGTCGAAGTCGAGGATCCGGGCGACTCCGATTGGCTGGCTGGAGAGCTGGTTGATCGCCACACCTACCAGGAGATCAACGATCATCTCTTCGCGGAGGGCAAGAACCAGGCGACGGCCAAGTCCGTGCTGCTGGGCGTGACCAAGGCGTCGCTCTCGCAGGATTCCTGGCTCTCAGCGGCGTCGTTCCAGGAAACCACACGGGTGTTGACCGAAGCTGCAATCACCGGCGCGGTCGACAACCTCGACGGACTCAAGGAGAACGTGATCATCGGCAAGATGATTCCAGCCCGAGCGGAGTTCGAAGCGCCGCCGCTGCCGGCGCCGGAACCGCTGCCGCTCTCGGCCGGTCTGCCGATGCTGGATCGGGGTGCGCCGTTCTCGGCTGACGAGGACGACTTCGGCGAACTCGGTTACGGACTCGAGGACGAAGGCGAGGGCGATCTGGTTGGCGTCGGGATCAGCGGCTACGACGAGGAAGGCGGCTACATCGCCGTGCCGGACGAGGAGTAGAGTCGGCGCTGCGCGCCAAGCGGAAGCTGACACGAAGCAGCCCCCGCGCCAGTCGGCGCGGGGGCTGCTGTTTGGCTGCCGATTTGGGCTGTCGGGCTAGTAGTCCATGCCCATGTCGGGCATCGCGGCGGGCATCGCCGGCGGCTCGGGGATTTCGGCCACGAGCGACTCGGTGGTCAGCACCATGCCCGCGATCGAGACAGCATTCTCCAGCGCCGAGCGGCAGACCTTGACCGGATCGACGATGCCGTACTCGAGCAGGTCGCCGTAGCGGTCCATCTTCGCGTCGTAGCCGTAGGCGTCGTCTTCCTCGCGCCGGATGCGGCCGATCACGACCGAGCCTTCCTGTCCGGCGTTGGACGAAATCTGGCGGATGGGCGACTCAAGCGCAGTCCGCAGCAGGCGGATGGCGGTGCGCTGGTCGCCGCTGCTGCTCTCGTCGAGGGGAGCGAGCGCGCGGTCGGCGCGCAGCAGAGCGCAGCCGCCGCCGACGACGATGCCTTCTTCAACCGCCGCGCGGGTGGCGGAGAGGGCGTCCTCGAGCTTGGCCTTCTTCTCTTTCAGCTCGACCTCGGTTGGCGCGCCGACCTTGATCACGGCGACGCCGCCGGCGAGCTTGGCCATCCGTTCCTGGAGCTTCTCGCGGTCGAAGTCGGAGGCGGTCGCGTCGATCTGCGACTTGATTTCCTTGATCCGATTCTGGATCGCCTCGTCCGAGCCGGAGCCTTCGACGATCGTGGTGTCGTCCTTGGAGGAAACCATTCGTCGTGCGCGGCCGAGGTCGGCGACCTGGGTCTGCTCCAGGGTGCGTCCGAGCTCTTCGGTGATCAGAGTGCCGCCGGTGAGGACGGCGATGTCTTCGAGTTGCTGCTTGCGCCGCTCGCCGAAGCCTGGGGCCTTGACCGCGAGCACGTTGATCGTGCCGCGCAGCTTGTTGACCACGAGCGTGGCCAGCGCTTCACCGTCCACGTCGTCCGCGATGATCACGAAGTTGCGCGTGATCTGGAGCAGCTTCTCCATCAGCGGCACGACATCCTGGACTGCCGAGATCTTGCGGTCGGTGATCAGGATGTAGGGGTCGTCAACAGCGGCTTCCATGCGTTCGTTGTTGGAGACGAAGTAGGGCGAGACGTAACCGCGGTCGATCTGCATCCCCTCGGTGAACTCGGTCTCCATGCGGATGCCCTGGCCCTCTTCGACGGTGATCACACCGTCTTTACCGACCTTCTCCATCACATCCGCGATGATGTCGCCGATTTCCTCGTTGTCGCCGGAGATCGTGGCGACGGCGGCGATCTCATCCTTCTTCTCGACCGGGGCGGCCATGTCGCGGAGTTCGTCGACCACGACGCGGAGGCCGTCGTCGAGACCGCGCTTGAGCGCCATCGGGTCGGCCCCGGCGGCGACATTGCGCAGACCCTCGGTGACGATCGCCTGGGCAAGCACGGTGGCGGTGGTGGTGCCGTCGCCGGCCACGTCGTTGGTGCGAATCGAGACTTCCTTGGCGAGTTGAGCGCCCATGTTGCGGAAGGGCTCCTCGAGTTCGATCTCGCGCGCGATCGTGACGCCGTCGTTGATAATCAGCGGCGCGCCGAACTTCTTGTCGAGCACGACGTTGCGACCGCGCGGGCCGAGGGTGACCTTGACGGTGTCGGCGAGGGCGTCCACGCCTTCGCGGAGCGCCTTGCGGGCTTCCATGTCAAAGGCGAGTTGCTTGCTGGCCATACTGGCTCCTTTGTAGCTGAGCGGTGTGTTGCCGGACCTTGGTTAGACAATCAGCTTGGCGAGGACCTCGCGCTCCTCGAGCACGATCAGGTCTTCGTTGTCGATCTGGATTTCCTGGCCGGTGTACTTCTTGTAGAGGATGCGGTCGCCGAGCGTGATGCTCATCTCAATCCGGCCGCTGCCGTCTTCGCTGAGCTTGCCGGGGCCGACGGCGATGACTTCGCCCTGCTGCGGCTTTTCCTTGGCGGAATCGGGGATCACGATGCCGCTGGAGAGCACCTGCTCCTGCTGAAGGGGCTTGATCACGATGCGGTCGTTCAGTGGCTCAAGGCGGGTGGCCATGGGTGGGTCGTCCTTCTGCTCTGCACGTCTGGGTTCGAGTTCTGGCACTCACACAGTGCGAGTGCTAACGAGCGCATCGTACGCAACCGATTGGGCTGCTGCAAGCGAGGCCGCCGCTTCCAGTATCAACCCTGCGTAACCTGCTGCACTCTCTACCGAGGCAGCAGCTAACGTGAATTCAACGGGCCGCGCACGGCTTGACGCGCCTGTTTCCGTTTTGGGCGCGGGCGCGTGCTCGCCCGTCTCGAATGCGCGCAGCACAGGAGGGCAGCGATGAGCCGTTTCATCGGCCGGCCGGTCGTCTTCAGCGGCAACGCCCACTCGCAGCTGGCGCGCGATGTCTGCGCTTATCTCGAGGTCCCCCTGGGACGCGCGAACGTGTTCGACTTCGCCAATGGCAACACCTTCGTGCAGCTCCTGGAAAACATTCGCGAGCGCGATGTCTTTCTGATCCAGCCGGGGGCGCGTCCGGTCAACCATCATCTGGTGGAACTGCTGATCATGATCGACGCCGCCCGCCGCGCCTCCGCCGGCCGAATTACGGCCGTCGTGCCCTTTTTCGCCTACGGGCGCTCCGACAAGAAAGATCAGCCCCGAGTTCCGATCACCGCCCGACTGTTTGCCGATCTGATCCAAACCGCCGGCGCCGACCGAATGCTGACGATGGACCTGCACGCCGGCCAGATCCAAGGCTTCTTCCACATCCCCACCGACGAGCTCACTGGTCAGCGCCTCTTGGTTGATCACTTTGAGCAGGAAGGTTTCGACGGAGTGGTGGTGTCGCCGGACCTGGGTTCGGCGAAGCGGGCGCGTGCAGCGGCGGATCGCTTGGGAGTGCCTCTGGCGATCAGTGAGAAACGCCGCAGCGGTAATGAGGATCGGGCCGAAGCGATGCAGCTGATCGGCGAAGTCGCAGGCCGAGACGTGCTGATCATCGACGATGAGATCGATACGGCGGGGACGTTGGTGCAAGTGGCGGAACTGCTGCGCAACGAGGGCGCACAGGAAATCTACGGCGCGGCGACGCACGGCGTGCTCTCGAATCCGGCGTTGGAACGTCTGACCGCGAGTCCGATTAGCAAGGTCGTAGTGACGGACACGCTGCCCCCGCCGAATAACGGGGCCATGTGCGGGCTGGAAATCGTCTCAATTGCGCCATTGCTGGGCGAGGCGATCCGCCGCATTCACGAGGGCGATTCGGTCGGAGCGCTGTTTCGGTAGAGAGCCCGGATTGCGTGGGGCGCGACGTGTGCGGCTTGTTGATCTTCGCAACGACGCTGCTAGCAATTCCGCTTGAGCCTTGCTGAGCCATCGACACGACGTCCCTGCGACGTGAGAGTCGAACTGCCCATGGGAATGATCCGGAGACTGGCGGCGATTGTGCTTGGGATGATGTTGATCATCGCCTGCGACGGTGAAGAACAGGCTGAACAGGACGCGAATCAGGCGGCGACTCCTCCAGTCGAAATCCGCTCCGCTCCCCGAACCCCGGACGATCCGCCCGTGCGCTGGTCCGCCGTTGAGGTCGGACGCTTCCCCGGCGATGTCGGCGGCGGCCCACTGGTCAAGCAGCAGCCCGTACTGACACTGCCGTCCTGGTGGCCAAGCTCGGGCGTCGATTCGTCGGATGGACAGATCCGGCCCAACGACCAGTCGCCGCGCTATCGCATGGTCGGACGCTCCGAGGACGGAACCTGGATCGCCGTGCGAGCAGTAACGGGGGATGAAGGTCTGATCTGGTTGAAATCAGAGGGAGTGACGACGGTGGAAGTGGTCGCAGGATTGCCCGTGCTGGCGAACGCGCCCCAGGCCGGACCCGAGCCGGTGATGGCCAGCCACGACTGGTTCAGCATCGGCATTCGAGCCTGGCCCGGTCACGAGAACGGATTCCGAATTGTGCGGCGCTGGGGCGAGGCGCCTACGAAGTATCCAGTGGTCGGACGCTCGCTCAACGGGGGTTACATCGCGGTCCGTCTGGGCCAAGTGAATCCGCCGGTGGTTTGGGTCGAGCGGGGCAGTGTCGGAATCGGCTCCGACGCGCCGGAGGCTCCCGTGTTGGTCGCGAGTGGAACGGAAGCGATTGGTCCGGACGGTGAGTTTGCTGCGATCCAGCGAATGTCGCGCTGGCAGTGGCGCGCGGACAGTACGATCGTAGGCGCGAACAACAACGGCGTCTGGCACTGGGATCCGGACAGCGGCGTCCTGCGCCGGATTACGGAGGCTTCGTTCAAGCCGGTCTTCTCCTCCGACGGTTCGTATGTCGCGATTGGCCAGCCGCAATACGCGGAGGATGGGATGATCGCGTGGGAGCGGCCCCGCGTCGTGCAGGTGTGGCCGGTCGACGAGGAGGGCGAGCCGCTGACGTTCGAAGGCGTGAATCGCTTCTACTTCACCCACCATCCGACCGATCCGTCGCTGCGCTGGTCACCCGATTCGCGCTACCTGCTGTCGTATTTGGATGTCCGCGGCGACGAACCGTCAGGCCGCTGGTTCGTACTGGACATTCAAGGTGGGCAGTCGGAACTGCCGCCGATCGGGCGGGCTTGGCCGGTCTGGTTGGCCGATTCGACGCTTGCGTTCTTGGCCTCGGACGACATGCTTCTGCGAATCTCGCCAACCGGTGAACTGTTGCAAGAACTCGAGCTCGACCTTGGGGCGGTCCAATACATCCGTTGGTCGCCAACCGAGACGACCGCGCTCGCCGGCGGTGACGAGGGCTGGTTTCGGATCGATCTGGATGCAGCGCGGATCGCGGCCTTGCCCATGTCTCTCGATGAGGGTGATTGGCGGGCGCAGTGGTCGTCCGATGGGGGCTTCGCGCTGTTCGCTTCGGCCGCAGGGGCATTGGTTCTCTATTCGACCGAAGCGAACAGCGCGGAGCGAATTGGAGCGGTCAAACTGCCAGCCGGACGTTCTCCGTCGCTTCGCGCCCTCTGGGACTCCGGCAGCGAGCGTTTCGCCGTCGTCGGCGCAGATGGTGCTCTGTACATCGTCGAGCGGGAGTCGAGCGAGGCGACTGTAGTTCGCTCGGGTTCGGATGGTCTGTTTGGGGGAATGGTCCCACTCGCGTGGTCGCCGGATGGGGAGCAGCTGCTGACGCGGGTCGTGCGGGCCGTCGATCGGGTTGATCAGGACGGCTACGCCGCATTCCCGCAAACGTCGTTCGGTCCAGTGGTGTGGCTCTACGCCGAGTTTCTGGTCTTGGATCGATCCGGGGCTATGCAGGAGTCGTACCGCGCGTACACGAACGGCTGTGGCGAGTACGTGCGCGGGGAATGGTCGCCGAATGGTCGCTGGCTGGTGTTTGCGGGCGATGTCTGGGACTGCAATTGATGAGATCGTGGATTGACCGGAGATTCGCGCCGTCTCCGCCGTTATGATGGATCAGTATGCCCCTGAGCGGGCGCTGAGCTGATTGGACTGCAATCGATGGGTTTGTTGGATCGGGCGAAGAAGCGGGCCGGGTCGCTCTTGGGCGACGCCAACGCACGTGAGGTAAAGAAGCTGTCCGGCGCAGTTGAGCGGATCAGCGAGTGGGAAGACCAGATTCGCCGCCTGCGCGACGACGAACTGAAGGCCAAGACTGCCGAATTCATTGCCCGACTCGAAGACGGGGCAGGATTGAACGACATCCTGCCCGAAGCGTTCGCAGTCGTCCGCGAGGTGGCCTGGCGGCAGGTGGAGATGCGCCACTACGACGTGCAGATGGTGGGCGGGATCGTGCTTCACCAGGGCAAGATCGCCGAGATGCGGACGGGCGAGGGCAAGACCCTGGTGGCGACGCTGGCGCTCTACCTGAACGCGCTCGAAGGCGACGGCGCGCACCTGATCACGGTGAACGACTACCTGGCCAAGCGCGACGCCCAATGGATGGGACCGATCTATCACGCGCTGGGACTGTCGGTAGGCGTCTTGCAGCACCGCGCGGCGTTCCTCTTCGATCCTGAGGCCGATTCGACCATCGAAACCGACGAGGACGAAGCCGGCCTCGACCCCGACGAACTTCGCCGCCGCCGCGAACTCGGCGACCTCAACATGCTCCACCCCTGCACCCGCCAGGAGGCCTACCAGGCCGACATCACCTACGGCACCAACAACGAATTCGGCTTCGATTACCTGCGCGACAACATGGTCATGCTGGCCAGCGAGAAGGTGCAGCGCCCGCTCGCCTACGCGATCGTCGATGAGGTCGATAACATCCTGATCGACGAGGCCCGCACCCCCCTGATCATCAGCGGCCAGGCGGAGGAGTCGCTCGACACTTATCGAGTCTTCGCCAATCTCGTGCGCGGGTTGCAGTCCGAGACCCATTTCACGCCTGATCCGAAATCTCGGACAGTGGCGCTGACCGAGGAGGGGATCGGGAGAGTTGAGGACCAACTGGGGATCGACAACCTCTTCGAGGGCGAGAGTGCGCGGCTGACCCGCTTCCTCGATGCCGCCCTCAAGGCCCAGTTCATGTACCAGCGCGACCGCGACTACGTAGTCCGTCAGGGCAAGGTCGTGATCGTCGACGAGTTCACCGGCCGGATGATGGACGGCCGCCGCTACTCGGAAGGTCTGCACCAGGCGATTGAAGCGAAAGAGGGAGTCTCGGTCGAACGCGAAACAGTGACTCTGGCCACGATCACCTATCAGAACTACTTCCGTATGTACGCGAAGCTGGCGGGGATGACCGGTACGGCGGCGACCGAAGCGGAAGAACTGCACAAGATTTACGGGCTCGATGTGGTCGTCGTACCCACCCACCGCGACATGGTCCGCGACGATCAGGACGACCTCGTCTTCCGTACAGAGAAGGCCAAGTTCGAAGCGGCGATTGAGGAGATCGCCGATCTCAGCGCCGAGGGCCGGCCGGTGCTGGTAGGTACGGCGTCAGTGGAAACGTCGGAGCGGCTCTCGAATATGCTGCGCCGCCGGCGGGTATCGCATGAAGTGCTGAACGCCAAGCAGCACGAACGCGAAGCGCTGATCATCGCCCGCGCCGGAGAGCCGGGCGCGGTCACGATCGCGACGAATATGGCTGGACGCGGTACCGACATCAAGCTGGGCGAATTGGTCGCGGATCGGGGTGGTCTGGCGGTGATCGGTACCGAGCGGCACGAGTCGCGGCGGATCGACAACCAGTTACGCGGTCGCTCAGGACGGCAAGGCGATCCCGGTTCCAGCCGCTTCTACGTCTCGTTTGAGGACGGGATGATGAAGCGTTTCACACCCGATTGGCTGCCGGGGATGTTGGAGAAGGCGGGACTCGAGGATGGCACGCCGTTGGAGTCGGGGATGGTGGGCAAGGCGCTGGAGCAGGCGCAGCAGAAGGTGGAGACCTACCACTTCGACATTCGCAAGCACCTGGTCGACTACGACGACGTGATCAACCGTCAGCGCGAGGTGATCTACACGGAGCGCGACAAGGTGCTGACAGCGAAGGATGATCTGGCGGAGATCGTCGGCGACATGCTCCAGGCGACGATCGAGGAACTTGGCGAAGCGATGTCCGCCAGCCTCTGGGATCACACCGTCGCCGACGAGTTCTGGCAGGAAGCGGCCCAGTTGATGCCGCTGGAAGGTCTGGATCGGAACGCGCTTGACGGAGCCGAATTGGACGAATGCGTCGAGTCATTGCAGGAGCACGCCGCCGTCAAGGTCGAGGAACTGGCCGAGCGCGTGCGCGGCTCCGAGAGCTGGCGCGAATTGCTGCGCGCTCTAGTGCTACGCACCCTCGACCGGCTCTGGATCCGGCACCTCACCGAGATCGACTCGCTCCGCCAGGGCGTGGGCTTGCAGGCGTATGGCCAGCAGGATCCGCTGGTGACTTACAAGCGCGAAGCGTTCGACATGTTCGATCAGCTGGTGTCGGCGCTGAAGCGGGAAGTTTCGGCGGCGGCGATGCACGCGGCGGCACAGGTCGATCAGACAGTTCCAGCCGCTGCGGGAGCGGATGTGTCTCGAGCCGGCGTGTCTGCACAGGCGGCCCGTTCGGGAGGACGGCGCCGGCGAGCGGCGCTGGCGCCGGCGCGTCCACAGTCGGTGCAGGTGAGCAACGTGCGCGAGTCGGGCGGCGGCACTGCTACAGCGACCGCGCCGCGTGCAGGCACGGGCGCGCAGAAGGTGGGCCGCAACGCGCCCTGTCCCTGCGGTTCGGGGCGCAAGTACAAGCGCTGTCACGGCAAGGCGGCCTGAGCGATGGCGCGCAACTCCGATCGTCGTGAGCTTGTGGAGGCCGAGCCGATCGCGTCGCCGTTTCCCGACGGAGTCGGCGATCCTGCGCAGAGTCCCGGTAGCGGATTCAGCGAAGACCCGGACAAACTCGATGATCTGCTGGACGGACTTGACGACCCGGACGACATCGCCGATGCAGCCGCCGAAGCGGCACAGGCGGCGCTGGCTGAACGCAACGCCGATGACCTGTTGATCCGTTTCGAGTTGGAGTTGCGCGGCGGCCGTCTCTGGTTCGACTCCTTGCTCGATTGCATCCGCGACTGGCGCTTGCCGCGCGAGCGCGTCGGCGATCGCGAGTACGTCTTCTTGATCGAGCGCGAGGCATTCGATTGGCTCCTGCTGGCAGAGCGTCTCTGCGACGCCATGCCGCCCGCGCTGCTGCCGCTCCACGAGATCGAGGCCTTGCTGCTCGACGAACTCCCGCCGGTCGCCCTCAGCGAGGACGAATTCAAGCGCCGCCTGGGTCCGGAGAAGTACTGGGCGCATCTCAACTTCCTCTACGGCGTGCGAGTCGAGCAAGCCCTCCACCTCGCCGTCGAGCGGACCCTGCTCAAAGAGCGCGGCGGCGTGGCCTTCTCCCACGCCCGGATCGACCTCGAACAGGACGTCTTCGGGCGCATCTACGGCTCGCGCCACGCCGATCTGCTGCGCGAGTTCCGCGCCGCCGGCAGCCGTCCCGACACCGACCGGATGAGTCAGAGTGAGTCGCAAGCGTTCACCTATTGGCTCTTCCGGCGACGCCTTGAGCGCCAGGATCCGGCACGAGTCGCCAGCGACACTCGGTTGGGACTCGACATGCTGCGCGAGCTCGAGCTGGCGCGTCAGCGCCGCCGGCAACGGGCGGCCGACGAAGCCGCACTGAACCCGGCTCGATCCAACGGCGCCAACTCGAATGGGGCGTCGGCAACCGGCGAAGATGAGGACGACGTGATTGAGGCGGTGGTGGTAGCCGTAGGCTAGGTCCGGTTGGCGCGCGGCGGGCGCGCCGGTCGGGCCCAAACACGCCGTTCGATTTCCCCCGCCGCTTCGAGATTCCACGCACTCGCTTGACCGATTCGCCGTGATGGGACCAACACTGTGACTGGCACCGTGACCAACGCCGCCGCCATCAGCCAGGAGGCGTTTTCCAGCGCCTATGACGCCTCGATCGTCGAAGATCCGATCTACGAATTCTGGGAGCAAGGCGGTTGGTTCGCTCCCAGGGAGGGCGAGGGTGAGCCGTTCACGGTGATCATGCCGCCGCCGAACGTGACGGGGGCTTTGCACCTTGGCCATGCGGTGACGTTGACGATTGAGGATGCGCTGGTGCGCTGGCAGCGGATGCTGGGCCAGCCTGCGCTCTGGCTGCCCGGTCTGGATCATGCCGGAATTGCCACCCAGAGCGTGGTTGAACAGCAACTCGCGCGGGAGGGCCAGACGCGGCACGATCTGGGGCGTGAGGAGTTTCTCGATCGGGTCTGGGATTGGGTTGGGCGGACGCGGCCTCGGATTACGTCGCAGGCGCGGCGGATGGGGGCGTCGTGCGATTGGGAGCGAGTCGTGTTCACGCTTGACGACACGCCTCGGCGGGCGGTGCGGAAGACGTTTGTGGATTTGTTCAACGACGGGCGGATCTATCGCGGGGCGCGGATCATTAACTGGGACCCGCAATTGCTGACGGCGCTCTCGGATGTGGAGGTGGAGTACCAGGAGGAGCAGGGCTATCTCTGGCACGTCCGCTACCCGTTCGTGGATGAGCGCGGGCAGGAACTGGATGACGAGGTGACGATCGCGACGACGCGGCCGGAGACGATCATGGCCGACGTGGCGATTGCGGTGCATCCGGACGACGAACGCTGGCAGCCGCATCACGACCGCCTCGTGCGGCTGCCGCTGCGTGGGTTCGAGCGGCTGATTCCGATCATCCCGGACAGCGCCGTTGATCTGGAGTTTGGGACCGGCGCGCTGAAGATCACGCCGGGGCACGATCAGCTTGACTTCGAGATCGGGGAGCGGCATGGGCTGGAGCCGATCCGGGTGGTCGATTGGGACGGCACAATGACCCCGGAGGCTGGACTCTACGCCGGCATGAACCGGGACGAGGCGCGCCGTCTGGTGGCGCAGCATCTGGAGGAAGACGGGTACCTGGTCAAGACGGAAACGCACCTGCACAACGTGGGTCACTCGCAGCGTTCGGGCATTCCGGTGGAGCCGTTGGTTTCGAACCAGTGGTTCGTGGATACGACCGAGTTGGCCGCTGAGGGGGCGCGGGTCGTGCGTGAGGGTGAAGTTGAGATCGTTCCCGCGCGTTCGACCGGGGTCTACCTGCAATGGATGGACAACATTCGCCCCTGGTGCATCTCGCGGCAGTTGTGGTGGGGACACCGAATTCCGGCCTGGTACTGCCGTGAGTGCGATGCGGACGCGATCATCGTCGGCGATGACGGCGAGATCACGATCGACGAGGGTTCGCACCCGATCGTTGATTACGACGATCCGAGCTCGTGTCCGACTTGCGGTGGGAGTGATTTGGTACAGGACCCGGACGTGCTCGACACCTGGTTTTCGAGCGGGTTGTGGACGCACTCGACCCTCGGTTGGCCCGACCAGACCGATGATCTGGCGCGCTTCTATCCCTCTTCGGTGATGGAGACGGGCTACGACATCCTCTTCTTCTGGGTGGCGCGGATGATCATGCTGGGCTGCTACAACATGGGCGGCCCGCCGTTCAAGACGGTCTATCTGCACGGTCTGGTGCGCGATGCGCAGGGCCGGAAGATGTCGAAGTCGCTTGACAACGTGGTCGATCCGCTGGAGAAGGCTGATCAATTCGGGATGGACGCCCTGCGCTTCACGCTGGCAACGGGTTCGACGCCGGGCAACGACATGCGTTTGACCGACGAACGACTGGAGGGGGCGCGCAACTTTGCGAACAAGCTCTGGAACGGGGCGCGGTTCGTGTTGGGTGAACTGTCCGCGGCCGGGGACGGCTCGGTGGGCGAACCTGAGGCGAGGGCGCTTGAGGATCGCTGGATTTTGTCGCGGCTGGAGGCGGTGACGACTGCGGTTGATGAGCTGTTGACGCAGTATCAGTTGGGGGAGGCGGGGCGGCAGATTCAGGACTTCCTCTGGAGCGAGTTCTTCGACTGGTACGTGGAGGCGTCGAAGGTGCGGCTGCGAGCGGGCGACGCCACGCCGCTGCCGGTGCTGGCGCATGTGCTGGATGGGGGTTTGCGGCTGCTGCATCCGTGGATGCCGTTCATCACCGAGGCGATCTGGCAGCAGTTGCGCGTTCGGCTGCCTGAGCAGGGCGGGTGTGAGGCGCTGATTGGGGCGCGCTATCCGCGGCCGGGCGACGGGATGCGCGACGCTGAGGCTGAGGGGCAGTTCGGCGCAGTGCAGTCTGTGGTGACTGCGGTTCGGCAATTGCGGGCGGACTATCGGGTGCAGGCTGGGCGTTGGGTGGAGGCGTATGTTTGGCCGCAGGCTGAGTCGGCTGTCGCAGTTGCGGATTCGGCGGCGGTGATTGAGGTGCTGGCGCGGGCGCGTCCGCTGTCTGTGGTGGCTGAGCGCGAGTCTGCGCCGAGTGAGCAGATTGCGTCGGCGGTGCTGCCGGCGGCTGAGGTGATTCTGCCGCTGGGCGGGCTGGTCGATCTTGAGCAGGAGCGTGCGCGGCTGGCGAAGGAGCTTTCGGGGATTGAGGGGCGCTTGAAGGGGTCGGAGGCGAAGCTGGCGAACCCGAATTTTCGGAGCAAGGCTCCGGAGCGGGTGGTGCGTCAGGCAGAGGAGTTGGCGGAGGAGCTGCGTCGTCAGCGGTCGGCGTTGGAGGAGCGGATTTCGGCGTTGGGCTGAGGCTGGGCTGTCTGGGCGGACCCTCCTCTGTCTCCCGATCGAGTCGAGGGCAGGCTCTTCGGGACATCTCTCCCGCGATGCGGGGGGAGAGTTTTATGCAGGTCTCCGCAAGCGAGAATCCACGTCCCGCTCGGTACGCCGCATGGATTCCCGCCTGCGGAGGCTTTTGCAGATTGGCATTCCCGCTGCTCTCGTCATTCCAGCGAAAGCTGGAATCTCGCCCGACCAGATAGACCGAACTCCGAACGAGATTCCAGGTCAAGCCTGGAATGACGGAGGAGGTTGGCATGAAGCAGTCGGTCAGAGCGGCAGCTTCGATAGCGCGTCGCGGAATTCGGGGACGTCGGTGCGGAAGTCGTCGGCGTTGATGTTGTCGTTGGCGGCGAGATGGGCGGCGAGGAGTTGGGCGGGGACGGCGGCGGGGATGGGCAGGAGCGGGGGCGAGAGTTCGCTCAGGGTCAGGTGACGGGCGGACTCGGGGGCGGGCGCGCTCTCGGGCGCGACCCAGGCGGCGGCGCAGCCCATGTCCATCGTCAACTGGGTGATCGCTCGGGTTCGTTCTGCGGATTGGTCGTTGGCGGCGAAGCTGAGGATGCGGTCGGTTTCGAGGAGTTGGACGGCGGGGCCGTGCAGGAACGATTCCGGTTCTTGATGGCGTACGGCGCGGCGGGAGGCTTCGGCGATCTTGATGTGGGCTTCTTCGGCGGCTGCGAGCATCGGGCCCGCGCCCAGGGCGATTAACGCGCCGGACGACCACTCGGCGGCGATTTCGGCGATTTCGGCTTCACGTTCGAGCGCTGAGGCCAGCGCGGACGGGATCGCGGCGATGTCGCCCAACGATCCGGGTTTGAGCTGGTCGGCGATGATTGCGGCTGCGGTCATCGCGGTGGTGTGGGAGACCGTGTACATCGCGGACGGGTCTTGGGTGGTGGTGTGGAGCGTGGTCACCGTGGGCGGGAAGCTGTCGAGGTCGAAGCCGGTGTCGATCTTGGTGATGACCACAGTGGGCGCGGCTCGCTCGATGCAAATATCGAGCGCGAAGCCGCTGTAGGTCTTGCGTCCGGTGTGAGCGAAGAGGAGGACGGCGTCGCCGGCCGCGAGCGGAGGCCAGAAGGCGAACTCCATGCTAGTGAGTGGGCGGGCGTTGAGTCCGGCGGCGCGGAGCATCCAGGCGGCAGCGTTGGCGGCGTTGTAGGAGGTGCCGATGCCGACGGTCCAGACACGCGTCGCTTGAGCGAGCGTCTCGGCGGCCTGCTCGAACGGCTGAACGCTGCTGAGGACTTTGGCGCACTCGGAGGGTTGGGCCTGGATGGCTGGGTAGAGGCGGTAGTCGGTGATCTGCATGAGGTCTCCGGCCGTGGTTCAGGCGTGGAGGGTCAGTTGTAGCACGTTGGGAGACGGGCTGTCGTGCGCGTGTATTGGGGTTGGCGGACGGGGTGTTCCCCCCCCTCTGTCCCCCCGCCTTCGCGGGGGCAGGCTCTACGGGACATCTCCCCCCGCAAGGGGGGGAGAGGGGAATTGTGTTGGGGGTTGGGTGCTGTGAACGGCGAGATACCCGCGGCGGGGCGCGGGTATGACGGAGCTCTGGGCGTGGGTATGACGGGGCTCTGGGCGCGGGTATGACGGGGGTTAGGCGACGGCTCCGGTGGTTTTGAGTTCTTCGCTGGTGTTTCCGTTGAGGCCGAGTTCGTTGAGGATTTCGTCGGTGTGTTGGCCGGGGTAGGCGGGCGGGCCCTGGATTTCGCTTTGGGTTCGGCTGAAGCGGGGGGCTGGGGCGGGTTGGACGACTCCGGCGACCTCTTCGAATGCGCCTCGGGCTTTGGCGTGGGGGTGGTTGGGGGCTTCCCAGGGTTCGAGGACGGGGCCGAAGCAGACGTCGGAGCCTTCGAAGATGGTTTCCCACTCGGCGCGGGTTTTGGTGCGGAAGATGGCTTCGACGCGGGCTTTGAGTTCGGGCCAGCGGGTGTTGTCCATCTGGTGGGGCAGGTCTTCGTTTTCGAGGCCCAGGAGGTGCAGGAGTTCGGCGTAGAACTGCGGCTCGATCGAGCCGATCGAGACGTACTTGCCGTCGAGGGTTTCGTAGGCGTCGTAGAAGTGTGCGCCGGTGTCGAGCACATTGGCGGCGCGTCCGCGTCTCCAGCCGCCTGAGGCGAGTCCGGCGTGGACGGAGGTGATGAGGGAGGATGCGCCGTCGACCATGGCGGCGTCGACGACCTGGCCCTTGCCGCTGCGCTGGGCTTCGATCAAGGCGCCGAGCATCCCGACGGCGAGGTACATGCCGCCGCCGCCGAAGTCTCCGACGAGGTTGAGCGGGGGGACGGGAGCTTGGCCCTTGCGGGCGATGGGCGCGAGCGCGCCGGCGAGGGAGATGTAGTTGATGTCGTGGCCGGCCATTTGCGCGTAGGGGCCTTCCTGGCCCCAGCCGGTCATACGTCCATAGACGATGCGGGGGTTGCGTTCGAGGCAGACGTCGGGGCCGAGGCCGAGGCGTTCCATGACACCCGGACGGAAGCCTTCGAAGAGGGCGTCGGCGCCTTCGATCAGCTTGAGCGCGACTTCAACGCCTTCGGGGTTTTTGAGGTCGAGGGCGATGGAGCGTCGGCCGCGGGCGAGCAGGTCGCCCGGCGGGTTGGCGGGGGCTTCGGCGGGGGCGTTGGAGGCGCGGTCGATGCGGACGATGTCAGCGCCCATGTCGGAGAGGATCATGCCGCAGAAGGGTCCTGGGCCGATGCCCTGGAATTCGATGATGCGGATGCCGGTGAGGGGTCCCATGAGTTCGCTCCTGGCTTAGTCTCTGAGTGGGATCGGTCTGTTCAGGCAGGGTAGCGGGCGATGGCATATGAGATCGCGGCGGCGGGCGCGGAAGCTGCGCCGGAGGTGATCGAGCTGATCCACCGGGTGTTCGACGAGTACGGGTTCACCTGGGAGCCGGAGGAGGAGTTCTGGGATTTCCTGGGCGACAGGTATCCGTATGCGCCGCCGACTGGTCAGTTGTGGGTGATGCGGGACGAGGCGGGGACGGTGGTGGGTTCGATTGCGGCGGAGCTGATTGAGGAGGGGGTTGCGGAGTTGCATCGGTTGTATCTGGACGCGGAGTTGCGGGGGCGGGGGTTGGGGCGGGCGCTGCTGCGGACGGGCGAGGAGTGGGCGGCAGCGCAGGGTTGCGAGCGGGTGGTGCTGTGGAGCGACACGGAGTTTGCGGAGGCGCATCGGTTGTATGAGCGGAGCGGGTATGCGCGGACGGGCGAGCGGTCGTTGGCGGATGTGAACGAGACGGTGGAGTGGCGGTATGAGCGGGGGTTGTCGGTGGGTGAGCGCTGATTTTGAGCACGGTAGGGACTGGGCGGTCGCGGTTCGCGGCCTGACGGGGGCTGTGAGAAAAAAACGAGATGGGGTCGCCGCTTGCGGTCGGGGGGTTACTGCGGCTCTTCCTCTTCCTCGAGGCTGTCGTCGTCGTCCGGCAGGGGCACGTCTTCGCCGCGCATGAGGGCCACGGCGATGGCGTGCGGGTGCAGGTGGAGCTCCTTCTTCTGCTCGGAAGTGAGCGGGGCTTCGGGCAGTCTGGGGGAGTGGTTGGCTCGGGGTTTGGGGGATGGCTCGGGATGGGGTTCGAGGTCGAGCGCGTGGTGGATCTCGCGGGTCTTGGCGTTGGAGGGGGAGAGTTCGCGGATAAGGAGGGCGAGCGCTTTGATGCGGACGTGGCCGGCTTCGTTGGAGTGGGCGAGTTGGCCGACGCCGGTCATGCTGGACTGGTAGGTGTGGGGGAAGGGCATGGGGCTGTTCCTTTCTTGGGAACCTACGTTTCGGATAGGTGAGTTTATATGTTCTGATGTTCGGGTGGGTAATTTGGGAGTGTGTTGTGGTTGTCGGTTTGGGGGTTGGGTGCTGGTCACGGCGAGATACCCGCGACGGAGCGCGGGTATGACGGAAGTGGGGGCGGGGAGGGAGGTGCGGGGCGTCTGTGCTGGGTGTGGCGTTTCACCCCCTCTGCTCCTTTGGGGCATCTCCCCCTTGAGGGAGAGAGGTTTCTTGGGGGAGATTGGGGAGGTGGGGTTGGGGGTTGATAGTGCTCACATCGAGATACCCGCGACGGGGCGCGGGTATGACGGAGCTCTGGGCGCAGGGATGGCGGAGTTGGTTGGGCATGGGTATGACGGAGTGGTGGGTTGAAGAGGGCAGAAGTGGGGGTAGGCGTTGACCATCTGATTGGGGTGCGGGTACGATCCCGATGCATCGCTGGTGCCGCCTTGCACGGAGTTGGGGGCGTCGGCGGGTGCGGAGGATGATGTGTCGGAGCTGTTTGAGAACTATGGCGCGGTGCTGGTGGCGATCCCGGTAGGGATCATGCTGGTGCTGACGGCGCTGTTGGCGACGAAGCTGCTGGCTCCGCAGCGGCGGACGGCGCTGAAGGGTCAGGTCTACGAGTGCGGGATGCTGCCGATTGGGCGGAACTGGGCGCAGGTGCATGTGCGTTACTACACGTATGCGCTGCTGTTTCTGGTGTTTGACGTGGAGGTGGTGTTCCTGTTCCCGTGGGCGGTCTCGTTCCTGGGCTTGATTGACGCCGACTTGGGCAAGGTGATTTTGTGGCAGATGGTGCTGTTCATCGGCACGCTGCTGGTCGCGCTCGCCTACGCCTGGCGCAAGGGCGTGTTCGATTGGAAGAGCAACTGAGATGACCACACAACAACCGCCCGGGCAGATGGGGGATCCGACGCCGGTGATCATCTCGCCGGAATCGCTGCGCTTGCAGGCGATCGACGACGCGCCGCCGGTGGTGCCCTACAAAATGGTGCTGCCGGGAGTGATGCAGGCTCCGGCGGAGGCGTTGATCTCGGCGGCGCGGAAGTCGTCGCTGTGGCCGATGACGTTCGGTCTGGCTTGCTGCGCGATCGAGATGATCGCGACTTATATGGCAAATCACGATCTTGACCGGTTCGGGATCGTGCCCTGGCCATCGCCGCGGCAGTCGGACGTGATGATCGTGGCGGGGACGGTGACGAAGAAGATGGCACCGGCGGTGAAGCTGCTCTACGAGCAGATGCCGCATCCGAAGTGGGTGATTTCGATGGGCGCGTGCGCGACCAACGGGGGGCCGTACACGCAGTACGACCGAGTGGTGCAGGGGGTGGACAACATCGTGCCGGTGGATGTGTATGTGCCGGGGTGTCCGCCGCGGCCGGAGGCGCTGATTGACGGTCTGCTGGCGTTGCAGGAGAAGATCGTCGAAGAGCGGTCGCGGGGATACTGAGGCAGACGGGTTATGACCACACGCCGCCGCCGCGCCGCCGACGATCCGCCCGCCGTGCTTGAGCCGCCGCCGGGCTCCATTGCGGACACGTACCGGTTGGTGATGCCGCTGATTCCGTTTGAGGCGGTGCTGACCAAGGGCGACGATGTGGCGTTGACGATTTCGGCGGACGCGATTCACGAGGTGTTGGAGCGGGGCCGGGACGACTCGCGTTTGCAGATGAATCTGCTGCGCAACCTGACGGCGGTGGATTGGCCGCAGCGCGAGCCCGAGGGCGGCTTGGAGTTGGTGTATCACCTGTATTCGATTCCGCTGCGGCAGGCGGTGACGATCAAGTCGTGGCTGCCCTCGGAGGGGGCGGTGGTGGAATCGGTGACGGATCTCTACCGGATGGCGGACTGGGCGGAGCGCGAGTGCCGCGAGATGTTCGGGATCGAGTTTGTGGGGCATCCGGATCCGCGCAACCTGTTGCTGGATGAGGATTTGGACATCCATCCGCTGCGGAAGAGTCATCCGCTGGCCCCGGTCGAGATCGAGCAGGGTGTGGATGTTGAGTTCTTTACGAAGCAGTACCCGCCGGAGGAGCCGGAGGTTGCGCAGGAGGAGGAAGCGGCGGCTGAATCGCAGGCGGCTGCACCGGAGCGTCGTCGCTTGGAGGATATGACGGAAGAGGAGCGGGAGGCGCGTCGGGCGGAACAGGCGGAACGGGTGCGTCTTGCGCGCGAGTTGGCTGCGGTGCGTCGGGCGGAACGGTTGGCGGGCGCGCCGCCAGCGGGCGGCCCTCGTCCCGAGGGGGCGGCGCCGCCGCCGCGTCCAGAGCCGGCTGCTGCTCCTGCGGCTCCCGCAGCGGCTGCGGCGGCACCGTCGGCGCCGGCTGCGGATCGTCCGCCGGCACCGCCGCCGCCGGAGTTGCCGACGATTCCAGACGCCGAAGAGGACCCGGAAGGCCGCGCTGCGGCGCAGGCCGAGCGGGTTCGGATCGGTCGCGAGCTGGCCGCCGCACGGCGGGCCCAGTTGCGGGGCGAGTAGGGAGAGGGCCGATGGTTCAGCGAGTCGTCGAGGGCGAAGTACTGACCGAACCGGTGGTGATCGAGCGCGAGTTCGAGACCGTCGATATGAACATCAACATCGGGCCGCAGCATCCGGCCACGCACGGGGTGTTCCGGATGGTGCTGACGGTGGACGGGGAGATCGTGAAGGACGCGATTCCGTACATCGGCTATATGCACCGGGGCGGGGAGAAGCTGTCGGAGAATCTGGATTACCGAGGGGCGCTGGGGTATCAGGATCGGACGGATTATCTGGCGGCGTTCAACTCGGAGTGGGTGTACGTGAACGCGGTCGAGCGTCTGGCAGGGATCGAGATTCCGGAGCGGGCGGAGTATGTACGGCTGATTTTGGCGGAGTTCAACCGTCTGCTCTCGCACTTCATGTTCATGGGCGCGTTCGGGACGGATGTGGGCTATTTCGGGACGGCGTTCACGTGGACGTTCAAGGAGCGGGAGCGGATTCAGGACTTGTTCGAGGCGGTCTGCGGCGACCGGATCATGTACAACTACTTCCGCGTGGGGGGGCTGGCCTGGGATGTGCACGAGACATTCGTGGCGGACTCGCACTGGGTGCTGGATCAGGTGGAGACGGGGATCGGGGACGTTGACGATTTGATGACGGACAACGAGGTGTTCGTCGCGCGCTGCCGCGACGTGGGCGTGATGTCGGCGGAAGATGCGATCAACTACGGGGTGACGGGTCCGATGCTGCGGGCGTCGGGGGTGCCGTTCGACCTGCGCGTGGACGAGCCGTACTCGATCTACGACCGCTTCTACTGGGAGATCCCGGTGGGCGAGCGGGGGGATGTGTACGACCGCTACCTGGTGCGGCTGGAGGAGATGCGGCAGTCGGTGACGATCTTGCGTCAGGCGCTAGATCAGATGCCGACGTCGGGGCCGATCATGGCAGAGCGATTGCCGGCGCGGTTGCGGCCGGAGCCCGGTGAGATTTATATGCGGCAGGAGAATCCGCGGGGTGAATACGGGATCTACATGGTCTCGGACGGGACGGACAAGCCGTGGCGGGTGAAGATGCGCTCGCCCTGTTTCCACAATCTGTCGTCGCTGAAGCCGCAGGTGTTGGGTTCGTATCTGGCGGATGCGGTGGTGGCTTTGGGTTCGATCGACATCGTGCTGTGCGAGGTAGACCGCTGATGCGGCGGCGCAATCGGCCGCGGATCATGGCGCGTAGCGGCGCGAGGGAGTATCACGGTCTAGCCCGTGTGCGCGCTAGGGCGCGTTTGCGGGGAGCGCGAATGAGTCAGAGGACGGGGCGCGATGCCTGATCTGGTACTCAGCGAATTCGCCGGGGTGGCGATGCCCGACTGGATTGATGCGCTGTTGCGGATCATCTTCATCGTGGCGCTGATGACGATCAATGCGTTCGCGCTGATCTATCTGGAGCGGAAGATTCTGGCGCGCTGGCAGGCGCGGGTGGGGCCGACGCGGACGGGGCCGATCGGGACGCTGCAATCGATTGCGGACGCGCTGAAGCTGGTAACGAAGGAAGATGTGCGGCCGGTTACGGCGGATCGCTGGGCGTTTGAGCTTGCGCCCTACATCGCGTTCGTGCCGGTCTTCCTGATCTTCGTGCCGATGCCGTTCACGGAGACGTGGTTCATCCGCGACCTGAATTTGGGGTTGCTCTACGTGTTCGGAGTGCTGGGGTTGAACATCGTCGGGGTGGTGATGGCGGCCTGGGGATCGGACAACAAGTATGCGCTGTTGGGCGGGGTGCGGGCGGCGGCGCAGGCGATCTCGTATGAGATTCCGATCCTGCTGATCATCGTCGCGGTGGTGATGGTGGCGGCCGGGCGGATGATGGCGGCGGACGGGGACGTGTCGCTGGCGATGAGCATCAACGGGATCGTCGGCGACCAGCGGACGACGCCCTACATCCTGTTGCAGCCGCTGGGCTTCGTGATTTTCCTGATTGGCGCACTGGCTGAGCTGCATCGACCGCCGTTCGACATGCCGATTGCCGAGTCGGAGGTCGTAGGCGGGTATTTCGTGGAGTACAGCGGGATGCGCTGGGGGATGTTCTTCCTGGCCGAGTACACGGCGCTGTTCTTGGTGGTGCTGCTGGCCTCGTCGCTGTTCCTGGGCGGCTGGAACTGGCCGTTTGGGACGGATTTGGGTCTGGGCTGGCAGATTGTGCTGACGTTAGTGAAGACGTCGGTGCTGATCGTGATGGTGATCAGCTCGCGAGCGCTGTTCCCGCGTCTGCGGATTGACCAGCTGATGGCCTTCTCCTGGAAGGTGCTGCTGCCGTTCGCGATCGTGCAGGTGATTGCGAACGGGATCATCCTCGCCTACGGCGGGCCGGATTGGGTGGTGGGTCTGGTCTCGTTTGCGCTCTTGGTGGCGCTCTCGGGGCTGGTGTTCGTGCTGATGCGTCAGCGGAAGGGCGAGGGCGCGCGCACTGTTTCGACCACGCCGGCCACGCCGCGCGTGATTACAGGCCGAGAAGCGACGCCGGTCGAAGCCGGCGGCGGCGACTAGAGCGCGGAGAGGAGCCGAGGTGGACGACGGCGTAACCGCGACTCAGGTCGTGTTCTGGATTCTGGCGGTGGTGATGCTGCTCTCGGCGGTCGGCGTCGTGACGGCGGGGAACATCGTCTATGCGGCGCTGTTCTTCATCGCCTCGCTGGCGGGGGTCGCGGGGATCTATCTGATTCTGACGGTCGAGTTCATCGCGCTGGTGCAGCTGCTGATCTACGGCTCGGCGGTGGTGATTCTGATTCTGTTCGCACTGATGCTGACGCGGGCGCGGGAGCGGCCGCAGGCGCTGTTCGGGCGCAGCCGTCCGCTGGGGATCGCGGCCGCATTGGGTCTGCTGGCGGCGCTGATCGGCGGGATTGTGGCGACGACCTGGACGACGCCGGCGTCATCGTCGGCGATTGAGCCGGTGGGACTGCAAGCGATTGGAGACGTGATTTTCACGGTCTGGATCGTGCCCTTCATCATCGTGGGGGTGCTGCTCTCGATTGCGCTCGACGGAGCAATCATGCTCGCGCAGCCGGACGAGGACGAATAGATGCCGGCGCTTGAACACATCCTGGTGGTCAACGCGATTCTGTTCGCCATCGGCGCGATGGGCGTGCTCACGCGCCGGAACGCGGTGCTGATTCTGCTCTCGGTGGAGCTGATGCTGAACGCGGTCTCGCTGAACATGGTCGCGTTCGCGGTCTACGGACACGTGGATTTCGGCAACATCACCGGGATCATTTTCGCCTTTTTCATCATCGTCGTGGCGGCGGCCGAAGTCGCGTTGGCGCTGGGGATCGTGGTGCGCACGTTCCGCAACCGCGCGACCGCCAACGTCGACGAAGTCGATTTGTTGAAGTGGTAGGGGGCGCTGATGATCTGGGCTGATCATGCGTGGATTCTGCCGGCGATTCCGGCGATCGCGTTCGTGATTCTGTTCGCGTTCGGGCGCTATCTGCCGCGCGGGGGCGACTTCATCTCGGTGGGCGCGATCTTCGCCGTGTTCGTGCTGTTCTTCTTCGTGCTGGAGTCGCACCTGGACTGGTTGGGCGGCGGACTGGGCGGGATTCGCAACGTGGGCACGGACTGGATTCGGTTCGACGACTTTGTGGTGCGGCTGGGCTTCACCGTGGACTCGATCGCGATGGTGATGGTGTTCGTGGTGGCGACGGTCGCGCTGATGGTGAATCTGTATTCGACGAGCTATCTGCGCCATCACGGGAAGCCGGAGCCGCGCTACTGGTGGTATTTCGCGGTGCTGTCGCTGTTTGTGGCGGCGATGCTGACGCTGGTGCTGGCGGACAACCTGTTGCTGATGTTCGTCGCCTGGGAGGGCGTGGGGTTGTGCTCGTTCCTGCTGATCGGCTTTTACTACGAGCGGCGCTCGGCGGTTGAGGCGGCGAAGAAGGCGTTCGTGACCACGCGCCTGGGCGACGTAGGGCTCTTTATCGGGATCATTCTGTTCTGGCGGGCGACCGGCTCGTTCCAGATTTCGGACATCATCGCCGCGGCCGAAGCGGGGCGGGTGAACGACCTGGCTCCGGTGATGGGCGACGGTTATCTGACGCTGGCGACGCTGATGGTGTTCCTGGGCGCGGCGGGGAAGTCGGCGCAGGTGCCGTTCCACGTCTGGCTGCCGGACGCGATGGAAGGCCCGACGCCGGTCTCGGCGCTGATTCACGCGGCGACGATGGTGGTGGCGGGGGTGTACCTGGTAGCTCGCTTGCTGCCGGTGTTCGAGGTCGCGGGCGGGGCGGCGAACGTGGTGCTGGCGGTTGGTCTGATTACGGCGCTGCTGGCGGGGATGATGGCGCTGGCGCAGAACGACATCAAGCGCGTGCTGGCGTATTCGACGGTGAGCCAGCTCGGGTTCATGTTCGTGGCCTTGGGCGTGGGCGCAGTGGGCGTGGCGATGTTCCACTTACTCACGCACGCCTTTTTCAAGGCGTGTCTGTTCTTGGGTTCCGGCTCGGTGATTCACATGACCGAGGAGCAAGACGCGCGGCGTCTGGGCGGTCTCTGGTGGCGAATGCCGGTGACGGCCTCGACCTTCATCATTTCCTCGGTGGCGCTGGCGGGGATTCCGCCCTTGAGCGGGTTCTTCTCCAAGGACGAGATCTTCATTGCGACGCTGGGCGGCGCGAACACGGCGGTGGCGATCCTGTTGGGCGTGGCCGCGTTCTTGTCGGCGCTGTATATGGCGCGGCTGGTGATCATCACGTTCTTCGGGCCGCCGAAGGTGATGGCGGTGATCCGGCGAGCGCGCGAGGCGGATCCGATCATCTTGTTCCCGCTGGTGTTCCTGACCGTGTTGACGTTCCTGGTGGGCTTCGTCGCTTTCGATCAGGTGGGCGACGCGCTTGGCTTCCCGGGCGGGATCAACAGCTACATCTACTTCCCGGAGCCGGAGAGCTTCCACTTCTCGAACTCGATTGCGGCGGTGACGGGGACGGTGTCGCTGCTGGGCTTCCTGACGGCGTGGTGGTTCTTCTGGGGCAAGAACTCGCATCGGGCCGAGGCGGTGCGGCAGTTCCAGCCGCGCCTGGCGGCGGTGGTGGAGAACAAGTTCTACTTCGACGAGGCCTACCAATGGGCGATCGACCGCGCGGTCTTGCCGCTGGCGCGGGTGGTGGCCTGGTTCGACCGGATGGTAGTGAACGACACGGGGATCAACGCCCCGGCCGACGCAACGCGGTACGCGGCCTATTGGCTGCGCTACCACGTGACCGGACGCATACCCGACTACGCCCTGCTGATGGTGATCGGCGTGGCGTTGGCAGGAGGGCTCGCCTTCCTGCTGCGGGGCGGGTAGCGGCCTGGTCGGGGCAACAGCGTGATGGTTGTAGAGAGAGGCGCGCCGCGTGGATGCTGGTGAAGCACTGCTCCTGCTGTTGCTGATTCCCGGCGCAGCGATGCTGCTCACGATCCTCGTGCCCTCGCGGCACGCGAATGTCGTGCGTTGGATCGCGCTGATCGCCACGACCGCGACGCTGATCGACTCGATCTGGATCTTCGCCGTCTACGACTTCACGGAGGGCGGCTACCAGTTCGATCTCCAGTACCCGTGGATCGAGAACATCGCCTTCCTGGGCGAGAACGGGATCTCGCTGCACCTGGCGGTGGACGGGATCGCGGCGCCGCTGGTCTTGCTGAACGGTCTGGTCGGGTTCGCGGGGGTGCTGGTCTCGTGGAAGATCACGCATCGGGTGAAGGACTTCTTCATTCTCTTCATGGCGCTGTTCGCGGGCGTCTACGGGGTCTACATCGGCCAGGACCTGTTCTTCTGGTTCTTCGCCTATGAGCTGGCCGTGCTGCCGATGTACCTGTTGATCGTGATCTGGGGTTCGACCAACAAGGAATACGGCGCGATGAAGCTGACCATGGTTCTGGTCGGCGGATCGGTGCTGATTTTCGTGGGTATCTTCGCAGTCTTCGCAGAGGCGGGGGCGGGCACGTTCGACATGGCGGTGCTGCGGGAGATCAACTTTGATCGCGGATTTGCGAACACGTTCTTCCCGTTCTTCATGATCGGCTGCGGGGTGCTGGCGGGTTTATTCCCGTTCCATACCTGGTCGCCGGACGGCCATGTGGCCGCGCCGACGGCGGTCTCGATGCTGCACGCGGGTGTGTTGATGAAGCTGGGCGCGTTCGGGGTGATTCGGCTGGGGATGGAGATTCTGCCGGCCGGGACCGACTTCTGGATGCCGGTGCTGCTGGTGCTGGGCGGGGTGGCGGCGGTCTACGGCGCGATCTCGGCGATCCACCAGACCGACCTCAAGTTTGTGATCGGTTACTCGTCGGTCTCGCATATGGGCTTCGTGCTGATGGGTTTGGGGACGATGAACAACATCGGCGTCAATGGCGCGGTGTTGCAGATGTTCTCGCACGGCGTGATGACCGCCCTCTTCTTCGCCATGGTGGGCGGCCTCTACGACCAGGCGCACACGCGCGATATCCGCGTGTTCGGCGGCCTGATCCGGAAGATGCCGCTGTTCGTGATCTTCTTCGGGATCGCGGGGCTGACCTCGCTCGGCTTACCCGGATTGTCGGGGTTCGTGGCGGAGTTTCACATCTTCGTGGGCGCGATCGACACGTTCCCGCTGTTTGCGGCGCTGGGAATCCTGTCCGCAGCGATCACCGCCGTCTACGTCCTGCGCTTGATGGGACGGGCAGCGCTGGGTCCGTTCAACCCGCGCTGGGAGAGTCTGCGCGACCTGAGCCGCTGGGAGATCGCGGCGGCGATTGTGCTGATTGCGCCGATCGTGGCGATGGGCGTGTGGCCGGACCCGTTCGTGGATCGGATCGCGCCCTCGGTCGCGGCGCTGCCGCAGATCGAGGACATCTCCGGGATCGTCAGTTCCGGTTTAGCTGGGCGCTGAGGGATGCCGATGGATCTCGAATATGAACTGATCATCCCCGAGTTCATCATGGCCGGTTTGGCGGTCGTGGTGATTGCGGCTGCGTTGATGTTCCGCAACGTGGATCAGAAGTGGTTCGGCTACGCGACGGCGGTGGCGCTGGGGATCATCGCGCTGATTACGGCGATCGCGTACTGGGACACGAACGACGATTTTGCCAATGTGCTGGCGGTCGATCATTTCACGGTGCTGTTCCGGGTGTTCTTCCTCGGGATCGCGATGTTCACGGTGCTGGCGGCGGTGCAGTTCGCCGGTGATCGGCTCAAGAATCATGCCGAGTTCTACGGGCTGATCGTCTTTGCGACGCTGGGGATGATGCTGCTGGCGGCGTCGCGGGAGCTGTTGACGGCGTATCTGTCGTTGGAGTTGTTGTCGTTCTCGTTCTACATCCTGGTCGGCTTCAACAAACTGAATCCCTTCTCGAACGAGGCCTCGCTGAAGTACATGCTGCTGGGCGCGTTCTCGTCAGCGTTGATGCTCTACGGGATCAGCCTGATTTACGGCGTGACCGGTACGACCACCTACAGCGGGATCGAGCCGGACGCGGTCGCGGCGGGCCGCAACATCGCCGACCAGTTGGCAGGGTTCGCGGGCGGCAGCGGCGGTGTGGATCCGGATGCGACGCGGCCCGGTCTGCTGATTGGGCTGGTGCTGATTACGGCCGGCTTGGGCTTCAAGGTTTCGGCAGTGCCGTTCCACCAGTGGACGCCGGACGCCTACCAGGGCGCGCCGCTGCCGATTACGGCGTTCCTGAGCGCCGGCGGCAAGGCGGCGGCGTTCGCGTTCTTCCTGCGGCTGTTCAGCGAGGCGTTCCTGCCGGCGGCGAACGAGTGGGTCTGGTTCGTGGCGATTCTGGCTGCGGTGACGATGATCACGGGCAACCTGATGGCGCTGCAACAGACCAACTTCAAGCGGTTGATGGCGTACTCGTCGATCTCGCAGGTGGGATATCTCTTAGTCGGGATCGTGGCGCTGCACGCGGCCTCGGTCGCGCAGTCGCAGGAGGCGGCCTCTGCCCTGGTGCTGCACCTGATTGGCTACGTGACCACGAATATCGCGGTGTTCGCGGCGCTGATCGCGTTCTACAACCGCAGCGGACGGGACGACATCATCGACGTGCGTGGTTTAGCGGAGCGTCAGCCGTTCCTGGCATTCACGATCGCGGCGGCGCTGTTCTCATTAGCCGGGATGCCGCTGTTCGCCGGCTTCGCGACCAAGTTCATCATCTTCCAGGCGGCCTTCAACAACGGCTTCCTCTGGCTGGGCGCGATTGGCGTGACCGCCTCATTCGTCTCGCTCTACTACTACCTGATGGTAATCAAGCAGATGTACCTGTACGAGCCGGAGGGTTCGGACCGGGAGCGGTTCCACATCTCGCGGCCGTTGGCGAGTGCGTTGGTGGTGTTGGTGGCCGGAGTGCTGTTCATCGGGCTGTACCCGACGCCGTTGTTCGATGTGATCCACGGCTCGACAGCGGGTCTGTTTGAGCAGGCGATTGAGGTGTCGGCGGCGGCGGTTGGGGAGTAGTTCCCCCTGGTTCTCTTTCCGTCATACCCGCGCCTGCCGCGGGTATCTCGCCGCGTACAGCACCGTCGCCCGCAGATCGAGATTGCCGCGACGGAGCGCGGCAATGACGGAATTTTGCTTTGGATGGGTTTGACGGACGGCTTCAGAGCACGGGCAGGTAACGGCTGACCTCGAAGTCGGTGACGTGGGCGCGGTAGGACTCCCACTCGAGGCGCTTGTTTTCGAGGATGGTGGAGTGGACATAGTCGCCGAGCGCGGTTTGCATGAGTTTGCTGGCGGCGAAGGCGTCGATGGAGCGTCCGAGCGTGGTCGGCATCGCCTCGATGCCGCGCTCGACTCGTTGTTGGGGGGAGAGGTCGAAAACGTTGTCCTCGGCGGGTTCAGGCGGGATGAGGTTGGTCTCGATGCCGGCCAGTCCGGCGGCGAGCATGACGCTGAAGGCGAGGTAGGGGTTGGTGGCGGAGTCGGCGCCGCGATATTCGACGCGGGTCGCTTCGGGCCGCCCGGGGTGATATTCGGGGATGCGCACGAGGTCGGACTGATTGGCGCGGGACCAGGTGAGATAGACCGGCGCTTCGGTGCCTCTGGCGAGGCGCTTGTAGCTGTTGACCCACTGGTTGGTGATCAGGGTGAACTGGGGTGTGTGGTGGAGCAGTCCGGCCAGAAAGGAGCGGGCGGTGGGGCTGAGATGGGCGGGAGCGTTGTCGTCGTAGAAGAGGTTCCGTTCGTGCTCGAAGAGGGAGAGGTAGACATGCAACCCGGAACCGTTGACGCCGTTGAGGGGTTTGGGCATGAAAGTCGCGTGGACGCCGTGTTTGATCGCGATCTCCTTAACTACGAGGCGGGTGGTCATCACCTGATCAGCCATCGTGAGGGCGTCGGTGTAGCGGAGGTCGATCTCGTGCTGGCTGGGCGCGGCTTCGTGGTGCGAGTATTCGACCGCGATGCCCATTTCCTCGAGCGTGAGCACGGTCTCGCGGCGCAGGTCGGAGGCGGTATCGAGCGGTGAGAGGTCGAAGTAGCCGCCGGCGTCGAGCGGCGTGGGATCGTCGGGCGACTTGAAGTAGAAGTACTCGATCTGAGGGGCGACGTAGAAGGTGTAGCCGCGATCTTGAGCGGTTTCGAGCTGGCGGCGCAAGATGCGGCGAGGATCGCCCTCAAACGGTTCGCCGCTGCGGCGGTAGACGTCGCAGATCATGCGCGCGACGCGGTGCTGCTGTGGCCGCCAGGGGAGGATCACGAGCGTGTCGGGATCGGGCCGCGCCACCATGTCGGACTCGTCGTGACGGGCGAAGCCCTCGATCGAGGCGCCGTCGAATTCGAGGCCCTCTTCGAGCGCCTTGGGCAGCTCGTCGATCGTGATCGCGACGGACTTGAGCGAACCGAGCAGGTCGGTGAACCAGAGCCGGACGAACTTGACGTCGTGCTCGCGGCAGGCGTGGAGGACGTGTTGGAATTCGGATTCGCTGGGGTCCATGGCGGATTCCGTAGGGGGTGCGGGGGTTATCCCGCCGGACCCCCCTCTGTCGCTCCGCGACATCTCCCCCCGCATTGCGGGGGAGAGAAGAGACTGAGCTTCGAGACAGGCTCCTTTGCGGGAGAGTGGCCTAGATGTGGTAGTAGTGGAAGAACTCGGCCGCGACCGGGTGCATGAAGATGTCGCGCGACTCGGTCAGCTTGAAGTCCTGGTACTCGTCGATCAGGTCCTGGGTGAAGACCCCGCCTTCCATCAGGAAGTCGTGATCGGCGGCCAGCGCCTCGAGTGAACCTTCGAGCGAGTGCGGCACCGAGGGGATGCCGGCCGCCTCCTCAACGGAGAGCTCGTAGATGTCGGTGTCAACCGGGTCTCCCGGCTCGATCTGGTTTCTGATCCCGTCCAGACCAGCCATCAACATCGCCGAGAAGGCGAGATAGGTGTTGGCGGAGGCGTCGGGCGGGCGGAACTCGAGGCGCTTGCTGTTGGGCGACGATTCGTAGGTGGGAATGCGGACCGCCGCTGAGCGGTTGCGCTGTGAGTAGGCGAGGTAGATCGGCGCCTCGAAGCCGGGAACCAGACGCTTGTAGGAGTTGGTGGTCGGCGCGCAGAACGCGAGCAGCGCCGAACCGTGCTTGAGCAGCCCGCCGATGTAATGGCGAGCGGTGTCGGAGAGGTCGGCGTACCGGCCGCCCTCGTAGAAGAGCGGGGCGCCGTCCTTCCAGAGCGACTGGTGGCAGTGCATGCCGGTGCCGTTGTCGCCGTAGAGCGGCTTGGGCATGAAGGTCGCCGACTTGCCGTGGGCCTTGGCCACGTTGCGCACGATGTGCTTGTACCACTGGGTCTCGTCGGCCTTGTTGCGGAGCGTGTTGAAGCGAGTCGCGATCTCGCCTTGGCCGCCGGTGGCGACCTCGTGGTGGTGGACTTCCAGCTCCATCCCGACTTCGCCCATCTTCTCGGCCATTTCCCAGCGGACATCGGCGAGCGTGTCGAAGGGGGCCGTGGGCGAATAACCCTGCTTGGGCGGAATCTTGTAGCCGAGGTTGCTTCCGCCCTCTTCACGGCCGCTGTTCCAGTCGGCCTCGTCGGACTCGATCACGTGGAAGGCGCGATTGATCGCGAGGGAGAACTGGACGTGGTCGAAGATGAAGAACTCCAGCTCGGGGCCGAAGAAGGCCTGGTCGGCGATGCCGGAGTCGATCAGATGCTGTTCGGCTTTGGTCGCCACGTAGCGCGGGTCGCGGCTGTAGCGATCGCCCGTGATCGGGTCGTGGACATCGCAGATGAAGGTCAGCGTGGGCGTGTCGATGGTTGGGTCGATCCGGGCGCTGTCGAGGTCGGGGCGGAGGAGCATGTCGGATTCGTCGATGCTCTGGAAGCCGCGCAGGGAGGAACCGTCGAAACCCTGTCCGCGCTCTACGAGGTCTTCGTCGACCTTGGACGCGGGGATGCTGAAGTGCTGCCAGCGACCGATTAGGTCGGTCACGAGCAGGTCGACGCGGGTGATCTGCTGTTCCTCGATCAGCGCCTGAATTTCGGCGAGTGTGGCCATCGCGGGGGTTCCCTCTCAGAGAATTCAGCCGCGCGCATCGGGGGCCGGTCGTCGGATGCGGGCGCACGGCTAGTCGGCGTAGCTGTTGTGAGCTTATGCACGGGTGGAGGGAGGAGGATGTGGCGAGGGTTACGAGCCGATGAATTTTCTTGTTGGATTGCGGGGGGAGCGGGGAGCGGTCAGCGCAGCGGCAGCGCGAAGCGGTAGCCGACGTTGCGGACGGTCTCGATGTAGCGTTTGCCGCCTGCCTCGAGCTTGGAGCGCAGGCGGCGAATGTGAACGTCGACCGTGCGCGAACCACCGTAGTAGTTGTAGCCCCAGACGCGGTTGAGCAGGGTCTCGCGGGTGAACACCTGCTGGTTATGGGCCATCAGGAAACGCAGCAGCTCGAACTCTTTGAAGGTGAGCGTGATCGCGCGCCCGCTCTCGAAGACCTGGTAGTTGGAGAGATCGACGATCAGGTCGCCGGCGGCGAGGGTGTTGCGGGCGAGCGCGCGTCCGTGCCGCCAGAGCACGAGCTGAACGCGGGCCACCAACTCCGACTCGCGCACGGGCGCGAGCATGAAATCGTCGAGTTCCTGAACGGGATCGAGCAGCTCGATGATCTGCGGGCGAAGCACGGCGATCCGCAGCGCGTCGGGCCAGGCCTCCATCTCGATCGTGCGGCCCGAGGGGGCGACATCGCGCCAGTCGAGCAAGAGCACGTCGGGCGCGGCGGCAGGGTCGGGCTCGATCCCCTCGCTGGGCGACCAGCGCACGACCTGGAGGCCGGCGCGTTCGAGCGGAGAGGTGAGCGGAGCGATGAATTCGGCGTCGTGGCTGGAGATTGTCAGGCGGAACATATCCGCACCATAGAACACGATCCCGACCGGCCGGGCCAGCCTTGTGTATGTGGGGCTACGAGCGTGGCGGCTATTGGCCCGGCGGCGTGCGATACTTGGAGTGCGCCGGCGTAGCTCAGAGGTAGAGCAACGGTTTCGTAAACCGTAGGCCGAGGGTTCGAATCCCCCCGCCGGCTCCAGGTTGTTTTGAAGGTTGCCTCCCTCCTGCGGTCATTCCTGCGCAGAGAGACCCGTGCAACGGGATCAGTCGTTCGACTGGGATTGATGGACGCTCCGGAGCACGTTCACAGCCGGCAGTGACATCGTTTCGAGCACGAGTTGGCAGATCCTCTGGCCGGGAAACAGTTTGATGGTGAACGGTCCGGCGTTCGTCAATTCGAGCTGGAGCTGACCGTCGAAGGTCGGATGAACCGTTGGCGCAGATTGATGAACGGACAAGCCGAGCCGTGCAAGTGTGCTCCGTCCTTCGACTCTAGCTGCCAGGAACGCGGGCAAGACGATGCGCTCCCGAGTCCAAGCGAGCGCGAAACCACCAGGTTGCAAGTCAAACGAATCACCCTCCTGCACGGAAACAGATTCGCTGAGACTTCCCAAGGCCTCCATGACTGCGCGCGAATTACGGGCATCGACAAGTGTCTCGACCGCCTCTCCGCCGCTCACTTTGGGCACACTGAAGGTATTGGCGAGGGTCAGATCGATGGTTGATGGTGAGACTGCTCCAAATGCGGGACTTGGATCAATTTTGAGCCGTCCAGATTGGATCAGTGACCAAATCTCGTGATCAGACAGAATTGCCATACGCCACCTTCTCCTCGGACAGCAACAGGCGTTGACCCGATGGAAAATCGACAAGCCAGTTCGACACGTCGGGAAAGGCTGTCCCCACCTTCACACCTCGCACAAGATTCTCTGCCGACTTGCAGTGCGCCGGCTCAACGATGACGAGCCGTAGTTCGTCTCCCACCGCCGAAATCAGGCACGCGGTTTCCATTTCCGAGAGTTTGCGAGTCTCTTCACATTTCACCCAGATGCTCTCGGGCACTTCCAGAAATCGCGGAACTTCGATTTCCGACATTCCAGGCCCCTCTCTTTAGTATCTCTGTTCTGTCATGGTAACTCAATCACACTACGCAGTCCAGTGCTCCCACCTTCTCCAGGCCCGCGCCTCCAGTCTTCATCGGTCGGGTTTCCTTCGATGGTCAGCGACGACTCGAACTCGAATATCCCGGCAGCGGCTCCGACGCCTGGTCTTGACCGTTGCTTTCGCGGGGCGGTTCCATGTGCGAGATGGGGACGGCGGGCATGGTGGTGACTTCGGCGCGGAGGCGGGCGCCGAATTCGACCGACCAACGAGCCACGGCGTCGTTGTCGGGGGCTTCGATGATGGCGACGTAGTCGTAGTGCCCGAGCACGGCGTAGATGCCGAGCGGAGTGACGCCGGCGACGCTGACGGTTTGCTCGGCGATCAGCGGCTCGCGGGGGTTGGCGCGGACGAGGTCGAGGCCTTCGGGGAAGAGGCGGGTGAGGATGATGTATTGCATAGCGAGGCTCCTCCTCCGGGGCAGGCTACTGCGGAAGGTGGGATAGACTCGTTCGGATGGACGTAGTAGAGCGAGCCGCCGCTCTTGACCTCGCTTGAGGCCGTCTCGATGGGCCGGCGGCGCCACGTCTGTATGCGGGGAGCTGACATGAACGCACTGATCAGGTCGATGCTGAGCCGAGCGAATCCGGCGCGAGTCGTCCGCCCGCGGGCGCTCTGGCTATTGCTGGCGGCTGCGTTGGTCGCGGCTGTGGGCGCGAGCGCTTGCGATCTGGTCGGCGACGACGAAGACGCTCAGCAGCAGGCGCAGCAACAACAAGCCGAGCCTGAAGCTGCGGCGGCGACCGCGCCGGCAACGACGGCGACAGCCGCTGCGCAAGCGGAGGCGGAAGAGCCGAGCGGACCCACGCCGCCGCCGGAATCGAGCGCGACCAGCGGCGCGGGCGCGGACGCCTACCGGGTGATCTTCCCCAGCATGGCGCTGGTTGATGTCGGCAACGGCCAGACTCAACTGCCGGGTTACGCGCCGCTCTTGGTGACCGCTCTGGTCAGCGCGGACGGCTATGTGCTGACGGATCTGTCGGCGCTGGCGGGCGCGGCTGTGGCGGCGGTGATTCTCTCGGACGGGACGATGATTGCGGATGTGCCGCTGGCGGGCGCTGATCAGCTGACGGGGATCGCCTATCTGGGGCCGCTGGAGCGTGGGATTGTGGGCCGCTTGCCCGGAGCCGTGCTAGGCGACGGCGAACGCCTGCCGCCGGGTGCGCCGGTCTATGCGGTGGGCTTCACGCCCGAGAGCATGGCGGGCGACGCGCCGATCATCATTTCGGGCGTGTTCAGCGGCTTGCGCGAGTGGACGCCGGGTCAGCGCACGCTCTTGATGACCGACGCATCATTCGGTCAAGAGCAGCCGATGCTGGGTTCGGTGTTGGTGGATGCGAACGGAGTCGTGATCGGCTTCGGGACGGTTGACACGGGCTGGCGCGGTCACTACGTGTCGACCGGGGATCTGGCGCGGAGCTTGGCCCAGGCACCGCCGATGGGAGTGTCCGCCGCTGTCTGGCTGCCGGATCCGGCCTCAGCGGCGACTGAACATCTCGTAGTCGTGAGTACGCCGACGATGATGGGCGAGCTCGCGCTGGCCGACGAGGCAACGGGCGAGCCCTTGACGCTCTCGATTGGCGCGGATGTGGCGGGCGTACTCACGCTGATCGACGCCGAGGGCAAGATTTTGCAGCAGTCGAATCTCACGGTGGGCGCGACGATCGTGACGCTGCGTCCGAATACGGTCGGTCCCTACCGCTTGACGCTCGCGCCTGCGCCGCCGGACGAGGCGATGATGGAGGAGGAGATGTCCGCCGAGCCCGAGGCGATGGCCGAGGACGGTGAGGCAATGGAGGAGGAAGCGGTTGCGGAGGAGTACGAGGCGATGCCCGATCCCGATCACACGATGCCGCCGCCGCTGGAGGTGAGCTTCAGCGTGTCCTCCAACATCCCCCTGATGACGCTGATCGATCAGGACGATCTGCAAGCGCTGGTGGTGGGCGAGCCGCTGGTTGCGGGCGTGGACGCGCCCGGTGATCTGGATCGCTTCGAGCTGCCGGTGCTCGCGGGCGAGGTCTACGAGGTGCGGGCGCAGAGTCTGACCCTGGACATGGTCGTGAGCGCGATGGGCGCGGGCACTGACGGGTTCGACGACGACAGCGGGGGCGGCTACAGCGGGAGCGATGCGCTGCTGATGCTCGCGCCGGCTGAGGACGGAATCATCGAGCTCTTCGTGAGCGATTTCGGCGGCTGGACGACGGGCGCATACGTGCTCACGGTGACGCGCACGGTCAGCGTCGAAGGTTCCGGCGCGGCCGCGGCGATGGAAGCGGAAGACGGCGACGAAGGCCGGTCGGCGGTGATGATGATCAAGCCCGCTGCTCTGCCCACGCCAACGGCCGATCTGAGCTTGCGCGGCGTGATCAGCGAAGACGGCCTCGTCCCGACCTTGCAAGGCATCGGCAGCGCGATCGACGAGAACGGCGCGCTGATCGTCGCCGACGAGGACGGCTTCTTCGAGATCGTCGCTTCGATCATCGGCCCGGACTACAGCACTGCGCGGCTCTTCGTGATGGATGCCGACGGGGAGATCGTGATCTCCGGTCGGGTAGTGGCGAACTGCGCTACGCCTGAGCCGTGTCTCGCCAGCGCGGTCTACATCGCCGGCGAAGGCGCGCAGCCAACCCCCGGCATGTGGCGAGTGCTGCTCCAGCCTGAAGGCGCCGGCTCCGGCATCACCGAGTGGCAGATCGAAATCCATCTCTACGCCGACGCTCCCGCCGCCGAAGCGGAAGCCGAAGAGCCGATGGAGGCGGAAGAGAACAGCGAGATGTCTGAGCAGGAATAGCGCAGGCTGCTGAGGATGAGGGGTCTGGCGATCCGGCCGGGCCCCTCGCTTCCTCCGGAGACCTGCGCGCCCCTTCTCCGTCCCCCGTTCAAGCCAGGGGCAGGGCGGGCGGCCAGCCATTGCCGCACTTCGTCGCGTAAATCAAAGATCGTCATACCCGCGCTTGTCGCGGGTATCTCGCTGTGATCTGCACCGTTGTCGCTCCCACGGCGAACTGGCCGCGTCGGAGCGCGGCAATGATAGAGAACATCGACGTTCGCAAAGCTCTCCCTTCGCGGGGACAGGCTCCGCGGCAAGCGCGGGTATGACGGTTGTGCATTGGTCTCCTCTGGAGGAGCGGTTGCGCAGCGACAGAGAGGAAGATCCGGCCCGATCACCAGACTGTTACCCCAGCAACACCTTGCCCATCCCGGACCCTCTACCGAACCTTCGTGCGTATATGATCGACCGCACCCAAACCTCCCGCCCGCAACTCATAGAACCCGCCGTGACTGTCAGCACTCACCTAGACACTCTCAGACAAACTCGGATTCACACCACCATTTCCGCTCAGAACACCCCAAAATCTAGCCGGATCTAGCCGAATCTGGACAAATCCGGACTACCTGCCGCCGAATTTTCCGCCTGCGACCGCAAATTCGCCGCGCCCGTCCAGAAATTCCCTCGCCCGCGCAGGAGTGACGAAAAGGGAGACCCGAGACTGCTGAGCTGGCGGCGGGATGTGGGCGGCGGCCTCGGAGGACATCACTCAGTCCAGTTCGGCGAGGGTTGAGGCGGCGCCGGAACGTTGCCGGGCAGGGCGGGCGAGCAGCTGCATCAGCGACGTCAGCCCGCCTACCGCCGGCACCTCCGGGTCAATCGTCAGGTTGGGCAGCAGGCGGTCGAGCAGGGGCGGCAGATACCAGTTGGCGTTGCCCGCGATTTGCATGAAGGCGGGCACCAGCACCAGCCGCACCACAGTGGCGTCGATGAAGATCGCAAAGGCCATGCCCACGCCGAACTCTTTGATCGCGCGCTCGTCGCCGAAGACGGCGAAGCTGGCGAAGACCGCGATCAGGATCGCGGCGGCGGCGGTGATCACGCGCGCGCTCGCGCCGATCCCGTAGGCGACCGACTCACCCGGGTCGCGTGTGGCGAGCCAGCGTTCGCGCACGCGGCTGAGTAGGAAGACCTCATAGTCCATCGAGAGGCCGAAGAGGATCGCGAACATGAAGAGCGGCAGGAAGGACTCGATCGGCCCGGTGCGATCGAGTCCGAAGAGCGAGAGTCCCCAGCCCCACTGGAAGATCGCGACGATGAAACCGAGCGCGGCCCCGATCGCGAGCATGTTCAGCAGCGCCGCCTTGAGCGGTACCACGATCGAGCGGAAGGCCATCATCAGCAGCAGGATCGACAAACCAATCACGATCACGAAGAAGTAGGGCAGCCGCCCGACCATCTTGCTGGTGATGTCTTCAAAGGCGGCGGTCGAGCCGGTGAGATAGACGCCGACCCCCGCTTCGGCCCCGGCCAGCGCCACGGGCGCGCCGCTGGCCCGGATCTCGGTGACCAGCTGGCGAGTCGCCCGATCCTGCGGCGCGGTTGTGGGAATGACCGCGAGTACGGCGGTGTCGCGGGCGGCGTTGAGCTCGGGCGGACTGACGAAGGCAACGCCGTCAACCTGTGAGAGCGCCCGGCGCACCTGTTGCAGCCGCGTCTCGCTCAGTTGTCCGCTGGGGTGATCAACCACGGCGAGTAAGGTGCCGTTGACGCCGGGCCCGAACGACTCCGCGATCAGGTCGTAGGCGCGGCGCGAACTGTACTCCTCGGAGCGGTTGCCGTCGTCGGAGACGCCCAATTGCAGGCCGAGCACAGGCGAAGCGCAGACCAGCAACAAGGCGGTGGCGGCGATCAGCCAGAGCCAGGAGCGACGCTCGATCCGGCGCGAGAAGCGGTACCAGCGCCCGCGACCGCCGCCGGCCGTGTAGCGCAGACCGGGAATCGAGAGCACATCGATCCGTCGCCCCATAATCCGCAGCAGCGCCGGCAGCAGCGAGATCGCGACCAACATCTCGATGAAGACCACTACTGCGGCTGAGGCGCCGAGATTGGCGATCAGCGGAATGTCGATTGCAAACAGGCCGACCAGAGCGACGACCACAATCGAACCGGCAAACGCGACCGCGCGCCCGGCGGTGGAGACGGCGATCTGCACCGCCTGCTCAACATTGGAGCCTCGCGCCAACTGCTCGCGGTAGCGCGAGATCACGAACAGCGCATAGTCGATCCCTACGCCGATCCCCAGCATCGCGCCGAACTGGGGCGCGAACGTGGTGATGTCAATCACACCAGCGATGAGGAAGATGATGATCGTCCCCAGCGCCAACCCGACCAGTGCCGTGATGATCGGGATGCCGGCGGCGAAGATCGAGCCGAAACCCACGATCAGGATCACTAGCGCGGCGGCGACGCCCACGACTTCGGCCAGGCCCGCTTCTTCGGTTTCGTACTCGCGCGCCGGCTCGCCCCCGAACTCCACCTGGAGCCGGTCGCTGCGGAACTCTGCGCCGATCGCGAACACCGCGCCGACGTTCTCGCGCTCGATCTCGTTGGAGAGTTCCGCATAGCTCACGCGCACGATCGCCGTGCGGCCGTCGGCGGAGATGTCGCCGGGCGACTGAAAGGGATCGCTGACATGGACGACTTCGTCGACCCGAGCCGCCTCTCGTCGGAAGCTCGCCATCGCTGCGGCGACCTCGGGAGCGTCAATCCGCCCCCGCTCGGTGTGGAAGACCGCGCGCAGTTCGCTGCCCGACTGGGCCGGAAAACGTTCAACCAGCAGGTCGTAAGCGCGCTGCGATTCAGTCGCGGGAACGTTGAAGGTGTCGGTGAAATCTCCGCCGAAGCGGCTGACGAGCAACACGCCTAAGACGATCAGCGCCGCCCAGCCGAGCAGTACCCGCCCCGGCCGGCGCGCGACAAACCGTGCCCAACGCTCCATCAGCGCCAGTCCGCTCGCATCCGCCGCCCCGCCCGCGCTGAGGCTGTGCTGAATTTGAGCCTAGCTCAGAGGATCGAATCAATCGACGCCGGCCCGGCCCCCATCAGGATCAGCGCGATGCAGGCGAAGACCATGAGCACATCCAGCTCATAGCCCTGCTTGTCGGAGCTGCCCTGGAAGGGGAGGCCTTCTTTGAATTTGTTGACGTAGGTGGCGACCATCATGTTGATCGCGAGCGGAATCGCGATCCAGGGCACGAGCAGGCCGGCCAGCAGGAGCAGCCCGCCCACGAGTTCGACCGAAGCCACGCCCGGTCCGGCGAGCTTGGGGAAGGGCACGCCCAGCGATTCGAGCCAACCCGAGAACCCGCCGATCCCGCGCCGGAATTTGCCCAGGCCGGCATCAATGAAGATGACGCCGAGCACAATTCGCAGAGGGATCGGGGCCCACTCCAACACTTCTGAGCCAAAGGGGGCGGAGAGCCAATCGCCAACGTCCATGCCGGGCTCGCTTTCTTGCTGGTCAAGGGTTCATTGGCGGGCAAGGTAGCGGACGTGGAGGTCTGTGATGTTCCTGCGCTCCGCTGCGGCAAGCGCGGGTACGACGCGAATGGGGATGGGGAGAGATGCACAGCGTGGGGTACGATCCTCTATAGACAGGCAATCTTGGTCAGGAAGGGGCTTGGTTCATGGGTAAGTTTGCCGATGCGATTCGGGACCGGCGCAAGAGCGGCCAGCGGCGGTTGGGGTTTGGCGCGGCTGCGGACGAAAAAGAGCCTTCGATCCTGGTCGGTTCGGTGGGAGCGGTCGAGGGGGCCGACTTTTTCGTACTGTTCGAGGGGGAAGAAGCCGCGGTTGAGACCAAGGAGGAGCAGCTCTGGGGTATGCGTATCGCCGCCGCGACGCTCGACCGAGTGACTGAGGCGCGCGAAGCGGGAGCGGCGTTTGTAACGATCTGGCTGGAACACTCGCGAGCAGAGGCGCTGCTCGATGAGCAGATGGACTATGTGATTCGAGTTCCGCAGACTCGGCTCGAGGATTCCGATGCGCGCGCTCTGGCCGGCTTGCGTCCAACAGTGGTTTCGCCAAACGTGGAGTTCCCGCTGCGGATGAGAGGTCTGCTCGAACTGCGGCGGCTGGGGCAGCTGACCGGCGCGGCATTGGGAATCACTGTGCCGGCCGATATCTCGGAGCGGGATCTGGAGTTGTTGCGGAACACGGGCGTAGTGGCGGTCGTGATTGAGCAGGCGGACGCCGAGGAGATCGCGGCGGTGAAGGAGCGCGTAGCTGGCCTGCCCGAGCTCAAAGTGCGGCGCGATGAGGATATCCAGCCGCTGCTGCCCACGCCGTCCGCAGGAGGTGGCGAGGACCATGGGGCCTAACGGCGCGTCGATAGGGCGTTAGTCGCGGAAGGGCGTGCGGTTCTGGGGTTCGAGGCTGCTGCGCGAATTGCCGGTGGCGAGGCGGAGGAAGTAGACCATCCCACCGGCGGCGACGATGCCGATCAAGATCGCGACCGTCCAGAGCACGAGCGACTGGCTCGACTTGGTTTCGACGACTTCGACGCCGCCTTCGGGCGGGACGAAGTTGTGATCGACGGTGAAGCTGTAATCGCCGCTGATTGGTCTGAGATCGCCCTGAGCGTCTTCGTAGAGGACGCGGTAGCGGACGTGGAGCGCGCCGTCGTGCTCGACGTGGAGCGGGACGATCAGGGTGCGCGCGCTGTAGGTGCTGATGTTGGCGTAGCCGTCGTCGACGCGGTTGCCGTCGACGTCGGTGACTTCGACGTGGTGCGCGTTCTTGAGCAGGGCGAGCGGTTGATCAAAGGTGAGCACGAGTTGGTGGGGCGCTTCGCTCACGGTGACGCCTTCGTGCGGTTCGGCCTGGATCAGGCCGGTGGCGCGGGCGGGAGCGGTTGCGACCCAGACAGCAAGCAGGACGGTTGCGGTTGCGAGCAGGAGCGCCCAGAGGAATCGCGAGCGCGGGAGCAGTCGTGCGTGGGTCATGCTGTGGCCTCCGCGCTTGATCCTACGTAGGCGCGGGTTCGCAGACAAGCTGGAGGCGCGGGATTGGATGCTTAGCCGACTGTGATGCGCGGGACACGCGGGCCGATCCCGGTGCAGATTTCGTAGGGAATTGCGCCCGTCCAGTCGGACATCTCCCAAGCGCTGAGCTCGGCTTCGCCGTCGACTCCGATCAGGGTGACGGCATCTCCGACTTGGGCGTCGGGGATGTGGGTGAGGTCGATCATGGCGCAGTCCATGCAGATTGCTCCGAGGTAGGGGGCGCGGCTTCCGCGTATCAGAGTTGCGCCGGGTCCGCTGACGCTGCGGCGGAGGCCGTCGGCGTAGCCTGCTCCGATCACGCCGATGCGGGCATCGTGTGGGGCTGTCCAGAGACCTCCGTAGGAGACGGATTCGCCCGCCTTAAGGTCGCGGATTGCGAGCAGGCGCGCTTTCCAGCTCAGCACCGGTTTGAGTTCGGACTCGTTGCTGCGGAAGGGGTCAATGCCGTAGAGGGCGAGGCCAGGGCGGACGAGTTCGAGCGCCGTTTGCGGAAAGCGAAGCAGGGCCGCGCTCGCGGCGGCGTGTCGGATCGGCGCGCCAATTGCGTTGGCGGTCTGCATGAAGGCGTGAAAGGCGTTGAGAGTGTGGCTCTCGTCCCCGGTGCCGGCGTTGGGGAAGTGGGTCATTGTCCCTTCGAGGTACAGGTTCGGGCAGCGGCTGACGACTTCGGCGAGTTTGAGCGCGTCGGTGTGAGAGAGGCCGAAGCGCTGCATTCCCGCATCGAGGTTGAGGTGGATGGGGAGCGTAGCTTCGTCTGCGCGGGCAGCGGTATTGAGAGCTTGGGCGGTTTCGGGGGTATCGACGACGGCGGTGAGTCGGGAGCGGGCGATGTCGGGGGCGTCTTCGGGCAGGATCGGCCCGAGCACGAGGATGGAGCTGTCGATTCCGTGTTCGCGCAGGTGGATCGCTTCGGGGAGGGAGAAGACAGCGCAGAGCGGCGCGCCGGCCTCGAGGGCGGCTTGGGCGACGGTTGGCGCGCCATGCCCGTAGCCGTCGGCTTTGACTACGGCGGCGAGTTGCGCGGTTCCGGCTCGGCGTTGCAGCGTTCGCACGTTATGAGCGAGCGCGTGGAGGTCGATTTCGGCCCAGGAGTTGGCGCTGGTGGGGATCGTGCGCGGCGGGATACACTTGCCGCGGGTGACTGTGTTTACCATCTAGCCGTGTCGCATCCGCCGCCGCGCCGATTTCACGCTATCACTGTAGCTGCCGCCTCGTATCTGGCCGTTGCGCTTTGCGGGCTGTTGCTGGTGATCGTGAGCGGGTGCGGCGGAGACGACGCGGAGCCTCAGCAGGCGGCTCAGGGGGAGCCGCCTGCGGCTGTTGAGCCCGAGGCTCCGGCGGTCGCCGACACGCAGGCAGTTGAACAGGTCTCGCCGCCGCAGACGCGGCCGCAGCGAACCGGGCGCGACCCGCTGTTGATCCAGATCGGTCAGGCAGAGGCGCTCGAAGGGAACGGGTATTGGGACGAGGCGGCGGCGCTGCGACAGGAGGTGCTGGACGCTCCGGCGCTGGTTGGGCTGATTGGAGTTGACGCTGCGCATCGGCTGCAACTCGATCAGGTTCGGCTATTGCTACGAATGCGGCGTCCGGGGGAGGCGGAGGCGGCGCTGTCTGCATTACCTCTGAATGCTCTCTCGCCGGAATTGGGGCGGCGTCATGCGCTCTTGTCGGCGTCGCTTGCGTTGGCGGTGAATGAGATTGACAAGGCGGTCAGCGCAGTCGAGCGGTATGTGGCTCTGGAAGGCGCGGCGGCGAGTTCGGCGTTGTTGGAGGTAGCGGAGCGGTTGGTCTCGATTGACGGCGCGGCTGCGATTGGGCTGTTGGAGCGAGCCTTGGGCGATGATCTGTTGCCGCTCCAGGCGCGGCGGCGGGCGCTCTGGCTGATCGCACGCGGGTTGGACGATGCGGGCGAAGTGGAGGCTGCGCGTGGGCGATTTGAGCAATTCCACGAGGTCAGCGTGTACGAGCCGGATCGGGTCTACGCACTTTCAAGAATCGGGGCGCTCTCGGCTGACTTGGGCGATGTTGAGGCGGCGGTCGCGGCCTGGAGGACGTTGGTAGCGGGATATCCCTCCTATCCGGCTGCCTGGGAGGCGTTGGACACGCTGCGCGCAGCGGGTGAGGTGGTGGATGACCTGACGGCGGGCATCGTGCTGATCGAGGCGGGCCGCTATCAAGAGGCGCGCAATACCATGCTGACGATCTTGGGCGATCCGGCGGATTCCGGCGAAGCGGCGGCAGCCGAGTTCTACATCGCCGATATTCATCAGCGGCAAGAGAATTTCGACAGTGCGCGTCTGGGGTATGAGGCGACGATTGGGCGCGATCCGTCGAGTGCAGTGGCGGCGGAGTCGCTGATGCGGCTGGCGGAATTCGCGTTGGCAGCCGGCGACGGCGACGGAGCAGAGCAGCGCTGGGAACGGGTCGTGCGGGAACACGCGGATTATGCACGGGCGGTTGAGGCGGCCTGGCGCTGGAGCTGGGCGGCGGTCGAACGAGGCGAATGGTCGGCGGCGGCTGAGCGATTTTTCGACGCCGAAGCTGTGGGTGCGGAGCTTTGGGGTGTAGAGACGCGGCAGCGGCTGTTGTTCTGGTCGGCGCTCGCGGCTGCGGAGGCGGGAGATGCCGCGAACGCGCGGGTGCAGGCGCGGCGCGTGATCGAGCTGGGGCCGGAGCGCTACTACGCGCTGCGGGCGGCGCTGTTGATTGATTTCGGTTGGCCGGCGCTGTATGTCGGGGAAGCTGCAGATTCGTGGTTGGCCGAGCAGACGGGAGAGCTTCCGGCGCTGGTGGGACTGGAAGAGATCGGGGGCTGGGCGGCGGCGCGTGAGCTCAGACTGGGGGGGTTCGACGACGCGGCGGACATGGTGTTGTCGGCCATGGTCGATCGGGCAGTCGGGGCCTGGGCGCTGTACTCGCTGGCTGAGCAGTTCGCGGAAGCGGGTGAGTTCACTGCGTCGGCGCGCGCCGGATCGGCGCTGTTGAGGGTGTTGGAGGTGAGCTGGCCCGACGCTCCCGCAGCGATCGTGAAGCTGGCCTATCCGCGTCCCTGGTCGGAGTTGACGGCGCAGGTGGAAGGGCGGAACGACGTAGACCCGCTCCTGCTCATGGCGCTGATCCGGCGCGAGAGTTTCTATGACCCGGATGCGAGGGGGCTGGCGGGAGAGGTGGGATTGACTCAGGTGATTCCGTCGACGGGGGGCGATATCGCGTCGGGGTTGGGGCTGGAGTACGAGCATGAGGATTTGGCGCGTCCGCAGCTGGCGATTCGCTTTGGCGCGGCCTACCTGGGCTGGCAGCTGGAGGCGTTTGAGCGCACGGCGATCGCGCTGGCGGCCTATAACGCCGGCCCCGGCAATGCGTCGCGTTGGCTGGAGGAAGCGTCGGCGCTGCCGCTGTCGTCGTTGGAGGACGCCTTTCTAGAGGTGATGTCTTTCCGCTCGACCCAGGCGTATGTGCGCTATGTGATCGAGTCGTGGGCGGTCTACTGGGCGCTGGCGGCGTTGGAGCAGGAACCATGAATGAGGGTGCGAGTTGCGAGCGTTGTCTCAGGCGCGGTTGTGTGGCGCATGGGCGTCCGTATACTGAGAATTCGAGTTACCACGATGCCCACCGGCGGTCGCTGCGCGCCCCTGTTCTCTGTCCTGTAGCGCAGACCGCGATGTGTGGAGGGAATTGATGCCAAAACGCACCTATCAGCCGAAGCGGATTCCGCGCAAGCGGGAGCATGGCTTTCGCAAGCGGATGTCCAGCCGCGGCGGCCGGGCCGTGCTCAAGCGCCGGCGCGCGCGCGGCCGCAGACGTCTGACGGTCGTCTGAGCGCGGCCCGACGGTGCCGCGCCGCCGCGATTCCGGCGCGGACACAGCTTCATGCGCCGCGAGCAACGACTCCAGCGCCGCCGAGACTTCGATGCCGTCTTTCGGGACGGCGTGCGCATCTCGCGGGGCGTACTGTCGCTGCGAGTCTTGGAGCGCGGGGATGATGCGCCGAGCCGCTTCGGTTTCGCGATCAGTTCGCGCCTGGGCAGCGCGGTCGTGCGCAACCGCATCCGTCGCCGCTTGCGCGAATCCGCCCGCCGGATCGAGGCGCGAGGACTGGATGTCGTGGTGATCGCCCGTGAAGGCGCAGGCCAAGCGAGTTATCAAGAGTTGGATCGAACCTTGACACAGCTGCTTCGCCGAATCCGTGAGCGACCGTCACGCCGTCGCCCTCGAGGGGATAGGTGAACGTGACCCTGCTCACTCGCGCGTTGACCCTCCTGCTGCGCGGCTATCAGCTCGCTCTCTCGCCCTTCTTCGCTGCGCTGGGTTCGCAGTGCCGCTTCGAGCCGTCTTGCTCTCAGTACATGATCGACGCCGTCGAATCGCGCGGCCCGCTGGTCGGCACGGCGCTCGGCGTTTGGCGCATTCTGCGCTGCAATCCCTTCAATTCCGGCGGCTACGACCCCGCCCCCTCCGCATCCGGACGTTCGAGCCGTATATGACACGCTTCCACCCGCTGCCGCTGATCCGTCGCCGCTTCCTGCTGGTTCTGGCGCTGCTCCTGGCCTTGCCGCTGATCGCCGCCTGCGATGTCGCCGACCAGCCCGACGGCTGGGGCGCGCCCACGCCGGATCCGATGGAACCGGAGACCCAGCTGCTGGTACCCACCGGCGGCGACCGCGTGATCGCGGTGCGCTTCATCGACCAGACGCTCGGCGCGGCGGTCTGGCAATTCCCCGACGAGGACAATCAATTCCCCGGCCTGGACGAGGAGATCAAGCCGGTCGCGTTCTATGCCGATCCGGTCTGGTCGCCCTTCACTGACGAGTGGCTGCTTGCGGGCTATCAGGACGGTACCGTCTACGCCGTCCGGCGCGACGGTGAGAGCGCGCGGGTGCTCTTCAGCACCGAGGCGCGGATCGTGGCTAACCTGATCCTGGATGACGACCGCATCTACATCGCTGATACCGCTTACCGCGTTCATGCCGTGGGCTTGGAACAACCGGAGACGACGATCTGGATGTGGGAAGGCGACTCCGATCGGCAGATCTGGAGCGCGCCTGCACTGGTGGAGACGGCTCGTGGACGACTGTTGGTCGTGGCCGGACTGGACGGACGGGTGACGGCGCTGACGGTTGACGGAGACGAGCCCGGCTCGGAGGTGTGGAGCTTCGAGGCCGAGGCCGCGATCGCCGGTTCGCTCACCGCCGCCGACGGGATTGTCTATGTGGGCGGATTTGATCGCGTCTTCTACGCGCTTGATGCGGCATCGGGGACGATGATCTGGAGCGCGGAAGGATCGCACTGGTTCTGGTCGACGCCGCTGATCCATGAGGGCACCGTGTTCGTGGCAGATTTGCGCGGCAATGTCTACGCCTGGGACGCGAGGAACGGCGCTGAGCGCTGGCTCACGCCCTATGAGGCCAACGACCGCATTCGCACGCAGCCGCTGATCGCGGCTCGCGGCGAAGGGGCGGCGGTGTTGATTCTCGTCTCGCGCGACGGCACGGTGCATCAGCTCAATGCATCCGACGGAACGGCGCTGCGGCGTTTCAACGTCTCGGGCGCCAAAGACCTGATGGCAGACGCGATCCTGCGCGAGGATCGCATCCTGATCAGCGATGAAGACGGATCACTCTACGCGGTTCTGTTAGGCGCGAATCAGGCCGAGCGGCTCTGGCCGCAGGGCTAGCGCGCATGAGTACGACGGGCGACAGGCAGCTTCCCTGATGGACATCTTCGACTTCATCTGGAACGACATTCTGATTGGCCCGATCATGAACGGGCTGATCGCGATCGCCAACGCTGTTGACGGCAACTATGGGGTTGCGATCATTCTCTTCACGATTCTCGTGCGGATCATCACTTATCCGCTCACCTTGCGGCAGTTGCGGGCGACACGCTCGATGCAGGAAATGCAGCCGCGGATGCAGGAGATCCAGAAGAAGTACAAGGATCCCAAGCGCCGCCAAGAAGAGTTGATGAAGGTCTATCGGGAGGCCGGATTCAACCCGCTCGGCTGTCTCTGGCCGCTGCTGGTGCAGATGCCGATCTGGATCGCGCTCTACCAGGTCTTGCGGCGGACGCTGGGAGACACGCCCGAGCAGTTGCTGCGGCTTTCGAGCGATCTCTACGACTGGGCGTTCATCACCAGCGCGATCCCGATCAACCGCGATTTCCTCTTCTGGGATTTGGGCTCGTCGTCGTTGGAGCAGTCGCTGCCGCTGGCGATTTTGGTCGGTGTGACGGCCTACATCCAGCAGAAGGTATCGACGGCGCGGATGGGCGTGCAGGATGAACGCTCGCAGTCGATGAACCGCACGATGTTGTGGATGATGCCGTTCATGTTCGGATTCTTCACGCTCCAGGTGCCGGCCGGGTTGGGTATCTACTGGCTGGTAACGAGCGTGTTCACGATTCTGACCTCGTGGTGGTACTACTTCTACCGCCCCGGCATTCCCTGGTCTTGGAAGTGGCTGCTCTCGTCGGAGCCGCTGCCTGCGCCCGCTTCGGCGGTCAGCGGCGGCGGTTCGGTGGCGGCCAGCCGCACAGAACATGATTCGGAGGAGCAGGACGCAGACGAGGAGGCGGAACCCGCGCGGCCGCAGCGCAGCAGTCAGCGGCGGGGTTCCACAAGCGCCGCGCGCCGGAGGAGACGCCGGCGGCGGCAGGCCAACCGCGCCGCTTCGCGTCCGCGCCGCTCCGCAGACAGCTGAGGGCATGACACTATGGCACGAAACACGATTGAACAATCCGGCCGCACCGTTGATGACGCCGTTCAGACGGCGTTACAGAAGCTCGGCCTGAACCGCACCCAAGTCGAGGTTGAGGTGGTTGCGGAAGGGCGGGCCGGAATTGGCCCGATCGGTCACCGACCGGCAGTAGTGCGGGTGACGCCTTTGGAGGCGGACGGCGCAGCCGAACCCGGCTCGAGCTCGGATCAACGCGCCCCCTTGCCTCGAATCGACGATTACGCCGATCCGACCGAGCTCGATCCGGCGCGGCGCGGCGCGGCGCGGGAGGGTCCGCGCCGTCGCGGTCGGCAACGCGCGGCTGAGCGCGAGAGCCAACCCGAAGCGCAGCCCGATCACCGGCAGCGTTCGCGCCCGCGCCAGGTGGTGCAGCCGAGCGGCGAGCGGCGGGGACGCCGGGCCGTGAATCGCGAGCATCAGGGCGGCGAGGGCTCGCGTCGTTCCGACCGTCGCCGCAGCGGCTCACGGCCGGCGCCGCGCGAGCCGCTGCCACCGTTTGAGCTGCTAGCCGACCCGGACTATGAGCCGAACGAGGATCCGAGGCAGTTTGCGGTCGAATTACTGACCGACATCGTGCATCAGCTGGGGTTTGACGTTGAGGTAGTCGCGCGTGATCCCGAAACGCCGATGGACGGCTTGAATCACGCGGTGGCGGTGCTGGATGTGAATGCGGTTGGGGGCGAAGACTTGGGTCTGTTGATCGGTCGGCACGGATCGCATGTAGCGGCGTTGCAATATCTGGTTAACGTGATCCTCTCGCGCGCGGTTGAGGGCAATCATCCGATCACGGTTGATGTGGACGGCTACCGCCGCCGGCGCGAGACGGCGCTGGTCGAAATGGCCCAGCGCGCGGCGGGGGAGGTGCGGGAATTCGGCGAAGCGGTTGAGTTGGCGGCGATGCCGGCGGCCGAGCGGCGGATTATCCACTTGCAAATTCAGGACGATCCTGAATTGCAAACCCATTCCGTGGGCGAAGGGGCTTCGCGTCGGGTCCGCATTCTGTACCGTGAGGACGGCTGATTGAGGCAAGGGGCGGTGTGCGTTGAGCATCATCGCGGTTACGAACCAGAAGGGCGGCGTCGGCAAGACGACGACGGCGGTGAATCTGGCCGCCGCGGTAGCCGCGCGCGGCTGCCGCGCCCTGCTGGTGGACGCCGACGCTCAAGCCAACGCCACGAGCGCGCTGGGCGGTTCCCGCTTCGTCGAGCCGAACCTGTATCACGCCCTGAGCGGACGCGCCGCCCCCGCCGCCTGCGTCTTCCGCAGCGCGATTCCCTCGCTCGACCTGATCTGCGCCTCGCTTGACCTGGCCGCAGCTGATCTTGAGTTGGCCAGCGCGCCTCAGCGCGAGTTCCTGCTGCGGCAGACGCTCAGCGGGATCGCGCCGTCCTACGACATCGTGCTGATTGATTGCGGGCCGTCGCTGGGGCTGATGACCCTGAACGCGCTTACGGCGGCTGACGCCGCCGTCGTACCGGTGCAATGCGAGTACCTGGCGCTAGAAGGTCTCAGTGTGTTGCTGGAGATGATCCAGCGGGTACAGGCGCATCTGCACCCTGGGCTGCGCTTGTTGGGTGTGGTGGCGACGATGTACGACGGGCGCACGCGCCTCTCACGTGAGGTGGTTGCTCAGTTGCGGGCGAATATCGGCTCGATGTTCACGACGACGATCCCGCGCTCGGTCAAGCTGGGCGAAGCGCCCAGTCACCAGCGCTCGATCTTCGAATACGCCCCTCGTTCGCGCGGGGCGGAGGCGTATCTGGAGCTAGCCGATGAGATGCTGGAACGTCTGGCGCAGACGCCGGCAGGCATGGTGACGGCATGAGTTCGGCGTCGGGGTCTGATTCGCGCGAGCCGCCTCCGCTGCCTCAAGCGCCCCGGGGAGCGGCGCGCGGGAGCCTGGGTCGGGGACTGGATACATTGCTGCCGGCTGCGGCGGAGTCAAGCGGGGCGGCGCTCGAAGTCCCGCTGGAGGCGATCGATCCCAATCCCGACCAGCCGCGCCAACAGATCGATCCGGATGGGCTGGAATCGCTGGCGGCAAGCATTCGTGAGCACGGGGTGGTGCAGCCGTTGGTGGTACGGCCAAGATCAGCCGGCCGCTATCAGCTGATTGCGGGAGAACGCCGCTGGCGCGCAGCGCGGCTGGCGCAACTGAGCACCGTGCCGGTGATCGTCTCCGAAGCGCCCTCGGAAGATCGGCTGACGCTTGCGCTGGTCGAGAATTTGCAGCGCGAAGACCTGAATCCGATTGAGGCGGCGCGGGCGTTCGCGGAGCTGGCGGAGCGGGGCTGGAGCCAGCGCCGGATCGCCGAGCGCATTGGCAAGAGTCGATCCGCCGTCGCCAATCAGATGCGCCTCTTGCAGTTGCCGGACGGGTTACAGGAACAGGTCGTCAAAGGAGCGCTGAGCGAAGGTCACGCCCGCGCGCTGTTGCTCGCGCCCGAAGCGGAGCGGGAACGGCTGGCAGAGGCGGCAATCGAGGAGGGGCTGTCGGTGCGGGCGCTGGAAGAGCGGGCGCGGACTGAAGTGATTCCGCGGGAAGATTCGCCGCCTTCGCTGCCGCGACCACTGTCGGAGGACTTTGCTCCGCTGGCAAAGCAGCTCAGCGAGGCGCTGGATACGCGCGTACTGGTGCGCCGTGGCGTGCGCGGGGGCCGGATTGTGATCCATTGGGACGATCTGCATCAGGTCGAAGAGATCCTCAGGCGGCTGCGGCGGTAGCCGAGGATCTCAGGTTCCCTCAGCTTCGTCCTGACTGTTTGGTTGATTTTGCCTGTTGCTCTGGCCGGTACGCCTTCGCCGCTGCCGGCGGCGCTTTGGCGGCTTCTGAGCGGCGGACTGGCTTGTGTCTGCGCTATCGGGGGATTGCTCCGGTGTTGCGCCGTCGCCTGGATTGACGACTCGCGCGCGGCGTCGGCGTTGGCGGCCGCGGCTTCGCGGTTTGGCGGCTGATTCCTCGCTCTGGTTGGCCGGTTCCGGCTGCTTGGCGGCGGCCTGAGTCTCGCCGTCAGCGGAGACGCGCCGTTGGGAGCGTCGGCGTTGGCGGCCGCGGCGCGGTTTCTTGGGCGTGGGCGACTCGGCGGGGGGTTCGGCGGTCGTTTCGCTGGCGGTCTCAGTAGGCGCAGCTGCGCGGCGAAGCGCTTCGGCTTCTTGGGCGGCGCGTTCTTCCGCCTCGATCAGCGCTTGATTGGGAGCATCCTCGGTGCGCACAGCGAGGCCGATCTCGGCAGCCGGCACATCCACCCGTTGGGCGTGATCGTCCAGCGCGATCGTGACCTTCTGCTGCAAGATGTCCAGCTTGATCACTTTGCCCATGCCGACTGGGGTGCTGACCCGCTTGCCCAGCTTGGGCAGGGTGCCGCGCATTTCGCGGTAGGTCTCGTGCTCGAAAGTGAGGCAGCAGAGCAGCCGCCCGCAGACGCCGGAGATGGCGTCGGGGTTGAGCGAGAGGTTCTGATCTTTGGCGACGCGAATGCCGACTTTGGGGAAGGTGGTCATCCAGGACGAGCAGCAGAGCCGCAGGCCGCAGATGTCGTAGCCGTCGACCAGCTTGGCGCGGTCGCGCTGGTGCACGAGTTGCATGTGCAGACGGATGTCGTAGCGCTCTTCGATTTCGCGGACAAGATCGCGGAAGTCGACATGATCCGGGGCCTGGAAGTGAGCGTTGCCCTGATCTCCGTCCAGGGTGAGTTCGACCGCGACGGGGTAGAGGCCGAGTGCTTCGCGGACGGCGGCGACGCGCATGTCGTGCAGGATCTCGTCGGCGCGTTGCTGCTGATCGGCGGCGCGGTCGCGATCGTCGGCGTTGGCGAGGCGCAGGATTGAGCGCACTCCTCGCGGGCGACGGCTCGAGCGGGGACGGTCTTCGTCGTCGGGAACGGTGACCACGCGCGCCATCTGTTCGCCGCGCCCGGCGTCGACGACCACGTAGTCGCCCACGTAGACCTGACCATGCGGTGCGCTGAAGTGATAGATGCGGGCGGCTTCGCGCAGGCGCACGCCGATGACGACTTCATCCCAGGCCTCGGGTTCCTGAACGGCAACGGGCGCGTCAGAAGTAGAGTCGTCGTTTGGCGCTGTTTCGTGGGGTTCGCTTGGCGGGTCGGTCAGAACGTCGTCGTACGACGGAGGCATGGCGTCTCCGATGATTAGCGCGCGGCCGGAATGCGCAGGAGCAGCACTTCGAGCGCGAGTCGTGGGTTGCCGCCGAAGTCGGCGGCGTGGTGAATCTGTTGGCGGGTGGTCCGGATCGCTTCGAGGAAGCGGCTGACCTCCTCTGGAGAGTAACGGGAGGCTTCGCTTGCGATCTGTTCTCGGTGTGTGGCGTGGACAAGATCGTTGTCGCGGCCCTCAGCGGCGAGCCAGAGGTCGCGCCACCAATCGCTCCAGACGTCAAGCACGAGGTCGAGATTGTCGACAGTGTCGCGCGTCGCTCTGCCCCGCCCCACGAGTTGTTCCGCCCAGCTCAAGCGCTCGGCTCGGCTGGACCGGGCCAATTCCGCGGCCGTCGCAATTTGGGCGCGGCGCATGATCAGCGGATCACCCTCGCGCAGTTCCGACTCCAACCAACTGCTGCGCCCCCGCGCCAGCCGCAGCAGTTCCCGCCGCGCATCCGGATCGGCAGGGACGGACTCGCCAATCCGCTCCAGCCAGCGCTCAATCCGCTCGTTCGAGAGCGGAGCCAGCGCCAGCGTGCGGCAGCGCGAGCGGATGGTCTCGGAGATCATGTTCTCCTGCGCGCTGAGCAGGAGGAAGTGGACACCCGCGGGCGGCTCTTCGAGCGTCTTGAGGAAGGCGTCGGAAGCGTCTCCGGTCATCGCCTCAGCGGGATCGATGATGCAGATGCGGCGGTCGCCCTCAAAGGGTTTGATCGAGGTGGCGTGCTCGATCCGCCGGATGACGCAGATACCGATCGTGCGCGTATTGCGGTGATCATGATCGGCGACGGCGCAGAGGCCACCGGGCGAAATGATCTCCACATCGGCGTGTTGGAGTTCGCGCGTCGGCTCATCCGGATCATGGATGCGTCGGCAGGGCCGGCACTGACGACAAGGCGGCTGTTCGTCGGTGCAGACCAGAGCCTGCGCGATCCGCAGGGCCAGGTCGCGTTTGCCAACGCCGGCCGGACCCGTGATCAGCAGAGCGTGAGGCAGGCGGCCGCTGTCGAAGATCGCGCTCAGGGTGCGTCCGGCCAAGGCGTCGCCGTGCGCGCCCCAGCGTTCGATCAAGTCGTGCATACAGCGACTCTATCTGGTCGCTGGGGGATCGTCCTCCAGCTGTCTCAGCTGGGCTTCCAACTCACGCACCCGCGCTTCCGCCGCGATTCTCGCCTCCTGCTCGGCGAGGAGCTGCTCGCGGGTGCTGTCGAAGGTGGGGATGTGTTTCCCGGTCTGCGGGTCGTACCAACCCAGTGTTCCCTGCTCCCAGCGCAGCCACAGCCCGAGCACTGCGCTCTCGCCCTGCAAGACGTCGGGCGACAACTCGACGATCGAGATCGGCTCGTAGCGGTCGCCCGCTAGCCGATCCCCGGCCAAGCGCGTGCCGTGCGACTCGCCGGTGTTGTCGAAGCGCCAGTACTCGCGCACGCCCAGGGCGGCATAGTCGCGCCGTTTGTCGATGGTGTCGACCGTCGCCGTGCTAGGCGAAGCGACCTCGAGGATGAAGTCGGGCGGCTTGCCCTGATCGGAGATCACGTAACCGTTCTGCTCGCTATAGAGGGCGGGATCCACGTCGAAGGCGATCATCAGGTCGGGGCGGCGTAGGGGTCGGTAGCCCGGATGGGCGGCGATCCAACGCTCGGCCGTGACCAGAGTCGATTCGGGTCGCCCGAAGTGGCGCGCCAGGTGCATCGTCTGGCCGGGCCCGTGAACATGGTCGATCGAGGTCACTTCGTCCGGCTCACGCTCCGGCGGGTCCGGCAGGCGGAAGCGGACCAGCGTGGTTGTCGCGGCGTTCGCATCAGTGGTAGCCATGTGCCGTCAGTCTACCGCCGGCCTACTGCCGTTGCTGCGGTAAGAGCGTTTTGCGAACGTTCATCCCCGGCGTCATCGGCCTCGGAGCAGCGGATCGTGCGATGTGAGGTCGGTGCTACGACCAGATTGGGAGTGGTTTCACACTTGGTTGCTTCGAGATTCCCGCCTGCGCGGGAATGACGGAATTGGGGTTTTGCAACGGTCTCCCTGCGCGGGCATGACGGAGTTGGGAATTTTGCACGGGTCTCCGGCCGCGGGTTCGCGTGTGCGTATTCCCTCATTCGGACAACTCCAGGGCTAGCAGATCGTCGTAGGTTTGGCGACGGCGGATGAGGCGGGCTTTGCCCTCGTTGACCATTACGACTGCGGGCCGGAGTGAGAGGTTGTAGTTGCTCTCCATCGCGATCTGGTAGGCGCCGCTGGCCGGGATCGCGATCAGGTCGCCCGGAGCGAGCGGCGGCAACTGCGCGTCGCGTACCAGCACATCGCCGCTCTCGCAGAATTTGCCCGCAACCGTGACAGTCTGGGTCGGTTCTTCGAGCATGTGCTCAGCGGCGGCGGCTTCGTAGCGGCTGTCGTACATGGCGGGGCGGATGTTGTCGGACATGCCGCCGTCGACGGTCACGTAGTCGCGGGTGTCGGGGATGTGCTTGCGGCTAACAACGGTGTAGAGCGCGACGCCGGCGCGTCCGACGACCGAACGTCCCGGCTCGATGTGGACGTTCGGGACAGCGAGACCATGGGCGTCGCAAGCCGTGTGGAGCGCGTCGGCGATGCGGACGGCGTAGCGATCGGTCTCGGGCGCGAGTTGGTCGGCGGTGTAGGTCAGGGCCATGCCGCCGCCGGGGGAGAACTCGCGCCATTCGTAGCCGTGACGCTGCTTCATCTCTCGGGCGAATCCGGCGATTGTGGCGATGCCCTCGGCGTAGGGGTCAGTGTTGAAGAGGGGCGAGCCGAGGTGGATGTGCAAGCCGGTGAGATCGAGGAAGGGCGCTTCGAGTGCTCGCACCAGCGCGGCTTCGGCCTGTCCTGAGGGGAGGGGGAAGCCGAACTTGCTGTCGCGCAGACCGGTGGTGGTCTTGGCGTGGGTTTGAGCATCGACGCCTGGGGTGATGCGGAGCATCACGCGCTGGGTCTGGGCGCGCTCGCGGGTGAGCTCGTCAAGCAGGGCGAGTTCGTCGTCGTTGTCGAGGATGATCCGGCCGACGCGGCGCTCGAGCGCGTATTCGAGTTCGGCGCGGGTTTTGCCGTTGCCGTGGAAGCCGATCTGCCCAGGGTCCATGCCGCCGGCGAGGGCGACGTGGAGTTCACCGGCGGAGACCACATCGAGGCCGAAGCCTTCCTCGACGAGGATGCGCGTCAGCGCCGGACTGAGCCAGGCTTTGGAGGCGTAGTGAGCGCGCGCGCCGGGTAGCTGCGCGTCGTACTCACGCAGGTAGTCGCGGCAGGTCTGGCGGATCGTGTGTTCGTCGTAGATGTAGAGCGGGGTACCGAACTGCTCGGCCAGAGCGCGCATGGCGACGCCGCCGATCGAGAGCGCGCCGGATTGGTCAACCTCGGCGGTGAGGGGCAGAACGTCGCGCAGTCGTTGGGCGGGCGGGGTCATCGGCGGGCTTTCCGGGGTGAGGGCGTGTTGGAGGGCGGGGATCACGGCGATCCGCTTGGCAAGCGCAGAGCATCCTGGAACGGGGCTGCGTCCGTCATTGGCCCCACTACGGCCAGGCGCAGCTCAGGCTCGCGGATGTATTGGTTGGCGAGGCGGGCGATGTCGTCTGGGGTGACGGCTTCGTAGGCGGCGTTGACCTCGTCGACTGAGATGACCTCATCGAACAGGAGGGCCTGACCGCCGTTCCAGGCGGAGACGGCGCGGGTGTCTTCGAGGCCCATCATCATCCGGCCGGAGGCGAAGCGGCGCGCGCGGTCGAGTTCGTCTTCGGAGACGCCCTCGCGCATCCGGCCCAGCTCGGTCAGGGCGGCTTGCAAGGCGTCCAGCGCGTTCTCAGGGTCGACGCCCAGGTAGATCTGGAGCGCGCCCGAGTCTCGCAACTGCGACTGATAAGCGTGCACGTCGTAGACGAGCCCCAGTTCCTCGCGCACCTTCACGAAGAGGCGCGAGCTCATGCCGTCGCCGAGGATGCTGGAGAGCAGACCGAAGGCGTAACGATCGGGGTGGCGTGCGGGCAGGGTTGGCAGGCCCAGGATTAGGTGGGCCTGCTCGGCGTCCTTGCTGCGCAGGGCGACGCGCGGGGCCTCCGCGTCGATCGGAGCTTCGCGCCACGGCTGCGGCTCTGCGGAGTTCCACTCGCGGGTCAGCTCGGTGATTTGCTCGGTCACCGTCTCGACATCGAGCGCGCCTGCGACTGAGACGAGCGCATTGCTCGGCGCGTATTGTCCGCGCCAGTAGTCGACGGTCGCGTCGTGGGGGATCGAACGCACCGACTCCGGGGTGCCGGCGATGTCGCGTCCTGCGGGCGTTCCGCGCCAGAGCAGGCTGTCGAGCAGCAGGCCGGCGAGCTGGCCGGGTGAGTCCTCGACTTGGGCCAGTTCTTCGAGGATGACTTGACGTTCCTTCTCCAGTTCGGACGGGTCGAAGAGGGGACGGCAGACCATATCGAGCACCACGTCGAGGGCGCTGTCGAGTTCTGCGGCGGGCGCTTTGGCGTAGTAGACGGTCAGTTCGCGGTCGGTGGCGGCGTTGATGATTCCGCCGACGCCTTCGATTGCCATCGAGATCTGGGACGCCTTGGGGCGCGCGGCCGAGCCTTTGAAGACGCAGTGCTCGACCAGATGGGAGACGCCGGCCAATTCGTCGGCTTCGTAGCGCGCTCCGGCGCCGACGTAGAAGGAGACGGTCGCGGAGCGGGTGTGGGGCATTGGCGTCGCGAGGACGCGGAGGCCATTGTCGAGGGTGTGGAGCTGGGGGCTGAGGTCGCTTGCGGCGTTGGTCGCCGCCGGGGCGGGCACTACTCCGCGTTCCAGACCGAGTCGCCGCTGGCGGCGTCGCGCTTGATTGCGCCGGCCATCGCGCCGGAGACGAACTCGTCGACCGATGCGCCGATCGTGGTGTCGTCGCCGTGGCCGTTGAAGGTCATGGTGTTTGGCGGGAGGTGATAGAGCTGGGTGACGATCGAGCGGACTTCTTGCCAGACGGCTTCGTCGCTGCGGGTGTTGCCTGGGCCGCCCGGGAAGAGCGTGTCGCCGACGACGCAGTAGGGATCGTCGGCGTCGGCGAGGTAGTAGGAGACAGAGCCGGTGGTATGTCCGGGGGTGTGCAGGACCTCGAAGGCGGAGCCGCCGAGCAGGATCGTTTCGCCGCCCTGGAGGTGGATGTCGATGTCGAGGTCGGTTTCGAGCCAGGGGTGCAGCTCATCCGCCACTGTGTCGGAGGCGTGCATGTAGTAGGGGACGTTTGGTCCGAGGCGCTCGCGCAGTTCGTGGTAGGACTTGATGTGGTCGGGGTGGGAGTGGGTGAAGAGGACCATCTTGGGGGTGGCGCCGGAGTCTTCGAGACCGGCCATGACCAGTTCGTGCTGGGCGACGGCATCGATGATGGCGGCGTCGCCGGTGCCTTTGTCGACGAGCACGAAGGCGTTGTTCTCGAACGGCCCCCAGGACATCTGCATCACCACCACTCGATGCAGGACGCGCAGCACCCGCGACTCGGCGCGAATTTCCAGACTCATGATCGCCTCTCCCGGTTTGATGCCGCCGCCGGATTCGGCGCGCGACGGCTTGGGGGGCAGTCTATGTCAGTGGGGGTCGTGTGCGGGGGGAGAAGGTTTAAGGCACGGTAGGGACTGGGCGGTCGCGGTTCGCGGCCTGACGGGGGCTGTGAGAAAAAAAACGAGGGGGTCGCCGCTTGCGGTCGGGGGATTACTGCGGCTCTTCCTCTTCTTCGAGGCTGTCGTCGTCGTCCGGCAGGGGCACGTCTTCGCCGCGCATGAAGGCGACGACTTCGTCGTAGATCTCGAACATCGGGTGGAGGTGGAAGTCCTTCTGCTGTTCAGGAGTGAGGGGGGCTTCGGGCAGTCTGGGGGAGTGGTTGGGTTGGGGTTTGGGGCGTGGCTCGGGATGGGGTTCGAGGTCGAGGGCGTGGTGGATCTCGCGGGTCTTGGCGTTGGAAGGGGAGAGTTCGCGGATGAGGAGGGCGAGCGCTTTGATGCGGACGTGTCCGGCTTCGTTGGAGTGGGCGATTTGGCCGACGCCGGTCATGCTGGACTGGTAGGTGTGGGGGAAGGGCATGGGGTTGTTCCTTTCTTGGGAACCTGTGTTTTGGATAGGTGAGTTTATATGTTCTGATATTCGGCTTGCAAGTTGGTTGGGTGTGTTGCGGTTGTCGGAAGGTTGGGTGCTTGATGTGGCGTTTCACCCCCTCTGCCCCTCTGGGGCATCTCCCCCTTGAGGGGGAGAGGTTTCTTGGGGGAGGTGGGTTGGGGGTTGGGTGCTGGTCACGGCGAGATACCCGCGACGGAGCGCGGGTATGACGGAAGTAGGGTTGGGGTGCGGGGCGTTTGTGCTGGGTGTGGCGTTCTCACCCCCTCTGTCACTGCGTGACATCTCCCTCCCCGCCTGCGCGGGGACAGGCTCTCAAGGGGGAGATTTTTCTTGGGGGAGATTTTTTGGGAGAGGTGGGTTGGGTGCTGGTCACGGCGAGTGATCCCCGCCTGCGCGGGGACAGGCTCCGCGGCGGGGCGCGGGTAGGCGGGGCGGGCTAGAGGCGGCCCTCGGCGTATTGGTGGAGGAGGGCTCGGAGGTGGTTGATTTCTCCGGCGTGGTAGACGTCGTGGATGGCGACGGCGTCGAGCAGATCTCGGGTTTGCCATTGCTCGCCCCAGTAGGTGGGGCGGAGCTTGCGCAACTCCTCGTCGTCTTTGAGTTCGAGCACGGCTTCGATGGCCTGGATGTGGGCTTCTTCCAGCCATTCGAGCAGCAGCTCGAACGAGGCTTCGGCGACGATGGGTTCTCGATCCCAGGTGGTCCAGAAGGTGTGGGAGCGGTCGCCGAAGCCGTGGTTGACGTGCATCACCTTGACCGCGCCGCAGTGGAAGATCAGGTCGCGCATGGTGCGTCCGCCGCCTGGCACGACTTTGTCGAGATCATCGCCGGTGACGGAGGAGAGATTGGCAAGCAGCGAGTGCTCGGGCTTGATCCGGAAGGATTGTTCCAGTTGCCAGGTGAGATGTTCGAGGACGGTGCGTCCCACGGTTGGCGAAACTCCGATTCGCTTGTCGTCGCTGGTGGCGCTTAGAGCACGCTGATTCGTTCTCCCGGTTGGGCGCGGCGGGTGGCGATCAGATCGCCGAGTTTGAGTTCGCAGAGTTGGGCAGCGTGTTCCATGCCGCAGACGTTGCAACCGTCGCGGCAGTCGGCGGTGGTGAGTTCGTTCCAGGTGCGCTGCCATTCCTTGCGCAGGAAGGCCTCGGAGACGCCGGAGGCGATGTGGTACCAGGGGAAGCGCTCCCAGAGGTCGCGTTCGCGGTGGCAGTAGAAGGCGGGATCGAGTCCGTGTTGCGCCAGCGCGTCGTCCCAGAGGTCTTCGCGGAAGTGCTCGCTCCAGGCGTCAAAGCGCGCGCCGTTGCGCCAGGCGGTCTCGATCACGGGCGCGAGCCGGCGATCGCCGCGTGAGAGCACGCCTTCGAGGATCGATTCGCGGGGGTCGTTCCAGCTCAGATCCAGTCGCGCCTGGCGGCAGCGGCGGCGGAGGAGTTCGTGCTTGGGCGCGAGTTCGGCCGGGGTCTCCTGGCGGGCCCACTGGAAGGGGGCGTGGGCTTTGGGTACGTGATTGGAGGTAGAGACGCGGACGCGGGCGCGGTTGCCGACGATCTGGCGGCCGATCTGCTTGACCTGCGCGGCCCAATCGACGATGCCGTTGACGTCGTCCATGGTCTCGGTGGGCAGGCCGACCATGAAGTACAGCTTGATCGAGCTCCAGCCCTGCTCAAAGGCGTTGCGGGCGGCGTCGAGCAGGTCTTGCTCGTCGACGACCTTGCTGACTGCGTTGCGCAATCGCTGTGAGCCGGCTTCGGGGGCGAAGGTCATCGAGTGCTTCTTGCGCGGGGCGCAGAGTAGGGCGACATCGACTGAGAACGAATCCACCCGCGTGGAGGGGAGGGAGATGCCGATGCCGTCGCCGAATTCGGCGCGGAGGGCGCGGACGATCTCCTTGATCTGGGAGTGGTCGGTGCTGCTGAGCGAGACCAGCGAGAGATCATCGAAGCCGGTGTTGGCGAAGAGTTCGCGCGCGCCCCCGACCACCTCTTCGGGCGTGCGTTCGCGCAGGGGGCGGTAGATCATGCCGGCCTGGCAGAAGCGGCAGCCCTGGGTGCAGCCGCGCTGGATCTCGATCCCGGCGCGGTCGTGGACGGTTTGGAGGTAGGGCACGATCGGCTTGGTCAGGATCGGCGGGAGACCCTGGAGGAAGCGCTTGATGACGGGGACGGAGGCCGCGTCGTCGGTGGCGAGCACTTCGGCGGGGGTGCCGTCGTCGGCGTAGCGCCACTCGTAGAAGCGGGGGACGTAGACGCCCGGGATTTGGGCGAGCGCGCGCAGGAGTTCGAGGCGGGAACCGCCGCCGGACTTCCACTCGTGCAGGAGTTGGTTGATTTCGAGCACGACATCTTCGGCTTCGCCGAGGACGAAGGCGTCAATGAACGGAGCGAGCGGCTCGGGTACAAGCGCGCCGCTGCCTCCGGCGAGGATCAGCGGATCGTCTTTGCTGCGGTCAAGGGAATGGATCGGGATGCCGGCGAGATCGAGCATCTCGAGGATGTTGGTGTAGGTGAGTTCGTAGGAGAGCGAGAAGCCGAGCACGTCGAAGTCGCGCAGGCCGCGACGGTTTTCGAGGCTGAAGAGGGGCGCTCCGTGCTTGCGGAGCGAGTCGGCCATATCGGGCCAGGGGGTGTAGCAGCGCTCGGCGAGGGTGTGGGGCTCGTGGTTGAGCAGGTCGTAGAGGATGGCGAGTCCGCCGTTGGACTGGCCGATGTCGTAGAGATCGGGGTAGATCAGGTTCCAGCGGACGCGGGCGTCGTGCCAGGGCTGCTTGATCACGTTCCATTCGCCGCCGATGTAGCGGGCGGGCTTGGAAACGCCGCGCAGGAGCGGGTCGATTTCGATGGTGGGCATGATGCGGAAGGTCGTCGCTTTCGGCTCGGCTGGCCACTGGCGTATTCACGCTATCAGAGCGCCGCTAGTGCGAGCGGGCGGCGGGATTTCCCGCGAAACACTGGTGATCGTGGGTTTGGGCTGTTCGGTCTTGTTCGGGTTTGTTCGGTGATGTTTGGCTCTCGCCGGGCGGCCGGGTCCGAGCCTCGCCGACCAGGCAGTCGGATGGATTCCGGCCCCCGCCTACGCGGGGGCAGGCTGCGGAGACGTTTGTGAAATCCTCGATCTGGGCGTTTCGTCATTCTTGCGAACGCGGGGATCCACGTCTCACTCGATACGCTGGATGGATTCCCGCCTACGGAGGCCTTTGCAAATTGGCATTCCCGCTGCTCTCGTCATTCCAGCGAAAGCTGGAATCTCGCCCGACCAGATAGACCGAACTCCGAACGAGATTCCAGGTCAAGCCTGGAATGACGGAAATGGGGATTTTGCAAAGGCCTCCCTATGCGGGAATGACGGAAACGGGAGTTTTGCACAAGCCTCCCTGCGCGGGAACGACGGAATTTGGGATTACGCGCACAGCTGGCCATGGGCCAGCTGCGATTGTTCCGCATCAACTGCTTCTTTCGCTGCGCACTGTCAATTTTGAATGTCTCGCCTATCTGGGTAGACTGCGTGCCGTGTCTTCGTCAGAGTTCTCCCAGCGAGATTTTCCGTCGGCTTTCCAGCCTCTTCCAGCAGTCAGCCCGGACGCGCCGCATTGGGGCGAGCGTTTTGCTCGGGAGATGCCGTCGATGGAGCCGCCGTACTACGGGGTGAATGTGGCGGATGTGCGCCGGGAGCACTACGACGCGATCTTCCAGAACATCGAACAGCAGGTGCAGGGTGCGGAGCTCCTGTTCGGCGGCCGGCTGCACTTCTTCTCGGCGACGGACTACGGCGAGCTTCGGCGCGTGATGTTCATCCTCTACTTCGAGACCTTCCCTGACACAGAGACCATCCTTGACACACTGGGCGGACTAGGGCTCGACCGGGCCGACGACGTGACCCAGTTTCCCGACATCTGGACAGGGTCCGAGCTCTGGACGGAGTTCACACGCCTGGCGGAGGGCTACACGTGGTGGGTCATGCCTGCGCTGCCAGTGAACGAGCCCCCGCAGTAGCCGACCCTTCTGGTTCTCTCCGTTGTTCTCGCTGCTCGGGTCTGCGGACGGGAGTGTGGGAATCCTGTATGATGTGAGTGCGCAGGGATGCGCCTGGCGTTATTTGGCGGGCGACCGCCCCGGACTGATCTGGCGGCCGTATGGCCGCCATTTCGTATCTGCTGAATTGGGTCGCGGCGATGGCGACCATGGATCAAGGCAGCGGCGGCGAATGGTGGCGGACTGCGCTGGAGCGTGCGCTCGCGCCGGTGCAGCGGCTGCGGCGGGGAATTTTTCAGTCGCTCTCGACGCTGGAGCTTCTGCTGGGCGGGTTTGGCCTGGTTGCGGCGCTGGTCACGGCTGCGTTGTTGTCGCCGGTGCTGGGGTTGTTGCCGGGCGCGGCGGGGGAGTTCGTGCCGATTGGGGTGGCGATCTTGCTGTCGCCGATCGGGATCGGGGTGGCGCTGGGTCGGCGGGCTGAGGTGGAGCGCTTTGTCAACACCGTGCGCGGGCGCGTGGACGAGGTGACCTCAACGGTCGGCGTTGGACGCCGTCCGCCGCCGCAGGAGGCGATCCTCGACACCAGCGCGATCATCGACGGTCGGATCGGCGAAGTGGCGCTGACGGGTTTCATCCTGGCCGAACTGGTGGTGCCCCGCTTCGTGCTGGACGAGTTGCGCCGCGTCGCCGACAGCAGCGACCGGAACAAGCGTCAGCGCGGACGGGCGGGACTGGAGCTGCTGGCACGGTTGCAGGCGGACGAGTCGGTGCCCACGGTGATCGAGGATCCGCCTGCGAACGAATCCGATGCCGAGGCTGACGATGTTGACGCTCGCCTGGTGCGGATGGCGCTGGATCGGGGCGCGGCACTGATCTCGACCGACTCGAATCTGATTCGGGTGGCGGCGCTGGAGGGCGTGCGCACGCTCAACCTCAACGCGCTCGCCAATGCAGTGAAGACGAACGTGTTGCCGGGCGAACTCTTGCAGATCGAACTGCTTGAGCCCGGCAGGGATCCGGATCAGGCGGTGGGCTATCTGCCCGACGGGACGATGGTGGTCGTCGAAGAGGCCGCCGCGCTGGTGGGAGAGACGCGCAGCGTCGCGGTCAAACGTGTGATCCAGACCCAGGCGGGACGGCTGGTGTTCGCGCGTCTGGTGGATGAGGCGATGGACATCGCGGAGGCGTCGTGAGCGTCGGCGCGATTGTGCTCGCGGCCGGTTCGAGCCGGCGCATGGGCGGCGGCGACAAACTGCTCGCGCCATTACTGGGCCGACCGGTGCTCGGCTGGACGCTGCGCGCGTTCGAGCGCTGCGACGCGGTGGATCAGCTCGTGGTGGTCACGTCGGCTGCAAATCGCGCGGAGATCGCGGATCTGTGTACGGGGATACAGAAGCTGCGGGCGCTCGTGCTCGGCGGGCGGGAGCGTCAGGATTCGGTCGCCAACGGTCTGGCGGCGCTGGCAAACGTAGAAATCGTCGCGATCCATGATGGGGCGCGGCCGCTGATCACGAGTGAGGCGATTGCGCGGGGAGTTGATTTGGCGCGTGAGTGCGGCGCGGCGATTGCCGGCGGTCCGGTCGCGGACACGATCAAGCTGGTGGACGAGGAGGAACGGATCGCGTCTACGCCGGATCGGTCTCGGCTTCGCGCCGCTGCCACGCCGCAGATCTTTCGGCGCGAATTGCTGTTGCAGGCGCACGCAGCGGCGCGCCGGGACGGCGTGCTCGCCACCGACGATGCTGCGCTGGTGGAACAGATCGGGGTTCCGGTGATTGTCTATGACAGCGGCGCGCCCAATCCCAAGATCACGACGCCGGATGATCTGACGGTTGCGGCGGCGTTGCTATCAGCACGCGAGGGGGTTGCGGGCACGATCCGCAGCGGGATTGGGATTGATACGCACCGCTTTGAATCGGGGCGGCCGCTGATCCTGGGCGGAGTGCAGATCCCCGGCCACGACGGTCTGGCGGGGCATTCCGATGCGGACGCGCTCACGCACGCGATCATCGACGCGCTGCTGGGCGCTGCCGGTCTGGGCGATATCGGGGCGCATTTTGCGCCGGGCGATCCGGCCTGGGCGGGAGCGGACTCGATCGTGATGTTGGAGTTGGTCGTCGCCAAGCTGGCCGAGATTGGCGCAACGCCAACGTCGGTCGATGCGACCGTGATCGCGGAGCGCCCTCGGCTGCGTCCGTGGATCGCGGCGATGCGCGAGCGTCTGGCTGTCCCGCTTGGGTTGAGCGTTGAGGCGGTGAATGTCAAGGCGACGACAGCCGAGGGCATGGGCGCGTTGGGGCGGGCAGAAGGGGTCGCCGTGCACGCGATCGCCAACGTCACGTATTCGAGAATCTGAGTAGGCTGCATGGTATGGGCGCGCTACAGACGTTGACCGCATGGACAAAGACCTTCGTCGAAGAAGTGCGGGCCGATATCGCCTTCACGATGGATCGCGATCCGGCGGCGACTTCGGCGCTGGAGGTGTTGCTCGCGTATCCGGGGATTCACGCGCTGATGCTGCACCGCGTCTCCTCAACCCTGCTGCGAGCGGAGATTCCTGTGGCTCCGCGTTTGTTGTCGCACGTGGGTCGGTGTCTGACCGGAATCGAGATTCATCCCGGAGCGCAGATCTCCTCACCCTGCCTGATCGATCATGGGATGGGTGTCGTGATTGGGGAGACCGCGCGGCTTGGGCAGCGTTGTCACCTGCATCAAGGGGTCACGCTGGGCGGCACGTCGACGATGCGCAAACAGCGGCATCCGACGTTCGGCGACGACGTGTTGGTCGGTGCGGGCGCCTCGATCATCGGCGCGGTCTCCATCGGGAACGGGGCGAGGATTGGCGCGGGGGCAGTGGTGGTCTCGAACGTGCCGCCGCATTCCACGGTGGTCGGGGTGCCCGGTCACGTGGTGGCGTATTACGACCCGGGTGACGACACCGTGCTGCGTTTGCCCGACCCCGAGCATGACCGGATCGAGCACCTGGAGGCGGAATTCGCGGAGCTGCGGTCGGAGTTGCGGGGTCTGCAAGATCGGGCAGCCGAGCGTCATGGTGAGACGGCGGCGGGCGGCTGAGGGGGTCTGCGGTAGCTCTGCCGGAGTAGGGCGGACCCCCCTCTGTCACTTCGTGACATCTCCCCCCGCACTGCGGGGAGAGAGGGGAATCCCAATCGGCGCTCATTGACCGAGCCGGGGCTATTCGCTTGCATTGGCTGCGTTCAATAGCGTGCGTATGAGCGCGCCGGAGGCGCCCAGAGTGCTTCGAGGAGGGATCGCACGTGCAGCTCTACAACACGCTCACTCGTCGCAAGCAGGAATTTGAGCCGCTGGACGATCCGATCTCGATGTATGTCTGCGGGATCACGCCGTACGACGATGCGCATCTCGGTCATGCGATGTCGATCATCATCTTCGACACATTGCGCCGCTATCTGGAATGGCGCGGGCGGCGGGTGCGGTTGGTCTACAACTTCACCGATGTGGACGACAAGCTGATCGCTCGCGCGGCGCAGGAGGGGATTGAGGTCTCGGAGTTGGCCGAGCGCCAGATTTCCTCGTTCATGGGTGAGTGGCGCGAGTTGGGCATTCAGCCGGCGGATGTGCATCCTCGCGCGACGGAAGAAATTCCCGCGATGTTGCAGCTGATCGGCGGCTTGGTTGAGAACGGGATGGCCTACCCCGCCGGCGGCGACGTCTACTTTCGCGTGCGTGAGATGAACGGCTACGGCAAACTCTCAGGCCGCTCGTTGGAGGACATGATCTCGGCTGAACCGACCGACATCGGGGTCGAAAAAGAGCACGCGATGGACTTCACGCTCTGGAAAGGGGCGAAGCCGGGCGAGCCGCAGTGGGAGAGTCCCTGGGGTCCGGGGCGGCCGGGTTGGCACATTGAGTGCTCGGCGATGTCGAGCCGCTACCTGGGCGAACAAATCGACCTGCATGGCGGCGGGATGGACCTGATCTTCCCGCACCACGAGAACGAGATCGCGCAGTCGGAGGCGTATTCGGGCCGCGAGCCGTTCGTTCGCCACTGGATGCACAACGCGATGATGCAGGTCGGCGGGGAGAAGATGTCGAAGTCGACGGGGCGGATCGTGGCGCTGCGCGAGGGCCTGGATCGCTACGGAGCGGACGGTCTGCGGATGTTCGTGCTGGGCGGTCACTACCGCTCGCCGCTGACCTATTCGGAAGAGTCGCTGAGCGCGGCGGCGCGGGGCGCGGAGCGTCTGCGCAGCGCGGCGACGCTGCCGCTGGTGGACGGCGAGGGAGCGATCGACCCCGCCCCGTTCCGGCAGCGCCTGGTTGATGCGCTGGAGGACGATCTGAACACGCCCCAGGCGCTGGCGGCGCTGTTTGATCTGGCGCGCGAGATCAACCGCGCGCGCGGCGCGGATCAGGCGGCGGGCGCAGCGCGCGATGCGCTGATCGAGCTGGGCGGCGTGATGGGTCTGCAATTTGGCGAGCGGGGAGCGTCGGATACGGACGCGGCTCCGTTCATCGAGCTGTTGATCGAGGTGCGGCAGTCGCTGCGCCAGGCGCGGCAGTTTGAATTGGCCGATTCGGTGCGGGATCGCCTGGGGGAGTTGGGCGTGGCGCTGGAGGATACGCGCGAGGGTACGCGCTGGCGTCGGGTGCAGCTCGAGCCTGAGGCGGTTGCTGAGGAGCCTAAGGCCGATCCGATCGTGGAGAGCGCGCTGCGGTTCTAGTAGCGCTGGTTGCACAGAACCCGCTACTCCGTCATTGCCGCGCTCCGCCGCAGCCTGCCCCTGGCCTGAACAGAGGGCAATCTCGCCGAGCGATCCCCGCCTTCGGAGGGCTTTGCAACAAACCATCCCGGTGCGTTGGGGCCTAGGGAGGGACGGATCGTGCGATCTGAGGTCGGCGGTACGACCAGATTGGGAGTGGCTTCATACTTGGTTGCTTCGAGATTCCCGCCTACGCGGGAATGACGGAAATGGGGATTTTGCAAAGGCCTCCCTACGCGGGGATGACGGATGTGGTTGCGGATCTCGTGATGTGAGGTCGGCGGTACGACCAGATTGGGAGTGGCTTCATACTTGGTTGCTTCGAGATTCCCGCCTACGCGGGAATGACGGAAATGGGGATTTTGCAAACGTCTCCAAAGGCGGGGATGACGGATGTGGTTGCGGATGTCGTTCGGGCCTTAGAACGGCGGGGCCCTGTGTGACTCGACTTCTGCGATTGCCGACTCGTCGTAGCCGAGTTCTTGCATCACCTCTGCCGTGTGCTGACCTAATTCTGCGAAGAGGTCTTTCGGCATTGCCGGAGTTTGGCTCATGCGCACCGGTAGGCCGACGACCTTGCGGCGGCCGATGTGGGGGATGTCTTTCTCGACGATGTAACCGTTGACCAGGGCTTGCTCGTCTTCAAGCACTTCCTCGTAGTTGAACACTCGCTGGGCCGTCATGCCGTCGGGGTGGATTTCGAAGAAGTCCTCCCATTCGGCGGTCGTGCGCTGCCTCATCAGCGCTGCGATCTTTGGTCGCAGGTCACGGACCGTGATCATCGCTTCCTGGTCGCGGAACGGATCGCGTTTTTCGCGGGCGTTCCAGCGCGGATCGTCGGCGAGTTCGGGCGTACCGCCGAAGGCGCAGAACTCTCGCCAGGTCTCGTCGTCGCGGACGCCGAGGCAGAACGCGCCGCCGTCGGCGGTCTGATAGAGGCCCATCAGTGAGGGCACGGCGGCGTGGAAGGAGCCGTCGCGGGTGAGCAGGTGTCCGGTGACGGAGGTGTGGTTGATCTCCCAAGCCTGCATCCAGAGCATCGCGCCGTAGGCGGAGGTCTGCACCTTCTGTCCGAGACCGTGCCGATGTCTGGCCTGGAGCGCAGTGAGAATGCCCAGCGCCAGCGCCATCGAGCCGCCGGTGTCGGCGATGATCGCGCCCGGCAGCAGCGGCGGATCCTCAGGCGTGCCGGTGACGCCGGAGATGCCGCTGCGCGACTGCGCGTAGGGGTCGCTCATGCGGTTCTGGCGGGCGGGACCGAGCGGGCCAAAGCCGCTGGCGACGGCGTAGATCAAGCTCGGGTTGCGCTCCGACAGGCGCTCGTAGCCCATCCCCAGCCGTTCCAGCGCGGGTTCCCGGTAGTTGCTGAGGAAGATGTCGGCGGTGTCGATCAGGCGGTCGACCAGTTCGAGTCCGATCTCGGTGTGGAGATCGACACAGACTGAGCGCTTCCCGTGCGACGCGCCGATGAACTGGGTTCCCACCGCCTCGGGTGGCGAGGTGTTGTTGACGCTGCGGAACCAGCGATTGGCGTCGCCGCCGGGCGGTTCGACTTTGATCACGTCGGCGCCCATGTCGGCCAAAAATCCGCCCGCCGCCGGGCCCTGCACGGCAATCGAGAGTTCGACCACGCGAATGCCCTCGAGTGCTTCCATCCGTCTCTTCCTCGGCGACCGAGCGCGTTCCGCTGGAGCGCATCGTAGATCAGCGCGCGTCTCGCTTGCGCTCGAACCAGGGCCCGTTCAGGTTGGCGCTTGCTGTTACACCGTCATGGCGACCGTCAGTCTGAACCTAGTCGCGGTTGTGGATGGTCAGGCGGCGGCGGGCGACGAAGCTGGTTGTCACGAGGACTGCGATCAGGCTCACGACGGCGGCTGCCAGCCAGGGGTTGGTCTGTCCGTCGTCGGCGAGACCGCCGGTACCGGTGTTGGCGTAGCTGGCGGTGTCAGCGGCGCCAGCGGCGCAGGGAACGATCGAGATGCCTGGAGGGAGCGCGGCGCCGAAGCCTTGCAGGAGTCCCAGCGCTTCCTGGGCGGTGTAGCTGTCGCCGAGCAGTTCGACGTTGATGATTTCGTTGTTGTCGCCGACGTTGATCGTGATTTCGTAGGTGCGTCCACCAGCGCTGACGGTGTCGGTGTGGCTGCCAGGAGGGAGGTTGAGGCAGACATCGTCGCTGGCGGCACCTGCCTGCATAGCGTCGCCGGCGGCGGCGCACTCGATCACCTCAACGCCTTCGGGCAGTTCGTAGTCGCCGCTGGCGAAGATGCCCATGCCGGCCGCCGCGCCGATCGGTTGTCCGCCCGGCTCGTAGAACTCGGTCACGACGCCGCCCTCGCCGATTTCGACGCGGAAGATGACGTTGCCCTCACGCTCCTGGGAGGGAACGACGAGGTCGTGCGTGCCTGGCGCCAGGTTGAGGCAGACCGCTGGTTGCGCGTGAGCGCTGGGCAGGGTGATGAAGGCGGCAATGCTGAGTGCGAGTGCGGCAGCGGCGGCTGCGAGGAAAGCGCGGTTCACGGTAGTCCTTTGCGGGGTGACCGGATCATGGAACGATTGCAACGCGCAGGATACGCGGCCGGTTGTTTGCGTCAAGTGCAAAAAACTGATCCGGCAGCATTGAGCACAGGAATTCAGGCTAGGATGAGATCAGGCCCAGGTGGCGCAATTGGCAGCGCAGCCGATTTGTAATCGGCAGGTTGGGGGTTCGAATCCCCCCTTGGGCTCCAATCAGACCCGAGCTGTCTGCGTGCTGGTGAACACAAGACGGGGGATGAGGCGCGGGCACAGGCGTCGGGGCGCAAGCGAAAGCGCGGCTGTGGATGTGCGTTTGGGGATGATCGGGCTAAGATGAACGTAATGGCGGGATGGGTGAGTGGCTAATACCACCGGTCTGTAAAACCGGCGACCGAGAGGTCTACGCAGGTTCGAATCCTGCTCCCGCCACCAGTTGGATCGAGCCGCCGCCCCGTGTGGGCGAAGCAGAGCAAGCGCAGCGGCCGCAGGCCGCCACACACAGTGAACAGGCCCGCATAGCTCAGTCGGTAGAGCGCGTTCTTGGTAAGAACGAGGTCTCCAGTTCAAGTCTGGATGCGGGCTCCACACGTTTCCGCCGCAACGCCGCCGGAAGCAGTTGCCAGAGACGGAGGGTTACTCATGGCGCGGAAGGTCTACGAACGCACGAAGCCGCACGTGAACGTGGGCACGATCGGCCACGTCGATCACGGCAAGACGACGTTGACCGCGGCGATCACCAAGGTCTTGGCGATGTCCAACGAGAACGTGGACTTCTCTTCGTTCGACTCGATCGACAACGCGCCCGAAGAGCGCGCGCGCGGGATCACGATCGCGATCGCCCACGTCGAGTACGAGACCGAAGAGCGCCACTACGCCCACATCGACGCGCCCGGCCACGCCGACTACATCAAGAACATGATTACGGGCGCGGCCCAGATGGACGGCGCGATCCTGGTCGTGGCGGCGCCCGACGGACCGATGCCGCAGACCCGCGAGCACATCTTGCTCGCCCGCCAGGTGGGGGTGCCGCGGATGGTGGTCTACCTGAACAAGGTGGACATGATGGACGACGAGGAACTGCTCGAACTGGTTGAACTGGAAGTGCGCGAACTGCTCTCGGACCAGGGCTTCGACGGGGACGACTGTCCGGTCATTCGCGGTTCCGCCCTGCACGCCTTGGAGTCGGACTCGGTGGACCCCTCCGCGGAGGAGTACGAGAGCATCCTGGAGTTGATGGGGGCGGTGGACGAGTACGTGCCCACCCCGGCGCGGCCGACCGAGCAGCCCTTCCTGATGCCGGTCGAGGACGTCTTCGGGATCAAGGGCCGGGGCACGGTGGCGACCGGGCGGATTGAGCGCGGGGTGGTGATTTCGGGGGAGGAGATCGAGATCGTCGGTCTGAAGGACACCCGCTCGACCGTGGTCACGGGGGTGGAGATGTTCAAGAAGACCTTGCCCACGGGCGAAGCGGGGGACAACGTGGGTTGTCTGCTGCGGGGGATCGACCGCGAGGAGATCGCGCGCGGGCAGGTCTTGGCCGCGCCCGGGAGCATTACCCCGCACACGGCCTTTGAGGCCGAGGTCTACATTCTGTCGAAGGACGAGGGCGGGCGGCACACGCCCTTCTTCCACGGCTACCGGCCCCAGTTCTACATCCGCACCACCGACGTGACCGGGGAGATCGGTCTGCCCGAGGGGATCGAGATGGCGATGCCCGGCGACAACGTGCAGATGCAGGTGCGCTTGATTGCGCCGATTGCGATGGAGGAGGGCTTGCGCTTTGCGATCCGCGAGGGCGGGCGCACGGTCGGGGCCGGCGCCGTCACCCGCATCCTGGAATAGGCGCAGCCCGAAAAGTTCGTACGAGTGCCCGCGATCATTGCGATCTACGGAAATCGTGCGATGATGGAGCTGCCGCGATCGAGCCAGCGGCGCGATTGAGAGGCCGGCGATGGCCAAAGGCGACCGAATTTTCATCACCCTGCGCTGCCGCGAGTGTCAGTCGCACACGTACCACACGACCAAGAACCGCCGCAACGACGCGGATCGGCTTGAGTTGACCAAGTACTGCCCGCACTGCCGCCAGCGGCGGTCGTACCGCGAGACACGCTGAGGTGAGCTGTGGCGCGTAGCAGAGATTCTCGGCGACGGCGAAATCGGCGCGGCGCCTCCGGCCGCGCCGCCGCCCGTGCAGCAGCCGCGCCGTCGTCCGCGCCCCGCCCGACGCGCCAAGCCGCGAGCGCCGACGCTGCGGCGAGCTCCTCGCCGAACGCGAATGCCGCGGCGAGCGATGCGGCGGGCTTGCCCGCGCGCCCGCGCCGACAGATCCAGGCCCAGCGTCCGACCACCTCCGACGCGCCCCGAGTGCGCAGCCTCTTCTACCGCCTCACGCACCCCCGCGCGATCTTGGCCATCATCGACGAGTTGCGGCGCGTCGTCTGGCCTTCGCGCCAGGAAACTGGAAACCTCACCGTCGTGGTGTTGGTCGTCGCGATCGCGGTCGGAATCTTCCTCGGCGCGATCGACTTCGGGCTCAACCGCGTCGTAGAGAATGCGTTGTTGCCCTAATGACGACTACCGACGAACCCAGCCGCCCCGCGACCGCTCGTGAAGCAGCGGCCGGACTCGGCTTCGGCAACCGCCCCCTGCGCAGCGCCGAGCGCGAACTCGAAGAAGTGCTCGCCCTCGCGCGCGAGCTCGGCATTGAAGAACAAGACGACCAAGACGATCCCGACTACGACGCCACCGCCGCGCAAGCCGTGGCCGAACTCGGTCTCGATCAGCCCGTAGTGCAGGAAGAAACGCCGGTTGCGGCCTTCCTCGCCGAAGACGATGAGTACGACGACTACGACGACGAAGACGAATTCCGGATCGAAAGCGTCCAGCAGCCCAACGCCGCCTGGTTCGCGGTCAACACCTATACCGGACACGAGAATCGGGTGCGCGACGCGCTTGACCTGCGTATTCGCAATATGGATGTCGAGCACCAATTCGTCGAGCTCGAGGGCGAGACCGGCAAGAACGGCGAGAAACGCTACGTGCTCGTGCCGACCCAGCAGGAAGTCGAGATCCGCGGCGGCAAGCGGCGCGAAGTCGAGCGCAAGCTGCTGCCCGGTTACGTGCTCGTCCAGATTCGGCTCAACTCCAGGACGGGCGATCTCGACGACAACAGCTGGCACGTGGTCAGCGGTACGCAGGGCGTCAACGGCTTCGTGGGCACGCGCGACGAACAGCGCGAGCACGCGCGACCGCTGCCGCCGGAAGAAGTCGCCGCGATCATCGGTCAGACCCGCGTCGAAGAGCCGCGCGTGCGGGTCGGCTTCGCCGTCAACGACCCGGTGCGGGTGACTGAGGGCCCGTTCCTCGATTTCGTCGCGCAAGTCGAGGAGATCAACATCGAGAAAGGCAAGGTCAAGGTGCTGATCTCGATGTTCGGCCGCGAAACCCCGCTCGAACTCGACTTCGATCAGGTGGAGAAACAGTAAGCGGCCCGCCTCTGCGGAGCGAACGGGCCGGCATAGACAACCCGGACAACGAATTCCGCGTTCCCGTCCATGACCGGAACGCATTGAGGAGACAGTGGCATGGCGAAGCGGGTGCGCGCGGTGTTGACGCTGCAACTGATGGCGGGCAAGGCCAGTCCGGCCCCGCCGGTGGGCCCGGCCCTGGGTCAGCACGGCGTCGGCATCATGGAGTTCGTCAAGAGCTACAACGAACGCACGGCCAACAGCGCCGGCGAACTGATTCCGGCCCAGATCACGATCTTCGAAGATCGCTCGTTCAGCTTCGAGCTGCGCACGCCGCCGGCCTCGGACCTGATCCGGCGCGCGGCCGGGATCGAGAAAGGCGCTTCCGAGCCGCGCCGCGAGGTGGCCGGTTCGATCACCGAGGCGCAGATGCGCGAGATCGCCGAAAAGAAGATGCAGGATCTCAACGCCAACGACATCGAGGCGGCGATGAAGATGGTCGCCGGTACCGCCCGCAGCATGGGCGTGGAGGTGGAAGGCTAATCATGGTCAAACGAGGCAAGCGCTACCGCGCCGCCAGCGAGCAGTACGACCGCAGCGCGCACTATGCCCCGCCCGAGGCGGTCACGCTGGTGAAACAACTGGCCACGGCCAAGTTCGACGAGACCATCGAACTGCACATTCGCACCGGGCTTGATGTCCGCCACGCCGATCAACAGTTGCGCGGCACCGCTCGGCTGCCCCACGGATTGGGCAAGGAGGTTCGCGTCGCCGTCTTCGCCGAAGGCGATCCCGCCAACGCGGCCGAAGCGGCGGGCGCCGAAATCGTGGGCGCGGACGACCTGATCAAGCGCGTCCAGGACGACGGCTTCACCGATTTCGACGTGGCCATCGCCGATCGCCGGATGATGGGCAAAGTCGGTCGCTTGGGCCGCATCCTGGGCCCGCGCGGTCTGATGCCCAACCCGCGCGCCGGAACGGTCGTAGACGGCGAAGACATCGCTCGCGCCGTCGGCGAGGCCAAGGCCGGCCGGGTCGAATTTCGCACTGACCGTGAGGCCTCCGTGCACGTGCCCTTGGGCAAAGCCAGCTTCTCCGCCGAGCACCTGCTCGACAATCTGGCCACGATGGTCACCGAGATCGTCAAGGCGCGACCGTCGGGGGCGAAAGGCAGCTACATCCGCAGCCTCAACATCACCTCCACGATGGGGCCTGGCGTGAAGCTGGAGCAGCAGAGTACGCTCGCCCTACGCGCCGACTGAGAAAGGCTCGCACCGAGCAGAGTTCAACCAGCAACACAGCCGCCCATGACCGCAGGCGGCGCCGGCTCCGGCACGGTTGGAGCCGCGCCTTAATCTCCCGCGCAGGCTGGCGCTCCGTCCTCCGCCGCGCAGCTCCGCGACCGGAACCGCGCCGCGCGACGCAGCAGTCCAGTCCCGCGCCTACGAAGTCTGCCGGCATCGGCGCAGAGGACGGACGATAGCGATGGCAACGGAACGCAAGCGGGAACAGGTCGCGCTGCTGGAAGAGCGCCTGAACCGAGCCGAAGTCACGATCGGTCTCGATTATCGCGGCCTCAGCGTCGGCGACATGCAGCAGCTGCGCCGCGCTCTGCGCGCCGAGGCCCCGGAGACTGAACTGCGGGTAGTCAAGAACACGCTCTGGCGTCTGGCCGCCGAGAACGCCGGCGAGCCGGAGGCGGCGGGTCTGACGCAGGAGGCCACGGCGCTCCTGTTCGGCTTCGGCGAGCTGACCGAAGCGCCCAAAGCGTTGCAAAAGTATCTCCGCGACACCCGCAGCGAACTGCCGATCCACGGCGTCTACTTCGAGTCCGGCCTGGCCGCCGGCGGGGTCGTCGATGAGCTCGCCGCCATCCCCGGACGCGCCGAGCTGATGGCAAAGGTCGCCGGCGGACTGAACAACCCGATCGCCGGACTCGCCGGCGCGCTCAGCGCCGTCTTCCGCGATGTCGCGGCAATCGTCGAAGCCCGCGCCGAGCAACTCGCCGAAGCCGAGGGCGAGCCGGCCGCAGCCGCAGCGGAATAACCCAAGCAAGTCACCGGCCCAAGCCCGAATCGCGGCCGGTTGCAACTGCAAACGCAGCGAGTAGGAGTCGGACATGTCGAAAGTAGACGAGGCGTTTGAGCTGATCAGCGCCATGACCATCCTGGAGGCGCGCGATCTCGTCAAGAAGATCGAAGAGGAGTTCGGCGTCTCCGCCGCCGCTCCGGTCGCCGTCGCAGCCGTCGCCGGCAACGGCGCCGCCGTCGTCGAAGAGGTCGAAGAACAGACCGAATTCGACGTTGTGCTGCAAGACTTCGGGGCCAAGAAGATCAACGTGATCAAAGCCGTCCGCGCCGTTACCGACCTCGGTCTCAAGGAGGCCAAAGAGTTCGTCGAAAGCGCCCCCCAAACGGTGCGAGAGGCGTTGCCCAAGGAAGAGGCCGAAAAGATCAAGGCCGATCTCGAAGAGGCTGGCGCCACCGTCGAGCTCAAGTAGATCGAGGGCTCGCAGGGGCCCGTTTGCACTGCCTATCCCTCTCCGCCGCGCCTGCGCCTATCCCCTCAAGCCTTCCTTACTCTCCCCCTTGAGGGGGAGATGCCGCAGGCAGAGGGGGTGAGAACGCCACGCCCGGCAGTCCCCGCTCCCACTTCCGCCATATCCGCGTCGGGAAACCTCTGCGTACGTCAAAGACCGTCATACCCGCGCCTGCCCGGAGCCTGTCCCCGCGCAGGGAGGCCTTTGCAAACCCCCATTTCCGTCATTCCAGGCTTGACCTGGAATCTCGTTCGGAGTTCGGTCTATCTGGTCGGGCGAGATTCCAGCTTTCGCTGGAATGACGAGAGCAGCGGGAATGCCAATTTGCAAAGGTCTCCGCAGGCGGGGATCACTCGCCATGATCTGCACCGTTGTCGCTCACACGGCGAGATTGCCCCCTGTTCAGGCCAGGGGCAGGCTGCGACGGAGTGCGGTAATGACGGAGGTAGAGAGGATCGGAAAACTCTCCCCCCGCAAGGCGGGGGGACAGAGGGGGGTCCCACCCCTCCGACCTACCATCCGACCACCTCTGTCGTCCACGTCACATCCAACCACCCGCCCCGCCGCCGCCAACGCACAGATCACTTATGCTGAATCGCACATCAGTATCAGTGACGCGCCCGTTCTTCCCTCCCCAACGAAGCGGAGCACCCCGAGCAACCTGAACAAACCCGAACAAACCTGAACGCCCTGAACAGCGTTTCTCCCAGCCAGCACAGGAGATCAGCAAATTCGCCCCGCTGAAAATTTTTCTCCCTGAACACCCCTCGCCGTTTTTCCCGGGGCCGCTCAGAAGATTCATTGCTCGTCTCTTGGACTCTTCTCTCCTGCGCTGCGAGCGAGAGGAACAGGCAAGATGGCGCATTCGCGCTATCCTCGCTGCAAGGATGAGCCGTGATGGATCAGATCGAACAACTCCGAGACCTCCAGGATCTGCGCGGGAGCCAGCGGCCCGATCCCGACCGCGCCCGCCGCGCGATTATTCGCAGCATGGCGATCTGGACGCCCGCCTTCGTCGTGCTCGCCGCGGGCGCCGTCTATCTGATGCTCGAAGCGCTGAGCGGCAACAGCGGCTCCTGGTTCGGATTCTCGCTGGCCGCGCTGATGGGCTTGCTCTCCGGGTTCTCCGCGCTCAGCGCCTGGCGCGATCTGTTCTCGCAACCGATTGAGACCACCGGCCAGATCGCGCGCAAGTGGCGCAAGTTCGATCTGCTCTTCTTTTTCCGCGCCCACTACGTGCTGCTCTCGCGCCGCGTCTTCCGCGTCAGCATCGATGTCTACAACGAGATGCCGGAGACGGGCGGCTGGGTCTACTGCCTGCACTACCCCCACACCAACGCGCTGATCGCCTGGCGTCCGCTGGGGAGTGAAGAGATTCCCGGCGATGAGGACGACGAGGAAGCCGACGGCGAAGACGAGCGGGAGGACTGGGGCGCGCAGCTCGAACGCCGCGAACGCGCCGAGGCCAGCTCCGAGAGCGTCGATTTGCCCACCTTCGGCGGTCGTGATCGCGAATGAGCCGCGAGTTGGAGGCGACCGAGCAGGGCGCGCCTGCCAACGCGGGTCTGCGCATTCACGACTTGCCCGAAGAGCAGCGCCCGCGTGAGCGGCTGCTGCGCGAAGGCGCGACCGCGCTGGCGGACGCGGAACTGCTGGCGATCCTGCTCGGCAGCGGCTTTCCCGGCCGCAACGTGATCGATGTCGCGCAATCGCTGTTGTCCGAGCATGGACTCGTGGGTCTGCTCCGCGCCGAGCCCGCGCAACTGATGCAAGAGAAGGGCCTGGGCAAGGCGAAAGTGGCGAGCCTGATCGCGGCCGTGCAGTTGGGCGCGCGCGCCTATGCCGAGGACGCCTGGCCGCGCGGCGAGCCGTTCAGCAGTCCGCGCCAGGTCTTCGACCGCTACCGCCGGCGGATGGGCGACCTAACCCACGAGGAAGTGCGGGTGCTGGTGCTGGATCGGCAGCATCGCATCATTCGGGACCTCGTCAAGTACCAGGGCACGGCGCACGGAGCCTCGGTCCGGGTGGCGGAACTGCTGCGCGACGTGATCATCCACCAGGGCGCGGCGATGATCGTGATCCACAACCACCCCTCCGGCGATCCGAGTCCCTCGCAGGCCGACCGCGCGATGACCAGCTCGCTCGCGGTAGCGGCGGAGGTGATGGACATCGACCTGCTCGATCACGTCATCCTCGCCCGCGACGCCTGGCAGTCAATGGCCCAACTGGGCCTGCTCGAAGCCGATGCTGCCTCTGTGTAGAGCGCGTTTGCTTCAACGCTCTCCCCCTCTCCGTCATTGCCGCGCCTCGCCGCAGCCTGCCCCTGGCCTGAACAGGGGGCAATCTCGCCGTGTTGCGCACCGACCGTTCCGTACTGCTCGGGGCCAGATACCCGCGGGGAGCGCGGGTATGACGGAGACTGACTGTTGCGACGGTCTGGTCTTCACCCGGACTCTTGATACAGTGAAGCGGCGGCGTTGGATGGGTTTGCGTTGAACTGGCTCGATTTCGTCATCATTGCCGTCTTGGCGGTGTCCACGATCTACGCCTGGCGCACGGGTTTCCTGCGCGGGGCGGTGGGTCTGCTGGCGGTGGCGCTCGGCGTGGTGCTGGCCGGGCTGTACCACAAGCGAGTGATTCTCGACCTCGCGATTGCGACCGAGCCCAGTCCGGAGATGCTGGCGGCGAGTTTCGGAGTCATCCTCGCCGTGGTCGTACTGGCCGGTTGGGTTGCCGGCAATTTCCTCAAGGGAACTGCGGAATTGCTGATGCTGGGCTGGGCCGATCGCTCTGCGGGCGCGCTGTTCGGCCTCTTCTTCGCCGTCTTGCTGGTGCAGGCGGCGATGGCGATTGTCGTGGTCGCGCCGATCGAATCGGCGCACGAGACCGTAGCCGACTCGCTGATTGGGCGGGTGATGCTCGACAACGTGCCGGTGGTGCGGGCGCTGCTGCCGGCGGATTTCGACCTGGGCATTCAGCGCTTCGTGGCGGAGGTCGAGGAGACGCGGGCTTCGCTGGACGGATTGGCGCAGTAGCGGGCGCAGCCGCGATCGGCGAGCCGGCGCAGTGATAGAATTCTGCCTGTTGGGTGCAACGGGTCAACGCGATGTCGCTGCTGAACCAGTCGGTCTTGGTGCTGAATCAGAACTACGAGCCGCTGCACGTCTGCAACGTGCGCCGCGCCGTCGTGCTGGTCGCGCGGGGCAAGGCCGAGGTGATCGACCAGCTCGATCGCGCCGCCGCGCTCCTGCGCACGGTCAGCGCCGAGTTCAGCGTTCCCTCCGTGATCCGGATGGTCTATTACATTCGCCGCCCGCGACCGGTGATGCGCCTCTCCCGCCGCGAAGTCTTCGCCCGCGACCGCTTCACTTGCCAATACTGCGGTCGTCGTTCGAGCGCCAAAGACCTCACGCTCGATCACGTGCTGCCGCGCTACCGCGGCGGCAGTCACACCTGGGAGAACCTGGTCGCGGCCTGTCGAGCCTGCAATCACCGCAAGGCCGGCCGCACCCCGCGCGAAGCGCGAATGACGCTGCGCAACAAACCGGTACGCCCGCCGGTGACGCCCGTGCATCTCTTCGGCCAATACCTGGAGCGGCGCCCCAACTGGGCCCAGTTCATCCCCGGCGCCGAGCGCGAGTTGGCTGCGCTGCGCTAGAGTCTGCTCGAATCCGACCAGCCTTGCATTCGCGAATGCTGAACTGGGCCGATGGACGTTCACCCAATCCACTCTTGAGCGATTGCTACCTCTATGTCTGAAGGACCGAGCAGCCGAGTTCTGTTTCTGGACGACTCAGGCAAGCCCTCACTCCATGATTCCTCTAAGGCTGTCGTAATCGGCGGCTTCTCCATTCCCTCCACAAATGTACTTGCACTCAGTCGTTGGATTGCCGGTGCGAAGTCTCGCTTCTACCCGAAGCGAGGCGACCCTGGCAGGTGGGAAATCAAGGCCAAGCGCACGATTGCGCCCAACCCATGGAGGCGCTCAAAGAACCGCCGATTCCTCGCTGAGGTACGACGCATCCTCAGCCAGCTTGACTGCACTGTCTACACCGTCAGCATCGACAAGAGTCGGATGTACCACCCGATGTCGCTCGAGACGACCATGCCTCTGCAACTGCAACGAGCCGTCGAACACTTTGCGGTTGAATGTGGCATCCAAGCAGAGATGGGCCTGATCGTTTCGGACTGGTCTAACCACCGCCATGATGCCCATGCGAGTCTATCTGTGGCGAGCTTCGTGATTACGCGACGGCTGCCGCTGCACCCTACGGTCTACTACGCGAACTCGCTCAGTTCCCATGCCATCCAACTCGCAGACCTCATCGCAGGCATCAGGCGCCGAGCGATCGAGGGGGACGGCAACCTCCGATCACTTGACGCTGATCTAGCGCGCATCCGCACACTTTCTGTCAATGCCACGTACAGGACACACACCGGTCGGGCATACAGCAACCAGATCTCGGTGTTCTGAAATGGCCGCGCGCCACTTTGGTTGCGGGGCTGCTAACATACAATTGTCAGACGGTCCGGCTAGTAGGCATCTGCCGAATGCAGCCGACATACCGCTGGCGACGGGACCCCGGAACGCACGGGGTCCCTTTCTTTTCTCGACGAATTGTCGGAGCTTCCCTGCATTCAGTGCGCACATCTACCCAGGCTGACACGACCGGCAGAACGACGTAATCCGGCGGTTGGGTGAGACTTCCGAGATCGTTGCGCCGCACTTTGGGCAGGGTTCGCCGCCTTTGCGGTGGACTCTGAGGAACTCTCGCGGTTTGCGGTCGATGCGTTCGCCGATTTGGGTTGCCGCTTCCGACGATGCCCACTCCAACGTCTCCTGGATCGCGTGATAGAGCCGGCTGCGGCGATCGCTGTCCAGTGTGCTGATCTTGGTGAAGGGGTGGATGCGGGCGGTGAAGAGGATCTCGTCCGCGTAGGCGTTGCCGACGCCGGCGATGAACTTGGCGTTGACGAGCGCGTTCTTGACTTGGCCTCGATAGCGCTTGAGCCGTTTGAGGAAGACCTCCTCGGTCAGTTCGGGATCGAGCGCGTCGGGTCCCTGTTCGCAGAGCACAGGGACGGTGTCGAGCGCATCCTCGTCGATGAGGTAGACCTTGCCGAGGAAGCGTTCGTCGATGTAACGAATGGCGAGCGCGTCGGTTTCGCCGTCAGCGGGGCAAAAGCCGAGCGTGAAGCAGGTGCGGGCGTGGGCCTTGGCGTCGGCCGTCCACTGGAAACGTCCGGTGAGCATCGGATTGACGGCCATGACCGAGCCGCGGTCGAAGTGGAAGAGCAGGAACTTGCCGCTGCGCTCGACTATCTCCAGCTCCGCGCCGAGCAGACCGGCCTCGAAGTCCTCGCGGGGCAGCCGGACGACGATCGGGCGGGGGACATCGACGTTGGCGACGCGGCGTCCACCTAGACGTTCACGCAGGACTGCCGCGACGTGTTGCAGTTCGGGGATTTCGGGCATCTTGGCTGCACGTTGACGGATGCAGCGGCATCGCTGCCAGCGGAGAATGTAAAGCGCGGCTACGCCTGCGGCGCGCGTGGGTAACTGCCCACCACACGCAGACGTTCAACCTCACCGCCGAGCTGTTCGATCACCGTTGCCATACCCGGATCGGCGCGGTGACCGTCGCAGTCGATAATGAAGAGGTATGCGCCCAGCTGTTCGCGGGCGGGGCGCGACTCGATCCGAGTCAGGTTGATGCCGGCGTCGGCGAAGCGCTGGAGCGCCTGGAGCAAAGCGCCGGGGCGGTTGGCGGTGGTGAAGATGATCGTGGTCTTGTCGTCGCCGGTTGGCGCGTGATCGCGGTGGGCGAGGACGACAAAGCGGGTGGCGTTGCGGTGATCGTCCTCGATCCCGGTCTCGGCGATCTGCGCGCCGTGGATCTCGGCTGCGCGGCGCGGGGCGATCGCGGCGACGCCCCAGCCTTTGGCGCGTTCGGGCTGGTAGGCGAGGATGCGCTCAACTGCCTCGGAGGTGGAGAGCGTGGCTTGCGTATCGGCTTTGGGGAAGCGGCGCTGGATGTAGCGCTGGCATTGGCCAAGCGCCTGCGGGTGGGAAAGGATCAGCTCGATCTTCGAGAGGTCGGTATCGGGCGGGATGATCAGGCAGTGCTCGATCGGGATCACGAGTTCGTTGCGGATGGAGAGGTTGAGATGATGAATGATCAGGTCGTGGGTTTCGCCGACCGCGCCAGCGAGGGAGTTCTCGAAGGGCACGACGGCGGCGTCTACCGCGCCATTGGCGACGGCCTCGGCGCTGGCGGTGATGCTGGCTTGCGGGAGCAGTTCCGCGTCGGGCGCGAAGAGCACCGCCGCCTGCTCGGTAAAGGTGCCGCGCGGTCCGAGATAGGAGACGCGCTGAGGCTGCTCGCTGGCGGGCGTGGTCATGGCTCAGGCCGTTCCGGTGAGGATGCGTTGGAGGAGCGGTTGATGCTCGGGCTGGGTCACGGCCAAGACGACTGCGTCGGCCTGGATCAGTGAATCGGGACCGGGCACTTCCGGCTCTCCGCCCGGGTGCAGGATCAGAGTAAGCACGGTGTGCGGCGGCAGCCGCAGTTCGCGCACCGTCTGTCCCACGGCGGGCGCGCCGGGAGGAATGACGACTTCGAGCAGTGCGAACGCGCTCGAGCGCAGCTCGGTCAGACGAACCAGGCCGGTACCGACCTCCTGCTCGATCGAGGCGACGATGGCGCTGGTCGCGGAGATCGCGGCGTTGATGCCGACGGCTTGGAAGATCGGCTCGTTGCGCGGGTCGTTGATCCGCGCGATCACGCGATCCACGCCGAAGCGGGTTTGTGCCATCTGGCAGACGGCGAGGTTGGCCTGATCGCGGCCGGTGCAGGCGACGACAATATCCGCGCGGCCCATGCCGGCGGCGCGCTGGACGTGCACCTCGGTGCCGTCGCCGAGCACGGCGACTTCGCCGAGTTCGTCGTTGATCGCCCAGGTGACGGTGGGTTCGCGTTCGACGATGCAGACTTCGTGCCCGCCGGAGATCAGGTCGCGGGCGGCGCCCCAGCCGACTTTGCCGCCGCCGACGATGACGATGTACATGTCGGAGATTCCCTCGCTCAGAGTTGGGCGGGCGGCTCCGGCTCGAAGGCGGCTTCGCGCACGAGGCGATCGAGCACGGTGGTGGGGTTGACGACGCGAATGCCGAGTTCGCGGTAGATTTCGGCCCGTTCCGGATCGTAGATGCGGGCGACGACGCGGGGCGCGTGGTGGATATGTTTGGCGACCTGGGCCGCCATCGCGTTGCGGTTGTCGCCGTTGGCGAGCGCGAGGAAGATATCGGCGCCCGGCACGCCGGCGAGCTGCTGGACGGCGATGTCTTCGCCGGCGCCGACGATCGTGCGCCCGCTGAAGCTGTCGTCGAGCCAGTTGAAGGCGGCCGCCTCAACGTCGATCACGGTCACGTGATGGCCTTCGCCGTCGAGCTCGCGCGCGAGCGTGGAACCGAGCCGTCCGCAGCCCATGATTACGACGCGCATGATTCGCTCGCTACCGCTTCTGTCGATTTAGCGGGGGGTTGAACGGCCGTTGGCCGAATCGGAGTCGCTGAGGTGCTCGCGCACCACGATCACTTCGCAGGGAGCGTGACTGAGCACGTAGTCGGCGGTCGAACCGAGGTCGATGGCGGTGTTGTTGTGGCGGGCGAGCGCAGTCTGCGCGCCCGCGCGGCCAACCGCGATATCGGCGTGGCCGACGCCGAGCACGACCAGGTCAACCGCTTCGGCGACAGCGGCGTCGACGATCGCGGGTCCGGCGTTGCGGGCCTGCAAGAGGATCGACTTGGCGTTGACCTTGGCCTGTTTGGCGGCGGCTTCGGCTTCGGCGAGGCAGGCTTCGGCGCGCGCTTCAACTTGGGGCAGGATGTCGTCGAGCGGGTATTCGCGCCCAACTTCGACCACGTAAATCGGGCAGACCTGCGACTTGCGCCGGTCAACGCGGGCGAGATGCAGCGCGACTTCGAGTCCGCGCCGGGCGGGTTCGGAGCGGTCGAAGGGGACGAGCACACGAATGCCGGCCATCGGACGCCTTTCGGTCCTACGCCGCTGTTCAGCGCGAGGCGCGCAACCCTACAGCAGGATATCGGCGCGGCGCGGGCAGTCGCTGAACGCGGGGTGAAGCGGAGGAGAGCCAGTGCGCCCCGTTCATGGCCTGCTCAGTCCGGCTGGCGGCACGAATTTGGAGATGTGCAGATGTTGCGCGCGTCGTCCGAGTTGATTCGGCAGCGATCAGGCGTACAGTCGAAAATGACTAGAATGTGCGAGTGCCGCACGCGCATGGGAGGGAGCATCAGGTGACAACCCAGGTATTGGGCAGTTTCCGGCTCGTCCGCGAAGGCGAGCCGAGCCCGGCGCGGGAGTGCTGGGAACAAGCGCAAGTCAACACTGCCTATTTCCATGAGCACGCCGACGAGCTGTGGGAGGAGCATGACGGCAAGATGCTGCTCATCTACGACGGTGGAACAGTCGAAGCCTTTGCCAGCCCGCAGGAACTGTACGACCGGATCGCAGAGCTTCCGGGTGAACTCAGACAAAGCGCCAAGTACTTCCAGCAGCGTCAGGAGGGAGTGTGGATTCTTTAGAGCTTCAGCTCCACGGGTACTTCGACGAAGGAGGCGTCTCACAACGGGGCGCCTCTATCGCGCCACGGCCATTCCTTGCAATTGGCGTGGGCGAGCCGCCCGAGATGGCAACCGTAGACTTCTTGATAGACACCGGAGCAGATCTGACGACCATCTGCCCAGCCGACGCAGTCCGTATCTGGGGAGCGCGGTACCTGGCGATTGACTTCGAGCAGGACGACACGAGTGAGCCGGTCAGAGGCATTGGCGGGAGTCAGTTGTTGATCATCAGAAGAAAGACCAGACTCACCCTGTTTCCCTCGACTGAACGAGTTCGAGAGCTGCATCTGGAGCGCGAACTCTCGATTCTGCCCCCGAATAGCCCGTCTTGGATCAATCAGTCACTGCTTGGTCGTGATCTGCTGAGCCTGTTCGAGTTCGTGATGTCGCAGAAGCGGAACGTGATCGAATTGACTCTGAGTGTCGATGATGCGGAGGCAGTGAGTTGACGTGAGCCTGATCCTCCGGCTGAGCCGGAAGTGACGGGCAGGGTGTGCGAGCGGGAAGCTGGCAGCGTGGAAGCTAGTAGACGTACTTCGGCTGTTCGCGGATCACGTGGGAGCCGTCTTCGTCGAGTTGTTCGAGCCAGGCGTGGAGACGGCCGTTGTTGATTTCGATGAATCCGAGCGTGCCCAGGCGGGTGTCGAGGTTGCGGGGATACATGGGGCTGCCCGGGTTGACCAGCAACACTCCTCGGATCGTCTCAATCGAAGCGACATGCGTGTCGCCGTGGACGACGACGTGCTGGGGCCCGCCGAAGTAGTGCGCCATCATCGATTCGACGGTGCGGTAGGGCGGCCATTCGGGCAGCGCCATGTCGTGGGTGAGACCGAACTTGAAGCCCTCGAACTCGAGGTTCCAGGCTTCGCGCAAGCGCGGATCCTCGGGCTGGACCGGACGCCCGCCGGAACCGTCGTCGCCGTTGCCGCGGGCGACATAGATCGGCGCGACGGTTTCGAGTTGGTCGATCAGCGAGATGTCGTGGATGTCGCCGCCGTGCAGCAGGACATCCACGCCGCGAATGCGGTCCCAGAGTTGGGGCCAGAGCTCTTCGCCGGCTTCGGGTACGTGGGTGTCGGAGATCAGGCCAATCAGCATGTCGAATAGCCTAGCCTAGAGCGCCGAAGCGGGATGGACGCTTGGCTTGGATTGAGTGGATATGGGCAGGATCGACTGGCGAGCGGGCGAGCGGGTGCTGAACCGCCCCTTGGTGCAGTGGTCGCTGATGATCCTGCTGATCGTGCTGGCGATGCTCGGAGCGTACCTCTGCCGGGTCGACCGCAGTCTCTCGCTGGATGCGGGGACGGGCGCGCTGCCGGCGTCCAATCTGCGCATTGCGATGATCACGCACGGCGGGATCGGCGACCCGTTCTGGGATCAGGTGGCGGCGGGCGCATTCGCCGCGCAGCGCGAGTTCGGTGTGGAACTGCGCTACGACGGCGACGGCAACATCAATGAACAGGTGCGCCTGGTCGACAACGCGGTCGCGTTGGGATATGACGTGCTCGTCGTCTCGTTGGCCGACCCCGATGCGCTGGAGGATTCAATCCGCGCAGCGGTGGCGGCCGGGATCACGGTGATGACGATCAACTCCGGCGAAGAGCGCGGGCGCGAGTTCGGCTCCGTCACTCATTTCGGCCAGCCGGACGGGGTGGCGGGTCTGGGCGCGGGCGAGCGCATGGTCGCGGCCGGCGTCACCCACATGCTTTGCGTGATTCACGAGGCCGGGAACGTAGGGCTTGACGCTCGCTGCGAGAATTCGCGGCTGGCGGTCGAATTGGCAGGCGGACAGGTGGATCGCTTGTTCGTGACGGGCACCGCCGACGTGGTGGCGACGACGAACGAAATCCAGGCCTACTTGCAGGGCAATCCAACGATCGACGGCGTACTCACGCTCAACGCCGGAATCGCCGAGCTCGCGCTGCGCGCAATTGAGGGTTCGGGCGTCGATGCCATCCTGGGCACGTTCGATGTCTCGATCACGGTGCTTGAGGCGATTGAGGACGGTCAAATTCTGTTCGCGGTCGACCAACAGGCGTACCTCCAGGGCTTCCTGCCGATCGCCTTCGCGTACATGATGAGTCTGGCGGAAGACGAGGAGACGACCGGCATTCTCTCCGGCATGGCGAGTTGGGCGGCCTCGGGACGCTTGTTGACCGGTCCGGGATTCGTCGATCAATCCAACGCTCGCCGCTTCCCGCAGTTAGGCAACTAAACGATGCGCGTGCCTTGGCTCCTGGCGGTGTTGTCGGCGCTCGCAGCCCTGGCTGTCGTCTCGGCGGGCTGCCGGGAAGCGACGCGCGATCGGCTCCGCTTGGATGAGCTGGACCCGATGTCTGTGGCCTTCATCGTGCATGGAGCGCCGGACGACCCCTTCTGGGCCGAGGTGCGCGCAGGCGCGACCGATGCGGCCGCCGCCTTCGACATCAATCTCGCCTGGCGCTCGTCGCCCGACGGGGAGGAACGCGAGCGCCTGATCGACGAGGCGCTGCAACAGGGTTTCGACACGATCGTGGTGACGCTGGCCGATCCCGATGCGGTGTCCGAGGTGGTTGTGGAAGCAATCCTGATCGGGACGACGGTCTATGTGATCAACGCGGGCGCGGAACACGTGCAGGCTCTGGGCGCGGCCTCCTACTTTGGCCAGGTCGAGACGGTCGCCGGGCTGGCGGTCGGCGATCGCCTGAAGGAGGCGGGCGCGAGCAAACTGCTCTGCGTGGTGCATGAGCAGGTCAACATTGCGCTGGACGCTCGCTGTGAGCGCGCCGGATTTCGAGTCGGCGCGTTTACGCCCCTCCAGATCGATCCGAACAACCCGGATCCGGGGACGTTGATCAGCTGGGCGTTGCAGAATGATCCGGAGATCGACGCCGTGCTCTCGATGAGTACGGCGCTCTATGAGCCGGTGCTCAATGCGGTGGAGGGCGAGCGCGGCGAGGGCCGCGAGATCGTGTACGCCGTGTTTGAACTGAACGACCACGTGCTGGACGGGATCGAGCGCGGCCAAGTGCTCTTTGCCGTGGATCAACAGGCGTATCTCCAGGGCTATCTGCCGGTCGCCTATTCGCGCCTCAGCCAATACGCCGACTTCTCGCAGGGCGATGAACTGGCTGATGCGCTGTTGCAATGGATCGCCGGAGGCGGGATTTTTCTGGGTCCGGCCTTCGTGGACGTGAACAACGCCGAGCGTGTGCGCGATTCGAGGCGCTAGCGCTCTGCGCTGTGATTCGACTGCGCCGGCCCCGTCAGGTCTCGCTGGCGGCTAGCCTGCGCTGCGAGGCACTTGCAACCGAGCCAGCCGCAGAGGTGAATGGGAATCATGGCCAGCACTCAGATTCCGGCTTGGGAGCGGCAGCGCGAGCGCGTCCTGGCGATCGTGCTCCGACCCGAACTCGGCTCAGTCGTCGCCGCCGGGCTGCTCTTCATCTTCTTCAGCATCGCCTCCTCCGGCGCGATGTTGGAAATTCCCACGCTCGCGCGCGTCTTCGACGCCGCCTGGCCCTACGGGATCATCGCCGTGGCCGTCGGTCTCCTGATGATCGGAGGCGAGTTCGATCTCTCCACCGGCGTGATGGTCGGCACGGCCGGCGCGCTGCTGGGGATTATGGCGACCGAATGGGGCATGAACCTCTGGTTGGCGGCCTTCCTCTCGCTGCTCGTCTGTCTCGCCTTGGGACTCTGGAACGGCATCCTGGTGGTGCGCACGGGATTGCCCTCGTTCGTGATCACCCTGGGTACGTTCTTCGGCCTGCGCGGAGCGAATGTCGCGCTCAGCAAACACTTCACCGGCGATGCGCTGATTGAGAACATCGACATCGCGGACGGCTACGACTCGCTGCACGCGATCGTGGCGACGGTCTTCGGCACGGCTCCGGAGGACTTCCGCGTCTCGCTGCTCTGGTGGGGCGGCTTCACCCTGATTGCGGCCTGGATTCTCTGGCGCACCAAGATCGGCAACTGGATTTTCGCCACCGGCGGCGACAAAGAGGCTGCCCGCGCGGTGGGCGTACCCGTCAACGGGACCAAGATCGGCCTCTTCATGCTCACCGCCGGCGCCGCCTGGTTCGTGGGCGTCAGCAACGCCGTGCGCTACACGAGCGTGCAGGCAGGACAGGGCGTGGGCGCCGAATTCTTCTACATCATCGCCGCCGTCGTCGGCGGCTGCTACATGACCGGCGGCTACGGCTCCGCGATTGGCCCCGCGATTGGCGCGATGATCTGGGCGATCGCCTTCATCGGCATCCCCCACGCCGGTTGGAATTCCGACTGGCGCTGGGCGTTCTACGGCGTCCTGCTGCTGATCGCCACGCTGATCAACTACATCGTCGGTCAGCGCGTGCGTACGGAGCGCGCGGCCTGAGCCCGATCGGCGCAGAGCGCGTTCCGACTTGAGGAGAATGCAACGATGACGACCGAAGCGATCGCTCCCGCTCCGCCCGAGACCGACGAACCGCCGCCGGTGCTCAGCGTACGCAACCTCGGCAAGCGCTTCGGCCCGATCGATGCGCTGATCGATGTCAATGTCTCCCTCCACGCCGGCGATGTGACCTGCGTAGTCGGCGACAACGGCGCGGGCAAATCCGTGTTCATCAAGCTGCTCTGTGGTCTGCTGTCGCCGACCTCGGGAGAGCTGCTGCTTGACGGCGCGCCGATCCGAATCGACTCGCCCCGCGATGCGCGCGCGCTGGGAATCGTGGCCGTCTATCAGGATCTGGCGCTGGCGCCGCTGATGTCGGTCTGGCGCAACTTCTTCCTCGGCGCAGAGCCGGTCAAAGGCTGGGGACCCTTCCAACGCTTCGATGTCAGCTACGCCAAGCGGACCGTGACAACGGAGTTGGAGCGGCTCGGCGTTGAGCTGGGCGATCCCGACCGCGCCGCGCGCACGCTCTCCGGCGGACAGCGGCAGGGACTCGCGATCGCGCGGGCGCTCTACTACGGAGCGCGGGTGCTGATCCTGGACGAGCCGACCTCCGCCTTGGGCGTGCGGCAGTCGGGAGCCGTGCTGCGCTTGATCCGCCGCGTCGCCCAGCGCGGCGCTGCGGTCGTGCTGGTCACACCTAAGCCCGAGCACGCCTTCTTGGTCGGCGACCGCTACCTGATCTTCCAGCGCGGCCGCCTGATCGAAGACCGTCGCAAAGGCACGTTAACCCTGCAAGAACTCGCCCACGGCATGGCCGGCGGCGGCGAGATCGACGAACTGGAGCATGTGATCGCCACCACCTAGCGCTGCCCGCTCGGTTGGCAGGCGGTAAACTATTGGACACGGATGCGACTGCCGGCGCAGCCGGCGGCGAGAGGAGCCCCGATGGTCGTTGAGACCGCGACGCAGACAGTGAAGTCAGGCCTGGCCCAGATGCTCAAGGGCGGCGTGATCATGGACGTGGTCACGCCCGAACACGCGCGGATCGCTCAGGAGGCCGGAGCCTGTTCGGTGATGGCGCTGGAGCGCGTTCCCGCCGACATTCGCAAGACCGGCGGCGTCGCCCGCATGAGCGACCCTTCCTTGATTCGCGGCATCATCGACGCCGTTTCGATTCCGGTCATGGCCAAAGTGCGAATCGGACACTTCGTCGAAGCCTCGATCCTCGAAGCGCTGGGTGTCGATTACATCGACGAGTCCGAAGTGCTCACGCCCGCCGACGAGCACTTCCACATCAACAAGCACGAGTTCGCCGTGCCCTTCGTCTGCGGTTGCCGCGATCTGGGCGAAGCCCTGCGCCGGATCGCCGAGGGCGCGGCCATGATCCGCACTAAGGGCGAAGCCGGCACCGGCAACATCGTCGAAGCGGTGCGCCATATGCGCGCCGTCCAGGGCGAAATCCGCCGCTTGCAGGGCATGGGCGACGAAGAGCTCGTCTCCTACGCCCGCGACATCGGCGCGCCCGTCGAGCTCGTGCGCCAGACCCGCGAAGCGGGACGCCTGCCCGTGGTCAACTTCGCCGCCGGCGGCGTCGCCACGCCCGCCGACGCCGCCCTGATGATGCGCCTGGGCGCAGACGGCGTCTTCGTGGGCAGCGGCATCTTCAAGTCCCAGGAGCCGGCGCGCATGGCCGAAGCAATCGTCCGCGCCGTCACTCACTACGAAGACGACGACGTGCTGGCCGAAGTCTCAACCAACCTGCCCCAGGCGATGCCCGGACTCGAACTCGCGGAAATCCCCGAACCCGAGCTGCTCGCCAAGCGCGGCTGGTAACGGCAGAGGAGACCACGCAACCACCTTGACCCGCTCGAGCCAGCCCGACAATCCCACAGTGGTGGGAGTACTCGCCCTCCAGGGCGACTTCGCCGAGCACGCGGCCAGTCTGCGCCGGATCGGCGCGACTCCGCTTGAAGTCCGCACCCGCGCACAACTCGAACAGGTCGACGGCCTGATCATCCCCGGCGGCGAGAGCACGACCATCTCGCGCTTGATGATCCAGTACGACCTGCGCGAGCCGATCATCTGTCTGGGACGAGACGGCTTCCCGATCTGGGGCACCTGCGCCGGCGCGATCCTGCTGGCCACCGAAATCGAGACGCTCGATCGCCCCGCCCTGCATCTGCTCCCGATGACGATCGAGCGCAACGCTTACGGCCGCCAGATCGACTCGTTCGAAGCAGATCTGCCCAGCGCCGCTCTCGGCGGCCCGCCTCTGCACGCAATCTTCATTCGCGCCCCCCGCATCCGCGCGGTAGACCCGGACGTGGATGTGCTCCTCAGCCTCGAAGATGAGCCGGTCGCCGTACAGTACGGATCCCTGATGGCGAGCACCTTCCACCCCGAACTGACCAACGACGGCCGCCTGCACGCGCGCTTCGCCGCACTCTGCGCGGAACAGCGCGATCGACGATGGAATCGAGAGCAATGGCTGAACCGCTGTTGACCACCCTCCCCCAGGCGCAGCAGGCGGACGACCTCACCGCCCTGCTCGCCACCCTGCCCGCCGACATCTGCGCCGCAATCGACGCGCACGGCGACCGCAACGGCCTGCTCGAAGTCGTGCTCGACCTCGGACGCGCGCCCCAGGCCCGCTTCCTCGACGGTGAGTTCGACCTCAGCGAGCGCGAAGTCACCGCCGCCGACCTTCAGGCCGTGGTCGCTCAACTCGGCGAATTCGGAGCCGACAACCGCGCCGGCATCCCCCGCACCCTGCATCGGATCGCCTGCATCCGCAACCGCCAGCAGCTGATCGTGGGACTCACCATGCGCGTCGGACGCGCCGTCTCCGGCTCGGTCGCCGTGATCCAGGATTACGTCGACGCGGGCGCTTCGATCCTGCTGCTCGGACGCCCGGGCGTGGGCAAGACCACGCTCTTGCGCGAGGTCGCCCGCGTGCTCGCCGAGCAGGGCAAGCGTGTGATCATCGTCGATACCTCCAACGAGATCGGCGGCGACGGCGACATTCCCCACGCCGGCATCGGCCGCGCCCGCCGAATGCAGGTCCAGCGCCCCGAATTGCAGCACGCCGTGATGGTCGAAGCGGTCGAAAATCACATGCCCGAAGTGATCGTGATCGATGAGATCGGGACCGAACTCGAAGCCCAGGCCGCCCGCACCATCGCCGAGCGCGGCGTCCAACTGGTCGCCACCGCGCACGGCAACACGCTCGCCAACCTGATGCTCAACCCGACCCTCGTCGATCTGATCGGCGGCATCCAGACCGTCACCCTCTCCGACGAAGAGGCGCGGCGGCGCGGTACGCGCAAATCGGTGCTGGAGCGCAAAGCGCCGCCGACCTTTGAGGCGCTGGTCGAGATTCAGTCGTTCAACCGCGTCGCGCTGCACTCCCACCTCGACGCAACCGTGGACGCCTTGCTGCGCGGCGAAACGGTGGAGGCGGAGATCCGCGAACTCGACGACGAGGGCGGCGTGCATATCCGCGCGGGCACCTCGGTCGCAGGCGGCGTGGAGAGCGCATCCAACGAGTTCTTCGCCCGCGCCTTCGCCGACAACCACGCCGGCGGCGGCAACGGCGCTCCCGCATACGCCTCATCCGCGACTCCCCTGCGCCGCCGCTCCGGCCGCGCCCAGCGCCCTCCCCTGGGCGCGGCGGCGCAACCGCACCAGAAGCTCTATCCGATCGGCGTCTCCCTCTCACGCCTGCGCGAAGCGGTGCGCGAAAGCGGCGCCAACGTCTCGATCGCCGAGCGGGTCGAAGAGGCCGACGTAGTAATGACCCTGCGCTCGGCCTTCCGCCGCCGCCCGCCCGAACTGCGCCTGGCCGAATCGCGCCGCCTGCCCGTCGTCGTGCTCAAGCACAACACGGTCTTGCAGATGGAGCAAAGCCTGCGCGCGCTCTCACGCGGCGCCTCCCCCGACGACGCCGTCTCCGCCGCTCTCTCCGAAGCCGAAGACGCCATCTCCGCGATCCACTCCGGCCAGCAGTCCTCCGTCGATCTCACCCCTCAAAACCCCTACATCCGCAAGCTCCAACACCAACTCGCCAGCGATCAAGCCCTCACCTCCACCAGCAAAGGCCGAGAACCAAACCGCCGCGTCCGCATCCACGCCAACTAACCCCGTCGACCTCCACTCCCCCCCCACCCGCCTCCAGCTTCGTAGGCCGGATCGCTCTCCCCCCTTGAGGAGAGTTGCGCGTAAATCACATTCCCGTTGCTCTCGTCATTCCAGCGAACGCTGGAATCTCGCTCCGACCAGATAGTCCACAATTCCGGACGAGATTCCAGGTCAAGCCTGGAATGACGGAATCCGGGATTACGCGCAGGTCTCCTTGAGGGGGAGATGCCCCAACGGGGCAGAGGGGGTGAAAACGCTCCAATCCTCTCTCCCTTCGCAGAGACCGCCGCAAAAGTCCCCTCCCCCCGCACCACGGGGGATGTCACAAAGCCAAGTTCCCCTCTCCCCCCCTTGCGGGGGGAGATGTCACGTAGTGACAGAGGGGGGGTCCTCTGCCCTTGAGCAGCTGAGATCGCGCGGTAACGGAGAGCCCCCCAAAACCCAACTGTGACCCCCGCAACACTCCGTCCCGCCACAGAACGCCCGTCCGTATATGATCAACCGCACCAAACTCCCCGTCCGCCGCCAACGGAACCCGCCATGACCGCCAACACACATCTGGACTACCCAAGACAAACCGCGATTCACACTCACGTTTCCGAGACAAATCGAGACAGATCTGGACGAATCTGGACAAATCTGGACAAATCCGGACTACCCCCGAGTGAATTCCCCCCATTTCACCGCTTATTCCGCTTCTGCGCCCCAAATTTCTTTACTGAACCTTCCAGGCAGGCGGGATGTCTCCCATGACGCACTCCCCGCCCAACTCCGGCAGTACCTGCTTCATCACCATCGAAGGCGGCGAGGGCGCCGGCAAGACCACGCTGGCCCAGGCGCTGGCGGAGCGGCTGCGCGCGCAGGGCCGCTCCGTGCGCCTGACCCGCGAACCCGGCGGCTCTGCGCTCGGCCAGGCGCTGCGCACGCTGGTGCTCGACCCCCAACTGCAACTCACCGATTGGAGCGAGACCTGCCTCTTCCTCGCCGATCGCGGCGCAAATGTCGAGGGTGTCATTCGTCCCGCTCTGGCGGCCGGTGAGATCGTGTTCTGCGACCGCTATCTCGATTCGACTCTGGCCTACCAGGGCTACGGACGCGGCCTGGATCTCGGTCTGCTCCGTCGCCTCAACGAAGCGGTGACCGGCGGACTCTTACCCGAGCTCACCCTGCTGCTCGATCTCCCGCCCGAACTGGGCTTGGCCCGCACCCGCGCCCGATCCGATCCGGGCGACCGCATCGGCGACGCCGCGTTCGCCTTCCACCAGCGCGTCAATGCCGGCTTTCGCGCGCTGGCGGAGGCGGAACCGTCGCGCATCCGAGTGATCGACGCGACTCAATCAGCTCAAGATGTGCTCCGCGATGCATGGCTTCTGGTAGAGCGATGCACGGCGCGCGCCTAAACTGAAATTGCGATGACAACACCTCCCGAAGCGACCCCCGGCGAGCGCGTGACCGTGCGCGTGCCCGCCTCTACCGCCAATCTGGGCACGGGTTTCGACGCCGCCGGCGTCGCGCTCCAGCGCTACGCCACGATCACCGTCTCGATCGACAGCGGCGACGAGGGCGATCGCTCGCCCATGAGCCGCCACGTGCGCAAGGCCGTGCGCGCCGTCTACCGCCATTTGGGCGGCGATCGGCCCGATCAGGACCAGATCGAAGTCGTGGTCGACACGAATATCCCGCTCGGCCGCGGCCTCGGCGCGAGCGCCGCCTCGCGCGGGGCCGGAATAGTCGCCGCCAACGCGCTGCTGGGCAGCCCGCTTGACGATCAGGAGCTACTCGAACTGGGCGCATCCCTGGAGGGCCACGCCGACAACATCGCGCCCGCCCTCTTTGGCGGCTGTCAGATCGTGGCGATGGACGGATCGCGCGTGACGAGAGTCGCCCTGCCGGTCGCGGACGGTCTGCGTTTCGTCGGTTTTACGCCCAGTTTCAACATGTCCACCAAGAAGGGCCGCGCATTGCTGCCCGAAAGCCTGTCGCGCGCCGACGCCGTCCACAACAGCTGCCGCTCGGCGCTCTTGACCGCCGCGCTCGCCACCGGTTCCTGGGACGCCTTGGCGGAGGCCGTGGACGACCGCTTGCATCAGCGTCCGCGCAGCGCGCTCTTCCCCACGATGTTCGAGTTCTTCGACGCCGCCGTCGCCGGCGGCGCCTGGGCCGCCTATCTCTCCGGCGGCGGCTCCACCCTGATGGCCTTGGCCGGCGAAGAAGCCGCGCCGAGCGTGCTCACCGCCTTCGAGCAAGCAGCTGCCGCCCGCAGCATCGGCGGGCAGGGCTTCATCACCGCAATGGACACCAGCGGGGCGACCATTCTGTGACCGTGGTGCAAAAGTACGGCGGTACGAGCGTCGGCTCGGTCGAACGCCTCCAGGCGGTCGCTGCCCGCGTCGCCGCGCGAGCAGGCGCAGGCGAGCAGGTCGCGGTCGTGGTCTCCGCGATGGGCAAGACCACCGATGAACTGGTCTCGCTCGCGGGCGAGATCAGCCGCCGCCCGCCCCGCCGTGAGATCGACATGCTGCTCGCCACCGGCGAGATCGTCAGCAGCGCCCTGCTCGCAATGGCGCTGGGCGAGCTCGGGCACGGCGCGGTTGCGCTGACCGGCGCGCAGGCCGGCGTCTACACCGACGACACCTTCGGCCGCGCCCGCATCCGCAACATCGACACCGATCGGATCGAGCGCGAGTTCGAGCAGGGCAACGTCGTGGTCGTGGCCGGGTTCCAGGGCGCGAGTCCGCGCGCCGATTTCACCACCCTGGGGCGCGGCGGCTCCGACACCTCCGCCGTCGCGCTGGGCGCGGCGCTGGGCGCGAAACGGGTGGAGATCTACACCGACGTCGAGGGCATCTTCACCACCGATCCGCGCATCGAACCGAACGCTCGCCGCCTGCGCGACATCAGCGCCGAAGAGATGCTGGAAGCCGCCCAGCAAGGCGCAGGCGTCATGCACCCGCGCGCGGTCGAACTCGGCCTGCTCTACGAGATTCCGATCTTGGTCGCATCCTCCTTCGCGCCGCCGAGCGCGGAGAGCGGCACGATCATCAGAAAGTCCGTCCAGATGGAACCCGAAAACCGCCTGCGCATGGTCGCGCTCGACCGCGATGTCGCCTCCGTCACGCTGCGCCACGTCGCCGATCGCCCCGGCCTCGCCGCTGCCCTCTTCGGCCCCCTCGCCGACGCGGGCATCTCCGTCGACACGATCGTCCAGAACGCCAGCGAAGCCGGCCTCACCGACCTCACCTTCACGGTCACCCACGCCGACTGGGAGCAGACCCAGGAACTCGCCCGCCCGCTCGCAGCCGAACTGGGCGCGGACAAAGTGCTCTTCGATCACGATCTCGTCAAGGTCAGCCTGATCGGCACCGGAATGCAATCCGGCCCCGGCTACGCGGCGGTGATGTTCCGAGCCCTCTCGGAGGCCGGGATCAACATCGAACTGATCACCACCAGCGAGATCCGGATCACGGTGTTGGTGCGGGCCTCGCAGGGAGCAGAGGCGGTACGGGCGCTGCACGCGGCATTTCGGCTTGATCAGCCCTAACAGAACCTCTCCACTGACGAATTTCACCTCGGATTGAAGCAGGCCGCAGCGGCAACAGCGACAGTAGGCGAGGGCGTCGCGCCCCCTCCCTACCATGCGCTGAGGGCTGCCCATGTTCGCGCACCTGCACACCCACACCGAGTACTCCGAACTCGACGGTCTCTCCAAGATCGCCGCCCTGACCGCCCGCGCCAAGCGCTTGGGCCAGGACTCGCTCGCGATCACCGATCACGGCAATCTCTACGGGGCGATTGAGTTCTACCGCGCGGCCAGGTCCGAGGGTCTGCGTCCGGTCTTGGGCATGGAGGCTTACGTCGCGCCCGGCGACCGGCGCGACCGCGAGGCCGGACGCGAGGCCGCAACCAACGCCTACCACCTGGTGCTGCTGGCCGAGAACAACACTGGCTGGCGCAACCTGATTCAGCTCTCAACGCGCGCCCATCTGGAGGGCTTCTACTACCGCCCGCGCGTCGACCGCGAACTGCTGGCCGAGTACAGCGAGGGCGTGATCGTGCTCTCCGGCTGTCCCTCAAGCGAACTCCAGCGGGCGCTGCAAGACGACGATCTGGAACAGGCGCACCGGATCGCGGCCTGGTACCGCGAGACCTTCGGCGACCGCTACTACCTCGAGATCCAGCGTCACGACAAGCTGCCCCAGTTCGAGCCGGCCCTGAAGCACACCGTGCAGATGTCGCACGATCTCGGCGTTCCGCTGGTGGCGACTCAGGACGCGCACTACTGCGAGCCCGGCGACCACGACGCGCACGATCTCCTGCTCTGCATCGGCACCAACGCGCAACGCGCGGACGAGAAGCGCTTCCGCTTCGACGGCGAGGACTTCTACCTCACCGACGAGGACTACATGACGCGCCAGTTCGCCGATCTGCCCGAAGCGGTGAGCAACACCCAACTCGTCGCCGAACGCTGCCAGGTCGAGCTCGATTTCGACCGTCTACGCCTGCCCCAGCCCGACATCCCCGAGGGCATGACCGCATTGGAGCATCTCACCGATCTCGCCTGGCGCGGGCTGGAGCAGCGCTACCGCGCCCCCACGCCCGTACATGAAGACCGCTTGCGCTACGAGCTGCATGTGATCGAGCAGACTGGCTTCGCCGAGTACTTCTTGATCGTGATGGACTTCTCCCACTTCGCCCGCGAGCGGGAGATCGCGAAAGCAGTGCGCGGCAGCGCCGCCGCGAGCCTGGTGCTCTACTGCCTCGGCATCACCGATATCGACCCGATCGAGCACTCGCTCGTCTTCGAGCGCTTTCTCAATCTCGAGCGCCGCGAGATGCCCGATATCGACATGGACTTCGCCGACAACCGGCGCGACGAAGTGATCCGCTATGTCGCCGAGAAGTACGGACGTGACCGCGTAGCCCAGATCATCACCTTCGGCACCTTGGGCGCGAAGGCGGCGATCCGCGATTCGGCGCGCGCGCTGGGGATTCCCTTGAGCGAGACCAACCGCGTGGCGCAGATGGTGCCGAACCAACTGAATATCTCGGTGGCGGACGCGATCGCGCAGTCGTCCGAGCTGCGAGGCGCGCGGGATGCGGATCCGCTGATCGCGGAGTTGCTGTCCTACGCGCAGCGGCTGAACGGGGTAGTGCGCAACACGAGCACACACGCGGCGGGCGTGGTGATCTCACAGGAACCGCTGGCCGAGAACGTGCCTCTGCGCCGCCCCGTGAGCGAAAGCGAGGGCGACGGCTGGATTCCGATGACCCAGTGGGGCATGGACGAGGTCGCGGCCGTCGGTCTCCTGAAGATGGACTTTCTCGGTCTAACCAATCTCACGATTCTCGAGGAAGCAGTCGAGCTCGTGCGCGAACATGAGGGGATCGAGATCGATTATCTCGCGCTGGCCGACGGCGATCCTGCGACCTGCGAGATGCTCGCACGAGGCGATACGTTCGGCGTCTTTCAGCTTGAATCGGGTGGAATGCGGCGCGTGGTGGTTGATCTCCAACCGACCTCGATCCGCGACCTCGCCGCGCTGCTCGCGCTCTACCGTCCCGGCCCGATGGAGCACATCCCGCGCTTCATCGAAAGCCGCCACGGACGCGCCCGCGTGACCTATCCCCACCGTGATCTGGGCGAGATTCTCGACGACACCTATGGGGTCATCGTTTACCAGGACCAGGTGCTGCACATCGCCCGCAAGTTCGCCGGCTACACGCTGGGTCAGGCCGATGTGATGCGCAAGGCGATGGGCAAGAAGATCGCCTCGGTGATGCAGGCCGAACGCGGCAACTTCGTCAATGGCGCGGTCGCACAGGGCTATTCCCAGCGCGACGCGGATACGATCTTCGAGTTGATCGAGCCGTTCGCCGGTTACGCCTTCAATAAGGCGCACGCGGTCTCCTACGCCGCGATCGCCTATCAGACCGCTTGGTTCAAGGCGAATCACTCGGCTCCCTACATGGCGGCTGTACTGCGCGCCGCTTCGGGCAACAGCGACCGCGTGCGAGCAGCCGCGGCTGAGTGCGGACGGCTCGATATTCCCCTGCTGCCGCCCGACATCAACCGCTCGCAAAAGACCTTTGCGCTCGAGCGCATGGCCGACGGTCGCAGCGCGATCCGGTTTGGTCTGGGCACGATCAAGAACGTTGGCATGGGTGCGGTGGAGCCGCTGATCGAAGAGCGAGAGGCGAACGGGCCGTTGCAGGGATTTGCCGACCTCTGCGACCGGATCGACGCCAAATCGCTCAACCGGCGCGCGCTCGAATCGTTGGCCAAGGCGGGCGCGTTCGACAGCATCGCGCCGCGCGGGCCGATGGTCGCGGCAGCCGAAGACATTCTGAAGCGAGCGCGCCGGGCGCAGGAACTGCGCGACAGCGGGCAGATGTCGATGTTCGACATCTTCGGGCAGGAAGTAGACACGCCCACGCCGGAAGTGGCGCTCTCCGAGGAGATCGACGCGACGCCGCAGGAGCAGCTGCACTGGGAGCGGGAGCTACTGGGGACATACGTCTCGCAGCATCCCCTGCAAGCCGCCGAACGCGCCTTACAGGGACGTCTCGATGCGCAACTCGTCGAGCTGACCGAGGACATGGCGGGACGCACGGTGACGGTGGCGGGATTGGTCAACAGCGTGCGGATGCTGACGACCCGCAAGGGCGACACATTCTGCGCCGTGACGCTCGAAGATTTGTCCGGCTCGGCTGAATTGACGGTCTGGCCCGAGCAATACCGCGCGACCAAAGAGATTTGGGAACAGAACAAGATCGTGGTGGCGACGGTCTCGATCCGAAGCCGGAATGATCGCCTGACGATCGCCGTCGATCGGGCGGACGCTTGGAACGAGGATGCCGGTCCGGCGGCGATCGAAGCGCCGCCCGAATTGCCGGCGCTGCCTGCTCCGCCGGCGGCGTTGCCCGCCCCCGCGCCGATTCCGCCGCCCCCACCTCCGCCAGCAGCGTCAGCGCCGCCGCCGTCGGCGGCGAGCGGCGGCACGACTGGGCCGGCGCTCTGGATCACGATTCAAGAGTCGGACGATGCGGAGACCGACCGCGGGCTGATGGAGCGGCTGGAGCACTTGTTGCGCGGAGTGCCGGGCGAGCACGCCGTCTTCCTCCGCATTCAGACGAGCGGCGGCGAAGAGGTCGTTCTGGCCTGTTCCGATGCCTGGCGCGTCAATGCCTCGTTCGCCACGGTCAGTGTGGTCAATGCGCTGCTGAGCGATCGGGGCAGCGCTGAGCTCGGCTCAGCTGTGCTGACAGCTCCCAGCGCGGGGGCGGCGGCCGGCGGCTGAGGCGTGATCGAATTCGCGTCCGCCTTATGGCGAGTAGGTGCCTGATTGCATGTTCGGCATGGTGGTTCTATATTCAATTCATGCCGAACGCAAGTCCGTCTCTCGCATTGCCTCGCCGCCGGCTCAGCTGCCGCTCTGCGGTATCTCCGAGTCGCGTTCGCCGATATGGTGACGACATAGCAAGCAGTTATCGGCGTCATGCACCGCTCCTCCTGTGGGTTGCAGGGAGCGCGTGCATGAGCGATAGCCAAGACGGCGGCGGTCGCGCATCTTGTGGATCGCTGTCCGCTCAGCGAGGTGATGGCGATGAAAGTCGTGTTCTTCGAAGAGGTCGAGGGCACTGCGCATGTCGGCGAGATCAAGGATGTCAAGAACGGCTTTGCGCGCAACTACCTGTTGCCGCGCGGATTGGCCGGGCCGACGACCAAGAACAATCTCGCCCGCGCCGAGCGCTTGGCCAAGGCCGACGCGATCCGGCAGCAGCGGCTCGACGGCGTTGCCGGCCCGGTGGCGGCGGCGATTACCGGAGCGGAGCTCACCTTCCAGGCTCGCGTGGGCGAGCAGGGGCGGCTGTTCGGTTCGATTACGGCGCGGGACATCGCCCAGCGGCTCACCGAGCACGCACAGGAGGGCGCGCCCGGCGCCGAGATCGACCACCGACAGGTGCAGTTGCCGCAGTCGCTGCGCACGCTGGGCACAGAGGATGTGCGTATCCGCCTGACGCGCAACATCTTCGCCGAAGTGCGCGTCGTGGTCGAAGCCGATCCCGACAGCTTCGACCTGAGTTTCGAGGAGATCGCCGCTGAAGCTGACGCCGAAGAGGCCGAGGCGGAAGCGGAGGCTGTCGAAGCGGGAGCGGCGCAGGAGTAACGCAGGGGCAGCCCGCTGCCCCCGCGAAAGGGGGCAGTCGTGGTGACCATTGATCCCGTCCAGAACGGGAGCTTCTCCGGTCCGAACGGATTCTCAGGCGGCGGCCAACGCAGCGTTCCCCAGGATCACGCGGCCGAGCAGTCGGTGTTGGGAGCGATTCTGGCTGAGCCGGGCGTGCTCGAGCGCGTCGGCGCACTGCTGCAACCAACCGACTTCTTCGATCCGCGTCATCGTCAGATGTACCAGGCCGCGCTCGAGCTCTGGGATCGCGGCGAGATCGTCGATCCGATCACGATGGCGGCCGAGTTGGCTCGGACCGATCGCCTCGATGATGTCGGGGGCTCGCCCTACATCACTCATCTCGTGACCGAATTGCCGGCGACCGTGGGCGCGGAGTACTACGCCAAACTCGTGCAGCGAGCGGCGACCTACCGCGACATGATTCGCGCCGGCGGCGAGATCAGCGAGCTCGGCTATCGCGCCGACGCCAATATCGACGCTTCGCTCACGGAGGCGTTGGAGAAGCTCTATTCCGTGCGCGGCGTCGAACAGCGCCGCGACTTTCGCCTGCTGCAAGATCTGCTCGAAGATGTGCTGACCGGCGGCGAAGAGCTTAACGGCGCCGTCAGTGAACCGGTGCGCAGCGGCTTCGGCGATCTCGATCGGCTGCTCAATCAGGGGATGCACTCGTCCGACCTGGTGGTGCTGGCGGCGCGGCCGTCGGTGGGGAAATCGGCGCTCGCGCTGACGATCGCCCGCAATGCAGCCTTGGGACAAAACGTGCCCGTCGCGATCTACAGCCTGGAAATGTCCGCCGAGCAGGTGGCGGCAAGGTTGGTCTCGGCGGAGTCAGGGGTTGAGAACGCTCGCCTGCGGATTGGTCAGCACACCGACGAGCAAGAGGCGCGGATCAGCCGCGCGATCGGCCAGCTGAGCCGGGCGAACATCTACATCGACGACACCGCCGGCCAGACGCTAGCCGAGATTCGCGCGAAGTCGCGAAATCTGCATTCGCGGCTACTCGAGCAAAGCGGTCGCTACGCGGACGAAGGAGCACCGCGGCGGGGCCTCGGCCTGATCATCGTCGACCACATCCAGCTCGTACATGCCTGGAGCCGGATGCCGGTGGACACCAACCGGGTCGCCGAGATCAGCATGATCTCGCGCACGCTCAAGGAGCTCGCGCGCGAACTGCAAGTGCCGGTGCTGGCGATCTCGCAGCTCTCACGCGCAGTCGAGCGCCGTCATCCGCCGATCCCGCAGCTCTCCGACCTGCGTGAGAGCGGTTCGATCGAGCAGGATGCGGACGTGGTCGTGTTCATCTACCGCGAAGACATGTACGACCGCGACGAGTATCAGGACGATCTGGTCGCCGACGCGAGCCGCGGCGGTCGCAACGAGATCGCGCAACTGCTGGTGGCGAAGCATCGTCACGGCGCGGTGGGCCGGGTGGATGTGCGGTTCGTGCCTCAAATCGCGCGGTTTGAAGACTTCTATCAGCAGCCCGAACCGGGCGTCGACGAACTGTGAGCGGAACTGTGAGCCGGGAACTAAATCACGGGCACGGTTCGGCGGCAGACCGCTTTGAAGGGTTTGCGCCGGGCGAGCGGGTGACGCCGATTCCGCAGTCGTTCTGGCTTGAGCTGTTGCCTCGCATGAACGATCCGGCCGAACTTGCGGTGACGCTCTACGCGCTCGACGGGCTCTCGCGGGTGCGCCGGTTTCCCCGCCGCCTAGCGTTGGCCGAACTGCGCAACGCGCGCCCTCTGATCGAGGCACTCGACTCGCTCTGTCCCGAGCGCGAGTTGGAGCAGGCCTTCAACGACGGCCTGAGCGCCGCGGTTGAGCGGGGCTCGCTGCTCTGTGAGCGCATTCAGTCCAACGCCCACAGCCCGCAGGTGGGCTGGAGCGACTGGATCGCTCTGAACGACGTAGATGGTCGGCGGGCGATGGCGTTCGCGCCGTCGCTGCCGGCGGCTGCCGCGTCTCTGCAGCCGGCGCAGCCGCGCGGAGGCGGGATCGTGCAGCTTTGGCAGGACGCCTTCGGCACCGGCTTGACGCCGCTGCTGCGCGACGAGTTGCTGGAGGCGGAAGCTCGTTATCCCTACGACTGGCTGCGCGACGCCTTCACCGAAGCGGCGGCGCAGCATGTGCGTTCCTGGCGCTATGTGCAGCGCATTCTCGAACGCTGGCAAGAGGAGGGCCGCGATGAAACGACTCGGACCGCTGGTGGAGGATCTGGGTCCCGAATGGACGAATCGCGCTACCGACACCTCATCCGAGAGTGACGCCGAGAGCGATTCGGCAGGCGAGCGGCGTCAACCCGCCTGGACTCCCGACGGTCTGCCCGCCTGCGAGCTCTGCGGCGGCGCGGGCTTCGTGCGCCTCTCGCGGCCGCTTGGACATCCCGACTTCGGTCGGGCTGAGCCGTGCCACTGCATCCGCGAAGCGGAGGGGGCGAGACTGTCCGAGCGTCTGCAACGGCTCAGTAATCTCGGTCCGTTGGAGGGCCTGCGTCTGCCGCCCGAAATGTTGCTGCGCAACCCGATTGTCGAGGCCTGCGCCTTTGCCGACGCGCCGGACACCGATCAGGACGGCGACGAACTCGTTTCAGGTGAAACAGGTTCGCCGGTCTGGATGGCGATCCTGGGCGAGCCCGGCTCGGGGCGGACGCGGCTCGCCGCCGAACTGGCGAACCGCCGGATCGCCGAGCAGCGGCCGGCACTCTACTTCGTCGCCGCCGACCTGCTTGACCGTCTGCGTGCGGCGATGGGGTCGGCAAGCGGTCACGAGCTCTCGTATGCGTTGCTCTTCGAGCATGTGCGCGATGCGCCGTTCCTGATCCTCGATGACCTCGATTGCGTTAGTCCGACGGATTGGGCGCGGGAGAAGCTGTTTCAGCTGCTCAATCACCGCCGCAACCGTCGTCTGCGCACGGTGCTGATTGCGGCGGAGACGACCGGGCAGCCGGTGATGCAGGCGTTGGGCTTGCAAGCGTTCTTTCGCGGCGGGCGCGATCTGCTGCGGATTGAGCTGGCGGCCACGGGGATCGATGACGGCGCTTATACCGAGTTCGGTGGGATTAGCCGCGAAGTGCTCGATCGGTTCACGTTCGACGGATTCCGCAGCGAGGGCGCGGCTGCGCCGGGCGAGGAGAGCAACCTCTCGCTGATCAAGAGTGTGGTGATGGAGTGGGCCGCCTCGCCGCGTGGCTGGCTCACGCTCTGCGGCAACGCCGGGACGGGCAAGACGCATCTAGCGGCTGCGGCTGCGAATGTGCGGCTGATGGCGGGCGATCGGGTCTGTTTCGCAGTCGTGCCTGATCTGCTCGATGCGCTGCGGGCGTCCTACCGCGAGGATGCGGACGCGGCCTTCGACGCGGTATTCGCTTCGCTCAAGCAGGCCGATCTGCTGGTGTTGGACGATCTAGGCGCGCAGGCGGCGACCGAATGGGCGCGGGAGAAGCTCTACCAGCTCTGCGCGACTCGCCATCTGCGCGGCGCACCGACGCTGGTGACGACCAATCTGATGCCGGACGACCTTGACCCGCGCTTGGCTTCGCGTCTGCTCGATCATCAAATTTCGACGGTGTATCGGGTCAAAGCGCCGGATTATCGGACGGGTGGGGTGGCGGAAGCGGTTCAGAGCGGGGCGTCCGGCGGGCGTCGGCGGTCTGCCCGCCGGGGGCGTCGCTGAGGGGCCGGACCCCCCTCTGTCACTTCGTGACATCTCCCCCCGCAATGCGGGGGGAGAGATGAGTGGTCATCCCGACGGCGGCTCGATCTCCGCAGCTGGGGTGAGGGAGCCTTCGATCCATTCTTCGCCGTCGGCCCAGACTTCTTTTTTCCAGATGGGGACGATGGCTTTGAGGCGGTCGATGCCGTAGTGACAGGCGTCGATGCCCTCGGCTCGGTGGGCGGAGGAAACGGCGACGGCGACGCTGGCTTCTCCGATTTGGAGGCGGCCGATGCGGTGGTGCATGGCGATTTCGAGCACGTCCCAGCGGTCGCGGATTTCGTCGGCAATCTGGCGCATGACGCGGACGGCCATAGCGGGGTAGGCGTCGTATTCGAGGTAATCGACCTCGCGGCCGAGGTTGTTGTCGCGGACGACGCCGAGGAAGAGGGAGACGGCGCCCGCTTCCGGTCTGAGGACGAGATTGTGGAGGGCGGTAGGGTCGAGCACGTCGCGAGTGATTTGGAAGTAGGGCTCGTCGGCGCTGCCGCCGCTGACGGGGGGGATTAAGGCGACTTCGTCGTTGGCGCAGACGGGGTGGTCGGCGTGAACGTATTCGGCGTTGACGGCGAACATGATCGAGTCTCGCATTCCATCGAGTTGGGGGAAGCGGGCGATGACGGCGTCGGCGACGGCGGCGGCGGTGAGCGGGTCGGGCAGGCCGTCGAGTTCGAGCCGGCGTGCGCCGCAGGTTTCGGCGAGCGAGGCGAAGAGTTGTACGGTGAGCCGCATGTCCTCAGTGTATCCGTCGATCTTGCGAGCAGCAGGGCAGGCGCTGGATTGGGCGCTGCCGCCGCGCTGCGCCTGTTGCGGAGCGGCGGGCGGGCTGTTGTGCGGCGCTTGCAGCGATGATTTGCCGCGCGCCGAGGGGCCGCGCTGCCGCCGCTGTTGGCTGCCCTCGACGACGGAGATTTGCTCACGTTGTTCGCCGCGTCCGGTGTTGCTGCGGGAGGTGCGATCGGCGTTCGTGTATGAGGGGCCGGCGCGGGCGATGGTGATTGGTCTGAAGCACGGGGGAGTGAGGGCGCTGGCGGAGACGCTGCTTGAGGTTGCGGGCGAGGTGACGCCGGCGGGGGATATTGACATGCTCTGTCCGATTCCGATGCCGTTTTTGCGGCGTCGGCAACGCGGGGGCAACCAGGCGGAATATCTGGCGCGGGCGGTCGCCAAGCGAACTGGACTAGCGCTCGAGCCAACGCTGCTGAGGCGTCGGGGTTGGCGAGCGCCGCGACAGGCGCAGGCGAAGTCGTACTCGGAGCGGCGGGCGCTGGTTCGGGGCGCGTTTCGCGCTGATCCTGAACTCGTGGAGGGTCGGACGGTTCTGCTGATTGACGATGTGACGACTTCGCTGGCGACGTTGGAGGAGGCGGCGCGGACGCTGCGATTAGCGGGAGCGCGCGAGGTGGACGCCTGGACGGCGGCGCGGACGGAACTGCCATGAGCCGTCCAGCGCCGCGTGAGTCGCAGTTCTGGCTTTGCTATCGACCCTGGGGGGAGGGAGAGGCTGCGCCGGCGCAAGTGCGGATGGTGGATCAGGCGCGGGCGGCGACTGTGCGCGATACCGCTGTCCGGGCGCGGCAGGCGGGGTTTGAGCGGGTGCGCCTGTTTACGACGGTTCCCGCTCAGTTCGCGGATCTGACGGATGTCGAACGCGAGCAGACGCTTCCGAGTGAGACGGTCGGCGAGGTCGTTGCGAGGGCTGCTGCGGAGCTGCGTGAGGCCGTATCGGTCTGTTACGCGGGTTCGGGGATGCCGGCGATGCCGGTAGCGGAATGGGAAGCGGTGCGCTGGTGGTGGCGGGGGGGCTGGTCGGTGGCGAACAATGTGTATGCGTGCGATTGGGTGGCGGCTTGGGACGGGCGCGACTTTGTTGCGGTGGGAGAGGAAGACTCGGACAACACGTTTGCGCGTTTGTTGAACAGGCAGATGGGGCAGCAGGCGGAATCGGAACGGGCGCAGGCGGACGAAGCGGATCGGGTGCGCGGGGTGGAGCGGACGATTTGGTCGCGGCTTGATCTCGATACGCCGGCGGATCTGGCGATGCTGTCGCTGGGGCTTGAGACGGGGACGGTCAGCGTTGGCCCTGGTTTGAGCCGGCCGGAGATTGTTGGTCCGGGCTGGCGTCGTCCCGAGGGTCTGCGGCCCGAGTTGCGGCGTCCGGTGCGGCGTCCGTTGGAGATTGGCGCGGAGTTGGGGCAGGTGTTGAGCGACTGGCGCGAGCCGTTGCAGGTAGCGGCGGAACGGTTGCAGGCGGTGCTGGAGACGATCACGGATCGGCGTCGGCAACTGTCGGTGATCGGTCGGACCAGCGGGGAACAGATCCGGATTCTGGATCGCGACAGCGCTTGCCGGATTGGGGCGCTGAAGGAGTGGGGTCTGGGTTCGCGGGAGAGCGGACGGGGCGAGCCGCGCGCGTTGATTGGACTGTTGTTGGAGTCGCTGGGGGCGGAACGGGTGGTGGCCGAGTTGACGCGGGCGGGGGCGGCGGCGGTTTGGGATACGCGGCCGGTGATTCGGCGTGAGTGGCGGGTTTCGCGGGCGGATCGGTTTGCGGCCGATCTGGGTTGGTCGGGGCGGATTCGGGACTCGCGGGTGCGGGAGTTGGCTGAGGCGGTTGAGGCGGTTGAGGATGCGCGGGTTGCGTTGGGCGGGCACTGTTTGGTGAATGCGGGTTTGGAGTTGGGGTTGCAGACGGCATGGGAGCGGTGGGAGCAGGGTGGCGCTGGAGATTGAGGCACGGTAGGGACTGGGCGGTCGCGGTTCGCGGCCTCGCGGGGGCTGTGAGAAAAAAACGAGGAGGGTCGCCGCTTGCGGTCGGGGGATTACTGCGGCTCTTCCTCTTCCTCGAGGCTGTCGTCGTCGTCCGGCAGGGGCACGTCTTCGCCGCGCATGAGGGCGACGGCGATGGCGTGCGGGTGCAGGTGGAGCTCCTTCTTCTGCTCAGGGGTGAGCGGAGCTTCGGGCAAGCGGGGGGAGTGGTTGGGTCGGGGTTTGGGGTTTGGCTCGGGATGGGGTGGGATGTCGAGGGCGTGGTGGATCTCTCGAGTCTTGGAGTTGGACGGGGAGAGTTCGCGGATGAGGAGGGCGAGCGCTTTGATGCGGACGTGGCCGGCTTCGTTGGAGTGGGCGAGTTGGCCGACGCCGGTCATGGAGGATTGGTAGGTGTAGTCGAAGGGCATGGCGGGGTGTTCCTTTCTTGGGGAATGCAGGACTCTTGAGCTTATCTGGATGGATGTTCGGGTTACAAGTTGGTTGGGCGTGTTGTGGTTGTCGGTTTGGGGGTTGGGTGCTGGTCACGGCGAGATACCCGCGACGGAGCGCGGGTATGACGGAAGTGGGCGCGGGGACAGGCTCTCAAGGGGGAGAGGTTTCTTGGGGGAGATTGGGGAAGTGGGTTTGGGGGTTTGGTAGTGCTCACGGCGAGATACCCGCGGCGGAGCGCGGGTATGACGGAAGTGGGGGCGGGGAGGGAGGTGCGGGGCGTCTATGCTGGGTGTGGCGTTTCGCCCCCTCTGCCCCTCTGGGGCATCTCCCTCCCCGCCTGCGCGGGGACAGGCTCTCAAGGGGGAGAGGTTTCTTGGGGGAGATTGGGGAAGTGGGTTTGGGGGTTTGGTAGTGCTCACAGCGAGATACCCGCGGCGGGGCGCGGGTATGACGGAAGTGGGGGCGGGGAGGGAGGTGTGGGGCGTATGTGCTGGATGTGGCGTTTCACCCCCTCTGTCACTTCGTGACATCTCCCCCCTGAGGGGGAGATTTTTGGGAGAGGATGGAGGAGTGGGGGTTTGGGAGTTTGTTGCGGGGGTTGCGTTGGTTTTGGGTGGGGTGGGCGTAGACTGGGGGTTGCCTTCTGTTCGCGCGCTGCTTGGGCGGCAGCGGCTTCGTTGCCTGGTTTTGCGGCTGGGTTGGGCGAAGTCTCCGGGTGCGAAGGGTTCGTTCGTATGTCTTTGACGCTGGCCGGCGGTGCGCTGGCCGAGGCTGATTCCGCGATTGCCGGGTGGATTGAGCGTGAGGCCGTGCGTCAGCGCGACGGTTTGGAGCTGATCGCGTCGGAGAATTATCCGTCGGAGCCGGTGCTGGCGGCGATGGGTTCGATTCTGACGAACAAGTACGCGGAGGGGTATCCGGGCAAGCGCTACTACGGCGGGTGCGAGTTTGTGGACGAGGTGGAGACGCTGGCGATTGATCGGGCGAAGGCGTTGTTCGGGGCCGATCACGCGAATGTGCAGTCGCATTCGGGTTCGCAGGCGAACCTTGCGGCGTATTACGCGCTGCTGGAGCCGGGCGACACGGCGATGGGGTTGGAGTTGAATCACGGAGGGCACCTCTCGCATGGCCTGACGGTGAACATTTCGGGGCGGTGGTTTGAGTTTGTCGCGTATGGGGTGGATGCGGAGACGGAGCGGATCGACTACGACCAGATGGCGGCGGTGGCGCGTGAGCATCGGCCGAAGGTGATCGTGGTGGGGGCGACGGCGTATCCGCGCTTCTACGATTTCGCGCTGGCGGCCGAGATTGCGGAGTCGGTCGAGGCGACCTTGATGGTGGATATGGCGCATTTCGCGGGCTTGGTGGCGGGCGGGGTACATCCGTCGCCGGTGCCTCATGCGGCGGTGGTGACGACGACGACGCACAAGACGCTGCGCGGACCGCGCTCGGCGTTGATTTTGACGAAGCGGAGGATGCGGCGGCGGATTGATCGGGCGGTGTTTCCGGGCACGTCGGGCGGGCCGCACATGCACACGATTGCGGCGAAGGCGGTGGCTCTGCGGGAGGCGGCGACGCCGGAGTTTGCGGAGTATGCGGCGCAGATCGTGGCCAACGCCAAGGCGCTGGCGGAAGGGTTGCAGGCGGAAGGGTTCCGGCTGGTCTCGGGCGGGACGGATAATCACTTGATGCTGGTGGATGTGGGGGTGAAGGGTTTGACGGGGATCGCAGCGGAGCAGGCGTTGGATCAGGCCGGGATCACGGTGAACAAGAACACGATTCCGTATGACAGTCAGAGTCCGACGGTGACCAGCGGGGTGCGGATCGGGACGCCGGCGCTGACGACGCGGGGGATGCGCGAGGGTGAGATGCGAGAGGTGGCGCGGCTGATCGGTCGGGCGTTGGAGCGGATCGACGATGCAGCCGCGCAGGAGCGGGTGCGGTCGGAAGTACGCGAGTTGGCGTCGGGTTTCCCGATTCCGGGGATTGCGACGTAGAGCGAGAGAGATTCGCCGGCGACGGCGGGAGTATGAGGAGCGAGCGATGGCCCAGGCATACGAGATGATGGTGGTGCTGCACCCGGAAGTGAGCGGTGAGGGCGTGGAGGCGCGGATGGCGCAGTTGCGCGGTTTGCTCACCGAACACGGGAACAATGTGAGCGACGTGATCGATTGGGGCCGGCGGCGTCTGGCGTATCCGATTCGGCAGTCGTTTGAGGGTCACTACCTGATCGCGCACTATGAGGCGGGCGCGGCGGCGCGGCGGTCGGAGTTGGAGCAGGCGCTGTTGATCGACGAGCAGGTGCTGCGGCATCTGATTGTGCGTCGAGATCGGTAGGCTTGGCCGTAAGAGGGGATCGCGCACGAGCCACTGTCCGGTCATTCCCAGAAAGCAAGGACGCAAATGGCGCAGCCGGTCGGTATGGATTCCCGCCTTCGCGGGAATGACGCAAATGGGGATTTTGCACAGGCCTCCCTGCGCGGGAATGACGGAGATGGGAGTTTGGCAACGGTCTCCGAGGGCGTTTGGAAGGACGGCGGGCAATGGCGAGCCTGAACAAAGTCATGATCATCGGCAATCTTGGGGGCGATCCTGAGATGCGCTTCACAGCGAGCGGTCAGGCTGTGGCGAATTTCAATGTGGCCTGCAATCGCCGCTATACGACTCGTGACGGCGACCAGCGCGATGAAACCGAGTGGGTGCGGGTCGTCTGCTGGGCGCGACTGGCAGAGATTGCCGGCCAGTACTTGAGCAAGGGCCGCCAAGTCTATGTTGAGGGGCGATTGCAGACACGCCAGTGGGAAGATCGGGACGGGAACACCCGCTATACGACTGAAGTGGTCGCGCGTGAGATGCAGATGCTGGGCAGTCGCGGCGGCGGGGGCGGGGACTTTGGGGGCGACGATTTCGGGGGCGGACAACAATACGGCGGTGGCGGCGGCTATCAGGACGCCGGCGATTTGCCGTTTGAGTAGAGACAGCCAGCAGCGAGCAAGAGGCCGCGCGAAGCGGCCGGGAGAGTGATGCGATGACGACTCCAGAAGAAGTGACTGAGGCCCCTGCCGCGCCTGTGGAGGAGGCGCCAACCGCGCCTGCTCCAGAACCGGCTGCGCCGGAACCGACGCCGGTGACGCCGTTGCGGGTGACGCCGGCGCCGACCAGCGGTGAGCGGGTGCCGCAGATGATCGAGCGGACGCGGCGGCGGGGGCGTCGCCGCCGGGCGCCGGTGTTTACGCCGCAGGAAGTGAAGAGCATCGACTACAAGGATGTGGACAAGCTGAAGAAGCTGCTCTCGGATCGTGGTCGGATCGAGCCGCGCCGGAAGACGGGTCTGACGGCGAAGGATCAGCGCAAGCTGGCGCGGGAGATCAAGCGTGCGCGTCATGTGGCGCTGCTGCCGTACACGGCGGAGCACATGCGCCAGACTTCGCGGTTCCGGATGGTGTCGCGGATGGCTCAGCGGGCGCTGCGGCGGGATTATGAGCCGGTCGCGCCTGCGCCAGAGCCGGTCGCGCCGGAGGCTGATCCTGCGCCGGTGGCGGGCGAGGCGGCGCCTGTGTCCGCTGCGCCGGAAGCGGCGGAATAAATGGGTGAGGCGACGGGCTCGTCATTGGGGGTCGGCCTGCTTGGGCTGGGCGTGGTCGGGCGGGCGGTGTATGACGCGCTGGAGCGGAGCGCGGCGGCGTATCGAGCGCGGGCCGGGCGTGGTTTGGAGGTTCGCGCGGCGGCGGTGCGCGATGTCGCTCGGCGGGGCGATCTTGCGGCTGCGGGATTGTCGCTCTCGGACGATCCGATTGCCGTCGTGAGGCGGGATGATGTTGATCTGGTGGTGGAATTGATGGGCGGGGAGTCGCCGGCGGCGGAGTGTATTGAGGCGGCGCTGTCGGCGGGGAAGTCGGTGGTGACCGCCAATAAGGAAGTGATGGCGAAACACGGGCCGGCGCTGTTGGCGCTGGCCGAGCAGCAGGGGGCTGCGCTGCGCTATGAGGCGAGCGTGGGCGGGGGGATTCCGATCATCGGGGTGCTTCAGAGCGAGTTGCAGGCGAATCAGATTGAGTCGGTGCGGGCGATTATCAACGGGACGACGAACTACATGATCACGGAGATGTCGAGCGGGGGCATTTCCTACGAGGATGCGCTTGCCGAGGCGCAGCGGCTGGGGTATGCGGAGGCGGATCCGACAAATGACGTGGACGGGATCGATGCGGCGTACAAGCTGGCGATTCTGGCTTCGCTGGCGTTTCGGGTTCGGGTGGCTCCTGAGGATGTGCACTGCGAGGGGATTCGGGCGTTGACGGGGCGGGACTTTGAGCACGCGCAGGCGCTTGGCTATGTGATTCGGATGCTGGCGACGGCTCGGCGGACGGCGCGGGGGCTTGATTTGCGCGTGCATCCGACGCTGATTCCGGAGGAGGATGCGATGGCGCGAGTGGACGGGGTGCTGAACGCGGTGGCGGTGACGGGCGATCTGTTGGGTTCGGTGGTGCTGGAAGGTCCCGGGGCGGGTGCCGGGGCGACGGCGAGCGCGGTGGTGGCGGACATTCTGGAGGCGGCGCGGTCAGGCGGTCAGGCGGCTGAATCGGCGCCGTTGGAGGCCGCGCCTCGTTTGGCTCCGCTGGAGGAGCTCTGTCTGCGGACGTATCTGCGGCTGGAAGTGCCGGATCGGGCGGGGGTGTTGGCGGAGCTTGGGCGTGCGTTTGCGGCGGAAGGGGTGAGTATTGCGTCGGTGCTGCAAACGCCGCATCCGGAGCGTGAGCAGTCGGCGGATCTGATCATCACGACCCATGCGAGCGAAGACGGGGCGATGGATCGGGTGTTGGCGGCGCTTGAGCAGTCGGAATCGGTGTTGGAGATCGGTGTGCGTCTGCGGATCGAGGATGCGGCATGAGTTCGTTCCGCAATTCGGAGACCGCCGACGCGCGCTTGATGCGGCTTGAGGAGCAGTTGGCCGGGCTGCGTGATCGGATCGGCGAGCTGGTACAGCACGAGATTCGCGACGAACGCGAGATTGCGGCGCTGGATGAGCGTATCCGCGAGATTGAAGGGAACGCGGTCAGGCTGTCGTCTCAGGTGAACTCGCTCTCGCGGGTGATGGAGGAGATTCAGACGCTGCGCGAGCGTTTGGGGCGGTTCCAGAACGCGCTTGGGGAGGGTCAGGAGCAGGTCGATGTCGGGATTCGGCGGCTGCGCCAGGAGATGGAGGCGGAGCGGGATCAACTGGGCGACGCGGATCGGCGGCTGCAATCGCTTGAGGGCGGAACCAGCGAGTTGCGGGATCGCTTGGCGACTTTTGACGATGCGCAGCGGCGCACCAATACCGAGTCGGCTGAGCTTGCGCATCGTTTGAGTCAGATCGAAAGCACGCTGGAGGCGCTAGGCGCGCGGATTTCGGCGAACGCGGACGGTATCCGTCGGGCGTTCGCGGAGAATCGGACGCTTGAATCGCGGATCGAGGGTTTGGAGCGGCAGTCGCGGGAGTTGACCGAGCGGCTTGAGCTCTCGAATCAGAGTGTGCGGCGGGTGACGGAGAGTTCGGAGCGCTGGGATGATCTGGCGACGAATGTGGAGGCGATGCGCTCGCGGGTTGACGACGCTCTGCGTGTGCTGGACGAGGCGAAGAGTGTGGCGGCGAGCGTTCGGCGAGGGTATGAGGCGTTGGAGGAACGGATCGGCAATATCGAGCGTTCGGCGGAACAGCTCAGGGCGCGGGACTCGCGGCGGGAGCGTGCGGTGGCGGAGCTCGATGACAAGATTTCGAGTCTGACCGAACTGGCGGCTGAGGATCAGGATCGTTTCATCAACTTGCAGGAGCAGATCCGGCGGCGGCAGATTGACGATCTGGAGCAGGAGATTCGGACGCTGAAGGCGTACATGCGGGTGCGCTCCGATGCCTGAACTGATTACCGCCGCCGATCCGCCCATGAGCCGGGGCGTGTTGGAGCGTTACGCGGAGTGGTTGCCGCTGACGCCGGCTACGCCGCGGATCACGCTGGGGGAGGGAGATACGCCGCTGGTGCGGGCGAAGAGTCTGGAAGCGCGTACGGGGGCGGCTGAGGCGTGGCTCAAGCTTGAGCTGTGCAATCCGACGGGATCGTTCAAGGATCGGGGGATGGTGGTAGCGGTGGCGAAGGCGCTGGAGGAGGGGGCGACGGCGGTGCTCTGCGCTTCGACCGGGAATACGAGCGCTTCGGCGGCGGCTTATGCGGCTCGCTGCGGGTTGCAGGCGTTCGTGCTGGTGCCAGGCGGCAAGATCGCGCAGGGCAAACTGGCGCAGGCGGTGGCGTATGGAGCTCGGGTGCTTGCGATCGACGGCAATTTCGACGATGCGCTGCGGCTTGCGCAGGCGCTGACCGAGCGGCTGCCGATTGCGCTGGTCAATTCGGTGAACCCGTACCGGATCGCGGGTCAGAAGACGGCGGCGATGGAGATCGCCGACGCGCTCGGCGATGCTCCCGATTTGCATTGCATTCCAGTGGGCAACGCCGGCAACATCACCGCGTATTGGGCCGGGTACAGCGACTATTTCCATGCGGAACGAGTAGAGCGGCGGCCGCGAATGCTTGGCGTGCAGGCTTCGGGGGCGGCTCCGCTGGTGACGGGGATGCCGGTTGCTGAACCGGAGACGATTGCGACGGCGATCCGGATCGGTAATCCAGCTTCCTGGGCTGGGGCTGTGGCTGCGCGCGACGAGTCGGATGGGGCGATCATTGCGGTGGACGACGAGGAGATTCTTGACGCCTATCGGCTGCTTGCGGCGGAAGAGGGTGTCTTCTGCGAGCCTGCGTCGGCGGCGTCGGTCGCTGGCTTGCTGGCCCAAGCCAGCGCCAATCACAGCGAATCGCTGGATGGCAAGCGGGTGGTTTGCACGATCACGGGACACGGACTCAAGGATCCGGAGCGAGCCGTGAGCGCGTTTGAGGCGGACCTGATTGAGTTGGACGCCGGCTACGCCGAAGTCGCACGAGCGGTTGAGGAGCGGCTCCGATGAGCGACCTGATCGACCTGACCCGAGCCGAAGCGGCGGTGCGTGAGCTCTTGCTCGCGTTGGGCGAAGATCCCGAGCGCGAGGGCTTGCGCGAGACACCGCGGCGAGTGGCCGCCGCCTTCGCCGAGACCTTGGGCGGACGCGAGGTCGATCTCCCGAATCTGTTGCAGGTCGGCTTCGACGAAGGCCACGACGAGATGGTGATCCTGCGCGATATTCCCTTCTTCTCCACCTGTGAACACCACCTGATGCCGTTTCACGGGATCGCGCACGTAGCCTATGTACCGCGGGGCCGCGTGGTTGGTCTGTCCAAATTAGCGCGGCTGGTCGACGCGGTGGCGCGGCGACCGCAGCTCCAGGAACGGCTGACGGCGCAGATCGCAGACATCATGATGTCAACGCTGGAGCCTGACGGCGCGGCAGTGGCAGTGGAAGCGGAACACCTCTGTATGCAGATGCGAGGGATCAGGAAGCCCGGTTCGCGGATGTTGACTTCAGCGATGCGGGGGACGTTCCGCACGCAGGAGGCGACGCGGGCGGAGTTTCTCTCGCTGGTGGGGACGCAACGGCTGTGACGTTGACGGTCGTGCAAGGCGGCTACGCAGAGTTGCGCGAGCGCTGGTCGCGGCTGGCGCGGAGCCAGCGCGCGTCCGGTGCGCCGTTCACCGCGCCTGAATTCGGGGAGGTCTGGTGGAGCGTCTTCGGTCCCACTCACTGCGGTGAGCTCGAATTGTTGGGTCTGGAAGACGGCAGGGGCGAGTTGGCGGGGATGATTCCGCTGTTGCGATGCAGCGAGGATGCGCCGGAGGGGGCTGTGTTCGGATTTGCGGGCGATCACGAAATCTCCGACTATCTCGGGCTCTCCGCAGCCGACGGGCGTGAGCGCGAGGTAGTGGCTGCGCTATTCGAGCATTTTGATCAGCGCGGCGCCGTCAGCGCCGACCTACGCGGTCTCGCGCCGGGTTCGCCCTGGCCCGAGCTGATCGCAGCCGAGGGTGCGGCTCGCGGTTGGACGGTCGAGTTGAGCGACGAAGCTGTTTGTCCGGTCGTCGATATCAGCGGTGGTTGGGAGGCCTACCTGGGGCGGTTGCGTTCGCGCGACCGGCGTGAGGTGCGGCGCAAGCTACGCGGACTGCGGCAGTTGCGGGGCGCGGTTTCCTTCGCAGCATTTGACGAACCCGCCGAGATCACGGAGCGATTGCCGCTGTTCATGGCGATGATGGCCGAGTCTCGGGGGGACAAGGCGGCGTTCCTGACTGAGCAGATGCAGGCGTTCTTCGGCGATCTGACCGAATCGCTGGCGGCGGCCGGCTGGGCCCGGATGTACCTGATGTCGATCTCGGGCGACCCTGCGGCGATGGTGTTGTGTTTTGTCGTCGGCGACGAGCTGTTGTTGTACAACAGCGGATATGATCCACGCTTCCGCGAGCTGTCGGCGGGGCTGGCGTCGAAGGTGCTCTGCATCCGCGATGCGGTCGAACGCGGACTGACGCGCGTCAATTTCCTGCGCGGCGACGAGCCGTACAAGTTTGAGTTGGGCGGTGAGCCGGCGATCGTGCGCCGGGCCCAACTGCGCCGGAGGGAGGCATCGTGAAGCGTCGCCTGGCGGTGATTTCGACGCATAGCTCTCCGCTCGCCCGGGTCGGCACGACCAAAGCCGGCGGGATGAACGTGTACATCGACGAACTTTCACGCGAGCTCACGAGGCTGGGCTGGGACGTGGACATCTACACGCGCTGGGATCGGCCCGACTTGCCCGAGGTGATCGAAATTCAACCGGGCATGACGGTGTTTCACGTGAAACAGGGACCGCCCGAGCCGCTCTCGCCGATGGCGACGGCGGACTACATCGAGGAATTCACCGTCGGCGCTCGTGATCTCGCTGAATGCCACGAGCGGCGATACGACCTGGTGCATTCGCACTATTGGATCTCGGGTCTGAGCGGAGCTGCGCTCGCGCAAGGCTGGAACGCGCCGCACGCGACGATGTTCCACACTCTGGGCGCGATGAAGAATCACTACGGTCAGACGGAGCCCGAGCCGGCGGTGCGGATCGAGGGCGAGCGGCGGGTAGCAGCCTGCGCCGATGCGATTATCTGCGCGACCACGCATGAAGAGCGGTTTTTGATCGAGCATTACGGGGCGGACCCGACCCGTTTGCGTGTGGTTCCCTGTGGGATTGATCTGGGCCTCTTTGGGCCGGGGAACCGTTCCTCTGCGGAGGCAGTTCTGCGCGAGCAAGCGCCGGAATTGGGCGTTGATGACGGCCCGGGCATTCTCTTCGTGGGTCGATTGGAACCGCTCAAGGGCGCCGACCTGCTTGTGCGGGCGCTGCCTTTGATCGACCACGAGCTCAAGCCGTCGCTCTGGATCGTCGGCGGGGACGAACGCGATCGGGGTGAGCGCGAACGGCTGCGGAGTCTGGCGCGAGCGCAGGGGGTGGATTCGCAGGTGCGATTCCTGAATGCCGCGCCGCGCTCGCTGCTGCCCGATCTCTATCGAGCAGCAGCCGTCTGTGCGATGCCGTCGTACTACGAGAGCTTTGGTCTGGTAGCGGTGGAGGCGATGGCAGTGGGTACGCCGGTGGTAGCGACGCGGGTGGGCGGACTTGCGAGTACGGTCAGCGACGGTCGGACGGGGCTACTGGTGGATGCGCGCCGGCCGGAGTCGTTTGCGGCTGCGCTCGAAGGCTTGCTGGCGGATCCCGATCTGCGCGAGCGGATGGGGACGACGGCGGCGGTGGCGATGAATCGTTTCGCCTGGCCGCGGGTGGCGGAGGGTATTCTCCGCACCTACGACGAATTGCTGCGGGCTGGAAGCTCGCGGCGGTCGCCGTGCGCAGAGGCGGAGGATGCGCTGCTTGCGGGCGCGGTTGGCCGCTGACGGCCGGCGGCGTTCGATTCAGGGTGAGAGGACGAGCGATGGCCGAATCCGAGGCGGCGGAGGCTCGTCGGGCGCTGGTGGTGATGGCTCATCCCGACGACATCGAGTTCACCTGCGGCGGTACGGTCGCTCAGCTTGCCGATGACGGTTGGGAGGTCACGTTCTGCCTAGTCACGAGCGGGGATAAGGGCACCAAGGATCCAGCGTTGGGTCCTGCCGATCTTGGGGCGGTGCGGGAGGCCGAGCAGGAAGCGGCGGCGGCTGAACTGGGTGTGCAGCGCTGTATTTTTCTGCGCGTGCCGGACGGAGCGGTTGAGGACAGTCCCGAATTTCGGAGCACGCTCGTGCGGGTGCTGCGTGAGGTGCGGCCTGAGATTCTGATCACGTGGGACGGATATCGGGGTTTCAATCACCGCGATCATCGGACGGTGGGGATCGCCTCGCTCGATGCCGCCTTCCCGCTGGCGCGGAACGCCAACAGCTATGCCGAACACGTTGCGCAGGGGCTAGAGCCGCATCGGGTGAATACGGTCTTGCTGGCGGGGAGCCGTGAGCCGAACTTCTACGTTGACGTGCGAGATCAGCTCGAGCGCCGGATCGATGCGCTGCTGCATCATGCGTCGCAGGTACAGGCGGCGAATCGTGAGGAAATGGCGAAACGGATGCGTCAGCGTCAGCAGCAGGCGGCGCGGGAGGGGCGTGTACCGTGGGCGGAGGGGTTCCGACGGATGCTGTTCGGGGAGGCCCGAGCTCCGCGTCGGTCGGTAGCGCTGGTAGAGGAGCGCAAGGCTGCTGAAAAGGCGGCGGCCGCGGCAGAGGAGGGCTGAGGTGGAGGACGGGGCGCTGTTCCTGCTCTGGGCGAGCTTTGCGGCGGCGATCTGCGCGGCGGTGGTGTACATCCTCTATGCGGCGCAGCCTCGGCTGACGCGGGCGTTTGCGTTCAATCGCGCGGCTGCCACCGATCCGGCGACCGTTTCGGGCGTTGCGCTCAGTGTGTCTCCGCTGCGATCGCCGACGCTGGGCGGGATGGCGACGCTGAGCGTTTGGACAGCGGCGACATTGGGGATCGTTGGCTTGGTCTTGCGGAGTGTCGCTCTGCAACACGCGCCGTACAGCAATCTGTTCGAGTTCTCGATGGCGTTCGGGATCGCGATTGTGCTGCTCTACGCGATCTTTGAGATGCGGTTTGGGACGCGGTTGGCGGGGACGTTCGTGCTGCCGGTCGCTTGCGGCTTGTACGGGAGCGCGCTGGCGTTTCCCAGCGAGGGACAGGATGTGTTGGTGCCGGCGTTGCAGAGTCCGACGCTGCTGACGATTCATGTGGCGCTGATGATTCTCTCCTATGCGGTGCTGGCGGTCGCGTTTGGGGCGTCGGTGATGCATTTGGCTCAGGGTTGGCCCGATCGAGTGGCGAAGGCGGGTGGGCGGTTCGAGTTTCTGCCCTCGGCGGAGCGGTGCGACCAACTGACTTACCGCGCCGTCCTGATTGGGTTTCCGCTGCTGGCTGGGGGGGTTGCGCTGGGGGCGTTCTGGGCGAATGACGCCTGGGGGCGGTATTGGGGTTGGGATCCGAAGGAGACGGCGGCGCTGGTGACGTGGCTGATTTTCGCTGTGTACATCCATGGTCGAGGGCTGCGGCAATTGCGGGGGGCGCGCAAGGCGTGGATCGTGGTGGCGGGCTTTGCGGCGGTGCTGTTTACCTATTTGGGTGTGAATCTCTGGATCAGCGGCTTGCACTCCTACGCAGGGGTCTGAACGGGCTGATCTGATAGGTGGGCGACAGAGCGCCTGCATGGATTCTCCGTCCGAAGATCGCCCGTTTGACTTGCCAATGCGTGAGCGGGTGGGATACGATAGCTCCCTGTACGCGCTGGATTCGGTGAGCGTTGACCGCCGCCGTTTCGGGACGCGAGGGGTCGAAGCCGACGGCAGGCTGATGACCACCGGCAGACTCGCGCAGGCGACTTGTTTGCCTGTTGCGGACGGTCGGCGAGGATCAGCCAACGGCTTTGACCCCGTTGTTGTGGCAGTAAGGGAGCCGCATCATGCCGACGATCAACCAGCTCGCCCGCAAGGGCCGCAAGAAGTCGCGCAAGAAGGCGAAGGCTCCGGCGCTGCGTTTCCGCTACAACGCGCTGACCAATCGCACGACCCAGGACACCGGCTCTCCGCAGAAGCGGGGCGTCTGCACGGCGGTGCGAACCGTCACCCCGAAGAAGCCGAACTCGGCGCTGCGCAAGGTTTGCCGCGTGCGGCTGACCAACGGGATCGAAGTGACGGCCTACATCCCCGGTGAGGGGCACACGTTGCAGGAGCACTCGATCGTGCTCGTGCGGGGCGGTCGGGTGCGCGACTTGCCCGGTGTGCGTTATCAGGTCGTACGCGGCGCGCTGGATGCGCTCGGCGTAGCGGAGCGCCGTCGCGGACGTTCCAAGTACGGCACCCGCAAGACAGCTGGACTGCAAACTGCGGCCACCCACTAACGGGTGGCCGTCCTACTGTTCCGCGCCTGATCGGTTCGGAACGAGAGACGGATACAAAGCGTGCCTCGCCGACGCCGCCCCGACCGCCATGTGATCCGGCCGGACGCCCGCTACGGGTCGACGTCCGTGCAGATGGTGATCAACCGCCTGATGCAGAACGGCAAGAAGGGCGTCGCGGAGAAGATCATGTACGGCGCGATGGACGTGATCGAAGAGCGAGTCCGCCAGGATCCGCTTGATGTGTTCAACGTGGCGCTGGAGAACATCACGCCTGAGATGGAAGTGCGCCCGCGCCGCGTGGGTGGCGCGACCTATCAGGTGCCCGTGGAGATTCGGCACGATCGGCGGGTGTCGCTTGGCATTCGCTGGCTCGTTCGTTCCACCCAGGCTCGGAGCGGACGACCGGCCTACCTGTCTTTGGCCGATGAGCTGCTGGACGCCTACAACAACACCGGAGCCGCCGTGCGGCGCAAAGAAGAAACGCACCGCATGGCCGAGGCCAACCGCGCGTTTGCACACTATCGCTGGTAGGCCGCCGCCCGAAAACGACGCACGATCCCCACACCGACGCCCGCGCACCGCTCACTGCGCTGTCGCGCGCTGCGTAGCGAGTCGCACACAGGAATCCCTTATGCCCGCCGACCCGCCCATCTCGTCACTTCGCAATATCGGCGTGATCGCGCATATCGACGCGGGCAAGACGACCGTGACCGAGCGCATCCTCTATTTCACCGGTCGCACCTACAAGATCGGCGAGGTGCATGACGGCACCGCGGTGATGGACTTCATGGATCAGGAGCGCGAGCGCGGGATCACGATCATGGCCGCCGCCACCTCCTGCGACTGGAACGAGCACCGGATCAACATCATCGACACGCCCGGCCACGTTGATTTCACAGTTGAGGTGGAGCGCTCGCTGCGCGTGCTGGACGGGGGCGTGGTCGTCTTTGATGCGGTGGCTGGAGTTGAGCCGCAGTCGGAGACGGTCTGGCGTCAGGCCGATCGCTATGAGGTGCCGCGGATCTGCTTCGTCAACAAGATGGATCGGATCGGGGCAGACTACTGGCGGACGATGGAGATGATTCGGGATCGACTCGACTCGATGCCGGTGCCGGTGCAGATCCCGATCGGGGCGGAAGACCGTTTCGTGGGCGTGATCGACCTGATCCGGCTGCGCGCCTGGTTCTTCAGCAAGGATCGCGACGCGCCGCCGGTGGAGGGCGAGATTCCGGAGCAGTACCGGACCGACGCCGAGCTCTGGCGCGAGACGATGATCGAGCGGATCGCCGAGCACGACGAGCAGGTGATGATCTCCTACATCGAGGGTCACGAACTCTCTGAGGACGAGATTCGCAAGGCGGTCCGGCGGGGGACGATCACGAATCAGTTCACGCCGGTGCTCTGTGGCAGTGCGCTCAAGAACGTCGGCGTCCAGCGTCTGCTCGACGCGATCGTCGACTACCTGCCGGCACCGGATGAGGTGCCGCCGGTTCGGGGCGTTGGCCACAACGGCGCTGAGACTCGCCAAGCCGACCCGAAGGAACCGTTGACCGCGCTCGCCTTCAAGATCGTGACCGACCCCTATGTCGGCCGGATCGCCTATGTGCGCATCTACGCGGGCACGCTCGAAGCCGGGGACAGCGTCTACAACGCCTCGCGCCGGGAGAATGAGCGGGTGGGACGCCTGCTCCGCGTGCACGCCGACTCGCGCGAAGATATTGATCGCGTCACTGCCGGCGATATCGCCGCCTTCGTTGGTCCCAAGCAGACCTTCACCGGCGACACGCTCTGCGATCGCCGGCGTCCGCTCTTGTTGGACGAAATCAACTTCCCCGAGCCGGTGGTCTCGATCGCGATCGAGGCGAAGAGCACCGACGATCAGGATCGTCTGGGCGTCTCGCTGCGCAAACTCGCCGAGGAAGACCCGACCTTCAAAGTCGAATACAACGACGAGACCGCCCAGACGGTGATCTCAGGCATGGGGGAGTTGCATCTTGAGGTAATCGCCGATCGTCTGCGGCGCGAGTTCAAGGTGATGTGCAATGTGGGCCGGCCGCAGGTGTCCTACCGCGAGACGATTCGCCGTTCGAGCCAGGCCGAGGGACGCTTCGTGCGCCAGACCGGCGGCCGTGGTCAGTACGGTCACGTCGTGCTGCGCGTAGAGCCGAACGTGCCGGGAACGGGCTTCGAGTTCAGCGACGAGACCGTCGGCGGTGTGGTGCCGCAGCAGTACGTCGGCTCGGTGCGCAAGGGTATTGAGGATGCGATGCGGTCGGGTGTGGTCGGCGGGTTCCCAGTGGTTGATGTCAAGGCTGCCCTGATCGACGGCAGCTATCACCAGGTCGACTCCAGCGAGATGGCGTTCGCCACCGCCGCCTCGATCGGCTTCCGCGAGGCGCTGCGTAAGGCGGCGCCGGTGCAGCTGGAGCCGATGATGCGAGTCGAGTTGACTACGCCGCACGACTTTTTCGGCGATGTGCTGGGCGATCTCTCCAGCCGTCGCGGGCAGATCACCGGTTCCGAGCAGCGGGGCGCGATTCATGTGATCTCGGCGCTGATGCCGCTGGCGCAGCTCTTCGGCTACACCACGGCGCTGCGTTCGATGACGCAGGGTCGGGCGACGGCCAGCATTGAATTCGACCACTACGCGGAGATGCCGCAGGGCGTCCTCGCCTAAGCAGCAGACAGCCAAGCTAGGAAAGACGGAGGGTTACTCATGGCGCGGAAGGTCTACGAACGCACGAAGCCGCACGTGAACGTGGGCACGATCGGCCACGTCGATCACGGCAAGACCACCCTGACCGCGGCGATCACGAAGGTCTTGGCGATGTCCAACGAGAACGTGGACTTCTCTTCGTTCGACTCGATCGACAACGCGCCCGAAGAGCGCGCGCGCGGGATCACGATCGCGATCGCCCACGTCGAGTACGAGACCGAAGAGCGCCACTACGCCCACATCGACGCGCCCGGCCACGCCGACTACATCAAGAACATGATTACCGGGGCGGCCCAGATGGACGGCGCGATCCTGGTCGTGGCCGCGCCGGACGGACCGATGCCGCAGACCCGCGAACACATCCTCTTGGCCCGCCAGGTGGGGGTGCCGCGGATGGTGGTCTACCTGAACAAGGTGGACATGATGGACGACGAGGAACTGCTCGAACTGGTCGAACTGGAAGTGCGCGAACTGCTCTCGGACCAGGGTTTCGACGGGGACGACTGTCCGGTCATTCGCGGTTCCGCCCTGCACGCCTTGGAGTCGGACTCGGTGGACCCCTCCTCGGAGGAGTACGAGAGCATCCTGGAGTTGATGGGGGCGGTGGACGAGTACGTGCCCACCCCGGCGCGGCCGACCGAGCAGCCCTTCCTGATGCCGGTCGAGGACGTCTTCGGGATCAAGGGCCGGGGCACGGTGGCGACCGGGCGGATTGAGCGCGGGGTGGTGATTTCGGGGGAGGAGATCGAGATCGTGGGTCTGAAGGACACCCGCTCGACCGTGGTCACGGGGGTGGAGATGTTCAAGAAGACCTTGCCCACGGGCGAAGCGGGGGACAACGTGGGTTGTCTGCTGCGCGGGATCGACCGCGAGGAGATCGCGCGCGGGCAGGTCTTGGCCGCGCCCGGGAGCATTACCCCGCACACGGCCTTTGAGGCCGAGGTCTACATCCTCTCGAAGGACGAGGGCGGGCGGCACACGCCCTTCTTCCACGGCTACCGGCCCCAGTTCTACATCCGCACCACGGACGTGACCGGGGAGATCGGCCTGCCCGAGGGGATCGAGATGGCGATGCCCGGCGACAACGTGCAGATGCAGGTGCGGCTGATTGCGCCGATTGCGATGGAGGAAGGCTTGCGCTTTGCGATCCGCGAGGGCGGGCGCACGGTCGGGGCCGGCGCCGTCACCCGCATCCTGGAATAGGCGCGCGAATCCTCAGAGCGGCAGAGAGACGACGCTATGACAACGCAGAAGCTGTTTCAGCGGGTTCGGATCCGCCTCAAGGCGTACGATCACCGCTTAGTCGACGAGAGCACTCGGCAAATTCTCGACACAGCTGAACGCACTGGGGCTGGCGTAGTGGGACCGATCCCGCTGCCGACCGAGATTCGCAAGTACACCGTCATTCGCTCGCCTTTCGTCCATAAGGATGGGCGCGAGCAGTTTGAGATTCGCACTCACAAGCGGCTCATCGACATCATTGAGCCGACCGGGCGCACATTGGAGGCTCTTCAGCGCTTGCAGCTCTCCAGTGGAGTCGATGTGGAGATCAAGTTGTAGTCATGCCAATACCCGGACTCTTGGGCAAGAAGTTGGGCATGGTGCAAGTGATCGGCGCCGACGGCGCGGTCGTGGGTTGCACCGTGCTTGAGGTGGGTCCCTGCCCGGTGACGCAGATCATGACTCCCACCCGCGATGGTTTCAGCGGCGTGCAGGTCGGCTTCGGCGCGGTACCCGAATGGCGCGTGAATAAGGCCGAGCGCGGGCACACCGGCTCGAACGGGGCGCTGCGCCATCTCAGCGTCTTCCGCGTGGAGGAATCGGAGCTCGGCGAGCTCGAGGTGGGCGCGGTCGTCAATGCCGGCGAAGTCTTCAGCACCGGCGACCGCGTTGATATCCAAGGCATCTCCAAAGGCAAGGGCTTTGCCGGGGTGGTCAAGCGTCACGGTTTTCGGGGCGGGCCGCGCACGCACGGTCAGAGCGACCGTCACCGCGCTCCCGGTTCGGTCGGTGCAGGCACAACTCCTGGGCGGGTGCTCAAGGGCACGCGCATGGCCGGACGCATGGGCGGCAAAGCGACGACTTCGATGAATCTCGAAGTGGTCGAAGTGAACACCGACCGGCATCTGGTCTACGTCAAAGGCTCGGTGCCGGGCGCGAGCGACGGTCTGGTGCGGATTCGCCAGACGAAGCGGCGAGGCGGGAAGAAACGATGAAACTACCCGTGATCGACGCACAGGGCCAGCCAGCCGGCGAGATCGAGGCCGACGACTCGGTCTTCGGGATCGAACCGAACCTCAATGTCGTCTTTCAGGCTGTGACAGCGCAGCAGGCCAACGCCCGTCAGGGCACGCACAACACGCTCAATCGCTCCGATTTGCGCCAGGCCAATACCAAGACGCGGCGCCAGAAGGGCAGCGGCAACGCGCGTCTCGGCGGTCCCTCGTCGCCCACCCGGATCGGCGGTGCGGTCGCGCATGGGCCGCATCCGCGTTCCTACCGGCAGCGGTTGCCGAAGAAGATGCGACGGCTGGCGATTCGCTCGCTGCTCTCGCAGCGCGCATCCGAGGGCGGCGTGCTCGTGACTGCTTCCGATGTCGCCTGGGAGGACAAGACCGCTGCGATGGCGAAGCTCTGCGACGCGCTCGGAGTTGAGCGCAAGGCGCTGCTCATCTCCGACGGCGTGGATGCGGCGCTGGTGCGCGGTACGCGCAATTTGCCCAATGTCCAGGCGATGCCCGCGCAGACTTTGAGCAGCTACCTGATCATCACGCATGATCAACTGATCATGACCGAGGCCGCCGTTCGCCGCTGCGAAGCGCTCTGGGCGCTGCCGGCGGCCGACGGCGACAACGGTTCAGGGGCGGAGGACTGAGATGCCCAAGGAAATCCACCCCTACGCCGTTCTGCGCGAGCCGATCATCACCGAGAAGAGCACCGAGCTTGCCGAAGAAGGCAAGTACGTGTTCGAGGTCGATCCACGCGCGAACAAGCTGCAAATCCGCGAGGCGGTCGAGATCGCCTTCGGCGTGCGTGTGCGCAAGGTCAATGTGATCTCGGTGCGCGGCGCGACGCGGCGGATCGGGCGCGGACGCCCGGGGCGTGAGCGCGACTGGAAGAAGGCGATCGTGACTCTGCACGAGGGTTACGAAATTCGCCTGTTCGAGGGGGTCTGAGATGCCATTGAAGAAGTTCAAGCCCACCTCGCCCGGACGCCGCAACGCCTCCGGTCACACGTTTGAGGAAATCACCAAGAAGAAGCCCGAGAAGAGCCTGCTCGCGCCGCTGAAGAAGAAGGCGGGCCGCAACGCCAAGGGCCGGATCACGGTGCGACATCGGGGCGGCGGGCACAAGCGCCGCTATCGGATCATCGACTGGAAACGCCGCGACCGGATCGGAATCGAAGGCCGCGTCGCGGCGATTGAGTACGACCCCAACCGCACCGCGCGGATCGCGCTGATTTTCTACAGCGACGGCGAGAAGCGCTACATCCTCGCGCCGGCCGGACTCCAGGTCGACGCGCTGGTGATGTCGGGGCCGGATGCGCCGATTCGGGTGGGCAATGCGCTGCCGATGTCGGCGATTCCCAACGGTACGCAGGTGCACAACGTCGAACTGACCGAGGGCCGGGGGGCGCAGATGGTGCGTTCGGCTGGAGCCTCGGCTCAGATCATGGCGAAAGAGGGCAACTACGCGCTGCTGCGCCTGCCCTCGGGCGAGATGCGGCGCGTGCGCTCGGCCTGCTACGCGACGATTGGTCAGGTCGGCAATGTCGAGCACTCCAACATCAAGCTGGGCAAGGCGGGCCGCAATCGCCATCGCAGGCGGCGCCCGCAGGTGCGCGGCTCGGTCATGAACCCGGTCGATCACCCGCACGGCGGGGGTGAGGGCAAGGCTCCGATTGGGATGCCCGGCCCGAAGTCGCCCTGGGGCTGGTACACGCTGGGCCGACGCACCCGAGGCAAGAAGAACTCCGACAAGTACATCGTCCGCCGGCGCGGACGCCGGCGCTAGGCGGTTCCGCCAGGCCGCGCGGCACGATAGAGGGAGGGCGCGCGAAACATGTCGCGATCGACGAAGAAAGGTCCCTACGTGGATCACAAGCTGCTGCGTAAGGTGCAGCGCGTGCGCGCCGCCGGTACGCGAACGGCGATCACGACCTGGGCTCGGGCCAGCACGATCGTGCCCGAGATGGTCGGCCTGACCATCGCCGTGCACGACGGCCGCCGCCACGTGCCCGTCTTCATCACCGAGAACATGGTCGGCCACAAGCTCGGAGAGTTCGCGCCTACGCGAACCTTCCGCGGGCATGTCGGCCGCTCCGATCGTGGGACACGGGTGCGCTGAGATGCAAGTACAAGCAACGGCCAAGTACGTCCGCACCTCGCCGCGCAAGGTGCGACTGGTGATGCAGGGTCTGCGCGGACTGCCGGTAGAAGAGGCGCGCCTGCAACTGCGCTTCACGCCCAAGCCGATCGCGCGCGAAGTGGCTAAGGTGCTCGATTCCGCTGTGGCCAACGCCGAGAACAACTACGCGCTCGACCCGAGCGAGCTGAAAGTGCATGCGGTCTACGCCGGCGACGGCCGCACGCTGCGCCGCTTCCGCGCGAAGGCGCGCGGTCGCGTGGGGCGCATTCTCAAGCGCACCGCCCACATCACCGTCGTCGTCTCAGACGGGCAGGAATAGCGATGGGCCAGAAAGTTCACCCGACCAGCTTCCGGATCGGCACGATCTACGACTGGCGCAGCCAGTGGTACTCGGACAAGGGCTACGCCGATCTGCTCGCCGAGGACCGCAAGATTCGCGATTTCATCAATGACGGGATGAGCGAAGCCTCGATCTCGCGGATCGAGATCGAGCGCAACGCCAACCAGATCAGCGTCCAACTGCACACCGCCAAGCCGGGTATCGTGATTGGCCGCAACGGGCAGAACGTCGACAAACTCCGCAATGACCTTGAGGCATTGATCGCCAAGCCGATTCGGCTGCGGGTGGAGGTCACCGAGATCCGTGTGCCCGAACTCGACGCGCAGTTGGTCGCGCGCAACGTGGCGGAGCAGCTGGAGCGCCGGATCGCCTTCCGGCGCGCGATCAAGCAGGCTGTCCAGCGCACGATGCAGCGCGGTGCCGAGGGCGCCAAGATCATCATCTCCGGTCGTCTCGGCGGGGCCGAGATGTCGCGCCGGGCGCAGGAGATGGCCGGGCGAGTGCCGCTGCACACGCTGCGCGCCGACATCGATTACGGCTTCGCCGAAGCGATGACGGTGTTCGGACAGATCGGCGTCAAAGTCTGGATCTACAAGGGTGAAATACTGCCCTCGGCCGGCGACGATGACACGAGCGGCGGACCCGCTCAGGCGATCGCGCCGCCGCCGCGCGGCGGCGGACGCGGCGACCGTCCCGAGGGCGGTGGACGCCGCGGTCGGCGTGGTCGCGGCGGCGGCGGACGCAATTCCGAAGGAGGGCGCTGATGCTGCAACCACGACGAGTCAAGTGGCGCAAGCATCACCGCGGGCGCAGGCGCGGGATGGCGCATTCCGGCAGCAGCGTCGCCTTCGGCGAGATCGGTCTGCAATCGCTTGACGCCGCCTGGATCGACGGCCGCCAGATCGAAGCCGCCCGCCGCGCCATCACGCACTACGTGCGCCGTGGCGGGAAGGTCTGGATTCGCGTCTTCCCGGACAAGTCGGTGACACAGAAACCGGCGGAGACCCGCATGGGCAAGGGCAAGGGCGCGCCGGAGAAGTGGGTCGCGGTGGTCAAGCCGGGGCGCGTGCTCTTCGAGATCGCCGGTGTGCCCGAGGCCGACGCACGCGAGGCGTTGCGCCGCGCCAGTCACAAGCTGCCCGTGCGCACTCGCATCGTCGTGCGCGAGGCGGAGGTGGTCTGACCATGCCCAATCCACTCGCCGACGAAGCCCGCGCCATGACCGACGAGCAACTGGGCGAAGCGATCAACGAGGCCTACCGCGAGGTCTTCAACCTCCAGTTCCAGCGCGGTACCCGCCAGTTGCAGAATCCGATGGCGATGCGCCAGGCGCGCCGCCAGGTCGCGCGGCTGCGCACGATTCTGCGGGAGCGACAGCGCGGGCTCTCGTTCGCGCCCGAGCCGATCGCTGAGCCGGAACCCGAGCCCGCCGAGGTCGACTCAGCTGCCGACGGCGACGAGAGCGAGGACAGCTAACGATGGCCCGCAAACGACGAGTCGGGGTCGCGGTTGCCGATGCGCGCCACAAGACAGTCTCCGTGCGCGTGGAGCGCACGGTCCAACACCCGCTCTACAAAAAGGTGATGCGCCGGCGCAAGCGCTACTTGGCGCATGACGAAGGCAACGACTGCAAGATCGGCGACTCGGTGCTGATCGAAGAATGCCGCCCGATCTCCAAGCGCAAGACGTGGCGCGTGATCGAGGTGCTGGAGCGCCGCGAAGTCGCGGAAATCCAGCCCGGGGAGATCGCCGCGCCCTCGCTGAACGCCGAGGCGAACGATGCGGCCGAGGGTGAGGCGTCGGCGTGATCCAGCAGGAATCGTCGCTGCGAGTGGCGGACAACTCCGGCGCCCGCACGATCAAGTGCATTCGCGTGCTGGGCGGCACCAAACGCCGCTACGCGGGCGTCGGCGACACAATCGTCGCTACGGTGAAACAGGCCGATCCCAACCGCGAGATCCGTTCCGGGCAGGTCGTGCGCGCGGTGATCGTGCGCGTCGCCAAGCAGTACCGCCGCGTGGACGGCTCCTACATCCGCTTCGACGACAACGCCGCCGTGATTCTCGCGGGCGACGGCCAGAATCCGACCGGTACCCGCATCTTCGGCCCGGTCGCCCGCGAACTGCGCGAGAAGGACTTCATGCGGATCGTCTCGCTCGCTCCGGAGGTGGTCTGATGCGTCGAATCCAACGCGATGATCTGGTTCAGGTGCGCAGCGGCAAAGATCGCGGCCGGCGCGGACAGGTGCGGCAGGTGCTGCCCAAGCAGGATCGCGTGATCGTGACTGGGCTCAACATGGTCAAGCGCCACCTGCGCGCGACCCAGATCGGCCAGCCGGCGGGCATCATCGAGCGCGAAGCGCCGCTGCACATGAGCAACGTTGCCGTGGTCTGCCCCGAATGCGACCAGGCTGCGCGGGTCGGCTTTCGGGTGCGCCCCGACGGGGTCAAGATCCGGGTCTGCAAGCGCTGCAATGCGGATATCGATTAGGAGAGGCGGACGATGACGACCGCGACCGCTGTCCCGCGCCTGAAGCAGCGCTATCTCGAAGAAATCGCGCCGCGAATGCGGGAGGAGTTCAACTACGACAACGCGATGCAGGTACCGCGCATCGTCAAAGTCGTGGTCAACGCCGGGGTTGGAGAGGCGCTCTCGAATAACCGCGCGCTCGACGCCGTTGCCGCCGATCTGACCACGATCACCGGTCAGAAACCCGTGATCACGAAAGCGACCAAGTCGATCGCCAACTTCAAGCTGCGCGAGGGTAACTCGGTCGGGATCATGTGCACGATTCGCGGCGCGCGGATGTGGGAGTTCCTCGATCGCACGATCAACGCGGCGCTGCCGCGGATCCGCGACTTCCAGGGCGTCTCGCGCACCGCCTTCGACGGTCGCGGGAACTACAGCCTCGGCATCCGCGAACAGATCGTGTTCCCGGAGATCGACTACGGCAATGTCGATCAGGTGCGGGGACTGCAAGTGAACATCGTGACAACGGCGCGAACCGACGCCGAGGGCCGACGGCTCTTGGAGCTGCTCGGGATCCCGTTCGAGCGCACGCTCTAACGACGGCAGGGAGGACGAGACGAGATGACGCAGGGGGAGATCAGATGCCAGTAACCGATCCGATCGCCGACATGCTCACGCGGATTCGCAACGCGATCCAGGCGGGGCATCCGCGCGTGGAAATTCCGGCCTCCAAGCTCAAGATCGCGATCGCCGAAGTCTTGGCCGAAGAGGGCTTTATCAAGTCGTTCCAGGTCCGCGACCGCACCGGACGCGCGGGCTCGGACATTGATGTCGAGCTGCTCTACAACGAAGAGGGAACGCCGGTCGTGAGCGGACTCAAGCGCGTCTCGCGCCCCGGTCTGCGCGTCTACGTGCAGAAGCGCGAGATCCCCCGTCCCTACGGCGGGCTGGGCGTCGCCATTCTGACTACGCCGCGCGGGGTGATGACCGGCGCGCGCGCGCGCCGCGAAAACGTGGGGGGAGAAGTCCTGTGCTTCGTCTGGTAGTCGTCCTCGCCGTCGGCATCGTGATTGCGATGGTGATTGCGCAACGCAGAGGAGCCGCACGATGAGTCGTGTCGGTCGCAAGCCCATCCCCGTCCCCAACGGCGTCAATGTCGAGATCACGCCGGGCAATGTCCGCGTCAGCGGACCGCGCGGCGAGCTCAGCCAGCATGTCCACCGTGACCTACACATCGTCCGCGACGGCGACGAAGTGATCGTCACCCGGCCCTCCGACCGCCGCGAACACCGCGCCCAACACGGACTCGTCCGCGCTCTCATCCAGAACATGGTCACGGGCGTTTCGGAAGGCTTCCAGAAGACGCTGGAGATTCAGGGCACCGGCTACCGCGCCGAGATGGACGGCTCCACGCTCGTCCTGCGCGTGGGTTATTCGCATCTCGTACGCAAAGACCCGCCCACAGGCATCGACTTCGAGGTCCAAGGTCAGCTCGTCCACGTGCGCGGTAACGACAAGCAAGCCGTCGGCCAGCAGGCCGCCGAAATTCGCGCGGTGCGTCCGCCCGAGCCGTACAAGGGCAAGGGCATTCGCTATCAGGGCGAATGGGTGCGGCGCAAGCAGGGCAAGGGCGCGATCGGATAATTCCGGCGGCGCGGGCGCTGCCCAGCCGTCTGTCGAACGAGGAGAGTGAGGAGAGGCGATGACCATCCGCCGCAAGCGGCGCACCACCCGCGCCGCGCGCCAGCGACGCCACCTGCGCGTGCGCAAGCGCGTGCACGGTACCGCCCGTCGCCCGCGCCTCTGCGTCTTCCGCTCGGCCAAGCACATCTACGGCCAGATCATTGACGACGACACCGGCGTGACGCTCGCCGCCGCCTCCGACCTGGGCGCGAGCGGCGCACAGCCAGGCGAAGAAGACGGCAGCGACAAGACAGCCCGCGCCGGCGCCGTGGGACGACAACTCGCCGAAGCGGCGCAGTCGGTCGGCATCACCGCCGTCGTCTTCGACCGCGGCGGCTACAAATATCACGGACGGGTGCGGGCGCTGGCCGAGGCCGCGCGCGCAGCCGGTCTGGCGTTCTGAGGAGGCCGAGCGATGGTCACACAACGCGAATCACGCGGACGCGGACGCCGCGACGGCCCGCAAGACGACATGATCGAAAAGGTCGTTTCAGTCTCGCGCGTGGCCAAGGTGGTCAAGGGCGGACGCCGTTTCTCCTTCACCGCCGTGGTCGTGGTCGGCGACGGCGCGGGACGAGTCGGCATCGGCATCGGCCGCGCCAATGAGGTCCCCGACGCGATTCGCAAGGGCGCCACGATCGCCCGCCGCGAGATGATCGAGGTGCCGATCCGCAACGGCACGATCCCGCACCCGATCACAGCCCGCTTTTGCGCTTCGCAGGTGCTGCTCAAGCCGGCTGCGCCCGGTACCGGCGTGATCGCCGGCGGCGGCGTCCGCGCCGTGCTTGAGGCGGTCGGTCTGCGCAACGTGCTGACCAAGTCGCTCGGCTCGAACAACGTCGTCAACGTGGTTCAGGCCACGCGCCGGGCGCTGCTGGAGCTGCGCGATCCGGTCGAGGCCCGGCGCGAGCGGCTGCGCCTCGCCGGACGGCTGCCGGCCGAACCCGCGCCCGAGCCTGCGGCCGAACCCGTCGCCGCCGGCGCGACCGAGTAACGAGTGAGGCAGCGCTATGGCGATGCTCAAAGTCACCTACGTCAAATCCGCCATCGGCTATCGCAGCGACCAGGGACACACCATCCGTTCCCTAGGCCTGCGCAAGCTGGGACAGAGCACGATCAAACCGGATACGCCTGATATTCGTGGTATGATCCATAAGGTGTCCCATCTGGTCACGGTGGTTGAAGTCGAGGACGCATGATGGTCTTGCGGTTGAACGATCTGCGCCCCGCGCCGGGTTCACGGCGCAAGCGCAAGCGCGTGGGACGCGGCAACGCCTCCGGCAAGGGCACCTACTCCGGGCGCGGGCTCAAGGGCCAGCGCTCCCGCGCCGGACGCGATTACAACTCGGTCTTCGAGGGCGGCGCGATGTCGATGATGCGCACCTTGCCGCGGCGCAAGGGCTTCAAGGCTCCCTTCCGAGTCGAGACTCAGCCGATCAACGTCGTCGACCTGGGCCGCCGCTTCGCCGAGGGCGCGCAGATTGATGCCGAGGCGCTGGTCGCCGCCGGACTCCTACGCCGCGCCGGCGACCGTTTCAAGATTCTCGCCGGCGGCGAGATTGAGCACGCTGTCCACCTGCGCGTGGAGCGGATCTCGGCCGCCGCGCAAGCCAAGATCACCGCCGCCGGCGGCAGCGTCGAGGTGTTGAATGCAGAGAGCGCAGACAGCGGCGGGACCGACTCGGCCTAAGCTGCTGCAGGCGCTGGTCGATGCCTGGCGCCAGCCCGATGTCCGGCAAAAGCTCGCCTTCACGCTGGCCATGCTGGTCGTGTTTCGGCTCGTCGCCCACGTGCCGATCCCCGATATCAACAAGACCCAGCTCGAAAACGCGCTCGACAACAACCCCGTCCTCGGTTTCCTGAACCTCTTCTCCGGCGGCGGCCTCGACAACCTCTCGATCGTCGCTCTGGGCGTCTACCCCTACATCACGGCCTCGATCGTGATGAACCTGCTCCAGCCGATGGTCCCCCGACTCCAAGCGCTCGCCCAAGAGGGGGAATCGGGCCGCAACAAGATTCAGCTCTACACCTACTGGCTCGCGATTCCGATGGCGCTCGTGCAGGGCTACGGGCAGTTGCTTTTGCTCGAAAACGCGCGCGCGATCACCGGCATCGGTTTCGGCGCCGAAGAATGGCTGCCCACCATCTCCGCGCTCCTGACCATGACCGCCGGCACGATGTTCCTGATCTGGCTGGGCGAATTGATCACCGAGAAGGGCGTCGGCAACGGCATCTCGCTGATCATCTTCGCCGGCATCTTGGCCAGCTTCCCCACGCTCTTCAACTCGGTCGGCAACTCCGACATCGGCTGGTCCGGCATCGCCGTCGTGATCGCGATCGCCATCGCGCTGGTCGCCCTGATTGTCTTCTTCCAGGAGGCCCAGCGGCGCATCCCCGTCCAATACGCCAGATCGGTCTTCAGAGGCGGGCGGATGTACCGCCAGAGCGGACAGAGTTATATCCCCTTACGAGTCAACTCCGCCGGCATGATCCCGCTGATCTTCGCCTTCTCGATCATCATCTTCCCCTCCGTCCTGGCCGGTTGGATCACCGGCGCAGCCGGTGAAGAGAGCCAGACCCAGGTCGCGGTCGAAACGCCATTCGTGCGCGAAGACAGCGATCAGACTCTGATCACGCTCTTCCCGGACCTTGACGATGAAGGCCGTTTCTGGGTCAACGACGCCGAGATCAGCTGGAATGCCAGCGAAGACACCTTCGACGACCTGCTCGACCGAATCAATCAGGACAGCGACGCCAACGTCCTCACCCAGATTGAGACGACCAACGATCCGCTCAGCGGCGAAACCCTCTACGCCTGGCGGATCGACGCCAACGAGATCTCCGAAGACCCGATTACCCTCGCTGACATTGAGGGCAACTTCATCGCGGTCTCCGAGATCAAGACCCACGAGGACGCCTTCGATAATCCGCTCACGCCCGATATCGCCGAAGGCCAGACCTTAGGCGAACGCCCCGGCTGGATCATCCGCGCCGCCGATTGGGTCCAGCTCAATCTTTCGCCCGGACGTCCGGCGTACTGGGGGCTGTCCTTCATTCTCGTGGTCGGGTTCACCTTCTTCTACACCTTCGTCACCTTCCAGCAGCAGAACCTGGCCGAGAACCTGCAAAAGCAGGGCGGCTTCATCCCCGGCATCAGACCTGGGCGACCCACGCAGGACTACATCAACCGCGTGCTCGCCCGAATCACTTGGGCCGGAGCGCTCTTCCTCGGTTTCGTCGCGGTCGTGCCCTTCTTAGCCACTGAATTCATCCCTGACAGCACCGCGCTCACGATCTCCAGCACTGGTCTGCTGATCGTGGTCGGCGTCGCGCTCGACACGATGCGCCAGATCGAAGCGCAGCTGCTGATGCGCAACTACGAAGGGTTTATCCGCTAACGATGTACGTCATCCTGCTCGGCCCGCCCGGCGCGGGCAAAGGCACTCAAGCCGTCCAAACCGCCCAGCGCACCGGCCTGCTCCATCTCTCCACCGGAGACATGTTCCGCGAGCACCTGCGCGGCGGCACCGAACTCGGACAACTCGCCAAGGGCTACATGGACCGCGGCGAACTGGTGCCGGACGAAGTCACCATCTCGATGCTGCTCGAACGCATCGGCCGCGACGACGCCAAGGCCGGCTGTCTCTTCGACGGCTTCCCGCGAACTGTCGAGCAGGCGGCTGCGCTCGATCAGGCGCTCAACGAGCAGGACGACGGAATCACCGTCACTGTCTTGATCGACGTCTCCAACGAGGAGATCACGCGCCGTCTCGGAGGCCGCGTCAGCTGCGCCAGCTGCGGCTCCGTCTTCCACCAGCTCTTCAATCCCCCCAACGCCGACGATCCCTGCTGCGGCAATGTCAACATGATCCAGCGCGACGACGACAAGCCCGAAGCGATCGCGAATCGGCTCCAGGTCTACGCGGATCAGACCGAACCGCTGGTTGCCTACTATGAGCAGCAGGACAAGTTGACCCGCGTAAACGGCGAACAGTCGCCCGATGCAGTCGGCGTCGAACTCTTGGCGGCCCTGGAAGCGGCGAACTAACGATGGTCAGTGGAGCGCGTCCCCGTCAGGTCGAACTGAAAACGCCCGCTCAGATCGCGGAAATGCGCGCGCCCGGCCGCATGGTCGGCGAAACCCTCGCCGAACTCCGCGAACTGGTCAAGCCCGGGCGCAAACTCTCCGAACTTGACCAGTATGTACTCGAGAAGTTCGAGCGCCTCGGCGTCATTCCCACCTTCCTCGGCTATCAGGGGTTCCCTCACACCATCTGCGCCTCGGTCAACGACGAGATCGTGCACGGCTTCGCCACCGAGCGCCGCCTGGAAGAGGGCGACATCCTCTCGATCGATCTCGGCGCCACGATCAACGGCTGGGTCGGCGATTCCGCCATCACCGTTGGCGTGGGTACGATCAGTGCGGAGGCGCAGCGCCTGCTCGATGTGACCTCAGAGTCGCTGAGTGCGGGCATTGACGCCGCCCGCATCGGCGTGCGTAAAGGCGATATCGGCGCAGCCATTCAGGAAGTGCTAGAATCAGCGGGCTACGGCGTAGTGCGCGGCTACGTCGGTCACGGCGTGGGGCGGCAAATGCACGAGCCGCCGAACATGCCCAACTACGGCCGGCGCGGCAGCGGTATGACCATGCGGCGCGGGATGGTCGTCGCCCTGGAGCCGATGGCCACCATCGGCAATCCGACGACCAAGGTGTTGGACGACGGCTGGACGGTCTGCACCGCAGACGGCAGCCTCTCCGCCCACTTTGAACACACCATTGCCCTGCGCGAAGGCGAGCCGGCGGAGATTCTCACGTTGGCCCGGTGAGACAAGCGAAACGAACGGCAGCCGCGCTCATGCACGAGCGCGGGCGCGAACGGTAACGGAGGCTTGGTGGCGCGAAATCGAGGCGGCGGCGGACGCCGGGGGCAGCGTGCTTCATCGCCCGCCCCTCCGCCCAAACAGGACAAAATCGAAGTTGAGGGCGTCGTCCGCGAACTGCTCCCCAACGCGACCTTCCGGGTCGAACTGCCCAACGGGCACGAAGTGCTCGCGCACTTGGCCGGCAAGATGCGTCAGCATCACATCCGCGTCCTGCGCGGCGATCGTGTATTGGTGGAACTCTCCGAGTATGACCTCACACGCGGTCGCGTGGTATACCGATTCAAGAACTAGTCGAAACGAACACACGCCGGTTTCGAGCGAACGGGCGGACAACGCTGGAGCAGACGGCAGGAGCAGAGCATGGCTCGTATCTCCGGGGTTGATGTCCCCGACGACAAGAAAGCGCCCTACGCGCTGCGCTATATCTTCGGCATCGGCGCGACCCGCGCCAAAGAAATCGTCGATAAAGCGCAAATCGACCCCGAACGCCGAATCCGCGAATTGACCGACGGCGAACTCGCCCGCATCCGCGAAATCGTCGACCGCGATTACCTGGTCGAAGGCGACCTCCGCCGCGTCGTGCGCTCCAACGTCCAGCGGCTGATCGACATCAACTGTTACCGCGGCCAGCGCCACCGCCGCAACCTGCCGATGCGCGGCCAGCGCACCCGCACCAATGCGCGCACCCGGCGCGGAGCGAAGAAGACGGTCGCCGGCCGCCGCCGAGCCGTCAAGCGCTAACGGACGCACAGAGACGCAACACACGACAACACCGGCGGTCCGCATCGGCAAGCTGCGGCCGCCTGCCCACGAGTGAGACGAAGGAGACGCAGATGGTCAGTCAGCGGCGAGAGCGGCGCGGACGACGGCGCGAACGCAAGAACATCCCCCACGGACGCGCCTACATCCAGTCCACTTTCAACAACACCATCATCACCATGACCGACCTCAACGGGAACCCCGTTGCCTGGAGCAGCGCCGGCAGCACCGCCGGCGTCCGCGGTTCTCGCAAAGGCACGCCCTTCGCTGCCCAAATCGCCGCCGAAGAAGCCGCCAAGAAAGCCGCTGTGCATGGCATGAAAGAGATCGACGTCTACGTCAAGGGTCCGGGCTCAGGGCGCGAGTCCGCCGTGCGCGCGCTCCAGGCCGCCGGACTCACCCTGCTCTCGATCCGCGACGTGACTCCGATCCCGCACAACGGCTGCCGCCCCCGCAAACGCCGCCGCGTCTAGCCGCACGCCACCGAAACGCTGCGCACACTGCCGCACACCATCGAACACACTCGAACACCTCCGAACACACCTGAACGCCAGAACACAGAGAGACCCGCCCATGGCTCGATACACCGGACCGGTCTGCCGCATCTGCCGCCGCAGCGGCGAGAAGCTGATGCTCAAGGGCGAGCGTTGCAGCACGCCCAAGTGCGCCATTGAGCGCCGCAACCAGCCCCCTGGACAGCGCTCTCCCCGCCGTCGCAAAGTCTCCGACTACGGCGTCCAGGTCAAGGAAAAGCAGAAGGTGCGCAAGACCTACGGCGTGCTCGAGCGCCAGTTCCGGCGCATGTTCAGCGAAGCTTCGCGCCGCCCCGGCGCGACCGGCGACAACCTCCTGCAAATGCTCGAACTCCGCTTCGACAATGTCGTCTACCGCCTCGGCATCGCCGAGTCCCGCGCTCAGGCCCGCCAGCTCGTCCGCCACGGCCATATCACCCTCAACGGTCACAAGGCCGACATTCCCTCAATCGAGACTCGAGTCGGCGACCAGATCGGCTGGACCGAGCGCGGCCGCAAGAGCAAGTTCTACGAACTCTCCCGCACCTGGCAGGGCAGCCGCGAAGTGCCCGGCTGGCTCCGGATCGACCCGATCCAGCTCGAGGGCGAACTGACCGCCCTGCCCGCCCGCGAAGACATCGACATGCGTGTCGACGAGAACGCCATCGTTGAGTACTACTCCCGCTAGCACCCTTCCCCGCCCGCGCACCCGTTCCCCTCTGGAGGCCGCGACCATCGTGATCCTGCCGACCGATCAGCCACACTTCCAGCTCGAAGACGAGCGCCAAGACTACGCCCGTATTCTGGTGGGGCCGCTCCCGCGCGGCTTCGCTCACACCCTGGGCAACTCCTTGCGCCGCGTGCTCCTGGGCCGCATTCGCGGCGCCGCTATCACCTGGGTCCGGATCGACCAGGTGCAGCACGAGTTCTCTACCGTCCCCGCGATGAAGGAAGACACCACCGAGTTCCTGCTCAACCTGCGCGAGGTGCGCCTTCGCGCCCTCGCCGATCAGCCCGCCGAACTGCAACTCAACGTCAGCGGCCCCGCTCAGATCACCGCCGCCGACATCGCCGCCCCGGGCGATTACGAGATCGTCAACCCCGAGCTCTACCTCGCCACACTCGACAGTGGCGATGCCCAGCTCAACGTCGTGATGAAGGCCGAAACCGGCTACGGCTTCCAGCCTTCCGAAGAGGTGCACAGCGCCGACGAACCGATCGGCCTGATCCCGCTCGATGCCGTCTTCACCCCGATTCGCAAGGCGAGCTACCGCGTGCAGCAGGCCAGCGGCGGTCAGGCCTCCAGCGCGGAAGAGTTGCTGCTCGAAGTCTGGACGAACGGCGCGATCTCCGGCAAGGACGCCATCCAGAACGCCGCCGTCGCGCTCCAGGACGAACTCAAGCTGTTCACCACCATGGGCCAACCGCCCGTGCCGCGCGCGCTCGCTCCGCACGCCCGCGTCGGACTCAGCGTCGAGCAGTACAACCTCCCGATCGAAGAGCTCAAGCTCTCCGTCCGCGCCCACAACTGCCTCAAGCGCAGCGGCCTGATGGTCGTGGGACAGATTCTCGAAAAGTCCGACGACGAGTTGCTCACGCTGCGTAACTTCGGCGAGAAGTCGTACATCGAGCTGATCGAGAAGCTCCACGACATGAATCTGCTCGACGAGGATGACCCGCGCGTGCGCCGCGCCCGCGAAGGCGTCTTCGCGCCCGTGGACGAAGCCCCGCTGACCACGCTGCCGCCGCTGGAGGAGACTGCTGAGACGGCAACCCTGCCCGACGAACCGAGCATCGCCGTCGGCGCGCCGGAACCGAGCGACTCCGACGACGAGGAAGTCGACGAGACCACTTCCGCTCTCGGCGCGGCGCTGCTGGAGGCGCTGCGTCAGGCCGGCGAAGGCGCCGAAGAGTAAGCACGACCATCCGGCCGCGATCGGCGGCCCGCTGAGGAGACCTGGACGATGCGCCACCGTAAGCATGGACGAGCGCTCAGCCGCAGCCGCTCGCACCGAAACGCGCTCGTGCGCAACCAGGTCACCGACCTCTTGCGCCACGAAGCGATCGTCACCACCGAAGCCAAGGCCAAGGCCATTCGTCCCGTCGCGGAACGGATGATCACGCTCGGCAAGCGCGGCACCCTCCACGCCCGCCGCCAGGCCAGCGCCGTCCTCACCGACCGCAAAGTCCTGCGCCGGCTCTTCGATGAGGTCGCGCCCCGCTTCGAGGAGCGCAACGGCGGCTACACCCGGATCGTCAAGCTCGGCCCCCGCCGCGGCGACGGCGCTGCGATGGCCCACATCGAACTCGTCGAGCGCGCCGCTCCTACCGTCGCCGAGGCTGAAGCCGAAGCCCAGGCCGAAACCGACGACGAATAGCACAGCGCCGCTCCACCATGCCCGATGCGCTCGCTCAGCCCCAACGCTGGGCGCTTCTGCTCCAATACGACGGTTCGGAGTTCGCAGGATCGCAATGGCAACCGCAACTGCCCACCGTCCAGGGCGCGCTCGAACAGGCTCTGGCCTCGCTGACCGATCCGGGCGGGACAGCGCCGCGAACCCGCGCCGCGCTGGCCGGACGCACCGACGCGGGCGTCCACGCCACAGGTCAGGTCGCCGCCTTCAGCAGCGCCTCCGACCTCACCGCCCGCCGCTGGATTCGCGGCCTCAATCACTTCTTGCCCGATGCCGTTGCGGTACAGGCCATGCAACCCGTCGCGCCCAGCTTCGACCCGCGCCGCGACGCCATCGCGCGCGTCTATCGCTACCGCTTGCGTATCGCCGCGCAGCGGCAGCCGCTCTGGGCGCGGCGCGCCTGGATCGTGCCTCCGCCTTTCGACCCGGCGGCGGCGCGCGCCGCACTCGCCGAGCTGGTGGGTCAGTGCGACTTCGCCGCGTTCTCTCCGCCCACGAGCGAGCGCTCGACCGTGCGCACGCTCCACTCCGCCGAGCTGACCGGCGGCGGCGTGAACTGGGAGTTCCGCTTTCGCGCCGATGCGTTTCTCCAGCACCAGGTGCGGCGCATGGCGGGAGCGGTCGTGGAGGTCGCCCGCGGGCGGGTGACGCTCGATACATTTCGCCGCAATCTGCGCAGCGCAGCGCCGGGCGGATTGGGGCCAACCGCGCCCGCCAACGCTTTGACGTTGGCCAGGGTTGAGTACGATAAGTCTGTCCTCTCCGATTGGGAGTTAACCGATGTCGACGACTGTTCTGAGTTCGAATGACGTGGAGCGCGCCTGGCACGTGATCGACGCCACGGATCGCCCGTTGGGGCGCGTGGCCACCGAGATCGCGGTGCTGCTGCGCGGCAAGCACAAGCCCTCGTTCCATCCTTCGCAGGATGTGGGCGACTACGTGATTGTGATCAACGCCGCGCGCGTTGCGGTGACCGGGCGCAAGCTGGAGCAGAAGAAGTACTATCGCCACTCGGGTTACTTGGGCAGCTTGAAAGAGCAGACGCTCAAGGACCTGCTGGCGAAGCATCCGGAGCGCGTGATCGAGCGCGCTGTGCGCGGGATGCTGCCGAAGACGCGGCTGGGGCGGACGCAGTACCGCCACCTCCGCGTCTACGCCGGACCGGACCACCCCCACCAGGGCCAAATCGCCGAGAGCGGAGCCTGAGCCGATGACTACCAGCAGCGCGAACCACTATCACTACGGTCTCGGCCGCCGCAAGACCTCGATCGCCCGCGTCCGGCTCTATCCGGGCGACGGCTCGATTGTGGTCAACGGCAAGCCCGCCGAGCAGCTTTTCGCCCGCGAGGAGCAGCGGCGGCTGATCAAGGAGCCGCTCTTCGTCTGCGAGGCCGAGCACAGCTACCGGGCCGAGGTGAAGTGCTCCGGCGGGGGCATGACCGGCTGGGCCGGCGCGATCCGTCTGGGCATCGCCCGCGCCCTGCTCGCCTCGGACGAGTCCCTGCGCGGCACCCTGCGCCAGGAGGGGATGCTGACCCGCGATCCGCGCGCCAAGGAGCGCAAGAAGCCCGGGCTCAAGCGGGCGCGCAAGGCTCCGCAGTACACCAAGCGCTAGGGCTTGTTCAGATCGCTCTGAGCTGAAGGCACCGAGGCAGGGTGGAAGCGCCAACCCCCGGCATTGCCGATCCCACTTCGTCATACCCGCGCTTGCCGCGGGTATCTCGCTGTGAGCGGCATGGAGGCCGTGCGTGGGTTGAGCGATTGAGCGCGGGCGGGTTTCCTCAGAATGAAGTGTTGGTGCAGCAGTCGGCGTCATTCCCGCGACGGAGCGCGGGAATGACGAGTCAGAGCGGGAATGACGAGCGAGTGTTGATCTGGCGAGGTCAATGTGAACAGGCACTAGTCCGGCAAGCCTGAGGCTGCCCGCAGCTCCGCAGCCTTTGTCTCGTGTTCCCAGGGGAGGGCGAGATCGCTGCGGCCGAAGTGGCCGTAGGCGGCTGTTTGCTCGTAGATTGGCTGTTTGAGTTCGAGCTCGTTGATGATTGCCGCCGGGCGGAGGTCGAAGTGGCCGGATACGAGTGCGGTGAGTTCGTCGTTGGCGAGGCGGGCGGTGCCGAAGCTCTCTAGTGCTAGGGAGGTCGGTTCGGCTTTGCCGATGGCGTAGGAGACTTGCAACTCGACTCGTTCGGCCAGGCCGGCGGCGACGATGTTGCGGGCCGCCCAGCGGGCGGCGTAGGCGGCGGAGCGGTCGACTTTTGAGGGGTCTTTGCCGGAGAATGCGCCGCCGCCGTGACGGGCCATGCCGCCGTAGGTGTCGACGATGATCTTGCGCCCGGTGAGGCCGGCGTCGGCGAGCGGGCCGCCGGTGACGAAACGCCCCGAGGGATTGACGTAGATGTGCGTTTGCGCATCGATCATCTTGCCGGGGATCACGGCCTCGATCACGTGCTTGCGCAGCGCCGAGGCGATCTCGGCTTGCGAAACCGACTCGGCGTGCTGAGTGCTGACCACGATCGTGTCCACCCGGTAGGGACGGCCCTCGGCGTATTCGACCGTGACCTGGGCCTTGCCGTCGGGACGGAGCCATTCGAGCTCGCGCGCCTGCCGCACCTCCGCGAGCCGGCGCGTGAGTCCGTGCGAGAGCGCGATCGGGAGCGGCATTCGGCTCTCGGTCTCGTCGCAGGCGAAGCCGAACATCATGCCCTGGTCGCCGGCGCCCTGGCGGTCGTAGGGATCGTCGCCGTGCGAGGCTTCGCCCGCCTGTCCACCCACCCCACCGGCGATGTCCGGCGATTGACGGTTGATGTGGGTGAGCACCTCGCAGGTGTCCGCGTCCATCCCCCAGGCGCTGTCGGTGTAGCCGATTCGGCGCAAGGTGTTGCGCACGATCGACTCGATCTCGATCTGCGCGTTGGTCGTGATCTCGCCGAAGACGACTACGAGATCCGAGGAGACCGCGGTCTCGCAGGCGACGCGCGACTCCGGGTCGGCGGCGAGGCAGGCGTCGAGCACGGCATCGGAGATCTGATCGCAGACCTTGTCGGGGTGTCCCTCGGTGACGGACTCGGACGTCCACAGCCCGGAGAGGCGGCTGTGGGGGAGTTGGTTGTACGTCATGTGCCCTCGTCCCACGAGCTCAGGTAACGCTCTTGTTCGGCGGTCAGCGTATCCAGACGTACTCCCATCGCGGCGAGCTTGAGTTGCGCCACCGCCTGGTCGATTTCGTTCGGCACCTCGTGTACGCCCGGTTCGGGAGTCGGATCGGCCTGGACCAGATATTCAATCGCCAGGGCCTGATTTGCGAACGACATATCCATCACGCTGGCGGGGTGTCCCTCGGCGGCGGAGAGATTGACCAGGCGGCCCTCGGCCAGTACCAAGAGTTCGCGGCCGTCGGAGGTGGTGTGGGCGGCGACGTAGGGCTTGAGTTCGCGCCGCTGTTCGGTGACTTCTTCCAGCGCACTCAGGTTGATCTCGTGGTTGAAATGCCCGGCGTTCGCCATGATCGCGCCTGAGCGCATCACGGCGAAGTGGGGTTCGTCGATCACGTGGATGTCGCCGGTCACGGTGATGAAGACGTCTCCCTCAGCGGCCGCTTCGAGCATCGGGGCGACGCGGTAGCCGTCCATCACCGCTTCCAATCCGCGCAAGGGATCGACTTCGGTCACGATCACCTGCGCGCCCAATCCTCTGGCCCGCGACGCGACCCCGCGCCCGCACCAGCCGTAGCCGGCCACTACTACGGTCTTGCCGGCCAAGAGCAGATTGGTGGCGCGGATGATGCCGTCCAGCGCGCTTTGTCCAGTTCCGTAGCGGTTGTCGAAGAAGTGCTTGGTGGCGGCGTCGTTGACCGCCATGATTGGATAGCGCAAGGCTCCGTCTGCGGCCATTGCGCGCAGGCGGATGACGCCGGTGGTGGTCTCCTCGCAGCCGCCGATCACGCCGTCCAGCGCTTGCTGACGCTCGCTGTGGAGGGTCGAGACCAGATCTGCGCCGTCGTCCACGGTGACGTGCGGTTTGGCGTCGATGGCGCGGTGGATGTGCTCGTAGTAGGTCTCGTTGGACTCGCCTTTGATGGCGTAGACCGCGATTCCGGCGCGTTCGACCAGCGCCGCCGCGACATCGTCCTGAGTCGAAAGCGGATTGCTGGCGCAGAGCGTGACTTCGGCTCCGCCCGCCTGCAAGGCGAGCGCGAGATTGGCTGTTTCGGAGGTGACGTGGAGACAACCGGCGATGCGCAAGCCCGCAAACGGGCGCTCGCGGGCGAAACGCTCGCGGAGCTGAGCGATCACGGGCATTTCCCGCGCGGCCCAGGCGATTCGCTGTTCGCCGGCGGCGGCGAGACGAGGATTGGCGATGTCGCAGGCCGGGGATACTGCTTGGCTCACGTGTGGACGACCTCTCGCTCTCCGCCGGTCTCATGCTGTCGCGTCCTCCGGCAGCGGCTCGCGGTGATCACTGTACCGCCCAGCGGCGAATGCGCCGGATTCGGGAGTTGGGGTGATCGTTTTGGTCGGCTCGCTGCCGCTTCTGCTCATGTTTGCGTCCGGGGTGTTCAGTGGATAGCGAGAATTTTTTTTCGCGCCGAAGAAATGTGTAGAGATTGAGAATGTGTAGGTTTTTCTGGGAGATTGTGAGATTGGGGTTGGATAGAAGTGGATGATTTTGGAAGGTTTTGGATAGTTTGGATAGTGGAAGTTGCAGGGTGATTCGGGTGGTCGCCTCCCTCTGCCTTCGGCATCTCCCCCCGCAAAGAGAGTTGCGCGTAAATCACATTCCCGTTGCTCTCGTCATTCCAGCGAACGCTGGAATCTCGCTCCGACCAGAGAGCCCGCAATTCCGGACGAGATTCCAGGTCAAGCCTGGAATGACGGAAATGGGGATTTTGCGGACGGGGTGTCCGATTGTGTCCGATTGTGTTCGGGTGTGTTCGATTTCGTTCGGGAGCGTTCGGGTTCGTTCCGGTGTGTGTTGGGCGGTTCGGGCGGGTTGCGGCGGTCATGGCGGGTTCTGTTGGTTGTGGGCGCGGGTTGGCTGGGGTCCATCATATCCGTACTGGAGTTCTGTGGCGGGGTTGAGTTTGGAAGAGTGTTGCGGGGATGACAGTTGGGGTGGGGCGGGTGGACCCCCTCTGTCCCCTGTTCAGGCCAGGGGCGGGCTGCTGCGCGACGCCTCTCCCAAGGGAGCCCTGTGCATACATCAAAGACCGTCATACCCGCGCTTGTCGCGGGTATTTCGCCGTGATTGCACCGTCGTCGCGCACACGGCGAGATTGCCGCGGCGGAGCGCGGCAATGACGGAGCACATCGACGTTCGCAAAGCTCTCCTTGGGCGGGAATCCAGAGGCCACTCGGTACGATGCATGGATTCCCGCCTGCGCGGGAATGACGGAAATGGGGATTTTGCAGAGGCCTGCCTGCGCGGGAATGACGTATTTTGGGATTACGCGCGGATCTTCTCAAGGGGGAGATCGATCATGGTTGACGGCAGGTCACTTAGGTGTAGACGATTTCGCGCTCGTCGCCGGGGCCTCGTTGGCGGGCGAGCCAGCGGCGGCTGGCGGTGAGCATGGGGCCGGCGTGTTTGGTGGCGGACGCTTCTACGATTGGGCCTACGTCTCGGTAGCCGAGCCTTTGGTAGGCGCGTACGGCCGGCTCGTTGTTCGGATCGACTGAGAGCACCACGTCGTCGACCTGCTCCAGCAGGGCGGCGGTGACTGCGCTGGTGACCAGGGTGGCGTGTCCTCTGCCGCGATAGCGCGGGTGGGTGAAGACGTTGCCCAAGATGGCGATTCCGTGTTTGCGGCCGATTGCGTGGGTGCCTGCGATGGCGACCAGGCGCTCGTCGTCGGTGACGCCCCAGTAGCAGCCGTCTTCGATGTGTTCGCGGCGGTAATAGGTGGGCGAGCCTTCGGAGTTGTAGAGCCGGTTGACGATCTGCACGTGCGCGCCCAGCAGCGGCGTGGCCTCGCCTCGGGCGGGGCGGAAGGTCTCGGCGGTCACCAGCATCCGCATCATGCGTCTGGGATTTTTGAGCGAATGCACCGCTTCCAGCGCGGGCAGGTGCTGGGGCTCGCCGATGGCGAAGGTGCGACCGTAGCCGGGGTGCAGCTTCAAGATCGCGGCGATTGCCTCAGCGGGACCGGTGAGCGTAGTGGCATTGCCCAGGCCGCCGCGCGAATGACAGACGATCGCAGCGCCTTGGGCGGTCTCGGCGGAGTACCATTCCGACTCTTCCCAGGCTCCATCGTCCAACTGGGCGAGCGCGTAGGCTCCGACCCAGCGGTGGGACTGCAACTGGGCCGCGAGTCCTTCGCGGTCATAGCGCTGGACGATCTCCAGGCGCTCACGAGTGGCCAGGAACCTCGACGGGCGCAGCGAGAGGGTCATGTCTGCGCCTCCGCCAGCGTGACCTGAGCCAGACGCCGCTCAACGCCCTCGCAGGTCGCCTGCAAGACGCCCTCCACGCCGAAGCGCTCGACCGCGAACGAGGCGACGGCGCAACCCCAGCGGGCGGCGTTGACCAGTTCCCAGCCGCGCGCGATCGCGCTCAGCAGCGCGCCGATGAAGGTATCACCGGCGCCGGTCGGATCGATCACGCGAATCTCCGGCACCGCGCCCACGTGCGCCCGCTGTTCACCCTCGAATACCTCCACGCCTTGCGAGGCGCGTTTGAGCGCGAAGGCTCGTCCGCCCAGCGCGCGGATCTCGCGCCAGGCGGCTGTCGCCAGTTCGGGGTCGTCCAGATCGCCGCGCCAGCCGATCAGGTGGGCCGCTTCGAGGGTGTTGATTGAGACCAGGTCGGACTCTCGCAGCAGTTCGCGGAACTCGTCGGTGCGTTCGGCGACTTCACGCTCGATCGTGTCGATGGCGACCAGGCGCTTGCCGCGCAGTTGCCGCAGTGCGCGCCGGTTTTGCTCGGGGTTGCCCGCTGTGAGCAGGACGATCGGCACGTCTCGCATCGCTTCGTTGACCACGATCGGGTGAGAGTCGTAGACGCCGGCGCGGGTGTAGAGGGTCTCGCGCTGATCGCCTGAGTCGGTGTAGCGGCAACCCCAGCGGAAGTTCTCGCCTTCGGTTCGGACTACTCCGTCCAGCGAGATTGCCCGCTCGCGCAACGGATCGAGCAGCTTGGGGTCGAAGTCGTCGCCGATCACCGAGATCGGGGCGGCGTGGGCGAGCAGGGAGGCGGCGAGACAGGCATAGATGGCGGAGCCGCCGAGCTGCTGCTCGACGTCTCCGGCGGCGCTGTGGATTTCGTCCAAGGCGACGGCGCCGACGACGGCGATCTCGACGGCCCGGCTCATGGCAGCCGCTGCCCGAGCAGGAGCGCGTAGCGTTCGCGGATTTCGGCGGGGATGCGTTTGGGGTCGGTCATGATCGCGCCCTCCAGCGCGCCGGCGGCGGTGGATACCCAATCGGAAGGTAGATCGCGGGCGACGGCGGCGACAATGCGCTGGGCGGAGGCGACGTTCTGGGCCACGATCGCGGCGACTGCGGCTGCGGTCACGTCCGCTTCCGACTCGTGCCAGACGTCGTAGTCGGTGGCGGTGGCGAGCATGGCGTAGGCGAGCTCGGCTTCGCGCGCGAGTTTTGCTTCGGGGATCGCGGTCATGCCGATGATCGAGGCACCCAAGGAGCGGTAGAGGTGCGACTCGGCGCGCGTGCTGAAGAGCGGGCCCTCCATGGCGATGTAGGCGCCGCCTGCGTGTACCGGCTGGTCGATCTCGTTGGCGGCTGTGACCAGGCGCGCGCTGAGGTCGGCGCAGAATGGATCGGCGAAGCCCGCGTGCACGACAATGCCGTCGCCGAAGAAGGTGGTCGGTCGTCCGCCGCGGGTGCGGTCGATGATCTGATCGGGGACGACCATGTGTCCGGGCACGATCTCCTGTCGCAGCGAGCCTACGGCGGAGACTGCGAGGATGCCCTGTACGCCCAGCGCTTTGAGCGCCCAGATATTGGCCCGCACGGGGATCTCGTGCGGGAGCAGGCGGTGGCCGGCACCGTGCCGGGGTAGGAATGCTATTCGTTTTCCATGCAGCGTGCCGATGATGAGTTCGTCGCTGGTGTCGCCGAACGGGGTCTCTGGGGACCAGCGTTCGACGTCCTCCAGGCCGGGCATCCGGTAGAAGCCGGAGCCGCCGATCACGGCGAGGAATGCGTTTGGGCGTTCGGCGTCGGTCATTGGCGTCCTCTTCAGTAGATCAAGAGCGATTCGAGCGGGTGCGGGGCGAGGCGCTGGCGGCCTTGCAGGTCGGCCAGTTCGATCAGCATGGCGATGATGTGGATCTCGGCTCCGCTCTGGGCGATCAGCTGCGCCGCCGCCTCGGCTGTGCCGCCGGTGGCGAGGAGATCGTCGACCAGGGCGACACGGTCTCCGGGCTTGAGTGCGTCGGCGTGCATCTCGATTGTGGCTGAGCCGTATTCGAGCTCGTAGGAGCGGGCGATCGTGTCTGCGGGGAGCTTGCCGGCCTTGCGGATCGGGACGAAGGGGATTCGCAAGCGCTGGGCGGTGGGGGCACCCAGGATGAATCCGCGCGACTCGATTCCCAGCACTGCGTCCGCGCCCTCGCAGCGTTCGGCCAGCCAGTCCACTGCCAGCCCGAACCCGTTCGGATCGGCGAGCAGGGGGGTGATGTCGCGGAAGAGGATGCCCGGTTCGGGGAAGTCGGGTACCGCGCGGATGTACTGCGCGATCAGATCGCTCAGCGTGGGCGTGTCGGTCACGGGCGCTCCGCTTTCACTCTGGGCGGCAGACTTGCGCATCAGACTACCAATCCGCTTCGCTGGTACTCTGAGTTGAGGTTGGGAGGAGGACGGTGTTGGACGATCCGCTGCGCTGGTCGGGGGACGATCAGGAACGCGCGCTTGCCGCGATTGCGCCCTGGTATGAGCTCGATTTCGGCGAGCTCGATGCGGACATCGTGCTCTATCGAGAGTTGACGCCGGTTACGGCGCGCATTCTTGAACTTGGGGCCGGGACCGGTCGCGTCGCGGCCCAGATCGCCGATCGCGGCCGGCGCGTGACGGCGGTGGAGTCGTCGCCGGCGATGCTCCGGGCCGGTTGCGAGCGGATGACCCGCGCCGGCGTAGAGGTCGTGCAGACCGACATGCGCTGTCCGGCGCTTCCCGGAGACGAGCGGTATGACCTGGTGATCTTCGCGCTTTCGACTTTCCAACATCTGCTGCGGCGGGAGGATCAGCTGGCGGCGCTCCGCTCCGCCGGGGCGCGGCTCGCTGCGGACGGCATTCTCGCTCTCGATCTGACTGCGCCGCGACCGGACGACGTGGATCCGGCTCCGCAACCGCTGCGACTGGAATGGACTCGCCATGCACCTGACGGCACGATCGTGACCAAGCTCGCTACGCAAGAGCTCGCGCTGGAGCGGACCTACGGCGACGCGGTTGACCGCGCCTCGCCGATCGCCTGGCTCACGTACCAGTACGACGCGATCGCGCCGGACGGAGTCGTGCGCCGCTCGCTGGCCCGCTTCCCGCTGCGGGTCAGCCTCGGCGCGGGCGAAATCTACGGGTTGCTGCGCGAGGCGGGGCTTCAGCCGCACAGCTGGTTCGGCTCGTGGGAGCTTGATCCGGTGGGGGCGGGCGATCGTCTGATCGTTTTGGCGGGTCGCGCATCATGAGGGGCGTGACGCTCCGAACGACGGCGCTGGCGGCGCTCGTGATCGTCGCGGTCTTGGGCTTGCTCGCGGCTGCCTGCGGTTCCAATCCGAACGAGAACGTCCAGGCCAACGAGTATTTCCGCCCGGCCTCCGAGCAACAGGAGCAGGCCGCTGCGCAGGCGCAGCAGGGCGAGTCCGAGGCTCAGCAGGAGGAGGCTCAAACTCAGGCTCAGCAGCAAGCTCAGACTCAAGCGCAGGCGGCACAGGAGCAGGCGGAAGCAAGCGAGCAGACCGAGAGCCAGGCAGCAGCTGAAACCGAGGCGGAAGCGCAGAGCGAGCAAACGCAGGACGAGGAGCCCCAAGCCGACGCTCCCTCCGAACCGGGGATCGAAACCGCCGACGACATCATCCGCCGCTACACCAATCCCTCCTACGGTTACTCGATCCAACTGGTTTGTCCGCCCTTCTGCGACGCCAGCTCGAACGGGATCGACCGCGTCACCTTCCTCTCCGAAACCGGACGCGCCCTGATTGGCATCAACGCCGTGCTCGATACCGACCAGGATCCCGAAGCGCTGCTCCGCGAGACGCTCAACCTGCCCGAGAACATCCAGATCCTCTCGCGCGAAGCGGCGATGATGATCACGGGCGAAGCGGCGGAGCGGATCGTCTGGGAAGAAGACCGCCGCGCGACCGGCGGCTTTCTCGTCCGCTGGCAGGCTTACGTGACCGTGGTCGACGGGATCGCGCTGATCGTTCGCGCGGGCGCGGTGGCCGATGATTACGAGTCGATGGAGCCCTCCTTCGAGCGCGCGCTCTCGACCTTCATCCTGCCGCTCGAAGTGGAGGCCAAACCCGGCGTCTACGACCGCTTCGGCTTTCTCGTGCGCTACAGCACCGACGATTTCGCTCAGGAATTCGGCCAACCCACGATCAATCCACCCAACGAGGACGCCGGCATTTTCGTGCTCCAGACCGAAACGGCGCTCCGCGCCGTGCTGATCTGGCAAGCCCTGGGCCAAGCCTTCTACGACGGCGACACCGCTCTGGAGCGCACGCTCAACGAATCCCTCGGCATGTCCGGGCTCTTCGATCTGAGAGACGGCGAGCTGATCGACGGTCAGCCCTCGCGCACCGGCTTGATGCAGACGCAGATCGGCGAGGGCACCGTCCAGGTGCGCTCCTACGCCTGGTACTGCGTTGAGGGCGGGCGCGAGTTCGTCCTGCACGTGCTTGACCCCGAAGACCCCGAAGCGATCGCGCTACCGTTACTGGACAGTTTCCGCTGCAACGCCGAGGCAGCGGAGGACACCGAGGCGACCGACGCTGAGGGGGAGTAAGCATGACGCTGCGCAGCGGAGGAACGGTCACCGTCGCTGTCGATGCGATGGGTGGAGACCACGCCCCGGCTGCGATCGTGCGCGGGGCGGTGCTGGCCGCACGCGATCCCAACGTGGACATCATCCTGGTCGGGCGCGGCAACGAGATTCGCAGTTTGCTCCCGGCCGCGCAACGCAACCTGCGCATCGCCGAGGCCTCCGAAGCGATCGCGATGGAGGCGCAACCGACCGAAGTCCGGCGCAGGCGCGACTCCTCGATCATGGTCGGGCTCGGCCTGATCGCCGAGGGCGAAGCGGACGCTTTTCTCTCTTTCGGCAACACCGGCGCGGTGATGGCGGGCGCGCTCTTCCGGCTCGGGCGTGTGCCCGGCGTCGCTCGGCCCGCGCTCGGCGCGCTCTTCCGCAACGGTCGCGGCACGACCTCGCTGCTGCTCGATGTGGGCGCGAACATCGAGAACCGCCCCCACTATCTCGCCCAGTTCGCGATCATGGGCCGCGCCTACGTGCAGCGCGTCCTCCGTCACCGCGACCCCAGCGTGGGTCTGCTCAACGTCGGCGAGGAGGACAGCAAAGGCAGCCAACTGCATCAGGAGGTCTACCGCCTGCTCGAGCGCCAGGAACCTAACTTCGTCGGCAACATCGAGGGCAACCGGCTGATCGCGGGCGACGCCGACGTGATCGTCTCCGACGGTTTCACCGGCAACGTGGTCGTCAAAGTCTCCGAGGGTCTGGCCGAACAGTTGATGGGCGAGATCAAGCGCAACATCCAGGCCAAGCTGATCCATATGGCGGGCGCCTGGCTGATGCGCGGCGTCTTTGAGGGTCTGCGCAAGAACTGGGACTACGCCAAGGTCGGTTCGGCACCACTCTTCGGCATTGACGGCGCTGTCCTGGTCGGACACGGCCGCGCCAACGCCGAGGCCGTCGCCAGCGGCATCCGCGCTGCCCAGGGCGTGGTCGAAGCGGGCGTGGTCGAAGCGATCCGGGAAGCGTTCGCCGGCGCCGCCCCGCCCGACGACAACGGCGACACCGCATCCGATCACGCCCAGAGCACGCCCGACCGCCGCCCCGAGCGAACCTGACGGAGCCTGCTTGCCATCCGAACGCTCGCCTGCGTATCGGGCGTGACAATCTCCAACTCCCCGCTGCCATGCTGCGGCGCGCATCGGCTATCATGGGGGCAAGTACTCGCGCGTGCGCGCGAACCAAAGTTCTAGGACGCACGCATTAGCCCAGCATTCTCTAGGAGGAACAGCATGGCCAAGCCCCAGGAAGTAACCGACGCCAGCTTCCAGAACGACGTACTCGAGAGCGACCTGCCCGTGCTGGTCGACTTCTGGGCTCCCTGGTGCGGACCCTGCCGCATGGTCGCCCCGGTCGTTGACGAACTCTCCGACGAGTACGACGGCAAAGTCGCCTTCTACAAGCTCAACACCGACGAGAACCCCGGCATCGCCACCACCTACGGGATTCGCAGCATCCCCACTCTGCTCGTCTTCAAGGAAGGCGATGTGGTTGGCCAGATCGTCGGTTTCCGGCCCAAGAAGGACCTCGCCAAGCGCCTCGACGAAGCGCTCGTCTAAACCACCACCCGCACACCTCCACTTGCCCTTATCCCCTCTCCCTGTGGGAGAGGGCTGGGGCGAGGGCCGACCGCTTGCTAGGCAGGGGTCACTTCGAGTCTGCGACCGACGGCCTGCAGGGCGGCATCGAGTTGATCGAGGCGTGAAGAGCGCTGGAGGTCGAGCAAGCGATCGACCTGGCGCAGACGGCAGCCGAGGCGGCGAGCTAATTCGGCGCGGCCAACGCCTTGCTCCCTCATGCTCTGGTAGAGGATCGTCTTAATCGCGGTCAACGCCGGGAGTGTGGCACAAGTCCGGCCAGCCGAAGGTGCGGGAACGTCTTTGCGCTCCGAAATGCGGGCGGCGATCGCTTCCTCGAGCGCGTCAACGGCGCGAGCGAGGGCCTCGTCGCGGTCCTCGCCAAAAGTGATCAGCTCGGGGAAGTCGGGCGCAACGGCAAGGACAGAACCCTCGTCTTCGCGCAAGGTGATCGGATAGGCGAGCATTAGTCCAACCCCAAGTCCTTCTTGATCTTGGCAACCAGGCCGGGGCCGAGTTCCTTGCGGCCACCGTGCATCGGCAGCTGGCTGGTGCGGTCTCCGCGCCGAACAGTGAGATGTCCACTGCCTCCCTTGTGCGTGTGGAACGTGCAGCCCCGCTTCTTCAGCCAACGGCGAAGTTCAGAGGCGTTCATTGACTCTGATCATGCGCGGCAGCGACGGCGATGTCAACGCAGGCCTGCCGGAGTAAGCCCTAAGTCTTGCCCGGCCTCCTTCCAGCCAACCCCCTCACCTGATGCGTTAGCCTGCGCATAGTTAGAACCCACTCTGATGCGCGGGATACCCGTGCGTGGAAATGAGGCACTCGGATGAAGGTCGGCGTTCACTTCAACTTCCAGAACTACACCGATTGGGACCGCTTCGACGCCCAGCAGATCGCCGAAGAACCGGTGATCACCGACCAGCAGGTCTACGAGGAAGACATCCACCTGGGCGGCCTGGTGGAACCGCTCGGTTTCGACTCCTACTGGTGCATCGACCACCACTTCTCGCCCTACATCATGACCTCCGGGGCGATGCAGAACATCACCTACTTCGCCGGCAAGACGGAGCGGATCGACTTCGGCACGATGGTGATCGTGCTGCCCTGGTACGACCCGGTCGCGATCGCCGAGCAGATCACGGTGCTCGACAACATGCTGATGGGCCGCCAGCTCACGCTCGGCTTGGGCCGCGGCGCGGCCAAGCGCGAGTTCGACGCCTTCCGCTCGCCGATGGGCGAGTCCCGCGACCGTTTCATGGAGTCGCTGGAGGTCGTGCGCAAGGCGCTGACCCAGGAGTTCTTCTCGCACGAGGGCGACTTCTACACGATCCCCGAGACCACGATCCGCCCGCGTCCGCGCAACGCTCAGCGCCTGCTCGACTCGATGCGGGTCGCCTGGATCTCGCCGGAAACGCTCGAAATCGCGGCCAACGCCGGCCTGGGGATGCTCTTCACCAACTCCAAGCAGTGGCACGAGTACCAGGCCGACGTACAGCGCTTCAATGAGATCCGGGTCGGGCACGGCTGGGAGCCGCGCCAGCCCACCGTGGTTGCCAACGTCGCCTGCTTCGACACTGAAGAAGAGGCCTGGGACGTCATGCTCCAGCACGTCGGCGAGTTCCAGGAGAGCGTTGAGCGCCACTACCACTTCTCCGAGTCGGCCCGCTTCGCGGCGACCAAGGGCTACAAGTACTACGCCGAGTTCGGCAAGACCAACGAGAAGACCACCCCGCTCCAGCGCGCCCAGTTCGCCGCCACCCCCCAGGCCTGGGGCACGCCCGACCAGGTGATCGAGAAGCTGAAGCACATCCAGCAGATGACCGCCGCCGAAGAGATGATCATGAACTTCCGGATCAGCGGCGGGATGCCGGCCGACACCGCCGAGCGCAGCATGAGGCTGTTCGCCAAGGAAGTCCTGCCCGCGATCCACGAGCTCGAAGGCACGATGCCGGAAGAGCTGTCGGGGCGCGCCGTCGGCGAACCGGTCTCCGCTGACTAGACGGATGTCAGACATCGATCTGCAAGGCAGTTGCGACCCACGCTTTAGCGTCGTCCGCGACGCCTTCGCCGCCAACTGGTCCGCCCACGATGAGGTCGGCGCGTCGCTCTGCGTGATCGTGGGCGGTGAGACCGTGGTTGATCTCTGGGGCGGTTATGCCGACGCCGAGCGTTCCCGTTCGTGGGAGCGCGACACGATCGCCAACGTCTATTCCTCGACCAAGGGCATCGCCGCGGTCGCAGCCGCGATGCTGGTTGATCGCGGCCAACTTGATGTCGAGCGACCGGTGATCGACTACTGGCCCGAGTTCGGTCAGGCGGGCAAGTCTGAGATCAAGGTCAAACACCTGCTCACGCACGAGGCCGGACTCGCGGGCGTGGATGAGGAACTCCCGGACGGCGCCGTGCTGGACTGGGAGCGCATGATCGGAGCGCTCGAACGCCAGGCGCCGATGTGGACGCCCGGCGAGGGCATGGGCTACCACGCGATCACCTACGGCTGGCTGGTTGGGGAGATCATTCGCCGGATCGATGGCCGCACCTGCGGAGAGTTCGTCCGCGACGAGATCGCCGGCCCGCTCGGTGTGGACTTCTTCATCGGTTTGCCCGAGTCGGAAGACGCTCGCACTGCCGCCCTGATTGCCGCGCCCGGCACCGGGCCGATCGGGAGCGGCGCACAGGACACGCTCGCCGGTCACGCGCTTGGACTCGCGGCCCCAAGACTGGCGGGAACGGTCAACTCGCGCGAATGGCGGGCAGCGGAGCTGCCTGCTGCCAACGGTCACGGCAACGGACGCGCGATGGCCGCGATCTATTCCGCCCTCGCTCAGGGCGGCGAAGGCCTCTTGTCGCAAGAGGCGGTTGAGGCCTGCGGCGCGACCGAGTATGTCGCCCGCGAAGACCTGGTGCTCGGCTTCCTCGTGCGCCGCTCGCTCGGATTTATCCTCAGCACCGCCGGCGGGCGCTATGAGTGGGGTCCCAACCCGCGCACCTTCGGGCACTCCGGCGCCGGCGGCTCGCTCGGCTTCGCCGACCCCGATGCGCAGATCGGTTTCGGCTACGTGATGAATCAGATGTCGGCCGGTCTGGGCGCGGATCCGCGCTGGAAGCCGATGATCGATGCGGTCTACGCGAGCGTGTGAAATTCCAGTCATCTGACGCTGCGGTATGGTGAGTTCTCCGAACAGCTCGGGGAGGTCGAAGTGACCACAGAGCAGCGATGGAAACCGATCAAGCCTGCTCCGCCAGTGAGCTTCGATGAGTCGCCCCAGGAGTTACGCAGACGGCACGTGCAGGCCGAGCGCAACTGGAATTACCTACACGAGATTTGGGACGAGCTCCTGCGCGATCACCGTGGCAAGTGGTTAGTTATCTGGGGCGACCAGCATCTGCTCATCGGCGATGAGCCGGCAGACGTGCTGAACGATTTGCCGGGTGTTGAACGTAGCCATTGCCTCTTTCGGGTGATCGCCCCCGAAGAGGACTTTCACTAGCCGTATGCAATTCTATGGGCGCGTCGATCCCGCCCAACGCTTTCGTGATGGCGCGATCAGCGGCGGTCGTGCATGGATGTATATGCGTGTCGCGATCCCTGAGCCGGGACGCTGGACTTGGCTGTTGATCGACACTGCTGCCACTACATCGGTGCTTCAGCCGCGTGACGCAGCCGAGATCCTTGGCAGTGCTTTCTGGGATATCGACTTCTCCCGTGATCCTCGCAGGATCCAGTCTGTCGGCGTCGGCGGAGTTGTGAGTCGAGTCGTCCGACAAGCATTGCTCGAAATCCTCTCAAGCGAGGATGAACTGTTTCGGCTCAACCTCCCCATCCTGATCGCTGAGCCTGTTCCCTCAATTCCCTCCGACGCCGGCAACTGGCGACTCCCCAGCCTGCTTGGACGCGACTTCCTGCGGCACTTTCGGCTCGAACTGAGCTACGGCGACGCTCCGCAGGTGCTGCTGGAAACGCTTTAGGCGGCGAAGCGTTTGCTGCCTCGATTGAGGTGGTAGCGCAGTTCTGCCTCCGTTCGTTTCCGCTTGGCCGGCGTCCAGCCCAGTTCGCGGGCCAGCTTCAGCGCCGGTTGGCGTGTGCCTGCTGAGAAGGGGCCGCGCGTCTCGTGGAATGTGTTGATGCGCACGCTGGAGACGCCGGTCTCGATGATCTTCCGCGCGAACGCCGCCGGATCATCCAGCGGCAACAACGGCGAGACTCCAATCCCGGTGCGAATTCCGGCGTCCGCAATCTTCGCTACCGCCTCTAGTCGCCGCTCGATGCTCGCGCACTGCGGCTCAAACTTGCGCCGCACCTCTTCCGAGTCGGTGGTGATGCTCAGATTGACGCGGATGCGCTCGAACTCTTGGAAGAGATCGATGTCCCGCGCTGCGATCGGGCTGCGCGTCTGCACGGTCAGGTTCGCGCCCCGTCGCGCGAGGATGGGCAGCAACGAGCGGGTGAGTTCCAGCCGCTGCTCAATCGGCTGATAGGGATCGGTTGCGCTGCTCATCAGCACCGACTTGCCGCGCAAATCCACCCGCGAGTTGCGCAGCTTCTCGACCGCGTTCGTCTTCACCCGCACCCAGCGCCCCCACTGCTCCCGCTGATCGTCGTCGGGCACGAAGAAGGCCGCGTAGCAGTAGGTGCAGGCAAAGGTGCAGCCCTGATAGGGGTTCAGCGAGAAATCCACCGCCGACAGCCGCCCCGCCGGCCGATGCAGAATGGCGGACGCATCCGCATAGAGCACATCGGCAGGGCCAAGGCTGTCCGGTCGGTTCGAGGAGGGGTTGGGGTCAAAGAGAGTGAGTTGCATAGTGAAGAATAGTACATGCGTATCACTCAGAATGCAACAGGGGTTCGTTATTCTCTGTGCATCCCCAGAAACAGAGGCCGCTGCGGACGCTGCGTTCTTCCCTCTTCCCTGCACTACTGAGATCGCCGAGCTTGTGGCACCGTCATACCCGCGCTTGTCGTGGAGCCTGTTTCCGCGAAGGGCGAGCTTTGCGAAAGTCCACTGCGGGCGGCGGAGGACTTGGAGGAGCGGAGCTCGTGATGTGAGGTCGGTAGTACGTCCAGATGTAGAGGTGGCTTCGGACTTGGTTGCTTCGAGATTCCCGCCTGCGCGGGAATGACGGAATTTGGGATTACGCGCAGGTCTCTTTAGGGACAGAGGGGGGTCCCTCTCAACTCGGAGAGGGACCCCGCAACCGATCTGCCTCAACCCGAACAGGCCCTAGCGGGCGCCCCGAATCAGCTGACCCGGACGCGCGCCCGTTTCCTCGCCGTGGCGCGCGATCACTTCGCCGCTGACGACTGTGGCGATATAGCCGCGTGACTTCTGGATCAGGCGCATGGCGTCGGTAGGGAGATCGTGGACGGCCTGCGGGCGCTCCAGTTGCAGCGCCTCGTAGTCGATCACGTTGACATCGCCCTTCTTGCCGACTTCGAGCGTGCCGCGGTCGCCGAGACCGTAGAGTGCGGCGGTGTCGTGCGTCATGCGCTTCACGACCCACTCCAGGGGCAGCTTTTCGCCGCGGCTGCGGTCGCGGGTCCAGTGCGTGAGCATGAAGGTCGGCATGGAGGCGTCGCAGATCACGCCGCAGTGGGCGCCGCCGTCGGAGAGGCCCATCGCCACGCGCGGGTGCATCATCATCTCGCGGGTCGCGTCGAGGTTGCCCTGGGCGTAGTTGAAGAGCGGGGCGAAGAGCACGTTGTCGCCGTCGCCCGCGCTGAGGAAGTCGTAGGCGAACTCCAGCGGGGTCTGAGCGGCGGCTTCGGCTTGGGCCGTGACCGACTCGTCCGGCGTCGGTTCGTAGTTGGGCGGGTCGCTCATCGGGTAGAGCTTGTCCCACATGATGAAACCGAGCGCCGCGTCGGGAGCCGCGACTTCGCTCAGGATCCGCTCGCGCCGCTGCGGGTCGCGCATCGCGGCCGCGCGCTCTTCCCAGGCCAGTTCGTCCAACTCGCGGTAGCTGGGGGAGTGGATGAACGGATGCCGCCCGCGCAGAGTGAGCAGCAGCGAGATACCGCGCGCCGCCACCTGCGGGTAGAGCTCCGCGCCGTCTTCCTGGGCCTCCAGCGAGCGCTCCAGCGCCTCACGCCAGGCCTCGGGGTCGTTGTCGTACTGGACCATCGCGAAGCTCACGGGCCGCTCGATTTCGGCCGAGAGCTTGTGCATCCAGGAGATCTCCAAGTCAGGCGCATTCGCGTCGTCGCCGGTCACGCCTGCGGGAGCGACCTCGTAGATTCCGGTACCGAGTTCCTTCAGCGCCTTCCCGATCCCGAACAGCTCGTCCTCAGCGGCGAACGTGCCCGGAACCGGCTCACCGTCAATCGCGCGGTGAGCAAGCGTGCGCGAGGTGGAAAACCCCAACGCCCCGGCCTTGAGTCCCTCTTTGACGATCGCTGCCATCTCCTGAATGTCCTCAGGATTGGCGTCCTCGTTGCGAGCGCCGCGGTCGCCCATCACGTAGGCGCGAACGGCGCCGTGCGGGACCTGGGTGCCGATGTCAATCGCCTTGGGCAGCGTGTCGAGGAAGTCGAGGTACTCCGGGAACGATTCCCAGTTCCACTGAATGCCCTCGGCCAGAGCCGAGCCGGGGATGTCCTCGACGCCCTCCATCAGGCCGATCAGCCAGTCGCGGCGGTTGGGCGCGGCCGGCGCGAAGCCGACCCCGCAGTTGCCGAAGACGACCGTGGTGACGCCGTGCCAGAACGAGGGCGTGAGCAGCGGATCCCAGGTGATCTGTCCGTCGAAGTGGGTGTGGATATCGACGAAGCCGGGGGTGACCAACAGACCGTCGGCGTCAATCTCTTCGCGTCCAAGATCGTTCACCTCGCCGACAGCGGCGACGACGCCGTCGTCAATGGCGACATCGGCCTTGCGCGCCGCAGCGCCGGTACCGTCAACGACGAGTCCGTTGCGGATGACGAGATCGTGCATGTTTTGTCCTTCACATCGGCTGTTGCGCGGAAGCGCATGGCTGGAGGGCGCACCAATCAGGTGCGCCTTGATGCGCGCAGTATGCCAGATCAACCGTCATGCCGCGCGTGAGCGGTCGGATTCGTCCAGTTTCAGCCGGTGTTGTCCAATCTTGTCCAAATGTGTCCAATCCTGTCCAAGTGGTTCCAAGGAGTTCCAATGTCGTCCAACCGCGTCCAACGGCTTTTGCCAGGGTTTAGCTCGTCCAAGCGTTGGTTGGGGTATGTCCGTCGCTCGCAGCGGCCTCTTGTCGATGTTGCTGTTCCTCGTATTCGGCATATTCCTTCCAGGCGACGACCCTGCCCTGGTATTCCACAGCTTGCTGGCGCTGTAGCTCGTCGTGATCGGCGAGTTGGGGCAGGGAGGCGAGCAGGAGGCGGAGTTCACGGGCGGCGTGGAGGCGATCTTTGACCGGGATCGATTCCTGGTCGCCGCTCGGGGCGACGATCTGGAGAATGCTGTCGAGCAGCTGATCGACGGCGACGGCTTGCAGGAGTTGGAAGCGATGTCGCTCGTATTCCTGGAGGTAGTTGGCTGCGGTGCCGCGAGAGCAACCCATTTGCTCGGCGATTTGGCGCAATTTGAGTCCCTTGGCGCGGAGCCGTCCGGCTTCGAGGAGCAATGGGCGGCGTTCGAGGGGAGGCAGTTCGAGCGGTTCCGCTTCGGTGTGTTTGGGATGACAGGACATGTGTGGACTCCTCGGTTGTTGTACAGATATTCGATTATGGCCTGAGGAGGCCGAGTCGTCAAACGGCTGGCTCGCCCTATGTACAGCAGGATTCATTGCGGCGAGGGAGCTCAGCGGGGACGTTCGGGAGCGACGGCGAGGAAGGGGAACAGGGCAATGAAGGTGAGCAGGCTGGCCAGACCCCAGCGAATCGGATCACGCCCCTTGATCCGCGCCAGCCACGCCGCCAGGGCCGCATAGCCCACCCAGAGCACGCCCCAGGTCCAGCCGACCGCCTCGACGAAATCGTCGGGTTCGTTCTCCTCCGACACTTCAGCCGCAGTCTCGTTGTCCGACTGGTCGCCGGCATAATCCACAAGCGCGACGATGAACGGAATCCAGATCACATACAGCAGGATCGCGATCGCCAAACGATCGCGCGGCCAGAGCCAAGCGCGGAGGCCGCTCACCGCTGATGCACCAGCCGCTCACCCGGAATTGGAGAGCGGGCGTGAACGACGTAATCGCTCCGAATCGAGCCGACGTAGAGATCGCACATGTCGTCGCCGCCCCAACTCACATTGGTCGGCGATTGCATGATCTCTCCCTCCAAGTCCTCGATCATCGTCACCACCTCAAACGACGGCGTAATCGCCACCACCTTGTTCGACATCGGCAGCGTGACCCAGAGATTGCCCTCCTGGTCGAAGCCGCAACCGTCGGTCAGCCCCAACTCGCCCCGCTGCTGCGCATTCAGCGGCCGCATCGCCTCGAGATCCGCCACCTTCTTGCCCAACTGCGGCCCATAGACCTCCGGCTCGCCCACGCTCCCATCGGCGTTGATCGGGTAGCGCAAGACATGACAGCCGGTGGTCGAGCAGACGTAGGCGTTCTCCTCGCCCGGATCCATCGTGATCCCGTTGGCGAACTCAATCTCCGTCGCCAGCATCGTCAGCGAGCCGTCGGTCTCAATGCGGAAGAGGAATCCGTCCGGATCGCCGGAAAACGCACCCGCGCCGCTGCGTGAGGTCGAATGCGTCACCCAAATCCGCCCCTGCGAGTCGACGTGCGGATAGTTCGACGCGACCAGCGGAATCCCGTCGATCTCGTCGGCCAGGACCTCGATCTCGCCGGTGTCCACATCCAGGCGCTGCACCGGACCAGGCTGACCGCCGGGATCGATCCCGCCGACGTTGGCGATGATGATTCGGCCCTGCTGGTCCATATTGTTGCCGTTGGGCGCGCCGCCGGCGTTGCCGACGCGGTTGAGCGTTCCATCGGGCAGAGCTTCAGCCGCCGCCGACGCCTGATCCGACATCCAGATCCGCCCGTCGCGCGAGACGACCACATCTTCGGGGCGCTGCACCCCGATCCCGACTTTGCTCAGTTGCGACTTGTGAATGGGCGTGAGCGGCATGGTCTGTCTCCTGATTCATGCGCGTTGGCTACAAGAGGGAGTCGTGGTCGAGCAGGGAACGCGCGAGCGCGTCGTCGTCAGTCGTGACCGCGACGATAGCCTCTCCCGCTTGCCGATGCACGATGTGGATCGTGCGGACGTTGAGTTGATGTTGGCCGAAACGCTGGGCGACAGTGGCCAACGCGCCGGGCCGATCGGGCAGATGGAAGACAATCGCGTCGGAGCTGACGGCGCGCAGATCGACTTCGAGCAACGCGCGCAGAGCTCGGTCATCGTCGCTGGTGCTGAGCGTGATCACCCCCAGCGCGCCCGCGTGACGCCCGTCGATCGCTTCGATGTTGATCTCCGCTTTGGCCAGCGCCCCGGTCACTTGCGCCAGTCCGCCCGGTTGCGGAGGCACGATCACAATGATCCGGGGACGACTGCGAAGCTCGTCTGAGGAAGCGTGGCTCATGTCTGTCTGCTCGACTGGTCATTCCAGGCAATCGCTGACGACCTGATCGATCATCTCGCGGGTTACGTGGGGCATGGTGATCAGGTGGGCGATGTCTTCGTAGGGCGCCAGTTGCCAGCGCAAGAGCACATCCGGCGAGGGGCGCGGGAAGACGACGGTGGCGCTGTTCTTCGCCCGCCAGGCGGGAATCCCGTGCGCGTTGAACTGTCCGACCGCATACTCGGCAGTATCGAGCATCCCCGCCACGAGTTGGCGAAACCCCTCCGGCCCGTGCTTGGTCAGCGCGTACCAGATGATCATCGGCGTGATCGCGTTGCGCGAGCCGAGCAGCGTCGTATCCAGCGCGCCGACATACTCAATCGCCCGTCCGATCTGCGCGGTGTACTCCTTCCGCGTCACGACCACGCCGCAGGGCAGCGGCGATCCGATCAGCTTGTGACCGGAGATCGCGATGCTGTCGATCCCGCTGTCGAAGCCGAACGGCTGCGGATCCTCGACGAAGGGCAGGATCATCCCGCTCAGCGCGGCGTCGGCGTGGATGTACGAACGCGGCAGCGCCAATTCTTCGATGAGCTCGCGGATCTGGTCCAGATTGTCCACGGCGCCCTTCATCGTGGTGCCGATGTTGGCCACGATCAGCGCCGGGACATCGCGGTTGATCCGGATCGATTCGCGCAGGTCGTCGTAGTCGAGCTCGCCGTTCTCCTGGCTGCGGATCATGATGTTGCGAATCTTGAGCACGTGCAGAATTTTGAGCACCGAGTAGTGCGTGTCCTGCGAGAAATAGGCGATCGGCTCACGCAACAGCTCGCGCCCCACGTAGATGCCGTACATGTTGCCTTCGGTACCGCCGGCAGTGACATAGCCCCAGGCCTCATCGACCGGCAGACGCATCAGCTCCGCGATCTTGCGCACCACTTCGCGCTCGGTCTCGTGCGTGTTCGACTGATAGCGCGAGTAGCCGAAAGGATCGCCCACGTTGTTCGCCGCGAACCGCAGCAGCGGATAGAGCTCGGAATAGTCGAAGTCGAGATTGACCGGATAGCCGGCCGTGAACGGACCCAGCAGTTTGAACTCGGAGAGCACCTGCTGAATGCGATGGCCGATTTCAGACTGGCTCACACGACGCTCCGCGCGATCTCTGCGCCGCCTAGCGTAGATCACGACTCCGCGCTCGGACAGCGATCCCGCAGCACGCACTCCCCGCACCGAGGCGACCGCGCCTGACACACCCGCCGCCCGTGACGAATGATTGAGACGTGAAACCCGTAGTAATGCTGCTCGGGCATCTGCGCCTCCAGCATGTCATGCGCCGCCACCGCGCTCGTCTTCGCGCCAATCAAGCCCAACCGCTGCGACACCCGATGCACGTGCGTATCCACCGGCAGCGCCGGCCGCCCCAGCGAGAACAACAGCACGCACGCCGCCGTCTTGGGGCCGATCCCGGGAAGTTCGGTCAGCCACGCCTTCGCCTCTTCAATTGGCATCGTCGCCAAGCGTGAGGCGTCCCATTCCGGCCCCAGCCGCTCCCGCAACTGCGCCAGCAGCGCCTGCATTCGCGGAGCCTTCGTCCGCGCCAGCCCGCCCGGACGAATCACCTCCTCCAACTCCTCAACGGGCGCTTCGAGCACCGCGTCCCAGTCGGGATAACGTTTGAGCAAGGCCTGAAACGCCCGCCCGGAGTTCGTATCCGACGTGTTCTGCGAAAGCAGCGTCAGCACCAACTCCGTCACCGGATCATGAGTCGCCCGCCAGGGCGTCAGCGGCGCTTCCCTGGTCAGGCGATTGATGATCGCCGAGGGTCGGAGTGGTCTTGGGGGCTTGCGAGTACGTGGCATCGCCCGTGTGAGGCTAGCGCTGCGCTTGTAGCGACTCGCCGGAACTGTGCGGCGCCCGCGGCGCGGGATAGTCGTCCGGATCGAAGGGGCGGTGGTAGAGGAATTGCATCAGTACGACACAGGCTTCGGTGTGCAGCAAGCGGGCGACATCCCATTGATCGGGAGCCGCCTCCCGGCGCAGGTCGTCGAGCCATGAGTAGCCGATGTCTTCCAGGTTGTCGAGCAGCGGCTGCTCACCTCTCGCTCGCATTGTCTTCAGCCGATAATCCACGCAGTCAACCAACGCTCTCCGGTTCGCCTCTTCGTTCGAGCTCAGGTAGACACTTCGCAGTACGATGAACCTCCAGAAATAGGCCCATGCGGCCGCTACATACGTGTCCTTCGGAGTCTCCGGCAACTTTCCCAAAGGGTTCGCCCCCATCACCATATCCCTCCATGTAAGCGTCATCTTCGACTGTTGCCGCAACTCAAGTGTGACGAGGCGATTGATCGTATCCCACACCGTCTTGCGAAACTTAGCGCTGTCTTGCGCCGCCTGCTTCTTGCGAAACTCATCGCCGTCTTGCGCCGCCTGCTTGTCCTCAGCACCCTTGCCCCCGGCACCCCGTGGCTTCAACCAATTCTTCCAAACCTGCTGCACCCGGTCCAAGTTGAAAAAAACCTTCGACAGATTCTTCACCGTCCCGTTCAGTTCCAGAAACTCCGCGAGCATATTCGCAAACGCCTTCGGCGGTTCCTGCGCAATCGCAACCGGCGGCCGCAACAGCGCTCGCGGCTTGCGGTACAGCAGCAGCATCACTACCCGCAACCCGACCTCCATCCGCAGCGAACGCTCGAACCCAAGCTCCAGCCGATCCCACTCATCCAGCCGATCGAACACCTCGTGCAGCATCTCACGGTACTCCGGCGGCAGCTCGGGGTGATTGAACCACGCCAACACACCCCTAACCACACCCCGCTCAACCGCGTCAATGTCCGGAACGATGCTGAACGCTTCCTCAATCCCGGGCGCCATCCGGCTATCCGAACCTCGCCCACGCCCACCCTCGTGGCGTTCCTCCCAAATCGCTTCCACCATCAACTTCACTCCCGGCCCGTCTAGGTCTGCGTAGGCGCCCATCTTGAGACTCAGCGCATCCACCACCCAGGCGTCCAAATAGCTCAGCATCGCATCCGGGTCTTTCTCGGCGATCTCGTCTCCATGATCCTCAATCAACTCCCAATTCCGAGAACCCTTGATGAAGAAGAGCACGATCTGACGCGCAGTCAGGTCGAGCCAGTACTCAGCGTTGGGGTGAGCCGGACGTGTCATCGGTGTGTTCACGTTTGCGCTAGGGTAGCAGGCCACCAGATCCAAGCGCCGGCCAGCAGCGGCAGTTCCAACCAATCGCTCAACGCTCCTACATCACCCGAAAAACCCCCGCCGGAGGTACGCGCACGCTCGTTAGCTTGGAGACTCTCGCTCTCGCAGGCGGCGCAGTTCGGCTTCCAGTTCCAGGCGAGCGGCGCGTTCCGCGAGCAGCGCCGCGCGTTCGACTTCAAGCTGCTCTTGGAGGCTGTCCAAGGTGGGGATGTGCTCGCCGGTGGCGGGGTCGTACCAGCCGAGTTGGGGATCATCGCGCTCCCAGCGCAGCCAGAGGTTCAGCACCTGGCTCTCGCCTTGCAAGACGCCCGGCTCGAGCTCGATGATCTCGATCGGCTCATAGCGCTCGCCGACCAGCCGGTCGCCCGCCAGACCGACGCCGTAGAACTCAGCCGTGAAGTCATAGCGCCAGTACTCGGGGATGCCGAGGGCGGCGTACTCTTCGCGTTTTGGCCCCAGGTCGACGCCGGCGGTGCTCCGGGAGGCGACTTCGAGGACGAAGTCGGGCGGCTTGCCCTGCTCGGAGATCACGTAGCCGCCCGTTTCGAAGAAGAGCTCAACATCGACGTCGAAGGCGATCATGATGTCGGGCCGGCGCAACGGTGTAAATCCGGGGTAGGCGGCGATCCACTCTTCGGCGACGAACAGGGTCGTATCGGGGTCGCCGAGATGCTTCGCCACAATGTGCGAGTTGTGCGGATTGTGGACGTATCGGTAGGAGGTCACTTCGTCCGGCTCACGCTCCGGCGGGTCCGGCAGACGAAAGCGGACCAAAGTCTGGGTGGTTGGGTTGACATCAGCGCTGGACATGTCGCTCCGCTTGGCCTCCTCAGTCTAGGGCGTGGGCGTGGGTGAATGAGCGCTCAGGCGAGGGCGCGTTGAGCCAACCCGCCGCCAGGCAACCTACCCAACTCCAACGCATAGCTCGACTCCCCCCGCATCACCCGAAAAAACGCCCGCCAGAGATAGTTCACCCAATCCGACACCCGCAGCGCCAGCCACGGCCAGGTCGTCACACACCAGTAGTAGAGCCGCGAAATCGTCCGCGCCGCGTCCAACTCCGGCTGAATCTCCCGATTCACCGCCGCCGTATACGCCCCGGCCGCATCCCCGTCCGCCAAGACCGCATCGCCCGCCAGCCGCGCCGAATGCACCGCATACGCAATCCCCTCCGCCGTGAACTCGTCCGCCAGACCGGCCGCATCCCCGACCAGCAGCGCGTTCCCTTGCGCCACTGGCTCAGCCACAGAGCGCCGATAACGGATCGGATGCCCCTGCACCTGCTCGATCCGCGCCTCCTCCAGCCCCAGACGATGCAGATACTGCTCCGCCTGACGCCGAATCCGCCGCCCCCGCTTGGGCGCAGTCACGACACCCACCGACAGCCTCCCCTGCTTCGGGAACACCCAGCCGTAGCCCCACGGGCGGTAGCCCACATCCACATTCGCCGCCCGCTCCCAATGCGCCAGCGCCGCCGCCGGCGCGCCGACCTCCAACTCATAGGCCGCGCTCCGCGTCGGCGCAGCCGCAATCCCCAACTGCCGCGAGACAACCCCCGTCGCCCCGTCCGCCGCGATCAGCCGCCGACCCCGCTCAGTCCCGCGAGCGCTCTCAACCTCGATCCAGTCATCAACTTCGACAACCGACTGCACCGGACAGTCCTCACGCAGGACAGCCCCGGCCGCAACCGCCGCCTCAGCCAGATGCTGATCGAATCGATCCCGCATCACCATCCACGCAAGCGGTTTCGGCGAGGTCTTGCGAAACTGCGGAGCGCCCAGATTCGAGACGTCAATCGTATCCACAAACCCCTCCGCAACCCCCTCAATCCCAACCTCAAGCAGCCCCAACGTCCGAACCGGCACCCCGCCCCCGCAAGCCTTATACCGAGGCAGCGAGTGCCGCTCCAGCATCAGCGTCCGAGCGCCGCCCAACGCCAACCGCCGAGCCGCCGTCGCCCCCGCCGGCCCCGCCCCAACCACAATCACGTCCCAAGCCGCGCCACTCATGCCGGCAGCCTACTCCCACCTCCCCCCCAAATCTCCCCCAAGAAACCTCTCCCCCTTGAGGGGGAGATGCCCCGTAGGGGCAGAGGGGGTGAGAACGCCACAACCCAAAAGAACCCACATTCGCCTTCCGACAACCACAACACACCCAACCAGTTTGTAACCCGAACATCAGAACATATAAACTCACCTATCCAAAACACAGGTTCCCAAGAAAGGAACAACCCCATGCCCTTCCCCCACACCTACCAGTCCAGCATGACCGGCGTCGGCCAACTCGCCCACTCCGACGAAGCCGGACACGTCCGCATCAAAGCGCTCGCCCTCCTCATCCGCGAACTCTCCCCGTCCAACGCCAAGAGCCGCGAGATCCAGCACGCCCTCGACCTCGAACCCCACCCCGAACCCGCGCCCAAACCCAACCACTCCCCCCGCCTGCCCGAAACTCCGCTCACTCCTGAGCAGAAAAAGGACTTCCACCTCCACCCGGACAGGGACGAGTTCTTCAAAGCCTACGAAAAGATCGACGCCATCATGCGCGGCGAAGACGTGCCCCCGATGGACGACGACGACAGCCTCGAAGAAGAGGAAGAGCCGCAGTAATCCCCCGACCGCAAGCGGCAACCCCACCTCGTTTTTTTCTCACAGCCCCCGCGAGGCCGCGAACCGCGACCGCCCAGTCCCTACCGTGCCCCGCTCCACGCCTTCCGGCTATACTGCCTGCGCCCGCGAGCGGCTGCGGGTGACGTGCAGGAGCGAGTCATGGACTATCAATTCACCGAATCCGACGAAACCTTCCGCAGCGAAGTCGTCGACTTCATCGACAACAACTGGGTCCCGCCCGAGGGTACGAACGAACCGGGCGACGACTCCTTCTACGAGGCCGAGCGCGCCTTCGAGAAGCGCGCCGCCTCCAAGGGCTGGCTGACGATGGCCTGGCCGGAGGAGTACGGCGGTCGCGGCGCCAGCCACATCCAGCAGATGATCTACCGCGAGGAAGCCGCCTATCGCGGCGCGCCCGGCTCCGGCGGGCAAGGCATCTCGATGGTCGGCCCCTGTCTGATGCTGCACGGCACCGAGGCCCAGCGCCAGGAGCATCTGCCCCGGATCGCCAACGCCGAGTCCTACTGGGCCCAGGGCTTCTCCGAGCCGGGCAACGGCTCCGACCTCGCCGGCCTCCAGACCCGCGCCGTCCGCGACGGCGACGACTTCGTGATCAACGGCCAGAAGATCTGGACCTCAGGCGCGCACTACGCCGACTGGATCCACGTGCTCACCCGCACCGATCCCGAAGCGCCCAAGCATCGCGGCATCTCCTACTTCCTGCTCGACATGAACACCCCGGGCATCGAGGTGCGGCCATTAATCAACATGCTCGGCGAACACGGCTTCAACGAGGTCTACTTCACCGATGTGCGCGTGCCCGCCAGCAACATGCTGGGCGAGTACAACCGCGGCTGGTATGTCGCCGCCACCCTGCTCGACTTCGAGCGCTCCGGCGTCCAGTGGTCGGCCACCTCACGCAAGAGCGTCGAGCTGATGACCGAGTACGCCGCCGACCGCCCAGGCCGGCGCGGCGGCGCCACGCTGATCGACGACCCGGGCGTCCGCAACGGGCTCGCCAACCTGGCGATCGAGTCCGAGATCTCGAAGCTGATCTCCTATCGCGTAGTCTGGATGCAGTCCCAAGAGCTGGTCCCCAACCACGAAGCATCGATGTCGAAGATGTTCGGCTCCGAACTGGGCCAGCGCGTCGCCCGCTTCGGCGTCAACATGATGGGTCTGCACTCCCAGCGAATCGACCCCGATGATCCCGACGCACCGCTGGCGGCGAGAATCGGCCGCGCCTACATGTCCACCGTGCCCAGCACCATCGCCGCCGGAACCTCAGAAATCCAGCGCAACATCATCGCCACCCGAGGCCTCCAACTCCCGCGCCAGTAGCGAAGCTCGTGAAATTGTGCCATTGGTCAGAGATCATGGCATGATGGAACAAACGGGCTGGAGAGACCGGAGCAGAGCAATGAGCGAGGAAAAGTCGGCAACTAGATCGCCGAAACGAGTGATGAGTGACGATCTGTTTGAACAGATCGAGAAGGCTAGGGTGATCCGCGAGGAAACCGCGAAATCACGTGCGGGACGGCGCCTGATCGTGCCGTTTCGCGACGCGCTTCCGACAAAGCGAGTAGATCGTTGAGTGATCCGGAGGTGGATTCGACCGGATTCAATGGTCCGTCTCGAACACCGTTGTTCGAGGCGGCTCATTCCGACCGGTACGCCCGGCAGCGGCTGATTCGCGAATACCAGGCTCGGTTTGGTTGCCGACTAGTGGCGCTCATCGGCGAGTTCGAACCGTACAGTGTTTCTGTCTTCGAGGAGACTCTGTACGACGCCGAGCCGAGCCAGAAGCTACACGTTCTGCTGAGAACCACGGGAGACGATGGCGAAGTCGCCTTACGTTTAGCTCGGCAAGCGCATGCCCGAACAAGTGAACTAACAGTCATTGTTCCCGACATCGCTAAGAGTGCGGGGACTTTGTTCGTGCTTGGCGCACATCGCATCCTCTTGGGGCCGACGAGCGACCTGGGGCCAACGGATCCTCAGTTCAGAAGGGCAGATGGCAGGCCAATCGCCGCCAAGTCCATCATCGCAGCTGTGGATTACGCATTAGAAGCTGTTGCGGAGCATCCTCAATCTCTTCAGCTGCATGCGGCGCTACTTGCGGAGACGACAGCGCTTGATGTCCAGCAAGCTAGGGATGCCATGGAGTATGCGGATGATCTTCTGATTGAGGCACTTGCATGTCAGCCGGAGCGGTCACTGACTGACGTGAAGTCGCTTGGCGAGCAGTTGAAAGAGCCACTCATTGGTGAACCAAACGACCATGGAGCAAGTGTTTCCGCAGATCAAGCGCTCAAACTTGGGCTTCCGGTCGTGAAGCTGGATCCCCTAAGTGATCAATGGCGCATGATCTGGCGACTATGGACCAGATACTTCATTTTGGGCAAAGTGAGCGCTTACGAAAGCGAGCGCGCTTCTCACATCTTCGACGAGAGCTAGCTGTTACCCCAGGACAGACATTGGCAGGAATGCCGCGCAGCGGCCTACTCTGATTTTGCTCCTCGCAACAATAACCCCTACGTGCTCCTGCACGTGACCCACAGCGACTCCAATCAGCACATCAGCAGTGTCCCAACGCCCCTCGCCACGCGCGTCGGCTGCGCCTACATGTCTTCGGTACCCAGCACGATCGTGGAGGGCATGTCGGAAGTCCAGCGCAACATCATCGCGACTCGCGGACGCCAACTCCTGCGCCAGTTCGGACGCGACATCTACATGAAAACGCGGCACAATGGAGAGGACATCGAACCAGTAGCGAGAGGGCGGTGCTGCAACATGGATGATCAGCGCGACGACGCCCTCGACCTCATCCATCGCTATGGCCCCGAGTACGGCGGCGGACTTGCCAATCATGCGCCGATGGCCGTTGACTCGTTGGTCGGCCTGGGCCGCTCCAGCGACGTCCCCGTCTGGCTCGACTGGTACAGCCGCTCGCTCGATGATCCCCCGCGTGGCTTCGGCCCCATTCCCACAGATGGCTGGCGAGAGTACCTCGGCCGCCACGACCGCTCCGCCGACTGGGTCGCCTTCTTCCAACGTGAAATCGACAGCGACGGCTGGCAAGCTGCGCTCGGCGCCTGGGTTCCGCGTTTAATCCCCGGCCTGGCCGCTGCGGCGACCCACGGCGTCCTGCGCACCGCCCACGCCGTACGCGGACTCTCCGCCTCCGACACCCCCGCTCGCCGCCGCGAGCTCGCCGAAGGTCTGGGCTACTGGGCCGCCACCTGGCAGTCTCTGCCCGGAGAGCCGTCCGCCGCTGCTGCGCGCCTGTCTTCCGAAGCGATCACCGATGTCCCCCGCCTGCACGAACCCGGCTTCGTCATCGAGGGCATGATCACCGACGGGCTCCGCCAGATCGGCGACGATCCCGCCTTCGCCGGCCTGATCGATCTGGCTGTACCCGCTCAGCCCTCGGACTTCCTCTCCGATCTCACCCGCACCACCGCACGCTGGTTCCTGAGCGATCGCGCTGCTCCGATCGTCTTCGTTCACACTGTCACCGCGCCCTCAGCGCTGCGCTTTCTCACGCCCTATCTCTCCCCACAAACCGCTCAGCAGGCGTCGCGCTACGCCTGGCAAACCTGCGCCGCGCTCTACGCCTGGTACATGCTCGAAGAGCCGTCCTGGAAGCCAATGGACGAACCCGTGCACGATCACGCCGACCTGATCGAGCGCGCCGTCGCCGCCCGCGGCCCGCACACGATCAAGTTCGTCGACGCCTGCCTGCGTGAGCACGCGCTCGAGCCCGATTCGGCCTACCTCTACGCCGCTGCCGCTGCCGCCGAGCGGGTCGGCGAATGGTGATCGAGGCGGTGTCGTTAGCGGGCGCTTCCGAGCAAATCTCCGACATGCTCTCGGACATGCCCTACGGCGACCCCGATCAGCACATCCAGCAGCGTCCCCTCAACCCCGCCCGCCGATCGGGTCGGCTGCAACAGCAGCGCCTCATCCGCAGCCCGAATCGCGTCAATCGTCTCCGCCCGGTTGCGCCGAAACTCGGTCAGCAGTTGCTCGACCGGCTGATCCTCGCGCCGCGCCACCTGCTTGGCGTTGTAGGCGTCCATGTCGAAACCGGCGCCGCCGCCCTGCGGGACATCGCCGCCCGCGGCGCGCTGCTCGGCGCGCTCGATCAGGCGCGGATACGTCCACTCGATCGCCGCGATGTGGGCGAGCAGTTGTCGCGCGTTCCAGCCCTGCTCATACACCCCGCGCTCAAATGCCTCTGCCGGCAACTGCGCGACCGCCTCCTGAAATTCTTCGCCGTCGCGTTGCAGCGCTGCGATCAACTCTTCGCGCGTCCGGATCTCGCTCATGACTCGGGCCACTCCGCTCCCGTCAGCTCGCATGAAGCTTCCCAGAGCCGCTCGCTGGCGGCAAGATCCCGCGCATGAGCGTTCAGCTGCTGCGCACGGTGACGGTTGTAGTACGCGCCCGCCTGACTCTTCCGGCCCGGTTCCGTCGCAAGCTCCACAATCGGGGCCGCCCCCTTCGCTTCGCTCAGCAGCAGCGGCTGGAGCAGTCGCCAGGTCACGCCCCACAGACCGGTCGCATCGCCGTCCGCGCCGAGCCGCGAGCGCACGCCGCCGGGATGCGCCGCGAACGCCGCCAGCCCCGAACCGAAGTAGCGCCGGTGCAGTCCCCGCGTGAACAGCACGTTGGCCAGCTTGGAGACGGCATACGGATAGAACCCGCCCCAACGACGCTCCAGCTGCAAATCGTCGACCGGCATCGCCCCCGCCCGGCGGTAGAGCATCGAACTGACGTTAATCACGCGCGGATCGCCGCTCTGGAGGATGTTCGGCAGCAACAGCGAGGTGAGCAGGAAGTGACCGAAATGGTTCACCTGCATCATCATCTCGAGGCCGTCGTCGGTCACGGCGCGCTGGGAGCGATTCACGCCCGCGTTGTTGATCAAGACATCGATCTGCGTTTCGGCGTTGACCTGCGCCGCCGCTGCGCGCACCGACTCCAGGCTGGCAAGGTCGAGCATCACCAGCTCGACCTCCCCCGATCCGCTCGCGTCGGCGGCGGCGCGGCGGATGTCGCCGACCGCAGCCTCGCCGCGCTCGGGGCTGCGAGCAGTCGCCAACACCCGCCAGCCTTGCTGGACAAGGGCAGTCGCGGCCGCCTTGCCAATCCCGCTGTTCGCTCCGGTGATGAGTACAGTGGCCATCGTCGATCACTCCAATACTGGTTGTACCTGATACAGGACTTCGGGCTGTGGTTCGGAGGTGCTACAGCGGCGGGGACCGCCGTAGAGGCTGATCCCCAGTTCGCGCAGCGCAGTAAGGATCGCGCCCAGCTTCGGCTCGCCATCACACGCGAGCGACTCATAGAGACTCGAAGGGCTGGACTGGAGCTCATGTCCCGTCCTGGTCATCTCCTGATAGCGCGCAATATCGTCAAGCACTTTGGCCACCAGCAACGCGTCATCCTCCTGAAGCGCCGCGTCGAGGTAGCCGATGCAGTCTTCGTGACCCTCAAGATCTTCAGCGGGATCCCATGGGTAGGTCTCAGTCTTGCTCATTGCGGTAGGCCTCCGACTCACAACTCTTCCGCGAGCGCAATGGCTCGCCTAATGTCTCGCGCCTGGCTGCCTTTGTCGCCTCCTGCAAGCAGGATCACCACAGCCCCATCCCGCTCGGTGAAGTAAATGCGGTAGCCGGGGCCGCTGTGGATGCGGAGCTCCCAGACACCGCTGCCGACGAACCGGATATCGCCTCGATGACCCATCTGTAGACGAGACACCCGAGACCTGATGCGACGTTTCGCTTGCCGGTCCTGAAGCCCTGCGAACCAGCGACGGTAGATCTCTGTGGCGCGTATCTCCTTCATCGTCGCCGTGACCCCGAGTCTAGCCCGCTGAACCAGCGCACGGCGTCCGCGAAGGCCTGCGCCAACGACGTCTGCGGCAACTCCAGCTCACGAATCGCTTTCGCGGGGTCGAACCACTGCCGACGACGGGCCAGACGTACCCCGGCGATGGTGGCGCGGGGTGTCTGCCGTCGCAGGACGGCGATCAGGTATTCGTCAACGACTGCCGCCGCAAAGGCGATGGATGACGGCAGCGCCAGCCTCGGCGGCGCGACCCCGCCCGCGAGCGCCGTGCGAGCGATGATCTCGCGCAACGTCAGATTGCCCTCGGCATGACCGAGCAGATAGCGCTCACCGATCTGTCCCTGATCGATCTGACCCGCCGCCAGCACATGACCCTCGGCCACATCCGACACATGCACGATGTTCAAACCCGCGCTGCGAATGTAGGCCGGCATCGCACCGCGGGAGGCGTCGCGGATCAAGCGTCCCGTCGGCGTCGGTTTCAGATCGAGCGGCCCGATCGGCGCGGTCGGCAAGACTGCTACGGCCGGTAATCCCTCCTCCGCGACCAACTCATGCACCAATTGTTCGCTGGCGATCTTCGTCGCCTCATACGGTCCCGGAGCGGCTTCGAGCGACGCCCACTGGCGCTCATCAGCCGGAAATTGCGGGTCGGCCGGTGCCCCCACCGCCGCCACCGAGGACGTATGCACCACCCGTTCGAGGCCGTGCCGTAGTGCGGCCAACATCAACGCGCGGGTACCCTCAACGTTCGCCTGCCAGATCGCCGAACGACCACGGCGGCTGAGGTCATAGCGCGCGCCGACGTGAAAGAGGGTGTCTACCCCCGCGACCGCGCGATCCAATGACGCATGGTCGGTCAGATCACCCTCGCAGATTTCGACAGCGAGACCATCCAGATTGCGGCGGTCGCTGTTGGGCCGCACCAGCACGCGCAGATCCAGCTGACGCTTCAGCGCCGCACGGACCACATGCGCCCCGATAAAGCCGTTGGCCCCGGTCACGAGCGCGCGTTGCACGCGCCACCTCAGTCAGGCGCGAGCGCCGGAATCAGCACCGTCAGCGCCCGCTCCAACTCTTGCAGCGCCGCCCGCCGTTGCAGCCCCAACTCCGCCAACTCGCGCAGCAGACGCGGACGCCGAATCGCGCCCAGGGTGATGTCCAGCGCGGTCGGCACATCCCGCCGCCACTGCCCGAACTCGACCGGAATATCGTCGTCCAACGCATCCAGGACGACCCGCAGCGTGAGGAAAGGCACATCCGCCGCCGCGCACGCCTCCGCCCATTCGCTGTCCTCCATCTGCACGATCTGAGCGCCCGATTCAGCCGCCGCGACCTTCTCGCTCCGCGTGAACAGCACCCGCGGCGTCGTGATGCTGATCGCCGGACGCCAGTAGAAGTCGGCTTGATTCAGCATCCGCTGCGCACGCTTGTAGAGCGGACTGTCCAAGTCCCACTCGGCGCCGTCCGCTTGCCGCACGACTTGCGTCGGCAGCGTCAGCGCCGGACGACGCATATCGTTCGTCAGACCCCCGGCCACGCCCACGCTCAGGATCGCCGTGATCTCCTCCGGATCGCTCGTCTCCAACAACTCTTCCGCCGCATCCCGCGCTCGCACCGGCCCAATCCCGCTCGTGATCAAGCGCACCCGCCCCGGACCAGCGATCGCCGCGCCTCCGCGCGCGGTATCCGCTTCCCAAGGCAGCGCCGTGACAACGATCAGCATTCACAGAGTGTCGCATACATTCGCGGTTCGGTCGCAGGCGTAGACTGTCTGCATCAGCCATTGTCCCGCCAGACCACTGAGAGCACCCACGATGTATGAAACCCTCCTTTACGACATTGACGACGGCATCTGCACGATCACGTTGAACCGCCCCGAGTCGCTGAACGCGCTCAACGGGACGATGCTGAATGAGCTGCCCCTCGCCTGCGAACAGGCCGCAGCCGACGACGAGGTGCGAGTCGTGATCCTCACGGGCGCGGGGCGGCTCTTCTGCGCCGGCGGCGACCTCAAAGACACCGGACGCGGCGACATTCGCAACCTCGAGCAGAGCATCTATAACCTGACCCACTCGGAGCGCACCTCGATCCTCCTGCACCAGATGCCGAAACCGACGATCGCCGCGATCAACGGCGGCGCGGCCGGTGCGGGTTGCTCGATCACCCTCGCCTGCGACCTGCGCTACATGTCGACGACGGCGTATCTCTACACCGCGTTCCTCAAGGTCGGCTTCTCCGGCGACTTCGGCGGCACCTGGACGCTGCCCCGTCTGGTCGGGATGGGCAAGGCGCGTGAGATGTACCTGCTCCCCGATCGCGTACAGGCAGAGGAGGCGTTGTCGCTCGGTCTGGCCAACGGGGTGTTCGATCCGGAAGAGCTGATGCCGAACGTGCTCCAGGTGGCGGCGCAGTTGCGAGACTCGCACCCCGGCGCAATCGCGCAGATCAAGAACAACCTCAACGATGCCTTCACGATTCCGCTCTCGGAGGCCGTCCGCCGCGAGGCGGATCGGATGCGTCGCGTGGGCGAGAGCGAGGATTCGATCGAGGCACGGCGGGCGTTCGTCGAGAAGCGGCGTCCGGTGTTTAAAGGCAGGTGAGTCGAGCGGCCCGCTGAGGGCAGCAGTCTGAGAGAGGTGCGTCATGTTGCGAATGCGGCAGATCTGCCTGGTGGCTGAGGATCTGGACATGATCGAGGCGCACCTGCGGGGCGTCTTCGGACTTGAGGTCTGTCACCGCGATCCCGGCGTGGGTCAATTCGGCCTGCACAACTTCCTGATGCCGATCGGCAACTCGTTCCTCGAAGTCGTCTCGCCGATGATGCCCGGTACGGCTGGCGGACGCTACTTGCGGCGGCGCGGCGGCGACGGCGGCTACATGGTGATCATGCAGTGCGCCGACATGGCGGCGCGGCGCGCCCGAGTCGCAGAGCTTGGCATCCGCCTGATCACCGATGGGGGGAACGATCAGACGGACGGGATCCAGCTCCATCCGAAGGATCTGCCCGGGGCGATCGCTGAACTGCGCTGGAATACCGGCGACGACCAACTCGATGGTCCCTGGAATCCGGCCGGCGACCACTGGCTGCCGGCCAAGCGCGAGCACGTGATCACGGCAATGACGGCGGCTGAGTTGCAGAGCGATGATCCGGCCGGTATGGCCGCCCGCTGGTCGGAGGTCTTGCAGATTGAGACCGGTTCCGACGAGGACGGACATCCGACGATTGCGTTGGATGACGCGACGCTGCGATTCGTGGAGGCGACCGATGGTCGTGGCGAAGGTCTGGGCGGGCTGGATGTGGCGACTGTGGATCGGGGGCACGTGGTGACGACGGCGCGACATCACGAGCTTGAGGTGTCGGAGGATGAGTCGGTGGTGAACCTCTGCGGGGTGCGCTTCCGATTGGTGTAGTTCGCGCGTCAGTCGTCCTGGGGAGGGGATTCGAGTCCCTCGTAGGCCACCTCTCGCAGCGCGATCCGCGTGACGGTGATCTCACGCACACCCGGACCGGGTTCGAAGACGATTCGGTAGCCGTCCTCGCGGACTCGGAATCTGAGTACGTTGGCCCGCATCCGCAGCGTGTCAGGCCCGTAGGGATCCCGCTCCAATTCGCGCAGCACTCTGCGCACGCGGCTTTTGGGATCGGGAGCGAGCGTGGCACGCTGCTGCTTAGCCTCGTCGGTCAGTGAGACACGGAAGCGCACCGCTAATCATCGTCCTCGTCTTCAAGCTCGTCCAAGTACGTCACGCGGCCAGCCAGCGCGTCCGCTCGCGCTTTGCGACCGATCGCATCGAGCCGCTCTTCGGCCTCGGGTGTGTAGTCAGCCGGGTAGGCGATGCCTACGCCGTACTCAGGGTCGAACATTGGCACCCAGGTGCGGCCTTGATCGTCGAACATCAGCCACTTGCGGCGCTTCTCGGACCATTGCCATCCGGGATGTTCGCGGGTGAAATCGTCGAACAGCATTCCCTTGTGCAGCCGGATTTCCGACATGGGCGTGATCGGACGGGCTTCCGAAGTACTGTCTGTTTGCTCGAGAACCATGACCGCCTCCCTCTTGGCTACAGGATATCGGGTTGAGGGAGGCTGCCTCGGCTGCCAAACCAGACGAACCAGATTAGGTGGCCCAGAGTGCCGCGCTCTGTCCACTTTGCGACAGAGCGGCTGCCCCATTCACTGGACTGCTCCGTTTCATGCTACTGTATATAGAACTCCAGTACCGCAAGCGAAGGTGGAGCTTCCGACATGGCAATTTCCTCCCGTCACCGCCAGCGCGTTCTCAAAGCCCGCCGCGCTCGCGCCCGCAGCAACGACGAACTCGTGCAATCCGACCGCGCACAGCTGAACGAACCTGAACACTCTGAACACGTTTTCTCCCAGCTAGCACAGGAAAAACGCAATCTTCACCCCGTGGAAAAATTTCTCGCTGAACAACCTGAACACCCCGATCAACCCGATCTCCTCATCTCCGACGAGCTGCTCCGCGAACCGATCCGCGCCCTCCGCCGGATCTACGATGTGACCGTTGAACTCTTCCCCCACCTCCGGGGCAAATCCTACGAAGAGGTCTGCGATTTCCTCGGCACGGAAGAAGCCCGGACCTTCGACGAAAAATACGAAGCCCGCTTCGCTGAGTTGGACGACGACGAATGGTGGTACTGATCGAGTACGGCGTGAGGCTCGCTGACTCAGCGAATCGCGCCCACGAACGAGCGGACGCCGCGACGGAGATTCGTGGTCGCGTCGATCACAGCCGACGCCTCATAGCCCGAATGCACCATGCAATCCACACACTTCGGATTGCCGCTGGCGACGCCGTAGTTCTCCCACTCGGTCTCTTCGATCAGCTCTCGGAAGCTGTCCGCGTAGCCCTCGTCCATCAGGTAGCAAGGGCGCTGCCAACCGAAGACGGTGTAGGTGGGATTGCCCCAGGGCGTGCAGTCGTATTCGATCTCGCCTTTGAGGAAATCGAGGAAGAGCTGGGAGTGATTGAAGTTCCAGTGCTTGGGCGGATCGTTGAGGATGTCGCGGAAGAGTTCTTTGGTCTGGTTGCGGGCCAGGAAGTGCTCTTGGTCGGGCGCCTTCTCGTAGGGGTAGCCGGGCGAGATCATCAGACCATCGACGCCGATCTCCATCAGTTTGTCGAACATTCCGCGAATGCGGTCGGGCTGCGCGCCGAGGAAGAAGGTGCTGTTGGTCGTGACCCGGAAGCCGCGCTCCTTGGCTGCCTCGATCGCGCGAATGGCGATCTCCCAAACCCCGTCGCGGCAGACCGAGACGTCGTGATCGTGCTCGAGCCCGTCTACATGCACCGAGAAGGTGAGGTACGGGTTGGGCTCGAACTGATCGAGCTTGCGCTCGAGCAGGATGGCGTTGGTGCAGAGGTAGACGAACTTCTTGCGCTCGGTGAAGCCGTTGGCGATCTCGACGATCTCGTTGTGAATCAGCGGCTCCCCGCCGGCGATCGCGACGACGGGCGCGCCGCACTCCTCGACTGCGTCCCAGCACTGCTGCGGGCTCAGCCGCCGCCGCAAGATTTCGGTCGGGTGCTGGATCTTGCCGCAACCCGCGCATTCGAGGTTGCACTGGAGCAACGGCTCCAGCATCAGCACCAGCGGATAGCGTTCAGTCCGGCGCAGGCGCTGTCCCATGACATACTTGCCAACCTGGATCGTTTGCCGCAACGGGGTGGCCATGAGCGTTCCGTCCGCTAGGTCTGGGTTCGCGCAGGGGCGCGGATATTCCTCAGAAGTTGCAGTTTAGCAGTCCGCGCCTGCCGAGCGCGAGGCGTCGCTGTCAAGCAGTGTAGAGAGCGCCAGCGCGCGTTGGTAGCTCTCGGGCGTATTTAGGTTCAGCAAACAGAGTGGATCGCCGCTTTCCACGAAGATCGTGCGCTCCGCGTAGCGGCGGCGCAAGGCGCGAATGCCTTCGCCCTGCTCCGTAACGGTTTGCAGGTCCAGGAGCAGCTCGCTGCGGAACAGGGGCGGATGCCCGTTGCGGCCGTCGCAGCGCGGCACCGCGATCAGAGCGTCCGAGTCTCGCGCGAGCGCCTCTGCGCAAGCGCGAATCGCGGCAAGCGAACAGGGCGAATCGACGCTGGCGACGACCACGCCCCCAACACTCGGCGGAATTGCCCGAGCGCCGGTGCGAATCGAGCCCGCCCGGCCCTCGCGCCAGGCATGATTGGTCACGCAGCGCACGGCGGGATGATCGGGCGCGGCCGATCGCACCAGCCGCTCATGCGCGCCCAGCACGACAATCACAGGCGCACAGCCCGCCTCTAGCAGCGCCTCTGCCTGCGCCGCGACGAGCGGCTGCCCGCCCCAATCGAGCAACTGCTTGGGACGCCCCATTCGGGTCGAAGCGCCGGCGGCGAGCAGGATCGCGGCGTTCATTCGAGCCGGTCGCGCAAGAGGTTCAGCAGCCGCCGGATGCAGTCTTCGACGCCGGCGAGCGCGTCTGCGTCGGTGACTTCGCCCACGCCGTAGGGCTGCGCTTCGCTGCGGGCGGTCTGCGCGGCGAGGTCGATGATCCGATCATCGAGGCTGCGTCCGCGCACGAGGCTCTCGATCTGACGCGCCCGAATCGGATAGGGCGCGACGCCGACGATGATGAAGGCGGCGTCGCCGTTGCGGTTGAGACGGGCAGCGGCGCTGATCGGGGATGTGCGCGATCCCGCCATCGCCGTCACCGCCCCGCGCGGCATTCGCGGCATCACCAGCGCAATCGCGGGCCGTGCCCCTTCGCGCCCGTCGATATCCACGCCGCCGACCGCGAGCAGGCGCTCGTCCAGCGGGACTTCTTCCCCGTTGCTCAAGCGCAGTTCCGCGTCATGCACCAGCAGCGCGGCGGTCAGGCTGTCGTCCTGCGGGTCTTCCAGGCAGACGCGGAGCGGACTGACCGAATCGCCGATCGGGAACCAGTCGGCGAGCGCGTCGTTGCGCCGTCCGGCGAGCGCCAGTACCGATTCGGTCAGCGGGATCGCGGTATCGAGGGTTTCGGCGCGGGGCACTCAGGCTTGCTGCTTTCGCCAGTCGGCGAGCGCCTTCTTGAGCGCCCCAGCCGCGAGCACGGAGCAGTGAATCTTGCTCTTCGGCAATCCGCCCACGGCCTCCACGAAGTCCTGCCGCTTCAGCGCAGCCGCCTCCGTGACCGGCATCCCTTTGAGCACAACCGTGGCCATCGAGCTCGTCGCAATCGCAGCCCCGCAGCCGCGAGTCTGGAAGCGCGCATCCGCAATCGCATCGCCCTCGATCCGCAGCATCAAGCGCATGTGATCGCCGCAGACCGGATTACGGTCCTCACCCACTGCGTTCGCGTCGGCAAGCTCACCGGCATTGCGCGGGTTGCGGAAGTGATCGAGCACGGTCTCGTTGTAGGCGTGGTCGTCAGCCATGATCTTCCCTGTCTGCGGGCAGTTTACCGCGCTAAATCGAGGATCAGACGCAAGAGGACGCGCAGCGCGCGGCTGCGATCTTCGGGCGAGAACCACTCGCGCACGCTGTGTTGATTGTCGGAGCGCCCACCCCAGGAGAGCGCGATCGCAGGCACGCCCGCAGCGATCGCAGCGTTCGCGTCCGTTGACGATCCAATCAGCCGAGGCGTCAAGTCCTCTGTCCGCAGCGCAGCCTGAGCGCTGCGAACGAGAGTGGAATCAATCGGCGTCGTACCGGCAGGGCGGTCGCCGATCTTCGTGAGTCGCGGTTCGAGGGCGGCAGTGGGACGGCGCTCCAGTTCCCGCTGATGACCCCAGGCGACAGCGTCGCGGAAGTGCTCTTCGAGGCGCTCAAGCTGGGCCGGATCCTCGCTGCGCAGATCGACTTCGACTGCCGCCGACTCCGGGATCGCGTTGACGCTCTCGCCTCCGCGCACGACGCCGATGTTGTAGGTGGTGCGCGGCTGATTGGGCGTGCGCAGTTGCGCCAGCCGCTCCGACGCCGCAGCCATCGCAAAGATTGGGCTGTAGCGCCCGAAGTGCCCCCAGCTATGCCCGCCCCCGCCGCGCCACTCCACCAGATAGCGACGCGAGCCGATCCCGCGGTGCACGATCACGCTTGCGTCGGAGTGGTCGATCGTGATGAAGGCCGCTGCTCGCCGACCTTCCGACGTGTCAAAGTAGGCCCGCGCCCCGCGCAGATCGCCGCGCCCCTCTTCGCCGACGGTGGTGAGGAAGATCAGCTCCCGCTCGGTCTCGATCCCCGCAGCGGACAGCGTCCGCGCGAGCGCCAGCAGCGCCGCCAGTCCCGCCGCCGCGTCGGAGATGCCGGGCGCGTGATACTCATGCGCCGCGACGATCTCGCCTTTGCGATAGGGATTGGGTTGGCCGGGCCGGGCGACGGTCACGGGCTGTTCGGCGCTGAAGACGGTATCGAGATGGGCGCTAACGACGATCGCGCCGCCGGCCGAGCGTCCTGGACGACGCCCGATCACGTTTCCGATCGCGCTGCGCTCGACTCGCAGCCCAGCTGCCGCGAACGCATCCGCCACGTAATCCGCTCGCGCTCCTTCCTGTCCGGTGGGCGCGGGGATTTCGCAGAGTGTGATCTGTTCGTCGAGGATTGCCTCGGCTTGCTGCTCGAACCACGTCGCGGCAGCCGTGAACTGATCGGTTGCGCGCATGGACATCAGAGATCGAGTCCCAGCGCCTCGAAGACGGCTTGGTAGTGCTCGAAATTCATCGGCTGATAGAAGGGGATCGCGAGGACGATCTCGCCCTCCGGGTCGCAGACGAACGCCGCCCGTTGAGCGCGGCGGCTGTCCTCGTCGAGCACGCCGAAGGCGGTTGCGGCGGCGCGATCGAGATCGCTGAGGAGCGGGAACGGCAACTCGTAGGTCTCAGCGAAGACGGCGTGGCTCAGCGGGTCGTCAACACTGATCGCGACCACGCTCGCTTCGAGTTCGTCCAGCATCTCGAGGTCGTCGCGGAAGGCGCAGAGCTGGGTCGTGCAGAGCGGGGTGGCGTCCTCCTGGTAGAAGAGGATCACCAGTGGCCCGTCTTCAAGCAGGTCGTAGAGCGCGAGCGGCCCGTCCAGGCTTTCGAGACTGATATCGGGCAGTTGATCTCCGGCCTGGAGCGCGGTCATGCGTCGCTCCTCTCCGGCAGACCCGGCAGGGACCCGATGTTGCCGCGAGCAGCGGCCAGGACGGCGATGCGGCCCAGCCCCGCCGAATCGGTCAGGACGTCCACCGCCCGGCGGGCGGCCAGATAGTCGCCCATCGCGCCTCGAGCTTCTGCGACCGGCGGCAGAATCGCGGCTCCGAGCGCTCGCAACCATTCGGCCTGGCTGACGATGGGATATGGGTTGAGTCCGGCGTCTCCTGATGCGTGCTGAAATTGATCGAGATCGATGTGGCAAGTGATGTCTTGCTCGCCGGGGTGGAGATAGGGATCGTCGCCGGGGACGTGCCGGCGCATGGTCATCAGCGTGCCCTCCCGCCGCCAGGGGGCGTAGAGGCGCTCGCGCTCGTAGCCATAGTCGAAGAGCAAAAGGAGGCTGCGGTTGCTGTTGAGCTTGGCGGCAAGCCGTTGCATCATGTCGGCTCGAAGCGGGCTGAGCTCGGCGATCTGCCCCTCGGAGGCTGATGCACCCGGATGATCCCGCAGTGGGTCGATCAGGCATGTGTCCGATAGCGCTTCGGGAAGATCGTGGAAGCCGGCGGCTGGGCTATAGCCCGCGCGCAGTTCGCGCCATTCGCCTTCCCGGTATTGGAGCCGGTGAACAGGCAGCGCGTCCAGCAGTTCGTTGGCGACGATCAGGTGCTGGTCTGCGCTCAACTCATTGATGTGCGGGAGTGATTCGAGCGGCCTTGTCAACGGTTGCAGGCGTGCTCGTTGGCGGGCGGCGGCGTGCGGATTCGGTTCGATCAGGCTGAGTTGTAAGGCCTCGGCGCAATTGGGTGCGTGGTTGTGGAGCCAGCGCAGCAACGCTTCCTGCATGGCACCGGTACCGGGGCCGATTTCGGCGATCCGGAACGGATCCGGCCGCCCAAGTTGCTCCCAGAGGGCGAAGATGAGATACGCGACCGCGCTACCGAAGATCGGGTGAACCTCGGGACTGGTGAGGAAGTCGCCGTCGGTACCGACGGTGGGGGCGTTGCGGCGGTAGTAGCCATGTTGCGGGTGGTAGAGGCAGGCGTCCATCCAGTCGGCGAAGCTGATCGGACCGTGCGTCGTGATGCGCTCGGCGAGGATGGCGGCGAGGGGTGTATCGAGCACGGGCGCGGCTGCGGCGGAGAGTGGGTCGAAGGGGGGCGCGCCGGTGCGGGTCATGGGGTGAGTATAGGAAGGGGAAGCTGAGCCGCGGAACGCAGAACGACCGCCCGCAGGCGGTCGCTCTGGATGCACCGAACCGGTGTTGGTTAGCCGTTGACTTCGACAGCTCCTGCCAGCGACGGCGCGACCTGCTCGGCGACGCCGAGCACGCTGACGCTGACGCAGCGATCGCGGGGTTCGTCGAGTTCGACCAGGAAGATCGATTGGAACTCGCCGATGTGCAGTTCGCCGTTGAGCACAGGCACAGTCTCGGAGGTGCCGAGCAGGATGTGCTGGCAGTGCGAGTGGCCGTTCTCCGGCTCGTTCTCGTGCATGTTGACGGTGCGGATGTCGAAGTCGTTGTGGCGGTAGTAGACATTCGCGGGCGCCCACGCGATCAGGCGGTCGCGCAGGTCGTCAAGCAGCAAGGGCTCGTGCTCTTGCAGGATGATGGCGGCGGTCGTGTGCTGCGAGAAGATCGATACCTGCCCGAAGGCCACACCCGAGCGATGCACGATGGCGCGCACATCGTCGGTAATGTCGCGGAACGACGGGCCGTGCTCGGTGCGGTAGCGCAGCTCGTCGTGGACGTGGTGGAAGCCGTGTGGAGCGGGCGTCGCAACGGGCAGCGGGACCGTGCCGTTGGTAGACGCGCGGGCCATTCCTCCCTCATTTTCACGCGCTGCAAGGATGATCGGGATGTAGAAGATGAGAGCGCTCGCGGGCGGCTTGCAGCATTCCGTCCACTGGGCTGCTTGTCAATATACCGCAGTGCGTCCGTGTCTGTGTTCGGAATCGGGCGCAGCGTGGGGGAGCTGGCGACCGGAGCTATCGGCCGCCTGCTCCGCCCGGTTGATCTTCGACGCCGAGACGCACCCGCACCCGCTCCACGATTGCCGCCACGCGGCTTGCGTCCGGAGCGTTGGCGGCGTGCTCCTGGTACTGCTGGAGGTCGTCGAGGGCCTCGATGTATTGACCGGTCTGATAGCAGAGCAGCCCGCGGTCGCGGCGGTCTTCGAGCGACCAGGGCGAGAGCGCGAGCATGTAGTCGGTTGCCTCGATGGCGGCGGCGTAATCGCGTTTGCGGACGCAGGTGCCCTTGAGGTTGGTCAGGATCCGCTGCAAGATTTGGCGCTTGGTGACGGCGGCGAGGAATGAATCGGGATTGGGTCCGCCGCCGAAGTTGGTGGCGCGCAGGCGTTCGGAGAGGGCGTCGCGTTCGATCTCGCGCCCTGCGTGGAACGGGTCCAGGTAGCGCTCGCGTTCGCCGTCGTCGTACTTGACGAGGAAATGGAAGGGCGCGCCGACGCCGTGTAGTTCGATTCCGGCGCGGCGGCCGACTTCCAGCATCACCGCCGCGAGCGTGATTGGCATTCCGCGTCCGGTCGCCAGCGTTGCGTGGAGGCAGCAGTTGATCGGCTCGTAGTAGGTCTGGGTGTCGCCGCGAAACTGGTGGGTCTCGAAGAGCACTTGGCGGAGCCGCTCCACGCGCTCAGGCAGGGGGCGTTCCTCAGGCACGGCACGGACTTCTTGGGCGAGTTCGCCGAGCCGCTGGAGGGCGGTCAGCTGATCGAGTTGCGGCTCTACGATCCGCCCGATCAGGAAGCAGCAGAGGTCGAGCCGGACAGCGTGGTCGGCGCCGCGCGCCAGCGCTCCGAACTGGCGCGCGCGCTCGAGTTTTACAAAATCTTCGCTCAGATCGGCAGCCATGCGGCGAGGCTAGCAGGATGCGCTTGCGCTTGCCCGATTATGATGGATCTATCAGCTCGAGAGGGCTGAGATGCAGACACGTGGCGGCCCGTTTGAGCGAGGAGCGAGCGTCGCCCATGGCTCAGCAACAGACCACCCGCGCCGGTCTGCCGATTGACCGCAAAGCGCGGCTGCGAATCCCCCCGCACCACGTCACCAAGCAGACCCCGCACGACCGCATCCACAACTGGGACGAGGTCTACTTCGGCTACACCGCCGGCCCGGCGATGTTTGAGGCGCAGCGCTGCATCCAGTGTCCGGCTGCGCCCTGCATCGTGGCCTGTCCGATCGACAACGACATCCCCGGCGCGCTCGCGTTCCTCGAAACCGGACGCCTTGCCGAAGCAGCAGCCGTGTTTCGCCAGACCTCGGAGATGCCGGAACTCTGCGGGCGTCTCTGCCCGCAGGAAGCGCTCTGCGAAGGCTCCTGCGTGGTCGGGAAGAAGGCCAAGCCAGTCGCGATTGGCAAGCTGGAGGCGTTTCTCGGCGATTGGGATCGCGACCAGCGCGGCGGCTTCCCGATCCCGACACCCGACCACGAGAGCGGGCAACGAGTCGCGGTAGTCGGCTCCGGCCCGGCCGGTCTGGCTGTCGCCGAGCAGATGCGCGCCGTCGGACACGATGTGACGGTGTTCGAGGCTTGGCCCTCCGGCGGCGGGGTGCTGCGCTACGGCATTCCCAACTTCAAGACGGCTAAAGACATCGTGGACGAGAAGATCGCCGCGCTCGAAGCGGGCGGGGTGCAGTTCTGCTTCAACACACGAGTCGGTGTGGACGTAGGTTGGGACGAGCTGGCCGAGTACGACGCGGTTTTCCTCGGTCACGGCGCGGGCTTGGGCAAGGCGCTCAGAATCGACGGCGAGCAACTGGCCGGGGTCTACAGCGCTACCGAGTTCCTTGTCCGCGCCAACCTTGAGCCTGAGCACTTGCCCGCAGCGATGCGCTCCGCTCCCCATGTCGGCCGGCGGGTGGTTGTGGTCGGCGGCGGCGATACCTCGATGGACTGCGTGCGCTCCGCCGTCCGTCTGGGCGCCGAGAGCGTGACGCTGCTCTACCGCCGCACCGAGAACGAGATGATCGGGCGCGAAGAGGAGCGCCGACACGCGCGCGAGGAAGGCGTGATCTTCGAGTACCTCACCACTCCGGTACGGCTGTTGGGCAAAGACGGCGCGGTCACCGGCGTGGAATGCGTGCGGATGAAGCTGGGCGAACCGGACGAGAGCGGCCGCCGCCGTCCGCAGCCGATGCCCGGCTCCGAATTCGTGATTGACGCGGACGCTTTCGTGGTCGCAGTGGGCTACGACGTGGGACGCGATCTCTTCGGTCCCGATGCTGGCATCGATGTCAACGACTGGGGTGAGGTGCTGGTCGATGAGCAGGGGCGGACGTCGCGTCCCGGTGTCTTCGCCGGCGGCGACAACGTGATCGGGGCAGATTTGGTGGTGACGGCGCTGCGCGGGGCGCATCAGGCGATTCCGGGGATGAAGCGCTACCTCGAAGAGCGCCTGCTTGAGCACGCTCTGGCCGCCGCCGCGGGCTAGCGCTACTCCGCCGGGGAGCAGCCCGGCGCGCCTGGGATATCCACCTCCGAGACAATCTCCTCAGCCGCGTTGCGGCAGAGCACGACTTCGGCGTCGCGGTCGTCGCGCGGGTTGGAGATCTGGTGGATCGCTCTTGGCGGGACGTAGAGGAAGTCGCCCGTCTTCACATCGTGGACGTGCTCCAGATTGGGGCCGTAGCTCATCCGGATCGGCCCCTGGAGGATGTACATCGCGGTTTCGCAGTTCACATGCCAGTGCGGGGTGGAGTACATCCCGGGCGGAATCTTCTGGCGGGTCATGAAGACTTCTTCGGAGCCGGAGAGGTCGCCGGAGACGCCGAACTGGATCGCCATCCCGGACCGGTGATTCGACCACTCGGCGTCGGCGCCGCTGGTCATTTCGATCATCCCGTGGAGCTCGGAGCGGTCGATTTCGGTCGTCATCGAGGCCTCCTGGCGGTTGCGGCTGTCGCTTTGGGGACGATATCAGGCGGGTAGGGCGAACTGGCCGGACCCCCCTCTGTCCCTACGGGACATCTCCCCCCGCAGAGGGGGGGAGAACTGATCTGCTTTGCGTGGAGGTTTTCTAGGAGTCGTCTGCGGCTTCCACCTCTGTGGGGGCAGAGGGCGGGCCGATGCTGTGGGCCCAGTCGTCTACCAGCCAGCGGCCACCGATCAGGATGAGTTCCAGGCGGAGCCAGTCGGTTTCGCTGAACTGGAGATAGAGGCGGGCGCGGTTGGGGTTGAGCGCGTCGGCGAGGGGGACTTGTTGCAGGAGCTCGCCGCCCAAGCCGATCGATTGCATCTTGACCAGGTCGCGCTGAACGTCCTGGCTGCTCTCCCAGCCCCAGATCGTGAGCGCTTCGGGTCCGGCCAGGGCGAGGATGGTAGGAGCGTCGCCGTCGCGTAGGGCCTGGAGGAAGGTGAGGCCGGCGGCGGCGAGTGCGGCTGCCTGGGCCTCGTTGGCGATCGCGGTGGTGGGCAGACCGCTGCGCACGCTGATCCGGTAGGCGCCGATCAGTTGGCGCTGACCCAGGCTGTTGGAGGCGGTCACGACTTCGACCCGCCAGACGCCGTCCTGTTCGGCCTGGAAGCTGATCTCGGAATCGAGTCCGTGCCCGCCGTCGTCGTCGGTCTGTTGGAGGATGCCTTCGGGGTTGAAAATCTGCGCGAACACGTCCACGCCGGTATCGCCGTCCACGGTGACGTAGAGTTGCTCCCCCGCGCTCGCCTGAAACTCGAAGACATCGACATCGCCCGGTGTGTTGAGCACCCCGTCGACGTGCGCGCCGACGCCCATCACCGCGTTGTCGTCGTCTGCGGCGATGCTGAGCCGATCGAGGCGGATCACGAAGCTCCCGACGGAGTTGGCGTCGAACGCGCCGACCCTGATGTTCTGGCGTCCCTCGGTCGGGATCTGGACCACGAGCAGGCTGTCGCGGTTGGCGGCGGAGAGATCGTCGTTGACCGCGATCTCGGTGAGATCGGGTTGGAGCAAGGTGAGGATCGGGTCCATCCCGTCCTTACCGTCCACCTTGATTCGCACCCACTCGCCGGCAGTCGCCTCAAAGCGGAACTGTTGCGGTTCGTCGATTGAGGCGATGTTGGACTCGATCGGCGCGCCGTCGGGGAGATCGTCGGTGGCGGGGTCGAAGTCGACGGCGGGATCCTCTGCTTCCTGCTCGGCCTCCGGCTCATCAGTTGCCTGAGACTGCTGCTCCTGGGATTGCGCCGCCGTCTGCGCGGCGGCTTGCTGCTCCGGCTCCGGTTGGCTCTCTTGCTGAGCCGGGGCGGTCTGTGTTTGCTGAGCGGCGCTGGTCTCGCTCGCTGTCTGTCCGTCCGCCGCGATCGGTTCGGCCTCTTCTTGGCTGACCGGCTGTACTTGGGTCTCGACAGGCTGATCGTCGCCGCAGGCGGCAGCGACAAAGAGGGCGGGAGCGGCGACGATCAGGGCCAAGCCGAGGCTGAGCCGCGAGCCGGCGGCAGGGAGAGGAATGCGCATCAGATGTTCCGTAGCGTCACCCGAGACCGCCCCATGGTGCATTCACCGTTCACTACACGTTCACTATACGTCGTGGGGCGGGCGATCGGAGCGCTCAGCTGGGGACGGGATGATGGCCTGATTGCCCGCGCTGCGGGCGCGGCATATACTGCGAGCGCTTGAGGGATGCGCCGGCGCGGGAGCGCCGTCGGACAGGGAGTGCGCCGTGGCCTACGAGATCGTTGAGACCTGCATCGGCTGTACGGCCTGCACCAACCGCTGTCCCACCAACGCGATCTGGGGCGAGCGCAACGCGATTCACTACATCGACCCGGCGCTCTGCATCGACTGCGGGGCCTGCGGCGCGGTCTGTCCGGTCGAGTGCATCCTCGACGACGACGGCGACATCTGCCGTAAGTTCGCGCGGAAAGAGTGGCCCAAGGCGGTCGTGGACGCGGACAAGTGCATCGGCTCGGGCTGCGAGATCTGCATCAACGTCTGCCCCTTCGACGCGCTGGAGCTGGACTTCACCGACGCCGCCTCCGACTTCTTCGGTCAGGCCGTGGTGATTGAGAAGAACTGCACGGGTTGCCGGCTCTGCGAACAGTCCTGCGGCTGGGACGCGGTGCATATCTACCCGGAGCGCGACCTGCTGAAGAAGCTCTACTACCCGAACGACAAGCCGACGCCGGGACAGGAGAAGTTCCTGCGTGCGAAGGCGGGTTCGCGGTAGGGGCGATTTTCGCAACTTTCAGGTTCGCTTTTCTTCCTGCGATGTCGCGGGTGGGTTGGGTTGGTCGGACCCCCCGCCTTCGCGGGGACGAGCTCTCCAGGGGAGATCGCTCTAGGGGGAGAGGGTTGAGGCACGGTAGGGACTGGGCGGTCGCGGTTTGCGGCCTGACGGGGGCTGTAAGAAAAAAACGAGGGTGTCGCCGCTTGCGGTCGGGGGATTACTGCGGTTCTTCCTCTTCTTCGAGGCTGTCGTCGTCGTCCGGCAGAGGGACGTCTTCGCCACGCATCAGGGCCACGGCGATGGCGTGGGGATGGAGGTGGAGTTCTTTCTTCTGCTCGGGCGTAAGGGGTGCTTCGGGCAGGCGGGGGGAGTGGTTGGGTTGGGGTTTGGGCGCGGGTTCGGGATGGGGTTCGAGGTCGAGCGCGTGGTGGATCTCTCGGGTCTTGGCGTTGGAGGGGGAGAGTTCGCGGATGAGGAGGGCGAGCGCTTTGATGCGGACGTGGCCGGCTTCGTTGGAGTGGGCGATCTGGCCGACGCCGGTCATGCTGGACTGGTAGGTGTGGGGGAAGGGCATGGCGGGTTGTTCCTTTCTTGGGGATTCCAGGACTCTTGAGCTTATCTGGATGGATGTTCGGGTTGCAAGTTGGTTGGGTGTGTTGTGGTTGTCGGTTTGGGGGTTGGGTGCTGGTCACGGCGAGATACCCGCGACGGAGCGCGGGTATGACGGAGGTGGTTGGGGGTGGGTATGACGGAGTTTGGCGGGTGTTGGGGTGTCTGTGCTGGGTGTGGCGTTCTCACCCCCTCTGTCACTTCGTGACATCTCCCCCTTGAGGGGGAGAGGGGATCAAGGGGGAGATTTTGGGGAGGTGGGATGGGGGTTGGTGCTGGTCGCGGCGAGATTCCCGCGGCAAGCGCGGGAATGACGGAGTCGGGGCGAGATTGACGATTGCGTGTTGGTCTAGCGGTCGTGGATGTCCTCGAGGAAGGAGCGGTCGAGGGCGGCGTCGAGATCGACTGGATTCTCCAGCGCGCCGTATTCGAGCAGGACGTCTGCGAGGGCTTGGAACTGGGCTCGGGTGAACCAGCCGACGCCGTTGGCGTCGGTGAGGTCGCTGACGGCGTTGGCGAGTTCGATGTCGAGGATGAAGCGTTCGTGGACGAGGTCGGGTTCGCGCTCGGTGATGAACTTGGTGGTGGACTCGATGGCGGCGGCGGGATCGTCCTGAGCGAACTCAAACGCGCGCACAGTCGCGGCGAGGAAGCGGGCGAGCTTTTCGCGGTTGTCCTCGTCTTCGAGGAACTCTTCGGTCACGAGGTAGACCACGCCCAGGGTGGGCACTTTGTAATCGGCCGCCTCGAAGACGATGATCTCCTCGCCCAAGACGCGGGTGAGGGTGTCGGGTTCGTTGGAGAGGAAGACGGGGTAGACGTCGACTTCGCCTTCGGCGAGGACGACGGGGTTGAATCCGGTGGGGACGATTTCGACGTCGTCCACGGTCATGCCGTGTGCGGCCAGCATGGCGTGGAACTCGGCCTGGATGATGCCTTTGGTGCCGACCACTTTGCCGCGGAAGTCGGCGGGCGATTCGATCCCGCTTGACTTGAGCACGGCGTAGCCGAAGTCGCCCACTTGCCCGAAGAGCATCACGGCGACGTAGGGCGCGCCGGAGTTGGCGCGGATCTGGAGGAACTCGGAAGCGGGCAGGGTAGTGATGTCGATCTCGCCGCTGACGAGGAGATTCTTGTGTTCGCCGCCGAAGCCGGCGTGGGCAATCTCGACCTCGAGGCCCTCGTCGGCGAAGAAGCCTTGATCGTCGGCGACGTAGACGGCGACGAAGGGCAGGTTGGCCTGGGGGATGAAACCGCCCATGTAGCTGATGCTGAGGGTGTCGGAGGTGTCGTCGCCGCAGGCGCTCAGAGCGGCGCCAACGAGGGCGGCGAGCAGAAACAACGACGCGACGAAGGCACCGCGCGCGCGGCGTGACTGCAAACGAATAAGCATGGGAACCATCTCCAGCGGCTGAGAGCGCCGGTCATCTCACTCTTTGCACCGGACCGGCAGTCGGAGCCGCCTCCGCAGGGTTGCTGCGGCGATAGCGACCAGTTAGAGCGTATCGGCGGGTTGGTCTAGCCGCAATCGGAGACTGATGCGTAACTCCCGAGTTGTCGAATTTCCGCTATTCCGACTCAATGAGGAGTCCAGTGCTGAGCAGATACGGAGACTGGATTCCCGCGTTCGGAGAGCTTTGCACAATCCCCGATCTGAGCGTTTTGTCATTCTTGCGAAAGCGAGAAGGTGGGTTCACATTGCAACTGCAACAACTGCCGACCGAAGACTTCGGCCGGGGAGAGGTAGTCGAGGCACTGGCGGGGGGTGTTGTTGTACAACTGCAGCACTTCGATCAAACGCGCGAGGCTGAGTTGGGCGAGGTCGAGCCGGCGCGGCAGGACCCGGCGCAGGCGTCCGATCGCATTCTCGATCCCGCCCTTCTGCCAGGGCGCGTAGGGGTCGCAGAAGAAGGTCTCCACGCCCAGCCGGTGCAGTTCGTAGTGGCGGGCGAACTCGGTCCCGTTGTCGAACGCGACCGTGCGCCGCAGGGCGGGCGGCCAGGCGCGGAGCAGGCTGAGCAGCAGGCGCGCGACCGGAGCGGCCGCCTTGCCCGCCACGGGCAAGCCCACGAGCAGCCGCGAGGAGCGCTCGTGCAGCATCAGCAGGAGCGGACCGCCGCGCCCGAAGAGCATCAGGTCGGCCTCCCAGTGACCGGCTTCGAGCCGCCCGGCGGCCGCCGCCGGGCGCTCGCTCAGGGGCCGCCGCAGTTGGATGCGCTCGACCGAACTGCCGCCTTTGCGCCCGCGCCAACCGCGTTTCGCCTTGCGCCGCGGCAGATACTGGCGCCAACCGCCGCCGCGGCCGGGCTTGGCCCGCGAGGCTTGGGCGTAGATGAAGCGGTAGATGCTCTCGTGCGAGATCACCGGCGCGCCCGCCTCGCGCGCCAGCCGGCCTGCGACCTGTTGCGGCGAGAGCCCGCGGGCCAACTCGCGCAGCACCCGCGCGCGCAGCTGATCGTCGCGTTCCAGCCGCGAACCGCGCCAGCGCCGCGCCTGGGCCTGTTGCTGGGCGTAGTCGGGACGGTAGCCGTCGCGCGCCGTGTTGCGTTTCAGCTCTCGAGCAATCGTCGATGGCGAGCGATCCAGAGCTGCAGCGATCTGCCGGATCGAGCGCCCCTCGGCCTGTAAGCGGGCAACCGCGCATCGCTCCGCCAGGTCCAACTGCGTGTACTGCGCGCCCATGGTCTCACCTCAATCATCTGTCGCACTTCGTCTGTGAGACTAGGGAATCCACGTCTCACTCGATACGCCGCATGGATTCCCGCTTTCGCGGGAATGACGGAAACGGGAGTTTGCAAAGGCCTCCCTGCGCGGGAATGACGGAATTTGGGATTAGGCGCAGGCCTCCGTTCGCGGGGATGACGATCAAGTGTTGGTCTGGTGAGCGTCGATCTGTAGAGGCTCTAGTTGATCACCCCAGCTGCGCGGAGCTCCTCAATCTCCGTGTCTCCATAGCCGGCCTCGCGCACGATCGCCTCCGTGTCCCGGCCCAGGGGCGGGGACGAGCCTTGGGCTGCGGTGGGCGTCGCGCTCATCTTGAGCAGCGGGCCGACCTGACGCTGGGAGCCGGAGAGGTCGTGGTTCAGCTCGACCACCATCTCGTTTGCAGTGATCTGCGGATCATCGGCTAACTCCTCCGGGAAGCGGATTGGGCCGCTGGGGACGCCGTGCTCCTCAAAGCGTTGGAGCCAGTGTTCGGTGCTGTGGGCGCGAACATGGGCTTCGACCTCTCGTACGCGGACGGCGGCGTTGGCGAGGGCATCGGCCATTGCGGCTGGATTGGTCAAATCGAGCTCGGGGTCGGCGAAGCCGAGGAAGTCGGTGTCGAGCGCGGCCCGTACTTTGGCCCAGAGCGAGGCCGAGAGCGCGCCGATGGCGACCGCGCCGTCGCTGGTCTCGTAGCAGCGGTAGTAGATATTCAGCGCCCCGGCCGGGCCGCGTTCCTGATAGGCGTCCTGCAGCTCGGCGTAGGAAGCGTTGGCCGCACGCAGTTGATTGACGTTCGCCATCTTCTGCTCCACCGCTGCATCCGCCGCCGGCAACTGCATCACCGAGCTGCCCTGCATCGCCAGCGCCGAGTTGAGCAGCGTCGTCTCCACCATCTGACCTTCGCCCGTGCGCTCGCGGTGATAGAGCGCCGCGCAGACGCCCCAGGCGATTACGATCCCGGTCGCGTAGTCGGCTACCGGCGCGGAGACCGGGGAGGGCGCGACGCCGGCCGCGTCGAGCTTGCCGTCGAGCGCCATTAGTCCCGACACCGCCTGCGCCACGATGTCGTAGCCCGGCCGCTGGGACCAGGGACCGCGCCGCCCGAAGGCGGTGTTATCGACGTAGATCAGGTCGGGTTTGAGCGCGCGCAGGGTGCCGTAGTCGATTCTGAGCCGCTCGGCGACGTCGGGGCGGTAGTTGATCACTACCACGTCCATCTTCGAGACCAGGCGGTGGACGATTTCCTGCGCCTCCGGCTCGCGCAGCGCCAGTACGAGCGAGCGTTTGCCCCGATTGAGCGATTGGAACCACTTCGACTCGCCCGGCATGAACTGGGAGAACTGCCGCCAAGCTTCGCCTTCGGGGGGTTCGACCTTGATCACTTCCGCGCCCATATCGGCGAGATTCTGGCAGCCGAAGGGTCCGGCGATAATCTGCGAGAACTCAAGCACGCGAATGCCGTTGAGGGGTCCGGAGTGGTCAGCCATGATGTCTTCTATCCTCCAGCTTGACACAGGTCGCCGCTCAGTATCGGCGATGCTCTGGTGAGGGGATAGCAATGCGGTTGTTGTGGCTACTACTGGTATCGGCGCTACTTGGCGGGCTAGCGCTCAGCGCCTGCAAGGACTCCATTCCCTCTGCGGATGAGCGCGAGGTCGTGGAGCGCGAGGTCGCGGAGCGTGAAGAGGCGACGCCGCAGCCGGTGGCGGAGATGCAGGTGCGATTCGTCGATGACACCGAATCCGCCGGTCTGAGCTACGTGCAGCACGTGAAGAACGAACCCCCGGAGTGTCTCTTCGACAATCTGATGCGCGCGACCGAAGCGGAACGGGAAGGCACGCTCTGCGACGCCGAGCGGATGACCGGCGGCGCGGCCGCCGGCGACTTCGACGGCGACGGGGCGACCGATCTTTTGGTCACGCGGCTCGATGGGTACGATCTGCTGTTCCGCAATATGGGCGACGGGCGTTTCGTCGATGTCTCGGCGTCGGCCGGGCTGGCGCGCTGGAATCTGGCCTCGAACGGGGCGGCCTGGGGCGATATCGACAACGACGGCGACCTTGATCTGTTCATCACGACGGTCGGCGATACGCGCCACTATCTGTTCATCAACGATGGCGCGGGCGGGTTCAGCGAAGCGGCGATTGAGCGCGGCGCCGCGGTCGATACGGGCGACCGGCGGATTGGGTTCTCGGCCTCGTTCGGGGACTACGACCGCGACGGTTTCCTCGATCTGCATGTGACCGAGTGGCGGCCGTCTCAGTTGGTGGGCGAAGCGCAAGCGGGAGTGGTGCTGCTGCGCAATCGGGGCGCGGAGGCTCCGGGCTACTTCGAGGATGTGACCGAGGCAGCCGGCGTGGTGATGGCCGGAGTGGTCTCGCAGACTCAATCGGAGTTGACGGAGGGGACGTTTGCGTTCGGCTCGACCTTCGTCGATCTCGATGACGACGGCTGGCCCGATCTGGCGATCGCGTCCGACTTCGGCACGAGCCGGTTGTTCTGGAACAACGGCGACGGCACCTTTACGGACGGCACATTGGCGGCAAGCGTCGGCACGGCGCAGAACGCGATGGGGACGACCTTCGGCGATTTCGACGCCGACGGCGACTTCGACTGGTTCGTCACCTCGATCTATTCGACTCAATCCGGGAGTCCGGGCGGCGAAGAGCCCGGGACCAAGGACGGCAACCGGCTCTTCCGCAACGAGGGCGGGCGGCGGTTTGTCGATGCGACCGACGCCGCCGGGGTGCGCGACGGCTCCTGGGGCTGGGGTGCTGCGTTCTTCGACGCGGACAACGACGGCGATCTCGATCTGACGATGACCAACGGGATGGAGATGATGCCCGGCTACCACGCCGACGCGATGCGCTACTGGGAGAACAACGGCGCAGGCGTCTTCCGCAGCCGCAGCACGGAGGTCGGCCTGGACGACATTGAGGACGGCAAGGGCTTGCTGGTCTTCGACGCGGACAACGACGGCGATCTCGATGTGTTCGTGGTCAACAACGCCTCGCCGCCGCGCTTCTACCGGAACGAGTCGGAGTCGGCGGGCGCTTGGCTGCGGATCTCGCTGGAAGGCACCGAGAGCAATCGTCAGGGTTTGGGCGCGCGGGTCTTCGTGCGGGCGGCGGGCTTGCCGGAGCAGATCCGGGAGATGGGAGTCTCCAGTCACTTCCTGGGTCAGAGCGAGTCGGAGTTGCACTTTGGGTTGGGAGGGGCGGACGAGGCGGTCGTGATCGTGCAGTGGCCCGCATCTGGGGTGGTGACGACGCTGCGCGAGGTACCGGCGAACTCGTGGATTCGGGTCGTGGAGGGCGAGTCGGGATTTGAAGTGGTTGGGGGGTGAGGTCGGAGCGCGTCTCACTGCGGCAAACGTTGCGGGAGCGACAGACAGAGGGGGGCGGGCTGTGCGATCCTGAAGCCAGGACTGGACGGGAGGCCGGCCGGGAGCTGAAGCGGTGTGAAGCCCGCCAACCATCAACAGGCGGCACTGAGAGCCTCGCGGACGGGCCACTGGGAACACACAGTCCGCCTAGATCGATCCCTCCCCCATGTCTCGCAGAAACAATGAACACGTCTTCGACGTTGTAGTCGTCGGCGCTGGCGCCGCAGGGGTGGGCGTCGCGGTCACGATCATGCATGCCGGCATCGAAAACTTCGTGGTGCTCGATCGCCGCAGCGTCGGCTCTTCGTTCGCGTCGTGGCCAGCGGAGACCCGCTTCATCACACCGTCGTTTGCAACGAATTCGATCGGCATGCTCGATCTGAACTCGATCGCGATCGGAACGTCGCCCGCCTATAGTTTGGGCGTCGAGCACCCGACCGGCCAGGACTACGCCAGGTATCTGCGCGGCGTCGCGCGGTTCTTTGAACTGCCGGTGCGCGACGATGTCGACGTCGTGCAGGTCGCTGCGGTTGACGGGGGCTTTCGCATCAGTACGGTCGGCGAGGTCCTGCGAGCCAAGCACGTCATTTGGGCCGCCGGTGAGTTCCAGTACCCGCAGCTCAGTGGGTTTGAGGGCAGCCAATGGTGCCGACATACCGCGTCCATCGCGAGTTATGAGGCGCTTGACGGCGATGACTTCATCGTGGTGGGCGGTTACGAAAGCGGCATTGACGCGGCCTATCACCTGGCCTGGTGCGACAAGCGGGTGCAGGTGTTCGACATGGGTTGCCCGTGGGAGGAAGAGAGTTCTGATCCGAGCATCGCGCTCTCCCCGTTCACGCTTGAGCGGATGCATGAGCAGCCGTTCGCTGAGCAGGTGGAGTTATTTCCGAATACGACTGTCGAATCGGTCGCCCGCGTGGACGGCGCGTATGAGGTGACGGTTCAGGACGGGCGTCGGTTTCATACGCGCGCGCAGCCGCTCCTGGCGGGCGGGTTTGAAGGCAGCCACCGCTTAGTCGCGGATCTGTTTGAGCAGCGCGAAGACGGCTCCCTGCTGCTGAGTGAAGACGACGAATCGACCATCTCGCCGGGCATATTCCTCTGCGGTCCCGCCGTTCGCCACAACGATCACATCTTCTGCTTCATCTTCAAGTATCGGCAGCGTTTCGCGGTCGTCGCCAAAGCGATTGCGACCTCGCTCGGTCTGCCGGCGGAAGCGTTGGAGGAGTATCGCAAGTGGGGGATGTATCTCGATGATCTCTCCTGCTGTGGTCAGCAGTGCGCATGTTGATCGGGAACGGGCACGAGGACAGCGCAGGGCGCAGTCGGCTGGCCCGGGCGCTGAGCTTCAAGTGGCTCGGGCAAACGGTCGCCAGCCTGTGCTGGATGGCCAGCATGTTGGCGTACGGGATCGAGTCCGGCGGGGATTGGCTGCAACTGTGCGCCGCCTCCGCCTGGCTGCTGGCCAACCTGGCGGCGCTTGCGCCTGTCGATGCTGACTGACGGCGTTACGCCTCAGTGTTGATTTCGCTGATCAGGTGCATGAAGTGTTCGAGGTTGGCGATCCGGTCTCGGACCGTTTCGCCTTCGACGCCGGCTCGGAAGGTGTTGACGCCGGCGTCTCGGTAGACGCGCAGGCGCTGCTTGATGTCCTCGTCGTTGCCGATCACGTTGATCTTGTAGGCGAGTTCGACGGGGACGCGCTCGCGGGCGAGATCGCGTTCGCCTGAGATCCAGAGGCGCTGGACCTCTTTGGCGGCGTCGGCCCAGCCCTGGCGGCAGAAGGCGTCGTTGTAGAAGTTGGTCTTGGCCGAACCCATCGCGCCGAGGGTGAACGCAATCCCACGCGCGTGGCGGGCGGCGTCGCGCTCGGGATCGTCGCTGAACACCACTCCTCCGCCTGCTTCGAGGTCGATCTCGTCGATGCTGCGGCCCGCACGCTCGGCGCCGATACGGATGTCTTCGAAAAAGACATTGGCGGTTTCGGGGATGAAGGAGGAGGCGAGCCAGCCGTCGGCGACTTCGCCGCACATTTGCAGGCTGCGCGGTCCGAGCGAGGCCATGTAGATCGGCGGCGGCTCGACCGGGGGCGAACCGGAGCGGATCGCCTTGCCCTCGCCGCCGGGCAGGGGCAAGGTGTAGTGCCAGCCGTCGTAGACGACGCGCTCGCCGTTGCAGACCATGCGCACGATCTCGGCGGTCTCCTTCAGCCGCGAGGTGGCGCGGGCGAAGGGCACGCCGTGCCAGCCTTCGACGACCTGCGGCCCCGAGGTACCGAGACCGAGCATGAAACGGCCGCCCGACATCGATTGCAGGCTCATCGCGGTCATGCCGATCAGGGCCGGCGTGCGGGTGCCGCCCTGGATGATGCCGGTACCGAGCTTGATCGTCTCGGTCTTGCCGGCCAGGTAGGCGAGCGGCGTGATCCCGTCGTAGCCCCAGGCTTCGGCGGACCAGATCGAGTAGACGCCCAGCTTCTCCGCTTCTTGGGCGTAAAGCGCGGCGGAATCCCAGTCGTCGATGCGGTCGCGGTGGAGGCCGATGGCGACCCGCATTGGTTGTCTGCTCATGCGGGGTAGCCCTCGGTTTCCTTGATCGCGTTGACCTGGTTGACGTGGTCGAGGTCGTGGACGCGCTGGAACATGAACCAGGCGCGTGAGTGGAGCGGACCGAAGAAGGGATGGGCGGGGCGGGGTTCGAAGGCGGGCGGCTCAGGCAGGCCGTCGATCACGTTGCTGAACTGGCGTGAATCGTCGAGCAAGGCGTCGACCAGCTCGGGCCAGGAGAGTTCGGCGGCGCGCTGCGCGGGATCGATCGCGCCGATGCCTTGCGGCCCGAGATTGGGTTCGCGCCCGTAGGCGAGGTTGGCGATCATGTCGGCGTTGCGGCGGGAGCCATCGAGCACGTGCTGGGCGACTTCCTCGACGCTCCAATCGTCGGGACCGGGTTTCCAGGCGGCCTGCTCGGTCGTGACGCGATTGAGCGTGTTGAGGAACTCGATGCGAGCATCGACGACGCGGGGCCAGAGATCGATCCAGCGGTACTTCTCGCCCTGCGACAACAGATAGCTGGAGACGCGCTGGCGTTCGTTGTCTTCGACTGGTCGTTGTGGCATCAAACCCCTCCTGAAAGGTGCTCGTCATACCCGCACCAGGCGCGGGTATCTCGCCGTATTCGAGACGTCCATGCTCCGTTCAGCGAGATTGCCCCCCGATCATGTCGGGGGCAGGCTACGCCAAGTTCGGCAATGACGACGCTGGATTACCGCCCTTGGAAGTTTGGCTCCCGCTTTTCCATGAAGGAGCGGACGCCTTCCTTGAAGTCGTCGGAGCGGAAGAGGGGCAGGAGCTGGAGGTAGATGTGGTCGACCGCGGCCTCGAACGGCTCGTCCATACCGAGCCGCATCATGCGCTTGGTCGCCTGGATCGAGAGCGGCGCGTTGGCGGCGATCTCGTCGGCCAGTTCGAGGGTGCGAGCCATCAGTTCGTCGTGCGGGACGACCTCGTTGACCAGGCCCACATCCAGCGATTCCTGAGCATCAAGCACGCGGCCGCGGAAGGCGACCTCGGCCGCTCGCGCCCAGCCCAGCAGTCGCGGCAGGATCCAGGTGCCGCCCGATTCGGGCAGGACGCCGCGCTTGGCGAAGACGGCGCCCATCTTGGCCTGGTCGGAGGCGATGCGGATGTCGGCGAGCAGGGCCATGTCCATGCCGTAGCCGGCAGCCGCGCCGTTGAGCGCGCAGATCACCGGCTTGTCCATCTTCTGAAGCACGACCGGCGGGGCGTCGCGCAGGTCGAAGAGCGAGTAGCCGGGCGCGCCGATGTTGCTTTCGCCGGTTCCCTGGAGGCGCTGCTGCTGGTCGACCAGGTCGAGGCCGGCGCAGAAGCCGCGGCCGGCGCCGGTCAGGACGATCACGCGGATGTCCGGCTCGCGCTGGCAGGCGATCAGCTGGGCCGAGAGCGCCTCAAGCATTTCGCTAGTGATCGCATTCAGGCGCTCCGGGCGGTTGAGCGTGATGATCGCGACGTGTCCGCGCTGTTCGAAGAGCAGGGTGTCGGTGGCGGGCGCGGTCAGAGTAGTCATGGTGCCTCCAGTTGGTTGGTATCTCCCTGAGTGTACCTGCGGCTTACGTTTCTGTTCCCCGCGTCCGCGGGGGATGGGAGGGAGGTGGGTTCAGCGGCCTGTTAGGTGGCGGCTTGGGCGAGTTCGGCGATTGGCGCGTCCTCCCCGCTGGCGGTGAACCGGAATTCGCCGTCGGCGTAGTTGACGGTGATCGTTGCTCCGGCGGGGATGTTGTCTCCGATCAGGAGCTTGCTCAGCGGGTTTTCGATCTTGCGCTGGATCAACCTGCGCAACGGTCTGGCGCCGAAGGCGGGATCGTAGCCCTCGCTGGCGAGTTGGCGGCGGGCGGCGTCGCTGAACTCGATGCTGTGGCCCAGCTCTGAGAGTCGCGCTTGTTCCTCATAGGCGATCAGGTCGACGATTTGCAGGAGTTCGTTCTCGCTGAGCGGATCGAAGACGACAATCTCGTCCACCCGGTTGAGGAATTCGGGGCGGAAGAAGTCGCGCAGAGCTCGGGCGGAGGTCTGAGCTTTCTCGTCGTGTGAACCGTTGAAGCCGAGGCTGCCCGTGGGGCGTGAGGTCGTGCCGAGGTTGCTGGTCATGATCACGACCGTGTTGCGGAAGTCGACCGTGCGGCCCTGACCGTCGGTGATCCGTCCATCGTCGAGCACTTGCAGGAGCAGGTTGAAGACGTCGGGGTGAGCTTTCTCGATCTCGTCCAGCAGCACGACGCGGAAGGGTCGGCGGCGCACGAGCTCGGTCAGGCCGCCGCCGTCGTCATAGCCGACATAGCCCGGAGGCGCGCCGACGATCCGGCTGACCGTGTGGCGCTCCTGGTATTCGGACATGTCGAGTCGGACGAGCGCATCTTCGGAGTCGAAGAGGTACTCAGCCAGCGCCTTGGCCAGTTCAGTTTTGCCGACGCCGGTCGGTCCGACGAAGATGAAGGAGCCGATCGGCCGGGTGGGATCTTTGAGTCCGGCGCGGGCGCGGCGGATCGCGTCGGAGACGACGGTGACCGCATCGGACTGTCCGATCACGCGGCTGTGCAGCTCTTCCTCGATTCGGAGCAGGCGGGCGTCGTCGTCGTCCAGCATCCGTGAGACGGGGATACCGGTGATCTCACCGACCAGTTGGGCGATGTCGTGTTCGGTGACGGTGTCGCGCTGGGGGCGTTCGGCGTTCCAGTCGTCGCGGTTGGCGCGGTACTGCTGTTGGATTTGCAGCAGCTCCTGCTTGATTCGGGCGGCCGCTTCGTAGTCCTCGCGCTGGGCGGCGGCTTCCTGCTCGTCCTTGAGCGCATCCACGCGGCGCTGTAACTCCACCACCTGCGACGGCAGCGACTGATTGTCGATCACCAGGCGTGAGGCGGCCTCGTCGATCAGATCGATCGCTTTGTCCGGCAGCCGCCGCTCGGTGATGTAGCGGTGACTGAGGCGAGCGGCGGCGTCGAGCGCGTCGTCGCCGATGTGGAGTTGGTGGTGCGCCTCGTAGCGCGGCCGAACCGCGCGCAAGATCTGGTCGGTGTCTTCGAGCGAGGGTTCGTCGAGGTAGACCGGGGCGAAACGGCGTTCGAGCGCGGCGTCCTTCTCGATCTGCTTGCGGTATTCGTCGAGCGTGGTCGCGCCGACGACGCGGAGTTCGCCGCGCGCGAGCGGCGGTTTGAGCATGTTGGCGGCGTCGATCGCGCCTTCGGCGGCGCCCGCGCCGACGAGCGTGTGCAGTTCGTCGATGAACAGCATCACGTCGCCATCCGACTCGCGCACCTCGTCGATCACCGACTTCAGCCGCTCCTCGAATTCGCCGCGAAACTTCGCGCCCGCCAGCAGCAGACCGAGATCGAGCGCCATCAGGCGCTTGCCGCGCAGGTTGTCGGGCACATCGTCGTCGGCGATGCGCTGGGCCAGACCCTCGGCGACGGCGGTCTTGCCGACGCCGGCTTCGCCGATGATCACCGGGTTGTTCTTGGTGCGGCGGTTGAGAATCTGGAGCACGCGCCGGATTTCGAGATCGCGGCCGACGACCGGATCGAGCTTGCCTTCATCGGCCAGGCGGGTGATGTCGGTCGCGTAGCGTGCGAGCGCGTTGTAGTTGTCCTCCGCGTTGGGCTGATCGACGCGGCGGCTGCCGCGGATCTGTTGCAGGGCGGTGTAGAGGCGCTCGGTCGTGATCTGGTGGGCGCGCAGGATCTGGGCGGCGTCGCCGCTGTCTTCGGCGGCCATTGCCAGCAACAGATGCTCAACGCCGACATACTCGTCGTTGAGCCGTTGTGCTTCGAGGTTGGCGCGCTCCATCAACTGCACGATCCGAGGGGTGACGGTGAGTTGGACCACGTCGTAGCCGAGCCGGGGGCGTTGGTCGAGGGCGCGCTCGGCGTCGGCGCGGAAGCGGGGGCGGTCGACCTCGAGTGCGTTGAGTAGGTCATGAGCGAGTCCGTCTTCGACGCCGGCGAGTCCGGCGAGCAGGTGCTCGCTGTCCCACTGGGCGTGGCGCTTCTGGCGCACGAGTTGCTGGCTCGCTTCGAGCAGTTGCTGGGCCTGTTGGGTGAAACGGTCTCGTCGCATCATGGTGAGGCTCCGATCTGGCGTGGGTTTGGCGGGGTGAGCGAGCGTCTAGGGACGCTGGCGGAGGCGGCGCGGGAGGATCGGCGGACGCTGGGCCAGTTCCTCTCGCAGTTGCTCGTTCTCGGCTCTGAGGGCGCGGATCTCCTCGCGTTGGCGGAGGATGATGTCAGCCCCGGGCAGATTGACGCCAAGGTCTTCGATCAGGCGGCGGATCTCACACAGGCGGTCGATGTCGGCCTGGGAGTAGAGGCGCTGACGCCCAGGCGAGCGGGCGGGGAAGACGAGTCCCTCGCGCTCGTAGGCGCGGAGCGTCTGTTGATGCACGCCGACGAGTTGGGCGGCGATCCGGATCGTGAAGATGGGCTGATCGCTCATGCGGAGGCTCCGTCCTCGAGTTGTTGGAGTTGGCGGAAGAGGTCGCGCTGGGCGTCGCTGAGTTTGTTCGGCAGCCGGAGTTGGACGGTGGCGAGCAGATCGCCGCGTCCCGATTGCTTGAAGCGGGGCATTCCCTGTCCGCTGAGGCGGAAGACGCGCCCCGACTGGGTACCGGCGGGGATGCGCAGCGCGAGCTGGCCGGTGAGCGTGGCGATCGTGGTCTCGCCGCCCAGCGCGGCGGTAGTCACGGGCACCGGGACGTCGACCAGGAGATCGTCGCCGCGGCGCTCGAAGCGGGTGTCGTCGGAGACGTTGATCAGCAGATAGAGATCGCCGGGTGGACCGGCGGGCGACGGATCGCCTTGACCGCTGATTTTGATTCGGGAGCCGTTGTCCACGCCTGAGGGGATCGTGACCTCGATCCGCTTGCGGTTGTGTGGGGTCTGGATCATGCGGGTGGCGCCGTCAAAGGCTTCGCGCAGGCTGACGGTGACGGGATGCTCGCGGTCGCGTCCGCGCGCCGGTGCTGCGGTTCGTCCGCCGAAGAGGTCGCCGAAGATGCCGCCGAGGTCGCCGAGGTCGCCGCTGTCGAAACTGAACTGGGTTGGTCCGCCGCCGAATCCGGACGGATCAAACCCACCCTGCGCGAACTGCTCGAAGATGCGCGGATCGACGTTGCCGCTAAAGCCGCCGAATCCGCCCGCGCCCCGCTGCCGCTGCAATTCCTCAAGCTGCTCGGCGTGTTCCCACTGCTCGCCCCACTTATCGTAGGCGGCGCGTTTGTCGGTGTTGCCGAGTACGTCGTGGGCGGCGTTGATCGCTTTGAAGCGCTCCTCGGCGTGCTTGTCGCCGCCGGTCACGTCGGGGTGGTACTGTCGCGCCAGGCGGCGGTAGGCGGCGGTGATGTCGCGTTCGGAGGCGTCCGGGGAGACGCCGAGGGTCTGGTAGAAGTCGCTAGGCATGACGTGCATCCTCTTTGAGTGGAAGCATATCAGGTTCTCGCGTTGGCATATCTGGAATTCGGAAATAGTTGATTAGATAACACTAAAGTTTATTGACGTTGTTTACTCCGCTGCGTACTGTGGCCGCAGAGCCGCCGAACCGAATCTCCGGCGGAAGAAAGGACACCCCAACATGACTCATCTCGCCGTTCGAGACCCCTTCGCTGCGTTCAGCCCCTTCGCCCGGCGCGCGTTTCCTCGCACCGGCGGCGGCCGCAGTTGGATGCCGGTCAACATCTACGAGACCGAGGGCGGCGTCGCGATCGATGCCACGCTGCCCGGCTTCGAGCGCGACGACATCGCGGTCACCCACGAGGACGGCCGCCTCACGATCCGCGCCGCGCACGATGTGGAATCGTGCGAAGACGAGCGCCACGATCACCAGGACCGCCGCTACCGTCACCGTGAGGTCTACCGACGCCAGCTGGAGCGCAGCTTCGACATCGGCGACCGCTATGAGGCCGGCACGATTCAGGCCGAGCTGCGCAACGGCGTCCTGCACCTCGAGCTCAAGCGCTCAGGCGAGGCCGAACCGAAGCAGATCGAGATCAACGTCAACTGAGGTCTCGGCGATCCGAGCACAGCGGCGAAGCCCCCGCGAGGGGGTTTCGCCGTGTTTGGCGTTGGTTCCAGCTTGACTCTGAGCGCCGGCGGCTCCAGTCTGAGGCCATGCCGTCCCGAATGCTCGCCTTGGTGCCGGATGAGCAGGCGCGCGCCCAGATCGATCTGGTGCGCGCGCTCTACGACCGCGAGCGGGTGGACGGCACCCCGCCGCATGTGCCCTTGACCAACGGTCTGGACTCCCACTACCCGCTGGATGATTTGCAGCAGATGCTGGAGATCATCCTGGGCGTCTTTCGGCCCTTCATGCTGGAACTCGGCGAGGCAGTCGCCTGGTACGACGATGGGGAGCATCTGCTGCAAGTAGTAGCGCTGCAAGGGAGCGAGGACGCGCAGCGGATCGCGGGCGCGATCTACCGCGACCTGTTCCCCGAGCAGACGCCGCAGCCGCCGTTCCGGTCGCGCTCACCCCTGGAGCGGACGACGCTCACGCTGGGGCGGTTCGGGCGCGAACGCGAGGCGGCCGACGCGGTTACGGCGCTAGCTGCGCAGCGCTACTTCCTGGTCGTGACGCACGCGGGGATCTTCGACGAAGAGGAAGGCGGCGGCTGGCGTCTCCGGCGCGCCCTGCCGCTCGGCGGGATGGTGGCCGACGTCTAGCGGCCTGCCGGAAGTGGCAACGTATCCACTCGCATCCTCTCCCCCGCATCGCGGCACCTGTCCCCGCGTAGGGAGAGCTTTGCCTAAGTCATACCCGCGCTTGCCGTGGAGCCTGTCCCCGTCCTGTGGGATATCTCGCTGTGATCTGCACCGTCGTCGCGCACACGGCGAGATTGCCGCGGCGGAGCGCGGCAATGACGGAAACATCGACTCGCGCAAAGCTCTCCGCAAGCAGGGGCAACAGAGGAGGTCCGGCCACCCCCAACCCAACTGTGACCCCCGCAACATCTCGCCCACAATCCAGATCCGCCACAGAACGCCCGTCCGTATACGATCAACCCCGCTCACCCCCGCGACCGCAACCGACGGAACCCCCCATGACCGCCAACACCGAATCTAGACAGACCTGGACAAACCTGTACGCACGCCCCAATTCCGCTCCAATCAGCCCCAAATCCAGCCGAATCGGGACTTTTCTGGACAAATCCGGACTACCTGACGCCCAATTCCCCGCCTACGACCGCATATTCACCTCTCCCGCCCAAAAAAATCTTCCACCCGCCCTGAGGATGTTGCAACGGTCTCCGGGCCGGGACGGAGATTGGCGGCTTCTGCACTCAGCACGGGCGATGTCAGGTACCCTCAGAGCAGTCGCGGCGTTCGGGTCTGCCGCGTGTTCGCGATCGCGTGGGGGTGTGTCATGCCGGTCGTTACCGTATCGAGTCAGTACGGCGGAGGCGCGCGCGATGTCGCGCGCCGCCTGAGTCGGCAGATGGGCTTGGAGTACATCGACCAAACCGTGCTGGTCGATGCCTCGCGGCAGTTGGGCCGGACCGTGACGGAGGTGGCCGAGAAGGACGAGCGCACCGATTCGCTGCGCGCCCGCTTGGGCCACTTTTTGCAGCGGGCGCTGGAACGCTCGGCCGCCGGCGGCGCCATCGATCCGATGCTCGGCTCGGGCAACCTTGAGCTGATGCTCTCGCAGAGCTACCAGGAGCTCTCCGACGGCGGCTCCGGAGTGGTGGACGACCGCGCGATCCTGGCGACGACCAGCCAGATCATCGAGTCGATTGCGCAGCGCGGGGATGTCGTGATTATCGGCCGGGGCAGTCAGATGATCCTGCGCGGCGATCCGAGCGCGACGCATGTCCAGCTGGTGGCGGAACCCGCTCTGGCGTTGGCGCGAGTACAGGAGTGGGAAGGCGTCGATGCCGAGACAGCGGCGCGCCGGATCGAGGAATTCAACAAGGGCCGGGCCGAATTCCACAAGAAATTCTGGCAAGTCGATGTCTGGTCGCCCGTCTTGTACGACCTCGTGATCAACACGACCCACGTGAGCTACGCGCAGGCGGTGGAGTTGATCGCGGAAGTGGCGGAGATGAAAGCGGGCGCGAGGGTCTAGCGCCCGCCGCTGCGAGCCAGCGAGCGGAGCACGGCTTCAGCCGCCTCCAGACGCGGGGCCATCCCGAAGGGTCCGTGAATTTGCAGGCCCTCGGAATCGATCCGCTCGCGCGGGCCGATCGCTTCGCGGTATTGAGCCAGCGCAGGGTGATCTTCGCCGAGCAGATCGGTCAGCAATTCTTCGGCGGAGTCGCGCCAGCGCATGAAGTCGTCGGTAGTGGGACCGATCGCGCGGATGTAGCGGGCACGTTCGAGCAGGTCATTGATGAGCGTGTTGGCGTCCATGGGCAAAGTGTAGCGGAGGGATTGGAGGTCTCCGTCATTGCCGCGCTCCGCCGCGGCAAGCGCGGGTATGACGGAGTTGTAGGTGTGGGTATGGCAGTGGTCTACCGGATCTCCTAGGCCGGCCAGTGCTCGAGCGATGCCCCCGCACGGTCACGCCAATCGAGGCGCAGCCCAGCCGGATAAGCAACTGCTAGGGGTCGCGGCAGTCTGCATGTGAGCCGCGCGGGGACGGGGCCGTCCATCAGGATCGCGGTTTCGTTGGGGTGCTCGTAGAAGTGGGGGCGTTCTCCCACGGCTCGGAAGCCGTGTCGTTGATAGAGGCGTTGCGCGGCGAGATTCGATTGGCGCACTTCGAGCTCGATGGTGTCGATCTCGAGCCGTTGGGCGAGACGGAAGAGCGTTTGCAGGAGCAGCGCGCCCAAGCCTTGCCGTTGATGTTCTGGGTTGACGGCGAAGTTGGCGAGATGCAGCTGATTGGGCAGGCTCCAGCAGACGAAGTAGCCAAGCAGCCGCTCGGCATTGAGCGGAATCTCCCGATCGGCGCAGAGCAGGTAGAGGATGCTGATCCGCGACTCGATCAGCTCGGTCTCGAATGCGGCTTCGCTCCAGGCCGAGCGAGCGAAGATGCGGCGGTCAAGTGCGGCGACGACGGGGACGTCATCCAGGCTGAGATGACGAAGGGTGAGATTGGCGGTGATGGCGGCGTCTCTGTGCTGGTGAGGGCGGAAGATGGCTTGCGGGTGTGAGAGTTGCCTGCGAGATAGGGGCGGGTTGGGCAGACCTCTATAATGCCTGTGGACTATGAGCTTATTCGACCTGCGTTCCGCCGGAGCGTCTTTCCATCAACCGGCTGGAGCGAGACCGTGACCGCCCTCTCTGCCAGTGCTCCGCGCGCGCGATGGCCGCGCATGCCCGCCTCGGTGATCACCGTCGGGCGGATCATGCGCTTCGCCCTTCCCTACTGGAAGGGCCTGCTGATCACGATGATCGCGATTCTGGCCACGGCCGGCTTCGCGGTGGCGACGCCGGTGCTTTTGCGCTGGGCTGTGGACACCGCAATCGACACCAGGATCGTCAACGGCGACACCGTTGTTGGAGTCACCGGCTGGCTGGTCGCGGTTGCGGGCGTGGCGCTGGTCGGCGCCGCCGTGCTGCGCGGTACCACGATGTTCATCCAGCGTTACCTGGCCGAATGGGTCGGCCAGACCGTCGCCTACGACCTCCGCAACGCGATTTACCAACGCCTGCAAACACTCTCGTTCCGCTTCCACGACGGCGCGGAGACCGGTCAGATCATGGTGCGCGCGACTCAGGATGTCGAAGTGGTGCGGATGTTCATCAACTTCGGCGGTGTGCAGCTGACCTTCACGGTCGTGCTCACGGTCGTGACTGCGGTGCTGATGCTGGCGACGAACTGGCCGCTGACGCTGATGATCTGGGGAATTCTGATCGTGATTTCGGCGCGCTCCGCGATCGTCGCGCGGCAGCTGCGCCCGATCTGGAACGATGTGCAGGAGTCGCAGGCGCGGCTGGGGATCGTGCTCCAGGAGGCGCTCTCGGGCATCCGCGTGGTGAAGGCGTTCGGACGCGCCGATTTCGAGGGCAAGAAGTTTGGCCGCGCAGCGGGCTGGTTGCAGCAGCGCTCCTACGACGCCTCCATGGTGCAGGCGGTGAATATGCCGCTGATGACCGCGCTCGGGGCACTGGCGGTGGTGATCACGATCTGGTACGGCGGACGCCAGGTGATCAACGGCAGTCTCACGGTCGGCGATCTGACCATGTTCCTGATGTACCTCACCATCTTGCAGATGCCGATTCGCGGTCTCGGCTGGATGGTGATGATGGTCCCCCGCGCGGCGACGGCGGGTGTGCGCATCTTCGAGATTCTCGATCAGGAGTCGGAAGTGCAGGATCGTCCCGGCGCAGCTGCGCCGACGAACCCGCGAGGAGCGCTGCACTTTGACAACGTTGCATTCGCCTACGATCCGCGCTCGCCGGTTCTGCACGGGATCGAGTTAGAAGCCAGACCCGGCGAGTTGATCGCCCTGCTTGGACGAACCGGGTCGGGCAAATCGACGATCGTGAACCTGATTCCGCGTTTCTACGACGTCAGCCAGGGCGCTGTCCGCTTCGACGATGTGGATGTGCGCGATTGGCCGCTCGAAGAACTCCGCCGACAGGTCGCGATCGTGCAGCAGGAAGTGTTCCTCTTCGCCGCCTCACTGAAGGAGAACATCGCCTACGGCCGCCCTGACGCGACGGACGAGGAGATTGAAGCGGCGGCGAAGCTGGCGCGGATTCACCACTTCATCAACCGTCTGCCGGAGAAGTACGACACTTGGGTGGGAGAGCGGGGCGCGAATTTCTCCGGCGGTCAGAAGCAGCGGATCGCGATCGCGCGGGCTCTGCTGATGGACCCGCGTGTGCTGATCTTTGACGACTCCACCTCCAGCGTGGACGCGGCCACCGAGTTTGAGATCCAGCAGGCGATGGCGGCGCTGATGCGCGGTCGCACGACCTTCGTGATCGCGCACCGCCTGCGCTCCGTGCGTGAAGCCGATCAAATCCTGGTGCTTGACCAGGGCCGGATCGTACAGCGCGGCAAGCATCACGAATTGCTCGAAGAGGGCGGTCTCTACCGCGAGATCTATGAGCTGGAGCTGCGCGATCAGGAGTCCGCCGCCGAGTCCGAATCCGGAGAGCCGGTCGAAGCGGCTGTCGCAGCCGCGGGCGGGAGCAGCTAATGGGCATGATGGGCGGCGGGATGGCGGGCGGCTGGTCGTCCAATCTGGGCGGCGGCGGTCACGGTCCGCGCAGCGGTTGGGCCAGTTCGCGCATGTCCACCGACGGCTGGGAGAAGGAATACGGCACTCTCTACAACCCGCAGTTGGTGCGCCGCTTCGGTCGCTACATCGCTCCGCACAAGAAGCGTCTGTTTGCGGCAATCGCGGCGAATGCGCTCTTCGCCGTCGCGTTCAACATCCAGGTGTTCGTGGTCTATCAGGCCGTACAGGGCGCGCTCGATGAGGGTGTGCTCTCAACCCTCGATTGGATTGCCGGCGCGTTCCTCGCGATCGTCGTCCTCTCCTGGCTGACGGAGTTCTTACGCCAATGGCTGATGGCCAACGTCGGACATCCGATCCTGCGCAAGATGCGCCAGGACGTGTTTGATCACCTAATGCGACTAGAACATCGCTTCTATGACCGCGGCGAAGTCGGCGCGATCATGTCGCGCGTCACCTCCGATGTACAGGTCTTGCAAGAGATGCTGACCAGCGGCGTGCTGACCGTGATCGGCGATATTTTCGGACTCGTGATCATCATGGCGGTGATGCTGGTGATCGACTGGCAACTCGCGCTGGTGGCGTTCGCGGTGCTGCCGATTCTGGTGGTGGCGATGGCCTGGTGGAGCAAGCGCGCGCGGCGGGTGTTCCTGGAGACGCGGGTGGCGATTGCGGCAGTCAACTCGACCTTGAACGAAGACCTCAACGGCGTGCGCGTCGTGCAAAGCCTCAACCGCGAAGGCGAGAACGCGCGCCGCTTCGACCGGATTAACAACTGGAACCTGCGCGCGACCCGCCGGGCGGGAATGCTCTCGGCGGCGATCATGCCGCTGGTGGAGATCCTGATCGCGGTGGCGACGGCGCTGATCATCGTCGTGGCAGCGATCCGGCTGAGCAATGGCTCGATCACTGAGGAGGTCGGCATCGCGGCGATCATCGCGTTTGCGATCGGGATTCAGCGCTTCTTCGACCCCGTTCGGGATCTGGTTCTGCAATACACGATGTTCCAGCGCGCGATGGCGGGCGCCGAGCGAGTGTTCGAGGTGCTGGACACGCCGCCGGAAATTGAGGACGCCGCCGATGCACGAGACCTGCCCGATATCGCCGGACATGTGCAGTTCGACAATGTCTCGCTGGAGTACGTGGAGGATGTGCGGGTGCTCTTCGATCTCGATCTGGAAGTCCAACCCGGTGAGACCGTCGCTCTGGTGGGCGAAACTGGAGCGGGCAAGACTTCGATCACCTCGCTGATTACGCGCAACTACGAGGTCACTGAGGGGGCCGTGCGGATCGACGGCAACGATGTGCGCGAGGTGACGCGGGCCTCGTTGGTGCATCGCGTGGGCGTGGTGCTGCAAGACCCCTTCCTATTCTCCGGCACGGTGCTTGAAAACATCATGTACGGAAATCTGGAGGCGACGCGGGAGCAGGCGATCGCGGCGGCGGAAGTCGTCGGCGCGCACGAGTGGATCATGCGTCTGCCGCAGGGTTACGACACGCCGCTGGCGGAACGGGCGCAGAATCTGTCGATCGGGCAGCGTCAGCTCGTCGCGTTTGCGCGGGCGATTCTCTCCGACCCGCGCATTCTGATTCTGGATGAGGCGACTGCGAACGTGGACTCGCAGACCGAAGCGCTGATTCAGCAGGCGATTGCACGAGTGCTGCGGGGACGCACCGCGTTCGTGATTGCGCACCGATTGAGCACGATCCGCTCGGTGGATCGGATCATCGTGCTCGAATACGGCCGAATCATGGAGATGGGTTCGCACGACGAACTGCTTGATCTGGACGGCTACTACGCCAAGCTCTACCGGATGATGTACGCGGAGCAGGAGAGCGTCGAGTTCGACGAGGATGCGGCGTTGGCGGTGCTGGACCGGATGCGGGAACGGACGAGCGCGAACGGTCGCAATGGCGCCAATGGCGCCGGCGCTCGCACAGAGTCAAACGAACCAGCCCTCGCCCTCGACTGACACTCAGCACCTCTCCCTCTGGAGACCTGCGCGTACATCATTGATCGTCGGGATTCGATCTGTCTTCGTGCTTGCTGAGCAGATAGCCGGATGGATTCCCTAGTCTCACAGACGAAGTGCGACAGATGATTGAGGTGAGCCCATGGGCGCGCAGTACACGCAGTTGGACCTGGCGGAGCGATGCGCGGTTGCCCGCTTACAGGCCGAGGGGCGCTCGATCCGGCAGATCGCTGCAGCTCTGGATCGCTCGCCATCGACGATTGCTCGAGAGCTGAAACGCAACACGGCGCGCGACGGCTACCGTCCCGACTACGCCCAGCAACAGGCCCAGGCGCGGCGCTGGCGCGGTTCGCGGCTGGAACGCGACGATCAGCTGCGCGCGCGGGTGCTGCGCGAGTTGGCCCGCGGGCTCTCGCCGCAACAGGTCGCAGGCCGGCTGGCGCGCGAGGCGGGCGCGCCGGTGATCTCGCACGAGAGCATCTACCGCTTCATCTACGCCCAAGCCTCGCGGGCCAAGCCCGGCCGCGGCGGCGGTTGGCGCCAGTATCTGCCGCGGCGCAAGGCGAAACGCGGTTGGCGCGGGCGCAAAGGCGGCAGTTCGGTCGAGCGCATCCAACTGCGGCGGCCCCTGAGCGAGCGCCCGGCGGCGGCCGCCGGGCGGCTCGAAGCCGGTCACTGGGAGGCCGACCTGATGCTCTTCGGGCGCGGCGGTCCGCTCCTGCTGATGCTGCACGAGCGCTCCTCGCGGCTGCTCGTGGGCTTGCCCGTGGCGGGCAAGGCGGCCGCTCCGGTCGCGCGCCTGCTGCTCAGCCTGCTCCGCGCCTGGCCGCCCGCCCTGCGGCGCACGGTCGCGTTCGACAACGGGACCGAGTTCGCCCGCCACTACGAACTGCACCGGCTGGGCGTGGAGACCTTCTTCTGCGACCCCTACGCGCCCTGGCAGAAGGGCGGGATCGAGAATGCGATCGGACGCCTGCGCCGGGTCCTGCCGCGCCGGCTCGACCTCGCCCAACTCAGCCTCGCGCGTTTGATCGAAGTGCTGCAGTTGTACAACAACACCCCCCGCCAGTGCCTCGACTACCTCTCCCCGGCCGAAGTCTTCGGTCGGCAGTTGTTGCAGTTGCAATGTGAACCCACCTTCCCGCCTGCGCGGGAATGACGGAAATGGGGATTACGCGCAGGTCTCCTCTGGGGGAGGCCACGGGCTGCACGCTCAGCTTCGGAAACGCTGCTAGCTCGCATCGAACAGTGTGCCTTGATCGGGCCCGCCGTTTGGGGGCGTCAGGCCCAGGTGACTCCATGCGGCCGGCATGGCGATGCGGCCCCTTGGGGTGCGGGCGAGGAAGCCCAGCTGCATCAGGAACGGCTCGTAAACGTCCATGACCGTATCGGTCTCTTCGGCGATGGCGGCGCTGAGGGTGTCCAGGCCGACAGGGCCGCCATCGAAGCGGGTGATCAGGGTGTGGAGGAGGCCGCGGTCGCGTTCGTCGAGGCCGAGTTCGTCGATTTGGAGGCGGGAGAGGGCTTCGTCGGCGACGGCTTCGGTGATCACGCCGTCGGCGCGGACTTCGGCGAAGTCGCGCACGCGGCGAAGCAGGCGGTTGACGATCCGGGGAGTGCCGCGAGCGCGGCGGGCGAGCGTCTCGGCGCCAGCGGGTTCGAGCTCGACATTGAGCGCGTGAGCGGAGCGCTTCACGACGAGTTCGAGTTCTTCGGGGCTGTAGAAGTCGAGCCGCTGGACGATGCCGAAGCGGTCGCGCAGGGGCGGAGAGAGCATGGCGAAGCGGGTGGTCGCGCCGACCAGGGTGAAGGGTTTGATCGCGAGACGGACGCTGCGCGCGCCGGGTCCTCTGCCGATCAGCACATCAAGGGCGAAGTCCTCCATCGCCGGATAGAGCACTTCTTCGACACCGCGCGGGAGGCGGTGAATCTCGTCGATGAAGAGCACGTCGTGGGTTTGGAGGGTGCTGAGCAGGCTGGCGAGGTCGCCCGGGCGCTGAATGGCGGGGCCGGAGGATGGTCGCAGGCTGACGCCGAGTTCGGCGGCGACGATGCGGGCCAGCGTGGTCTTGCCCAGTCCGGGCGGGCCGTAGAGGAGCAGGTGATCGAGCGGCTCTTCGCGCGCGCGGGCTGCATCGACTGCGATTCCCAACGCTTCATGCGCTGTGGCCTGGCCGACGAACTCGGTCAGGCGGGAAGGCCGCAGGGAGCGCTCGCCGGCGTCGGACTCGCTCTGATGCGCGCCGTCGACGATCCGGCCGACGGCTGCGCCTTCCTGTTCGGCGCTGTCGTTGGCAGGTGTCTCGTCAGGCATGGTGCAGGAACTCAGACACGCTGCAAGAAGGCGTTGCGGGACTCGACGGCGAGCGGGTGCAGTTGCTGCCCCGAGGCGAGTTGCTGACTGAGGCGGCGCTCGAGAAAGAGCGTGGCAGCGGCATAGAGGTCGCGTTCGGCGGCGGCGGCAACGACGGCCAGACCAGGATCGCGCTTGACTTTGTTCGGATCCACCTTGTCGGCGAGGAAGACGGCTAGCGCTTCTTCGGAGAGATCGGGATGGGCAGTGGTGTGGTAGTGGATCGCGCTGAGGATGTCGTCGTGCTCGATCTCCAGTTCGCGGGCGGCGTAATGCGCGGCGAGCGGGCCGTGCAGAACGATCGGCGCGGCGCGATCGGCGTCGGTGATCGTGAGTCCGCGAGCGCGGGAGCGTTCGAGGATGTCGGCGGGGTCGAGGTGGCGGAAGAGATCGTGTCCGGTTGCGGCGGCGGCGCAGACTTCGGGGTCGAGCTCGTGGATTTGGGCGAGGTGGAGTGCGCCGTCGATCACGCGCTGGGTATGCCGGCGGAGCGGCTTGGGCCGGTCGGTCAGCGCGGTCTCGAAGCGGGCTCGAGCCTCAGCGGGGGAGGTCATGGGCACTGCTACTCGGGGCGCTCAAGCTGGACGCCGATGAAGTTGCTGACCGCATCGGCGACATCCAGCGACTCGCGTTCGGTCGGGAAGCGGCCCACGCGGAGCTGGGTTCCGTCGGCGAAGTTGAGATAGTTGCTGTAGGAGCCGCTGAATTGGAGCAGGAGCGGGCGCGAGCGTTGGCGCGTGATGCGCACGGTTTCCACGTCGTAGAGCTCGAAGCTCCAGTCGCGGTTGATCACCCAGAGCATCGATTGATGCACACGCCCGACATCAGCGCTGAGATCGAAGTCGATTTCGAGCACGTCTCCGCCGATCACGCCGAGGATCGCCCAAAGAATGCCGCCGCCGAAGTAGCCGGCGGCGGCGCCGATCAGCAGGGCGCCGATCAGGTCGTCGCCGCCGATCAGCAGGGCGGCGATGATCGCGCCGATCACGCCTGGAACCGCGCCGTAGGCCCAGTTGGGCAGAGGCGACCAAAAGGTGCGCACGCGCATCGTGTCGGAATTGGGGAAGGAGAGTCTGGCGATCGAGGAGCGCGTGGTCGGTTGCTGATCCTCGGAGCGGGCGGGTCGGCGTCGGCGTCGCTGTGACATGCACTTGAGGCTAGCCGATGCGCGCAGAGGCGCGAACGTTCCGCCTCACCCTTATCCTGAGCGTGGATAGCGAGAGGACGTTGCGATGCGGCGATTCGGCGCGTTGTTGGTTGGCATCGCGGTGTGGATGTCGACGTACGGGGTCACGTTCGCAGCGGAGTCCGGGAGCCGCTATTCGGCGCCGGTCTGGGTCTGGGCGGCCGCGGGCGGCGCAACGGTCGGACTTGGGATCGCGGGATTTCTGATTGGCGTCTGGTTTCACCGCAAGCGGGAGCGTTTGGAGCGCGAGGGGGAGTGATCGGGACGAGGGAAGGCGGGTGGATAGTTTGGATGGGTGGTTTGTTTTTTCCCAGGGCGGGTGAATCGACGATCTCCTGTTTTGGCTGGGAGAATCGCTGATCGGGGGTGGATGATTCTGGATAGTTTTGGATGGATTTGGATAGTGCTGCGGAGGTTCCGGACCCCCCTCTGCCGCTGCGCGGCATCTCCCCCCGCAGTGCGGGGGGAGAGTTCTGCAACGCGCGGGTCGGTCTGAGTCTGGGCAGCAGCTAGCGACGCAGCGGGGGTTTAGGCCAGTACCGCGATCAGGATGCCTGTACACGTGCCCATCGCGGCGATGATCAGGCCTCCCACAGTGATGACGACCTTGATGATGTCGAGCTTGGCTTCGGAAATGATCTTCCTGACGCGCTGTTCGAGGTCGTCGTCAAGCGCGGCCATAAACTTGCCCGCATCCTCATCTCCCCACTTTGCCCGAATGACGTCGTACAGGCGGATATGCGGCAACACGCTCACTGTCATCTCCTTGCTAGAGACGATCCACCGCCATCTTACCGAATGCCGCCTGGTCAGAGAGTGCAGCGCTAGATGTTGAGCAGATCCGCGACCTTCTCGCGGTGGTGGTCGGCGTCGCCCCACATCAGCTCGGCCATCTTCTGGCGGCGGAAGTAGAGCTGGATGATGTACTCCTTGGTGAAGCCGATGCCGCCGTGGATCTGCTGGCCGTGGGCGACCACGCGGCGGGTGGCGTCGGAACACCAGGCCTTGGCCATGGCGACCTGGAGGTCGGCGTCGGGCTCGTTCTCGGTCACGGCCCAGGCGGCGCGGTACATGATGAAGCGGGAGCCGTCGACGTCGGTGATCATGTCGGCGGCCTTGTGCTGGATCGCCTGGAAGGAGCCGATCGGGCGACCGAACTGGATGCGCTCCTTGGCGTAGTCGACCGAGATCTCGAAGTCGCGCTGGGCCAGACCGACGAGGTAGGCGCAGTAGGCGACGGTGTAATAGCGCTTGGCGACCTCGATGATCTGCCAGGCTCCGCCTTCGGGTCCCAGCAGCGCATCGGCGCCGACGCGGACGCCGTCGAGCTTGACCTCGCACTGCTTGTCGGCGGCGATGGTCTGGAGGACGGTCGTGCTAAGGCCCTCGGCGTTGCCGGGGACGAGGAACATCGAGACGCCCTCATCGCCTTCGGAGCCGTCGGCGCGAGCGACGACGAGGATGGTGTCGCTGACGTGGGCGTCGGGGATGAAGAGCTTGGTGCCGTTGAGCACGTAGCCGTCGCCGTCGGCCTCGGCGGTCGCTTCGATGCCGGTGCTGTCGAAGCGGGCGGAGGGCTCGGTGAGGGCCAAGGTCATCACGTGCTGACCGGATGCGACAGCGGTGCAGTACTGCTGCTTCTGGGCGTCGCTGCCGATCGCCTCGACGAAGGCCGAGGTGAGCACGGTATTAATGAACGGACCTGGCACGAGAGCGCGCCCGAATTCCTCGAGCAGGACGCAGAAGTCGAGGAAGGTGAGACCTTCGCCGCCCAGGTCTTCGGCGGTCATCAGGCCCATCCAGCCCTGCTCGGCCATGCCGTTCCAGAGGTCGTCGGTGTAGCCGCGCTCGTCCTCTTCCATGTCGCGGACGAGTTTTTCGGTGCATTCGTTGGTCAGGAAGTCGCGCGCGAAGTTCTTCAGCAGTTCCTGCTCTTCAGTCAGTCCCAGGTCCATGGGTTCCTCTCCCTGGCGGATCGGTCGTCCGCCCAATTCTGCGCTGTGCAGCATGACCCCGCCCCACGGCGGGCAACGTGTTTGAGGCTATCGGATAGGTGGATAGCGCGCTAGGGCAGAGACTTGCGCGGGGGCATTTGGGCGAGTCGCCTCCCCTGTCGCTATGTGACATCTCCCCCCCGCAGTGCGGGGGGAGAGGAGAGCGGAGGGGCGTGTTGAATTGAGACGATCTGTTAATTGGATTACAGTTCTGTCGTTTCGACTTGAGGTGCGGAACCTTAGTTCATTAGAGTGCAATGACCAGATAGGAAATTGGTTGCGCTGCGATTCACAGTAGCACGACCTCATGCGATTGGGAGCGCGTTCGATGACGGAAGCGGTTGGCCTGGATCACCAGCGGATCATTCCTTACCTGACCTACGCCGACGCGCCGGCGGCGATTGAGTGGCTTTGCCGGGTGTTCGGGTTCGAGGAAGTGCGGCGGATGCCGGTCGGGGATGGCCGGATCGGACATGCGGCGCTGAGCTTCAACGGGGATCAAGTCATGCTCGCTTCGGTGTTCGAGGAGGCGGGCACGTTCTCGCCCCGGGATTTGCCGGGCATTCACCAACAGATCTCCGTCTATGTGGACGACGTTGACTCGCATTTCGCACGTGCTCAAGCCGAGGGAGCGGAGATTCTGGCGGAGCCGGAAGACCAGTTCTGGGGGACGCGCTCGTATTGGGCGCAGGACCTCGAAGGGCACCGCTGGACGTTTCAGCAGCAGCTTCGAGTGGTGAACGACGCCGAGGCCGCCGCCGCGATGGAGGCGGTTTCATCGCGCTAGCAGGTCTCGAACGAACCAGTAGATCGAGACGGCCCGGAGCCGTCGGAAAGGACAGGAAGATGGTTCAGAACCCACCGGAAGGCAGCCAGCGGATCGTGCCGTACCTCAACTACTCGGATCCGAAAGCGGTGATCGAGTTCTTGATCGACGCATTCGGCTTTGAGCAAGGTCTGCTGATCGAGGGCCCCGATGATTCGATCGGCCACTGCGAACTGCTGCTGGGCGGCGAAACAGTGATGCTGTCCAGTGAGTTCGCCGAGGGCGGCTTGAGCAGCCCGAAGTCGTTGGGCGGCGTTCATGCCTCGGTCATGGTCTACGTCGATGACGTCGATGCGCACTGCGAACAGGCCAGGGAGGCCGGCGCGCAGATCGTGCAGGAGCCGGCTGACCAGTTCTATGGCGATCGCACCTACCGCGCGCTCGATCCCGAGGGCGTGGGCTGGGACTTCCATCAGCATGTGCGCGATGTCACACCGGAAGAGATGGCCGCCGCAGCCGCAGCGATGGCTGAGATGGGTGAGTGAGATCATGACGGAACCAGCACCAGCGGCGGCGCAGGGGGTTGTGCCGCAGTTGTCCTACGACGACGCGCCGGCGGCGATTGAGTTTCTCTGCCGGGCGTTCGGGTTTGAAGAGGACTATCGGCTGGAGATGCCGGGCGGCAGCATTGGTCACGCCGAACTGCACTGCAACGGGGCCAGGATCGCGCTGGCCTCGCACTGGCCGGAGGGCGGGCTCGGCAGCCCGCGCTCGCTGCCGCATCTGCACGCCTGCTACATGCTCTACGTCGACGATGTCGATGCGCACTACGAGCGGGCGAAGGCGGAGGGCGCGGAGATCATCCAGGAGCCTGAGGATCAGTTCTTCGGCGACCGGACCTATCGGGCGCACGACCTCGAGGGCCACCGCTGGTGGTTCCACCAGCATCTGCTCGAGGTCTCGCCCGAGGAGATGAACGCCGCGATCGAGGCAATGGCGTCGGAGTAGCGCCGGCGAAGGCTACGCCTACTCTCCGTAGACGACTCGGTGCGTGGCCTCAACCCGCACCACTACGCCCTCGGTGAGGTCGTAACCGTCGTCGCGCTCGTCCGGGTACTTGTCCAGCTTCCAGTAGAGCGGGGTGAGTTCGTCGAGCATCTGATGCCCCTCTACTGCTGTCAACGTCGCGCGGCCGCGCACTTCTGTGTAGCGGTAGGGGTTCGCTTCGTCGTGGATGCTCACGGCGATCGCGGGATTGCGGCGCAGGTGCAGCGTCTTCAGGGTCGTCGGCATCGTCCAGAACTCGATGTCGTCCTCGCCGCCGCCGGAAGCGCGTCGGTGCCAGACGACCGAGGATCGCGGCTGACCAGTCGAGCTGACCGTCGCAATGTGGGCGAAGTGGGGCGGGTTCAGCAGGTCGGTGCCCGGCTCCGGCGGATCGACCACTTCTTCGGGCGTGAAGTCGAGCGTGACCGCGCGCTCGACGCTGACCGTGACGCCCCAGCCGTCGGCTGAGCCTTCACCCTTGTTGGGGTAGTCCACGCCGATGTAGCTGCGGGAGATCTCGTCGACGTCGTCCCAGGAGGTGCGGGGCGAGAGCGAGGCCGTACCAACGATCTCCAGCGTGCGATAGGGGTTCGAGGCGTCGTGGACGGAGATGGCGACGCGCGGCTCGCGCTGCATGTTGAGCGACTTGCGGTAGCGCTGACCGGTCACGAAGTAGACCGACGACACCGATCCATCGGGATTGACGGTTTCGGGCCGGAACCAGACGACCGAAGATTGAGGCGAATCGTCGCGGTTGACGGTGACGATGTGAGCGAAGTGGGGCGCGCCGCAGAGGTCGGCGAATTCGGGCGGGACGGTTGCCATGGGGATCTCCTATACGGCGCGGGGTCAGGATCGGCGGTCAGCCGACGCGGTGGGTCGTCTCCACCCGGATTGCGACACTGTTCATCTCGCTCACGTCCATGGGGAACTCGTCCAGCTTCCAGTAGAGCTGCGTCAACTCGTCGGCCATCCGGCGCCCGTCGATCGGGGTGATCTGCGCCTGTCCCCGCAGCTCGGTGTAGCGGTAGGGGTCGACCTCGTCGTGGATGCTGACGGCGATCGCGGGGTTGTTGCGCAGGTGCCTGGTCTTGAGCGTTTCGGCGCTGGTCCAGAACTCGATATCGTTCTCGCCACCGCCCTCAGGTCGTCGGTGCCAGACCACGGATGAGCGTGGCTGACCGGTCGAACTGACCGTGGCGATGTGGGCGAAGTGAGGCGGGCTGAGCAGATCGGAGCCGGAGGCAGGGGGATCGACGGAGGGCGGTTGCGGGCCGTCGTTGGGCAGGGTGACGCGGTCGATCTCGACGGTCACGTGCCAGCCGGCGGGATCGTCGCCCTTGAAGGGGTAGTCGCGACCCATGTACTGGTTTGAGAGTGCGTCGAGCGCGTCCCACGAAGTGCGCGGCTCCATCGAAGCGGTGCCGACGATCTCGAGCATTCGGTAGGGCTGGTCGGCGCCGTGGATCGAGAGCGCCACGCGCGGCTCGCGCTGCATATTGAGCGCCTTGCGGTAGCGCAGCCCGGTGACGAAGAAGATCGATTCGACTGCGCCGTTGTCGGCGACGCGCTCGGGCCGGATCCAGATCGGCGAGGACTGCGGCGAGCCGTCGCGGTTGACGGTGACGAGGTGAGCGAAGTGAGGCGCGCCGACGAGGTCGGCGTGTTCGGCTGGGACAGATGCCATGGGTCAGTCCTTTGCAAATCGCAGAGGCGGGGCCATAACCCCGCCTCTGTGGCTGTTTCTGACCGATTGATGCCTAGCGGCTGAGGGTCGCCGAGTAGCCGCCGAAGCGGGCTTGGCCGGGCATGGCGTGCTGCTCGACCTCGACGTTGACGACGGCGGGCAGGCCGGATTCCATCGCCCGCTCGATCGCAGGGCCGATCTCTTCGGGCTTGGTCACGTGCTCGCCGTGTCCGCCGAGCGCGACCGCGATGTCCTCGTAGCGCTGTCCGTAACCGAGCGGTCGGCCTGGCGTGTCGTTCGAGCCTGCGGTCCAACCGGCGTTGTTCGAGATCACGATCGTGCCCGGCAGGTTGTGCCGGACCATCGTATCGATCTCCTGGCAGTTCATCAGGAACGAGCCGTCGCCGACGAAGCCGATCACCTGCCGCTCCGGGGCGGCGGCCTTGGCTCCGAGCACGTAGGGCAGGCCCACGCCCATGCAGCCGTTGGGGCCGGGGTTGAGCCGGCCGCCCTCGGCGTAGGAGGGGATGTACTGGCGCGCGAAGGCCAGCGTCGCATTGCCGTCAACGCAGACGATCGCGTCGCGATCCATGCGCTGCACGACCTCGTCGGCCAGGCGCAGCGGGTGAATCGGCACGGTGGACGAGTGCGCCTGTTCGAGCGACTGCTGGCGGCGGTTGTCGTCCGACTCGCGCAGTTCGGCGAGCCAGCCGGTCGGCCCGGTGAGGCCGGCCTCTTTGGCGGCCGCGGTCAACGCGACCAGCGCGCGCTTGGCGTCGGCGACCATGCCCACTGCCGCTTCCTTGTTGTGACCGATCTCAGTCGGGTCGGTGTCGACGTGGATCACCTTGAGGTCGGGCGCCCAGCGCGGGGGCAGACCGGAGCCGACGACGAAGTTGAGGCGGGTACCCACGACGAGCGCCACGTCTGCCTCGCGGAACGCCTTGCTGCGAGCAGCGATGAAGCAGAGGTCGTGGTCCTCGGGGACGACGCCGCGACCCTGTGGGGTCGTGTAGAAGGGGATGCTGGTCGTCTCGACGAACTCTTGGAGTTCAGCCGAGGCATCTGACCAGAAGATGCCGGTGCCGGTCAGCACGATCGGGCGCTCGGCCTTGGACAGCAACTCAATCGCTTCCGTGACCTGGTCGGGGTCGGCGCCCGGTCGGGAGCGTGCCGCGCCTGCGTCGGGGAACCAGACGGTCTCGTCGTCCGACTGCTGGTAGAGGGTGTCGCCAGGTAGATCGAGATAGGTCGGGCCGGGCTTGGGTCCCTGCGCCTCGCGGTAGGCGAGGTTGAAGAACTCGGGCATCCGCGCCGAGTGCGTCACACGGCTGGCCCAGCGAGTGACCGGTACCGCCATCGCCAGCTGGTCGTACTCCTGGAAGTCGTCCCGCTCGAATGACGAGAACGCCGCCGCGCCACCCAGGGCGACCATCGGTACGCCGTCGAGGTAGGCGTTGGCGACGCCGGTGAGCAGGTTGGTCGTGGCCGGTCCGGAAGCGGCCATGCAGACGCCGGGCAGGCGCTTGACGCGGGCGTAGCCGTGCGCGGCCATCGCTGCACCCTGCTCGTGTCGGCAGTCAATTGTGCGGATGCCGTGCTCGGCGGCGAAGCCGGCGGCCTCAATGATCGGGCCGCCCATGATGTAGAAGAGGTCCTCAACCCCCTCGTTCACCATCTGGCGGGCAAGCAGTTCGGAGCCCATCTGGTCGGGCATCGTTTGGTCCTCTCTGATATCTCCCGGCGCGGCGCGCCAGTCTGGATCTAGTCGTCGACGTCGTACCGGTGCAGGACCGGGCGTCCTGTCAGAAACTCTCGGATTCCCGCCATCCCCGCCATTGCCTGCGAGGTTCCGTGCGCGGTCAGGTCTGCTTCCGTGGCCCAGTTCTCGAAGAGCAGGTAGCGCGTGCCGTCATCGACGCTGCGGAAGAGGTCGTAGTTGTTGCAGCCGGCGTCTTCCGCCTTGACCTTGGCGGTCGCTCCCGCCATGAAGGTCTCAAAGGCCTCGTTCTGGCCTTCCCCGATCGTGAATTCGACGGTCAATCCGATAGCCATGCGGTACTCCCTCTGCGTTTGCTGAGACTGTCAAGCGGCTGCGCGAATAATAGCGGTCTATGCTGCGAGCCATGCTGGAATTGCTGCGGATGGACGGCAAGCGGGCGATCGTGACCGGGGCCGGTCGCGGTCTGGGCCGTCAGATGGCGCTGCATCTCGCCGACGCGGGCGCTGATGTGGTCTGCGCAGCCCGCACCGAAGCCCAGATCGCCTCAGTCGCCGCAGAGATCGAGGCGCGAGGACGCAAAGCGCTCGTGATCCCCACCGACGTCACCGATTCCTCGCAGGTGGACGCGCTAGTTGACCGCACAATTGCTGAATGGGGCGGTTTCGAGGTGATGATCGCGAATGCTGGCGGCGGCGGCTCGTCCGCCGGCAAACACGTGACCCAAGTCTCGGACGCCGACTGGCGCGACACGGTTGACATCAATTTCTCCAGTGCCTTTTACTGCGCCCGCGCCGCCGCCCGTCATTTCCAAGAGCGCGGCGGCGGCAACATCATCACGGTCGCCTCGGGCACCGCCCTGCGCGGCGACGCGCGGCTGATCGTCTACGGCGCGGCTAAGGCGGGCGTGATCACGCTCACGCAGGCGCTCGCTACCCAGCTCGCGCGTGAGCAGATCCGCGTCAACTGCATCGTGCCCGGCTTTGTGCTCCAGCGAACCCTGCATGAATCCGAAGAGATCGAGCTAGCCCGCAATCAGGGATCACGCATTCCGGTTGGTCGCGTGGGTGAAGCGTGGGAGTTGGGGCCGCTGGCGGTCTACCTCGCCTCCGACGCATCGGCCTACGTCACCGGCGAGGCGTTCGTGATCGACGGCGGCGGCTTAGCCGGAGGTCTGGCTCCAACCGGTTGGGACATCACCAGCGGGATTGGCGGAGTATCGAGATGAGCGATCGCAATCCGCTGCCGCCGCCCGCAGTGGCCGCAGGCAAACTGCAAGGCTTTGACCTGAGCGGACGGCGCGTGATCGTCTACGGAGCCGAGCGTCCCGCCGCCGCTGCTGCGGTCGAAGCCTTGCGGGAGGCGGGAGCGCTGGTCGGCGTGACCAGCGCCGCCACCGACGGCACATCGCTCTTCCGGCTCAAGAAAGCCGCAGCCGGCGGCCCCACCGAAGCCGTGGATCTCGCCAACGGCACCAATGTGCAAGTGGCGACGCGCAAACTGAGCAAGGAGCTCGGCGGCCTCGACGCGGCGATCGTCGCGCCCGGCCTCTGGCACACCGGCCCGATCACGAAGACGCTCGATGCCGATGTCCAGCGCGTGCTGGCCGCCAATCTGGGCGGGGTCTACGCCGCCTTCCGCAGCGCCAGCCGTGAGTTTCGCGGCGGCCCCGGCCGTCTGCTCGCGCTGCTTGACGCGCCCGCCGTCAGAGGCCTCACCAACCTCAGTCTCTACGCCGCCTCCCAGGCAGGCGTGATCGGCCTCGTGCGCGCGCTGAGCCAGGAACACGCCCCCAACGGGATCACGGTCAACGCGATCGTCAGCGGTTGGACGGATGCGAGCGTGGGCCGAGGCCCGACCGCGGTCGAGGACAACCTGCTGCTGCGCTTCATCCCCTTGCGCCGCTTCGGAACGGGGGAGGACGTAGCGCCGCTGGCGGTCTATCTGGTGGGCGGGGCAAGCGGCTACGTGACGGGTCAGGTGTTCCAGGTGGACGGCGGGGTCTTGAAGCATCTGTAGACCGTCAAAGGCGACCTGGATTCGATCCCGATCCAGTCGTTATCGCGCACGCAAAACAAAGGATATGACGTAAACTTATTCTCGCTGCGTGATCGGACAAAGGAACTATGCGCGGTCGTCTAGTGCATCAGGTCTGGCAGAGCGAGCCGTCCTCCCTTGCGCCCCGGCGCTTCCGTCGGGAGTGCGGCTACGAAGCGTTCATCCCTGACTCGCTCGATGTGGCGCAATTTCGCTTGCCGATCGACGTCGCCGCAGATCTCGCTGACGCCGAGAGCGCGATCCAGCGGTTGCAGCAGCACGACGACCGCTTGCTCGATCCGCTCGCACACCTGCTCATGCGGACTGAGTCGATCGCATCGTCACGGATCGAAGGGATACAGGTCGACGCCCGTCAACTCGCCCGTGCGGAGGCCCGCTTGCGCGTCGGGCGGCGCGTTGGCGCCCAAGCCCGCGAAGTCATCGACAACATCGAAGCAATGCAGCTCGCAATTGGGGATGCGGCGAAGGTCGAACAACTGAGCACTCGCGAGTTGCTCAGCGTCCATCACACGCTCATGCGGCGGCGATTGCAGTCCGCGGGCCGGATACGCACATCGCAGAACTGGATCAGCGGCAACGACTACAACCCGTGCGGCGCTGACTACGTGCCCCCACCCGCCGAGTACGTCGCTGAGTTGATGGATAACCTTTGCGCGTTCTGCAATTCCGACGAGGTTCCGCCGCTCTTTCAGGCAGCAGTCGCTCATGCACAATTTGAGACGATTCACCCATTCGAGGACGGCAATGGTCGTACCGGGCGCGCCCTCGTCCACATTTTGCTGCGGCGACGCGGGCTCGCGCCGAATATCGCGCCTCCGATCAGCGTGGCGCTCTCGCTCAACCGTCGTGCCTACATCGGCGGGCTGACCGCGTTCCGCGCCGATGACCTTGACACATGGCTGCTGCAGTTTGTCACCGCTGCGGGGCGAAGTGTGCAGCTTGCGGAGCATTACCGCGCGTCAGTGACCGAGCTGCTGACCGACTGGCGTCAGCGGCTGCGCGCCGGTGCGAATCCCCGCTCCGACGCGGCCGCCTGGATGATCATTGATGCGCTGCCGGCATATCCGGTCCTGAACCGCGCCGATGCGACTGACCTCACTGGACGCAGCCTGCCAGCAGTCGATCATGCGCTACGACAGCTTGAGACAGCGGGCGTACTGATTCCCGTGCGTCACGACTCTCCCAGCCGCCGAAGCTGGGAGCCCGCTGGTCTCTTGGATCTCATCACCGCTCTTGAGTCGGGCGAGTCCATCGCGCCGCGAGCGTGAGCGAGTCCCTTAGACTGACCCCACCGACCTCTACTGATAGCCAGGAGACCCCTCATGACCGACTTCGAGAACATCCTCTACGAGGTACGCGACCGTAAGGCCTATGTGACGCTCAACCGACCAGAAAAGCTGAACGCCCTCTCGATCGCCCTCCAGGACGAACTCTCTGAGGCAATGTGGGAGGCGGACAACGACACCGGCGTCCACTGCGTGATCCTCAGCGGGGCCGGACGCGCGTTCTCCGCCGGCTACGACCTGACCGGTTCGACCCGCGACTCGCAGGAGACCTACGACAAGGTCTACCGCGGCCGCGTCAGCTTCGACGACGACACCTGGGGCATGGAGAAGGCCCAGCGCGCGCGGATGGCCATCTTCGACATGCACAAGCCGGTGATCGGCAAGGTGCATGGCTACTGCCTCGCCGGCGGCACCGACCTCGTGCTGCTCTCGGACATCATCATCGCCGCCGAGGACGCCGTGATCGGCTTTCCGCCCGTCCGCGCGATGGGCGCTCCGCCGGCGCACATGTGGCTCTACCACGGCGGGCCGCAGTTCGCCAAGCGGATGCTGCTGACCGGCGACTCAATCTCGGGCGCTGAAGCGGCGCGGCGCGGCCTGGTCTACGACGCGGTGCCCGCCGACCAGCTCAACGACACCGTCGAGGAACTCGCCGACAAGATGGCGATGATCGACCACGAGTTGCTTTCCGCGAACAAGCGGATCGTCAACCTCGGGCTCGAAATCATGGGCGCGCGCACGCTCCAGCGGCTCGCCTCCGAGAACGACGCCCGGGCTCACCTCGCGCCTGCCGTCCAGGAATTCGGCAAGATGTCGCGCGAGAAAGGCCTCAAAGCCGCGCTCGAATGGCGCGACAACAAGTTCGGCGACGGGCGTGGATCCACCGCAGCGCAGCAGCGCAAGGCGGCAGCGACGTAGGTCATCATGGCTACTCCCGACCGATTCCGACTCGACGGTCAGGTCGTCCTGCTCACCGGAGCAGGACGCGGCCTCGGCCGCGCCATGGCAATGTCCTATGCCGACGCCGGGGCCAAGGTCGCCGGCGCCTCGCGTACGTTGTCGCAGCTTGAAGAGACCGCCGCCCTCGTCGCCGAACGCGGCGGCGAGGCGATTTCGATCGCCACCGACGTCACCGACCCGCAGGCCGTCCAGGCGATGGTCGACGCCACGCTTGATCACTTCGGGCGCGTCGACATCCTGATCAACAACGCCGGCGGCGGCGCTGAGGGCGATGGCTCGCCGCTGGAGCAACTGACCGACGAGCAGTGGCGCTGGGGCATCGACATGAACCTCACCTCGCAGATGCTCTGCGCCCGCGCCGTCCTCCCCCACATGACCGAGCGCGGCTCGGGCGTGATCATCAACGTCGCCAGCGGGTTCGGTCTGCGCGGCGGCCGCGACAACTGGATGTACGTCTCGGCCAAGGCTGGCGTGGTCAACCTCACGCGCTCGCTGGCGGTGACGTATGGTCCCGCCGGCGTCCGCACCAACTGCATCGCGCCTGGCATCTTCCCTCACACCGAGCAGGCGCTCGCGCGTTGGCGCGGCGGACGCTTCATCCCCGTCGGGCGCGTGGGACTGGCCTGGGAGATGGGCCCGCTCGCGGTCTTCCTCTCCTCCGACGCCGCCGCCGGCATCAACGGCGAGACGATCGCCCAGGACGGCGGCGGACTCGCCATGATCGGCCCGACCGGATGGGCCCCGAACGTCCCTCTCACGGAGCCGGTCTGATGCCCGACGAATTTGTACCCACTCCCAATCCCGAGCCGGCCGACGATCCGTTCCGCCTGAGCGGACGCGCGGGGCTCGTGGTCGGCGCGGGCGACCCGCTCGGGCGCGCCGCTGCGGTTGCTCTCGCTGAAGCCGGCGCGGATGTCGCCGTCGCCAGTCTGCGCGCCGGACCGCAAGAGGTCATGCGGGTCAACTCAGTCGCCAACGAGGTCTGGTCGCTGGGACGCGGCAATGCCGCAATCACGCTCGATGCAACCTCTCCCGCCAGCGTCGATGCAGCCGTCGGGCGGGTGCTCTCCGAGTTCGGGCGGCTCGACATCCTCGTCAACGCTGCCGATCTCGTGGCCGCGGCTCCGCTCGAAGCACTCTCACCGGCCGACTGGGATGCCATTCTCGGCGCGAACCTGATCGGCCCGGCGCTCGTCGCGCGAGCCGCCGCCGCCCCGATGAAAGAAGTCGGCTACGGACGGATCATTAATCTGGTCAGTGTGCTCGCCGCGCGCGGCGTCGCCAACACCACCGCCTACGCCGCCGCGCACGGCGGCTTGCTCTCACTGAGCCGTGCGCTCTCCCAGGAGTGGGCGCGAACCGGCATCACGGTGAACACAATCCAGGTCGGCATCTACGAGGGTCAACACGGCTTCGGCGAGGGCGACGCAGCCCAATCCGTCTCGCGGATGCTCCCCGCCAAAGCGCTCGTCAAGCCCGCCGACGTCGGCGCAGCGGTCGTCGGGCTGGCCTCCGACAGCGGTTTCATCACCGGCGAAACTCTCGCGGTTGACGGCGCCGCCACCGCCCGCGTCTGAGCTGGAATTCGATACGCTCATTCCCTGAGGGGTGGTTCCGTATGGGCCAGATGATGGAGTTCGCCTTCGAAGAGCATCGGATCGCCGATGCAGCCTGTTATTTGCTATCGCGCTATGACGGGCCGATGTCCTATCTGAAACTGTCCAAACTGTTGTATCTCGCCGATCGCAAGTCGCTGCTTGCGCAAGGTGCGACCGTCACTCGTGATCGCTTGGTTGCGCTGGCGGACGGCCCAGCAGTAGAGCAAGTGCTGAAGCTGGCAAGGGGGCACGAACTGCCTGCGAACTCGTGTTGGCCTCAACATGTCACGCCGTCCGAGCACGGCTGCGTTGGCGCAGTTGGTCATGGGGAATTGGGTTGGCTGCCGGAGTTCTCGCGGCGCATGATCAACGAGGTCATGGCTGAATACGGCTCGCTGACCGACGCCGAATTGATCGAACTCACCCGCGGGCTTCCGGAATGGGAAGCGCCGCAGGCCGGCTCGTGTCTGATCGATCCGGCGGCGATCATGCGGTTGGAAGGTGTACCGGAAGAAGACATCGCCGAGGCGGCCAGTCTTGCCGCAGCGCACCTGGAGTTGATGCTGACCGTGAGGGAATGATCAGGATCGGTGATACCTTCTTTGGCTCAGTCTTTGGCCGTGACCCCGATGGCCACCTCTGGGTCGTCATCAGCGAACCCACGCCTGAAGGCTGGATCGCAGTCGTGAACGTGACCACGCACCGTCCGGGCCGCCTTTGGCATGACGAGTCTTGCGTCCTCGTGCGCCCCGGCGACCATCCCTTTCTTGTGCGCGAGAGTTGCATCGCCTACCTCTACGCCGACCTGACGATGGTCGCGGAGCTTGAGCGCAAGCTCGGGCATGAACTCGATCCGCGCGAGCCTGTTCCGCAGCGGCAGTTACAGCGAATTCAAGACGGTGCGCTGGCCTCCCTCAATGTGGCGCCCAACGTCAAGTCTGTCATCCGCGCGAGTCGTGAAGCGGATTCGTAGCTGATCCGCCGATTCCTCTCGCCGTTCACTCCCCCGACAGCGCCTCAATCACCGCCTGACGCTCAGACTCACCGCCCCTCGGGGGAATGCTGAAGCCGCCCGAGATATCGACATCGTGCCAGTCCGCTGCAGCTCGAACCGCGTCAACGTCCAGGTCTTCGCTGTAGCGTTCCCAGATCACGAGCAAACGCTCGATGAAGCGCGGGCCATGCCTGGGCGCGAGATAGTACCGGCTCGCTGCATCCAGCTCCGCCGAGAGGCGAAGCATCGCGTGCGCGGCTTCGTGCAGCACGACGGCCGCGGTCATGCCGGCCGGAGCCAATTCGATCGTGTGCGATTCCGAGTTGTACATGCCGATGTAATCCGTATCGCTCGGCGCGGCGGCGACGGCCGGCGGTTCCGTCGTGTCGCCGTAGAAATCCCGATAGAGCGCCTGCACGATCCGTGCAGCCTGACCCATTGTGATTCGCTCCGACCAGCGCGGCGGCAGGTGGTTTGCGACCACTTCCTGCTCCCAGTCGTAGCTCTGGTACTGCTGGTTGTCGACCGGGTCGTCCGGCTCCGGTGGGTGTGCGACCCAGAGCACCCAGCGCAGGCGCGTTCCGGCGGCGTCGCAGCCGCCCGCCTCCTGCTCCTGCTGCCAGACGCTGTGGAAACCGTGCAGCAATCGAACCTCTCCGCATTGGTTTTCCAGCAGCGCGCCGTCCACTGCCGCGCTGACGTTGCCCTCCACGACTCTTGCTTCCAATACTCCGCCTTCGCTGTGATACGGGATCGCCAGCGTCGTGCCCGCCTGCCACGCGCGCTCGTCAGCCCGATCGAGGTCGCAGATTCTCCCCGCCGAGAGTGAGCGCCAGTCGCCGCGGCCGCTCGCTTCGGGGCGCAGGTCGAGCCTCAATTCGGCGCAAGCGCCCTCGATCCGCAGGGCCGCCCGGAGCAGCATCGGCCTCGAATCGCCGGGCGTGATCTCGAACTGCGGCCCCGTGTCTGTGCAGCCTGCGGCGGCTGTGGGCGCGGCTACGGTCAGCTTCGACTCGGCACCGACGCCAAGTAGCAGGACGCCGCACTCAGGCTCGACCGCCTGACGCGACGCTCCTTCCAAGCCGAAGCCGGCCCCGCCTGCCCCGATCCTGACCACGCCGAGCGCCTCAACTGCAACTTCCGAACTCTCCCACCAACCCTCCCCCGCGTCGGCGAGTTGCAACTCGTGCTTCTGCGGCAGCACACGCGCATATGAGACTGACTCGGAACCGCGAAATTCCAGGCCGACCGCCAGCGAATCTTCTCCCATACGGCTGACGACGACTCGCGCCTCAGCCGCCGATCCCGCATCCGGTACGGCGTCCCCGCCGCAGGCGACCGCGATCCCCAGGATCGCAATCAAGATCGCTCCAAGCGGCACGCGCCTAAGCACCGACTGCCTCCGTCCCTCCGACAGTTACCCTAATCCCGAACGCCCACCTACGGAGATGACGCACATGGCTCTGCCCACCGATTCCTGGGGACACCCGCTGACCGCCAATCCCGCCGCCGCTGAGGCCTACCGCGACGGTGTCGACCGGATGCTCGCCTACCTGCCCGAGGTGGAGGAATCGCTGGAGCGCGCGATCGAGCTCGATCCCAGCTTCGCGCTGCCCCATAGCCAACTCGGACTCTTCTATCTCTTCCGCGGCAACCCCAAGCGTGCCAGCGAACTCGCGGAGGAGGCAGCCAATCTCGCCGACCGCGCCAGCGAGCGTGAGCGCAGCCATGTCGCCATCCTCGGCGCGAGCGTGCGCGGTCAAGGCTCCAAAGCGCCCGAATGGATTGACCAACATCTGCGCGACTATCCCAGCGACGCACCCGTTTTAATGCAGTGGTTCGGAGCCAACTTCTACAACGGCGGACCGAACAAGCGCGAGCGGATGCTCGAACAGTTCGACCGGCTCGCCCCGCACTACGGCGACGACTGGTGGTTCCTCGGCTGGCACGCCTTCGCCAACCACGAGTCCGACCAGCTCGAAATCGCACGTGTGCTGGTCGAACGCAGCGCCGAACTGCGCCGCGAAAACGGTCAGGCCGCCCATGCAATGGCGCACGTCTTCTTCGAGGAGCACGATGTCGAAGGCGGCTCCGGCTGGCTCGGCGACTGGCTGACCGATCATCCCCACCGCGCCGGCTTCCACCGCCATCTCACCTGGCACCAGGCCCTCTTCCTGCTCGCCAACGGACGCCGCAGCGACGCGCTCGAACTGCACGACGACATCATCCGCCCCGGCGCTGACCCGCACGGCGACGCGCTCGGCGGCGTCGCCGATTCCGCCTCCTTGCTCTGGCGCTGCCGCCTCCACGACGGCGACGAAGCCTTCGACTGGCGAGCCATCGCCGATCTCGCCGACGGCGCATTCCCCAAGCCCGGCGTCGCCTGGGTCGACGTCCATCGCGCGATGGCGCTGGCGGCATTGGGAGACGAGGTCGGTCTGGGCAAGCTGCTCGACGGACTCTCCGAGGCCGCCAAGCGCGGACACGCCATCGCCGGCGAAGTCGTCGCCCCGACCGTAGAGGCGCTCTCCGCCTTCGGACAGGGCGACTACGCTACCGCCGCCGACGGTCTGGATGCCGTCCGCGATCGCCTGGTCGAACTCGGAGGCTCCAACGCCCAGCGCGACGTCTTCGAAGAAACCCTGGTCGAAGCCCACCTGAGAGCCAGGAATCTTGAGCGAGCGTTTGAACTGCTCAACGACCGCCTCAGTGGCGGCGCAACCGCGCGCGACCTCTTCCGCCTCGGCCGCGCCCAGACCGCGCAGGGTCAGCTCGAAGCCGCCAAAACCTCCTTCCGCCAAGCCCGAGACCTCTGGCAAGACGCCGATCCCAATGCCGCCGACGTCCAAGCCCTCCGCGAGGCCGCCGCATGACTCGTAGCTGCGCCCAGATTCAGCCCGCCACTCCCCGCCCAGACATCCTCGTTGAGGAAGATGTTGGCGCGGATCGTGAGAGCGAGCTGGAAAAGCGCTACCACCTCTTCCTCCACGACTCTGACGACCACACCTACGAATACGTGATCGAAATGCTCGGAGCCGTCTTCGGCTACAGCAAGGAAAAAGCGTTCGCCATCGCCTCAATGATCGACGGTCACGGCCGAGGAATCGTCGAAACCGCCGACTACAACACAGTCAAGGATCACCAGGATCAGATCCACGGCTGGGGCCCCGATCCGAGGATCGCCCACTGCAAGGGGTCGCTCTCAGCGACGATCGAGGAAGCGCCGTAGTTCCTGTACACATCGGCGGTCGCCAATCCGAGACTCCGTCATTGCCGCGCTCCGCCGCGGCAATCTCGCTGCGTTCTGCACCGACGTCCGTGCTCGACTCAGCGAGATACCCGCGGCAAGCGCGGGTATGACGGAAGAGGCGCGGGGTCAGAGGGATCCGGCCAGAGTTCGGCTACCCTCCCACCAATCCAACCCGCCAAAGGAACCACCAATGGTCCGACTCTCCGACCTCCACCCCGAAGAAGCCCAGGGTATGCGCAACGCGATCCAGCGCTTCGCGCAGTTCGACATCGGCACGACTCCCTGGCTCACTCCGCCCCCGCTGGCGGAATCCAAGATCGCGCTGGTCACGACCGCTGCACTCCACCGCCGCGACGACCGCCCCTTCCGCTTCGGCGACCACGGCTACCGCCTGATCCCCGACGACATCGACCCCGCCGAGCTCGTCCAGACTCACGTCAGCGTCAACTTCGACCGCACCCACTTCCAACGCGACCACAACGTCGTCCTGCCGCTCGATCGGCTGCATGAACTGGTCGAGCTGGGCGAAGTCGGGGTTGCCTCCGAGTGGCACTACTCGGTGCAGGGCGCAAGTCCAAACCCGGCCGCGTTCGCGCAGGCCGGCGCGGACATCGCCCGCCGCATGGTCGACTCGGGCGTCGCCAGCGCGCTGCTCGTACCGGTTTGACCGGCCTGCACGAGCGCCGTCGGCGCCCTCTCACACTTCCTCCAGCAACACGGAATCGCCACCACCGGCATCAGCCTGATCCGCGAACACACCGAGGTGTTCAAGCCGCCGCGCGCGCTCTGGGTTCCGTTCCCGCTCGGACGGCCCCTCGGCATCGCCGACGATCCCGACTTCCAGCGCGACGTGCTCCGCAGCGCACTAGGCCTCCTGGAGACTGCGACCGAGCCCACGATCGCGGACTACCCCCAGGACGCGCCCGACGGCGGCGGAGACGGTGTCTGGGCTTGCTCCATCGCCTTGCCGCAACCTGAGTTGAGCGATCTCGAATCCGCTCTACGCGCCGAGGTCGATCTGCTCACCCCCTGGTACGACGAGGCGCGCCGACGCCGAGGCCGAACCACCGTCGGCATCAGCGGCGCGACGCCCGAGCAAATCGACGACGTCGTGTCGTTCATCGTCGCCATCGCCGAGGGCTCCGGGTTCAGCGAAGTTCCCGCCGCCGCAACCGCTCCCAACTGGACCCACAAGATGCCGCTGCTGACTCGCTTTGTGGTCGAAGACCTGCGCGCCTTCTACCAGGAGGCCGTCACCTCGCAGCCCGGTTCGGGCGCGCCCTCACAGCACGACATGCACAGCTGGATTTTCGAAGAAACCGCGCTCGGCGAAGCGATCCGGCAGGTCGGTCAGCAGATCACCGACGCAGGCGAACCGCGCCTGATGCGGATGCGAGGCTTCATCGTCCCCGAGGGCTTCTGGAAGGGCGAGGTCTCCTGGGGCCGTCCGCCCGAAGGCGTCCACCCGATCGACTTCATTCGCAGCGCCATCCCCTATCTAGTCGGCGAAGAGGCGTGAGCCCACGATCCTCTCCCCCCGCAGTGCGGGGGGAGATGTCACGAAGTGACAGAGGGGGGTCCGGCAAGACACCCGATAGACCGCCGCTGCAAGCGATCGCTAGGCTCACTCCACCCCGCGCCGACCGCGCCAGCGAGAATCCGCCGTGCCCCAATCATCCGCGCTCGACCCCCTCCACGACGCCCTCAACCAGCACTTCGGCTTCACTGACTTCCGACCCCAACAACGCGAAGCCATCCAACACATCCGCGACGGCGGCGACGCGCTCGTGCTCATGCCCACCGGCGGCGGCAAGTCCCTCTGCTACCAGCTTCCCGCCGTCCTCTCCGACGGACTCACCGTCGTCGTCTCCCCATTAATCGCGCTGATGCAGGAGCAGGTACAGGCGCTGCGCGCCAACGATCTCCGCGCCGCCTATCTCAACAGCACGCTCACCACAACCGCCGCCGCGCAGATTGAGCAGATGGTCGCCAACGGCGACATCCAACTCCTCTACGCCGCCCCGGAGCGGGTCAACACGCCCCGCTTCACCTCATTACTCGAACGCCGCCCGCCTGCGCTCATCGCCATCGACGAGGCCCATTGCATCTCCGAGTGGGGACACGAATTTCGCCCCGACTACCGCGAACTGCGCCGCCTCACCGCTCAGTTCCCCGATGTGCCTGTCGCCGCTCTCACCGCAACCGCCACGCCTCAAGTCCAGCGCGACATCGTCGACCAGCTTGACCGCCCCCGAATGCAGCGCTTCGCCACCAGCTTCATGCGTCCCAACCTCACGCTCCGGATCGTGCCCAAGCGTGAGTCGGTTGAGCGTCTGATTGAGCGGCTGCGTGAGCTTCCGCGCGAATCCGCGATCGTCTACTGTCGCTCCCGCTCAAGCGCCGAAGACACCGCCGCCAAACTGCGCAGCGCCCGTATTCCCGCTGCCCACTACCACGCCGGCATGACCGGCGACGAGCGAGCCCGCGTCCAGGACGAGTTCAGCAGCAGCCAGACTCCGGTGATCTGCGCCACGATCGCTTTCGGCATGGGTATCGACAAGCCCGACATCCGCCTCGTCGCCCACCTCGATATGCCCCCCTCAATGGAGGGCTACTACCAGGAGACCGGCCGTGCCGGACGCGACGGCGAGCCGTCCGAATGCCTGCTCTTCTACACCCGTGGCGTCTGGGCGCAGCAGCAGTACTTCCTCCGCCAAATCCGCGACGAACGCGAGCGCGAAGCGCGCATCCGCCGCCTGCGCCGGATGATGGACTTCTGCGAGCAGCAATCCTGCCGCTGGTCGACCATCCTCAAGTACTTCGGCGAGCAGCCGCCATCCGAGTCCTGCGGTCACTGCGACAACTGCCTGGGCGAGGAGGAGGCGCCGGCCGATGCCGCATCGCCGAGACTCGTCGATCCCGCCGACCCGCCGGGGCCGCCGGGACAGGACGCGCAGCAACCGCTCAGCCCCGAAGAAGACCGGCTGTTCGAGGCGCTGCGAGCGGAGCGGTCGCGGCTGGCGAACGCGGAAGCAACCTCGGCCTACATCGTCGCCAGCAACCGGGAGTTGTCGGACATTGCGCGTCGCAAACCTCGCACGATCGCGGAACTGATCGAAATCAAGGGTATCCGTCACCGCAAGGCGGCCCGGTTCGGCCAGCAGCTGCTCGACGTGGTCGCGCAACACTCGCAAGAAGCGGCCGACACCTTGGAGGAGACAGCGGACGAGACAGCCGGAGAGATGCAATTGACGCTCGACACGCCGCCCGAAGCCTGGCAGCAGCGCTTCAACGCCCTCGCCGCCTGGCGCAGCCTGACCAGCGACAACGAACAGTGCGATCCCTCCGACCTCCTCAGCTTCCCCGCCATGCGGGAAGTCGCCGAGCACACGCCCTCCTCAATCGAAGCGTTGTCGGCGGTGGACGGCGTCGGCGTACTTGCCATTGAGCGCTACGCCGAGGAACTCGCGCTCATCCTCGGCATCCAGCCCAAGCCCTCGGAACCGCCGCCGCCAACCTCCCGAACCTCAGATGCCGCCCCAAGCTGGCAAGTCAGCGCCGACCTCTACCAGGACGGCCACACCATCCTCGCCATCGCCGAGCGCCGGATGCTCTCCCCGGGAACGGTGGCGTCGCACCTGACTACCGCCCTGCGCAATGGACTCGACATCGACCTCAATCCGGCGCTCCCCTCAACGAAACAGATCCAGGCCGTGCGCCGCGAACTGGGCCGAGACCCCGACGCCAGCATCGCCGACCTGCAAGAGCGCCTCGACCACCGCCTGTCGCATCCCGAGATCAGGCTCGTCCTGGCTCATCTGCACCCGCCGATGCTAAGTGACTAGCTGGGGCCTACCCGCTTCGTCATTCCCGCGTAAGTGGACACTCGCCTCGCCAACTACCGAGAAGAGATGTGCTATCATGTCGACCGAATCGTCGATGCTGTTTCTTTGGCATCGGCAGTCAGCAAGAGGATGGAACATGATCGACCTAACCCACGCTCCACAGCGATGCGCCTGCTGCGGACACAACGAGACCATGTATCAGTTCGTTCGAGAGCAGATCGCGACCGGCGAATTGCTGATCCCTGCCTGCCCCTCATGCCAAGGCCAGTGTGACGCCCTCTCTTTCGTTGGTGACTTGGAGGCCCTTCGGCAGCGACCCTGCCCACGTCTCCAGGCTGCCTGATCTCAGATCCACTTTATGGAGTTGATCTGGTGGCGTTGGTCTCATCGCTGCCGACGCACCCCTTTCCGCAGAGGCGCTAACCTCCGCTAAGGTGCTGTCGACACAGAATTGTGGGTGAAGGCAAGTTTGCCGCGGAAGCACCTACAGTCTGGAGGGTGGCCTGCGATGGCACTACTGGACGTGCTTGTGAGAGTTGCGGGAGAGATTCCTAGGACCCAGCGCGAACTGGACTCTCTCAGCGAGGATGACGCGAGAGGTGAACTCATCGACCCGATTCTCGTCGAGTTAGGCTGGCGCAGCCCTAAGAAAGTGAGTCGCAGCTACCGTGCTGGAGAGCAAAAGAAAAAGAAGCCAGATTACGCACTATTGGACGACAACGGCACGCCGCTAGCGTTTATCGAAGCGAAGGCTCCGGGACAGAAGCTGGCCAATCACGTGGAACAGTTGCGAGAGTACGCCGAACTCGAAGATGTAGATATCTGCGCCCTGACCAATGGAGTGTACTGGTGGCTATACTTGCCTCGGGAACCTGGTGACTTCGAGGAACGACGATTCGCAACCCTCGATGTTTCACTGTGGTTCGCAGCCCCCTCTGCTGACCTGGTACTAGAAGAGACTCTCGGATACGAGAGCCTCACAACAGGTGCCGCCGTTGGGAATGCGAAGAAGTTGCTCGAGGCGCGCAAGCGCGATGAACGGCGACTCGCTGAGATTCCTCGGGCTTGGCAACGCCTCGTGAACGATTCCGGCACCAGCCTTTTTGATCTGGTTGCGGAGGAAGTGTTTCAGTCGATCGGCCAGCGGATACGACCAGCCGAGTTTCGTAGGGCTTTGCCACACCTCTTCGACGAAACTGATTCCCGCTCCCAAAGACATGTCACTGTAACGTTTTCGGAGATCTTCGGCGCGGTAAACAACTATTGCTATTCCACGTATGAAGACAGCGTCCACGACAATCGTACCGCCCAAAGGCTCGCGAGAGACCTCGTGGTGTACCTAGCTCACAAGCACACTGGAGCGTCCTTTGTCGAGTTGGGGAAGCGAGTAAGTGTAGATGGCCACGAAAACGTGCAACAGAGAATCCGTCGTGTCGACGAGCAGATCAACTCGACCCATGACGGGGGCATAAGAGCAAGAACGATTCGCCGGTGGCATCGAATGATCTGTGAGCGACTTCAACTCGACCCTTGAGTCGGATTCGACAAGAAGTCTTTCGAACGAATGTCAGCGGAATGGAAGCCGCTCACTGTAATGGCAGCTTCCTTGAGCTAGCGGCGACGATAGCCCCTATGGCGCCCCGGTCTCCGTCGCTGCTCCTCGGCTTGTCGGTCGAGCAGAGCCATAGCCTGTTTCGTCCGTGATCGAATCTCCGCTGCGGAGAATGCAGAATCGCAATAGGGACAAGCGATGGTGTCCTTGCCCTCCACATCACGGGTGAGTTCGACAAAGACTGCCCTGCACTGAGGGCACCAAAACGACTCCTTCTGTCCGACACCGACTGTTCTTGCCATGATGGTCTCCTGAGATACATCTGCGACCGCCTGAGGCGACAGACCGCTAGTCCGCCGCCACAGACCCCGACAACGCCTCCGACTCCTCCACTGCCCCATCCACCAGCGTCACCGTCCCGCCCAGACGCGAGGGCACCTTCGCGCCCGGCAACAAGATCCCCACCAGGTTGCACGGATCCGCCGCCGCGATCACCACACGCTCGCCGTCCAGCGCTTTGCGCCGCACCGCCCGCAACTGATCGAGCGCTTGCGGCAACGCAAACTGTTCCCCGATCAGACCCTGAATGAAGCGACCGCCCCGAATCTCACCACGCGCCTCCAGGCGGCGCAGCGCACGCAGAATCTCCCGCCAGGCGAGAGTCAGACTCTCCCGCGTCGCCAACTCGCGCGAGATCACCCCGTAGCGCCGCAGCAGGAGCACAGCCATCCGCTCGGCCAACTCATCCGCCTCTTCCACATCCACCGGCGGCGGCGCAACCGGCGACAACGCCGCCCAGCGACCGGCCGGACCTTCCCCGATGAACACCCCGCCCCCGCCATAACGCGGACGCCGCCGCCGACCGTTACGAGCCGGACGAATCAGTTGCCGCAAGCCCTGGAATCCGTCCGCATGAGCCAACCCCGACGCGACCAACTCGCGCAGCCCGTTCTCCACATCCGTCGCGATCCGTCGCGTGCCGTCCACCAATTCATCGAAGAACAGCGCCCCGCGCTCGTTCAGCATCCGCAAAATCTGGCTCGCGGCCCCGCCGTCGGCATGAACCTGCTCGGCGACATCCGGTTCAGGCGGCGGCGCAGACCGCCCCCGAGCCGCCGGCGCTGGCGCAGGACGCCGCACCGCCGCCAGCAGCGAGCGGAAATCCCGCCGCAACGCCAGTGTGATCGGCGTCGACTTGGTCGGCGCGCGCCGCGCCGCCCGAGGCGTCAACCGCGCCCACGCGATCTCCCCCGCCAAACACAGTTCGTCCAACCACGCCTCCCGATAGTCCGCCACGCGCGGAGCCAGCAGATCCCGCTCCCAGGCAGCCGCCGGCGCCTCAAACCCCTGCAACTGCTCGATCACCGCCCGTACCCCCGCCTTGCCCGTCAACCGCGTATCCGGTGTCAGCCGCTGCCAGCGCAGCAGGAAGCGCAGGTACTGCTGCACCGTGACCGGCTCGATCTCCGCTCGCAACCGAGCGATCGTGTAGCGGTGAATCCGCGCCAGCAGCCGCCGGTCGCAATACTCTTCCTCGCTCTCGTCCAGGAACTCCGGCGGGCTAAACCGTCCCCGCATGACCTCGCCATATGCCTCAAGCTGTTGCAGCGCATAACCCACATCCCGCGCCGACAACCCGCACCGCCGCGATAATCCAGCCGCTGTAATCGGCCCCACCACCTCCATATGACCCCGCGCCAGCCGCAGCCGCGCATCCTCCCGGTCTGCAACCTCGATCAACGCCGCTTCAGGCACCTCCAACGCCGGCTCGATCACCGCTTCCGGCAACAGCAACTGAATCGCCGACAGGTGCTCAGCCGCAAACCAGACCGCCCCGTCCTCTGTCCGCGCCAGCGCCGCCCGACCCTCCGCAACCAACGCTTCCGCCAACGAGCGCACATGCGACAGGTTCCGCTCTCCCAACGCCACCAGCGAGATCAGCAACTCATGCAGCTCGTCCGCATCACGAACCGGCGGCAACGCCTCCTCCCGCACCCGATCAATCGCGTCCGGATCCAGCCGACCCAGATCCCGCTGCTGTTCCGGCAGCGTCCGCCGCGTCATCACCGCCCGCGCCCGCCGCTCCTCCAACGGAGCATCGTCGAGAAACCCGAACGGGTTCACGTTGATAATGCTCTGAGCCATCGGCGAGGGCGTCACCGTATCCCGAGCGTGCAGCCGAATTTCGCCGCGCTCGATCCGCTCCAGCACTCCCACTAGCGCATCGGTATCGACCGCCTCATGCAGACAGTCATCCATCGTTTGCGCGATCAGCGGATGATCGGGCACTTCCAACGGGCCGGCCAGATTCTCCTGACACCCCACCTGAGCCGGGAACACCGCCGCCAGCAAATCGTCCGCGATCATCCGCTGCAAATTCGGCGGTACTTCCTTCCCTCCGCGACGCCGAGGCACCGCCAGCGCCCGCGTCGCCGCCCAGCGCCAGCGCGTATTCCAGAACGGCGCGTACAACACCGCCTGCCGCAGCGACTGCTCCGCGTTCTCCGCCGACAGATAGCCAAACGCCTCCTCCAGCGGGAACGACTGCGACGGTCCCAGCGAGAGGATGATCCCCTCCTCGTTCGCCGCCGCCTGCAACTCGAAGTCGAAGCGCACGCAGAAGCGCTTACGCAGCGCCAGCCCCCAGGCCCGGTTCACGCCCGAGCCGAACGGCGCATGAACCACCAACTGCTGACCGCCCGCCTCATCGAAAAACCGCTCAAACACCACATCGGTATCCGAGGGCATCACCTGCAACGCATCCTGCGCCGAACCCAGGTACTCGATCATCTGCTCCGCTGCGACCGAGTTCATCCCGCACTCGCGCTGCAACCGCGCCGAAGTCGATTCCGCATCGTCAATCGTCTCCGTCACATCCCGCCGCAGACAACCCACCTCACGCGACAACTCAACGCTCCGTCCGGGCGCTTCGCCCAGCCAGAACGGAATCGTCGGCGGCAACCCCTGCGCGTCCTCCACTCGCACCACGCCCTTGCTCTCGACCCGCCGGATCCGCCACGAAGTGCTGCCCAACAGAAAAATATCCCCCGCCTGCGACTCAATCGCAAAGTCCTCGTTCACCGTCCCGATGAACGCACCCTCCGGCTCCTTCACCACCCGAAAATCGCCGGTCTCCGGGATCGTCCCCCCGTTCACGATCGCCGTCAGCCGCGATCCGCGCCGCGCCCGCACCATCCCCTGGATCCGATCCCGATGCACCAGCGGCCGCGAACGCCCCCCGCCTTCGCCCACGCCGGTCGCCAGCATCTCTACGGTTTCGTCAAACGTCTCCCGCGCCAGCCCCCGATACGGCGCCGCCCGCCGGAAACGCTCGTACAACTCGTCCTCGCTGCACGATTCCGCCGCCGTCTCCGCCACGATCTGCTGCGCCAGCACCTCAATCGGCGCCTCCGGCTGCCGAATCCGATCCAGATCCCCGCTCTGCACCGCCCGCACCATCGCAGCGCATTCCACCAGTTCGTCCAGCGAGGTCGGGAACAGCGCCCCGTGCGGTACCCGCCCCAGCGCGTGACCCGAACGCCCTACCCGCTGCAAGAACGTCGCGATCCGCCGCGGCGAACCGATCTGACAAACCAGATCCACGCTGCCGATATCAATCCCCAACTCCAACGAAGCCGTCGCCACCACCGCCTTCAGATCGCCCGCCTTCAGCCGCTCCTCCATCACCTGCCGACGCTCTTTCGCCAGCGACCCATGATGCCCTGCCACATTCTCCTTACCCACCCGCTCCCCCAGCCGGTGCGCCACCCGTTCCGCCAGCGCCCGTGTATTCACGAAGATCAGCGTCGTCCGGTGCTGAACCGCCAGTTCCGCCAGCCGGTCGTAGATGCTGTCCCACAACTCATGCGTCGGGATCGCCGGAATCGGAACATCGGTCGTCTCGATCCACAGCTGCAACTCCCGCTTGTGACCCAAATCCAAAATCCGGCAGGGCAGGGCCGCGCCCTCTTCGTCCACCCCCGTCAAAAACGCCGCAATCTGATCCATCGGCTTCTGCGTCGCCGACAACCCAATCCGCACCGGACGCCGCTCGGCCACATGATCCAACCGCGCCAGCGACAACGCCAAATGCGATCCCCGCTTATCCCGCACAACCGCATGAATCTCATCCACGATCACCGTCGTCACCGTGCGCAGCACCGCCCGGCTTTGTTCCGCCGTCAGCATCAGGTACAACGATTCCGGCGTCGTAATCAAAATGTGCGGCGGATTCTTCACAATCGCCCGCCGCTCCGACTGCGGCGTATCCCCCGTGCGCAACCCCATCCGGATCCGCGGCAGCGTCACCCCCCGCTCCTCGGCCAGCGCCCGAATCTCCCGCAGCGGCTCCTCCAGGTTCCGCCGGATATCGCTCGAAAGCGCCTTCAACGGCGACACATACAAAATCCGCACCTCATCCGGCAGCGCCCCCCGCTCCCCCTCCCGAACCAGGTCGTCAATCCCCGCCAGAAACGCCGTCAGCGTCTTCCCCGATCCTGTCGGTGCCGCCAACAACACATCCCGCCGGGTCCGAATCGCCGGCCACCCATCCTCCTGAGCAAACGTCGGCGCGCCAAACCGCCCCACGAACCAGTCCCGAACCAACGGATGAAAATCGTCCAAAGCGGACACCGGAGGAGAATCTGCCTGACTCATACGTTTCGTACTCTATCTGGCAAAGAGCCAACACGCCAGAGGTCTACCCTCTCTCTCCTCTGGAGACTTGCACGCAAACCCTGATCGATCTCCCCCTCAAGGGGGAGATGCCCCAACGGGGCAGAGGGGGTGAGAACACCGCAGTCCTCTCCGGTACACCAGCTCTCCTCCTCAGTTAAGGGGAGGTCACGCAGCAACAGAGGGATCTGGACGAACACCTCACCGCACATTCCCACCCACTATGTACAGACCGCCCACCCACTTGCCAAACCAGACAGTCCATGTGAACGTATGCACGGAAGACCAAGAACGTCGCCCAACGCCGCACAACGGCTAGCGTGAGATCAGCGGATCACCGACCACCGCAAACCGGAGCACATCCGTGAACCTCCGCAACCGCACCATCTACATCGGCGACAACCTTAAGCGTCTGCGCGGCATCGACAGCGACTCCGTCGACCTCATCTATCTCGATCCGCCCTTCAACAGCCGCGGCGAGTACCAGTGGCCGATCGGCACCGACGAACTCGACTGGGACGACGGCCCCACCGACGAGGACGACCTCGACGATGAAGCCCTGGAGAATCTGATCGGCGGCAACGGCATCGACAAGTTCAAGGACGCCTTCACTCTCGACGATCTCGACCAGCGCACCTTGCAGGAACTCTTGGACAACGGCGAACCCGCCGGCTACGTGATCGCGGCGGCGGGCGCAGCGGTCGGACCGGGCACGCAAGCCTACCTCACCTTCATGTGGGAGCGCCTGGTCGAAATGCGCCGCATCCTCAAGCGCACCGGCAGCATCTACCTGCATTGCGACGACACCGAAGGCTTGTGGCTAGGAGCCCTCATGGACGCCATCTTCGGGCGATCCAGCTTTCGCAACATGATCACCTGGCAGCGCACCAGCGCTCATAACGACGCAGGCGGCTTTGGACGAATCGCGGACCATCTCCTGTTTTACGCAATGTCAAACGAATCTCTATTCGATCGTGAGGGAGTCGCGCGCGCGCTCGATCGCGGCTACGTGACGAGGGAATACAGTCGCGGCAGAGATGACCCCAGAGGCCGATGGCGGCGAAGCGACTTGACCGGCCCCGGCATTTCCGTCGGCGAGAGCGGCCAGCCCTGGCGGGATTACAACCCCACTGAGATCGGACGCTGTTGGTCGGTACCGCGCGCAATCGGACGGGGCGAGTACGCCGATTGGATCGCCGAGAACATCATCCCGGGCTACGAAGAGATTGAGGGCGTCCACGACCGCCTCGACGCTCTCGATGCCCACGGCCTCATCCATTGGACGCGAACCGGCACGCCCGAACTCAAGCGCTACCTGGCGGCTACGGCCGGACAGGTGCCCGGCACGATCTGGGCCGACATCAATCCGGTCGTGGCTGGCTCCAAAGAGTGGCAGCCCTGGGACACCCAGAAGCCATTGGCCCTGCTCGAGCGCGTGATCGCCGCCTCCTCCCGACCGGGCGACATGGTGCTCGATCCCTTCTGCGGCTGCGCCACCGCCTGCGTCGCCGCCGAGCGCCTCAATCGCCAGTGGGTCGGCATGGACCGTTCCCCCCGCGCCGGCATCCTCGTCCGCAAACGCCTCCGCGAACAGGACGAAGGCATCGCCATCTGGGCCCACGACGTCAACGTCACCCGAGCCGTCCCCACGCGCACCGACATCACCGAACCGCCCCTGACCAGAGCCGAACTCAAAGCGGCCTTGTTCGAGCGCCAGTCGGTCGCCGCCGACCACTACCCGATCCCCCACGCCCTCTGCGCCGGCCCGGGCTGCGACACCGCCTTGCCCATCCACCTGCTCGAAATCGACCGTATCCGCCCCGGCGCCGCTGGCGGCGAGTACACCCCCGACAACACCCAACTCCTCTGCGGCTGGTGCAACCGCGTCAAAGGCAACCGAGACATGGACTACCTCGCCGCCCGCATCGCCCAACGCCGCCAAACAGAAGCCGGGACCTAGTCGGCTGTGCCCTCTAGCCAAACCCCAAAATGATTCCCACCGCCAGCGCCGTCCCCGCCAGCAGAATCCCTACCGCCTGCATGATCAGCTTCACGATCCGCGCCTCACGCTCCGCTGCCCGCGCGTCCGCCTCCGCGATCGCCCGCAGCACTCGCCCGATCTCTAGGCTCAGTCGATCCTGCGTCGCGTACTCCGAGAGCGCTTCACTCATCTGCTCCTCCAGCTCCTGAACAAACTCCGTCGCCGGCTCCGCCTCCGCAATCTGCCCACCCACCAGGATGTCTCGCAACCGCGCCGTATTGAAGATCGCCATTACAACCCCCTCAGCACCAGCATACCGACCGAACAGCTCACCAGGACACATCCCCAACTTGATCACCGAACATCAGTGCTTGTAAGATCGACGATCCATTCCCGCGCCAAACCCGCCGTAAAGCTCCCATGCCCGCCATCCAAACGCCCCAACACAGACCAACACATCCTCAAACAACCCCCCTCCAAACCCAAACACCAGCGAACGCCACCGAACGGAATCGAACGGAATCGAACACCACCGAACACCTAAACCTGAACAAACCTGAACGCCCCGATCGCCAATACCCCAGAAAACACAGGAGATCCGTGATTTCGAGCGCCCGAAAAAATTCTCCGCTGAACACCTGAACACCGCTACTCTCAGCCATACCCCGAAGGAGCCGACCATGACCACCCAAATCGACTGGCAGCCCGTCTTTGACCAGGCCCTTGACTACTTCGTCAACTACCTCCAGATCAACACCACCAACCCTCCGGGCAACGAGAAACCCGCCGCCCGCTGGCTCGGCGCCATCCTCGCCGACGAAGGCATGGAGGTCGAGTACGTCGAAATCCAGCCCGAGCGCGAAGCCGTCTTCGCCTGGCTGCGCGGCGACGGCTCCAAGCGCCCGATGATGCTCTGCAACCACACCGATGTCGTCCCCGTCGAGGAGGCCTACTGGACCAAGCCCGCCTTCGAGGGCCACATCGAAGACGGCAAGGTCTACGGGCGCGGCGCGGTCGACATGAAGGGCTGCGGCATCATGCACCTGATGACCATGCTGCTGCTCAAGCGCCACAACGTCCCCCTCAAGCGCGACCTCGTCTTCTGCGGCGTCCCCGACGAGGAGGCCGGCTCAGTCTGGGGCATGGACTGGCTCTGCAAAAACCGCCCCGACCTCGTCGATGTCGAGTTCGAACTCTCCGAGGGCGGCTCCGGCTCGACCCAGCTGATGGGCGAAGAGGCCAACATCTTCTCCGTCGCCACCAACGAAAAAGACATCTGCTGGCTCCAACTCACCTCGATCGGCACCCCGGGCCACGGCTCCCGCCCCCACTACGACAACTCCGCCGTCCACCTCGTCAACGCGCTCTCCAAGCTGGCCGCCTGGGAGCGACCCGTCACGATCACGCCCTCGACCCAAGTCTGGCTCGATCGCCTGATCGAGGAAGGCCATCTGCCCGCCCTCGAGGACGAAGACGAACTGGCCGCCCTGATCACCGAGCATCCCGGTACCCACGCCATGTTCATCAACACGCTCAACGTGACCATGGTCAACAGTGGGATCAAGGCCAACGTGATCCCGGCCAAGTCCGAGGCCGTGATCGATTGCCGCCTGCTCCCCGGTCAGGACCGCGAGGACTGGCGGCAACAGGTCATCAGCGTGATCGACGACGACCGCATCGAGGTCGAATTCTCCGGCTGGGACCAGGACCAGCCGGTCGAAGTCGATTGGGACACCGAACTCTACCGAACCATCGAAACCGTCGTCACCGATGCAGTCGAAGACGCCACCGTCGTCCCCAGCACCTGCGTCGGAGGCACCGACAACCGCTTCCTCCGCCAGCAGGGCATCCCCGCCTACGGCTTCATCCCCGTCCTCCTCACCCCCGAAGAAGCCGCCGGCTTCCACGGCAACGACGAGCACATGTCCATCGAAAACCTCAACATGGGAGTCGAGCTCACCTACGAAATCGTCCGCCGCATGGTGACGTAGCCGGCAGCGTTGCTCAGCGGAGGAGGCATCAATGGGCGCGATTCTTGCACAAGTGACGATCAGCAATCCATCCGATCGCGAACGGCGGTGGGAGGGCGAGTTCCTGATCGACAGCGGCGCCATCGACACGGTGGTGCCGGGCGTGCATCTGCGGGAGATCGGAATCTTGGTGGCCGAGACACGGCGCTACACGATGGCCGACGGCCGCGTGAGTGAGCTTGACGTCGGCGTCGCACAGGTTGAATTCATGGACGGTCACGCCGGCGTGACGGTCGTCTTCGCCGACGACGGTGTGCGACCCCTGCTGGGCGCGACGGCGATGGAGTCGCTCGGCATCGAGATTGACATGCGCACCGAGGAGCTGCGGCGGCTGCCTGCGGTGCAGCTTTGACGGAGCTACTGCATCTTCGAGTACGGCAGCGGATTCAGAAAGTAAATCTCCTCCTCCGGAGCGTGTTCCCGCAACGGACCAATCACGTCCGCCAATGCATCCCCCGGCTGGTACTGCATCATGAAGTCCGGACCGTTCGGCATAATCCAGAGGTCGGTCAGTTCACCCGTCCGACCAATCCGCGACGCGTACGCGGTCGCCAATTGCATCGCGCCTGCGCCCTCCAGCGTGTCGACGAGCGTGCCGATCGTGTCAATCGCCGGCAACAGTCCCCCGGTGCTCGTCTGCAACACCGCCAGCATGTACTGGCGCGGAGAGTCCGGCTCAGCGTTCAGCGCCGCCTCCAGCCGCGCTTCCGTCCCGTACGAGACGCTGTTGGTGAACTTCGTGATCTCCTCGATCTCAAGCTGCCCGCGCAGCTTGTCGACCGCCGACCACAGCGCCGTGTCCTGCCCCAGCGACGCCAGGCACTCTTCGGCGTGGGCCATGCTCTCGTAGCGGTGAATCGACAAATCCCAACCCATCTCCCCGCCGGTGACCTTCCAGCCCCCGATCAGGTCGATCCCGTGCCGCTCCATCGCCGGCACGACCGTGTCGGCGTAGAAATCGACGAACAGGTCGAAGGCGGTGTTGGTGATCGGCTTGATCCGGTGTCGGACTTCGAGGAATACGCTCATGCTGAAACTCCAGTCGTGCTGCTTCCGTTCGCGCGCAGGCTAGACGGTTTCTCAGATCGACGGTGCCAGCGCCGCCAGGAAGTCATACGTCCGCTGCCGCGCGGCAGCGTTGGGGCCGTCTACCGCCGCATAGAAGTCGGTCACGCCGAGGTCGCGCCAACGGATCAGCTCGCGCTCGACCTCCTCCTCCGAGCCGACGATCGCCACCCCGCCCGGATCCTCCGCCCCCGAACCCTGGATCACCCGCTGATACGACGGCAGCGTGTTGTACATCGCAAACACCCGCGCCACCCGCTCCCGCGCCCGATCCGGATCGGTGGTCAGTGCGACCGGAACCCCCGCGATCACACGTGGATCAGGGCGTCCTGCTTCCGCCGCTGCCTGGCCCATCTCCGGGATCACCACCTCCTCGATCCACTTCGGCCCGCACAGCCACAGCGCCGTCCCGTCCGCCAGACGCCCCGTCACCCGCAGCATCTGCGGCCCCAGCGCCGCCACAATGATCGACGGCGCTTCACAGTCCGGCAACTCCAACTGCGAATGCACCTGAAACGCCTCGCCCTCGTGATCGACCTGCTCGCCCTGCATCAGCGGACCCAGGATCTCCAGGTATTCCCGCATATGGCGGACGACGTTGCCGAAGTCCAACCCCCACGAGTCTTGGATCACGATCTGATGCGACAGCCCCAAGCCAAGCGTGAAGCGTCCCCCGGCAGCCGCGTTGACCGCCAGCGCCTGCTGCGCCATCGCCACCGGATGCCGTGTGTAGGTTGGGATCACATAGGTGCCCAACTCGATCTCGGTCGTCTCGCCCGCTGCAAGCGCCAGCACAGTCATCGCGTCATGCCCCATCGAAGGCAGAAACGCGCCTGCAAATCCATCCGCTTCCAGCTGCTGCACCGACCCAAGCTTGTCGGCCAGAGTCTGGCCCGACGGCGGAGCAATGATCCGCATGGTCAACTCCTTTACGAGCTCTCAATTCGTCCGTTGCCAATCGCAGTATCGCGCACTCAACTCGTTACCCTGCCCGCGACGCGAATCACCCAACCCGAAAGGAACCCCCAAATGGCATCGGCTGAATTGCAGAAGGTCCTGGCGCTGATGGCGGAACGCCCCCTCGGCGCAGGCAACCCCACACTCGAGGAAATGCGAGCCGGAATGGAGGCGGGCGCCTTCCCCGCCACCGAAGCCGCGACCGTCACCCCCGTTGACGCCAACGGCGTCCCCGGCGAATGGGTCACCGTGCCCGAATCCGACCCCAACCGGCGCTTGCTCTACGTCCACGGCGGCGGCTACGTGATCGGTTCGGCCCTCACCCATCGCCGGCTCTGCGAGGACATCGCCCGCGCCGGCGGCTGCGCCGTGCTCAACCTCGACTACCGGCTCGCACCCGAGCACCCCTTCCCCGCCGCCGTCGAGGACGCGATTGAGGGTCTGAAGTTCATCCAAGCCAATGGTCCGGACGGTGCAGGCGCGGCCGACGCCACCTTCGTCGCCGGTGACTCGGCCGGCGGCGGACTGACGATCGCCACACTGCTCACGGCGCGAGCTCAGGGCGTCGACCAGCCCAACGCCGCGGTCGGCATCTCCGCCTGGACCGACCTCGCCATCACCGGCGAGACCATCCAGACCCGCGCCAGTGTGGATCCGCTGATCAGCGACCCGTCAATGGTCAGCGGCATGGCCCAGACCTACCTGGGCGACGCCGACGCCGATGACCCGCTCGCCTCGCCGCTCTACGCCGACTACGCTGGTCTGCCCCCGCTGCTGCTTCAGGTCGGCGACCACGAAGTCTTGCTCTCCGACACCACCCGCGTGACCGAGAAGGCTCGCGCCGCCGGCGTCGACGTCACCGAAGAAGTCTGGGACGAGATGTTCCACGTCTGGCACCAATTCGCCCCCATGCTCCCCGAAGGCCAGCAGGCCATCGAGCGCATCGGCGAGTTCATCAACCAACACGCCTGACGTCCCAATCTGACGACGCGGCGCGAATGGAGTCGGAAGATGGCATCGGCGGAGCTTGAGCAGGTACTGGAGCTGATCGCGAACCGGCCGGCCATCGAGGGCAATCCCACGCTCGAGCAGATGCGGGCGAATATGGAAGCGCATGCCTTCCCCGCGACTGACGCTGCCACCGTGACGCCGGTTGAGGCGAACGGCGTGCCGGGCGAGTGGGTGACAGTGGCCGAATCAGACCCGAACCGGCGCGTGCTCTACTTCCACGGCGGCGGGTATGTGTTCGGCTCACCGATCACGCATCGGCGGCTCTGTGAAGACATCGCTCGGGCAGGCGGGTGCGCAGTCCTCAATCTCAACTACCGGCTCGCCCCCGAGCATCCCTTTCCGGCCGCCGTCGACGACGCCATTGAGGGACTCAAGTTCATCAGGGCGAACGGGCCGGAAGGCGAGGGCGCGCCCGAATCGACGTTCGTCGCCGGGGACTCGGCCGGCGGCGGACTAACGCTCGCCACTCTGCTGGCAGCGCGCGACCAGGGTGTCGATCAGCCCAATGCTGCCATCGCGATCTCCGCCTGGACCGACCTGGCGATCACGGGCGAATCGGTTATCTCGCTCGCCGACGGCGATCCGCAAAAGAGCAGCGTGCCGATGCTTGAGAACCTAGCCGTTCAATATCTCGGTGGCGCCGACGCCGACAACCCGCTCGCCTCCCCGCTCTACGCGGACTACGCCGCTCTGCCGCCGCTGCTGCTCCAGGTCGGCGGCGCCGAGATGTTGCTCTCCGACACGACCAGAGCCGCAGAACGCGCCCGGCTGGCCGGCGTCGACGTAGTGGAAGAAGTCTGGGACGAGATGTTCCACGTCTGGCACCTCTACGCACCGATCTTGCCCGAAGGTCGGGAGGCCATCAACCGCATCGGCGAGTTCATCAACCAGCACGCCTAGACAAACCACCACCCAGCGAAACGGAGCCAAACCATGCCCTCAGTCGAGTACCAACAAGTCGTCGAAGCAATGCGAGCCAACGCCGACAGCATGATCAGCGAGGGGCTGACGCTCGAAGAGCAACGTGTGGCGATGGAAGAGGGATTTGTCTTCCCGCTCCCGGACGATCTCACCCTCACATCCGTGGACGCCAACGGCGTCCCCGGCGAGTGGACCGTACTGCCCGATTCCGATCCCAACCGTCGCCTGCTCTACGTCCACGGCGGCGGCTACGTGCTCGGCTCGATCAAGACCCACCGCCGCCTCGTCTCCGACATCTGCCGCGCCGCCGGCTGCGTCGCGCTCAGCCTCGACTACCGGCTCGCGCCGGAGCATCCTTTCCCCGCCGCTGTGGACGACGCGATCGCAGGCCTGGAATACATCTGGGCGAACGGTCCTGATGGCCCCAGCGAGGCCGAGACCGTCTTCGTCGGCGGCGACTCCGCCGGTGGCGGCCTCACGCTCGCCACCTTGGTCGCCGCCCGCGAGCGCGGCGTGCGAATGCCCACCGGCGGAATTGGGCTGTCCGCCTGGGCCGATCTGGCTGCCGGCCCGGAGGAACTGTCGGCGTTCGGACTCGATGATCCGACCATCCCCGACAACACCGTCGCGATCACCGCCTCGCAGGAGTGGGCGGCCATGTACGCCGGCGACGCCGATCGCACCGATCCACTAATCTCGCCGATCTTCGCCGACTACACCGGCATCCCGCCGATGCTGCTCCAGGCCGGAGCCGTCGAGATGATCTGTCGCGACACCGAGCGAGTCGCCGCCCGCGCCCGCGAAGCCGGCGTGGAGGTGACCGAAGAGGCCTGGGACGACATGTTCCACGTCTGGCAAGCCTTCGCCCCCATGCTCCCTGAAGGCCAGCAGGCCATTGACCGGATCGGCGAATGGATCCGGGCGCACGCATAGAGAGATTTGCCGTAAATCAAAGTTCCGTCATACCCGCGCTTGTCGCGGAGCCTGTCCCCGCGAAGGCGGGGATCACTCGCCGTTATCTGCACCGTCGTCGCCAGCACTGCGAGATTGCCGCGGCGGAGCTCGGCAATGACGAAAAAACGACCTACGCGAAGCTCTCCAGGAGCAACACGATGCCATCACCCGAACTCGAACAAGTCCTCACCCTCATCGCCGAACGCGCCGCCTCAGTCCAGATCACCGAACTGACCGACATGCGTGCGCTCGCGGAGTCCTACGCTTTCCCGCCCACCGACGCCGCGACGATCACCCCGGTCAACGCCGGAGGCGTACCCGGCGAATGGGTCACCATCGCCGAATCGGATCCGAAACGCCGGCTGCTCTACGTCCACGGCGGCGGTTACATCCTGGGCTCGCCCCTGATCTACCGACGCCTCTGCGAAGGCATCGCCAAGTCCGGCCGCTGCGCCGTGCTCAACCTCGACTACCGGCTCGCGCCTGAGCATCCCTTCCCGGCCGCAGTCGAGGACGCATTGAAGGGGTTGACCTTCATCCAAGTCAACGGACCCGGCGGTACGACCGCCGCTGATGCGGTCTTCGTCGCGGGAGACTCCGCCGGCGGCGGACTCACGCTCGCCACTCTGCTCGCCGCCCGCGAGCGCGGACTCCCTACTCCCACCGGCGCAATCGCGATCTCCGCCTGGACCGACCTCGCCCAAACCGGCGACTCCATCCACACCCGCGCCGACTCCGATCCGCTCCTGACCGACGCCGCCGTGCTCGACGGAGCCGCTATGGCCTATCTCGGCGAACAGTCGCCCGACCATCCCTGGGCCTCACCTCTACACGGAGACTTGGCCGGCTTACCGCCCCTGCTCCTACAAGTCGGCGACCGCGAGATCCTGCTCGACGACACCCGCCGCTTCGCCGCCAAAGCCCGCGAAGCCGGAGTCGAAGTCACCGAAGAAGTCTGGCCCGACATGTTCCACGTCTGGCACGACTTCGCCCCCATCCTCCCCGAAGCCCAAGAGGCGGTAGAACGGATCGGAGAGTGGATCACAGATCGCGCGAGATAACAAATCTGTCGACTTGACCTCTTGTAGTATGCTTGTTCGCAGACTAGGCTCCATTGCAGAGGTTCGATCAGCCGGGGGCTTCGTCGCCGCATGTCCAGGAGAGACATGATGTCAACCGAACAGCAGCCGTACGCCGATGGCGCGTTGTCGGAACGGGCGCACACTGCGAGTCTGGCCGAGACTGAACAGTCGGCATTGAATTGGCAGCGCACACTCAACGACAGCGGCGCAGCGCGGAAGCCCTTGGGCAAAATTCACCACGGCGACTGCATTGAGGTAATGCGCGACTTGCCGGCGGAGTCGATTCGCGTGGTCGTGACCTCACCGCCCTACAACATCAAGAACAGCACCGGCAACGGCCTCAAGAACGGCAACGGCGGCAAGTGGCCAACAGCCGCACTCCAGCAGGGCTACCGCGACCACGACGACGCCATGCCGCACGACGAGTACGTCGCCTGGCAACGCGAATGCCTCAGCGAGATGATGCGCCTGCTGCGTCCCGACGGCGCGATCTTCTACAACCACAAATGGCGCGTCCAAAACGGCCTACTCCAGGATCGCGCCGACATCGTCGACGGTTTCCCTGTCCGCCAGATCTTGATCTGGCAGCGCGCCGGCGGCATCAACTTCAACCCCGGCTACTTCCTCCCCAACTACGAGGTCATCTACCTCATCGCCAAGCCCGACTTCCGCCTCGCCCCCAAAGCCAACGCCGCCGGCTGCGTCTGGCGCATCACCCAGGAGAGCGGCAACCCGCACCCCGCCCCCTTCCCGATCGAACTGGCCTCCCGCTGCATCGAGTCGGTGGGCGCAGGGCCGGTACTAGACCCGTTCATAGGCTCGGGCACGACCGCGATCGCAGCTGAGAGAGCCGGTCTGGAGTGGGTCGGGGTTGAGCAGTCGTCCGAGTACGTGGCAATGGCCGAAGAACGCCTCGCACGTTGGCGGAACGGGCTGTGCTCAGAGCCCTCTCCGATGATGAATTGAATGCTCGCCTGCTAGAACGCTTGCTGCTCGTCCACGCCTGGTACGATTTCGCGCCCATCCTGCCAGAAGAGACCTGCGCGTAATCTCAAATTCCGTCATTCCCGCGCAGGCGGGAATCCATCCGGCTATCTGCTCAGCAAGCACGAAAACTGATCGACTCCCGGCGATCAATGATGTACGCGCAGGTCTCCGGAAGCAGTGGAATGGATCGGTGAGTGGATTGGAGAACACTGCCGAATTGGAGCGCTTGACAAGCTTGGGCAAACCTTGCAAGATCGCAGGTGCGGGCCTTGCGCCTGCCAAACGCCCCCGTCGTCCGGTGCATCCGCTGCGCCCTACGGCGGGGCCTTCATTTCTTATCAAAGATTCTCAGTCCCTAAGCAACAGGAAATCTTTGCAACATCGTCGTTTCCGTCATTCCAGGCTTAACCGCCTTGTATACCGTCGAGTCCGCGATCTGACGCGCTACATCTCCATCTGATCACATCCCCTTACGGCTAGCGGAGAAGATGCTCACGACGTCCCCCGCCGCGCGTCGAGCCGCCAGGCAATCTCTTGCTCCTGCTCACGGTACGCCCGCTCGCGCCGCAGTTCGGGCGATTCGAACATGTCAGGTTGATCGAGCTTCCGCTCGCGCATCAGCCGCTGCACAAGCTGCTCCTGAGATTCCAACGCGCCATCGGCGCGAATGTGGACAACATCAACGCCGGCGGCATCCAACGTTCGCCCCAGCAGAATGCCCCGGTGGCAGGAGAGCGGATCAGCTTCGGCGCACATCAGCGCAGTCGGCGTGCGCTCGGCGTCTGCGACGGCGCGGTGCAACGCTTCGGAGAACGCGGGCTGAGCAGCGACGCGGGCATACACCACCCGACCCTCCGCATAGCAGGCCGGATCGGTCGGCCTGGCCCCAAGCGCCACTCCTGCGAATTGATAGGCAAGACCATGCCGTCGCAGCAGCGCCTCCAGCGCCTCTCGATTGAACCAGGTCGTATAGGCGCTGTAGGGCTGCGCCCGCACGTCGATTATCAGCCCGATGCAGTGCTGCAAGAGCAGTGCGACAAATGCGTCAGGCTGGTGGTTCGAGTGTCCGACGGTATAGACGCGCGGCATCGGCGTTCATTCGCGCTACGGATAGAACAGCTTCTGCGCCGCCTTGCGCAACTCGCCCCGAAAGTCCGGATGCGCCACCGCGATCAGCTCCTCCGCTCGCTGACGCACCGTCTTCCCCAGCAACCGCGCGATCCCGTACTCCGTCACCACCGTATCGGCGATGTCACGCGGCACCGTGACGATCTGGCCGGGGTCGAACTGGGCCATGATCGTCGAGATCGTGCCGTCGCGGTTGGTCGAGGGCAGCACGGTGACCGAGCGGCCCTTCGGCGCGAGGTAAGCGCCCAAGGCGAAGGCCAGGTGACCTCCGACGCCTGCGTAGACCCGCGGGCCGATCGTGTGCACCCCGAGCTGACCGCTCAGATCGGCCGTCAGCGCCCCATTAATCGCGACGATGTTCTCGTTGCGCGCAATCTGCCGAGGATCGAGCAGATATTCAATCGAGTACGTCTCAAACGCGGGGTTGCGATGCACCGTGGCGATCTCGTCGGGCGTGTTGCCGATCACCGTCGCGACGAACTTGTCCGGATGCGTCTTGGAGTACTTGCCCGTGATGATGCCCCGCTCGACCAGCGGGACCAGTCCCTCGGTCGTGAGCTCGGCGAAGTAGGAGAGATTCTCCCGCTCGTCGAACGCGCCCAACCGCGCCAGCGCGCCCGAGTGCGAGCCGACGCCGACCTGGATCGTGTCGCCGTCCTGGACGAGCTGCGACACGTAGTGAGTGAGGCCGAGGTCGACCTGATTCGGCTCGGGGAACTCAAGGTTGACCATGACCGGCGTGTCGGCCGGCACGAAGCAATCGATCTCGGAGACGTGCAGCCAGGAGTCGCCGAAGGTCTCGACCACGTGGTCGTTGACCTCCGCGATCACCGTCTTGGCTCGCTTGGCCGAGGTCACACCGTCCCAGACCGAGCTGCCCAGCGAAACGAAGCCAGCTTCGTTCGGCGGAGTCGTGCGAATCTGCAGCACGTCAATCGGCCAGGCTTCGTCCTCGCGGCCTGCGTCCCAGGCCTTGTGAATGCCGACCAACCAGTACGGGTGGTAGTCGGCGATGCCGGCATTGACGGCATCGCGGTCGAACAGCGTACCGAACTGCGGCGCGACGCTGAACGCCGACATCATCTCTTCAGTGAACCAGCCGGCATCGGGCACGACGATGCCGCGCACCTCAACGCCCTCAAGTTCGTCGCTGCGAGCGACCAGCGCTTGCAGGATCGGCAGCGAAGCGTGTCCCGGCGGAATCCAGAGGTGATCGCCCGAGTTGAACATTCCGGCGGCCATCTCAGGCGTGGCTAGCCGTTCGGCGTACACGTCGCGCCAGTTGATCGCGGGATCGAAGCGAGTAGTGCCGGGTCGGAGATACGAAGACATGCTCATCGGCGTGCTCCAGGTTTGCTGCTTAAGCCCGTTCATCGGCTCAGCGGGAGGTTAGACTCGGACACAAAGGTACCGAACAACTGCGATCAGGCAGAGGAGGCTCAGCATGGCGACCGACGGACGGATGGATTTCGGCATTTTCATGGCTCCCTTTCACCGCGTCGGCGAGAATCCCTCGCTGGCGATGCACCGTGATCTGGAGTTGCTGGAGTGGCTCGACCAACTCGGCTACGACGAGGCCTGGATCGGCGAGCATCACTCCGCCGGTTGGGAGCTGATCGCTTCGCCCGAGGTCTTCATCGCCGCCGCCGCCGAGCGCACCCGCAACATCCGCCTCGGTACGGGCGTGGTCAGCCTGCCCTACCACCACCCGCTCATGGTTGTGGATCGCATGATCCAGCTCGACCACATGACCCGCGGCCGCGCGATGATGGGCGTCGGCCCCGGCGCGCTCTCCTCCGACGCGCGGATGATGGGCATCGATCCGCTCTACCAGCGTCAGCGCATGGACGAGTCGCTGGAAGCGATCCTCGCGCTGCTCAAGCAGGACGGGCCGGTCAACATCGAGCGCGACTGGTTCGAACTCGTTGACGCGCGGCTGCAAGTGTCGCCTTACACGAAGCCGCATTTCGAGATGGCGGTCGCCAGTACCGTTTCCCCCTCCGGACGCCAGATCGCGGGCAAGTACGGGATCGGGATGCTCAGCATCGGGGTCTATCTGCCCGAGGGGCGCAGCAACCTCGAGGGCCAGTGGCTTGAGGTTGAGGAGGCCGCCGAGCGTCACGGGCAAGAGGTCGACCGCAACAAGTGGCGCATGGTCTTGCCGATGTACATCGCCGAGACGCGCGAGCAGGCCTTCAACGAATGCCGCGAGGGCTGGCGCGCCTGGCAGCTCGACTACTTCCGCGACACCTTGCAGGCATTCGTCCCCGGTATGGCGGAAACGCCGGAGGGCGCCGTCGAGTCGGGCGGCGCGATCATCGGCACGCCTGACGACGCGATCAACGCCATCGAGATCCTGCAAGAGAACTCGGGCGGTTTCGGCGGTCTGATGATGCTCGCCCACGAGTGGGCCAACCGCGAGGGCATCCGCCGCTCCTACGAGCTCTTCGCCCGCTACGTCGCCCCCCGCTTCCAGGGCCAGCTCGGCTCGATCGAGGGCACACAGCAGTGGGTCGCCGCCGGCGGCGGCGCAGTCTCCTTCAGCCGCAACGACGTCCTGGCGAAGGCGTTCCAGGATGCCGGCCAAGAGGTGCCGGAGTTCTTGCAAGCTCCAGCGGAGGCGGCGTCGGACTAAGGCTTGTTCCGATCGACGCGCCGGCGTCGGCTTCTGCCTGCACCGGGGATGCTGCGGGGCTGTGTTAGCGGGCCGCAATCGTGATGGTGTAGGAGCCGCCAGGGGCGCTGTATCCGCGGACTTCCAGGTAGTAGACGCCCGAGGCGGGGGCTTCCCAATCGATGCGTGAGGCCAGTGAGTCTGCGTGATCGTCGTTGAATGCCAACTCCTGCCCGGCGGCGTCGTACAACGTGATGACCGAATCTTCCAGCGTGTCGAGAGTGACGTCGATCTGGTAGGACTGTCCCTGCTCAGCTTCGAACGCGAAGTAATCGCTGTCGTCGGCGTATTCGAGTGCGCCTGGCAGCGCCTCGCCGACTGTGGCAGCGGTGGCGTCAGCGGTTGAATCGCCATGGTCGTCGACGATGTCGGAGAGGCTGACGGTCAGGGTGTAGGAGCCGGAGCCGTAGCCGGTGACCTGCGCGTAGTGCGAGCCCGACGCGGAGGCCCTCCAGACGATGCGCGAGGCCAGTGAGTCTGCGTAATCGTCGTTGTAGGCCAGTTCCCAGCCGGCGGCGTCGTACAACGTGATGACCGAATCTTCCAGCGTGTCGAGGGTGACGTCGATCTGGTAGGACTGTCCCTGCTCAGCTTCGAACGTGAAGTAATCGCTGTCGTCGGCGTATTCGAGTGCACCTGGCAGCGCCTCGCCGACTGTGGCAGGGGTGGCGTCGGCGGTTGAATCGCCATGGTCGTCGACGATGTCGGAGAGGCTGATGGTCAGGGCGTAGGAGCCGGAGCCGTAGCCGCTGACCTGCACGTAATGCGAGCCCGAGGCGGAGGCCCTCCAGACGATGCGAGAGGCGAGCGAATCGATCTGGTCGTCGTTGTAGGTCAGTTCCCAGCCGTCGGCGTCGAACAGGGTGAGGATCGAGTCGTCCAGCGTGTCGAGGGTGACATCGATCTGATAGAACTGGCCTTGTTCAGCCTCGAACACGAAGAGGTTCCGGTCGCTCTCGTCTGCGAGCGTGCCCTGGGCGGCCTGGCCAACGGTCAAGACAACGGCCTGCTCGAAATTGAGTGAAGCTTCCGATTCAACGGATGTCGCCTCAACTGCATCGGACTCAGCAGTGACCAGGCTCGGAACGCAGGTCAAGAGGCCGATGACCATGGTCTCGCTCGCGTCTGAGTCTTCCTCAGCGTCGATCACGGCAGCCCAGTCGCTGTCGGCCGCCCACTCTTGCAGGCAGGCAACCTCGTCTTCGCTCAGATCTTCCAGCTCAGCGCCGAACCCGCTCAGTACGACGGTCAGAAGGTAGTTCGGGATGCAGTTGAAGAAGTCCGCGAGGAACGCGGCCAGTACGGACTGGTCGTTGGCGTCGTTCATCGCGGCGGCGAGCAGGGCGGCCGGATCGAGGTCCGCGATCGACTCGTTCAGGCAGGACAGCTCGCTCTCGCTCAACTCCACATCAACGCCTTCCAGCAATCCTGCGATGATGCTGGCGAGGAAGAGGGCGCGGGCGGTCTCGGGCGCGAGACAGGCGAATGCGGTTACTTCCCACTGCTGCGGGTTGTCCTCGCTGAGGACGGGTCGGCGGAGGGCTGATTCGAGCTGATCTGCGCCCAGCTCGCTGCGGAGACACGACTGCTCGGAGTCGGTGAGGGTGTCGAATACTTCCTGCCACAGGGTGTCGCGATTGATCTCGAGTTCGGCGACGACAGCGGTTGGCTCCTGCGTGGACTGCTCAGCCGGTCGTCCGGAGGTCTCGGTCGTCGCGGATTGTTGGGCAGCGGATTGCTGGGCAGCGGGTTGGGCGTCGGCGGTCTCGGCGGCCGTTTGCTGGTCGGCCGTTTGCTGGGCGGCCGTTTGCGAATCGGCCGCTTCGGGCGCTGATGGCGGGTCGTCGCCGCAAGCGCTCAGGACGAACGCGACGGCGAACGCGAGGAGCAGAACAGGCGCGAGCGAGGGGAATCGAGCGACAGTCATTCGGCGGCCCTCTCAGAGTGCGCTGATCGGAGAACGCGCCTCAATGTTCTTGCTCGGCCGGATCGGATGAAGCCGGCCCACCACCCCATGGTAGTCAGCAGACATGCCGGTGGCAGATTCGGGGCTCGAGGCTGCCCGGGAATGCTCACCACAGCAACGAGTCGCCAAGCTCCCGTAGTTGGCGGCGGTGGTGCTGCGCGTCGGGCATGACGCTCTCGACGAGGGCCCAGTATTTGGGGCTGTGATCCGGCTGAATCAGGTGGCAGAGCTCGTGCACCACGACGTAGTCGATGATTTCAGGCGGGGCGAAGATCAAGCGCCAGTTGAAGCTGAGCGTGCCTCTGGATGAGGCGCTGCCCCAGCGGGTCTTCTGATTGCGAATCTGGAGGCGCTTCGGTTGTACGCCGACAATCGGCGACCAGTGTTCGACTTGGGCGGTGAAGTGGTCGCGAGCGTACTCGCGCAGCCAAGCTTCGGCATACGCGGCGCGTTCCGGTTTCGAGACATCGACCCGGAAGCGCTCGCCGTCGAACTGAAACGGGGCCAGACTGGCCTCAACCGGATAGCGAACGCCAAGCAGCGGCAGCAAGCCGCCTTCACCCAACTGGGATCGCAAACCGATCGGGCGCGCGCTGTCCAGATGCGACGCGATCCAGTCGGCTCGCTGCGCCACGAACTCTGCAATCTGCTGTTGCGGCGTTCGCGCCGGCGCGAGCACGCGAACCCGGTCACCCTCGATCGAGATCGTGACGTTCTTGCGGCGGCGCGGGCTGCGGTGCAACTCGTAGCTAATCCGGCGACCGTTGACGGTCGCCTGGCGTTCGCTCGGACGGCCGCAGGGCACGGTCAGGTCCCGTTGGCAGCGCGGCTGAAGGCGGTACCCAGCCGCTCGGCGGCATCCGGGAGCTGCTCAGCAGGCGGCCAGCTATAGGAGAGACGGAGCGACTCGCCGTCGTCGCCGGGATCGCGGCGGGGGTAGAAGTTGTGGCCGGAGGGGAAGGTGAGACCGTCTTCGGCGGCGATGTCGCGCACTGAGTCGGCGGTTAGGCCCTGGCGGAGCTTGAGCCAGAGAAAGAAGCCGCCGCTGGGAGCAGCGAGATCGAAGTAGGGCTCGCCGTAGGGATCGAGCGCCTCGATCAGGGTTTGGGCCTTGAGCGCGTAGAGGCTGCGCATCCGGTCGGCGTGCTCGCGGAAATCGCCGCGCACCATGTATTCGTGGAGCATTCGGTGCAGGAGGGGGCTGTTGCCCATGTCGAAGCGAGCGGGCACCATCGCCTGGATCCAGTCCGGCCGGGCCTGGACCCAGCCGACCCGCAGGCCGGTCGCGATCACCTTCGAGAAGGTGCCTACAGTGAGCACGCCCCAGCCGTCGGTCAGTTCCGAGAGTGTGGGCGGAGGCGGTGCGTCGAAGTAGAGCTCCGAGTAGGCGTGATCCTCCATCAGCAGGATCTGCCGGCGGGCCGCAAGCTCGATCAGGTCGAGCCGCCGTTCCAGCGTCATCGTCAGACCGGTCGGATTGTGGAAGGTGGGCTGGGTATAGATCAGCTTGACTCGCTCGCCCTCAGCTTCGAGCCGGTTGATGGTGGATTCGAGTTCGTCCAGGCGAATGCCCTCGTCGTCCATGCCAACGCCGACCACGTTGGCCTGCTTGCCCCGAATCGTGCGCAGCGAACCAGCGAAGGTGGGGATTTCGGTGATCACGACATCGCCCGGATCGAGGAAGGAGGCGCAGATCGACTCGATCGCGCCGGCGGCGCCGTTGGTGAGCAGGTACCAGTCGGCATTGGGCTGGGCGGGATGGTTGCGAGCGAAGTAGCGGGCCATCTCGTCGCGCAGCGGTTCGAAGCCCTGCGCGCCGCCGTAGACCAGTGCGGCGTCGCCCGGTTGCTCCAGAACCCGGCCGATCGCGGCCAGCAACTGCTCGCGCGGCTGGGTCTCGGCATCGGGAATGCCCGCGCCGAGCGAGATCGGCGGCCTCCCGCTGACCGGCGCTCGGCCCGAGAGGCCCCACTCGGTCATGTTGCCGGCGGTCATGCCGCGTGTCGAGATACTCGTGCCGAGCAGCGAAGGGAAGCTCTCCCAGGCCTCGCGCGCCGCTTCCACGGCGCGGCTATTGAGCGGGGCGGTCGGATTGGGCATGTGGATCTCCTGCACTGGAGCGTCTGCGGCAACCAACTCAGCTTAGGGGAGGTTCCAGGCAAGCTATGAATGGCGAAATTGGGAGTGTTGCGACGGTCTCCACTGGGCGGATGGAAGAATTTTTGGGCGGACGAGGCGAATTTTGCGGCTGTGGGCGGGGAATTGGGCGTCAGGTAGTCCGGATTTGTCCAGAAAAGTTCCGATTCGGCGGGATTTGGGGCTGTTTGGAGCGGAATTGCGAGTGTGGATCCGGGTTTGTCTCGCTTTGTCCAGGTGGGCGGCGGCGGTCATGGCGGGTTCCGTTGGCGGTGGGCGCGGGAGTGAGTGCGGTTGATCGTATACGGACGGGCGTTCTGTGGCGGATCCGGGTTCTGGGCGGGATGTTGCGGGGGGCACAGTTGGGTTGGAGGCGGCGATTTCGCGGGGTGGGTGGGGCGGACCCCCTCTGTCCCCCGCCTTCGCGGGGGCAGGCTCTACGTGACCTCTCCCCCCGCAGAGGGGGGAGAGGGGAGCTCGCGGCGAGTGATCCCCGCCTACGGAGAGCTTTGCAACATCCCCGATCTGAGCGTTTCGTCATTCTTGCAAACGCGAGAATCCACGTCTCACTCGATACGCCGCATGGATTCCCGCGTTCGCGGGAATGACGGAAACGGGGGTTTTGCAACGGCCTCCCTGCGCGGGGACAGGCTCGGCAGTGCGGGAGGAGGGGGGAATGGATTCGGCGCATCTCCCCGCAGTGCAGGGGGAGGAGAGGGGATAGTGGAGGAGTATCCCTTGTAGGATCGCGCTATGGCACAGGACATTCAGCTCGGCGTGCTCGACCAGATCCCGATCCGCTCAGGCGGTACCGCAGCCACCGCGATCTCGGAGACCTTCAAACTCGCCGAGACCTGCGACCGTCTCGGCTTTTCGCGCTACTGGCTCGCCGAGCATCACAACGCCGGCTCGCTCGCCTGCGCCTCGCCCGAGCTGTTGATCCCTCAGGTCGCCGCCCACACCGAGCGAATCCGGGTCGGTTCGGGCGGGATCATGCTGCCCCACTACAGCTCGCTCAAAGTGGCCGAGAATTTTCGCACGATCACGACTCAGTTCCCCGGACGGATCGATCTCGGGGTCGGACGCGCCCCCGGCTCCGACGGACGCACCGCGCGGGCGCTCGTGCATGGTCCGGGGGCGCTGGGAATCGACCACTTCCCCGAGCAGCTGCTCGACCTCTACGGCTGGCTGGCGGACGACCTGCCGCCTGACCATCCCTACCGCGACGTGCGCGCGGCTCCGCCCGACGCGCCGATGCCCGAGCTGTGGCTGCTGGGATCGTCGCACTACGGCGGACACGTTGCCGCCGAGTTGGGCTGGTCGCACTGCTTCGCCCACTTCATCTCGCCCGAAGGCGGCGAACAGGTGGTGCGCAAGTACCGGCAGCGATTCCAGCCCTCACCCGTCAGTTCGGAGCCGCGCGCTTCGTTGGGCGTCTCGGTCACGGTTGCGCCCACCAGCGAAGAGGCGGAGCAGCTCTGCTGGAGCCGCTGGTGCTGGCGGATCAAGGGCAACCGAGGCATGAGAGGCGGCATCCCCTCGGTCGAGGAAGCGCTCAACTTCCCCTACACCCAGCCGGAGTTGGACTACCTCGGCTACATGCAGGGACGCAGTATCCACGGCAGCCCCGAGCGGGTGCGGGAGAAGCTGGAACAGCTTGCAGCGACCTACGATGTGGACGAGTTCATCGTACTCACGATCACCTACGACTTTGAGTCGCGAGTGCGCTCGTACGAGTTGCTGGCGGAAGAGTTTGGGATGCTGTCCGGGAACTAGCAATCTTCTCTTCCCCGTTCGAGGTCTATGCGTTCGACCGTTTTCGGCGTCCCAACACCGCACAAAGCGGTAGAATGGCTGAGCCGGAAATACGCCGTGCGAGCGGCCAAGAGGAGGACGGATGCGGGACGCGGAAACTCCAACCCCCACCCGCCGGTCTGCTGAAGAGACTGCCCGCTTGGGTGACGAGCTCTATGAGAGCGAGATCCGGCAGCAGGTGGAGGCGGAGCACCAGGGCGAGGTGGTCGCCATAGATGTGGACAGCGGCAGCTGGGCGATTGGCGACAACGTGATCGCGGCGTCGGAGCGCCTGCGCGCGCAGAGCCCGGACGCGGTTGACGTTTGGCTGCTTCGAGTGGGACACCGGGCGCTGCATCACTTTGGCGGACGTCCTCTGCGGAGCGTCGAGTGATCGCAGGCGCAGTGAACGCCGCGTACGAACCCGTCGTGCCGCTGACCATGACTCCGGCATTGGCGACGGAGTTGAGCTCGTAGAGACTTCCTAACCCAGCCCAGCCGTATCCAGCTGATGTAGACGCAACATCTCCGCTACTACTGATCGCACTCGCTCGAAATCCGAAGGTTTCCGTCCCTCGAACACCACGGTCAGATACGGCGTCGTGTTCGACGCTCGAATGATTGCCCAGGCGCCCTCCGCGACGCTTGACAGGTCAATCCGCGCCCCGTCGATCTCGTTCACCGGCCAACGCTCGCGCGCATAGGCGGTGATCCAGTCGACCATCTCGAACTTGCGCTCATCGGCGCAGGCGATCTTGATCTCCGGTGAGATTTCGTAGCTCGGAATCCGCCCGATCCGCTCGTCCAACGACCCGCGCGAGGCGAGCTGCGCGATTCGGCAGGCGGTGCGCACGGCGTCGTCGGTGATGTGGGGCGGATCGTCGATTTGGTGAAAGTAGTGCGTGCTCGCTTCGCCGCCGAAGGCGATCTGGTTGCGTTGCATCGCGTGTTTGCCCAGCGAGTGCCCCACCGGTCCGAAGATCGCCCGTCCGCCCTGCTGATGGATCGCGTCGATCACCGCTTGGGAGGTCTTGACGTCGATGTGAATGTCCGAGTTGGGACGGCGTTCGAGCCAGTCGCAGGCGAGCAAGGCCAGCACCGCGTCGGGCGCGACCCGGACTCCGCGCCCGTCGACCAGACCGATCCGGTCTCCGTCGCCGTCGAAGGCGAAACCGAGATCAGCTCCCACTGCGGAGACAAATGCGGCAAGTTGGCTCATGTTCTCCGCGTGCTGCGGATCGGCGGCGTGCGTGGGATTGGGGTCGTTCAGGTCGTCGTTGATCGCCTGCACCTCAGCCCCGCAAGCCCGCAACGCCCGCGCCGCCGTCAACGATGTCACCCCATTACCCGGATCAACGACAATGCGCAGCGGACGGGCGAGCGGGTAAGTCTTGGCCAGTGATGCGACGTACTGAGGGATCGGGTCCCAGTTCTGGATGCGGCCGCGCTCGTACGGTACCGCCGAGATTCCACGCTCGATTCGGAGGCCAATCTCCCGGATCAACTCGGGCAGGACCGGCGTTCCCCCCGGCTCAAGCAGCTTGATCCCGTTGTCGGCGGGTGGATTGTGGGAAGCGGTGATCGCGATCCCGCCCGTCGCGCGTTCGCCGCTCAGCTCCGCCGCCGCCCAATAGACCAGCGGCGAGGGCGCGCGCCGAATATCAACGACCTCGACTCTGGCTTCACGCAGACCGCTGCTGGCCGCCTTCTTGAGACTTGGCGTGGTGTGGCGCTGATCTCCGCCGATCACGGCGCGATCCGTGTCCCAACGCTCGCGCAGCAGCTCTCCGTAGGTTCGCGCGATGGCGTGCGCGAGCTCAGGCGTGAGCTGCGCGTTGTCGCCTGCGGCGCGACCGCGAATGTCGTAGGCGCGAAAGATCGTCCAGGGCACGGAAATCGGCTTCATGGTTGTCTAGGCTACGCCCGCGAGGGCTTTGACGAACGGGAGGCGATGGTGGAGTCGATCGATCAGGAACGCGCACTCTTCCGCTTCCTCAGCAAATCCGCCCGCAAGGGCGAACTGGCGGAGCGCAACGGCGCGCTGGCGCGTTTCGGACCTGATGCGGGCGAGGTTGACCTGGACACGGTTGCAACGGCAATGCAGGCGCGGATCGAGTCGATCTACGAGGATGCACCACCGCTCTCGCTGCTGCTGACGGACGCAAATGCGGAGCAGTTGGCCTCGATCCGCGCCTACGACTGGGTGCCGGTCGGCATCTACGTCTTCGGCCTGCCCGCTACCAAGACCCGCTCCGGCACCGCCGAGAGCACCGCGCACCGCAATCTCAAGGAGTGGGTCGCCGCCAACCCCGAACGGGTCGGAGCGCCCAGCCGAGCCTGGGCCATCACCGAGCGCTGGTTCCCCTCCGGCGACGAGTCGGATGTGGCGTTTCTGACCGAGAATGAGGCGCTGGTGGTGGAGGTACGCCCGTCTGGGGCGCACGAGCACGAGTTGAGGCAAGCCGTGTTCGCGCTGGTCAAGTTCCGCGCGGTGATCGAGGCGGAATCGCTGTTGATGGGCATCGAGGATTCGGTGCGGGTAATGCTGGTCACGCCCGATGCGGTTTCGGAGACCGTGACCGCATTGGCCGAGCAGTTGTCGGTTGAGGTGCTGATTGCAGGGCCGCACTAGTCGATCCACTGCGGCCCGATCAGTGGCGGCGCACTGATCTGTTCGATTGCTCCGACTTCGGAATAGCGCTCTAAGACTTCGAGCAACTCCTCGCTCAGGCGTTGGTAGGACGCTTCATCATCCGTCTCAAAACGAAGACTCAGCGCCGGCGCCGTGTTCGACGGACGCGCGTGAACCCAGCCGTCCGCGAACGTGATCCGCGCTCCATCGGAGCGATCGATCTTCGTGTGTGCCCGCTTGGCGAAGTGATCGCCGATTGCGTCCGCGATTGCCGCCTTGCGCTGATCGGGGCAAGGCAGGCGCAGTTCCGGCGAGATCGGACGGGCGCGGATCTCGGCGAAGTGCTCGGCCAGCGAGCGCCCGCTGCGAGCGAGCAAGTCGGTCAGGGCGCAGGCCGCATAGACGCCGTCGTCGAGCCAGGGATACCGTTCGCCTGCTCGATATTCGGGGCCAAAGATGATGTGTCCGCTGGTCTCGCCGCCGAACGCGATCCGTTCCGCTCGCATCCGCCGCCGCGCGAAGGAGTAGCCCGTGCGCTCGAAGAGCGGCTGTCCGCCATGCCGCGAGATGTACTCGGCAGCGCTCGTCGAAGTCTTGCGATCCAGCAGAATCGCCGCTCCCGGCTCGTGCTCAAGCAGCGGACGCGCCAGCAGGGCGCTCAGCCAATCCGCCTCATAGCGCCGCCCCAGATGATCGAGCACGCCGATCCGATCCCCGTCCCCGTCCCAGGCGATGCCGCAGTCGAGCCCGAGCCTGCGCACGGCGCGGGCGAGCGGTTGCGTCGTTTGCGGGTCTTGCGGATCGGCGTGGTGATTGGGCGCGCCTGCGCGCGGGATCGTATGTAGGGCATGGACGCTCGCGCCGGCGCTCTGAAGCGCGCGCGCTCCCGTCAGACAGGGTGCCCCATTGCCCGGATCAACGCCGACGCGAAGCCCGCCCGCCTCCCCGAAGCGGTCGGCCAGCATCTCCAGATAGGGAGACAGGGCGTCAACCTCTGTTCGTTCGCCCCGAACTGCGAGCTGTTCCGCCCCGACCGCCCCAGCCAAGTCCGCGACTGCCGCGATCTCGTCCGGCAAGAGCGGGGCTGCCTCTGCCCCAATCAGCTTGAACCCGTTGAACTCCGGCGGATTGTGACTGGCCGTCACCACCAGCCCGCCCCCCGCCCCAAGCCGATCAACCGTCCAGCCCACAACCGGAGTCGGCGCAAGCCCTACCGCATACACATCAAGACCAGCGCCCAGCGCCCCCTCAAGCGCCGCCGCATAGAGCATTGGCGACGTAGCCCGAGTGTCGTGCCCAATCACAACAGTCTGAGCGCCCAGCCGACGCACCCACTGAGCAAACGCCGCCCCAATCCGCCAGGCGCCCGCTTCGTCAATCTCCGCCGGAGCCAGTCCGCGAATGTCATAAGCCCGAAAGATGTGGCGCGGAAGCTGAGCGGAAGCCATACTCCCACTCTACGAAGAAGCACCGGAACAACGGACAGGTGACCGAGACCGTCGCCAGCCGACCGCCGCCAACGGCTACGCTTCGCCTGTATGAACGGAGACCCGACATGGCTTCAATCGAAGCAATGACCACTGCCGCGACCGCCTTCGTCGCCAGTCTTGACGATCAGCAGCGCGCCAAGACCGTCTACGACTACCTCGATGGCGAGCGCATCTTCTGGTACTACCCGCCCACCAACCGCCACGGGCTGCCGCTGCGCGACATGACCGCATCCCAGCGCGAACTCGCCTACGAACTCATGCGCGCCGGACTCTCGGAACGAGCCGCGCGTCAGGCCGAGCAGATCATTGACCTCGAAATCATCCTCGGCGAGATCGAGACCGGCGCGGGCATCAAGACCTTCGTGCGCGACCCGGAGCTCTACTACTGGACCATCTTCGGCGACCCCGCCGGTACCGACACGCCCTGGGGTTGGCGCGTCGAGGGGCATCACATCTCGCTCAACTACAGCCTCTGGGATAACCAACTGCTCTCGATCACCCCGTTCTTCTTCGGCTCCAACCCGGCCGAAGTGCGGCACGGGCCGCAGCAGGGACTGCGCATCCTCGATCAGCGCGAAGACCTCGCCTACGAGCTGATGCGCGCGCTCGACGGGGAACAAGCCGAGCAAGCCACCATCTATCCCGAAGCGCCCTGGGACATCCTCACCTTCAACGCCTCCCGCGCCGTCTTGCCCGCCTACCAGGGACTCCCGGCCGCCGAGATGGACGCCGATCAGCAGGCATTGCTGCGCCGCCTGGTTGATCTCTACGTCGATCAGGCCGCGCCCGAACTCGCCGCCGACCGCCGCGCCAAGATCGCCGCCGCCGGCTTCGATGGTATGCACTGGGCCTGGGCCGGACCCGTCGCCGACGGCGAGCCGCATTACTATCGGATTCACGGCGGCGATTTCGTCGTCGAATTCGACAACCGCCAGAACGGCGCCAACCACATCCACTCAGTCTGGCGCGATGTGGAGAACGACTTCGCCAACGACGTCCTCGGCGAGCACCTGCTCCTCTACCACGTGCTCTAGCCGCTCATGCCGTCATACCCGCGCTTGCCGCGGGCATTTCGCCGCGTTCTGCACCCTCGTCGCCAGCACATCGAGATTGCCGCGGCGGAGCGCGGCAATGACGGAGATAGACATCCTGGAGGGAAGTAGGGAATGTTCCACTACGAACGCGAGAGCCGAACCCCCCACTCGGAGTGCTACCTGATCGAAAATGAGACGGGCAGCCGCGCCCGCGTCGACCTCCACTTCGCGCCGCCGCTGGTCTACGCCACCCTCTGCGTGCCCGAAGCCTGGGCCGAAGAGGACATCCAGGACGTGATCGTGGACATTGACGATCGGCTCGCCAGCACCGCCGAGCCACTCCGCGAAGACCTGATCGTCACGGTCTGGCGCGGAGTCGAAGTCGGCGTCTATTCACAGGAAGAACCCGGAGAGCGCGACGGCGCGGCGTCGGACGGCCTCTCCGCCGATGCGTTGGGAGTCTTGAATGGCTGACGAGGCGACACCGGGCGTTGAGAACGAGCGCGAAGTCGCCGACGCGCTCTCACTCCTGTTCGACGGACACGTCGATCAGATGATGCCGCCGGAGGAGATCGGCGAGTTCCACGACTTCATCCGCGAAGAGGCGCTGATGCGCCGACGCTTCGCCGTCTCCTTTCGGCTCGAATGCCGCTGTCTCGCCTGGATCGGCTACTCGCTCGCCAACGTCGTCACCCACGAGGACGGAATCGAGTTCAACGCCCGCCCAATGCAGACCTACGTCCCCGATCACGAACCCGACGTCGAACACCCCGAAGGCGCCACCGAAGACCCGCCCGAACAGTTCCTCGAATGGCCGATCTGGCCGCTCGAGATCTACCAGGACGAGCTGGAAGAGGAAGAAGACGAAGACTGGGACGAGGAATGAGCGCAGCCAACAGCCGCTTCGCCGCTGTCTTCTTCGACTTGGACGGTACCCTCGTCAGCGAACGGATCGGCGTCCGCGAAGCCCGAACCGCCGTCGCTGCGCGCATGATCGAACTCGGCGTCTGGGATCGCCCTGCCGACGCCTTCGCCGATCTGGTCGAAGCCACAATCCAGGACATCCTCCACGACAACGACTGGCACTGGCCGCCTTGGCTCAGCTCGGAAGAGTGGCTGCGGCGCACCCTGGCCGCCGGAGAAGTCGAGCTCTACGGCGACGAACTGACCGAGCTGAGCCGGCTCTACCGCAAGCAGCGCATCGCCCGCGCCGCCGCGATCGCCGGCTGGCAGGCAGCGTTGGAGGCCGCCCGAGCGCACGGCCCAATCGGCGTGATCACCAACTTCTCCGACGGCGAGATGCAGCGCGACAAGATCGCCTCCGCCGGCCTGGCCGGACAGTTCGACGGCGTCTTCATCTCCGGCGAAGTCGGCATCGCCAAGCCCGAACCGGGCATCTTCGAGCACGCCTGCCAAGCGTTCGGCGTGCCAATGAGCGATTGCGTCCACATCGGCAACTCCGTCATCTCCGACGTCGACGGCGCCCTCGCCGCCGGCATGACCGCCGTCCTGGTCGAAGAGGACGATCGCGAACGTCCCCAAGACCTCAACGGAGAGGTCGTCTGGTGCGAGGATCTATACGCGGTAGCGGGGTGGCTCGGGGTTGAGGGGTGAGCGAAGATCGTCCGCGGCCGTGGGAGGGCCTCACGATTAGCGAGAGCGGGCTGCAAAAGATCAACCAGCGAGGCTACACCCTTGATGATGCAGAGGCCGTGCATGAACGCGATCCGTTCTGGGCCTGGCAAGAAGAAGGCGAGTACGTGGACGGGAGTGGCCACCTGGTCCGAACAAAGCCGCGCTGGCGCATGGTCGGTCGCGGGCCAAGAGGCGTGATCTTGTCGGTGGTCATTGAATTGCCAGGGGCAAGCGGAACATCGGAGGTGGTATCGATCTTCGAGGCGTCGGCTCAGGATCAGGTTCGCTACGCTCTGTGGAGAAGGAGAAGGCGATGACGGACTCTAGGCAAGCGTGGCTTGAGTCCCTCGATCCTCGCGTGCGTGCGGATGTTGAAGCTGAAATCGCGTTCTATGAAAACCCGGACAACTACGAACTAGTCGATTTCGATGACGATTGGGAACCGCCCAAAGAAGGCGGTATGGGACTGACAGTTGAGTTCAGCAGCGAGGAGATCAGAACGCTCTCGAAGGCATTCGGAGCGTCGGTGGAGATGTTCGAGATCATGCACGACACGCTCATGGAGCGAGCGCAGGTAATCCTGGCCGAGCGCGGCGATCCCGAGTCCGAGACCGTCGCGGCGGACTGATCGCCGACCCGGCTTACTGCCCTTCGATGATCTCGACGAGACCGCGGCTAAAGCTTTGGGCGTCTCCCTCGCCGGCGATTAGGGCATTGAGCGCGATCGCGAACGGATCGTCGGGACCGAGCGCTTGCACGAACGACTGCGCAATCTGGATCAACGCGGCCGAGGTGAGCAGGCGGGTTTCCAACTGGATGTTGCGGCCCAGACCGGCGAAAGCGTCGATCGAGAACGCCTCTCCCCACGCCTTGCGCAGCGCCATCACGGTCAGGTAGGACTGCGTCTGCGGAGCATCGGTGATAGAGAACGCGAGCTCGCCGCTGAGCAGTGCGGAGAGCACGGGGAAGCCGAGTCCGACCGTGCCGAGGACGGGCGCTTCGTCGGAGACGACTGATTGCATCGACTCCAAGGCCAAGAGCGCCGTGTTCGCGTTGAGCGTGAGGATGGCCCCGACCTGGTGCTCGGCCAGGGCGGCAGCGATCGTGGCTGGGCGATCCGGCTCGTCGCTGATGTTGAGCGTATGCACGTCGCCCGTCCAGGCCGAGGCCAAGCCCTCGCAGCGCTCGGTCAGGCCGATGTTGACGGTTTCGTGAATGATGCAGAGCAGATCGCCTTCCACGCCCAGGTCGGCGAATGCGCGCGCGGCGGCGCGTCCCAACCCCGGTTCGTCCAGCGAGATGTGAGTGGAGATGCCGCGCACGAGGCTGCCGGAATTGAACGTGATCACGGCCACGCCCGCTTTCGAGGCTTCCTGGAGCGCCGGCACGACGGCCTCGGGATCGGCGATCGTGCTGGCGATGGCTTCCGCGCCGTCGGCGACGCATTGACGGATGGCGGCGGCCTGCTCGGGTCCGGTTTCGTTCATCGAGCCGCGCAGCCGCACGCCGAGCTGCTGCGCCGCAGTCAGTGCGCCGTTGTAGGCCGTCTGCCAGAAGAAGTCGTCCGGCGTGCCGTGCGTGACGAAGCAGAACAGCGTGTCGGGAGCGTGCTGTTCGGGCGAGGTGGAGGGCGTGTGGAAGCGGTAAGGGCCGAGCTCGCCGATGCCTGGATGAACCGCCGCAGCCGACGCAGAACCCACACCGACCGCGCTGCTGCTGTGCCACACATCGAGCTCGCGCTCCGCCGGCAGGAATCGGCGATCGGGAGTAGCCGTCATCCACTCCCCGGCCGCGTCGCGCGACTGCACCGACACTTCAATCCGCTCGTCCGCCCGCTCGCGCACGAGCACCCGAACCTGCGTCGTCCCGTCCGCATCTTCGGAGCGGGCGCTCTCCATCGGCAGCAAACCGGACAGCAGCACAGCGGCGACAGCCGCCGCCGTGAGCACGAAGCCAACGGCAATGCCCGCGAAGAAGCTGCGGCGCGGTAGACGAGCGTGCGGAGTCATATCGAGCCTCAGGCAATCCGGCGGACTGGGACGGCCTCGCAACGAACGGCGACCGCGCAGTCAACGCCGGATCAGAATAAGGCCAAGCATCGCCCGCGACGGCGCCTACTTGTTCGGATCGTGCCGCTCGATCGCCGCCTCCAGTGCCGCGATATAGGTCGGCAGCACCTCCCGGAACTGCCCGCTGAGGCGCGTCAGAATCGCGTCCACGTCCTTTTTCAGCACGACCTGCGGAGCGAGCGCGATGTCTCTTGTGCCGGAGATCAGGCCGTCGTCGTTGAAGGGCAAGCCGTGGACGAGCAGCATCAAGGGCACGATGAGGTGTCCCTGACTCTGGGGTTGATCCCAGATGCTGAAGGCGACCACGCCGTGGTAGAGGAGAGCGGGCAGGTCGGGGAAGCTGGAGCCGATCGCGCCGAGCACGATGTCGTCGCGGCCGGCGAGCGCTTCGGCGGCGAGGAAAGTGGTGTTGGCGTTCAGAGTGAGCACTCCCGCGTGGCCTGTGGCGGCGGCGCGGATCGCAGCGATTTTGTCGGCCTCAGCCGAGATGTTGTAGACCTCAACTGCGCCGTCGTGATCGGCTTCGAGCGCGGCGCAACGTTCCTCCAGCCCGATGTTGGCGCGTTCGTGAATGACGCAGAGCAGGCTGCCGTCCACGTTCAGGCTGGCGAACTGTTCGGCTGCGATCTGGCCGGCGCGAGTTTCGTCGATGGCGAGATGCATCACCGAGCGAACGCTGGGCGCGTCGTAGCGGCCGGAATTGAAGGTCACGATTCGGGTCGGGTTACCGTCGGCCAGGGCGAGCGCGGGGCGGAGCGTCTCGATGTCGGCCAGGGTCGTGGCGACTACGGCTGCATCGTCTTCAATGCACTCGCGAATCGCGTCGGCTTGGTCGCCGCTTTCTTCGTGCAGCGACGCGCGCAGTTGGATACCGAGTTGGAGCGCTGAGGTAGAGGCGGCGTCGTAGACGACGCGCCAGAAGAGATCGTCTTCCGTACCGTGGGTCACCAGGCAGAAGAGCGTGTCGGGAGTGACCGGGCGGGTGGCGGTCAGACCCTCGCGGTAGCTGAAGGGTCCGAGTTGGTGGGGCTGCTGGAAGCGATTGATGGGGGCGTCGCGCAGCAGGGACAAGGAGAGCGGGCTGCTCGCGCGCCAGACGCCCGGTTCGCTGTCGGCGGCGAGGAAGCGGGCTGCGGGCAATTCGCGCTCGCCCCAGCCGGCGTCGGAGCGCTGCTGGAGTCCGACTTCGACTCGCCCGTCTTCCAGCGGTCGGGCGACCACGCGGACGTCGCCATCGTCGCTATTGGCAGCCCAGAGCACGCCGAGCGTGACCGCACCGATCAGGATGCCGGCGCAGACCAGCAGAAGTGAATGGATGCCGCGGGGGGGGGGAGAAAACGAAGAGCGAGACATGCTTGGGATCCTTGCGGGGTGGGCGGCTACCAGAAACGTTGCGAACGCCGCGCGGATGCTAACCCGCCACTACAGCGAAACTGCTCGACGAACGATACAGATTTTCTTCATTCAGCGCAGGTTGAATTCCAGTTGCGGGCGTCGGTCAGGATTTGCGCGCGACGGCGCGTTTGGACGCTGCGACGACCGCTTCGGCGGTCAGACCGTACTGATCCAGCAGCGCCCCCCACGGACCCGACTGGCCGAACGTGTCGTGGACGCCGACCTGTTCCATCGGCGCGGGGCAATGCAGCGCGAGCGTCCGCGCGACCCCCGATCCCAGCCCGCCGATCACGTTGTGCTCCTCGGCGCAGACGATCGCGCCGGTCTCTTGCGCAGCGTGGAGAATGGCGTCCTCATCCAGGGGCTTGAGCGTGGCCAGATTCAGAACCCGCGCCTCGATCCCCTCCTCAGCCAGCGCATCAGCCGCGCGCAGCGTCGGTTCGAGCATCAGCCCGCACGCGATCAGCGTCACGTCCGCACCGTCGCGGAGTTGGTCAGCCTTGCCCAACTCAAAGCGCGCGCCCTCCGTGTAGACGACGGGCAGCTTGGGCCGCCCGACGCGGATGTACCAGGGCTGCTCGTCTTCGGCAGCAGCCAGTAGCGCCGAGCGCGCTTCTACTACGTCCGCAGGCACAACCACGTTCATGCCGGGCAGCGAGGTCATCAGCGCCAAGTCTTCGATCGCCTGCGCCGACGCGCCGTCCTCACCCACCGAAACGCCCCCGTGCGAGGCGACCAGCTTGACGTTCATCCGCTGCTGCGCGATCTGAACGCGAATCTGGTCGAAGCAGTGGCCGGGCATGAAGACCGCAAAGGAGGCCGCGTAGACGGTCTTGCCGGTCGCCGCCAGTCCGGCCGCGATGCTGATCATGTTGGCTTCCGCAGCGCCGACCGTGAACCAGCGCTCAGGGAACTCGGAGGCCAGCTTGTTGCCGCCGGTGGAGGCGGAGAGATCGGCGTCCAGTGCGACGATGTCCTTGCCCGCGCGGGCGAGTTCGAGCAGGGTTGGCCCGTAGGCTTCGCGGGTTGCGGCGGGCGGCTGGACGGCTTGAGTGGTCATCAGGCGCTCCCCCTGCCGGCATGGTGATTCGCGCTGCGCTTGAGGCCAGCCGCGATCTCCGTAAGCGCTTGCTCAAGCTGTTCGTCCGACGGCCCCTTGCCATGCCAAGCCGCCGGATTGCTCGCCATAAAGGAGACGCCCTTGCCCTTGACCGTCTCCGCGATCACGACCTGCGGCGCGCCAACGGTGTCGCGGGCGGTCGTGAGCGCCTCGCAGACCGCCGAAACATCATGCCCGTCCACATCATGCACGCCCCAACCGAACGCAGCCCACTTCTCGGCTACCGGATCCAGGCGCATGATCTCGTCACCGGGGCCGTCGTTCTGGAAATGATTGCGATCGACCACAGCTGTGATCCGGTCCAGGCCGAAGTGAGTGGCCGACATCGCCGCTTCCCAGTTCTGACCCTCGTTCAGTTCCCCGTCGCCGAGCACGCAGAAGACGTTCGCGTCAGTCCCGTTGAGGCGATGGCCCAGCGCCAGACCGACGGAGAACGACAGCCCCATGCCCAGCGCCCCGCCCGACATCTCCACGCCGGCCGGTCGCCCCCGCACCACGTGTCCCTGCAAGGGGCTGCCGAGGCTGCGGAAGCCGGACAGCAGCTCCGGCTCGAAGTAACCGGCCTCAGCCAGGGTCGCGTAGACCACCGGCGTCGCGTGGCCTTTGCTGAGGATGATCCGGTCGCGTTCGGGCCAATCGGGATGCTGCGGATCGTGCCTGGCCACGCCGCCGAAATAGAGGGCTGCGAAAATCTCCACCGCCGAGAGCGAACCGCCCGGATGCCCGGACTGGGCGGCATGAGTCATCGAGACGATGTGGGCGCGAACGCGCTTGCAAATCTCTTCGAGTTGCGCGTGGTCGCTGACGGGCGCTGGGGAGTCGGCCATGGGCGAGCAGGTTCCGGGGCTGTGAAAACGGGTGCGGAATTTATGCTAGTGGCGCACACTGACTGCGGATAGGCGAAGATCGTTGCGGTTGTTTACTGAAGCCATATTGCCCGCAGCGGCGTTATCGGAAGCCGCTCAAGCGAGCGAAGACTTGCGGCGCGAGTTGGGCGCGACGGCGGACGCCGTGCGCTGGGTGCGTCCCGAGGCGGTGCATCTCACCCTGCGCTTCCTGGGTGAGATCGACGAACAGCGAACGCCCGCAATTCGGGCCGCCATGACCCAAGCTGCGTCGGCGACGGGGCCGATCTCGCTACAAGTGAGCAGCCCCGGCGTCTTCGGAGGCCGGCGTCCGCGCGTGCTCTGGGTCGGGCTCGACGGAGAGCTGGATCGTCTGAACCGCTTGGCCGAACGACTGGACGAAGCGCTGACCGACGCCGGGTTCGAGCCCAGACAAGGCGCGTTTCGCCCCCATGTCACGCTGGGCCGGGTCCGGCGCGGCGCCTCCCGCAGCGAGCTCGCCCAGATCGCCAGGACGGTGGCGAACGCGCCGCCGCTCGAGGCCGAGACGGTCGTGACCGGAATCGGACTGGTGCAGTCTCAATTGACGCCGACAGGCGCGAACTACCGCCGCCTGGCAGTGCTGGAGTTGTAGGATGGAATTGGCTCGTACAGATAGAGGGAGGCGGCGATGCAGAGCAGCTTGATCTCGAAGATCGAGAAGGCCCGGATCTACGCCGAGCAAGCCGATCGATTTCATCTCACCGCGTTGTCTTGCGAGGTGCGCGGGGACTCGACCACTCACATCGTGACGTTGGGCGAGGACGGCTGGGGTTGTGATTGCTTCTTTTTCCAGGACGCGGGCACCTGCTCGCACGTGATGGCGATTGAGCGCCACTTCGAGCGCTATCTGCCTGAGATCTACCGCCCGGTCGTGGTCAGCGCCTAAGCTCAGCGGCGCCGGTTCCAGGCCTCGGCGCGCTGATTGAAGATCTCCGCATCGGCGCGCCATTCGGGATAGCCGATCTGTCCGTTGTCGGTAAGCCAGTCAATCCGTTCGTCGATGCAGGAGCGAAGCGCATCCGCGCCGGCGGGGAGCACGAAGCCGCCCCGTTCGACCGCAGGATCGAGCGCGGTCACCAGGAAACGTCCGTCTGAAACGTAGGCTGCATCGCTGTTCCCGATCTCACCGCGAGCGAATGCGTCGATCCGGCCCTCGGCGAGCGCATTGAGATACGCCTCCTCGTCAGTACCGAGATAGAGCACCTGAGGACTGCTGTCGTCGGCCGGCAGCAGGCGGGTGCGTTCGGCCAGCAGCGCAGACTGTTCAGCGGCGTCAATCCGGTAACGCTCGCTGCCGTCCGCGACGATTTGGCCATCGGCAGTGTCGATCCGAACACCGGCCCTGAGCACTCCTTCATCGTCGGCCAACCCGCTCAGCTGGAGGAGACGGGCTTCGCCGGTCGTACCCCGCACAGCGCCCACGCGGTGTTGCGCGTTGAGGTCGTCGTGACTACGGATCCGTTCGGCGTCCTCAGCGCGAATCAGTAAGGACTGGCGAAAGCTGATATGTCCGCTCGTGAAGGCGACGACAGTGCGGCCGGAGGCGTCGCGAGTGCGGCTCTCGAGGATCGTGATCCCTCCCCCAGCCATGTCATAGTCGGGTCCCGCAGGCGCGAGCCAGATCCCAGGCCAGACATCGATCGGAATGCGCTCGAAGCCAAGCCGGGTATGCTCCATCGCTTCGAGCGCCGTCAACAAATCCGCCTCGTAGCCGAGATGACGCTGATAGCCGGCGGCGTTCGGGTCGCTCTCGGCGCTGTAGCTGACCGGCTCGAAGGACGCGAAGAACCCATAGCGGAGGAGCGTCTCTTCATCCGCGCAGGGGCGCGGGTCCTGAGCGCCGCAGGCAACGAAGACGAAGAGCGCAGCGCCGCAGAGCAAGCTGAAGCGGATCACTGGACGCGGCGGAACACCAGGCAGGCATTTTGCCCGCCGAACCCGAATGAGTTCTTGAGCACCGTATTCACCGTCGCCGCTCGCGCGACGTTCGGCACGTAGTCGAGATCGCAATCCGGATCCGGGGTCGTGTAGTTGATCGTGGGATGGATGCGACCGTCCGTGATCGCGCGCACCGCAGCGATCGATTCCAGGCCTCCCGCGCCGCCGAAGACATGCCCGATCATCGACTTGGTCGACGAGATCGGCACATGATGCGCGGCTTCGCCCAGCGCCTGCTTGATTGCCCGCGTCTCCGAGGCGTCGTTCAGCGGCGTCGAAGTCCCATGCGCGTTCACGTAATCGATCTCCTCAGGCGCGATTCCGGCATCCTCGATCGCCCAGTTGATCGCCCGCACCGGCCCTGCGCCGTCGGCATCGGGCATCACCAGATGATGCGCATCGGCGGACGATCCAAAGCCCGCGATCTCCACCTCGTAGTCCACCCCCCGCGCGCGGGCGGAGGCTTCCGATTCGAGCACGATGATGCCCGCGCCCTCGCCGGGTACGAACCCGTCGCGATCCGCGTCGAACGGTCTGGACGCGGCGGTCGGATCCTCATTCTTGGTCGTGAGCGCCCGCATCACCGCGAACCCGCCCAGCCCCAGCTGGCAGAACCCCGCCTCGGTGCCGCCGCTGATCACGATGTCCGCCTGACCATTGCGAATCACGTTGACCGCATCGCCCAGCGCCTGCGTGCCGGCGGCGCAGGCCGTGACCACGGTCGTGTTGTAGCCCAGCAACCCGAACTGCATCGCAATGTTCGCCGCCGCCATATTCGGCAGCACCTTGGGCAGGAAGAGTGGATCCAGCCGCATCCCCCCGCGCTCAAAGAGCGTCCCCGCCGTCTTCTGGATTTCGGGGTAGCCGCCCGCTCCGTTGCCCAGCACCACCCCGATCCGGCTGCGATCGAGTGAATCGAGGTCGAGCTTCGCGTCCTCAATCGCTTCTCGTGCGGCCGCGACTGCGAACTGCGTGAAGCGGGCCATCCGCCGCGCCGACTTGCGATCCATAAAGTCGCGCGCTTCAAAGTCGCGGATCTCAGCCCCGATCGTGCAGCTGAAACCGCTCACATCGAAGTTCTCGATCGGGACCACCGCGCTGTCGCCGTTGAGCACGTGATTCCAGAACAGGTCAACGCCCGGCCCATAGGCCGACATGGCGCCTATGCCGGTGATGACGACGCGGGGCCGATCAGATGGCGACTGAGCTGGCGTAGTCATTGCGTGGGATCCTGGGCTGGCTCAATGATAGGCAGGTTCGGATCGAGCTCCTGGTTGGGCGCGCGCAGATCGGCAGCCAGCGAGAGCGAACCGAGCGCCAGGATGAGATCTCCGGGCTGCGCCAGTTCCAGCGCTCCCGCGAGCGCATCGGCGGGCTCCGGCGCGACGTAAACCGATCCCTCCCAGCCCGCAAACGCCGCCGCTACCTGCTCCGCGCTGCGCGCGCGGGGATGATCGGAGCGCGTTGCGAAGACGGCTTGGGCGCGGGGTCGAATCGCTCCCGACATCGTGTCCAGCGCCTTGTCTCCGAGCGCCCCAAAGATGACCAATAACCGTTGGTGCGGGAAGTACTGATCGCAAGCGTCAAGCGCCCGCTCTACCGACTCGGCATTGTGCGCGCCGTCGATCACAATGCGCGGCAGCGGCTCACGCTCCACGCCCGCCGGCGGCGTCCAACTCTCGGGTAACGGCAGCTCTTCCAAACGACCGGGCCAGTCAACCGTCGCCAGACCCCGATGCAGCGCCTCGCTCGAGATTTCCAGACCGCTCGCGGCGAGCTGATCAATCGTCGCAACCGCCGTGATCGCATTGTCAAGCTGATGCTCGCCCAGCAGCGGCAGCAGATAGAGCGAATGCGGCGACTCGGTCGGTCGCGGCTGACTGCGTTCCACCCGGAACCACTGACCCCACGGTTCGACTCCGGCACTCGTCCAGCGGTAGCGCTCCGCCACATCAACCAGTGGGATCGGCAGATCGTCGGCGACATCGCGGACAACCGCAGCCGCCCGCGGCCGTCGCTGCGGAGCAAGCACGGCGGCATGGGTGCCGGCCGTCAGAATCCCCGCCTTCTCGCCTGCGATCTGCGTAATCTTCTTGCCCAGGATGTCCGTGTGCTCATAGGAGAGCGAGGTAATCACGGCAGCGTCTTTCTCGCCGAACACATTCGTCGAATCCAGCCGTCCGCCAAGTCCGACCTCGACAACCTGGACATCCACCTGATGCTGCCGAAAGGCGTGGAAGGCAAGCGCGGTCAGAATCTCAAAGGTGCTGACATGGCCGGGATCGTCGGCGAGCTCGGCAGCCACGACCGGCTGCAATTCCGAGCAGAGCCGCGCGAACTCCTGATCGGGCAAGGGCGCGCCGAGAATCCGAATTCGCTCCGCAAAACTGTGCAGATGCGGACTCGTGAACAATCCTGTCCGATATCCCGCCTCACGCAGCACCGACTCGATCATCGCGGCGGTGGAGCCTTTGCCTTTTGAGCCGGCCACATGCACCGTGCGCCGTCCGTGCTGCGGTTCGTCCAGCCGGCGCAGCAGCGAGCGAATCCGATCCAGCGCGAAGTCGGGCTTCGAGCGGCGCGGTCCCGAGCCGCGCTCGAAATCGGCGTGACTCATCAGCCAAGCCGCCGCCGACTCGTAGCCGGCAAACCGTGCAGCTCTTGGCTGTTCGACTTCGCTGGAATGATCGGTATCGCCCATGGACAGCCCGCCTTCGTCTGGATTTGATGCACGCAACTTGCGCGCTGATCCCATCGTAAGCGACAGGGCGGGCTTGATCAGCGCGAATAAGGCTGCAACGATCCAATCTGAGCGGGCGCGGCATCGGTCAGACCATTGCTCGGAGGCACAACATGGCGCAGACACTGCCTGAAGCGCTGAGTGACATCTGGCCAGAGAAACGGATTGAGGACGGCTTGCTCACGGTCGTGGAAGCGATCGCGGCCGGCGCCGCCCGCGTAGACGGCCTCACCCGCCGCGCAGCGCTCGCCGGCGTGCTCGGCGACACCGGCGAGACCAACGTCCAGGGCGAGATCGTGCAGGTGCTCGACGCCGCCGGCACCGACGCCTTCGTCGAATCCCTGCGCGACTGCGGCGCGGTCGCGGCCCTGGCCTGCGAAGAACTCGAAGATCCCGTCTTCGTCTCCGACGCCGAAGATCACCGCTATCTCGCGCTCTTCGATCCGGTCGACGGCTCCAGCAACATCGACGTCGCCGTCACGATCGGCTCGATCTTCGCGATCTACCGCCGCCCGGACGCGAGCGCCGTCACTGAGGCGTCGCTGCTCCGCCCCGGCCGCGAACAGGCGGCGGCGGTCTACGTCGTTTACGGATCGAGCACGGTCATGGTCACCGCGACGCAGGTGGACGGAACCGGCCGCGTGGACGGCTTCACGCTCGATCCCGAATCCGGTCAGTTCCTGCACAGCCACGACGACATTCGCATCCCCACCAAGTGCGCCGCCTACAGCGTCAACGAGGGCAACTCGGGCAACTGGCACGCGCCGATGCAGGCGGCGGTGGCCGAACTCCGCGCCGACTACGGACTGCGCTACGTCGGATCGTTGGTGGCCGACTTTCACCGCGACCTGCTCAAGGGCGGCATTTTCCTCTACCCGGGCGACGTCAAGAGTCCCGCCGGCAAGCTGCGACTGGGCTACGAAGCGAATCCGCTCTGCTACGTCGCCGAGCAAGCCGGCGGCGCAGGCAGCACCGGAAACGAACGCATCCTGGACGTACAGCCCGAACTGCTGCATCAGCGCACACCGCTGATCGTGGGCAACGCCGATGTGGTCGAACGAGTCGTCGCCCGTCTCGCCGACGGCTAAGCGCTCCAATCTGCCAGAGTGATCCCAAACCGACCAACCCGAAGGAGCCAACCGAGATGAGCAACGAACTGCACGAAACCGCGCGCGCCCTGGTCGCGCCGGGCAAGGGCATCCTCGCCGCCGACGAAAGCAGCCCCACGATCAAGCGCCGCTTCGACACGATCGGCCTCGAATCGACCGCCGACAACCGCCGCGACTGGCGCCAACTGCTCTTCACCTCCGAGGGCATCGGCGACTGGATCTCGGGCGTGATCCTGTTTGAGGAAACGTTGGCGCAAGACTCCTCCGACGGTCGCCCGCTCGTGGACGTGCTGACCTCGAACGGGGTGATCCCGGGCGTCAAGGTTGACAAGGGCGCAAAAGACCTCGCCGGTTCACCCGAGGAGAAGGTGACCGAAGGTCTCGACGGAATGCGCGAACGGCTGGCGCTGTACCGCGAGCAGGGCGCGCGCTTCACCAAGTGGCGCGCCGTGATCGCGATTGGCGAGGGCATTCCCACGGCTTACTGCCTCAATGTGAACGCGCACGCGCTGGCCCGCTTCGCTGCGCTGTCGCAGGAGGCGGGGTTGGTACCGATCGTTGAGCCGGAAGTGCTGATGGACGGGACTCACGACATCGCCGCCTGCGCTGAAGCCACCGAAGCCGCCCTGCGTGCAACCTACGCCGCGCTCGCGATCCAGCAGGTCGATCTGCCCGGCACGCTGCTGAAGCCCAACATGGTGCTCTCGGGTAAGAGCGCGTCCGACCGCGCTCCCGCCGAAGTCGTCGCCTCCGAGACCCTGCGCGTCTTCAAGAACTCGGTACCCGCCGCCGTCCCGGGCTGCGTCTTCCTCTCCGGCGGTCAGAGCGATGAAGAAGCCACGGTCAACCTGGACGCGATCAACCGCGCCGCAGCCGCATCCGGCGCGCCCTGGCAGCTCAGCTTCTCCTACGGTCGAGGCTTGCAGGCGACTCCGCTCTCGACTTGGGGCGGGAATCCGGAGAATGTCGGTGCCGCCCAAGCCGCCTTCCAGCAGCGGGCGCGTCTGACCAGCGCTGCGCGCAAAGGCGAGTACTCGCCGGAGCTGGCGTCGGCGGCTGCGGCGAGCTAGGGCCTGTTCACACAACTACAAGCTCGGTCGGCCCGCACGCGCGCTGGTCTCGAGGCCGGGCCTCGGCGGTCCCTTCCCCGCCCTCTGCAACCGAGCCGAAACCGGGTATGCTCAGAACATATACACGCACGAATCCAATCGGAGACCGCTGTGTCCCGTGAACGCCTCGCTCCAAACCTGGACGCTGCTGGACATGCCCGGATTCTCCTGGAAAAAATCCGCCCGAATCGGGATGAATCCAGACGGATCTGGACAAATCTGGACAAATCCAGACCCGCGAACGCACGATCCTCAGCGCTCGCCGGGAGATCCGCTCAATCCCTCCGAAATTCTCCCGCCAAACAGCGCCGACACACTTCGCGCAGTCTGAACACGTCCTAGGCGGCGATTCCGTCATTCTTGCGGAGGGGGCAGAGATATGACGGAGATCGGTCCATCGACATGCCCCACCGACTCCTGATCGCGACCGGCAACCAGGGCAAACTGCGCGAGTTCCGCGCCCTCTTCGATGCACTTGAGGACGCCGGCGACTGGCGGCTCGTCAGCCCGTCCGAGGTGGGACTCGCAGGCTTTGAGGTGGTCGAAGACGGCGACACCTACGCCGCCAACGCCGGCCGCAAGGCGCGCGCCTACGCCAACGCCGCCGGATTACCTGCGCTGGCCGATGATTCGGGGCTCGAAGTCGATGCGCTTGACGGCGCGCCCGGTCTGTACAGCGCTCGGTATGCTGGTGAAGACGCCGACGACGCAGCCAATCGCGCCAAGCTGTTGGACGCGCTGCACGGCGTCGCCGCTGAGCAGCGTTCCGCGCGTTTCCGCTGCATCATCGGGATCGCCTTCCCCTACACCACCAACGTGCGTCTGGGCGAAGGCGTAGTGGAAGGACGAATCGCGGTGGACGAACGCGGCGAGCTCGGCTTCGGCTACGACCCGCTCTTCGAGTTGCCCGACGGACGCCGCATGGCCGAACTCTCGACCGCTGAGAAGAATCGGATCAGCCACCGCGCACGAGCACTCGCCGACGCCCGCTGGGCGCTCAACTCGCTCGCCAAGACGCTGGACGCCACTGGATAACCGCCATGTCCGAGACCGTCTCGCTGACCCCCGCCGACACGCCCCTCGATACGCTTGGGCGCCGCTTCGCCGATCTCCGCGTTTCCGTCACCGACCGCTGCAACTTCCGCTGCCCCTACTGCATGCCCCGCGAGATCTTCGGACCCGGCTACGAATTCCTGCCCCGCTCTGCGATCCTCAGCTTCGAAGAGATCGTGCGCGTCTCGCGCATCTTCGGCCGGCTCGGTCTGCGCAAGCTGCGCCTGACCGGCGGCGAACCGACCGTCCGCGCACAACTGCCCACGCTGGTCGCCATGCTGCGCCAGGCCCTGCCCAACGTCGATCTGGCCCTCACCACCAACGGAACCCGCCTCACATCGCTCGCCGGACCGCTCCGCGATGCAGGCCTCGATCGCGTCACGGTCAGCCTCGACTCGATCGACCCCGACATCTGCCGCGAGATGAACGGTGTCGATTTCCCCATGGAGCGAGTCCTGGCCGGAATCGACGCCGCAGCCGAGGCCGGACTCGCGCCGGTCAAGATCAACGCCGTCGTCAAACGCGGCGTCAACGACGAGGGCATCGCCGATCTGGCCCGCCACTTCCGCGGCAGCGGACACATCGTGCGTTTCATCGAATTCATGGATGTCGGCGCGACCAACGGCTGGCGCTTGGACGACGTGGTCTCGGGACGCGAGATCGTCGAACGGCTCAGCGCCGACCTGCCGCTCGAGCCGGTTGACCCCTCCTACCGGGGCGAAGTCGCTCGCCGCTGGCGCTGGAGCGACGGCAGCGGCGAGATCGGCGTGATCACCTCAGTCACGCAACCCTTCTGCGGCGACTGCACCCGCGCCCGGCTCTCAGCCGAGGGCCAGCTCTACACCTGCCTCTTCGCCGCTATCGGCAAAGACCTCCGCGCCCCCCTCCGCAGCGGAGCCTCCGACGACGAACTCTACGCCCGCATCAGCGGCATCTGGCGAGACCGCGAAGATCGCTACTCCGAACTCCGCAGCGCCGCCACCGCCGACCTGCCCAAAGTAGAAATGTCGCACATTGGCGGATGACGCCCCAACCGCTCCAGCCCGGACCGAACTGAGTCACGTAGACGCCGCCGGCCGCGCGCGCATGGTCGACGTCGGCGCCAAAGCTGTCACCGAACGCCGCGCCGTCGCCGAAGGCCGCGTCCTCATGCAGCCCGAAACCCTCGAATTGATCCGCAACGCCGCCCTCAAAAAGGGCGATGTCCTAGTCACCGCCGAACTCGCCGGCGTCATGGCCGCCAAGCGCACCCACGAGCTGATCCCGCTCTGCCATCCGCTCGCGCTCACCCACATCGGCGTAGAGCTGGAACTGCTCAACGACCCACCCGCTGTCGGCATCAGAGCCACCGTCCGCTGCTCCGGCCAAACCGGAGTCGAAATGGAGGCCCTCACCGCCGTCAGCGTCGCCGCCCTCACCGTCTACGACATGGCCAAAGCCGTCGATCGCGGAATGAGAATCGAAGCCATCCGCCTCCGAGAAAAAGACGGAGGCCGCTCCGGCTCGATCCGCCTGGAATAGAGGCCCGCACACTTGCACAGCGAGCGCGAGCAAACACTCCCGCCAGACCAGCGCCGATTCAGGACAACAGCGGCTCCAACTGATTCACGAAGCGCTCAACTTGATCGAGGTCATCGCCGATCGCCTCAGCCGACAGCCAACCCTCGTAGAAGTTGGTGTGGAGCGCGCCCGCCTCATTGAAGAGGGTGCGCAACTCACGCCGCCCCGTCTCCTCAACCAGGCGATCTACCGTCTCATACAGCTGCCGATGCCCTTGATGACGCCAGCCCCGACTCTCGGCAACTGCCTTCACCATCTGCGCCGCCGCGCCCCATCCCTTCTCCGACGCCTGCAAGAGCTCATCGTCCGCGAGGTAGACACGAGCCTTGGCCAGAAAAACTTGAGCCGTCTCACTGTGGTAATCCGTGCGAGTCGTCATGGCTCCCAGCATAGCCAATGCTCCGTCATACCCGCGCTCCACCGCGGGTATGACGGAAATCTAGGCGGAGGTATGACGGATCCCAAGGCCCTCACACCGCCCCAAACACCAACCCCCGCCACTCGTCCTCCGACCGCTCCCCCAGCAGCTCCAACCCCCGATCACGAAACGCCTCGACGACCTCATCCCGCCGACGCTCAATCAACCCGCTCGTAATCAGGCGGCCGCCCGGCGACAACGACCCCACAAGCCCGTCCGCCAGACCTTGCAACAAGTCCGCCGTCAGATTCGCAACCACCAGCTCAAACCGTTCCCCAACCGGAATCGACAGCTCCCGTACCTCGATCCGCTCCGCGAGCCGGTTCCGCCGAGCCGTATCCTGTGCCGCCTCTACCGCCAACGGATCAATATCCGTCGCAACTACCGAGGATGCCCCGAGCTTCGCCGCCGCAACCGCCAGAATCCCACTTCCCGTACCCACATCCAGCACGCTCATCCCGTCCTTCACCGTCTCTGCCAGCAGCGCCAGGCAGAGCCGCGTGCTCTGATGCAAGCCCGTGCCGAAGGCCAGGCCCGGAGCAAGCTCGATCACGATCTCACCGTTCTTGGGCCGGTAGTCGACATGCGGCGGACGCACCACGATCACCCGCCGACCGGGAATCCGCACCAACTCAAAGTGCTCGTGCCAGGCCGTTCGCCAATTGCGCTGGGGCAAGCTCTCCGCACGCGCCTGCGGCGGAGACTCGCTCCACAGATCATCGAGCGCCGCAGCAAGCCGAGGCGCAATCTGCGACCAGCGCTGGGGCGGCAGATAGGCGATCACTTGCGCCGTCTCAGTCCTCTGATCATGGCCCGGCCACGGCTCTTCTACCGGCTCCGCTACGTCCCACTCGACGACCGAGTTGAATACGCCCGCGATCTCGAACGCTGCGATCGCACGTTCCACATCGGCGGCGGGTACAGCGACAGAGGCGCGGACAAGTCGAGCCATGATCGTCGGCGAGCTTAGTTACTGAACGCCCCGCGAATGCGCGAGAACATCCCGCCGCCCTTGCCGTTGGCGGCGCTCGGGTCATCCAGCACTTCCGCCAACTGCTCAAACAGTTCGCGCTGCTCCGAAGACAGTTTGTCGGGAATCTGCACCGCCACCAACACGCGCAAGTCGCCGCGACCGCGGCCGCGCAGGTGCGGCACGCCCTGTCCGCGCAGCCGGAACTCGCGCCCGTGCTGCGTCGCCGGCGGCACATCCAGTGGCTGCCGTCCGCCCTCCAACGAGGGAATCTCCACCTCGGTCCCCAGCGCCGCCTGGGCCACATTCAGACGCAGTGGCAGCACCAGGTCGTCGCCGTCGCGCTCGAAGAGCTCATGCGGCTTGACCCGTAGATCGACGTAGAGGTTGCCCGCTGGCCCGCCGCGCATCCCCGCGTCGCCCTCGCCCGAGAGCCGCATCTGCGCGCCGTCGCTGACCCCGGCGGGAATGTTCACCTTCAGCCGCCGGTTGCGTTGCTCGCGCCCGACGCCGCCGCAAGCGTTGCAGGGATGCTCGATCACCGAGCCTTCACCCTCGCAGGCCTCGCAGGGCGCGACATTGACGAACCGCCCAAACACATTGCGCTGCACCCGCCGCACTTCGCCCGTCCCATCGCAGACCACACAGGGCGCGCGCTGCGTACCCGGTTCCGCTCCCCCGCCCCCGCAGACCGTGCAGTGCTCCAACCGCGACGCCCGAATCTCCTGCTCCGCGCCAAACACCGCTTCCTCGAAGTCGAGCTCGATCTGGATCCGCAAATCGCCGCCCCGAACCGGTCCCGCCGCCCGCCGCCCGCCGAAGAAGGCGTCGAAGATGTCGCCGAAACCGCCGAAGTCGAACCCCTCGAAGCCGCCGCCCTGGGCAAAGTCGGCCGTCGAGCCGTAGCGGTCGTACTTCGCTCGCTTCTCCGGATCCGACAGCACCTCATACGCCGCCGCAATCCGCTTGAACTGAGTCTCGGCAGCCGCCTTCTCGGACTCCTCCGTCACCCGGTCGGGGTGATGCTCCATCGCCAATTTGCGAAAGGAGCGCCGAATATCGTCCTGGGAAGCGGCGCGCTCAACACCAAGAATCTCGTAGAAGTCGTCGGAGGTCGTGTTGGCCATGGGGATGCAGTCAGGTCCGGTCAGTCGAGTCTAGGGCGCACAGATACCTCTAAGGTACCGCGAGTCAGTCAGCGAGCGGGATAAGCGAGTGAGCAGAGCGGGAGAATCAATTCCTGCATCCGCCATATCTCCGTCATTCCCACCTAATGTCCCTCCGTCATACCCGCGCTTGCCGCGGGTATCTCGATGTGAGCGGCATGACAGTCGCGCTTGGGCCAAGCGATGCGGGGTGGAGATCAACGAGGACAGAATAGTGTGAATAGGTGCTATAGCGGGAAGGACTGATCCCATGAGCGGCCACCACCCCTGGAGCGAGATCGCCAAGAAATTCTCGCCCGAACAGCGGCGCAGGATTGACGCCATCAAGCGCGAGCTGTTGGCTGAGCTGCCCTTACACGAATTGCGCCAGGCCCGCGCTCTGACCCAGCAAGACGTGGCTGAGACACTCAACGTCAACCAACCGGCCGTGGCCAAGCTGGAACAGCGCGCGGATATCTACGTCTCCAGCCTGCGCAACTACATCGAAGCCGCCGGCGGACGCCTGAAGATCATCGCTGAATTCCCGGAGGGCGATGTCGCCATCACCAACTTTGCCAGCGTCGGAGACGACGGCGAGCCGTCGGCGGAACATCAGCCAACAAGCGCGAGCAGCGACGCGCCTTAGACCTCCCGGAACTCCCCCTCCACCGTGTCATCGTCGACCGGAGGCTCCCCCGCGCCCGGCTCGCCGGACGCCTGCTGCTGACCGTAGACCCGCTCGCCGACCTTCATCAGGGTCGTGTTCAGATCGTCCAGCGCGCTCTGGATCGGCGCCGTGTCCAAGTCTTCGCTTTCGAGCGCCGTGCGTACGGCGGCGATCTTCGCGGTCAACTCTTCCTTCAGCTCGTCGTCGAGCTTGTCTTCGTTCTCGCGCATCACCTTTTCCGCCTCGTAGGCGGTCGTGTCGGCGCGATTGCGGACTTCGGCTGCTTCGCGGCGCTGCTTGTCTTCCTCGGCGTGCTCTTCGGCGTCGCGCTGCATCTGCTCGATCTCGTCGTCCGAGAGACCGCTCGCCGCCTGAATCGTGATCCGCTGCTCCTTACCGGTGCCCTTGTCCTGCGCGCCGACGTTGAGAATCCCGTTGGCGTCGATGTCGAACGTCACCTCGATCTGCGGCATCCCGCGCGGAGCGGGCAGAATCCCGTCGAGGATGAAGCGGCCCAGCGACTTGTTGCCGCCCGCGATCTCACGCTCGCCCTGGAGCACGTGAATCTCCACCTGCGACTGGTTGTCGGCCGCGGTCGAGAACACCTGGCTCTTGGACGTGGGAATCGTCGTGTTGCGCGGAATCAACGGAGTCGAGACCCCGCCCAGCGTCTCGATTCCGAGCGTCAGCGGGGTCACATCGAGCAGCAACACGTCCTTCACTTCGCCCCGCAGCACGCCCGCCTGGATCGCCGCGCCCAGCGCGACCACCTCGTCCGGGTTCACGCCCCGGTGGGGTTCCTTGTTGAAGAACTGCTCCACCTTCTGCTGCACCAGCGGCATTCGTGTCTGACCGCCGACCAACACCACCTCGTCGACCTGGTCGCGCGTGATCCCCGCGTCGTCCAGCGCCTTGCGGCAGGGCGCGAGCGTGCGGTCGACCAGCTCTAGCACCAGCTGCTCAAGCGTGGCTCGGGTCAGCGTGTGCGTGAAGTGCTTCGGACCCGAAGCGTCGGCGGTGATATAGGGCAGGTTGATCTCGGTCGATTGCGTCGTGCTCAGTTCGACCTTGGCTCGTTCCGCCGCCTCCTTCAGCCGCTGCAACGCCATCCGATCCTGCGACAGATCAATCGCCTGCTCCTTGCGGAAGGTGTCGACCAGGTGATCCATCAAGCGCTGGTCGAAGTCATCGCCGCCGAGGAACGTGTCGCCGTTGGTCGAGCGCACCTGGAAGGTACCCTCGCCCAGTTCGAGGATCGAGATGTCGAATGTGCCCCCGCCCAAGTCGTAGACGGCGATGTAGTGGTCGTCCTGCTTCTCCAACCCGTACGCCAGCGAGGCGGCAGTGGGCTCGTTGATGATCCGCAGCACGTTCAGTCCGGCGATCCGGCCCGCGTCCTTGGTCGCGTTGCGCTGCGAGTCGTCGAAATAGGCCGGAACCGTGATCACCGCCTCCGAAATCGTCTCGCCCAGGTACGCCTCTGCGTCCGCCTTGAGCTTCTGCAAGACCATCGCCGACACCTCGGGCGGCGAGTAGGAGCGGTCTCCCATATGCACCCAGGCGTCGCCGTTTTCCGCTCCCTCAACCCGATAGGGGAGCAACTGCGTCGCGTTGCGCACGACCGGATCGGCGTAGCGCCGACCCATCAGCCGCTTGACGCTGAAGAGCGTGTCCTCTGGATTGGTCACGGCTTGACGCTTGGCCGCCGTACCCACAATCCGCTCACCGGTCTTGGTCATCGCCACCACCGACGGCGTCGTCCGGTTCCCTTCCTGATTCGGGATCACCGTCGGCTCGCCGCCTTCCATCACCGCGACCACCGAGTTGGTCGTGCCCAGGTCGATCCCAATCACGCGGCTGTTGTTGGCCATCGTGCGAACTCCTTGATTCCTTACTCGTCGTCGTTCGAGGGAGCGTCGCCGGCCGGACTGACCTGGCCGTTGCCGACCATCACCTGAGTCGCGCGCAAGACGCGCCCGCTCACGGTGTAGCCGGTGCGCAGCACGGCGACGATTTCGTTGTGTTCGCCGGGGAGTTGTCCCACGGCTTCATGCAGGTTGGGGTCGAAGCGCTCGCCCTCGGTCTCGATCGGCAGCACGCGCTGTTTCAGCAGTAGACCCTGCAACTTTGTCTGAATCGCCACCACGCCTGCGCGCCAGGCATCCGACTCACCTGAATCGTCGGCCACGGCGCGCTCAAAGTCGTCGGCCAAGTCCAGCAAATCCAGCAGGATCCCCTGCTGCCGACGCTGCACTTGATCGCGCACATCCTGCGCCGAGCGGCGCTTGAGGTTCTCGTAGTCGGCCTGCGCCCGCTGCCAACCGGCCAGGTTGCGCGCCGCCTCCTCGCGCGCTTGCACGAGCTCAACCTCCGCCGCCTCCGGTGCGTCCGCCTCACCGTTCACGATGTCGTCTTCGCCCAATTCGTCCGGAACGCCCGTCGGAGCGTCACTTGCAGGGGTATCGGCTTGATCATCGCTCATGCGTTGGCTCCGTAGACGGTGTCCATCAACTCCTCCAACAGGTGCGAGTAGAAGCGCGCCGCCGCGATCGAGCGCATGTAATTCATCCGTGTCGGCCCAATCACGCCCACATAGCCGGGCGCGCCGTCATCGCCGTCGTGTAACCCATAGGGCGCAATCACGAGCGAGCAATCCTGCAAGATCTCGCTCGGGTGATCCTCGCCGATCAACACGCTCATCCCCGTCTCGGCGCCGTGTTCGATCACTGTCGCCGGTACCAGCTCCTCCACCGCCCGCCGATCCACCAACTCGATCAGCTCCAGCGAGCGATCCGGCTCAGTCTGAAACTCCGGCTGCGCGATCATCCCGCCCAGACCGGAAATGCTCGGCACCGCCGCGCGCTGCACATCGTGATCGAGCACGCGAGCGAGCGCCGCCAGTACAAAGCGCTCGTCTTCGTCCGGCGCCGTCTCCGCCGCCGAACGCACCTCGTCTGCGCTCTGACCCCGAAACTCCCCGCTAATCCGCGCCGCCAAATCCGACAGCTCGTCCGCCTCCAACGGTTGTCGCAGCGGCATCAACTGCCGAATCAAGCGAGCCTCCTGTACCACCACAATCATCAGCGCGAGCAGATCGTTCAGCGAGATCAGCTCCATCTGCCGCACCCGCAACCGTCGCGGTCGCGGCGGAGCGACGATCGCCAACAGGCCCAGCGACTGCCCCAGCACGGTCGCCGCCAGACCCACCCATTCGTCCACCGCCGGAGCGGCCTGGTAAAACTGGTGCCGCAGACTCGCCTGTTCCGCAATCCCCAGCTCCACATGACCCATCAGCGACTCCACGAAATGCCGGTAGCCACGATTCGAGGGCACCCGGCCCGCCGACGTATGCGGATGAGTCAGATAGCCCGCCTCCTCGAGCGCGTGCATCTCATGCCGAATCGTCGCCGCAGAGGCGGGCAGCGCGTACTTCTCGACCACATGCCGGGAGGCGACCGGCGTCGCGGTCTCGATGTAGTCCTGGACGACCAGTTGGAGTATGCCCGCGCGGCGGTCGGACAGAGGCTCCCGAGGCATCACAGCTCCGCTCTGCTGATAACGTTCAGCGTCAATTCATCAGTTCTGGCACTCTCACAGTGAGAGTGCTAACGAGGCGATCCTATCAGCCCCAAGCGAGCACGGCAATCGCCGCCGCGCCTCCTCAGAGCGCTCACGCAACAGAAATCCGCCCGCTGCGTCACCTGTGATACCTATCTATGGGAACTCTGAACAACTCTCCCCCCGCACCGCGAGGGGCGATGTCACGCAGCCTGCCCCAGCGTAGGCAGGGGTGACAGAGGGGGTCCCGACAAGCGGAGAGCACACCCATGACCACACCGAGCACGACCGAAGACACAGAACGCCGCCGCGTCGTGATCACCGGCCTCGGCGCAATCACCGCAGCCGGCCCCACAACCGCAGACCTCTGGCGCGCCCTCTGCGAAGCAACCGTCCACACCGCCCCGCTCACTGCCTTCGATCCGCCCCGGCCAGCCGCCGCCGGACAGATCCCCAACTACGCCGGACCAGCCGGCGTTCCCGCCTGGCTGCTGCAACGCATGGATCGCGCCTCCCAACTCGCGCTCGACGCCGCAATCCAGGCCGTCGAAGACGCCCGCATCGTCTTTAGCCAGGCCAACGCCCACGCCGTCGGCGCGATCACCGGTACCGCCCACCCAGGTGTGGGAGCAAGCTGGGCCGCGCTCGGCTCCGGTCTTGCCGGCGTCTCCGTCGGCCTCGACATCGCCGGACCCGTCTTCACCATCTCCGCCGGCGGCGCATCCGGCCTAGCCGCTGTTGTGACCGCTACCCAATTGATCCGCAACGGAGTCATCCGCGCGGCGCTCGCGATCGGCGCTGAAGCCCCGCTCCGAGCCGAAGTCTGGAACCAGTACGAGGCCGCCGGCCTGCTCGATCCGACTGACGATCCTCAAGCCCAGCGCCCCTTCGACGCCCGCCGTCAAGGACTCGTCCTCGGTGAAGGAGCCGCAGCGCTGATGCTCGAAGACCGCCAACTCGCCACCCAGCGCGGAGTCGACATCTACGCCGAAATCGGCGGCGAAGCGATGAGCGCCGGCCCGATCGGCGACGGCCAAGCCCCAACCGACGTCGAAATCGCTCGCAGAGCCATCGGCGAAGCGCTCCTCAGCGGCGAAGTCGCCCCGGGCGACATCGATGTCGTCGTCAGCGCTGGCATCGGTACCCCCAAGGGCGACCCCCGCGAAACCGACCTGCTTGAGCGCTCCTTCGGTCGCCGCGTGCTCGACATGTATGTCACCGCGCCCACTCCAAACATCGGCTACACCATCGGCGCAGCCGGCGCGCTCAACGCCGTCGCCACCGCCAAAGTCGTCGCCGAGCGCCAAATCTTCCCCCACGCCACCTACGCCGAGCCGGACATCGAGTGCGGCCTCGACATCGCCAAACGCCTCTACCAAGACCGCATCGTCGGGGCCGTCACCACCGCCCACGGAAGCCACGGCCAAAACGTCGCCCTCGCCCTCCTCCCCCACATCCCCGAACCAGGCGACGAATTGCCCGTGCTCATCAACTAGAGCTTCATCCCTCACACCGGCACACCCGTCACACCTGCGCCCCCTCCGTCATTCCCGCGAAGGCGGGAAGGTGGGTTCACATTGCAACTGCAACAACTGCCGACCGAAGACTTCGGCCGGGGAGAGGTAGTCGAGGCACTGGCGGGGGGTGTTGTTGTACAACTGCAGCACTTCGATCAAACGCGCGAGGCTGAGTTGGGCGAGGTCGAGCCGGCGCGGCAGGACCCGGCGCAGGCGTCCGATCGCATTCTCGATCCCGCCCTTCTGCCAGGGCGCGTAGGGGTCGCAGAAGAAGGTCTCCACGCCCAGCCGGTGCAGTTCGTAGTGGCGGGCGAACTCGGTCCCGTTGTCGAACGCGACCGTGCGCCGCAGGGCGGGCGGCCAGGCGCGGAGCAGGCTGAGCAGCAGGCGCGCGACCGGAGCGGCCGCCTTGCCCGCCACGGGCAAGCCCACGAGCAGCCGCGAGGAGCGCTCGTGCAGCATCAGCAGGAGCGGACCGCCGCGCCCGAAGAGCATCAGGTCGGCCTCCCAGTGACCGGCTTCGAGCCGCCCGGCGGCCGCCGCCGGGCGCTCGCTCAGGGGCCGCCGCAGTTGGATGCGCTCGACCGAACTGCCGCCTTTGCGCCCGCGCCAACCGCGTTTCGCCTTGCGCCGCGGCAGATACTGGCGCCAACCGCCGCCGCGGCCGGGCTTGGCCCGCGAGGCTTGGGCGTAGATGAAGCGATAGATGCTCTCGTGCGAGATCACCGGCGCGCCCGCCTCGCGCGCCAGCCGGCCTGCGACCTGTTGCGGCGAGAGCCCGCGGGCCAACTCGCGCAGCACCCGCGCGCGCAGCTGATCGTCGCGTTCCAGCCGCGAACCGCGCCAGCGCCGCGCCTGGGCCTGTTGCTGGGCGTAGTCGGGACGGTAGCCGTCGCGCGCCGTGTTGCGTTTCAGCTCTCGAGCAATCGTCGATGGCGAGCGATCCAGAGCTGCAGCGATCTGCCGGATCGAGCGCCCCTCGGCCTGTAAGCGGGCAACCGCGCATCGCTCCGCCAGGTCCAACTGCGTGTACTGCGCGCCCATGGGCTCACCTCAATCATCTGTCGCACTTCGTCTGTGAGACTAGGGAATCTCGAAGCACCCAATCAACCCAACCGGACCAGACCTTCGACGGACCCCGATCCTCCCATCGCAGATCCCCTCTCCCCCCGCACCGCGTGGGGAGATGTCCCAGAGGGACAGAGGGGAGCCCAGCCATCGGCGATAGCCTGACCAAGAAGTCAAGAGCCGCGCACAGACACAGCTGCACAAGCGTGGGTGAAGAGGATCGACCCGATGATCGACACGGTGAACTACGGACGTCTGAGCGAGGGCCTGCTGATCTACCAGATCGCTATGCAGCGCTTCATTGCCCGAACGCTGCGAACCGCCAACAACGGGGCAGGAGACTGGTTCCGTGATCTGGCCCTCACGTCGCTCAAGGGCGATCGGCTCAAGAACTTGGAGCGAAATTTGACGGAAACTGACGACGGATCCAATCCAGAGCAGCTACTAGACGCCAGCCATTTTCCAGAGGTAATCGATGCCAACTGGGAATTGTTCAGGGGTGCTTTCAAAGATCGCAACCAGGTAAAGAGTCAGACCCGACGGATCAGAAAATGGCGGCCGCCCTGGGCGCACCCGTCTGACAAGACAACAGGAGAATTGACGAATGCCAATGTGGATGAACGACTGGAGACATGCCAGCTCGTAGTGGGAAGGTTCGACTCCGAGGCCGCAAAGCGGCTTGAGACCTTGCGGACGCGCACGAACGCTGATGCAGACGCGGCAGCATCGAACTCCATGGCAGGCGACGAATCGACTTCGCCGGTGACAGACAATAGTGAAGTCGATCCAGAACTGGATGCACGGATTGAACAGTGGAGAGCCGAGCACGCAGAAAAAGTCAAGCGACTGCGTCGGAAGTTTCGGCTGTATCAGCAAGCGGCGGCAAGGAAAGCAGCCCTGAGTGTGGCTGAAAGGGCGCTCGCAGATGCAGAGTCGGACTTGTATGAGGATGTTCAGGAGGAGTGGAGTGAAGCGCATTCCTTCCAGTGGGACGACTGCTTGGCAGGTCTACTCCAAGCGACCTTCGATGCAGGCTATCCGCGTGGACACCTTGTCGAGGACTATGGCAACGGCAGTGGAACCATCCAGTTTGACGTATCCGAGAGAGACTTGAGATTCGACATAGAAATCAAAATTGAGCTCCGAGACGGGTGAAGCCGCCATGACCCAATACCCCGCCCTGCTTGACGGCGGCGAAGGCGCCTACGGCGTGGCGTTCCCCGATTTGCCCGGCATCGCCGCCATGGGCCGCACCGTCGACGAAGCGCTCGCCAACGCCGCCGAAGCCCTGCGTGATTACGCGCTGGAAACCGAGCGCGACGGCGACGACCTCATACCGCCCAGCGCAGCGCACACCCTCCGCATCCCCAGCGGCAACCAGTTGGTGTTCATCCCCCTCGCTCCCACCCCCGCCCAGACCTGACCCAACCCAAACAGCCCCCTAATCTGGCGATAGAGGAGCACCCCCTCATGGACATCGCCTGGTACGGTCACGCCGCCTTCCGACTGCGCGGACGCGAAGCCGCCGTCGTCATGGACCCCTGCCCGCTCGAACAGACCGGCTTCAAACTCAACTTCCCCAGCGCCGATATCGTCACCATCTCCCGCACCGCCGACGCCGCTCACAACTGGTTCGACGGCGTCGAACTCGCCCCGGGCGGCTACCAGGGACCTCTTGACGCCCCCGGCGAATACGAGATCAAGCGCGTCCTCGCTACCGGCGTCAACACTCCCGGCCCCGACGGCGCCCGCAACGTTGCCTTCGTCATCACCATCGACGAAGTAATCGTCGCCCACCTCGGCGACCTCCGAGACATGCCCACGCGCGCAGCGCTCGACGAGTTGCAGCGCGCCCATGTCTGCCTACTCCCCATCGGCGGCGCCGGACGCCATCTCTCACCCGCCGCCGCCGCTACCGTCGCTACCGCTATCGGTGCCCGCCTGATCATCCCCATGCTCTACCAACCCGAAGGCGCAGAACTCGATACCGGCCTCGAACGCCTCGGTGCCTTCACCCAAGAAATGGGCGTCTCGATCGATCCGCCCACCGACAACCACATCAACGTCACCCCCTCCAACCTCCCCGCCGCCGCCACCGTCGCCCCCCTCCTGGCCAGAGGATCCTAAACCACGATCTCCCCCTTGAGAGCCTGTCCCCGCGCAGGCGGGGAGGGAGATGCCGCAGGCAGAGGGGGTGAAGACGCCGCAGCCCTCTCTGCCACGCCACGTCTCACTCCCTCTGTCACGTAGAGCCTGCCCCCTACGAAGGCGCAGCCTCAGAGAAGCAGCACCCACCCCGATAGCCTGTGCCCAAACATGAACTCCCCAGGAAGAGACCCCCATGCCCCAACAGTCGCAGCCTGAGCACGAGGTCGTCATCCAGCGCAACCGACGCATCCCCATGCGCGACGGTGTGGGGCTGGCGACTGATGTGTACCTGCCCGCCCGCAACGGCGAAGCGGTCGCGGGACCCTGGCCCACCCTGCTCACCCGCACTCCCTACGACAAGCTCGGTTTCGCCGCCGACGCCGAGTGGTGGGCGCGGCGCGGCTATGCCCGCATCATCCAGGACGTGCGCGGACGCTTCGCCAGCGAGGGCGACTTCTACCTGCTCAAGAACGAGGCCGAGGACGGCTACGACACGATCGAATGGCTCGCCCAACAGCCCTGGTCCGACGGCAAGGTCGGCACGATCGGCACTTCCTACATGGGCTGGGTCCAGAGCGCCGCCGCAACCCAAAACCCGCCTCATCTCGCCGCGATGTGGGTCAACCAGGGCGCGTTCAACGGCCTCACTTCGTCCCTCCGCCAGGGCGGAGCGCTGGAACTGCGCTGGCTCGCCTGGGCCTTCTGGAACGCCCCTGTCTCGCCCGAAGCTGCACAAAATCCTGCGCTCTACGCCGCCCTCGATCAAGCAGCCGTCGACCTGCGCGGCTGGCTCAACCGGCTGCCCTGGAAACCGGGCGCCACCCCGCTCGCGCTCACTCAGGACTACGAGCGCTGGGCGATCGACCTGCTCACCCAAGCCCGCGAGGACGACTGGCTCTGGCAACTGCCCTCAATGAACTTCGAGAAGTTCGTCGAGCAGACCGCCGACGTGCCCACGGTCTACTCCGGCGGCTGGTACGACAGCTACACCCGCGCCACGACCGAATCGTTCGCCGCCTTCGCCGCCGCCAAGTCGTCGCCCCAGTACCTCGTGATGGGTCCCTGGACCCACGGCGAAGTCACTCTCGACCGCACCTGGTCGGGAGACGTCGATCTCGGCCCCAACGCGCCCACCAGCGGCAACCTGTCCAAAAGCGTCATTCACCATCGACTCCAGTTCTTCGACCACGCCCTCAAGGGTCTCGACTCCGGCTGGGGCGAGGTCGCGCCCGTGCAGATCTTCGTCATGGGCGGCGGCAGCGGCCGCAAGATCGTCTCCGGCCGCATGGATCACGGCGGCGAGTGGCGCGACGAGCAGGAATGGCCGCTCGCCCGCGCCGAGACGGTCTCCTGGTATCTGCACCGCGACGGCAGCTTGCAAAGCGAAGCCGCGGGCGAGGACGGCGGCTCCTCCAGTTACCTATTCGACCCCAACGATCCAGTTCCCTCGATCTCGGCCAACGTCTCCTCCCTGCGCGAATACGCGCCCGAAGACCCGACCCTCAGGCAGCAGATCTGGCCGCCCACCCAACGCTCGCGCGAATTGATCATGCCGGGAGGCGCAGACCAGCGCACCCGTCCCGACGTCATGGGCGCGGAACCGCCCTACCTCCCCACCGCCGCTCGAGGCGACGTGCTCTCCTTCCGCAGCGAACCGCTGGCCGAGGATGTCGAGGTCACCGGACCCGTCACCGTCCGCCTCTACGTCTCCACCGACGCCCCCGACACCGATTTCACCGCCGCCTTGCTCGACTGCTATCCCCCCAACCCCGACTACCCCGAGGGCTACCATCTCCGCCTGACCGACAGCATCAAGCGCCTCCGCTTCCGCAACGGCTTCGACCACGAGCAGCTGGTTGCACCGGGGGAGATCGTCGAGGTCTCAATCGAGCTCTACCCGACCAGCAACCGCTTCGCCGCCGGCCATCAAATCGGCCTCGAACTCAGCAGCTCCAACTACCCCCGCTTCGACATCAACCCCAACACCGGAGAACCCATCGGCCAAGAAACCCACCGCCGCTCCGCCCTCAACACCATCCACCACAACCACGAACACCCCAGCCGCCTCGAACTCTCCGCAATCCCCGCACTAGACTGAGTGCGCCCTTTCCCACGAACCGCCACGCTCGTTGACAAGGCCCATCAAGCCCGATAAGGTGAGCGCACCCCCCCTACCGGCTAGATGGTAGGGTCGAGGCCGCCGCACGACGGCGGCCTCTGTCTTTCCACAGGGTGCATAGTGATCACGAACGTCTACATTGACGGCTTCAATCTCTACTACCGCGCACTCAAAGACTCTCCTTTCAGATGGCTCGATCCGCGCAAACTGACGGAAGCGCTGTTCCCGCAAGACGAGATCAGACGGATCTCCTACTTCACTGCCAACCTCCTTCCCCGCGTGGCAAACCCGGGCCAGACGCGCCGGCAGCAAACCTACTTGCGTGCGCTCAACACCTTGCCGGGACTTGAAATTCACTACGGATCGTTTCGCTCCGGCATCAAGCGTCGCCCGCTAGCGCAGCCGATACGGGGCATGCCGACCCACGTCGAGATCCTTGACTCGGAAGAGAAGGGTACAGACGTCAACCTGGCTACCCGCCTGCTGGTGGATGGGTTCAGGAGTGAATACGAGCAGGCCGTCGTCATCTCGAACGATGCCGATTTCGCCGCTGCAATGCGGTACGTGAAAGACGATCTTGGCTTGCGGGTCGTGCTCGTCAACCCCGACCGACACCGCAACAGCCCCAAGCAGTTGGCCGATGCAGCAACCTATGTGAAGAGACTCTGGAAGAGCCACCTGCGCCAAAGCCAGTTCCCGCCGACACTGACCGACCAAAAGGGCACCATCACCAAACCACAGGGCTGGTAATACGACCGAGAACGCGAGTACCGCCCGGAGTTGTCGGATTCCCCCGGCCCAATCATTGCTGCGTTCCGTCTCGGCAATCTCGAGGCGCAGACGAGGACAGCGCCGCACATGGCGTCGTACTCGCGGCAAGCGCAGGTACGACGGAAACCTAGCGCCCGCCAATCTGCACAGACCCGAAGACCCAACACGCCCTGAGTATCATGGGGACATGACTGAGATTCGATCAGGCGCAGATCTGGAACGAGCCGTCGCACGAGCCGGCGAGGCGCTCGGGTTGGACGTTGAGACCCAGGTCGTCATGGGCGACCGCATCTGGGGACCGCGACGCCGCGTCGACGTGGTACTCAGCAAGCCGGATTCTGAGCGCATGATCGGAATCGACTGTAAATTTCAGCGAGTCGGCGGGAGCGCCGAGGAGAAGATTCCGCTGACTGTGGAGGACATAGAAGACTGGCCAATCCGGGGAATCGTGGTGCTCCACGGAGAAGGCTTCTCACGGGACTTCAAGCCATTTCTAAAAGGTCGCGGGCGGATCGTCGAATTCAAGCGGCTCCTGGAATGGTTGCGCTTCTACTTCCGACTGCCACGCGAGCAGGCAGAACAAGCGGAGATGCTGCTCAACAGAGAACTTCAGGCTGTCTGAATCAAATACTCCGACACAACCCCCCGACCACTCACATCCGCATTAATCGCCCGGCGAGCCGCAACCTCCGACATCTCAAACGCGCCACCCGCGTACAGACCCGCCACCGCCGGGTGACCCGAATTCGACAGCGTCACCGCCGCCCCCCGGCGCGCCAGCCGAGCGGCCGTCGCCGCCAACCGGCGCTGCTCCTCCGCCCCGAACTCCGACTTCGTATACGCCGTGAAATTCGCCGTCTCGCTCAGCGGCACATACGGCGGATCGAAATACACAAAATCGCCCGACCCTGCCTCGCTTGGCGCCTCGGCGAAATCCGACACCCGCAACTCAACCCCTTGCAGCGCCTCCGACACCGCCCGCAAATTCGCCTCGGCGCAGATCGTCGGATTCGTGTAGCGGCCGTGAGGAACGTTGAACTCGCCCCGGCTGTTCACCCGATACAGCCCGTTGAAGCAGGTCTTGTTCAGAAAAATCATCCGCGCCGCCAGACCGACCTCGCAGGTCAGACGCTTGCGCCGAATCGCGTAGTAATAGTCGGCGCGGACGGGGCTGGCGCGGTACTTGCGCTGGTGGATATTGAGGACGTGGATCAGCTCCTCAACGTTGTCCCGCACCTGCCGCCAAGTGACGATCAGCTCCTCGTTGCTATCCGAGAGCACAGCGCGTTGAAAACGCCCCTCGTTCCGCAGCGCGAAGAACAGCGCCCCGCCGCCCAGAAACGGCTCGTAATAGGTCGCAATCCGCTCCGGCGCAGCCTCAAGCAGCTTCGGCAGCAGCGCCGTCTTACCGCCCGCCCACTTCAGAAACGGACGCGCCATCTCAACCGCCCGCCTGCGCCATTGCGCGCTCAATCGCACGATCAATCCGCGTCATCAACAACTCCGCCCGCGACTCGAACATGTGCCGAACCCAATCGATCCGCCAGCGCTGGTCAAGCGACAGCAGGCCCTCAGCCAACGCCGTCTCTACCTCGTCCTCATCCTCGATTCGCACCTCGCCGTCGGGAAAGATGATCGCATCGAGCAGCAGATCGTGAAACTCCACACGCTCGCCGTCGCAGATCACGCGGTCGATCACGTCGAGCCGATAGACCCGCAAACTCCCGTCAGGCCGGTGCAAGCGATACGCGCCATAAGGCAGATGCGGCCACCAGACTCCCCAACTCGTAAACCCGCTCGCACCCGGATAGCGCGCCATCGCCAGCGGATCCGCATCCGCAACCCAGCGCCCCACGATCAGCTCCGGGCTGACCAGCCAGCGTTCGAGAGGGAACTCCTTGATCCCGCCGTCAAGCGCGACTTTGCGCTCCATCAGGCGTCCGGGGGGCGCAACCAGCGCGGGCGCCGCCGGGCTTGCGGAGGGCAAGGTATCGATGCTCTCGCTCATGCGCGCAGGGTAACCGCGCAATGACAGAAATGGCGGCGTGCGGTCGTGTGGCGCTATGTCTGATCGTGATACATTGGCTGACGGGTTTGGTGGGGTGTTCCCGTCTCGCTCGTTGGACTTGAGGATGCTTGTCCGCCGTGGCTGTGAGCCTGCTGAGCGGACATGGGTTTGGAGTGCGTGAAGATGCCGGCAGTTGTGGTGATCGGTGGGCAGTGGGGAGATGAAGGAAAAGGCCGCGTCGTCGATCTCCTGGCGCGCCATGCGTCGATCGTGGTGCGCTATTCAGCCGGGAACAACGCCGGCCACACCATCGTCAACGACAAGGGCAAGTTCGCCCTGCACCTCATCCCCGCAGGCATCTTCTATCCCGACAAGACGGCGATCGTCGGCAACGGCATGGTGATTGACCCCCAGGCGCTGATCGACGAAATGACGATGCTGGAGACTCGTGGCGTCAGCACCGAGCGGCTCAAGGTCTCCGATCGCGCCCACCTGGTCATGCCCTGGCATCCGCTGATCGAGATGCAGGAAGAGGAGTTCCGCGGCAAGGCGGCGGTCGGCACCACCGGCAAGGGCGTCGGTCCGGCGTTCTCGGACAAGGTGGCGCGTTGGGGAATCCGGATGTCGGAACTGGCCGACACCGAAGGCTTCATGGCGCGGCTGCGACTGGTGCTGAACTACAAGAACGAGATGCTCACTCGCCTCTACGGCGTGGAGCCGATCGACTTCGACAGCATCTACCAGACCTACCGCGAGTACTGGGCGCGCCTGGCGCCATATGTGACCGACACCTCCTCGATCTGCCATGAGGCGCTGCGGCGCGGCGAGCGGATCCTGCTTGAGGGCGCCCAGGGTTCGCTGCTGGACTTGGACGCAGGTACCTACGACTACGTCACCTCTTCGGTGCCGACCTCAATGGCCGGCGGCGCTGCGGTGGGCGCAGGGATTGCGCCGCGCGACATCGATCGCGTAATCGGTGTCTATAAGGCGTACCAGACCCGGGTCGGTAACGGTCCGATGCCGACCGAGCTGTTCGGTGAAGAGGGCGACCGCCTGCGTGACGCCGGACAGGAGTACGGCACCACCACCGGAAGGCCGCGGCGCTGCGGCTGGTTCGACTCGGTCGCCGGGCGCTACACGATCCGGCTGAACGGCTGTCACAGCATCTCGCTGACTCGGCTCGACGTGCTGGACAAGTTCGAGATGCTCAAGGTCTGCGTCGCCTACAACATCAACGGACAGCGGGTCGAGTCGTTCCCCAGCTCCAGACTCGCCCTCGAAGCCGCCGAACCGATCTACGAAGAACTCCCCGGCTGGCAAGCCGACACCAGCCACTGCCGCCGCTTCGACGATCTCCCCGCCAACGCACAACGCTACGTCCGCCGCATCGAAGAACTCATCGAAGCCCCCGCCGCCCTCATCTCCGTCGGCCCCGAACGAGACCAAGCAATCATCGCCGACCCAATCCTCTAAAGCCAACCCTCGAACCACTTCCCCTCCCCCTACTTCCGTCATACCCGCGCCCCGTCGCGGAGCCTACCCCTGGCCTGAACAGGGGTATCTCGCCGTGGCCAGCACCCAACTCCAAAAGGCTCCGTCATACCCGCGCTTGCCGCGGGTATCTCGATGTGAGCACTACCAACCACCCCAAACCGACAACCACAACACACCCAACCAACTTGCAAACCGAACATCCATCCAGATAAGCTCAAGAGTCCTTCATTCCCCAAGAAAGGAACACCCCGCCATGCCCTTCCCCCACACCTACCAATCCTCCATGACCGGCGTCGGCCAACTCGCCCACTCCGACGAAGCCGGACACGTCCGCATCAAAGCGCTCGCCCTCCTCATCCGCGAACTCTCCCCCTCCAACGCCAAGACCCGCGAGATCCACCACGCCCTCGACATCCCACCCCACCCCGAACCCGCGCCCAAACCCCAAGCCAACCACTCCCCCCGCCTGCCCGAAGCTCCGCTCACCGCCGAGCAGAAGAAGGACTTCCACCTCCACCCGGACCAGGACGAGTTCTTCAAAGCCTACGAAAGGATCGACGCCATCATGCGCGGTGAAGATGTACCCCTCAGCGAGGACGAGCAAAGCGCCGAAGAAGAGGAAGAGCCGCAGTAATCCCCCGACCGCAAGCGGCGACCCCCTCGTTTTTTTCTCACAGCCCCGTCAGGCCGCGAACCGCGACCACCCAGTCCCTACCGTGCCTTAAACCCTCTCCCCCCTCTGCGGGGGGAGAGGTCCCGTAGAGCCTGCCCCCGCGAAGGCGGGGGACAGAGGGGGGGCTACTCACCTATCCACCAACATTCCCCGCCTAGACTGCGCAAAGAGCAAAGTGCAGACATGTCCGAAACCGTCATCTCCATCCTCGTCACCCTCCACGTCTTCGCCGTCGCCGTCTGGCTGGGCGGACAGATCGTTACCGCCGCCTGCGTCGTCCCCGCCCTTCGCGCCGTTGGCGACCGCACGCTTTGGCTCGATGCGCTTGAAGGCTTTACCCAGCGCTTCGGGCGGGTGGGGATCGCCGCGATGCTCATCATCGTGATCACCGGCGGCGCAATGGTCGATCCCCGCCTCGACCAGGCCCAAAACTTCGGCGACGGCTTCTACGACGCTCGCTGGGGCATCATCTTCGTCGTCAAAATGGCGCTCTGGGCGGTCATGATCGCCCTAATCGGGCTGCACCAATTCGTGTTCGGCCCGCGCCAACTCGAATTGGCGCGTGAGACCGCGAACGCCGAGCAAGACACGCCCGAGCTGCGCCGTGTGCGTCTGCTCACGATCGCGCTCTCGATTCTGGGGCTGCTCTTCACGCTCGCGGTCGCAGGCGCGGGAGCCTTCCTCGGCAACCACAACTTCTCGATGAACGCCGCCTGATGACGCAACTCAGCCTCCGCGCTGGCTTGGCCGCAATCGCTCTCGCTCTGGCCTGCCTGCTCTGGAGCGGCACGCACAGTCCGGCATCGGCCCAGGTCGAGACCGTCACGGCGCGCATCGCCGTGCGGGCGGCCTCGCCCCAGGTGCTCGAACTCTGCCTCGATCTGGGCGAACCGGCGGAACGTCTCTGCCCCGAGCAGCGCCGCTTCGCCCATGCCGGAGTCCCGCTCCAGCGTTGGTATCAGTCGGAGCGAGTCTGGATCGATGCGCAAAGCGCGGCCCGGATCCGGGTGCGCCGAATCCGCGAAGATCGGATTGAGTTCGCGCTGCTGCTCGAGACAGCGGGCGAGCGGGAGTTGCTGACGCCGGCTCAGCGTTACCTCACTCCCAGCCGCCTGAGAACAGGACGTTGGGTGCGCAGCTCCCCGGTCGAGCTCGTCTTGCTGGCGCCCGCCGCTCCGATTCCGGCAATTCCGGGAGCAGGCGTACCGGAAGGCGCGCCGGCGCTCGAACTGGGCCGGCGCGCGACCAACTTCTCGCTGCCCAGCCTGGACGACGAAACGGAACTGATCGAATTCGCCGACTATTACCTGCGCACCCCCAACGCCGTCACCGTGATCATCTTCTGGAGCTCCTGGAGTCCGAACGATTCGATCACACTCACAGCGCTCAACCAAATCCAGAGCGAGCAGAACAACGTGCGCGTGCTCGGCGTCAACATCTACGACCAGCCAGGCGACGCGCGAGCCCTCGCCAACTGGCTCGAACTCGAATTCACAAACGTCCGCGACGCCACCGGCGGAGTCGCAGCCCACTACCTCATCGGCGGCCTGCCGGAGCTGTACTTCGTGGATGCGCGGGGGATCTATCGCGCGCTCGTGCAGGGAGCCGCGCCGACGGAGATGATTCAGGCGGCGATCGATCAGACGGCGGCTGCGCGCTGAGGAGGCCTCTGCAAAACTCTCCCGTCGCGGCAATGACGGATCACGCGAACAGGCTCTAACCTCTCAGAGACAGCAATCAGCGGAGGGAGCAACGAGATGCCCGAATACGAAGACATCCTCTACGAAACCAAGGGACGCCTGGGCATTGTCACGCTCAACCGCCCCGAGAAGATGAACGCGCTCAGCCACCGCCTGCGCTCGGAACTCTTCGACGCGCTCAAGGAGGCCGAGAACGACGACGGCGTGCATGTCGTGATCATTCGCGGCGCGGGACGCACCTTCTCGGCCGGCTATGACATCACCCCGGTCCCCAACCTGTCCGAGTCGGAGTACCTCGACCTCCGCTCCGGTCTGCCCGACGTGGGCCCAATTCATCCCGGTCAGGGTCAGTGGCCCCAGCATCTGCTCTCCGGCTACTGGCAGATCTGGGAACTGGCCAAGCCCGTCATCGCCCAGGTCCACGGCTACGCGCTCGCTGGCGGCTCCGAACTGGCCTCGATGTGCGACCTGATGTACGTCGCCGAGGATGCGATCATCGGCTACCCGCCCGTGCGCGCCATGACGACGGTGGACATTCTCTACCACCCCTGGCACATGGGAATGCGCAAGGCCCGCGAGCTCTGCTACACCGGCGACTCGGTGACGGGGCTGGAGGCGGTCGAGCTGGGCTGGGCCAACCGCGCCTTCCCAGTCGACCAACTCGCCGAAGAGACCGAGCGCATGGGCGAGCGAATCGCCAACATCGCCCCGGACATGGTGATGATGTCCAAGCGCGGCCTCAACCGCGCCTACGAGGTGATGGGCTTCCGCACCGCCCTCCAGGTCGGCGCGGACATCCAGGCCCTCTCCACCTTCCGCAAGTCCGCCGGCGAGTTCGGCCGCATCGCCCAGCAAAAGGGCCTCAAAGCCGCCCTCGACTGGCGCGACGGCCCCTTCCAGGACTACGGCGCCTCCCGCACCCGTCCCTCAGCGCCGAAGAACGCCTAGCGCAATGCTCTCCCCCCGCACTGCGGGGGGAGATGCCCCAAAGAGCCTGCCCCCGCGAAGGCGGGGGGGCAGAGGGGGGTCCGGCCCAACGCCCACCAAACACGCCTGCCACTCCCCGTCATTCCCGCGAAGGGAGGCCTTTGCAAAATCCCCATATCCGTGATTCCTGCGCAGGCAGGAATCACGAAGCAACCAAGTGTGAAACCACTCCCAATCTGGTCGTACCACCGACCTCAGATTGCGCGATCCGCTCCTCCGAGGCAGCAGTCGCACGAGCTGGACTTTCGCAAAAGCCTCCGAAGGCGGGGAGCTAGGGTGAGGGGAGACCCCGCACCCCCCAATTCCACCTAACTCGATACTGAGTTAGGATACCCAGCGTGCCCGATGCGCCCTCGCACGGGCGGGCGCGATCCAGAGGACGAACGACGAGCGAATATGCCCAGCAACAGCGGAATCCCTCAGTCCTTCGGCATCCTGATGACCTTCATCCTGCTGGCGGCAGGCGTCTTTGCGCTAGTCGGCTTCGCCGTCTACAAAGGCGCCGACCGCAACGTGGTTGAAGCCAAAGCACACTCCGAAGAAGCCGCCGTCGAGGGCTGGGAAACCGGCCTCTTCTGCGTCGAAGCGGGTCAGGAAGACGACCCCGCGCTCTCGGAGACGACCTTCGCGCCCGAAACCTGCGCCGCGCAGAGACAGTTCACAATCGAAGAACTCGACGCAGAAGCGGAAGCGGCGGCGGCCTACGACGCCTCAGCCGCCAGGGGCGCGGAACTCTACGTCGCCAACGGCTGCCAGGTCTGTCACGGAGACCTGGGTGAGGGCATCGTCGGCCCCACCATTGCCCAGACCGGTCTCGACATCAGAGGCGTACTGGAGCAGTACCGCAACCCGCGCGGGATCATGCAGCGCTTCTGGCCCGAAGACGTGACCCCCGAGAACGTCGCCGACATCTGGACTTGGCTGCAATCCCTACCCGCCGTCGAAGAACTGATCGATCCCAACAGCGACGCCCTGGGTCACGAGAACTACGGTCAGTGGGCCACTGCTGAGTAGCGCCGAGCCCCTACCCCCCCCTCGTCCTGTTCCGCCATTCCTGCACTTTGCCAAGCGCTGAACAAGCCGGACCCCTCTCCTCCCGCTCTCTGTGTGCGGCGAACTCAACGCACACTATCCTCAAAGCGTGAAAGGGTGGATGGTGCAATGGCCGAACTCGGGATTCCGCGACGAGGTATTGATCGCTTGCCCCTGATCAGGCTGTTTCAGCGTGACGGATTCGCGGAGGACGTAGCGGAAGAAACGGCGACAGAGATCACCACCATCGTCACCGACCAGACGGACGGTCATCTCACGAATGATCAGATGACCCCCTACATGGAGCGGATCGCCAAGTGGATCGCGGAATCCGAAGCGCGGCAGCAAGAGTTCGTGATCAAAGCGATGGGCATCAGTATCGCGTTCCTCTCGATCGAACTCGCCATCTTTGGCACTGTCATTGCCTTGGTCGGTTGAACCGGACGTGCTGACCCCGATCACCTCTCAGCTCGTATCCGCCCCATACAAGGGGCGTACGCAAGGAGTTCGCCATGGGCCACTACGAATCCCCTGAAGACGCTTACTCGGCCTTCTTCGAACGCTTCAACGCCAAAGACGCCCAAGGCTGGGCGGGAGTCATGTCCTATCCGCATGTGCGGGTCTCGGCAGCCACCATCTCTCCGAACATCAAGAACACACCTGAGGAGTTCGAGTCCGCGGCCTCATGGGAACCCGTTGAGCGCGCCGGTTGGGCCCGGACGCAGCCCATCACGCCGCGCGTCGTGCACCATTCGTCCGACAAGGTCCACTTCGCCGGCGGCTGGACTCGATTCCGTGCCGACGGCTCCGCCATCAGCCGGAATCGGGTCCTGTACGTTGCGACCGAGATGGACGACGGCTGGGGCATCCAGGCGAGATTTGGAATCGAGGGCTGCCTCGAGGGCGAGGACGCCAGCGAATCGAATCAGGCGGCGATGGCGCTCATCGACCGCATGATGACCACACTCGCGGCCGGCGAAGTCGATGCCTGGCTGGATTGCTTCCACTACCCCAATGTCATCGTCTTCGCCCCTGGCCAACTGGAGTACTACGAGACGCGTGAGGCAGTGGATCAGGCGTATCGAGAGTATGCCAGCGCCGCCATACCGATCTCGCACGACTCACGGATCACGGCAACGGGACCGAGAGCCGCGCTGGTCGAACAGTCGATCACGCAGGGCGGCGACTACTTCGAGCAGTCGTTCCTGATCGTCGAACGCGACGGAGTCTGGGCCGCGTCGGCGGTCTCGGCCGTGCGGCCCGACGGGTAAGGAGCATTCAGTGGGGCGCTACGAATCGCCCGAGGCAGCCTACTTCGCATTCCTCGAGACCTTCAACGCTCGAAACGCCCACGGCTGGGCCGGCGTTAACTCCTGGCCCCACGCGCGCGTCTCCGCCGCCGCTCCCGACAGTTCCGTGCATTGGCGTCCGCCGACTCGCGTGTTCGCCGATGCGGAAGAGTACCTGTCGGCTCCGCTCTGGGACGAACTGGAGGCGACGGGCTGGGTTCGCAGCGAATCCTCGCCGCCGCGAGTGGTGCAGTCGTCCTCGATCAAGGCGCACATCGCCGGCGGCTGGACTCGCTACGACGCAGACGGCAAAGCGATGGCGTCGAACCGGATCGTCTACGTCGCCACCAAGACAGCGGAAGGTTGGGGTCTGCAAGCGCAGCTCAAGACCGACAGCTTCGTTGCAGGAGTGAACTATGCCGCTGAGGAGCAGGCAGCGCTCAACGCCGTGGAATCGGCGCTGGCTCTGCTGGGCGCGCGCGAAGTCGACGCCTATGCCAAAGCGCTCGCCTATCCGTTCACGCTCGTCGGTCCGCCGGGCGTCGTGATCCAGATCGGCGCCGCAGAGGAGATGGCTGCTGCAATGCGAAGTGTCGGCGATGATCAACTCGATGCGCCGCCGGGCTCGGCGCGGATCGTGAACTGCGGACGCAGCGGTGCGAACGTCACGTTCAGCGTGGAGCGGGACGGGGCGGTGCAGGAGGCGTTGGCGTTGGTAGGGATACGCAACGGAGCCTGGCAGCTGCTGGCGATTTCGGGGATGTGAGCGGTTTATCTGCTATGCGACTGAGGGGGTGGACTTGATGCACTTGCCAGGACTGCGTGGTGCGATGGTTCTAGGGCGACGAGAACGTCCAGCCACCCTCGCCGATATTGCGCGTGGTCGAGGTGAAGGCGACCAGACCCAGTTCGGTATTGAACTCGGCTTGGACGATGCTTTGCTCGAAGCGGCCGTTCTCGCCGCTGAGGTCAAGGGTGATGCTGAAGCCGTAAATTTCGCCAATGCCGATGTCTTCGACCAGCAGCTCGGCTGCTTCTTTGCGCAGCAACTCGGCAACGACCGCGTGCAAAGCGTCCTCGGGCGCAATCCCGGCCCGCTCGAAGGTCAGCCGATAACTGATACCGCTCGCGTCCTCGCTGCGTTCGAGCCAGGCTCCGTCAAGCAGGGCGTGCAGCGGAGTGAGGTTGATTCGCCCCTCGTCTGCGAGAAATTCGTCCACCGTCCGATTGCGCGAGCCGATCAGAGCCAGATCGGTGGGTACCCATTGAGCAGCGCCCGTGTCCGGGTCGTCGGCCTCCGAGAGCCAGAGGCCGTCTCGTGTCCAGAGGAAGCGGAAGCTCACCCCTTCGTCCAGCACCGTCGCGGTCTCGAACTTGCCCTGCGAGAGCGAGCGCAAGATGAGCGTGTCGGCGCGGCGCGCTTCGCCCGCGATCATCGCCTCGATCGTGATCTCCAGAGCGAGCGCGTCGGCCTCGGCGAACCAGGCCTCGACGAGCGCCAGCTGAGCCTCGGGCGTGAATGCGTCCGCATCCGGCTGGGCCGCATCCTCGCCGTTGGTAACGGGGCCGCCCATCAACTCCAGCACCGAGGGATCAACCAGCGGTTCGGGTACGGGGAATTCCAAGGGCTGGTTCCACCGAAGCAAGCGCGTGCTGGAGCGGACCTGCGATTCAGCGCCGGATTCAGGGTCGGCGACGGTGAGATCGGAGTCAATCAGCAGGGGGGCGCCGGAGTCGCGGTCGATCACCATGATCATGCGCAATGCAACAAATTCGACGCCGCTGTCCGGCAAGCCCAGAGTGCTATTCGCGAGCTCGTCGGTGGCCGCCGTCATCGCTTCCGGGTCGATCTCGCAGTCGAGCATCCAGACGGGGCGGCCCTCGTAGGTGTCTTCGCGCACTTCGCCGTTCGCCGCGTCGAGACAATCGAACGAGGCCGCGAGTTGCTCCGGATCGGTGATCGAAGCCGGATCGAAGCCGGTCGTGCCGAGCAGGGCGGCGATGTCGAGACCCGCAACCGCGCCGAAGTCGACCCAGCCCTCGAACTGTTCCATCGAGAGATAGGCGCCGTCCTCAGAGAGCAGTAGCTGCATTTCGTCGTCGCCGAGCATGGCCGCCAACTCTTCGGGCAATTCGACCTGAACCCAGATCGTGAGCGGCTCAACTTGCAGCGCGACATTGGTCACAGTGTTGAAGTCGATGAAGTCGGATTCGAGCTCGACCTCGACGCTGAGTTCGACTGTGGAGAGCTCGGCCGTCCACGCCTCCAGAGCGGCGCGGGCGGCGGCGTTGGCGCTGTCGGGGGCTGGCTGGGCTTGCGCTTGCTCGGTCTGGTTCGCCTGTGCGTCCTGTTGAACCTGCGCCTGCTGTTGCGGTCGGGGCTGGGGCTGCGCTGCAGTTTGGGCTTGAGTTTGTTGTTGGACGGTTTCTGTGGATTGGGGTTGGACAGCCTCATTGTCGCCACTGCACGCGATCACGAGAGCCGCTGCGAGCAGGGCAAGCGGCCGGAGCAGTTTCGACAGGATGCGCATGGGAACCTTCTCCGCTACCAGATATGTACTGAGCATAAGCGGAGAGAGCGATCCCCTCCTTCGGAGGCCTTTGCAAAATCTCCATGTCCGTCATTCCCGCGCAGCCTGCCCCTGGCCTGAACAGGGGGCGGGAATCACGAAGCAACCAAGTCCGAAGCCACCTCCACAGCTGGCCGTACCACCGACCTCGCATCGCGCGATCCGCTCCCCCAAGCTCCAACGCGCCCACAAGAGACTTTCGCAAACGCCTCCCTTCGCGGGGACAGGCTCCGCGGCGAGCGCGGGTATGGCGATGTTGGGAACGGGTGAGGGGCGCGCTCAGCCGTAACCCAACTCGCGCTGGACCCGTTTCGGCAAACCCTTCGCCACCAGGCGGTGGCTGTCTTCGATCAATTCTTCGATCTCGTCTTCGGGCATATCGCCGCCGAGATCTATTGAGATCCAGTGCTGCTTGCTCAGGTACGCCGGGCTGCTGACCGCTTCGTACTGTTGGTGGAGGACGGGCGTGAGTTCCGGCTCGACTTTGATGCTGATGGCGGCAGTCTCGCGATCGGTGGTGCCGCCTCCCAGGAAGCAGAAGATTTTGCCTTTGCCGCCTTCGCCGATCTTGTAGACCAGATCGTCTTCCCAAGGCGTGTCGGGCCAAGCGCCGGGCAGGTTGGCGCAAATAGCTGCTGCGTCGTCACGATGCATGGACTAGCTCGATTCTGCGCTGAGGAAGCGGCGGGGAACGTCTCGCATCATCAGGTCGATGGTCTCTTGCGCTACGCCGTCGGCGATGAGCGCGGGGATGGCGGTGGTGGTCAGAAAGAGGTAACGAGTCGGATGGTCGCGCGGGATTTCCGGGCGCGCCGCGTAGTCGTGACCGAGCATCAGCTTGTCCGCCCAGCCGCGCTTGATCAGCTCTTTGACGGTCGCGTTGCGGGCCACCCAGTTGGGGCGCTCGACGCCGGTTTCGGGGCCGGGATAGCGATCCATCGAGATGTAGACGCCGGTATTGAGCAAGTCTTCGATGTAGTCGGCGTTGACGGTATCGGCGGTGTGACCGATGCAGATCCGATCCATCGGCGCGTCTTCCTCCTGGAAGATCTCGGCCTGCCGCCGCCCGACCTCGAGCGGTGCCCAGTGGTGGGTAGAGATCGGCGTGCCGGTCCGCTTCACCGTCCGCGCGGCGGCGCGCAGGATCAACTCGCCCTGGGAGGTGACGCCTTCGGCGTCGTTGGCGACCTTGATCACGCCCGCCTTGATGCCGGTGTCGGCGATGCCGACTTCGATTTCGCGCTGGAAGATGTCGGCGATCTCGTCCGGATCCTTGTCCCACATCCAGCGCGGCACATCGCGCCAGATCCCCGTCGCGCAGACCACGTTCACCCCGGATGCCGTCGACGCGGCCGCCATCATCGTCACATCGCGGTTGAGGTCGGGAGTAGAGAGTTCGATCAGCGAGTCGACGCCGCCCTGTTTGGCTTCGGTCAGTTCTTCAGTCGCGCGCTGGAGGATGGCCTCCTTGTCGATCAGCCACGGGTAGTGATGCGTGATCACGCTCGGAGTCATGGCCACATGCTCATGCGAAAGCGTGAAGCCAAGCTCACTCGAGTCAATCGGTCCGAGGACAGTTTCAATCTCACTCATGGCACGACTCCCGCCTGCTGACCAGATACGACAGTCATACTCTAAGGCTTGCCTACATCGTCCTGATCGGAGCTGGCGGAGAGCGTCGCCGCAACATCAAGCTCCGTCATTGCCGCGCTCCGTCGCGGAGCCTGTCCCCGCGCAGGGAGGCCTTTGCAAAATCCCCATTTCCGTCATTCCCGCGAAAGCGGGAAGGTGGGTTCACATTGCAACTGCAACAACTGCCGACCGAAGACTTCGGCCGGGGAGAGGTAGTCGAGGCACTGGCGGGGGGTGTTGTTGTACAACTGCAGCACTTCGATCAAACGCGCGAGGCTGAGTTGGGCGAGGTCGAGCCGGCGCGGCAGGACCCGGCGCAGGCGTCCGATCGCATTCTCGATCCCGCCCTTCTGCCAGGGCGCGTAGGGGTCGCAGAAGAAGGTCTCCACGCCCAGCCGGTGCAGTTCGTAGTGGCGGGCGAACTCGGTCCCGTTGTCGAACGCGACCGTGCGCCGCAGGGCGGGCGGCCAGGCGCGGAGCAGGCTGAGCAGCAGGCGCGCGACCGGAGCGGCCGCCTTGCCCGCCACGGGCAAGCCCACGAGCAGCCGCGAGGAGCGCTCGTGCAGCATCAGCAGGAGCGGACCGCCGCGCCCGAAGAGCATCAGGTCGGCCTCCCAGTGACCGGCTTCGAGCCGCCCGGCGGCCGCCGCCGGGCGCTCGCTCAGGGGCCGCCGCAGTTGGATGCGCTCGACCGAACTGCCGCCTTTGCGCCCGCGCCAACCGCGTTTCGCCTTGCGCCGCGGCAGATACTGGCGCCAACCGCCGCCGCGGCCGGGCTTGGCCCGCGAGGCTTGGGCGTAGATGAAGCGATAGATGCTCTCGTGCGAGATCACCGGCGCGCCCGCCTCGCGCGCCAGCCGGCCTGCGACCTGTTGCGGCGAGAGCCCGCGGGCCAACTCGCGCAGCACCCGCGCGCGCAGCTGATCGTCGCGTTCCAGCCGCGAACCGCGCCAGCGCCGCGCCTGGGCCTGTTGCTGGGCGTAGTCGGGACGGTAGCCGTCGCGCGCCGTGTTGCGTTTCAGCTCTCGAGCAATCGTCGATGGCGAGCGATCCAGAGCTGCAGCGATCTGCCGGATCGAGCGCCCCTCGGCCTGTAAGCGGGCAACCGCGCATCGCTCCGCCAGGTCCAACTGCGTGTACTGCGCGCCCATGGGCTCACCTCAATCATCTGTCGCACTTCGTCTGTGAGACTAGGGAATCCATGCGGCGTACCGAGTGAGACGTGGATTGCCGCGGCAAGCGCGGCAATGACGGAATTGGGTTGGCAAGGAACACCGCGTTGCGGAAGCCGCCTACGCCTCCGCCGCAGCCAGGTTCTCCAGAAACTCCGAGTTCGACTTCGTGCGGCTGAGCCGATCGAGCAGACGCTCGGTCGGCTCGGTCGCGTTCCCGCCCGAGCCGGCCAACACCGACATCATCCGCCGCAGCAGCCAGACTCGCTGCAACTCTTCGCCGCTCAGCAGCAATTCTTCGCGCCGTGTACTGGAGCCGGCGATGTCGATCGAGGGATAGATCCGCCGCTCGGCGAGCTTGCGGTCGAGCCGGACTTCCCAGTTGCCGGTGCCCTTGAACTCTTCGAAGACGACATCATCGAGCCGCGAACCGGTGTCGACCAGACAGGTGGCGATGATCGTGAGCGAGCCGCCCTCTTCGGCCTTGCGGGCGGAGCCGAAGAAGCGCTTGGGCGGGTAGAGCGCGACCGGATCAATACCGCCGGAGAGCGTGCGTCCGGTCGAGGGCATCTCGAGGTTGTAGGCGCGGGTGAGGCGAGTGATCGAGTCGAGCAGGATCACCACGTCGCGGCCCATTTCCATCAACCGCTTGGCGCGTTCGAGTCCCAGCTCGGCGACGCGGGTGTGTTCTTCGACCGGCTCATCGAAGGTGGAAGCGATCACTTCCCCGCGCACCGAGCGCTTCATCTCCGTGACCTCTTCGGGGCGTTCGCCAATCAGTACGACCATGAGATGCACTTCGGGATGATTGGTGGTGATGCCGTTGGCGATTGATTGCAGCAACATCGTCTTGCCCGCTTTGGGCGGGGAGACGATCAGGCCGCGCTGTCCGCGGCCCATCGGCGCGACCAGATCGATCACGCGGCCGGAGAGTTCGGCCGGGTCCTCGGTTTCCAGCTCGAAGCGCTCGTGCGGGAAGACGGCGGTGAGATTCTCGAAGTGGGGGCGGCGGACGGCTTCGCTTCCGTCGGCGCCGTTGACGAGGATGACCCGCTCCATCACGTGATATTTCTCGCCGCTCTTGGGCCGCCGAACCGCCCCGATCACGTAGTCGCCGGTGCGCAGACCGCTGCGGCGCACGAGGTTGCGGGAGACGTAGACATCGTTCGGGGCGGGCAGCAGCGACTCGCTGCGGAGGAAGCCGTAAGAGTCGTCGACCACCTCGAGCACGCCGCCGGAGAGGAAATGGCCGTCCGCTTCGCTCTGGGCCTGGAGAATCTTGAGCACGATGTCGGATTTCTTGAGTCCGTTGAGACTGTTGACTCCGAGTTCGCGCGCTTTATCGAGCAGTTCGGTGCGGGTGTATCCCTCAAGCTCGTTGATGGTCAGGTTGGTCACGGATCACCTCAACTGGGTCTGGGGCTGTCGGCGAAGGGGTTGGGTCGCATCGGGGCCGGAAGCTGCTGCTTGGAGCGTTCGCGTCTGTCTGCGGACATACGGGCGTCCGCGCAGGTCTGTACAGGAAGAGAGAGGACAGGCGTCGGCGCGGCGGGCGTTGCAGAGCAGATGGGCGTTGGCTGGCCGAGGTCGTGCGGAAGTCAGTTCGGAGCGCAAACAGCGCGGCAGGCCCAACCCGCATGGCGAACGTTGATCATGTTAAACACGAACTCGAACGCTGGCAAGCGTTGCCGGAGAGATTGACAGCCGCTTTACGGGCGAGCGAGGGCGGCGCAGGCCGTTCTCGCTGCCCTCTCCGCATCGTCATCACTCCGTGCGGAAACCGTGGCAACAGTCCCGATCCTCTCCCGCCATCCCCGCGCCCACAGCACCGTCATACCCGCGCTCCGCCGCGGGTATCTCGCCGCGTCCTGCACCAACGCCCCAACCCACCCCAAACTCACTGTCACCCCCGCAACACCACGCCAAACCCGAATCAGCCACAGAACGCCCGTCCATATACGATCAACCGCACTCACTCCCATACCCACCGCCAACGGAACCCGCCATGACCGCCAGCACCGAATCTGGACAGACCTGGACAAACCCGGAATCGCACCCACAATTTCTGCTCCAGGTATCCCAAAATCCAGACAGATCTGGCCAAATCTGGACTTTTCCGGACTACCCAGGGACAAATTCCTCGCCCACATCGGCAAATTCGCTCCGCCCGCCCAGAAATTCCCCCGCAGTGCGGAAGTGACGGTGGAGTGCGGAGTAATGGAAGGGGGTGGACTGCTGTAGGGGGGCTAATCCCGGTCGAGATTGCGGGTGCCTGCGATTCGTCTTGGCGGCTGGAGGACGGAGGACTTGTACCACCAGCCGTCTACTGCGTCGCGGCGGAACTCGGCGATCAGACGGTGTTCGTGGCGCACCTTCAGATCGGTGCCCAGATCGACGTCGTCGCCTTCAAGTTCGAGGATGAGGCCGTCGTTGGAGAATTTGATGACGACGCTGTCCGACTGAGACGGGACCTGGCGTTGGGGGAGACGGTGATCGGATGGCCTCTCGTCCGTGGGGTCATCCGGGCTGTCGGACGCTCTGCGTGTGGTCATGGGCGCTCCTCTAGGTGGAGGTTAGGAGGCGGTGGCGGGTGCGTCGAGACGCCACGAGATCAGGCGCTCCAGCACCACCACGGCGGTGGAGAGAGTGACGCCGAGCACGGTCAGCATCAGCACCGCGGCGAAGACTTTGTGCAGGCGAAGCTCGGTCTGCTCGAAGAAGATCACCGATCCCAGTCCGCCCTGTCCGGCGGCGAAGAACTCGGCGACTACGGCCCCGATCAAGGAGAGCGTGACGGAGATCTTGAGCGCCGCGAAGAGGAAGGGAATCGCGGCGGGAAAGCGGAGATGCACAAAGACCTCCCAGCGCGAAGCCTGCACCGAGCGGAAGAAGTCGTGAATGCGCGGATCGATATCGCGGAAGCCGGCGATCGCGTTGATCAGCACGGGGAAGTAGGTGATCAGCGCAGCGATCGCGATCTTCGGCTCCCAGCCGTAGCCGAGCCAGACGATCAGCAGAGGAATGAAGGCGACGACCGGGGTGACCTTGACCATGATCGCGATCGGGAGCACGGCGCGCTCCAGAATCTGGGAGTGAGCGACGCCGGCGGCGAGCAGCACAGCGGCGGCGGTACCGAGTGCGAGTCCGCCCAAGGACACGCCCAGCGTGCGCATTCCCTCGCCGAAGTAGCGCGGGAACTCGGCGAAGAAGTTCTCGATCACGGTGCTAGGGCGGGGCATCAGCCAGATCGAGACATCGTCGACGCGAACCCAGATTTCGACCGCGATCGCGGCCAGAACCAAGGCAGTGAGCGGGGGAATGATCCAGGCGAGCGCCGGACCCAGGCTCGGCAATTCGAGCGGAATGCGGCGCTCCGCGAGCGGGAGAGATCGAATCGGTTCGGCGCTCATGCGGCATCAACCGGTTCCAGCGGGACCGCGTTCGCGCCCGGTGTGCGCAGCGCCGCGCGGACGATCGCGGTCTGATTGATGAAACGATCGGACTGCTCGTACTCGAGGCGGCGCGGTCGCGGCAGATCGATCGGAATGTCGGCGATGATCTGTCCAGGCCGCGCAGACATGACCAGCACGCGATCGGCGATGGCGACGGCTTCGGTGACCGAGTGGGTGACGAAGACCGCCGAGCGGGGTGGATCGGCGATGTTGTGCGAGACGCCCCAGAGCCGCAGCAGTTCGTAGCGCATCTGCTCGCGCGTGATCTCATCCAAGGCGGCGAACGGTTCGTCCAGCAGGAGCAGCGGCGGATCAATCGCCAGCGCCCGCGCCAGCGCGACTCGCTGCTGCATCCCGCCGGAGAGCTCGGCCGGGCGGTAGCGGCGGAAATCGGACAAGCCGACGATCTCGATCAGGGTTTCAACGTCGTTGGAGGAGTGCGTCTGACGCGGATTGAGTTGCAACCCCAGGCGCACATTGGCTTCGACCGAGCGCCAGGGCAGCAGCGCCGGCTCCTGGAAGACGAGCCCAAGCCGCTTGCCCTGCTGCGCCGCCGTCGCCGACTCGCCGAAGATGCTGACCTCGCCTACGGTCGGCACAACCAGCCCGGCGATGATCCGCAGCAGCGAGGTCTTGCCGCAGCCCGACGGTCCCACCAGCGCAGTGAATTCGCCCGCCCGAATGGTCAGATCGGTCTGCTCCACCGCGGTCAGCGTCCCGCCCTGCGGAGTCTCGTAGACCAGGCGCACGCCCTCGAGCCGCACCGCCGGCTCGGCGTCGGGTTCGATCGGATGCTTGATGATCGGCGGCGGCGTGTGAGGCATGGCGTCGGGACGCGAGCGGGAGTCGGTAAGGCCTTTGATATCGTGCGTGGGGCGCGGCAGCCCTCAGTGTAATCCTCAGTCTAGGTAGAGCTCTGGAGTATGTATGGCGACGATCGGCTTCATCGGCGGAACCGGACCGGAAGGACTGGGACTGGCGATGCGTCTGGCGATGGCGGGTGAGCGTGTGCTGATCGGCTCGCGCCGAATCGAACGCGCGGAAGCGGCCGCCGAGACCGTGCGCGACGCTGTCGCGGCGGCCGGTGCTACGCCGGACACGGGCGGCGATGTCAATCGTTCTGTGGTCGAACAATCCGATGTCGTGATCATCGTCGTTCCCTTCGACGGACACGAAGCGACGCTGAACGATCTGCGCGATGCGATTGGGAGCAAGCTGGTGATCGACGCGGCGGTGCCGCTGACGATGGAGAACCGCGTGCCGGGCATCGCCGATGTCGCCGAAGGCTCGGCGACCGAACAGGCGCAGGCGCTGCTGCCCGACGCGCGCGTGGTCGGCGCGTTCCATAATCTGAGCGCGCGCAAGCTGCAAAAACTGAGCGATCCGATGGAGGGCGACGTCCTGATCACCGGCGACGACGCGGAAGCCAAGGCTGAAGTGATCGCGTTGGTCGAGCAGATGCCCGATCTGCGTCCGGTCGACGCGGGGCCGCTGGCGATGTCGAAGTTCGTCGAAGACCTGACCGCGCTGATCATCGGGATCAACATGCGCTACAAGACGCAGGCGGCGGTGCGAATGGTGGGGGTGGACTGATGGCTCCTCCCTCGGAGTACCGCGTCTTCGCCGTCGGCAGCATCCCCGAAGTCGTGGCCGGGGACGATTTGGCGGAACTGATCGACACCGCGCTGCGGGCGCAGGAGACGCCGCTCGAAGCGGGTGACGTACTGGTAGTGACGCAAAAGATCGTCTCCAAGGCGGAGGGACGGGTTGTTGCCTTGGACAAGGTGGAGGCGGGTCAGTTCGCCGAAGAGTGGGCAGAGGACTGGGAGAAGGATGCCCGCGCGGTTGAGCTGGTGCTGCGTGAGTCGAAACGGATCGTGCGCATGACACGGGGGCTCATCGTCTCCGAGACGCGCCACGGCTGGGTTTGCGCGAACGCGGGCGTCGACCAGTCCAACGTAGGCGGCGGCGCAGCGGTCGCGCTCTTGCCGCTGGATTCCTCCGCCTCCGCCGCTCAGATTCGCAAAGGGCTCGTCGAACGCGGACAGGTTGACGTGCCCGTGATCGTCACCGACACCTTTGGCCGCCCCTGGCGCAACGGACTCACCAACGTCGCGATCGGGGTGAGCGGGATGAACCCGATTCGCTCCTACGTCGGCGAAGTCGACGCTGAAGGCTACGACCTGCGCGTGACTGAAATGGCGATCGTGGATGAGCTAGCGTCCGCCGCAGAGCCGGTGATGAACAAGCTGGACGCCGTACCAGTCGCGGTCGTGCGCGGGCTGAATATCCCCGTTGAGGAATACGATCACACGCCGCTGGTGCGCCCGGCTGAGATGGACCTGTTCCGCTAAAACGAAATGGAAGACCGATGGTCACGGCTAAGTTCGGCATTGACGCCGAGTTCGAGCACTCCCTCGAACACCTTTGGAACTTCGTCTCCTACGTGCCCAATCAGGATCAGTGGGTCTTTGGGATGTCCGATTCGGAAGTCGTGGACGGGATGGAGATCGGGGTCGGATCGGAGATCATGGGCACCTCCAGCGAAGGCCGCCAGTCGCGGCGAATCACGGTGGCGGTCAAGACGTTCGAGCCGCAGCGGCGGATCGCGTGGGAGAACACGGACGGTCCGATTCCGTTCCTGACCGAGATCATGGTGCGCGGCGACGATCATTCGTCGCGGATGCGGTATGAGGTGACGCTGTACACGAAGGGACTGCTCTGGGGCCTGATGATGGGGCCGTTGCGTCCGCTCGGGAACCTGATCGCGAACAAGCGCCTGCGTGACGAAATCAAACATCTGCGCGCGGCGCTGGATCGAGCAGCCTGATGGTCAGCTTGTCGACCAGGGCGACCATCACGATCGAGCGGGAACCCGCCGAGGTCTGGGCCTACGTCTCCGATCCCACGAATCAGGATCACTGGGTTGACGGGATGTCCGAGTCGGAGGTCGTCGGCGACGAACCAATCGGTCGCGGGACGCAGCTTCGCGGGATGTATACCTATGGCTCCCAATCGGCGCCGGTCGTGATGACGATCACGGAGTTTCGAGAGGGTCGCCAGTTGGCCATTGAGGCGTCGGAAGGTCCGTTTCCGTTCAGCGGTCAGCTCTCGCTGGAGCGCGCCGGCGGGGATACGAACGTCACGAACGCCATGACCGCCGGCAGCGATCACATCGTCACGTCGATCATGTTTACGGTGTTTCGTCCACTGACGAAGTGGATGATGGGTCGGCAGTTGCGGAAAGAGTTGGGGCAGCTCAAGGCGATCCTGGAGGGCGATGCGTAACTCCGCTAGCCAAACTCCGTCATACCCGCGCTTGCCGCGGAGCCTGTCCCCGCGAAGGCGGGGATCACTCGCCGTGATCTGCACCGTCGTCGCTCATACGGCGAGATTGCCGCGGCGGAGCGCGACAATGACGGAGGAGGGCCTACGGGTCCTGCGCGGCTGTGAAGGCCGCTTGGAATTCGTCCCAGAGCGTTCCCGTGTCTGCGGCCGCAGTGATGGTCCGCTCGTGAGCGGCTAGAAACGCCTCTTGCTCGTTCTGCACGAGAGCGCGGAATTGGGCGTCGTAGGCGCTGTGCAGCGCGGAGACGGCCGTGAGATAGCGCAGGTGCCAATCTTCGCCCCGTTCGGGCGGGGTGAGGGCGAAGAGGGCGTCGCGGAAGGCTTCGGAGAGCGGCAGCAAACGGCGCAGGCCCTCGCGGTGGGTTCGGCAATCGTCCTGAACGGCGTCTAGGCAACCGTTGATTGCCTCCGGATCGAGTTGCTCGGCAACATCTTGCGACGCTCGCGCGACCAGTTGGCAGACATCGTTGTAGTAGCCGGTGGGGTAGTCGCATTGGTCGGCGACGTTTGGTTCAGGCGGGGGCGGATCGCTCTCGAAGATGTCCAGCTCGCGCAGGAGGAAGAGCGCGGCGACGAAGCCGATCATCGCGCCGGCGATAGGAATCAGCAGCGATACGCGGGATCGAGCGCGTCTCGGCCGGTTAGAGGACATCGTCGAGGAACTCGCGCACCGCCGCCGTGAACGCCTCCGGCTGGTCGCCTGCTACTGAGTGTCCGGCCTCCGGGATCGTGACGAGACGGACGCTGGGCACGGCGTTGGCGAATGCTTCCGCTTGTTCGCGCTTGAGCACGGGCGACTTCTCGCCGTGCAGCAGCAGGGTCGGGCACTGC
>CAUVXV020000001.1:0-13668 GCA_963555985.3 Dehalococcoidia bacterium
CGGGAGCCGTGGCCCGGGGTGCCGATCGAGGTGAGTTGGAGCCAGCAGATGTCTTTTTCGTTGGTGGCGACGGAGAAGATGTTGGCCTCTTCGCCCATCAGCTGGGTTGAGCCGGCCAGCCTTGCCCTCGGAGAGTTCGAACTCGACATCGACGAGGTCGGGGCGGTTTTTGCAGAGCCAGTCCATGCCCCAGACTGAGCCGGCCTCCTCGTCGGGGACGCCGCAGAAGACGAGGTCGCGCTTGAGCGGGACGTTGTTGCGCTTGAGTAGCAGCATCGTCATCAGGTGCATGATGCCGCAACCCTTCATGTCGACCGCGCCGCGCCCGTAGACCTTGCCGTCTTCGATGTGGCCCTCGAAGGCGGGCTTGGTCCAGTAGGCCTCCTCGACGGGAACGACGTCGGTGTGGTTGCAGAGCATCATGGGGCGCTTGGAGCCGTCGCCGCGCAGCCAGGCGAAGACGGCTTCGCGCTCGGGCTGGATTTCGACGTACTCGACCTCCATGCCTTCGTCGGCGAGGATGGTGCCGAGCCAGCGGGCGGCGGGTTTCTCGTTGCCCGGAGGGTTGGTGGTGTTGATCTGGAGGTAGTTGACGAAGTAGTCAAGGGCCTGGTCGAAGACGGGCTGCCAGTCGATTTGGGTGGTCATGGTCGGCTCCTTCGGGGTATGGCTGAGAGTAGCGGTGTTCAGGTGTTCAGCGGAGAATTTTTTCGGGTGCTCGAAATCGCGGATCTCCTGTGTTTTCTGGGATATTGGCGATCGGGGCGTTCAGGTTTGTTCAGGTTTAGGCGTTCGGTGGTGTTCGATTCCGTTCGATTCTGTTCGGTGGCGTTCGCTGGTGTTTGGGTTTGGAGGGGGGTTGTTTGAGGATGTGTTGGTCTGTGTTGGGGCGTTTGGATGGCGGGCATGGGAGCTTTGCAGCGGGTTTGGCGCGGGAATGGATCGTCGATCTTACAGGCACTGATGTTCGGTGATCAAGTTGGGGATGTGTCCTGGTGAACTGTTCGGTCGGTATGCTGGGTCGGAGAGGGTTGTGATGGCGATCTTCAACACGGCGCGGCTGCGAGACATCCTGGTGGGTGGGCAGATTGCGGAGGCGGAGCCGGCGACGGAGTTTGTTCAGGAGCTGGAGGAGCAGATGAGTGAAGCGCTCTCGGAGTACGCGACGCAGGATCGACTGAGCCTAGAGATCGGGCGAGTGCTGCGGGCGATCGCGGAGGCGGACGCGCGGGCAGCGGAGCGTGAGGCGCGGATCGTGAAGCTGATCATGCAGGCGGTAGGGATTCTGCTGGCGGGGACGGCGCTGGCGGTGGGAATCATTTTGGGGTTTGGCTAGAGGGCACAGCCGACTAGGTCCCGGCTTCTGTTTGGCGGCGTTGGGCGATGCGGGCGGCGAGGTAGTCCATGTCGCGGTTGCCTTTGACGCGGTTGCACCAGCCGCAGAGGAGTTGGGTGTTGTCGGGGGTGTACTCGCCGCCGGCGGCGCCGGGGCGGATGCGGTCGATTTCGAGCAGGTGGATGGGCAAGGCGGTGTCGCAGCCCGGGCCGGCGCAGAGGGCGTGGGGGATCGGGTAGTGGTCGGCGGCGACCGACTGGCGCGCGAACAAGGCCGCTTTGAGTTCGGCTCTGGTCAGGGGCGGTTCGGTGATGTCGGTGCGCGTGGGGACGGCTCGGGTGACGTTGACGTCGTGGGCCCAGATGGCGATGCCTTCGTCCTGTTCGCGGAGGCGTTTGCGGACGAGGATGCCGGCGCGGGGGGAGCGGTCCATGCCAACCCACTGGCGATTGAGGCGCTCGGCGGCGACGCAGGCGGTGGCGCAGCCGCAGAAGGGATCGAGCACCATGTCGCCCGGTCGGGAGGAGGCGGCGATCACGCGCTCGAGCAGGGCCAATGGCTTCTGGGTGTCCCAGGGCTGCCACTCTTTGGAGCCAGCCACGACCGGATTGATGTCGGCCCAGATCGTGCCGGGCACCTGTCCGGCCGTAGCCGCCAGGTAGCGCTTGAGTTCGGGCGTGCCGGTTCGCGTCCAATGGATGAGGCCGTGGGCATCGAGAGCGTCGAGGCGGTCGTGGACGCCCTCAATCGCTTCGTAGCCCGGGATGATGTTCTCGGCGATCCAATCGGCGTACTCGCCCCGTCCGATTGCGCGGGGCACCGACCAACAGCGTCCGATCTCAGTGGGGTTGTAATCTCGCCAGGGCTGACCGCTCTCGCCGACGGAAATGCCGGGGCCGGTCAAGTCGCTTCGCCGCCATCGGCCTCTGGGGTCATTTCTGCCGCGACTGTATTCCCTCGTCACGTAGCCGCGATCGAGCGCGCGCGCGACTCCCTCACGATCGAATAGAGATTCGTTTGACATTGCGTAAAACAGGAGATGGTCCGCGATTCGTCCAAAGCTGCCTGCGTCGTTATGAGCGCTGGTGCGCTGCCAGGTGATCATGTTGCGAAAGCTGGACCGCCCGAAGATGGCGTCCATGAGGGCTCCTAGCCACAAGCCTTCGGTGTCGTCGCAATGCAGGTAGATGCTGCCGGTGCGCTTGAGGATGCGGCGCATTTCGACCAGGCGCTCCCACATGAAGGTGAGGTAGGCTTGCGTGCCCGGTCCGACGGCTGCGCCGGCGGCGGCAATGACGTAGCCGGCGGGTTCGCCGTTGTCCAAGAGTTCCTGCAAGGTGCGCTGGTCGAGATCGTCGAGGGTGAAGGCGTCCTTGAACTTGTCGATGCCGTTGCCGCCGATCAGGTTTTCGAGGGCTTCGTCGTCGAGGTCGTCCTCGTCGGTGGGGTTGTCGTCCCAGTCGAGTTCGTCGGTGCCGATCGGCCACTGGTACTCGCCGCGGCTGTTGAAGGGCGGATCGAGATAGATGAGGTCGACGGAGTCGCTGTCGATGCCGCGCAGGCGCTTGAGGTTGTCGCCGATGTAGATGGTGCGGTTGCGGAGGTTCACGGATGTGCTCCGGTTTGCGGTGGTCGGTGATCCGCTGATCTCACGCTAGCCGTTGTGCGGCGTTGGGCGACGTTCTTGGTCTTCCGCGCATACGTTCGCATGGACTGTCTGGTTTGGCAAGTGGGTGGGCGGTCTGTACATAGTGGGTGGGAATGTGCGGTGAGGTGTTCGTCCAGATCCCTCTGTTGCTGCGTGACCTCCCCTTAACTGAGGAGGAGAGCTGGTGTACCGGAGAGGACTGCGGTGTTCTCACCCCCTCTGCCCCGTTGGGGCATCTCCCCCTCAAGGGGGAGATCGATCAGGGTTTGCGTGCAAGTCTCCAGAGGAGAGAGAGGGTAGACCTCTGGCGTGTTGGCTCTTTGCCAGATAGAGTACGAAACGTATGAGTCAGGCAGATTCTCCTCCGGTGTCCGCTTTGGACGATTTTCATCCGTTGGTTCGGGACTGGTTTGTCTCGCGCTTTGGGGGAGCGACGTTTGCGCAGGAGGATGGGTGGCCGGCGATTCGGACCCGGCGGGATGTGCTGCTGGCGGCTCCGACGGGGTCGGGGAAGACGCTGACGGCGTTTCTGGCGGGGATTGACGATCTGGTGCGGGAAGGTGAGCGGGGGGCGCTGCCGGATGAGGTGCGGATTTTGTATGTGTCGCCGCTGAAGGCGCTTTCGAGTGATATCCGGCGGAACCTGGAGGAGCCGCTGCGGGAGATCCGGGCGCTGGCCGAGGAGCGGGGGGTGACGCTGCCGCGGATCCGGATGGGGCTGCGCACGGGGGATACGCCGCAGTCGGAGCGGCGGGCGATTGTGAAGAATCCGCCGCACATTTTGATTACGACGCCGGAATCGTTGTACCTGATGCTGACGGCGGAACAAAGCCGGGCGGTGCTGCGGACGGTGACGACGGTGATCGTGGATGAGATTCATGCGGTCGTGCGGGATAAGCGGGGATCGCATTTGGCGTTGTCGCTGGCGCGGTTGGATCATGTGGCCGAGCGGCGTCCGGTGCGGATTGGGTTGTCGGCGACGCAGAAGCCGATGGATCAGATTGCGGCGTTTTTGACGGGGGTGGACGAAGAGGGCGCGGCGCTGCCCTGCCGGATTTTGGATTTGGGTCACAAGCGGGAGTTGCAGCTATGGCTCGAGACGACCGATGTTCCGATTCCGGCGATCCCGACGCATGAGCTGTGGGACAGCATCTACGACCGTCTGGCAGAGTTGGCGGTGCAGCACCGGACGACGCTGATCTTCGTGAATACGCGGGCGCTGGCGGAACGGGTGGCGCACCGGCTGGGGGAGCGGGTGGGTAAGGAGAATGTGGCGGGGCATCATGGGTCGCTGGCGAAAGAGCGTCGGCAGGTGATGGAGGAGCGGCTGAAGGCGGGCGATCTGAAGGCGGTGGTGGCGACGGCTTCGTTGGAGTTGGGGATTGATATCGGCAGCGTGGATCTGGTTTGTCAGATCGGTTCGCCGAGACGAATTGCGACGTTCTTGCAGCGGGTGGGGCGTTCGGGGTCACGCGCTGGGGCGGGTACCGCACGGGGCGCTGTTCCCGACCTCGCTGGACGAGTTGGTGGAATGCGCGGCGATGGTGCGGGCGGTGCAGAGCGGGGATCTGGATCGGATTCGGCAGCCGGAGGCGCCGATTGAGGTGCTGGCGCAGCAGATCGTGGCGGAGACGGCGGCGGAATCGTGCAGCGAGGACGAGTTGTACGAGCGTTTCCGGCGGGCGGCGCCGTATCGGGGTCTGGCGCGGGAGACGTTTGACGAAACCGTAGAGATGCTGGCAACCGGCGTGGGCGAAGGCGGGGGGCGTTCGCGGCCGCTGGTGCATCGGGATCGGATCCAGGGGATGGTGCGGGCGCGGCGCGGGATCGCGTGCTGACGGCGATCGTGAACGGGGGGACGATCCCGGAGACCGGCGATTTTCGGGTGGTGAAGGAGCCGGAGGGTGCGTTCATCGGGACGGTGAACGAGGACTTTGCGATTGAGTCGCAGGCGGGGGATATTTTTCTGTTGGGCAGCACTTCGTGGCGGATCCGGCGGGTCGAGAGCAAGGGCGTGGTGCGAGTGGAGGACGCGCAGGGGTTGCCGCCGACGATCCCGTTCTGGCTGGGGGAAGCGCCCGGGCGGAGCGTTGAGTTGTCGCGTGAGGTGGGTTGTCTGCGGCGGGATGTGACGGAGACGATTGACGATGCGGAATCGACTTCGGCGCGGTTGCAGCGCGAGTGCGGGATGAACTCGGTCGCAGCGGAGCAGATGCTCGAGTACCTGGGTTCGGCGCAGGATGCGTTGCAGGTGATGCCGTCGGATACCGATGTGGTGTTCGAGCGCTTTTTCGACGAGGCGGGCGGGCAGCAGTTGGTGGTTCATGCGCCGTTCGGGTCGGGCGTGAACCGGGCCTGGGGTCTGGCGCTGCGCAAGCGCTTCTGCGTGCGCTTCGACTTCGAGTTGCAGGCGGCGGCGAACGAAGAGGGGATCATCCTCTCGCTGGGGCCGTCGCAGTCGTTCCCGCTGGAGGAGGCGTTTGGCTACCTGTCGGCGGAGAACGCGGAGCAGTCGCTGCGTCAGGCGGTGTTGTATGCGCCGTTCTGGAACACGCGCTGGCGCTGGGCGGCGACGCGGGCGCTGGCGGTACCGCGTCGTCGCGGGGGCAAGGAAGTGCCGCCGAATTTGCAGCGGATGATCGCGGACGATTTGCTGGCGGCGGTGTTCCCGGCTCAGGTGGGGTGTCAGGAGAATCTGGCCGGCCCGTTGGAGGTGCCCGATCATCCGCTGATCGCGCAAACGATGGATGACTGTCTGCACGAGGCGGTCGATACCGATGCGCTAGTGGGGGTGTTGGAGCGGATCGAGCGCGGCGAAATTCGGCTGCACGCTCGGGATACGGTGACGCCCTCGCCGATGGCGCAGAGCATTATCAACGTGAACCCGTTCGGGTTTCTCGACGATGCTCCGTTGGAGGAGCGGCGGGCGCGGGCGGTGATGACGCGGCGGACGCTGCCGGAACAGCAGCGGGATCTGGGTCGGCTGGATCCGGACGCGATTGATCGGGTGCGGGAGGAGGCGTTGCCGCCGGTTCGTGATGCGGACGAGCTGCATGAGTTGCTGATCTCGCTGGTGGCGTTGGGGGAGCGGAACCTGTCACATGTGCGCTCGCTGGCGGAAGAATTGGTTGCGGAGGGTCGGGCGGCGCTGGCGCGGACAGAGGACGGGGCGGTCTGGTTTGCGGCTGAGCACCTGTCGGCGATTCAGTTGCTGTTGCCGGAAGCGGTGATCGAACCGGCGCTGGAGGTGCCCGAAGCGGCGTTGATCGAGGTTGCGGATCGGGAGGATGCGCGGCTGCGGCTGGCGCGGGGTCACATGGAGGTCGTGGGGCCGATCACGGCGGCCGGGCTGTCGCGGCGGTGCGGGTTGTCGGCGCGGGATGTGGGCTATGCGCTGCAACAGCTTGAGGCGTACGGCGAGATCATGCGGGGACGGTTTAGCCCAGCGGAGTTCCTGGGCGAAGGGGAGGAAGAGTATTGCGACCGGCGGCTGCTGGCGCGGATTCACCGCTACACGATCGCTCGGTTGCGAGCGGAGATCGAGCCGGTCACGGTGCAGCAGTACCTGCGCTTCCTGCTGCGCTGGCAGCGGCTGACACCGGATACGCGGTTGACGGGCAAGGCGGGGGTACGGGCGGTGATCGAGCAGTTGCAGGGGTTTGAGGCGCCGGCGGCTGCCTGGGAGCGGGATCTGCTGGCCCCGCGCGTGGCGGACTATCGGGAGGCGTGGTTGGACGAACTGTGTTTGGCGGGGGAGATCGCGTGGGCGCGGTTGACGCCTCGGGCGGCGCGGCGCGCGCCGACCAAGTCGACGCCGATCACACTGGCGTTGCGGCGGGATTTCCGCTCGCTGCTGGCGGCGGTGCGGCGTCCTGCGCCAGCGCCGGCGGCTCGGGGGCGATCTGCGCCGCCGCCTGAACCGGATGTCGCCGAGCAGGTTCATGCCGACGGCGGGGCCGCGAGCCAGATTTTGCGGATGTTGAACGAGCGCGGGGCGCTGTTCTTCGATGAATTGGTGGACGGCACGCGACGGATCGCGACGGATGTGGAGAACGGGCTGCGCGAGTTGGTCGCGTCGGGGTTGGCTCATGCGGACGGATTCCAGGGCTTGCGGCAACTGATTCGTCCGGCTCGTAACGGTCGGCGGCGGCGTCCGCGTTATGGCGGGGGCGGGGTGTTCATCGGGGAAGGTCCGGCCGGTCGCTGGGCGGCGTTGTCGCCGGTTGCGCCGCCGCCGGTGGATGCGGAAGAGGCGGATGAGTTGGCCGAGCGGATGGCTGTGCTCCTGCTGCGGCGCTACGGGGTGATCTCGCGCGAGTTGGCGACGCGAGAGAGTCTGACTCTCGCCTGGCGGGAGATTCTGCGTGCGCTGCGCCGCTTGGAGGCGCGTGGTGAGATTCGGGGCGGTCGCTTCATTCAGGGTCTGATCGGGGAACAGTTTGCGTTGCCGCAAGCGCTCGATCAGTTGCGGGCCCGTGCGGCGCAAGGCGCTGGACGGGGGAGCGCGTGGTGATCGCGGCGGCGGATCCGTGCAATCTGGTGGGGATCTTGTTGCCGGGCGCGAAGGTGCCCTCGCGTCTGGGCGGGACGGTGACGCTGGTGGACGGGGCAGTGGAGGAGTCGGAGGCGTTGGCGGGGTCTGTAGCGGCGGATTAGTCGTTGGGCGGCGGGCCTCCGTTCACTCCCACCGGTAGACCCGGCCAGCACGTGAATCCTCCAAGCCTTGTCTGACCTTCTCCCACAATTCCTCATCGGCGTGTACCGCCTTCAACAAGGCCTCGCGGTCGATTGGCTTCGGCTTGGGCACGGACCTTGCCAGGCCGGTGCGGAAGGGCACACGCATCTGTTCAAGATCGATCCGTCCTCCGTTCAGCCGGGCACTCTCGGCGAGCGCTTCCCAGCCGTACAGTTCGCCTACGTGCGCGGTGCCCCGGACCGTGACGTTCGTAGATACCGCTGAGGAACTCGCGCGTCTCCGAATCGTCCGGCTCCTGAGCGCCTTCGCCGCCAATGTCGCTGAGCGCAATCACCGGTCCGGCATCGGAAACGTTGATCGGGTCGTCGAACAGGGGCTGTTTGAACATCAGCAGGGAAAATCCTTGTGCGGTGTAGAGCAGCGCCTGAAGCGTGCGCTCGTCAAGCGAGTCGCCACGCGACGCGGCGTGCGCGGTGAAGTATTGCGCGATCTCGTTCGCCGACGGCATTGGTGTCCTCATTTCGTCGCTCAGCGGGGATGCTGGGGTAGCGTGTTCACGATAGCGGGAGCGGATTGGCTACGACTCCTGTTCCAGATGCAGAAGCGCGAGGCGAATTTCGACTCTGGATACTCGTTCGTTGAGGATTTCGTGTATGCGTTCCCGGCTGGCGTCGGGTTCGTTTGCGAGTACGCCGCGCACGGCTGCAATGACGGTTGGGGACGGTCCGTCGCTGCTGAGATCGACCGGTTCGCTCTTGCTGATCGCCGTTCCGAGGTGGGAAACGACGGTCAGCGGGGAGAGCATCCGGCGCTCGGCGATGGCGAGTACGGTATGGCCCTGGCGATATAGCTCCAGCGTTACTTCCCAGCTTGATTGTTTCTCTGAATCGGTAGTCTCCCGTCGAAGCCGGCAGGATAGCTTGCTGCGGTTCTTTGGCTATGATCAAAGCGTCGGCATAACGTTCGATTGCTATAGAGCCGACGCCTTCGATTTGGGCGAGCTCCGCCTGTGTCTGCGGTGGTTCCTGGGCGAGTTGGCGCATGGCCGGGTAGGTGAGTAAGTCGTTGGCTTCGAGGCCGAGTTCGTCGGCAGTCTGCTTGCGCCAGTCGGCGAGCTCGTTGAAACGCTGTTGCCACGCTTCCGGTGGCGCCTCGTCACCAGCAGCCTCTGACATGGTTGACATGCGTTGCTTCTCCGGACTCGACGGTTCCTGTAGGACGTTTGTCGCAGCGTGTTCGTCGATCACGCGGAGGAACGCTTCGCCATACGCTTCGACCCTTTTCAGACCGAAGCCTTTGACGTGAAGCATCTCCGACTCTGTCCGAGGCCGCTGCTGGGCCAGCGCTGCCAGGTCGCGATTGCTGGCCACGACGAACGCCGGCACGTCTTGTGCCCGGGCTAACTCCAGCCGCGTTTGGCGCAGGGCCTCGTAAAGTCGCTCTTCATCTGGCATCGGAGGTTTCGGCTCCTCACCGCCCAGCGTCGGCGGTGGATCAACGGGATTGACCCGTCGCGGCAGACCAGCGGTGCCGCTTGGCGTCGGCGGTGGATCAGCGGGATCGACCCGTCGCGGCAGACCGGCGGCCAGCGGCCTCCGCGTCTTCACCGATGCAGAGATCGCAGTGTCCGCACTCAGGCGAGGCTGGTGATTCGCCGAAGTACTTGAGGATGGTCGACCAGCGGCAGGATTGCTGCTCGCAGAAGTCCATCATCCGGCGTAGGCGGCGGACGCGGGCTTCGCGCTCGCGTTCGTCGCGGATTTGGCGGAGGAAATACTGCTGCTGCGCCCAGACGCCGCGAGTGTAGAAGAGCAGGCATTCTGAGGGTTCACCGTCGCGTCCCGGCGCGGCCGGTCTCCTGGTAGTAACCCTCCATCGAGGGCGGCATATCGAGGTGGGCGACAAGGCGGATATCGGGTTTGTCGATGCCCATACCGAAGGCGATCGTGGCGCAGATCACCGGAGTCTGGCTGCTGCTGAACTCGTCCTGGACGCGGGCTCGCTCGTCGCCGGTCATGCCGGCGTGGTAGTGGGCAGCGGGAATACGGGCGCTGCGTAGTTTGGCGGCGGTTTCTTCGGCGCTTGAGCGAGAGCGGCAGTAGACGATGGCGGATTCGCGCGGAAGCTCACGCAGCCGCTCAATCAGACGCTCAACCGACTCACGCTTGGGCACGATCCGGAGCGTGAGGTTGGGTCGCATGAAGCTGGTGGCGAAGCGCTGCATTCGGGGGCGGTCAAGCTGGTCGACGATGTCGCGCTGCACCTGCGGAGTAGCGGTTGCGGTGAGGGCGGCGACGGGCACATCGGGGAATTGAGCGGTGAGGCGGCGCAGTTCGCGGTAGTCGGGGCGAAATTCGTGTCCCCATTCAGAAATGCAATGGGCCTCGTCGATGGCGATGAGTGCAGGCGGGCGGCGTTCGAGCAGCGAGGCGAAGCGGGGAGTGTTGACCCGCTCCGGGGCGGCGTAGAGGAGTTGGATGCCGCCGTTGGCGACCAGCTGCTCAATTTGTGCGGCGGCGGTTGTGGTGAGCGTGCTGTTGAGGTAGGCGGCGCGGAGATCGTTGGCGCGCAGCGCCTGTACCTGATCCTGCATCAGCGCGATTAATGGCGAGACGACCACGGTGAGTCCGTCGGAGAGGACGGCGGGAAGCTGATAGCAGAGCGACTTGCCGCCGCCGGTGGGCATGAGCACGAGCGCGTCGCCGCCGTCGCGGATGTGTTGGATGGCTTCGCGTTGTTGGGGGTCGGAAGTCGGAGAAGCCGAAGTGCTGGTTGAGGGCGTCGTGGAGGGGGTCGAGCGCGGATGATTGGGGCACGGCGGATTCTCGCTGGCGCGGTCGGCGCGGGGTGGAGTGAGCCTAGCGATCGCTTGCAGCGGCGGTCTACCGGGTGTCTTGCCGAACCCCCCTCTGTCACTTCGTGACATCTCCCCCCGCAGTGCGGTGGGAGAGGATCGTGGGCTTACGCCTCTTCGCCGACCAGATAGGGGATGGCGCTGCGGATGAAGTCGATCGGGTGGACGCCTTCGGGTGGAACGGCCCCAGGACACATCACCATCCCAGAAGCCTTCGGGGACGATGAAGCCTCGCATCCGCATCAGGCGCGGTTCGCCTGCGTCGGTGATCTGCTGGCCGACCTGCCGGATCGCTTCGCCGAGCGCGGTTTCTTCGAAAATCCAGCTGTGCATGTCGTGCTGCGAGGGTGCGCCGGAGCCGGGCTGGGAGGTGACCGCCTCCTGGTAGAAGGCGCGCAGGTCTTCGACCACAAAGCGAGTCAGCAGCGGCATCTTGTGGGTCCAGTTGGGAGCGGTTGCGCGGGCGGGAACTTCGCTGAACCCGGAGCCCTCGGCGATGGCGACGATGAACGACACGACGTCGTCGATTTGCTCGGGCGTCGCGCCGCTGATGCCGACCGTGGTTCGGCCTCGGCGTCGGCGCGCCTCGTCGTACCAGGGGGTGAGCAGATCGACCTCGGCGCGCAAGGCGGATTCGAGATCGCTCAACTCCGGTTGCGGCAAGGCGACCGAGCAGGCCCAGACACCGTCTCCGCCGCCGTCGGGCGCGTCCTGGGGGTAGTCCGCGATCGTGGGCTCGGTCGCAGTCTCCAGGAGGCCCAGCACGTTGCGCAGTACGTCGCGCTGGAAGTCGGGATCGTCGGCGATGCCGAGGGGCCGTCCGAGCGGGAACGGAACCCAGAGCGCGCGCGGCGGCTTGAACACCTCGGTGTGTTCGCGGATCAGGCTGATGCCGGTGGTGGCGATGCCGTGTTGCTGGAGGAAGTGTGAGAGGGCGCCGACGGCGCTCGTGCAGGCCGGTCAAACCGGTACGAGCAGCGCGCTGGCGACGCCCGAGTCGACCATCCGCCGGGCGATGTCCGCGCCGGCCTGCGCGAACGCAGCCGGGTTCGGACTTGCGCCCTGCACCGAGTAGTGCCACTCGGAGGCAGCGCCGACTTCGCCTAGCTCGACCAGCTCGTGCAGCCGATCGAGCGGTAGGACGACGTTGTGGTCGCGCTGAAAGTGGGTGCGATCGAAGTTAACGCTGACGTGGGTCTGGACGAGCTCGGCGGGGTCGATGTCGTCGGGGATCAGGCGGTAGCCGTGGTCGCCGAAGCGGAAGGGGCGGTCGTCGCGGCGATGCAAGGCTGCGGTGGTAAGGAGCGCGATCTTGGCTTCCGCCAGCGGGGGTGGCGTGAGCCAGGGAGTCGTGCCGATGTCGAACTGCGCAAAGCGCTGGATCGCGTTGCGCATACCCTGGGCTTCTTCGGGGTGGAGGTCGGAGAGTCGGACCATTGGTGGTTCCTTTGGCGGGTTGGATTGGTGGGAGGGTAGCCGAAACCGGCCGGATCCCTCTGACCCCGCGCCTCTTCCGTCATACCCGCGCTTGCCGCGGGTATCTCGCTGAGTCGAGCACGGACGTCGGTGCAGAACGCAGCGAGATTGCCGCGGCGGAGCGCGGCAATGACGGAGTCTCGGATTGGCGACCGCCGATGTGTACAGGAACTACGGCGCTTCCTCGATCGTCGCTGAGAGCGACCCCTTGCAGTGGACAATCCTCGGATCGGGGCCCCAGCCGTGGATCTGATCCTGGTGATCCTTGACCGTGTTGTAGTCGGCGGTTTCGACGATTCCGCGTCCGTGGCCGTCGATCATTGAGGCGATGGCGAACGCTTTCTCCTTGCTGTAGCCGAAGACGGCTCCGAGCATTTCGATCACGTATTCGTAGGTGTGGTCGTCGGAGTCGTGGAGGAAGAGGTGGTAGCGCTTCTCCAGCTCGCTCTCGCGATCCGCGTCGACATCTTCCTCAACGAGGATGTCTGGGCGCGGCGTGGCGGGCTGGATTTGGGCGCGGGTCATGCGGCGGCCTCGCGGAGGGCTTGGACGTCGGCGGCATTGGGATCGGCGTCTGGCCAGAGGTCTTGGGCCTGGCGGAAGGAGGCTTTGGCAGCTTCGAGCTGTCCCTGCGCGGTCTGAGCGCGGCCGAGGCGGAAGAGATCGCGCGCGGTTGCGCCGCCACTGAGGCGGTCGTTGAGTAGCTCGAAGGCGCGCTCCAGGTTGCCAGCGCGGAGGTGGGCTTCGACCAGGGTTTCTTCGAAGACGTCGCGCTGGGCGTTGGAGCCTCCGAGTTCGACCAGGCGATCGCGGACAGCATCGAGGCCGTCGGCGGCGGTAGCGTAGTCGCCCTGTCCGAAGGCGGAGAGCGCCTCGACGGTCGGCGCGACGACTTCGCCGGCGATGGCGTGTCCGCGCTTGGCGGCCTCGGAGAGTCCGTCGAGCAGCTTGCCCAGACCGACCTCGTCTCCCAATGCCGCCAGCGCCATCGCGCGGTGGACATCGACCCAGGCGACGCCGGGCTTGGGGAATGCGCCGTCGGCGAGATCGGCGATCGCTCGCCAGTCGAAGGCTTCGTCGCCGTCGTGGAGGCGGCAGCGCCAGAGCAAGGAGGCGGAATCGGCGACGCCGCCGAGCGCGTCGCCGTGCGGGTCAGCGCCGGGGCGGATGATGTTGTCGTGGAGAGCGAGCGCGTCGCTGCGGCGTCCGTTGGCGAGCAGGAAGAGAGCTTGGTGCCAGGTGAGATGGCGGTGGAAGCCGGCGCGGTGCGGGTGGTCGGTCAGCCAGTCGCCGAGCCAGCCGGAGCCTCCCTCGACATCGTGCTCCTCGAAGAAGACGTGCGCCATTGCATGGGCGGCCTGACCGTTCTCACGGCGTAATTCGGCGCTGCGTTCGACCAGCACACGTGCGGTCTCGAGCTGATCGGACTCGTGGTTGGCGAAGGCGTGCCAGCCGAGGAACCACCAGTCGTCGCCGTAGTGCGGGGCAAGGCGGTCGAACTGCTCCAGCATCCGCTCGCGCTTGTTCGGTCCGCCGTTGTAGAAGTTGGCCCCGAACCACTGCATTAATACGGGCGCGTCGCTGGGATAGTCGCGCAGATGTTGGTCAATCCATTCGGGCGCTTTCGAGCCTTGGCCACGCACACTTGCGCCGAGGAT
>CAUVXV020000002.1:0-11059 GCA_963555985.3 Dehalococcoidia bacterium
CCGTTCACCATCACCACGCCGCGATCGGACCAGGTGAGCGCCTCGGTCGCGTTCTGCTCGACCATGAGGATGCCGACGCCGGTCATGTGGATGTCGTAGATCTGGGCGAAGAGTTCGCCTCTGGCGGCGGGCGCGAGCGCGGCGGTGGGTTCGTCGAGGCAGAGCATGACCGGATCAAGCATTAAGGCGCGGGCGATGGCGAGCATCTGGCGCTGGCCGCCGGAGAGCCTACTCGCGCGCTCGCGGGGGCGGCTTTCGAGATCGGGGAACATGGCCAGCACCTCAGCGATCCGTTGCCGGAGTCCCGCGCGGCGCATGTAGCCGCCCATCTCCAGGTTTTCGCGGATCGAGAGCGAGGTGAAGACATTGTTGATCTGGGGCACGTAGCCGACGCCGGCGGCGATCATCTGGGGGGTCGTCCAGCCGCTCACGTCCTCTCGGGTAAAGCGGCGGCGGCCGTGCTCGTAGGGCAGCGCCCCGACCACGGCCTTGAGCAGAGTCGATTTGCCCGCTCCATTGGGGCCGATGATGGTCAGCACTTCGTCCTGGTAGAGATCAAGATCGACGTCGTGAATGATGTCGATCCCGTTGACGTAGCCGCCGCTGAGCGACTCGACTCGCAGCAGCGGTTCGCGTCCGTCGCCCGCGTCCGTGCTCATGTCCGCTGTCCGCTCAGGTAGGCGGCCTGTACTTCGGGATTGGAGAGCACTTCCTCGGGCGGGCCGACGTCGAGCACTCGTCCCTGCCGCCATGACCACGACCGGATCGCAGAGTTGGCGGACGAACTCAAGGTTGTGTTCCGATAATCAGGAAGGAGAGACCGAGCCGGTCGCGGAGTTCGCGGATGTGCTCGGCGAGCCGCCGCACGAGCGCCGGGTTGACGCCCGCGCCGGGTTCGTCGAGGCAGGATCATGCGCGGATCGGGCATCAGCGCGCGGGCCAGTTCGAGCAGCTTGCGCTGGCCGCCGTGAGAGTGTGCCGGCAGAGACGTAGGCCTGATGCGCGAGTTGGGTTTGCTCCAGCACCTCGTGGGCGCGAGCCTCCAGTTCGGCTTCGCGCCGGCGGACGCTCCCAGGGCGCGAACCAGTTGCGCCAGACGGCTTCGCCCAGCTGTTCCTCGCCGGCGAGCATTACGTTTTCGAGCACGGTCATCGATTCCAGTTCTTGCGGGATCTGGAAGGTGCGCACCAGACCTTCGCCGAAGATGCGATGGGTGGGCCAGCCGGTGATCTCACGGTCGCCGAAGAAGACCTTGCCGCCGTCGGGCTTGAGGAATCCGGCGACGCAGTTGAAAGCGGTGGTCTTACCGGCTCCGTTGGGGCCGATCATGCCGGCGATCACGCCTTCTTCGATCTCGAAGCTGGCGTCGTCCACGGCGCGGAGTCCGCCGAAGTGTTTGTCCAGTCCCTCCACGCGCAGGAGCACGCGCCGCGCCGCGACCGAGACGGAGGGAGCTTGGGTGAGGCTCTTGGCCGCCTCAAGGTCCTCGCCGGTGATCGCGCGGGCGCTCATCCGGGCGGCCAAGTCATACGGCGGCCGCCGAGCACGTGGAGGTGCAAGTGCGCGACGGTCTGGCCGCCGTGCTCGCCCACATTGACGACCACACGCCAGCCGTTCTCGGCCAGGCCTTCCTGTTCCGCTACTTTCTGGGCGGCCTGCATCAGGTGTCCCAGCAGCGCCGGGTCGGCCTGATCGGCCTCTTGTAGTCCCGCGATTCCCACGCGGGGGATGACCAAAACATGCACCGGAGCCTGGGGGTTGAGATCGCGGAAGGCGAGACAGCGCTCATCTTCGTACACGATGTCGGCGGGCACTTCTCCACGCACGATTGCGCCGAAGATCGTGTCGGAGGTTTGCTCTTGAGAACTCACGGAGTTGCCGCCTTTGCCCATCTTGTCGGAGGGCAGGGTAGCCTGTTCGGGTGGGACGAGCGCAGCGAGCTCCCGAACCTGGTTCTGCTCCGGCACGGGCAGAGCGACTGGAATCTTGAGAACCGTTTCACCGGCTGGGTGGACGTTGGTCTGAGCGAGCGCGGAGTAGCGGAAGCGCACAGCGCCGGTGAGCAGATCCGGGAGGCAGGAATCACGTTCGACCTGGCCTGGACATCGGTGCTCAAGCGGGCGATTCACACGCTCTGGATCGTGCTGGACGAGCTCGACGCGGCCTGGCTGCCGGTGCATCGGGACTGGCGATTGAACGAGCGCCACTATGGGTCGCTGCAAGGTCTGAACAAGGCAGAGACCGCAGCCCAGCACGGCGACGAACAGGTGCACATCTGGCGGCGCTCATTCGATATCCCGCCGCCGCCGCTTGCGGACGATCATCCCGATCATCCGCGCTTTGATCGGCGCTATCGGGGCATTGACGAGGCTGCGCTGCCCGCTTCGGAATCGCTCAAGATCACGCTGGATCGGGTATTGCCGTTCTGGGAGGCGGAGATTGCGCCGGGGCTGCGCAGCGGTCAGCGAATTCTGATCGCGGCGCACGGGAACAGTCTGAGGGCGATTGTGAAGCACCTGGACGAAATCTCGGACGAGGAGATTGCGGAACTGAACATTCCCACCGGGATGCCGCTGGCGTACACGTTGGACAGTGAGCTTGGCGTGCGCAGTCGTCGCTATCTGGCGGGGGAAGAAGCTGCCGCTGAGGCAGCGGCGGCTGTGGCTGCGCAGGGTCGGGCAACACAGTAATCCCGTCATTCCCGCTCTGGCTACACTGGATGCGGTGCAACTCCGCCAGTGGCGAGGTATTGTGCCATTGGGCGGGCGAACGCTGGCCTGGCCAGTCAACCACCATCGTTCGCCCTAGCGCGGGAACCGAGCGAAATTGGGGACGGTTCCCCGCGCTGCGCCCCAATCTACCGCGCCCTCCTCTTCAGGTCGTCACCGCCTCGCGGTACTGACGGATCGCGTCGATGTGCTCGTCGATGTTGCCCAGGCCGGCGTTCATCGTCGCGATCGAGATGTGGCTGGCTCCGAGCTCCTCCCAGCGTTGGGCGTGGGTGAGCCAGAGCTCGGGGTTGCCGCCGCGGATCTGAGCCTGCGGCTCGATCGGGGAACCGTCGGCGTCGCGGCCTTCGTCGCGCAGATAGCCGCGCAGACGCTCGACCATTTCGGCGGAGTCGGCATTGGGCGCGCCGATCGGGAACCAGCCGTCGCCGATCTTGGCCGTGCGGCGGAGTTGGAGGTCGTGCGCGCCGCCAAACCAGACGGGGATCGTCTCGGTTGGCCGGGGGCGGATGCCGGCGGCGGTGACTTTGTGGAACTCGCCCTCGTAGTCGATCACGTCTTCGGCCCAGAGCCGGCGCATCAGGTCGATCTGCTCTTCCTGGCGGCGGCCGCGGTTGCGGAAGTTCCTCGTTCAGGGCCTCGTATTCGACGCTGTTCCAGCCGCTGCCGACGCCGAGCCGGAAGCGGTTGTCCGAGAGCACCGCCAGTTGCGCCGCCTGCTTGGCGGCCAGCGCGGTCTGGCGCTGGGGCAGGACCAACACGGCGGTGGCCAATCCCAGCGTGGTGGTCACGCCTGCGATGTAACCGAGGGTGACGAAGACCTCGTGGAAGGCGTCCCGGTCGGTGTATGGGCCGGGCAGTTGGTGAACGCGCGGGTCGGCGCCGAGCACGTGGTCGTAGATCAGCAGATGCTCGAAGCCCATCGCTTCGACGGCCTGCGCGTAGTCGCGGATTGCGCCGGGGTCATTGCCGATTTCATTGGTGGGCAACACCGCGCCCAAGGTCAGATCGATAGCCATGTGGTCCTCTTCTCGGGGTCGGGATGGTTATCGGCAGAGTAGCGCCGAGCAGGGTGAGGCGGTCCGCTTCGAGCTCGCGGTCGTTGAGCGGGCGGGGGATCCGGGCGCTACGGGCGGGGTCGCCGCGCAACGCCCCCGAGCCGACAATCGGCGTCAGTTGCCCCGCCTCGCCCTGATTTGTTGGTAGGTCTCGACCACCGACCCGACCTCTTCAACAGAGACGAGCCTCGGCTGCACGACGATCTGCCGGAAGAAATCGAGGTTCTCCGCCGGCGTGCCGACGATCCGTTGGGCAGTTGCGAAATCGAAGTCGGCCATCAGCACGCCGACGGCCGTCTGGATCGAGGGATAGTCGTAGATGAAGAACAGAAGGTTGTCCGGAACGCCGCTGACGATCAGCGACTCCAGGTTGAGGCCGGCTGTGCCGACCGGAATGTCGCTGCCAGCCGCGGCCAGGTTGTTGGCGACCTCTACGCCAGTGTCGCTGTTGAGCGTGAGGACGGCCCCGATGTCACCGCTGAGGGCAGTGGTCAGCGCAGCGACGGGGTTGGCGGCGCTGGCGATGTTGACGCGGATCACGTCGCCGCCGTCATAGGCCTCCTCCAGACCGTCGCAGCGCTGGTCCAGGCCGATGTTCGTCGCTTCGTGGATGATGCAGACGATGTCACCGCTGACGCCCTGAGCGCTGAACTCAGCGGCGGCGAGTCGGCCGGCTTGCTGTTCATCGATCGCGACATGGAACCATGAACCGAACTCGTTGGCCCGATCGCCGCCGGAGTTGAACGTGGCCACGTAGACGCCCGCCTCCGCCGCTTCCTTGAGCGCGGGGCCGACGACGTCCGGATCGGGGATGCTGCTCATGATGATCCGGGCGCCGTCGTCGACGCAGTTGCGGATGGCGGCGGCCTGGTCTGCGCTGTCGGCTTCTCGGAAGAGGCGCAGGTCGAGACCGTACTGAGCCCTGACCCTGTTGACGACGGTCCCGGAAAGCACCCAGAACGAGTCGTCCAGGCTGCCGTGCGTGACGACACAGGTGAATGCGCCGTCGGCGTCGGCCGTGGCGGCCGATTCCGCGCCCGGCGCGGCCTCCTGCGGCGCGGCGAGCTGGACATTCTCGCTGAAGTACCAACGATCGGGCGTGGCGTCGGCGCTGAGGAAGCGGCGCTCAGGCGCGTGTGTGGTCCATCCGCCCTCGCCCTGCTCCTGGACCACAATTTCCGTGCGCCCGTCCTCGAGCACGCGAGCGCCCACGCGCACTTCTGAACCGCTCAGCGCGTCGGCCAGAACGAGCGTCGTCGCGCCGATCAGGATGCCGACGATCAGCGCACCAATCACCCGAATGTCGAGTAGTTTGCTGTCCCGTGTCATAGCCGAGTACTCCCTCACTTTCTGATCACATTATCACTCCTTAAATCACATGAAGTTCATGACATATCCACACAATAAATGCAAGGAAATAGTCACGAATTTATCATGAAGCGATAAAGGGACGATGGGGGTAGTTTGGCGGGTAGCGAGCGTGCGGCATAGGCTCAGGTCAGTACTCAGGAGTTCTATCCATGCCCACACCGCGTCAGTTCTTCCGTCCATTAGTGCTCGGCGCGCCCGATCCGCCGGCTGAGATCCCGACCTATCCCTCGCGCATGATTCACTTCTTCGATCCGTCGAACGAGCGGATCGCAGCGCGTTTACCGCAGCTCGCGCCGACGGTGGACATTCTGCTGGGCAACCTGGAGGACGCGATTCCTCCCAACGCGAAAGAGGCGGCGCGGGCAGGACTGATTCGGGCGGGGCAGACGCTCGAGCTGGGCGCGACGAAGCTGTGGACGCGGGTCAACGCGGTTGACAGTCCCTGGTTCCTGGACGACATGCTGCAACTGACCGAGCAGATCGGCGATGTGCTCGACACGGTAATGCTGCCCAAAGTGAACGGGCCGGAGGAGATTCGCTTCCTCGACCTGCTGCTGGCGCAGCTGGAGGCGCGGAATGGTCTGACGCGGCCGATTCTGATTCACGCGATCCTCGAGACGGCGCAGGGGGTCTCGAACGTGGAGGCGATCGCGCAATCGAGTCCGCGCTTGCAGGGGATGAGTCTGGGACCGTCCGATCTGGCGGCGTCGCGGCGCATGAAGACGACGCGGGTGGGCGGCCCGCATCCGGGCTACGTGGTTCGCACGGACGCCGATCCCGCTGATGCGGCGGGTACGCGCACGCCTTCGTTGCAGGATCCCTGGCACTACACGCTGGCGCGGATGATCGACGCCTGCGCCGCGAATGAGATTTACCCGTTCTATGGGCCATTCGGGGATTTCTCCGACCCGGTGGGCTGCGAGGATCAATTCCGGGCGGCGTTCATTCTCGGCTGTGTGGGAGCGTGGACGCTGCATCCAAACCAGATTCCGATTGCGAAGGCGGTCTTCCGCCCGAATCCGGACGAGGTGTCGTTTGCGCGGCGCGTGGTCGCGGCGATGGAGGAGGCGGGCGGTTCGGGCGGCGTCGCGGTAGTGGACGGAAAGATGCAGGACGACGCGACCTACAAGCAGTGCCGGGTGCTGCTCGATCTGGCGGAGATGCTGGCGGCGAAGGATCCGGAGTTGGCGGAGTTGTACGGATAGCTCGCTTATACGGCGCGTCCGCGTGAGGCGGCTTCTTCTTCGGCTTGGCCGGTCAGCCAGCGGATGATTCGGGTAGAGAAATTGCTGAGCAGCCACTTGCCTGCGATGGCGACAGCGCAGGCGACGAGCACGATGGCCCATTCGGCGGCGGAGAGCGGGCCGAAGTCGAAGAAGCTGCGCAGCGTCGGCGTGTAGAGAGTGAGGATGAAGATGCCGAGCAGGGCTGCGCCGAAGAAGGTGACGAGAGCGGGCCGCATGAGGTTGTCGCGGGTGGCGCCCTGATAACCGATCACTTCGACCATGTAGGCCAAGCCGACGATGCCGATGGTCGTGGAGACCAGCGTGCGCGCGTCCTCAACCGGACGTCCGAGGATGCCCTCGGTCAGGAGATGCACGCCGACAGCCGCGACCGCCAAGGCAATCGACGCCGGGATCGCGAAGCGCATAGTCGAACTGAGGAAGTCGTGGCCGGCCGCGCGCGGCGGCTTGGTCAGGGTGATGAACACAGCCGGTACGCCCAGCGTGAACAGCGCCGTGAGCGAGCCGTGGCGGGGCAGGAAGGGGAAATCGAGGCTCATCATGTTGGCCGCGAAGATGATCAGGAAAGCGTAGAAACTCTTGGTAACGAACAGCTTGCTCAGCTGCGAGGCGTTGCCGAGCACGTTCTGCGCCACCTCCGAACCCTTGACCAATGCCTCGAACGAGTCGTTGCGCAGCACGATCGCAGCGACGCCCTTGGCCGTGGCCGTGCCCGACTCCATCGCCACGCCAACATCGGCCTGGCGCAGGGCGCGGACATCGTTGGCGCCGTCGCCGACCATGGCGACATAGTGGCCGTTGGCCTGGAGCGCGGCGACGATTCGTTCTTTCTGCTGCGGCGCGATCCGTCCGAAGACGGAGTTGTCCTCGACCGCCCGTTGCAGCTCTTCATCGTCCATTGCGTCGATGGCCGCACCGGAGATCAGGCCGCCCTGGAGGCGGATGCCGAGCTGATAGACGAGGGCAGCAACAGTGGCGGGGTTGTCGCCGCTGATGATCTTTGGCTCGATCTCGAGTTCGTGCATCATGCGGAAGGCGTTGGCGATCTCGGGGCGGAGCTCATCGGCGACGGTGACGAGAGCGACCACGCGCATTTCGGGCAGTTGATCTTGTTCAGGATCGGGAAGCGAGGCGGCTTCGGCGAAGACGACGCCGCGCAACCCCCGCTGGGCTGCGAGCTCATACTCCTCGCGCAGGGCCGACTCGTCCTCGCCATCGCTGGTCAGCAGGCGTTCGGGCGCGCCGAGGACGAAGACTCGTTCCTCCGCACCCAGCCGCATCCGCGCGGCGCTCCAGCGGCGTTCGGAGTTGAAGGGCACGCTGGCGGTCAGGGCTGCGCCGTTACTCATCGGGGCTAGGGCCGTCGCCAGCGCTTCGGAGGTCTTGTTGTTTTCGACCGTCGCCAGCGCAAACGCCCCCAGCCAGCCGCGCAGCGAGCGGCCCTGTTGGGCCCAGCGGACATCGTCGACTTTGAGCCGGTTGGCGGTGATCGTGCCGGTCTTGTCGAGGCAGATCGTGTCGAGGTAGTTGAGCGCCTCGACCGCCGTGTTGTCCTGCACGATCGCGCCCATCCGCGAGACCCGCAGCGCGCCGACCGCGAAGGCGACGGTGAGCCCCAGCAGCAGCCCATCGGGAACGACCGAGGTCGCCGTTGCGATCGTGTTCTTGATCGCCACTGCGAACTCGCGCCCTTCAATTGAGTACGAGATCAGCAGCAGCACGGCCAGTACCGCTGTCGCAACCAGGAGTCCCCGCAGGATGCGGCGGAATCGCAGTTGCAGCGGCGTTTCGGTCCGCTTCAGTTGACGGGCGTCGCGGGTCTCACGAACGGCGCGCGATTGGTCGCCGACGCGATCGGCGCGGTAGTAACAGGAGCCGCCGGTGCAGAACGCGCCCGATTCGAGTTCCTCGCCCGGGCCGCGGCGGACGGAGCGGGATTCACCGGTCAGGATTGATTCATCCAGTTCGGCTTCATCCCAGATGATCGGTCCATCGGCGACCACCTGATCGCCGGCGCGCAGCAGGACCAGATCGCCTTCGACGACTTCGGTCGCAGGAACGACCATCTCGATCCCGCCGCGGATCACCGTAGCCGTGGGAGCAGTCAACGCCACGAGGTCGCGCAGCTTGCGCGTCGCGCGCAATTCCTGGAGCGTCCCGACGATCACGTTGGCGAGCACAACCATGCCGACGAAGCCCGCGTCCTGGAGGTGATCACCCTGTCGGTCGACGATGCCCAGCCCCAGCAGAATCCCGATCAGCCCGAACAGCACCGTGTTGAAGTAGGTGAAGACGTTGGAGAGGACGACATCAAGGTCCGAGCGCTGGCGGCTGGTGTCGCGGTTAACGCGCCCGTCGAGCACACGCTCGGCAGCCTGAGCTGCGCTCAAGCCCTCAAGCGGCGGCGGCGCGAGTTGGGGGGCTTCGGCAGCCTCGCGATCGGGAGCGGCGAGCGGCGCGGCGACCGCTCCGTTCGCTTCGGCGCTACTGAGCGGGGGCGGCGTGGTCTCGGGAGCGGTCAGGGGCGAGGGCGCTGCTCCGCCGCTGAGATCGACCTCAACGCCTTCGGCGGCGGCGTAGGGGTCGGGGAGTTCAGCGCCGGTGGCGCGGCTCTCCTCGATCCGTTCGAGCAGGGCAGTGGCGGCGTCCAGCGCTTCGGGGTGGAGTTGCGGCTGCCCTTCTTCGAGGGCGGCCAAGTCGAAGAGCAGAGCGGGTTCCGGCTCTCCGAAGTCGACGAAAGCTGGATCGCGCACGCTCATAGTTCCAGTTTAGGCACTGCTTATGGAGCGTGGTGGGGAGATTGGGGCGGGTTGAGGGGTTGTTAATCGTTGAGGGCTCGTTCGAGTCCGGCGAGGCGCTCGGCTCTGGTAGCGGCGCTGCGGCCGCGCAGGCCCTCGATCGCGCTCCAAGTGATGACGAGCACGAAGAGCGCGGCTTGAGTGAGCACGACGGTGGCGCCGGAGGAGACATCGACGAACCAAGAGATGTAGACCCCGACGAAGCCCGTCAGTACGCCCAGGACGACCGCCAACAGGAACAGGCGTGGGAAGGAATCGGTCAGCATTCGCGCCACCACGGGCGGGATCACCAGCGCCGCTGCAATCAGGGTCACGCCCAGGATCTGGAGCGAAGCGACAACGGTCGCCGCGAGCACCAGCGCGAAGATCGCATCGACCCAGCCCACTGAGATGCCGTAGGACTCGGCGACATCGCGGTCGAAGGTGATGAACACGAGCTGCTTCCAAAAAATGAACAACATCGCGCCGATCAGGATGATCATGCCGATAATCACGTAGAGGTCCTGGGCGGTGATGCCCAGGATTTCGCCAAAAAGGGCGGCTTCAAAGTCGCGCGTGAAGCTGCGCGAACGCGAGATTACGGCGACGCCGATCGCGAAAGCGGCGGTCGTGATGATGCCAATCGCGGCGTCGCCGCCGATCTGCCGCCGGCGCGCCGCCTGATTAATCAGGAAGACCGAGAAGGCGCCCCAAACACTCGCGCCGAGGAAGAAATTGATGCCGAGCGTGAAGGACACGACCGCGCCGCCGAAGATGCTGTGAGCCAGGCCGTGGCCGATATAGGCGAGACGCCGGAGGATAACGAAGACGCCCACTGCCGCCGTCACGCCGCCGATCAGGGCAGCGGCGATCATCGCGCGTTGCATGAAGCCATACTCGAACGGTTCAAGCATGGCGCTTGCCGGATTTATCGCGATCGAGCAGGCCGAATTCGGCCTTGAGCCAGGTCAACTCGTCGTGCGCCCCGGTTGCTCTTCCGGCGCCGGCAGGACGTAGGTCTCGAGGCCCCGTTGGATCACCAGCATCGGCTGGCCGTAGGCGCGCTCCAGGATGTCCGATTGCAATACCTCGTCCGGCGCACCGTCGGCCAGGACCGTGCGCTCGCCGAGACAGATCAGGCGGGGCAGATGCGAGGCGACGCCGGTGAGGTCGTGCGTGGTGAGGACGATCGTGACGCCGCCCGCGTTGAGTCGGATCAACTCGTGCATGATCTCGTGCCGGGTCTTGATGTCGACCCCGGAGGTGGGTTCGTCCAGCAGCAGCAGGTGAGGCGAGCCGACCAGGGCTCGGGCCAGGAAGGTGCGCTGCTGCTGACCGCCGGAGAGGGCGCGGATCGAGCGGTGAGCATACTCGGCGATCCCGAGCTGCTCCATCACCTCGTGCGCGCGGGCGTGATCGCGGCGGCTGACCCAGGGCAGCCAACGGCGTGTGCGCCAACGGCCCAAGAGCACGACCTGCTCGACCGTTATGGGGAAGTTCCAATCGACCGTCTCCACTTGCGGCACGTAGCCGACCCGCACCTCCCCAGCCTGGTTGTCACCGAAGGCAAAAGTACCTGCGTAGCGCTCCATGTCGCCCAGGAGCGCGCGCAGGAGAGTGGTCTTGCCGCAGCCGCTGGGACCGACGATGCCGATCATCTCACCGCGCCCGACGGTGAGGTTGAGGTCGCGCAGAGCGACTTCGCCGTCGTAGCCGACAGCGAGGCCGCTGAGTGTGGCGAGCGGCTCACCTAGCTCGGATTGGACGGCCGCCATGTGTCGGAAACCTCGAATCCATCCAACGCGCCGGGGTCGCCGCCGAGGGCGGTCACCATCGTACGCACATTTTCGACCATCATTGCGACCAGTGTGTTGTTGTCG
>CAUVXV020000003.1:0-12656 GCA_963555985.3 Dehalococcoidia bacterium
TTCTCGTGTCGGTAGCAGGAGGCTCCGGTTGAGGACATGGGGTCAGTGTAGGCAGGGGGTGGGTTGGAGCGTTCTCAGCCAGGCTGCTCCTACCTCCGTCATACCCGCGCCTGCCGCGGGTATCTCGCTGAGTCGCGCACAGACGGTCAGAGCAACACACATCGAGATTGCCGCGACAGGGCGCGGCAATGGCGGAGTGTTGGCGAGCGCTTTGCGGGGCGTCTCACCCCCTCTGCCCCTGCGGGCATCTCCCTCCCCGCCTGCGCGGGGACAGGCTCTCAAGGGGGAGAGGGGTTTGGCCTCTGCGGTGCGGGGGAGAAGGGAATTAGGATGGAGGTATGGCGAGTCCTGAGCTTTGCAACGAGTATGCCGGGGTGTGCTAGAGCGGCATGAGAAGGCGGGCGTGGCGGAGGCGGAGATCGGCGTGGCGGTGCGGGACTTCTTGATTGGGACCGGGCTGGCGGGGGCTTCCGAGATCGAGATGGAGCAGGCGCCGGCGGCGGGCGCGGGCGGGCGGACGGATTTGCGCACGCGCGATCTGATCATCGAGTTCAAGGTGCGGATCGGGAACCGGATCCAGCCCGATCCCGCGCACGTGCAGCAGTTGGACGATTATCTCGCGGCGGCGGTGGCGGGCGGACAGCCGCAGCGCTTCGGGATTCTGACCGACGGCAAGTATTGGATCTTGCGCTGGCCCGGGATGGGGCCGGTGCGAACGCAGGCGCCGCACGCCTTCACCCTGCGCGACGCCGAGCACGGCCTGGCGCTCTATGAGTGGCTGCGGGATCAGTCGCAGGCGCTGGAGGCGCGGGGCGTAGCACCGACGGGACGACGAGATTCGCTCGCGGCTGGGGGAAGGGCCTCGCTTCGAGCGGCATATTGAGGCGTTGGACGCGCTCTACCAGGCGAGCCGCGACGATCCCACGATTGCGGTCAAGCGCGACCTCTGGCGGCGGCTGCTGGCGGCGGCGCTGGGACAGGTGATTGCGGAGGAACCCGACCTCGACCGGCTCTTCGTGCGGCACACGTATCTCTCAGTCGTGGTCGGGTTGGCGGTGCAGTCGGCGTTCGGGATTGCGATTGAGGAGGCGGCGCAGAGCAACCCGCGCGGCTGCTGGGCGGGCAGCTGTTCGTCGACCAGACCGGCGTGAGCGGAGTGATCGAGTCGGACTTCTTCACCTGGCCGGTCGAGGTCGGCGGCGAAGCCTGGCTGCGCGATCTGGCCCAGCGGATCGGCTGGTTCGAGTGGTCGCAGGCGGAATCGGACATCGCGCGGATTCTGTACGAGGCGGTGATCCCGGCGGACGACCGGCGGCGGCTGGGGGAGTACTACACGCCCGACTGGCTAGCGCGGGCGATCGTGGACGCGGTCGTGAGCGATCCGCTCAACCAGCGCGTGCTCGATCCGGCCTGCGGCTCCGGCTCGTTCATCTTCGCCGCCGTGCGCAAGTACTTGAGCGCGGCGTCGGAGGCCGGGCGCACGCCCGCGCAGACGCTGGACGGGCTGCTCAATTCCGTGGTCGGGATCGACGTGCATCCGGTCGCGGTGCATCTGGCGCGGGCAACGTGGACGCTCGCGGCCCGCGACGCGATTGCAGCTGCACGGGGAGCACAGATCGAAGTCTCCGTACCGATCTATCTCGGTGACTCGCTGCAACTGCGCACCGAATCGTTCGGCCTGTTCGCCAACAGCAGCGTGATGCTCCGCATTGACTACGACGCCAACGGTGAGGATCTGGCGCTCGAATTTCCGCGCCGTCTGATCGAACATCCGGCGCGCTTCGATCGGCTGATGGCACGGATCGCGAGCGAGCTCGAAAGCGGCGGTGATCCGATTTGGGCGCTAAACGATGGCGAACATCAACGATCCGCATGAACGAGCCATGCTCGAACGGACGGTAGACATCCTCAAGCGCTTGCACGATCAAGGCGCGATCACATCTGGGCCTACTACACGCGCAACCTCGTCCGCCCGATCTGGCTGCGCGAGATTGGCGTCGATGTGGTGGTCGGCAACCCTCCGTGGATTTCGTACCGCAGTACCGACGCCGTGCTGCGGGCTGAGCTCGAGCGACAGAGCCGACGACAGTACGACATCTGGGCGGGACGCCAGTTCGCGACGACGCAAGATATCTCCGGGATGTTCTTCGCACGCTGCGTTGACCTCTATCTCAAGCCGGGCGGATTGGCCGGGATGGTGTTGCCCCACAGCGCCTTGCAACGCGGTCAGTATGCAAAGTGGCGTGGTGGGGCCTGGGGCGATACGACCGCGGATCTGAGTCACCAATTGCCATGGGACCTTGAGCGGATCGAACCCAATTCGTTTTTCCCCATCCCCGCCTCTGTCGTATTTGCGCGGAAGACATCCGGCAGCGCGGTCGGTCTGGCTGCATCCGCCCTGCGCTGGCGCGGACCGGCGGGCGGCCCATTCCGTCGCGAGCGCGTCGGATTGAGCAGCACGGCAAGCGGGTTCGCGTCCCCCTACGGCGATGTGGCGCGGCAGGGTGCAATCATCATTCCCCGCAGCCTCTTCTTTGTGAACCTGGAACAGCCGACGGCGGTCGTCCAGGCAGAACCGATCGAGATGACCTCCCCGCGTCGCAGCGGGCAGGAAAACGCGCCGTGGCGCGACCTCGAGCTGGCGACACTCGCGAATCAGCCAATCGAAACAACACACCTAGAGGACATTCACTTGGGCGAGACGTTGGCTCCATATGTGCTGTTGGAGCCGCTGCGGGCTGTCCTACCGCTCTCTCGCGCCAGCCGTGAGTTGGCAAAGGTGAGCGAGGGCCTGCACGGAATCAATCCGGGCACGCTCGGCAATCGCATGCGCCGGCGCTGGCGTGAGATGAACCGGCTTTGGGACCAGCACAAGAATCCTAACACGAAGCTCGACTTGGTCTCGCAGCTCGACTACGGCAACAAGCTCAGCGCGCAACTTGCGCCCACGCCCGATACGCCCTACCGCGTCGTCTACGGGGCAGCCGGTCGTCCCACTGCTGCGGTCATGACGGAAGCTGCAATTGTTGATGTACGGCTCGTCTGGGTACCAGTGCATACTTTGGATGAAGCAAACTATCTCGTTGCCATCATTAACAGTAGGACGCTGGAAGATGCAGTTGAACCGTTGATGTCGAAAGGACAGTTCGGCGCACGGGATCTAGTCAAGCACCTCTGGCGGCTGCCCATCCCGGCCTATGACGAATCCGATGATCTGCATCAGGAGATTGCGGCTGCGGGCGCCTCTGCGGCTGCGAGCGCAGCGTCCGTGTTGGCGGACCTCAGAGTCGCCCGAGCAACAGCGAAGAAGTCCTTCACCGTCACCATCGCCCGCCGCGAGCTGCGCAAGTGGCTGTCGGAGTCGGAGGAGGGTCAGCGTGTGGAGGTGCTGGTCGGTCGGTTGCTCAAGGATTAAGAATCGGTACTCGGTATCGCATACCAGCGGGCGGGGTCTAGTGGTTCCACTTCGAGGAGTTGATTGAGACCGACTCCCTCGAAGTGTTCCATTCTGCCTGACTGCGCACGCATATGTGGCACACGCTCGAGTCCGAAAAGGCTCTGAAGCGATGCATTCGGATTCAAGATCAAGAGGGACCACGGTCTGGCGGAGGCGGATCCAATGTCCGATCGACTGTCGAAAAACCAGATTGCGTGCAGGTTGTTGTGTTGCGGCCTGCCGCCTAGCGTGAACCAAACTCCTTCCGTGGCGCGTCTGATTCCCACGGCGGGGTACAATTCTTCGGAGGCCAGCTCTGGCACCAATCGCCCGAGCGCGGTGCGTGGCGCGTCTCGCTCGAGCGAGAACATGCGCGAGTCAACCTTCACCGCGAGGATGAGTGGGGCATCTAGCTTACTTCCCCGCTTATCCGTAACTTTGCTTCGCAGTTTCTTAGAGACCGGAGAATCAAAGTTGCCGCGTCCGAACTCGGAAGGACTGGCTGCGATCGTGGGTTCGTCAGATTGTCCGTGATCGGACAGGGGTAGTGGAAGAAGGTGCGCTACCAACTTCCAATCTCCGACCTTGATGGTGACCGAGGGAGCTGCGTGGTAACCGCGATGTTGAATAAGGTCTTCTACGGCATCTGGATGATGGGAATTCATTAGCTGTCGCAGCAGCAGAAGATCGCGCTTGCTCGCCTGTTCGGTGAGCACACCCTCTGCTTCTAGATCGAGCATGAAGCTGGAACTATCCAGATCGTTGATCCAATCGTAGAATTCTTTCTCCTGTTGGGTTACGGGCCGCTCGGCCAGATCCTTGTATATGACATGTGCTTCGATATAGAACGAGCCCATTGAGTTGGCTGCCAAGAAGTCTGGTCGCTTGCTCGTGGTCGGCACGTAGGGATGCACCTGTACGTCGAAGTCCAGACGGAGAAGGAGTTCGTGTATGAGGAGCTCGAAGTGCGCGCTGGTGTGCTGCTCATTGTCCTTGCTGCGGAAACGACCGCGTAAATCGGCTTTGGCGTCCTCCGGGTACCGATCGAACCATTCCTGGGTGTATCGACGTACCTGGTCAGCAAAGCGGAAGGCTGAGGTATTGAGAAACTCATATTCCGGTTCGGCATGCCCGGCATAGGTCGTACGAGCTCGCTCAAAGTCGTCAAAGAGCTGCATGGCACGACTCCTCCTGAGCACCACGATAGCCCGATCGGGCGCATATGGGGCGGCTAGTGGTCGCGGTAGGTGCGTTCGTTTCGGCGGCGGACCTCGGTGACTGTCACGATGCGCGCGTCGTCGTCGATCTCATAGAAGATGCGCCAGTTGCCCTGGCGCACGCGATGCTCATTGTCTCGGAGTCTGAGTACTCGCCGCGGGCGAGGCTCGACGGCGAGGCTGCGAATCTTCTTCCTGACTGAAGCAAGGTCCCGCTTCCCGAGACGCGCCAACTGCCGTTCAACTCTCGGTTTTGTGACGACCCGGTAGGGTGACCGCGATTTGTCTGTCATTCCTTACGCCAGCGGGCGGCCAGGCGCTCTTCTACTTCCTCCCAAGGGATGCTCTCCTCTTCCACCCCGAGACGCTTGCGCTCGGCGTGCATTTCGGCGATGCGCAAGTCCTCTGCTTCTTCCTCGGGGGTGAGTTCGTCGAGGAGTTCGAAGAAGCCGAGGTCGAACAGCTTCAGCGCCCACTCGGCGGTTGCGAGCGCAATGCGGGCTTCTTCGAGATCAACGGGGAAGACCTTGTCCGCTTCTGGGCGTCCCTCCCAGAGGTCGGCAAGCACGGGCATGACCGTGTCGACATCTGCGACGCGGGAGTAGCCCTCGCACCAGAGGTCGGGGCGCTCTTGCCAGTGGGTCAGGATGACGCCGAGGTCGTCCGTGGGGTTGTCGGGCGTGGCGATCTGGCGGAATGCCTGCTCAATCGCACGGATCGCGCAGTGGTAGGCGTCGGCGGCGCGGGATTCGTCCTCGCTCCAGGCCGCGTCGCGTGCGGAGCGCAGCAAGTCGGCGGGCGTCGTGTCGACGGGATGATCGAGGGTCATGGCGGCGGCTTTCGGTTGGGGCAGCCACGCAGGGTATCAGGCGGGGGCTACCTCCGTCAGCGTCACCGAGGGCGGGTGGTAGGAGAGGGTCAGGTCGAAGTAGCGCAACACATCGCAGCCGAGGAGGCTGGGTAGTCGCCAATTGCCCTCATGTGAGCGGTAGGAGGGAGTCGGTTCGGCGATCAGGATCGGCAGCCGGATCGTTTCGCGCTGGCCTTGTTCATCCGCGAAGGTCAACGTCGCGGGCGCGATGATGGCGTTTGTCGTCCCTTGTCCCACGCCGCCAAGGGCGAATCGCTGAGGGTGAGCCGCAAAATCGAGTTCGCTCAGCGTCTGACCGAGCATGATTCGGGCATTTCTCGGATGGAGGATCGTGTACGGGCTTCCCGTGTCGATCATCCACGGGATCGTGGCCACGCGGTCGTAGAGCCTCAACTCGGCCTCAATGTAGGGACGCAACTCATCCGGCAGCGCGGCGTAGGTCGTGCGCTGATGCCAGAACTTGCCGCGGAACTGCCTCGTCATCGAATGGGAAATGCCGTTGGCACATACACCGCATAGTCAACGTACTGGTGCATCGCGGCGTCCCGCTGCTCTTTGGGCAGCGTACGCAGAAAGTCGTTCATTGAGATCGCATCCTTGAAATCGCGCATCTCGCCGCCATCGTAGATCACCAGGAAACGGTGCAGGTAGCGCTCGGTCAGCTCGCGGTAGTGCTCGTTCCAGAAATCGACGTTGCGGTCGCTTTCCGCGCGCCGGCGCAGGTTCTCGGCGCGCTCTTCGGGCGTGGTCTCGGTCGGGACGATGCCGTAGTTGGCGTGGGCGAATTCGGGCATGGACGACTCCCCTACGAACTCAGCGTAGATGATCTGCCCGCCCAGAGGCTCACCCCCTACACTGACAGCAACGCCTCAACACAGGAGACCCGCCATGAAATTCCACTGGTTCAACCTGATGCCCTGGCCCCACCTGCCGGAGGACTTCCGCGAGACCAACCGCTCCGTCTGGGTCGATGTCGACTCCCGCCTCTACGACCCCGTCGAAGGCCACCGCGTCTACAACGAGTACCTCGACCAGCTCGAATACGCCGCCTCGCTCGGCTTCGACGGCATCGGCATCAACGAGCATCACCAGAACGCCTACGGCATGATGCCCTCGCCCCAGCTGATGGCCGCCACCCTCTCGCGCCGCACCCAGGACGTGACGATCCTGCTGCTGGGCCAGTCGATCGCGCTCTACAACCCGCCCACCCGCGTGGCCGAGGAAATGGCCATGCTCGATGTGATGTCGGGCGGACGCCTGGTCGCCGGATTCCCCGTCGGCACCTCGATGGACGACAACTTCTGCTTCGGCTCCAATCCGGCCACGCTGCGCGACAAGTACAAGGAGAACCACGACCTGATCCTGCGCGCCTGGCAGGACCCCGACGTCTTCTCCTGGAACGGCGAGTACAACAAGATTCGCTACGTCAACCTCTGGCCGCGCCCGCTCCAGAAGCCGCACCCGCCGATCTGGATCCCGGGCGGCGGCTCCGTCGAAACCTGGGACTTCTGCGGCGAGATGGGCTACAACTACAGCTACCTCTCGTTCAACGGCTATGTCCGCGGCGAGGCCCTGATGCAAGGCTTCTGGAACCGCCTCGGCGAGATGGGCGTCGAGTTCAACCCCTTCCAGGGCGCCTTCGCCCAGCAGGTCGTCGTCGCCGAGACCGACGACCAGGCCGAGCAGATGTACACCGAACACCTCCAGTACTTCTTCGATAAGTGCCTGCACGTCTACCCCGGCTTCGCCGACGCCCCCGGCTACCGCACCGAGAACACGATCCGCGCCGGACTCCGCGCGGGCGGGGCGCAAGGTCTCGGCATCGCGCACACGCTCGAGTGGAAGGACTGGGTGCGCGAGGGCTACATCGTGGCCGGCTCGCCCGACTCCGTCACCGAGCAGATCGAAGCCCTCGCCACCAAGCTCCAGGTCGGCCACCTCGTCACCCTCCTCCACTGCGGAGACATGCCCGACGACAAGGCCCGAGCCTCCACCAAGCTCTTCGCCGAGCAGGTCATCCCCCGCGTCAAGCACATCTGGGAAGACTACGAAGACCACTGGTCGCCCAAGCCGGTCGGCGCCGAGCATGTCGCCGCTCCGGCCCCGGTCCTCAGCGGCGCCAACTAGGTCGATTAGTCAGGCAAGCATTCCCCGCTCCCCCTGCACGGGGGAGCGGGAGAGAAGCATGAAATTCCACTGGTTCCACGGAATGCCCTGGCCGCATCTGCCGGCTGACTTCCGCGAGCGCAACCGCTCAGTCTGGGTGGACGCCGACTCGCGGCTCTACGAGCCGCTGCGCGGCCACCGCGCCTACCACGAATATCTGGACCAGCTCGAGTACGCCGAGCGGGTGGGTTTCGATGGGCTAATCGTCAACGAGCATCATCAGAACGTCTTCGGCCTGATGCCCTCGCCCCAACTGATGACAGCCGCGCTCGCCCGCCGAACCTCTCGCGCCGCCATCATCATGCTCGGGACCTCCCTCCCGCTCTACAACCCGCCTACTCGCGTAGCTGAAGAGATCGCGATGCTCGACGTGATCTCCGGCGGCCGGATCATCGCCGGGTTTCCCTTGGGCACGCCGATGGACGCCAACTACGCCTGCGGCCTCAATCCGGTCACACTGCGCGAGCGCTATCGCGAGCATCACGACCTCATCCTCCGCGCCTGGACGGATCCGAAAGTCTTCAGCTGGAACGGCGAGTACAGCAAGCTGCGCTACGTGAACATCTGGCCGCGACCACTCCAGCGACCGCACCCCCCGATCTGGATTCCGGCGGACGGCTTCTCTCACGAAACCTGGGACTTCTGCGCCGAGCGCGGCTACAACTATTCCTGTCTGGCCAGCCGCGGCCTCGCTCCGGCGCAAGCGGCGATGGACGGTTTTTGGCGTACCATCTCGGCGCGCGGCCTGCCCCGCAACCCGTTTCAGGGAGCGGTCTCGCAGACGATCATCGTCGCCGAAACCGACGATCAGGCGCAGCAGCTCTACGAGCCGCACTTGCGCTATACCGAGCGCCACACGGCAAACGAATTCCCCGGCTGGAGCGAAGCGCCGGGCTGGCGCACGGAGCGCGGTCTCCGCGAACGCGCCGCCAGACTCTTGGCGCAGCAGGCGGAACCGTCCCCATCGACCTCGGAGCCGACTTGGCAGGAGCGGATCGACAGCGGAGCGCTCGCCGCCGGCTCGCCGGCGACCGTGACCGAACAGCTCGAACACCTCGTGAGCTCGCTCCGAGTGGGGCACCTGATCGGCGTCTTCCAGTTCGGCGATCTGCCCCATGACCTGACGCTCCACAGCACGCGCCTCTTCGCCGAGCGGGTGATCCCGCGTCTGCGCCGGCTCTGGAGCGAATACGCCGACCATTGGTCGCCCGCGCCCGTCAACGCGAGCGCGACATTCGACCGCAGCCGAACAGAACCGAACAAACCCGCACGCACACGCCCATCCCCGCACTCGAGCGGGGAAACACCCGAACTTGCAGGAGTGACATGATGCCCGAACTCTCAACCCTCGATCTCAGCCCGGGCGGACAGACCGCGCACGTCTGGCGCGGCGGCGAAGGCCCGCCCCTGCTCTTCCTCCATCCCGTCACCGGCATCCCCCGTTGGGGTGGCGCAATCGCCGAACTCGCCAACGACTTCGACGTGATCGCGCCCTATCAGCCTGGCTGGGGGCCGGCCAAAGACGACTTACCCGGCGTCCGCGACGCGCTCGACCTAGTGCTCTTCAACGTCGATCTGCTCAATACCGTCGGCGTCGGTTCCGCCCACCTGGTCGGTGTGAGCATCGGCGCCTGGATCGCCGCCGAAATCGCAGCGATTCGCCCCGATGCGGTGCAGTCGCTCACGCTGATCAATCCGCTCGGTCTCTGGTCGGAGGAGCATCCGGGCGAGGACATGTTCGCCCAGCATCCCGGGTTCCCCACCGCAGTCCTGTTCAGCAATCCCGATCAGCGCACCGCCCTGCTCATGGCCGACCGCGACCCGCTTGACGCCTACGTCGGAGAGCTGCTCGATCTGCGCGCCAGCGCTAAGTTCCTCTGGCCCATCCCCGACACCGGCGTCGGCCGCCGTCTCGCCCGAATCGACACGCGCACGCTGATCGCCACCAGCGAGAACGACAAGGTCGTCGCCAAAGTGATGGGCGACATCTGGCGCAGCGCCATCCCCGGCGCCCAGCAGATCGAGCTCGCAGGCGCCGCCCACGTCGCCGACCTGGAAGCGCCGGAAGCCCTGGCGGAGGCCGTCAGAGAGTTTGCCCTCCGCGGTCTAGGGGTCTAGCAATCGCAGGCGTGGACGCGCTGTCTCCTAACGCGACGAGCTGTCCGTGAGACGCGTTCGCTGGACGATCGCACGGTCGATCAGCCCACGGACGGTCTCGTTCGTGTTTCGCAAGGGAATGCGGGACGCGAACGTTACCGGTCCGAGCTCAAGGAACAATCGGCCGAAGACCTCATCAGCGAAGCTGCTGGAGATGACATCGACGCCATCAAAGTCGATCACGACATGGTCCTCCTCGGCCAGCAAATTCTCGATTTGCCGTCGTACTCGCGCGCCTGACCGTCGGGAGTTCACGTCTCGCTCGGCTCGTTCCTTTACCCGGAACACCAGTTCACCTGCTTCCGATTCGAAGACTCTCTCTACATAATTGTACACAGGTAGTCCACTGCGCCCGCCGATCTCAAGCGCGCGTTCCAGCAGTGCGGGATCATTGGAGCCGATCCGACAACGGACTGATGTCCCCAGATACGGGATACTCTGAAACCGAGTCACTGGTATGCCTCGTCGCTGATCGTGGTAGAGCACGGCCCGGTCCGACAGGAGTTCGAATTGGCCAGGAGAAAGACTGCCGAGCCGATAAGTGCCGAACAGCCCGTTTCCCTGACCCACTTTGTCGTCTCGGGTGCGGAGCGTTTGAATGGCCTCGCTGAGGGCGGTTTCTGGATCTCGAATTCTGAGAGACCGCGGGATCCCGATTCCGGCATCGGCGACAATGAACTCAGCCCCATTGCCGTAGGCGGTTGCCTGGATAAAACCACCGACCTCCGACTCTGCATGACGAATCACGTTATCCATGATCTCACCCAACGCCCACTCAAGTGCAATGAGGACCGACTTCCTTATGCCCGGCTGACGAATGAAGAACTCCAGCATTTGATCGAGGATGTCCTGCATCTCAGTTTCGGTGTGGTAGTGCTGAACGGGAATGTGCTGGTCCGAAAATGAGCTCGGAGAAAAGCGCTCGGGCTCGATGAGATAGGCCCAGTTCGCATTGCTGAAGAGGCGGTAGAGGTCATTTGACCTAGGCAGTGTGATATCGAATCTCACACCATCAACCTCGCGATAATTCGCAACGATTGGAAGAAGGGGGAGTATGAACGCCTCCGTCGCTGCACTGCACTCGGAGAAGTCGAGAGCCACATCTCGATAGCCGCGCTCATTCACTGCTTGGTGCAGCGCTGAGCACGCGCCACGTACTGCTTGGCTTCGAGTCAGTTGGCCGCGAAAGAAGATCGCCGCATCGCGCCGCTCGATGTCGAAGGCCATTCCGTCTCCAGCGTTCGGTCAGAAAACATCGCGCCGCAACAGCGACGGTACCCTACTGACAATTATAGGAGCTCCCATGACCAAATTCGGCTTCACCCTCTCCAACCGCGGACTCGTCACCGGCGACTCCTCGCTCGAGGACATGTTCGACCTCGCTCGCCTCGTCGACACCGACGAGCGCTGGGACAGCATCTGGGTCGGCGATTCGATCACCGCCAAGCCGCGTCTGGACGCGCTTTCGCTGATGAGCGCGTTGGCCGCCCTCACCGAGCGGGTGCGGATTGGCCCGGGCTGCTTTGCGACCACGCCGATCCGGCCGGCCCTGCTCTTGGCCTATCAGCTAGCCGCGATCGACGTGATCTCGCAGGGACGGCTGATCTTCGCGGCCTGTCAGGGAGCGCCGGAGAACTCTGAGTTTGCAGACTTCAACGTCGCGCCTAAGACTCGCTCCGGGCGGATGGAGGAGGCGATCGAGATCATTCGCCTGGTCACCTCCCAAGACCACGCCTCCTATCACGGGCGCTACAACGACTTCGACGACATCACGATTGAGCCGCGCTCGGTGCAGCGGCCGATTCCGATCCTGGTCGTCTCCAACGCCCGCCCCGACGATCCCGTAAACCGTAAGCGTGGACTCTCTCGCGCAGCGCGCTTGGGCGACGGCTGGATGACGGTGACTCTGACCCCGCCGCTCGTAGCCGAATACCTCACCGAGCTTCGCGGCTACGCTGCTGAACAAGGCCGCAAACTGCCCGACGACTATGAGGTGCATGTCTACTGCACGCTCAACGTCAACGACGACCGCGAGCTCGCCTTCCGCGACGCCAAGCGCTACCTGGACGACTACTACATGCTCGACCACTCGCCCGCAGCCGTGGATCGTTGGTGCACCTACGGGCCGCCGGAGCGCTGTATCGACGGCATTCAGCAGTACATCGACGCAGGCGCGACCACGATCACGATCCGCATCGCCGGCAGCGACCAGCTGCCCCAATACCGGCGCATCGTTGACGAAATCCTGTCCGCCTTCCGCTGACGCAGGCTCTTTCCCCTCGATCTACCCTGCGCTCACGACAGGGAGGTTCGTCATGGTCAAATTCGGACTCACACTCTCAAACCGGGGCGTCGTCACCGGCGCCTCAACGCTGGACGACATGATCGCGCTCGCACAGCAAGCCGACGCCGACGAACGCTGGGACAGCATCTGGGTCGGCGACTCGATCCTGGCCAAGCCGCGACTGGATGCGCTCGGCCTCATGTCCGCGCTGGCGGTGGTCACCGAGCGCGTCAAAATCGGACCGGCCTGCTTCGCCTCAACCCCGCTGCGCGACGCCCTGCTGCTCGCCTATCAGTACGCCTCGCTCGACTTCATGTCCAACGGACGCTCGATCTTCGCCGCCTGCATGGGCCAGGCCGCGCCCGGCGGCGGCGACATGCTGCACGAGTTCGACGCCTTTTGCGTCGCCGCCCGAGTCGCGCATGAAGCGGATGGAAGAAGCCATCGAAGTCATGCGCTTGCTGACCTCGGAGGACAACGCCTCCTACCACGGCGAGTACAACGACTTCGACAACGTCACGATCG
>CAUVXV020000004.1:0-13644 GCA_963555985.3 Dehalococcoidia bacterium
TCTCTAGGAGGTGCCGCTCCCCTTCCCGTCTCCCCCCAAGCGGAGATTGATGCATAACTCTCTCCGCCGTCATTCCCGCAAACGGAGGCCTTTGCAAAACTCCCATTTCCGTCATTCCCGCGAACGGAGGCCTTTGCAAAACCCCTATATCCGTCATTCCCGCGAACGCGGGAATCCATGCGGCGCCTCGAGTGGCATATGAATTCCCATCTGCGAGGGAATGACGAGCTCAGCCGATCGCGGGTTATGCATCTCCCCCCAGCGGGGAGAGATACCCACGAGCACTACGGAGGCTCCCGTGCCCCAATCCGCCGGCGTCCACCTCATCAACCCGATCTCCCTCACCGAGCAGCTCGCCGCGACTCGCTCCGGCGCTCTGTCCCTAGACGAGCTGATCGAACAGGCACTGCGGCGTCTCGATCAAGTGAACCCGCTCGTTCGCGCGATGTTGCCCGACATCCGCCAGCGCGAACGCCTCGCCTCCGAAGCCCGAACCATCTCCGAGCGCTGGCCCGATCCGGACGACCGCCCGCCCCTCTACGGCGCGCTCGTCGCCGTCAAAGACATCTTCAACGTCGACCGGATGCCGACCCGCGCCGGATCGGCCGTGCCGCCTGAGTCGTTCAGCGGCCGCGAAGCCGATGTCGTCGCCCGCCTGCGCGACGCCGGAGCGCTCGTGCTCGGCAAAGCGGTCACGACCGAGTTCGCCTACTTCGCCTCCGGCGCAACTGCCAATCCCCACAACCGCAACCACACCCCCGGAGGCTCCAGCAGCGGTTCCGCCGCCGCGATCGCCGCCGGCATCGCCCCGTTGGCGTTGGGCTCCCAGACCGTCGGTTCCGTCGTCCGCCCAGCCTCCTTCTGCGGCGTCATCGGCTTCAAGCCCTCCTACGACCGCATTCCCACGGGTGGGACGCTCTACTATTCGCCATCGGTCGATACGATCGGCTACTTCGTCAGTTCGGCTGCCGATGCCGCTCTGGTCGCGCCGTCGCTGCTCCTCGGCTGGCGCGAGGGCGAGGACGCAGAAGCCCCGGCGCCGCGAATCGGCATCCCCACAGGCGCGTTCCTCGATCAGGCCGGCCCGGAGATGCGCGGCTCCCTGGACGCCGCCGCAGATCGGTTGCGCAATGCCGGCATCAGCGTCGAACCGGCGCCGACCCTTCACGACATTGCCGACATCAATACCCGACACCGCAATCTCACCACCTACGAGTTCGCCGAAACCCACCACGAGCGCTACGCCAAGTACGGCGCGATGTTCCGCCCGGAGAGTGCGCAACTGTACGAAGCGGGATTAGCCATCGCAGCCGAGGATGCCGAAGCAGGACGCGCCAGCCGAATCGCCCTCCGCCAGCGTCTGCACGAACGCATGGATCGCGCTGGGATCGACGCCTGGCTTGCCCCCTCCGCCGTCGGCCCTGCCCCCGACAGCCTGCGCACCACCGGCGATCCTGCCATGAACCTGCCCTGGACCCACGCCGGTATGCCCGTGATCTCGCTGCCCTTCGGCGATGTCGATGGACTCCCGCTCGGCCTCTCCCTAGTCGGACGCTTCGGCCACGACGAGACCTTGTTGGGGCAGGCCGCAATGGTGGAGTCAGCGCTGGCCGCTGACAGGTGACCGCAACGGATAATTCAGCATTCGCATCAACGACCAATACCGCATCTGCTTCGTCTGGGCCGATGCTGGTCCCCACCAAGTCGAGATCACTGACTATCACTAGAAGAGACTGATGCATAACTCCCGCCGCCGCCATTCCCGCGTTCGGAGGCCTTTGCAAAATCTCCATCTCCGTCATTCCCGCGCAGGGAGGCCGTTGCAAAACTCCCATTTCCGTCATTCCCGCGTTCGGAGGCCTTTGCAGAACCCCCATATCCGTCATTCCCGCGCACGCGGGAATCCATGCGGCGTATCGAGCGAGACGTGGATTCTCACGTTCGCAAGAATGACGAAACGCTCAGATCGAGGATTCTGCAAAGGCCTCCGTTCGCGGGAATCCAGTCTCCCTATCTGCTCAGCACTGGGTGCCTCGTTGAGTCGGAATGGCGGAAATGCGGCATCATGGGTTATGCATTGGTCTCTAGAAAGGAGAGCAGAAATGGTGCGCATTCCGACCAGCCGGGAGCCGACTCACCCGGGTTCGATGCTGCTGTACGAGTTCCTGCAGCCCATGGAGTTGACCCAGCGCGAGTTGGCCACTGCGATCCACGTGCCATTTCAGCGCGTGAACGAGGTGGTTCGGGGCAGACGCGGCATAACGCCGAGTACGGCGCTGCGGCTCGCTAGGTACTTCGGCACGACTCCCGACTTTTGGATGAATCTCCAATTGCGCTGGGACCTCTATCACGCGCAGCAGGCCGAAGCAGCAGAAATCGAGACCATCCAGCCATTGCAACCCGTGAACGCTAGATAAGCCTCTCCCTGGCCGGCTGCTTCGGCCACGACGAGACCTTGTTGGGTCAGGCCGCGATGGTTGAGAAAGCTCTGGCGACTGAGCAATAGCGACACGCCCGCAGAGACTCGGCCTGCTCTTCGGCTGGTGCGCCCTCATGAGCGGACTTCCACATTCCCAACGACAGAGATGCCGTCTGTTCGGGCGGTAGCCTGCCGATGGCAGCATCCACCCATCTTGAGGCCTGAAACGCGAACGCTTTCCGATGCGGACTCTCAACACACTCCGCGGCGTCTTCGTTGGGTTGATTGCCTTTGCGGCCGCGCAAGTACTCTCGCTGCTTCCTCAAGAGTTCACCCTCCGTCTGCTGGAACGGAACCTTGCCAGACGCCGGACACGTGATGCTCTGGCTGAGCGGCCGGACGGCATTCACGTCTTACTCTGCGGGGCCGGCGGCCCGCTCACGGACATCAAGCGTTCCGGCCCCTGCGTGGCCGTCCAGGCCGGAGCGCACCTGTATGTGATCGACGCAGGCACCAATGGCGCGCGCAATATGGGACGGTTCTCGGTCAATCCGGGACGAGTCGAGGCGGTCTTCCTGACCCACGCGCACTCGGATCACGTTGACGGCCTGGGCGAACTCGGCATGTTGCGCTGGATCGGCAGCGGCAGCGAGCGACCGCTGCCCGTTCATGGCCCGCCGCCGGTCAGCGCTGTCGCCGCCGGTTTCAATCAGGCATACGCGGCGGACTTCGGCTACCGGACTGCCCACCACGGCTCCGAGATCGCGCCGCCGAGCGGGGCCGGACTGGAGGCCTTGCCGTTCCCGTTGCCTGGCGATGGTGAACTCCACGCCGTGCTTGAGACCGAGGACGGCGTTCGAGTCAGCGCCTTCTCCGTGTCGCACGCGCCCGTCTGCGAGGCCGTGGGCTATCGGATCGACTACCGGGGACGCTCGATCGTAGTGAGCGGCGACACCGCGTACTCCGCCAATCTGATTCAACATGCGCGCGGCGCCGACCTGCTCGTGCACGATGCGCTAGCGAGCAGGCTGACCGAGCGGATCGCCGCCGCTGCGGAGTCGGCTGGCAACCGGCGCGCGGCCAAGGTGCTGCGCGACGTGCCCTCGTACCACGCCACCCCGGTGGAGGCTGCCGAGGCCGCAGCCGCGGCCGGCGCGAAACAGTTGCTGCTCTATCACATCGTCCCGCCGCTGCCGACGTCTGCGCTGGAACGAGTCTTCCTCAGCGGGATCGCCGATGTCTACGAGGGCAGAGTCACTCTCGGTCGAGACGGGACGCTCATTTCGCTAGACGAAGGGTCGCAATAGCGTCCTGGCGGGCCCGACCAAGCAGTCTCGAACTGGTCCCCCCGGGAGGATTCGAACCTCCGCGCGCGGTTTAGGAAACCGGTGCTCTCTCCCTGAGCTACGGGGGGCCGCTCGAATGTATCAGCGCGGTTGCGTAACCTGCGCCTCAGTCCCTCCTGCCGCGATCCAGCACACCGAGAGTTCTCTCATGCCGCTCTACGAGTACTACTGCCGCGCCTGCAACGAGAAGTTCACCAAGCTCCGCCCGATGAGCGCCGCCGCCGAACCCTACGACCACGACTGCGGCCAGACCGCCCAGAAAGTCCTCACCGCCGCCGTCGTCACCGTCGCCGGACAGTTTGCCGAGGCCGAGGCGGCCGAAGCCGCTCCGGTCGGCGGCGGCTGCGCCTGTGGCCGAGGATCGTGCGGCTGCGGCGGCGGCATGGGCGCGTTGAACTAGCACGCCCTCCCGCCCCGCCGGACGCGACTGATTCCTATCCATCGGCGATTGGCTGAACGATGAACCACCGCTTGCTGCTCCTGTCAGCGGGAACGCTGCTCACTGCCGTTGTCGTCGCTGCGACTCTGATCAGCGGTCTGATCCCGCTCGATTTCGCCGTCTCCGACAAGCACGGCGACAGCCAAATCGACATGCGCGTACAAGCCCGGCAAACGGAGAGCGGTCGAGTCGAGGTGCGGGCCCAATCCAGCGCCGGCAGCGGCGAATGGATCACTCACACGCCCGAGGCCCGCTTCCTCCCCGCCGAACCCCAGCCCGGCAGCTGGTACTCCAGCAATTCGTTCGCGGTGAGCGCCCCCGCTGCGGCGCCGGACAGCTCCGACGAAGCGCGCTACACCCAGTCCTTCGTCGAGCAGGCGATCGACTACTACGAACATCACGGCCGTGCGGCGACGATCGAGTACTACAGCACCCCCGGCAGCGCCGAGGGGCAGTGGTACATGTTCATCATCGATGAAGCGGATGTCATCATCGCCCATCAAAATCCGGATCTGATCGGAGCCCACGCCGACGACGTCAACGGCCCCGACGGCTACCCGGCCGGGCGCATGGTCGTCGCCTCCGCCACTGAGGACGGCGCCTGGGTCGATTACCAGTTCACCAATCTCGCCAGCGGAGAAGCCGAGATCAAGCACTCCTGGGTCATCATCCACGACGGGCTGATCTTCGGTTCCGGCTGGTACGAAGAAGCGCCGTCGAAGATCCACGCGCCGGGCGCGTTCACACAGTCCTACGTGGCGCGAGCGCTCGAGCTGTACCGCGTGCTGGGCCGTGAGGCGACCCTCGAGTACTACAGCACGCCGGAAAGCGCCGACGGCCAGTGGTACATGTTCATCCACACGACCGAGGGCACGCGCGTCGCGCACGCCCACCGCGCGAACCGCCCCGGCTGGCTGGGCAGCAACGTCGGCGTGGGCGGCATCGACGTCACCGGCTACAACTACGGCCAGGACATGCTCACCATCGAGGATCGCGGCTGGGTCGCCTACGTCTTCGTCAACCCCGCCGACCAAGACCAGTACCAGCGCAAGCACAGCTGGATCGTCACCCACGACGGCCTCCAGTTCGGCTCCGGTTGGTACGACCGCCACTACGACCTTGCGGGCGAAGATCCGGCCGGCTACTCGAAGTTGCTCGTCCAGCAGGCGATTGACCTGTACGACGCCGAGGGACGCCAAGCGGCGCTCGACTACTACAGCTCGCTCGAGAGTGTGGACGGCGAGTGGTATGTGATCATCATCCACCCCGACGGCACGCGGCTGGCGCATCCCTTCCTGCCGCTGGGCGAGAACATTCTCGACAGCGGCCCCGACATCACCGGCTACGACTTCCGCCCGGACATCGTCGCGGTCGAAGACCGCGATTGGGTGAGCTACGTGTTCGAGAATCCAGACACCGGAGAGCAGAACCAGAAGCACACCTGGATCGTGCGCCACGACGGACTGCTCTTCGCCGCCGGCTGGTACGAGAGGATTGAGTAGGACGGCAATAACGGCAGGCAGGTCGCAGGCCGAGATCCGTTCCCCTCCTAGAGACCGATGCATAACCCTTGTTTCGTCATTCCCGCGAAAGCGGGAATCCATGTGGTGCCTCGAGTGGCGTCTGGACCCCCATCTGCGAGGGAATGACGAGCTCAGCCGATCGCGGGGTTATGCATCGGTCCCTCCTACCCTCACGCCCGGCGCAGGACCCACCAACTCACTCCGCTCAGCGCGGCCAACGGAACCAGAATCGCCGCGCCGATCAGCAGCGTCGTGTCGAAGAAGAAGCGCTGCGGGAAGAGCTGAATCAGCGCGTCGCGCGAACTGAGCTGCCAGAGATCGTTGGTGAAGAAGATCAGGTGGAAGCTGCGGAAGGCGGAGTCGAATCCGCTCAGCCCGAAGATCGCCAGCGCGACGAACGCGATCGCGACGATCCCGCAGGCGATCAGGACTGATCGCGCCAGGCTGCGCAGCGCGCGCTCGGCCCGCCAGAGCACGAAGGCGATGAAGGCGATGATGTAGCCCAGCGCGGCCCAGCCCGCGTCGTAGACCCGCGCCATCAGCCGCTTCACGTCGACCATGTGCAGCACTTCGCGCTCGGAGTAGAAGGGCGCGCCGCCGACGCTGACCGTCAGCAGTTCGTCGTCGTTGGAGAGGTAGTCGCGCGTTTCGGCTGCGACCCGATCCACTTCCTCCGGCGTCAGGCCGGTGCGCGAGACGGCGTCGTAGCGCTCGAAGCCGCGCTCCCACCAGGCGTCCGAGGTCGCGGCATAGCGCACCGCGAGCGCAATCGGCAGCACCAGCAGCGCCAGCGCCAGCGCCAGGTGCGCCAGCGTCCAGGCCAGGCGAGCCGCGATCAGCAGAGCGATAGGATTCATGCGTCGCCTAGAGCCTATCGAGTGCCGGAGTCTCAGATGTTGCGGAACCTCGCCAAGATCATTGAACTCGCCGGACTCGAAGACGAAGCGACGCTCAGCGTCGTGCGCGCGTCCGCCGCCGAAGCGCCGCTCACGACGGGCGCGCTCGTGGTGCTGGTGGACGATGCCCTCGGCCTGGCGACCACGCTGCGCCGCTATCCGGCGGAACACGCCGTCCGCGTCGTAGGCCGCGACGAGCGCGTCAGCGCCTCCACTGTGGCCGAACTCTTGCAAGACAGCGAGCACGCCGCCGCGCTGATTCTCGAGCCGATCGATCCGTTCGAGCTGCGCAACGCGCCGGAGGGCGTGCGCGGCGTGATCGACCGCCTGCGCGATCCCGACGACGGCTGCCCCTGGGACAACGCGCAGACGCACCTGAGCCTGCGCCCGCATCTGCTCGAAGAGACCTACGAGGTGCTCGAAGCGATCGCCGGCGGCGACCCCGCCCACCTCTGCGAAGAGCTGGGCGATCTGCTGATGCAGATCGTGCTGCACGCGAAGCTGGCCGAGCAGGACGGGCACTTCAGCCTCGACGACGTGGCCGAGGGCATTCGCGCCAAGCTGGTGCGCCGTCACCCTCATGTCTTCGGCGACGCCTCGGCCGACTCTGCCGCTTGGGTGGAAGGCGCTTGGGAGCGTCTGAAAGCGAGGGAGCGTCCCAACCGCGAGTCCGTGCTCGACGGCGTGCCCAAGACGCTGCCGGCGCTGGCGCGAGCCCAGTCCCTGCTCGGCCGCGCGGAGCGCAACGGCTTCCCTCGCCAAGCCGCTGAGAGCGACGATCCGGGCGAGCGGGCGCTTGACCTGGTGCTGGAGGCGAGGGCGGCCGGGATCCAGCTTGAGGATGCGGTCCGGGATGCTCTGGATCGCTTTGAGCGGGGTGTTCGTGCGGTGGAGGCGGAGGGTCGGGGCGGGGGTTGAGTGGTTTCGGTGGTTCGGGATTCTCGTCTGCGGGGAGGTTTGCGTATGGCAAAGACCGTCATACCCGCGCTTGCCGCGGGTATCTCGCTGTTGTCTGCACGGTCGTCGCTCGCGCGGCAATGACGGAGCACGTCGGCTATTGCAAAGCTCTCCCCCCCTTGCGGGGGGAGATGCCGAAAGCCTGCCCCAGGCCTGAACTGGGGGCAGAGGGGGGGTATCCCATTTGCACCGCCATCGGCGTCTGAACCAGCGCTTCTATCCCATATGTGAACAGTCCCTAACGCCGGAAACTCACTCCAAAGAACACAAATTCCCACTCTGTCAACCAGACAACAACCCCAATCACCCCAATCACGACCAAACCATGTAACGTCGTCAGAACCTACGTATCGTACAAGCGTACTCGAAAGGAAGCCGCAACCATGTACATCTCACCCCGCCGACGCCGCCGCATCCTCGAAGCCCACCGCCTCCGCCAGGAGGGACACTCCCTCCGCGCCATCGCCCAATTCCTCGACGTCTCCGCTGCCACCGTCCACGCCGACCTCAAACTGCTCGAAACCCACTGGAGCGACCTCGTCGAACAAGCCGCCGACGACCTCCTCCTCAACCAAATCAATCAGCTCGAACGTCGCCTCGTCAAAGTCCTCGAACGCAACCCCTTCGACGTCTTCGACCGCTACCTCGTCAGCCTCGGCGAGGGCTACTTCCGCGCCTGGACCGACACCCTCTCCGCCACCGATATCGTCCGCGTCCAACAGGCCCACACCGCCGAAATCGCACTCCTCTTCCGCGAAACCCGGCGTGCCATCCAGGACCTCCACCGCCGCGCCGGACAACGCCGCGACTTGGCCGCCCAATCCGACTCCGACCGCGAACCCGACTACCCCGCCGAAGAACTCACCGATCCCCCGAGCCCCGGCGAAGAGCTCCTGATCCAACAACGCCGCGACGACCGCGCCCGAACCCAAGCCGAATTCCTCCCGGACGCCCCGGACTCGCTGAACATCCCTGAACACCCTGAACCCGCTTCAGCCCAGCCAGCAAAGGAAAACCTCCAAACCGGCCCGCCCGAAAAAATTTCCCCTGAACAACCTGAACACCCGCTCGGCGACGCCCCCGAAGACAGCCCCGAACACCTCCCCGTCGCCCCCAAAACCATGCTCCAAGCCATCCACGACGAGATCGTCGCCGACAACCCCCTCCTCAAAAGCAAAAACGAGGACGAACTCATCGCCTTCCTCGACCAACTCGCCCTCCAACTCCAACCCGAAGACCTAACCGAACCCCCCATCCCCATCTACACCGACGCCGCCGCCGGCAGCTAAGCAGAACCACTCCCAAAATTCCCCTCTCCCCCCCTTGCGGGGGGAGATGTCCCGTAGAGCCTGCCCCCGCGAAGGCGGGGGGACAGAGGGGGTCCGCACGCCTCTTCGGGAAGTCCGCACCCCACCGTCATTCCCGCGCCGGGAGACCGTTGCAAAATCCCCATATCCGTCATTCCCGCGAACGCGGGAATCCACGTCCCACTCGATACGCCGCATGGATTCCCGCCTGCGGAGGCTTTTGCAAAACTCCCATTTCCGTCATTCCAGGCTTGACCTGGAATCTCGTTCGGAGTTCGGTCTATCGGGTCAGGCGAGATTCCAGCTTTCGCTGGAATGACGAGAGCAGCGGGAATGCCAATTTGCAAAGGCCTCCCTGCGCGGGAATGACGAAACCAACCGATCGCGAAGCGATGTATCAACCTCTGAGAGGCAAGAGGCGTCTGCACGATTATTCCCGAAGCCGCGCAAACAGACCCTAGCTCCGGGTCAGGTTTGCAATCGAGGCGAGCAGGCGCTTGACGCCCGTTTCCTCGAATCTGACCGTGACCTCGGCGTCGGATCCGATCGGGCGCAGGGAGACCACGACGCCCGCGCCGAAGGTCTCGTGGGAGACGCGGTCGCCCGGGTTGAGGCCGATCTGGACGGGTTCCGCCTGGGCGTCGTCGAAGCTGTCGAAGTCGTCCCAGCGGACGGTGCGGTTGCGCGCGGGGCGCACGTCCTGTCCGACCTGGGCGCTCGCGGCGCGATCGAGCTGCACCAGTTCGGCCGGCAGATCGAGCAGGAATCGGGAGGGGGAGTTGTGCCCGGAGCGGCCCTGATAGGCGCGGCGGAAGGCATAGAGCAGGTGCAGCTCGCGTTCGGCGCGGGTCATGCCGACATAACAGAGCCGCCGCTCTTCCTCCAACTGAGCGGGATCGTCCATCGACAACTGGTGCGGCAGCAGGTTCTCCTCCAGCCCCGCCATGAACACGACCGGGAACTCCAGCCCCTTGGACTGGTGCAGCGTGATCAGGGTGACCGCGTCGGGCGGGCCTTCGGGCAGGTCGTCCACGTCGGCGACCAGGGCGACATCTTCGAGAAAGGCGTCGAGCGCCGCGCCCGGCGCGATCTCGGCGTAGTTCTCGGTGACGGTGATCAGCTCCTGCACGTTTTCCCAACGGCTCTCGGCGTCGGTTTCGTTGTCCGCCTGACGCTCGAGGTAGTCGCGGTAGCGGGTCTTGAGCAAGATCGTGCGGAGCGCAGCGCCCAGCGGCTCGCGCGCGGCCTGGGCCCGCGCCTCCTCGATCAAACCGACGAAGGCGTGCAGCGTGCTCGCCGCTTTGCGCGACGCCGCTGGCGGCGCGACCTGACCGTTGAGCGCATCCGCGTCCCTGCCCGAAGCGGCCTCTGCCGCCTGCATCAAGGTGCGCCCGTGCATTGCCGCCCAGTCGGTCAGGTTTTGCACCGTTTTCGCGCCTACGCCCCGCGTGGGCACGTTGACCACGCGATTGAAGGCGACCGAGTCCGCCGGATTCCGGACCAGACGCAGGTAGGCGAGCAGATCGCGCACTTCGCGCCGGTCGTAGAAGCGAGTCGCGCCGACGAGTCGGTAGGGCAAGCCGTGCTGAACGAACGCCTCCTCGATCGGCCGCGACTGCGCGTTGGTGCGGTAGAGCACGGCCGCGTCGCCCGGGCGCATCGCGCCCTCCCGGATCCCGCCTTCGATCGCCGCCGCGATGTACTCCGCCTCATCCTGTTCGCTGTAGGCCTCATGCACTCGCGGCAGGGGGCCGTCGTGGTTCTCCGTGATCAGCTGCCGCTCGATGCGATCGCGTCCGCGCGCGATCACCGCGTTGGCGACGTCCAGGATCTGCTGCGTGGAGCGGTAGTTGTTGTTCAGTTGCACTTCCGCAGCGGCGGCATGGTCGTTGATGAAGTAGCGCAGGTTGCGGATATCGGCCGAGCGCCAGGAGTAGATCGACTGATCGGGGTCGCCCACGACGGTCAAGTTCTGGGTGCCTCCCGACCAGGCGCGGGCGAGCTGATACTGCACCGTGGAGGTGTCCTGGAACTCGTCTACGAGCACGTGCTCGAATCGATCCTGGTAGTACTGCCGCACCTCGGCGAGCTCGAACAGTTGCAGTGTGCGCAGCAGCAGGTCGTCGAAGTCGAGCGCTTGGGCTTCGCGGAGCGCGGCGGCGTAGCGTTCCCAGACTCGCGCCGCTACTTCGTCGAAGTAGTTCCCGGTCGCCGCCGCGAAGTCCTCCAACGAGGTGCCTTCGCTCTTGCTGCGCGAGATTCGGCTCAACATCGCGCGGGGCGCATACTGTTTCGGATCGAGCTGGAGTTCCTTGAGCGCGGCGCGCACGATCTGCATCTGGTCGTCGTCGTCGAAGATCTGAAACTGCCGCGGCACCGCGATCGCTTCGCCGCGCGAGCGCAGCATCCGCACGCAGATGCGGTGGAAGGTGCCCAGCCAGACCTGTTCGCTCTGCTCTTCGCCGATCAGCGCTTCCAGCCGTCCGCGCATCTCGCGCGCGGCGCGGTTGGTGAAGGTGACCGCCAGAATGCGCCAGGGCGCGACGCCCTGCTCGATCAGCCAGGCGATCCGGTGGGTGACGACGCGGGTCTTGCCCGAGCCGGGTCCAGCCACGATCAGCAGCGGCCCGTCGGGATGCGTGACCGCTTCGCGCTGGGCGTCGTTGAGTTGTTCGAGCTGGAGGGGGGAACGAGTGGTCATCGCAGCGAGCATAGCTGCGAGATCGGGATATAGTGGCAGCGCGGGTATCGGGGCGGGCGTCGGGCTGACGCGCTTGCGAGGCGGAACATGGTCGCTGCGGCGGCGGGCGGATCGTTCGAGAGTTGGAGCGCTGCTGGGGTTGATTGGCCCGGCGGCAGTCCTGAGAACACCGGCCTGATCATCGCCATCATCGTGGGCGCGTATTTGGTGGCGCTGTGGATTTCGGCGGCGGTCTGGACGGCGCGCGACATTCGCAACCGGACGCACGATCCGGTGGCGCAGATCGTCTCGACCCTGATCGTGCTCGTGTTCAACTTCCCCGGGCTCGTGCTCTACCGCGTGCTGCGTCCGCCGCTGACCTTGCAGGAGGCGGAAGAGCATCAGTTGGAGACGGACGCGCTGACGCGCGAGCTCCAGCAGCACCCCAGCTGCCCGCGCTGCCAGGCCGAGATCCTGCCCGACTATCTCGCCTGTCCCCGCTGCGCGGCGCTTCTGCGGCGTCAGTGCGAGTCCTGCGCGCGCATCCTCGATCCGGCCTGGGTGATGTGTCCCTGGTGCGCGCATCGGGTTGAGACCGAAGCGGCGAATGGCACGTCCGAGTCTGCCGTACGATCAGCTACGCCCGAAGCGAGCCCGAGCCAGGAGAGTGCGACCGATGGCTGAGATTCGACACTCGCGGATCGAGATCAACGGGGTCTCGGCTCCGATCGCGGAGGCGGGACCCGACGGTTCGTCGGAGGCGGCGGTCTGTCTGCACTCGGTGCCGGGGCTCGGGCCGCGACTTTCAGTGGCTGCTGCCGGAAACGGGCGAAGTCGTGCGTTCGATTGCGCTGGATCTGCCCGGTTTCGGGCGGGCCGACAAGCCGCGCGACTTTCCCTACTCGATTCAGGGCTATCAAACCTGGTTCGCGCCCGCGCTGAACGAGTTGGGCGCGGAGCGGGTGCATCTGATCCTGCACAGCTTTCACGGGATGACCGGTCTGATGTGGGCGGCGATGAACCCGGACAAGTGCGCGTCGGTGACGCTGCTCGATTCGGGTGTCCTGGAGGACTACAAGGGCAACCTGGTGGCGAATATCTGGCGCACGCCGATCGCGGGGGAGATTCTCCAGTTCACGACGACTCGCCCGCTGTTCAAGCTGTTCATGCGCTGGGGCAATCCGCGCGGGCTGAATCCGCAATGGCTCGACGAGTTGATCACGGAGGACGATCGCGACACGCGCCGGGTCACGCTCGAGCTCTACCGCAACACCAACTTCGACGACGCGAGGATCTTGCGCGAGGCGCTGAGTCCGCGCGAACTTCCGGCGCTGGTGATCTATGGGAAGAAAGATCCATTCATCAGCTGGAAGTACGCCGAGCGTCAGCGGGAGACATTCCCCGAGGCGGAAGTGCACGTCTGGGAAGATTGCGGCCACTTCCCCCACGTCCAGCATCCAGAGCGGACGGCGGAGACCGTCTTGGCGTTTCTTAGGAGCCTAATCTGAGTCGACTTTGGTCTGATAAGGATTATGGGTTTCTTCTCTGAGACGTGCGGATGATCGCGGCATGCGACGCGTGGCTCGTTTGCGATCACAGGCTGGGCATTGGCAGGTGAGGTCTCGTGTCAGATGCACGAGTCCGTGCAGCTTCCCATCGGCGTGATCGAACTTGTTCGCGACTGCGTTGAAATGCCGGGTGTGGCCGCCTGCGTAGCGACCATAGATCGCATTCGATATGAAGTCCGCCAGCTGGAGCAAGCGGGTGCTGCGGGCGAGCGCAAAGTAGGGAATGTCCGCCATGTTCCTCAGGTGCCCCCAGTAGTGTCCCTCCTCCCAGATTTCACGCGCGAGCCGTTCCAAGTTCTTTCGATGTTCACGCGCCTCCGCCACAACGACGAGTCCTCGTTGGGGATTGTTTTCTTGCAGATACATGCGCTGGAGCATGAGATCGAATCGGTTGACGACTTCCTGAAATGCGCGGTCATACCGCGGCTCGTCCACGGCACCGCGATCGACGACTGCCGCGAAGATATGTGCTTGGGCCTGCGCGATCGTGCCGTACACCTGATCGAGGA
>CAUVXV020000005.1:0-13546 GCA_963555985.3 Dehalococcoidia bacterium
AGTTGGCTCTTCTTCGGAACGCTGCGCAGGTACTTGTCGAGATCGCGCCGGATCTTCTGATCTCCGCGCAGAGGTTCGAGCCAACTCATGAACTGGTCGTTCGGCACGCGCTTCTTCGAGAGGCCGCCGAATGTGATCGGCAAGTGGCGAATGAAGCGCGGGCGGAGTAGCTGTGCGGTCAGGAAGGTGCCGCCCGGTAGTGACGCATTGAGGCACAACAGCCTCCCTGGTAGCCCAGGCGGATAGTTGTCGAACGCTTCGCAAGAAACAAGCACGAGATTGGCGATTCGGTCACTTCCTCCAGGGTGAACCACAAGTTGTGCGCCTCCCCAGTCGTTGCAGACCAGAGTCACGTCGGAAAGCTCAAGCTCGGCGAGGAAGTCGGCGAGGATCCCGGGCAATCGACTCCATCGACAGGTCGGCGTCCTCCGACATCGGCGTTCGGTGGGCGCCGAACGGCAACGCCGGAACGATGATCCTGTAGTGGTCCGGTAGCTGGTCAATGACCTCGCTCCACAGTGTGCCATTCATCAGCACGCCGTGAAGGAAGACGACCGGAGGACCGTCGCCCCCGCTGTCGGAGTAGTAGAGGCCGGCCTTGCTTGGTCCCTGCAACGTCACGAAGCTCCTCCTTTCGAGCTGGCCAGCGGTTGCGAACCGCCGGGACGATAGAGCGAAGGCACAGCGACTATCTCGAAGAGCTGATCGGCGTTCCTTACAGCAGGCGCGGCGAGCGTTTGCGGCCTGGGCGGGGGTCGTAGTTGGCCTTGAACATCAGTAGTTGGTCTCGCTCGATCAGGTACTTGCCTCCGTACATCCGCGCCGGGACCCGGCCCTGCTTGATTAGGCGGCGCATCGACTGCGGATGGATGCCCAGCTCACGCGCGGCCTCCACGATGTCGAGCCAGCCCTCGAATGGATCGTCGCCGTTCGCCATCGTGCTCCTCCAAACTGCGCAACGGAGTATACAAAATGCCCGCGCCGAGGCTGCCTATACACTGCCCCCACGACCGCACTCAGCCCCGGAGCGCCGCCGATGACCGCCGACGTGATCGCCCAAGCCCGCGCCCAACAGCGCACCATTCTCTCCGAGGTGGAGGCCAAGCAACTGCTCGCCGACGCCGGACTCAGCGTGACCGAAACCCGCCTCGCCACCTCGATCGACGAGGCCGCCGCGCACGCCGCCGAGCTCGGCTACCCGGTTGCGCTCAAGGTCGTCTCCGACAAGATCACGCACAAGACCGATGTGGGCGGGGTCGAGTTGGGCGTCGCCGACGAAGCAGCGCTGCGCGCCGCCTGTCAGCGCATTCACGAGCGAGTGATCGCCGCCGTGCCCGACGCCCAGGCGCAAGGAGTCTCGGTCCAGCCGATGGCCGAGCCGGGCGTCGAGGTGATCCTCGGCGTCACCCAGGACCAGCAGTTCGGGCCAGTGTTGATGTTTGGTCTGGGCGGCGTCTTCGTTGAGGTGCTCAAGGATGTCGCCTTCCGGATCGTCCCGCTCGAACCGCGCGACGCCGCTGAGATGATCCGGCGAGATTCAGGGCTTTCCCATCCTCGAAGGCGTGCGCGGACAGCCCGCCGCCAACCTCGAAGCGATCGAGGCGATGCTGCTCCAACTCTCCGAGTTCGCCGACGCGCATCCGGAGATCGCCGAACTCGATCTCAACCCGGTCTTCGCCCGGCCTGATGGAGCGGTGGCGGTAGACGCCCGCATTCTGCTCGCAGCCGAGGCGTAAGCCTTCGTCCCCAAGCGAACAGAGCCGAACAAATCCGAACGAGCCCGAACACCCAGGAGACCTCCGATGGCCGTCACCCGTGAACGCCTCACCCGCGCGCTGGCGCCCAAGGCCGTCGCCGTGATCGGCGACAAGAAAGCCAGCGGCTACAACTGGCTGCGCTCGCTCCAGCCCTTTGACGGCCCGCTCTACAGCGTCCAGGTCGACGAGAACGAGATCCCCGGCATTGAAGAACTGGGCGTGCCCAACTACAAGTCGCTGACCGACATCCCGGAGCGGATCGACTTCGCCGTCTGCGCCGTCCCGCGCCAGGTCGCGCCCTTCATCGTCCAATCCTGCGTGGACGCCGACGTGGGCGGCGTCACTCTGTTCACCTCCGGTTTTGCCGAGACCGGCGAGGACATCGGCGTCCAACTCCAGGACAAGATCTTCGAGATCGCCGATCCCGCCGGACTCGCCCTGATCGGTCCCAACTGCATGGGCCTGCACGTGCCCGGCCTCGGCGTCCGCTTCAACCGCGACCAGCCCGCCGGGATCCAGGGCAACATCGGCTTCGTCTCGCAGAGCGGCACGCACGGAATGAACTTCTCCCTCACCGGCGCTGCGCACGGGCTCTACTGCTCCACCCTGGTCAGCTTCGGCAACGGGATCATCCTTGAAGCCGCCGACTACCTCGAATACCTGGCGGACGATCCTCAGACCGAAGTGATCGGGATGTACATCGAGGGCGCGCGCGACGGTCGCCGCCTGTTCCGGACGCTGCGCGAGGTGGCGGCGAAGAAGCCCGTGATCATCTGGAAGGGCGGTCAGACCGAGGGCGGCGGGCGCGCGATCCGCTCGCACACCGCCTCGCTCGCCAGCGACCAGGCGATCTGGGAGGCGATGATCCAGCAGGTCGGCGCAGTCGCTGTACATAACCTCGACGAGATGATCGACGTGGTCAAAGCGACGCTGCTGACCAAGCGCACCCAGGGCAACCGGCTTGGATTAATCGCAATGACCGGCGGACAATCGGTCGTCCTCACCGACGCCTTCGAGAAGGCCGGTTGGAAGGTGCCCACGCTCTCCGACGAGAGTTACGCTCAGCTCGCCGACTTCTTCAACATCATCGGCGGCAGCTACCGCAATCCGCTCGACGCCGCCGGCACGATCGGTCAAGACCCCAAGCACCTCGACACGATCTTCGAGATCCTCAACCAGGACGAGAACATCGACGCAGTCGGGATGGAGCTCTCGGCCACCTTCATGGCCCGCCGCTGGCAGGACAAGCCCGAAGAGTTCGATCGGCTAATCGGGTCATTGAAGCAGTTCATGAGCGAGTCGGAGAAGCCCTTCCTGACCGCGCTCCACCCCAGTCACCAGGAAGAGGCAGCGCTCAAGGCGCGTCTGCGGTTGCAGGAGGAGGGGATCGCAACATTCCCCAGCTTCGAGCGAGCCGCAAATGCGTTACGGAAGGCGTCAAGGTTGCGGGCGGTATAGTCAGCCATTTGGTGCGGCGGCGATCACGCCTCTGTACTCCAACAACGACGATCGGCCTCTGATAGCGACGATCCGAACGAGCCGCTCTCTACCGTTGGCATCCATCAGGTGTAGTTCTTCAACCTCCGGCGCGAACGTGACCGGCTGTTGTTGACCGCCGTTGATGGCGATGTTCGATGCGTACAGATACGTCCGATTGCTTGTGTCGAGAATCGGATTGAGCCTGCCTGTCAAACCCGGGACATCTCCCGTTGATTCCGGGAACACGATCGAGCCGCCGTCGGGCAGAGCCGCCAGTTCAATTGCAAGAGGCCGTTCGCTGGGCAGCCATTCCCGTTCCACATGAGCAGCTGCGTTCGGGCCAGCAACGAACACGGTCATCGGGAGATTGACTGAATGCAGGTCGAGTCGGGCCTCGCCGAGTTCGTTTGTGGATCCGGATTTCCAGGTGTTGTTGGGGAAGAGCGCCAACACCGTCGCACCGGCGAGCGGCGTTCCTTCCTTGCGGACCGTCACAACCACACTGGCTGGACCGGATTCAGGCTCGGCGGCGGGAAGCGTGAGACATAGCTCTGCACCGTCAATCAGACGGTAAGCGGCTGGTCGACCAGTCAGAGCCAGTGTTTCACTCCTGATGATCGGCACACCATCGCCACGACGCTCTAAGAAGAATCGGCGTCCGGAAGCGGCGTCGATTCCGCTAGCGTCGATCCGGCCCAACATCGAGGTCAAGACTTCGTTTCGGGTAGACTGTCGCTCTCCCATGCTCTCGACCGTGAGGCTGTTGGGTAGTGATCCAGGAGAACAGAGTTCGAGCCGGTCGCTGAACATGCGCAGACGAATCCGTGCGCCGCGGATCGAGTAGTCCCTGTGAGCAACAGCGTTGACCAGCGCTTCGAAGATTGCGCGCCTGCTGTACTCCGGTAGATCTTCTCTGGCAGGCATCTTGCGGGCGCTGACGCGCATGTTGCGAGTCGCGAACGCCAGTGCGTTCCGGATCTGACGGTCAATCGGCCCACGGATCTCCTGCGCGTCGATTTGCCCGGACGCCGGTTCTGTTCCGCGATAGCAGACGGCAGTGATCGTGGCTTGTGGCAGGTATCGATCGGGCTCATCTGTGCATAGCAGCACGCCGGCAACGGTCGCGCGAGTGCGCCCTTGTTCGTCGGTTCGCAGCAGGCCGAGTTTTTCCAGTCCTACCTGTGGAGCCGACATACTCTCGGCACTCAGCAAAGGCTTCCAGAGTCGCTCGACCAGCGTCACAAAACCAGTGTTTTCGACCGTTTGCTCGTCGAAGCTCCAAAATCGCGTTTGACCTCGACGCTGCGACAGGCGCATACGGTCATCCGGCGACATGAGCCTCTTGGCGCTTCCGACCCGAATGTAGCTGCGCCCAGCCCGCTCATGCAGTGCGTAACCTTCGGGAATCTCGACCAAGATGAACGGCGACTGGTCGAGTTCAGTCCGATACACACGGGCGTGGAGCTCCGGGGAGATCGACTCCCGGCAAATCTCGCCCACGATGCGTTCCACGGCGTCCATCTGTGCTCGAGACATGCCGGGCACTGTGCCCTCGTCAGTGACGCCGAGGAGCAAGACGCCGCCACCGGCGTTCGCGAAGGCGACAATTTCATCAGCCCAGGTAGAGCGCTGATCGCGGCTCGGTTGATCCCCTCGAAACTCGACCGACTTGAACTCCCACCCGTTGTCCTCGCCAAGCTCAAGGCGAGTGCGCAATTCGCTCTCGTTGTACTGCATCGTCATGGCGTCGTACGCGAAGTCCTCATGCCAAGACTCTACCTGCTTGGGCGCTCGGCAAATCAGTGCCGAAGAGATGACGTACCCCCTCAAACATCATGCCCGCCCCCATCGTCTTGCAGCGCCCTACAACGACGAAACGCCCCTTATCCTGATCGGCGTCCGCGACCTTCCAAACCCGGCAAGCCGAATCTCAAGTGAACACGGCGAGGATTGAGGCGAGGGCGCCGAAGGCGGTGAAGCCGAGGCCGATCAGCCATTGGGTGCGGCGATCGCGATTGGCCTGATCGTCGCGCAGGCCAGCGTCGCGCTCAGCGATCTCGCGGCGCAGACGTTCATCGCGCTCGGCGACTTCGCGTCTGAACTCCTGGAGTTCGGAGGCGCGGAGGTCGTCGCGTTGCAGCATCTCGACGCGGAGCTCATGGAACTCGCGCCGGAGGGCCTCGTGGCGATCAATCTGTGGACGTTCGCTCTCTTGCAGCGCCTCTTGGAGGGCCGAGCGGAGCTCCACGATGGCGGCGGTCACCCGATCTTCAGTCACGAAGTCGCTGGTCGCCTCGGCCCACAACTCGGAGTAGACCTCGCCGATGGCCAGAGCCGTCTCCGGGTCGCAGAGGCCGCGTTCGACCAGGGTTCGACGCAGCTTGGCCTCATCCAGCGTCGCCATCGTGCAACCTTCCCCGGCATGGTAGCGCCCGCAATCCGCTCATACCTGCTAGGATACCTGCTACCTCGCCGCCATTGGATCGCGCCATGCCCACCACAATCACTCCCCACGACCTCCAACTCCGACTCGCCGACGACGCGCCCTTCGCCTTGATCGACGTCCGCGATCCGCCCGAATACAACGCTTCCCACATCCCCGGCTCCTCGCTGATCCCCCGCCGGATGCTCGAATTCGACCTCCCCCACGCCGTGCCCCACACTGATACGCCGGTCATCCTCTGCGACGAGAACGAGCAGCGCGTTCACCTGGCCGCCGCGACCGTCGAAGAGTGCGGTTACACCGACGTGTACACGCTGACGGGCGGCGTCAACCGCTGGTCCTACCTCGATCTGCCCACCGAGTGGGGCGTCAACGTGCCCAGCAAGGACTTCGGCGAACGGGTGGAAGTCGTCCACCACGTGCCCGAGATTGAGGCCGACGATCTCCACGCGCGGATCGAACGCGGCGACCCGCTCGTGATCCTCGACACGCGCACGCCGGAGGAATACTTCCGCTCCCACATTCCGGGCGGGCGCAGCCTCCCGGGCGGCGAGTTGGCCTACCGCATCTCCGACATCCTCGCCGACGCGCCCCAGGACGCGACGGTCGTGATCAACTGCGCCGGACGCACGCGCAGCATCATCGGTACCCGCGTCCTCCAGCGCATGGGTTTGCAGCGCGAGGTGGTCGGCCTGAAAAAACGGCACCGCCGGCTGGATGCTCGCCGGGCACAAGCTGGAGCGGCTGGACAGCACGATGTCGCTGCCCACAGTCAGCGAGACGGGCCGGATCGCGGCCGAGCAGTACGCCCGCCGCTGCGCCGCCGAGGACGGCGTGCAGCTGATCGGTGTTGAGCAACTGGACGAGCTGAGCGAGCGCAGCCGCAGCGAGAGCGTCTACTTCATCGACGTGCGCACCGAGGAGGAGCATGAGGCCGGACACATCCCCGGCTTCCGTTGGTTCCCCGGCGGACAGGCCGTCCAGCGCAGCGACGACGTCGCCGTCGTCCACCACGCCCCGATCGTCTTCGCCTGCGACGGCCTCGCCCGCGCTACGCTCACCGCCTCCTGGTACCGCCAGATGGGGCACCGACACGTCTACGCGCTCGAAGGCGGAACCGGCGCTTGGACGGCGGCCGGGCGCTCGCTGGAGTCCGGTTCGGAGCGCCCAGAGCCGCCCTTGCTCACGAAAGCACGCGAATCGGTTCCGATTGTCGAGCCGGACAAAGCGTTCGATCCGCTGGACGCACGGGTGATCCACGTCGGCACGAGCCAAGAGTTCGCTGACGGCCATCCACCGGGCGCGGAATGGGAGCCGCGGGCGTGGTTGGAACGAAACGTGAGAGCTTACGATGACGAGCCGATCATCCTGATCTGCGAGGACGGAACGCAGTCCCTGCTAGCCGTGCGCACGCTGCTGCGGCTCGGTCGTGACGACGTGAGCGCCGTGCGCGGAGGCATGGCGGCCTACCGCGAGCAGAGGCTGCCGCTCGAACTGGGTCTGACCGGCGTGATGTCCCCGCCCAACGACATCCTCAGCTTCGGCCCCCAGCGAGGCTACGCCGACATGCAGCACTACCTCCGCTGGGAAACCGCCCTCGGCGAGAAGTACGCCGCCGGCACCGACTAGCCAGCCCGTTATCCACATAACACTTCCCCTACTCACCACCTGACACAGAACGCAAGTGCGTATACGATAGCTCGTGCCCAACGCTCTCCCGCCTCCACGCGGAGCCTGCCATGACCACCCGCACCTTCCGCTCCCCGAGTCCGGATACGCCTGGACAAACTCGGATTCACCCGCTCATTTCCGCTCAGAACATCGCAAAATCTGGACGAATCGAGCCAAATCTGGACAAATCTGGACTACCGACGGTGCTTTTCACCGGTACCGGCGGCGCATTCGCACATTTCGCCCGAGAAATTCCCCGAACCCCGCCAATTCCGCCCCGTGCGACATGGATCCGGTGAGGCCGAAGATGCCGAAACTCCTCTCCCGGCGCCGCGGACTGACCCCGCTTCAGGACGCCCGGCTGATCGTCGGCCTCGGCAACCCTGGGCCCGAATACGCGCGCCATCGCCACAACGCCGGCCTCCGCGCCGCCGAGCAGCTGTGCTCCCTGCTCAATCTCCCCAAGCCCGCACGCGAGCGCCACTTCCGCGTCTCCCAGGCGGAGACGCCCGTTGGTCCGGTCGCGGTGGTGCTGCCGCGCACCTTCATGAACGGATCGGGCAAGGCCGTCCAAGCCCTGCTCGACAAGTACCGCGCCGACCCCTCCGAGCTGATCCTGCTCGTTGACGAACTCGATCTCCCGCCGGGACGCATCCGCATCCGTCCTCATGGTTCCGACGCCGGCCAGCGCGGGATGCGCTCGATTCGACAGGCGATCGGCGAGCTCAACTTCCCCCGCATTCGCATCGGCGTTGGGCGGCCGATCGTGGACGGACAGCCGTCCCGTCATCCCGACGACGTGGCCGATTACCTGCTCAGCGATCCCACGCCCGAACAGCGGCCCTTGCTCACGCGAGCCGAGCGACAGGCGGCTGAGGCCGTCCTGCACATCCTCGAACATGACGTGGAATCCGCCATGAACGCCTACAACCGGACACCCAAGTGAGCCAGCGAAAGGAACTCCCATGTCCAGCGACCGTTCAGCCGACGCCATCGGCGCTCTCGCCGCCTTCGCCATCGCCCGCTCGCTCTACCCGTCTGCGGTGGAGCTCGTCGAATACCTCTTGGATCACGATGAAGCTGAGATTCGCGCAGATGTCGATCATGCCTTAGCAACCGCAGCGCGTGCGCGCGAGCGAATCCAGCAACTCGCCGCCGATCGGCTGGGAGCGAACTCGGCCGACGCGCAAGCGCAGATCGAAACACTCGAAGCCGAACTCGGAGCCGAGCGTCAACGCGCCGCCGACCTGGAGTCGGACGCGAACCGGCGCGATCAACTCGCGCAAACCGAGGCCGAGGAACTCCGCCGCCGGTTAAGCGAGGCCGAGACCGCCCGTGAGCGCGATCTCAACGAACTGCGCGCGGAACTCAGAAGCGCCCGGCAGGATCGCGAACAGCGCGAACGTGAACTCGCCGAAGCGAACGAGGAGCGCCACCGCATCCAGCTCAAGCTCGATACCTACGACGCCCTCATCCAGGACGGACGCGCGGTCGCCGCCGAACCCTCGGACGGATACGACGGCCCGCCCGTCCCCACGATCAGCGGCGTGATCGCGGTGGCCCGCGAAGAGTGCGAGAACATCGTGATCTCCGACGCCGCGCCGCGCGAGATCGACGACCTCGAAGCAGACGAAAAGTCAGGCGACTGGGCGCGTGAACTCTGGAAGGCCCTGCGCGCGCTCGACGCCTACGCCGCCGAAGCCGAGTTCTTCAACGGCGGCTTCTGGGAGTGGTGCGAGCACACCAACAACCCCCACGCCTGGCCCGCCTCCTCCAAGAAACTCGCCATGAGCGAGTCCGACACGATCATGAACTCCGGTCCGCTCCGGCGAGCGCGCCGCTTCCTGGTCGACCAGAAAATCGATCCCAGCGGCTACATCACGATGGAAGCGCACATGAAGATCGCCGAGGGCGGAGGGCAGCACATCCCTCGTCTCTACTTCCACGACGACAGCAAAGGCCGCACCAACAAGATCCACATCGGCTTCATCGGCCCTCACCGCCTCGTCCCCACCACCCAGACCTGAGAAAGCGCCGCCCAAGCCAGATCCCTCTCCCCCCGCACCGCGGGGGGAGATGTCCCGTGGGGACAGAGGGGGTCTGAGCAGCGTTGGCCAAGAGACTGCCGTAAGCGCAGCCTCCTACACTCAATCCCAACCCACGTAGCGGAGAAGGCTCAGCAGGCTTGACCGCGGCGAATCTCAGCGGCCACCACGACACCCCCGGCCTACTCGCCGGGCTCCAGCCGGCCGTGCGCAGCGCGCTTGCCGATTACCGCGATCAAGAGACGCTCGGAGTGCCGGACGCCGCCAAGCCCGCCCTGATCGCCGCGCTCGCTGCGGAGCACTCCGGTCCGGTCGTCGTACTCACTCCCACCCCGGCCGCAGCCGACGATCTGCTCGAGCAGCTGCCCATCTGGCTCGATCACGAACAACGGACGCGCCTGCGCCAGTTCCCTTCCCGCGACCTCGTGCCCTACGACCGCCAACCGCCTCCGGCGGACGTGATCGAAGCCCGTCTCGCTGCACTCGCCGCGCTTCGCTCTACTGATCCGATCCTGATCACCGACGCCGACGCCGTGACGCAGCGCACGCTGGGCGCGGAATCCGTTCCGATCCGAATCGAGCGCGGCGGCCTTCTCCGGCTAGACGCGCTGCTGCGCGCGCTCGATGCAGCCGGTTACCAGCGCGAGCGGCTGGTCGTCACACCCGCGACCTTCGCCGTGCGCGGAGGCATCATCGATCTTTGGCCCATCGTCGATGATCAGCCAGCACGGATCGAACTCTTCGGCGACGAGGTTGACTCGCTGCGCCGTTTCGACCCCGCCACACAGCGGTCGACCGGTTCCCTTGACGCAATCGAACTCCGACCCGCCCGCGAGTGGAATCCGAGCGCCGCCGAGGCGCGCCTGAACTCGCTGTTCGAGGACATCGGCGCCGCTCCTGGGAGGCCAGACTCGAGTGAGCCGGAACTCAGCGCTGAGGCCATCGCACTCAATCTGGATCTCGAGTGCTTGAGAGTCGGAGAGGCGCCCTCACGTCCCGACTTCTGGACGCCGTTCCTCGCTCCCGCGACGCTGTTCGAGCAGCTTCCGTCAAACACGCTCGTCCTGATCGACGAACTCCATGAAGCGCTCGCGCGAGCGGAGGAGCGCGACGCCCGCGCAGAGCACGCCCGCGCCGAACTGGAGCACGCGGCTCGAATCCCTCGCGGTCTGCCCCATCCCTGGCTCACCGCCGCCGAGCTCGAGCAGCGGCTCAGAGCGCTCACCTTGCCTCAGCGTCAGCTGTCACGTCTTGCCTCGGGCACGCGGCGGCTGCCCTTCCAGCCGGTCGAGCGTCTCGCCGGCAAACTCGCCGACCTCTTCGAGCGCTTGCGCCGCCAGGACGACGGCCCGCGCGCGCTGATTTCGCTCCAGGCCGCGCGGCTCTCGGAGTTGATGGGCGACTACGGCATCCCCTTCCAGGCTCTCTCCGCCGGAGACGCCCCAAATGGGACGGCGGTCGCAGTCGCCCGCGCCCCCCTGAGCGAGGGCTGGCGGCTGATCGATCCCGGCACAGACCGCTCCCGTCTCACCGTGATCACCGACACCGAAATCTTCGGCTTCACTCGCCAGCGCCAACGCCGCGCGACATCGCGCCGCGCTGTCCGCACTGCCGATCCACACCTGCTCGAAACCCTGCAACCCGGCGACTTCGTCGTCCACGTCGACTCCGGCATCGCCAAATTCCATGGCGTCGTGCTTGAAGAGATCGCAGGACGAACCGGCGAGTATCTCGATCTTCGCTACGCCCAGGGCGACCGTCTGCTCGTGCCCAGCGATCAGCTGCACCGCGTCCAGCCCTATGTAGGTCCGTCCGACCAGCCGCCAACCCTGACCCGGCTTGGTACCCAGCAGTGGACTCGCGCCAAACAGCGCGTTCGCGGCGCGGTCATTGAGATCGCAGAAGACTTGCTCGAATTGCACGCAGCCCGCGAGACCATGCCCGGGATCGAGATCGATCCCGACAGCCCCTGGCAGATCGAACTCGAAGCCTCGTTCCCCTACATCGAGACGCCCGACCAGCATCAAGCGATTGAAGAAGTTCGCGCCGATCAGGAGGCCGCCAAGCCGATGGATCGGCTGATCGTCGGAGATGTCGGCTACGGCAAGACCGAGATTGCGGTGCGGGCTGCGTTTAAGGCGATCATGTCGGGTCACCAGGTGGCCATGCTCGTCCCCACGACTGTGCTCACCCAACAGCATTTCGACACGTTCAGCGAGCGTCTGGCCGCGATGAATGTCCGCGTTGCCTTGCTCTCACGGCAGTGCACGCCGGCTGAAGAGCGAGAGGTGCTGGCCGGTCTCAAATCCGGCGCGGTCGATCTGGTGATTGGCACTCATCGCCTGATTCAGAAAGATGTCGCGTTTAGAGAGCTCGGGCTCGTGATCATCGACGAGGAGCAACGCTTCGGCGTCGTGCACAAGGAGGCGCTCAAGCGCCTCCGGCGCGAGGTTGATGTGCTCACGCTCACCGCCACCCCGATCCCGCGCTCGCTCCACCAGGCTGTGACCGGTATCCGCGACATGTCCACGATCGCGACGCCGCCCGAAGAGCGCTTACCCATCCACACGCAGGTGATGGAACGCGACGAGAGCGTGATCCGCGAGGCAATCCTGCGCGAGCGAGATCGCGGAGGGCAGACATACTTTCTCTACAACGAGGTACGCACGATCGAGCTGGAGACGCGTCGGCTGCGCGAACTCGTCCCAGAGGCGAGTTTCCTGATCGCTCACGGCCAAATGTCGCCTTCAATTCTGCGCCGAACCATGCACAAGTTCACGCACGGCGAAGCGGATGTACTGGTTTGCTCAACGATTATTGAGTCGGGACTCGATATTCCCCGCGTCAACACGATCATTATCGACCGCGCCGAACGGCTCGGTCTGGCCCAGCTCTATCAACTGCGTGGGAGGGTCGGCCGCGCCAGCGTTCGCGCCTACGCCTATCTGATGACCGCGCCCTATCGCTCGCTCAGCGAAACCGCCCAACGCCGGCTCGCCGCGATTCTGGACGCCTCAGAACTCGGCGCGGGCTTTCAGCTCGCACTTCGAGACCTGGAGATTCGCGGCGCGGGCAATCTACTCGGTCAGCAACAGTCGGGCCACATCGGAGCGGTCGGATTCACGCTCTTCACCCAGCTGCTGGCGGAAGCAGTCGAGCAAGCCAAAGCTAAGCGCGAGCGCAAACCGCCGCCCCAACCTCGCCAGGGTCCGCAGGTCAGCATCGACCTCCCCCTCCCGCGCTATCTGCCCACGACCTACGTCGAGGATCTCGGTCTGCGCATGACCGTCTATCAGCGGCTAGCGGCGGCCGAAACAGCCGAGATGGTCGAAGCAATCGAGCAGGAGCTCGAAGATCGGTTCGGCGCCCTGCCGCTGCCGGCGTCGAACCTGCTCGGCGCAGTCAAACTGAAGACCCAAGCAGCGCGAATTGGGGCAGCGAGCATCCAATACGAGTCGGATGCGGTGGTCATTCGGCTCGCGCCCGGTCTCAGCTTCACACCGCGACAGCGAGGGCTCTCGATGCCCTCGCAAGTAGTCCGTAGGTCGTACGCAGCTGAGGTACACACCGACACGACGACTAGCGGAAGCGGAGTGGGAAGAGGCGCTGTCGGAGGTGTTGCAAGAGCTAGCTACAATCTAGTACGGTTGTGCATCGAAGGAGGAAGGCAAAGTGCTCGAGACTCGCGAGCAGATGCAGCCGCAAACTGAAGCTGGAACCGCAATGGCGAGGCTGGTGCGCGAGGCATGGCTAGCTACAGCGGAGATCGACGGGGTCGTTGACGGCGAAACCAGACAATCTGCGTTCCTGCTTGTGCTGGAGGCGATGCTTCGCAACGGCGAGTCTGCTGAGCCGGCCTCGCAAACCGAAAGCGCCGACCCATTCGATGCGTCGTTTCAACCCATCGAACAGGACGATCTGTACCCCACGCCGGAACTGCGAACGGATGCCATTTCCGCCTATCTCAGAATCGAGTCTGGCCAAGGTTTCGCTGTTGTATTCCGTTGATCAGGCCGCGCCAATGCTGCAACTGAATGCGAACCGATTCTCGTCTGCGAAGTTGATGACCATGCGCGAAATCACTCTGTTGCTGTTGGGCGCGCGTACCGCAGTCGCTCTCGATACTGAGATGGAAGACGCACGACACGCGG
>CAUVXV020000006.1:0-27844 GCA_963555985.3 Dehalococcoidia bacterium
TCGAGTTCGTCCACGCCGCGCACGATCCACATGTGCGGGCCGCAGCTCACGTCGATTCGATCCAGCGACGGCCAGAGCAGCACGCGCAGATTGCCCGATTCGCCGCGATGGTGGATCGCCCAGACGCCCTCGGTGTCGTCCGGCGGGGCGTAGGCCTGGCGCTCGGCGGGGACGCCGAAGAGTTCGGCGACGGCGCTGACGCTCTCCAGGGTGACGCCGCTGAATCGGGTCTGCTGCGTCATCGGTCGCGCTCATTCGGTTGGTAGAACTTGGTGCCCGCAAGCTGGTCGGGGAGGTGGACTTGATCTTGAGCGACGCCGCCCTCGAAGTCGTGCGCGTACTGGTAGCCGCGTCCGTAGCCCATGCTGGTCATCAGTCCGGTGACGGCGTTGCGCAGATGCAGGGGAACGGGCAGGTCGCCGTGCTCGCGGACGGCTCCGGCGGCGGCGGCGTAGGCGGTCATGGCGGAGTTGGACTTGGGCGCGCGAGCCAGGTAGAGAGCGGCTTCGGACAAGACGAGGGTGGCTTCGGGCAAGCCGATGAAGTGCGCGGCCTGCTGGGCGGCGACGGCGACGTGCAAGGCGTTGGCGTCCGCGAGTCCGACATCTTCCGCCGCCAGGATCACCATGCGGCGGGCGACGAACATCGGGTCTTCGCCCGCTTCGAGCATCCGCGCGAGCCAATAGACCGCCGCATCGGGATCGGAGCCGCGCACCGACTTGATGAAGGCCGAGATCGTGTCGTAGTGCTGTTCGCCGCCCTTGTCGTAGCGGAGCGGACGTTCGGCGACGCTGGCCACGAGCGCTGGTTCGACCGATCCGCCGCGTCCCGCCTGGCGGACTGCGGCTTCGAGGGCGTTGAGGGAGACGCGGGCGTCGCCGCCGCCGAGTTCGGCCAAGAGCTTGAGCGCGTCTTCGCTGACTTGGGTCTCCGTCGCGCCCAAACCGCGCTCGCGGTCGTGGAGGGCGCGCAGGAGCAGGGCGCGCACGTCGCCGGTGGCGAGCGGCTCCAGCTTGAATACTCGCGCGCGGCTGAGCAGGGGGGAGATCACCTCGAAGGAGGGATTTTCGGTGGTCGCGCCGATCAGGGTGACGACCCCGTCTTCGACCGCGTGCAGGATGGCGTCCTGCTGGGCTTTGTTGAAGCGGTGGATTTCGTCGATGAAGAGGACGGAGCGGGCGAGGCCGGCGCGCCTGCCCTGCTCGGCGGCGTCGATCACTTTGCGCAGGTCGCCGACGCCGCTGCTGACGGCGGAGAGAGTGGCGAAGCGGGAGTGGGTGTGCTGGGCGATCACGCGGGCGAGCGTAGTCTTGCCGCAGCCCGGCGGCCCCCAGAGGATGAAGGAGGGAAGGAAGTCGGTCTCGAGCGCGCGGCGGATGGGGCCGTCGGCTCCGAGCAGGTGCTGCTGGCCGACGATTTCGTCGAGCGTGCGGGGCCGCATCCGGGCAGCGAGCGGGGCGTTGTGATCGAGGCCGGCGTCCTGATCGAACATGCGGGGCATGCCCTGGTCGGGGTTGGAGCGCCGGCGGGTGCTGGTCATGGGTTCACTGTAGGCGGATTGGTTCGCAGCCCTACATCATTTGACGGCAGCATATACGTACGTATTGTGGGATTAGGATCAGATCAGGCGGCGGCCGGCGCCGCGGCGGGTTTGCTGCCAGTCTTGGAAGAGCATTTCGGCCCGTCCTTGGGCTTTTTTCCAGGCCCGCTCGCCGCCGAGTTCGGCGAGCTGATCGGGGTGGGCTGTGCTCCAGGCCGCTGCGATCTCGTCTGGGCGGAGTTCGCCCACCATTGCGCCTCTGAGGAGGGCGAGCCGCAGAATTTCCGAGGCTTGGTCGAGCGGGACGAGCGGCGCTCCGCTGGAGCCTGGGGGTTGGAACAGCATCACGGCGGCGTCGACGAAGCCGACGAGGGAATCGGGATCGACCGCTCCGATTGCGTTGAGGACCTGTTCGGCGGCTCGTTTCTCCTGGACATAAGGAGTGACTGCGGCGCGATCGACGTAGATCTGTCCGAGCAGGGTCATGGCAAAGCGCTCGCGGCGTTGGGAGAGCAAGGCCATCGTCCAGAAGGCGGGATGGGCGAGGTTGCTGATGTCCCAGCCGCTTGCGCCGACTGCGCCTGAGCGCCCCCGCTTTTGAGGCAGTTGCGAGCTGAAGTCCTGGGCGGCGATGGCGAGGATCGAGCGGCGCACCCGCCCGCTCTGGGGGCGGCGGTCGATTGCTTCTGCGATTCGGCGCAAGACCATCTCGACGCACCAAATTCAGCGCATTCAGCGCACCAGTTGCACGACGGTAACGCCTTCGCCGCCCGCTTTCGGCTCGGCGCTCTGGTAGGAGGCGACCTGGGGGTGCCCCTGCAAGAGTTCGCGGATCGCCTTGCGGAGCGCGCCGGTGCCTTTGCCGTGGACGACTTCGAGGCGGGACTGACCGGCGCGGTAGGCGAGATCGAGGAAGGAGTCGACCATCATGGAGGCTTCGTCGGTGGTATGTCCGCGCACGTCGATCTTGGAGCCGGGGTCGATCGGGGGTTTGGGCATTTGCACGCGCTCGCTGCGGGCGCGGGAGGCGGTTCGCGGGTTGGCTTGCTCGCGGGGTGCGAGCCGTTCGACTTGCTCGGTGCGTACGCGAGTACGCAAGGAGCCGAGCCGCACCTCGAGCGAGCCGTCGTCGATCTTCGAGAGGACTTCGCCCGGCTCGGCGATTCCGCGTAGGTAGATGAAATCGCCTGCCGCCAGGCGTTCGGGATTGAACGCCTGGGCGCTTGCGTCGGATGTGCGCCGGCGTCGGCGGCGCGAACGCTCGCGGCGCACTCGTTGCAGGCGATCTCTGGCTTCGTCGGCGCGATGCTCGGCGATCGCTTCCGCCTGTTCGCGGGAGCGCTGGCGGGAGAGTTCTTTGAGGGCGTCGCGGGAGGCTCGCCGCAAGGCGGCGAGTTCGTCCTCCATGATCCGTTCGGTGCGGGCGAGCATGGCTTCGCGCTCGGTTTCGATGGCGTCGCGCCGCTCGCTGAGGTTCTTGCGGATCTCTTCGGCTTCGGCGCGCGCGACTTCTTCTGCGCGGCGGGCGTCTGCGAGCGCGTCGCGCTCGTGCTGCAACTCGCCGAGCAACTGCTCGATCGAGGCTGCGTCGGCGGAGGCGTCGGTGCGGGCGCGGGAGAGGACCTCCGGCGGCATCCCCAGGCGTTCGGCGATGGCGAGCGCGTTGGAGCGGCCGGGCATTCCCATCAGGAGGCGGTAGGTGGGTTGGAGGGATTCGGAGTCGAACTCTGCGCTGGCGTTGACGATGCCCGGGGTGGAATGGGCGAAGATCTTGAGTTCGCCGTGGTGGGTAGTGGCGACGACGGCGGCGTCCTGTTCGAGCAGCTGCTCGAGCAAGGCTCGCGCGAGCGCGGAGCCTTCGGCGGGATCGGTGCCGGCGCCGAGTTCGTCGAGCAGCACGAGCGTGCGCGGGCCGGCCTCGCTGAGGATGCGGATGATGTTGGTCATGTGGGCGGAGAAGGTCGAGAGCGACTGCTCGATGCTCTGTTCGTCGCCGATGTCGGCGAAGATGTCGGCGAAGATGGGCAGCTGGGTGCCGCGTTCGGCGGGTACGGGCAGTCCGGCCTGGGCCATCAGGCAGAGCAGGCCGACGGTCTTGAGCGCGACGGTCTTGCCGCCGGTGTTGGGGCCGGTGATCAGGACGCAGCGAGCGTCCGGCGTAAGGGCGAGCGAGATCGGAACGACTTCGCCGCTGAGCAAGGGGTGGCGAGCGGAGTGCAAGATCAGTTCAGCGGCGTCGGCTGCCACCCAGTTGAGGGCGTCGTTCTCCGAGGGCAGGGAGGCGTCGAGCGCTCCGCCGAACAGCGCTTTGGCGCGGGCGAGATCGATTTCGGCGAGACAGCGCACAGCGGCGCGGATCGCGCCTGCCTCCGCGCCGATCGCCTTGCAGAGTTCGCGCAGGATGCGCTCGATCTCGCGCTGTTCTTCGCGCTGCGCCTCGCGCAGGCGATTGCCCAGTTCGACGACGGCGAGCGGTTCGACGAAGAGGGTTGCGCCGCTGGCGGAGACGTCGTGGACGACGCTGGGCAGCGCGCCCCGCGCTTCGGCCTTGACCGGGATCACGTAGCGGCCGTCGCGCTCGGTGACCAGCGCTTCCTGGGCCACGCCCTCGCCGACGGCGCGGCGGAGGATGCGTTCGAGTTGCTGTTCGAGGCGGCTCTGCATCGTGCGGACTTCGGCGCGCGCTTCCGCGAGTCTGGGGCTGGCCCGGTCGGGGACTTCTCCGCGCTCGTCAATGGTGTCTTCGATTTCGCGGATTAAGGGGGAGAAGTCGGCGATGCGCTGGGCGACCCGTCCGAGTTGGGGCAACTCGCGGGTGAGCGGGGCCAAGTGGTTGCGGGTATGTCTGGCGGAGCGGAGGAGGACCTTGATTTCGAGGATGTCGATCGCGGGGAGGACGCTGCCGCGACTGGCGGCGAGGAGCGATCCGGCGACCTCAGGGGCTTGGCCGATGTAGAAGTTGGGCTTGACCCTGGCCAAGGTTCGGGCTTCGGCTGTGGCGGAGAGTCGGCGGCGGACTTCGTCGGAGTCGGCGCTGGGAGTTAAGGCGAGCGCGAGTTCGCGTCCTGCGGGGGTGGCGCAGTGCTCGGCGAGGCGAGCGATCACCTTGGGGAACTCCAGCGCTGTTGCGCTCTTGGCGTCCACGCTCAATCCATCTCTACAGCGACACAGAGGTACCCCACGCCCCAAGGCGCTTCAGTGGACAGAATACGCGGGCGGCAGGTCAGCGCGTGCAATGCGCCCATCAGAATGAGCGTGGGCGAAACGATCGATTCGTCTACGGCTTCCCGCACTGCGGGATCCAGGCTGATCAGATCGGCGGGATCCCAGTTCTCGATGGCTCGCTCGATCCGCGCTTGCGTTTCCGGCGCGAGCGGATGGGAGCCATAGGGAGACGCTTCGGAGAGGGTATGGACGGCGTCGCCCGAGGCGAGGATGGCCAGATTTCCGTCTAGGGAGGCTATCGCTGCGCCGATTGCTTGGCCAAGCTCGTAGTGCGCGGAACCGTCGAGGAAGCTCATGCTGACGACCGCGATTTGGGGCGGCAGGGCGTCTGCGAGCAAGGTGAGCGGTACGGCGCTGGCGTGATCGCTTGTCTCCCACGCGGCTACTGGTATGAGCGGTATTCCCGCCTCTCGGGATGCTTCAGCGATGGCTGTGGTGAGTTGGTTGTCGGGGTTGATGGAGAATTCCAGGCCGGGCGCGCCGAAGGTTCCCAAATGGCCACGCATTGGCGCGGTCAGCAGGTGGAAGCGGCGCAAGGTTATGATTCCGTGCGACGAGATCAGGATGCAGCGGTCGACGTTGAGTTGCCTGAGTCGCTGTGCGATTTGGGCGTAGGCGTTGAGCGTGGCAGAGGCTGCCGCTTCGCGTCCTTGTCCGATTTCGGGCAGCAGGATTGGGGGGTGGGGGAGGATCGCGGCGAAGACGATCATGCGACCTCTCCGAGCGCTGCTCGGAGGGCGGCGATTACGAGTTGGTCTTGGCCGGGGAGGACGGTTCTGGGATCGAGGAGGATTTGGTCGTCGGTTACGCGGGCGATTACGGGGGGATTCGAGCGGCGCAGGGCTTCGGCGAATTTGGAGGGGTGTTCGCGGCGAATGCTCCAGACCCAGGTTGGCCTGGTTTCGCCGGGGAGTGAGCCGCCGCCGATGGCGGATTCCGATTGGGAGACTTGGCCCGCACCGAGGGTTGCCTGCCATGATTCCGCGCGTTTGCGGAGAGTTGCCGGCTCGGCGGCGATCATTTGCCAGATCGGGATTTGGGTTTCGGCTTCGCCGGCCAGGTAGTGCTCCAGCGTTGCGGCGAGTCCGGCGATCGTGGTCTTGTCCGGTCTCAAGGCTCGCATGAGGGGATGCCGGCGGAGCGGGGCGATTGCCGATTCGCGGCCGACGATGATTCCTGCCTGGGGGCCGCCGAGCAGCTTGTCGCCCGAGAACAGCACCAGGTCCGCGCCGGCCGCGACGGAGTCTTGGGGGCGCGGTTCGTAGGCGAGTCCGTAGTTTCGGGTGTCGAGCAGGCAGCCGCTGCCTACGTCGTCGATGAGCAGCGGGGGCGATGCGGTTTGGGTCTCGTGATCGTCTGCTACGGCGCGCAGTTCGGCGACGGTGGTCTCTTCGACAAAGCCGATGATGCGGAAGTTGGAGGAGTGGACGCGGAGGAGGGCAGCGGTCTCGTCGCTCAGGGCGTCGCGGTAGTCCTGGGCTCGAGTGCGGTTGGTCGTGCCGACTTCGACCAGGCGCGCCCCGCTCTGACGGATGACGTCGGGGATGCGGAAGCCGCCGCCGATCTCGACCGCCTGACCGCGGCTCACGATCAGATCGCGGCCGGCCGCGAACACCGACATCACGAAGTAGAGGGCGGCGGCGTTGTTGTTGACGGCGATGCCGGCTTCTGCGCCGGTCGCGGCCGTGAGCAGTGAATCGAGATGAGTCGCACGCGAGCCGCGCGTGCCTGTGGAGAGTTCGAATTCGAGATTGGAGTAAGCGGCCGCGGCCTGGGTCATCGCTTGGGTCGCGGCTTGCGAGAGCGGAGCGCGCCCGAGATTGGTGTGGATGACGACGCCGGTCGCATTCACGACTGAGCGGAGCGAGCGGCCGTAGCGGCGCTCCAGGGTTGCGGCCGTTTGTCTCGCAAGGGTCTCGGCGGTCGGGACGGGATTCCGTCCTGCCTGAATTTCGGCGCGGGCCTGCGCGAGTGCGTCACGCACGGCCGCTACGCAGAGGTCGTGGGGGAGCCGGGCGCGGAGCTCCGAGAGTGCGGGATCGGAGAGCAGCCGATCGACGCTGGGCAACTGACGCAACGCGGCTGACAAATCCGACATTGTCGCCACTCCAAGCGCTGACTAGGCTCAGTGCAGTACGCGCAGATCACATCGTAGAGAAGGCCTGTCGCCGCACCATGCCTACCAACCTTCGCATTCCCGGTCCCACGCCGTGCCCGCCCGATGTGCTCGCGGCGGCGGCGGGGGAGATGATCAACCATCGCGGCCCCGAGTTCGCCGGGCTGCTTGAGCGGCTGACTTGCGGGATTCAGCCGTTTTTCGGGACTGAGCAGGAGATTCTGATTCTCTCCAGCAGCGGTACCGGAGCGATGGAAGCGGCGATCGTGAACACGCTCTCGCCTGGGGACAAGGCGCTCTGCGTGACGGTCGGCTCGTTCGGGGATCGTTTCGCCAGCATTGCCGAGCAGTACGGGGCTGATGTGGAGCGGTCGCAGATCGAGTGGGGGGATGCGGCGACGCCAGAATTGGTCGCGGAACTGATCGCTGAGGACGACTACGACGCGCTGCTGATTACACATAACGAGACGTCGACCGGGGTCACGAATCCGATTGCGGCGATCGCGGCGGCGGTGCGGGAGGTCGCGGATCCGCTGATCATCGTTGACGCGGTTTCGTCGCTCGGCTCGATCGAGATGCAGATGGACGAGTGGGGACTGGATGCGGTGGTGACGGCTTCGCAGAAGGGCTGGCTCTCGCCGCCCGGGATTGCGATGGCGGCGCTCTCGGAGCGCGGCTGGGCGGCGGCGGAAGCGTCGACGATGCCCAAGTTTTACTTCGATCTCACGACTCACCACGAGTACGCGACGCGGGGTCAACCGCCGTGGACGCCAGCGCTGCCAACGCTCTACGCGATGGATGCGGCGCTGCCGCTACTCGCTGCGGAGGGGACTGAGGCGATCTACGCGCGTCATCACCGCTTTGCGAGTTGGACCCGCGCTGCGGTGAAGGCGATGGGGCTGGAATTGCTGGCGGACGAGCGGTACGCCTCCGACACCGTGACTGCTGTGCGGGTGCCCGAGGGCGTAGTTCAGTCGGCGCTGTCGAAACGGCTGCGGGAGCAGTACGACGTGGTGATCGCGGGCGGTCAGGGCAAGCTGGCGAGCGACATTTTCCGGATCGGTCATCTGGGCTGGCTTGACGAGGGCGAGATGGCGGCGTGCTTTGCCGCGCTCCAATCTGTCCTGGTGGAAGAGGGTTTCGCGCCTGCTGCGGGAGCGGTGATTCCGGGGATCGCCGGCAGCTAGCTCCGAAGAGCGCGGGGGAAGCGGGCCAGTGCGCATCCTCGTCACCGAGCCGCTGTCGCAGGAGGGGGTCGCGCTGCTTTCGGCAGAGGCGGATGTTGATCTGTGCTACGAGTTGGATCCGGTCGCGTTGCGGGAGGCGATTGGGCCGTATCACGGATTGATCGTGCGGAGCGGGACTCGCGTCGATGCAAGGCTGATTCGGGCTGCGCCGAAGCTGCGGCTGATCGCGCGAGCTGGGGCGGGGGTGGACAACATTGATCTGGATGCGGCGAGCCAGCAGGGGATCACGGTGATCAACGCGGCCGGGGGGAACACGGTTTCGGCGGCGGAGCTGACGATCGGTCTGATGCTGTCGCTGGCGCGGCATTTGGCTGACGCGAATGCCGCGCTGCGCGGCGGTCGCTGGGCGCGGGCGGAGTTTGTGGGGGCGGAGTTGCGGGGCAAGACGGCGGGGATTATCGGGTTGGGACTAGTTGGCTCGGCGGTGGCGCGGCGGCTCCAGGCGATGGAGATGCGAGTGCTGGCGTTTGATCCGTTTCTGCCGGAGGAGCGAGCGCGGGCGGTCGGGGTCGAACTGACGCCGCTCGATGATCTGCTGGCCGAGTCGGATGTGGTCACGCTGCATAGCTCCGCCGCGCCGGATGCGCCGCCGCTGCTTGGGGCTCGGGAATTTGGACGGATGAAGCAGGGGGCGCTGCTGGTCAACACGGCTAGGGGGCGTCTGATCGACGAAGCCGCTTTGGGCGCTGCGCTGGATCAGGGGCCGCTCGGCGGGGCTGCGCTGGATGTCTTCGCTGAGGAACCTGCGGTCGAGAATCCGTTGGTTCGGCATCCGCGGGTGCTGGCGACACCGCATCTGGGCGCGTCTACGCAGGAAGCTCAGGAGCGGGTTGCGGTTGAGATCGCGCGCGAGAGTCTGCGTGTGCTGCGGGGGGAACCGACGGCGGCGGCTGTGAACGCGCCGTTCATCGATCCCGAATCACTGGAAGTGGTGGGGCCGTATCTCGCAGTTGCGGAGATGTGCGGGCGGCTGGCGACCCAGCTCGCTTCGGGTCAGTGGGGCGATATTGCGATTGACTATCGGGGCGAGATCGCGAATCACGATGTGACGCCGCTCAAGGCCTCGGTGATTGCGGGGCTGCTTGCGCCGATCTCCGATGAACATGTGAACCTGGTCAATGTGAACAACGTGATTAGTCATCGCGGCTGGCGAATCACGGAGCGGAAGTCGCCTGACGCGGAGCCGTACACCTCGGCGATCACGGTGGAACTGCACACCGCCGATGGTGAAACCTCGCTGATGGGCACACTGGAGCACGGGCGCGCGGCGACGGTGCAGATCAATGGGTTTCATGTGCATATCGCCGGTCCGCAACGGCGGAGGCTTGAGCATCTGCATTTGCTGGTGCTGCGGAACGAGGACCGTCCCGGTCGGATTGGGGAGGTGGGGCTGGCGCTGGGTCGGCTGGATGTGAACATTGCGGCGATGGATGTGGGTTTCAACCCGGACGATCCGAGTGGACAGGCGCTGATGGCACTGACGATCTCGCGCGCGCTGACGTCTGCCGAGGAGCGGGCGATCGTGGAGATTGACGGGATTGAGGCGTTGGCTCAGGCGCAGATGTAGAGGCGGCTCAGCCGAGTGGATGGAGGACGAGGCCGGTGGGGAGTTTGGGGACGAAGTAGGTCGATTTTTGGGGCATGAAGCCGCCGGCGTCGGCGGTGCTGATCACGTCTTGCAAAGTTGGGGCCGGGAGCGCGAAGACGGCGGAGGCGGCGCCTGCCTTGAGGGCGTCCAGGCCCTCGGAGAGATGGTGGGTGTAGGTGACAGCTTGGCCTCCCGCGAGCGCTTCGGCGTCGATGCTGAAGACGGGTTCCAGGATGGCGTATTGGAGGAGAGCGGGGGCGAGTTCGCGCCAGGATTCGGGTACGGACTGGGGCATTGCGGCGTAGGCGGATTGGGTTGGGGTGAGTATATAGGAGTTGTCGGCGAGGTTCATGCCGATTGTGGCGCTGCCGTCGGGCAGTTCGGTTTGGATGCCGGCTTCGGCGACCGCTTGGACGTTGAACGATTCGGCGATTCGGTCGAGTAGATCGGGTGGGGCGGGGGTGTGGACGACGCGGTGGGTTGCGCCGACCGCCAGCGCCGGATCGCCCGCGCAGACGATTCCCATAAGGACGCTTCGTGAGCCTGGGCGTTCGTCCTGGGAGGCGAGGGCGGACTCGTAGCGGTGGTGACCGTCGGCCATGTAGACGCGCTGGGAGGCGAAGGCTGTTTCAATGGCGGCGACGACGGCGGGTTCGTCCAGCACTCGCAAGGTGTGGGCGTCTCCCATTGGATCGACTCCCTCGCAGACAGGCTGCGATTGCGCCGCGGTGTCGATCAGGGCTGCGAGCGCACCGTCGGTGTCGGGGACGAAGGCCATCAGCGGCGAGACATCCGCGCCGACGACTGAGCGCAGTGCGGTGCGGGTCGCTTTTGGGCCGGGCATCGTGCGTTCGTGCGCCATCACGCCCTCGGTGCCCCAGTCGGACAGTTCTACCGCGCCGAAGAGGGCGCGCCGGGTCTGCTCCTTGCCGTCGGCGGTGAATCGATGCTCGTGGAGGTAGAACGCGGGCTGCTCGTCGCGGACGATCGCGCCTGCGTTTTGCCAGTCCCTGAGCCGCCGTGCGGCAGTCGCGATCTCGTCTTCTCCGGTCGCCATCTCGATGTGCGCGATTTGGTAGGGGCTCGCTGATCTCAGAGCTGCCGTCTGGGCTGCGTCGACGATGTCGTAGGGCGGGCCTAGGACTGCTCCCCAGTCTCCGACGACCGTCGGGTCGTAGCGCAGACCGCGAAACGGGATTACGCGGACCATTGAGCACCGCCTTTCGAGCGCGTCGGATGTGTAGAGCGTATCAACGCCCTGATTGATCGCCCGCGCGTTCAGTGCGACGCTGCATCTATGCCACCGAAGCCGGGACAAGAGCACACGCGCTATTGCGTCTTCTGCGGCATTGCCGAGGGGCGGGAGTCTGCGCTCTTTTTTCGGGACGGTCATCGCGGGTTCATTGATTCACGGCGCGGCGATCCGAGTTCGCCCTGGTCGGATGAGCGGCCTGAGGTCTTCGTCTTCGAGAATCAGTTCCTCTTTTTCGATCTGACGTCGCTGGTGATCCCGCTTGAGCATCCGCCCACGAACGGTCGGCGCTTCTACGCGCAACAGTCGGATCTGTGGCGGGATTTAGGCGAGGTGGGACGCACCGCTCGAGATCACGCGCTGCAAGTGATTGAGTGGATGCAAGATCGCAATCCGCAGCGGGCGGCTTCCGGTTTTCGCGTGTTTTGCAACTTCGGCTCGATGGGCGAGCAGTCGCAGCCGCATGCGCACTTGCAGGTTCACGCGGCGCCTGAGCTTGACGTCTCGCGTTTTGCGCCGACCGGGGAGCCGTGGCTAGAGGCTGTGAGGGCGAACGGCCGGGAAGTCGTTCACGAGACCGAATCGACGGTCTTCTACAACGCGCTGCCGGTGCTGGCGGCGGGCAGGTCGAATCTGTGGCAGGTGACGGTTTCGGTGGGGTTCTCCAGTCCCAATCGGGCGCTGCCGCCACTGGCTGTATTGGCGGTTCCGCGCAGCGGAGTCTCGCAGCGGGCGCTGTGGGAGGATGTGGGCCAGGTCGGGGCTGATGTGGTTGACTTTGCCGAGGAGCGATCGCCCGGCGGGTTCCGTCTGCTGAGCAATTTCCCCGGGCAGCAGGCTGAGGAGGAATCCGGTCCTGCGCACATCCTGGTCGTGGGCGGCGACTACCTCGGGCTCTACGCGGACTATTTCTGAGCGTCCTCGATTGCCTGCTCTTGCGCGGCGAAGACGCCGGGCAAAGCGGACTCGGCGGCGCGCACCATTTCGTTCAACTGATCGCGGCTGAAGACAGCGCCTTCGGCTGTGCCCTGGACCTCGATCAGGCTGCCGGTGTCCAGAGCGACGACGTTGAAGTCGACTTCGGCGGCGGAATCCTCCTCGTAGCAGAGGTCAACCAGGACCTCGCCGGCGACGATCCCGACTGAGATTGCGGCGACCGCTCCGTTCAGAGGCGGGTTTGCCATGCCGACGCGGGCTAGGGCCAGGCGCAGGGCGACCCAACTGCCTGTGATGGCGGCTGTACGAGTGCCGCCGTCGGCCTGGAGCACATCGCAATCGATGGTGAAAGTACGTTCGCCGAGCCGATCGAGGTCGAGCGCGGCGCGCAGGCTGCGCCCGATCAGGCGCTGAATTTCGTGCGTGCGTCCGGAGGAAAGGGCGCGCTCGCGGTTCGTGCGCGTGTTGGTGCTGGCCGGGAGCATGTTGTACTCGGCTGTGACCCAGCCGGAACCGGTACCGCGCAGGAAGCGGGGCACGCTGTCCTCGAACGAGACGGCGCAGAGCACGCGGGTGTTACCCGCGCTGACGATGCAGGAGCCTGCGGCGTGCATCTGCACGTTGGTCTCGAAGGAGAGCGGACGGATTTCGCTGGTTCGGCGGCCATCGACGCGCATTGTGGCTCCTTCGGAACTGCCGCAAGCCTACGCCTACTCGGTATCCTGCTCGAAGCGAACGCGCCATTTACGCCACGTGGAGGATTGTCATGGCTATTCAGAACTACTCCGACTATGACGCGACCGATCTCGCCGAAATGGTTCGCAGCGGGCAAGTCTCAGCGGCCGAGCTGCTCGAAGAAGCGATCGAGCGCACAGAACGGGTCAACCCGCAGATCAACGCAGTGGTCTATCCCTACTACGACGAGGCGCGAGAACGCGCCTACGCCGGTCTGCCCGAGGGACCGTTCACGGGCGTGCCTTTTCTGCTCAAGGACCTCTACCTGCTCTATGCGGGTCAGCCAATGAGCAACGGCTCGCGGATCTTCGTCGACTACGTGCCCGATCACGACCATGAGTTGACGGCGCGATACAAGGCGGCGGGATTGTCCATCTTCGGACGCTCCACCTCGCCTGAGTTCGGGATCACCGCGACGACCGAGTCGATCGTCCACGGCAAGACTCGCAACCCCTGGAATCTCGAGCACACGGCGGGCGGATCGTCCGGGGGCGCGGCGGCGGCGGTGGCGGCGGGAATCTTGCCGATTGCGAACGCCTCCGATGGGGGCGGCAGCATTCGCATTCCCGCCTCCTGCTGCGGCCTGTTTGGGCTCAAGCCGACCCGGGCGCGTACTCCCTCGGGTCCCGATGTGGGCGAAGGTTGGGCGGGGCAGTCGACGATTCACGCGGTCTCTCGCAGCGTGCGCGACTCTGCGGCGTTGCTCGATGCGACTGCCGGTCCCGATCTTGGCGCTCCGTACTATGCGCCGCCGCCCGAGCGCCCGTGGGCTGAGGAGGTTGGACGTGATCTTGGTCAAATGCGGATTGGCGTGATCACGAACGCCTTTAACGGCGTTGAGACGCATCCTGACTGCATCGCTGCGGTGGAGCACGCCGCCGACCTCTGCCGCCAGCTTGGGCTTGAGGTTGAAGAGGCGGAGTTGGAGATCCCCGAAGAACTGCGGATTGCCCTCTGGAATGTCGTTCGCCCCAGCACGCTTGTCGCCGTCCAAGATCGCGCTGCCCAACTCGGCCGCGAACCTAATCCCGAAGACGTCGAGCCGATCACGTGGCAGATGATCAACTCCGAACAGCCCAGCGCCGCCGATTACATCCGCGCTACTCGCGCCGTCCACGCGATCGGGCGGATCGTGGCCGGCTTTTTTACCGGCTATGACCTGATGCTGACGCCGACGATGGCGATGCCGCCGTTCCCGCTTGGTCACCTCAACCTCGACCGCGACGACATGCGCGCCCAAGGCGAGGACGTCGCCTATACCGTCGCCTACACCTCTACCTTCAACTCAGCCGGCAACCCCGCCGCTTCGATCCCGCTCTACTGGAACGAGGACGGCCTGCCGATCGGTACCCACTTCATCGCCCCCTATGCCGACGAAGCGTCGCTGATTCGGATCGGTTCGGCGCTGGAGCAGTTGCAGCCCTGGGCGAACCGGAAACCTCCCGTACACTCAGACGGATAGTCCTAGCCGCCCAAATCCGCGCCCCTGAGCGCGAATGCACGAGGAGCACGCATGAGAACCGCAAACGCGATCGCCGAGATGTTGAAGCGTGAGGGGGTCGACTTTGTGGTCGGCTATCCCGTCAATCCGATCTTCGAAGCCGCCGCCGAAGCCGACATCCGCACGATTGTCGTGCGGCAGGAGCGCACGGCGATCCATATGGCCGACGCCTTCGGCCGGATGACGTCGGGCGATCAGGTCGGCGTCTACTTGACCCAGAACGGCCCCGGTTCCGAGAACTCATTCGGCGGTCTCGCCCAGGCCTACAGCGAGTCCGCTCCAATGGTCGCCATTCCCGGTGGCTACGCCCGCGCGCAGACAAACGTCGCGCCCAACTTCAGCGGCCTGGTCAACTTCCAGCACGTGAGCAAGTGGACCGAGCAGCTCACCGACCCCAACGATCTCTCCAACGCCGTGCGCCGCGCCTTCACCCACGCCCGCAACGGTCGTCCGCGACCGGTAGTGCTTGAGATTCCCGGCGACATTTGGGGCGCTGAGCACGAGGAGCCGATCGACTACCGGCCCACGCCATCACACCGCACCGGCCCCGACCCGGCTGATGCGCGCAAGGCGGCGCAGACGCTGGTCAACGCCGAACGCCCGGTGATTTACGCGGGCCAGGGCGTGCACTACGCCAAGGCTTGGGATCAGCTCAAGGAACTGGCCGAGCTGCTCGAATCGCCGGTGACGACTTCGCTCCAGGGCAAGAGCGCGTTCCCGGAAACGCATCCGCTCTCGCTGGGCTCGGGTGGCCGCGCCTTCCCGCGCGCGGTGCATGAGTTCGTCCAGAACGCCGACGTGATCTTCGGCATCGGCTGCTCCTTCGCCAAGACCGGCTTCGGTCTGGCGATGCCCAAAGGTCCGTACTACATTCACTCGACGCTCGACCCTGAGGACTTCAACAACGAGGTGGAGATCTCGGAGGGGATCGTCGGCGATGCAGGGCTCGTGCTTGACGCGATCATCGGCGAGGTGCGGGAGCTGATCTCGGGACCGCGCGGTCGCGCGGACGCCATCGCCGCCGCGATCGCCCGGATCAACGGTGAGTGGCGCGCGGACTGGTCGCACAAGAGCGACCACAATGAAGCTCCGATCAACCCGTACCGGGCGCTGAAGGATCTGCACGCGACGCTGGACGAGACGGTCGGGATCGACAACGTGGTCGCTACCCACGACGCCGGCTCGCCGCGCGACCAGATGTCGCCGTTCTGGAACTCAACCACGCCGCTGAGCTACATCGGCTGGGGCAAGACCACCCAACTCGGCACCGGCCTCGGTTACGCGATGGGCGCAAAAGTCGCCGCCCCCGAGAAGACCTGTCTCAACGTCTGGGGCGACGCCGCGATCGGCATGACCGGGATGGACTTCGAGACGGCGGTGCGCGAAAACATCCCGATCCTCAGTGTGCTGCTCAACAACTTCTCGATGGCGATCGAGCTTCCAATCATGAAGACGGCGACGGAGAAGTATCGGGCGACCGATATCTCCGGTCACTACGCCGACATGGCCAAGGCCTTCGGCGGCTACGGAGAGCGAGTGGAGTCGCCTGGTGATCTGAAGGAGGCGTTCAAGCGCGGGATCGCGGCGACGGAGGAAGGTCAGCCGGCGCTGATCGAGGTGATCACGTCGAAGGAGATTGACTACTCCAATCGGCACTAAGGGTCAGCGATATCTACTCTCCCCCCGCACTGCGGGGGGAGAGATCGAGGGCAAAAGGGGGCCTGGCGAATCGCTAGGTTCTTCGCCACGACCGAATGCTCGTCGCTACGCGACACAACATGGCATGACCAACCTCCCTCACCCCCAATCTTTCTGGATCGTCCCCGACCAGTTCCTCGCGGGCAACTACCCGGGCGATAGGACTGAGCAATCCGCATTAGCCAAGCTCAAGCGCGTGCTTGAGGCCGGTGTCAACGTCTTCATCGACCTGACGCAGGAGCATGAACTCCGACCCTATGCCCATCTGCTGCCTGGGGATGCGACGCACTGCCGCTTCCCGATTCGAGATATGGGCATCCCGAACGCCCCAGACCGCCGAGCAGTCCATCTACATCCGCAGTTGGCGCGAAACCGCCCGCTGACGCCCCATCCAGCTCCCGGCGCGATATAATTCGATGACCCGTTCTAGAAAAGATCAACCGGAAAGCGCTGCTCATGCCTATCACCTCCTTCCCCTGGTCCTGGTGTGGGTGTTCTGCCCGCGTGCGGCTGTTTTTCTGCCTGTCTCCGTTTTTTCTTCCCGGCAGCCCTCAAACCATGCTGAACATCCCTGAACGGCCTGAACGCCAAACCCCTGCAAATTCCAAGGCGAAGCGGATCGAGCGCCGCCCAAAAAATTTATCGCTGAACACCCTGAACACGCCGGGGAGGAGCGCCGCCGATGCCCGCTGACTGGTTCGAGCGACTCTTCGGCTTCCAGGAGACCTCGGACGCCGTCTATGCCAATCTCAGGGTCGCTGGCGAGACCCTGCGCTCTCGCGCCAACGGACGCTCCTTCGCCATCGGCACACTCGAAACTCCAACCCTCGCCGAACTGCGTGAGCGGGTTGACATTCGGCGCGGAACCCCAATCCGCGTCCGCAATATCGTCGGAGAAGCCGGCGCGCTTCACGGCGACCCCGCCAATGCCCATGCACTGATCCAGGCCGCTTCCCAATTCAACCTTTTGGAGATGGTCAGCCCGGACGTCACTCCCGAAGCGGGGATCACTGGCTACGCCCGCGACCACACTCAGGGGCCTGCCTGTGCGGTAGCCGCGGCCGCCGCAACTGTCTACCGCAACTACTTCGTGCCGCTCGGCGATCAGATCGGGCAGACCGCCGACCAGCAGATCGACTGTCTGTGTGACGTTCAGGACTGGCTCTCTGGCGGCGGAGAGCCGCTCTTTGAAATGCGCAACGGCTACGCCATGCCCGCTCGTGGATTGCTCAGCGCATTCGATGCGAGATTCTCAGCGTTGGAATCCTCAGAGGTCGACAAACTGCGCTCCTGCCTGCGGATCGGCCTCCACTGGGATGTCGAGGTCACCTACCCCAACGCGGGACATCTCGTCTCTCAGGCGTACTGTTCTGCGCTGCCGCTCGCGTATTGGCCTGAGTCAAGTGGGCAGGCCAATCGCTTTGCGGCGCTCATCCTCGAAGCGCTGTACGAGGCGACGCTGTTGGCTGCGATTGAGAACGCCGATCGCTACCCGGGCGCGCCCGTCTACCTCACCAGCGTTGGCGGCGGCGTCTTCGGCAACGATGATCGCTGGATCGTCAGTGCAATGAATCGAGCCTTCGAGCTCTGCGCCGAGAGCGGGCTTGACGTGCGGATCGTCAACTTCCGCGAGATTACCGACTCATACCAGGCCTTGGAGCGTGGATGAGCTATTCGAAGATGCCGTCAGCCTCGAGCATCGCCACCTCATCCGCGCTCATGCCTAGCCAGTCCGACGCAACCGATGTGTTCGACTCGCCGAACATCTCGCTGCGCCGATACTCGCTCACCGGCGTCGCTGAAAATTGCAGCGGTAAACGGTCTCCCCGTACCTCTCCCAGGGCTGGATGCGTCTCCTCGAACGTGAAGTACATCTCGGCGTGTCGAAGCTGCGGATCGCGGGTGGTCAGGTCTTCGCCGGTCTGCACCACGCCTGCCGGAACTCTGGCCGCTTGCAAGATTTCCATAATCTCATACCGATCCCGCGCGGCAGTCCACGCCGCGATCCCTGCATCCAGCTCAGAACGCCGCTCCCAGCGCCCCTCTGTGGTCGCCAGCTGCGCGTCCGCCGCCCAGTCCGAAGCGTCTAAGACACGACATAATGAATGCCACTGATCATCTGACACGACCGCGATCGCGATCCAGGCGTCTTCTCCGCTGCACGGGTAGACCGCATGAGGCGCCCAGCGCTCCCAGGCCGGATCGTTCCCGACCGGTTCCGCTGCGATCCCATTAGCGAACCAGTCCAACAGGGCCACGCCTGAGAACGTCACCCCGACCTCGAACTGCGACATGTCTACTCGTTGGCCGCGGCCGGTTGCCCGCCGAGCTTCGAGCGCCGCCAGCACCGCGACCGCTCCGTGCAGTCCGGCCATGTGGTCGTTGTAGGAGAAGCCAATCCCGATGTCATTCCGCCCCGGAACGCCGGTCAGATAGGTCAGCCCCGCCAGCGCGTGAACGGTCGGCGCGTAGGTCACATACGACGCCCACGGCCCGGTCACACCCATGCCGCTCATGCCGACGTAGATCACATCGGGATGTTCCGCTGCGACAGATTCGTAGCCCAAGCCCCAGCGGTCGAGCACGCCCACCGAGAAGTTGTCGATCACCACATCGGCCTTGAGCGCGAGGTCGCGTGCGATTGTCCGCGCTTCGTCGCGGCTGAGGTCCAGTTGCAGCACCCGCTTGTTGCGATTCCACATCACGTGGTACGGATGCTCCGGCCCGCCCGCAAGCCCAGCCCGCGTCGACGTCATGATCTTGACCACATCCGCGCCCATGTCGCCGAGCACGCGCGTGCAGAACGGGCCCGCCAGCACATGCGTGAAATCGAGAATGCGCACGCCCTCAAGTGGTCCGGACATCAGTCGCCCCAACCCACCGCGTCGATTACCTCGTCTGCCGAGACCGAGCGCGTGTCTCCGCCGTCCGCGAGCGACCACGGAGTCGCCGAGAAGTGATAGGGCGCGCCCGGTCCCGTTACAGCCGCGCCGTCGGCTTGGTAGTCCGTCCACCAATCGCGCGCCTCCAGTTGCGGATTGGCGGCGACTTCCGGCGTCGTCATCACCCAGCCGTAGGGGTGATGCCGCCCCTGCGCCTCGTGGAAGAACGGCTCCACCTCCTTCGTTCCGACCCATTCGCGCAGCGTGTTCATGGTCAGTTCGACCATCTCAGCCAGATTGGCCGGGTCGAGGAAGCGTTCATCCAGCAGCTCCAGTCCGGTGTCCTCCTCAATCAGCCAGACGACTTGCTTCTGAAAGTCGGGCGTCGGCGTGATCATGATCGAGCCGCCGAGCGCCTGCATCACCACATAGGCGCCCGACCAGTGCAGCGATCCCTGGCGCGGCAAGACCGGACCGTCGGCAAAGGGCAGTAACTCGTGATACCAAGCCCACATCAACACGTGCTCGAGGATGCTCGACAACGCCTCATGCACCGATAGCCGAACGACCTGACCTGCTCCGGCCACTCTCGCATGTCGCAGCGCCGACAGCGCCCCCACGGCTGCGTAGGTTCCGGCGACGAAGGCGTACTGGTCTCCGTAGAGCTTGAGCGGCGGCGTGTCCGCGTCGCCGCTCGTTGCCGCGACGCCACCGAGCGCCTCGGCCACTAACCCGGGCGCGAGATAGTCGGCCCACGGCCCGTCCGGGCCGAACGAACTGACATCCACCACTACAAGTGGCGGATTCGCCGCGATTAGCTGCTCGCCGCTCAATCCCGCGGCGGCGAGCCGCCCGCAATCGAGCACGATGTCGGCTTCGGAGGCGAGTGCGCGAATTGCGGCGGGCTCGTCTGCGACTGCGACGAAACGGCGAGAGCTGGCGAAGAAGGCGTGCCAGAGCGATGCGCCGCTCTCAGCGTGGAAGGGCGCGCGCTCGCGCAGCGGATCGCCGCCGGGCGGTTCCAGGCGCACCACCTCCGCGCCTAGATCGCCCAGCAACTTACCCGCGTAGATGGCGCGGTCGTCGGTGAGATCGAGCACCCGCACCTGCGCCAGCGCGCCCGTATTCGCGATTGCCATGCGCGAGAGTCTAACGTCAGCCGCTCCGGTCGCTGATACTCTCAGAGCACGCCGAGCAGCCGCAACGATGGAGCCCGAGATGGACTTCCGCTTCTCCGACGCCGACCTCGCCTTTCGTGAGGAAGTGATCGATTTCCTCGCCGACGAACTGCCACCCGGTTGGGCTGACCTCTCCGAGGGGCCGGCTGAGGACGGCGCGGCGAATGAGGCGCGCTGGCAGTTCACGCGACAGTTCCATCACCGGCTTGCCGACCGCGGCTGGCTCACGCTCGGCTGGCCGGTCGAGCATGGCGGCGCAGGCGCAGGTCCCGTTCGTCAAGCGATGTTCAATGAAACGATGGCGCACCACCGTGCGCCCACCTACAACCAGGGCGTCGACCGCGTCGGGCCGACCCTGATCATGTACGGCTCCGATCAGCAGAAGGAGTACTTCCTCCCGCGCATCCGCAGCGCCGACATCCAGTGGTGCCAGGGCTTCTCCGAGCCGGGCAGCGGCTCCGACCTCGCCTCGCTCCAGACCCGCGCTCAGCGCGACGGCGACGACTACATCATCAACGGTCAGAAGATCTGGACCTCCGGCGCGCAGCACGCCGACTGGATCTTCATGCTCGCCCGCACGGAGCCGGACGCGCCCAAACATCGCGGGATCTCGTTTTTCCTAATCGACATGAAGACGCCCGGGATCACCGTGCGACCGCTAGTCAACATGGCCAACCGGCACCACTTCAACGAGGTCTTCTTCGAGGACGTGCGCGTGCCCAGCGCGAACATGGTCGGCGAGGTCAATCGCGGCTGGTATGTGGCGACGACGACGCTCGACTTCGAGCGCTCCGGGATTAGCCGCGTGGTGTCGGGGGTGCGGCTGCTGAACGAGTTGACCGAGTTGGCCTCAATCCCCGGCCCCGACGGCCGCCGTCCCGACGAGGATGTGCGCGTGCGCAACAAGCTCGCCGACTTGCAGATCGAGTTCACGGTCGGTCGTTGGCTCGCCTACCGGGTCGCCTGGATGCAGTCGCAGGGGCTGGTCCCGAACCACGAGGCGTCGATGTCGAAGCTCTACGGCACGATGATCAATCAGCGCTTGGCGGGGATGATCAACATGTTCGGTCTGAGGGGCAACATCTCAGGCGAGCACGAGTACGCGCCATTGCACGGGCGGATGCCGGACGAGTATCTGAACGCAGTGCCGCTGACGATTGCGGCAGGTACGAGCGAGATTCAGCGGAACATCATTGCGACGAGAGGTCTGGGGTTGCCGCGGTAGCTATCCACTCCGGTCGCGGACATCTCATGACCGGTGCCCTTGTCAGGAAGCCGCCGTGTGGCAACACGTGTTCGCGCAAGATTTTACACGAGGGCCTCTTTATTCCATTTGACAAGAGGAAAAATAATCCCTTATTCTTCTGACAGCGGTTGATGTTCTACAGAGGGCAAGCAACCGGGTATCGAAAGGATCCGTCGTGGAACTCGTAGTCCAGCGCACGTCAGAAGTCCCAGTTCTCGAGACTGTTGCCCATCGTTTCTGTCAGGGAGGGCGTGCCGTCTACTATCTGGTCTTGGAAATGGGAGAGTTCGACGACTCACTCCCAGAAGAGGTCAACAGGAAGATCATCCAGGACCAGCGGCGATTCATTCCGTCTCACGCGAGCACGATCGCCGACTACTTGCGGGATGTCGAGCAATGGGTACTCGGGCCGGTGACCCTCAGCATCGATCCCAAGTACGTCGAATTTGAGCCATTCCCCGGCCAAGAGGACGGTCCGCCGAGCGTGCTTGGGAGGTTCCGCATTCGACAAGGTGGTCGCACTGCCCTCAAAATGCTTGATGGGCAGCATCGTCGCGCAGCGATCCGCCAGGTTCGTACACAGACAGCTCAGACGGCTGAGGGGGCAGAGCTCGTTGAGCGATTCGAGCAGTCTCTGATGCCCGTTGCAATCTATGAGGAGTCCAAGACTCACGCGATTCGCCAGATGTTCGCAGACATGGCGCAGCAACGACCGCTGGATGCCGTCACTCGTGCCCGATTCGATCGTCGCGATCCATTCAATCGCGCCGCAGAAGAGGTAATGGAGCGCAGCGAATGGCTCAGGCAGTTCGTTGAGATGGACCGTCCAAGCGTTGCTCACACGAGCCCAAAACTCCTCTCCTTCAATCAGCTTGCCGCCAATCTCAAGACCCTGGAGTATGGGTATGGCGGGCGTGTGAGCAAGACGCGTCAGCGAGAAGCCGATCAGAACTTCGAGAGCATTGTTGACCATGGACTGAACTGGATAGACGACTTCTTGCCCATTGCGCGCGCCGAGTACCTCGTTTTACTCGACTTCGGCGAGGACGAGCACTACCTGCCGCAACAGCGTCGAAAGACGTTCGCTTACACGGCAACAATGCTGCGCATTTTAGCTGGCTGCGTCTACGAATGGGATAAGCAAGCGCCGCAAGCCGATTTGAGTTCGCTCGCGGATTTCATCCGTGGGATCAACTTCGAAACTCACCAGAAGCAGGGCTTGCTCCGCTCGGCTGGTGTGCTTGACCAACCCGGTACGTCGATCATCGGTCGGCGCCAAGAAATGCAGAGCACCATCGCTGCAATCGTTCGTGGGGCTGCTAAGCAGCTCGGCAACTAGTCGGCGAGGCATGCCTGCGTGTCTTCCGGAAATTCTCACGGAAGGAGGTGATGTCCCATGTGGAACATTGGTGAACAGCCAGGCGTCGGACGCTACTGCTGCACAAACTGCGGCTGGTCCGTCTACCTGGACGACGCCACTGACCGCTTGCCGCCGTGTGGCAACTGCGGCAAGGGTCAGCGAACCACGTACCGGCGCTGCTAGCGGGCACCTCCGGTAGGGCGAGGCTAGGATATCAACGGCCAAGCCCAAGTGGGCCACGGTGCTGCTGGGTAGTCCTTGTAGGATCCCTCAGCAGCACCTCACTCCTTTGTGGACTGCGGACGTACGCATTCCCAAATTGCCCCCAGAATGCGTACACAAGCGACACACAGTGAACTAGCTGGACCTGGCGCGCCCAGTTCTGCTCAGCCCGCTGGGTCTGCACTTCGGTCGATCTCGGTGTGTGCCCGTCGTATGAGCTCCGCCCGCGATCGGCGGTGGCGAATGCCAGCGAGACAGCGAAGTCCACGCGACATCATTGCTACGCGGGGCCTGGGTCCCCCCGCTAGAGTGAGTCCATGCCGCCGAACTGGGCCAATCAGACGCTCTGGACGGGTGACAACATCGACATCATGCGGGGCATGAACTCCGCTTCTGTCGACCTGATCTACCTCGATCCGCCGTTCAACTCCAACCGCGACTACGCTGCGCCGATCGGCTCGGAGGCAGCGGGCGCTGCCTTCAAGGACACCTGGACGCTGAACGATCTCGATGTCGCCTGGCACGGCGAAGTGGCGGAGCGCGAGCCGGCGCTGGCGGCGGTGATTGAGTCGGCGGGGCTCTCGCACGGGAGGCCGATGAAGGCCTACCTGATCATGATGTCGGTGCGGCTGTTGGAGCTGAAGCGCATCCTGAAGCCGGACGGCACCATCTATCTGCATTGCGACTTGACCGCCGGTCACTACCTGAAGACGGTGATGGACTCGATTTTCGGCCAGGCGCAGTTCCGCAACGACATCATCTGGCGTCGGCAACGAGCGAAAGGCCTGGCCACGCGGAACATGGCCAACAACCACGATTTGCTCCTGCGCTATGCGCTCTCCGACGCCGCGACGTACCACGCTCAGTACCAGCCGCACGACGCCGAATACGCGGAGCGAGCCTATCGACACATCGAGCCAGAAACGGGGCGGCGCTATCGGCTTACGGATCTCACGAACCCCAATCGGAACCGCCCGAATCTGACCTACGAGTTTTTGGGCGTTCATCGAGTCTGGCGCTGGACGCGCGAGCGGATGGAGCAGGCGCTCGCCCAAGGTCGCGTCGTTCAGACAGCACCTGGGCGCGTCCCTCGCTACAAGCGCTACCTGGACGAACAGCCCGGACGCGCAGTTGATTCAGTCTGGGATGACATTGGCCCGATCCAGGGACGGGCCAGAGAGCGCACTGGCTATCCGACGCAGAAGCCTCTTGCCTTGCTGGAGCGGATCGTCTCGCTCTCGTCCCACCCAGGCGATCTCGTCTTCGATCCGTTCTGCGGTTTGCGCGACTGCGTGCGTGGCGGCGGAGAAGTTGGAGCGTCAGTGGGTCGGGATCGACATTTCACCAAAGGCGGCCGAGCTCGTCCGCACTCGTATGCAGCGCGAGCTGGGTCTGTTCTACACCGGAGCGCACCGCACTGATGTCCCCCAGCGGACTGACCTGGGCGATTTGCCGCCGTACAGTTCGCCGTCGAACAGGCAGTTGCTCTACGGCGCGCAAGAGGGTCGCTGCAACGGCTGTCTGACCTGGTTCCCGTTCCGCAACATGACGATCGATCATGTCGTGGCGCGTTCTCGCGGGGGCACTGACCACATTGAGAATCTGCAACTGCTCTGCGGGGCGTGCAATTCGACGAAGGGCACGGGTACGCAAGAGGACCTGATCGCGCGGCTGCGTGATCAGGGGATTCGCACCTAATCGCTGCGCGCGTAGGCGTTGCCCAGCGCGCCCTACGAGGCCACCAGCAAGGGGACGCAGTAGGTCAGTGGGATCTTCGAGGCGAGTTCAGCGTGTTGCGCACTTGCACGGGAGGCGAACGTCGGGAAGGTGCAGCGACGGGACTTCACGTCAGGCGGTGCTGCGAAACTTGCCATCTGCGGAAGACGGTTCGCGTTCCGCCGACTCGAGCCAGTCGGGGCGCAATGTCGCCATGACGCGGGCGTCCTATGTGGTCTGCGCTTACTCAGGGAGTCTGGCCTCGTGGAGCCAGTTGTCCTTCAGGGTTGTGAGTTCGTGGTAGGTGGCGCCGCGCTCGTGGAATTCGTCGTCTGCGACCTCGAAGTTGGTTAGGGCGAGCGGGGGCCGGTCGGGCAGTTCGACAATGACGCTGAGTCGGCCTCCCATCGCCTCGAGGCACTGGTGGAGCAGTCCAAGAATCTTCTCGTTCGATTCCTGCGGCACCGGTCCATGGTTGTCGCAAGCAGAGGGGCAGCCGGCGATGACGTCGTGCGCATGCACAAGGGCTTTGCGGAATTCGCGCAGTGTTTCGTGCTGCATATTGAGCGCTTCGACCCGCCGATCGTGCGCTTGACGCTCGGCCGGGGACATCTCACTGAGAAGGTCTTGCAGAGTAACCACACTGGCTCCTATTCGGCCCGGAGTCGCTCTAGATGGTCAGCATAGCGAGCGTCGGCTTGGCTCACCAAACGCCTGTAGAACCGTCGCTGATCTGCGCCTCGTTTATCTCCGGCAACCAGCAAGATTGCTCGCCGGCGAGGATCGAAGGCGAAGGCGACGCGCCAGACGCCGCGATCCGTGTCGAGTCGTAGCTCCTTCATGTTCGCGTACTGAGAGTTGCGAAGCGTGTCCACCTCAGGCCGGCCAAGCTGCGGACCATCCTGCGCCAATCGGTCGAAACGGTCGAGCATGGTACGTCGAACCGTGGCCGGCAGGGTCGAGAATTCGCGCCGGAACGCGGGGTGGAGTTGGACTGCCCATGCCATGCGGACATCGTGACACTGCATCCGCGACTGGATCAAGAATATTTGACCTAGTTCCGCGCGTATGCATTCCCCAACGCACCCCAGGACGCCACCAGAAACGGCACGCAATAAGTCAACGGAACCTTCCAGGCCAACTCCCACGTGCCATCGCCGGCGACGATCACCGTGCCCTGATTGATCGCCACCAGGATCGTCCCCACGACGGCGCTGGTCAGGATCGAGCGGCGGAGCATTCGCCGGTTGCGGAGGGCGCAGCGCCAGCACTCCAACCGCTCCTTCATCCGAAAGTGGCGGCCTTGCGGCGGATTCGACAGATGTGGACAGGCGACCACGCTCATAGGGGGTACCCTACATTTCGTGCGCCCGCTCAACATCTTCTTCGACGTCGACGGCTGTCTGGTCTCCTGGAATCTGCAGATTCGCCCCTATGCGCGGGAGGTGCTGGAGCGCTTGCAGGATCGCGGCCACCATGTCTACATGTGGTCGGGCTACGGGGCGCGGCGTGAGGTGGCCGACAAGCACGACCTCTGGCCGCTGCTGGCTGGGATTATGGGCAAGCCGATCTTCCAGTACCGCCAGCGGCTGCACCTCTTCACCGACATCGAGCCGGACTTCATCATTGACGATCACCACGAGATCGTCGCGGCGCTCGGCGGCGCGGTGATCCGTCCGCCGCGCGAACCGCTGGCTCAGGACCGCGAGATGGTCAGAATCTACCGGCGGATTCTGGAGTTCGAGCGCAGCCATCGCGCCCGCTACGCCTGAGCGTCGCGCTACTCGCCGCCTTCTGCCTCTGGTTCCGGCTCCGGCAGCGCCCGCTCCGCGTCGTATTCCTCGTGACCCGTGTCGAGCCAACTGTTCGCAAGCCGATCCCAGGACCAAGAGAACTCGCGGGCGCGGGGGTCGAGATGCAGATAGGGTTGCGCGATCCCGAGCTGAGTGCCGTTAATCAGATTGATCATCCACTGCGGCGAATCCCCGCTCAGCAGCCGTTCCTGCACCTGATGCGCCAGCCCGCGCCGCGCGTTGAGATCGAAGGTGATGCCCATCTCCTCGATCAGCGCGTCCAACTCCGGGTCGGGCGCGCCGCCCCAGTTGCGCTCGCCCGCGGAGTGCAGCGCTGCCCGCCAGGCATCGGTCGGATCTGCTGAGAGCGGCGTTTCTCCCCAACTGAGGAAGAGGAAGCGTTCCCCGTTCGCGATTTGAGCGATCGCATCGGCCAACGCTCGATACTCCAGGTCAACATCCAGGCCGGTTGCGTCCGCCAGCATTGAGCGCACCGCTTCGCCTGAGCCGGCGAAGAAGCCTTCAAACACATCAGCGGCGACGAACGGTACCTGTCCAAGCGCGTTCGCGCCCCCCGCAGCGGCGATCAGCGCGCCGATCTCCTCAAGGTCGACGTCGCGCGCGTCACCGTAGCCGGGGTGCGTCGCCAGACGGTCTTCCGGCAACGCCCAGGGTTTGAGATGGGACGGCCATGGCCCGGAGGCTCGCCCCTCGCCTTGGTAGAGCCGCTCTAACAGCCGTGTCCGATCGACTGCCAAGCCCAATGCGCGGATGATGCGAGGATCGCTGAGCGGTGACGCGGCGTCTTCCGCCTGCGGCGCGAGTAACTGCACCGGGGCCGGCATCGGCAGTTCGTAGGCGGCGTCATCGGGGCGCTCATCGCGGAGCGCCTGCACGACCTCGTTGGGAACTGGATAGTCCACGAAGTCGACTTGCTTGAGGCTGTAGGTGCCGACCAGCTGACCTTCAGCGCCGCCGCCGAAGACGATGCCGTCGGGCCAGGCGTCGTTCGCGCCCCACCAGTTCTCCGAGCGCGCCAGGATCAGCTCTCGTCCGTCGTACTGGATCGGGACGTAGGGTCCCGTGCCGCTGTTGAGTTGCACGTCGAAGGCGTTGTCGCGCCACCCATCGCCCCACTCTTCAGCCGCTTCCAGGCTGGTCATCCACGCATACGGACCCGCGTGGACGCTGCCGAGGTATGCCGCATCCGGACCGTTCGTGGTCAGTTGGATCGTCTCGTCGCCCGTGACCTCCAGCGCTGCGGTGCGCTCGTATGCGCGATGGCGGAAGAAGTACGGATCGGGCGCGCCCTCGGCATCGAGCGCTGACTGCTGGCGTTCGATGTTCCAGCGGATGTCCTCAGCCGTGAATGCGCGGCCTTCGGTCGGCGCCTGCGCCCAGAACACCGCGCCGGGGGTCACGCTGAACACGTAGGTCGATTCGTCGGGCATCTCCGGCAACCCGCACAGGTCGGCCTCGAGTTCGCCGGTGGAGACCGAGACGGGGCGGATCAGGCGGTTGTACATGAGGCTGTGAAACGCCTGCGTGGTTCGGTAGCGCGAGCGATGGGGATCCCAGCGGTCATGCCGCTCGACCGGGAACCAGACGC
>CAUVXV020000007.1:0-12330 GCA_963555985.3 Dehalococcoidia bacterium
AGCGTTGTGAGCGGGCGGCTCGGGGAGTTGGATGGGGTTGGAAGGAATTTTTTCCTGCGGGGCTGGAATTTCGACGATCTCCCGCTCTGCGCTGGCGATCGTCGATTCGGGCTGTAAGGCTGTGGAAGGTTGGGGAGTTTCGGCCGGGGTTGGCGCCTCTTCAGCGTGGAGGTTGGGTTGGGCGGGTTGGGGAGATTCCGGAAGAATTTTTTCCTGCGGGGCCGGAATTTCGACGATCTCCTGTTCCGGCTGGGAGATCGTCGATTCGGGCTGTAAGGCTGTGGAAGGTTGGGGGGTTTCGGCCGCGGTTTGGGCTTCCTCGGCTTCGAGGCCGGGTTGGTCGGGGCGCTGCGCGGCGCGGCGGTGGACCTCGCCGACGGTGCGCCGGATCTCGCGCACGAGGGCGGTCAGCTGGGCGTCCTGGGCGTCGCGGGCGCGGAGGTATTCGACCGGGGTGAGGCGGTCTGAGAGACGGGCGACTTCGTCGCCGCGCGTGGCGAGGGCGAGCCGGAACTGGAGCAGTTGCAGGGATTCGAGCAGGAGATCGTCGGCCGCGGGGGCGGCGATGCTGCTCCAGTGGGATTCGAGCAGTTGGAGGTCGTCGCGGACGGTGGTGTGGGAGAGGCCGAGTTGTTCGCCGATCTTGCGCAGGGAGTGGCCGCGCTGTCGGAGGTAGTGGACGCGGAGGGCGCGCCGTCGTCGGGCGGGGTGGATTTGCATGGGCAGCCCTTTCTGAGTGATACGGGTGTTCTGTGATGACTATACTGAATTGGTGTTCGGGGTTGTGTATCGTGGTTTATGGAGAGGGGAGGGAACGGATCGCGCGATGCAAGGTCGGTGGTACGACCAGATCTGGAGGTAGCTTCAGACTTGAGCGGTTCGAGATTCCCGCGTAGCGCGGGAATGACGGAAATGGGGATTATGCGCAGGTCTCCAAGGGGGAGAGGGGAGTGGAATTTTGCAACGGTCTCCGCAGGCGGGGATCCAATACCCCCTACCAATCCGCCACACCGGACTCTACCGTCGCCAACGTTCCCGCCGCCAGGCGATCACCGGGTACCGCCCTCAGCGCATCCAGCACTGCCAAGGCCTGCTCCAGGCTCGCCTCCTCCAGTGGCAGCGCGTCCAACGCCTCCTGGAGTTCGGCTAATGCTTCGCGCCGCGCGTCGGAGCGATCTTCTTCGGCGAACGTGGGATTAGTCGGCGCGCCGGCGTTCTGTCCCTCTGTATCAGCCTCACTCTCAGCCGCGGCCGACGATCCTGACTCAGCGGACTCCGGCTCGCCCTCTGCCGGAGCTGCCGCCTGCCCGGCTTGCTCTGCCTCGGCGCTCAGTCCAGACCCCTCCGCTTCAGCGGATTGCTCCGATTCCGACGCGAGTGCGGCGCCCTCCTGCTCGGACTGCGCGGTTTCCGCCTGATCAAGCAGCAGGTTGACCAGTTCGAGGTTGATCTTCGCGTCGAGCAGCTCGGGTTGTTCGCGCAAGGCCTCGATGTAGGCAGCTCTGGCTCCGAGCAGATCTTCGTTGGCCCAGCGGTGATTGCCCGTATGGAACCAGGCCAACGCCCGCTGCGCCGGATCGGTCGAGCGCAGCGCCGCCAGCGACTCGGTTTCGGCCCGCTCGTATTGGCCCAACTGGTGCAGCGCCCGTCCGGCGTTCAGATGCAGACGCGGATCGATCGCGCCGTCGCGCTGATCCGCCCGCTGCGCCTCACGCCAGGATTCCAGCGCTTCTCCGTAGCGACCAGCGGCATAGTGTTCAGCGCCCTCGGTGTTGGCGCGCTCGACAGCCGAAGCTTGACAACCGCTGACCGCAGCAGCCGACGCGACGAGCGCCGTCAGCCCCAACACCCGCGCGGTACGACGCACCACACGATTCCGCGCCCAGCCGCCGTGAGCCAGCACCCGCACCACGCTCGCGCCGATTAGTGCCAGCAGCGCCAGCAGCGCGAACCAGCGGTACTGCTCGTGCAGCGCCGACTCCACCTCGGCCACCTCACGCGAGAGCTCCAGCGCGGCCAAGTCCGCGTTCATCGCCGTCATCGAGCCGGGACGGCGCAGCTCGATGTAGCGCCCGCCGCCTGTCTCGGCGATCTCACGCAGCGACTCCGCATCAAGCCGCGACACCACTGGCTGTCCGCTGCGCGCGTCGATCTTGAACTCGCGCGGACGCCCGGTCAGGCCGCCGCCGATCGGCACGTTCGCGCCGTCCGCCGTGCCGACTCCGACCGTGAAGACCTGTGTGCCGTCCTCCCAAGCGGCCGCCGCCGCTGAGACCGCATCGCCGCTGTGGGTCTCGCCGTCGCTGACGACCACGATCACGCCCGGAGCTTCCTCTCGTGCCAGCGTCGCGCGGGCGGTCTCGATCGCGGCCGCGATATTCGAGCCGGGCGGCGCAAGCGCCTCACCGGGCTGTAGCGCATCGAGCACCGCCAGCGCGCTCGCGTGATCACGAGTGAGCGGGAAACGCAGGAATGGCTGTCCCGCGAAGATCACGAGTCCGATCCGGTCGCCGCGCCGCGCGTCGACCAAGCGGCGGACTTCCGCCTGGGCTGCGACGAAGCGGCTGGGCGCGACATCCTCAGCCGCCATGCTCTGTGAGACATCGAGCGCGATCACGACGGCGAACTCGGAGAGCTCGAGCGCCTGCTCGGTCGCGCCCCACTGCGGTCGCGCAGCCGCCAGCGCGAGCAGGATCAGGCTCAGCCCGATCAGCGCGTACGCAAGACGGTTCCCCCGGCGCTCGCCGATCACTCGCGCTCGCGCCGCAATCCGATGCACGCGCCGCCAGCGCCAGAGCCACCAGACCGCCGCCAACGCGATCGGCGCAAGTACGAGCGCGGCCAGCGCTTCCGGCGCTCCCCAGGCCATTACGGAGCTCGCCGCCACCAGCTGCCGCGCAGCGCCAGTTCGAGCAGAATCAGCAGCCCCGCCGGAATCAGCAGCAGCGGAGCCAGCTCGCGTGTGGTCAGCAGGGTTTCTTCGCCCACACGCTCGCGTTCAAGCTGGCTGATGTGGTCATACGCCTCGGCCAGTTCGTTGGCGTCTTCGGCGCGGAAGTAGACGCCGCCGGTCTCGTCGGCGATGTAGACCAGGCTGAGTTCGCTCGGTCCCACGCTAGTCCGCCCGCCCAGCGTCGGTAGGCCGATCATGTAGATGCGCACGCCGAGCGCACGAGCGATCGAAGCGGCCTGATTGGTAGTGATGTCGGGCACGTTGTTCTCGCCGTCGGTCAGGGCGACGACGATCCGGCTGGCCGCGTCGGAGTCGCGCAGCAGGTCGACGGCTTCGGCAAGCGCGACGCCGAGGGCAGTGCCGTCGGGGATATAGCCGCTGCGCACGCTGGTCTCGATCATCGCGTCAATCGCATCCAGGTCGAGCGTGAGCGGGCTCAGCACCAAACTGCGGCGCTGAAACATGACCAACCCGACGCGATCCTCGACGCGCTGCGAGACGAACTCGCGGGCCACCCGGCGCGCAGCCTCGATCCGGGTCTCGTTCTGCGAGAGGTAAGTCGTGGTCATCGAGCTTGAGGTGTCGATCACGAGCACGATGTCGATGCCTTCGGCGGGCCGCACGGCTTCGACCTGCGTCGCCTGGGGCCGGGCCATGGCGATGATGATCAACACGACTGCGATCACCCGAATCGCAGGCAGCCAGGGCAGCAGCCGCAGCCGCCAGCCCCGCTGCGCCGAATCCGGCGGCGCACCCGCAAGCTGCGGCAACGCATAGCGAGGACGCGGCAAGCGTCCAACCCGAACCAGCAGCCAGAGATAGAGCGGAACCACTGCGAAGAGCGCGAGCAAGGCGGGGTCTTCAAGCTGCATGGCACTCTCCGCCTCACCGAGCCTGCGCGATGATCGCCGCCGCCAGCTCGTGATAGCCGCGCAGACGCTCGGAAGCCGGCGCACGACCCGCATACTGCACCCGATCGCACTCCTGCAACAGATTGCGCACCTGCTGGACAGTGGCAGCGGGCGCTCCCGCCGCCGCCAATGCTCTCGGCAACTCGGCAGTGGTCAGCGAGCGCGCCGGCAGCGACCACTCCTCCGCCAATCGCTCGCGCACCGCCTGCGCCAATTGCCGGCATTGCTCGGCGGGCGGTAGCGAGGGATCAAACTCGGGCAACGCCCACTGCGGCGCGTCAATCTCCGAGATCTGTTCTGCAGAGCGCTGCGAACGCCTACGCATCCGCAACAGCCGCGCAGCGATGAATCCGACGCCAATCCCGATGATCGCCACGATCCAGGGCGCGAAGTTCCGCTCCTGCGCTTCGAGCAGATCGGGCGGAGTCAGCGGGCGCGGTTCCGTGACTGACGAGAGCACGCTCACCACCGTGACCAGGATCGGATCGACGTTGACGGGTTCGAGTTGCTGCCCATCGCGTTCGAGCGGGATTGGCGGCAATTCAATCACGAAACGCGCACTCTTGAACGCGCGAGTTTCGTAGGTCAAGGCCGTCTCGGTGGGCGAGACCGCGACCATCTCCGGGACGGCCGGATCCATCTCTCCCATCGGCGTCAGGGCGGGCTGCAACACGACGCGAGTCTCCGCGTCGTGCGTGATCGTGACGGTGATCGTCACCGGATCGCCGACGGTGAGCGAATCAACAGGCGTAACGACGACGCTGGCGCTGGGCGGCGTCTGCGCCGCAGCAGGAGCGACTACAGAGAACACGAGCAGCAGACAGAGACTGAGGAACAGGGCGCGAGTCATGGTCGTTGGCGGCGCTCGTAGAAGAGGCGGGTGAGCGGAGGCAGATAGTCGTCGGTCGTGGAGAGCGCAATCACGTCGCAGCCGCAGCGCCGCAGGCGAGCGACAGTCTCATCCCGATCCTCGCGCAGCCGCCGGCGCTGGAGTGCGGTCGTCGCTTCGTCGGCCAGCACCGTATCGCCGCGCTCTGCCCCGCTCCAGGTCGCCAGCGGCGCAGCCGGCAGCCGCGACTCCTCCGGATCGCGCACGCAGACCGCCACCACATCATGCCGCAAGGCGAGCTGGCTCAGGCTCGGTTCCCAGACGTGATCGGGATGCACCGCGATGAAGTCGCCGATGATGATCACGATCCCGCGCCGCCGCATCAGCCGCCCCGCGTGTTGGAAGGCGCGCGCCAGCTCGGTCCTCCCTCCCACCGGTTGAGCAAGCAGATCGCGCACGATCCGCAGCACATGCTGCGAGCCTTTGGCCGGCGGAATCGTGAAGTCGATCTGGTTCGAGAACGCGACCGCCCCAACCAGATCGTTGGCCGCAGCAGCCGCAAAGCCGAGCACGCCCGCAATCTCGATCGCGCGATTGGCGACCGACGGCCCACTCGCGGCGTACCCGGCCGAGCCGCTCAGATCGACCAGCAGCAGCACGGTCTGCTCGCGTTCCTCAACGTAGCGCCGCACCACCGGCTGGCGCAGCCGCGCGGTCGCCTTCCAGTCAATGCTGCGCACCTCGTCCCCCGGCGCATACGGCCGCAGTTCGGCGAATTCGATCCCGCGACCGCGAAAAGCGGCTGCATACTGTCCGGCCAGCTGGTCGCGGAGCAACCTCCGCGCCCGGATCTCAATCCGCCGCACCGCGCGACGCAACTGCTCAGGCGCAAGCGCCGCCTCTTCCCCCTCCGGCGGCAAGGGCGGAATCAGCCAATCGCGGGCGCGTTCCAGGATCGAGCGCTGGTGGTTCACGGCATCGTCGGTCACGGTAGGGGCAATGCTTGCAACAGTTCGCTGATTACCTGGTCGGAGTCGATTTCGTCGGCTTCGGCTTCGTAGCTGAGCACGATCCGGTGCCGCAGGGTGTCCAGGGCGAGCGTCTTCACGTCGTCGGGAGTCGCATAATCGCGGCCCGAGAGCCAGGCATGGGCGCGCGCCGCCTGCGCCAGCGCAGCCGTCGCTCGCGGCGATGCGCCGTGGCGGACATAGGCCGCCAGTTCGCGCCGCCAGCGAGCAGGCGCGCGCGTCGCCCGCGCGAGCTGCACGATGTAGTCCCGCAGCGACGGTTCCAGCCGCACTTCACCGACCGAGCGACGCGCATCGAGCAATGCAGCCGTGTCCGTCACCGCTTGCACAGTGGGCACGGCGGCATCGAGCTGGCGGTCAAGCACCTCGCGCTCGTCAAGTTCGCCCGGATAATCCACCACCACCTTGAGCATGAAGCGGTCAAGTTGCGCCTCTGGCAACGGGTAGGTGCCTTCCTGCTCAATCGGATTCTGCGTCGCCAGCACCAGAAACGGCTGCGGCAAAGGAAAACTCTCCCCGCCGATCGAGACCTGCCGCTCCTGCATCGCCTCAAGCAGCGCCGATTGCACCTTGGCCGGCGCGCGGTTGATCTCGTCAGCGAGCAGCACATTGGTGAAGATCGGCCCCTGCCGCACATGAAATTCGGCCTGGGCCGCGTTGTAGATCTCGCTGCCGGTGAGGTCTGCCGGCAGCAGATCCGGAGTGAACTGCAAGCGCGTGTAGTCGGCGTCCAGACAGGCCGCGAGCGTACTCACGGTCAGCGACTTCGCCAATCCGGGCACACCCTCGATCAGGCAGTGCCCATCGCAGAGCAGCGCGATCAGCAGCCGCGTGATCAGCGCATCCTGCCCGACGATCACCTGCGCGATCTCGGCGCGGAGATCGGCAAACGGCGCATGATCCGGGATCGGCGCAGGAGGCGCGCTCGGAGCGGGCGCAGCCACAGGCACGGCCTCGGATGGTGGTGCGGTTGCGGGCTTCGCGCGAGACCACTCCGACATTGCCGCCTCCGCATCCGCCGTCCACGGCCTGCGAGCGCCAGTGTATCGCCGACTCGTCTGGCAGCGCCTGCGCCTGAACGCCTACTATTCGCGCAGCCGCGCATCGGCAACAGCGCGGCCGAACGTTTGGAGGGGCGGCCATGCGATTCGGCGTTGGCGTAGGCAACATGGGCGGATTCGGCGATCCGGGAGGCGTGGACGCCTGCCTCGAAGTCGCCCAGGCCGCCGAAGACCTCGGCTTCGACTCGGTTTGGTGCAACGACCACGTGGTCATCCCAACCTCAATCGAGTCGCGCTATCCCTACAACGAGACCGGCGACTTCCCTGCGCCTCCCTCAATCGAGTGCTTCGAGCCGCTGACGATGATGTGCGCCCTCGCCGAAGCGACGGAATCCGTCGAGATCGGCGTCTCGGTGCTGGTCATCCCCTACCGACACCCGGCCGTCACCGCCAAGATGCTGGCGGCGGCGGATCGGCTCTCGGGCGGACGGATCGTCCTCGGCGCAGGCGTCGGCTGGATGCGCGAGGAATTCGAGGCGCTCGGCCTCTCAGAAGAGCACTACCGGCGGCGCGGCGCGGTCACCAACGAGTTCCTGCGCGCGATGAAGGAGATGTGGACGAACACCGGCCCGTCCTCGTTCCACGGCCGCTACGTCTCCTTCGATCAAGTCGGCGCATATCCCAAACCCGCCCAACGCGAGGACGGCGGCAGCATCCCAATCGTGATCGGCGGCAACGGCATCAACGCCTGGCGCAGAGCCTCGCGCTGGGGCGACGGCTTCCACGCCGCCTTCCAGTCGCCCGAGAACCTCGCCGCCGAGGTCGAGGGTCTGCACGCCGCCTGCCGCCGCGACCGGCGCGATCCCGACGAACTGGAGATCTCGATGCTCTCGGGGATCTTCCTGACGGACACGTCGCTGGACGAGGACGGACGACCGCTGCTGAACGGATCACCCGACCAGATAGCCGCAGACCTGCTCCAGTTCGGCAAGGTCGGCCTCGAACACCTTGTCGGCACGCCAACGTTCCAGGGCGAATCCCAGCTCGAACGAGTCATGCGAGGCATGGAGTTCATGTCGTCCGAACTACTGCCGGCGTTTCAATAGGAGTGGCAGACCCCCCTCTGTCCCTACGGGACATCTCCCCCCACAGAGCGGGGGGAGAGTGGAGATCAGGAGCTTGAGATGAAGTTTGGGATTCCGATTGGCAACTTCGGCACCTACGGCAAGTACGGCGACATCAGCGACGTGGTTGATACCGCCGAGCGCGCAGAGCTGCTCGGCTTCGACTCGGTTTGGGTACATGATCACGTCTTCATGCCCGCCCGGATCGGCTCGCGCTATCCCTACAACGAGAGCGGCGTCGCCGGCTTCGCCTACCACCAGGACATCTTCGACCCGATTGCGACGATGGCTGCCGTCGCGGTGCGCACCAGCCAGGTGCAGATCGGTACCAGCGTCCTGATCATCCCTTACCGCGACCCGCTCGTGCAGGCGCAGATGATCGCCACGCTCGATCGGCTCTCGCACGGACGGATCGTGCTGGGCATCGGCGTGGGCTGGATGGAGGAGGAGTTCGAGGCGCTGGGCCTAGGCGGAGAGCCGTTCACCCGCCGGGGCGCGGTGACGGATGAGTGGATGCGGATCGCCCAGGCAGCCTGGACCGGCGACGGCCCGATCTCCTACGAAGGGGAGTTCCGCAGCTTCGGCGAAATGGGCGGTCTGGTGCAGTGCGTGCAGCAGCCTCACGTCCCAATCTGGATCGGCGGCAAGGGGCCGATTGCCGCCCGCCGAGTCGCGCGCTACGGCGACGGTTACCACACGATCACGTCAACGCCCGATGAGGTCGCAGCCGAGATCGCGCTGGTCAACGAAGAGCTCGAACGGGCCGGTCGGGACCCCGCAGAGGTCGAAGTCTCGATGCTGGGTCCGATGGTGTTGCTCAGCGGCGATCCGTCAAGCGTGAGCGCGTTTCCGGCGGTCGCCGGCGGTTCCCGAGACCAGATCGTGGACACACTGGGGGCATATTCGGATGCGGGTCTGGATCATGCGCTGACGATGCCCGCGTACGATGTTCCGGCCTGGGATATTCATCCGGAGCGTCAGATGGAGGCGATGGCGGAGTTGTCGGAGATCGTGGACGAGTTGCGCTAGAACGTCAGCGCCCGCCGAGATCCTGGTAGACACGATCGCGAAGATCGATGTCTGCCACGATGATCCGGCGGGCGGCGTCATCCACCTGAAATATGACGCGGTAATCCCCCACGCGAAATGCCCACAACGCGCGTTTGCCACGCAGTCTCTTGACCCAATGCGGACGCGGTTCGTCACGCAACTGATCCAGGCGATCGCGAATTCGACGCTCAATGTGCCCCGAAAGTCGTCTGAGCCGACGGTCGAGATTCCTTGGTAGGACGAGTTCGTAAGCGGCCATCGTTCGGGCAGTTGGAAGATCAGCGGTCGCTCGCGGGCCCGTACGGGATCAACTCTTCCTCACCTCGCTCGACCCGATCCAGGAGCCGCGCAGCGCGGGTAATCGCGATGGCTTCATCCCAATCGTCGTCGCTCCATTGATCGATTGGAGGAAACTCGTCCAGCCTCAGTTCATCAAGATCGACAAGTTCGAGGCGAGGATCGGCGTGGATGGGATCAGGCATCGGGGCTGTTCTCGCTGTTCGCTGGATCGGTTTTACGACCGTTGACTACGGCCATGGGTTCGAAGGTAGCCCGTGGCAGCCTTCTTGACGACTGAGAACGCCTACGGTGCCGCGGTCAGATCTGCGCCCGTCTTGGTGTCCACCTCGAAGGCTGACTTGAGGTCGAGCTCCTTGGCGATCTCGCGTGTGGCCGGGATCACTTCCTCGCCGAACAGGCGGAGGGAGCGCATTGAGTCTTCGTGCGTCATTGCGCCGTCGCCGTCCCAGAAGAAAATCTGGCCGGGGCGGAGGTATTCGAGCACGTGCCGGATCTTGGGGATCACCGTCTTGGGCGTGCCCGTGATGATCGTCATCCGCGCCTTCTGGTCTTCGTAGGAGCCGAAGATGTCGGCCGCTTCGGGCTGCTCCTGCTCGCGGGCGGCGAGGGCTGCTTCGGCGGCGGCGGTGCGACCGCGCGAGGCGGCGGCGGCGAAGTTCTGGATCGTGGGCAGGACGTTGGTGCGCGAGGTCAGGCCGGGCAGGTTCTGGAGATTGGCGCGGACGACGCCCTGGTTGCCTTCGAGGAAGGGGTTGGAGGGGCCTTGCAGGTAGCGGCGGCCCGCTTCCTCGGCCAGTTCCTCGGTTTCGTCCACGTGGACTTTGAACAGGTAGCCGTGATGCTCGGAGCCGGCCTCATAGCCGTTCTCGCGCGCTACCTCGTCGTAGTAGTCGAACGACTGCTTGGTCGGCTCGAGGTCGGTGGCGAGCATGATGTAGGGGTAGCGGTGCTCGGCCGTCCACTTGACCGTATTGCGCGACATGATCCCCGGGATCCAGATCTGCGGGTGCGGATCCTGGATCGGGCGCGACCACGGATTCACGTAGCGGAAGTTGTAGTGCTCACCCTCCCAGCGGAAGGGGCCGGCGGTTGACCAGGCTTTGACCACAAAGTCGTGCGCCTCCTGGAAGCGCTCCCAGTTGAAGGGCGCCTGCGCGTTGTGCGAGACCGACTCGCGCCCGCCGCCGCGCACCCAGCCGGTCACCAGCCGCCCGCCCGAGATCATGTCGATCTGGGCCAGCGTCTCCGCCAGCCAGAGCGGATCCTCCCAGATCGGCAGGATGTTGCCCAGCAGCACGATCTTGGCCTTGCGCGTGATCCGCGCCAGGATCGCCGCCTCCACATTCATCACCGAACCCATACAGAAGGGCGTGGAGTGATGTTCGTTCAGCATCAGCGCGTCGAAGCCCATCTCCTCCGCATACAGTTTCTCGTCTAGATAGCGGTGGTAGAGGTCGGAACCAACGCGCGGGTCGTAGGCCGAGTTCGAGGCGTCGAGGTCGGTCAGGTCAAGTCCGGTCGCGCCGAAGAACCCAGTCTGCGGGTCCTGGTAGGGTCGCTCGGTGAAGTAGCCGATCATCATGGCGGTGCTCCTGTTCGTTCACGCGCAATATGCCAAATCGGGATCGGAATTGCCAGAGACAGAGAAACGCAGCCCCGCCAACAAATCCCCTTCCCTCTTGCAGAGACCGATGCAAACAGGCTCTGAGAGCGACCAGCGGAACCTGCATCCTCGTTCGCTTCCGAACGGACGGCACTCGGGAGAAGAAAAAAACTCTTGGGCGAGCCGAAAAAAGCGGCTCCAGGTGTTCAGGAAGAATTTTTTTCGACTGGCGCAGATCGCGGATCTCCTGTGTTGGCTGGGAGAAACGCTGTTCAGGGCGTTCAGCGTTGTTCAGATTCGCTTGGGCTGAACGGCGTTCAGGATGTTCAGGTTTGTTCAGCCTTGATTGGCTCCAGGGCTGCGGGAAGCTGAGCATGATTGAGCCGCCTTGCGAGCTGTTGGTGTACTGATGTTCGCATCAGGATAGACGGTTTGAGGCAGTGCGGGTTGTGACGTGGGTGACAGAGATGCGGGGATGTGGTTTGGGTTCACTGGCTGCGGAGGCCGTTGCGTAGATCAAGGATCGTCATACCCGCGCTTGTCGCGGGTATCTCGCCGTTATCTGCACCGTCGTCGCGAACACGGCGAGATTGCCCCCTGTTCAGGCCAGGGGCAGGCTGCGGCGGAGCGCGGGAATGACGGAGGCGGGGAGGGGCGCAGAGCAGCGCCTAGACTGCAACCCTGCACGGAGGCTGAACCATGCCCAAACCTGTCGTGATCGAAGCCGCCATCAACGGCGGCACGCCCAAATCCCGCAACCCCAACTCCCCTCGTTCGGTCGAAGAGATCGCAGCCGACGCGGTGCGCGCCGTTGATGCGGGCGCGGCGATCGTGCATAACCACAACGACGACGAGGTGATCGGCGAGCGCTCGCGCTTGCGCGCCGGTTGGCACGATCCGCAGCCCTACATCGACGCCTGGAGCGCGGCGCTCGACCAACGACCGGACACGATCTTCTATCCCACCCAGGCCAGCGGCGGGCCGGGTACCGACATTCACGTGCGCCTCAGCCACCTCGCGGCGCTGGAGGCGGCGGGCGTGTTGGGCCAGGGTCTGATCGACCCGGGCTGCGTCGCCCTGGGCGGCGGCGATGCCGACGGCCTGCCGAATGACGTCGACGCGGTCTACATCAACACCTACCGCGACGCGCGTCAGATGTTTGCGCTGGCCAACCGCATGGGCCGGGGCGCGTCAATCTCGATCTTCGAACCGGGCTTCCTCCGCGTCGTGCTCGCCTACGCGGCCAAGGGCCTGGTACCGAGCGGCTCCCTCGTCAAGCTCTACTTCGGCGGCACCGGCCGCGGCCCGCTGGGCTTCGGAATGCTGCCCAACGAACCCTGTCTCGACGCCTACCTCTCGATGCTCGAAGGCACCGGCCTCGAATGGTCGGTCGCGGTGCTCGGTGGAGATGTCGTCGGCAGCGGATTTGCCCGTCTCGCGCTGGAGAAGGGCGGGCATGTCCGCGTTGGGCTGGAAGATTTCTGGGACGGAGACCGAACACCCTCGAACACCGAGCTGCTCGAGGAACTGG
>CAUVXV020000008.1:0-17436 GCA_963555985.3 Dehalococcoidia bacterium
ATGACGATACTTACTGAACCAGACCCTAGATATCGTCCAACGGCTCCGGCGCGAACTCCAGACCCTCCAGATCGTCCTCCATCTCCGCCACTGTCCAGCCCGTCCAGAAGATCAATCCCGTGATCGCCAGCATCAACACCGCCGCCGGCAACGCCACCGCCGCATAGCTCTGCCGCCGCAAGCCGAGCGCAAACCAGAGCGCCTGCAACAGCGCCAAACCCATCAAGACCAAACCGGTCAGCCGTGTCCGCTCCATGCCCACGAGCATATCCGCCGCGTTGATAGACTCGCCCCATGTCCGACGCCGCCACCGATCCCGCCCCCGAAGCGCTGCGCGAGACCGCCGAAGCGACTGAGCATCCGGCCCAAGAACGCAGCTTCGAGCCGCGCACGGCGGTTGCCGAACCACTCGCTCCACGCTCACTCTTCCTACACCGCCGCGTCGTTCGGATCAGCCCCAAACGGATTGAGATTCGTCCTCCCCGATCCGCCGTGGTCTTTCCAGCAATCGGCGTGGCGGTCACAGCCGGACTGCTCGCCCTGCTCGGTACCTCGGTCGATTCGTTGCCCTTCTGGACCCTGCCCCTGATCCTGCTGGTCGCCGTGCTGCTCTTGCCGCTTTCGGGGATTTCGTTGGTCTACGCCCTCATGGGGGCGCAGATCGTCGCTGACAAGGGCGGACAGAATGTCTCGCTTAAGCAGCGTTTTCTCGGTCTCGGAATCGGCACCAACGAACTGATTCCCTTCTGGAAAATCCGCGAACTGCTGGTGGAGGATGAAGGCCGCGCTGTTGCCCGTGCGACGGGCGAGCTTCCCCGCGAAGAGATCGCCCAGTGGCAGCTGGTGCTGGTCAAGAAGAGCGGTACCCGGCACGTGCTGGGGCAAGTCAGCGTTCCGCGCGAACACGAGGAAGACGGCCTCGATCAAATCTTCGAGGTCGCCGACGCCTTCGCCGCACTCACCGGCGCAGAGATTCGAGGTCCGATCTGGTGACTGAGCACAATGAAGCAACCGCTTGGCAAGTCCAAATCGACGCCGACGCCCGCGCCGCACTGGACAAGATGGGCACGATCGCCGTGATCGGCCTCTCCCCAAGACCGGAACGCGACTCCCATCGCGTCTCCGCCTACATGCAACAGCACGGCTACCGCATCATCCCCGTCAACCCCGCCGCCGTCGGTACGGAAATCCTGGGAGAGACGGTCTACGCAGCGCTCGAAGACATCCCCCACGAGTTCGACACTGTCACGTCTTCCGCCGCTCGCACCAGACCGACAAGCCGATCGATGCGGCCATCGCCGCCCGCGCGCAGGGAGTGCGCCAGGTCTGGCTCCAACTCGGCATCGTCAACCCGGACGGTCTCCGCCGCGCCCGAGCCGCCGGTCTGCGCGCGATTGAGGATCGCTGTCTGATGGTGGAGCATCGGCGGCTCGCTCAATAACCTGCTCCGCCTATGTCAGCCTGCGCCGCGTTGGTATCAGCGCCCTGGCTGCGCTACATTGCAGTCCCGGTAATCCCCGCCTGTTCGTCGAGGGGGGGTTGCAAATGATCACCCCAGCGGTTTCGAGCGAGCGCGTGCATCAGCCGATCAACGCGGCCCACTCTGCCCACGGTTGCGCTCCCGCCCTGCCCCAGCATCCCCGTTCCCCGGCGCTTGACGACGCTCCGCACGAGGCCTGCGGCGTCTTCGGTATCTGGTCGAGTGCGGTCGACGTCGCCCGCGCTACTTTCTACGGCCTCTACGCGCTCCAGCATCGCGGACAGGAGAGCGCCGGCATCTGCACCACCGACCGCGAGCAGCTCCGTGTCACGACCGGGATGGGGCTGGTTTCGCAGGTCTTCACCGAAGAGCAGGTCGAGCAACTCGATGGAGCCGCTGCTATTGGTCATAACCGCTATTCGACCACCGGATCCAGCCGCTACCGCAACGCCCAGCCGATCAAACTGACCGATCCCTACAGCGGCGAGGAAGTCGCGATCGCGCACAACGGCAATGTCGTCAACGCGGTCCAGGTCAAGGCGGAACAGCTCGAAGCCGGCCACCGCTTCGAGACCCAGACCGACACTGAAGTGCTGGCCAAATACATGCTCGATCAACCGGGCGACTGGCTCGCCCGCACGACCGCGCTGATGCGCCACATCCCCGTCGCCTACTCGTTGGTGCTGCTGACCAACGACCGCCTGATGGCGATCCGCGACCCCTACGGTGTGCGTCCGCTCTGCATCGGTGAGATTGACGGCGGCTACGTGATCGCCTCCGAGACCTGCGCGCTCAGCAACATCGGCGCGACCTATCTCCGCGAGGTACGCCCGGGTGAACTGGTGACAATCGACGACGACGGGCTGCGCAGCGCTCAGGCGCTCGAACCCGAACAGCCCGCAGGCTGTGTCTTCGAGCACATCTACTTCGCTCGCCCCGACTCCCAGCTCGACGGGCGCGCCGCCGCCGAATCGCGCGATCGCTTGGGCGCAGAGCTCGCCCGCGAACAGCCTGCCGAAGCCGATGTCGTGATCGGCGTGCCTGACTCCGCCACCACGCACGCGCTCGCCTACGCACGAGAATCGGGCCTCCCCTACGCCGAGGGACTGGTCAAGAATCGTTACGTCGGACGCACCTTCATCTCCCCGGATCAGCGCCTGCGCGACCTTGGCGCCCATCTCAAGTACAACACCGTCGATCAGTTCCTGGCCGGCAAGCGCGTGGTCGTGGTCGATGACACGATCGTGCGCGGCACCACCACGCCCCGGATCGTGCGCCTGTTGCGCGAAGCGGGCGCGACCGAAGTCCATATGCGCGTCGCCGCGCCCCCGATCCAGATGCCCTGCCACTACGGCGTCGATATGGCTTCGCGCTCCGAACTGCTCGCGGCCACGCACTCGGCAGAGGAGATCCGGCGACATATCGAGGCCGACTCGATTGGCTACCTCAGCATCGAAGGGCTGAACCGCGCCCTTCAGCTCGGTAAAACGACCTGTCTCGCCTGTTTCAGCGGCAACTATCCCGTCGCCGTCCAAGCCGACTTCGAGGAAGCCCGCGCGATTGATCACAGCGACCTCGCAGCCGCGGCTCCCCTGTATGTCAACGGCGCAGGTCGCAACGGACATACCCCGCACGAACCGTCCAACAACGGCCGCGGCGGTTGCCCCCGCTGCGATTTCAACGCGCACGCCGACCGTTCATTGGCGGTGGCTGCGCCCTAGGTCAGGTTTCCTCCGTCATTCCCGCGCTCCGTCGCGGGAATCTCGCCGAGTGCTGCACCGTCGTTTCATCCTGAGGAAAGCCCGTCCGAATCGCTTGCGCAGGCGCAACCTCCTTGCTCATCACATCGAGATGCCTGCGGCAAACCCGGGGTATGTGGGAGGTTGGGAATTCTGAATGGCTTGGCGTCTTCTGCTTGGAGGCCATGTGGACAAGCCCTAGCACACTCGGGCATCTCTCTTTAGCCTTGCGACGGTGCATCAAATTGATGCACCAAGTATGCAGCGAGGGCACGTCCGCGTAGTTCCGGGAAGTCGACAATGGTCACCCGCACACACCCGTCGCCTTTATCAGCGCCGCGATACGCCGATGCCGGCGTCAACGTGGACGAAAACGACCGCCTGATTCCGCAGTACCGAAAGCTTGCTGAGCTGGCTAGTCGGCCGGAAGTGATTGGCGGTGTGGGTCTCTTCAGTGGTGCCTTCGCGCTAGATCTCGCCGGGTACGAGCAGCCGACTCTCATCGCATCAACCGATGGTGTGGGAACGAAGGTGCTAGTGGCGAGCATGGCCGGTATCTTTGACGGCATTGGTCGTGATCTCGTCAATCACTGCATTGACGACGTAATCACGGATGGAGCAGAGCCTCTGTTCTTCTTGGACTACTTGGCAACAGGAGGACTCTCAGAGAGCAACAAGGTCGCGATCGTCCAGGGAGTAGCTGAGGCGTGTCATGAAAATGAGGTGGCGCTCTTAGGCGGCGAAACGGCTGACATGCCTGATCTCTACCCTCTTGGCGAATTTGACCTCGCGGGGACCATGATCGGAGTCGTGGACCGCGAGAATCTGATCACAGGTAGTGAGATTCAGACTGGTGACGTCTTGCTTGGGTTGCCGAGCGACGGGTTGCACACCAATGGATACTCCCTAGCTCGGGAAGTGTTCCATCTGCGCCCTACAGACGGACAACGCCAGGAGATACGCGACCAGCTGCTGGCGCACGAGCCTGTTCTGGGTGAATCCCTTGCAGATGCCCTCCTGCGCCCGCATCGCGCGTATTGGACGGACCTGAGAGATCACTTGGCAGACATCAAAGGCATTGCACACATCACAGGCGGCGGGATCCCAGGAAATCTTGCGCGGATTTTGCCTGACGCTTGTGCTGCCGAGATTCAGCGTGGCACCTGGGATGAGCTGCCGATTTTCGGGCTGATTCAGCAGCGCGGCATGATCTCAGACGAAGAGATGTTCCGGGTCTTCAATATGGGATTGGGCATGATTGTTGCCACGTCGGCAAGTGAGGCTGAATCCCTGTGCATGGCCTTGCCGGACGCCCGCGAGGTTGGGCGGATTGTCGACCGCAACACCGACACGCCACCCGTGACGATCATGGAGGTCTGTTGAGACCAAGTCGCGGTCAGAGAAGATCACAGGGGTGATCTTGACCGAGTATCAGCGCCGCCTTACATTTTCTGAGCGCCCGTATCGAGCACGGCGGCGGGCGATTGGCCAACACCCATTGGGGGAGAGGTAGCCGGTGGACCTGCTCGTATCCGCCCTTGTCACGATTCCTTTCCGCTCCGAGATCATGGAGCTGCCGCTCGTCGGGCTGACGATGCTCTTCTGCTTCGGCGCGCTCGTCATCCTCGGACGCTGGTGGGAGCGCTAACCGACCATGGCCAATCTCGAACGCGCACCGCGCAAGTCCATGAACGAGCAGCTCTACGACCTGCTCTTCAAAAACTACGTCTGGCAGTCGATCTTCCGCACCGGTTACCCGAACACCCCGCGTAATCAGATGCTCGCGGTGGCGACCAACGTCTTCCTCCATCTCCACCCCACGCGGATCCACCGCACCCACGTCAAGATCACCCACACCTACTGCCTCGGCGGTCTCTCCTTCTTCATGTTCCTCGGCCTCACCGTCACCGGGGTGCTCTTGATGTTCTACTACGTCCCCTCGGTCGAACGCGCCTATCAGGACATCCAGGCGCTCGAAACCAACGTCCGCTTCGGACAGCCTCCTGCGCAACATGCACCGCTGGATGGCGCACGCGATGATCATCCTCGTGCTCTTGCACATGATGCGCGTCTTCTACACCGGCGCCTACAAGCCCCCGCGTGAGTTCAACTGGGTCGTCGGCGTCGTCCTCTTCATCCTCACCCTGCTGCTCAGCTTCACCGGCTACCTCCTCCCCTGGGATCAGCTCGCGTTCTGGGCCGTCACCGTCGGTACCACGATGGTCGGTTCGGCCCCGGTGCTCGGCGACGAGAGCAAGTTCCTGCTCCTGGGCGGCTTCTCGGTCGGCCCCGGCGCACTGATCCGCTTCTACACCCTGCATGTGATCGGGCTGCCGCTCGTGATCTCGATCTTCATGGCCGTCCACTTCTGGAGAGTGCGCCGCGACGGCGGACTCGCCCGGCCGCTGTAGCGCTGCGGAGCAGGCATCATGGTCAGTCGCGCCGCTGCCGCCATTCGCACCCGCCCGCGCCGAGAGCGCGAGGCCGAAGTCTTGGTCTGGCCCGACCTCGTCTTCATCGAGTTCATCTCCGCCCTGATCTTCTCCGTCGCCCTGATGGTGCTCTCGGCGATGGTCAACGCGCCCTTGCTCAACCGCGCCGACCCCGACACCACGCCCAACCCTTCCAAAGCGCCCTGGTACTTCCTCAACCTCCAGGAACTGCTCCTCCACATGGAGCCCGCCTGGGCCGGTGTGATCGTGCCCACCATCGTCCTCGTCTTGCTCGCCGCCATCCCCTACTGGGATCGCGACACCGAAGGTCAGGGCGTCTGGTTCGGCACCAAGTTCGCCGGACGCCTCGCCGTCTTCGGTTTCACCGCCTCGGTCATGATCACCAGCCTGCTGATCATCTACGACGGCTCGCTCCACGTGATCTGGACCGAGAACATCATCCGCGGCCTTGGCCTCAACTCCGACTTCAGCTGGCCGGGAGGCCTCGACTGGTTCCGCAACCTGCGAGGACTTGATACCGGCATCCCTTGGGAGTCGATCGGTTTCACGATCGGCGACTTCAAGATGTTCGAGGACTGGCGAGCCATTCCCTTAGGCATCCCCGGCACCACCACCGATCCGTGGCTGCTCAACCTCAACTTCCCCTCCTTCCTCTCACAACAGCTCGTGCCTGTCGCCACCATGGTCGGCCTGCCCGTCCTCTTCGTGCTCTTCTGCAAGCTGCTCGGCTGGATTCAGACCCGCCGCGACATCGCCCTGCTCATCTTCTCGGCCTTCATCGGCGTCTACCTCACGACCACCATCGTCGGTACTGCCTTCCGCGGTCAGGGCCAGGACCTCAAGCCGCCCTGGGACATCGTGGTGTTGGAGGAGTAACAGGTGGCCAACGGATCAGATCAGTCCACGGGTGAAGGCGGACGCCAGCGCCGCCTGCCGGCCGCATCGGAGCCCTCCGGCGGCTCGCGCCCGCAACGCGCTCCGCATCTCGCCTCCACCGCCCGCCGCGGCGTGGTCGAAGCCGGCGCAGGCGAACGCGCGATCGTCACGCGCGCCCAGCGTCGTCGCGCCCGCCAGGGACAGGTCAGCCGGCGCCAACTCCTGCGCGTCTCCTTCTGGGGCTTCTTCACCTTCGGCCTCACCGGTGGACTCGGCGCCTTCCTCTCCAACTTCTGGCCACGCAACGTCACCGGCTTCGGCGGCAAGATCTCCGTCGCCGCCTCCGATGTCCCCGCCGCCGGCGACAACCCCGAACCGATCCAGATCGGCAAGTTCTACCTCGCCCACCTCCGCGCCGGCGAAGGTACCCACGCCGGCTTCGGCGAAGAAGGCGACGAGGGCCTGCTCGCGCTCTGGTGGAAGTGCCCCCATCTCGGTTGCACCATCCCCTGGCGGCCGGGCTTCCCCTTCGAGGGCGTCACCGGCTGGTTCCGCTGCCCCTGTCACGGCTCCACCTACACCCGCGGCGGCATCCGCGTCTTCGGACCCGCCCCGCGACCGATGGACACGATGGACATCACCGTCAACAACGACGGCTCGCTCAGCGTCGACACCGGCAAAATCACCAAGGGCGGCCAGGACAACCCCAAGCGCACCACGAGCTACAACGTCTGATCCGGCGCAACTGCCGGAACCAACCCAACCGCCAGCGACAGCAAAGGCAGTGGACATTCAGCCATGACCGGACAGAACACCGAAAAGCAGATTCTTGCGATGGTGATCCTGCTCGTATTGTCCGTCGCCTCCCTGGGCGCATATACCTGGTTCGACAACGGACGCCGCACCGAAGCCATCTCCGAGGTCTACGAGCGCGACGCCGAGCGCGGCGCCCACATCTTCGCCCGCAACTGCCGCGTCTGCCACGGCAACGACGGCCGCGGCTCCGAATCCGACTCCTCCCTCGTCGGCCTCGCCCTCAACAAGCCCTCCAACACCTACGCCTGGCGCACTGACAACGAGGGTCAGCTCCTCACCATCCAGAACCGCTTCCGCTACACCATCGCCTGCGGTCGCAACGGCACGCCGATGCCGCCCTGGTCGCTCGAACAGGGCGGCTCGCTCGACGACTTCAAGATCGACAACCTCGTCACCCTGATCACGACCAACGCCGGCGACGCCTGGCACGTCGCGATCGAAGCCGCCAAGCACGAGGACGAAATCAACATCGACAACCTCCACATCGCCCTCGACGCCGCCACCGAGACGATGAACAAGTCCGGCTTCTTCCCCTCCGCCCGCGACGCCGAGGATGCCGTCAGAGTCTTCGAGGCGCGCGACGATGAGCTCAACGCTCTCCGCGTCGCCGTCGCTGAGGCGGAAGAGTCGGGCGAAGGCCTGGAAGAGGCGGAAGCAGCTCTCGCTGAATACGAGAAGCAGTACGGCGACCTCGTGCTCGCCGCAGTCGCCGTACGCACCTCATCCGCTCTCTCAGAACGCAACGCCGCCCAGACCCTGCTCAATTCCGCCTCCCGCGTACAGCGCGATGTCGCCGAGAAGCGTGCCTGGCTCAAGATCGCCGGTGAGTTCGAAACCGCCCGCAGCAACGTCGAAACCGCCGAAGAACGATTCGCCCAGGGCCTCCCGATCGACCAGCCCCCCGCCCAAGTCACCGCCTCCACCTGCGGACAAGTCCACGACTTCAGCCAGTTCGACCTCTCCGACATCCCCGAACTCTCGACCGGTCAGGTCGGCGCAAACATCGGCGCGTGGTTGACCACCCTGCCTGAAGGCGACGACAGCTAGACGACCCAGCCCCGCTCGCAAGTCTGCCTTACCCCTAACCCACCGTTCACGTATTCTGAGCCTCTAGGCCCGCTCAGTGAGGAGATACCCAAGATGGCAGCCCAAACCGGCAAGCGTTACTTCTGTCCCAGCTGCGGCGCGGAGTTCATCGTCACCCGCGGCGGCGAGGCCGACCTCAAGTGCGGCGACACCCCCCTCGAACAAAAGAAGTAACCACGCCCGACCGAACCACGCTCCCAAGCTTCCAGGAGACCCCAGATGGCAGTCCAACTCGGCAAGCGCTACCGCGACGAACAAACCGGCATCGAAGTCCTCTGCATCAAGCCCGGCGAGTGCGACCTCAAGGTCGACGAGCGCGAGATGGAACTGATGCAGCCCAAAGTCCTCCCCTCCGCCGACTAGCTGCGATCCGCCCACAGCCCTAGCCGGCCGCCGCTCATGCCCGACACGCTTCGAGACCGCCTCCGCAACGACCTCCGCGATGCCATGCGCGCGCGCGACGCCATGCGCCGCAACACCATCCGGATGCTCGAAGCCGCGATCAAGAACGCCGAAATCGAACGCCGCCAGAAGAACACCGATCTCGCCGAAGCCGACGTCCTCGCCATCCTCCAACGCCAGGTCAAACAGCGCCGCGACTCAATCGAGCAGTTCGAGCAGGGCGGACGCGACGACCTTGCCGAGAAGGAACGTGCCGAGATCGCCGTGATCGAGACCTACCTGCCCCAACAACTCTCGCGCGGGCAGGTGCTCGAGCGCGCCCGCGCCGTCGCCGAACAGGTCGACGCGAGCGGCCCCGGCGATCGCGGCAAGGTCATGGGCCCGCTCATGCGCGAACTGCGCGGAATCGCCGACGGCGCAATGGTCAACGCGGTCGTCGGCGAGTTGCTGGCCGAACTCGCTCAGGCGGAATGACGCGCCGCGCAACCAGACCCGCCTCCTATCTGGTCTGTATGATGAATTCTGCCTGAACGCGCCTGCTCGCGTGCCCAAACGATCCCCGCACACGAGCCGACCCAGGCGGAATGACCATGGTCCGACCGACATACTTCACCGCCTGGCGAGTCGGTATCTTCGCAATTGCCCTCGCGATCGGGGATCGTCCTCGCGCTCACGCCCTTCCGCCGCGCCGAACAGTTCCCCGCGCTCGGAGCCGAGGCCGAGCGCGATGTTGTCGCCGGACACGACGTCACCTTTCGCAGCCCCACCCTGACCGAAGAAGCGCGCACTGAGGCGCGGGAGCGCGCCGAACCCCAATTCGCCTACGACACCGGCGTCCGTTCCTCCCAACTCGAAGCCTTGCGGCGCTATCTCACCGATGTCATCGCCGCCCGCGCCGCCCAAGAATCCACGCTCGCAGCCGAATCGGGCGCGACCGCAGAACCGGACGCCGCCGCTGAGACGGACACGTCCGAAACCCAGGCCCCAACCGATACCGCTAACCCGGCCGCTGCTCCGCCAGCTCCGCTCGCCAACTCCCGCCTCTCGATCCGCGACGAGCAACAACTCATCGCAATCGAGCGCCCCCGCTTCGTCGTCATCCACGAAGAATCGCTGCGTACCCTCGACCTCCTGCTCCAGCGGGAGCTCTATCCGCTCGATGTCGAGAGCCTGCGCCTACGCCTCAACGACCAACTCAGCCCCCAACTCCCCTTCACCGAGTCAGCCCTGGTCGCCACGTTGGTCGGAGCCTACCTGCGCCCGACCATGGCCGAAGACGCGATCCTCACCGAGGCTGCCCGCGATCGCGCCGCCGACGCGGTTCCCTCGGTCTCGCGCAGCTTGGTGGAGGGCGAGCTTGTCGTCGAACGCGGTCAGATCGTCGATCCGCTCGCAGCCGAGGCGCTCGCCGCCCTCACCCCAGACAGCGGCGGGATCGAGTTGGAATCGCTCGGCGCAGTCGTCATCCTCGGACTCGCCGCCGCAACCGCCTTCGGTCTCTATCTCTATCTCGGCCGCCCCCAGGCCGTGGCCAGCGATCGACGCTTGATCCTGCTCGCCTTCCTCGTCCTCCTCTCCGTCATCGCCGCTCGCGCCTGGTTCGAGTTCGCCCTCCCCGACGGACGTGGGCAGTCGCTCGATCTGATGATCCCGCTGGCGGCCGGAGCCGTCTTGGTCGCCGCCCTGCTCAGCACCGCACTCGGCGTGATGACCGGCGTGCTGATCGCCGCCCTCGCCGGTTTCGCCGCCATCGCGCTCCCCAACTACCCTCTGGATCCCATCGGACCGCAAGCCCTCCGCCCCTTCGCCTTCTTCCTCGTCAGCAGCCTCGGTGGCGTCCTCGTCGCCGCCCGCGCGCAGGCCCTCGCTCAATACGGACTGGCCGGCCTCGCCGCCGGGACCACCGGGTTTCTCGTCGGCGCCGCCTTCTGGCTGCTCGATCCCGACCGCGCGACCGACCAGCTCGGCTGGCTCGCCCTGGCCGCGATCGTCACCGCCGCCGGAGCAGCCGTGATCATCATCGGAGCCTTCTCCCTGCTCGGAGCGCTCTTCGGCATCACGACCCCGATGCGCCTGCTCGAACTCGCGCAGCTGCAACGACCGCTCCTGCGCCGGCTGCAAGATGAAGCGCCCGGCACCTTCCACCATTCCCTCCTGGTCGCCACGCTCGCCGAGCGCGCCGCCGCCCAGATCGGCGCCGACGCGCTCCTCGTCCGCGTCGGCGCCTACTACCACGACATCGGCAAGCTCCACCATCCCGCCATGTTCATCGAAAACCAGGGCGAGAGCGGCAATCCCCACGAAGACCTGAACCCCAGGGACAGCGCGCAGGTCATCATCGCCCATGTCCACGAGGGCGACATGCTCGCCAGACGCGGACGCCTCCCCCTGGCAATCCGCGACTTTATCAACGAACACCACGGTTCCCGCCGCGTCACCTACTTCTACCGCAAGGCCGCCCTGGCCGATCCACGCACCGATCCCACCTGGTACACCTACGCCGGACCGCCCCCCCAGTCCCGCGAAACCGCCATCGTCATGCTCGCCGACAGCTGCGAAGCCGTCGTCCGCGCCAGCCGCGAACAAGACCCCCAAACCATCAGCCTGCTCGTAGACAGCGTCATCGACGAGCGCCTGCGCGAACGCCAACTCGACGAATGCGACCTCACCCTCCGAGAACTCCAACAAATCAGCGCCAGCTTCAAACAAACCCTCAACGGAGTCCACCACCAAAGAATCGAATACCCCCCAGCCAGCGAAGCCGAGCGCCGAGAACAAACCACCCGAGCCGCCCCCGCCCCCACGCCCCCGTCATAACCCACCCGTCATAACCCACCCGTCATCCCCACTCCCAACCAGCTCCGTCATACCCACGCTCGATAACTCTGTCATACCTGCACCCAGAAATCCGTCATACCCGCGCCCAACCAACTCCGTCATACCCGCGCTCCGCCGCGGGTATCTCGATGTGAGCACTACCAACCTCCAACCCTCACCCCACCTCCCCAAAATCTCCCCCTCAAGGGGGAGATGCCCCAGAGGGGTAGAGGGGGTGAAACGCCACATCAAACCCCCAACGACAACCACAACACACCCAACCAGTTTGCAACCCGAACATCAGAACATATAAACTCACCTATCCAAAACACAGGTTCCCAAGAAAGGAACACCCCGCCATGCCCTTCGACTACACCTACCAGTCCACCATGTCCGGCGTCGGCCAACTCGCCCACTCCGAGGAAGCCGGCCACGTCCGCATCAAAGCGCTCGCCCTCCTCATCCGCGAACTCTCCCCCTCCAACGCCAAGACCCGCGAGATCCACCACGCGCTCGACCTCCAACCCCATCCCGAACCCGCGCCCAAACCCCGAGCCAACCACTCCCCCCGCCTGCCCGAAGCGCCGCTCACCCCTGAGCAGAAGAAAGAACTCCACCTCCATCCCCACGCCATCGCCGTGGCCCTGATGCGCGGCGAAGACGTCCCTCTGCCGGACGACGACGACAGCCTCGAAGAAGAGGAAGAGCCGCAGTAATCCCCCGACCGCAAGCGGCGACCCCCTCGTTTTTTTTTCTCACCGCCCCGTCAGGCCGCGAACCGCGACCATCCAGTCCCTACCGTGCCCGCACCCCCAATCAGCCCCTGACACAATGCTCCGATAGCATCTAATCGAGACCCCAACGACCAAGCCGGAGTCCCCCGTGCGCTTCGCCGTCCTCGTCTTCCCAGGTACCTGGAGCGACCACGACTGCGTCCACGCCCTCCAAGACCTCGGCCAAACCGCCGAGCGCGTCTGGCACCGCGAATCCAACCTCGATCGCTACGACGGCGTCATCCTCCCTGGAGGCTTCTCCTACGGCGACCACCTCCGCTGCGGAGCCATCGCCCGCTTCTCCCCCGTCATGCTCGCCCTCGAACGCTTCGCCCAATCAGGACGCCCCGTCTTCGGCTCCTGCAACGGCTTCCAAATCCTCTGCGAAGCCGGACTCCTCCCCGGCGCGCTCATCCGCAACGCCTCCCTCCAGTTCCGCTGCCAACCGCAAATGCTCCGTGTCGAACACGCCGACAGCGGCTTCACCAGCGCCTGCGAAGACGGACAACTCCTCCAACTCCCCATCTCCCACGGCGAGGGCCAATACCACGCAACACCCGAAGTCCTCGACGAACTCGAAGACGCCGGCCGCGTCCTCTTCCGCTACCACGGCGAGAACCCCAACGGCTCCCTCCGCGACATCGCCGGCATCCTCAACCCCCAGGGCAACATCCTCGGCATGATGCCCCACCCCGAACGAGCCTCTGACTCCCTCCTCGGCGGTACCGACGGCAACTACATCTGGCGCTCCATCATCGACCGCTGGAGCTAAATCCGTCATTCCCGCGAAGGCGGGAATCTCGAACCTCCCACTTCGCTCACGGCACAACCTGCGACGTACTCCTCAGCTCAGTCTGCACACACCCCGCACGAAACTACCCCGCCATGCCCACCTACCCACCCCCTACGCACGCCCCTCCAGCCCCCATCAACGACGGTATCCTCGCCCAGATCGCCCTGAGCCGCGACGAGTACGAGCGCGCCCGCAACATGCTCGGACGCGAACCCTCCGAAGTCGAACTCGGCATGATCGGCGCGCTCTGGAGCGAGCACTGCGGCTACAAACACTCTCGCCCTCTCTTCCACCACTTCCCCACCGAAGACGAACGCATCCTCACCAGCCTCGGCGAAGAGAACGCCGGTGCCATCGCCATCGGCGAAGGCTGGGTCGCGGTGATGAAGATCGAATCCCACAATCACCCCTCCGCAATCGAACCCTATGAAGGCGCAGCCACCGGCGTCGGCGGCATCGTCCGCGACATCTTCGCCATGGGCGCGCAACCGATCGCTCTGCTCGACTCCCTCCGCTTCGGCCCGCTCGATGACCCCGACGGAGGCCGCCGCAACCGACGCCTCTGCACCGGCGTCGTCGCCGGCATCGGCGGCTACGGCAACTGCCTCGGCATCCCCACCATCGGCGGCGAACTCGTCTTCGGCGACTCCTACAGCGGCAACCCTCTGGTTAACGCCATGTGCCTCGGCGTCGCCCCGCGCGGACAACTGATCTCCGCCACCGCCGGCCCGCCCGGTACCCGCCTCATGATCGTCGGCGCAGACACCGGCCGCGACGGGCTGCACGGCGCCACCTTCGCCTCAGTCGAACTGGACGAATCCTCCGCCGAACGCCGCCCCGCCGTCCAGGTTGGCAACCCCTTCCTCGAAAAGCTGCTCATGGACGCCTGCGTCGGACTGGTCCGCGACCACCGCGACTGGATCGAGGGACTCCAGGACTGCGGCGCAGCCGGCATCACCTCCTCAACCGTCGAAATGGCCGAACGCGCCGGCGCTGGCATCCACATCCAGACCGCCAACGTCCCCCGCCGCGAGACCGGCATGACCCCCTACGACGTAATGCTCTCCGAGTCGCAGGAGCGCATGATCGTTGCCGTCAAGCCCGATCACGTCGCCGATGTCGCCGAGTGGTTCGCCTACTGGGACCTCCACGCCGACGAGATCGGCGAGGTCACCGACGACGGCATTGCCCGAGTCTTCGACGGCGACGCCGAAGTCGCCGCCATCCCGGTCGGCATCCTCACCACCCCGCCCGCCTATACGCCTGAAGCAATCCGCGACCCCGACGCCGCCCAACGAGCCGCCTTCGATCCAGCAACTCTCCCCGACCTCGAACCCGCCGAAGCGAGCGACGCCCTGCTCCAACTCCTCGCCTCGCCCAACATCGCCTCCAAGCGCTGGGTCTACCGCCAGTACGACCACCAGGTCGGCACCAACACCGTGATCACCCCCGGCTCCGACGCCGCCGTCCTGCGCCTGCGCGGACTCCAACAAGGACTCGCGCTCTGCACCGACGGCCCCGGTCGCGCCGTCGAGCTCGACCCCTACGCCGGTACCGCCCGCGCCGTCGCCGAAGCCGCTCGCAACGTTGCTTGCACCGGCGCACGCCCCGCCGCCGTCACCGACTGCCTCAACTTCGCCAACCCCGAACGTCCGCACATCTACTACCAGCTGAGCCAGGCCATCCAGGGCATGGCCGACGCCTGCCGAACCCTCGCTACCCCCGTCGTCAGCGGCAACGCCAGCCTCTACAACGAGTCCGAAGACGGCCCCGTCGCCCCAACCCCCGTCGTCGGAATGCTGGGCATCCTCAAAGATGTGCGCCAGGCACTCCCAATGGCTTTCCAGTCCGAAGGCGACGAAATCTGGCTGCTAGGCGCAGACCTGGAGCAACCAGCCTCAACGCTAGGCGGCAGCGAGTATCTGGCAGTCAGGCACGGTCTCGTAGCGGGGCCGATCACAGTCGATCTGAACGCCGAGCGAGCGCTGGTCGACACCCTCGTCGAAGCAGCCGAAGCCAACCTCCTCAAGTCAGCCCACGACTGCTCCGACGGAGGTCTGGCCGTCGCAATCGCCGAGTCTGCAATCGCAGGCGAGATCGGCGCAGAAGTGAAAGCAATCACCGGTCGTCTCGACGCAGCCCTCTTCGGCGAAGCCGGAGCGCGAGCAGTTGTGACTCTGGCGGCGGATCAAAGCGAAGCTCTGCTCCGGCTCGCAGCGCGGCATGGGCTAGGAGCCACACCGATCGGAACAGTCGGCGGAGATCGTCTGCTGCTCGAAGGTTCGATCGACCTTCCCATCAACGCGATTGCAGAAGAATGGCAATCAGCTCTACCCAGACTGCTCGACGCCTAGCGGCCTGGCTAGACTGGCTGCACTGACACGGAGAGGCACAGATGGTCGCCGCACGGCGTGACTTTGAAGAACTCTTGCTGGAGCACGGCTTCTCGCCCGAACGCGCCCACTACTGGGCATCCGCGCTCGAACGCGCTGCTCATGCGGTCACGCAGGAGGAGTTCGAGGCTGGTCTCGAGCGGGCGATTGAGCGAATGACTGCGGTCATGCGCGAGGAGTTCGCCAAGCGCGATGTCGAAATTGCTGCGCTCAGGACCCAACTCCAATACCTCATCGATCAGCGTCAGGAGGACCTCGATCGCCTACAAGCCCAGCGTCATGAAGACCTGGAGCGCGGGCGCGCCGAGCGTCAGGAACTCATCGATCGCCTAAATGCGGAGCGTCAGGAGGACCTTGAGCGCAGACGCACGGAGCGCCAGGAAGACCTGGAACGCTCGCAGGCTGAGCACCAGGAATTCATCGATCGCCTAAATGCGGAGCGCCAGGAAGACCTTGAGCACTCGCAGGCCGATAGCGAGCGCTTGCGCGCGGAGCGCCAGGAAGACCTCGAGCGCTCGCAGGCCGATAGCGAGCGCTTGCGCGCGGAGCGCCAGGAAGACCTCGAGCGCTCGCAGGCCGATAGTGAGCGCTTGCGCGCGGAGCGCCAGGAAGACGTCGAGCGCTTGCGCGCGGAGCGCCAGGAAGACCTGGAACGCTTGCAGGCCGATAGCGAGCGCTTGCGCGCGGAGCGCCAGGAGGACCTGGAGCGCTCACAGGCCGATAGCGAGCGCTTGCGCGCGGAGCGCCAGGAGGACCTGGAGCGCTCACAGGCCGATAGCGAGCGCTTGCGCGCGGAGCGCCAGGAGGACCTCGAGCGCTTGCGCGCGGAGCGCCAGGAAGACCTGGAACGCCTACGCATTCAACGCCAGGAAGACCTCGAACGTCTGCGTATCCAGCGCCAGGAGGACCTTGAGCGAGAGCGTGCCGCTCGCCAAGAGCGCCGCGCCATTGCTCTCGCCTTGGGCGGCACGCTGATCGCGCTACTCCTGAGAGTCTTCGGCGCGATCTAGTGCGGCAATCAGTCCCCAGCCGCGGCCGAACCCTGACTCCGCACTGCCGTCACGCCCGAATCGTGCAGACGCTCGATGTCGGCCCAGTCGTAGCCCAGATCGAGCAGCGTCAACTCGGTGTCCTGACCCAGCTCTGGCGCGGCGCGTTTCACCTCAGTGTGCGTCTCCGAGAACGACACCGGGATACCCACGACCTTGTGATGCTCGAAGTGCGGGTGCTCCGCCTTTTGCAGGTAGCCGTTCAGCCAGAAATGCTCGTCTTCGTCGACTCCCTGATAGTCGTAGACGGGGCCGCAGGGGATGCGCTGAGCGATCAGCCGCTCCAGCCACTCGTCGCGGCCGCGCGTGAGGAAGGTCGCCTCCAACTCGCTGCGCAGCCACTCCTCGTTGTCGCGCCGTGCGAACGGATCGGTCGTGCGCTCGTCAGCCAGCAGGTCGGGACGTTCCAGGGCCTTGCACAGACCCGGCCAAGACTTCGGGTCCAACAGTCCCATCGTCAGCCACTCGCCGTCGCCGGCCTGATACCACGAGAAGGTCGCACTGAACGAGCGTCCCGGCTTGAGCACGAACTGGTGCTGATTGTGCAGGTAGGCTTGCAACGACAGCGCCTGCAAGGTCAGCATTGCGCCCAACTGCGAGACGTCGATCTTCTGACCGACCCCGAAGCGCTCCCGCGCCAGCAAGGCCGTCATGATCCCGTAGGCGAACATGATCGAACCGGTCTGGTCTGCCAGACCCCATGGAGCAGTGATCGGCCGTTCGCCCGGCCCGCCGCCGAGTGCGACCATCGCGCCCGAC
>CAUVXV020000009.1:0-55190 GCA_963555985.3 Dehalococcoidia bacterium
TCGAAATCCGATCACCCTCCCAGTCGCCCGAAAATCAGCAAGAGCGCATGGAACTCTGGATGAGCTACGGCGTCCGCCTGGGCTGGCTGATCGATCCATTCGAAGAAGCCGTCTGGATCTATCGCCCCGACCGCGAACCGGAGCGCCTCGACCGTCCCGCAACACTCAGCGGCGAAGACGTAATGGTCGGCTTGGAGGTGGAGATGTCGGAAATCTGGGCATTGGTAGACGAAAGCAAGGCGCGCGGCGCTGACCAGGAGCGGCAATGAGCACCGCCCAGGCAAGTCCCATTGAAGAAACCGTTGCCGATCCACTGCTCGTCGCGCCCGAACTGCGCGACGTCTGCCTGCGCATCCAGTTGCCCGCCCCTCCCACCGACGAGGAACTGGAGCGGCTCAATCAGCTCAACGAAGGCTGGAAGATCGAACTCGGAGCGGATTGTGAACTGGAGGTGCGGATGATTGCTGGAGGCGATAGCTCAGACATCAGCGGCGAGTTGGTGCGTCAAGTTGGCAACTGGCGCGCCGAGCGCGGAGGCGGGCGCGTCCGCGACCCGGACGGCACCTACAAGGTCTATCATCCCGACTTGGGCAGCAAGACGCGCGCGCCGGATGTCTCCTGGATCAGCCCGGCGCTGCTGGAATCGACGCCCAGCGCCGCTCGACCCAAGCGAGGCTTCTGGAGCCTCTGCCCCACCTTCGTGATCGAGGTGCGGTCGCCGTCCGATTCGCTCTCGGCGCAGCAGCAACGAGTGCAAGAGTGGCTGCTCTTCGGCGCTCAACTCGGCTGGCTCGTCGACCCGCTTGAGCAAACGGTCTGGATTTACCGACCGAATCAAGAACCTGAACAGATGGAACGCCCCACCACCCTCTCAGGCGAATCCGTGCTCGAAGGCCTGACCGTAGATCTGACCGAAGTCTGGGCCTTCGCCGGCGACGACGCAGGCTCGACGACAGGGTAAAGGAGCGATCCGCGATGTCTTCACGAATCATCCAGCCACCGCTGGCAGAACTCGGCCGCTTGCCTACTCCACTCAGCGACGGTGAGTCGCTCGCGGTCAACTTTTTCCATGACCACCTACCAGACGGCTGGGAGATATACGTCCAGCCCTTTCTCAATGGCAGCAGACCTGACCTCGTGTTGTTCAACCCCGAATGTGGCGTTGCAGTGTTCGAAGTGAAGCACTGGGATTTCGACTCCAAGGAGTACTACATCGACCGTATGGGCGGCAAACCGCAGCTCGCTGCCAGGGAGCATGGTGGTCGGCGTATACAGGTAGACGAGCGGATGAGAAATCCATGCGCACAGGTTGAGAGCTACCGACAACAGATTCTAAAGCTGTATTGTCCGAGACTCCGAAAGAACTTCCGAGACGCAGCGAGCCAGCCTGTGACGGCCGGGTTGATCATAACCAGCGCGACGACTCAGCGCGTGCGTAGCTTGTTCGATCCGTTGCGAGATGGTGCGACGTTGTGCCAGCAGGAGCTCTTTCCGATCGCCGGGTTCAACGATCTTCGCCCTGAGCGCATAGCGGAGGTCTTCCCGTTGTATCAGGAGCCCGCGAGCCAACCCATGGGCGCTGACCTAGCCGAGGATTTGCGGGGTTGGTTGCGGGAACCGGCCTTTAGCCAGGAACAGCGCAATCCACCCGAGCTAGACGCGATTCAACGCAGGGTCGCGACCACGCGGACCAACACTGGCTTCCGCCGCGTCAAGGGGCCGGCAGGTTCCGGTAAGTCCGTCGCGCTTGCCGCGCGCGCTGCCGAACTGGCGGACACAGGCAAGCGAGTACTGGTTTGCTCGTACAACATCACGCTCCGGAACTACTTGCGCGACCTCACCCGGCAGTATGCCAGAACTTCGGGTAAGCAACGTCCGGAGATCGAGTTTGTCAACTTTCACTCATGGTGCCAGCGGATTTGTGCTGACGCCGGTAGGAACGAAGAGCTGAAGAGACTTCGCAGTCAGCATTCACGCGACGAGCTCTTTGACGAGATCATGCCAAACGTGGTGGAATCTCTGTTGAGTGCTCCGGCGCGACCTAATGAGTTACCCCGATACGATGCCATTTTGGTCGACGAAGGCCAGGACTTTCGGCTCAACTGGTGGAGCGCCTTGCGCGCTGCTCTGATTGAGGGCGGTGAAATGCTCTTGGTTGCGGACAAAACGCAGAACGTCTTCGGGACCGCTAAGGCTTGGACCGAGGGAGCAATGCCAGGCTCAGGGTTCCCTGGAGGTGAATGGATGACGCTTGAGCGCAGTTACCGCCTGCCGCCCAAGATGATTCACCACCTAAGCGCCTACGCCGATGAGTTCTTGGTCGGCGAAGACGTGGACATTCCCGTGATCGAGCAAGCCGAACCCGATATGTATCCCGTATCACTTAACTGGATACAGACTGATCCGCGTCAGGCGGTCGACGCCAGCGTCGAAGCCGTTCTCGATCAATTGCGGGGTCTTCAGTCTCAAGCCGCCGCCGCCGACGTGATCTTCCTCGGCGGCAGGCAAGTTGGCGTAGAGGTTGTAAAGGCGCTTGAGCGCCTCAATATCCGCGTGCGGCACACATTCGATGACAGTGGGGAACAGGGTCGAGAGCGTAAGATGAAGCGACAGTTCTTCCAAGGAGCGGAACGCGTCAAGGCAACCACACTGCATAGCTTCAAAGGCTGGGAAGCCGTGCAACTCGTGGTCCATGTGCGCACTGTCAGGTCAAAGGAAGACCGTGCAGCGCTGTATGCGGCGCTGACGAGACTGAAGCGCCGACCGGAGGGCAGCGCCCTGACCGTTGTCTGTTCTACGGCCGATCTGGCCGACTACGGTCGCACGTGGCCCAGCTTCAAGGAAACTGCGGTCAAGATGCCTATAGCTTGGCCAGATTAATGATGCTGCCGGCGCTCCGTCGGATGCACCGTCTGCTCCACCGCCCGCTGACCGTTCGGATACACCCAGTCGTGCCGAGATACTCGATGACCGCCGAGAGCGCCCGCCGATAGACTGTCCCCAACGGGAGGACGGCACGCCAATGCCTCAGACCGCAACGATGCCCGCGCCGACGGCGCATGAGCTGCCTGCGGTACCCGCGCTGATTCGGATTCCGCCTCCGATCAACGGTGCATTCGACGATGACCTCCAGCAGCGCCTCGACGCCGACCATCCAGGCTGGCGCTTCGAGGTCGGCTGCGATGGGGAGTTGGTGATCAACATGGGCTCGGGCGGCGTCACCTCGGACATCGAGTTGGAACTCGCACGCTATCTCGGAGTCTGGCGGGCAACTGGCGGCGGCGGGCGCGCGCGAACCTCCAGCGGCGGCTACTGGTTGGGCGGCCGTCCGCAAGAGCCGCCCCGCATGGAACCCGACCTCTCCTGGATCAGCCCCGAGCGCTACGACAGACTGCCTGCCGAGCATCGAGGAGGCAGCGGCTATTGGACCGTTTGCCCCGATTTCGTAGTCGAGATCAAATCGCCCTCCGATGATGTCGCCAAGCAGCAGGACCGGATGGCGCTCTGGATACACTTCGGCGCGCGCCTCGGCTGGCTGATTGATCCGGACGCGCTGACTGTCTGGGTGTACTGCCCGGCGCTTGACCCGGAACTGCTGGAACGCCCTGCAACCCTATCCGGTGAGGACGTATTAGACGGGTTGACCGTGGACATGACCTACGTCTGGCAGTTGGCTGAGGAAGCGCGGCGGCCCTAGTGATGCTGCCGGCGCTCCGTCGGATGCACCGTCTGCTCCACCGCCCGCTGACCGTTCGGATACACCCAGTCGTGACCTTCGAGGTACTCGTTCGCCAACTCGATCAGGTCGTCCTTGTCCTTGTACAGCCGATTCGGGTTCGTCACCACGTTCGTGTACGAGCCGCCCACCTGGATCGCCTCGTAGGGACACGCCTCCGCGCACAGACCGCAGTACATGCACAGCCGAAAATCGATCTCGTAGCGGTTGACGAGGAAGCTCCCGTCCTCGCGCGGCTCCGTCTCCACCAGAATGCAGCCGTCGGGACAGCTCTGCGCGCAGGTTGAGCAGCCCGTGCAGCGCTCCACGAACCAGACCAGATTCGTCCGCGCGCGCGGAGGGATGTCCCGCTCCTGCTCCGGAAATTCGACCGTCACCGGCTCCTTGCGGACATGCTTGACCACCGTCAGCAGACCCTTGGCGATACCCTTGCCGAACACCATCTCGCGCCCCTCTCCGCTCTCCTCGGCTCCGCAACAGACTAGCGGCTGCTGAAGAAGTTCTCGTCGTAGGGCAGCGCCCCCGTGCGCCGGTCGCGCGGCTGACCGTCCGCCGTCAGATACGGCGGGAACAACGACTCCAGCTCCGCCCGAATCGGATCGCCCTCAGGCAGCATCCGCGAGAAGTCGCCCGTCGGCTCCGGCCGCCGCCGCCGACCGCCGTGCTCGTGCTCCTCGTCGATCACCTGCTGCAACAGCATCAGCCCCGCCAGCAGCGACTCCGGCCGCGGTGGACAGCCCGGCACGTACACGTCCACCGGCACGACGTTGTTCACCCCGGGCAGCGTCGAGTACCCATGCGCGAACGGCCCCCCGATGTTCGAGCACGACCCCATCGAGATCACCCACTTCGGCTCCGCCATCTGCAAGTAGATCCGCCGCACCGGCGGAGCCATCTTCCAGGTCACCGTCCCCGCCACGATCATCAGATCCGCCTGCCGCGGCGACGCCCGGAACACCTCCGCCCCGAAGCGCGCCAGGTCATAACGCGCGTTCGCCGTCGCAATCATCTCAATCGCGCAGCACGCCAGCCCGAACATCGCCGGCCACAGCGAAGACCGCCGCGCCCAGCCAAACACCTTGTCCACCGTCGAGACCAGCAACTGCGAACGCAGCTCGTCCTCGACATCCGTCACCGGGTCAAGCAGCGGAATCGGTGCTCCCCCGGTATCAATCGTGCGCTGGACCATGAGCCCTCCGAACCGTCCGCCCAAGCGGCCTCCAAAGGATACACGACGCCCAATCCCCGCTCCCCCCGCACTGCGGGGGGAGATGTCCCGTTGGGACAGAGGGGGGTGCCCGCCAACCTCTTGCCAAGCCGCCCAGCCCATGCGAACGTATGCCCAAGGACACCCCATGCCCAGACTCAACGTCGACAACCGCACCATCTTCACCCGCGACAACCTCGACATACTCCGAGGCATCAACAGCGAGTGCATCGATCTGATCTACCTCGATCCCCCCTTCAACACCGGCAAGCACTGGCAAGCTCCGCTCGATTCCGGCGCCGTCGGCGCCGTCTTCGACGACATCTGGACGCTGGACGACATGAAAGAGGAGTGGGTCGCCCAGATCGAAGCCTCCGATCCCGCGATCTGGGCTGTCGTCACCGCCGCCGGACGAGCCTACGGCGAGTCGATGCAGGCCTATCTCACCTTCATCTGCGTCCGCCTCCTCGAACTGCACCGCGTGCTCAAGCCCACCGGCTCCCTCTACCTCCACTGCGACCCCACCGCCAGCCACTACCTCAAAGCCCTGCTCGATGCGATCTTCGGCAAGCAAGCCTTCCGCAACGAGGTCATCTGGGGCTACCGCGGTATGCCCTCCAAAGCCAGGAAATGGCAAGCCAAGCACGACGTCCTCCTCTTCTACGCGCGCGGCGACGACAACACCTTCAACGTCCAGCGCGGCGACTTCACCGAAGGCACCAAGCGCACCTACGAGAGCGCCAGGCGGCGCGGCTACAACGCCAACCACAGCCGCAACATGGTCACCATCTTCGACGAACGGAAATACCGCCAGGCCGTCGCCGACGGCAAGATTCCCGCCGGAATGCGCGAGTCCCGCTACTCCGCCCAAGGCCCGCCCCTGCGCGACTGGTGGGACGACATCCGCATCCTCGGAGGCCCCGGCAACAAGGAGCGGGTCGGCTACCCCACCCAAAAGCCGCTCGCCCTGCTCGAGCGCATCATCGCCGCATCCTCCAACGAGGGCGACGTCGTCCTCGATCCCTTCTGCGGCTGCGCCACTACCTGCATCGCCGCCGAGAAACTCAATCGCCAGTGGATCGGTATCGACACCTCAGCCGCCACCTGGCCACTCCTCAACCAACGCATGACCGAAACCCCCGGCCTCAGCCGTTTCCACGCCCACCACCGCACCGACCTACCCACCCGCACCGACCAGCTCACGCATTTCCCGATCTCTCACACCCCTCCCCAACTCGCTATCAATCAACCCAGAACAGAGGAGCAATCAACCTCATGAAGCCCTGCCCGCGTGTTCCCGGGTTCGCCCAAAGAAAAAACTTCCCTGAACAAACCCGAACACCACCGCAATCAGCGCCACACCCGACTCAAATCCACATCCAACCCCGGCAACACTTCCGCATCCCCGATCCGCATCGGACGCGCCAATTCCTCCGGTTCCTGCCCCGCTCGATACACCCATAAACGCTCCTCAAACGGATCGATCAGCCACCCCAGACGCGCGCCGTTGGCGATCCACAACTCCATCTTCTCCCGTTGCTCCGACGGGTCGTCGCTACGCGACTGGATCTCAATCACCAGATCGGGCGTGACTCGCCAGACGCCCTCATCGTCTTCGTCCACTTCGGACAATCGCTCCGGGCTCAGCCAGGCGATATCGGGCGCGCGCCGATTGCCGTCGGGCAGGCGAAAGAGCGAACTGGCATCGAAGATGTCGCCGCCCGCTCCGGCGCCCGCCCAATTCTGAAGTTGGGTGCCGATCAGCATCCCTCGCCGCCCGCTCAAGGTGCCTGCCGGAGCCATAATCAGGAGCGCTCCTTCCGCGTCGGACTCGAAACGCCAGGTTTCGTTCCGCGCCCCGATCTCCAGCAGCAGGTCATCGCTTAGCGCCATCCCCTCAGGCATCACGAGCCGCAGGCAGCCGATGAACGTCGCCTCGTTCGTCGGGATCGTCGGCGTGGGAGCGGGCTGTACGGCGACTTCAGGCATCGTTCGGCTCGCGGAGGTGATCGTGGCTGCTGTCGGCTGGCGCTCAGTTTAGCGAAGGGGCGCAAAACCGCCCCACCTCCGGATAAGCCAAAGGTTGCTGAACCAACCCGAACACCACCGCAATCTACTCCGGACGCCAGATCCGCCGCAGATCCACCACCATCCCCGGCAACACCTCGTCGTCCGACATCTCCTGCGGGCGCTCCAACATCACCGCCTCGGCCCCCGGCCGATACACCCACACCCGCCGATCGAACGGATCCACCAGCCAGCCCAGCCGCACGCCATTGCGCAACCACAGCTCCATCTTCTGCTGCAAATCCTCGATATCGTCGGTCAGCGAGCGAACCTCCACAATGAAGTCCGGCGTCACGCTCCATACGTTGCCGTCGAAGATGTCGATTCCCTGGAGCCGCTCGCCGCTGACCCAGGCTGCATCGGGCACTCGTCGGCTCCCGTCCGGCAAGCCGAAGAGCGCGTCTGAGCCAAAGGCCAAGTCGCCCGCTTCCACGCTCATCCAATGGTGCAGCGCAACAGCGAACTCAAGACTGATCCAAGAGCTGGTCTGACCACTCGGCAAGCCCACGATCAACGCCCCCGTCTCGTCCACCTCGAACGGCACGGCATCGTTCAGGCTGCAAAGCTCAAGTAGTTTCTCGTTGGTCAACACCCAATCGGGCGGCAGTCTGAGTTTCAGCGGCGCGCTGCCAAGAGCCGCGAGCAGCGCGGTGACATCTTCAGCCTCGGGTCGTGCGACAACCATGTCGGCATCATATCCCGGCGAACTGCGGCAGAAGCTTGAACTGTCCCAAGCCCGCTACTCTAATCTCACCCGAACAGGAGACCCCCACCCATGCCCGATATCACCTTCGCCTGCACCATGCAGGAGGGACAAATCCCCCAAGACACCCGTGACCAACTCGCCTGGGCCCTCGCCGGCGTCGCCAAAGAAGTCGCCGACCTCGACCTCGCCGGCGAAGTCCGCTTCACCGACATCCCCCAGGGCTTCGGCTTCCGCGGAGGCGAACTCTCCACCACCTCCCTCGTCCGCGGCGCCGTCCCCGGCGGCATCGATCAGGATACCCGCGTCGCTCTCATGACCCGCATCTGCGAGGTCTGGAGCGAAATCTCCGGCGCCACCATCGACGAACTGGTCGTCAGCGTCGCCGACGCCTAGACTGTCCCCAACCGCCGCCGCCCGGCGCAAGAATCTGGAGCCCACATGCCCTTCTACCGCTGCGTCGTCCCCAAAGACTCGGTTCCCTACGAAACCCGCAAGGCCGTCGCCCTTGCCTTCACCGACGTTCACTGCGGCGCCACCAACGCTCCCCGCTCCTTCGTCCACGTCGTCTTCAACGAGTACGACGAGTCCCCCTGGGACGCCCCCTACTTCATCGACGGCGGCAACCGCGCCGGTCGCCCCCAGTCCAAGAAGGACGAGCTCCTCGAAGGCCTCCAGGCCGCCTTCGCCCACCACACCGGCATCCCCCGCGACCAGATCAGCGGCCGCATCACCGAAGGCCCTGCCAGTTGGTCGATGGAAGGCGGCATGGTCCTGCCCGAACCCGGCGAAGAAACCGCCGAGTGGTACGAGCACGACCAACGCATCGCCGACGCAGCCGCCGCCGGCGGCTAAGCTCCCCCAACCGCCGCTTAGGCCGATCCTCTCCCCTCGCACTGCGGAGAGATGCTGCGCAGGAGACCCTTGCAGAACTCCCATTTCCGTCATTCCCGCGTAGGCGGGAATCCATACAGCGCATCGAGTGGGATATAGATTCCCATTTTCGCGGGAGTGACGAAACGCGCAGATCGGCGAGTTGTGCAAAAGCCTGCCTCTGCGTACGCAGTAGGTCTATGCAGTAAGTTCCCTTCTCCCCTCTTGCGGGGGGAGATGCCGAAGGCAGAGGAGGGGTGCCCGTGACCACCCTCACCCCCGCCGAAGCCCGCAAACTCCGCTTCGCCGCCCAAGGCCTCAGCGGAACCCCCGCCGCGAACGCCCTGGACGCAACCCGAGCCAGCGCCGCAATCCAATCCCAAGATCGCCTCGGAGAACTCCTCGCCGTCCGAGTCCGCTCTGACGAACTCACCACCGAAGACCTCCGCCAAGCCCGCCTCCACGACCGTACCCTCGTCCGAACCTGGCTTCACCGCGGCACCCTCCACACCGTCCCCGGTACCGACCTCCGCTGGCTGCTCGAGTTGCTCGGCGCGGAAATGGACGCCAAAGCCCTCAAGCGCCGCGCCGACCTCGGTATCATCCCCGACGACCACGCCTGCTCCATGCAGGCCATGCGCCGCCTCCTCGGCGAACGCGGACCACTCACCCGCCACCAGATCATCGACCACTTCCGCGAACAAGACCTGCCCCACGAAGGCCAGGCCGTCCCTCACCTGCTCCGCTCCGCCTCCCTCAACGGACACATCTGCTTCGGCCCCGAAATCGGCGGCGAAGCCGCCCACGTCCTGATCGACGACTGGCTCACCGAACCGGACAACCAGCCCGCTAATCCCGCCGCGAGACTCGCCGAAATCTTCTACCGCGCCTACGCACCCGCCACCCCCGCCGATTTCCGCTGGTGGAGCGGACTCCCCGCCGTTGCCGCTCGCGCTGCCCACCAAGCCGTCGCCGACCAACTCACTGAAGTAGACGTCGACGGACGCCCCATGTGGATCCCCGCATCAACCGCTAACCAACTCGCCGACACCCTGACCCAACCCGAATCCGTTCGTCTGCTTGGTCCCTTCGACCCCTACATCCTCGGCTACGCCAAACGCGACCTCGGCGTTCCCGAAACCCAGCTCAAGCAAGTCAACGCCGGCGGCGGCATGATCCGCCCCACCATCATCGCCGACGGAACCCTGATCGGAACCTGGCAATACCGCTCCACCAAAACCCGCGTCAACATCACCCTCCGACCCTTCGCCGACCTCAACGACCACGCCCAAACAGCAATCGAGCAAGAAATCGACGACATCGCCCGCTATCTCAACCTGAACGCCCGCTGGTCAACCGCCTAGCTCTCCCGCGACGGCCACACCCGCGATAAATCGATCGCCAAATCGCCCGATATCTCCTCCGCAACCAGCGAGAGCGGACGCTCAATCCGTTCCGCCGCCCGCCCCGGCCGGTACACCCACACCGCCTCCTCCCGAGGATCCACCAACCAACCCAACCGCGCCCCCTGCGACACCCACATCTCCATCTTCGCCTGCAACACGTCCAGATCGTCAGTCGCCGACCGCACCTCAATGACGAAGTCCGGACAGACCCGCCAGATGATGCGCTCGTCGCCCGCGATCGCCGCCAGCCGCTCGTCGCTAATCCAGGCGGCGTCCGGTGCCCGCCGCCAGCCGTTCGGTAACTGGAACATTGAGGAGCCAAAGGCGCGCCCTCGATCGCTCGAGTGTCGCCATTGGCGAATCTGCGAACCGATCTCAAGCTCCCGCTCACCGCTCTCCGGACCAGGTGGCGCCATGATCAGCAGCCCTCCCTCGCAATCGGCCTCCAGATACCACTCCTCGTTCAGCGACCCCAACTCCAACAACCGCTCGTCCGTCAGCTCCCACTCCGGCGGCAGCTGCAACCGCAGCGGATACCCCGGCACCTCGGCCGCCGACGCCGCTTCCGCCCCAGGCGCATCCGGCGTCTGAGTCTCAGTCACCACGTCGATCCCCCAATCGCGCGAACATTACACCGGCGACAACGCCCGCAACCGCCCCACGATCTCAGGTACCGCCCCAGCCAACCGCTCCACCTGCTCCAACGTATTGCTCTGACCCAGACTCAACCGCACCGCCGAGTGCGCCGTATCGGGATCCACCCCGATCGCCGTCAACACATGACTCGGCTCCGTGCTCCCCGTCGAACAAGCGCTCCCGCTCGACGCCGCAAACCCCTCCATATCCAGCTGCAACAAAATCGACTCACCCTCCACCCCCGCAAAACACACATGCAAATTATTCGGCAGCCGCCGCTCCCAATCCGCCGGACCATTCAGCCGCAGCGGACTCACCCGCTCCCGCAACTCCCGCCACAACGCATCCCGCAACTCCCGCACATGCGCCGTCCGCTCCGACCGCTCGGCTTCCGCCAACCGCAGCGCCGTCGCCAGACCCACCGCCTGCGCCACCGACTCCGTACCCGCGCGCCGCTCCTCCTCCTGACCCCCGCCCAGCAAGATCGGCTCCAACGCCGTCCGCCGCCGCACATACAGCGCCCCAGACCCCTTCGGCCCGTAAATCTTGTGCGCCGTCAGCGACATCAGGTCCACCCCCAACACGTCCGGACGGATATCCACCGCACCCGCCGCCTGCACCGCGTCCGTATGCACCAGCGTCCGCCGATTCCGGGCCTTCACCGCCGCTGCAATCTCCGCAATCGGCTGCACCGTCCCAATCTCGTTGTTCGCCGTCATCACCGACACCAAAATCGTGTCCTCACGCACCGCCGCCGCCGCCTCATCGGGATCCACGAACCCCTCCCCGTCCACTGGCAGCACCGTCAACTCAAACCCCTCCCGCTCCAACGCCTCCAACGGATGCAGCACCGCATGATGCTCAATCGCCGACGTGATCAAATGCCGCCCCGCAAACCCACGCGCCAGCGCAACCCCCCGAATCGCCGCATTATCCGACTCCGTCCCCCCGCTCGTCAGCACTACCTCACTCGGAGAACACCCCAACACCCCCGCAATCTCATCCCGAGCCCCGTCCAATATCCCCCGAGCAAACTGAGCCTCCCGATAAATCCCCGAAGGATTCCCCCAACCCCGCTCCAAAACCGGCACCATCGCCTCCAACACCCGCCCGTCAAGCGGAGTCGTCGCCGCATGGTCAAAATAAGCCCGCTCCATACCCACAGCCTAACGCCTCCGCCATCCCCCCGCCCCCTTCCGTCATTCCCGCGCACGCGGGAATCCATTCCCCTCTCCCCCCGCAGTGCGGGGGAGAAGTCGCGCAGCGACAGAGGGGGGTCCGCCCAGCCCCGCCAAAGAAATTCCGCCATGCCCGCTCCCCTCTCCCCCCTCTGCGGGGGGAGATGTCACGTAGAGCCTGCCCCCGCGCACGCGGGGGACAGGGGGGACTCCCCCTTGCCAAACCACCCCAACCCACGCGAACATATGAAGCATGACCACCCCCAACTTCACCAACCGAACCCTCTTCCACGGCGACAACCTCCCCTTCCTCAAAGGCCTCAACTCCAACACCATCCACCTCATAGCCACCGACCCGCCCTTCAACAAAGGCCGCGACTTCCACGCCACCCCCGACAGTCTCGCCGCCGGCGCCAAGTTCGAAGACCGCTGGAGCTGGGACAAAGACGTTCACCAAGACTGGGTCGACGCCATCCAGGACGACTGGCCCGCCGTCTGGCAGGTGATCGAAGCCGCCCGCGCCGCCGCCGGCGAGGACATGGCCGCCTATCTCTGCTGGTTGGGCGTGCGCCTGCTGGAGATGCATCGGGTGCTGCGGGAGGACGGCAGCATCTATCTGCACATCGACCACACCGCATCGGCCTACGTGAAGGCGCTGATGGACGCCATCTTCGAGCGCAAGAATTTCCGCAATGAGATCGCATGGTGCTACACCGGCCCGCAACGAGCGTTGCGGCATTTCCCGCGTAAGCACGACACAATCCTCTTCTACTCCTACCCGGACGCGACGTTCAATAGAGACGCCGTTCGCGTGCCGTCGAAGTGGAATGAGCTAGGCGGCTTCAGTGATCCGGAGGTTGAACGAAAGAATCGGGGCAAGGTGCCCGAAGATTGGTGGCATATGACCTTTGGTCCAAATACACGCGAGCGTGTCGGTTATCCGACACAGAAACCGCTTGCTCTCTATGAGCGGATCATCAAAGCCTCATCGAACGAGGGCGACATGGTCCTCGACCCATTCTGCGGTTGCGCGACGACCCCAGTTGCAGCCGAGCGGCTCGGCAGGCAGTGGATCGGTATGGACATCTGGGAGCAGGCGCACCGGACAGTTATTGACCGCTTGCAGAAGGAAAACCTTGCCGCCCTGGACGGCGACAGCGGAGGCCAGCTCATCACCTTCGGACAGATCGGCTACAGCACTGTCGCCCCCGTTCGCACCGACGACAAAGCTGTAGCCGCGCCGCCGCTCAAGCTCAAAGTGCAGATCGCCGAACCGCCCGGCCCCAAGATGACCCGTGCTGAAATGGTGGACTTCCTGATCCTCCAACACGGGATGATCTGCCGAGGCTGCGATCGCCAGTTCGACGATCCGCTCTACCTCGAACTTGACCATAACACGCCCCGCTCAGACGGCGGCCTGAACCACATCAGCAACCGCCTCCTCCTCTGCGGCCCCTGCAACCGCATCAAGAGCAACACCCTCACCCTCAGCGGCCTCCGCAAAGAAAACGCCAAACGCGGCCGCATGGCCGACGAGATCTAAGATTCATGTTGACTCAATCGCGTATTGAAATGTGAGCCTATGCCGATCGCCGCCACTCCTATCGTTGTCTATGGAGATGACCTCGATACGCGCATGACGCCCGTGAATGTTGCGAAGCACCGCAAATCTCCCAATGCCTACTGTACGCACTCGAGACGTATAGTTGAGTGATGCATCATCAAATTCGTCGGTAATGTCACCAGCAGTGTCGTCCAATGCGACGCCGTTAATCGATGGCGGATCATTATACAAGTAGATTTCTGTATCACCACATTGGGTCCAAGCAGTCTCGAACTCCATCGTGCCGTAGCCGATTGTGAATCGCCCGTTGTGGTCGCTGTAGTAGAAGGAAACCTCCTCAGCCAGCGATGTTACGCGGGGCGCTGGAACATCAGATGCCTTTCCACTGAGCGGCGTCACTCCCAATTTGCTCATGATCACGGCCGCTAGTTCATCCGGCCCGTACTGGTTTGCGTCGAACCATGCAAGTGAGTCCGGTAAGCCCGGTACTTCAGTGTCATCAAATCGTACAGGTATCACAAGCGCTTGATCGTCGTTGACCATCCTGCTGAGAATCGACTTGCGCTCGTATGTCGGCCACGCCTTCTTCACGTAGTTGGCTGAGATAAACATCACAGCGATCGCGTTGCTTCGCTCGAACACGCGATTGAATTCTACTGTCAGATCGCGTCCTATGAGATACTCTTGCTCGGATCTGTCGTAGAACACAGCGATGCGTTGTGCATGCAATCGGCGTGCAACATGTTCCACATAATCGCGTTCTTCCCCTGCGAAGGAAAGTGCAACCTCGAATCGCTTTTCTGAATCGCTTCCGCTGCTCATGCTTTTCCAATCTTTCCGGCTTGCCTAAGCCCTAAGACGATTCCAACTGTGCATTCTACGCCAGATCGTCCAACTTCCCCACCAGCCGCTCGACGTGCCCCAGGTAAAGCTCGACATCCTCTGCTGGTAGCCGCGCCTCGTAGAAGTTCATGTGCAGGCTCTCCGCGAGACCGAATTGTTCGCTCAATTCGTCATCGCCGGTTTCCTCGACAAGCTGCCGCAGGATGCGCCGCAAGAGGTAGTGCCCATTGTGGTCCAGCCCCCGCGACTCCGCCACCGCCTTCACCGCCAGCGCCGCCGCCCCCCAACCCTTCTCCGACGCTTGCGTCAAATCCTCCTCCGCCAGATGCACCCACGCCTTGCGCAGATACCCCGCGCTCAACTCGCTGTAGTGGCTGGTCCGCGCAGTCGTCATGCCGCACAGCCTACCAGTCCGTCGTCGCAGACATACCGGCCGCTACCCGAACGCCAGAATGATCGCCGTCCACAACGCAATCGCCGCCAACAGAATCCAGAGCGCGCACTTCATCCGTTTCGCTAACCGCTCATACATCTCCTCCATCTGGCGCTCCAGTACTTCCGTCGCCAACGCGAACCGCTCAAACGGGTCATTCTGCAACTGTCGCTCGCGCGCGAGCCGCTCCACCTCAGCCTGGAAATCCGCGACCTGCTGCTCAACGTCGACCGTCGGCCACACCGCCTCTCGCAACGCCGCGAAGATCGCCATCGCAACCCTCTTAACCCACCCCTAGCATACCCGCGCCGCCAACCGCCCCAAACCTGCTAAGCTAGAACAAACGCACGCCCACCCGGAAACCGCCCAATGCAGACCCGCTCGCCAAGCCCAGAAATGACCCGCACGCCCCCGTCCACGCCCGCACACCGTCGCCCAAATCCGAACGCAATCGAACGAATTCGTCCAAAATCGTCCAAAATCGAACAGCGAAACCTGAACAAGCCTGAACATTTTCAGCCCCCATCCCCCGTTTTTCCCGGGACCGCCCCAAAGAAAAAAACTGCCCGAACACCCCAACCACACACCTCAAATCTCACAAAACCCCGTAAAACACAGGCAATTCGCAAAACCGTCCCGCGCACGCCCCCTCAAAATCGCTGAACAGGACTAACCACGCGCTAACCATCCCTAACCGCCCGTCCCTCTGACGCCCCCGTTGCAAACCCGCTCCCGCCCGCCTGCTACAATGTTCCCGACTAGCCGCCGAAAGGACGCCGCCATGACCTTCCAACTCACCGAAATGCTCGATGTCTCCGACCTCGCCGCCGAGAAGGCCAAGACCCTCCTCGTCGACAAAGGCTTCGCCGAGGGCGCACTCCGCGTCTTCGTGGTCGGCGGCGGCTGCTCCGGCTACCAGTACGGCATGGCCCTCGCCCTCGACGCCGAGGCCGGCGACGCCGTGATCGAGAAGAACGGCGTCCGCTTCCTCGTCGACGAAGAGTCCGCGCCCCTCATCGCCGGCTCCCGCGTCGACTACATCGACGACGTCATGAAGCAGGGCTTCAGCATCTCCAACCCCAACGCCTCCCACTCCTGCGCCTGCGGCTCCAGCTTCGACACCGCCAACCACTCCGGCGCCGCCCAGGCCCGCTCCTGCATCTAGCCGCTGGAACAACATGACCCGCATCAGCGCCCTGCTTGAGGCGGGTCCCACCCTCTCCTTCGAATTCTCCGCCCCCCGCGACCCCGACGCGGCCGCCCGCCTGCGCCGAACCCTCCAACGCCTCGCCCGCCACCAACCCCAATTCATGTCCGTCACCTACGGCGCCGGCGGCGCCACCCGCGGCCCCACCCGCGAGTGGGTCAACCACATCCGCAACGACCTCCGCGTCGAAGCCATGCCCCATCTCACCTGCGTCACTCACACCCGCAGCGAGATCGACCAAATCATCGACCAGTACCGAGCCGACGGCATCGACAACATCCTCGCCCTCCGCGGCGACCTCCCCCAACACGCCCTCGAAGCCGGCGAGCAACCCACCCAAGCCTTCGCCACCGCCGCCCAACTCGCCCAATTCATCCGCCAACGCGCCCACTTCGACATCGCCGTCGCCGCCCACCCCGAAGGCCACCCCTTGGCCCCCTCCCGCCAAGCCGACCGCGAGCACCAGGCCGCCAAGCTCAGCCAGGCCGACTTCGCCATCACCCAATTCTTCTACCGCCCCGAACACTACGAACGCTTCCTCGAAGAACTGCAACAGCGAGGCGTCGCCACCCCGGTCATCCCCGGCCTCATGCCCCCCACCAACGTGGCCAGCATCGAGCGCATGTCCAAACTCAACAACACCGAGTTCCCAACCGAACTCCGAGCCTGCCTCGAACGCGCCCAAACCCCCGCCGAGCGCCGCCAGATCGGCGTCGAAACCGCCTCCCAACTCGGCCAAGCCCTGCTCCGAGCCGGCGCCCCCGGCCTCCACATCTACACCATGAACTTCGCCCGCGCCGCCGCCCAAGTCGCCGCCAACCTGGGCTGGCCCGCGTCCTGAACGAGCTCAGTTCAGACCCCGACCTCTCGCCGCAGACCGACCAGAATCTCCAAATCGCGCTGATGCGCCTCCCGCGCGATCAACTCCACGCTCAGCTCGCCCCGAAACCGGTGCGAGGCCTGCCGCTCCCATTCCCACTCCGAGATCATCCCCAGTACCCCGCAAACCTGCTCGCGCAGATGCCCGAACTCCCGCAGCTGCTCATACACGTCCGGCGTCCCGCTCTGCTCTAGCCACTCAAAGTCGTGCAGCGGCAGCGCCTCAGTCTCCTGGAACAGCAGGTGCGCCAGCTGCCAGGCCGCGATCGTCTCCCCTCGCCAGGCCCGCTCCACTCCCTCCACAGCCGTCGCCGAACCCGACCGCAACCCCGACATCAACAGCTCACGCAACTCCCCCGACGCCTCATACAGCGCCTTCACCACCCAACGACGGCCGCTGCGCCCATCTCCCATGCGCGACATTCTGCCACACGCTCACTTGATGGGCTGGCGCGCCCATGCCGCCGGCAACGCCCGCCCTAACCGCCCCGAGCGATCAACGCGCCCAAGAGTCCGCCGAACACCGCCGTCTGCGCGAAGAACAGCGCAAACAGCAGATTCACTTTGCCCTCCAGCGCCTGCATCCTGGTCTCCAGCGCTTGCTGACCAGCCCGGAGCTCCGCCAGTCCCAACTCCAGTTGTTCCCGCGTCACCAAGTGCTTGAACAGTACTTGCAGCAGACCTTCGGCTGCCGCGCTGTCGATGCCGGCGATCGCAGCCAGCTCGTCGCGGATCTCAAACTGAGTCGGCGATTCCGTAGTCATGGCAAGCATCCCTCCGTGCAGCCCCAGGATAACAAGCCAATCCACCCGATCTCGCCTGCTCCGGTACGATAGACCGGTACGTCTGTCGCGGGAGAGATTTGATGCTCACCGAATTCTGGGAATCCGACGACTTCAGCGAGCGCAAGCAAGCGCTGCTCGACACGCTCGACACGGATTACCCCTGGTCCAAAGGCGATGTCTTGCGCTTCCGTCGCGGCGGCCGCGACGACCGCTACCGCGTCCTCCACGTGCAGGTCGAAATCGGCGACGAAGGCCTGCGCCGCGAGGTGCTCCTGCTCAAACTCGGCCGCTAGCCGACTCCGCGCGGGCAATGACCGAATCCGGCGCGCTCCCCTACTCGATCTTCCTGATCCTGCTCCAACTCGGCGCGGGCGGCGCGCTAGTCATGCACGCCGTCCACTTGCGCCGCCAGTCCACCCCCGGCTTCGTGCGCGCCACCACGATCATGCTCCCGGTCGTCTTCGGCCTGGCGCTCTGGACAGCGCTCTCGCTCGATGGCGACGTCGTCCAGGGATTCGCCATCAACGCCGATGCCCGCACGCCGCTGATAGCGCTTGTCGCGATCCTCACCGGCGCCTCCATCCTCCACAATGCTGCGCTCTACACCGGACGCGACCGTCAGGCCGTGCAGCTCGGCTGGATCATCAGCGGCGTCGCGCTGGCTGGTCTCGCTCTCACCGCCGTCACGCTTGCCGGAGCGCCAACCTGGCTGCTGGCCTTGACCTTGCTCACCGGCGCGCTGGCGCTCGGGCTCTCCGCCGTCGGACTCGCGCTCGGGCACTGGTACTTGGTCACCCCGCGCCTGCCCGCGCGCCCCCTGGTCGAGCTGACGACCGCATTCCTGATCGTCGTCGCGCTCCAGGCCGCGTTCTTCGCAGTCGCGCTCGTCGTCTCAGTCGAGACCCCGCTCGGCGGACGCGATTTGGCCCTTACCTCCGACCCGACCTTCTGGCTGCGCATCGTGATCGGCTTCGGCCTCACCCTCATCTTCGGCTGGATGGCCTGGTCAACCGCCCGCATCCGCTCCATGATGGCCGCCACCGGCCTCCTCTATCTCACCACCGCCGCCGTCCTCGCCGCCCAAATCGCCGCCGCCGCCCTGATGTTCGACTCCGGCCGCCCCCTCTAGAAAGTGCTATCCGAGTTCCGACAACACTGTCACACCCACCGAAAACCTCCGTCATACCCGCGCTTGCCGCGGGTATCTCGTCGTGACCAGCACCCAACGCCCCATTCCAGAACCCCTCTGTCAACACCAACACACCACACTCATCTCAATACCAGCTAATCTAATCGGAACAACAGTACATCAACGCGATAGAGATCCCATGCACCTTCCGCCCAAACGCTGCCGCTGAAATCGAGGCGAAATTCGAACCGCTCGCCTCAGAACTGGACAGCCCAACTGACCAAGACCATCCAAAATCATCCACAATTGACCACCTCGAAGAGACAATTCCCCAGCCAGGACAGGAGATCGACAATTCAGAACAAAAGCAGGGGGACGTGGTAACTATCCACCCCGGCCAACCTACTCCACCACGTCCTGCTGGCTCACGTCCAACTGCAACCCCGGCGGCAGTTCGGGCGTGTCAACCACATGAGTGCGCCAAGCCGGACGCGCCCGATCAAGCAACTCCGCCACCAACTCCACCGCCTCCCCGCTCCGCACGCCCCACCAGGTCAGCGCCTGCCCGTCGCAGAGGTACACATGACCTTCCCGCGCCGCCGTCAGCTCTTGCAGCGACGACAGCTCCTGCGCGTGACGCTCCCGAAATCGGTACGGCTCGCTTGGCAGCAGCACGACTTCGGGGTCGGCAGCGATCAGCTCCCGCAACCCCACACGCGGGTAGCGGCCGTCCGCGCCAAGCTCCTCGAACACGTTGATCCCGCCGCAGACACGCAACAGGTCCCCGATATACGTCTGCCCCCCGGCAGCCATGTAGGGATTGCGCCAGATCAGGCAGGCCGCGCGAACGCGCGGGCGCAAACGCTCAAGGTGCCGCTGTTCCCTCCAGCGCCTGCTCCAGCGATTGCGACAGCTTCAGCGAGACGCCGCCCAACAGCTTCGCCACCCGCTCAACCTCCTCGGCGCTCTCTGCAACCGTTCGCACCTCACCCACATAGACCGTCAACCCGGCCTTGCGCAGGGCCGCCACATCCTCTTCGCGGTTCTCCTCGCGGTTGGCCAGCACCAGCTGCGGCTCAAGCCCCACAATCTGTTCGGTGTCCGGGTTCTTCGTCCCACCGATCTTGCGGATCGGCGCGACCTCCCCAGCCGGCTCGACGCAAAACCGCGTCACGCCAACCAGACGCGAACCCAATCGCAGCGCGCAGACCATCTCCGTGAACGAGGGCACCAGCGAGACCACCGTTCGCGCCGGTTGCTCCAAGCGAACCTCGGTCCCGGTCGCATCGACAAGCGTGGTCGCCATGCCCACACGCTACCAGCGCGCTGGTACGATCCCCCTAGCTACCCGCTCCGATCCTGGAAAGCCGGCTCCGCGTGACCCTCGCTCCCATTCAAGGCGCCGACGTTACCTTCTCCGATGTCACCGTGGGCTATCCCTCGCAGCCCGTCTTTGAACATCTCGATCTCCACATCCCACCGGGCTCATTCACCGGCGTCGTGGGCGGCAACGGCTCAGGCAAAAGCACGCTGCTCAAGACCATTGCCGGTCTCCTCCACCCCACCACCGGCAGCGTCGCCATCGACGGACTCTCGCCCAGCCGCGCGCGCCCCTTCCTGGGCTACATGCCCCAAGTCTCCGATGTGGACTGGAACTTCCCCGTCACCGTTCGTGAGGTGGTGGAGATGGGCCGCTACCGCTTTCGCTGGACCCAGCGCATCTTTCGCGGCAGCCGCTTTCGCGAAGATCGCGTCGCCGTTGACCGCGCGTTGGCGATGATGAACGTGGAGGATTTGCAACAGCGCCAGATCCACGAACTCTCCGGCGGACAGCGCAAGCGCGTCCTGATCGCGCGCGCGCTCGCACGCCAACCGCGCATCCTCCTGCTCGATGAACCTGCCGCCGCGCTCGATGCCGTCTCCGACAGCCAACTCTTCGATGTCCTCTGCGACCTCACCGAGTTCGGCGTCTCGGTCATCGTCTGCACCCATGACCTGGAGTCGGTCGTCGAGCACTACGGCCAGGTCATCTGCGTCAACTGCAACCGCGACGACGGTTCCATCGTCGCCCAGGGCGATCCCGCTGAGGTGCTCACCGAGAGCGTGCTGCGCCAGACCTTCGGGCGGGAGCTGGCCATCCTCAGCGATCAGTCCCCGATCGCGAACGAGCGGCACTCGACCCGGCTGGGTGAGAATCTCCAACTCCTGCACGACCACGACCAGCAGGCGCACCAAGATCACGGACACGACGAGCACACATAACGTGACTCACTCGCCTCGGCGCACGAGGATGAACGCGGATGATCGGATTCCCACTGAGACCATCACTCAACCGTTGCCGCCGGTTCCCTCAAGCACCCAGATCAATCGCCGCAGCAGCATCGAAAAGTGGCCCTCGGCGGCAGCGGCGTGAAGTTCCCCAAGCCAGTCGTCGAAGCGCCGCGCCCGCACACGCGCCGCCTCGATCACCAGCCAACGCCGCATCGTGCCCAACATGTCCCAGGCCAGCGCTCCCGGCTGGAGGCGCTCGCCGCGAAGCGTGACGCTGCCCCGCCGCCGCACCGACAATCCGGCCTCGGCTGCGCTGGCTGCGAGCGCTCCGGACAGTCCCAGCGGCGCCCCGGACGTGTACATCCGCGTCAGCTCCCGCCCCGTCTCAGCCTCCTCGCACTCGAACCAGAGCCCGTCCCAGTCGGTCTGCACGACCACGATCGGCCCGGCCGTCACCCGTCCCGCTTCGGACAGAGCAGCGCTGGGGTGCCGCAGCCACTCGAATACGTCCACCATCAGCGCCGCGCCGAATACGCCGTCCGCAAACGGCAGACGCGCCGCGTCGCCCCGCACCACTTCCCAGCCGCTCGGGCCCAGCCAACGCTCGCTGGGCGCTCGATCCAGGGCGACGCCATGCAACCCCGGTCCCGCGCGCGACCGCGCCCAGCGTCGAGCCGTCGCCCGCTCCCACATCCAGTGCAAGCCCGCTGCGTCGCGGCGATCTGCCGTCCAGCAAGAGGTCATAGATCGCGTCGTAGTGACTGCGCAGCTCCGCATGGATCAGCGGCGCTCCGGGCGAGCGCGCATCAACCGGCGGCGCCAGCGAGCGATGGTGCGGCACCTAAGCCCACTCCGAGACGACAATCGGCTGACGCCCCGCGAAGCCATCCGCAAGCTCATGCCACCACATCACCGTCCGTTCGCCGGGCTGCCAGCAGAGATACACATCCCGACCCTCCCGCACCGCTACCCAATCGACCAAGCCCCGGCGCACATCCTTCACTTCCACCCCCTGCTCCTGGATGTGCTCCACCAGCATCCGCACTTGCCCTTCGAGCTTCGTGATCTCACCGCGAATCGCCTGGTCATCGGCGACAGCCGGCAATCCGTCCGTCGACGTCCCCCGACTCATTGAAGCGACAATCGCGTTCAACTCATCCAGCCGCCGCATCCGCTTGCGCATCACTGTCACCACTGCCGCAATCGCGGGCAGCGAGCGCCGGGCCTGAGCCAACGTGAACCTGCGCGGAGGCATAGGCGAAAGTCTAGCCCGCCAAGCGCCAACCTAACTCCCCGGCCCCGACGGCGCGTGCGGCAGGAACCACCACTGACTCCGGCCCTGCCCGCGACTCACGAACAGGGCGCGCACCACGCTCTCCTCCTCCTGGGTCGCAGAGGATCACCGCCAGGTCGTTCGCTTCCAGCATCACGTTTCCGCGCGGGATCACGACCTCGCCCCGTCGGTGAATGGCCGTGACCACAGCAGCTTCCGGCAGCGCAAGTCCCGCGACGGTCGAACCGGTGGCCGCCGATCCCGCCTCCACGCGCAGCTCGAGCTCGACCGCCGCCGGCCAGACGCCGCACCGGCGTCGGCGCTGTCTGCGTTCCGCTCCGGTCTGTGGGTTGAGCCAATTCGCGCAACACGTCGCGCTGCGTCAACATCCCCAGCAGCCGCGTCTCGTCCCCGCGATCAACGACCGGCAGCTGACGCACATCATGCTCAACCAGCAGAGACAGCGCGTGTTGCAGGGTTGTCGTCGGGATGCACGGAGACGGGGGCCACAACCGCGAGGTCGCGAGCGAGCCGATCCAACTCACCCCGTTCCACGGCCGACGCGACAATCCGTGGCGCTGACCAGTCCGAGGAATCGATTGTGTTGGTCGGCTACCGCTACCACGTTCCCGCGCGACTGGCTCATCGCATTGGCGAGGTCGCGGATCGACGCAGTTCGTGCGACAATTGGAGTATCGGTGCGCATCGTAGTCGCGACGATCACGTTCTCGAGCGCGCTCTGCTCTCGCTCTTCGCTCACGTTGAGTCCCAGCTCGCCGCAGCCGCACGTTGTAGATCGTGTCACGTGTGAGCAGTTGCGCGAGCGCCGTCGCCAGCGCCACCGCAGTCATCAGGGGTAAGATCAGCGCGTATCCGCTCAACTCGAAGACGATGAATAACGAAGTCATCGGCGCGCGCGCAGCCGCGGCGAAGACCGCCGCCATGCCGACTACGACATAAGGCCCAATCGAGGTCACCATCTCCGGGAGCGCCGACTCGAATCCCGCCCCCATCAGCGCCCCCAGCGTCGCGCCGGACGAACAGCAAAGGCGCGAACGCTCCGCCGGACGCTCCCGATCCAATCGTCAGCGATGCGGCGATCAGTTTGAGCACCATCAACACGGCAAGAGTCGATACAGCGAGGTCGCCCTGCGTAAAGGAGCGAATCTGATCGAGGCCCGATCCGAGGATCCCGCCTTCGATCAACGCCAGCGCACCGACGAGCAGCAGCCCGATGATCGGGCGTGCAGTGGGCGAGAGACCGACGAAATCAAACACGTCTTCGGTGAAAAACCGGGTCCGCACAAACAAGATGCCTGCGATCGCCGCGCTTACAACCCACGATGGCGTGCAGGAACAGCTCCAGCCCCGTCTCCGGTTCAAAGTCGGGCAGTTGCAACCCCGGATTCTCACCGTAGAACGCAATCGCAACCAGGTTCGCCACGACCGCGCTGACCACGACGATCGTGAAGTTGCGCACGTTGAATCGGCGCAGCACGACCTCAAGCGCGAAGAACGTTCCGGCAATGGGCGTATGGAACGTCGCAGCAATCCCGCCGGCCGCTGCCGCTGCGACCATCAACACCAGCATGTCGGACGGTTGGCGGGTGATACGGCCAATCGTGGAGGCAAGCGAGGCGGCGATGAGCACGATCGGACCTCGCGTCCGGCTGCGCCGCCGCCGCCGAGCGTGAAGCCCGTCGCCAGCAGCTTGATCGGCGCCACAATCGGGCGGACGAAGCCGCCCGCCGTTTCCCCGCCACCATCACGTAGGGCACGCCTGCGCCGCGAGACTCGGCCGACAAGCGGCCAACCCATGAGCGCAACCGGGATGGCCGCGATCGCGGGCACGAGCATCAGCGTCCAACCGCCGGCCAGGTTGTCGAGCGACGCCGCCAGTTCGTCGAAGAGTTGGGTCAGTCCGTCAACGAGCGCCTGGAGCGCGACCGCGCCGAGTCCTGCCGCCAATCCCACCGCGACTGCGAGCAGCAGCGGAGCCAATTGCGCGGAACCCGCACCCGCCTACGAGCGGCAGCCGCCAGAGCAGCCGTACCGGCCTCGTCCCAAACCTCCGCGCCGGACGCAACACCAGCGACATCACGCCGCCTCAACGATTAGCCGGTTTTCCCGCTCTAACGCTCACGCTATGCGCGTCGCCGACAGCGGGCAATGCCGCCAACCGCCCCGCGAGCATGACGCCTACTCCCCGCCTCCACCCGCAACGCCTCGCGCAGCTCACCGTCCTCGGTCACGAAGGTGAACAGGTATCGCGCCGGCTCGACTTCATCGGTAGCGAGACCCTCCACTACGATGTCAGCCGCCCGTCGCCCGAACGATCCTCCAGCGCCACCCCGCTCACATCGGCGACCACAGCGTCCGGACCCGTGTACACGCGGTAGCCGTCGCCCTCTGACTTGAGCACGTAGAAGCTGCTCACGCAGCCGGTCTCATTGCAAGTGATCTCGCGAAATGAAATGTCGCGAATGCCGTCGCCTGTCATATCGGCGTCGCCCAACTGCACGAGCCCCTGAACTTCGCGGCCGTAAGCCAGGGCGTGGTCGTATGCGATTCGGTATCGGTCCGCGCGGCCGGGAACCGGGTCGTAGACGACGAGGTTGCTGTACGGAACCGCAGCGCCGAACGAGTTCGGATTGGTGTAGACGATGGCCAGCGAGAAGATCCCATCCGCGTCCGTATCGATCAGGTAGAGACGGTCGTGCCCGGCGGCTAAGGCCGGCATCGGCCAGGCTTTGAAGAGTTCGATGATCACATCGATCGCGGTCTCGCCGTGCAGCCAGGGCAGCGCCGCCGCGCCATACTGGAGGAAGTTCGAGGGTGGGTTGGGGATCGCCTCAAGAGTCTCGTCAATACCGGGTTGAGGGAACTGCTGAGCCGAGGTGACGGTCGGCGTCGCTACGGGGACCGCCACATTCGGTAGTTCGACCGCCGGCGTCTGAACGGACTCTTGCGCGTCCTCGTCGTCGGTAGGAGAATCAGCGGCGCCCTCGGAGTCCTCGCCGGTATCACGCGCGGCAGCGATCGTGGCTTCCTCCTCATCGTCACGCGGAATCAGCAGCACCTGCCCGACCTGCAACACATCGGGATTCTGAATCCCGTTCAGGGTGATCAGATCGTCAAGCCGGACGCCAAGCTGATTCGCAATGCCAGCGAGCGTGTCGCCTGCCTGCACCACATATGTATCTGGATCTCCTGCGACGGTTTCTGCTTCGGCTTGAGCCGGCTCAGCCGTCTGCTCCTGCTCTTGTTCGCTCGGCGCAGTGGTGACGGCGACCGCTTCGGCGGGCTGCGCCTCTTGTTCCTCAGCGGCTTGAGCCGCCACAGCCGATTCCTCGGCTTGCTCGGTTGCGGTCTGTGAGGCGGACGCCGGTGGATCGACCACCTGCGGTTCGGGCTCGTCGTCTCCCCCGAACAGCCCACAGCCGCCGGCGATCAGCGCGACTGCGGCCAGCGCGGTGGCCAGCACAAGGAAACGACGCCATCGATGTAAGAACATGAAATCCCACAATGCCGCGCCCGCCGCCAGTCTCCACTCTAACCGGATCGCAGATCGAACGCCTAGTACCGCTCACTGATTGCTTACAGGCGCGCAAGCTGCTGTCCCAGCCAAGCCGCACCCAACCCGCCCGCGCCGCTGACCAGCAGATTCGCCAGCGCCCAGCCCCAACGCCCCTCGTCAATCAGGCTGAGGCTATCGAAGGACAGCGTTGAGAACGTCGTGTACCCGCCGAGCAAGCCCACCGTGAGGCCAATCCGAACCGCCGCCGACACTGCAAACCGCTCTGCAAGCAGCGTTGCCAAGAGGCCGAGTGCGAGCGCGCCGCTGAGGTTGACCAGCAAAATGCCCCAGGGCAGTCCCGAAGGACGCCCGATCCAGACCGCGATCAGGTAGCGCAGCAACGCTCCGGGCCGCGCCGCCGATCGCCACCGCCGCCAGTGTGCCCGCAGCCATTCAGCGCCCCGTTGAGCCGAATCCGCCGGAACCGCGTTCCGTCTCCTCCAGCTCCTCTACTTCCACGACCTCAGCCAGCGTCACCGGAGCGACGACCAACTGCGCGATCCGATCCCCCTGCACTATGCGGTAGCCCCCGCCCCGACGCGCCCCGCACCGACATGGTGACCAGCAATTCGCCCCGATAGTCGGCGTCTACTGTTCCCCAGGCGACTTCGACGCCGCGCCGCGAGAGTCCCGAACGCGGCCGCACTTGCAACTCGCAGCCGCGGCGGCGCCACTGCGGCGATTCCGGTCGGCACCAGTTGGGGTTGAGAGCCGAGCATGAGCGAGCCCCCGCTCTCGCTCAGCTCGGCGAACAGATCGAGGCCCGAGCTCAGCGCGGAGCCGCGTCGCGGGAGCGCCGCCGCCGGACGCAACCGTTTCACGCGCAATTCCTCCGCGCCGGGCGCAGACCTCAGCCAACGGAACGGCGGGAACAGATCTGACGACTCAGGCGAAGATGTGCGGGCCAACGCCGCCGCATCCAAGCCCGCCGAACGGCGCAGCAACACCGCCGCATCCGCCACCATCGCCGACACGTCCACTCCCAGATACGACGGCGCATACGGCGCCAGACGCTCAATGCCCGACGAGAGCTTGATCCGTACCCCGCGAGGTCGATGGTGTCCCTGTCCAGTGGTGCAATCCCGCCGCTAGCAAGATCAACCCTTGATAGAAACGAGCGCAACGGACGCCGCTCCCGCTGCCAGACCTCTTCCCAAACCTCGTGCGCATCAAAGAACTCGCGCTGATCCCACTCCGCCGCGCCGAGCGCCAGCGTCGCGCGATCGTCTGCCCCGACCGTCGGCTCCAACGCCAGTTGCTCCTCCCGGCTGGGAACCTCGCGCACCCGCGCCATCGTCGCTCCTCCCACACCTCGCAGTGACCGTTCTGCATTCGGTCGCCGCTTGCCCCGCCGCTCGCACTATCCGACACTGAGACGCATGGCGGACGACCCCTCAGTTAATCCCGTAAACCCTCTGCCAACTGCTGCTGCCGCGGATCTGCTCAACGCTCTCGACGAGAACTTCAGTGAACTCCGGCAACAACTGGATCGCCTGCTCGACGACCAGCTCGACGCGCGTCTTGCCTCCTCCGAATGGTCTGTCAGAGAGATCCTCCTCCATCTGATCCACTCCGAGCGTTGGGTGCAGCCGCAGCTCTTGATGCTGCGGCGATCCGTCGCGCCGCAACTGCCGATACCCCAAGTTGGCGGCGTCACGCTTCCCGATACGGAGGCGAACGCCTCACTGGCTGAGCTTCGCTGGGGTATCACAGCAGTGCGCGAAGACACCCGGCCCCTGCGGCTGTTGGATCGCCTTTCCCACGATCAGCTTCGCGAGCCCGGCCAACATCGAGCTTGACGGCGACATCGTCGACACCTCAATCCGCACCCTCGCCTTCACCGCCGCCGATCACCAGCTGTTCCACGTCCCGTCAAATCCAACGCACGCTCGGTCTCCCGCCCTAATCGCCCTTTCGGCTCGGCCCATAGCGGACAGATTCAAGTCAAGGCTGCGGATCGTGCCAAACCAATCAAGCGGCGAGCCGCAGGGCTCCGTTGCAGTTCGATCCGACGCAGGAACCAGAGGAATGCGAGCAGATTTGCGGTAAAGAGCGCGACCAGCGCTCCGAAGAGCACGCCGACGCCCGGCCAATCGACGATGAACCGTAGCGGCGGCACGACATCGCGTCCGTCGGGTGTGAGCGCGAAGAAGTCGAGCAGCACGCCGCCGCCGAGCGCGCCCACCGCGAGCCCGGCGCCCAAGCCAATCACAATCACTGCGACCTGCTCCAATGCGATCAGGCCCAAAATCTGACGCACGCTCATGCCTACGCTCTGGCAGACGGCAAATTCCACCCGCCGCGCCTGCGCAGTCACCGCCGTCAACACCATCAGCCCGAACGCCGCCGCCACTGCGACCGCCGCAAGCGCCCCGACGAACACCCCGTTCCACGCGGCAACGATCAGCGGGGTCGGCGGAGAGATCCGCTCGCGCCGACTCGATCGTGATCACCTCGTTCGCGTCCAGCGGCACTTCTGCGAGCGCCAACAACTCCGACCACTCGGCCAAGGGCGCGCTGACCCAGAGTTCGTCCAGCACCGCCAGTGCCGTCCCCGCAGTCGCGCTTGAGTACAGCGCGTCGAACAGCGCCGCTCGATCCATCAACACCAGCGGCGGGTCTCGTTGCGGATCGTAGGCGGGAAAGACATCGAACGTGCCGGCCACGATGAACGTCATCGGCATCGGGCCGACTCGGAGGCGCACCTTATCGCCGACGGCCAGCCGTCCCTGCTCGGCTGCCTCCTTCGAGAACAGCGCCGGCAGCGGCGAATACTCCGAGCGATAGCGCAGCCCGCGCAGCGAGGCCGCCTCGCCCGTCCAGCTAAACCTGACCCCCGGTTCAGATTCCAACACCTGCAACGAGTCGACCGGCTCAATGCCCACTTCGAGCGGAAGCGGCTCCCATTTGCCTGAGTCGAACTGTGCAAGGAGAACGGTCTCGCCGCCGAACCGATAGGTCAGATCGCGCAGTTCAACCGAGCTCGATCGTCGGGCCAGAGCAATGTCAAGAGACATTAAGGTGAGCGGGGCGAAGGCGCGTTCCGCGACTCCAGGCCGCCAGCGAGTGCCGGCGCGCACCGGTCGCGCGCCCTCCGGAGCAAGCAGCACCGCCGGTCGGTCGGTCAGTTGGATCGTCGCCTCTCGCCACTCTGTATCAGCCTCGATCTGCACATCGGCCTCCTCCAGTGTGTACCACCAGTAACGCCCATTCGCATCAAGCACTTTCACGCCCAGCGCATAGGGTGCGGCCGTCGCGCCGAGCTTGTAGCGAAGCGTCAGATAGCCGCCGAGCTCGGGAATCTCGGCGCGATCGACGGATGATGCCGGGGGGGCAATGCTCGCCAACAGCTCCGGATCTACTGCCCAATCCGCAGCTTGCTCCGCCAGTTGACCCGCAACCGCGGCCGCATCCAGCGCAGCGACGCCGAGCCGTCCTGATTCCTCGTCTCCGTCGAATGCGCCTGCAAGCCGTTTCACTTGCGCGGTTGACTGCCCGGTCAGTGTTTCGATTTCCTCGTATGCGACCAATTCCGAGACTGGCTCCAGGAGCCGCACCGACGCGCCTGCTTGATGGAGCGAGCGTGCCTCATACGAGGCGTCAAGAGTCGAGCGGAAGGACGCGGCGAAGACAGCGAGCGCGCCCGCGATGGTCAGTAACAGGACCGTGCGCGCATAGTGCGTCGGCGTGCGGCCCAGATACCAGGCGCCCAGCAGCAGCGTGAGCCAGCGCAGCGGCGCCGCTAGTCGCGCCAGCGCCCGCCATCGCTGTCGGAAACAGCCGCAACACCGCCAGTCCCACCACGAACAAGAGCACCGTCGGCGTGGCGACGGCGAGCCAGTCGAGCCGCGTCTCCCCCACGAGCGGCGAGTCAATCGGCTCGCCCGACCACTGCAACTCGAAGATCAGCAGCGCCCCGAGCGCCGCGATCGCGGCGTCGATCAGCGCTCGCTGACCCCACGACACCGGCGGGCGTCCGCGCGCCCGCCGCGTTGTCACGATCGTCTCACGGGTCGCGCGGTACATCGGCACCGCCTGCGCGATCAACGCCAGCGCGCCCGCGCCTAACGCGAGGTACCACGCCTCCAGCGGCAGCGCCGCCGGTAGGAACGGTCCCAAACCCGCCTCAGCCAGCGCCGCGTCGAACGGAGGCACCAAACCGAGCAGCGACACCAACCCCAGTCCGATCAACGGTCCGAACGCCACTGCCGGGGCTGTTAAGACTGCTGCTTCCACGATATGCAGCAGTGCGACATCGCTCCGCCGCGCGCCGCGCGACCGCAGCCAGGCTGTGTCTTCGGTGCGCTGCTCGGCCAGCATCGCGGCCGCGACGACCGCGTAGACGAGCACTGCTCCAACGAGCTGGAGCACGACCATCAACAACGTGCCTTGAGCAAACGTGAAGCGCGCGCGGAAGCCCGTGAGCGCATTGACCAACTGGGTCTCCTGGTTTAGTCCCTCCAGAGCCTGCGCCAGACGAGTCTGCATCAGCTCCAGTGCCGCCGCTGCCTCCGAGGCGGCAGACGCCGAGAGTCCCTCGAGGTCAACGCGCCAGCGCTGGAGCAACGTCAGCCGCAAGGTTGGCGACTGAGCGGAGAGCACGCCGAGCATGTCTTCGCGGTGCGCCCAGAGCCGGAGTTCCGTGTCACGCGCCGCGATTGGCCAGAACGACACGTCCTCGGTCGACCAACGCCGCTCGTCGCTGCCGGGCTGCACGATTCCGACGATCCGAATTCGGCTTTCGTGTTGGTTGCCCAGCCAGAACGGTTGCGCCCAGCGTTCGTCGCCTACTGCCAGTCCCGAATCGCTCCGCTTGCGACTGCTCGATCGCCACTTCGATCGTGCCTCCGGCAGCGCCTGCCTGCGGCATCGACCCTTCGTGCAACTCGGACTGCTCCGTCAGATCGGTCTGCCAGACAAACGTGCCGTGCGCCGCGCCGTCCGCCCCGAACTCCTCGGCGTCCCCGCGCAGGACGTAGCCGCCGGTTCGTCCCGCGCCCATCTGACCAACCAGCAACTCGCCTGCGGCCGTTTCGACCTCAGTCGCGATCAACTCCTCTACGTCCGCAACCGACTCGGCGTCGGCGGTCACGCCCGATTGAATGAAGCGCAGGTCGAGCTCGCTCGCTTCCACCGAAGCGAGGGCTTGCCGTAAGCCGAGGTCGCGGACGGCTTCGATGAAGATCGGCGCGGCGCTGGCCAGACCGACGGCTAGCACGGCCCCCGCCAGCAGCACGGCCGACATCCGCGGCGCAGACCAGATGCGGCGCAACGCGAGACGCGCGAGTTCCGGCCAAAGATCGCCGCCCATTACTCACTCCCCTCCCGCAACAGCATCGCCGCATCACGTCCCGATGCCCAACGCGAAACCAGCGCCGTCCCAAAGAGTCCGCAAATCGCGATCACCGCTACGCCAAGACCTGCGACCAGCCAATCTATCGACAACACAGTCGGCGGAGCCGCCGCCACACCTTCCACCGTCACATTGAGGAACGCCAGCAGCGCCCCGGTCACCGCCCAACCCAGGCCTAACCCCACCCCAACTCCGGCGATCAGCACAAGTCCGACCTCGACCGCCGCCTGCAAGGCAAGCTCGCTCCGAGCCATGCCGATCGTGCGCAGCAGCGCGAATTCACGCGCTCGTTCCGTCGCCGCCGAAGCCAACGTCAATACGAGCGCCGCCGTGCCCACGATCAACAAGCCCAGAAATCCCACCAGAAACAGCGCCGAAACCCCGCCGGAACGAAATGGATCCTCTTGCGCCGCGGTTGTCAGCCCCACGGCGTCGAACACCGCGCTCGACAGGTACACCTCATCCAGCAAATTCCTCACCGCGATCCGCCCCCCATCCGACGACACGCCCGCCCAGACCTCGGTGATCGGCAATACCGCCTGCTGCGATGAGACCAGAGACGCCGCCCGCAGCGCCAGCAGGTCCGCAATCACGAATCCACCTTGGGCCGGATTCAGCGTCGGAAAGTAATCGACGACAGCGGTAATCCGCACCGGCGCCGAAAAGTTCGCCAGCGCAATTGGAATCACGTCGCCTAGGGCAAGCCCAGAAGCCTCGAACGAGGCCCGATCCATGGCAGCCGATACCGGCACATTCGGTGAGGCCCGCACGATCAAGCGCTCATCATTCGCAGCGAGCGAGGCCCAGTGGTAGGCGAGCGCGCTCTCGCCTTCTCGAGCCCCTTCGGATCCAAACTCCACTCGATCCGCACCGGCCCCGCCGGACGCCGTGAACCAGGGAGCATCAGCCTCGAAACCTTCCACCAACACTGAATCATCTTCGCGCTGGGCGCGCAGGTCGTCGATCCACATCACCCCGGTCGGCGCGCGCACCACTCGCGCTTGCGGTCGCGCGATCAAGGCGGCGAGCCGCAGCGGACCACTCAGCGTCCGCACCGACGCGCGCAACTCCTGCCATTCGCCGCTCAAGGTGCTGCCGGTTGAGTAGGCAAGCCGCCGCTCATGCGCCTGTCCGTAACGGTCGAGCACGCGCACGTGGAGTTCGAGGTTCGAGTTGCCAGGATCCGTGCGTGCCCAAAGCGACAGTCCTACCGTACCTTCGGGCAGTTCCACACCAGGGCGTCCGGGCTCGCGCGCAATCGCGCTGAGTAGCTGATCGGGCGGCAGACCCAACAGCTCCTCACGCAGCTCCACGATTTCGCCCAAGCGATCGGTCTGAACACCCAGCAGAATCACACGGCTGCCGGCCTTGTCGCCGCCGATCGAGCCGATCCCTCGAAACGCCGCCGCAGACCCTGAGACATCCGCTCGCGAATCCAGCGGCTCGGTCACACGCCCGGCGGTCGAATTGCCGAGGTTGCTGCCAATCGACACGCCCCCGTAGGTCCGCACCCACGCTGTAGCGCACCCGCTCCGTCTCCATCTCACGGATGGTCGATGCATACGTCGCCGAGATCAGTCCCACCGCGGTCACGAACGCAACGAGCGCGGTCAGCAACATCGCGCCGCCCGGATTCCGCGCGGTGGTCTGCACTCCCAACAACAGCCAGGATGGCGTGCCCATCCGTGCCAGGATCGTTCCCATCGCGCCCCACAGCCGCGGTCCAATCCGCATCAACGCCAGCGCCGCTCCGAGCAGGAGCAAGCCCGGACTGAGCATCAACACGGGATTGATCCCCCCCGTCTCGAACGCTGCCAGCGCCCCGCCCGAGGCCTCACTCTCGAACTGCAGGAAGAGCACGCCCGCAAGCACCAACAGCGCGACATCGAGCCACGCGCGCTGGATCAGCGACTGCCGAACCGGTCTCCCGCCGAGCAGGCCGCGACGATCCACTCTGGATCCGCGCCGCGCCTCGAACCAGGCCGGAGCGGTGAAGGCAGCCCAGGCCAACAGCGCACCGCCGACCGCAAGCAGCCAGGCCTCCCAGGTCAGGCGCGTATCCAGCGGCTCGCCCCCGCTGACTCTCGCCAGCGCTCCCAGTCTCCCCGAGTGATGCAAGGCAAACGCCGCCAGCGGAGCGCCCAGCGCCGCCGCCGGAGCCGCAATCCAGAGGCCGAGCAGCGCCTGCGCTGCTGCTTGCTGCCAAGCCTTCGCCCCGCGAGCCGCCAACCGCTCCCGATCCGGGCGCGTCCGGGCTGCAATCAAACGGCCGACGAGCGCCACTGCGAACAGTCCCGCAGCCGCAACCTGCAACCCGGCCAGCAGCGACTGTCCCGCCGAAAATTGCGCCCGCCGCTCAAAGTCGCGCAAGACGCGCTCGAGATAAATGCCCGACGACCCGCCTTCCAACCGGCTCAAAGATTGGCTGTATCCCGCCAGCGCTTCGATCGCCTCATCCACCTGGTCGGACACGAGCGCCGTCGGACTGAGTTTCGTCCTCAGGCGATGCGTCAGCGTCAACCCGGGCCACTGCTGCGCAACCGGGCCCAGCAGCGCGTCGCGCGAGACGAACAAGCCCATGTACGGCTCTTCCGCCCCTCCGATGCCAACATCGATCTGTAGTTCAAACCACACGTCGGTGTAGTGCAACGCCAAGGATTGCGATGGATTCGCGAGTCGGCTCCACCAGCCCGACCACCTCGAGCGCCAATGAATCCTCGTTCAAGATCGTGCCGACTTCGAGCCCGACCTCCTCCGCCAATGCGAGCCCGGCCAGGACCGGCACCGCCCCGTTCGCGCTGAGTCCGTCCGAGGGCCAGTCACCATCGACGAGGCGCGCGCCTTCACGCAGCCCCTCGAACCACATCAGGTATGTCGGTAACGACTCGGCATACCCCAGGTCAGCTCTGACATAACGGCCGGGGAACAGCGGCGATTCGACGATTGCGCGCGTATTGCCCAGCAGTCCATCGAACTCTGCAAGAAACGCCGCCTGCGCGGCGCGCGACGACTCGTAGACGGTATCCCAGTTCGCCTCGTCAGCCGGTCGCTGGGCGCGTGCGTGGTCGGCAAACTGCGCCGCTCGTGGACTCTGAGCGATCAACTCCCGCAGCGCGAGGTCGGCCGCGGTCGGGCGGTACACCAGCGGCGCGGCCGTGAGCGCCGCCGAGATCGTGATCACCGCCGCCGCTGCGAGCATCAACCACCGACCGCCGCGCAACTCACGCAGCGCCGCAAGCCGCATCAGTCCGAACATGCGCTGGCCTCCCCGCCTCCTCGGCGGCAGTAGTTGGCGGTTATCCTACCGACGCTTATCATTTCAGTGACACGAACCATCTCCCCATGCTCAGGAGTATCCCCTATGACCACTCAGACCGAGACCCATACCTCGATCGACGTCACCGTCGCCGGCCTCAAAGTTCACGCGCTGCAAGACGGCTCCGGACCGAACATCGTCGTCCTCCATCACTCGACCGGCAGCCCGGGTTGGATCCCGTTCTACGACCACCTCGCCGAGAACCACACGGTGACCGTGATCGACATCCCCGGCTACGGCCAGTCCGAGCGTCCTGTTTGGGCTCGACACCCGCGCGATGTCGCCATTCTGATCCACAGCGCGATCCACAAGTTCGGCATTGAAGGCGGCGGACACCTCGTCGGTCTCGGTTTCGGCGGCTGGGTTGCGGCCGAACTCGCCTCCATGCACCTGCACGGCCTCGACAGCCTCACTCTGATCGGCGCAGCCGGCGTCCAGCCCGAGGAAGGCGAAATCGCCGATGTGATCTTCTACGAGTTCGAGGAGTACGTGAAGCTCGGCTTCTCCTCCGACGAGGCCTACGCCGAAGTCTTCGGCGACGAAGCCGCGCCGGAACTCAAGGAACTCTGGGACTTCTCGCGCGAAATGACCGCGCGCCTGACCTGGAAGCCCTGGATGTTCAACCGCCAGCTTCCCTATCTCCTGACCGAGATGGAGACGCCGACCCTGCTGCTCTGGGGCGAACACGATCGCGTCGTCCCGATCGGCGTCGCCGAGGTCTACGACGCTCATCTGCCCAACAGCCGTATCCAGGTGCTCGACGGACTGGGCCACCTGGTCGAACTGGAAAATCCGCAGGCCGCTGCGGAGGCCGTGAGCGCCTTCGTTGCCAGCGTCTAACCCACTGCGAGACAGCGGCGCACTGTCGTATCATGCGTGAAACCCGCCGCGAGCGGAGCCGAACCCCCGAGAGGACCCCCTGAACATGTTCATCGGCTATTTCACCGAACGCCCCTACCAAGACTTCGACTCCGGTTGGGTTGGTGCCACCGGGCGTGAGATCGAAGACCTGGGTATGACCAACGGGGACTACAACCCCCGCATTGGCGCCGAGCTCTACAACCGCTACCTCGACGAGAAGGTCTACGCCGAGGAGATGGGCTTCGACGGCCTGATGCTCAACGAGCACCACTCCACGCCCTTCTGCATGGGCGGCGTGATGAACGTCGAAGCCGCGATCCTTGCCCGCATCACCAAGCGCGCCAAGATCGTCCTGCTCGGCAATGTCCTCCCGATTTGGGAAGACCCGCTCTGGCTGGCCGAGGAACTCGCCGAGATCGACATGATCTCGCGCGGCCGCCTCGTCACCGGTTGGGTGCGCGGTACCGGGCGTGAGTCCGTCGCTCACAACTCACAGTCGCCCTTCAACTGGGAGCGCTTCCAGGAAGCCCACGACTTCGTCGTCAAGGCCTGGTCTACTCCCGGACCGTTCCGCTGGGAAGGCGAGCACTACCAGTACCGCTACGTCAACCCCTGGGCTCGCCCCTACCAAGAGCCGCACCCGCAGATCTGGATTCCCGGCGTGATGTCGCGGAACACCGTCAAGTGGTGCGCCGAGCATCGCTACCCCTACGTGATGCTCGCCACCGAGATCGAGCCGACCAAGCAATCGTTCAAGTACTACGACGAGGTTGCGCAGGAGAACGGCTACGAAGCCTCGACCGAGCACCACGGCTACCTCTTCAAGGTCCACGTCGACGAAACCGAAGAGCTGGCCGAGCAAGCCGGCCGCAAGTACATCAGCGGCCCGGCCAACCCGTTCCTCGAGGGCAACCAGGGCAACGTCCGCGCCAACCTCCAGAATCTGCCTGGCCTGACCAGCCGCACCGCGCTGCTGCCGACCGTCACCACCTTTGCCGCCGCCGCACGTGGCCGCGAAGCCGCCCGCGAGGCCGCCCTGGCCGAGCAGGAAGCAGCCGAGCAGGACAAGCGCGACGCCGACGCCTTTGGCACCTACGAGGAGCAGGTCAACAAGTACTCGATCATCACCGGTACGCCGAAGACCGTCATCCCCAAGATCCGCCACGTCCTCGAAGAGCTGCGCCCCGGCAACATCTTCTTCTGGGACGGCGACGGCGCGATGAACCACGAGGACGCGATGCGCTCGCTCCGCCTCTTCGGCGAGGAAGTCATCCCCGCCGTCCGCGAGATGGGCAAGGAACTCGACCTCAAGGGCGCCTTCGAGGTCGACACCCAGACCGGCGCGCCCCTCAGCGGCGACTAACGCGCACCCGCCCGCAGTTCGCAAAATCAGAGACCCGCTCCGGCGGGTCTCTGCACGTCTCTCCTTTCCTTCATTCCCGCGAACGCGGGGAGCGACAGAGGGGGTCCCCAATCCAATCCACACTGTGATCCCCGCCACACTTCACTCAAAGTCAGCCCGGCACAGAACGCCAGTCCGTATATGATCAACCGCACTTCACTCCACACGCGCAACAAACAGCTCCAGCCATGACCGCCGCAACCCGCCTAGACAAATCAGGACACACTCGGATTAACATCTCTAATTCCGCTCTAACACCCGAACAATCCAGACGGATCTGGACGAATCTGGACTTTTCCGGACTACCTGTCGCTCAATTCCCCACCTGCGGCTGCAAAGTCGCGGCGCCAGCCCAGAAATTCCCCCGTCCGGCACACGGGAAGGTCTGCGTATCCTGACCCCATGACCCACTCCATCCTCGTCATCGGCGGCGGACCCGGCGGCTCCACCGCCGCCACCCTGCTCGCCCGACAGGGATTCGATGTCAAGCTCTTCGAGCGCGAGGTCTTTCCCCGCGAACATGTCGGTGAGTCGCTGCTCCCGGCCTCGATCCCCATCCTCGACACGCTCGGTGTCCTGCCCGAGATCGAAGCCGCCGGGTTCACCCCCAAGTACGGCGCGACCATGGTCTGGGGCCGCGATCCTGAGCCGTGGTCGTGGCGTTTCGCCGAAACTAATCCCCGCAATCCCCACGCCTATCAGGTCTGGCGGCCCGCATTCGATCTGATGCTCCTCCGCAACGCCCAACGCAATGGCGTCACCGTCCATGAGGGTTGTCGGGTGGTTGATGTCAATCTCGAAACGGGTGCTGCCAAGACAGTGACCGTCGAGGCTGCGAATGGCGAAGCGCAGCTCTTCGAGGCAGACTGGATCGTCGACGCCAGCGGACAGAACGGCTTCCTCGCCCGCCGTCTCGACCTGCGAGTCAACGACGAGTTCTTCCGCAACCTCGCCGTCTACAGCTACTACCGAGGCGCGCAACGACTGCCCGAACCGGACGCCGGCAACATCTTCATCGAGGCCTACGAACACGGCTGGTCCTGGGCCATCCCACTGCCCGACAACGTGATGTCCGTCGGAGTCGTTGTTGACGCTGCCTGGGGCGGCGCGAAGCTCGCGGATGCGCCGACCGAAGAGTTCTATCGCGGCCAGCTCGCGATGACAGGACGTACCGCTCAAATGCTCGCCGGCGCGGAAGCAATCGACGAGCCGCGCGTCATCCGCGACTGGTCGTATACATCCGAACGGCTTGTCGGCGACGGCTACATCCTTGTCGGCGACGCTGCCTGCTTCATCGATCCGCTCTTCTCATCCGGCGTCCACCTGGCGCTGTCGTCGGCAGTGCTCGCGTCCGCCTACGTCACCTCGGCGCTGCGCGACCCCGAAATGCGCAAGCCCGCCGCCGAGGTCTACACCCAGCTCTACATGCAGCAGTACCACCAGTTCCGCGAGATGGCCGCGCTCTTCTACGCCTCCAACCGTACCTCCGACTCCTACTTCTGGGAGGCGCGCAGGATCACCCAGACTTCCGATGACGTGTCCCCGCGCGAAGCGTTCATCGCCGCCGTCGCCGGACAGCCGCCGCAAGGCTACGAGCGGGTCGTCCTCGAACGCGGCGAAGCCCCGCCCGATTTCGTCGAAGGCGTCGCCGCCGTCGAGCAGGAGCGCGAGCGCCGCACCCGCGCCGCCGCCGGCTGGATCGATAGCGCCTGGCCCGACCGCAGTCCGATCCTCGAAATGATTCCCGTGCTCGCCAGCGGCGTCTCGCTCGAACGCAAGCCGGTGATCGGCGAGGGTCAATTCGACTGGGGCGCGGTCATCACCTCAAGTTCGCGACCACAAGGCGCACAGGTCAGCACGGCAGTCGCCGCGCTGGTACACCGGATCGACGGTCGGCAGACCGTACGGCAACTCCTGAATGACCTGCTCGATGGCGTCCCCGAGCCGACACGCAACCAACTCACGCCGGGTTTACTCACTGCTCTCCGCATCCTCTACATCGACGGCATCATTGAGCGTTGGACCTAATCCATCCCACTACACTCTCCACGACCACCGCCTGCCACGGCAAGGAGCGCTTGATGTCGACCGAACAACCGCCCCAGACCATCGGACGCATCGAACAGCTCAGCGCCTCACGCGGCGGCGTCCCCAAGCGAGCCGTCCCCGAAGCGGTCGTCAACGAATATGGCCTCACCCAGGATCGTCAACGCGATCGCCGCCATCACGGAGGACTGGAACGCGCCCTCTGTCTCTGGTCATCGGAGATCATTGACCAGCTCCGCGCCGACGGTCACGACATCCGCGCAGGTGCAGCGGGAGAGAACGTCACCGTCCGCGGCATCGAGTGGAAGCGCCTCGTGCCCGGCTCTCGCCTCCGATTGGGCGACCAAGTGATCGTCGAGATCACCTCATATGCCTCGCCCTGTCGGATCATTGCCCATTGCTTCCGCGACGGCGACTTCAACCGAATCAATCACCAGACCCATCCCGGCCGCTCGCGGCTTTATGCGCGAGTCGCACGACAGGGGATTGTCCATCCCGGCGATCAGGTTGTCCTAGAGATCGACTCGGCTGCGGATCGGGGCGCGCGTGTGCAACCCAAGACCACGCGTTGGCGACCGCCGAGCAACTAGGAGGCGTTTAGGCGACATTCGTGTGACGGGAGACTCGTTCGCAGCGCATGGGGTACTCCCGCCGCTGCGCGTGCGATGTTACGCTCCCCATTGCAATCGCTCGCGAAGGCATACGTTGTAGCTTCTGACCGGAGACAACCGATGGCCACTGACGCATCCGCCCGCCAGGCCGCCCTGATCGCTCGCCGATACCCCAGTCGCGCCACCCTCCGCGGTGGTCGTGAAATCGATGTACGCCTGATGTCCCAAGCGGACAAGTCGCGATTCCTGGCGTTTGCGCGGTCGCTTTCGCGCGACGATCTGCTGTATCTCCCCTGGGATATCACCGACGAGCGGGTCGTCGATCGCTGGTTGGAGAACATTTCCAACCACTCGACTACGACCGTGCTGGCGATCGATCAGGATCACATCGTGGGCGAAGCGTCGCTCGTGCATAATGAGGCCGGCTGGACTGAGCACATCGGTGAGATCCGCGTCACGGTCAATTCTCAGATCCGCGGCCAAGGACTCGGCCGCTTCCTGGCCGAGGAGATCTTCGCCATCGCCGACTCAATCGGCCTTGAGCGAATCTCCGCACGAATGACGCACGATCAGGGCAGCGCGCAAGCGGTGTTCAAGTCGCTCGGCTTTGAACCCGTCGCCACGCTGCCGGGATGGGTGGTGGCCCGCGATGGTCGTCTCCGTGACCTGGTGGTCATGGCGTACGACCTTCGCGCTCGCGGAGCCCCGACCAGCGCCCAGCGCTAGCCGCGACCAACTGCCGATCCCATGGCGTAATCGATCGCGCACCAACTCACTGCCGACACCAAGATTTGTCGCCCCTTACTATGCACACGCACGCCGTCGTGCGCACGGGCAGGCGGCGATCATCGACAGGAATCCGCATGACGACTGCACCCGAACTCCGACAGCAATCGCTCGAACACCTCTGGATCCCCACCCAGTCCTACGCCGACCTCGCGGCCGACGATGGCCTGCTGGTCATTCGCAAGGGCGAGGGCATCTACCTCCACGACGACGACGGCAACGAGTACATCGACGCCATTTCCGGGCTCTTTCTGGTCGCGGTCGGTCACGGCCGCGAAGAACTGGCCGACGTCGCGCACGAGCAGATGTCACGCCTCGCCTACCAGAACACCTTCGCCTACGCCAACGAACCGGCAGTCAACCTCGCCACCAGACTGGCGGAAATCACGCCCAGCACGATTCGCAAGGCCGTCTTCGTCAACGGCGGCTCCGAGGCGGTCGAGAATGCGCTCAAGATCGCCAAGCACTACCACCACCTTCGCGGCAACTCGAAGAAGTTCAAGACGATCTCGCGGATGGGCTCCTACCACGGCATGACCGTCGGCGCACTCTCTGTCAACGCCGCCGTCTACGCCAATCGCACTCCGTATGAGCCGCTGATGCCGGGCGCACTACACGTACAGAACGTCAACTGCGACCGCTGCCCGTTCGAGAAGACCTACCCCGAGTGCGATGTCTTCTGCGCCCGCACGATTGAAGACGTGATCAAGGCCCAGGGCCCGGACACGATCGCGGCCATGATCGCCGAGCCGATCTCGACCGCCAACGGGAGCTATGTCCCCCCGCGCGAATACTGGCGGACGTTGCGCGAACTCTGCGACAAATATGACATCGTCCTGATCGCCGACGAGGTCATCAATGGCTTCGGGCGCACCGGCAAGTGGTTCGGCATGGACCACTTCGATGTCGAGCCAGACATCATGACGACGGCCAAGCAACTCAGCTCCGGCTACAGCCCGATCGCGGCCACGCTCGTCTCCGACAAGATCGCCCGCGCCTTCGAGGAAGCTGGCGCCGAAGGCGCGATCGGCGGCATCACCTGGGGCGCGAACCCGGTCTCCTGCGCCGTCGCCCTCGCCAATCTCGACATCATTGAGCGTGAGAACTTGGTTGAGAACGCCGCACACGTGGGCGAACACGTCCGCTCACGTCTGGTCCAACTCCGCGAGGAGCATCGCACTGTCTACCAGACCCGAGGCATCGGCCTGATGCACGCCATCGATCTGAAGAAGGACCCGGCCACCGGCGAGGACTTTGACGAGGCCGATCAGCTCCCTCAGCGGATCACCAACTACATGCGTGAGGAAGGCGTGCTGGCCCGAGGCGGTGCGAGCATCAGCGTCTCACCGCCCTTGATCACCAACCTCGAAGAGGCAGACGAACTCGTCAACCGCATCTCGCGCAGCATTGGCCGGATGGAGTCCGATCTCGGCCTCTAGCCGGCGCTCCGCGACCAATCCCACACAATTGCGCCGGCCCGATAGGTTCGGGTCGGCGCAACACCCCACGCCTCAGACCTAGAACGCGGTCAGCGCATCAGTACGCTCTTCGTGAATCGGGATGATCTCCGCGAAACCGGATACACGGAAGACTTCCTGAATGTGCTCCTGCACTGTGCAGAGCGCGAATCGGCCCTTTGCCTGGGTCGTTCGCTTCGCCGCCATGAGCAGGACGCGAAGGCCGGCCGAAGAGATGTAGTTGATCCCTTCAAAGTTCATCAGGATCTGCTTGTCGCCCGCAGCGATGCGGCCCAGCAGCGCCTCCTCGAACTCCTTCGCGTTGGTCCCGTCGATCCGCCCGAGTGGATTCAACACCAGAACGTTCTCGGAGTATTCCGGGTACAGGTCAACCATGACAGTCCTCCTCGATTTGCCGGATTAGGACGATTCGCCGGAGCCACGCCGTTGACGCAGGGTGGTCACGTTGCGGTCTCCTTCGCGTGTATACGATACATCGTCAATCGTCGCGGCGATCAGTTGCAGGCCCCAGCCGCCAATACGGCGCTCCTCGATTCCTAGAGTCGGGTCCGACTTCTCCGCTTCCCAAGGATCAAACGGGTCGCCGTTGTCCTCATAACGGCAGATCGCCGAGTCTTCCTCGCGCCGCAGCGCCACGGTGATCTCGGCCTCCGACTCGCGTCCGATGAAGCCGTGTTCCAAGGTGTTCGTGAGCAGCTCATCCAAGGCCAGGTTCAGCCGATATAGGTCTTCGACGCTCCAGCCCTCCGCAGTTGCAAAGCGCTCAACGAAGGCCTGCACTCGTTGCAGCGCCGTGTCTAGCACCGGCTCGACGTTCATCCGCCGCCACCCCGACGCTGTTTGCGGCTCCGCAGAAGCTTCTGCGTCCTCGCTCGGGACAGCCAGCTCGCCACCCTCAAAGCGCACTGCAATGCAGGTGATGTCGTCAAACTGTTGGGCATTGCCTGTGAACTGGTCAAGATCGGTCAAGATCGACCCGATCAGCGCCTGCGGCCCTTCCTCGCGCGTGGCGACCAGGAGGGCCTCAAGCCGTTCTTTGCCGAACAGCTCGCCGCCCACATTCTGCGCTTCGGTAATGCCGTCCGTATACATAAACAAGGATGTGCCTGCTCTGATCGGGATCGTCAACTCCGAGTACGGCAGACCCGGCAGCACTCCCAGCGCGATTCCGCCGGTGTGCGTCAACTCCGTCGGTTGATCTGTCCCGTTCGTCATGTACGGCGGGTCATGGCCGGCGTTTACGTAAGTCAGCGTGCCCAAGCTGAGGTCGATCACGCCGAAGAAGGCGGTGATGAACAGTTCTTTGGGGTTCATTGAGCAAAGCTGGTCATTCGCCTCGGCCACGGCTGCGGAAGGATCGGGGAATTCGTTTGCGGCGCTTCGCAACAACGCCCGTCCTACCGCCATCAACAACGCCGACGCCACGCCCTTGCCTGAGACATCAGCGATCGCGAACGCCAAGCGTCCGTCGTCAATCATGAAGGCGTCGTAAAAGTCGCCTCCAACCTCACGCGCCGGTGTCATCGAGGCCGAGACCGATACGCGCGGGTCTTCCGGGAAGTCTTGCGGAACCAGCGCCGCCTGCACGGCGTGGGCCATGCTCAGGTCTTCCTGCAGGATTTTCTGCGCGGCCTCAAGCGCCTGGTTCTTCTCCGAGATCTCCTGTGTGCGCTCCTCAACCAGCGCGTTCAGGCGAATCTCACGCGCGCCGACCTCCTGGGCCATGTCGATAAACACGCCCGCAAGAGTGCCGTACTCGTCGCGTGTCAGCGAGATACCGCGAAGGCCGGCCGTAACCGACGGCTCCGGCGCTCGTCCCGCCTCCACTGAGCGCGCCGCCCGCACCATTAGGCCAAGCGGTCGCGCCAACCGCTTGGCCAGGAACCAAGCAATCATCAACACGAGCAGCAACAGCCCGATCGCGCCGAGGATGTACTGCCAGCGGTACAGCTCCAGCGCAGTGCCAACGCCATTGAGGGAGAGCTCAATGCGCACCGCCCCCACCAAATCGCCGTTGCGATCAAGCACGGGCGCGGTACCCGAGTAGACGCCCGCTTCTTCGCGGTGCACGATTGTGACCGCGCCGCCGAGCACCTGGCGCGCCGTCACGATCTCTTCTCGGCCCACGACGCCCTCGGCAACCGACGTGCGCGTCTCCGGACGCGCCACCGCCCTTGCCGCGAGCCGTCCCTGTGCGTCAAACAGCCAGACGCCGCTCAACTGCGCCGACGAGCGCTCCGTTTCCAACGCCGCTTCCAGGTCGGCATCCGAGATCGAATCCAACGCCCCCAGCGAGCGAGCGAGCGACTCGGCCAAAACCGAGGTTGTCGCCTCAGCGGAATCCCGTTCCGATTCAACCGCGAGCAGCACAATTACAGCGCCAGCGCTCAGCAGCCCGGCGAGCGTAAAGATCGCGATCATCCCGATAATGCGGCCAGTCATGGCAGATAGGGTAGTGCCCCGATCACGGGTTGATCAGCGATGCCGCCGAGCAGCCGCCGTATGCGCCTGTCCGATCGCCGAGAATCGCCTGAGCAGTCGCCAATCCGTCCTCCGCTCCCCGCGACACGACCTTGAGCCACTGCCATTCCCCGATCGGCGGACGGTGCAGATACATCGTGATATCCGCATTCACGTAACCGCTGCGCCCCGGTTGCATATTCGCAAACGGGCTCACGAAATCGGCGATCCCCGCTGCGCGCACGGCCCCGGACAGTTCACAGTTGGCGACTACCGGCGCGTCAGCCTGGATCCAGACGATCGGTGGAGATTCGCCGCCCGGCGAAATGACGTGCCGCATCTCTAGCGTGCCCGGATAAGAGACCCAGCGATTGCCGGCTCGATCGACTCGATTCGGACGCGCCGCCTCGGGACCGGGCGGCACCGTCGTCCCGAACTGCGCCCCTACGGACCCGCGCTCAGCCTCTGCACGGAGGCAAAGCGCCGTCGCCCGGGTCAGTACTTGTTCCGAATCTGCAACGCTGAGCTCGAACAGCGCGAGCCGCCGTCCTTCACGCCTCGGCTGAATCTCGACAAGTAGCTCGCCGAACGGTACCGGCCGGAACAGATCGACCGTCAGACGCGCGAGCCGCATGCCCTTGGCAGCGGAGCCGGCCTCAGCAAGGCGTTCCTCCGCGCAGTGCGCGATCAGCGCCGCCACCGGACTGCCGTGAAGCGCATCCGGAGTCCAGGGACCGCGCGCGCGATCCGTCGGCGCATAGCCGCGCCCCGACCGCTCAAACAACGGTTCCGTAGGCAGCTGAGCCGTCACTGTATCTCTGTCGCCGCTGGGTTACTGAATCGGTGAACGCGGCGTCGCCTCCAGCCGCTTCACCGAGATCGAGTCGCGGCTCATCATCTCCGCGACTTGCGGCCCGATTTCGTCGCGCCAATAGTCGGTGTTGTAGACCGAGTCGTACAGCCGCTCCCGCTCTGCTTCGGAAGCGAAGCGCCGGATCCAGACGTAGGTATTCTCGTCCTCTTCCGAGATGAACGAACCCAGGATCACCATCCCCTGTTTGGTTTGGAAGGGAATGATCTGTTCCTCCATCAGCTGCACGAATTGCTCCCGATAGCCGTCGTTGATCGTGTATTGGCGCAGTTCAAACAGCATCGTCGGCTCCATTCCTGTTTGTCGGAATCTGCAATCCGCAGCCTAACCCAGATCAAGCCGCAGTTGTCGGCGTCCTGGCGCGCGCTGTGGAGTCGCGGAAGGATGGGACCTTCGCTGGCCCACACCTAGGCGAACGGACAGCAAGCGATTGACAACGTTGGCAACCCTCGAAGACGCGCCGAGGGCGAGACTTGCTCGACCTACGCCTCTGAGGGCGATCGCCCGCCGAAGGAGCTGAACGAAGTGGTCGACGAAATCCGCGGGGGAACGCCGGTGCTTGGCGCCGGTGTCTCCGCCTCAGCAGGCGCTGCGCTTGGAGTCGCCGCCTCAGCCGGTTCCTCGGGAGCGCCCGCGGGTTCGGAAGTCGCGGGGGCAGATGCCGTTGGCGCGGGTTCGGCCTTACTCGCTAGCACCCAGCGATTCCGGCCCGTATTGCGAACCTCGCCTGTTTCCTTCATCCGCTGCAGGGTCGACTGCAAGGTCGGCATTGGCTTCTCGCTCTGCGGAGCCGCGCCCTCGGACTCGAGATACTGCAAGATCCGGGTGGCGTGGACCGGCTCGCTCTGACGCTGTAGGTACTCACGCACCTTGTTCGTGATCAGCCCTCGCGGCCGGCGGGTGCGGCGTCGTGAGGGTTGCGCGGCTGCGCGTCCCGCAGGACGTTCGCGCAGTGCGGCACCTGCCGCCGGTAGCGCTGCGCCCGCCGACGCGGAGTCGTCATCGCCGAGGCTATTGATCAGTGCGTCAATCTGGTCGCGGACTGCCATCTTGCGTTCAATGTCGGTTTGAAGCCTGGCGCGCGCTGCTTTCAAATCGCCGCGCAACACACCCAAACCCAAGTTTTCGTCAGCCATCTCAGCACTCCGTTCTGCCGACGCTGCGGGCGAACGTTGTACCGCAGCCCGTCTATATCGTACAGCCGACAATATATAACACACCTACAGTGTGATGCTACGCAGAACCGCCCCGCACCGAGCCAAGCACAATCGCATCCTCGATCATCTGCGCCAGCCCGTCTTCGATGAGCGATTCCAGCGCCCGCTCCACGCGCTCGCGATCACTCTCGCCGGCATCACGAACGTGTTCGATCAGACGTTCCCGCTGTAACGGCGTCCGGCGCGCGCGCAGTTCTCGCATGATGATCCCCCGCAGTTGGCGATCCGACCCTTCGAAGCGTCCCTGGGCACGGACAGGCGCTGCAATTTCGCCCGCCGCAAACCGCTTCCGCGCCGCACAGAGAGGCGACAGCGGGCAGATCGCGCACTTTGGCCGAGGCGAGCAGATTGCAGCGCCAAAGTCCATCACCGCTGGATTCCAGAACAACGGCTGTCCCGCCGGTGCAAGTCGATCGGCGGCCCACCTGATATCCGCCGCCCGCGTCTCTCGGGCCGGCTGAAGATCGCCGAAGAGTAAGCGACCCAGCAGCCGGACTACGTTTGTATCAATCGCCGCCGAGTCGAGTTGGAATCCGAAACAGCGTACGATCGCAGCTGTGAACGGACCAACCCCCGGCAATTGCAGCAGCTCAGACTCGTCGTACGGAATCTGACCCTCATGCTCCTGTACGACGATCTCCGCGGTTCGGCGCAGATATAGCGCGCGCCGCGGATATCCGGCGCGGTCCCAAACACGCAGCGCATCCCCGTCCGAGGCGGCTGCCAGGCTGTGAAGCGTAGGGAACGCCTGCATCCAACGTTCATAGATCGTCAACACACGAGGCATCTGCGTCTGTTGCGCGCAGACTGCCGCCACTAGCGCCGCATACGGATCCGCAGCTGTGCGCCAAGGGAACGGCTGCTCATGCTCCGCGTACCACTGAAGCAAACGCCGCCGGATCGCGCCCAGGCGCTGGGGGCTGAGCGGTCGCGGCATTCGCGCTTCGGAGTCGGTCATGCGTCTCGCAATGTCAGCTATACAATCAGGTCAGGCCGCACATGTCATCGTAGTAGTCACGTCCGACCGGCGTCACGTAGACCCGAAATGCCGTGTCGCTCGCGCGGGTCAGATCGACCAAGCCATGCTCGGCCAGCTTTGCCAGAAGATCGGGGTGATACCCGCTCCGTCTCAGCGCGGGCCGGAAGACGAGTCCGCTCTCGCTCACTTCATCATCGACGACCACTACCTCAGATTGCGGTGGATCTTGCTGCTCCATCAGGTCAGCGAGCAGTGCGCAGTGATACTCATTCAGACGAACGTGCCGAAACTGGATCATGTCAGCGCCAGGCTACTCCCCCCACTAACCTCCGCTCGACGAAACCCTTTACGTCCTCCGCGATCGCAAGCGCCCGCGCTGAGTCCGTCTCGTCATACGCCTCGTGCGGCACGCCGCCGGGCAACCCCGTTGGATATCTGGTCGGAAAGTAGTACTTGTCCAGCAGCATCGCCACCGATTTGATCACGTCAAACGTCTTATCCAAGGCCATCGCATCCTCGCACAGATCCGACAGCGCATGTCCCCAGACCCGCTCCGCGCCCCGCGCGAAGAGATACGCCGAGACACTCTTCTCTGCGGCCTGCTGCGCCAGAAAGCAGGCGAGCGCGTGATATCCGCCTCCCGCCGCGTACCGGCCGGCAGCTAGGTCGTGATCCACCTGCCGCAACCAGCGCGACGACTCCGCAGCCGCGCGTTCATGCTCGCTAGACATAAACCGGATCCCCTAACGAGATCGCCTCCCGAATGATCGGATCCATGTCTTCGAGTGCGTCGAACTCGGCAGGCGTGTAGACCGTGAAGCGCGTGCCGACGCGGGGGCGGAGGTGGGTCTGGAAGAAGTCGGAGCGACGATGGAACGGCTCGTCCATCTCACGGACGATCACCAACTCCAGTTCAGAGTCTGGGCCGACACGTTCGCGGGCGAGATCGCCGCTCAGCCAGAAGCGCTGGGCGCCGAGTTGGTTCATCTCCCCGGCCATGCGCAGGAACTCGGCTTCGAGCAGTTGTCGCCGCTGCCTGGCGAAGCTGAAGACCATAGGCATCAGGTTTGCCGCTCGTACCGTCTCAGGTGAGATTTGCGAGTTAGGTCGTCATCAGAGTCGGCGCGCGCAGTTCGGACATAATCTGGTCTTCGTTGAGCGGTTCGGCATCCTTGCGGTAGACCTGCACCCGGTGGGATCCGAAGTCGCAGATGTAGAGCAGCCCGTCCTGGTAGCGGACGCCCTGCGGGAAGCGCAGCAGTTTCTGCGGCTCCAGTGAGGTCATCTCGCGCAGGCGCAGCGTCTTCTGGTTGGCGCGGATGTACTCGCGCCCCATCTTTGAGAGTGTGGCCGAGCCGTAGAACGACTCCACGTAACGCCCGCGATGGTCGAACATCACGACGCGGTTCTTGTCGCGTTCCGCGACGTACAAGTCGCCGTGCTGGTCGACCGCAATCCCGCAGGGACGAGTCAGATGCTGTCCGTCGGGCATTGCGCCGAACTCGCTCAGCGGCTCGCCGCCTTCCGGGCCGAATTTCTGCACCCGATCGTTACGCCAGTCGGAGACGTACATGTCGCCTTCGCCGTCGAACGCGATTCCCCAGGGCATGTTGAACTGCCCCGGCCCCGCGCCGAACTGTCCGAAGCCGCCCAGGTACTCGCCTTCGGCGCTGAACTGCTGGACGCGATGGTTCAGCGTGTCGACGATCCAGAGGTTCCCCGCCGGGTCGAAGGCCATCCCCGCCGGACGATCCAGCTGACCCGGCTCCGAGCCGTGCTCGCCCCATTGGCCGAGCTTCTCGCCTTCAGGTGAGTACGTGGTCACGTTGTGCGCGCCCTCGTCAAGCACCCAGAGGTTGCCGTCGTCGGAGCGCAGCAGCGCGACCGGCCAGGTGTGACCCGTGTCGGCCATCGTCCCGAGGTCGCCGTGCGAGACATGCCCGTTCAGATGCTGGTCGTTCAACATGCACATCCGGATGTTGCCGCCGACCCCGAGCTCGGTCCGACCGATCACGTACACCCGGTCGTCGCCGATGGCGATGTCGACCGGGAAGCTGGTTACTCGGCGCATTCCGATCACGTGGCTGTAGGGGTAGCCGGCGCGAAGCATGGCGTGTGGGAACGGCATGGTCTCTGTCTCCTGCGGGGCGGCTCGGCGGCCGCCCCCTGCTGCCAGTGGTTCCAACCCTCTGTCCGGCGCGAACCGGCGTCAGTTGGCGAACATGGTCCGCTTGAACGGCTGGATCTGTTCGAAGTTGCCAACCACGATCTCTTCCGGCTCCACGCCCATCCACTGTTCGAGCATCGTGCCGTAGATGCCGCGGAAGTCGATCTTGTGCTGCAAGTCTTCGCCGTTGAGCCAGTCCTTCGGCGCGACCGACGGGTACTCGGCGTAGAGGCCGCCCTCAACGAGGTCGCCGACGATGAAGGCGCCGCCGCCGGAGCCGTGGTCGGTGCCGGAGCTGTTGTCCTTCATCCGCCGCCCAAACTCGGTGAAGACCAGGACCGAGACTTCTTCGGCGGCATCGTGCTCGCGCAGGTCGGTCATGAAGTCGTCCAACGCGCCTGAAAGCTCCTGGAGCAGCTTGGGATGCACAGGCGGCTGGTGCGAGTGCGTGTCGTAGCCGGCATGGTTCGTGTAGAACACGCGCGTGCCGACACCGGCGGTGTGAATCCGCGCGACATCGCGCAGCGCCTTGGAGATCGGGTTCGAGCCGTACTCTACCGACGAGCTGTACTGTCCCGGAACATCGGCCAGTACGTCCGCGCCGGCAAGCGAGTCGGTACCGGTCTGGCGCAGATAGTCCATCACCATCCCCGCTCCGACTGCGGGCGTGTACATCCGCTTGAAGATCTCGAGGTCGCGGTTGCGATCTTCTTCGGCGGCGATGTCCGGCATCAGGCCGTAGTTGTCAAGGTCGCCAACCGAGGTTGCGGTCACGCCCGCCTTGACCATCGCGCGCGGCAACCCGCGCCCGATGTTCACGCCGGTCAGCGGATTCTCTTTGTGCGGGTCCAGCCGTTCGATCAGCTTCGCCACCCAGCCCTCGGTCGAGATCCGGTCAGGCTCGCAAGTGTGCAGGATGTCCATCCCGCGGAAGTGCGAGCGCGACGAGTTCGGGTAGCCGATGCCCTGCACGACGGCGACATCGCCCTTGTCGTACAGGTCCTTCAGCCGCGAGGCGGCCGGGTTGAAGCCGAGTTGGTCATTGATCGGCAGCACTTCGTCCTGCGGGACGTTCACCAGCGGCCGCGCGTCGTAGTAGTGGCCCTCGTTGTAGGGGACGAGCGTGTTCATGAAGTCGTTCCCGCCCGTCAGCTGGACGATGACGAGGACGGGGTCTTTGTGACCGTTGGAGCTCATGCGATGTTTCCTGTCCGTTGGCTGCCACTGATGAAGCGCGTTCGTAGCTTCTCCTCTGCGGCAGATTACTTGTTCCTGTCCGTCCAGAACGCCGCTTAGGCGAACTGATACTCGGGCGACGCGATCACGAGGCGCAGCGCCTGCGCCGCGCGTTCGCCGGCATCCTCACGACCCTCGTCGCTGCTCAGATCCAGTTCACCGCCCGCGCCGGCGGCCTCGAGCAGGGCGTTGCGAGTGTTTTCCGAGACGTCAAGCGGTCCTGCGAATTCGAGCGCCGCATCGATCAGCGCCTCGGGCGAATGCGCGTCCTGGGAGTCGAGGTGATTGATCAGCTTCTGGACGCCGGGCGTCGTCGGGTCCGAGACGAGCTTGGAAGCGAAGTTGATCCGCTCCATCAGGGTGCCGCCGTCGATCCACTCTTTGCCCGTGTGCCAGCCCTCGACGGAGGGCGGATCCATCAGGCTCTGGCCCATCGCGCCCATCGTCATGTGCAGGTTCCACATCTCAGGCTGCGGCATCGAGAGCAGGCCGGAGAGCTTGTACGCGGCCGCGACCCACTCGGCCGGGCACTTGACCCGCTTGTAGATGCTCTCCTTGAACCACGAGGCGTTGAACAGCACCCGCATCACCGCGCGAATGTCGCCGTTCGATTCGGCGAAGGCCGAAGCGAGCTCATTCACCGCGGCCGGGTTGCGCGGGTCGGTCACGCTCCAGGCCGAGACGCCCGGCTCATCCTCAACGAAGAAGTTGTAGAGGTGACGCCCGATGAACCGTCCTGTCGCCGGCTGCTGCACGATGATGTCGATGATGTCATCGCCGTTCCAGGCTCCGGTGTGGCCGAGGAACGTCTTCTCGGAGTCGTCGTGCAGGTCGTCGCGGTAGACGAAGTGGGCCGGGTAGCCGCCGTGCGGGTAGAGCGGGATCGGCTGTTCAAACGTCCAGCCCGTGAACGAGTAGGCCGCCGCCTTGATATCGTCCTCGGTGTAGTTGCCGACGCCCATCGAGAACAGCTCCAGCAGTTCGCGTCCGTAGTTCTCGTTCGGCGCGCCCTTGACCGACTCGACATTATCCAGCCAGTAGATCATCGCCGGATCGCGCGAAAGCTGTCCCAGCAGCACCCGCATGTTGTCGAGGCCGTAGTCGCGGAACATCTGAATGTGCGGCGCCACCGAGGGCCCGTGCTCGGACTTGAACCAGGCGGTCGCGAACACGTGATGCCAGAACAGCGCCATCTTCTCGCGCAGCGGCGACTCCGAGTTCGCCATCCAGTAAATCCAGCGTCCACTCCAAGGCCACGGCGTATCGCTGTTCGCGAGCGCTGGGAAGTAGCGGAAAACTAGGTCGTCGTCCTGATCGACCACTTCCGGCGGATTGATCAGGTCCTCCACCAACTCTGCATAGGGCCGCTCCGCGAGCCGATCCAACTCATCCGGAGTCGCGCCGGCCCCCGCGCGCCGCATCAGATGAGCGACTAGCGCGCGTTGCTCACTGCCTGCGTCGGACATATGTGACACCCTTCCCGCACGTCCCTGGACGGACATGCACTGCGCACAGACAAATTCTCAATGCGCAATATACGCGATCACAGCGCCATAGTGCGCGCCCTCACGACCACCGCGAAGACTGTTGCAAGAATCCTATCCTCGCTTCCCCGCACGGGAGCGAGGGAGGCGAGCCTCTACCTGAAGCCGCTCCGAGGTGGCTCACCAGACCTCTCGCCTTATACTGCCCACCGGCGTCAGCAATTTTGCATCCCGTCCCTGGAGCGCTCCATGAGTCTGCACAAGACATCCGGCAACGGCGACAGCGGCAAGTCCCCCGCCTACATGGATCGCACAACCGCCGCCGCCTACGACCGCTACCGCGAGACCGTCGTCGAGCGCGACAACGCCTCCGCCCTGCACCAGGCCTTCGACCTGATCAGGGACGGACGCCCGACCACCGAGATCCTCTCCGAGACGATCCGCGCCCACGCGCCCTACACGCACGTGCCCTACCACCAGCGGATCGACGCCGGCATCGTCCGCTTCGTCAACAACGACCATTGCCTGCTCTCCGCGCGCGCCACGCTGGGCTTGCAGAACCTGGTCTCCGAGGAGCTGCGCCACCTGCCCTTGAGCCAGACCGCCTGGTACGTGCCCACCGGCCTCGACATCTGGAACCAGCTCAAGGGCCGGATGCCGGGCCACTACTCGCGCCGCACCTACGACCCGGCCAAGTACCCCGACGGCCCCGCCCCGCCCGCCGCGCACTGGGACGACCAGGAACCGGCCGACTGGGACGGCTCCCTGGAAGAAGGCCTCAACGACTGGCTCACGCTGGTCCAGTACGGACACGTCAACGAGGAGTACTCACTCTTCCTCGGCCTCTGGCACAAGTTCCCCGAGCGCCGCGAAGAGATCCTGGCTCAGTTGATGTTCGCCGGCCTGATCGACGTGCAGGACAGAATGTTCTGGAACCGCTCCTACACCACCGGCCACAAGTCCTTCCGCGCCCGCTCCACGATCCAACTCGGACGCGCGATCGGCTGGGACAACGCCCAGCACGTGCTCTACGCCGGCGTGCCCGACCTCGCCGTCGGCCCGCGCTGGTACTCGCTCTACGAGTCCGCCTGCCAGATCATGATGTACCACCTCGAAGAGGAGCCGCCCGCCTCCTCGCTCAACGCGACGGCGGATTCCACCCGCGATGTCGAACTCTTCCGCAACCGGCTCCCGCTCTCGCCGCCCGAGGCCGAGGGCCTGATCCGCGCGATCATCCGCGAGCCGGAGGAGTCCTACATCGAGGACATCGTGGCCCTGCTCAAGGCCGGGCGCTCGCCCAAGTCGATCCTCGACGCGATCCAGATCGCGGCCGCGCGCGTGGTGCTCGAATGCGGCCTGCCCGCCAACTTCTCGATGCCCCAGCACGGCTACGAGTACACCAACATGCTCGGCTGGTTCTACCAGCACTTCGACCACCCGCACAAGACCAAGCTGCTCTTCATCGCGGCCAACTTCATCAACCAGTGCGCCCACTGGGTGACCAACTCCAAGGGCAACAAGACCCGCGGCGCGGCGACCTACTTCGCCGGTTACGCAATGGACGAGGACGCCCCGCCGATGTCGCAGGGCAAGCTGCTGGGCGAGCTCAACGAGGCGATGCTCGCGCTCGACGCCGAGCAGTCGGTCTTCTGGGTCGAGCACTACCTCAAGCAGGGCTACGGCGACGGGCCGCTGGTCGAGACCCTGGCCGACGGCATCGCCAAGCAGGGCAACGATCCCCACAACCAGGAGATCGGCCTCTGCATGTTGGAGGACTACCGCCGCACCACGTCCGAGCTGCGCAACACGCTGCTGCTCTCGGCCGCCCACCACACCGCCGGTCACATGAAGTACGGCGACCAGTACCAGTCCTACCGCTACTTCGCCGACGCCTTCGACATGCAGGTCGAGGACGGCTGTCTGGGCGAGACCCCGGTGCTCGAGAACCTCGCCGACGATGTTGAGGCCGAGCTGCTGGTCTCGGATCCCGCCAAGGCGACTTAGAGGAAGCGTCCCAGTCGTCACCGCCTGTCCTTGTGAGTGGTACGATCTGCTGATATGGCAACCGCCGACGCCTCCAGCCACGCAACCAGCGACGAGCCAGAGCCGCCACATAACGTGGTCCGGCTCTCCGACGGCCGCGCGCTGAGCTGGGCCGAGTACGGCGATCCCACCGGCGCGCCGCTCTTCTTCCACCACGGCATTCCCTCCTCACGGCTCGCCGCCGCTGTCTTGGCCGACGCCGCGCTGCGCAACCGCGTCCGTCTGATCGCGCCCGAACGCCCAGGCTTCGGCTACTCCGATCCACTCCCGGACCGACGAATCACCGATTGGCCAAGCGACCTCGAACAGCTCGCCGACCATCTCCGGCTCGACACCTTCTCGGTCACCGGCATCTCCGCCGGACTGCCCTACACACTCGCCTGCGCCCTGCACATGCCCGAACGCCTCGATCGAGTCGCGCTTGTCTCCGGTCTTGGCCGGATCGACGACGCCGACATCCTCGAGGGCATGTCTTACGAGTGGCGTCTGATTTACACCCTCTTCCTCAAGTCCCGCCGTCTCGCCTCACTCTGGATGCGCGGCTACGGGCGCGCGGCTGTCAAACACCCCGACCGCGTTGTCGCCGAACAGATCAAGCGCATGCCCCCGGTTGACGGCGCCCTCCTCGGCTTGGAGCAAATCACTGCCAATCGGATCGCCGACCTTCGCCAGGCCTTCCGCCAGGGACCGGCCGCGGCCGGCATCGAAGCACTCCGCCACATGGAACCCTGGGGCTTCGATCTCAGCGAGATTGACTTCCCCGTCCTGCTCTGGCAAGGCAAGCTGGACGAGTCGCATCCAATCCGCATGGGCCGCCGGATCGCCGCCGACCTGCCCAACTGCCGCCCTATCTACGTCGATGGAGTCGGCTCACTTGGCTTCATCACCCACGCCGACGCGATCTTCGCCGCCCTCTTCCCAGAGCGCGCCGCCCCCAGCAGACCATCCTTCGCACGCCCGGAAGCAGCCTCTCTAGAGGACGTTTCCGGCGCAGCCGGAGCGGACGGCCTCGAAGGACTGCCGGAACTGCTGGACGCGCTCCAACTTGATGTCCTGCCCGACCCCCTCCCCGGCGACCCGGGCCATTAGGGCACACTCGCATTGCCCAAACCT
>CAUVXV020000010.1:0-11410 GCA_963555985.3 Dehalococcoidia bacterium
ACGGCAAGCGGGTCGGCGGTCGTCATCTCGGAACCTCGGTACCTCCGGGGTTGAGCTTAGCCGACTCTCGATTCCCATTTACATGTACAGCCTCGGTCATCCAGATAGGCTTCATTCCCCGGCTCGCTTTGCCCTATCCTCTCTCCGAGCACGGTTACTCAGCCTCGAACGGGGCTAGCGAAGGACGCCGAGATGCACGACATCGTGATTCGGAACGGACGGATTATTGACGGGACGGGGGCGGCTGAGTTTGTCGGCGACCTGGCGATTGACGGGGAGCGGATTGCGCAGGTTGGCCGGGGAGGTTGGGCCCGGGCGCCGGGAGATTGACGCCGAGGGCAAGCTGGTGACGCCGGGCTGGATTGACATTCACACTCATATGGATGCGCAGGTGTCGTGGGATCCGTACATGACGCCGTCCTGCTACAACGGGGTGACGACGGTGGTAATGGGCAACTGCGGGGTGGGTTTCGCGCCGGTGCGTGAGTCCGACCGCGAGTGGCTGATGGACTTGATGGACGCGGTGGAGGACATTCCGGCGACGGCGATGTCGGCCGGGGATCACGTGGGAATGGGAGTCGTTCCCGGAGTATCTCGACGCGATCGACGGCAAGCCGCGAGTGATGGACATTGCGGCGCAGTTCCCGCACTGCGCGCTGCGGACGTACGTGATGGGGCCGCGCGGTGCAGATGATGTGCAGCCGACCGATGAAGAGTTGGCGCATATGCGCCGACTGGTGCGGGAGGGGATTGAGGCCGGCGCGGTCGGGTTCTCGTCGAACCGGCTGCTCGCTCACCGGACCAAGGAGGGTGAGTTGATTCCGGGCACGCTGGCGCAGTACCCGGAGCTAGAGGCGGTCGCCGAGGGCATATCGCAGGGCGGCGGGGGTGTGTTCCAGCTGGTCGGTCCGTTCGAGCGCGAGTGGGTCGAAGAGATGGCGCTCAAGCACGAGTTGACCATCACCTACCTCTCGGGCGAGGGTTCGGTCACGGCTGGCTCAGGCTGGAAGCAAGGTCTGGAAAGTGTCGAAGATGCGACCGAGCGCGGCGTTCGCATCTTTCCCCAGATTCGCGGTCGCGGCACAACCTTGCTGATGAGCCTTGAGGGTTCGATTCATCCCTACGTGCTCAACTACGCCTACCGCGAACTGGTCGAGCATCTGCCGCTGGCCGAGCGGATTGAGAAGATGCTCGATCCGGAGATCAAGGCCCAGATCCTGGCCAGTGACTGGGATCTAACCAACGACGTGCGCAAGAAAGTCCAGAACGCGGAGGATCATCCGTTCCTGGTCGACACCACGCCCGGCAACCTGATGCCCGGGATGTTGGAGATGGTCACGAACTGGCCCGAGGGCGTCTACGTGTTGGGCGACCCGCCGGTCTACGAGCCTGAGTACGAGCGATCTGTGGCTGCCCACGCCGAGCGTGAGGGCTTGTCGACCGAGGAGGCGTTCTACGACCTGATGACGCAGGGCGACGGCTCGACGCTGTTGCTGGTCTACCTCGAGGGTTACTCGCAGGGCAACTTCGACTATCAGCGCGAGTTGATGCTGCACCCGTTGACCCGCAACGGTCTCTCCGACGCGGGCGCGCACGTGGCGGCGGTCTCGGACGCGCACATGGTCAGTTGGAATCTCGCCTATTGGGGACGCGACCGGACTCGCGGAGAGCGCGTGCCGCTGGAGACGATCGTGCATAAGCAGTCGGGCGCGAACGCCGACCTATACAACCTGCGCGATCGGGGCACGCTGGAAGCGGGCAAGCGGGCCGACGTGAACGTGATCGACTTCGAGCGGCTGGAGACCGACGCGCCGCACATGGTCTACGACCTGCCTGAGGGGGCGAAGCGTTTCATGCAACGGCCGTCGGGCTATGTCGCCACCATCTGCGCAGGCGAAGTGATCCTCGAGGATGACGAGTTGACCGGCGCGCTGCCGGGCAAGCTGGTGCGGGGAGCGCAAGGAGCTTAGCCGGAGCGGTCATGGGGTTCCGCTTCATCCATACCGCCGACTGGCAGATCGGCAAGGTCTTTCGCTTTGTCGATGATGCGGCGATGGGTCCGTTGCAGCAGGCGCGGTTGGAGGCGGTGACACAGGTCGGCGAACTCGCGCGGACGCACAACGCGCACCACGTACTGGTCGCGGGCGACGTCTGGGATCACGCTACGCCCTCCCCACGCTCGCGCAATCAGGTCGTCGAACGGATGCGGGCGCAGCCCGAGGTGGATTGGCACCTTCTGCCCGGCAACCATGATCCGTACCAGCCCAACGGCCTCTGGGATCAACTCCGCCAGCGTGAATTGCCCCGCAATGTTCAGATTCACACGGAAGCTGAGGTTGCGATCATTGAGCCGGGCACTGCCGCACTGCTCCCGGCTCCGCTTCAACACCGGCGCACGCTGACTGATCCCACGGCCTGGATGGACGATGCACGAACGGACGACGGCCTGATTCGGATTGGGCTCGCACACGGAGCCGTTCGCGGCTTTGGATCGGACGAACAGCAGCGTACGAATCCGATCGATCCCCAACGGGCGCAACAAGCACGGCTCGATTATCTCGCCCTGGGCGACTGGCACGGCGCATTGGAGATCAACCAGCGCTGCTGGTACAGCGGCACACCCGAGCCCGACTCGTTCCAGACGCGAGGCGAGGGCACCGCCCTGCTGGTAGAGATCGACGGGCCAGGTCAGGCGCCGAAGATCACCACCCTCCAGACCGGCCAGTTCCGCTGGTTGTCGCTGGCGAATGAATATGTGGAGCGCACGGAAGACATCGATCTGCTCGAGAGCAAATTGCGGAATCTGGGCGGCGACCTGAATCGCACGCTGGTTGATTTAAGCCTCTACGGGGCGCTCGCGCTCGCCGACATGCAGTATTTCGAGGAACGGATCGGGGAACGTGCGGCGGCGGCGCTGTACTACCTACGTCTGAGTGCGGAGCTCCAGCCGGATCCGACGGACGACGATCTGGATAGCATCGATCCCGGCGGGATCGTGCGCGCCGCTGCGGACAAACTGCGTCAGATGATCAATGACGGCGGCGATGACGCGGAGCTCGCGGGCGAAGCGCTGCGTCGTCTCTATATCGAACACAAGCGACTGGAAGCGGGTGCACCGTGAAGCTGCGCTCGCTCGCCGTCAACCAGTTCAAGAAGTTCACTACTCCCAGCCGCCTCGAGGGGATCGACGATGCGCTCAATCTAGTGGTGGGTCCGAACGAGTTGGGCAAGTCGACGCTGCTCGACGCCTTGCGCGCGGTGCTGTTCGAGCGTTATAGCTCGCGGGCGCGGCCGATCATGGCCTTGCAGAACGATCGCAGCGGGGCTGCGCCGGTAGTTGAGTTGGTCTTTGAAGTCGCGGGCGGTGAGTACAGGTTGACCAAGCGTTTCGTGAAGAGCGCCTACGCGCAGCTGCGCTGTCCAGACGGCACGCTGCTCGAAGCCGACGCCGCCGAAGCGGAACTGCGCCGCTTGCTCGGCTTTCGTGAGGCGGGCAGCCGCGGGGCGAATCTCGAAACGCTGGGGATGTGGGGCGTGCTCTGGGTGCAGCAAGGGCAGTCCTTCGGGCGGCCGGATCTGCCTGAATCGGCCCTCGCTAGCCTCAGCGCGGGACTCGAATCGGAAGTGGGAGCAGTGCTGGGCGGTCGGCGCGGACGGCAGCTGCCGCAGGTGATTGAGCAGCGCCGGGGCGAGCTGATCACGGCGGCGCGGCGTCAGCCGCGCGGCGAGTACAAGGAGGCTCTTGATCAAGTCGAAGGACTGCAAGAGCAACTCCACACGCAACAGGCGCAGCGCCAGGAGAGCTCGGAGACATTGGAACAACTGGAGGCCGCTGAGGGCCGCCTGCGCCGGCTTGAGTACAGCGATCAGGATCAACTCGATAGCGAAGATTTGCAGCTCACCCGCGAACGTCTGGCTCAGGAGAACCTACTCGAATCGCGGATCGAAGCCGCGCAAAGCGATCTACAGCTGCGCCGCGATCAGTGGGAGCGGGCCCGGCGAGCCGCCGCCGCTCGCGCCGATGCGAGAGCTGAACTCAAACAGGAGGCCGCCCAGCTCAGTGCCGAGCGCCGCCGCCTCGGCGATCTGGAAACCGAAGACCGCGACTCGGCGGCGCAATTCGAGTTCCTGCGTCAGCGCGTCGCGCAGGCGGAGGCGGCTGCGGTCGCTGCGGAAGACGACGCTGGCCGTCTGCGCGACACGCTCGATTCGCTGCTCTCCAGCGCAGAACTGCGCCAACTTGAGCAGCAACATGATGCGGCTGCGGTCGCTCAGGAGCAGCTCGAGCAGGCCCGCCGCGAGTCCGAATCGATCCGCGCCACCGATCAGGCTTTACGCCGAATCCGCGAGGCTCTCAACGCTCACGACCGGGTGCAAGCCCAGATCGGCGGCGCAGCGACCAGAGTCCGCTTCGAGATTCCGCCCGAACAGCGGGCGGGCATCGAGCTGAACGGAACACCGCTGACTGATGCGGAGGCACCGATCGAGACTGTTGAGCCGCTCGTGATCTCTATCCCCGATCGCGGGCGCATCCTGATCGATCCGAATGTCTCCGATCGCGAGCAACTGCTAGATGCCCACAGCAGCGCCGAGGCGGAGCTGCGGGCCGCGCTAGAGGCGGCCAGCGCAGTCTCGCTGGCGGACGCCGAGCTACAGGCCGAGCGGCGGCGCGGGCAGGAGCAGGCGGCGGCGCTGGCGCGGCAGCAGCTCGAGTTGCTCGCGCCGGAGGGGATCGCTGCGTTGCGCGAACGTCTGGACAGCCTGCGCAAACCGTCTCGCTGTGCGTCCGCCGGTGACGGACGATCAGCAGCCGCCCACGCCGGAAGAGGCGGAGCAGGCCGTGCGTAAGGCGGAGGAGACTCTGCGCGAAGCCCGAGAGCAGGAACGCGCCGCCCGAGCCGCCGCTGCCGAGCGCGGTGAGGCCGTCGCCCAACAGCGCGAGCGTATCCGCGCCCTCCGCGCCGAGATTGACTACCGCGACGACCTGCTCGAGCGCCGCCGCACAGAACTCGCGCGGGCCGAAGATGAACGATCCGACGACCAGCTGGCGCTCGAGCTCTCCGCCGCGCAACAGCAGGCTGAACTGAGCGAGAGCGTTGCGCAGACACTGACCGCCAAACGCTCAGCGGGGGCGCGTACGCAGCTGGAGGCGCGGATCGCGCGGCTTGAGACTGTCCTGCGCGAACGCGGTCAGACTCGCGCCGACCTGCGGACCGAGGTCGCACGGCTCCGTGAGCGGGTTGAACTGCACGACAGCGCCGGGATCGACGAAGCGATCGAGCACAGCGAGCGCGAACTCGAACAGGCCGTCCATGAGCGCGAGCGGCTGGAACGAGAGATCGCTGTGCTTGATCTCCTGGCCGACACGCTCGACGAGGCGGCCAGCGAGGCCCGCGAGCGCTATCTCGCGCCGGTGCTCGATCGTGTTCGCCCCTATCTGCAAATGCTCTTCCCCAACGCCGAGATCGCAATGGACGAGAACCTTGAGATTGTGGGTATGTCGCGCCAGGCTGGGTACGAGGAGCGCTTCGATCATCTCAGCATGGGCACCCAGGAACAGATCGCGGTGCTCGTCCGCCTCGCCTTCGCCGAGATGCTGGTTGAACAGGGCGCTCCGGCGGCGGTGATTCTGGATGACGCGCTGGTCTTTTCCGACGACCAGCGCATGAGCCTGATGTTCGACATCCTTTCGCACGCCGCCCAGCGTGTGCAGATCATCGTCTTCACCTGTCGCGAGCAACTCTTCGAAGGTCTCGGCGCGCGCCAACTCCAGCTCGTCCCGGCCGACCCGGAGTCTCTCCGCTCGGCCTAGCGGGCTGCACCGGGGAGTCATGCTCGAGGAGGCTCAGGGCAGTCTGAGCGAACGTACGCTGGAGGGTATGCAGACGCTCCGGCGGCTCGCAGGACTCGTATCGGCGGTGCTGTGCACGGCCTTGCTCCTGGCCTGCGCCCAGCCGGAACAAGCAGAACAGACAGCGCCGCCCGCTTCCACCGCTGCTGAACGCGCGCCGGCGCAAGCTGCCCAAGCAGAAACGGCTCCGTCCCAGGAGGGCGTCTGCTCGCGTACGCCTGCGGTGCGGGACGCGCTCGTTGCAGCCATTGCCGGGGTTGACGACTGCGCCGCTGTCACTGCCCGACAGCTCGTCTCGAATCGACGGCGCGCTCGACCTCAGCGGCGCGGGCATTCATACGCTTCGCGCGCATGACTTCAGTGGCCTCTTCAAGCTGCGCGAACTTCGTCTCAACGATAACCAGATTCGCCGGCTGCCCCCGGAGCTCTTTGCCGACCTCTCCGATCTTCGTCTCCTCCACCTCCACAACAATCCCGGCGCTCCCTTCCCGATCAGATTGCGCCTGATTGAAACCAGATTCGAGGACATACCCGGCGTCGCGATCGAAGTGCCGACTGCCGCTCCTTTCCCGATCGACGTTCGTCTGTTCAACGAACACATCGCCCTCTCCGGTGCGTTTGTGCGGATCGAAGCAGGCAAGCGCTACAGCGCGGATGTGCAGACCGGCGGCATTTTCGGCTCCGATCAGGGCCGGATCCGGATCGTGGATGCAACGTCTGTGCCCAGCGACCGCTGCAACGGCGACCTGTGTTGGCAGGGCCTGACCATCGTCCCGGATCCGACAGCGTTGATCGTGCGCGCCCCGCAGCAGGACGCCGGAGTTCATGCGTCTGCTTCTGGCCTCTGTGCCGGGATGCCTACGCAGGTCACCGTGGTCACTCCGCAGAGCTTCGAGCACGATGCGCGCATCGTGCGTCGGGTCTTCGCTCCTTCCGGACAGTGTTCGAGCGCCGTCACGATCAGTCCGGCCCCGAACCGGCCACGCGGAGTGTGCACGCTCACCCAGTACGTCACGCCCACCCGCCACGGCGCGAGCGCGTCACATGAGCGCGAGGGCGATTGCCGTTGGCTGGAAATCGAGCATCAGTCCAGTCAGGGCGCGATCCAATCGGACACACCCGCCTGCGGCGATCCCGGTGCGCTCACGATCATCGCCAACGCCGAGACCTTCAATCGCCGCGGCCGGATCGATGCAGTCTCCTTCGACCCTGAGACTCGCTGCTACTCCTTCCTGAGCGCCGCGCAAGACCCGAACCGAGCTGAACCGTTCACGTTTTCGCCCGATCAAGAGTGCGTGATCCAGCGAAGTCAGGCTCCGGTCGGTGATTGCGGTGCGATCGTGTTCTGGAGCGGAGAGGGCGTTGGCGGCATCCGTAACCTTGCGGAAGCTCAAGCCGAGGTCGCGCGCATCCGGCCACACCACCAAGGTGAAGAAGAAGCACAACGGCTCGGATTGATTGAGGCCTGCCGACAGCTGCCGCCGCTCTCCGTCACCGCCGACGCCGGATCATTCAACGAACAGCGCCTGCTCTATGCGATCGGCGCGGATCCCGACGAGCTCTGCTTCATCACGCTCTATGTCGCCGCCAATCCCGCTGCCGATGAGTCGCGCGTGCTTGCTGCGGGCGAGCGATGCACGATCAGCGCAACATTTCAGCTGCTTGGCTTCCCCTATCTCCTGCCGACAACGCAAACCGGCGATTGCGAGGCGTTGATCCATTGGGCGCAGTTCTGGCCTGCGGAAGGCGACGCTTCTGTGGAGGAGATCACACATTGGGCGGAGAGCATCGCGCGGCAACTGGCCGGAACGAGCGCCGAGGAGTGGGCCGCGCTGGAGTCGCAGTTCTTCTGCATCAACGATGTCTGCACGCTCCGACCGTCCGCCGGCGCAGGAGACGAAGAGTAGGCGCTCGCGAACCACCTGCGCGTTGCAAATTCGTTTGCCAATCGCCATACTCCCTCCAACTGGGGCCAGGATGCGCATATTCGGCTCGTCTGCGCCCGGATCCGAGAAGGAGTGAACAATGACAGAACGCAACTATTGGCAGCGAATGCGACGGTCTCGCATGAGCCGGCGCGGACTCTTGCGAGCCTCGGCTCGTGCGGGGGTCGGCGCGGCCGGCTTGGCGCTGGTCGGCTGCGGCGACGATGACGACGATGCCGTCGCGCAGGTCCAGCAGCAGCAACAGCAGCAGGCTCAGCCCGCGGCTCAGGCGCAGCAGCAAGATCAGCAGCAGCAGGCCGCGCCCGCCCAGCAGCAGCAACAGGCCCAGCAACAGCAAGCCGAAGCGCAGGCGCAGCAGGCCGAACAGCAGGAGCAGCAGGCGGCGGCTCAGCAGCAACAGGATCAGCAACAAGCGGTCGCCGCGGCTGATTCGGCGCGCGAAGGCGACACCGACTGGGAGCGTACCGTTACGGTCGCCGTGCCCAACGCGGTCGGCGGCCTCGATGTGCAGGCGCCGGGCAACTACACGCTCAAGTGGAACGGTCCGCTGCACTTTGACCGGCTGCTGCAATACGACCTGGTCACGCGCGAGATTGTGCCTCACGTGGGTAGCTTCGAGTGGGTCGATGACTTCACCGCGTTGATTTGGCACATCAATCCTGGACACGCCTGGCACGATGGCACGCCGCTGACGGCTGATGACATCAAGTTCTCGATCGACCGCGCCGCCGGCAACGCCGCCTACAACGAGAGCGGGACGTACGAGACCGGGATCGCGTACATCGTCTCGGCAGTCAACGGGGACTCGGAAGTGATTGACGATTTGACCTTGCGCCTCCCCGTGAACACGGATGTGACTGCGCCGGGCAGCGTTGGCACTACGTTGCCGCTTGTGCCGAAGCACTTGATCGAAGAGATCGGCGACGAAGGCTACAACCGAGACGGTTTGGCCAGTGGGCCGTTCGAGCTGGTGAACTTCGAGCCCGACATTGAGGTGCGCAGCGCACGCAACGACAACTACCCGATTGGGTACGAGAACCTGAACCGCATCCACCGCCCCTGGGTCAAGGAGATCGTGCAGTCGGTGCGGCCTGAGCCGGTCGCGCGTTTGGCCGCGATCCAGGCGGGCGAAGCCGACGTCACACCGTCGCTTGAGTGGGAGTTGGTGCAGGAGTTCGTCGATGAGCCCGGCTACGAGGTGCTCTTCGACCCGGGCTGCTGCCCGCACACGATCTTCCCGAACACGCTGGTGCCGATGTTCGAGGACGGCTCCAACGCTTACCGCGACATTCGTGTGCGGCAGGCGATGAACCACGCCGTCGACGTGGAGACGATCTACACCACCTTGGCAACCGGCCGCGAGCAGCGCGCCTACGGGATCGGCACCCGCCAGCTCGGCGGGATGCAGCCGGAGCAGTCCGGTCCGCTGACGATGGAGTACGACCCCGAAAAGTCGGTCCAGCTCTTGGACGCCGCCGGCTACCCAGAAGGGTTCGAGTCGGACTTCTACGGCACCGCCGGCTTCTTCGCCTGGACCGACCAGATCGCGCTCTCGGTGCAGCAGTACCTGGATGTGGTTGGGATCCGGACGAACCTGCAACTGGATCCGCTGCCCGACTTCCGCGCGCGAATGGCGCAGCGAGACGTGCCCGGCTTGCATTACTACTTCACCAACCAGTCGCCTGACCCGTTCCAGGTGATCAACGCCGAGGTGGCCGAAGGCGGCACGCTCTCGGTGGCGGAGTACCCCGGCTCGGGCATTCAGGAGTTGGTCGAGGCGCAGCGCTCGGAGTTCGACCCGGAGAAGCGGAAGCAGTATCTCAACGAGCTCGCCCAGCTGATCTACACCAACGCCTCCTGGCTGTTCCTCTTCGAGACCGTCGGTACCGGACTGATGCGCGACGACCTCGAGTGGGACATGAAGGGCAACTCACGCGACTACGGCGGCCTCTGGGGTATCCGGCCACTCGTCACCTAGCGTCGACCACTCCCTGCAGGAAGGCCGGACATGGGTCCGCAGAGTATCTCCGCGATCCTGATTTCGCGCCTCCTGCAGGGGATTCTGGTCGTGTTCCTGGTCGTTTCGATCGTCTTCCTGGTTTCGCGCCTGGCGCGCAACCCGGTCGAGTACCTGACCACGGATGAGACCACGGTTGAAGAGAAGGAGCTGCTGAAAGAGCAGCTTGGGCTGAGCGGCCCGATCGGCATCCAGTACGTCAACTTTCTCTATGACGCGGTCCAGGGTGATCTTGGCAATTCGTTCATCAGCGCGCGTCCGGCGTTGAGTGAGGTCAGCAGCCGCGCGGTGAAGACACTGCAGCTCGGCGTCGCCGCGCTGATCTTCTCGATGGTCCTGGGGATTCCACTGGGGATTATTGCGGCGCTGAGACGAGCGACGCCGACGGACTGGCTGGCACGGCTGCTGGCCGTGCTCGGGCAGGCGACGCCCAACTTCTGGTTGGGCTTGATGCTGATCTTCTTCTTCTCGGTCCAGCTGGACTGGATGCCGACCGGCGGCAGCGGCGGGATCGAACACATCGTCTTGCCGACGATCACCCTGGGCTTGCTGTCCTCGGCGATCTCGATGCGATTGACCCGTTCCGGCATGATTGACGTGATGAACACCGATTTTGTCCGCACCGCGCGGGCGAAGGGCTTGCGCGAATCGACGATCATCTGGCGTCACGCCTTGCGGCACGCCTTGCTGCCCGTGGCGACCATCCTCGGGATCCAGGTGGGATACCTGATCGCGGGCACGATCATTGTTGAGCAGGTCTTCGCCTGGCCCGGGATCGGGCGGCTGATGCTGCACACGATCACGGTCGGCGACTTCCCGGTCCTGATCGCCGCGATCCTCGTGATCTCGACCAGCATCGTGGCGGCCAACATCCTGGTCGACCTGTCCTATCCGATCATCGATCCGCGCATCCGGGCGGGAGCGCGGTAATGTCGACGCAGGCGGCAGCGCCCGCCAGCGGGATCATTCGCCGCCGTTTCCGTCTCGGCGTGTCGTGGCAGCGCGCGGCCTTACTCGCCCCGGCCCTGATCATTCTGGGCGTATTTCTGATTGCCGGGATCTTCGCCGACCTGTTGTCGGCGTACGATCCGGAAAAGATCGACCTGATCAGCCGCCTGACTCCGCCAGCGCTCCAGGAGGGCGGCAGTTGGGCGCACCCTCTGGGTACTGACAACCTGGGCCGCGACATCCTCTCGCGGGTGATGCACGGCGCGCGGGTGTCGCTGCTGGTCGTGGTGACCTGTATCCCCGGCATCGGCCTTGATTGGGACGCTGATCGGTCTGCTGGCGGGCTGGCGCGTGGGCTGGTGGGACCGGCTGCTGATGCGGCTCGTGGATGTGCAGTTGGCGCTGCCAGCGCTGCTGTTCGCGCTGCTGATTTCGGTGGTCTTCGGTCGCAGCCTGCTCAACGTGATCGTGATCATCATCATCTTCAGTTGGTCCGGCTACGCGCGGCTGGTGCGGGCCGATGTGCTCTCGCTGCGCGAGCAGGAGTTTGTCGTTGCCGCGCGAGCCAGCGGGGCCAGCGACAGACGCATCCTCTTCCGGCACGTCTTGCCGAACATCGTCAACACGATCGTGATCATGGCGACGCTG